>NZ_CP031222.1:0-2400000 GCF_003351745.1 Aquirhabdus parva | reverse complement strand
GTTTGGTCGTATTGCCTGTGGTGGAGTGCCGATGGCTATCGGTGTGCAGACCGATATGGCGACGCCTGCATTGGCACGATTTGGGTCTAAAGAGCTTCGCGATGAGTTTTTGACACCTGCAATTGCTGGAGACTATGTGGCGGCTATTGCCGTGAGTGAGGCGAGTGGTGGATCGGACGTTGCATCGCTTAAAACCTACGCATCGAAAGATGGTGACGACTATGTCATCAATGGCAGCAAGATGTGGATTACCAATTCTACCCAAGCAGACTTTTTCTGTTTGCTTGCGAATACATCCGACGACAAACCCCATGTCAATAAATCGATGATCATCGTTCCGGCTAAGACACCAGGGATCACCTTGTCCAAGAAACTGGACAAAATGGGGATGCGTAGCTCAGATACTGCGCAAGTTTTCTTTGACAATGTTCGCGTGCCACAGCGCAATCGTGTCGGTGCTGAGGGCATGGGCTTTATGATGCAGATGATGCAGTTCCAAGAGGAGCGCTTGTGTGCGGCGGCGGGCGCATTACTGGGTAGTGAGACGGTTATCAATGCCACCATTGATTATTGCCGTGAGCGGACGACTTTCGGTCAGCCACTGATTGATAATCAAGTCATTCATTTTCGTATGGCTGAGCTCATGACAGAGGTTGAAGCATTACGCGCTTTGACCTATCAAGCCTGCGAGGCGCATATCAGTGGGGAGGATGTCACGCGTCTCGCATCAATGGCGAAGCTAAAAGCGGGTCGCTTGTTGCGGGAGGTCAATGACTCCTGCTTACAGTACTGGGGCGGCATGGGCTTTATGTGGGACAACATCGTCGCTAGAGCTTATCGGGATAGTCGTCTGATCTCGATAGGCGGCGGTGCAGATGAAATCATGCTGGGGATTATTTGCAAATATATGAATATTTTACCGAGCCGTAAGCGTTAATCAATCGTATAGATTTTTATAAATCATCAAAAAGTCCTGAAGCGATTGGCTTGAGGACTTTTTTGATTTTGACATATTGAGAGTTTGACTTATATTTTAAGACCATAAAACCGAATCGCATTCTCCCGAAAAACCGCCTTCAATGCTGACTCTCCATAAGGCGCAATAAGCTGAGCATACGCCTCAATAACATCAGGCAGGCGTGCTGTGACTTTATCCATCGGGAAATTGGATGCAAAGATCAAGCGCTCGGGTCCAAAGACTTTATATGCGTGTTCAACCAATGGCCCTAAAAGATTCACGATCATCTCCACACTGGCAAGTTCATGCCGTTTATGAAAGTCATGTCCTAATACTGGCATGAGCAGCCCAGACACTTTGGCTTGGACATGGGGCAATGCTGCAAGCTCAGCGATGTCATCTTTCCATTGACTCAATATCCCAGCACGTTGTGCGACCGTGTATCCGGTTGAACGACCCACTGGACCGAAGACGCCGACAGGGGTGGCTAAGTGGTCAATCACAAATTTGATTTCAGGAAATTGTTTGGCTAGATACGTCACATCGGGCAGTTGGGTTGAGTAAGCCCATGCATCGAAACTCAAGCCATAGTGTGCGAGTCTCTCAAAACGCTTTAAGAATATAGGATTGGTATAGATGTGAGGGTAGGCACTAAAACCATGTACACCCGGGTCTGAGTGATGCGCAGCCATGCAGCGGATGCCACGAAATAAAGGCGATGCGGCGATGTGTCCTTTGAGGATGTCGTCAAAGTGAGGACTCAGCGGATCGGCTTTACCAATGATCGCGCCGAGCTTTGGCGTATGACCGTGACCAAAAGGCAGCTTGGAGACCCATGCTGTCTCCTCAACGACGCCTAGTCCGTGATGATGATGCCAATCGGCTTCAATGTGAACAACCGCTTCAACCGCAAATGGCGCACTGTCTTTCATATAGTTGGCAGGTAAATATGGCGACAATGCCCCCTCGGTCAGGCCGATAAAGTCGATTGTTGCTTGAGGCAGTGCCAAACGTGCAGTACGGTCCATGAGGCGTGGAAACCGCCCGAGTAATTTCACCAATAGCGCGGCTTTATGCGGGGTATGGTAAGGGTTCCACTGATGAATGTGCGGATCAATGATCGGGAAGGACAGTACACTCATACTACAGATTCCGTTCTAATGGCGTTAATTGATTTGAATGATCGTTATCAGCATTGTAGAGGCTAGCCTAATTTAATTACCCATTTGAGCGGAAAATGCTTCATAAAGAATCCGACCAATGTCCAAGGCCAGCCCGGTACACATGCCGTGCTCGGTTCACGATCAATTGCGCGAACTAAGGCTTTACTTCCGACTTCTTCACTGACTTCAAAAGGTAATTTTTTGGCTCCAGCGTTGAGTTCTGTCCGGATGTAGCCGGGCAAGATCGTACTGACTTTGATCGGCGTGTCAAAGAGTTCTGCACGGATGCCTTCGGTCAGTGCGGCGATCGCGGCTTTACTTGCAGCATACGTGGTCAGGTGGCGGGGTAATCCTCGGAATGCACTCATGGATGAGATCGTCACCAGATGACCAGCATTCTGGCGGCGGAATATACCGACAGCAGCTTCACACTGTGCAAGCCCTGCGATGAAGTTGGTTTCGGCCGTCTGACGATTAATCTCAAAATGACCTTTACCGATGCGTCGCCCATTGCCCACGCCAGCATTGACGATGATGCGGTCTAGTTGACCAAATTCAGCAGCAAACGCTTCAAAGACTTCAAAAACTTGCGGATAATCATTCACGTCGAGCACGCGTACCGACACCTTGACGCCATATTTTTCGGTCAGCTCATGCTGGAGCTCATCTAAACGTTCAATACGTCGTGCACACAGGGCAAGGTTATGTCCACGGGCGGCAAACTCGCGAGCCATACCCGCGCCGATTCCAGAGCTTGCACCGGTGATGAGGATATTTTTGCGCATGATTTATTATTCCTTGATTGAGTGATTAGCGAAATGTCAAAAGCGAGTGATGACGGCCGCTAAAATGTCCATATTCATTGAGACTCATCAGATTGCGATGTCGAGCACTTTGGGCGATACGGGTCAATCCGCAATTGGCGAGAGTCCAGTTGGTACGGAAGGTCGCGCTATTGTTGAGTTCCAATAACGCTTGAGCAATGACCGAGATGCATCCACCCGACGTAAAGACCAGCGCATGTTGGGATTGATTCAGCAATGCAGCGACTGTGTCCAATCCTGACTTCACACGCTGTTGAAACTGGGGCCATGTCTCATCGTAATCCTGCTCATGTTGACCATCGACCCAACGGGTAATCGAAGCCTTAAACATTTGCATAAAGACCTCTTCAGGCCGAACAGATTGCTGCATGGCTTGCTGAATAATCCATTCCCGGTCACGATAGCGCGGCTCAGATTTTTCAAGAATGTGCTCGTGGTTAAATTCGCTGAAATCGGGTAGTACTTGTAAGGGTAAGTCGAGCCCCATCGACTCAAGGCAAGTCTCTGCAGTTTGGCGATGACGCAACATGCCGCCAATGAAGACGGTATCAATCGACTCCTCGCGTTCGGCAAGGGCTACACCAAGGCGTCGTGCTTGGTCATAACCGATATCTGAAAGTTGGTCGTAATCGGATTTTCCGAACGAAGCTTGACCATGGCGAATCAGGGTAATGGTAGACATGGCTTAACCTCGACTTGCCGCGATGGTTTGACGACAACGTCTCCAGATGGCCCAGTTGATGAGCCAAAAGTTTTTGAACGCTGGGTTATCTGTTTGTTTATGGTGATAACGGTAATAGATTTGCTGGGCGATGACGGCGACACGGAATAAACCCGCAACTTCATAGAACGCCCAGTTTTTGATTTCGACACCAGTTTTTTGCTGATAGTAATCGACCACTTCTGATCGGGTGAGCATTCCAGGAAGATGGGTTGGCTGGCGACGCATCTTGCGCAGAATAATGTCGTCATTCGATTGAATCCAATAGGCGAGCACATTACCCAGTTCCATCAGTGGGTCACCAAGCGTTGCCATCTCCCAATCTAATACACCAATCACCTGTGTTGGCTGGGTTGGGTCAAGAACAACGTTGTCAAAGCGCCAATCGTTATGGATGACACAGGTTGCAGAGTCCTCGGGGGTATGGTCTGCGAGCCATTGGCGAATACCCTTGTAGGACGGGACATTCCATGTTTTTACTTTTTCATAGCGTCCGCTCCAGCCATCGACTTGACGTTTACAGTAGCCACTCCCTTTGCCGATCGATTCAAGACCTGCCGCGCGATAGTCCACTTGATGTAGAGCGATGAGCTGATCGAGTGTGTTGGTACATAAGGTGTGTACCTCATCCTTGGTCATCGTCAATTCTTTAGGCAGGTTAGCGCGCGGGATGATGCCTTCGATGCGGCGCATGATATAGAACTCACAGCCAATGATTGCATCATCTTGGCAGAGCGCAATCATCTCAGGTACTGCAGGGTAAGCGTCTTTCAACTGCTTCTGAATATTGTATTCGCGCACCATGTCATGTGCGCCTTTGGCCTTGGTGCCAGCAGGTGGGCGACGCAGAATCAGATCGTGATTGGCGTACTTCAGATGATAGGTCCAGTTTGATGCGCCGCCAGAATATTGAGTGACCTCAGGCAGTTCTTGCGCAAGATCGGGTAAATGCTGCCGTAACCAACGATCAACTTTCTGGATATCCAGTTCTTCGCCATGACGGATGGAGCCGCCTTGATCAATGAGTGCCATTTTTTTCTTTCCTATGGATCGTTTTGATCTTCATTTTTATTTGAATGCGTAGTGATACATGTAACGTTTAGTCAGTTTTTACGCGGCTTCATCCGACTAACACTGCGCTGAAAGAGTTTGCTGTAGAGCCGCTGGGGCAGGTAGCGTTTAGCCAACCAGAGGCGCTCACCAGCAATATGCGGCAAGATATATGATTCATGCTTTTCCACACCAAGAACGATTTTTTCCGCCACTTGTTCAGCGGAGAGCTTGCCGCTGCTGAGCAGCTTGCCCATCATTTTCTTGAGGCTTGGGTCAGTCGTGCGCATGGTTTCTTCAAGATTAGTTTGGAAGAAGGACGGGCAGACGACACTGACATGGATGCCTGCATCCATGAGCTCTTGCTCAAGCGTTCCTGAAAGAGCGACCACGGCTGCCTTGGAAACGTTATAAGAGGCCATACGAGGAACATCGAGTAAACCTGCCATGGAAGCAATGTTGACGATATGACCATGACCTTGGCGTTTGAAAATCGGTGTAAAGACCTTGCAGCCGCGTACCACACCCAGCAGATTAATATTGAGAATCCACTCCCAGTCACTGAGCAACACGTCTTCTATCGCACCCGCTTGAGCGACGCCCGCATTATTGATGAGGACATCCAGACCTCCCCAACGTTGATTGAGCTCATCAGCGATGATTTGTAGGTCTTCTTCATGGGTCACGTCTGCATGACGGTAAAGCATCTCCGTCGAAGGGCTGATACGCTGTAGTTCTTGACGGGTCTCTTCACCGCGTGCGTCACTGACATCCGCGATGCAGACCTGGCAACCTGCATGGGCATAGTGGAAAGCGAGTGCTCGGCCCAAGCCACTTGCACCGCCAGTAATAAAGACGCGTTTAGTTTTTGATGATAGTGTTGACATGCGCAATGATCCCTTTGCTTATTTAGATTTTGTCTCGCCAGTGTTTCGTTTGGCAAGCTCAATACGTGCGATGACTCCTTTATGCACCTCATCGGGTCCGTCCGCAAGTCTTAAACTACGGGCTTGAATAAAGAAGCCCGTAAGGGGAGTATCCTGAGATACGCCTGCACCGCCATGTATCTGGATCGCCATATCGACGACTTGTTGCAAGACATTCGGGGCTATCACTTTGATAGCTGAAATTTCGGTCATCGCGCCTGAGGTACCATAAGTATCCATTTTCCATGCCGCGTAGAGCGTCATGAGGCGGGCTTGATCAATGGCGATGCGTGCATCAGCGACACGCTCAAGATTGCCGCCTAGATTAATGACTGGTTTGCCAAAAGCCACACGCTGTGTACCGCGATCAATCATAAGTTCCAGCGCTTTTTCCGCAGCGCCGATGCAGCGCATACAGTGATGAATCCGACCGGGGCCGAGACGCCCTTGGGCAATGGCAAAACCTTCACCCGGGCCGACAATAAAATTGCTGATCGGTACCCGTACATTGGTGAAACTGACTTCACCATGACCATGCGGAGCATCATATTCACCAAAGACAGGCAGCATGCGTTCAATTTTGACCCCCGGAGTATCGAGTGGTACCAAAACCATAGAGTGCTGGTGATGCCGACCTCTTCCTTCGTTAGGAGTGTGCGCCATGAAGATACCGATTTTGCAGTGCGGATCACCGACCCCGCTCGACCACCACTTACGACCATTCAGTACGATTTCATCGTGATCGATAATGGCCGTGGCTTGCATATTGGTCGCATCCGAAGAGGCAACATCAGGTTCTGTCATAAAAAATACGGAGCGAATCTCACCGGCTAATAGTGGGGAGAGCCATTGTTTCTTTTGCTCTTCGCTGCCATAGCGCCACAGCACTTCCATGTTGCCTGTATCGGGAGCGTTACAGTTAAATACGGTAGGAGCGAGGAGGCTGCGACCCGTTTGCTCGGCGATGTGTGCATATTCTTGAATATTAAGCCCTGCGCCAAGCTCAGCATCAGGTAGCCAGAGATTCCATAAACCTTGTTCTTTTGCTTTGTTTTTCAGGTCTTCAAGTATCGTAGGAACTTTCCAGTGTTGCCAGTCACCGCTGGGATTGGTGGCACGAACTTCTGCCCAGAATGCAGGTTCGACAGGTTCGATATGATCGCGAATAAACGCTTTAACGCGCTCTAAAACGTCCTGTCCTCGGCTGCTCAGTTCGAATTGCATGGATACTCTCCTTGGAAATTTTATGATGCGTCTTTGTTATTTATCACGCTGAAGGCATATCCGTATCTTAAGGTTTGTCGTACGATGTAGAAAATGATCATTTCTCATGGTATGTCATGCATGAAATTAATGAATTAAATCGATTAGATCGTCTGGACCTCAATTTGTTCCGCGTCTTTGATACGGTCTATCGTGAACGTAATCTGACCCATGCCGCTGAAATATTGTCTTTAAGTCAGTCGGCAGTCAGTCATGCTGTCGGGCGATTACGTGTCAGCCTCGGTGATCCTTTGTTTGTGCGGGAAGGGCAAGGGGTGGTGCCAACACCGCTTGCTGATCGCCTCTGGCCAGATGTCAAAGAGGCATTAGCCCTCTTTCGTCAAGCAGTACTGCGCAATCAAAGCTTTGAACCCGCACGTGATATAAGCCATATCACACTGGCCATGAATGACAAGTTAGAACCCAGCATTCTGCCGGTCATCACCCAAGCACTGCACGCCAAAATCCCCAATCTTGAGCTTTCCAGTATCCGCCTAGACCGTGAGAACTTACGTGCAGATCTTGTGGCAGGTCGTATTGATTTTGCGATTGATGTTGCGCAGCCAACGTCGCCTGATATTTGTCATGTGTCCTTACTCAAGGATGAGTTTGCGGTGGTGAGTCGACAGCCGCGTGAGCTTGATGCTGGTGCATATTTGGCAGCGCGTCATATCACGGTGTCTTCACGCCGTTCAGGCAAGTCGGTTGAAGATATTGCTCTATCACGTTTAGGCATTGAGCGTCAGGTGGTGGTGCGTTGCCAATATTACGAGGCGGCTTGTCGCTTGGTTGCTCAGAGTGATCTGTTGCTGACGATGCCCCTGCATCAAGCCATGACCATGAATACTGCGCTGGGGAATGTCATCCTACCGCTCCCATTATCTCTGCCCGGCATTGAGCTGCATCTGTATTGGCACCAACAGCGGCAAGCCGATCCGGCGAATCAGTGGTTAAGAGGGGAGTTGATGGGGCTGTTTGATCAGAAAGAAGAAAAGAAAGTCGATGAGATTGCAGGCAGTAGTGAGGTATGAGATTCTTCTTCGCACTCAATTTAATAAAACTATCCTTAAAGCTACGGATCGGGAAAGTGTTAAGTCATCCCGCGTATTTAAATAAAGCGTTTGTTCTTGTGGAGTACACTCATGCAAGCATTTAGTAAAATCTATGAACGTGCACTGGATCGCAAAGGTGGCGTCGAAGCATTGAATCAGCTATTGCCTGTTGTGTTAAGCCGTGATGAGCTCGCGGCAATACCAGACTCTTGCTATCTTTCAATGATTGCTAAAGGCATTAATCAAGCCGGATTTAATTGGCAAGTGATCGAGAATAAATGGCCGCAGTTTGAGGAAGCTTTTCTGGGTTTTGATGTGGAAAAATTAGCGCTCTTACCCGATACCGTCTGGGATGCTTATCTGTTCGATACGAGAGTTGTGCGTAATTGGCAAAAGATTGAAGCTGTCTATAAGAATGCCGTCTTTTTGCGAGAGCTTGCTGAGGAACATGGCAGTGCTGCTAATTTCTTTGCCAATTGGGATGAACAGGATCAATTAGGCTTGCTGCAATATTTGAAAAAGCATGGCAGCCGTTTAGGTGGCATGACGGGGCGTTATTTTTTACGTCGTATGGGCAAGGATATGTATCTGCTGAGTCGTGATGTGATACTGGCATTACAGCATGCGGGACTTGATATCGCGGATGAGCCCAGCAGCCAAAAAGATTTAAAGCGTATCCAAAGTTGTTTTGACCAATGGCATGTAGAAACAAACTTACCTTATAGTCACTTGAGTAAGATTGCTGCGTATTCGGTCGGAGAGAATTATCCTGCGGATTATGTGGTAGAGCGAATGGGTGGTAGTTAAGTCAAGCTTAAACCTAATTTTTTAGAGTCTTACCAATAATACTGATAGGCCAGATTATTATCGCGATTAGAAAGCTGTAGTTTGAAGTCCATATTCTTTGCTACCCGATATCGCAGCTCAAAGCGCGTCTCATGCGCTAAAGCATGGTCTCGTCGTTGCTGAAAAGTTTGACTAAGCTTCACAGCAAAGGGCTCTTGCTGATAGACCACAGCCGTTTCACTGACGGCATCTAACTTGTCAGGACTGTCATTGAGCTCCGCGCCCAGTAAGCTATATCCGACCCAGTGCGGAGCAAAGTCATAACCGACACCTAGGCTGCCACGGGTATAAGGGCGATGTAACTCTCCCGTATAGATATCAGGCTTGGCACCGACAGCGAGCTCCCATGACAGTTTTTTTTCTCCTGCCAGCTTTTGACTCAGATCTTCAATCTTTAAAATATGAATGAAATCGGCTGTCTGTAGCTTGAGCTCTTGCTGCTGATATCTCCAAGAAAAATCTAATATTTTGAACTCGTCATGCAAATTACTATTTGCACTGAGCATATCTTTATTAAACACGATGAAGTTCAGATATCCCTGATCACCGCCTAGACCCAGTGCGAGTTTACTGGGCTTCTCACCCAGAGCCGGAGAGGCACGAGAGGGTATCATCTCTTGCTCATCCTCACCAATCGGAAGCTGAATGCGCATTCTGACCAATTGTTTTTTCTGCGTGTCATACTCTTTTTTGTTCTTTTCAATTTGTTTTAAATTCAGATAAGCAATTAAAAATTCTAATATTTTTTCTTGATCTGGAATGTCAAACTGTTCGATATGATGAAGTTCACCTGTTTTGATATAGTTATTAATTTCATCTTGATACCGTTTTGGCATTTTAGAGAAAGTAAAATATAACTTATTTTGATCGGAGGGCAGGTACTCCACACTTTTAATAAAATCAGGATGAAGGTGTCGATATTCCTCAATCTGATCAAAGATATACTCCGGTGCATACCAAGGCGTAATGCGGTTGGTGATTTGAATATCCGCAATTAGTTCTAACAGCTCGCCTGAACGATACGCGCAGTTTTGCTTAATAAAATAATAGTCTATCGAGTGAGACTGGATCTCTGCCAAGTGATAAATCAACAGCGCTTTTTGTTCAGCTGTGAGATTTAAAGTGTAGGCCCAGATATCCCGCTGCTCAGTCTTAGCGTAAACCACATCCTGCTTAAAATATTGACTATTTGCAAAACGTGCATGATAAAAGCCGAATAAGCCTTTAACGATATAGTTCATACTGCTTTCGTGATTGGGTATTTGTGCGCCGTAGTTATAGGCACTGTCTAATAGATTTTGCCGCTCATCCTGTCCACCGATGGTGATAAGAACATGTCCAAATGTAGAGACTGGATTTTTTAAATAGCCGCTGACTAATAATAGTCGGATGTCTTGCTCTGGGTTAGGCAGATTTTTACAGCTGTCTAAAGCCGTAGAAGGCATCCCCCTTAATTGATGGCTTAACCAATAATAGCGTGCAGGGTATTGGCAGATGAGTTTTGGGTCATCATGTAGCGCTTCGATTGTTGCTTCTAACTCCTGTTGTGGGGTGATCTGTTTGAGGTGTGCTGCGGCCAAATCACTGAAATAAAAGTTTGGAGATGTGATTTCGGCATGCTGTCTAAACAAAATCAGCTTCTGCCAGATCGGGGCGTCGGCTAAATGCCGATCGCGGGCTTCTTGTTGAAGCTTTTGTATACTCGCTACGGGTTCTGTTGCATGGGCTTGCGGTAAACAGCACAGCAGAATGCTAACGTAAAAAGATATGGCATATGATTTAGTTAGCATTCTGTGTGAAAGACTTTAAGCGATTGAGCAATGAGCTGCTTCCATATTGTCATTCACAATCTGGAATAACTCTTCGCTGTTCTCAGTGGTCTTTCCTTGCTGATAAGCTGGGCTTAGCGTGTAGTGTGCATAGTCATCACGAATATGGCTATTCGCTGCTGGACATGCCATCAAGCCGTTTAGCGCGGTTAAATGTTCGCCGCGACCACTTGCCAGATCTTGTTCAATGGATGGAAAGTTTTCTTTAATGAACACGGCTCTGGCAACGATTTGACCGCCACAAAGGTTTGGGGACAGTGAGTCTGAAAGTGCTGCTGTTGTACCCAAGTCCCAAGTCACGTTCGAAATGACTGCAAGAACAGGGCTGATTTTTCCGAATATCAAGCCGCCAATACCGCATTGGGTATAGATGTGTTGCAGGCTATAGTTGGATTTAGCTTGAGCAGGTGCGGCTACAGATAGCGCAGCAGAGATAACTAGTAAAGCAAAAGCTTTTTTTAACATTGAATTCCCCGGGTTTAAAAATTGAAAAATCAGGCGTGGTAATCATTACTTACGCAAATTTTATGCGCATACTATACTAAAAAAACAAAACCTTATTGAGTTATATGACCAAATGTCATGACGGGCAGATGGGGCGTCATCGTGAAATTTGAATAATTGAAGACCATAAAAAATCCCCATAATTAAAAACATGGGGACTAGCATTTCTTTTGGAAAAAAGAGCACCAATTCAACGGGATCGATCGCCCTGTTTAGATTAGTCTAGGTGTTTAGCGATTGCCCGTTTTTCAAGCGATCGAATGAGCTGATGAACTTTACGATCGCGATCAAGCAAGGCATCGCTGGTTGCATTTAATAAGCCGCGCAGGAGTGACATAGGGATCCATCGCTTCGGTGCAATGATACGCGATGCTCTAGATTCAACCCCTGCGATGACGGCATCAGCGATTACAGAAGGTTGAACCGCACGACCAAAAGGACCGGGCATGGCATGCTTAACAAGTGTGGTCGCTTCTTGATGTCCTCCAAAAGCAACTTTTGCAATCGGCGTCTCCACCCAGCCCGGATACAAGACCCCAGCGGTTGCGCCAGTTCCAGCCAGTTCGGTGCGCAAAGCTCTGCCCAATGATTCAACCGCTGCTTTTGAGGCCGCATAGGGCGCATTCGCCATGCCATTCACGAAAGCATAAATAGAGGCAGTAATAAGGATATGTCCTTGAGCATCAATGATATGCGGTAATGTGGCTTTGATGGTATTCCAAACCCCGAACAGGTCTACATTGACAATTTGCTGAAACTCGTCATCCGTAATAGCGAGCATCGTGGTAGGCGTCTTTGCGCCAATTCCAGCATTAGCAAATGCCACGTCAATTCGACCAAATCGTTTGATGGCTTCTGCCACAACTGCTTTGGTTTCGGCCATGTTGACCACATTTAGCGTTGCGATGAAAACGCGACTGTGATCCATTTCAGCAAAAGTGGTATTCAGCGCTTCCAAAGACAAATCCGTTAATACCAGTTTCGCGCCACATTTATAAAATCCTTCAGCGACGGCTTTACCAATTCCCCCAGACGCCCCTGTAATCAGAATTACCTTGTCTTTGAGGTCAAGCTTTTTCATGCAATATTCCCGAATTGACGTTGTTAATATAACGACGTTATTTAATGGTCTGAGAATTTAAGACTAACATGAGGGAGTTCGTTGCAGCATTGGCGTAAGTGATCAGTAGACAATGCAAAAAATGGAAATCAGATCAGTGCTCGCTATGATATAAAACGATACAAAAGAGTAGAAACATCATTAGAAAAATGAGGCATAGTTCAGCTTCAGACGCAATACAATCAAAACAGTAACATCCAATAAATAATAAGAAACACGCGGCGCCTCGCCGCAAGGATCTAAGGCATGAAATTAAATGACACGGATGTGTTAACGCTTGAACATGAAAAAATCACCAAACTCTTGCATAGCCGAAAATATTTTCTTCGTTTCCCGCACAAACTTGAAAAAGAATACCGCTATCACTACCAAAATGAGGCTGCTCGGGAGTTTCGTACTCGTGGTGTGATCATCTTTTTGCTGTATGTTCTTCTGTCCTTAGGGATTTATCAGCTACTGCCAGCTTCTCAAGTTTGGAATTGGTTTGTGCTCTATAGCTGGGTGGGGAGCTGCGTCTTTGTCGGATGGGTCTTGTCCCTGTTTAAGCGATTCTCGCAGTGGTTTGATGTTTATACCTGTGTATGCTGCTCACTGGCGATCGCCATTACCTTTGTCATTACTGTTGTTCTCGCCTCGGGTGAAAGCAGCATTCTCTATCATGCTGCGATGATGTACGCGGTCGTGATCGTCTATGGTTTTGTCGGCATGCGTTTTTATACGGCAACGTTAGCAGGGTGGTCCGGTGGTTTACTGGGGATCTTGGTGACGCACTATATTAAGCACCCAATTGATTGGACGATTCTGCATCGCACTTATACCTTCAGCAGTTTTTTGGGGATGAGTCTGGTGTTTGCTACCGATCATCGTCATCGACAGAATTATTTACAAGGTCTGCTGAATGCGGTGCAAGCCAAACAGTTGGAAGTACTGTCCCATCAAGATGTGCTAACGGGTCTTGCCAATCGGCGCTATCTGGATATGGTCATGCAGCGTGAGTGGGATCGTGCAATGCGACATCAAACGCCACTTGCCATTATGATGGTGGATGTTGATTTTTTTAAGAACTACAACGATCATTTAGGTCATATCGAAGGGGATTATTGCCTTAAGTTAATCGCAGACGGCATCGCAAAAATCGCGACGCGCAGTGATGATTTTGTGGCGCGATATGGCGGCGAGGAGTTCTTTTTATTATTTGCCATGACTGAGGAAGCACAGGCGATACTTCAGGCTAAACGATTATTAGAGGTGATCAATGATCTTGCGATTCCACATCCTGTAAGTACGATATCGAAGTCAGTCACGATCAGTATTGGTCTGGCTTCCACAGTGCCCCAGATGGGCCAACGACCTGTCGATTTCATCAAAAAGGTCGATCAGGCTTTATATAAAGCAAAAAGCCAAGGGCGCAATGGTTTTGTCGTGGCGGAGATTTGAGAGCTAAAAGAGAATAACTATACGCCTTTAAATAGAATTTTAAGCCGAACTATTTGAAGGTTGAAAGATCGCCTGAAAATGGTAATTTATATTCCAAATGGTTAAACTTAATCTGCAGATCATGCTCTGAGTAAGTCATTCGCTTTTTACGCAATTCTGTTTCAACCTCCCTATTCTTTGTTTCATCTGCAGTCTTCAATAAACGTCATTGCTGGATCGGCAATTGAAAACAATAACGGCTTAATCCTGTACAAGGAGTTCATCTTGAATCATTACACGTTACTCTCAAAAGAACGGACCATCGCAAAGCCCGGATTCAACCGCTGGCTGGTTCCGCCAGCGGCGCTGGCGATTCACTTGTGCATTGGTATGGCATATGGTTTCTCAGTCTTTTGGCTACCTTTGTCCAAGGCCATTGGCATTGATAAAGCAGTAGCATGCCCCACGGGCAGTGGCTTAATGACACAGTTGTTTACCCAATCGTGCGATTGGAGTGTCTCCACACTCAGTATCATGTATACCTTATTTTTTGTGTTTCTAGGCTCTTCGGCTTTTCTGTTTGGCGGCTGGCTTGAGCATGCTGGTCCACGTAAAGCTGGACTTGTGGCGGCGGTTTGTTGGTGTGGTGGATTATTGCTGACTGCATTGGGCGTCTATGAGCATCAACTTTGGCTCATGTGGTTGGGTGGGGGAGTGATTGGTGGGATTGGATTGGGGCTTGGTTATATCTCCCCCGTCTCTACACTGATCAAGTGGTTCCCTGATAAGCGGGGTATGGCGACGGGCATGGCGATCATGGGGTTTGGCGGCGGGGCGATGATCGGTGCGCCACTCGCAGATTTTCTCATGCGTCATTTTGCAACGCCAACTTCTGTAGGAGTCTGGCAAACGTTCTTAGTGCTGGCTGGTATCTACTTTATCTTCATGGTTGGCGGTGCCTTTGGCTATCGTGTTCCTGCAACCGGCTGGAAACCCAGTGGCTGGAGTGAGTATAGTAGCAAAAAACAGAGCCTGACCACGACCAAACACGTACATCTCAACGTGGCATGGAAAACCAAACAGTTTTGGCTGATTTGGGGGGTACTCTGTTTAAATGTGTCCGCTGGCATTGGCATTCTGGCCATGGCATCGCCACTTCTACAGGAGGTCTTTGGCGGGCATTTGATCGGCTTGAACCTATCGATCAATGAGTTAAATGCTGATCAGAAAAAACAAATTGCCACGTACGCTGCTGGATTCACAGGGCTCTTATCCTTGTTCAATATTGGCGGACGTTTCTTCTGGGCCTCATTCTCTGATGTGATTGGTCGCAAAGTCACCTACTTTATTTTCCTTTCCCTCGGCGTACTGCTGTACGTCGCTATTCCAAGCATCACCCATGCCGGTAATTTGGCGCTTTTTGTGCTGTGCTTCTGCATTATCTTGTCGATGTATGGCGGTGGTTTTGCCACGGTTCCCGCTTATCTTGCCGATATCTTCGGCTCGCAAATGGTCGGTGCCATCCATGGTCGCCTGCTAACAGCATGGTCGGTGGCTGGTGTGTTGGGCACTCTATTGATTACCAATATTCGCGATTACCAACTCGCGCATGGAGTCGCCAAGGCAGATTCTTATGACATCACCATGTATATTTTGGCGGGTTTGTTGGCTGTGGGCTTTATCCTGAATTTAATGGTTCGACCTGTGAGTGAAGATAAGTATATGTCGGATGAAGAGTTGGCACGTGAGCGACAAACTGCCCATGACCGTGTTCAAGAGCCTTCTTCTACTGCCGTGACTATTGATGGCTCAGCTACGACGACACCCGCGATTGTTGTTTTACTGGCATGGCTGGCTGTGGGTATTCCGCTGGCGGTTGGCATATGGATCACGATTCAGAAGGCGATTGTGCTGATTCATTAATCTAGAGTGATTGGTTTGGACAATAAAAATCCCCAATGTTTGAAGCATTGGGGATGTGTCGCTGCAGAAGATGATAGAGATACCACAGAGAATGAATAATGAGCTTTCATTTTTTCTTTAAAGACTTGCCGAACTTACTTTGATGTAATAGAGTCGGTTGAATTCAAGTTTCCTCCTAAAGATATAGGAGGGAATAATGAGAATAAAAAAAGAAGTTTTGGTCAATTTTACTGAGCTCTGAAACAGAGCGATATTTGTTATAAGTTCTAAATAATATTTCTATGATATTTCTATAATTTACCCAGACATTAGATCAAGAACATGGCCAACCGTTCAGCACATGCAACCATCAAAGGTTATTTTTACCAGTTTGATAAAACGATACTAGAAATTCTTGAGGCAACATCACTGGTCGCGAAAGTTGTCATAGAAGGTATAGAGGATATCGATATAAATGATGGGCATGCTGTCTCACTAATCCAATGCAAATACTACGAAGGCACGGAGTACGTCCATTCAGTAATTAAAGACGCAGTAATCCACATGCTTCGCCACTTTAAAGCAGCAAATTGTCCTGCTAGCCAGACCTTTAGATATTGCATCTACGGGCATTATAAGGAAGGTCAAGATAAGCTCCCTACTAGCCTTGATTTGATTTTCCTCAAAAAACATTTTTTAAGCTATACGGAAAAAAGTGTTCGGCATGAAGTTCATAACGAACTTGGTGTCAGCGATGCTGAACTTATCCTTTTTTTAAATTTATTAAAGATCGATCTACTGGCGCCAGAATACAACGAGCAACAGAGGCTAGTGCATGCCTCACTTAAACGTTGCTTACCGCATAGTGAGGTTGCTGATACGGAGGCTTTCTATTATCCCAGAGCTATAAATGCCATTCAGACACTAGCGATTCAAGCCGATGTGAGCAAGCGAACAATAACGAAGGGGGATTTCATATCTCTTGTCGATCAGAAGGAAATCGTTTTTAGCAGATGGCTGTTAGAAAGGTTTGGAAAGGAACACTATGCAAAAAGCATAAAAAGGAAATATTTCACTTTCCATGGTATCAATATTCCAAAAATTTCCCGCGTTTTTATTATTGATATCAGTATGGATTTCAAACTTTCAGAGGCCATGACACTTTTACGTGAAATAGGGGAGCGTTTCTCCCATAAGGAGCGCTCGCGTACTCCAGATGAGGATCGGTTTTGTCCCTATGTACTTTTGCATGGGATCGAAGCCATAGACATGGCAAAATTAAAAAATGAAATGTACAGACAAGGCGTACTTTTTCAAGATGGATACCCGTTTCTCGGTGCTGACTTTTACCAAGATCAATTGGCTATTCTTCCGTCAAAAAGATTCCTAATAAAAATAAAATTTATACCGTCAGTGGATCATCTAGTGACATGCTTCAATGGCATACACGGTTCTAGTATAGAGTTCTTCGATTTTTTTAAAACGGTGCCGATTAAAAGTAAATTCAGACCTGCAGGGGCAGCTTACAACGAGATTCAGATCCCCTATACCTATTTTATTAATGAGATATTCCGATCATGAGCAAAGTTCCAGAGATAACAGCCGAAGTAATTGCGGTGTTTCCAGACAGGGTAAAAATATCTGTTGATGACATAGCAGCTTTTTCCGATGGCAAAAGTATCAAAGTTGGATCCTATCTTCGAATTACAGACACTGAGGATTGTGCTCTTATCGCAATCATCGAAAACTTCTGTATCGAGGTCACAAGTAATTTTGAGCGTAGGCACATCATCGAGGCCCTACCGCTCGGCATTATTAAGGAGGGGAGGTTCATTAGGGGCGGTGACACACTTACCATTCCACCGACTGGAGTGGCCCCAGCAACGGAGGATGACATCAGAATGATTTTTGCTGATTCCGTTGCTCCAGAAAAGAAATTTGAGTTTTGCTCATTGGTTTCTAATTCTAGTATCCCCGTGCCAGTAGACGGAAATCGTTTTTTCAATAAGCATATTGCTGTTGTCGGTTCAACAGGTTCTGGAAAATCCCACACTATCACTAAGATCATTCAAAATGCGGTGGCGGCGAAGGCTGGTAATTTTTCTCTGAATAACTCCCATGTTGTTATATTTGATATTCACTCCGAATACAAAACAGCATTTCCAAACGCTAATTTTCTTGACGTAGCAAGTCTTCATCTTCCTTATTGGCTGCTGAACAGTGAGGAGCTTGAAGAGGTTCTATTGGATACAGGGGAACGAGACAATTACAACCAATCATCTGTGTTTCGTAATTTAATTACTGAAAATAAAAGAATGCACAATCCTGGAATGACATCAGTCTTCTACGACAGCCCCTTAAAATTTAATATTCATCAAGTATTAAATGCATTATACAATATCAAGAATGAGACAATAAACGCAAAAAATGAGATGCGTTATATGATTGTAGACCCGTCCTACAGCTTATTAGCAGATGGTAAAACGGATACTTCCCACGGTCTGCAATTAACAACAGAAGAGCGCCTTAATAAATATTTCGAGAGTCGTTTAGAATTCCATCCCACTAAATCACAAAATATCACGAATGGCAGTTATGCTGATAAAACACTAGATAAATTCTTCACCCGTTTCGAGTCAAAGGTTGCGCAACAAAGACTGGATTTTCTGTTTGGGTCCGCGGCTGATGCTGCGACCTTAGAAAGCACATTGATGACCTTAATGGGCTATGGAGAGACAAACTCAAATGTTACCATTATTGATTTGAGTGGCGTACCCTTTGAGGTCCTGAGTATCACCGTATCCCTCATTTCGAGAATAGTCTTTGAATATGGCTATCATTATAAGGTATTGCGAAGCGCTGCTGGAGAAACTGTAAATACCGACGCTCCGATCTTACTTGTCTATGAAGAGGCGCATAAGTATGTACCTAACAGTGATTTAGCCAGATTTAGAGCATCCAAGCTTTCAATCGAGCGAATTGCGAAAGAAGGTCGTAAATACGGAGTCACACTTTTGCTTTCAAGCCAGAGACCTTCTGAAATATCCGAGACAATATTCTCACAATGCAGTAACTTTTTAGCTATGCGTTTGACTAATTCGAATGACCAACGTTACGTGTCAAGACTATTGCCAGACACGCTTGGAAATTTGTGTGAGAAGTTACCGACCTTAGGAGCGGGAGAGGCTTTGCTTATTGGAGAGGCCGTTGTAATGCCATCGTTGGTTCAAATAGCTACATGTTTTCCAGTGCCATCGTCCAACGACATCCCTTACTTTGAGCTATGGAAAGAAGAATGGAAAAATGTACATTTCGAGGCGATTAAAAAGGCATGGCTTAAAATATAGCTTGCATGCCGTTTGTATCACTCGGATAAAAGCAAGTTGGCTTTGTCGTAATATACATAGGATGGGGGCGCAAACCTAAGAGAATTAATTTACGTTTAGGAGTATTTAAAGTTTTATCTTTTTGTGCGGATAGGTCTTCTTTTCTAGCTGTACTCATTATTATGGATTGAACAACAAAAAGCCCCAATGTTTTATGAATTGGGGCTTTTTGTTTAACAACAGAAGATGGTGCCCAGAGCGGGACTGTTTATTTTAACTTAAGGTGATGTTATATATATTAAAATAAAATTTAAAAACTGAAAAGTACCGCATTAAATACCGTATAGAAATAAATAGATCGTTTGATTGATTTTCGTACAAATCGAGTTGAGTATTTTTAGTATCACCCTATTGTAGCGTTTGAGCTAATATTTTGTATGTAGCAAAAAAAAGAGCCTCAAAATTCTAAAGAAGGAATTGAACCTGCACATATAGGCGAGGTCAAGGCTACTGTTCTCCATTTTGTAACTTTAGATAGTACACGATGCCCGTTTTATCTTTTTTAGATAAAGTTTCGTAGAGACAATGTATTAAGTTTTTGAAAAACAACTAAATATTCTTTTGTTGTTGTAGACAGGCATTAGTCATGGTAAGAAAATGATTCAAATTTTTATAAAAATATGATATAATGCTAGACTTAGTTGAATATTTACTGTATGGGGGCGTAAATCAAGATCAAGTCACATTATTGTGATGCATGAATTTGGATACACTTTCTGTATTTTGATACTTAACTAAAACTACCGCAAATATAACCAATTCCCTTCAATAGACCACCTATTGATAGGCATTGGCTTTTTTTTGCGTTTTATATCCCTATTTTCACTATGCGGGTGATTGTAGGGACTCAACCAAAATTACTCTAAGGAGAACAATTTATGCATAATCGTATGAATCATACACAAAACGGAGAGGTAAAGCAACTAGCAAAAGGGGGAATGAGTCGATTAAGAGACATTTTGCCATTATTGCCATTTGGAAAAACCAAGCTTTACGATTTGGTCGCAAAAGGGAAGTTTCCAGCCCCTTATTCGTTAGGTGCGAATATGGTTGCATGGAAAAACGATGAAGTTTACCAATGGATTGATCAACAAGTCGTTGGGCAAGTTTCAATGAGTGGAGGGCGGTAATTTGACAGACATGACGATTTCAACGACAGCAACAGATATTTCTAATCAAATTACTCTTTCTGAGCTAATGAAGCTAGAGCGATTTTGTCCTTTTACAATTAATGGGATAGCGTATGAGTTACATCTTGATGGGGAAAATCAAGGAGTCTATGCAACTTATGGCAAACAAACTGTGTGGCTATCTTCTCCTGTCCAAATCATTGCAACAACATGTAGTAAAGATGGAAACAATTGGGGGCGTATTCTGCAATGGCATGACACCCAAGGGTCAATTCATCGTTGGGTAATGCCCACTGAGCTATTGGCAGGCACGACCGCAGCAATTAGTCGTGAGCTATTGAGTAAAGGCTTACATATTAGTCAAAGACCCTCCGATCTTAATAAATTTGTCAACTACTTGCAAGGCTACCCTACAGATCAGCATATTTTGTGCGTTGATCGTATTGGGTGGTGTGACGGCGCATTTGTACTGCCTGATTGTGTGATTGGTGGGGAGGAGGAAATTATTTTCCAGAGTTCCCTAGGAGTAGTTTGTGCTTTTGCTGAATCTGGAACTTTAGATAAGTGGATAGAGCATGTATCTAAGCCATCTCAAGGCAATAGTCGTTTGATCTTTTCTTTATCGGTGTCATTTGCTGGATCGTTATTGAATTTAGTGAGTGAGAGTAATGGTGGATTTCATTTACGCGGGTCTAGTTCTATCGGCAAAAGTGTCGCTCTTGATCTTGCATCCAGTGTCTGGGGCAATCCAGAGAAATACCGCCGCCAGTGGCGAGCAACAGATAATGGATTAGAAGGATTGGCTGTTACTCATAATGATGGCTTACTTATCCTTGATGAGATTAAACAATGTGATCAGCGTTCAATTGGGGACGCGGTTTATATGTTGATGAATGGTCAAGGAAAGACCAGAGCAACCAAACAGGGTTCAGCAAAAGCTGTTAGCGCATGGCGTTTACTAGTGTTATCAAATGGCGAAGAGTCTTTAGCATCGATAATGAGCCAAGGACGGCAAGCTATTAAAGCAGGACAGGAAATTCGTTTAGCTGATATTCCCGCTGATGCTGGAGCTGGTTTAGGTATTTTTGAACAACTACACGGTACGGAAAGTCCGAGTACTTTTGCTGATAACTTGAAAGTCGCCGCTGCAAGTTACTACGGGCTTGCTGGGAAAGCATGGCTTAAATATCTCACTTCAGATCTAAATGGGGCTACACGGCGTGCTCATGAGCTTATAAGGCGGTTTATGGAAGAACATGTCCCTAGTGGATCAAATGGGCAAGTTATGCGTGTTGCTCGTCGTTTTGCCGTGGTTGCTGCGGGTGGCGAAATGGCAGGGGAAGCGAATATAACAGGCTGGCAATTTGGTGAAGCAATGCAGGCAACTGCACGTTGTTTTCAGGATTGGTTAGATGGCTTTGGTCGTGACAATAGCTTTGAAGAAACAGAGATATTGCGACAAGTCCTGTCTTTTATTCAAGTTCATGGTTCTAGTCGTTTTCAGAGTATGACAAGCGACTCTACTAAGTCTACTTATAACCGAGTAGGCTTCTATAGCACAGAGCTTAAAGAGGGTATTCAGTCAACTTTCCCAGTTCCACATTCTGATCAAGATTATGAAACAACTTATAGTATCTTTCCGAATTCATTTAGAAATGAAGTTTGTAAAGGATTAGATCCTAAACTTGTTGAAAGGGTGTTGATCAAGCGTGGTTGGTTAAAGCCTGAGAATGAGAGAGTTGCAACCAGAAAGATAAGGATTCCTGATCATAATAATCCAACCAGAATGTATGTGCTGACTCCTAAAGCTTGGGATGAAGAAGGGGAGGGTTAATCTTTAATTGTTTCATCAATGGGATGACATTTTTATGTTGTCCCAATGTCCCAAACATAAAATCAGTAAGCAGTTACTTTTCAAATCTCTATCTGATTTATGGAATTTTTACGCCTGAATATTATCGGTATTAGGGCGTAAGTTTGCCAAAAAGTTGCGAGTTTAAATTTTATATAAGTATATAAAACATATATTTATGTCTGAATTTGCGATAGAGAAAATCGGTAGTATGCAGAGCATTTATAGATGCGTTTTTACATACTAATTTCTTCGTGCCAAATCTTAACTTAACACATTTCGCATGCTTTAAAACTCAATTTTGTCCCAAAAATTTAATCAATTCATAAGGAGAAATGATGACTTCGCCGTACCTGATCGGTAACAATCCAATGTATTTAGGTTTTAAATTAAACAAAGGCAATGCCAAGGAGAATTATAAATACGATACCAATCAACTTGATAATATTATAGGACTGCTCACTCAAGCGAGAGACACAATTTCCCGCCCTTGCGTTTATGAAGCAACTTTAATACTCGAACCTCCCTTTGTCATGGATGAAATTATTCAGCCATCAAACTTTGATGTTAAGTCGTTAAAAACCGTTTTGATAGCCGACTCTTATTCATACCATTGGACAATAGAGCATTCAAAGAAAGATACCTACCACATCCACATCATGATTATCTTTAGTCGAGACGAGTTCAATCCATTCACGCATTGGCGAGTGTTACAGAGGCGACTGAGTCAACTTGATGGGGTGGTCAGTGCAGCTATTAAGCCTCGTCATAATAATCTAGGAAAATTTCATGATTTAACAGATGATGCTGAGTATGTTGATGCTATTAAACGTTTCACGTACCAAGCCAAGATGAATCAGAAAGTCAATTTAAGCTTTAAAGAGCGGAGTTTCGGGTGTAGTAAACTGGATCAGAGATATAAGATTTCTCGAAGAGATGTACGAATCATCCATGAATTTGTAGAACTCAATACATTGAAGTTTTAGGGTAGTTTGATCGGGCTGAGTGCTTTAATTATCGCTCTAATTTCTGGTGTAATTTGATTGGCATTTGCTGTATAGCTTTTGCCATCAGATTTGACTATCACCACCATGTCACTTCTAATAATCCCTAGGTTTTTTTTATCCATTGATGCTATAGCTATTCCTCCCGCAGAAAAGCAAAATCCTACTGATATGATAAATGCTAGAATCAAAGGAACTCTTCCGTGAATGTTGGATTTATAAAATCCAGCAATGAAGAAACCAATACAATAAAAAATCATTGTAAGAAATACCGTACCAACTCGAGTACTCCACCCAAAATGGAGAGCCAATAAGACGTATACCCAATAAATAAAGCATATTGTGGAGGCGGTTTTAGCTTGTAAAATAGATGCATTTATATCTAATTGTTCTAACTGCTCGACTGCATTTTTCCACTCATCTCTTTGAATATTCTTTGAAAAGAATTTACTGATATTGGTAACTACCACCATGCCTATTAATAAAGTTAAAATATAAGACAGTGGTGTGTAAAGGTAGTAAAAAGGAGTAAATAGACCTGTGAATACGTTTGATACATCTATCCCTAAAACATAAAAATATGAAAACTCATATGCCATTCCCCAAAAGAGCACTGGTAAAAGAAAAATTGTTATTAAAATTATATAGGTAGTTTTGCCATAAGCTTTTGCTTTAGGTGCTTCCTTTTCATCTTTAGACATACTATGAGATCTCTAAAATATAATTAATTTATAAGAATATACCTTTAAATCTTAAAATAATCATTAGGTAAGTCTATCTAAATCTCCCTCTTATGCGTTGATTTGATGATGTACTAAAACGAACGTTTACGGACATTTTGTTTTTGGGTGTCCAAAATATAGCTTTACATAATTACGTACACTACTTATAATAAGTACATCCTTTTAGTACAGTGTAGAATAACAATGTCACGCATTTTTGCATATGTTCGAGTATCAACTGCTGATCAGACCACTGACAATCAAATCTTAGAGATAAAACAAGCAGGATTTACTATTGCTTCCACTCGCATCATTTCAGAGAGTATCAGTGGTTCAGTCGCTGCAAGTGAACGTCCACAATTCAGAAAACTGGTAGATCGATTAGAGCATGATGATGTTTTAGTCGTGACTAAGCTTGATCGACTTGGACGTAATGCAATGGACGTACGAGCCACTGTTGAACAACTAGAGCGCTCAGGTGTAAAGGTCGTTTGTCTTGCACTTGGTGGGGTTGATCTAACAAGCGCTAGTGGCAAAATGACAATGTCAGTTATTGTGGCTGTGGCTGAGTTCGAACGTGATTTATTGATTGAGCGTACTCAAGCTGGGCTACAACGCGCTAAATCAGAAGGAAAGACATTAGGGCGACCTAGTGCCCTTACCTGTGAACAAAAGCAGCAAGTAAAGGCTAAACTAGCGAATGGAGAGAATGTTTCCAGTGTGGCTAGGGAATTTAAGACCACACGTCAAACCATCATGCGTGTTCGAGATGCGGCTTAGGATATTTTGGAATAATCGTAGATGGGTTGTTCTGTCTATTGTGATGGGTTTAGCCAGTAGACGAGATACTTGCACGATTTAGGCTTTCTTCACATTGAAACTACCAGTTTAAGTCAGATTAAGACTTGATATGGCTCTAATTTTTATAAAAATTTGTACATATTAATTTTGGAAAAATCAGCATTTATATTTAATAAAAGCCAATATCATGATCAAATAAATTTTGTTGGGACGCCTCTATTTGTTGAAATATATTTTTTCATTTGGTCTATATTATTTTCATATAGAGCTGTGGAGTCTAGATAAAAATTAAATATACATCAAAAATTAATAATCTACACATTATCTCCATGTGTAGTTTTATCAAGTATTTGCGCTTAAAAAATCAAGAAAAATTAAATTATTTTTATCATTTAGTTACTATTTAATAAAATTAATAAATATATATTTAAATTTCATAACAATTAAATATATTTTTAAATAATACTTGCTTCGATGGTTTTTAATACATCAATTCATTAGTCACTATAGGTGGAAAACTAAATGCTAAAACTTAAATATGTTGCTGCAATTATTCCCGCGCTAATTTTTTCATCTACGTATGGGCATGCTGAATCAATTACTCAAATTCCCAAAAACTCTGCATTTAGTGCGAATATTCTTCCGTATAAGTTTCAGTCATATGATCAACTGCATACAACCATCCATAATAATTTTACGGCAGTGATTGATGAAAATATTGGAAACGCAACTCCAGCACATTTGCGAAAGTTATTTGATAACTTATCTGATCGTGAGCTAAAGGATTTAGCAACAGCATATACCAATGCATTGAATGGTAAGCATGCAAATACACTTGATTCGTTTGCAAAAAAATTAGATGGAAAACGTCTATTGCGTCTTGAAAAAGCCTTTGGCTATTTGCCTGTTTCAGTTGCAGTATCGGCACAAGCCAGCCCTGAAGTCCGCTCTTATTTTGAGGTCAATGCAAAAAGGTTGAGCGTTCCTCAAACTGGTGGTGTGCATACATTAGCAAGCCCGACAATTGATATGACAATTCCAGAAATCTATCTTGAATACCGTACTGCTCCTGTAGGTAGTCTTTCTGTAGGCGGAGCCTTAGTTGAAACTGCAACATTTGTCGGTGTGCGTGTTGCTGGGGCTTATGGAGTTGGCAACTACATAGGAAATCAAGTTCATCAATTGATAGAAACATACGACCCAGATATTGATGACAAAATAGGAGGAACGCTTGATTCTGCGCTTAGGAATTTGAACAATGCAGCAACTAGTCTTCAACAGGGACAATATGAGAAGGCTGTAGATGATGTATTTGGCGGCTGGATTCAAGATAGTGGTGTTCTGGGCGGTGACTATGGCGTGATGGGGGCGATGGAGTCATTTATTCTTATGGGTGGGGCAAATTGCAACCCTGATGATGCCTTACCAAACAGAGTGGGTGTTATCACAAATGCAACACCATGTTTTTGATATCCCTTGGCTCTTTATCTTTGGGTAAAGAGCTAATTTAATCTTAAGTTGTTTTGAGGATTTAATAAAATGAAGTATTTTTCATATAAACTAATTAAATTTACTTACTTAGATGTTTTTTTATTGTCAATACTCTTCATTGGTTTTATAGATGAATCAAGTCATTCTAAAATTGGGTCTGCCATTATCTATTTATCGATTTTAATTGGTTACATTGGAACACTATTTAAAAACTCAGAACTATATGATAAGACAGCAGATGCTATTTTTAATAGCTTTCAGGAGTTGGAGGACCAAGATTCAAAGAAAATTAGACATCTATCTTATATTGCAGCAATTGCACTTTTAATTATTGGTCTCTATTTGAAATATGTGTAAAGGCTTTAGATGTCGATGTCATGTTTGTAATATAGGAAGTCTTGAAATAACTAGCTCTGTAAAGAGATAGCTATCAAAACTATTATAGTAATATCCAATTTTTTTGAAATACATGACTTCCCTTACTAAGTTGTCTTTGTTTGGTTAGTTCCAAAAAAGAGTGAGAAGGGCGCTAATTCAGGATTCTGAATGAGAAAAGAATAGACTATTGCCTATCTCGTTAGGATTGAATTATTATCCTTTTAAAGTCCTTTGAAAAACGATTGATGAGTATTACTACATTAGAATTTGAAAATTTGCTAAATAAATCTGTTCATTTCCAAAATGAGATCATAGATTTGTTGTCGTTGAGCACTTTTGATCAGTCTAAAAGGATTGTAACGAGCAGAGTTATGTGTGAGATTTCGTTAGAACATGCTATTAGCTTTACAGTTCTATTAACATCTGACTGCTTCACTTCTGCAATTTGCTTAATAAGGCTTCAATATGAATCTTTGGTTAGAAGTATATGGTGTCTTTATGCTGCTTTGGATGCATCAATAGAAATCATTTCAAATGAATTGACAATAGAATCGGAAAATAAGGCGAATAAATTGCCGATGCTAGGTGACATGCTCAAGCAAATTGAGGGGAAAGCACCACAGCATCTTTTAGAAAAGTTGCTTGAAATTAAACATTACTCTTGGAAGCCAAGTAGCTCATTTATACATGCGGGGCTTCATGCTAGAAATAGGCACTCCGAAGGATATCCACTCGGTCTATTGGAACAAGTATTAAAAAACTCTAATGGTATGCTGGCAATGGTAGCTCAAATGTTTATTATTTTGACAGGAGTCCCGCAAATGATGGAAAGAATTCATAAGCTTTATAAGGGTTATGCAGATTGTTTTCCTGTTTCCAAAGATTAATGATGTTTGGTGGTAATTGATCTAAGTGAGTATTGTGTGGCATGCAGATAAGACTGTTTTTATGTTTAAATAGTCTAAGTATTATGATTTATATATAAAAATAAATATTTAATTGTGAGCTATCAATAGGGTCAAGCAAAAGTTAAATAAATTTAGGGAGTAAAAGGGGATATGAGGTTTCAGATTGTTAATAAGGATGTAAAAAATAGAGGGGACTTTAAGATTCTTGAGTTATCTAAATATGTTAGTAATGATGATAATATTTTTACACTATTAGTAGGGAAAAATTCATCTGGGAAGAGTCGGTTGCTTGCATCTGTTATTACTGATTTCAAGAAAAGTGCCGATCGTTATCAATATTATCCACCGTCTAAGATAATTGCTATTTCTACTGGAGCTAATGATAAGTTTCCAAGAGTTTCAGATATTAATACAAGCTATTTGTTTTATAGTCCAAGAAATAAAATAGATCGAGCTAAGCGACCTTTATCAACAAGAAATCCTCTATTCAAAACTGATTTCTTGCATTTAGAACGTATTTTTGACTATATTGCTTTGGAGGATTATTTTGTAAGATATAATTTCAAAGCTATATCGGGAATATTGTCTCACTTGGGGTTAACAGAAAATTTTAATGTGTCCTATAATATTAATTCAGTAGTTTTTGATCAATATTTTGATGAAATTTATGGATCTAAAACATCAGAGGAGATAGATAGCTCCTCCTCCTTCTTCTATGAACCAGCGAAATTGAAGGATGTTCCCAGAAATATCAGGGTTGAATTTATTGAATTTTTTTTGACAAGGGATAAGAATTTTTCAGTAAATATTGAATCTCGTCATGGATTTAGTAGCTTTCTTCGCTCAACAAAAGATTTATTTATCTATCTGGTCGAGATTAATGTTTTACGTATTTCTAAAATATCATTTTATGAAAAAAAAACTAAAAGCAGAATCGGTCTAGCAGATTTAAGTTCTGGGCAAATTTCTTTCCTTGGCATATTCTTAACCTTGGCAGTTTTTCTTGAGAATAATGCTTTAGTTTGTATTGATGAGCCTGAAATTAGCTTTCATCCTGAATGGCAATTGGACTTTATGTATGTATTGCAAAAGTACTTCAGTCATTATAAGGGATGTCATTTCATAATTGCGACACATTCCCCTCAAATAGTCTCTGGGTTGCGTAATGATAATGGTTTTATTTTGGACTTGGAGACGGACATTTTGCATAGAGCTGATTCTTATAAATGTTCGGCAGATGTCCAACTTGCAGAGGTTTTTGGTTATCCAGGCTATAATAATGAATATTTAATTCGACTGGCAATGAATTATATTGCTATGATTATAGATGATAAATTCGTTAGTTTTGAAGAAGAAGAAAAAGAAAAAATTCGGATGCTATTTAAACTTGTTGATAATCTTGATGCTAGTGATACGGCGGCGGTTCTAATTAAACAGATGGGTAATTTCATGGCAGTAAAGGAGGTGCCATTGTGATTGCTCATGTGACATTCTCTCATCAAGAAAATCAATATATAAGTGATCATATAAACCAAGGGAAGGGATGGGCATGTACAGATACAGAGTTCGTTGCTTTAAAATCAAAAATCAAAGATCATTATATCAGAGTTCAATCCAATAGGTGCTGCTACTGTTATCATTATTACGCATCTAACCATCATGCTATCTGGGATATAGAACATATTCTATATAAAGAAGGCTATTCAAGATTTTTGCTTGAGCCTAAAAACTTAGCTGCATCTTGTAAGGAATGCAATCAGTTCAAACATCAAACTGATGTGTTGGTACCTGTTAGTCGTTCATTCACAAGACTGCCTCGTTCGTCTGCCAGATATAAGATCGTGCATCCAATTTTTGATGTTTATTTGGATCATATAGATGTTCAGGATTTGGGGGGTGGGAAGTACTTATTATGCCCAAAAACTAAGAAAGGTTCTGAAACATTTACTATATGCAACCTTTTTAGATTCCATTTGATATACGGTGGTTATAGTGGGCTTTTGAATACACAGCGAGATAAGCTTCTAAGAATAGCCGAAGATCTTAAAGATACATTAGGGGAGAACTCTGAGCATCTCAAAACCATAGTGCGTATAGCATTTGCAATTAGGTGATGTGAGTCATGTTTGAAATGAATGTTTAAATTTTAGAAAGGTGAATGGTAAAAATAAAACAGACTAATTTGCATTAAAAATGCTCCTAGTCTAAGGAGCATAACTTAAACAGTGCATTAGTTTAATTATTAGGGTCTTGCCCGATAATAAAATAAGTAGTATATCCTCGACCACTTGTCCATTCCTCATACTTAACTTGGATATTGATACCATGTATCTCGGCACTAATATTGCTATTATCTTGTATCGCTTGAACAATCTTTTTAGGTAAATGATTAACTTTCACAGTGCTCTTCAATACAGCAGTGCTCTTATTTAAGAACACCTTTACAGCTTGGTCAGATTCATCACGATTACGAATCCACATGGCAACCATTATACCTTTCACATCAACTGCACTTCCAACAGCAGCAGACTCAACTGAGTTAGGATTGCTTGCACCTTCGGCTTGATCTCCTATAAAGATAGGATCTCCAATACACCCAAATGATGTATCACTACCACTGGTATCATCCACCCAACCTTGGGGCGTAGGCATGCTCAATGTAGCAAATAGCTTGCACACATCATTTGGTGTAACAAGCTGCGATAACGTTGGTTCTTTTGGTGCAGCCACTGTATTTACAGCAGAAGCATAGCTATTAGATGTATTGTCATTGCTTGTTGTTTGAGTGCTCTCATTACGGTCAGAACATGCGGTCATCGATACCAAGCAAGCGAAGGGGAGTGCTAATCGTAGATTCATTATCAAATCCTTTTAATCAATCGTCACAACCCATTCACCGCCCTTATCCGCTATTTCATAATGATAGTCGGAATGATTGCACCACAAGTTATAGCCCTTACTAAATGCAAATGGCACAACACCACTAATTGAATCGCAGCGATATCCGTATGAGCGAACCATCTCTACCATAGAGGCTAAAAACTTCTTCTGTTTTTTCATACTCTCTGTTACCCCAGCACCTTGCTCAAGTGGAGCAGCGGGTGGGGGAGCTTGATCTGCCACTGCATGCTCACTAACTAGAACTGTTAAAACCACACCAAATATCAAACTAGATAATTTATTCATATGTCCTCCCAAAGACCGTTATTTTTCAAGAAGGATCATATTCTAAAATTTAAATAATGTCACTTAAAACAGGTGTAATTAAATAGGGTGTCCATAAAAAGGGTGTCTTTATACAGCGTAGCCTGAAAGAACGGGTAGCCATACCATGCTTTTATTTGCAGGGATATGACAATGGAAGATTCAGACAAAGCAAAATTAAAAGCTTTTGGGGATCGAGTACGAGAATTAAGACTACAAATGACTCCGCCACTATCTCAAGAAAAACTTGCTCTAGTCAGTGGATTAGCTCGAAGTTACTTAGGGGATATTGAACGTGGGAATAGAAACATTGCTATCTTGAATATTCATCGATTAGCTGAAGCGTTAAAGATTGAGCCAGCACGCCTATTAGAGCCACCTACACAAAAGAGTGGCGAATGACCACCTTATTCATTTAAATCAAATCTAGGGCTTCTATGAGCCTTTTTGATACCTGTATATAAATACGTTTGAGTTGTTAGGGTGGGCGGTGCGGTTAACGATGATTTATGACCTGATATTCAATACTATATGCACATTAAGAGTTTAATTTATATAATAATTTTGTGCTGAAAAGTTCAAAATTTAAATTTATTATATAGTAACCAATTGATATTGTGTAATAAATTTAATTTTTACCAATCTAAATTTTCAATAATACAAACAAGTTGATTCTTAATAAATCAATTAAATACAGTGTATTTAATCAATATTTGATAGAGATTGACTAGCAAATCAATATTTTTAGCTTGAGTTTGATTTTTAGGGGTTCCTATTCGTTGTTGATTATTATATAGATTTTATTGAGTCGAGATAGTTAGCCCATGCTTGCATCATATCCTTACGTTTATCTAAGTGCCTAGTTCGATTGTATGCTCTGCCGTGCATATCACGGACTTGATGCCCTAACTGTTGTTCTATGATCTCTATTGGATACTCTAAGACTTCTTCAAGGATGGTACGTGCCATTGCTCTAAAGCCATGACCACACATTTCGTCTTTGCCGTAGCCCATGCGTCTTAAGGCTTGGTTAATTGTACCTTCGGACATGCATCTTAGATTGGTGTAAAGGGAAGGGAAGACATATTCACTATTGGTCGAAAGAAGATGCATATCTTTCAATATTGAAAGTGCCTGTGTGGATAGCGGTACGATCAGTTCAACTTTGGTTTGCTTTTTCGTCTTAGGTGGCGTGTAGCTCCATAAACCTTTTTCTAGGTTTATATCTGCCCACTTAGCTGCTCTTAATTCCCCCGGTCTAACAAAGGTCAGAGGGGCAAGTTTTAGGGCTGCGATAGTGACGAGTTGACCTGAATAATTATCAATGGCTTTTAGTAGTTGACCTACTTGAAGCGGGTCAATAATAGCGGCATGATGTGTGACTTCGACAGATTTTAATGCTCCACGTAAATCACGAGTTGGGTCAGTTTCTAGGATTGTAGATGCTATGGCATATCTGAATACTTGGCTACATTTTGATTTAATGCGATGAGCTTTTTCTAAATGTCCTTCGGCTTCTGCTGCACGGCAAACTTTTAGAACGTCAATAGGTAGAACATCTCGGATAGGCTTTTTACCAAAGCCTGCAAAAGCGAATTTCAATAAGTATAAAGCTTTATTCTTGGTTACATCTGCTATCTGCTGCCGTTCAAGCCACTCTAAAGCAATGGCTTCAAAACTATTATTTAAACTAATTTGTGCTTCTGCTGCATCTTGCTTTTTCTGATCAGAAGGGTCTAAGCCTTGAGCAATTAATTTTCGTGCGCTATCACGAAGTTCTCTTGCTTTAGCTAGTGTGGTGTAAGGATATATTCCGAATGCCAGCGTATTTCTTTTTTTGGTCACGGGGCGCGTATAGTCCATGTGCCAATATTTGCTACCATTTTTGTCGAGTAGTAAAAAGAGTCCACCACCGTCACGTAGCTTATTAGAGCCAGTGCTATCGTACTTGGCTTTTTTTATTTGGGGGTCTGTTAGAGGTACAACGAGTTTTGGCATTTTTTACGGTATCTGTTTTGCAGTAAATGCTTTATACCGTATAACATACCGCAATAGAAGAGGGATTAAAATGAACTACTGCGAACTACTGTGATTTGCTTATTTGAAATAAGTCTTTATTTTTTATCTAGTTGTGAACTGCTTTGAACGAGTCTGAACTATAAAATGGTGCCCAGAGCGGGACTTGAACCCGCACACCCGAAGGCGAGGGATTTTAAATCCCTTGTGTCTACCGATTTCACCATCTGGGCAGATGGGTTTTTTGCCACCGATTTTTATGTTGAATTTTCATTCAACACTAAAATCAAAACTTTGGAGGCTGGAGCCGGAATCGAACCGGCGTCAGCGGATTTGCAATCCGCGGCATAACCATTTTGCTATCCAGCCAAGGAGGCACATATTAGCAGGAGATCTCAAAAAAACAAGGGACTCCTTGTCTAAAATCGTCCAAAAAAACAACCTTCGCACCAGAATCGCATTAAATCGTGAGCCGCATGCGGTATTATACGTTCCAAATTTTGAGCTTATTGGAGTTTTTCATGGCAACGTTGCTAGATGGTCGTGCGCTTGCAGGACAAATTGAAGCGGATTTAAAGGTGCGTGTCGCCGCATTAAAAGAAAAATCAGGCCGTACTCCAATTTTAGCAACGATTCTGGTCGGCGATGACGGTGCGTCTGCAACCTATGTGCGCATGAAGGGGAATGCTTGTGCACGTGTTGGTATGCAATCGCTTAAAGTCGAGTTGCCACAATCGACCACGACTGAACAACTTTTGGCTGAAATTGAAAAATTGAATGCCAATCCAGATGTGCACGGAATTTTATTGCAGCACCCCGTTCCTGCACAGATCGATGAGCGCGCCTGTTTTGATGCAATTGCATTGGCAAAGGATGTGGATGGGGTAACCTGCCTTGGCTTTGGTCGTATGAGCATGGATGAGCCGGCGTATGGCTCAGCAACGCCACAAGGCATCATGACGCTCTTGACTGAAAACAAGATTCAAATCGAAGGCCAACATGCAGTTGTAGTTGGACGTAGTGCAATCTTGGGTAAACCGATGGCGATGATGCTGCTTGCTGCCAATGCCACGGTGACAATTTGTCATTCACGCACCAAGAATTTACCTGAACTGGTGAAGCAAGCCGATATCGTAGTCGGTGCCGTCGGTAAAGCAGAGTTGATTAAAAAAGATTGGATTAAGGCTGGCGCTGTAGTGGTCGATGCCGGTTTCCACCCACGTGAAGGCGGCGGCGTCGGGGATATCGAGTTGGTTGGTATAGAACAGATTGCCAGCGCGTATACGCCGGTTCCCGGTGGTGTAGGACCGATGACCATCACGACTTTGATTCGTCAAACGGTAGAAGCTGCTGAAAAAGCCCTCGCTTCAGCTTAACTTATATGTCTTTAGCGCCTCAACATCTTCTTGATGCATTGCACGCGGTCATCCCTGATGCAGGGTTGTCGCGTCAGGTGTTGCCTGAGACTTTACTTGAGCTATGGTTGATCCCGCCTAATTTGCCAACCGAGAAAATGGATGACGAGGTCATCCGGCGGATCTGGAATGAAACGCCTTATTGGATTTTCTGTTGGGCATCGGGTTTGTCGATGGCGCAGTGGTTACTGGCTGAGCCGGAGCGGGTACGCGGTAAGACAGTCCTTGATTTTGGGGCAGGGTCGGGTGTGGTTGCGATTGCAGCGAAGCTTGCGGGTGCGGCGCGGGTGATCGCCTGTGACATTGATCAAGTGTCCTTAGCGGCTTGCCGTGAGAATGCCTTACTCAATGGTGTTGAACTTGAGTATCTGGATGATCTTTATGCCTTGCAAGGGCAGGTTGATGTATTGCTGGCCGCCGATGTGCTCTATGACCAGAGTAATCGCTTCTTCTTGGATGAGTTCTTGCGTTTTGGGCATGAGGTATGGGTTGCTGATTCGCGGGTCAAAAACTTTAGCCATGCAAAGTATGTCAAAGAAGGCGAGCGTAGCGCCTCTACATGGCCTGATCTGGATGAGGCACATGAGTTTCGGAATGTGAGTTTTTATCGCACGATTTAAAGGTGTAGGTTCTTTACTAAAGTATGCAGATTTGCATGGGCCGCTTTTATGGCGCCCCATGGATGATAACATTGGCAGGGCAATTTGATTTCGGTGCTGCAAAGCACGCATCGTATTGACCTTGATTGTTGTAGCATGAGCGTACAGTCGTCAGGATTGGCAGTTCATGACCTGCATAGGGCGTGCAACGTAACAGCAAACTTTTCTCTGTCAATCCAGGGTTGAGTTGCTGGAGTCGATTGATAATAAAACTCTTAGCCAATACCGTATCGCGCGGTGTCGCCAGTTCTGGTGGTACAACCAAACGTTTTGCGTAGGTGGCGATGGTACGGAAGTATACATTGGGGGTCATCCCTGTACACGAACCATTACGCTGCCAGTCTTCATCCCGCAATTGTTTATCCGGCATCACACGCTCTACCACACGCTCTTGCAGCGGCGAGAGGTTAGTCGGTTCTCGGCTACAGTTCTCTAGGCGTTTTCCATTGGGCCATTCGGCCTGTAAGCTTGAAATCGTAAGGGTGAATCCATCCTGACATTGGCGCAGTTTTTGTAATTCAGGATCCAGCGCACAGGCTGCTGGGGTCATGGTGATGATCAGGGTAAAGTTTGATGGTGTATTTTGATTGTTATCTTCAGCATAGGCTTTAATCGTGACCAAACCACACAACATGCTAATGAATAAAAGATATAAGGCGTGAGTCCGCATACCTTCTTTGAAAGGGTCGAATGAGTTATGGATGCGCGCAATCATCTGACCGATCGACAGCAGCGGTTGCTCTGTGATTAAGCCTTGAGTGACGAACAGTGGATTGTTATGCAAAAAAAACCTCATTACCTCTCGCCTAAGTATTTGCACGTGTCGATGCATAGATGTTTGCAAAGCTTGCTGCATAATTTGTCGCATATAGCACCAGGTCTCATTACACCTATCACGCATAGTTCGCAGACCTCCTTGTCGCGTTCCGTTCGATTTGTGTGGTCTCAACTTCTATGCGTATTCTAAGATATGTCATTGTTAAACAGTAGCAAGGGTTTGTTGATGAACAGTACACTTCTCATCACCCTGTTTTTAAACCGTAATCTCCGAACGCCAATATTGTTTTATTGACGGTTCATGTGTTGCATCAGAGGGTCTTAAATCACTGAAATATCAGGGCCCGACGATCTCCTGACCATTTTGAACGGCAATGGTCCCCATTCGAGCACTTAAGGACTGCTGTCCTTGGTTGAAAATCAGACCATAATGAACGGCATTGGTCATGACTTTTTTTACATAGTCGCGGGTTTCTAAAAAGGGAATGGTCTCGGTATATTGGTCAGCTGCAAGCGGAGAGCTTGGCGGCTGCCAGCGTTTTGCGCGTAATGGTCCGGCATTATAGCCTGCGGTGGCCAAGACAGCCTGTCCACCCAATTGACCAAAAATATGGTTCAAATAGAACGTCCCATAGCGAATATTAGTATCCATATCGCCGAGCTGTGCCGCGCGGAAAGGTTCACCAATCCGTGCAGCAACCCAGCGTGCTGTGGATGGCATAACTTGCATTAGGCCGCCAGCACCAACATTGGAGCGTGCGTTAATGACAAAACGACTTTCTTGACGGATTAGGCCATATACCCAAGCTGGATCAAGTCCGATTTGCTTGCTGTATTTTTCGGTGAGATCGCGAAATGGGGTGAGATAACGCAGACGGTCATTGTGCAGTGTCGATGTACGTTCTGCAGCGTAGATGGCGCGGTCAAACCAACTGATTTTGTTGGCTTGGTCTGCCGCCGCCAAAATCATGCCATCGTCTTGTTTAAGCGAGGCTTGGCGAACGGCCCAGTTCCATTCTCGGTTTGCGTACTGCGGATCAGCATTGATCGCACGCAGGGCAAATGCACGCTGGAAGTGGATATCGTTCTGCATACGGCGATAGTCAGCGGAAGAAGGCTGGTAACTAGGGGGAAGCTCATTGAATGCCAGCCCCAGTTTATCGCGAGCGAGTAGTCCGTAGTAGTCATCGTCCGTGGCGAGTGCGGTATAAAATGTTTTAGAAACTTGCTTGCCCTGCGCATCGCCGCGTTGTTCTGTAGCGCGTGCAAACCAGTAGCGCCAAATCCGTTCATTTTGTTTTTCGATGCCCATCGCGTCTAATGCGCGCAGTAGGCTATTCCATTGACTAAAACGTATAGCGGTACGAGCGTAGGCTTCGGCTTCTTCATCACTAAAGGGCATGCCCACGCTGCGATCAAACCAAGTGACGACACGCTGATCAAAGCCAAATTTCATGATGTTAGTTGCATAAGCCATCGCAAGAATTCGGTAGCCATATTGCAATGTTGCAGGAGGGAGGCGACTTTGATCGCGTGTCAGCTGATCATTCACTGCGTCTGGATTATCTGTAGCCAATTGCCCCAGCGCATAAAAGTAATACATTTGATCTTGGAGTGTCACAATTGGTGCACTTGCGAGGTAAATCGAAGGCGATGTCGCAATACTTGCGAGTTTGCTGGCATCTAAAGGAATATTTAAACGACTCGCTACGGGCAGTGCGCGATTGACTAAACCGGCTCGAAGCATTGTGCGGAGTCGTTGCACACGATCATCATCACTGATTAAAGGACTGCTGAGCAGTTGATCGGCAATGGTTGAGCAAAGGTCAGATATTTTACCGGTTTTTAGCCAGACATCATTGCGTAATGATGACAAGGCGAGTACATCACCCCCTGTTGCCGTGGCTTGAGCGACTGCGCAGCTTTCATCACTGTCGGGATTGGTCAGGCGGGATGCAACTTGGCGGATGGATGCGTAATCACCGGCACGTGCTTTTGCCTCGATGTAATCCCCGAGTAGTTTTTCACTGATCGCCGCATTTGGATAACGATCCGCAAAATCACGAATCGCATCTGCGGGCTGTAAGACGAGATCTTTATTGAGTTGCCAATATTCTGGATAAGGGGCAAGTACGCTGTCTTGCATCTGCTGGCGATACATATCTAGCGCCGTCAGATTGCCTGATTGCGCAGCTCTTTGCGCAGCTTGAAAGTCACTATCCGCAGCTTGTGCTTGTAATGCCGTACAGATGAAAAGGGGTAAAAGAATACCTTTCATTGCCGCATTCGCGTAAGCACGCATTGCCAGTGTCGCTGTGGAGATTTGAAATTCAGGCATTGCCACTCAACTCAAAGGGTATAAATATAATGAATAAAAAGACAATAAGTCGTTATTACTGCGCCGTGATGTCTGTAAAGTGATTAGAGTCGCACATCATGATCACACCATCAGCCGACTACTTATAGCATGACCTGATCACATCTCAAGTCTAAAGTGTTCGGACAATAAATAAAAAGATGGCTCGTGTAAAAAAATGGCCAATTTTGCGCAGCGTGATCTTATCCAAACATTTCCGTAATGTCTTTCAAAAAAATCATACATTGTGCGAAGCGTTGAAGTACTCGTGTTTTAAAATGCTTGCGGCTTTGGATAGGGTGCGCTTAGGGTGCCAGACCATGCCCAGCGTACGATTGAGCTGTACTTGGTCGATGCTCAAGACCGTCAAATCATCGTCGACAAGGGTTCGGGGTAAAACCGACCAACCCAGACCAATTGAAACGAGCATACGAATCGAGTCCAGAGGATTTGTACTCATGCTTGTTTTTAGACTCAACCCTGCTTGATGAAAAGCGTCTAAGGTAATTTGGCTGGTATAGGTGGTTGCTGCTGGCAAAATCGCAGCATGTTGGGTCAGATCGGCAAGGGTTAATCGGGTTTGGGTTAGACTTTGCTGCGCTAGCGGATGAAAGGGTGCGGCAACAAAGACCAACGGATCAGCCCAGACTTCAAGGTACTCCAGTCGCTCATCGGCAATAGGGGGCAGTGTCAAGAAAGCCAATTCTAATTCACCCGCAAGAACCGCTTGATGAGCTTGTTCGGAATCGACAAAGTGCACGTCAAGTTCTACTTCTGGATGGGCCTGAACAAATGCTTTGAGTGGATTTGGGAGGTGGTGTAAGCCGATATGATGGCTTGTGCCGATACGGAGTAGTCCGCCGACTTGATTTTGGGCGTGACTGAGTGCGTGTTTGATTTCCTCATAATCCAATAACCAACGTTTCGCACGTGGTAAGAGATCTTGAGCCGCCTGAGTCGGTTGAATCCCGCGCCCAATAGGGGTAAACAGTGCCACACCAAACTCTTCTTCAAGAATGCGTAAGCGTTTACTGATCGCAGGCTGGGTCAGAAAAAGTTTATCTGCCGCACGGGATACCGAACCCATTTGCATCACGGTCACAAAGGCTTGCAGCGCGGCTGTATTCATGGGACGTCAGTTTTGAGTGGAGATGAATTGACTATAATTCATTCCATAAAGTTTTACTAATTATAAAAATGATAAATTAGTTTTATTGAATAACACACGCTATGATGTGCTCATCCCGGCTCTATCATGAGCAAGGCAACAGATGAAGAGTAGTGAACATGACCGCAAAGACATTATATGACAAACTTTGGGACGACCATTTGGTTAAGCAGCGAGATGATGGTTCATGCTTGATTTATATTGATCGTCAGCTTTTGCATGAAGTTACCAGTCCTCAAGCTTTTGAAGGCTTGCAGCTTGCGCATCGTAAGCCTTGGCGTTTGGATGCCAATATTGCCACGCCAGATCATAATGTACCAACCAGCAAGGCCGAACGTGCTGAAGGGATTGCGGGTATCCAAGATCAAGTATCGCGTATCCAAGTTCAGACGTTAGATGATAACTGCAAAACCTTTGATGTGGTGCAATTTGATATCAATGATATCCGTCAGGGGATTGTGCATGTGGTGGGCCCTGAGCAAGGGTTGACGTTACCGGGTATGACAGTGGTTTGCGGTGACTCTCATACTGCGACGCATGGTGCTTTTGGCTGTTTGGCCCATGGGATTGGTACCTCTGAGGTAGAGCATGTCCTTGCGACTCAGTGTTTGATTCAGAAGAAATCAAAAAATATGTTGGTCCGTGTCGATGGTGTCTTAGGTGCAGGAGTTACCCCTAAAGACGTCGTTCTTGCGATTATCGGTAAAATTGGTACTGCGGGTGGTAATGGCCATGCGATTGAATTTGGTGGACAAGTTTTCCGCGATATGTCGATGGAAGGTCGTATGACCGTGTGCAATATGGCGATCGAAGCGGGCGCCCGCGTGGGTATGGTTGCCGTGGACGACAAAACCATTGCCTATTTCAAAGATAAGCCATTTGCACCGAAAGCCGAGCAGTGGGATCAAGCAGTAGCCTATTGGAATACTTTGCATAGTGATGCGGATGCGGTGTTTGATACGGTTGTTGAGCTGGATGGGCAGAGCATCGAACCCCAGGTGTCATGGGGCACATCTCCTGAGATGGTGATTGCGGTCAGTGAAACTTTGCCGCTGATTGAATCGACCAATGACCCCGTGAAACAAGACGGAATGAAGCGTGCTTACCAATACATGGGCTTAACCCCAGGTCAGGCACTATCCGAGATTCAATTGGATCGCGTCTTTATTGGCTCTTGCACCAATTCTCGTATTGAAGATTTACGGGCTGCTGCTGCGGTGATTCAAGGGCGTAAAGTGGCGAGCACTATCAAGCAGGCTATGGTTGTTCCAGGCTCGGGTCTGGTGAAGAAGCAAGCGGAAGAAGAGGGCTTACATACTCTGTTTACCGCTGCAGGATTTGAATGGCGTGAACCGGGCTGCTCTATGTGTCTTGCGATGAATGCCGATAAGTTACAGTCCGGTGAACACTGTGCATCGACCAGTAATCGTAACTTTGAAGGTCGTCAGGGGAATGGTGGACGCACACATTTGGTGAGCCCGGCAATGGCTGCTGCTGCGGCATTGGCTGGACATTTTGTTGATGTCCGTACCTTCTGAGCGGCTTGTTAAGTCATTGTTATTGAGAGAGTAGAATATGAAACCTTATATTGTGGAAACGGGCATTGTTGCGCCGCTTGATCGCGCCAACGTTGATACCGATCAAATTATTCCCAAGCAGTTTTTGAAGTCCATTAAACGTACGGGCTTTGGTGTGAACTTGTTTGATGAGTGGCGCTATCTTGATGAAGGGTTTCCTGGGCAGGATAATAGTATCCGTCCGTTGAATACCGAGTTTGTGCTGAATCAACCGCGTTATCAGGGGGCGAGTATTTTAATTGCACGTCAGAACTTTGGTTGTGGTTCTAGCCGTGAGCATGCTCCTTGGGCCTTGGCAGAGTACGGTTTCCGTACTGTGATTGCCTCATCATTTGCCGATATCTTCTACAATAACTGTTTGAATAACGGCATGCTGCCTGTCATTCTTGCAGAAGATGTAATGGATGTTATTTTTGCAGAAGCATTGGCTGAAGAAGGTTATCAGTTGACAGTTGATCTGGAAAAACAGGAAGTGATTCGTCCGAACGGTCAAATTCACGCGTTTGAAGTAGATGCATTCCGTAAGCATTTCCTTTTAAATGGTCTCGATGAAATTGGTTTAACTCTGCAAGATAGTGATGCTATTCATATTTTTGAAGAAAAAGCCAAGTCCGCGCGTCCGTGGGTGTTTAATACGCTTCATGTATGAGTATTGTATAGCGTATACTCTTGCAGATAATGATGAGTGTAGCGTACTGCGCTGCACTCGTTCACATCTGCACATGGGTGTGCGACATATGGAGCGGTAATAAAATGGCTGTACGGAGCAATCGGCAACCGATAGCGCAGAGTCAAAAAAAAGCAGTGCAACATGTTATGCCATCGCTAGTCAAAGTTGCTGTGATAATGTCGGTTGTACCCTTTATGCTGAGTCTGTCCGCGTGCCAGTCGTATAAGGAACTTGAGACGAAGCCTGTTTGGATGATGCCGAGTTTAAATAACGCTAACATTGATTCCTCGGGTATTGCATCTGTGCATTGTGCTGGTGGCGTAGGGTGTCAGTTTGTGGCGTTGAATGGTGTGCAACTCTTGAACACCGTGACCGGAGAGCCGACTGAACGTAGTAAAACCGACGCTGTTCTTCGTTTTGAGTCGCCGACTAGCTATAGCTCACAGTATTATCTTGCCTTGAGTTCCGCGCCGCATGATGTAGATGTTCAGTTCTTTCCGATTACGCGTTCACGTGTTGAGAATTTTAGTGTGACACATCGGTTTAGAGCAGGTCATCGCTATGACTTAAATCTCTATCGGCAATCACGTGAGCAGTCGGGGAGTCTTTTGAGTTTGGCTGGCCCTGCGCCACTGTGCATCGATTTGCTGGATAACAATCAGCTTTCACGACGTTTCTGCCGTAGCTATGATTTCCAAGCCGGTACCTCAAGTTTCGTCGAGCAAAAAATCAAATAATTGTTTTTTTGAAATTGAATTTCGTTTTATCACGTTTTTTAACATTTAGTTCTTAAGTGGATTTCTACATGTCTCAACATATTCTAATTTTGGCGGGTGATGGTATTGGCCCTGAAATCATGGCAGCGGCTGAACTGGTATTGGCTCGTGTGAATGAAAAATTTGCGCTCGGTTATACATGGTCCCATGGTTTATTGGGCGGTGCTGCGATTGATGCGCACGGTGTTCCTCTACCAGATGTCACCCTCGATGCGGCTAAAAAAGCGGATGCAGTTCTGCTTGGTGCAGTTGGTGGGCCAAAGTGGGATACGATTGAGCGTTCCATTCGTCCTGAGCGTGGTTTGCTAAAGATTCGCAGTGAGCTGAACCTGTTTGCTAATCTTCGTCCAGCAATTTTGTATCCCCAACTTGCAGATGCATCCAGTTTGAAGCCTGAAATTGTAGCGGGTTTGGATATTCTGATCGTCCGTGAGTTGACCGGTGGGATATACTTCGGCCAACCTCGCGGTATTCGTACGTTGGAAAACGGTGAGAAACAGGGTTTTAATACTGATGTTTATGCTGAGAGCGAGATTAAACGCATTGCCAAAGTCGCCTTTAACATGGCAAAACTGCGTGGCGGTAAAGTGTGCTCAATTGATAAAGCTAATGTCCTTGAAGTCACTGAACTGTGGAAGCAAACGGTGACTGATCTGGCCGCAGCAGAGTATCCAGAAATTCAGCTTTCACACATGTATGTAGATAATGCAGCAATGCAGTTGGTCAAGAATCCAAAGCAGTTTGATGTATTGGTCACGGGTAATCTGTTTGGTGACATTCTGTCTGATGAAGCGGCAATGTTGACGGGTTCAATCGGCATGCTGCCTTCTGCGAGTTTGGATGAACAGGGCAAAGGCATGTATGAGCCCTGTCATGGTAGTGCACCGGATATTGCTGGTCAGAACCTTGCCAATCCGCTGGCGACGATTCTGTCTGTTGCGATGATGCTACGCTATACCTTTAAGCAAGAAGTGGCCGCAAAAGCGATTGAAACGGCTGTTGGAGCGGTTCTGGACCAAGGTTTACGTACTGGTGATATCATGTCTGCAGGCATGACTAAGATCGGCACGCAAGAGATGGGTGAAGCAGTGCTCAAAGCACTTGCTTAAGACTCGTGAGACGCAAAAAAGCCGCTGAAATAGCGGCTTTTTTTATGGTTACCTGCAAGTTCAATATTCAATAATAGACATTCTCTTTCCCACTCTGAGTGGAGACGTCAGGCTATTGAATTAGCGTGCGCGGTAAGTAATACGACCTTTGGTTAAGTCGTAAGGAGTCATTTCAACTTTTACAGAGTCGCCAGTCAAAATGCGGATATAGTGCTTACGCATTTTTCCAGAGATGTGGGCAATCACTTCGTGGTCGTTTTCAAGGCGTACACGAAACATGGTGTTTGGTAAGGTTTCAGTGACGACGCCTTCAAACTCGATCAGCTCTTCTTTGTTGGACATATTCGCTCTACATGGTTTGACGGTTGCTTTGATTCTGATCAAATCGATTTCGATACAGAAAAATACGCGCGTCATCTATTCGGAAAGGACGATATTTTAGCCGTTCGTACGCGCATACGCAACAAAGCAAACGTTTTTCTTTGACGATTGCTTCACTTTATCGCCTTAATGGTGTTTTTAGCGACCAGAAAGTGCAACTGGCAAAAACTGTAGATCATCAATTGCAGTAATTTCGACAGTATTTTTTGCTTTATCTATGATGCACATTTCACCTGCTTTGATATCTTCGCCATTTTTTTGTAGGGTGATCAAGGTGTAATGTGGTGTTTCGATGGTTTTACCCGCTGGAACCGGGCTTTGTAGATGGCTCTGCGCAAGGCAAGCTTGCAAAGCACTGATCGGTTTTCCATTTATATCTGTCGAAAAGGAAAAAGTATGCACAAAGCTATAACAGCCACTTAAGGCGATTGGTGTCAGGATGAACCCAATTCGGGTCATACGCTGAATTATTTTTAGGGACATGGGCATTCCTTTCTTTAGTGGCTTAAGCAATTGGTTAAGGTCATATAATGATCTGACCACTTATAAAATAAGCTTTATGCCTGAGGTACAAGGCATGCTTTGTACCGATGAGGTTAACTTAAAGGGTATAAAGTCAAAGAAAGCATGCTTTTGATCCATGCTTTTTCATCATTAACCCTTTAATATAAATGATATGATACATGAGATTGGATCGGAGCGATCTTAGGAATCTTACAAGAACGACATGCTTGTTCGCCAAATGACGACATCATTTGTCTTACTGCTCATACAGAGCAGTGCCTAGTGAGATCAGGCTGTCGAATAAAAATTCAGATTTGAAGTAGCTGTATAGAGGATAGTGTCATGCAGAGTGTACAGACTGATGCTGCCATTCTATTTAAGATGGTATATGAAGGAATGCGGCGCGCTGGATTTCCTGCCGATGAGATCTTGCTACGTGCGGGTGTTGAAATCAGCCGTGTCAACGACTCCGCACGTACGCCAAACCATCTTCAAGTGGCGTTTTGGAGTGCGGCAGAGGAAATCACAGGCGATAAGGATTTTGGACTTCATCTAGCGGAGTTCATGCCACTTTATCGCGGTCAGGTGGTGGAGTATTTATTTTTAAGTAGTGCATCCTTTGGCGCAGGTTTAAAGCGAGCATTTGCTTATCAGCGTTTGGTCAGTGACGTATTAAATGGCTCGCTGCAAGTGATTGGTGATCAAATTTGTCTTTCAAATGAACCTTATCACTACAAAGATGAGCGGGCATTACGCCAGTTTACCGAGTGCTTTGTGCTGAGTATGCAACGTTTTTTTCACTTCGTGACTGAAGGCAAGTTTCGTTTTACACGTATTGATTTTTCTTATTCGCATGGTGCAACTGCGGAAGAATATCAACGTTTATTTGGCTGCCCTGTACATTTAGGTCAACCTGAATCTCGTGTTTATTTTGATCAAGAGATTATGGAATATCCGCTCTGGCAATCCGAGCCAGAGCTATTGCGTCTCCATGAGCAATTGGCCAATGAGAAACTGCAAGAGCTTGCGCGGACTGATCTGGTTGGCGAGGTCCGTCGCGCCATTGGGGCCACACTTGAAAGTGGGGAAATCTCACTGGAGACGATTGCCGCGCGTCTCAACACGACTTCTAGACGTTTGCGTACGCAATTGAGCGAGGCCGACACCAGCTTTCAGCAAGTACTATCTGATTACCGTGCGCGGCTTGCCAAACGTTTACTGTCGCAGACCAATGAAAGTGTTGAGCGAATTGTTTATTTAACGGGTTTTTCTGAACCGAGTACGTTCTATCGTGCATTTAGGCGTTGGACTAATGAAACCCCAGTCGAATATCGTAAGCGCAAACAGTCTCGTGCATAATTCTTTTGAACGTATGTTAATATGCGTTCAGAGAATATGTTTTTACCAATTGGTTCTATATTGAGTTTTGAGTCTTAAAGCAGGAACGACACTTCTGGTGTCGCCAGTTTAAAGCGAACACTTTGATATTTAATTCTAAGCGTTTCACATGTTTGATGTGGAACGCTTTTTTTTGCGTGCTGATTGCCTTTATTGGCAATCATGACTTCTTTATTTCTGATGCTTTGGAAATAATTGCTTTGTATACAGGAAATTGTGAATGAGTTCTTTACAGACTGACTCGTTTTCTTCGGTGATTGACACCACTGCGGCATGGCGAAAGACCGATACCATGTGGATGCTCGGGCTCTATGGAACCGCGATAGGTGCGGGTGTCCTTTTTTTGCCGATAAACGCCGGAATTGGCGGATTGATTCCACTCTTGATCATGGCCATGCTGGCATTTCCAATGACATTCTATGCGCATCGGAGCTTGTGTCGTTTTGTGCTTTCTGGGAAAAATCCAGGTGAAGACATTACCGAAGTGGTTGAAGAGCATTTCGGTTCTGGCGTAGGGCGGTTGATCACTTTGTTGTATTTCTTTGCGATTTATCCGATATTGCTGGTTTATAGCGTTGCGATAACCAACACCGTAGAGAGCTTTATCACCCATCAGTTGCATCTGGTCGCACCACCGCGCATTGTTCTGTCGTTCATTTTGATTGTCGGGCTAATGACCATTATTCGCTTTGGCGAGCCGTTTATTGTTAAAGCCATGAGCATCCTGGTTTATCCATTTGTGCTTGTCTTGATGCTCCTTGCACTCTATCTCATCCCCAGTTGGAGTAGCGCCGCATTTGAGCAAGCCTCAATGACAGGTGGTTCGGGTATGGCTAAGGGCCTTTGGATGACGTTGTGGCTTGCGATTCCAGTGATGGTCTTTTCATTTAACCACTCTCCCATTATTTCCGCGTTTGCGGTTGCTAAGCGGAGGGAATACGGTGCTCATGCTGAGGAAAAGTGTTCACGGATTCTAGCGCGGAGTCATCTGTTGATGGTCTTTACCGTGATGTTCTTTGTCTTTAGCTGTGTTTTAAGTTTAACGCCCGCCAACTTAATGGAAGCTAAGCAGCAGAATATTTCAATTCTGTCTTATCTTGCGAATCATTTTAATACGCCAGTCATTGCTTATATCGCCTCGATCATTGCTTTTATCGCCATTACTAAGTCTTTCTTGGGCCATTATCTGGGTGCGCGTGAGGGGCTGAATGGCATGATGATTAAGCATCTGCGTCGGCGAGGAAAGGAAGTTCATTTACCTCATCTCAATCGCATTACGGCAGTTTTTATGTTGGTCACGGCATGGATTGTTGCGACGCTTAATCCCAGTATTTTGGGAATGATTGAGAGTTTAGGCGGACCAATAATCGCGTGTTTGCTGTTTTTGATGCCGATGTATGCGATTCATAAAGTACCGGCGATGCGCAGTTATAGTGGTCAGGTCAGCAATATTTTTGTTGTGCTGATCGGATTGATTTCGATCTCAGCAATTTTATACAAACTGGTTTAAGTCGGATCTCAGTAGACGCTTTCTACTGACAGAGCGCAGTGAATGTCCTGTTTTATAGGGATGTTCACTGCGTTTTTTTATTTCAATGATTCATCGATGTTGAGCCAAACTGGCCCTAAGGTGACTTCCGGCAACTCAAATTCTGCAGGGTAGTATGCGTTGATAAAATACAGCCCATCTGGCGGGGCAGTTATCCCAGCAGCTTTTCGATCCCTGACCGCCAGTAACTCATCAACCCATTCAATCGGACGTAGCCCTTCGCCAATTTCCAGCAGTACGCCCACGATATTTCGGACCATATGATGAAGGAAGCCGTTGGCTTGAATATCGAGTACGATTAATTGACCATGACGAGTCAAGGTTAGATGACTGACATCGCGGATGGGTTGATTGGATTGACAGGCAACTGCGCGAAAACTGGTGAAATCGTGGGTGCCGACCAGTTTTTGAGCCGCTTGTTGCATCAGGTGCAAATCCAAAGGATGATAGTGATGAGTCACTTGACCATTTAACAATGCTGGGCGGTGAGGTTGGTTATAGATCACATAGCGATAACGGCGTGCAATCGCCTTAAAACGCGCATGGAAGGCTTCTGGCATGGGTTGCAGCCATCGGATGGCGATATCGTGCGGTAGCTCGCTATTGGTACCGCGAATCCAGCCTCGGATTGGGCGAATGGCGTCGGTATCAAAATGTGCAATCATATTACAGGCATGAACGCCCGCATCTGTGCGTCCAGCTGCATGAAGCGTCACAGGGTGGTTGGCAACTTTTGCGAGCGCTTTTTCGACAGTTTCTTGAACGCTGATTACCCCATCTTGTTGAGTTTGCCATCCACGATAGCGACTACCACAAAACTCTAAACCCAAAGCAAGACGCGGCATAAAATGATGTTTCCAATTGAAGTGATGATAGATCTTAGCACTCAGGCCAGATCCTTGTCAGTTATGCCGTCAGGGCCAACCATTTCTTGCGGCGTTCAATAAAGTTCGCTTCAGTGATCAATAACCAAGCCAGTTTGGCAAAGATTGCAGGGAGTGGCAGTATTTTAGCAGATAGAACACCGCATGCGGAAAGCCAGTTTCCTGCGGCGTAGCGGGTTTCCACGCCACCAAAAGGGACTTGTGTCGTGATAATGACCATGACACCTCGTTGCTCAGCTGCAAGTAACGCTCGATGTATCCTTAAATCATCGGGAAAATTCCCTAGCCCATATGCCATCAGAATTACTGCTTCTACACCTGATGTTAAAATATGCTCAAGTTGTTCAGCCAACGTATGACTGGGTAAAGGAGAGGCGTAATAGATTTGGATGTTGATGGCGGATAGCTGTTTTTTCAGGGACTCAAAGTTTGTGTGGTTGGTTAAGTAAGGGCGATTGTTGTGTACGCTGATTTGCGAGCCGTGAGCCTCTTCTTTTTGTCCAGAGAATGCGGTTAGCTCTTGGGTGTGAATTTTTTGCACTGTATCCGCAGCCCAACTTTGTTGATGAAAGGCAACACATACCCAGCCCTGTGTATGCGATTGTGCGTTCTTAAGTATTTGGTATGCGGTTTTTAGATTCCCAAGTGCATCGCTCGCACGATCGAGAGTGAGAGCGACAGGATTAAGCAGAGGCAACTGGCTGCCGGTCACGACAACATTCAAGTCAGTACCTTGCAAAGCAGTCTCTAGAAATGCTGCAGTAAAGGCTAGGGTATCTGTACCGTGTAAGATGATCCAATGCTTAATGTGATGTTGATCGGGATGCAAGAGCATAGCCAATATATCCGCCCAATCTTCGGGGACTAGCGCACTGCTATCTTTAATCTCACCAGAATAGAAATGCCAGCTTGTTTGAGTGGCATTAATAGATTCTGCTTCGGCATCTGATAATAATGGTCGAGAAATCTCTTCGGCGATAATCGTTTTTAAACAAGGCAAAAATATCTCTGCTGCTAATGGCGTCAAGGGAGAACCTGAACAACCAATGGTTCCGCCCAGATAAAGAATTCCAAGGTGCATCGCTAATGTATTTGGCATAACTTAAGTCAAGAATTAAAAAAAGGATGAAAAAGATTTCTTTAGATTTCTGCGTTTGCGTGAGTGCTAACCGTACTATATTGTTTCATGGAAACTTACAGTGTAATAATGACATAAACATACCATAACGACGATGAGAGTTTTGGTAAAAATGAGGCGACTTACTATAGTCGCCTCATTATATTTATGCTTTGAATCTATGAAGCGAGTTTTGAGATGAGTTCACGGGCTTCTGTCTGCTGAGTTGCAGCACCTTGTGCAGCGACTTCAGATAACAGTTCACGTGCACTATTAATCTCACCCAGCGCAATATAATTACGTGCTAAATCTAGTCGGGTTTGATGTACATCAATTGATTTTAAGAATGGAAATTCTGACTCAAGCGAGGAAAGTAGCTGATCCGCTGGAGAGTCCCCGGCAACTGGAGAGTCCCCGGCAACTGGAGAGGTATTCAATTCTACAGCAGACACTGACTCAATCGTGGCTGTAGGTACGACTTCAGGTGCAGCTAGCGTAGGTTCTGCGACTTTGGCTGAGGGTAATGCAAAGTTTTCATCAGCCAGATCGGTTGTCCAATCGAGAGAGTCTTTGGCATTCGGTTCTTGTTTGTCTTGATCCAGTGCAAAGGATTCATCTAAGTCAAACTCAAGATCAACAAGCTCACCTTCCACATGCGCAACATCTTTTGCTTGAGTAGCGGCTACTGCACTTTGATCAGAAGTCGATTTCGTTTCTTTAAACTCAGTGGTGAGGTTTTCAAAGATCAGATCATCAGAGTCAAAGACAACCGGCTCTTTTTCAGGAGTGGCGAGATGTGGTTTAACCTCATCATGTATTTCGATAGGATTTAAATCCAGAGGTATTTCTTGAGAGGAATGCAGTTCAAGCGTCGGGCTGCTGTCTGAAGTGTGACTATCAATCGTATCTAGTGTGAATTCTTGATCTAAAGAGAGAAAGTCTGTTTCTGAAGTTTTTGCTATGGGTGTCGGTGTAGAAGGCGCTGCTTGAATTGGTGTATCCAGTGTGAACTCAAGGCCATCATGATGGACCTCAGGTTTTTGCTCAACATGAGGAGCTTCAACAGGAGCGCTGCTATCGGTTGCTGAATGATGAAAGTCAATAAAACCCTCATTATCAATTGGCTCGGGTTTACGCTCGAATTGATCACGTAATTCTTCCGCTTGAATCAGTGCAATCGGATCATCAAGTTTTTCAAGTTGTTCGAACTGAGCATCAAAGGATTCATGGTCATTCTGTTTAAGATAAATGACCAATAACTCCAGCATCAAGTCGCTGCGTTCAGGTTCTTTGAGTAGGCCTTTACTGAGTACACCAACGGCTTGAGGGTAGCGCTGAGCTGCCAGTAATTGCTTGGCTTCTTGTAGCGCATCTACGCTGCTGTTGGTTTCTTCGATAGACGGCGTAGGCGTTTCAATAATCTGTGGTACTACTGCTACCTCAACTGCTGCCGCTTCAATAGGTTTGGTGATGCTTTGAGCAGGCGGGGTAACTTCTACAGGTGAGATTGGCTCAACTGCTGGGGACGGCGTTACTGGCGTTTTGGCTTTCGTTTTTTTGGGACTTTCTTTGGCCGATTGATCTTTGGGCTTGATGGGGATCAATGCAATACCAATGAGGATGGCAACGACGATTAGGCCAAAAACCCAACCTGGAATACCTAGATTGAGGAAGGTTCCTTCATCATCTGCGGCAAAAACAGCGGGTGAGGCTAGAAGTGTGGTGGCTGCGAGTAGGGTTAATCGACGGAAAGTACGCTGCACGTTATTTTTAGCGTGCAAAACGATATCTGAAGTATCTTTATTCATGGTTGTTGCATCCTAATTGCGTTGTTGTGGTGCTGCATCCTTACGGTTCTTAAGTCGTTGCATCAGTTCAGCAAGCTTAGCATTTTGAAGTGCAAGCTTTTGTTCATTGGCTTTGATTTTGGATTCAAGCTCAGTAATTTCTTGACTTAATGAGAAATTTTGTTGTCTGGAAAAACTGATTTTTGCATTGATTGCATTCAATTGTTTTTGTTCGGTTGGGCTGTTTCCAGAATTACCACCGCCTTGGGTATCACCTTGTTGAGTTGGAGCGACCAAGGTCATTTTCGCGTCAGGCAAATGACCTCTACGGACAAATTTGTTTTTACTTGATGTCGGAGGAACATTTTGCGGACGTAGAGTCGGGGCTTTATTGCTTTCAGTATCCTCGTTTTCAATGCGGATTGCTTGATTAACTGGAGCTGCAGCTTCTTGCTCAATGGTTTGTTGTGTTGGAAGCGCGAGGGTCGCGCCATTTTTAATCTGGTTTGGATTCCCACCGATAAAAGCCGATTTATTCAACTGCTGAATGGAACGCATGATAACCGGAATTGGACGATTCAGGTCTTTTTGCATACGTGTAGCGATTGCCCACAAGGAGTCGTTGCGTTTTACAGTATATGCATCCGGGCCTGTTGATGGAGATGTATCCGGTGTTACAGGTTTTGTTGTCTCGGTTACTGGCGCGCCGGCAGCATCATTACTTGGAGACGTTGTATCGCCATCCATTGCAGGAGGAGTTGCGGTGCTTGGAATAAGAGGGGCATTAGCTTGCGCAATTGGAGTATTTTCTGGTGCTGGTGCTGGTGCTGGTGCTGGTGCTGGTGCTGGTTGAGCTGGTGGGGTGCTGACTGGAGTATCTGCGACTGGTGCTGGGGATGGCTGTGTTTCAGCTAGCTCAATTTTTTGTACAGGCAAATTCATCTGGTCAGTTTGTACACGGGTCAGAGGTGGATCTATAAGTGCCGTGACTTGCTGGAGGCGCACGTTATTGCCAAAACCGATATGTACAACAAACTCAATATAAGGGTCATTTAATGCCTGATCACTGGTGATGGTAATTACACCGCGCTCAGGGGAGGTGAGCTGGGTGTTGAAGTGAAGGCTGTTTGAGGCTTTTTTCTTATTGATGCCGAGTTGCATAAACTCTGCATCACTGGCCAATCCCACTTGGATCGTTGATGGATTCACACCTGCAATATCAGAAATCACCAGCTCTGCGCGAAAAGGTTCACCCAGTGCAGACTTCACATGAATCGGCTCAACAGTCAGTGCATAGGAAGCATTCATCAGAAAGGTTTGGCAGGTTAGTAAGCTGGTTAAAAGAATACTTTTTTGAAAGCGCTTTATACCGGATGAAATCGTCAAATGAGAAAGCCCATACACCGTTGAAGAGTGATCTTGAGAAAATCGACTTATGGTTGGCTTGACGAAGGTTTTCGATTCCATATTCTGTAATGACATTGCGCGCTTGGCTACTTGCATACCAACTTTCCTGTTGTGCTTCGTGATTTCTGCTCGCGATGCCTAAACGATAGGTGTATTGCGAGGAGACTTTTCTATAATTGCCCCAGTTTACGACTCATTGGTGAGGCACTGCAATGCAGAAGTGCCTCACTTTATTTAATTTAATCAAACTATTTGAATCGCACGATTGATTTTGATGCGGATCCTTGAAATTATGAGATTGCCATCACATTTTTACGCAATGGCAATCATTGCAAAGCTATCCTTAGCTTTGTTGTTCAATCAATAGACGCAGCATACGACGTAACGGTTCAGCCGCACCCCAGAGTAATTGATCACCTACGGTAAATGCACTGAGGTAGTCATTACCCATATTGAGCTTGCGTAAGCGTCCAACGGGGATAGAGAGTGTCCCAGTCACTGCTACAGGGGTTAAATCCTGCATGCTGGCTTCACGTTCATTGGGAATGACTTTAACCCATTCGTTTGAACTACGGATCAATGCTTCGATGTCATTCAAAGGTACATCTTTTTTCAGTTTGATCGTAAGTGCTTGTGAGTGACAACGCATTGCGCCGATACGCACACACAAACCATCAATCGGGGTGATGTTCGCGCCCGTTTGACCCAGAATCTTGTTGGTTTCGGCTTGACCTTTCCATTCCTCTTTCGACTGACCATTATCCAGTTGTTTGTCGATATAAGGAATGAGTGAGCCCGCTAAAGGCACACCAAAGTTAGCTTTTGGAAAACCCGAACCGCGCTGTAGTTCAGCAACTTGGCGATCAATGTCCAGAATAGCACTTGCTGGATTATCCAAGAGAGGTTTAACGCCATCACGCAGATATCCCATACCGCTGATCAGCTCGCGCATATTTTGTGCGCCTGCACCAGAAGCGGCCTGATAGGTCATTGCGCTGACCCATTCAACTAGACCTTCTTGATACAGTGCGCCAATACCCATCAGCATTAAGGAAACTGTGCAGTTCCCGCCGATAAAGTTTTTAACGCCGTTATTGAGAGCATCTTTAATAACGTGAAGGTTGACTGGGTCAAGTACGATGACTGCATCGTCTTCCATGCGTAACGTACTCGCGGCATCAATCCAGTAGCCATTCCAGCCGTCACGGCGGAGTTTTGGAAAGACTTCACTGGTATAGTCGCCCCCTTGGCAGGTCAAAATCACGTCCATATGTTTAAGAGAGGTAAGGTCGTGTGCGCTAATGAGGTCAGGTGCGGTCTTACCACCAAAGCTTGGGGAGGTGTGACCTGCATTGCTGGTCGAAAAATAAAACGGTTCAATATGAGCGAAATCATTCTCTTCGACCATACGTTGCATCAACACTGAACCCACCATTCCACGCCAGCCCACCAAACCCACTTTCATCGCGTCCACCTCTTCTTTGAATATTACGTTTTAAAATATTGCTTGAAGTTGGGAGTGTAGCAAAGTGCAGGGTAATCACCAAAGATTACACTACGAATCTGCGAAAAAAGATGATTTAAATAGACGAAATATCGCATAGATCTTCAAAAAAAAGCATGACAACACCCTGTCATCGAATCTTCATAAAAATTCATAAACGTTTCATATATGACTGTTAGTTTTAACTCAAGAAAAAATGCCAATCAGTTGGCATGTTGCATGGGCAGCATGGGTCGATGGATAAGGCAGAGCAGGCTGGTTTAAATCAGTGAAATTTCAACTCAATGTATAGCTGTTTACCGAGAGAAAAGCAAAGGCAGACTATATCAGGAGCAAACATTGATTATTATTGAATTTGTGGCAGGAGTTGTGGTGTTTGCAACACTTTGGGCGCTGATTTCGCGCAATGAGTGGTGGGTACGCTGCTTTGATTTTCCGCGATTACAAATTCTAAGTGTCGGTTGCATCGCTTGGTTAGGCTTAATTCTATCATCCTCGTATCATCAGACGATCGAAGACCCCGTATTGTTTGTGATCTTGACGGGATGTCTAGTTTATCAATCCTGGATGATTCTACCTTATACCTTTCTTTGGAAAAAACAGGTTCTCCAAGCCCATAATCCTGATCCGGATAATGCGGTATCTGTGTTGGTATCGAATGTCCTGACGCCGAATAAAAACTATCAAGCTTTGATTGATCACGTTCAAAAGTATCAGCCGGATTTATTGGTGACTTTAGAAACAGATTGGATTTGGGAGCGTGCCTTATCTGTTATCGAGGACGACTATCCTTATGTTGTGCGGGTCCCGCTGGATAACATGTATGGGATGCATTTATATAGCCGCTTACCGCTGGTTAATCCTGAAGTGAAGTTTCTGTTAAGTCCTGAGATTCCCTCCATTCATACTCAGGTCCGGTTGCGTTCTGGTCAGTTAATGCGTTTGTATTGTTTGCACCCCAAACCACCGACACCTAATGAGGCATTAGATTCGACATTACGGGATGCTGAGTTGCTTATGGTGGGTGATCATGTTGCAAGTCAACGCGAGAGTTGTATTGTGGTCGGGGATCTTAATGATGTGGCTTGGTCGCGCACAACACGCTTATTTCAGCGCATTAGTGGCTTGCTCGACCCACGGATTGGTCGCAAGTTCATGAATACGTTCCATGTGAACTATATGTTGCTGCGTTGGTCGTTGGATCATGTGTTCCATAGTCACGATTTCACGCTGGTGGAAATGAGTCTTCTAGAGTCGATAGATTCCGATCATTTTCCGGTCTATACCGTTTTGCATTTTGACCCAGCGATGCAGGCTAGACAGATTGCGCCGACTCCGAGTGCAGATGATGAGCATTTAGCTTTGGCAAAGATCAATGCGGGGATTATGCAAGCACGTAGAGAAGCGCCTCGACATCAACGTGATGCGCTCATGACATGATCGTTTAGGGCTAAAAATTGTCTGACAAAATTTTTGAAATACGTTACAGTTTCAAATGAGAGTTTTATGAAAGTGTTATGTACGGTACATTTCATATAAAATTATTGTGCGAAATGGCTTACAAATATTGAGGTTAATATCTATTTTATGTCGGACAATATTTATTGATAATGAACTTGTCGGCAGATGGAATGGGCACGGAGTGCTTCTCTAGGATGAAGATGAATTGCCGACGGACCATGCTCTTGAGAGGGCTCCATGGAGTGGTAAAAAGAACGGACCGCATGCGGCTAGCGATAATAAGCAAGTAAGCAGGCAATAATAAATAAAATATTCTGGCTCGAATGTGTAAGTGATTACCATTCGAGCTTATATTTTTGTGCGCTATTTCAGTTTTTGAATCTAATTTTTATTTTAAGCGAACCATTTCTGCATAGAGTGCGATGGTTTGTTCAGTCATTTGTGATAACTGAAAAATGGTGACTGGCAATGGCTCTAATGGACTAGTGAGCAGACTTTGCACAGTATTCAACAGCGCCGTTTCATTCTCTGCCTCGACGAGCCCTTGCGGATAGCAGGCTTTCAAAATTTCTGCGCCCCCCCCGCGATTCCAGCCTACCGCAGATGTCCCTACTGACAATGCCTCAAGCGTTGTACGACCAAAGGTTTCTGCCTGAGCCGAAAGTGATAAAACGATATCACTGGCAGCAAGCCATTCGCGGATATCATTGCGATGGCCGACGAAGGTAATGTGATTGGATAGCCCCAATTGATCGACACGCACATGAAGCTCTGCTAAATAGGCTTGTTTTTTTTCATGGGCATCACCCACGATCACGCCATGGACAGGAAAGCGATCTTTTAACTGCGCGATCAACTGAAGCAAGGTTTCGTGGCCCTTTAGACGGGTAATGCGGCCAGGGAGTGTGAGCCAGACTTTGTGCTCAAGCTCAGGAAAATCATGTAGCGTTTTCTGCCACCATAATTGTGAGGGCTGATAGTGATGGGGAAACTCTTCAGGATTGATCCCGCGATAAATACGTGTGACTTTGTCCATGGGGCATGCTGGGTAATTTTCACGGATATACTCCACTACACTATCCGAGACCGCGATCACGCGGTCGGCGCGGGTCATGATTTCACTGTAACGATTGACGGAATAAAATCCATGTACGGTACTGATCAGAATTGGCTTCACTGATTTTGGGATTTTGCGTAACGCAAAATGAGTCAACCAAGCCGGAATTCGAGAGCGGACATGGAGAATGTCGGCTTGCTCCCGCAGAATGATTTTTCGCAGCGGCCTGATTTGCCATAGACTGCTCAATGCCTTGCGATGGATGGGGAGGGTAATGTGCCGTGTACCTTCTGCTTCCAGTTGAGCAACCATCCGCCCTCCGCTGGAGATCACCACCGACTCATGTCCTGCCGCAACCAGTGCGCGTGCGATTTCTAGGGTGCCACGCTCGACGCCGCCGCTATTTAATGCGGGTACCAGTTGAATAATTTTCATAAGATCCAAGAAGAATGAGTAGTGGAGAGATTCACTTTGTTTTGATCTGTTATTCGGTTTTGGCAGTCAATGCCTGACCTTCAAAAACTAAACCTGCCCAACTATATCGAATAAAGTTGCGAATGTTTTGATGATCTTCTCCGGCAGGAGTGGCTTTGACCGCTTGATAATGTTCAGCGAACAGTTTCAAGGTGTCAAGATCACTTAGATGGTGAAGCTTAGCAAACGCAAATACCCGACAACTGCCTGAGTTCTCACCAGCAGCATTATGCACCGAACCATTATTAAAAGCGGTCGGTGTGAAGTCGTAACGCTGGTTAATGAATTCAAGTACATCACTAAATTGTGCCTGACCTTGATCTATACGGTTTAATAATGTGGAAGTTTCTGCGGCCATCTTGACGCTCCTTAAGGTGGTTTTAGGTGAAAAGTCTTTTTATAGATGCCAGTCTATATGCTTTAAAAAGATACCGTTCGGTTAGAAATTGATAATCAAGATGTCATATTTCATACGTAATATCAGATAACGATTATAGCGAAAAGCCAACGTTTGTACTTCGGTTTGTTATTTAATGTTTTTTAAATCATACCTTTGGTTTAATTTTAAGCAAATTGGGGGAAGTGAAGGCTTGTCATCATGGTCTTTTCATTGCTTTGTCTTTTGCTGTACAAGTTCGTGAGATGAACCCTTTAGTGTCATGGGTTCAGCTATTTTAACCTCGTATTGAAGTGGTTTTGTGACGGGGTGTCTTTAAAACTTTATTAGGAGAGCACGATGCTCAAATCTATTCTGAAAGGTGTAAGCGGTCTGCTGTTAGCTTCAAGTTTTGGATTTTCTGCACCGGCCCAAGCATTTGACTATTATTTATTGGCAGCATCATGGCAGCCAGGTTTTTGCGCAACCCATTCGACAAAACCAGAGTGTAGTCCAACAGCACTTGCTGGAACTTACCCAGCAACTAGTTTCTCTATCCATGGTTTATGGCCAAATAATTATTCAGGTAGCCAACCGTTCTATTGTGGTGTTTCACAAAGTGATATCACACTCGATGGCAATGGCGATTGGTGCAGTATGAGCGATTATCCGATCAGTGCTACGGCGAAAGCCAACTTGAGTTATTACATGTCGGGTACCGTATCATGCTTAGATAAGCATGAGTGGTTTAAACATGGAACGTGTGCCGACTCAGCAACGCCGGATGCCTTTTGGAATCAAGCCGTATCTCTCACTCAAGCACTGGGTAGCACATCATTCAATAGCTTTATTCAAAATAGTCGAGGAAAAACGATTACTCGCACTCAATTACTTAATGCCTTCTCAAGTAGTTTCGGTTCAGGCACTCAGGCAGCGGTATCGATGAAATGTACCTCTTATGGCGGCAAGAATTATTTCACTGAAGCATGGATTGCAATCAAGAAAGATAAGCTGAGTACTTTCCCAGCAGCATCTTCTTTGGTTTTGGATGGCCCAGTACAAGGGACGTGTCCAACAACAGGAATTTATGTTGCTAACTAATTTTAGTTAGAGATCACAACAGAAAGCCCAGATATATCTGGGCTTTTTTTGCAATCTAGGATGTCATGTGGTTGGCAGATCTAAGCGGTAATATACTGCTCTGTCAATGCTTTAAAGTCATAGTTTACTTTGAGGTGAATCATATTCCAGTAGTGCCCGCTAATGGTGCGATTGACCATCATGGTTTCGGCAGAAGGCATGAAGCTATCCCAATATTTCATTGATTTACGCAGTTGACTCACGGTTTGCAGATGAACCTTGCTACTGGAAAAGTCAAAGGGTTCAATCATGGGCGGTAGTAGAATATTGCGCCAGTCGATGTAAAAATCTGCTGGAATCTGTCCATGATGATTACGCACCTTTAAATCACGAAGCGCATCTTCAAGCACGGGGACATTACTTTGAATTGCAGCATTCATCAGAGTTTTATAGGTTTGAACCACTGGCTGGTCGAGCTCTTTAATCCCACCAAAATCATAGACCACCACGGAGCCGTCGGCTCTGAAGGCAAAGTTACCTGGATGCGGGTCGCAATGAAAACTATTTAAGATGAAGATTTCTTGCGCGACCATGTTGAAAAGGCGTTCACCGATCTCGTTACGAATTTCGGCAGGATACTGCGCTGCAGTTTCAACAGGATCCCCCAACTCCTCACTCAAGGTTAAAACTCGTCTGCTGGAGTATTCTGGAAAGACTTTCGGGATAATGAGTTTGCTGTCTTTGACATTATGAAATGCTGCAAATACGTTGAGATTGTGTGCCTCTTGCAAATAATTTAGCTCGGCATGTAGGCTTTCTTTAATTTCGTTAAACAGCTCGTCTTGCAGTTTTTTATCAATCTTCATCACACCGGCAAGCTTCAGCGCCAGTTTGAGCTGTTTAAGATCGCTATCGCAACTTTCAGCAACACCTGGATACTGCACTTTAACCACAACGGCTTGTCCATTGGGAAGCACTGCGCGATGGACTTGACCAATAGATGCCGATGCAAAAGATTTTTCTTCAAAGCTTTGGAATATCTCACCGATAGGCTTACCTAATTCGCGTTCAATTTGTCCTTTAATGACAGAGAAGGCGACAGCAGGTGCTTGACGCTGTAACTTGGCGAGTGCTTTGGCAATTTCAGGTGGGAATAAGTCCTGATACTGGGATGCAATTTGCCCGACCTTCATCGCGGCGCCCTTCATTTCGCCCAAGGTCTCCGCAATTTGCGCGCCGATTTTCTCAAACAACTCACTACGCGCAGCGTTTTTTTCTTCTTCGCTGCTATTGATTGATTTAATCGAGTTTGAGACGGCTTTTCCTGCAATGCTTGCGGTCATGCCCGCAAGCTTGAGGAAGCGGCGTCCGGATGAACTAGATGGACGATCAGACACGTTAGGTTCCTTTCATGTGGTTTTTATTCAGATAATCAAAATGAAAAGCACGCTCAAGGACAAATCCTCGAATCGCTTATGCGTTCGCGCAATTAAACATAAGAATGTCACGCTTTATGCTCTTTTGGCAATGTGTATCGCGTGTAGGCTTGGCGGTATTCATTTTATGCAGATGTAAAAGGATGTAAGTAAGAGGAGCATTAAATCAAGCATGAGCGCATCAATAATGATTAGCGCGCTCATCTGGAGTGCATTTAAATGACTAATTAAATGTGTGCAAATTTGTTTGCAACGCGCTTTTCACGTTTGCGTAAGCGTAATAGTAATAAGACAGCAGCTACCGCAAGACCGATGAGCAAACCAAACCAGAATCCTTGAGCACCCATTTTAAGCCCGCGAGACAGGAATATTCCCGTAGGGAAGGCAACCACCCAGTAAGCGAAGAAGGTGATCCACATTGTGACTTTGGTGTCTTGCATGCCACGTAAACACGCCGCAGTCGTGACTTGCCAAGAATCTACCAACTGATAAGCCATAGCGAAAAGTAGCAGCGTCGCAGCCAGTGCTTGAACATGTGGATCATTGCTATATAAGACAGCGATATCGTGACGGAAAATTGCAATCAGTATCATCGTGAAAATAGCGAGACCCGTCCCGAGCGTTAAGCCGACTTTACGCAAACGACGCATTCCGCCCACATCACGTTGACCATAGAGCTGACCCATCCGAATAGTGACGGCAATCGCCAAAGATAGCGGTATCATGAACAGTTGAGATGTGGCCGAGAGGGCAACTTGGTGGGCTGCAATGACGGTCTCACCAAATGGGCTGACGACTAAGGCGGCAAGGCTAAATAATGTCACTTCAAAGAAAATAGCAATGCCGATTGGGAATCCTAATCGGACAATGCGTAAGATCAGTGTCTTATCGGGCCCTTCGAAATGCTCAAAGACACGGAAGGCACGATAGTGTTTAGCGAGTGATAAATAAGTCACAAGAGTGATGAGCATGAGCCATTGCAGGATAGCCGTTGCAAATCCACAGCCTGCGCCGCCAAGGGCTGGCACCGTTAAACTGCCGATATGGAAACCATAGATGAATAAATAGTTAAATGGGACTGCAAGCGCAAGTCCGCATAGACTAATGACCGTCACTGGCCGTGGTTTGCCTAAGGCTTCAGTATAGCAACGTAGCGCGGTATAGAACGCGACCGCGGGTAGACCTAGTGAAACACCAATAATGAAGAGGCGTGTTTTGGCCTGTAATAGGAGTGGGACTTCTAGAAAATGACACATAAGAGGTGCAAGTTGTAGAAGTATGAGCCCGACTAGACCGAGCAGTAAGGCAAGCCAAAGTGATTGGCGAGTGATTTGAGGAATTTTATGCAATGAGTTTGAGTCGAAAATTCTAGCGCCGAACGCCTGTGCTACTAATGGCGTGGTTGCTTGAAGAATACCGCCGATGAGTAGAAATATAGGTAACCAGAATCCAACACCCAGTGCAACGGAAGCTAAATCACCAGCAGAGACGCGTCCTGCCATGATGGTGTCAATCAATCCGAAGCCTGCTTGAGCAACTTGCGTGAGCAAAATAGGTAGCATGAGTGTGACTAAAGTACGAACTTCGATTTTGAAAGGGCTCTTACTTTGTGGCATGTTGGTATTAAATGAAGTAGACAAACAAAAGAACCATCTGGAAAGTTATTGTTAAGGTCGTTATTGTACGAGGAAACGGGTGTTGAGTTTGCGTACGGCGTGATTTTCTTTACATTAAAATTGAATCGTGCTGTGCGCGTAATCTCATCAATAGAAGTTAGTTGTATATGACAAGGTCTTAGCAACTTGGAGAGTAGGATGGTCAGTCAACCATTGCGGGTGCATTATTTTCAACATATTAAAGATGAAGGGTTAGGTAGCCCAGCAGTTTGGCTTGAAAAGCATCATGCGCAGGTGACGGCGACATCTTTTTTTAAACTTGAAAAAGGTGAGTCTGAAATTATTCTGCCCGCCGTAGATGATGTCGATCTACTGATTGTTATGGGCGGGGAGATGAGCGTCAATGATGAGGATCTCTATCCTTGGCTCATTGCAGAAAAAAAGTGGATTCGACGCTATATAGATCAGGGAAAACCTGTTGTGGGGTTGTGTCTAGGTGCTCAATTGATTGCGAGTAGCCTTGGTGCTGTAGTGAAGAAGAATAGTGTCAAAGAAATTGGCTGGTGGCCCGTTTGGGGCTTAGCAGATAACAGGGTTGAGGATCATTTCAAATTTCCAAAAGAACTCAGACCTTTAAGCTGGCATGAAGATACCTTTGACTTACCCGATCAAGCGATTTTGTTGGCTGAAAGTGCAGCCTGCGCCCATCAAGCCTTTCAATACGGACGCAATGTTTTGGGGTTTCAGTTTCATCCAGAAAGTACGCCGCTAAATATGCAGTTATTCCTTGCCGATGTCGGCTATCAGGAATTAGGTGGTGGTGCGGCTGATATGTATATACAAACTGCGGCACAAATGGCAGCAGTCCCTGAAGCGGATTTTGAGGCGCCGAATCAGCTTTTAGAGCGTGCATTAGACTTCGTTTTACGGGACACTCCTTATATATAGCAAGTCGGATAAACTATTTTGCGAAAACTGGAAAATATTTGATCAATGGGCTTGCTATGTGTGCGTTCTCTGATTAGAATGCAACACGTTTTTAGGGCTTACTGCGTTCGTTAAGTAGTAAGTCAACAGTTGAGGCATCGTTCTCGACACTGGTGAATTTATCGTCTTTGCTGCTTATCTTAGGATTGGGCGGGCAAGGACTAGTTCTTTATTTGATTTTTGGTTTGGAAGTGATGTTATGGCTAACCAAAGAATCCGTATCCGTCTGAAATCATTCGATCATCGTTTGATTGATCAGTCGGCTCAGGAGATCGTCGAGACCGCCAAGCGCACTGGTGCGCAAGTGGTGGGTCCGATTCCAATGCCTACGCGCATTGAGCGTTTTGATGTTCTGACCTCGCCACACGTCAATAAAGACGCTCGCGATCAGTACGAAATCCGTACCCATAAACGCCTTGTTGATATCGTTTCGCCTACCGACAAAACTGTCGATGCGTTAATGAAATTGGACTTGGCAGCTGGTGTGGATGTTCAGATCGCTTTAGGTTAATGGGAATCAAAAGGCTGAAGCAGAGATGCGAGGTCTTTTGTACAACAAGAGGTTAAAGGCAAATGGCTATTGGTCTAGTCGGTCGTAAATGCGGGATGACCCGTGTATTTACAGACGCTGGCATCTCCGTGCCGGTGACGGTGATTGAGGTTGATCCAAACCGCATCACTCAGATTAAAACCTTGGATACTGATGGCTACCAAGCTATTCAGGTGACCACGGGTGTGCGCCGCGAATCACGTGTGACTTCAGCAATGAAAGGTCACTTTGCAAAAGCGGGTGTTGCAGCGGGTCGTGGGGTTTGGGAATTCCGTGCTAATGAAGCTGATCTAAGTGGCCGTGATGTTGGCGGTACGATTGGTGTTGATTTGTTCGCTGTTGGTCAAGAAATTGACGTAACTGGTCAGAGCAAAGGTAAGGGTTTTCAAGGTGGTGTTAAACGCCACAACTTCCGTACTCAAGATGCAACACATGGTAACTCTGTGTCACATCGTGTACACGGTTCTACTGGTCAAAACCAGACACCGGGTCGTGTATTCAAGGGTAAGAAAATGGCAGGGCACATGGGTGACGAACAAGTTACCGTGCAAGGTCTTGAGGTGGTATCGGTTGACCTAGAGAATTCAATTCTTGTGGTTAAGGGTGCTGTGCCTGGTTCTATCGGTGGTGACGTTATTGTTCGCCCATCGATCAAAGCCAAGGGGAATTTAGCGTGAATCTAACGACTGTAAGTGGCGCAGCTGTAGAGCTGTCCGAAGTCGCCTTTGGTCGCGAATTTAACGAAGCCCTCGTCCATCAGGTCGTAGTGGCATATCTCGCAGGCGGACGTCAGGGCAGTAAAGCCCAGTTGAGCCGTGGCGATGTCAGCGGTGGTGGCAAGAAACCTTTTAAACAAAAAGGTACTGGTCGCGCACGTGCTGGTTCGATTCGTAGCCCAATTTGGCGTGGTGGTGGTAAGACTTTTGCGGCTACTCCACAAGACTGGAGCCAAAAAGTTAACCGTAAAATGTATCGCGGTGCGATGCAATGTATTTTGGCTGAACTTGTTCGTCAAGATCGTTTAGTGTTGGTTGAAGACATTAATGTTACTTCACCAAAAACTAAAGATCTGTTGGCGCAACTGCAAGGCTTAAATGCTACTAAAGCGCTGATCGTGACTGATTCTCTCGATGAAAATCTGTATCTGGCTGCACGCAACCTGCCGCATGTTGAAGTTATCGACACGCAAGCAGTTGATCCAGTTAGTCTGATTGCATTTGAGAAAGTCATCATGTCAGTTCAAGCCGCTAAGAAACTAGAGGTGGAACTGGGATGAACAACGAACGTTTATATCAAGTCCTGCTCGGACCAGTTTATTCTGAAAAAGCGCAGAACTTAGGCGAGCAAGGTGTGCAGGTGTTTAAAGTTGCACCGACTGCCACTAAGCTTGAAATCAAAAAAGCGATTGAGCTCTTGTTTCAAGTCGAAGTTGAAAAGGTAAATACCTTGAATACTAAAGGCAAAAGCAAGCGCTTTGGTAAAACCATTGGTCGTCGTTCAGACACCAAAAAAGCTTACGTCACCCTGAAAGCTGGTCAAGATGTTCAATTGGCTGACTTGGGCGAATCCGCCGAAACTGCAGCGGAATAAGGACGAGAGATTATGGCTATTGTAAAATGTAAACCGACTTCCCCAGGACGTCGCTTTGTTGAGAAGGTTGTACATTCTCATCTGCATAAAGGTCGTCCTTACGCACCTTTGACAGAAAACAAGCAGAAAACTGGTGGTCGTAATAGTGCTGGTCGTATCACTACCCGTCATATCGGTGGTGGACACAAGCAACTTTATCGTTTGATCGATTTCAAACGTACTAAAGACGGTATTCCAGCTGTTGTTGAACATATTGAATACGATCCAAACCGTACGGCTCATATCGCATTGCTAAAGTATGCTGATGGTGAACGTCGCTATATCATTGCTCCTAAAGGTCTGAATGCTGGTGACAGTGTGCAGTCTGGTGATGATGCGCCGATTCGTCCAGGTAACTGCTTGCCACTGCGTAATATGCCACTCGGTTCGACCATGCATTGCCTTGAACTGAAAATCGGTAAAGGTGCTCAAATTGCGCGTTCAGCAGGTACTTCTGTACAGTTGCTGGGTCGTGATGGTAGCTATGCAATCGTGCGTTTACGTTCAGGTGAAACTCGTAAGATTCACATTGAATGTCGTGCAGTGTTAGGTGAAGTTTCTAATAGTGAAAACAACCTGCGCTCACTGGGTAAAGCTGGTGCTAGTCGCTGGCGTGGTATTCGTCCAACCGTTCGCGGTATGGCGATGAACCCGGTAGACCATCCGCACGGTGGTGGTGAAGGTCGCAACAAAGGTATGCAGCCAGTAAGTCCTTGGGGCCAAAAAGCCAAAGGTTACAAAACTCGCAGCAATAAACGTACGACCAAAATGATCGTTCGCGATCGTCGCGTCAAGTAAAGGAATCTGACAATGCCTCGTTCCCTGAAAAAAGGCCCGTTCGTCGATGCACATTTGCTCGCCAAAGTCGAAGCGGCTGTGGCAAGCAATACGCGCAAACCGATCAAGACTTGGTCGCGTCGTTCGATGATCCTGCCCGATATGGTCGGACTGACTCTGTCAGTTCACAATGGTCGCAACCACGTGCCGGTAATTGTTTCCGAGCAAATGGTTGGACACAAACTCGGCGAATTCGCGCCAACCCGTACCTATCGTGGTCACGGTGTTGACAAGAAATCCAAACGGTAAGGTGCTTAAAATGACGGAAGTAACTGCCATATTGCGCGGTGCAGCCATCTCGGCACAGAAAGTTCGCTTGGTCGCAGACCTCGTGCGCGGAAAGCCGGTTGGACGTGCTCTAGATATTCTGACTTACAGCAACAAAAAAGCTGCTGTATTAGTTAAAAAAGCTTTGCAATCGGCTATTGCCAATGCAGAGCACAACAATAGTATGGATGTGGATGCTCTTAAAGTCGCCACGATCTATGTTGATGAAGGTGTTACGTTGAAACGTATCTCTCCACGTGCGAAAGGCCGTGCAGATCGTATCAGTAAACGTACATGCCACATCACTGTCAAGGTAGGGGTTTGATATGGGTCAGAAAGTCCATCCAATCGGTATCCGCCTTGGTGTGATTAAACGTCACAACTCGAACTGGTATGCGAGTCCAAAGAACTATGCTGACAATCTGTTAAAAGATTTGGAAGTTCGTGCGTTTCTGTTCAAGAAACTCAAAAGCGCGATGGTTAGCAAAATTCTGATCGAGCGTCCAACGGGTGCTGCTAAAGTTACCATCAGCACGGCACGTCCGGGCATTGTGATTGGTAAGAAAGGCGAAGATATTGAAGTGTTGCAGAAAGAAATCGCGAAAGTGATGGGTGTTCCTGTACAAGTTAGTATCGATGAAATCGATCGTCCGGATCTCGAAGCGCGCTTGGTTGCTGAAAGCATCACAAGTCAGCTTGAGAAACGCGTCATGTTCCGTCGTGCGATGAAACGCGCTGTACAGAACTCAATGCGCGCTGGTGCGAAAGGGATCAAAGTCGAAGTGTCAGGTCGTCTTGGTGGTGCTGAAATCGCACGTACCGAGTGGTATCGTGAAGGTCGTGTACCTCTACATACTTTGCGTGCTGACATCGATTATGCGAGCGAACGCGCTGAAACAACTTATGGCACCATCGGTGTTAAAGTTTGGATCTTCCGTGGTGAAATTCTCGGTGGCATGAAACAAGTTATGAATCCTGCGCCTGCTGAAGAAAACCGTGGTAAGCGTCGTGCGGATGGTCGTAATGACCGTCGTAACGAAGGTCGTGATGATCGTCGTCCGCGCAATGACGGTGGCCGTGGTCGTAATGATCGCGCTCCAGCAGCGAAGGGAGAATAAGTCATGTTGCAACCAAAGCGTACCAAATTCCGTAAGATGCACAAAGGCCGTAATACTGGTCTTGCGCATCGCGGAAGCTCGGTGTCATTTGGTACTATTGCGCTGAAATCTATTGCACGTGGCCGTATTACTGCCCGTCAGATCGAAGCAGCACGTCGTACCATTAGCCGTCGCGTTAAGCGCGGTGGAAAAATCTGGATCCGTGTATTTCCAGACAAGCCGATTACTCAAAAGCCACTCGAAGTTCGTATGGGTAAGGGTAAGGGAAGTGTGGAATACTGGGTAGCAGAAATTAAACCTGGTAAGGTTCTTTACGAAATTGAAGGTGTGTCCGAAGAGCTGGCGCGTGAAGCGTTTAAGCTAGCAGCTGCAAAGTTGCCGTTTAAGACCACCGTCGTAACTCGGACGATCATGTAATGAGCATCAAAGATCTACGTGAAAAATCAGTAGACGAATTGAAAGTTGTACTCGATGAGACACAACTAAGCCAATTCCGTTTACGTATGGCTAAAGCGACTGGTCAGTTGGGCAAATCGCACGAAGTGCAAGTTGCTCGTAAGACTATCGCTCGTATCAAGACGCTGTTGACTGAAAAGCTCGCAGCTGAGAAGGGGAACGGATAATGACTGAACTTGTAGCTGAACAAGCAGTAACAACGAATACCCGCACTGTAACCGGTAAAGTCGTGAGCGACAAAATGGATAAATCCATTACTGTCCTGATTGAACGTCGTATCAAACATCCAGTTTATGGAAAAATGATTCGTCGCTCAACCAAGCTTCATGCGCACGACGAAAGCAACGTCTGTAAGACAGGCGATGTTGTCACGATCAAAGAATGTCGTCCACTATCCAAAACTAAGGCTTGGACATTGGTCGAAGTTGTTGAGACCGCAGGACAGAATTAATTTGTTGAACGTTAACGTTTAATAAGATTTTACTGCGGCTTAAGTTTTGATTGCATCGGTGGTGGTTTTAAGGTAGGATTCGCCCTTCTTAAAATCATTCACCGATGTTCACTATCATGTGTACAATCAATTGATATTAGTATTTGACTGATCACTTCAGTCAGGTTGTGGAGTAGAGCAATGATTCAGACCGAAAGTATGCTCGACGTGGCAGACAATAGCGGTGCGCGCCGTGTCATGTGCATTAAAGTGCTGGGCGGCTCACATCGTCGTTACGCGTCGGTGGGTGACATTATTAAAGTTACCGTAAAAGAAGCGATTCCTCGTGGTCGCGTCAAAAAAGGTGACGTGATGAACGCTGTTGTCGTTCGCACCAAGTTCGGTATTCGCCGTCCTGATGGATCTTCGATCCGTTTTGATGACAATGCAGCCGTCTTGTTGAATAACAACAAAGCGCCAATCGCAACACGTATTTTTGGACCAGTGACTCGTGAATTGCGTACTGAGCAGTTTATGAAAATCATTTCCCTGGCTCCCGAAGTTCTTTAAGAGGTAGTCATGGCTAAGATTAAAAAAGGCGATCAAGTAATTCTGATTGCAGGTAAAGATAAAGGCAAGCAGGGCGTTGTTCTGTCTGTCTCTGAAGACCGTGTGAAAGTCGAAGGACTTAACATTGTTAAGAAGCACAAAAAAGGTAACCAAGCTGCAGGCACCGAAGGTGCTATTGTTGCTCAGGAAGCTGCGCTTCATATTTCCAACGTGGCATTGTTTAATGCTGCGACTCAAAAGGCTGATCGTGTTGGTTATCGTATTGATGAAGCTGGTGTTAAAACCCGTTTCTTTAAATCAAACGGTGAATCAGTGGCGACAGCGAAGTAAAAGTTTGAAAGGAAAAGGTTAAGGCAATGGCCAGACTTAAAACGCTTTATAATGACGAACTCAAAGCGAAAATCCAGGCGGATTTGAATCTTGATAATGTCATGCAAATTCCTCGTATTACCAAAATTACCTTGAACATGGGTGTTGGTGGTGCGTCACAGGATAAAAAACTGCTAGACGGTGCGCTTGCTGATATGGTGCAAATTGCAGGTCAAAAACCTGTAGTAACCCTCGCGCGTAACTCGATTGCAGGCTTCAAGATTCGTGAAGGCTGGCCAATTGGTTGCAAAGTAACTTTGCGTGGCGAGCGTATGTATGAGTTTTTGGATCGCTTGGTTGCGGTTGCAATTCCTCGTATTCGTGACTTCCGCGGTTTTTCACCAAAATCATTTGATGGTCGTGGAAACTACTCATTGGGTCTCAAGGAACAAATCGTATTCCCTGAAATCGAGTTTGATAAAATTGATCGGATTCGTGGTATGGATATTACCATCACGACGACCGCTCGTACCGATGACGAAGGTCGTGCTCTGTTACGCGCCTTTGGCTTCCCTTTCCGTTAAGAGGTTGGTATGGCTAAGCAAAGTATGATTAATCGTGAGCATAAGCGCACGAAATTAGTTGCAAAGTACAAAACTAAGCGTGATGCATTAAAAGCTGTGATTAGTGATGTGAATGCAACTGATGAAGCGCGTTATGAAGCTGTAACTAAGTTACAAGCTTTGCCACGTGATTCTTCACCAGTACGTCAACGTAACCGTTGCGGACTAACTGGTCGTCCACATGGCTATTTCCGTAAGTTCGGGCTTGCTCGTAACAAATTGCGTGAAATGGTTATGCAAGGCGATGTACCAGGTGTTGTAAAAGCTAGCTGGTAATTCGCTGCTGCTTTTTAGCAGCATTGCACAGCGCAGTGATAGCAGTCCCTCTTTTGGGACTGTTTATGTGAAAGTAAGTTGCCACCAATTCGGGTGGCAATACTGCTTTTAAGGTAGTTAAGAGGAACTCAATCATGAGTATGCAAGATACCGTCGCCGACATGCTGACGCGTGTTCGTAACGCCCAGATGGCAAAGAAGCCCAGTGTTGCTATGCCTGGTTCTAAGCTGAAAAAAGCGATTGCTGATTTATTGGTCGCTGAAGGCTATGTCTCAGAGGCAAATCTGGAAGCGCAAGATGGTGGTAAAAGTACACTAACGATCGGCCTAAAATATTATGAAGGTAAACCAGTCATTGAACTGGTTAAACGCGTTAGCCGTCCTGGTCTCCGCCAGTATGCAGGTAAATCAGATTTACCTCGCGTAAAACAAGGCCTTGGCATTGCCATCGTTTCTACTAATCAAGGCATCATGACTGATCGCGCCGCACGTGTTGCTGGTGTGGGCGGTGAAGTGATAGCCATCGTCGCGTAATAGGTGATCTCATGTCTCGTGTGGCCAAAGCCCCAGTGACTCTGCCGAAAGGTGTTGAGGTCACTTTGCAAGGACAAACTGTTTCAGTAAAAGGCAGCAAAGGTACGCTGACTCATAACCTGCATAGTTTGGTTGAATTAAATATTGAAGAAGGTGTGCTGAAAGTTTCTCCACGTGAAGATACTCAAGCAGGCTGGATGCAAACAGGTACTGCGCGTTCTGTCTTGAACAACTTGGTTCAAGGTGTAAATGCTGGTTTCGAGCGTAAACTGCAACTGATTGGCGTGGGTTATAAAGCCCAAGCTAAAGGTTCGGTATTGAACATGGCGCTTGGATTTTCACATCCAATCGACTTTCAATTGCCTGAAGGTGTGACCGCTGAAACGCCAACGCCAACTGAAATCGTGTTGAAATCTATTGATAAACACATTTTAGGTCAAGCGGCAGCGAATATTCGCGCGTTCCGTCCACCAGAGCCTTATAAAGGTAAAGGCGTACGCTACTCGGATGAAGTTATCATTCGTAAAGAAGCTAAGAAGAAGTAAGGGGAGTCAGCATGAACGACAAGAAACAATCGCGTTTGCGTCGTGCCAAGAGCACTCGCTTACACATTCGTGCCAACGGTGCGACTCGTCTGTGCGTAAACCGCACACCGCGTCATATCTATGCGCAAATTATTTCATCAGACGGTGGCAAGGTATTGGCGCAAGCTTCTACCCTTGATGCTGAGTTGCGTTCAGGCGCAACTGGTAACATCGATGCAGCAAGCAAAGTAGGCAACCTGATTGCTGAACGCGCTAAAGCAGCTGGTGTAACTAAAGTAGCATTTGACCGTTCTGGTTTTAAATATCATGGCCGCATCAAAGCGTTAGCTGATGCTGCACGTAGCGGCGGGTTGGAGTTCTAATCATGGCACGTGAAAAAGTTGAACAACAAAACGACGGCTTTACTGAGAAACTGGTTGCAGTAGATCGTGTAGCAAAAGTCGTAAAAGGTGGTCGTATTTTCTCTTTCACAGCGTTGACTGTGATTGGTGATGGCAATGGTCGTGTTGGCTTTGGTCGCGGTAAAGCACGTGAAGTGCCAGCTGCAATCGCTAAAGCGCTTGAAGCTGCTCGTCGTAACATGATCTCTGTAGATCTGAACGGCTCAACACTTCAACACCCGATCAATTCTACACACGGTGCCTCACGTATTTACATGCAGCCTGCTTCTGAAGGTACTGGTGTAATCGCGGGTGGTGCAATGCGTGCGGTGCTTGAAGTTGCTGGCGTGCAAAACGTTCTGGCGAAGTGCTATGGTTCTACTAATGCCACTAACGTTGTTTACGCAACGTTTAAAGGCCTGAAGAGCATGACTTCTCCTGAGAAAGTAGCAGCTAAGCGCGGCCTAACTGTCGAAGCTATTCGAGGATAAGCAGCCATGACTACACCAAAAACCATTAAGGTTACCCAATACAAATCAAGCGCACATCGCTTGAAAAACCATAAACTTTCATTGAAAGGTCTTGGTTTACGTCGCATTAATCATACTGTCGAAGTGTTAGATACACCGTCGAACCGTGGCATGATTAATCAAGTTTACTATATGGTTCGCGTCGAGGATTAATGCCATGACTCTTAAATTAAATGAACTATCACCAGCTGAAGGTTCGACAAAACCACGTCGTCGCCTTGGCCGTGGTATCGGTTCTGGCCTCGGTAAGACCGGTGGTCGTGGTGTGAAAGGTCAAAGTTCACGTACAGGCTCAAGCTTACGTGCCGGTTTTGAAGGCGGTCAAATGCCTTTATACCGTCGTTTGCCTAAGTTTGGTTTTACTAGCTTAAAAGGCTTGAAAGTTGCTGAAGTGCGTCTTTCTGAGCTGAATAAAGTTGAAGGTGACATTGTTACCCTCGAAACTTTGAAAGCTGCAAACCTTGTCCGTAACGACAAAATTCGCGTAAAGATCATGTTATCTGGCGAAGTGACCCGTGCTTTTACCGTTGGTAAAGGCGTGACTTTGACTAAGGGCGCATTGGCAGCAATTACTGCTGCTGGTGGCAAAGTTGAAGAATCTACCGAAACTACAGGAGCATAATACGCATGGCACAGCCACCGATCACTCGTAGTAATGACCGTGTTGATGCCGCTCGTGCCTCCATGAAAGATCCAGTAGCCCGTCAGGGCTACCGTGAACTGATGCAGCGTATTATGTTTTTGCTCGGCGCGTTGGTCGTGTTTCGACTTGGCGCGCATGTTCCAGTGCCTGGAATCAATCCGGATCGTTTGGCGCAATTGTTTGAACAAAACAAAAACACCATTTTAAGCATGTTTAACATGTTTTCTGGTGGTGCGCTTGAGCGGATGTCGATTCTAGCATTGGGCATCATGCCGTACATTTCAGCTTCGATTATTGTGCAGTTGATGACGACAGTTGTTCCGTCATTAGAAGCATTAAAGAAAGAAGGTGAGTCAGGTCGGCGCAAGATTAGCCAATACACTCGCTATGGCACACTCGGCTTAGGCTTGGTGCAGGCGATTGCGATGTGTGCGGGTTTGATCAGCCAACATATCACACTCAGTACTGGTTTAAGTTTTTATATTCCTGCAGTCACTTCGTTGGTTGCCGGGACAATGTTTATGATGTGGTTGGGCGAACAAATTACTGAACGTGGTGTGGGTAATGGTATTTCCATGCTCATTTTCGCAGGTATTGTCGCGGGTTTACCAAGTCATATTGCTCAAGCGTTTGAAGGTGTGCGTCAGGGTCAAAGTAGTTTGATTACTTTACTCATCGTCGCTGTTCTTGCTTTAGTGGTTGTTGCTGCAGTGGTTTATATGGAACGTGCCCAGCGCCGTATCCCAGTTAACTATGCACAGCGTCAACAGGGTCGACAGGTATTTGCTGCACAGCAAACCCACTTGCCACTCAAAATTAATATGGCAGGTGTGATCCCAGCGATTTTTGCCAGTTCATTACTCCTGTTTCCCGCGAGTCTGGGGCAGTGGGTGGGTAATGCGCCTAATCCAAATATGTTTCAGCGTTTCTTGCAAGACTTTGCGTTGGTGCTTTCACCGGGTCAACCGCTATACCTTGTACTTTTCGCTGGTTTAATTATTTTCTTCTGTTATTTCTATACGGCTTTGGTTTTTAGCCCAAAAGAAGTATCAGAAAATCTGAAGCGGAGTGGGGCGTACGTTCCTGGGATTCGTCCTGGTGATCAAACCACACGTTATTTAGATCATATATTAAATCGATTGACGTTTATTGGTGCGATTTATATCACGGTCATTTGTTTGCTGCCTATGCTTTTGCAATCAGCTTTCAATATTCCATTCAATCTCGGTGGAACATCGCTGTTGATTGTTGTGGTTGTCGTCATGGATTTTATGGCGCAAGTGCAAGCACATATGACTTCGCAGCAGTATCAAAATCAGTCGTTAATGAAAGGAAGTGGTCGTAAGTAATCTTTGGATGCTTACGCCCATGTTGTCTACTAGAGGTGTCCCATGAAAGTTCGTGCTTCAGTAAAAGTAATGTGCGGTAGCTGTAAAGTTGTCCGTCGCAATGGAGTGGTTCGCGTGATTTGTAGCGCTGAGCCGCGTCACAAACAGCGCCAAGGTTAATTTTAAAAATCATTTTAAAATAATCGTAAACGTCTGTTGATTTTGACAGGCATTGTGGTTTATTATTCGCCCCTCGTTTTTCAGTGGGGCGGATAGTTTATTATGCTGTCTGCTTATGTTGTACTACTTAAGTTGTAGTATTTGGAGAGAGATGTATGGCACGTATTGCCGGTGTCAATATTCCGGATAACAAGCATGCTGTCATTTCGTTGACTTATGTTTTTGGTATCGGTCGTCACACAGCAGCTAAGATTTTAGCAGCTACTGGGATTGCACCAACCACCAAAATTCGTGAGTTATCGGATGTACAGTTAGATGCAATTCGCGCAGAAGTTGGTAATATTTCAACTGAAGGTGATTTGCGCCGCGAAATATCCATGAATATTAAACGTTTGATGGACTTGGGCTGCTACCGTGGTCTGCGTCATCGTCGTGGTTTACCAGTTCGTGGTCAACGCACCAAGACTAATGCTCGTACTCGTAAGGGTCCGCGTAAACCAATCAAGAAATAATTGCTTCAGGAAGCTAAAAGATGGCTAAAGATACTCGCGCCCGCAAGAAGGTCACCCGGACCGTCTCTGAGGGGATCGCACACATACACGCATCTTTTAATAACACCATTGTGACCATTACCGATCGTCAAGGTAATGCACTGGCCTGGGCCACCTCCGGTGGACAGGGCTTCCGTGGCTCGCGTAAATCTACTCCGTTCGCTGCGCAGGTTGCAGCTGAAGTCGCTGGTAAAGCAGCTTCGGAGTACGGTTTAAAAAATCTGGATGTTCTGGTTAAAGGACCAGGTCCAGGTCGTGAGTCTGCGGTACGTGCTTTGGGCGCAGCGGGTTATAAGATCAATAGCATCACAGATGTGACGCCAATCCCTCACAATGGCTGCCGCCCGTCTAAGAAACGTCGCGTTTAAGGAGAATCATTCATGGCTCGTTATATTGGTCCAAAATGCAAACTCTCGCGTCGCGAAGGGACAGATTTGCAGTTGAAATCAGGCGTCAAACCTTTTGATGTCAAAACAAAGAAATCAGAGAAGCCACCTGGTCAGCATGGTCAAAGCCGTGCGAAACAGTCTGACTACTCATTGCAATTGCGTGAAAAGCAAAAAGTTCGTCGTATCTACGGTGTACTTGAACGCCAGTTCAGCAACTACTATAAAGAAGCAGCGCGTTCAAAAGGCGCAACTGGTGAAAACCTGCTGCAACTTCTTGAAAGTCGTTTGGACAATGTCGTTTATCGCATGGGCTTTGGTTCAACACGTGCAGAAGCACGTCAGTTGGTTAGCCATCGCAGCGTAACTCTGAAACGTGCAGGCAAAGAAGACGCGATTCGCGTTAACATTGCTTCGATTCAAGTTCAACCAGGCGACGTAATTGCTATTCACGAAGGTGCAAAATCTCAACTCCGTATTAAAAGTGCGATTGAGCTAGGTACACAACGTGGTATTCCAAGTTGGATTGATGTTGATCACAGCAAAATGGAAGGAACATTTAAGGCTAAGCCTGACCGTTCTGACTTGCCAGCTGAAATCAACGAAAGCTTGATCGTCGAATTGTATTCGAAATAATCCATCGAGGTGGCAAATGATGAGCACTGCAAATGAGTTTCTAACCCCACATGCGATTAAAGTCGATGCGGTGTCTGGAACCTCGGCAAAAGTAATTCTAGAGCCGCTTGAGCGTGGCTTTGGCCACACGCTGGGAAATGCTTTACGCCGTATTCTTCTCTCTTCACTCACTGGCGCAGCCGTGGTTGAAGCAGAGATCGAAGGTGTAGAGCATGAGTACAGCACACTCGAAGGCTTGCAACAAGACATCGTTGAGCTTCTTCTGAATTTGAAAGGTTTGTCTATCAAACTGTTTGAACAAGACGAAGCGACGTTGACTATTGATAAGCAAGGTCCTGGTGCAGTGACTGCAGCTGACCTACAATTGCCGCACAATGTTGAGATCGTTAATCCCGATCACGTCATTGCTCAGTTGGGTGCTAATGGTCACCTCAAGATGCGCTTAAAAGTCACGCGTGGTCGTGGCTATGAGCCAGCAGATATTCGCTATCCAGAAGGGGAAACCCGTCCAGTTGGCCGTCTGCAGCTTGATGCAAGCTATAGTCCGATTAAGCGTGTTTCTTACACCGTTGAGAATGCGCGTGTTGAGCAGCGTACTGATTTGGACAAACTCGTTATCGAGCTTGAAACAAATGGTACCGTTGATCCAGAAGAAGCAATTCGGAAGGCCGCGACGATCCTGCAACAACAAATAGCTATTTTTGTTGACCTGCAAAAAGACCATGCACCAGAGCCAGTTACAAGTCGTGAAGAGGTTGATCCAATTCTCTTGCGTCCTGTAGATGATTTGGAGCTAACTGTTCGTTCTGCGAACTGTCTGAAAGCGGAAAACATTTATTACATTGGCGATCTGGTTCAGCGTACTGAAGTTGAACTGCTCAAGACTCCAAATTTGGGCAAAAAGTCGCTTACCGAAATCAAAGATGTATTGGCTTCGAAAGGCCTGTCACTCGGTTTACGTTTGGATAACTGGCCACCTGCCAGCCTACGTGTCGATGACCGCTTCGCCTACCGTAGCCGCTAATTTAGGAATATCACCATGCGTCATCGTAATAGTGGTGTGAAACTGGGTCGCACAAGCAGCCATCGTAAAGCTATGTTTCAAAACATGGCTAACTCGCTGTTTGAGCATGAACTCATTAAAACCACCTTGCCTAAAGCTAAAGAATTGCGTCGCGTTGCCGAGCCGTTAATTACTTTGGCTAAAATTGATTCAGTAGCGAATCGTCGTCTTGCATTTGCGCGTACGCGTAGTCCTGCGATGGTTGGTAAACTGTTTACTGTTCTTGGTCCACGTTACAAAACCCGCCAAGGCGGCTACTTACGTGTACTGAAAGCTGGCTTCCGTCCAGGTGATGCAGCGCCAATGGCGTATGTAGAACTTGTTGATCGTCAAGTTGGTACAGTTGCAGTAGAAGCTGAATAATTTGTAGAAAATAAAAAAAGACTGGCTTAGGCCGGTCTTTTTTATGCCTAAAATTTACCCTTTAATATTCCTGAAAAATAAAGCGATTTAGTTATTCTTGGATGCAGCTGAAAATATTATTTTTTATTCTGTGCTTTGAACCGATCGACAGCGCGCCATAGGTACCACGCCGCAGTACTCCGATAAGGGCTCCACGCTTGACCAATCTGGGCCAGCTCTTTAGGCTTAGGCTGTGCCTCTAGTGCCTTGAGTATTTTCCAGCCCTCGCGGACACCGAAGTCATCGACGGGTAAAATATCGGGTCGGGCAAGGTTATGCATCATGAAGATTTCAACTGTCCAGCGCCCGATTCCCCTCAGGGTTGTCAATCGGCTGATCAGTTCTTCATTACTGAGCGTATGCGCAAGCGCTTTAGGAGGTACAATACCTTCAATTGTTTTTTCTGCAATGCCCATAATGGTGGTGATCTTGGTTGCAGAAAAACCACATTCACGCAGACGCAATGGATCGGTATTCAGGATATCTTCAGCCGTAGGGAAGTCAGTGTTATACATTGCTTTAAATCGCCCCAGAATAGCCTCTGCGGCACGTCCATGGAGCTGTTGGTGAGCTATGGCATGAATCAATGCTTGATAGGGTTCTGCTGAGGATATGGAAAGTGGTGGACGTGCGCCGATTTGGGCGATTAACCGAAACCAGTCTTGATCGATGTCGGATAAGAAAAGTTCTGCCGGACTATAGGCAATATCCGTTTGCGCATGAATCTGCATGTTTTAGTCACTACTTAAAAATTATTGCTTAATCACACTAATACAAGTCACTTTAAAATACTACGTTTTGCCATGGTTTTAGGTTAAAACACTTTTCTAAAAGTTAAATTAAACCGTACATCACCTGTCAATGGATGCTGACCAGCAACAATGGGTTCTATGCCATGAAAGGCAAGTCGCGTGGCTCCGCCCCAGACCACGACATCACCATGCTCTAGACGATAACGCAGCGGACGAATATGACGCTCTAAACCGCCAAATAAGAAGATAGCGCTTAAACCCAGTGATACAGAAACAATGGGCTGACTAAAATCACGTTCATCTTTATCTTGATGGAGAGAGAGCTTGGCACCCGTCCGATAACAGTTGATTAGGCAACTGTCAGGGATGAAGTTTTGATAACCAGCCTGTGCTGCAGCGTTTTGTGCAAGTTGCATAAATGATTTGGGAATATCTGGCCAAGGTTTACTTTGCTGCGGATCATGATGTGTGTAGCGATATCCTTGCTGATCAGATAACCAGCCATACTGACCACAACTGCTACTCAGTACGGACATCGGCAAACCGCTAGGGGTATACATTTTTTTCAGCGGGGCTTGATCGAGTATCGTATGAATTTCATCCATGATATTTTCAGCAAAATCTAAAGCATAGCGCCGTAATACAACGGCGCCTTCGGCAAGCGGAATCGCTTTTTGGTCCTCATCGGATGAGTCATCGAAGAGGTCTAAAGTCTGGGTATCAGATTTATTCTGCATAATACTTTTATGTCAAAAAAACATTCCGAGATGTGAATATCGTTTCACCTAGATATCGGGAGATATTGTATAAACGTCGTCAAAGTATGATTACATATTCATGAGGCTGATGCTTCACGTTTGAGCAATTCGCGTTTTCTTTCAATTCCCCAGCGATAGCCCGAAAGACCGCCGTCGCGGCGAACAACTCGATGGCAAGGGATTGCTACGGCGATCGCATTGGCAGCACATGCTGATGCCACTGCGCGGACGGCTTTAGGGCTTCCTATCAAATTCGCGACATCTGCATAACTGACGGTTGTACCCAATGGAATGGTCTGTAAGGCCTGCCAGACTCGTTGTTGGAAAGCGGTGCCTTGAATGTCTAATGGCAAGTCAAGACCCACCTGTGGGGCTTCGACAAAGCCAACTACTGTTGCAACCCATTGCTCAAAATCGTGGTCGCCGCCGATCAGGGTCGCTTTAGGGAAACGATCCTGTAAGTCTTTGACGAGGACATCTGCTTCATCATCCATCAGTATGGCGCAAATTCCTTTCTCGCTGCTGGCGACAAGGATTGAACCTAGACTGCTTGCACCCACGGCAAATTTAATCGTGATATTTGCCCCTCCTGAGCGAAAATTCGAGGGTGTCATGCCGAGTGTTTCTGTGGATGTCGTATAAAAGCGACTGTTGGATTCATAGCCCGCATTATAAATGGCATCAGCAATGGTTTCGGTTTCTTGCAATGCTGCCCGAACCTTACGATTTCGATGAGCAACGGCATATTCTTTAGGAGTGATTCCTGTCATGCTTTTAAAGATGCGGTGGAAGTGAAAACGACTCATATTTTGACTGAGTGCAAGCTCATCAAGGGTAGGTGTTTTTTCCGCAGTTTCGATAAGCCTGCATGCCGCTGCAATCGACGCAGCATAATGGTCTGATGATGTGGTTTGATTGGGTTTACAGCGCATACAAGGGCGATAGCCTGCTTTTTCCGCTTCCATGCAACTGCTGTAGAAGTGTATGTTTTTGCGCAGTGCCGTACGAGAAGGGCACGAGGGTCTGCAATAAATGCCCGTTGTACTCACAGAGTAATAAAATACGCCATCCGCATTGGAATCGCGAGTAGAGACCGCCGCAAAGCGGGCATCATCATTGCTAAATGATTCAGACTTTGCTTGTTCTATAGTCTGTGTATTCATGACAGCGCTCCTCAAGGACGTGATCAGTTCTAAATGAGATCATACGACTAAGAGCAATAGTGCCCGATGATCAACGTCTTGGAACTCCGTTACTTGCTTTTGAATTCGATAACGTATGTCTCTTTCTAAATAAAAGAACCCTGTCGCAATATCATACTGCCACAGGGTTCTGATGTTAAACACAATTTATGAGATGATTAGAGTGCCGGGTAGTCGGTATAACCCGTTGCACCACCAACATAGAAGTATTCTGGGCGTGGCGCATTGAGTTCGGCACCCTGAGCCAAGCGTTTAGGCAGATCTGGATTAGCAATAAACGGTACACCAAATGCAATTGCATCGGCATTGCCTTGCTTGAGCCAATGATTTGCACTGTCTTTGCTAAAACGTTCGTTGGCAATATAAATGCCGCCGAATTCAGCTTTTAATTGTGGCCCCAGACTATCTTCACCTTCTTTTTCGCGAGCACTGATGAAAGCAATCTTACGTTTGCCTAATTCACGGGCCACATAACCGAAAGTTTCTGAGCGATTGGAGTCACCCATGTCGTGCGCATCTGCGCGAGGAGCTAGATGTACAGAAACACGATTGGCACCCCAAACAGAGATCGCGGCATCGGTAACTTCGAGCAGCAAACGTGCACGGTTTTCTAAAGAGCCACCATATTGGTCTGTACGCTTGTTCGTGCTGTCTTGCAAAAATTGATCGAGCAAATAACCATTGGCACCATGGATCAGGACACCATCAAAGCCGGCTGTTTTCGCATTTTCAGCACCTTTACGGAATGCGGCGACAACATCTGCAATTTCTGAGGTTTCAAGGGCATGGGGTACTGGGTATGGACGCTGTGGGCGTAGTAGACTGACATGACCATTTGCGGCGATGCTGCTTGGTGCTACGGGCGATTTACCATCCAGTAATGACGGATCAGAAATCCGGCCAACGTGCCAGAGCTGCAGGAAAATCCGGCCGCCTGCTGCGTGAACGGCTTTCGTCACGATTTTCCAGCCTTCAACTTGTTCATCTGACCAGATCCCTGGCGTATCTTCATAACCAACACCCATTGGGGTTACAGATGTAGCTTCGCTGAGGATTAGGCCGGCAGTTGCACGTTGTACATAATATTCGGCCATGAGTGCATTCGGCACGCGACCTGCGTCAGCCCGTGAGCGGGTGAGGGGAGCCATAATGATACGGTTGGGTAATTCAAGATCACCAACTGTGATGGGGTCAAATAGTGTAGTCATTTCAAGTGTTCCTCTACATGATGAGTCTGAGACTCAGGGTGATAGTGGGGTTAGGGTATAACCCGTTGTTTACGGAAATTTTCAAAAATTGTCATGAACATGGCTTCGGTATCGATATGTTCGTGAAAACCAAAACGGCGTGCTTTGGTGCCATCGGCAAACATGTCGTAATCCCATGAGAAAACAAAGTCGCCAAATCCCCAAGAGGAAAGTGCTTGATAGGGATGATCGGCGAGTTGGTATTTCTCACGCATCGAATTCCAAAGCAGTTCTTTATCCGCCATAACCGTGTTGAGTGACATTTGTAATGGAGGGGCAACTTCCAGATCAAAGAATTTGGCAATTTTTGGCCACATTTCGCTCCAGCGAAATAAGTCGCCATTGTTAATGTTAAAGGCTTGATTGGCACATTGAGGTTCTGTAGCGGCCCATACCGTTGCCCGAGCCAGTAAACCTGCATCCGTCATTTCTAATAGGGAGTGGTAGGCTTGAGGTTTTCCCGGAAAGCGGAGCGGGAGATTAAGTTCTTTTGAAATCGATGCATAAATTGCAATCACCATCGCCAGATTCATGGGATTGCCGAGCGCAAAGCCACCGACGACGGAGGGGCGTATTGCCGACCAAGTCCATAATTTGCCTTGTTGCGTTTTTTCCAAGAAATGCTGTTGATCCACATTAAATTCTGGCGGCATATGACCCGCGTCGGTTTCACGAGCAGGTGTTTTAAAAGGACCTAGATGTGCACCATAGACTTTATAGCCTTGCATCAAGCTAATATGTTTCAGGTTTGGCGATTTCTCTTCAATGATATTGACGACATGCCTAAGCATGGTGAGATTCGGGGCAACCAGTTCTGCCCATCTAGGCTGGTCTTGGTAAGCTGCATAGAAAATGTGCGTGACGTGAGTCAGACTTTTAAGTTTATCCGTTGAGTCTTCAGTGTTCAGTAGATCTACCGAGATATACTCAAGGCGATCAATCGATTTTCCACCGCGTCGCGATAAACCAATAATGTCCCAGCCAGGCAGGGTGAGTAAGTGCTCAATGAGATTACGGCCAATAACCCCATTAGCGCCTACAACAAGAGCGACTTTCTTCTCTGTTTGTGTGGGCTTGGCTTTTTGAATCTGATTCATCGTTGAGGACTCAAGTTTGTGGCTCAAAGGTCTTTAGCAATATGCTGTAAGAATTCGGCAATCACTTCTTCATTACGTTTAAAGAAACTCCATTGTCCGAGTTTTTTGCACGTCACCAATTTTGCGCGTTGAAGTACGGCAAGATGCGCAGAGATTGTCGATTGTGACAGTCCACAGCGGACAAATTGACCCGCACAAACTCCCAGCTCTAATGCGTGTTCCTGAGTGGGGAAGTGCGTGGTCGGCTCTTTGAGATCCGCTAACATTTTTCGGCGCACAGGATGAGCAAGGGCTTTAATGATTTCGTCAAGATCGATAGAAGTGGACATGGGCAATTCAATATAAATTCATTAATCGCGATGTATCGAATTATATATCGCAAATTTACGATATGAGTAGCTTGCATTGTGTATCAGTTGTTACATTATGTAAGTCAGATTGGGTTGGGAATAAAAAATCCCGCTCTATTGAGCGGGATTTTGGCTTGAATCTTTAGTGGATTACAAAGAACGAGAAATCAATTCTTTCATAATTTCATTGGTTCCCGCGTAGATACGATTTGCACGATTATCGATGTATGCACGGGCGATTGGGTATTCCAGCATATAGCCGTATCCACCATGCAATTGCACACACTCGTCCACAACTTTACTAAACATTTCGCTGATTTTATATTTTGCGGCAGCAGCGGCTTCGATGGCGAGGCTTTCCTTTAGTTGCATTTGCATACAGCGATCTACATAGGCACGACCCATATCAATGTCTGTGCGCATTTCTGCGAGTTTGAAACGGGTATTTTGGAATGACATAACGGTCTTGCCAAAAGCTTTACGCTCTTTCACATATTGCAGTGTTTGAGCAAATGCTGCTTCAGCACCTGCCTGACAAATGATTGCAACCATAAGGCGCTCCCAAGCCAATTCTTTCATTAGCATAATGAAGCCCATACCTTCCATGCCGAGCAAGTTAGCTTTAGGGACTCGAACATTGTCAAAGAATAATTCACAGGTATCTTGACCTTTCATCCCGACTTTATTGAGGGGTTTGCCTTTACTGAAACCCGGTGATTTCGCATCCATAATGAGCAGTGACAAATTGCTAGAGCCTTTTTCACCGTTACCGGTTTTAACTACAACAACCGCCATGTCGCACAAGTAACCATTGGTGATAAAGATTTTTGAACCATTCACAACATAGTCATCACCATCTAATACTGCTGTTGTACGCACTCCCTGCAAATCAGAACCCGTACCTGGTTCTGTCATGGCAATCGCACCGACCACTTCACCAGTAGCCATTTTTGGCAACCATTCTAATTTTTGCTCATGAGTCCCGAAGTTATTGATGTAGTTGGCGACGATGTCAGAATGTAATGACATACCACTGCTGGAATCCATCGCGTAACCTTGTTCTTCCATCAAGATCATGCTGTACAAACGATCTACACCTGAACCGCCGTATTCTTCAGGCATCGTTGCGCAGAGGAGACCAAGCTCACCAGCTTTATTCCATAAATCACGGTCCACATGTTGCTGCTGTTCAAAGCGCTCTGTGTGCGGAATCACTTCCTGTTCAAAAAAACGACGTGCAGTTGTGCGGAACGCTTCATGATCGGAATCAAAGAGTGTACGAGGAATCATGGGGTCGATTGGGCGAGCAAGACTAATAGACATTGAATATCGTTCCTAAGCTAATTAAGTATTAAAGGGATTACTGCTAAAAATCGCATGCCGTTTTCAGGCGTCCTTGCGTTATCGCAAAAGGGCAGCGTTGTACCCGTGAGTAATGACTGACTAGTTAATAGGATGTCGCCCTGATCAACAATGATCGTTATGATCAATCCTTGGGTAGGATTTTGCCAATTTGAATAAGCTATCCTAGGTGTTTGATAACAATATTGCGTGGCAATCTGCCCGTATACGATTGAACCTGATATTCTTCCTGCACTTTTAAACTCTATTCGACGATAGCTCTCCCAAGATGATCTTACCCAAAATCCCTTCACTTAAAAGTTCTCTGGCAATCGATCGTACGTTGATCATTTCTGTTTTTGTGGTTGCATCTTGTGGTCTGGCCTACGAGTTGATAACTGGCGCGCTTGCCAGTTATCTATTGGGTGATTCGATACTGCAATTTTCGACCATCATCGGGACCTATCTCTTTGCAATGGGCATCGGTTCTCATTTCTCCAAATACATTAAGGATGAGGATGTTCTGCAGCGATTTATCGAAGTGGAGCTCTTAGTCGGTCTGATTGGTGGATTATCGGCAACTTTTTTGTTTGTCATCTTTGCATGGTTATCGATGCCGTTTCGCGTTGTGCTTTATGCCTTAGTGCTTATTGTAGGCATTCTAGTGGGGATGGAAATTCCCTTGGTCATGCGCATACTGAATCAACGCAAAGCCGAGTTTAGTGAGTTGGTTAGCAAGGTTTTAACTTTCGACTACTTAGGTGCACTGGCGGTGTCATTACTTTTTCCATTGATTTTGGCACCCAAGTTAGGCTTAGCGCGCTCAGCATTGTTATTTGGATTATGTAATGCTGGTATCGCAGGTTGGACCGCTTGGCGGTTTCGGGAAGAGCTGCCTAATATGCGTAAACTCTTCAACCGAACCCTATTCTCGATCGTGATTTTACTTGCAGGATTTGTGGCTTCTGATCGATTGGTGCGTTGGTCGGAAGGGGTTTTATTTGGTGATCCGGTTATTTACGCCAAAACCACGCAATATCAGCGGCTCGTACTCACTAAGTGGAAAGATGATTTACGTCTATATATTAATGGCAACTTGCAGTTCTCAAGTCGAGATGAGCACCGTTATCACGAAGCATTGGTGCATCCGATTTTAGCGGCATTACCACAGGCTAGACGGGTACTGATTCTGGGAGGCGGGGATGGGTTAGCACTTCGTGAAGTATTGCGTTATCCGCAAATTGAGCATGCGACGCTGGTGGATCTTGATCCTGCAATGACACAGCTATTTTCAACCAATGCCGAGCTGACCGCATTGAATAAAAATTCATTTCATAATCCTAAGGTGCGTGTGATTAATGATGATGCTGCACGCTGGCTTGAACAAAATAGCGAAGTGTTCGATGCGATTATCATGGATTTTCCCGATCCATCAAATTTCGGTTTAGGCAAACTGTATTCAGTGCCGATGTATCGTCTGGTCGCGCGTCATCTTTCTGAGCATGGTCTGGTGGTGGTGCAATCGACATCCCCGTACCATGCACCGCGTTCATTCTGGTGCGTTGCTGCAACGCTTGAGAAAGCCGGGTTTTACACGACGCCTTATCATGCGCTTGTTCCATCGTTTGGTGAGTGGGGCTTTATCATCGGCGCCAAAAATCCCAGCTATCAACCGCCGACACACTACAGTTTACCCATGACTTTTTTGGACAAAGAAACCACCGCGCAAATGTTTCATTTTCCGCCGGACATGAAGCGCTGGAATGTTCTACCGAATGAGTTAAATAATCAGCAGTTGGTGCATTATTTTCAGCAGGATTGGGGCGATGTAATTCGGTGACGGAATGACAAGGAATTTTAAAATTTTATATTTTGAGTGTTATGCATGAATCGTCGTCATTTTTTGGGTTATGCCGCTGCCAGCAGTTTGATGGCAGGGTGTCGCTGGCCGTCATGGTCTGTGATCCCACCGTGGTTGCCGATTAAAATCCTCGATGGGGGGATGCGTCAAGGACATCAATTTGTGCGTGATCAGGCGCAACATATGCCGAGTCCCAGTAGCGAACGCAATGTCGATACCGTCATTTTGGGGGGCGGTATTGCGGGGTTAACGGCAGGCTGGCGGTTAGCCCAAGCGGGGTTCAAGGATTTCGCATTACTCAATGGCTTTGAGCAATACGGCAATGCCAGTGCGGGGCAATGGCAAGATGTGAGCTATCCCCGAGGTGCCCATTATTTGCCATTTCCAACCCCTGAGTCGGTTCACGTGCAAGAAATTCTGCGTGATTTTGGTATTTTGCAAGGACAGAACTTGGGTGATATCAATAGCTATGATGAGCGCTGTGTTGTGCATTCTCCGGATGAGCGTTTATGGTTGGGTGGCGGGCAGTATTGGCACGATACCCTGATGCCGCCTGCGGCAAAAGATTCTGCAGATTGGGTTCAGCAACAACGATTTTTAAAACTTGTGAATGGTCTGAAGGGGAAACGAGGTCTCGATGGCAAAGTACTCTTTGCCATTCCCATCGCTTTATCCTCACAAGATGCCGAGTGGCGAAAATTAGATACATTGACGTTTGATCAATGGCTGGATCGAGAGGGTTATACCTCAGAGGGATTGCGCTGGTATCTCGACTATAGCTGTCGTGATGATTATGGCTTTGGCAGCGACAAAGTATCGGCTTGGGCGGGGATTCATTATTTTGCCAGTCGAATCCACGATAGTGAAAAAGACCATCAGACGTCACTGCTGACCTGGGGCGGTGGGCTTAATCCGTTGGCGCAGCAGTTATCACAAGCCAGTCGTCCTCAACAACTTATGCAAGCGGCGATACATTTAGTTGAGACGCGTGATGGCGTTCAAGTATGGTCGACAGATATGGCGGGTAAAGTGACATTGATTAAGGCTAAACGTGCAATTTGTGCGATGCCTTTACACGTGTTAAAGCATGTTTTCCCCCAATTAAAAGACTATGGTTTTGATGTGACTCAGGATATATTGCCTCATGTGCCTTGGTTGGTCTCCAATGTTTGGTTGAATGGCTTTCCGCGTGAAGTCGGTGATGTCCCACTCTCTTGGGAAAATATTGTATACGGTAGTAAAAGTCTGGGATATGTGGTCGCAACGCAACAATGGATTCGCGTGGCAAGACCCCCGCATTCCGTATTTACAGCCTATCATTCGATGGCTGATCAGGCGCCAGAAGCGGCTCGGGCCTGGATGCAACGCGCCAGTCCCTATGAGCTGCTTGATGTCGGGTTGCAAGACCTGATTAAAGTCTATGGCACTGATTTATGGTCTTGTGTGGCTGGTGTCGAGGTGATGTTGCGTGGACATGCGATGAGTGCACCAGTCAAAGGATATCTATCGCAAAAAGGATTGCTAGCACTGCGTGATGCTGACCAAAAAGTGATGTTTGCCCATAGTGATCTGTCTGGATATTCGATTTTTGAAGAAGCCAGTTGGTGGGGATGGCAAGCCGCAGGGAAACTGATATGAATATAGGCAGGGAGGAGCATATGAATTTAAATAGAAAGAGTCGCTACATTTGAATACTGGACTCAATACCATGGATGGCATTCATCTCATTGCAGATCTTTATGATTGCCAATGCCCACTACCACTGATTGAAACATTAACGACATTAGAACCATGTATGGTGACGGCGGCTAAAGACGCTGATATGCAGGTTGTCGGTGTACGTTTTCATCAATTTCAACCTGTTGGCGTAACGGGTGTGGTACTGTTGGCAGAGTCTCATGTGGCAGTGCATACTTGGCCTGAGCGCGCATATGTCACTTTAGATGTGTATGTCTGTAATCACACGGGTGATAATCAGAGTAAAGCTGAGTGCCTTTTTGAGGCTTTGATTCAGTTGTTTAATCCCAAGCATGCCGAACGTGTACAGGTCAAACGTGGCAGTCGATTCGTGTAGGCATGGTTGCAGCGTGACGTTTTAAAAATGATGCAGTGAATGGATGGGTTAATCATGCAAGATTTAATACAGTTTGTGGGACAGGAGTTGAGTCAGTTGGTAACGCCTTTTCTTTTAAATTATGCGCTGTATTTGTTTGGCGGTGTGGTTTTCACATTTATTTTTTCAGTCATCTATATGTGGTTTACACCCTACAATGAAATGGCATTGATTAGAGCAGGCCATGGCGCGGCAGCATTAAGTTTTGCTGGCGCATTGATCGGTTTTGCATTAACACTTGCCGCTTGTGCGATCTATCATACGAGTTTTGTAGCTTTTATGGGGTGGGCATTGGCCGCCATGGTTGTGCAATTGATTGGTTATGTCGTGACCTCTCGCTTGATCCCCAATTTGAAACAACACATGTTGGATAATAATCTGGCCGTGGGTGGGTTTGTCGGTACGGTTGCTTTGGCGCTCGGTATTTTAAATGCAGGGTGTTTGTCATAATCAGAGTGTATGATATTTAAGGGTTTTTCCTGAGTTATTAATGGGTTGTTTATTAGGCTATTGAAGTTTCTAAAGGATATGAGGAGCGCAACATGAGTATTGGATCATTTATTCGTAAGCAGTTTATTGATGTCATTGAGTGGGATCAGCAAGGCGATGATGTGCTGATGTGGCGCTATCCGATGCAAGACAATGAAATTCAAAATGGCGCTCAGTTAACGGTTCGTGATGGTCAAGTGGCCGTGTTTGTGAATGAAGGCCAAGTTGCTGATGTTTTTACCCCTGGTTTACATCGTTTAACGACTCAAACTTTACCCGTTCTCACCAACTTAAAGAACTGGGACAAACTGTTTGCATCACCGTTTAAATCAGATGTGTTATTTTTCAGCACTCGCCTGCAACTGGGTCGTAAATGGGGAACAGCGCAGCCCATTACCTTACGTGATAAAGACTTTGATATGGTTCGTCTTCGTGCGTTCGGGATGTACTCTTATCAGTTGGTTGACCCTAAAGCGTTCTACCAAGAAGTGACTGGCGCTAACCCAAGCTATAGCAGTGATCAGGTTGAACCTCAACTTCGTAATCTGATTGTCTCGAATATCAGCAGCGGGATTGCGGCGAGTGGTATTCCATTTTTGGATTTAGCCGCCAACCAAGGGGTCATGGGCGATCAGCTCAAGTTGGCATTGACTCCTTTATTTGCTCGTTATGGTCTAAAACTAGATGCCTTTGTGGTGGAGAATATCTCACTACCTGAAGACTTGCAAAAAGCCATTGATACTCGAATTTCCATGGGCATGATGGGCGATTTGAATAAGTTCACGCAATACCAAGTTGCATCTTCAATTCCGCTTGCTGCGCAAAATGAAGGCGGCATTGCAGGCGTTGGAGCAGGCTTAGCCGCGGGCTTTGGTATGGGGCAAATCATGACCAATGCATTGCAAGGTGCAACGACTGTTCCAGCTCAATCTACATCTATGCCAAGTCAACCTGAAGCTACACCCGCAGCACCCGCTGTAGATCTTGTGGCAAGAATGAGTCAGCTCAAAGCACTGCTTGATCAAGGGCTCATCACGCAAGTGGATTTTGAAAGTACAAAAGCGGACATCTTAAAATCATTGGCAAAATAATAAGTTGTTGTCCGTATGAGTGATCCAAACAATCCAGATCAGGGCTCGCCGAATTCTGGCGCAAATCCTGTAAATGCTTCGTCAGGTCGTAAAAAAGCGATACTGGCGTTTAGTACGGCATGTCCAAGTTGCGGTGCACAAGTGCAATTTCGCTCTTCTGCCTCCGTTATGGCGGTTTGTGAGTACTGTCAAACCACGATCCTGCGTGAAGAGCATGCCGTGCTTGATCAAGGGAAGATGTCGGCAGTATTAGAGGACTATTCACCGCTCCAGATCGGCAGCAGTGGTGTGCTCGATGGCGTTGGGTTCTCGCTCATTGGACGAATTCAACTGCAATACCCAGACGGATTTTGGAATGAATGGTATCTACAATTTGATGATGGGACGAATGGCTGGTTATCCGATGCTTCAGGACTCTATGTTCTGACGCGTCACAGTGGGGCACTAGAGAGCGCTCCGTCTTTTGATCTTTTGACCATTAATTATATTGTCCAATATAAGGGCTTTGGTTATCGAGTTACGGACCATCGTACCGCTACGTGTACCGGTGGACAGGGCGAGCTTCCTTTTGTGGTCGGACAAGGTTGGCAATCATCGGTTGCAGACTTACGCTTCCAAGCCCGCTTTATGTCACTGGATTATAGTGATGGTGAACCTCCTCAAGTGTATGAAGGTCGAGCTGTCACCTTGCAAGGGCTTAAGTTTCAGCTCTTACGTGAAGATGCATTGATCCAAGCCAGCAGCGGAAAAGTCAAAGGAAAAATTACCAATCTCGAATGTCCCAATTGTGGTAGTCCTATCCCTTATGTCATGGGTATGGCTGAGCATCTGGTTTGTCCAGCCTGTCGTGCCGAAGTGGCTATGACGGGAAAGAAAGCTGAAGTTCTGGTTAAGCATAAAGAACTTGTTACTCTCAAAAGTGCTTTGTCGTTAGGCGATAAGGCCAGCATCGATAATCAGGCCTATGTCGTCATCGGCTTGATGCAGATGGAGGAGGTGGGTGATGAGGAGTCAAGCTTATGGACGGAATATTTACTTTATAGTTTAGAGGCAGGTTTTCTCTGGTTAGTTGATAGTGGCGCTGCGGATTGGCATAAAGTATCGGTACTGAATGAAATTCCTGAAGAGAAAGCAGGGAATGTTTTCCTGCAGGGTAAACGCTGGGATCGAACGTTTGCTTATCAAGGACGAGTATTGTATGCGGTCGGGGCGTTCAATTGGCGGGTTAAAATTGGTGATACTAATTTTATTGTCGATTATAAGAATGGTCAGGACATCCTGACTTCAGAGCAAAATCAGCATGAAATTAACTGGAGTTATGCGACACCGATTTCGGGTTTTTTGGTGCGACAGTTATTTGGCAAAAAACAACCTGCAAGGGGAGAGGTTCAACCGTCTGAAGAGCCAGAACAAAATGCTGTGAAATGGCTCAGTATTGCGCTTTGGCTGATTAACTTGCCGATCATTCTTTTTGGGTCAGGTTCGTTTTTTCTGACCCTCATGGCTCAGCTTTGTTTAATTTTTTTGCCCGTCCTATTGAGTGCAAACACATCCTCATCAAATGGTGAGCCGATATTAAGCAGAAATACCAGTATTTTGGTCTGGGGATCGATGATCGTCCTCTTCACGACAATCTATAACATTAGTTCTCGAAGCTCTTCTTCAGGTTGGGGCAGTTCCAGTGGCTCAGGATACTCCAGTAGTTATGGCGGAGGTTGGTCTTCTGGCGGTGGTCATAAATAAATATCATATTGATAAATATAGATATTCAATTTTTTTTATTAATTAAGTCATAGTAATTATTCGTCAAACCATATAGCGCCAGAAAGATTATTTTCTGGCGCATTTTTTGCTGTATTTAACCCAGCGTTTAGGCTTTTTTTGCCACTTGGGGGATACACATCATGTCATCAGTTCATCTTAAACAAGTCTTAGGCCCCGTTCAGCTCTGGGGCATCGCCGTCGGTTTGGTTATTTCCGGAGAGTACTTCGGCTGGAGCTATGGTTGGGCTTCAGCGGGAACGCTGGGCTTTCTACTCGCAACCTTGTTGGTGGCTGCGATGTATACCACCTTTATTTTTAGTTTTACCGAGCTGACCACCGCGATTCCCAATGCAGGGGGGCCCTTTGCCTATGCACACCGTGCTTTTGGCGAGAAAGGGGGCTTTCTTGCAGGTTTTGCAACCTTGGTTGAGTTTGTCTTTGCACCCCCTGCTATTGCTCTGGCGATTGGTTCGTATATCAATGTGCAATTTCCTGAAGTCAATTTTAAAGCGGTCGCAGTAGGCGCTTATCTCTTGTTCACGTTTTTGAACTGGATTGGTATGCGTATCGCGGCGATGTTTGAGTTGGTGGTGACGTTACTGGCGATCGGTGAGTTGCTGATGTTTATGGGCGTGGTGTCTCCAGGTTGGTCCATGACTAATTTCGTGGCTCATGGCTGGGCCGGTGAAGACCATTTTTCAAGTCTGGCTTTGGCGGGTATCTTTGCTTCTATCCCTTTTGCGATTTGGTTTTTCCTCGCGATTGAAGGTGCAGCTATGGCGGCTGAAGAGGCGAAGGAGCCTTCTAAAACCATCCCTAAAGCGTATATCGCTGGGATTCTAACCTTACTCTTTCTGGCCTTTGGTGTCATGGTTATGGCGGGTGGCGTAGGCGATTGGCGTCAGTTTGCTAGTGTGAATGATCCATTGCCACGGGCGATGAAGCTGGTCGTGGGTGATAACAGTGGCTGGCTGCATTTATTGGTCTGGATTGGCTTGTTTGGGTTAGTGGCGTCTTTCCACGGGATCATTATGGGTTATTCTCGGCAGATCTTCGCATTGTCACGCGCAGGTTATCTCCCTTCAGTTTTTGCTTCATTGCATCCTAAGTTCAAGACGCCATCATGGGCATTGCTTGCAGGCGGTGTGATTGGGATTTTGGCGATCTTTAGTGATAGTGCGATTCAGTTCGCGGGACAAACCCTGACGGCGAATATCGTGACTTTATCGGTGTTTGGTGCCATTGTGATGTATATGGTGTCAATGGCGTCTCTCTTAAAGCTACGTCAATCAGAACCCGATCTGATCCGTCCATATCGTGCGCCGTTTTATCCGGTTTTTCCGATCATTGCATTGGTGCTTGGCGCGGTGTGTTTGATTGCGATGGTCTATTTTAACTTCAAGCTGTTTGTGTTATTCATGATCTTGATGGCCATTGCTTATGCCTATTTTTGGGCGACCAAAGCGAAGCGGATAAACGTGGCTTGGGATAGTCGGGTGGTTGAGTAAGGAATCCACGATGACAAGCTATCAAACTACACTGGCCGGTCAGGTTTATCATTTTGCCGATTTACGCGATGTGATGGCTAAAGCCAGTCCACCCCGTTCAGGCGATGTATTGGCAGGTCTTGCTGCGCGATCCTCGATGGAGCGGATGGCGGCGAAGTTTGTACTGGCTGATTTACCGCTTAAAACCTTTCTCAATGTTGCTTTGATTCCTTATGAGTCTGATGAGGTGACGCGTCTGATTATGGATAGTCATGACGCGCTGGCTTTTGCACCTGTTGCGCATTTGACGGTGGGGGGCTTTCGCGATTGGTTACTAAGCCATCAAGCCAATACCCAAGCCTTGACTGCCTTAGCGGATGGGTTAACGCCAGAAATGGTTGCGGCGGTCAGTAAGATCATGCGCAATCAAGATCTGATTGCTGTTGCGGCGAAGTGTCAAGTCATTACTCGGTTTCGTAATACCTTAGGTTTACCCAATACCCTCGCGGTGCGTTTGCAACCCAATCATCCGACCGATGATTTACGGGGGATTGCGGCATCTACCTTGGATGGTTTGTTGTATGGCGCTGGTGATGCGGTGATTGGGATTAATCCCGCTTCAGATAGCATGCCGATTTTGGGACAGCTCTCGTATTTATTGGATGCTTTGATCACTGAGCATGAGATCCCGACCCAGTCGTGTATTTTGACTCATGTGACCAATACCATTCAGTTGATTGAACAGGGCGTTCCTGTGGATTTGGTCTTTCAATCGGTCGGTGGTTCTGAGACGGTGAATCGTTCTTTTGGGGTGTCGCTGTCGATTTTGGATGAAGCACACGATGCGGCACAGTCCTTGAAGCGCGGTGCGTTGTTGAGTGATGCGCATGGATTAAGCCATGGTCAGAATGTGATGTATTTTGAGACGGGTCAGGGCAGTGCGTTGTCAGCCAATGGCCATCATGGTGTAGATCAACAAACCTGTGAAGCACGTGCCTACGCCGTTGCAAGGCGCTATAAACCGCTGCTGGTGAATACGGTGGTGGGTTTTATCGGGCCGGAGTATCTGTATGACGGCAAACAGATTGTTCGAGCAGGATTGGAAGATCATTTCTGCGGCAAGTTACTCGGGCTGCCGATGGGTTGTGATATTTGTTATACCAATCATGCTGAAGCCGATCAGGATGATATGGATAACTTGATTGTGCTCCTTGCTACGGCAGGTCTAACCTTTATGATCGGGGTGCCTGGCGCGGATGACATCATGCTGAATTACCAAAGTACCTCTTTCCATGATCAGCTCTTTGTGCGTGAGACTTTAGGCAAGAAACGGGCTCCAGAGTTTGAAACGTGGCTGCAAAAGATGGGGATGACGGATCGCACAGGTCATCTGATCCCACCGACACAGAGTAGTCGTTTATTACGCGGCTTTGATCGTATGGAGGGGCTCAGTCATGTCAGCTAAGCGTATCCTCAATGCTGTTGATTCCCCTGTTGATCCCACGCAGCACGATAGTTGGGGCGACTGGCGGCAGTATACGCAAGCGCGTATCGCTTTGGGTCGCTCAGGGGAGTCTTTGCCGAGTGAGGAGGTGCTTAAGTTTGGATTAGCGCATGCGCAAGCACGGGATGCGATTCATACGCCGCTGGATACCGAGCGATTAACGACGGAATTAAAGCAGGAGGGCTGGGATACGCGGATTGTGCGTAGTCAGGCGACGGATCGGACTCAATACTTAGTGCGTCCTGATTTGGGGCGACGATTAGCGGTGGATTCGGCATTACTGCCAACATCGACAGGTTATGATGTGGGTTTTGTGGTAGGTGATGGGTTGTCGTCACTGGCTGTGCAGCGTCAAGTGGTTCCCTTTTTACAGGCGTTAAAGCCGATGCTGGCACCTCATCTGACGTTGGCGCCGGTGGTTGTCGCGACACAAGCGCGTGTGGCACTTGCGGATGAGGTGGGGGAGCAGTTAGGACTTCGTCTCGTGGTGATGTTGATTGGTGAGCGTCCTGGCTTAAGTTCTCCAGACAGTTTGGGGGTGTATTTGACCTATGGTCCCAAAGTTGGCAAACATGATGCGGAGCGTAATTGTATTTCGAATGTGCGACCTGAGGGGTTAGATTATCCTGCAGCTGCATTTAAGTTGAACTGGTTGATTGAGCAGGCGCTTAGTCGGCAGCTTACAGGTGTTAATCTTAAGGATGAGAGTGATTTAATGTTGGTATCTGATGTAGCAGGAAAAGAGCCCCACTCATTGACTCAGTCGTGAGCGGGGAATTGCATTTTTAAACTTTACGTTTAGCACGGTTACTGATCAAGGTGCCTAGACCTTCATCGGTAAAGACTTCAAGCAATGCTGCATGGGGAACGCGACCATCAATGATGTGCGCGCTGATCACCCCCCCCTTTACGGCTTCAAGCGCACAGCCCACTTTCGGAATCATACCACCATAGATCACACCGGTCTCGATCAAGTGATCGACATCCTGAGTGGTTAGACCTGTGAGTACTTTTTTATTGGCATCCAGCACACCCGGGATATTGGTGAGCAGGATTAGTTTTTCAGCTTTTAGGGCTTCAGCAACTTTGCCTGCGACCAGATCGGCATTGATGTTATAGGTATTGCCTTCTTCATCGACACCAAGAGGGGCAATGACCGGAATAAAGTCGCTCTTCATGAAGAGATCAAGCACATCGGTTTTAATCCCAACGACTTCACCCACCAAGCCAAGATCGACTTTTTGCATCAGGCCGTCAGCATCTTTCTTATCCAGATAGAGTTTTTTTGCACGAATCAGATTGCCATCTTTACCCGTTAGACCGATTGCACGGCCACCATTTTGGTTAATCAGATTGACGATCGATTTGTTCACACTACCGCCTAGGACCATTTCTACGACTTCCATGGTCGGCTCATCGGTGACACGCATACCATCGATGCGGTCAGAGACGCGACCAAGTTGTTGAAGGAGACTATCCACTTGTGGGCCACCGCCATGAACAATCACTGGGTTAATGCCCACGGTCTTTAACAGTACGATGTCGCGTGCAAAGGAACGCTCAAGCTCTGGATCTGTCATGGCATTACCACCGTATTTCACGACCAGTGTTTTGCCTGCAAAGCGTTGAATATACGGTAGTGCTTCAGTCAGAACTTTAGCAACATTCAGGGCTTGGTCTTTATTCAAAGGCATAATCAGTTGCTCTAATTGGGGTGCGAAATCACTTTTAAAAAGTATCCGGAGTTTAAGTCAATTGAGGATTAGGCATGCTGGCTGCAAGATTGGGCAGTTGCTTTGCGATCAAATCATAAAAAACTTGGCGGATATGATGAACGGAGGCTGCATTGTCCGCCTCAAAACGCAAGGTCACAAAGGCACCAGTGTTTGATGCGCGTATGATGCCAAATCCATCATGAAAATCAAGGCGTACACCGTCAATAGTTGTCAACGTCGCATTTTCAACCAGCGCAGCATCAATCGCGAGTTCTTGGAAGAATTTTTCGGGTAGATCGCTATCAATAGGGAGGTATATATCAGGCGTACCAATTCGGGGTGGCAGTGTTTGTAAGACTTCACTCAATGTTTGTCCGCGTTGTGTAAGCCACTCTAGCAGTCTCATCGCAGCATACAAGCCATCATCTGTTGCGGAGCCACGTCCATCATTAAAGAAATAGTGACCAGAGAATTCACCGCCAAAAGAGACTTCGCTGCGTTTTGACATGACTGCATGACGGATAAAAGTACTCCCACTGCGGCTCATAATGGGTCGTCCACCATGTGCAGTAATGGTTTGCGAGACCATGCGACTACACTTCACATCATAAACGATATCTGTGCCGGGTCTGGACTCTAGCACCATGATTGCAAATATTGCGATCAACTGATCTGATGTTACGACAGTGCCGTCATGATTGACGACCACTAAACGATCCCCATCGCCATCAAAAGCAAAGCCAATATCTGCACTACTCTGAATGACTTGAGTGGACAAATTACTGAGGCGATCAGGCTCGCATGGATCTGGATTTCCATGAGGATATAAACCATTCGGATCTATATCAATGCCTGTGACATGACAGCCTAATGTTTCTATGGCATACATGGCGGGTTTGCCCATCACACCATTCATGCCATCAATCTGGACTGTGACATCATCACTTAAAATTACATCACTGAGCATTTCGTCGAGGTAATCGCGGGTAAAGGATTTCTGAGTGATCTTTCCTTTGCCTTCAGTAAACGTTCGCTTTTCAGCACGGTCATAAATATTTTGAATATCCTCGGGAAGCGGTGATTGTCGCTGAGTAATCCACTTGATGCCATTGTATTCAGCAGGGCTATGACTGGCCGTGATCATGATGCCGTTGCCTTGATACTGTCTTGCCGCATAATGCATTATAGGAGTAGGTACTTGACCGATATCAATGACGTGCAAACCACTTTCAGCAAGCGCATCTCGCATAATCCGCGCATATTCTTCACTGGTTTCACGAGCATCATAACCTACAACAACTTCAAGTTGTCCACGGTTGCGAAGTTCGCTGCCCAGTGCGCGACTAATGGGAAGCATCCATTGTGCAGTCAAATCTTTGACTTTACCGCGTATGTCGTAAGCTCTAAAAATATGTTTGGGAATCGATTTGGTAATAATGAATTCAAGGTCTGTGAGCGCTTCTGAATCAAGTGAAAATTCTGGCGCAAGGTTTAAAGAAGAAGACTGGGTCACAACAGGCCCTGTGCTTTCTGAGGCAATATCAGGAATATCTAATTCATTGACTTCAATATTTGGGGCTGTATTTGGGATAGTACTTTGAACAGGGGGACTGATTGGTTTTGGTTCAGGCTTTATAGTGGTTTCGATAATCGGCTGTATCTGTGGAGAGGGTGTTAGCTCTTCAGCAACAACATTCAGTTTTCTGAGTTGTTCTTCCTCAGAGTCGACGGGTTGAACTTTTAAATGACTGAACTGGGGCTTCACCGCCATCCAGACCAATAATGGGAGTAGTCCACCGATTAAAGAAAGCAGTGCAGCCAAAAAAGGAATATTTTCTAAAGGGTTTAGCGACATGGGTGCTTTGATTTGCCCAATGTTGAGTTGCCATCCTTTTACATTTAGAGGAATTGTTGTAAGGGAGGCATCGGTGTTGTTTGAGCTTTTAAAGATATCGACTGGTTGTTCATTACCCACCTTCTGTGTGAGCGTAATCAACAGATTAGAGGGGGTCATCTGTTGTAGATCCCTTGCGAGGGGAGCAAAAGGACGCTCACTGATCAAATACCCGCCGGCAGGCAATTCAGTGACGATGCTGACTTTGGCTTGACTGCCGATATGCGTGATTTCGAGAATGCCTTTTGAAGTCTGTGCACGATTTATCAGGTCTTGATCGGAAAAACTGAGCGAGGCTGGTACGGCTCCACCAGCAGGAACAATCGCTTTTACAGTTGCCAAAGATTTTAGCGTGGGTAGTTCTGCAAGATGGCTCGCTTCGATTTTCCAATTGTCGATTTGACGATTGATTACTGTTGCGGTTTGTTGACCCGCTTGAGTGAGAGCTTGATTACTTTGCTGTTGAATCACGTGATCAACGATGCCATAACTGCTAAAACTGATCGCGAGAACAATGGCTGCATGCAGAATAAAAGGTTTTAAATGGGGATTCGGCATGGAAAGCGCGTTTTTTCGTGGAGTATGCTGAGTTTTACTATTACTTTGCGCTGACGTCTTTGCCGATTTCTTCATTGAAAATACTTCCATTTAATCAAATCAATTTTGCATCTACAGTAGTCATAGTTTGCTATGAATACAAGCAGTTTAGACATATAAACCACTTCATGTGGTTTATGCTTTTAAGCTGGTTGAGGGTTGCTCAATCAGCTTAAAAAGAGAAGTGGGGTTATTGTCGCCCTGTGTGACCAAATCCACCCGCACCGCGTTCACTTTCAACAAATTCATCAACAATGTCAAATGATGTTTGCATAATCGGAACAAGAACATATTGTGCCATACGTTCACCCGGTTCAAGCGTGAATGCAGTCGTACCACGATTCCAAACCGAAACCATAAGTTCACCCTGATAATCAGAGTCAATCAGACCGACGAGATTGCCTAAAACGATGCCGTGTTTATGACCTAGGCCCGAACGCGGTAAAATCAAACCTGCGTAGTGAGTATCTTCAATATAAATAGACATACCTGTTTTGACGAGTAGTGTCGTGTTCGGTTCAAGTACAACGGGTTCTGCTAAACAGGCGCGTAAATCAATCCCCGCAGAGCCACTGGTTGCATGTGCAGGTAGAGGCCACGTTGTACCAATACGAGGATCTAAAATTTTAAGCTGTAACTTCATAACGAGATTTAACCTGTACTAATCCATTGTCAAAGGGTGTGTGGCAAGACCACTTGCCGCTGATGTCGAATAGCGTATCTTTTATAACCGCCAAACTTTAAAGCCTGCTTGCTCAAGCTGTGCACGATTAAAGCTGCCTTTAACATCTAAAAATGGGGTGTGTCCCACTGTTTTTTGTTTAAGTTGTTCAATAGAAAGCGATTTAAACTGATCATGGCTGACCGCTGCAATAACGGCATCGACGTGATTGATTTGGTCAAAATCAATCAGGTCGAGCTGATATTCATGTTTCACTTCTGCGGCATCCGCAACGGGATCAACAACATGGACGGTAACGCCATAACTCTGTAATTCTTGGATGATGTCAATGACGCGCGTATTGCGCGTGTCGCTACAATTTTCTTTAAAAGTCAGACCCAGCACCAATACGGTTGCTTTGCCGACAGGTGTACCGTTCTGACAGAGCATCTTGATGCAGTTTTGGGCGATATGAATGCCCATGCTGTCATTAATATGACGCGCCGCCATCATCAAGTCAGCGTGATAACCGAGCTGTTCTGCGCGAAAAGTTAAATAGTAAGGATCAACACCAATACAATGTCCACCAACGAGGCCAGGAAAGAATTTTAAGAAATTCCATTTTGTTCCTGCCGCTTCCAAGACTTCTTGAGTATCAATTCCGGCACGTTGACAAATCAACGCAAACTCATTCATGAGTGCGATATTCACATCGCGCTGCGTGTTCTCAAGAATTTTTGCAGCCTCAGCGACTTTAATCGAAGGTGCCTCATGCACTCCGGCTGTAATAATTAAGCGATATAACGCGGAAACATCCGCTAATGTGGCTGCATCTTGTCCTGAGACGATTTTCATAATCGATTCAAGTGGGCGTGCTTTGTCACCAGGATTGATTCGCTCTGGGGAGTAGCCTAAACGAAAATTTTTGTTTGATGCGGCAAGGATAGGCTTACAGATTTCTTCTGTCACACCGGGATACACGGTCGATTCAAAAATGACCGTTGCACCATCTTTCATATGGGTCGCGATCAGCCGACTTGCGGACTCTACTGGGGACAGATCAGGGAGCTTTGCATTATTGATGGGGGTCGGTACTGCCGTAATAATAAAGTCTGCTGCTGCAAGATCAGCGGCATCATGGGTAAACGTAATCTGTGTCGATGCGACAAAATGTTCGGCATCCATTTCGCCTGTCGGATCGATTTTCTGTTGATAGGCGCTGATCTTGTCGGCATTAATGTCAAAACCGATGGTGCGCAGCTGACGTCCAAATGCAAGCGCGAGCGGCAAACCGACGTAGCCTAAACCTACGATTGCAACGGTTTTTTTCTGTATTGTCATATTCTAGAGCTCACGTTTTATAAACCGAATAATAAATGATTAAAGTGTCCTAACCAGTTTTATTGCATAATCATGTCAGTTCGGTGACAGACGCTTGTCAAGAAATCATTCATCGCTGAGTGATTCCTGATTGAAAGGGTGTAACCTTTCAATCGACGAGTATATAAGACTTTATTTCATCAGCGCCTTCAAATTTGCAAGATACGCTGCAGCTTGCGCTTTGGGATCAACGTTAGAGATTTTATTTTTCTTACGACCTGACCATTCAATTTCTTCCTCTGGCAGTTCATCTAGAAATCGGCTGGGCGTTGTTTGGCGTAAATTGCCGCCCATTTTACGTTGCTCAGCTAGTGTTAGGGTCAGACCCTGACGGGCACGTGTAATGCCCACATACATCAGTCGACGTTCTTCCTCGACGGTTTCAGCCGCGATTGAGTTTTTATGCGGTAATAACTCTTCTTCTAGACCCATAATATAGACATAGGGAAACTCTAGTCCTTTTGCGGCATGCAGAGTCATGAGATTAACTTTGTCGGTATCTTCTTCTTCCTGTTGCTGATCGAGCAAGTCGAGTAGTACCAGTTTACGGATGACACTTTCAATATTTTTCTCGTCTACATCTTCTGCACGGTTAATTAGACTTTGAATACTTGAGAACAAAGTCTCTAAATTGTCGAGCTTATTCTTTTCATTCTGCGGCGTAGGTGCATTTTCTTTTATGTAATCAATATAGCCTGTTTCATTGATCATCTGGCGGACGAGCGGCACAGGGTTGTCATCATCATGCAGATCACGGGTATATTGATCAATAAACTGGGCAAATTCGTGCAAGTGAAGCACCGCTTTGCGTTGACTCACCACCATATTTAAACGTAGGTCACCTGCAGCGGATAGCAAAGACATGCTAAATTCTTGTGCAAACAGCCCCAGTTTTTCGAGTGTTGCAGGTCCAATTTCTCGTTTTGGTGTGTTGATAATGCGCAGAAATGCGCTGTCGTCATCTGGGTTGATGATGAGTCGTAAATAGCTCATCACATCTTTTATTTCAGCCCGTGCAAAGAATGAGGTTCCTCCTGAAACTTTATAAGGGATTTGCAGTTGGCGTAATTGCGTCTCGAGTACGCGTGCTTGAAAATTTCCTCGATAGAGAACCGCGTAATCTTGCCAAGTTTTGCCATTCATCAGTCTATGCGTCATGATGTCATGGACAATGCGTTCTGCTTCATCATCATCATTTCGGCAATTCATAACACGAATCACGTCACCATGACCTTTATCAGACCATAAGGCTTTTTCAAAAAGATGTGGGTTGTTTTCAATGACCTTGTTGGCCGCTTTTAAGATACGGCTGGTCGAACGATAATTTTGTTCAAGCTTAATGACTTTGAGTCTTGGAAAATCATCGGCAAGAAGTGCCATATTTTCAGGTTTGGCTCCGCGCCATGCATAAATGGACTGGTCATCATCACCAACTGCTGTGAACCGAGCCTGAACACCGACCAATAATTTCACCAGCATATATTGTGCTGTATTGGTATCTTGATATTCATCGACGAGCAGATAGTGCACGCGATTCTGCCATTTATCACGAAGCTCAGCATTGTCTTGTAATAAGCGGGTGGGTAGGGCAATCAAATCATCAAAATCAACAGCATTATAGGCACGAATATTGCGTTCATAAAGTTCGTATAAATGTGCGAGCTGCAAGTCTTCGTTATCGATGGCGGTGCTAATCGCTTGAGCTGGCATTAAGAGATCGTTTTTCCAGTCCGAAATTCGTCTCATGGCTTTAGCGATTAACTCTTTACTATCAGCGCCGGACAGATTGTCACGCTGCATCAGATCCATGAGTAATCGTTTACAGTCGTCAGCATCAAGAATGGAGAAATTGTTTTTAAGCGGCGTATGTTTGAGTTCTAGACGCAGCAAATTCAGACCGAAGTTATGAAATGTGGAGACGGTAATGCCCTTCATTTTGTCACTAGGCAGCAGTTTACTCACCCGCTCTTTCATTTCACGTGCGGCTTTGTTGGTAAACGTCATTGCCACGATACGGTGTGAAGGAACATTACAGTTTTGAATAAGATGAGCAATTTTTCGTGTAATCACCGCGGTTTTGCCTGATCCAGCGCCAGCCAAAACGAGTAGTGGACCGCTGACATACTCCATGGCTTCTTGCTGACGAGGATTAAGCGCTGATAACTTCTGTGATGTATGCGTACCGCTCATGTGGCTTTCTCTCCGATTAGTCGGCTATTATAAAGAGCTAACATGACGATGGACATGCTTTTTGAGGAGATATTGGTCAGTAGGCGCCACAATCAATCATTTGTTTGGTAAAGACTATAAAGTAGTGTTGTTTTTGTGCAATCAAACAATTGAAAAATAGTAATATTACATTTATAAGCAGGTAGCGTGGATGTCAGTGTCTATTAAAGTTATTTGAAATACGTTAAAAATAGAATCTTGATGATGTTAAGGCGAGGTGAGCGAGGGCTGAAGTATTGGGTTCGCTGGTTGTATATAAAGTTTAGATCATGCTTTAGAGGTAGTTGTTAAAGTTTCAAAATCTTTAAAGTACTTAATTTTACAATATTTACAATAATTCAGGTGCTTATGGTGCTTGTAAATTGTTGGTTACTGAAAGTAATTCTTTGTTTCGTTACAGATTAAGCTAAGTTTCCTACTCAATTTAGATGAGTAAAAGCTATATTTCTTAGACTTTTTTTAGGCGGACTAAGAAATTTTAGGTATCCGAATTCAAATTATGAAGAGGCAAAAAAATGAGTGCTGGTCAACTAACATTGCTGGATTGTACATTACGAGATGGCGGATATTACAACAATTGGGATTTTGATTTAGATCTCGTTGAGCGTTACCTTCAATCCATGGTTAGTAGTGGTGTTGACATAGTAGAGCTGGGTTTTCGATTTACTTTTGCCAATAAGGCAAAATTTTTAGGGCCATATGCATATACGACTGATCGTTTCTTAAATCAGATTCATGTTCCGGAAGGACTGATTTTGGGCGTAATGGTAAATGCTGCAGACTATTTGAAGGCCCCCGAAGGTGATGTTGCGGCGATTCGTAACTTTTTTGCTCCTAAAGTAGAGTCAAAAGTGCAGCTTGTTCGTATTGCCGCTCATGTGGCGGAAGTAGCTACATGTGGTGGCTTAGTGTCAACACTGCATGAGCTTGGATATCGTGTTGGGTTTAACATTATGCAGTCTAATAGCTGCACTGATGAAAAACTTGCGGAGCTTGTACGTGCGATTCGTGGGTTCGAGCATGTTGAAGTTCTTTATTTTGCAGACTCATTGGGTAATATGGATGATGCCGAGACCTTGCGTATTATTCAGACTTTGCGTCTAGAGTGGGATGGTCCATTAGGGTTTCATGGTCACGATAATATGGGTAAAGCACTGGGCAATACCATGACAGCATTAAGTAATGGGGTATCTTGGTTAGATGCAACTGTTACGGGCATGGGGCGTGGTGCTGGTAATACTCAAATGGAGTATTTATTGGTCGAAATTGAGAAAAATTCTCATAAATCCGTAAATCCTGCTCAAGTAATTGATCTTGCATGTAATGACTTCGAGGCTATGAAGAAGCATTATGGCTGGGGCATGAATGTCTTTTACTACTTGGGTGCACAACATAAAGTCCATCCGACTTATGTACAAGATATGCTTGCACAGGGAATATTTTCTCCAAATGACGTTGTTACTTTAATTGATTTATTGGGAGAGAATACAGGTGCATCATACAAGTCACAAGGTGTTGCAAATTTGATGACTGCTCGTTTTCAGCGTGCCGAAGGCAGTTGGTCTTCGCGTCAATTGTTTGAAAATCGTCCAGTTTTGATTGTTGCGGGTGGCCCTTCTGCACATCGTCATTGGACAGCAATAGAGAATTATATTCAAGAAAATAAACCAATCGTTATTAGTTTAAATTTACTAGATTTTGTTCCGCTGAATTTGTTGTCTGCTATTGCGGTTTGTCATCCTGGACGCCTAGTTCCTTTGATGAATAATTCTATTGGAGTTCCTTTAATTACGCCGATTCAGTCTTTACCAAGTACTATTACGAATTCTCTAAGTTCTTCCACGATATATGATTATGGTATGCAAGTTGATCCAACGCGCATGGTGCCGCAAGATACGGGTTGTATCGTCAGTGATGCGCTTGTAGCACCATATGCTATATGTGCGGCTTTGGCAGGTGGTGCAACAAAGATTGAGCTCGTTGGTTTTGATGGTTTTGATGGTCGTGATGAGCGTTTCCATAAAGTGAATGATGTATTTGCAATGCTGTTGAAAGTTGCAGGAAATACGCCGATCCATTCTTTGACATTAACACATTACGATATTCCTCAACGATCGATCTATAGTTTTTAAGTTTTTCACTTAAGGAGCCTTAGACTTTTTTTAGGGCTTCATTCTTTGAGAGTAATCGGCAAAAAAGATTTATTATTAAAATTTAATAGTTTAGGCATCAAAAAAAGGGCAACATGAAAACAATTGGACTGAAAGAGAAACTGGCAACAAAATCTTGTATTGGTATCTTTAGTAAAACAACCGATAGTGCTTTTGTTGAGGCAGCAGGTCTAGGTGGGCTAGATTTTATAATTTTAGATACTGAACATGGCCCATCAAGCTTAGAAACACTACATAACCACGTGCGTGCGGCAAAATTGACTCCCATGGCTTCTATTATTCGAGTCAAGGGAGTAGATGCGCATGCGATTGGTAGTGCCTTGGATACTGGGGCGGATGGTATTCAGGTTCCAAATATCGCAACTGCTGCACAGGCTGCGGAGGTTGTTCAAGCGGCACGATTTTTTCCGATAGGTAGTCGTGGTGTTTGTCGTTTTGTCAGAGCTGCAGGTTTTGGAACGCAGGATCGGACTGAGTATTTTGCAGAAGCGAATCGTAAACTTGTAGTTTTGCAAGTGGAGGGTCTGGAAGGGATTGCTAATTTAGATGAGATTCTAGACGTAGTCGGTTTTGATATTTTGTTTGTTGGTCCATATGATTTGTCTCAATCAGTTGGTAAACCTGGAGAAATTGAGGCTCCAGAAGTCATAGAGTTAATGCGTACGATTGAGATTAAAGCGAAAGCTAAAGGAATTGTCTTAGGAACTTTTTCTGATACCCCTAGACGTAGCCGTGCCCTAAAAGAGCAAGGTTTTGTTTATATTGCACATTCTGTTGATATAAATGTTTATTCTCAAGCATGTAGTGATTTGGTGGAGATGATTCGATGAATGATTTTTCGGATATTTCTATCATTATTCCGGTACGAGAAGGCAGTAGTCGTGTTAAGCAGAAGATTTTTTTGCCATTTCATGAAGAGCTTAATCTGCTTGAGTGGAAAATTGAGCAATTAAAACGCATACAAAGATCGGATCGTATCTTCTTAAGTTCAAATTCTGATCGCGTCAAAGAGACAGCCTATCACCATGGTGTAGAGTTTCTACCGCGTAATGATTACCTTAGTACTGGTCATGATGCATCATTTACTGAGGTTATAACTGGTGTTGTCAAAGATATTGAAACTAAGCATTTTGCTTGGGTTCCAGTTGTCGTCCCTCTAATGAGTCCAAAAGAGTATCGAGAAGGTTTTCAGATGTATCTCGATAAAGTGGTCAATACAGGCACATATGACAGTTTGGTCTCTGTTAATTTAATGAAAGAATATCTCTGGAATGATGAAGGCCCAATTAATTATCAGGCTGATAGAAATCATACGATTAGCCAAGACTTGCCAAATATTTATCGTGTAACCAATGGATTATATATGCGCTCTAAAGCAGCTACTATTGAAGAAGGCTATTTCTTAGGTAGGAATCCATGCCGACATGTAGTTTGTAAAATTGCTGGTGTCGACATTGATGAGTATGAAGACTATGAGATGTCATTAGCTCTGAAAGATTTTTATAAAGACCTGTCATGATTACAATTATATTTTGGTTGTTATAGGTTGTCTTTGAAGCTGGTACATTTTTTCATTTACATGACTGATCATTGTGCAATGAGTTTTTTAAACAATGATGAGGTTAGAGCAAGTAGAACATGTTATGCGGAGTTACGATTTTTACGTCTTCGATTGTGATGGCGTTATTTTACGATCAAATCAGATTAAATCCGATGCTTTTGCATCGGCTTTACAAGGCGAGCCTGAGCAATTAGTTGCCGAGTTTGTCGAATACCACAAGGCTAATGGTGGTGTGTCACGCTACCAAAAATTTGCCCATTACTACAATCATATGCGCGCCGACCAGAGTTCGGATACGGATACCACGATCCTTACTCAGCAAGCGATTGATCGTTATGCAACCATTGTGCGTGATGCGCTTTCGTCTTGCGAGATGATTTCTGGTGTGTTGGCATTTATTCAAAAGCTACATGCACAAGGTCTACCATGCGCTGTCAATTCTGGTGGTGATGAGCTTGAATTGCATCATGTCTTCCATGTTCGCGGTCTGGATCAGTATTTTGAACATATTTTTGGCTCACCATCCACTAAGCATAACAACATGGAACGTCTCAAAAGTGCCGGATTTATGAAGGGTTCTGGTGTGATGTTTGGAGATTCACAGTCCGATTTCGTTGCCGCACAAAGTTTTGCGTTAGATTTTGTTTATGTCCAAGAGGAAAGTGAGTGGAAAGATGGGGCAGCAGTATCTGCAGCTCATGGTTATCAGATTGTTCCTAACTTTAGGTCATTCTCCCTGTAATATAGGCGTACATTACTTTGATTATGCCGTTTGCTGCATCGCATGTTTGAGCCTGAGCAGTGCAGTCCTTAGGCCTTCTTCAAGAGTTGGGTGATAGTAAGGATTGCGAATCATCTGTTCAATTGAGATGTCGTGCTGAATCATCCAAGCAACGGCATGAGCCAGATGCTCAACATGAGGGCCAAACATTTCCGCACCCAGTAACCGTCCTGTTTTAGCATCTCCATATAATCTGAGCTTTCCATGTTTCACTGCCATGACGCGTGCACGGCCTTGGTGTGCAAAATCAAGTTCTCCAATATGAAAAAGCTGCTGACTATCTGTTAATTGTCGATAATTAAGTCCGACTATGGCCATTTGCGGCTCAGAAAAGATTACCCCAAGTGGGCTCATTGGCAATGATTTTTCTACCCCAGTCTCTCTAGCGGCATTAAATCCACTGAGTCGTCCTTGAAATACTGCTTCATGCATGATGGGTCGATAAAGATCAGCATCTCCTGCGATGAAGATCGGTTTTCTGCCAATTTGCCCTGTTAACGGGTTATAGCCAACGGGAATGCCTCGTTGATCTAAATCAATGCCAGCGGTGGGTAAATCCAAAGCACCGAGGTTAGGTTGTCTGGTGATCGCGCATAACACATAATCAAACGTATCCTGCTGCTCTACGCCGGATTTATTTTTGAATGTGATTTGCACTTGCGCTTTTTTGCTGTTGGTACGATTCTGTAATTTTGGTGAATCTGTTAGGGCAACATTCATAATGATTGTTCCCAACGCTAAATCTAATTCTTGACTAAACACGTCTACTGCATGTTGTTGCAATGCGGGATCAGTTAATGAACCTACCTTTTCGCTGCGATTGAATAATTTTACTCGAACGCCTAAGCGATGGAAGGCTTGTGCGAGTTCAAGTCCTTGAGCACCTGAGCCAATAACCGCGAGTGATTTAGGTAGTTTTTTAATTTCAAAAATAGACTCATTGGTGAGTAAGCGTTTGCCAAGTTTTCCTGCCCAGCCTTCAGGGATCAGCGGTGATCCACCTGTAGCAATCACAATTCTCTGGGCTTGAATGCGTTCCTCACCGACTTGCACGGTATTCTTATTGATGAAGCGGGCATAGCCTGAAAGCTTATGCTGATCAGGAAAAAGACTGACGGTTTTTAGCACCGAATTGGCGAAGAAATCGCGTTCTAATTGCACGCGTTTCATAACCGCCTTGGCATCGACTTTGAGGGTACTTTTAAGTCCAAAGACTTCTGAAGTATTGATGTCATATGCCCGGTTTGCGGCGGTGATTAGGAGTTTACTGGGCATGCAGCCGACACGAGCACAGGTCGTATTCCATTCACCGCCATTGATCAGAAGAACGTTGTCTGTGACTTTAACTGCGGCATGATAAGCCGTCTGACCTGCAGTACCTGCGCCAATAATGACGGTGTGGACGTGTCTTGTTATGACGGGCTTAGTACTTTTGTTTTTTTGTTGGGGCTTGGAGCGAGGCAAGTTGTGTTGCGGCATAGGGTTTCCAGACATTCAGAAAGCGCGAGATACCGTCATACTCTAGTCTTTCGTCAAGACAAGTTCTATATTTTCTAGTAAATAAAGCGCGTGAACCGATTATTTCTAATATTTACGCCTATTTAGAATAAAAAAAGATGCTCAATTTTCATCGATGAGCATCTTTTTTGTTTTTCTAATGAGGATTAGTCATCCAAAAAATCCATTTGTTTAGCCAACTGATAGAGATTATTTGAGCGTGCACCACTGCGGCAAAAGACTAAAACGGGCTTGGGGAGTTGATTGAGGTGTTCAGCGAAAGTGCGTACATCCTGTTCGGTGATCTGCCCGCTGATAACGGGCTGTGCCACGTAGACCAAACCTGCAGCTTCCGCGGCAACTTGAATCTCAGCAGAAGTCGGTTGAACAGGACCACCTTCAAGGTCTGGGCGATTATTTATAATGGATTTAAAGCCTTTCTCAGCGGCTTCGGCCATTTGTTCAGGGTAAAGTTGACCTGCGAATTGAACAGAATCTGTCATGGTTTGCCTTTGCTGAAATGTATGAATTTAAAAAAAGATAATGCGTATTTTTGCAGAATTTTTGACGTTTGTATCTAAATTTTATGCGTCAAAGCTATGCATCTGCACAATCTGGATGGAGTTCTACATTTACTCACTGTTCTATAAGTAGAACGTTGTGTCGTCATATTTGATGTTTAACACGGATAATAAAACGATTACAGTAGCCAGTACCACATGATTGGTATAGTTTAGATCGATCATTAAGGCTTCATAGTTAAGTGAGACTATTTTTAAAGTGCTAAATAAACTGTTTAGTGAATATTGTTAATTCTATTATTAAGTTTAATGTAGGCTTCATGAAAATAGATTAACAATCTAGAAATAGATTGCAACCATAAACTATCAGATACTGTCTTGGTCAAAAATTTATGAATATTTTAATGCGTGTATTTAGCAATAAATTGGGGAAGAATTGAATGGCTCAACAATATACTCGTACAGCAATAGGCTTGCATTGGATTATTGCTTTATTGATATTTGCTGCGTTTGGTTTGGGCTGGGTAATGACAGATATTCCCGGATTTACCATGATGAAGCTGAAATATTATTCTTGGCATAAGTGGTTAGGTGTGACTGTTTTCGCATTAGCATTTGTTCGAGTATTCTGGCGCTTGACCCATCCGGCACCTGCAATGATCGCTACAATCCCACGTGGGCAGCAATTGATTGCCAGTGGAGTGCATTGGTTATTGTATTTCTTGATCTTCGCCGTACCGTTATCTGGATATTTTTACAGTCTAGCGGCGGGTTTTCCAATTGTTTATCTCGGCATTATTCCGATCCCATCGCTGATTGACCGCAACTTAGAGATCGCCGATACACTGAAAACGATTCATGTCGTTTTAGATTACACGATGGCAGGATTAGTTGGACTACATATATTGGGTGCGTTAAAGCATCATATTATTGATCGTGATGCGACTTTGACGCGAATGTTACCTTTTTTGAAAAGATAGGTGATTTGCGTTTTTGAAGCATTTATTTAACAGTGAATACAAGAGAGTATATCGTGATGTTGAATTTAAATGGTAGTAAGGGTGCACTGACCGTCTTGTCTTTGGTTGCTGTACTTGCAACAACGAGTGCCTCCGCAGCACCCATTGATAGTGCAAAAAGTACTGTATCAGCGACAGGGAAACAGCTAGGAGTGCCAGTGACGGGTCAATTCAAGAAAATCACTGGTGACGTGACTTTCAATCCTGCGCAGCTTGCACAGTCCACAGCGAAAGTTGAGATTGATGTTGCTAGTTATGATATGGGTATGGCCGATTACAACAAGAATGTCACCGGTCCTGAGTGGTTTGATGCAGCTAAATTCCCTAAAGCCAGCTTTGTTTCTACAGGCATTAAAGCTGCAGGCGCGGGCTTTACGGTCACTGGTAAATTTACGCTGAAAGGTCGTGTGCAAAATGTTTCGTTCCCTGTAAGTGTGAAAACCGAAGGTGCCAACCAAGTGTTTGATGGTGTCTTGCAGGTTAAGCGGACTGCGTTTGGCGTTGGCTCAGGTGATTGGGCAGATACTTCTGTAGTTGCGGATGATGTTACGATTAAATTTCATATCGTTGCACCTGCTAAGAAGTAACGTGATGTCGCTACCAGTGGTTGGGTAATATCGAATTTGTAGAAATCTGATGTGCTTTTTTCGTGTTGTTCCTAAACTTAATTTTTGAGGCGTTATTATGAAAGTTCTTCTTGTTGCTGCGATGACCACAATGTTGGCTACTACCGCATTTGCTAAGCCAGTTACTTATAACCTTGATCCAACCCATACTTACCCTAGTTTTGAGGCTGATCATATGGGCGGTGCTTCTAAATGGCGCGGTAAGATTGATAAATCAAGCGGTACCGTGATCCTAGATAGAGAAGCAAAAAAAGGTAGCGTGGACGTAACGATGCAAATGGATAGCGTTAATTTTGGTTTCAAACCGATGGATGACCATGCTAAAAAACCAGAATTGTTTGATACGGCTAAATACCCAACTGCAAACTACAAAGGGACGCTGGTATTTGACGGCGATAAGCCTGTTGCTGTAGATGGAAACTTGACTTTCCATGGCGTGACGAAGCCCGTGAAGTTGGATATCAAGTCATGGAAATGTTACATCAATCCTATGCTCAAAAAAGAAACATGTGGTGCAGATGCTTATGGTTCATTTAACCGCGGTGACTTTGGCGTAGATTACGGCAAAGCCTATGGTTTTGATCTGGGTGTTGGTCTTGCAATTCAAGTGGAAGGTGTACGTGCGGACTAATCTCTCTAAGGATTAGTTAATAAAAAAGACCGATTATTCGGTCTTTTTTATGGTGTATATTGATGATTAGATGTACAGAACCTGAGTAATCTCATACTCAGCGACACCTTTTGGTGTCTCGATTTTGACTTCATCGCCAGCACGTTTGCCAATCAGGCCACGCGCAATCGGAGAGTTGAGCGAGATTTTGTTGAGTTTAAAGTCAGCTTCGTCATCACCAACGATTTTGTACTGTTTACGCTCTTCGGTGTCCAGATTTTCGATTTCAACGGTCACTCCAAAAACCACACGACCATTTTGCTCAAGTTTAGACAGTTCGATGACTTCGGCCGCTGAAAGTTTGGCTTCGATTTCCTGAATGCGACCTTCGCAAAAACCTTGCTGTTCTTTCGCTGCATGGTATTCCGCATTTTCTTTTAAGTCGCCATGGGCACGTGCTTCAGCAATCGCTGCAATGATACGTGGACGTTCGACACTTTTACGCTCTTGTAACTCAATAGTGAGTGCAAGATGACCTTCTGGGGTCATCGGATAACGTTGAACCATAATCAGAATTTCCATTTTTAACAAAAAGTGGCTTTCAAGCAGTACAAGTTAAGAAAGCACTTTCAAAAATAAAAAGGAATGGCGAAAGCTTTCACTCTCGCCATTCACGATATCACTAATCAAAGAGCTGTTTAGCCTTGATGTAAATCTTGCAAACGGTATACATCCATTGGCAGAGGGATGTTCATGGCTTGACAGACCGCATCAGCGCCGCTGATTGTCGTGGTGTAATACACCTTGCCTTGCAAGGCACTACGACGAATCGAGAACGAATCTTGCTGTGCTTGTTTACCTTCAGTGGTATTGATAATGAGGTGGATTTCGCCATTTTTCAAGCGGTCTACAATATGCGGACGACCTTCTGTGACTTTATTAATCCGCTCACATTCAATTCCTTGCTCAAGCAGAAGTTTATAACTACCACCTGTCGCAACCAAAGTAAAGCCCAGTGCAATCAGTTTCGCCGCGATTTCTGGCAATGCCGCTTTATCGCTATCGCGAACGGATAAGAACGCGCGTTTGATTTCACCCGCAACTGGTTTGCCTGGAAGGCGCTCGTTACTACCGAGTACGGCTTTGTAGAAGGCTTCACCGAAAGTTTTGCCCACGCCCATGACTTCGCCAGTAGATTTCATCTCAGGTCCGAGAATCGGATCAACACCTGGGAATTTGTTAAATGGGAAGACTGCTTCTTTAACCGAGTAGAAGTCTGGAATCACTTCGGTGGTGAAACCTTGGCTCTCTAGTGTCTGACCGGCCATACAGCGTGAAGCGACTTTGGCAAGGCTGGTGCCAATTGCTTTAGAGACAAACGGTACGGTACGAGATGCGCGAGGGTTTACTTCAAGCACGTAGACATCAGAACCTTTAACCGCAAACTGAACGTTCATCAAACCAATGACGCCTAGCTCACGTGCCATCGCCACAGTTTGTGCGCGCATGACATCTTGAATTTCAGCGGAGAGCGAGTAGGGCGGCAATGAACAGGCCGAGTCACCAGAGTGCACACCTGCTTGTTCAATATGCTGCATAATCCCACCAATGACCACATTGGTGCCATCAGAGACGCAATCCACATCGACTTCAATCGCATCATCAAGGAAGCGGTCGAGTAGTACAGGTGCATCGTTAGAAGCCTGAACGGCATCACGCAGATAGCGCTTGAGCTCTTCTTCGTTGTAGACGATTTCCATCGCACGACCACCCAAAACATAGGATGGGCGAACAACGAGTGGATAACCGACTTGCGCAGCAGCCAGTAAGCCTTCTTCTGCGCTCTTCACGATACGGTTTGGTGGCTGAAGCAAGTTGAGACGAATCACCATTTGCTGGAAGCGTTCACGGTCTTCTGCACGGTCAATTGCATCCGGTGAGGTTCCGATGATGGGCACACCAGCTTCCTCAAGCGCACGCGCCAGCTTCAATGGGGTTTGACCGCCATACTGTACGATCACGCCTTTTGGTTTTTCGATACGCGCAATCTCGAGAACGTCTTCGAGTGTTACCGGTTCAAAATACAGGCGATCTGAGGTGTCGTAATCGGTTGACACGGTTTCAGGATTACAGTTGACCATGATGGTTTCATAACCATCTTCACGCATGGCAAGCGCCGCATGTACACAGCAATAGTCAAATTCGATCCCTTGACCAATGCGGTTTGGTCCACCGCCCAGTACCATGATCTTTTCACGGTTTGATGGATTGGCTTCACATTCTTCTTCATAGGTTGAATACATGTATGCCGTGCTGGTTTCGAACTCAGCCGCACAGGTATCAACGCGTTTGTAGACAGGATAAACACCCAGTGACCAACGCTGCTTACGTAATTGCTTTTGCGAAATGCCGAGCAGGGTAGCTAAGCGTAGATCCGACAAGCCTTTGCGTTTATAACGACGCATGTTGTCATAGGTCAGACCTGCAACACCAAGTTGCTCAACTTCCGCTTCGGTTTTGATAATGTCTTCGATTTGGATCAAAAACCATTTATCAATCGCGGTATATTCATGAACCTGTTCAAGGCTTAAGCCGTGGCGGAAAGCATCGGCGATATACCAAATGCGCTCTGCGCCGGGGACTTTCAATTCAAGACGAAGTTTGTCTAATGCATCTTCGGTACCCAGAGGGATCTTCGGCGTGAAACCATCGACACCGACTTCAAGTCCACGCAGTGCTTTTTGAACGGATTCTTGGAAAGTCCGGCCGATCGCCATCACTTCACCGACGGACTTCATTTGAGTCGTCAGTACTGCGTCGGCTTGTGGGAATTTCTCAAAGTTGAAGCGAGGAATTTTGGTCACGACATAGTCGATTGAAGGCTCAAAGCTCGCTGGAGTGTTGCCGCCAGTGATGTCATTTTTAAGTTCATCAAGCGTGTAACCTACCGCCAGCTTCGCAGCGATCTTGGCAATCGGGAAACCTGTTGCTTTTGATGCCAGTGCAGATGAGCGAGATACACGCGGATTCATTTCAATGACGACCATACGGCCATCGACAGGACTGATCCCGAACTGAACGTTGGAGCCACCTGTTTCTACACCAATTTCACGCAATACTGCGATCGATGCATTACGCATCAATTGGTATTCTTTGTCGGTCAGTGTTTGTGCTGGGGCAACGGTGATAGAGTCACCAGTATGGACACCCATTGGGTCAAAGTTTTCAATCGCACAGACGATGATACAGTTGTCGTTTTTATCACGCACAACTTCCATCTCGTATTCTTTCCAGCCAATCAGCGATTCATCGATCAATAATTGCTTGGTTGGAGAGAGATCAAAGCCGCGTTCACAGATTTCGATGAACTCTTCGCGGTTGTAAGCGATACCACCACCTGATCCACCCATGGTGAATGATGGGCGAATGATACAAGGGAAGCCCATGTCTGTTTGAATTTTGAATGCTTCATCCATGTCACCAGCAACCGCTGCACGTGGACATTCAAGCCCAATACGGCGCATGGCTTGGTCAAACAGTTTGCGATCTTCAGCCATTTCAATGGCATCTTTGCTCGCACCGATCAGTTCTACATTGAACTTCTCGAGGATGCCGTTGGCATCGAGGGCTAATGCGCAGTTCAATGCAGTTTGACCACCCATCGTTGGCAATACTGCATCTGGGCGTTCTTTTTCAATGATTTGTGCAACGGTTTGCCATGTGATCGGCTCAATATAGGTTGAGTCGGCCATCGATGGGTCAGTCATGATGGTTGCAGGGTTGGAGTTAACCAAGATCACGCGGTAGCCTTCTTCGCGTAACGCTTTACAGGCTTGTGCACCGGAGTAGTCAAACTCGCAGGCTTGACCAATCACGATCGGTCCGGCACCAATAATCAGAATCGATTTTATGTCAGTACGTTTTGGCATGATTAAGCTCCCTTCTGTGTATGTTTCGCAGCATGAGCTTGCATCAGGTCAATAAAGTGATCGAACAGCGGTGCACAATCGTGCGGACCGGGGCTGGCTTCAGGATGTCCTTGAAAGCTAAACGCAGGCTTGTCATTACGATGGATGCCCTGGTTTGAACCATCAAACAGCGAGCGATGGGTGACACGCAGCGTAGAAGGCAAAGTTGCTTCATCGACAGCAAAGCCATGGTTCTGGCTGGTGATCATCACGGTGTTATTCTCGACATCCTGTACAGGATGGTTTGCGCCATGATGCCCAAATTTCATTTTCAGTGTTTGTGCGCCAGAGGCGAGAGCCAAGATCTGATGTCCTAAGCAAATACCAAACAGAGGTAATTCACTATCGACCAGAGTACGAACGGCTTCAACAGCGTATGTACATGCTGCTGGGTCGCCTGGGCCGTTAGAGAGGAAAATGCCATCAGGATTCATGGCAAGCACATCCGCAGCTGGAGTTTGTGCAGGAACAACAGTTAAGCGGCAGCCACGATCCACGAGCATACGCAGAATGTTGGTTTTGACACCGTAGTCGTAAGCGACAACATGGAATTGCTCATTGCTCAAAGGTGTAAAACCTTTATTGAGTTGCCATGAGCCAGAAGTCCACTCAAAGCCTTCAGGGTCGCAGCATACTTTGGCTAGATCGACACCGTCGATACCCGCAAAGCCGCGTGCTGCCGCAAGTGCCGCTTCTGGAGTGGCATCAGGTCCGGTGAGGATCGCGCCACTTTGTGCTCCGGTGGTACGCAGAATGCGAGTGAGCTTGCGGGTATCGATATCTGCAATCGCAACAACATTATTGTCTTTAAGATAGTCAGCGAGAGATTTTGTAGAGCGGAAGTTACTTGCCATGAGGGGGAGGTCGCGAATGACTAGACCTGCTGCCCATACTTTACTGATACGACCAGATTCACAGTCTTCATCGTTGGTGCCGGTATTTCCGATATGCGGATAAGTCAGCGTAACGATTTGCTGTGCATAGCTGGGATCGGTGAGGATTTCTTGATAGCCAGTCATGGCAGTATTAAAAACAACTTCACCAGTGGTGAGTCCCTCTGCGCCAATGGATTGACCGTGAAAAATGGTTCCATCTGCTAGGGCTAATATGGCGGGCGTGTGCAAGTCTAACCTCCGATTCTGTCTTTTGCTACTAGAGCATCCGCATCAACATGCAAGGACGGCGATGTTAAATTGCGGTTGTAAAAAACGAGCAGTTACTGTGACCTGTTGATGCGTGATACCCATCGCTGGATGAAAGCTATGGATTAGACGCGCCAAAAGGGAAGGCTTATTTTGATATGTTAGCCTTCTAGTCTGCTCGTTTGAGATTAGGTGGATATTCTACGGATTTTGGGCGTTATTGTCCATGACTATCGTGGAATTCTTCGTATGGAGGAAGCTTGATTGTCCAGTACCTTGAATCATGAAAGTCAGGCTCTCTTCTTGGGTGTTCTAAGGCAAGGTAATGTAGAGAGTCCTCTGTTTTTATGACGGCAGCAAGACCGAGTTGGATCTCCTGTTCAGCGAGATTCATAGCGCCTAAAGAGAGAATGATATGGAGTGTCCTATCTATAACTTGAACGTTTATGACCCCTGACTCATTGGCATGTGGCGGTGGCAATGTTTTTGGAGAGCGGTAGTTTTTAAATTGATAGAGGTTCCAAGACAGAGACGGGGATAGATTGAATTCAAAATACTCTGTGCGATTTGGCGAACCAATAAACGCTTCAAAACATGTGCTTTCCCAGAGAAAGTCCTGCCGCATAATTTGACTTGGCTCTGGCCAGAATACTTCTTGCTGGATATCGTATAAAGAAAAGGACAGTAATAGCAGGTTTCCGATACGCTGTACTTTTACTTCTACAGCGAATTCAGTTGATGCTTTTCCAAAAGGAGTGAGTTGGAAATTTTTATACATAGATACCGTCGCACTATAATTTTGTTTAAATGGTCATAGATGTCGAAATAATATGAGAAGCGTTGATTCATTTAAAAATATGTATTCGCTTGAACAAAACACAAATTTTGAGGCGAGTTGACTTCGGTTGGACATGAAGATCGAAGCCGCCAATAAGTCATTCCATTGATTATTCTAGAAATATAAATCATTCGTCGTGTTAAAGATGCCGATCATACTTTAGTTGCTGGAAAGATATGTCTAATCAGGGCATGATAGCCTAACGAATGATGGAGATTGTCATGAAATTACTCAAAATGCTTGTTTTAACGACCACATGCATCTGGCTTTCAAGCTGTGCTGTGTATACCCCAGCAGGTTCTGTTGTGGTTGATCCACATTCAGGATATCACGGCGATCGAGACCGTGATCGTGGTGATGGTGGCGGCCGTGATTTCTGCCCGCCTGGTCAGGCTAAAAAAGGCAATTGCTGATCGTGTTTTAACGTTATCTCAATTAAAAAAAGCCCAAATCGATTGATTTGGGCTTTTTTTTACATGCGGTATTTTAATGACGAGGAGTGTCGAACTGTTGTGATTTTCTGCTTATGTAATTTTTAGATGAGCAGCGCTCTTAATAATTATTTTTAGATATATAAAGTTAAATTTATTAGTTAGTCAAAAATACATTATTGCGTACCATGCATTAACAAAACTTTTCATGAAATAACAAACATGAAAAGTGGATGGTTTTCTTTTCGCCCTGCTTTTCTCAAGATTTTTAAGTTTTGGACACGTTATTCATGCATAAATATTCCGCACTTTCACTGGCAATAGTCAGCATTCTCTCGATTCAAGCGCATGCCGCAGATGACGCCTCTCAGAGTACAGTGTCAGCAGTAGATGAAACTGCGGCAGTCGTTGTTACAGGTACACGGGCAAAAAACAGAACGGCCCATCAATCACTCCAGCCTGTAGATGTGATCTCTGGCGACACCTTACGAGGCAGTGGCTCGTCTGAATTGGGTTCAGCACTTGCACGTTTAATTCCTTCAATTAATTTTCCACGTCCTGCTGTGGTGGATGGGGCTGAACTGGTTCGCCCTGCACAGTTACGCGGATTGTCTCCAGATCAAGTGCTGGTCCTCGTCAATGGCAAGCGGCTACATACCAGTGCATTTATAAATCTGGGCGGTGCAATTGGGCGTGGTTCTGCACCAGCAGATTTAAACTCTATTCCTATATCTGCTGTTAAAAGAATTGAAGTACTACGTGACGGTCAGTCAGCACGTTATGGTTCTGATGCAATTGCGGGCGTGATTAATATCATTTTGAAAGATGGTCCAGAGGGTGGTGAGGTCACTACCAAAGTCGGTCAATATAAAAAAGGTGATGGCACTCAGCGTGAGCTCTCGGTCAATTCTGGTTTTTCGCTGGGGAAAAGTGGCTGGTTGAATGTTACCGCTGAAGGTGGCAAAAACGGCTATACCAACCGTGCAGGAGCTGACTTTCAAAGCCCTCTTGCAACGACCAATGGTCAGCGTGACTTCCGTTTTGGAGATCCAGCAACCAATAACGGTAAGATTCTACTCAATGGTCAATACGATATCCGTGACGATGCACAGCTTTATGCGATCGGAACTTTTAGCCAGACACAGGGTGAAAATGCTGAATTCTATCGTCAAAGTAACTCTAGTAATAATATCAAAGCATTGTTCCCCAATGGATATTTGCCTTTAACCCATAACATTGTCCAAGACACGACATTGGTTGCAGGTGTGCGCGGAGAGTTTTTGGATGACTGGCATTACGATGCATCTGCCAATTATGGCAAGAATAACTATGAAGTGAATATCGATACCATTAATCCAAGTTTGTATCGAGATACAGGTTCTACACCGTTTAATTTTTATAATGGGACCTTGGCGAACTCACAAACATTGTTGAATATCGACATCAGTAAAAGCATAGCCTTAAGTTGGTTACCCCACCCATTGTCTGTGGCTTTTGGTGCAGAGTATAAATATCAGCAATATAAAGTCGAAGCAGGTCAGCCGGAATCTTATTACAAGGGAGGAGCATCAGGTTTAGCGGGCTTTAGTGCTGGTGATGCCGGTGATCACCATCGCCATAGTTATTCAGAGTATTTGGACTTAGAGACTAAACTCACGGATAAGCTGACCACGTCTTTAGCTGTGCGTAACGAGAATTACAGTGATTTTGGTTCGACGACAACGGCCTCTTTAGCCGGACGTTATGACTTTACTCCACGCATCGCGATCCGCGGCAATATTTCAAATGGCTTCCGAGCACCTTCACTGGCTCAAGAGTATTTCTCACAAACATCCCTGCAATTGGTGAACGGCGTTTTGCAGAATGCAGGAACGTTCCCTGCAAATTCCAGTGTAGCCAAATTGTTTGGTGCAGAAGATCTCAAACCTGAAAAGTCAAACAACTATAGCCTAGGTTTCACATTTAACCCGATTGATCGGCTCTATATCACCATTGATGGATATTTGATTGATATCACGGACCGAATCAGCCTGTCATCGGCAATCAATGCCAGCACACCGAAGGTCCTCGCATATCTTGCCGCGAATGGCATCAATAATGTGAATTATAGTAGCGTGCGTTATTTCAATAATGCCAGTGATACCCGCACCAAAGGTGTTGATTTGGTCGCCAGCTATCGCTTCCTCTTTGATAATGGCCTCAAATGGAATAGCACGCTTGGGCTAAATTTTAATCAAACCAAAGTCACAAAAATCAAAGCTAACCCAACTATCCTGAATCAATTGGGCGTTAATTTACTGCGTTTAGATCGTCGTGAAACATTGGGTTTACTCGGTGAGAGCACGCCAGAAACGAAACTGACGTTAGGAAATGATTTCAGCCTCGACAATTGGACTCTGCATACCAATCTGGTTCGATATGGCAGCTTTGTGTCGTATAGCAATGTTGGTCCGCAGGAAGACCAAAAGTTTGGTGCACAATGGACACTGGATCTGGCACTGGATTATCGTTTACAGAACTGGACGTTTACATTGGGAAGTGACAATGTCGCGAACTCTTATCCCGCACGTTCTCAGTTTGGAACGGTAGGGGGGAGTATCCCATATAGTGAGTTCTCTCCGAATGGATTTAATGGTGCGTTCTATTACGGGAAGGTGAACTATCGCTGGTAAGTTTTTCCTTCGTGATTAAAAAAAGCCAGCATTTGCTGGTTTTTTTTAATGAACATGATCGGTTTTAACAGCTCGTTGTCAATATCTATTCGATAACATTGATTGTAAGTACAAGCGGTTTGAATCCTTTGCTATCAAGCCAAGCTACGCACTCTTGTACAGGGACGAGTACAAGTTGATAACTTCCGGGAACCTCAGGAGAAATAATGAACATCTGAACTTCAATACTTTCACCAGTAAAGAGGCACATGCAGGGAAGTGGTGTCCGTTCACCCTCGAAAATAACAACTTCATTATTCGCATTCATCCATCGATAGGACAGATTAATAGGGTTTTTAAGAGAGCCCATCCAGTTTGTGGGTGATTGATTCGACACGTTAACCTCCAATGCAAAAGAGGTTGCACTTTTTACTTCGGTAAGCGGGATGTTACATGTAATAGACCCCAGCGCATTGTCAATTTTTTGAGCGACAGCTTCATTAAAGTATTCATAAGTAATATTGAGTGAGGGGTGTTGTGGCTTACCCTTTGTTTTGCGAACTATTTTCTTGGGCTCATCGTCTAGAGTCGACTTTTGAGGGATATTGATGGCTAAGGAATGCCAAGCCAATTCATGATGTGCTTTGACATGCTCATTTAAAAATATCAGGCTGATCTGATAATCCCCAGCGGGGAGATGACTCTTGATGCTGAATTGCATCTCATAAAAACCAGCTTTTAGTTGATACAGAGATTGTTCTTCAACGCTAGAACTCAAATTGAGAATTAGCGCTTTCTCGTGGTCATAAACATTGATCAGTGTATTTAGTTTTGTGACAGGTCCACTCAAGGTCAAATAAGCAATCAGCTTAATTTCAGATGGATATTCTTGATTGTCCAGTGTATTCACGACTTGACCTATGTTGATAATGCTTAATTCAGGACGCCAATAAGGCATCCACGACATGGTTGTCGCTTTAGCCGAAGAGTGTTTTTGTAATGTGCGGGCATTTTCTTTGCGTTCTTTGAGTGCGTGATAAAACTTTAGATCTAACTGATTGAGCGCAATCAAGCGCTGCCTTAGCCTGTCAGAAATATGATTAACCCGTGGACGCGTGACTGTGACATTCACCGATTCAATGGGTGGAGGGTTCGCAATATTAAGGAATTCGACGACATCTTTTGAGAAGTCATCTAAGTATTCATATACGCCCACGACGTCGTAGTGGGAGATTGCGAAGAAGGCATCCTCCAGTTTTTGATCATCATTGGATGTTGGGCAGGTGCTGATGACGGATGCAAAATGATTGACATACAGGTTTTCGAGATAGTCTCTAATTTCATCATCCATATCTTCGCCATCACTTTTGATGAAGCGATCAACTTTTTCCCAGACTCCTGGTAATACGCTGTTATCAAAATTTTTATTGACGAAGAATAGCCAGGAAATCGCACGATCGATGGGTTCTCTCAAGCAGGTCAAATAGCCATAACGAGGATCTAAGCCATCACCGCGAAAAGAAACATGACCAGAAATAATGTTGAAATTTCCACCATGCGTTTGAATCAAGTCACGATGGTCTCCGATCAAGCTTTCGGTTACGGTTGCTGGTCCAAATACACGGGACAGCCAAGTATTGACGGCTTGTCCTGCTGTTTTCGGAAGATGATCAAAGATAATCCGTCTATTAAATATGACTTGAGTCTTTGGCATGAATTTCGTGTTCAAATGTGGTCTTCCTATGGTTTTTAATCAAATGTCTGCCGAACAATCTCGGCTTGTCATTCGTCAGAAACAAGAAAAATGGCCCTTTAATCGGGCCGATTGAATTAGATATTACGCGCAGCCAAAAAATCTATAATCTTTTGAGCAGACTGCAAGGGCGTCTGACCATCAGTCGATAAGTTGATGTGCGGAGCTAGAGGAGGCTCGTATGGACTATCTATACCCGTGAATTCAGGGATAAGTCCTTGCCGAGCTTTTTTATAGAGATTTTTAGGGTCTCGATGTTCGCATGTCTCTAAGTCCGTATTCACATACACCTCTATGAACGAACCCGTAGGGCAGACATTCATTGCTTTTTCGCGATCATCGCGGAACGGTGAAATCAAAGCAACGATGACAGTTAATCCTGCACTCATCATCAAGTTTGCAGCTTCAGCAGCTCTACGTACGCTTTCAGCACGATCTTCACGTGAAAAGCCTAAGTTTTTATTGAGTCCACTGCGAAGAACATCGCCGTCCAAAATCACGACACGTTGACCGAGCTGTGAGAGTTCAAAATGCAGTGCAGCGGCAATCGTTGATTTACCTGCACCAGAAAGACCTGTTAACCAAATACAACAAGGTGGGTTATCAGGGAGTTCATCGGCGTTATAAGCAAAATGATGTGAAGGGGTGGCTACAAACTCATTTTTCGACATGTCCATTTTAGATTCCTTTTTTTAAATATATATCAAACGGAAAAACGTTCCAGAAAGACAACTTGTAACCAGCCTACCTTGGCGGTTTGGACTTATATGTGAAGTAAAAAGAAATAGAAACTGCGTTAATACCAATAACGCGATGAGTCCGGTTCAAGTAACGTCGCTTTCGACTTACCTAAATCACAAAAACAACTATATTTATGAAAAATTCCTATATCCATCTCGATTATTGTTGTTAAAAAGCGGATTAGCAAGTAGCTAAACTAAAAAGTATGGAGAAATAATTGACACTTTGTAATCAAAAGTAATTGTGTGATCGACTGTGCAAAACACGAGTTCAGTGAGACGTCTGATTCTTGAAGGCCACAGGACATGTTTATTGGTAGTCCAATAAAAATCCCCCTGCATTTGCAGAGGGATTTTAAGTTCATCGATCATGCTTAGTGAAACTGTTCTTCTTCTGTCGAACCTGTCAAAGCTGTGACGCTTGAGGCACCACCTTGGATGACAGTTGTGACATCATCAAAGTAACCAGTACCGACTTCTTGCTGGTGCGCAACGAAGGAATAACCTTTTTCGGCATCGGCAAACTCTTTCTCTTGCAGTTTGACATAGCCTGTCATATCGGTACGGGCGTAGTCATATGCCAAGTTGAACATGCCATTCCACATGCTGTGTATACCTGCCAAGGTAATAAACTGGAACTTATAGCCCATAGCAGATAGCTCACGCTGGAATTTGGCAATCGTCGCATCATCCAGATTCTTCTTCCAGTTGAAAGAAGGGGAGCAGTTATAAGACAGTAACTGATCAGGATATTTCGCTTTCACTGCTTCGGCGAATTTACGCGCTTCATCAAGATCAGGCTTCGCTGTTTCACACCACAGTAAATCCGCATAAGGTGCATATGCTAGGCCACGACTAATCGCTTGATCAATGCCTGCGCGAACACGATAAAAACCTTCAGCAGTACGGTCACCAATGATGAATGGTTTGTCGTTGGCATCAAAGTCCGAGGTTAACAAGTCTGCCGCGTTTGCATCAGTCCGTGCCAGAACAATGGTCGGAACCCCTTCAACGTCAGCCGCCAAACGTGCAGCATTGAGTTTTTGAACCGCTTCTTGCGTCGGAACCAAAACCTTACCACCCATGTGGCCACATTTTTTGACTGATGCCAACTGGTCTTCAAAGTGAACACCTGAGGCACCAGCACGGATCATATTTTTCATCAACTCATACGCATTCAACACGCCGCCAAAGCCAGCCTCAGCATCGGCAACGATCGGGGCGAAGTAGTCGATATAACCTGCGTCCCCTGGATTCTTGCCTGATTTCCACTGAATCTGATCTGCACGTTCAAAGGCATTATTGATGCGGCGAACAACGGTTGGAACTGAGTCGACGGCATACAAAGATTGATCGGGATACATGGTTTCTGATGTATTGGCATCTGCCGCCACTTGCCAACCTGACAAGTAGATCGCCTGAACACCCGCTTTAACTTGCTGAACCGCTTGACCACCCGTCAATGCACCCATCGCGTTGACGAAATCTTTATCGGGTCGGAAAGCGGGCTTTGCACCGTTGACCACCATATCCCATAGCTTTTCTGCACCGCGTTTGGCGATGGTGTTTTCGCGTTTGAGCGAACCGCGCAGACGTACGACATCAGCGGCGGTGTAATCTCTTTTTTTACCTTTCCAGCGCGGGTTCTCTGCCCAGTCTTTTTCGATGGCAGCAATTTCTGCCTGACGATCATAGTTACCTGTACTCATGGTGAAACTCCAGATTAATCAAAAATCATTAGTGACCACATTGAAGAAATAAAACTAAACCGCTTTACTTAAAGTTTTCTTGGATTCAATCACTCTGATAGGAGCTGAACTTCACTTAGCACCAGTCAGCATCCGGATAAGGAAACGACAGGTTGATGAATAGGTGAGGGTTCGACGATTGATTTTGGAAAACCTTATACAGATATTGTGAAATGATTCTAGGATTCCTTGCATAATTTAGCCAGTTTATCAGGATGATCTTTGGTATTTATTTTCTAAATTATGTTAATTAAGATTTTGTTATTATTAGTTTTTATTTTGTGTGCATAAATGAATTACGAAAAATTACGATATTTAATATCGAAAAGCAGGCTTACGGATCATTCCAAACGAATAAAAAAAGCCCCACTCAAAAGAGTGGGGCTTTTTCACAACCAACTTACTGCAAATTATGCAGAGAATTGGTTCATGGTGTTTTTAGCGTCATCACCAGCTTTCAGCGCTTGTTCACCAGCGAAGATTTCTTTGTGATCATCACCGATGTCAGAACCCGCCATTGCTTGGTGTTTAACACAAGCAACACCTTCACGGATTTCTTTACGTTGTACGCCAGCAACATATGCCAACATACCTTGATCACCGAAGTAACCTTTTGACAACTCATGCATGTGCAGAGCAGTGGTGTGGTAAGTCGGAAGAGTGATCAGGTGATGGAAAATACCTGCTTCACGTGATGCATCAGCTTGGAATGTACGGATACGTTCGTCAGCTTCTTTAGCCAATTCACTGTTATCGTAGTCAACGCTCATCAGTTTCGCGCGGTCGTAAGCAGATACGTCTTTGCCTTCAGCAACAAAACGATCGTAAGCTTGTTGACGGAAGTTCAGTGTCCAGTTGAATGATGGGCTGTTGTTATAAACCAGCTTAGCATTTGGAACAACTTCTTTAACGCGGTTAACCATTTCTGCGATTTCAGCAACGTTTGGTGTTGCAGTTTCGATCCAGAGCAAGTCAGCACCGTTTTGCAAGCTGGTGATACAGTCAAGTACAACACGGTCAATTTGAGTGTTAGCACGGAACTGGAACAAGCCACTTGCCAAACGTTTTGGACGATGCAATTTACCGTCACGCTTGATCAATACTTCGTCGTCTTGCGCTTCAGAAATATCGATTTCTTGAGTGTCAAGGTAGCTGATGTATTGAGAAGCCAAATCACCTTTTACTTTAGAAACAGGGATTTTTTGAGTTAAGTCAGCACCTTCAGAGTCGGTACGTGCAACGATAACACCGTCGTCTACACCGAGTTCTAAGAATGCATAACGTACTGCGTTGATTTTTGCCAAGAAGTCTTCATGTGGTACAGTTACTTTACCAGCTTGGTGACCACATTGTTTAGCGTCAGAAACTTGGTTTTCGATTTGGATACATGCAGCACCCGCTTCGATCATTTTCTTGGTCAACAGGTAAGTTGCTTCTTCGTTACCAAAACCAGCATCGATGTCGGCAATGATAGGAACGATATGCGTTTCAAAGTTTTCGATTTTGTCTTCGATTGCTTTGGTGTCTTGACCCGCTTCTTGAGCTTTTTTCAATTGACGGAACAAGTCGTTCAGTTCTTTAGCATCAGCTTGACGCAAAAAGGTGTAGAGTTCTTCGATCAATGCAGGCACAGAAGTTTTTTCGTGCATTGATTGGTCTGGCAATGGGCCAAATTCTGAACGTAGTGCAGCAACCATCCAACCTGACAGATACAAGTATTTTTTGCTTGTGGTGCCGAAGTATTTTTTGTTGGCGATCATTTTTTGTTGACCAACAAAACCGTGCCAGCAGCCCAATGATTGGGTGTATTTGCTGTTGTCGGCATCGTATTCAGCCATGTCTTTACGCATGATGGCAGCGGTATACTTAGCAATGTCTAAACCGGTTTTGAAACGGTTTTGAATTTGCATGCGTGCTGCATCTTCTGGGCTGATTGCGTTCCAAGTATCACCGAATTTCGCTTTAATAGCACGAACGGCATCAATAGCAGTACTGTACGTAGTCATGACATTTTCCTGTCTTGAATGAGGGAAAATTAAAGCAAGGCTTAATAAAAAATAGATATTAAGTGTGCTTTAACAATGCGCAGAGTCTACTTTTTATGGCATAATTTAGCTAATTTATCAATTTAATCTTCGGTATTTATTTCATGAATCTTGAGCGTGTCGACCTTAATCTTCTCATCTATCTTGATGTTTTATTGAGAGAAAAAAATGTCACACGTGCGGCTGAACAGTTAGGTGTAACCCAACCCGCGATGAGTAATATTCTGCGTCGGTTACGCACATTGTTCAATGATCCGCTGTTGATTCGTTCGTCTGAAGGGATGACTCCAACTGAGCGCGCACTCGAGTTACAGCCGCTTATTCGTGAGGCCCTTGCTGATTTATCTCAGATTTTGGAGCCAAGGACCGAATTTCGCCCTTATACCAGTGCGCGTGTTTTCCGCATTATGACAAGCGATTATGCTGAAGCAACATTGGTGCCGCGTTTAGTGAAGGCGATGCGCTCTGAAGCACCGAATGTGGTACTCGACTTTTTAACCCCTTCGGATGTTTCTTATCGGGACATGGAGCAAGGTAAAGTCGATTTGGCAATTAACCGCTTTAATGAAATTCCGCAAAGTTTTCACCAGGTCTTAGTCTGGCGTGATAGTTTCAGTTGTTTGTTGAATGACAAGAGTCCGAGTCTGGAACAGTTTAATCTCAAAAGTTATTTAGAGGCGCAGCATATCTGGGTCAGTAAAACGGGTATGGGAGTTGGATTTGGAGTGAATCCTGAGAAATCGGGAGGACTCGGCTGGATTGATCAAGCGCTAGAGCGGATCGGGCAAAAACGTAAAATCAGTATTTTTACGCGTCATTATCAAACCCCAGGCTTACTCGCTGCTAACGCAGATCTGATTGCAACTTTGCCAACCCGAGTCGCACGATTACAAGCGAATAACCCACGCGTAGTGATTAAAGACCCTCCGTTTTATATTCCAGAGTTTGAACTGAAGATGGCATGGGGGCCACTCCTGCATCATCATCCAGCGCATCGCTGGTTACGTCAGTTGATTCTCTTTGTCGCCAGACAGATGGTGGATGAGGAGCGTAAAGAGGGTAAACCTATGGTGTCAGGTTTTCCTTTATATTAAAAGGAAAGCGTGTGTCGTTTAATAAAGAAAGAGGGATAAAAGAGAGTATCTTTTATCCCTCTTTCTTTTGAAGTTAAAGTCGATAACTTGCCCCGATTTTCTAAAGCTATTTAAAGCACTAGATTTATTTTAAATGTGAGAATTTCTAGATTATTGTTAACTATATCTTAACAATAATTGTGGCTTTATCCGAGTTATCAGCCTAAACAACCTGAGTTATGCTTCGATTTAATTCGATCAATCCTGTTAAACATTGATCTAATAATTTGAATAATTGGGTGGGAATGATGATGACGCTCGAAACAAATTCTTCTATTGCAAAAATGCCTGCGGTATTTTTGGGTCATGGCAGCCCAATGAACGCGATTGAGCAAAACCGCTACACTGAGGCTTGGCGACACCTTGGGCAAGATTTGCCTCGTCCCAAAGCCATTCTGATGATTTCTGCACATTGGTATACGCGCGGGACAGGTGTGACGGCGATGCAGCATCCAAAGACCATCCATGATTTTGGTGGTTTTCCGCAGGCGTTATTTGATTTTCGTTATCCAGCTCGCGGCGATGCCGAGCTGGCTGCTCAGATTTCCCAATTGTTACTACCGACAACTGTGACATTAGATCATGGTTGGGGCTTAGATCATGGCACTTGGTCGGTCTTAACCCATGTTTATCCCGATGCAGATATTCCCGTATTGCAGCTCAGTATTGATGCGACACTCAGTGCTGAACAACATGTTGCATTGATCCGTCAGCTTGCTGTTTTGCGTGAGCAGGGGGTATTGATTATGGGCAGTGGTAATGTCGTCCATAATTTACGGGTCATGGATTGGAATGTTGGTAGTCGTTCATTTGATTGGGCGGAGCAATTTAATGAAAGTGTTAAGCGGCATTTCTTAGATCGAAATATAGAAGCGTTGATCGACTATATGAAATTAGAAGGCGCAAAACTCAGTGTGCCTACCGCTGAGCATTTTTTGCCTTTTCTCTATATCGCAGCGCTTATGACTGATGATGATCCACTCAAGATTATTGTCGATGGCGGAGAGATGGGGTCAATTACGATGCTATCGGTGCAAGTTGGCTAAGAGCTATTAAAGCTGCGTGATCTTATGCAGCTTTAAGACCAGCGCTTAAGTTTTTTTGAATAACCCAGCCCTAACACTGCCTGCTTTTGTTTCTTTGGTCAGTGTCCAGTGGGTAGGTAGGCCTAAGCTGTCTAGAGCGCGATCTGCTTCGACATAAATCAATGCATGATCACTCAACTTGGCATCGTAGATGGATGCTAAATCCGCCCATAGATTTAAGCTATACGGTGGATCAAGAAACATCAGGTCATATAGCCCATCAATGCGGTTTACAGCTGCTTGTGCGGTCAAGTTAATGACCTGTGCACCTTCTGCTTTCAGCTCGCTGAGCGATTTAGAAAGTTGAAGTGCTTGTTTCTTATGCGGTTCAATCAACGTACATTCCGCAGCACCCCGAGAAAGTGCTTCAAGACCAAGGGCGCCACTCCCTGCACAAAGGTCAAGCACACGTCGACCTGCGACATCCCACATCAGCCAATTAAACAGTGTTTCACGCACGCGATCTGGGGTAGGGCGTAATCCATCTATACTTTCGAAGCGGATGATACGTCGCTTCCACTCTCCACCAATAATGCGTAGTTGATTCATTTTTGCTTACTCATCTCCTGCACTATCGACGATGGGCTGTGGCTTGGGGGTAGAGGCGGGTGCGACAACTTGTTGCATCGGTTGACCAGCGGTCATGAGACCGCTGTCTACGGGTGCAGGCTCAGGTTTTATCGGATCTTTGTCCATATGCAGTACTGCGTAGTCAAACATTGCCCGCGCTATAGGTGCCGCAGCGCTGGCGCCATGCTTACCATTTTCCACAATGATGGCCACTGCGATACGAGGCGCATCCGCAGGGGCAAATGCGGTGAATAATGCATGGTCATATTGGCGATGGTTGAGCGCACTTTCATTGTATTTTTTGCCTTGAGCGATACTCACCACCTGTGCGGTACCTGTTTTTCCGGCAATTTGGTACGACAGACCATAACTGATTCGACGCGCAGTACCATGCATCACCACACCAACCATTGCATCACGCATGTGCAGCCAGTCTTCCGCGACACCATTAAAATTAATTTTACCGTCTGGCTTATTGTTGATCGGATAATTGATTGGACCCTTGGTCGTTAATAGTAAATGGGGTCTGACATGATTACCTTGATTAGCCATGATCGATGTTGCCATGGCTAATTGTAGTGGAGAAGCTAAGAAATAGCCTTGCCCAATGCCCAAAGAGATTGTTTCACCGGGTAGCCAGTTTGATTTACGGCGCTCTCGTTTCCATTCTTGTGATGGGTAAAGACCACTTTTTTCTCCAGGTAGATCGATACCTGTTTTACTGCCGAAGCCAAATTGGGTCATCCACTCATGCATGCGATCAATGCCCATGCGATAAGCTAAAACATAGAAGAAAGTATCGCAAGATACAGCGATGGCTTTATCAAGGTCGACGATCCCATGACCTCGTTTTGCATCATCACGAAAGAGATGAGAGTCACCGGGTAAATGAAATGAACCGCCATCAAAAATCCGAGAGCTCCAGTCAATTAGTCCAAAATGAATACCGCCTAGCCCTTCAAAAGGTTTAATTGTTGAGCCCGGTGGATATAGACCCTGCAAAGCGCGATTAAAGAGAGGCTGATCTGGACTATCGCGGAGTTGGGCATAAAGGTCGGATTTGATTCCTGCAATAAAAGGATTGGGATCAAAAGAGGGGTTACTGACAAATGCGAGTACTTCGCCTGTGCGCGGGTCCATCGCGACCACAGCACCCCTGCGGCCGGCCAATTGATCTTGAGCTATTTTTTGTAAGCCATAATCAATGGAGAGGTAGAGGTCATTACCGCGTTTGGCGTCAGTTTTGCCTAATTGTCTTAGAACTTCGCCATGGGCGTTCGCTTCGATATACTGATAACCAGGTGTCCCATGCAAAAGATCTTCATAGGATCTTTCTATGCCAATTTTGCCAATTAGATCAGTTCCCGCGTAAGCAACCTTATCCAGCGTGGCTTGTTCTTTATCATTGATGCGTCCAACATAACCGATTACATGGGCAAATAAGTCGCCATGTGGGTAAAAGCGGGTCATCTTCGTTTGAATAGAGACGCCCGGGAATTCTTGTTTACGTTCACTAAAGCGAGCAATTTGCGGCTCGGTGAGATCGATTTTTAGGGCGATTGGATTGAGTTTACCACTGACACGTGCACGACTCGTAAAACGATCAAGATCTTCTTGTGACAGGTCGAGCACAGGGGTGAGTGCTTTAAGCGTTGCATCCAGATCACTGATGTCATCCAGATTCACCATCGCAGTGAATATGGGATGGTTGTCCGCAAGTAAAATGCCATTGCGATCATAAATATAGCCGCGGGTAGGGGGCACGGCCTGGAGTTTAATCCGGTTTTTATCTGATTCGGTGGTGAAGTGATCGTACTGCTGTATTTGCAAATGCGCATAACGGAACAAAAGCAGTAAGAAGCAGGACACCACCAAAATCGCCGCTGTAAAAATACGCGAACGAAAAAGATTGCGCTCACCTGCAAGGTCTTTTAGTGGAATAGGATTTTTTGATCTGGAAAAACGCGTCATGAGTGGTCGCAAAAACTAAAAGGTGTGCAGGACGAATCTAAGGCTTGCGAGTGTAACGATCCATGCTGGTGCTGACAATCAACTTTCGTTGCAGTATACAGATGAGCACTCAACTTTGGCGACTAAACTGGGGCTTAATCGCTAGCAAATTGATGTCTCAATCGTACTGAAGTGAAAACTGGTTCTCATAAGGTGTGTAATGATTCACATTTTACATTCGGGATGGCAGTTTTTGTGCTTCTATGCCGCACTTTTTCTGTTAAAGTTCACACCAAGATCATACTTGCTTTAAATGTGTGCAAAGTCTCACTTCACCGGTCAGTATGTGAATGCTGGCAAAGTGAATGCTTATTTGATGACATCACAACTTGTGGCGATCAACACAGCAACAACAATATAGATTCGTTAATATAGCGATGTGACGTGGAGAAGAGGAAACTCATGGAACGAATGATCGAGTCTCAGTCAATGACTCTGGATAAACAAAAAATGCAGCCCAAAAAGATTTTTTCTGTGCTGCAAGTATTATTAATCGCCAGTAGTTTTGCTTATGTCGGTACGACGTATGCAGAAGAGTCTGCATCAGCAACTTCGAATCAACCGGGTATGGTCGGTTCTGCGATGGATTCGACATTAGATTGGTTTGGATTTAACCACACCAAAGTAGAAGGTTTACATACCTTGTATGTTGGAGTTGGTGACACGAACTCTTTACTACACGTCAATGTAGAAGCACCGACACGTTTTGGTCATGTATATGCCAAAGTAGGGCAATTCGCGGATGGCAAGAACATTGCGGGGCAAGTGGGCTTTAGAATGCCTTATTTGTATACCAATGAAAAAGATAACGATGGCGTTTATTTTGGGGCATATGCAGGACATATCATGAATAGCGGCATTGGCGGTGAGCACAAAAACCGTTTAGGCGGTGCGTTAGAAATGTCTTACTTGTTTATGAATCAAGCCAGTTTGACTGCGATTAGTGTTTCTGTCGGTGCAGCACAACGTGATAAAGATGGTAATCCTGATCAGCAAAAAGTCACACCGACCGTGATGTTCGGATTAAGTTGGGGTTTTGGTGTATTCTAAGCCGCGTTACTGAACGTGTATTTTAGGATTGTCCTAATCGTTTTTTTAATGATGAGTAGTGACGTCGTCACTACTCATCTTTTTGATAATAAAGTAATATTGATTTAGCCAGTCGAATAGGATTCTGCATGTTATACAATTTTTGGCAAATTCTCGTTATGCGTTTGCATGATGTGCTTAATGGCGAACATTTCTGGGTCTATATCACCATTGCACCAGTTGCCGCCATTGTGACGTGGATGCATGTGTGGATGGCGCTAAACATGATGTTTTATCCCATTAAGTTTTGGGGTATTCGTTTAGGGCCACTACCGATCGGCTGGCAGGGGATTGTGCCGCGTAAAGCTGGAAAGATATCTGGCATTATTGTTGATCAAACCTTATCTAAATTAGGGTCGTTGCAAGAGTTCTTTTATGCGATGGATCCCGCTGAAATGGCTCAGATGATTGGCGATGAAATCGGTGAAGAACTGGAATATTTAATCGATGAAGTCATGCTGGACCGTAATGCGACACTTTGGGAAAATTTGCCTTATTCCATTAAGCGTCGCATCTATGAGCAAGCGCATAAACAAATGCCCTTGGTTATGCATGATGTGGTGACTGAGCTAACCTTTAATGTTGAAAGCTTGGTCGATATGCGCGAGATGGTCGTCAACAAAATGGAAGGCGATCGCGCGCTGATGGTGCAAATGTTTTTGAAAGTCGGTCAAAAGGAAATTAATTTTATCTGGCATATCAGTGCTTTGATTGGATTGATTTTCGGTATGATTCAGATGGTCATCTTCTTGATCGTGCCTTGGCACTGGACAATTGTGTTCTGGGCCGCCTTGTGGGGCTTCCTCACCAACTGGATCGCCATCATGATGGTGTTTAACCCTATCGAGCCGATCAACATTCGTTTTCCGCAAATTTTTAGATTTATACGTAAGTTTCCTTATGTGGTACCGACCATTCCTAAGATTGGGACGTTTCCATGGCAGGGCGCTTTTATGCGTCGTCAGCCTGAAGTTTCAGCCGTGTTTGCTGAGGTGGTGACGCAAGAATTGATTACCGTAAAAAGTATCATGACTGAAATGATGTATGGTTCACGTGCTCAAAAGACACGTCGTATCATCAAACGTCATATTAATTTAGTGATGGAAACGCCCTTGTTGCGGACGGTCTTACAAGTCAGTCTCGGACCTACAGAATACGCCAAGCTTAAAAATGATATGATCGATAAGTCGATTGAAGTCACAATGAAGCCCGTCTCTAATCCCGTACTGAATCAAAGCCGTGGTCATAAAATTTATCAGATATTCTATGAGCGTATCCTGAAATTGACACCGCCAGAGTTCCAAAACTTATTGCGTCCTGCTTTTCATGAGGATGAATGGATTTTGATTGTACTGGGTGGTGTAACAGGTGCTGTTGCAGGTTTCATTCAGTTGATCTTTGGTTTTCACTAAGCTAAAGTTTTACAGACGAATTGTTGTCATTACATAATAAAAAGACCCGCAACGTGTAATTGCGGGTTTTTTTATGCAAATAATTTGCTTGAAGAACAAGTATAGGAATTGCTTGTTATTTGAGAGAAATTCAATCTTCTAGTGATGTTGGATATGCAGGTCACGGCATTGGAGCGGTGTGCAGATGTTAGGTGAGTTAGGTTTTTTTGCGCTGATAGCCGCTCTGATGATCGCGCTGTTACAAGGGGTCGTTTCCTTACTTGGCGTCATAAGTCGTCAACCGCTCTTGCAGCAGCTTGCACCCTCTTTAGCGCTTGCACAGATGCTTTCGCTATTGGTCAGTTTCTTTTGTTTGATGGCTTCCTTTCTGACCAATGATTTTAGTCTGATCTATGTTGCAGATCACTCAAATAGCTTACTGCCTTGGTATTACCAAATGTCTGCGGTGTGGGGCGGTCATGAAGGGTCTTTATTGCTCTGGGTGACGATTCTGGGGCTGTGGAGTGGGGCGGTTGCGCTGTTTAGTCGCGCACTACCACTCGATATGATTGCTCGAGTGTTGTCTATATTGGGCATGGTCTCGGTCGCCATGATTGCATTCATTGTCTTTACATCAAATCCTTTTTTACGCTCGCTACCAATGTTGCCCGTAGATGGTGCTGATTTAAATCCTTTACTGCAAGATGTTGGCCTCATCATCCATCCTCCGATGCTGTATATGGGTTATGTGGGATTGGCGGTTCCGTTTTCTTTTGCTATGGCTGGACTTTGGGCTGGGCGTCTGGATTCGGCTTGGGCGCGCTGGTCTAGACCTTGGACGCTTGCAGCTTGGTCATTTTTGACAGTGGGTATTGCACTTGGGTCGTGGTGGGCTTATTACGAGCTGGGTTGGGGCGGCTGGTGGTTTTGGGATCCAGTTGAAAATGCTTCTTTTATGCCGTGGCTTGCTGCAACTGCGCTGATTCATTCGCTGGCGGTGAGTGAGAAGCGCGGTGTATTTAAAGCATGGACAGTTCTGCTTGCGATCTTGGCCTTTGCTTTAAGTCTGTTAGGTACATTTTTAGTTCGTTCTGGGGTCTTAACTTCTGTCCATGCTTTTGCAGCAGATCCTTCTCGCGGATTATTTGTACTCGGAATTCTGATAGCTGTTGTGGGCGGTGGTTTATTGTTATTCGCGTTACGCGGTTGGAAGCTGACGACTGAAAGTCGCTATCGGTTATGGTCGCGTGAGACCTTTTTGGTGGTCAATAATCTGATTTTGGTGGTTGCCACCACCGTTGTGCTCTTGGGTACGCTCTATCCACTCATTGCCGATGCCTTCGCGCTGGGGCGTGTTTCAGTGGGCGCTCCATACTTCAATTCATTATTTGTTCCCCTTTCATGGTTGCTATTGGTTTTCATGGCGATTGCGCCGGTAACTGCGTGGAAACAGCAGTCGGATCGTTTACGCCGAGAGTTGGTGTTACCAGCGATCACGGTCGGCTTGACTGCACTACTTGCAGGTGGTGGGCTCTGGCTCATTGTGGCAGGGAAGCATGCGGCTATGACGGGCTTCACTGTGGCACTCTGCCTATGGGTCTGTGGTTTTTTGCTTTGGGATATCTGGAACAAGTCGAAAACTGCGCCAAACCTATGGCGGGGTTTACGTCGTTTAACCCTGAGTTATTGGGGGATGGTGTTTGCACATTTAGGTTTGCTGGTCGTGATTATGGGCATTACCCTGACGACCCATTTAAGCATTGAGCGTGATGTTGCACTAAAACAAGGGCAGTCTGTGGATTTAGCCGGATACCACTTTCATTTTGATTCGTTACAAGGTCTCAAAGGTCCAAACTATGATGCGACACTGGCAACCTTTAGTGTACGTAAAGAAGGCGAAGTTGTGGGCATGCTGTACCCAGAGAAGCGATTTTATGTTGCGCAGAATCGTCCGATGACTGAAGCTGCGATAGATGGCACTTTTATTCGTGATCTGTATGTTGCGCTCGGTGAGCCTCTAGATCCGAATCATCCCGAGGGTGCATGGGCAGTACGGGTTTATTGCAAACCGTTTGTCCGTTGGTTGTGGTTAGGGGCTTTAATGATGGGACTTGGCGGTGGACTTGCGATTATGGATCGACGTTATCGTTTATCTAAGCGAGGTAAAAATTCGGGTACTGCAACTCCCCATTTGGAGATTACGTGATGAATCAGAATCGACAGAAGTTTTTTTGGTTGATTCCATTGCTGATCTTCATCGGATTGGCGGTATTACTATGGACGCGTTTAGGCGTAGATCCTAAGATTGTTCCTCAAGCAACGACAGGGAAACCTTTTCCCACATTCAACTTGCCGAGTCTGGCGGATGGTCGTTTGCAAACAGTAGCTGACTTGCCAAAACAGCCTTTTGTACTCAATGTCTGGGGCTCATGGTGTCCCACCTGCGCTGTTGAACATCCCTATTTAATGAAAATGGCGCGCCAAGGCGTGATTTTAGTCGGGGTCAACTACAAAGATCAGCCGAGTGCTGCATTGGCTTATCTGGAAAAGCACGGTAATCCTTTCAGTATTAATCTACAGGATTCCAAAGGAGATTTAGGTCTAGATTTGGGGCTTACGGGTGCGCCAGAGACTTTTATTGTTGATCAGCATCAGCAGATTCGTTTGCATGTGATCGGGGAGGTCGATGATAGCGTTTGGCAAACACAGCTTAAGCCATGCTTGGATAGCCTTAAAGTGGGTGGAGGTGCAGGATGCCAATAATGCATTCTATGCTTTCTTTCCCTCGATTACTCTTGCTGGCCTGTGCTCTTGCGACAACGATGGTCATTGCTGCAGACGGCAATCTCACGTTTAAAAGTTCAGAGCAAGAGACACAATATCATCGCTTGATTGAAGAGTTCCGTTGCCCAAAATGTCAAAACGCCAATCTAGCGGGTTCAGATGCTCCTATTGCACAAGATTTGAAGCAGAAAACCTATGAGCTTGTCCAGAATGGCCGTACCGATCAAGAGATTCGGGATTTTATGGTCACTCGCTATGGTGAGTTTATAAGCTATAAGCCCCCAATCAAACCCTCAACATGGTTGCTCTGGTTTACGCCACCCATGCTCTTGGCTTTGGGGCTGATGGGGTGGTTGCTAAGAGCGCGTCAACGCCAAGGCGTATCTACTGCACCTCTGAGTAGTGAGGAGTCATGGCGCTTGAAACAACTGTTAGATGGGTCGAGTGTTAATCCGCAAACACCACAGCAAAATGATCAGGAACAACCCCATGGCCGCTAATTCGACATTGATCATGTTTTGGGGAGTCGCCTTGATCCTATCATTGCTGCTGGGATTGATTGTGATCTCACCATGGCTAAGGCGTACCAAATCACGGCAGACAATGATTGATCTAAATATTTCTGTATTTCGTGAGCGGCTGGCAGAACTCGAATCGGATTATCAACAAGCGAAGCTTGATATACATGAGTATCAGGACCAGAAAGTAGATTTAGAACGTCAACTGATTGCTGCTGCGGATCATGATGTATCGGGTGTTCAAAAGGATCAATTGGGCCGCACATCGGTTCAACATTCTGCAAGACTGCCTAGGATTATTATATGTATTGTATTTCTTTGGGTGCCGATCTTTACGCTAGGGTCTTATTTCCTATGGTCACTCCATAAACGCGCTGAGCATACCGCTTTGGTGGGTTATTGGAGCGCGCAAGATCAATATGGCAAAGTTGCTGAACAATTGATGACAGGACAAATCAGTACACCGCCTGCAGATGCAACAGAGCACGGTATTGCCTTATTACAGGCATTACAGGCCAATATTTATCAGCATCCACTAGAAGCAAAGCGTTGGGTCGTTTTATCTCAGACCTATATGGCAGCTGAAGCAGTGGAACCTGCACTTGCAACTTTGGCGCATGCATATCGATTAAATCCTGAAGATGATGATATTGCAATGACGTATGCACAGATGCGTTTTTTCAGCGAACAAGGTAAAATAGACGATGTCGCGTTAGATCTGGTTCGCCATATTTTAAGTAAAAACCCGAATCATGAAGGGGCTTTGATGCTGATGGCGATGGCAACTTATCGCGCGCATCTGTATGATGATGCTATTAATTGGTTACAGCGTTTGAAGGCGGTTCGGATTGCACGTGCAACTCCTGATCAGCCGATTAGTCCTGCGATTTTGGCGCAATTAAATACAGCAATTGAAGATGCTAAACAGGCAAGGATGCAAGTTGCGAAAAGTCAAGCTGATAGCACACTCACAATTACTGTACAATTAGCAGATCGTCTAGTTTCAAAAATCACTGCACGTGATACTTTGTTTGTTTATATCCGTGCGGCTGAAGGGATGCCTGCGCCTTATGCGGTCAAGAAATTGACGGGATCAATGCTGATGAATCAATTGAGTCATCATCAGCCTATAGAACTAACACTGTCTGATCAAGATAGCATGTTGGCTGATCGAACAATTTCATCGGCGCATCGTCAAGGGACCCCACTGGTGGTTGCGGCGCGTGTAAGCAAAAGCAGTAACCCTACGGGGGAGTCGGGGGATTTAGAGTCATTACCAGTACCACTGGATGATCGTCTCCGCTATACGGTTGATGTGGATCAAGTTCGTCCTTGATTGGCACGAATCAAGGATTTGTTGTGACCGACTCAAGTACAGAAATGGCTTGAGTCCAAACTTGTAGAACGGTATGGTTACGCCAATAAAAGAATTTTTGAATTTAAGGTTTTCTCGTTTTTATTTTTCGGTTATTTGAGGATTTGTTATGCGTATTATTTTGCTAGGACCACCTGGAGCTGGAAAGGGGACTCAGGCTCAGTTGATCAATCAACGTTATCAGATTCCTCAGATTTCAACTGGTGATATGCTGCGCGCAGCGATCCGAGAAGGAACTGAATTAGGTCTACAAGCAAAAAGTGTGATGGATGCGGGTGGTCTGGTTTCTGATGATTTGATTATTAATCTAGTCAAAGAGCGTATTAGCCAACCCGACTGTGCCAATGGCTGTATTTTTGACGGTTTCCCGCGCACGATTCCTCAAGCTGAAGCGATGGAATCTGCAGGTGTGACTATTGATCACGTGATTGAGATTGATGTGCCCGATGAAGAAATCATTAAGCGTTTGTCAGGTCGTCGTTCACATCCAGCATCAGGTCGTATTTATCATGTTATTTATAATCCACCTAAAGTTGAAAATGTGGATGACGTAACGGGCGAGCCTTTGGTTATCCGTCCAGATGATGAAGTTGAAACCATTAAAAAGCGTCTGCTTTCTTATCATAAAGAAACCGCTCAACTGGTTGGTTTCTACCAAAAACGTGCTGCATCTGGTGAGAATGCACCGCGCTATACCAAGTTGAATGGTCTGGATAATATTGACAGCGTAAAAGCGCAATTGATCAATGTGCTTGGTCAGTGATGTGATGGTGTGATATTTAAAAAGGAAAGCATGTGCTTTCCTTTTTTGTTTTTCATAGACTACAAATCAAGGAGTAGAGGAATGGCACAGTATGGCGTTGAGGTGATCTGGAGTCGAGATAATCAAAACTTTCTCGACAACCGCTATAGTCGTAAGCACATTCTTCGCTTTGATGGTGGGGTTGATGTCGTAGGATCATCATCCCCTCATGTTGTGCCATTACCGTATTCTGAGACAGCGGCAGTAGACCCTGAAGAGAGTTTTGTTGCAGCGCTTTCAAGCTGTCATATGTTGTGGTTTTTGGCTATAGCCGCCAAACGTGGATTTATTATCGATCATTATTATGATGCAGCAATCGGAATCATGGCAAAAAATGCCGAAAATAAGCTTGCAATGACAGTAGTAACGTTAAAAACAGATGTTCATTTTTCACAAGAGAAAATACCATCGCACCAAGAGTTAGATCAGATGCATCATGAGGCGCATGAAGAGTGCTTTATTGCCAATTCGGTTAAAACTGATGTACGTGTGGAGCCTGTGTATCACTCTTTTAAAACGTGTTAAAACGTTGGGTCTAATGCTTAGGGGATTGCTGATAGATTTGAGGTCGATGTATTTCCATGTAGCGCTCTGGCTGTGCAAGAGACTCAAAGCCGGCAAGGCGATAGAGCTCATGAGCGTCTGCGGTTACCAGTACAATTCTGCGTAAGCGCTTGAGCTGGGGCATCGCAAAAATATGCTGGATTAACTGTTTGCCATAACCGTTTGAACGGTGGGCGGGCAAGATGAAGACATCACACAAATAACCGAATGTTGCTTGATCAGTGATGAGTCTAGCAAAGCCGATTTGCAGCTCGTCGATAAACACACCAAAGCATAAGGAGTTTTTAATAGCCGTTTCCACGGTATCTACAGAAATGCCAATCGCCCATGGAGCATGGTTATTGAGGAAGCTGTGGATGAGTACAAGATCCAGCTTATTTTTGTCGGTGGAAATTCTGAAGCTCAATTCGTGACTGTCCTTATTTGGGCCTCATTCAAAAAGTACCTCTATTGAATGGATCATTGGATCTTTAATTCGGGAGATGATTTATTAAAAGCCCCCTCTAAAATATCTTCTAGAGGGGGGGAGGCTGATCAAGGTTGGTGGCGCATTTTTTTCATTTTGCGATTGAACCAGATTCCAAGATCATCGATATAAGTATATACCGCAGGAATCACCAATAGGCTCAGTACTGTAGAGGTCAACAGCCCCCCGATAACCGCAACGGCCATCGGTGCTCTAAAACTTTGATCTGATGAACCTAGACCTATGGCGACGGGGAGCATCCCAGCACCCATAGCGATAGTGGTCATGATGATCGGGCGGGCGCGTTTATGACAAGCTTCTCTTAATGCTTCTAAACGACTCAAATGATGATCGCGCATCGCAACAATCGCGTATTCAACGAGAAGAATAGAGTTCTTAGTCGCAATACCCATAAGCATCACCAATCCGATGAATGAAGGAAGGGAGAGGCTTTTATGCGCAATCAACAATCCAAGTACAGCCCCTACAATCGCCAGTGGTAACGCGCATAAAATGGTGATGGGTTGCAAAAAGTTTTTAAAGAGCAATACCAATACCGCGTAGATACAGAGGATTCCCGTGAACATGGCAAGAATAAAGCCGACGACCAGTTCTCCTTGTGCCTCTGCATCCCCAATTTGAATCAGTTTGACACTTGGGGGAAGTTGCTGCATTGCTGGAAGCTTTTTCACTGCATCCATAACGTCCCCTAGCGGCAGGCCCGAAAGCTCAATGTCGATGCGGACATTGCGTGCTCTATCATAACGACGAATGAGAGAGGGTCCACTACTCATTTCGAGCTTAGCGACTTGTCCTAACATAACGGGTTGCCCTTTAGTACTGGGGACGCTGAGTCGCTGTAGAAGATCAATGTCTTTGCGAGCATGATCTTCTAGTTTCACGACAATGGGTATTTGTCGTTCTGCCAGATTGAGCTTAGGCAAGTTGGTATCGTAGTCACCCAGAGTGGCGACACGAAGAGTTTGGCCTATTGCTGTGCTGGTCACCCCCAATTCTGCAGCTCGAGCAAAATCTGGATGTACTGCGATTTCTGGTCGGTTGAGATTTGCGGTTGAAGAAATGTTACCAATCCCGGGAATGGTTCGAATTCCTTTTTCTAAGGCAAGAGAAGCTGCTTGTAATGCTTCTGCGTCATCACTTGCTAAAATGAGGTTGTATTCTGAACCATCGCCACCTTGGCCAATATTGATACGCGCACCAGGAACTTGCTCAAGTGCTTTACGCATTTGATCTTCTACGGTTTGAAGTTTAGGACGCTCCCCACGTGGTGTGAGAGTCACATTAAGTGACACCATTCGTGGATCACCTTCATTGCCAATCGCGGTGTAGATATTTTTGATGGATGGAATTTGGATCAACAACTGGCGAGCAAGCGTTGCGGCGTTTTGGCTCTGAGCTAGTGTTGAACCTGGTGGAAGTTCGAGTTTGGCTTGAGTTTCGGATGCATCGTTAGCGGGAATAAATTCTTTGGGAACCCATGGTGTTATCGCTAAGGCGAAAGACACAAAGAAAAAGATTGTCGCAGCAATCATCGTACGCAGGCGATGCGTGATACACCAATCAACTAAACGTAAATATCGAGCCATCCAGAAAGGGTCTTTATGTACAGTCGTTGTTGGTTTGAGCATATATGCCGCCATCATTGGCGTCAGTAAGCGAGCAACGACGAGTGATGCAAAAACTGCTAATGCGGCTGTCCAACCAAATTGCTTAAAGAAACGACCAACAATCCCGCTCATAAACGCGGTCGGTAGAAAAACTGCGATCAAAGTAAATGTGGTGGCAATTACGGCTAAGCCAATTTCATTAGCAGCCTCCATTGCAGCTTGGTAAGGTGTTTTGCCCATACGCAGATGGCGAACAATATTTTCAACTTCAACGATGGCATCATCGACCAAAATACCGATAACCAGCGATAGTGCTAATAAGCTGATACCGTTGAGTGTAAACTCAAAAAAATACATTCCAATAAACGTTGGTAGTATCGATAAGGGCAGGGCAATAGCGGAAACAAAAGTCGCTCGCGCGTCACGAAGAAAAAGCCAGACTACCAGAATGGCAAGAAAGCCTCCTTCAAAAAGTAATGACATCGATTGTTTATAGTCATCTTCTGTATATTTGACATAGTCATAGGCTTCTTGAATTTTGATTGCTGGATATTTGGTTTTGAACTCTTCAAGCGTTTTTTTTACCTCTGCACCTACTGAAACATCGCTTTCGCCTTTACCGCGAGTGATCTCAAATGCAACAACAGGTTTACCATTGAAGAAAGCACTACTTCTAGGTTCTGCGATGGTATCTTTGATCGTTGCCACTTGATCCAGACGAATGTGTTGGCCATTCGATAATGCAATGTCCAATAGCCCAAGCTCTTGTGCAGATTTGACTGTTGCAAGGGTCCGAATCGGCTGTTCTCCGCTGCCGAGGTCGATTCTACCGCCCGCATTTTCATTTTGGACTTGTACGAGTTGTCGCGATATTTCGGCGGCACTCGCACCCAGTGATTGTAAGCGTATAGGGTCAAGATCAACATGAATCTCACGTGTTGCCCCGCCTACGCGGTGAACACGGCTTACTCCAGGAAGGGTAAGGAGTTGGCGTGTAAGCGTGTTATCGACAAACCAACTGAGTGCCTCAGTATCCATGGTATCCGAGGCGATCGTGTAACCCAGCATAGGCTGATCTGAATTATTCACACGAGTGACGATCGGATCACGTACATCACTGGGAAGATCAGCTCTGACCTGGGATACCGCTGTACGAACATCATCCACAGCTTCTTGCATGGGCTTTTCGAGTTGAAACTCTGCGTATATAGAGACTAATCCATCTTCGACAACTGAGCGTACATGCTTAATCCCCGCAATATTGGCAATAGAGTTTTCTAGTTTACGTGAGACATCCGTTTCTAGCTGAGATGGTGTTGCTCCAGGCAAAGATGCAGTAACGACAACAACCGGAATTTCTACATCCGGCATGTTTTGTATTTTCATTGCCTTAAAAGAAAGTAGACCCGCAAATGTCAAAAATACGAACAGCATCACTGCAGGAATAGGATTTTTGATTGACCATGATGAGACATTTATCATTGCAATATCCTATGGTGCAGTTTTGGCAAGAGGATGACTGATCAGATCTGCCGTTTTGGCATTTGTGTTTGTTACGACACGCACAGTATCTCCGTTATTGAGGAAGGTTCCACCATTTGCTACAACTTGAACATTGGCAGGAAGTGGGCTAAGAATTTCGAGTTGATCATCAATGAGATGACCCGTTTTAACCTTGATTTGCTCAACTTTATTGTTTGCTACCAATGCAAAAACATAGTTAAAGCCATCACGCATGATCACCGCAGTTTGAGGTAAGGTGAGTGCAGACGACTTGTTTAGGTTAATGCTTCCGCGCGCATACATTCCCGCCTTAATAGGGGAGTTTGTATTTTGCATAATCGGTAAGTCGATATAAACCAGAGCCATACGCGTTTGAGCGTCGACAGTTGGTGCAATCATACGGACTTTGCCTTTGATTTGAGTACCATCAATACTGTCAATGGTTGCAATATCACCAATTTTTATTTTATGGACTTCATCTGAGGTGACTTCGGCACGCCATTCCAAACGGCTCTTGAGAATCATGCGAAATAATTCAGTTCCCCCAATAACCACTGCCCCGACAGATGCTGTACGGGAAGAAATAATTCCGTCATCTGGAGCAATGACTTTAGTGAATTTAAGTTGAAGTTTCTGTGCATTTAAAACAGCTTGGGCTGCTTCAATTTTTGCTTTTGCTGCTTTGGCATTGGTGATATAGAGGCTAATGTCTTGCTTACTCAAGGCACCTTCAGCATCAAGACTTTTAGCGCGTTCGGCGTTCGCAAAGTCTTGAGCAGCATTTGCTTGGGTTTGGAGTAGAGATGCTTCTGACTGTGCCACGTTGGCTTGAATTGTTTCCGGTGCAAAACGGGCAAGCTCTTGGCCAGCATGCACGACATCGCCAACATTGACGAAAACATTAGTTAGGCGTAAGCCATTTGCTTCGCTGCCGATACTCGCTTCTTGCCATGCCGTAATGTTCCCATTCGCTGAAATCGTCACTGGTACTTGCATCATACGTGGTTTGGCGAGGTCAACAGATAACGCGGGTTTATCATTCTTGGTAGCCTCATCTTTTGTGGACTTTTTGGGGTCATCGTGCTTGGAGAAAACAAAGAGTCCTCCAACTAAGCCAATGATGAGGACAATAAGAGCAATGATAAGAGTTGGCTTAGATTTCAAACGCAGCATGTTCATTATTCCAGTAGTATTTTCAATTTTTAATGACGGTTTATAGCTTATTCATGTTGATATTTACCGCTACTTTTATCCTTCATAATTCCTTAAATCTCATCAATCTGTGCTCAAGATCGGGGCGCACAGTTATCTCACAATCAAAGGTTAATTTGTGATTGCGAAATATTGATGAAGTTTTTCACCATTTAGAAAAAAGTATGGAAATAGTTGTAGCTGGACTTACAGAGTAAATGAATTCCAATGATTTTGAAAATCCTTGGAATTACTCATAAAATCTGTAGAAAAGAAGAGTTATCTTTAAAAACAAAAAGTTAAGTATTTTGTTTACGCACCCCACTTTACAGCACCACTATTTCGTTCAAGCAAAGCCTATGCCACATCATGTACTTCTTATGTATTGTTTTAGAAAACATAGGCTAGTACGGAACATTTGGAAAAGCGGCATGGATCATTTGGAAAACGAGTGTACTGTGATGTTATTACAGAGATCAAGCAGGATTATGCATAAACAGGCGGCATAACCGCGGTCATTAATTGTAACTTTCCAGTAATCACCCCACGTAAGGTAATCAGTTCATCACTGATAATCTCAAGCTGCTTTGCTGGGCCTTGCACAAGTATGACTTCCATCACACGATTGTCGGTTAATTGCACATGCAAAGAGCTAATCACTTCTGCCAAGTGGTGATATTGCAGATCAGCCAATTGATGCTGCAAATTAGGAACGGATCGATCGTAGAGCAGAGTAATCGTGCCAACCATCACATCATTGCCGAGATTGCGCTTATGTTCAGTGATATGTTGATGCAGCATATCGGCAACAGCTTGTGATCGGCTATCGAAGCCTCGACTTTCGACCATGTCGTCAAGTTCAGTCAATAATTCTTGTGATAAAGATAAACTGATCCGACTCACGGACTGATTGGCCGACTTCTCTGTTGTTTTGTTAGTTATGGTTTTTGGTGGCAATGTAATGTTCATAGATTGGATCCATTTTTATTTATTCGACATTGTCATCGACGGATGTCAGGCGTACAAAAGGCGATAAGGGTTCATCGTCAGTGTCATCATGGGCGTTGTTGCCATGAATCAATTGATCCAGACGTGCTCGGGTTGCCAAAAATTCAGGACTATTGATTTGACGTTCTGATCTTGGACGCGGAACTGGCACTTCAATAATTTCTTGTACTTCGCCGGGATGCGCTTTTAGAACTAAAATGCGGTCTGCAAGCAGTATGGCTTCATCCAGATCATGGGTGACAAACAAGATGGTGATGTCGATGTTGCGCCAGATTTCGAGTAAGTGTTTTTGCATTTTGCAGCGCGTTTGTGCATCTAATGCACCGAAGGGCTCATCCATAAGCAAGATACGCGGTTCATTGACCAATGCTCTTGCGATGGCCACACGTTGCTTCATTCCGCCAGACAATTGATGCGGATAGGCATCGGCAAAGTTAGACAAACCAATCAAGTCAAGCCATTGCAGTGCGGATTGCTCGGATTCATGCTTGCCTTTGCCACTCATCTCCAGACCAAACATGACATTGTGTTTCACTGTCCGCCATGGAAATAAGGTATAGCCTTGAAAGACCATACCACGATCTCGGCTCGGGCCTTCTACGGCCTTGCCATCCAGCAAAACGGTGCCACCATCGTAGCTTTCTAATCCAGCCAGAATCCGACTCAAGGTTGACTTACCGCAACCAGAGGGTCCAATCACGCAGACAAATTCACGGCGATAGATATCAAAGTTAATTTTATTTAATGCCAAGACTTTACCTTGCGGCGTCTCGAAATGCTTCACCAAGTCGCGAATCTCTAAAATGATTTTGCGCTGATATAGCTTTTTAAAGCGTGCCTTAACCTCTGGGGATTGCACGTGGTAGTCCGGTAAAAAGTCTGGTAAAGGCAAGGTGGAAAGCGACTGATCACTTGCATTTGAACTGTTGGTAATGGATTCACTCATGTTCTACTCCTTAACGACTCTTATCCCATGGAAATAAACGATGACCTAGCCAAGCCAGCAGCAGATCAATGCCCAGACCAATAAGCCCGATCATGATGATGGCTGCATAAACATTATCAAAATGTTGATAGCGAGCTTGTTGGGTAATAAACCAGGTGATCCCCGAACTGGTACCAATCAACTCCGCGACAATCAAATAGGTCCATGCCCAGCCCAGAAGGATGCGCTGATCACGATACAAGTCGGGGAGAATGCCGGGAACAACGACACGGGTGAGCAGTCTGCGACGGCTTGCGCCTAAAGTCAGGGCAGCTTCCATCAAGCCCACATCGAGTTTACGTGTCGTATTGGCAATAATCAGGATTTGTTGAAACAGCGTGCCAATGACAATAATCGCAATTTTAGGGCCATCGTAAATACCCAAAATCGCAACCATGAGCGCACCAAAGGCAGGGGCAGGTAAATAGCGAAAGAACTCGACAAAGGGTTCGGTTAAGCGCGAAATCACTGGCGATGTCCCACTTAAAATCCCTAGCGGTACGCCGATGATCGATGAAATAAAGAAGGCATAAAACACCAGTTTCACACTATGCCAGAGGCTTTGATGGAGCCATGGATCATCTGCTTGGGCCGGTGGTGTGGTGAATGCAGTATAAAATGCCCTGACCACCTCATGAGGTGCAGGCAAATAAACGGGATTGGCAGCAATACCCTGAGGCATGGCAAGGTGCTGCGCAGTCATGTTGCTTTTTTCAAGCTCGAAGGTCGCACGATCCGTGCGCATATCTGCTTCAAAATAGCTTACGCCGCCTGGATCGGTGATTTTGATTTGCGGATGCCAAACAAAAGGCAAATAGCTAACCGCGCACCAGAGTAGTACCGGGAGTAAAAATGATGCAGCACCCAATAGCCAACGTAGTTTTTGCGGTAATCGGTAATGCGGATTAAATGCACGAGCCATGATATAAAAATGTCCTAAGGCTTTAAATACAAAATGTTTTATGAAACATAATTTCCAAAGAGAGTTTGATTACTTTCCTTGGACGAGCTTGGGATCGATATAGCTATCTACGTTTTGAGCCGTACGATAAATCCCCTGATTCACATTAAATTTGTCGACAAAATAAGTTGATCCATAGAGGGATTTAAAGCCTTTCGCTTTCACCATGACGGCTTGATTATCAGCAAGATTCAAGAGGTGGGTGCCATACAGCAGTTTCTTATAAGATTCAGGCGTGATGCCTCCACCAGAGCGCTGGGCCATAATTTTTAGAGCGTCGGACTGAGTTTTGGGATCGTTGATGTAGGTCACAACCTTATCCCACACCTGAGTCAGTTTGATCCAATCGGCACGATTCTTATTCAGACTATTCGGGCTGACAGCCAGCACATCGTAGATCAATCCCGGCTCATCAGCGGAGGTATAGAGAGGGTGAGCACCGGCTGTGGCTTTGAGTGCTTGCCCTGCGACGGGTTGCCATGCGCCAATGGCTGAGACACTGCCAGAGGCTAAGATTTGTGGCAGTTCATTGGTTTTTGCGTTGACGAGCTTGATAGCATTTTCTGCAATCCCGGCTTTTTTTAATCCATTGATTAAGAGCAGATGATCGACTAGCCCAGTTTCGACGGCGACCGATTGACCTACGAGATCTTTTAGCGATTTGATTCCGGCTTTGCCGATGATCATGTCATTCCCGCTAGAGTAGTCAGTGGCTAGAATCATGGTTCCTCTACCACCAGCAGATCCTGTTACCAGCGTATCGCCATTGGTTGCGAGTACTGCATCTAGTTTTCCTGCTGCGAATGCCTCAAGCGAAGCCGAGTAGTCAAACCACTGAAAGGATGCATCGACCCCTGCTTGTTTGATCCAGCCTTTATCAATCGCAATCTGCCATGCAACCCATCCTGGCCAGTCGCTATAGCCAATTTTAAGCGGTGCGGCATAGGCGGTGCTTATGGTCGAGCATAAAATGGCACTGATCAAGAATGTGCGCCGTGTAAATTTTGGACTCAGCAAAGACATGACAGTGACTCCCCGTAAAACAGCCAGTATTACTAAAATATAAAATAGTAATATTAGTAAGCAAAGGCTATGCCAACGACGATTAGTGTTTTAACCGTCGATATTTCAGGTAAAAAGTCATGAATTGTCGTTGAGTCAATCTGAATTGGGTCGCGGCGGTTTGTTTTGGTGCGCGTTTTGCAATGATTGAGTACATCGCTGTGCAAGCAAATAGTTGCGGCGTTCAATTGACGACTCCAATCAAGCAGAGGTATCCCATGCTTATCGCACAACTCTCAGATATTCATGTTCGACCGAAAGGAGTGTTATATAAGGGGGTGGCAGACTCGAACCAAATGTTTAGCGATGCGATCAAACATTTAAAGCACCTTGATCAGCGTCCTGATTTTGTTTTACTGACTGGAGACTTGGTGGATGAAGGAGATCCCGCAGAGTACTCACATTTGCTTGAGTTGCTGAGTGAGCTAAGCATTCCTTATGCAGTGGTGATGGGCAATCATGATCACCGAGAAAATTTTCGTGCGGCATTCTCAGCACATTCGTATTTACCTCAGTCAGGTCCACTGCATTACTGTATTGATGATTATCCTGTGAGAATAGTCGTCTTGGATTCCTGTGTGACAGGGGAGGATTATGGTCATATTGATGCTGAGGGCTTAAGCTGGCTTTCTGCAGTCTTGAACGAGGATGCCTATAAGCCTACGATTATTGCGCTACATCATCCTCCCATCGTTTCTGGTATTCCTTATATGGATGTTTATCGTTATATAGACGCCGAGCCTTTAGCCAAGATTCTGCGCCGTTCTTCCAATGTTGAGGCCGTGTTGTGTGGTCATGTCCATCGGTCTATGGCCAAGCGCTGGGCTGGGACAATGGTCGTGACCTGTCCCAGCACCACGACAGAGATAGCTTTACAGTTAAAACCCGATGCCGAGCCACAATCCTATAGTGGGCCACCAGCCTGTATGTTGCACCTTTGGCATCCTGAATCAGGGTTGGTCAGCCATACAAGCTATATAGGTGTATATCCCGGACCTTATCCTTTTGCTTGACCTGCGATGCACAGCATTTGCATAAGGCAGCAATCAGAGCGGTCAATTATCCCAAGGATTGAATATAGTTTCGCCAGCCACCAACATCGCTGATGTCCTTTGCACCATCCAAAGCAAAGGGTTCGCAGACAAAGCCCGATACGAGTGAGCCATCTGCAAGTTCTACTTTACCAATACCAAGAGGGGATGGGATATTATTCACAAAATCCCCAAAACCCGCTGCGGGCAGTGACCAGACCTCGACGGGTATAGCAACACCGTCCTTGACTACACGTACCATGCCAGGGCGAAATGGTGGGCCACCAGCGAGTGCATAGAAGCGATACTTGGCCGCAGATTCAGTAGCCTTAACCAGCACTCCCCCGCGCTCGGTGAGTTGCGGGTTTAAGACCATCCCAGAGAGATGTGCTCCGCAGACAACGATTTGAATGTTTAAGTCTGTCATAAATAATTCCACGTTAAGGGTGAGTTCTATGCAACGCGTATGGGAGACTAAGCCTGCCAGCGTTTAGCGAGATCCAATAAGTCCCAATCCAGTCCGGCCTGAGCGAAGAACGTGATACCGAAAGGCAAGTTATCTTCACGACGACCAGCGGGAATGGCGAGTGCTGAGTAGTCGAGTAGGTTCATAAAGTTGGTGTAATAACCCAGATTACTATTGAGCACCAAGGGGTTTTCCTGCATTTGATCGATGGTGTATATCGTTCCTGTCGTTGGAGTCAGAATGGCATCGACGCTATTTAAGATGTCATCACACTGCCGTTTGAAACTGGCTAATTTATAAAATGCATCAAAAGTTTGCACAGCGGTGATGGATTGTGCGGGTTCAACAATCTGGCGAATGACGGGGAGTATTTCTTCGGGTCTTTGAGTCAGTAAATCTGCAATCGCATGATAGCGTTCAGCAACCCATGGGCCGGAATAGAGCAGATTGGCTGCGGTGATGAATGGCGAAAAATCAATATCAACCAGTTCAAAACCTTTGGTCATCCCGTCGATTTTGGCTTGTTCAAAAAGCTGCGCATAGCCATCATCACCAAAAAAATTCAACTGATCTGCACGAGGCACGCCAATTCTTTTGATGACTGACTGGGTCGTGTGGGCAAATGGTTTACTGTAGCTATCTGCGGCGTCAAATTCAGCGCTGACGTTGAGGACGCTTTCGGCATCTTCAGTCGTTAGCGCAAAGATCGATATACTATCAAGCGTACGACAGGCAGGTACAAGCCCAGAACTGGAAAGTAAACCACAACTCGGCTTGACACCGATCAGTTCGTTGAAGGCAGCCGGAACGCGCCCTGAGCCTGCGGTATCGGTTCCCAGCGCGAAACTGGCCAATCCGAGTGCAACGGCCAATGCCGATCCTGAACTTGACCCACCAGAAATATAGCGGGTATCGATGCTATTTTTCGCAATGCCATAGGGTGAGCGAGTGCCATTGAGTCCTGTTGCGAACTGATCAAGATTGGCTTTACCCAGAGGAATGGCGCCGGCATCAATCAGCTTCTGGACGACAAATGCGTTCTTTTCAGGCGAGTAGGCAAATGCCGGGCAAGCGGCTGTGGTGGCAAGTCCTACGGCATCGATATTGTCTTTAATCGCAAAAGGGATACCGTAGAGCGGTAAGCTTGCAGGGTCTTTACCGTCTAAAGCCTTCGCGATTTCTATCAGTGTTTGATCATCAAAACGACTGATCCAGACATTATGACTACTGCTATCAGTGATAGTGCAGTCATCTTGTGCAAGTAATGGCAACAGTGCCTGAATGAGTTCAGAGGGTTTAAGTCCTTTGGCATAGGCAGTTTGAAGCGTGCTAATGCTCAGATCGGGAACGATCTCGAGCGTTAGACGATTTTGTTTAATTGTCATTAGACAGCCTCCAGAAGAACCAGTAAGTTTTGTCCACCACCGACTTGTACACCGGGCTGTGCTAAAACCTGACCGATGATGCCATCACGCGCGGCGACAATCGGAAATTCCATTTTCATGGATTCTATGATCAGCAGTGTATCGCCTGCGCGGACAGTATCTCCTGATTTGACTTGAACCTGCCAGATATTGCCGGGCACATGTGCGGCAATGGCATCAGCCCCGTCTGGAATCTTGAGTGCATCACTATCGGGTATCGGCGCGTCTGCTTCACTGATATATTCCGCTTGACCACTTTCACGCCAGCGTTCGCGCTCAGCATAGAATGAATCTTGTTGCACCGTTTTAAATGCGGTAATGCTCTCTGCATTTTGCGTCAAGAATTCATTGTATTGGCGGAGGCTAAGCTCACCTTCTTCAATTTTTACTCGCATGCGTCCTGCTGCAAACTCACGGCGCATGTTGAGTAGTTCTTCTTCACTGACTTCATAAAAGCGAATTTGATCGAAGAAACGCAGTAACCACGGTTTACCTGCTTCAAATTCTGGGGTTTCGCGATAGCGATTCCACATTTGAATGGTCCGACCGACAAATTGATAACCGCCGGGACCTTCCATGCCATAGACACACATATAGGCACCGCCAATGCCTACGGCATTTTCTGGGGTCCATGTCCGGGCAGGGTTATATTTGGTAGTGACCAAGCGGTGACGTGGATCAAGTGGGGTCGCAACAGGGGCACCCAAATATACATCACCGAGTCCCATGACTAAGTAGCGGGCATCGAAGACAATTTTTTTGACATCATCAATGGAGTCTAGACCATTAATGCGGCGGATAAATTCGATGTTACTGGGGCACCATGGCGCATCAGGTCGAACCGATTGCATGTATTTTTCAATCGCAAGACGGGTTTGAGAGTCGTCCCAGGCCAGTGGTAACCAAACTGTACGCGATGGCACGACCATTTCATCAATCGCGGGGAGTTCGTGCTCTGCTTGTTTGAGTCGGGTCAGCAGTTCACTTTGCGGAAGCAAAACGGCGTCATAGTGAATTTGTAGCGAGCGGATACCCGGTGTCAGATCAATAATGCCGTGGATCAGATTTGCATCTTTTTGCTGATAGAGCCATTGCATCAAGGCATGAACGCGGAAACGTAAGTTCAGATCTAAAACCAGCGCACCGTACTCAACCAGTAGATAGTTATCTCCAGCCGGACGATAGACCACATCTGGTGCACCATCATGTCCGTCATAAGTACTGAGAATAGCCGACTGAAGCGTTTCAAGTTCAGCCGTGAGCGTGGCATGGAGTGGTTCTTGGAGACTGCTCAGTGCTTGGAGCTGTTGACTTTCCAGTGCATCGGTTTGTGCTTGGCTGATGGGGATAAAACGTACCGTATCACCGGGGCGTAGTTGTCCTAACTTCCAGAGCTCAGCTTTGACCACTACGGCAGGACAGACAAAACCACCTAAGCTTGGGCCATCTGGTCCCAGAATAACGGGCATATCACCCGTAAAATCAATGGCGCCGATAGCATAAGCGTTATCGTGGATGTTAGACGGATGCAGCCCAGCTTCACCCCCATCACGGCGCGCCCATTCGGGTTTAGGGCCATTTAAGCGAACGCCAGTCCGGCTGGAGTTGTAGTGAATTTCCCAGTCCGTACCAAAGAACATCTCAATGTCTGCAGGGGTAAAGAAATCAGGTGCGCCATGCGGTCCATAAAGCACGCCAATTTCCCAGTGATGACCATACGTAGGTTGTAAACTTAAGGGTAGAGCGGTCGATTTTGTCGTTTGAGCAATAGGCAGTGCTTTGATTGGTAGCATGTCACCCAAACGCAGATTACGCCCTGCATGTCCGCCAAATTGACCCAGCGTAAAGGTCGATTTACTCCCTAAATAATCAGGCACATCAATGCCACCATGGACTGCAATATAACTGCGGCATCCGGTGACCATTCGACCGAGTTTAAGGACGCTGCCTGCTTTGATTGCGATAGCCGTCCACATGGGTATGGCAACATCATCAAGAAATACGGGCAGCGGTGCACCTGTAATGCACACGCGACTATCCGTATAGAACTTAAGCGTTGGCCCACTCATGGTGCACTCTAAACCCGCTGTCCCCTCGGGATTACCTAAAAGTAAATTGGCAGCGCGCAGCGCAAGAGAATCCATCGGGCCTGATGGCGGAACGCCGACATCCCAATACCCCAGTCGTGCAGGGTAATCTTGTACTGAGGTTTGTACACCCGCTTCCAAGACTTCAATCCGTTTTGCCTGATAGCTAAAGTCGTTTAAATAACGCGTTGTTTGCAATCCTTCTTGAAAGATATCTCCCGCGATAATTTCACTGACGTAATCCAAATTGGTTTCAATACCGGACAAATGGGTATCGGCAAGCGCATGCTGGAGTTTGGTCATTGCTGCTTCGCGGTCTTCAGCATAGACAATGATTTTGGCAACCATGGGATCATAAAAAGGCGGAACATTTGATCCGCGCATGACCGCAGCTTCAACCCGTGCAGCGGATGGGTCTGGAAAGATTACTTCAGTCAGTACACCCGATGAGGGCTGAAAATTACGTGCAGGATCCTCGGCATAGACGCGGACCTGAATTGATGCACCTTTAGGCTGTGGCGCAATAGCCGGTAATTGTAAGTCGCCACTGGCAAGAAGCACCATCCACGCGACCAAATCAACGCCCGTCACTTCCTCCGTGACACCGTGTTCGACCTGCAAGCGCGTATTAACTTCGAGAAAGTAAAACTCCTGACTCTGGGCATCCATAACGAATTCAACCGTACCCGCTGAACGATATCCGATGGACTCCATAAGACGCACTGCCGTCGCTTGAAGACTCGCGCGCTGTACATCAGACAGATGCGGAGCAGGGGTTTCTTCAATGACTTTTTGATTACGACGCTGCACGGAGCAATCGCGCTCTCCCAAAGCCAGCACCTTGCCTTGACCATCTCCAAAAATTTGCACTTCGATATGACGCGCAGCTTGGACATATTTTTCCAAGTAAAGGCCAGCATCTTTGAAGTTGGCTTTAGCCAGTCGGGAAACCGATGCATAGGCATCATCAAGTTCACTATCTGCCCAGATCAAGCGCATGCCAATACCACCACCGCCTGCAGTACTTTTAAGCATAACGGGATAGCCAATTCGTGTCGCTTCGGTACGAGCTTCATCGAGATCAGCTAAGAGTTGGCTTCCAGGGAGCAGTGGTACGTTACTTTGCAGGGCGAGCTCGCGAGCTGTGTGCTTAAGGCCGAAAGCCCGCATTTGATCGCCAGTTGGACCGATAAACGCAATGCCATTGGCTTCGCATTCATCTGCGAAAGCGGCATTTTCAGACAGGAAGCCATAGCCGGGATGGATGGCCTGTGCGCCAGTCTGCTTCGCAACTGCTAAGATTTTGCTTGCTTGCAGATAGCTTTCGCTAGCGGGTGCAGGTCCGATACAAACGGCTTCATCCGCCAGACTCACGTGCAGCGCATCATGGTCGGCTTCAGAGTAGACTGCGACGGACTGAATACTCAACAGTTTGAGGGTGCGAATAATGCGACAGGCGATAGCACCGCGATTGGCAATCAGAACTTTGGTAAATTTACTTTTAGGCGAGTTAGGCATGGTTTGTCGCCTCCCAAGTCAAAAGCTTGATCGGTGTCGGGTTGTAACCATTACAGGGATTGTTGAGCTGTGGGCAGTTGGAAATGAGCACGATGAGGTCCATTTCAGCGACGATCTCCACATATTTCCCAGCACCAGAGATGCCATCGGCAAAATAGAGTTCTCCATCAGGCAGCACTGGGACATTCATAAAGAAATTAATATTTGCACCAATATCACGCACATCTAAACCAATTTCTTCTGCAAGGGGGAAGGTGGTCAGTGCTGTCATAAAGTTATCACGGCATGAGTGCATGGGGCGTTTTTCCATGGCGTAGCGCACGGTGTTACTTTCACTTGCACATGCACCGCCTAGCGTGTCATGACGACCACAGGTATCCGCACTGATTGTCGCCATCACTTGTGCATTGCTCGAATACAGTTTGGAGCCTAAGCCTAAATAGAGTTGCCCAGATTTTTGCACGGTATGCGCAGGGCTGTAGCGCTCTTCCAGATTGTTGGCATTAAAGAATAGCGTATCAACCGCTTGATTGCCTTCCAGGTCCACAATTCTAAAGGTTTGTCCTTTTGCGACCCGTCCCATCCACGGTTCACCGGCAGCACAGATTTCACTGTTGATGGCTGTTGCTTCGGTCAGGGGACTTTCTTTCAATGGTGCAGAAAGTTTAAAGGATGCAGGGCTGGTGATTGATTTAATTTCCATTTTCTTATGCTCCTGCTTGGTTAGACGAATGAAGGCTACTGGCTGGCATTGCGGCAAAATAGCGTTCCGTGTTTTGAAAGCCGCGTCCATTTTGTTCGCATGAGGTGCGACAGACATCATTTGCTGCGACGGGTGCAGCCGCAAAGGCAGACAAAAGAATGGCGGCAGGATCATAAGTTGTCGCAGGGTCTAGCGGGTGGGGTGCAGCGGAGAGAATCACCAGAGTATCCATCTCAAAGCGCAGTTCGACGATATCTCCAGCTTGAGCGTGATCAGCATTCCAAATCAGTTTACCCGTATCATCTGCGGAGACTTTGCTGAAAAAATTGACATTGGTGACAAGGTCACGTTTGCCGAGTCCCCATTTACCCATTTCGATCAGTAAACCTTCGCGTCCACTACGATACATACCGTTACGCGCTGCACCAAAATCGCGCAAACCGTATTGGGTTTTGATCTGTTCTGCATCACTGACCCCGCAGAACGCATCATTCCAGCCAGTAGTGTCTGTGACAACCGAACAGAGAATGCGTCCCATGTCTGAATAGCAGACATGACCACGGGTTAAAAACGCAGTGTGCTGGGCTTTAAGGGTGTCTGGTGCATTGTAGCGTTCGAGTTTTTCTTCGGCATTGAAGAAGAGAGCAGCAAGGTTAGCATCTGCAGCTTGAGCCGTCAGACGGAGTACTGTGCCACGGCGGATACGTGCGGACCAATGAAAACCGCCAGGAAGTAGGTCTTCCCATAAAGGGTTTTGATTCGCAGGAATAATAGATAAAGCAGCTTTTTCAGCAGTTGTAAGAGATGAACGTGATGACATGGCGAGACTCCAAAGCGTTAGCATGAGAGAGGACGTGCCATTCAGACATTTGACATGTAAAAAATCGCATACGACTTACATAACAAACATTCGATGAATGACGTTAATCTCCCGGGCTTTTGTCCCGCCGTGTAATGTGCGATAAACAGTGCTAAACAAACATGTTATTGAGCAATGCTTCATTCACATCGGTTGCTCTCGGACCAGTCATTTCGCATGATTGCTTTTCTGCTTAAGCAGATTGAAGGCATCATATTAAATCGGAACCCTAGCGACCTTTTTTGAAGCAGAAGACCACAAATGTGTCCTCTCATAGTTATTATAAAGCAAATTCCAAGCCAGTCTAGAGACTAACGTGGTGTAAATTGAATCAATCAACACTCAATCAGGTTATGCCTGTGTTTGAACGCCGGGTCCAACGGGTGGGTATTTTTTGAAGACAGGTAATTGTTCGGCATTAGTCGAGAGTGTCGTTAACGCAGGGTAATCAGCTGCAATCAAAATATCTGGCAACATGCTATAAATAAACTGCCAAGTAACCGCTGATGTAAGCAGTGACTGGTTTCTTTCAATCTGTTCAACAGGATCATGAAGCCCCGCAATTAAGTGTTCCAGCTGAGTCATTGCGGCAATCAGTTGGCCCTGTACACGATCCAGCCATGGCTGAAATTGCTTTTCAGTCGGACGTAAGCTTTTCTCATAGACGTATTGTGCCGTTTTCTCGCAGGCAGCCAAAGCCAGTCCAGTGATTTGTAGTTCTTTTTGCAGTGGATGAAGCTGAGTGGATTTTAATGAGCGACCAGATACGGCTTCTGCATATTCGATGATCAGCGAGGAATCCATCAGCACAGTCCCCTCATCACAGATGAGGGAAGGGGCTTTAACGACGGGATTGATCTGTTGAAATTGCTCAAATGTGCTAAATACCGAGATGGCGTGATGTTCAAAAGAAATACCAAGTAGATCGAACGTAATGGCTGTACGTCTGACATAAGGGGAGTCCAGCATTCCAATGAGTTTCATCACTATCTCTCTTTTATATATTCAATATCATGGTTTGTCTTTAATCCATTTACGATAACGAATTGAATCATCACTTACCATTGCCACACGAGCTTGAGTGCAAATGCGATCAGCACGATACCCATGATGCGTTCAAACCAGTGACCTTGTTTTAAAAATGCTTGGCGAATTTTATCTTGCGAAAACAAGATGCTGACCAATATAAACCATAGCGCAGTCACGATACACATCCAGACCCCATAAAAAATCTGCACCGACATCGGGGTAGTGGCACTGATCAGTGTGGTGAAGATGGCGAGAAAGAACAACGTCGCTTTTGGGTTTAAGGCATTGGTAAAAAAGCCTGTTAAATATGCGCCACGCTTGGCCTGATTGGCTAAGGCGAGATTGTCCAAGTCACTCTCAGAGCCTGTATTGGCTTGGCTGCGGATCAATTTCCAACCTAAATAAAGCAGATAGATGGCCCCTAGAATTTTGACGCCGTGCAAGATTTGCGGTGAGGTATGCATCAGAGCGCCTACACCCAGTAGGGTATAAAGCACATGGATTGAAATTGCAGAGCCGATGCCAAGCGCAGTGAGTTGACCCACGCGTCGACCATAACGGATAGTCTGACTAATCGTCACCGCAAAGTCTGGGCCAGGAGCAATGAGTGCTAAGAAATGAACCAAAGCAATGGTGAGAAATTCTGGGAGGTACGTTGAGATCATTCAGGCAACAGCTTATCAGGCAAAGAGTAAAGAAGTGATGAAGGGTTATTGAGTGCGCAGTGATTTTTTCATAAAGAAACGGGAAAAACCCATCGGGTAATCTTCCAGTTGCCCAAAACAGCTGTAACCTAGGCGCTCATAGAATGCGCGTGCCTGAAACTCAAAGGTATCGAGCCACGCCCCATGACAGCCGCGCTCTATTGCTTCTTGCTCTGCAAGATTCAGGAGCTTTGTGCCAAGCCCTTGACCACGTAGCGATTCTGGGATGACAAACAGCTGGGTAAATAACCAGCCACCGCCTGTTTTTCCCCATAGTCCGCCAATAATTTGTTCATCTGCGTCTTTGATCAAAATCGCTAAAGCGCGAGTGCTACTGAGTCCTGCTTGACTTATATTGTATTGGATCAGTGGCGTCGCAATGGCTTTTTCCATTTCAGCAGTGACGGCATCAGTCAGTGTGATGGTGTAGTCCACAGGATGATTTGCTGCACTCAAAATTTTTGTCCAGTCAGTTAAAATTAATCAGTCCTTAACTTTAACATCATCTCGCAAAAAGTGCTCGATTTCATCGACCCGTAATCCTGCATCGTGATATCCCAATTGAATCAACTCTCGGGTGAATGAGGAGTCAAAGAGTAGGAAACTGGTTAAATCCGCACTCTGAGCATCGGGGCGCCCCAAGCCATCCATCAAATAACGGATGCTTTTCGGCATACGATGTTCTAGTGTTTTGGCAATAATGGCGATATCAGCAGATGGGGAAACCACTAAAGGATTGACGATCCGCATTGGCTCTGAAAGCGGTGATGCGATCCGATGTCCTTCAGGGATTTGTTTCTCGAGCTCCTGATAGGCTCTGACAAAGTCATTCATGCGTTTTAAATGATCAAGATCAGCATCAAGATGATCCAGAAAGATGGCATTCATGAGCGTTCCGCAGATTTGTGACAGCGGTGGGCGCTGTAATTGAGTCACATAATCATCATCGGTTGAAAGCTCAGAACGGAGCAAGCTGTCAGCAGATTCTTGACAACGTACACCAATCGCAAATAAACGTTGAGCACCCAATCGGATGGCTGGGCTCAGTGGTGTGGTTAAGCGCATTGCCCCATCGCCAAAGTAGGCAACAGAGTCACCTGTTTTAAGGGGGATGGGCTGAAACACCAGTGGAATTGCGGCAGATGCAAGAATGTGATCGACGGATAGATGTGTGGGCAATGCCACACGGCGGCTTTTATTCCATAAAGGATGACCGAGTTGACCTTGAATAAAAGTAAAGGCTTTGCCTGAATGATAGCCTGTCGCTGTCACACCGAATGCGTATAAGTCGCCACGCTGTATGGCTTGATCAATTCCCGCAAACTCTAGACTGTTTTCTAGAAAAGCACGTAATGGCGATGCATCAACAAAGGATTTTAGTCTTCCTGCTCCCAGTAAACCGCCCAAGGTAAAGTCCAATACCGCTTGCGCGCCTGTACGAGCAAGAGAAGCAGGATCGTAGCGAAAGACCTGTGATGAATTTAAATTAGACCATAGTTTGACCAGCAGTTTTGCACCTGCGGTGACGTTTGAGTTATTAGCCGCCATGGCCGCACCATTCAATGCGCCAGCGGATGCACCAGTTATAATCTTGAAGGGCGAGGGCTTGCCTGCAAAAGCAGGAATCTCGCTGACTCGCTTCAATACCCCCGCATGGTAGGCACCGCGTGCTCCACCAGCCGTTAATACGAGAGCGGTCATGTTATCGGGTGCGTGCTTGGGAATGGGTTTTGACATGGGCTTCTTCCTAAAGTCTTAGAATAGGTTGTGCATTCATTCATCAAGATCGTCTAATGTCATGCAGCAAGTCTTATGCCAGTTAAAAGGTTTCATTCACTTAGAATACAAACTGTTGTCGCTTTCAAGACCTTAAATGGTAGGTGATCAGTGTCAAAGATCAGCATTAATCTTTGATGACATGAAGCCTGTAGATCGCAAATTATTAAAGAAAGCTCTTTTATCGAATTTTTATGCTGTGGAAGCTATTTTTATTCTATGGAATTGGCGTTTGAGGATCAGGCGATTTTTAAAATCATCTCAAGTACAAACTTACTGCCAATGAATCCTATGAGCAATAAACTAAAACCCCATAAAGTGAACGTCACTGCACGCTGTCCGCGCCAGCCCATACGCCAGCGACCCACTAACAAAATACCAAACGTTAACCAGGATAAAATACTCAGTACCGTCTTATGGACAAGATGCTGCGCCATGAGGTTTTCAACTGAAACCGCCCCTAATAGTAAGGCTGCAGTCAGTAAAACAAAACCGAGTAATAACATATCAAAGAGCAGTGATTCCATGGTTTGTAAAGGGGGGAGAATGGACACCCAAATTCGACGTTCAGTTTTATGCTTGAGTTCACGGTTCTGGACATGGAGCAAAATTGCCTGAATCGCAGCCATCAGCAGCACACAATAAGCAGCAAGCGACAAAATAATATGACCTTCCAACCCGTGCCCGATGGTTGCCAAAGGCTGGTAAGGTGCTTGCCATAAAGCGCCAGCTAAGAGACCCGCCACAGCAACAGGAATGCCCAGTAAATTCAGACCAAGTACTGGGCGATAGGTACTGAAGGCAAGAGTCAGCGTCAGCATCAACCAACTGGTGAGTGACAAGATGTTAAACAGATTAAAGTTTACGCCTTGTGGCGTAATCAAAGCAGGTAACAGAATAAAAGCGTGAAGAACAAGACCAATCAACAACATCGTCAAACTGGCCATGCGTCGCGGGACTTTTTTATTCAGCAGATGAGATAGCAAATGCCAGAAAGTACCCGCGTAGGCAATGAGTGCAACCACAAGTGCAACAATCTGCACGGTTGTCATTTCTGGGTGATACCCCTGTGTATTCAGCGTTTCAGTGAGGGCACTCATGCCATTGATTCATCGTCTAAACTAAAATAGGATTCAAGCAACATAGTAATACGGCATTCCCTTCTTACGATATGTATTTTACCAAATACACTCAGAAAATTAGCTCAGCAAGCGAATAGTATGGGTAGTATAAAGAGTCAAATGATTTTGTGAACAGGCGATTAAGCCATATTCTGATATTTTCATCGAGGCGACTTTCCATGAGTCTAGAACCAAATCACTCACTACAGGCACATTCACATCCAAGTGCCCTAGAGCGCTCCCGTCATGTTGAGCATGTTTTGGGTCAAATGCGTGAAGGGCTTGGTGATGTTACGCAATATAGCAGCCAAGAGCTTTATGACATGATCTCTTTTTTTAAAGAGTTTTGCGTCTCCTTAGAGGATCAGGCGATGAGTCAATCACCAGATGAAAATGTGCCAATTCGTGATGAGTTGCGATAACTGAGATGAAAAATTAAACAATAAGGTCATCCTTTAAGATGACATTGTCGATAGCGTTGCTATTTAATCCGCGATGAATACGTTAAAATAGCCTTTTAAAAGTTATGTTGATCCTCAATAAACAATATACATGGCGCGATCATTTCTGGCTGCACTTCTGGAGCTTGTTCAAATCACGGTGTAGATAGCACTTTTTACCATTATTCGTTATTCGATTCGTTATAGGCTCGTAGCACATTATGTTTGATACATTAACCGACCGCTTAACCCAAAGTCTGCGCAATATTTCAGGCTCAGGTCAACTGACTGAAGATAATATTAAAGACACGTTGCGCGAAGTGCGCATGGCCCTTCTAGAAGCTGATGTGGCATTGGCAGTCACGCGTGAATTTATAGAAAAAGTTAAAGTGGAGGCCCTTGGACAGGAGGTTCTCAAGCAACTTTCACCGGGTCAAGCGTTCGTCAAAATTGTTTTTGATCAGCTGACCTTGATGATGGGTTCGGCGAATGAAAGTCTCGATTTAAGAGCGAAGCCGCCGGTTGTTATTTTACTTGCAGGTCTGCAAGGGGCTGGTAAAACGACCACCGCTGGTAAACTTGCACGGTTTTTGAAAGAGCGTCAAAAAAAGAAAGTGATGACTGTTTCAGCCGACGTCTATCGTCCGGCCGCGATTGAGCAGTTACGTAGCGTATCCGCCGATGTAGGCGCGCTTTTTGTTCCTTCATCTAGTGATGAAAAGCCTTTAGCGATTGTTCAACGTGCCATTGAGCAAGCCAAAATTCAGTTTGCGGATGTATTGATTGTCGACACCGCAGGCCGTCTACATGTTGATGAATCGATGATGGATGAAATCAAAGCGCTGCATGCTGCGATTAATCCCACTGAAACGTTGTTTGTTGTTGACTCGATGACGGGTCAAGACGCGGCCAATACGGCAAAAGCCTTTAACGATGCTTTGCCGCTGACGGGTGTGATCCTGACTAAAACTGATGGTGATGCGCGCGGTGGTGCGGCATTGTCCGTACGTGCGATTACCGGTAAGCCGATTAAATTTCTGGGTATGGGCGAGAAGCTTGATGCACTTGAGCCATTCCATCCAGAGCGTGTGGCCCAGCGTATCCTCGGCATGGGTGACGTGCTATCGTTGGTTGAAGAAGTCGAAAGGAATATCGACAAAGAAAAAGCCGAGAAGATGGCGAAGAAGCTGCAAAAAGGCGGCAAATTCAATCTTGAAGATATGATGTTGCAGTTTGAACAAATGCGTTCCATGGGCGGTATGGCAGGCTTTCTGGATAAGCTCCCCGGCATGGGCGGTTCAGGCATGCAGCAAGCTTTGGATCAGGCGAAGCCTGAAGTGGCTATGAAAGGTATGGAAGCCATTATCCAATCCATGACCATCAAAGAGCGTCGTAATCCAGAGCTGATTAATGCGAGTCGTAAGCGTCGTATTGCAGCAGGCTGTGGTAAAGAGATTCAAGATGTAAACCGCTTGCTTAAACAACATGAGCAAATGGCAAAAATGATGAAGAAACTAGCTAATCCGGCTGGCATGATGAAAATGATGAAAGCCATGAAGAATATGGGCGGCGGCGGTGGCTTTGGTGGGATGGGAGGCATGGGCGGTGCTGGTGGAGCGGGCGGCGGTGCAGGACCGTTGTTTGGTGGTAAGTAGTCTTTCTATTGACCCGCAGTTTATTGCCGATTGATTGGCCAATATTTAAATATGATTTAAATTGGCTCCAATGGTATATTTTTTGTAATTGATGAACTATGCTCAGAAGACGAACCAACTGGTTCGTTTTTCTTTGTTTATTATAATTACGCAGAGTATATCTTGATGAATTTAAAATTAGCAGTCGTAAGCTTATCTGTACTAAGTTTAGTTGCTTGCGGCGGCGGAGGGGGTGACAGTTCACCAGCCCCCGTTGTCACGCCACCCGTTACACCCCCTACTAGTTATACGCCTGTTCCTGTTAAATCGGGTGATACGTATACATTCAGTGGAGTCGGTACAGCCAGTGATGGAACGACGGGAAGTAGTACTTCAACTGAACAAGTTGCCAGTATTAATCCTGCTAATGGAAATTATGTTAAGAACCTATTTGATAACAACAAAGAATTGAGCTCGATTCGAGTTTATGATGCTGCAAATGGACAACTAACTGATAATGCTTGTACAATTTCTCCATCAATCAAAGAAGTTGTTTTTCCTGCACATGTGGGGCAAACATTTAATCAAACGGCAGTAAATACTTGTCCACTCCAAAATTCAACCGCCAACCAAATTATTAATTTTAATGCTTCAGGGCAAGTGCTGTCTTACGAAAACATTACTGTTCCTGCTGGAACATTTAATACCCTTAAAGTTCAAAACAAAGTTGTGATTACCAATGGGGTGGGGACAGGGTTAGCAATTGATCCCCATACTCAGGACCGGACCTGCTGGGTGGATATTGTTACGGGTGTCAATGTTAAATGTGATCTGGTTAATACCTATACACCAGCTATTTCATCAACGTATCTTGCAAAATCATCAATTCAATTAACATCAGTGAGTCAGGCATCTGCCGCAGCCTTTACATTAACGGGCAGTACTGCTGGTAATCCCTCTGCTTATTTATACGCTATCCCAGGTTACACGACCCTGCTTGCAGCAAATGTCGGGAAAAACTTTGAGCTTGATACCACACAACCTGTGGCTTGGTCGATGATCACCGGCACTAACACGGTTAATCTGTCTGGTGGCAATACAACGATCAGTTATAACGGTGTTTCTTTCTCAGTTACGACCACAGGTACATCGTTAATCGTATCGACATCATATCCAGCCAAGCTGCCAAATACGGTCAATTTGACATTCAAAGCTGCTTTGGTATCTGATAAAACTAAGATCGTGACCGTGAATATCTTCCTCAATCCATAATGGATTAAGTCATTGTTCTAAATAAAAAATGCCGCTTAATGAAGCGGCATTTTTATGATCACAAGATTTAAACCAGCAATGCACTCACGCGTTTGACGTAGGCGGCTGGATCTTCAGGTAATCCACCTTCGGCCAATAATGCCTGATCAAAAATGATATGGGCAAGATCATCAAAGTGAGTAGTAGAACCTTCCAGTTTTTTAACCAGAGCATGTTCTGGGTTAATTTCAAGAATGGGTTTGATGTCTGGGGCTTGTTGTCCCATTTGTTTCAGCATACGTGCTAGTTGACTGGACATATCACCATCTGCTCCAACCAAACAGGCGGGGCTATCAACAAGACGTGTCGTGACACGCACTTCTTTAGCCTTATCTTTCAGAGATGTAGATAATCTCTCAAGTAAAGGCTTGAAGGTTTCCGCAGCTTCTTCCGCAGCTTTTTTCTCATCTTCATCTTGCAGTTTGCCGAGATCAACCGCACCTTTTGCGACACTTTGCAGTGGAGTGCCATCAAATTCATTAAGGAAGTTCAGCGCCCACTCATCGACACGGTCTGCCATGAGCAAAACTTCAATGCCCTTTTTCTTGAACAGTTCAAGTTGCGGGCTATTTTTTGCGGCAGCAAGCGTTTCAGCAGTAATGTAGTAGATAGCATCTTGACCCTCTTTCATACGCGCTTTGTAGTCAGCAAATGAAACGCTGGCTTCATCATGCGTAGTCGAGGCAAAGCGCAGTAGTTTCGCGATTTTATCTTTATTGCTAAAGTCTTCACCTAAACCTTCTTTCAGTACTGAACCGAATTCGGCATAGAATTTCGCATATTTCTCTTGGTCTGCAGAGTCAGTGCTTGAGGATAGTGTCTCGAGCATGGATAAAACGCGACGGGTATTGCCTTCGCGAATTGCTTTGACATCACGGCTTTCTTGCAAAAGTTCACGACTAACGTTCAATGGTAAGTCGGCGCTATCAATGACCCCTTTAATAAAGCGCAAGTACATCGGCATCAAGCTTTCTGCTTCATCCATGATGAAGACGCGTTTGACATACAACTTAATCCCAGTTTTGACATCGCGACTAAATAAGTCATGTGGTGCTTTTGCTGGGATATAGAGCAACTGCGTATATTCAGTGCTGCCTTCGACGCGGTTATGACTCCAACTTAGTGGTGCCTCTTGATCGCGGCTAAGCTGTTTGTAGAACTCAATGTATTGTTCTTCAGTGATGTCTTTTTTATTACGGGTCCATAGCGCGCTTGCGGAGTTGATGGTTTCCCATTCATCCGTTTTGACCATATGACCAGGTTCACCCTCGACTTCACTTTCTTGCCAGACCTCTTTTTGCATCAGGATAGGAAGGCTGATGTGGTCAGAGTATTTATTGATGATGCTTTTTAGTTTCCAGCCATTTAAATATTCCAGTGCGTCTTCGCGTAGATGCAGCGTAATGCTGGTGCCGCGAGCAGCACGGTCAATGGTTTCAACATCAAAATCACCGGTTCCACCACTGATCCAGCGCACACCTTCGGCATGACTTAAGCCTGCACGACGCGACTCGACAGTGATTTTGTCCGCCACGATAAATCCAGAGTAGAAACCAACTCCAAATTGACCAATCAGTTGTGCATCCGATTTCTGATCGCCGCTGAGTTTGCTGACAAAGTCACGTGTACCGCTTTTAGCGATAGTTCCTAAATTGTCGATTGCTTCTTGCTGACTTAAACCAATGCCATTGTCGGTGATGGTGATGGTTTTGGCTTCAGTATCAAATGACACGCGTACAGACAGATTCGGCGCATCTTCAAACAGTGCCGCATTGTTAATGCCTTCAAAGCGCAGTTTGTCGCACGCGTCAGACGCGTTTGAAACCAGCTCGCGCAGGAAGATTTCTGGGTTGGAGTAGAGCGAATGGGTGACTAAATGCAGTAATTGAGCGACTTCAGCTTGAAAGCTGTAGCTCTTACTTTTATTGGAAGGAGTAGTTTCGTTTGACGTATCCATTGAACGACCTCTTTTTAAGTAGTGTTGACATCAATGCGGGCGGCTAAGCACCCGCTTTAAATTTGGGTTGCTATAAGGGTGGGGTTCGATGTGATGTTTTCAAGCTTTAGCAGAGTAAACTGTTTATTTTTGATATAGAAAAGATGGTAGAGAAGAGATCGCTGTATACAAAGCATGGGAGACAATCAACAGAAATGCTGAGGACTAGTTATCGCCTTCGCTTCGAGTTCAGGCTACACTTGCAAGACTTGAAATTTGATAGATAAAGATCCGACTTTCCATGACCAATACAGCAAGCAAAACCCGTGTTCTTACGGGTATCACCACCACGGGTACTCCTCATCTCGGTAATTATGTCGGCGCTATCCGCCCCGCAATTCAAGCCAGTCTTGATCCCAATGTTCAGTCTTACTATTTCATGGCAGATTTGCATGCCTTGATCAAAAGCCAAGACCCCGCACGTGTACAACAGTCACGTCTAGAGATCGCTGCTACTTGGTTGGCATTAGGTTTAAATACTGATAATGCAATTTTTTATCGTCAATCTGATGTGATTGAGACAACTGAGCTGATGTGGTTACTGTCTTGTGTCTGTGATAAAGGTCGTATGAATCGCGCACATGCTTATAAAGCCGCAGTTGCAGACAATCAGGCCGAGGGACAGGATGACGATAAGGGCGTCACCATGGGTCTGTTTGGCTACCCCGTGTTGATGGCTGCCGATATCCTGCTGTTCAATGCGCACAAAGTTCCTGTTGGGCGTGATCAGATTCAACATATCGAAATGGCACGTGATATTGCTACGCGTTTTAATTATTTGTTCAAAGAAGAGTTTTTTACGCTCCCTGAAGCTGTTGTCGATGAAACGACCGATGTGCTTGTGGGACTCGATGGGCGTAAAATGTCTAAAAGCTATAACAATACCATCCCACTGTTTTCGACCGAAAAAGAATTGTTGAAGCTCGTACGTAAGATTACAACCAACTCACTTGAACCAGGTGAACCAAAGGACCCTGATACCTGTTCTCTCTTCGAGATTTATTCTGCATTTGCGACAGCAGATGAAACTGCAGCAATGCGAGTGAAATATCTAGAGGGGATCGGTTGGGGCGCAGCCAAAAATGAATTGTTTGAATATCTGAATGGCGTATTGAGTGAGCCGCGTGCTCGCTATACCGAGTTGATGCAAAATCCTGCTTATATTGAGCAAGTTCTTATTCGTGGTGCTGAGCGCGCCCGTGATGAAGCCACACCGTTTATGGCTCGTCTTCGTAAGGCTGTGGGGTTAGGACGTTTTGCTTAATCATTGAGCATAAAACTTTGCTTAATGTTACGACTTACAATAATGATTAAGGCTTGATATTACATAACATTAAGCCTTCTCCATATTTTCTGCTGATTGTGTTGTCATGATTGGCAGATGATATATCTTGTTTGAAATTTTGTGTGTTCTGCAGGGAGCACATTCTGGTTTTCCGTATCTCGTGAGTACAAGAGACCTCTTTTTTCTTAAGCTCTTACAGTCATATTGAATTGATAAAATTGTGTAAAGCGAGTCTATATTCTGGATTGCACTATTTTTAAAGAAATTTTATTGTGGCCTGCTTCTTTTTTTGCCCTATTTTCTTCGATTTGATTGCGAAGCATAAGAACGGTTTCATTCTAAATTTTTGACCCGACCGATTTTAATTGGACTTATTATGTCTATTGAACCACAGCCAAATTCTCCATCGAATCTCCCGTCCAAAGCCCCACAGCCTGCTTGGAAAAGATGGGCTAAATGGGCATTATTTGTCCTGATCGTTGTGCTGATTATTGGCTTCACTTGGCGCCATTTTCATCCTGCGGGAGCTGCAAATAAAGCCGCTGGTGGTCAAGGAAAACGAGGTGGGCCAGGCATGAATCAACCGATGCCTGTACAAACCAAGGTTTTGACCTCTGGTGATTTGAATGTGTATATCGAAGCATTGGGCAGTGTCGTGCCTCGGAGTTCAGTGACAGTCCATCCTCGAGTGGATGGTGAATTGATTTCAGTTAATTTTAATGAAGGTCAGATCGTCAAAAAAGGGGATTTACTACTACAAATTGATCCACGTCCTTATCAGGTCGCTCTAACTCAAGCCGAAGGACAACTGGCTCGCGATCAAGCCCAATTGATTGGTGCGCGTCAGGATCTGGTACGTTATCAATCATTGGTTAAACAAGGTTCAGTATCCCAACAACAAGTCGATCAACAACAGGCATTAGTCAAACAATATGAGGGTACGGTTAAATCGGATCAGGGCCAAGTGGATAGTGCTCGTTTGAATTTGACCTATTCTCGTGTGACAGCACCAGTTAGTGGTCGCTTGGGTTTACGCCAAGTGGATGTGGGTAATATTGTTCATGCTTCAGATGCGAATGGGGTGGTGGTGATCAATCAATTTCAGCCTATTAATGTGACCTACTCGATCCCTGAAGACAATGTCCAAAGCGTCTTAAAACAAGTTCATAATGGGAAAACACTGAGCGTGGATGCTTTGGATCGTGCTCAGAAAAATAAGTTAGACAGTGGTGTCCTTAAAAGTTTAGACAATGGCATCGATGCCACGACAGGCACATTGAAGCTCAAAGCTGAGTTTGCCAATACCTCTGAGAATTTATATCCCAACCAATTTGTGAATGTTCGCATGCTGGTTGAAACACAGCATGATGTAACGTTACTGCCTTCTGCCGCGATTCAGCGCGGTGCCAAAGGGACTTTTGTTTTTGTGGTAAATGGAGACAGCACTGTAGAAGCCCGCCCTGTAACGCTTGGCTCAGTGGATGGTGACAATACCGGTGTGATCAGCGGCGTTAAAGCTGGAGAGCAGGTGGTATTTGACGGTGCGGACAAGTTGAAGGATGGTGGCAAGGTTAAAGTCATCCAGCCTCAGACTGGAGGGGAAGCTCAAGGCGCAGCGGGTGGCGGCGCGCACCACGGTCATCGTCATCAGACAGCCTCGTAGTCGGAGGCTGATATGAATCCATCACGCATATTTATCTTACGTCCTGTAGCGACGTCCCTGTTGATGCTTGCGATTTTACTTGCAGGCTTCATGGCCTATCGTTTATTGCCAATTTCTGCGTTACCGGAAGTCGATTATCCGACGATTCAAGTGGTGACTTTATATCCGGGTGCAAGCCCTGACGTCACCACGTCTTCAATTACGGCGCCGCTTGAGCGCCAATTTGGACAAATGCCCGGCTTAAAACAGATGTCATCGACCAGTTCAGGCGGTGCATCGGTGATTACCTTGCAGTTCGATTTGTCTTTGAGTCTTGATATTGCTGAGCAAGAAGTACAGGCAGCGATTAATGCGGGTAACAACTTACTGCCAACTGATCTGCCGATGCCGCCGATTTACAGTAAGGTCAACCCAGCTGATACACCGATACTGACCATCGCGATCTCATCAAAAACGCTAACCTTACCGCAAGTTGAGGATATGGTCGATACACGTTTGGCGCAGAAGATCTCTCAGATTCCGGGTGTGGGTTTGGTGAGTATATCGGGCGGGCAGCGTCCAGCTGTTCGTATTCAAGCCAATCCGACAGCACTGGCTTCTTATGGTTTGAATATTGATGATGTGCGTACCGCGATTGGAAATGCCAATACCAATCAGGCGAAAGGGAGTTTTGATGGGCCAATGCGGGCCTCAACGATCGATGCCAATGATCAACTCAAATCAGCAGAAGAATATAAGAATCTCGTCCTTGCATATCGTAATGGTGCACCAGTACGTCTATCCGATGTCGCCGATACGATTGATGGTGCTGAAAATACGCATCTAGCTGCATGGGCGAATAAGACGCCAGCGATGATTTTAAACATTCAACGCCAGCCCGGTGCTAATGTGATTGATGTGGTTGATCGAATCAATCAATTACTGCCTCAGCTCAAGCAAAGCTTGCCACAGTCACTGGATGTTGAAGTCCTAACCGATCGAACCACGACTATTCGTGCATCAGTCACGGATACATTGTTTGAGTTGATGCTGGCTGTTGTGCTTGTGGTTATGGTGATTTTTGTTTTTTTAAGAAGCGTTTCAGCGACTATTATTCCCAGTATTGCAGTGCCTTTATCCTTGATCGGTACCTTTGGTGTCATGTATCTGGCAGGTTTTTCCATTAATAACCTGACTTTAATGGCACTAACGATTGCAACGGGATTTGTGGTCGATGATGCTATTGTGATGATCGAGAATATCTCTCGCTATATTGAAGAGGGCGATACGCCGCTTGAAGCCGCACTCAAAGGTTCCAAGCAAATTGGCTTTACGATTATTTCTCTGACCATTTCCTTGATTGCTGTTTTGATTCCGTTGCTTTTTATGGGTGACGTGGTCGGACGTTTATTCCGTGAGTTTGCGATTACCCTTGCGGTAGCGATTTTAATTTCAGCGGTTGTATCTTTGACACTGACACCGATGATGTGTGCCAAGCTGCTCCGTCATGTGCCGGAGGCAGAGCAGGGGCGGTTTTATCATGCCAGTGGCCGTTTCTTTGATCGTGTGATTGCCCGTTATGGCAAGATGTTGACCTGGGTGCTGGATCGCCAAGGGCTCACCTTGATTGTCGCAACGGTAACCGTGTTGATTACGGTATTACTCTATGTTGTCGTACCTAAAGGATTTTTTCCCTTACAGGATACAGGTGTCATCCAAGGCATTTCTGATGCCACGCAATCTATTTCTTTTGAAGGAATGGCTGAACGGCAGCAGGCTTTGGCGGATGTAGTCCTCAAAGACCCAGCGGTAGACAGCCTGACCTCATTTATTGGTGTCGATGGGACCAATACCTCGCTTAACAGCGGTCGGATGCTCATTAATCTGAAACCGCATGGTACGCGTGACTCAGCATCGGATGTGATCCGTCGCCTACAACCTAAAATTGCCGAGGTTTCAGGCATTACCTTGTTTATGCAGCCCGTGCAGGATTTGACCATTGAAGATCGGGTGAGCCGGACACAGTATCAGTTCACGTTGCAGGATGCTGATCCAGCAGAACTTGCAACTTGGGTGCCTAAGCTGGTTGATCGTTTAAGTCAGATCCCAGAACTGGCTGACGTGGCAAGCGATCAGCAAGACAAAGGTTTACAAGCATATATCGATATTGATCGTGACGCCGCAGGGCGTTTGGGGATTACCCCAGCGACCATTGATAGTGCGCTGTACAGTGCTTATGGACAGCGTCTGGTTTCGACAATTTTCACACAGTCGAATCAGTATCGTGTCGTGCTTGAAGTGAAGCCTGAATTCCGAAACGGTCCCATTTCACTCAATGATCTGTATGTCACTGCAAATACCACGACAACATCAAATCAATCCGCCTCATCGGGAAGCACAGGGACCACCAGCACAACGACGAGTGTATCCAGTCGTCAAGTGCCCTTGTCTACTGTTGCTCACGTGGTTGAGCAGCCTAGCTCGCTGGTCATTAACCATTTGGGTCAGTTCCCAGCAAATACAATCTCTTTTAATTTAGCCAAGGGCGCATCACTTGGGGATGCCGTCAAAGCAATCGAAGCCGCTGAGAAAGAGATTGCAATGCCGACCAGCATTCAAACGGAGTTCCAAGGCGCAGCGTTGGCTTTTCAGGCAGCACTCTCCAATCAATTGTGGCTGATTCTTGCGGCGATTGTGGTGATGTATATCGTGCTTGGCGTATTGTATGAAAGCTATATTCATCCAGTGACTATTCTTTCGACATTGCCTTCGGCGGGGATTGGTGCGCTGTTAGCATTATTATTATCGGGGACTGACTTAAGCGTCATTGCTATTATTGGCGTGATTCTGCTGATCGGTATTGTTAAAAAGAACGCGATTATGATGATCGACTTTGCCGTTGAGGCGGAGCGTGTCGAAGGGAAATCCCCGCGGGAGGCGATCTATCAGGCATGTTTATTACGTTTTCGTCCTATTTTGATGACGACTTTAGCTGCATTGCTTGGTGCCTTGCCATTGATGATTGGTAGTGGTGTGGGATCAGAATTGCGTCATCCACTTGGGATTACCATGGTTGGTGGTCTGCTGGTGAGTCAAGTGTTGACCTTGTTTACGACCCCAGTGATTTATCTGACCTTTGAGCGTGCTCGCTTACGTGTTGTCGCATGGCGTGAGAAACGATCAAATGCTCAGGTACGATCAGGCGGCAGCGCACTATGAGTTTTTCAGCGATTTTTATCAAGCGGGCAGTGGCAACTACACTGCTGAGCTTCGGCATCGCATTGTCGGGGATTGTGGCCTTTAATTTACTGCCTGTCTCCCCGCTGCCACAGGTCGATTATCCGACCATATCTGTGCAAGCGTCTTTGCCTGGCGCATCACCTGAAACGATGGCCTCAACGGTTGCGACCCCGCTAGAGCGATCGCTTGGGCGAATTGCGGGTATTACAGAGATGACATCGAGCAGTTCGCTGGGTTCAACCCGTGTGACGCTGCAGTTTGATCTCAATCGTGATATTGATGGTGCCGCACGGGATGTGCAAGCAGCGATTAATGCTGCACGCAGCTTACTGCCTTCAGGGATGCCGAGTAACCCAAGCTATCGTAAGGTTAATCCGGCCGATGCCCCGGTCATGATTTTGGCGCTGACCTCAAAAACCATGAGCCAAGGTCAAATGTATGATGCGGCATCTACGATTCTTGCGCAAAAGATCGCTCAAGTTCAAGGGGTGGGGCAAGTGAGTGTGGGCGGGAGTTCACTGCCGGCCGTGCGGGTAGAGCTTAATCCAACAGCGCTGAATAAATATGGTATTGCGCTTGAGACCGTTCGCACCACACTTGCAGGTGCCAATGCCAATCGACCTAAAGGTTCGCTGGAAAAAGGTGATCAACATTGGCAGATTTATGCCAGTGATCAAGCGAAAACTGCAAAAGAATATGTGCCTCTGATTATCAGCTATCAAAATGGTAATGCTGTCCGGCTATCGGATGTCGCTAATGTGACCGACTCGGTTGAAAATATCCGTAATGCGGGGATGTCAGCAGGCGAACCTTCAGTTCTGGTGATTATTAACCGCCAGCCCGGTGCAAATATTTTAGAGACCGTACAACGTGTCCGCGACTTGTTGCCGCAAATGCAGGCGTCCATGCCAGCTGCAATTGAAGTCAAAGTTGCCAATGATCGCACACCGACCATTCGAGCTTCGTTAGAGAGTGTTGAGGAGACGCTGATCATCTCGATTGGTCTGGTGATCATGGTGGTCTTTATATTCCTGCGTAATGGTCGTGCGACTTTAATTCCCAGCATGGCTGTGCCCATTTCATTGCTCGGGACCTTCAGCATTATGTATATGGCAGGGTTTAGTCTGAATAACCTGTCACTTATGGCGTTGACGGTTGCCACTGGTTTTGTGGTCGATGATGCAATTGTGGTTTTGGAAAATATTACCCGTCACATTGAAGAGGGGATGGAACCGATGGCGGCTGCCTTACAAGGCGCCCGTGAAGTCAGCTTCACCGTGGTTTCGATGAGCATTTCTTTGATTGCCGTATTTATTCCTATTCTGATGATGGGCGGTATCATTGGTCGGCTTTTCCATGAATTTGCCGTGACGTTATCGGCGGCGATTTTGGTCTCACTCATTGTGTCGCTCACACTGACACCGATGATGTGTTCACGGCTGTTACGCCCAATTAAGGAAAAGAAGCCAAACGGTAAGCTTTTTCAGGCTAGTGAAAATTTCTTTAACTATCTGCTCGATGGCTATCGCAGGTCTTTGGCCTGGGCGCTTGTGCACCGTGGCATTATGCTTTTGATCTTACTCATTACTGTCGGTTTGAATGTCTATCTTTATGTGATCGTGCCCAAAGGCTTCTTTCCCCAGCAAGACACTGGACGGTTGATGGGGCAGATTCAAGGGGATCAGAGTATCTCGTTTCAGGCCATGCGTCAGAAACTACAAGACTTCATGTTGATCGTCAAAAAAGATCCCGATGTAGATACGGTAGTCGGTTTTACCGGAGGGGGGCAAGTGAATGGCGGCAATATGTTTATTGCCTTAAAGCCGCTGTCCGAGCGCACTGATAGTGCGGATGCCGTAATCGCACGGCTACGTAAGAAACTGGCCCATGAGCCGGGTGCGACCTTATTTTTGCAAGCCGTACAAGATATTCGAGTAGGTGGACGAGCAAGTCAGGCACAGTATCAATACACCTTACAAGCGGATGATATTGCGACCTTGAATGAGTGGGCACCAAAGATTCAAGCCGAATTAGCGAAGTCTCCAGTGCTTGCCGATGTCAACACAGATCAGCAAGGAAAAGGTTCACAAACGACGCTGGTAATGAATCGGGATGAGCTGGCGCGGCTTAATTTGATGGTTTCACAAGTTGATTCAACGCTCAATGATGCCTTTGGTCAACGTCAGGTATCGACTATTTATATGCCGTTGAATCAGTATCATGTGGTTATGGAGGTCGCGCCAGAATATTGGCAAAGCCCTGAGGCCTTGAAAAGTATTTACATGATTACATCATCAGGGAAGCAGGTTCCTCTATCTGCCGTAGCCCATTATGAGCCGACATTTACTTCGCTTACCGTAAATCACCAAGGTCAATTTGTTGCCACAACCATTTCGTTTAACTTACCTCAAGGTAAGTCGTTATCGGATGCAACGGCTGTGATTAACGATACGATGGCGCGTTTAGGCGTTCCCACATCAGTTCATGGTAGTTTTCAGGGCAATGCCAAGGCATTTCAGGATTCACTCAACTCTCAGCCGATGTTGATTTTGGCGGCATTACTCACGATGTATATCGTGCTCGGCGTGCTCTATGAGAGTTATATCCATCCGATTACAATTCTATCGACCCTGCCCTCGGCAGGTGTTGGGGCATTACTAGCCCTCATGCTCTTCAACACTGAATTTAGCATTATTGCCTTAATCGCAATTCTGCTCTTGATCGGTATTGTGAAGAAAAATGCCATCATGATGATCGATTTTGCATTGCAAGCGCAGCGCCAGCAAGGTTTAAGTGCGCGGGATGCGATTTATGAAGCTTGTCAGTTACGCTTTAGGCCGATCATGATGACAACCATGGCCGCAATGCTTGGAGCAGTCCCGCTTGCGCTTGGTCATGGTGATGGTGCAGAGATGCGTCAGCCATTGGGCATTGCGATTGTGGGTGGTTTAATTTTGAGTCAGCTTTTGACCCTATATACCACGCCCATTGTCTTTATTGGCATGGATGGTATTCGTCAGCGTGTTCTACGCTGGCGTGGGCAGTCCGATGTGCCTCCAAAATTGGCAAATCCGCACTAGTTTAATGTGCTAAGTCATTCAAATTGTCAGTTTTTGCGACTGCTGTTGAGTTATTGTTATGTCATGATGTCTTATTATTGGGCACGCCATTCAGCGTGCTTTTTTATGGTAATTTATAACCAATCGATAACGACTCGTCGACAAGGGATATTTAACAATGACAGCCGTCAGCAGCACAGCCAATACTGAAAGCCATGCCTCCGTACTTCATGAAAACCGCGTGTTTCCACCTAGCGCAGCTTACCTTGCTCAAACAACGCTTAATGCCGATACCTTTGCCCAGCTCAAGCGTGAAGCCGATCTTGATCTGGATGCATTTTGGAGTCACCGTGCACGTGAGTTACTGACATGGGAGAAGCCTTTTACTCAAGGTTTGGATGAAACACAGGCCCCTTTTTATCAGTGGTTTGCGGATGGCACGCTTAATGTCTCTTTCAATTGTCTGGATCGTCATCTCGGGACACAACCTGACAAAGTGGCTTTAATCGCTGAAGCGGATGATGGTTCTGCCGAATATATTACGTATCAAACACTCTACGAGCGTGTTTGCCTATTTGCCAATGGGCTTAAGTCTTTGGGCGTGGTTGCTGGTGATCGGGTCATTATCTATATGCCGATGGTGGCCAATGCTGTGGTTGCCATGCAAGCATGCGCGCGACTAGGGGCCATCCATTCTGTGGTCTTTGGAGGATTTTCCTCCAAGAGCCTTGCAGAACGCATCATCGATGCGGAAGCCAAAGTGGTCATTACGGCCAATATTGGCTATCGCGGCGGTAAACCCATCGAGCTGAAGAAGACCGTGGATGAGGCGGTCGCACAGTCCAATAATTTGGTTGAACATGTGGTGGTCTGGGCGCGTGATCAAACCGAAACAATCATGCAAGCACGTGATATCTGGTGGCATGATTTAACTGCACAACAAACGACAGATTGTCCGCCGGTGTGGGTTTCTGCAGAGCATCCATTATTTATTTTATATACCTCCGGTTCAACGGGTAAGCCTAAAGGCGTACAGCACTCTAGCGCAGGGTATTTGCTTGGCGCACTGCAAAGCTTTAAATGGACCTTTGATCAGCAGCCCAATGATGTATTTTGGTGTACGGCAGATGTGGGCTGGATTACAGGTCATAGCTATGTGGCCTATGGGCCATTGGCAGCAGGTGCCACGCAGGTGGTTTTTGAAGGGGTTCCGACTTTTCCAGATGCTTCACGTTTCTGGCAGATGATAGAGAAACACAAGGTTTCGATCTTCTATACCGCGCCGACAGCCATTCGCTCACTGATTAAGTTAGGTGCCGATTTACCTGCAAAGCATGATCTATCTTCGCTACGTTTGCTGGGAAGTGTGGGTGAGCCGATTAATCCTGAAGCATGGATCTGGTATTACAATGTGGTAGGGGGTGGCCGTTGTCCAATCGTGGATACGTGGTGGCAGACCGAAACTGGAAGTCAAATGTTGACGCCTTTACCGGGCGCTGTGGCAACCAAGCCCGGCTCTTGCGCGTTCCCATTGCCTGGCCTGTCGATCAACATTCTGGATGAAGCCTTGCACCCAACGGCACCTCGCGAAGCAGGTACCTTAGTGATTGAACGTCCGTTTCCATCGATGGTACGGACATTGTGGCGTGATCCCGAGCGCTTTAAAACCGCCTATTTCCCAGAGGAATTTGGCGGTCGCTATGTCGCGGGTGACAGTGCCATGCGCGATGAGGATGGCTATTTCTGGATTCTCGGTCGTACAGATGATGTGCTGAATGTTTCGGGTCATCGCTTAGGGACAATGGAGATAGAGTCGGCATTGGTTGCCAATCCACTCGTTGCAGAAGCGGCTGTTGTTGGTCGTCCTGATGAGGTGACTGGGGAGGCGGTTGTTGCATTTGTGACGCTGAAAGGTGAGCGACCAACGGGTGATGCTGCCCTTGAAATGATCAAGACCCTGAAAGCCTTTGTCGGTCAGGAGATTGGTGCGATTGCCCGCCCTGCGGATATACGTTTCAGTGATGCCTTACCGAAGACACGTAGTGGCAAGATTATGCGTCGTTTATTGCGGTCGATTGCGCGTGGTGATGCGATTACGCAGGATATTTCTACACTGGAAAATCCAGCGATTATCAAGCAACTGCAAGAGGGTTAATACAACCATTGTAAGTCTCGGGCCTGTAGTCATTGATTTTGGCTACAGGCCTTATTATTTCTAAAGCTTAAGATTCAATAGGGTTAGAAACGCCATAATCAAATCGTTCTTTCCAGCCGCATAAGTCACTGACGATACACTCGCCGCAGAGTGGTGAGCGGGCTTTACAGGTATAGCGACCGTGTAAAATGAGCCAATGATGTGCATCCATGATGTAGTGCTTGGGGATGACCTTAATGAGTTTATCTTCGACCAGCTCGACGGTTTTGCCGGGAGCAAGCGTGGTGCGGTTACTGACGCGAAAGATATGCGTATCGACAGCCATGGTTGGCTGTCCAAAAAAGGTGTTCAGGACAACATTGGCAGTTTTACGTCCTACCCCCGGGAGTTCTTCAAGCCCCTCGCGCGTATTGGGAACTTCGCCTTGATATTTATCAACCAAGATTTGACAGGTTTTGATGATATTGACCGCTTTGGTATTAAACAATCCAATCGTCTTTATATACGTTTTGAGTGTGTCCAATCCCATGTCCAAAATAGCTTGAGGCGTATTAGCAATAGGATAGAGGATTGCTGTGGCTTTATTGACGCCGACATCAGTGGCTTGGGCAGACAGTAAAACGGCAATCAATAATTCAAAGGCAGTGGTGTATTCAAGCTCAGTGCGAGGTTCAGGACGCTGGGCTTTGAGTCGTGCAAAAAATTCTTCAATATTGGCTTTTTTCATAATGCGGTACTCATGTCGACTCTTGAGTAAGCTGACTGAGCCTGGTCTGCAGTTGGATTAAATCGGATTTTTTCTTCTCGTTATTGGGCATGACACTGAGTTGTTTCTCTAGTTTTTTGATCTGGCTACGCAGCGTTGCGAGCTGAATTTGAGTGATTGGATCAGACACAATAGATGACGTGCTGTTGTCTGTCGAGAACGTTTCAGCAGATGCAATGTGCTCTTTTACAGCAGGGAGCACGTCAGCATTTGGAACGACAGTCGGCAAGATGGCATTCTGATTTGCGAATCGTGAGGCAGACAATTTGATGGATTGTTTCGCAGTTTCACGGAGTTGTTTAGCCGTAAAGCGCTGACGTAAATCAATCTGTTCTTGCTTAAACTGTTGATCACGCAATTCTGTTAATGCACTGCCTTGATATGCACTGAGATCAACAGGAATGATATCAATGCAATCAACTGGGCAGGGCGGTAAACAGAGCTCACAACCTGTACATAAGTCTGTGAGCACTGTATGCATCATTTTTCCTGAGCCAAGGATGGCATCAACCGGACATGCATCGATACATTTGGTGCAGCCGATGCATTCATCCGCACGAATGACAGCGCGGACTGCTTGTGGGCGACCATCTTCAAGTAGGGGATAACTGCCTAGAGCCACGGGTTCAATGGGACGATTGGTCAATGCCGCAAGGGTTTTGACCATGGGATCGCCACCAGGCACACAGAGATTAATCGCTTCACCTTTGACGATTGCTTCAGCATAAGGCAAGCATCCGGGAGTGCCACATTGTGCACATTGCCATTGTGGTAGTGCGGCATCGATAAGGGCAATGAGCTGAATTTGGTCGGCGTGCATGATGGTTCGTTGAGCCTATGGTTAAGCGATGGTTGTTATTTAAGGTGGAGTATTTTAACGAGTTCAGCTTTGATCAGGGGATTATTTTACATGTGGAAATTTTTGTGTGTTGTTTTTTGGGGCTTCATTTTCGGATTTAATCAAAGCGATAAATATCCATACCTAGTGACCCCATAGAGAAACTGGAGTGCACCACATTAAAACGTTCACCCGCGCCCATGGTGAAAAATAAAGGCAAAAGGTGTTCATCCGTAGGGTGGTTCTGCTTGGCATAGGGAGCTTCATTTTTCCAGTTCAACACATCGTCATAACTGTGAGATCCGAGTTTTTGAATCATCCAGTTTTTAAAATTTTTAGCCCAGTCTTCAGGCATTGCATGAGGATCACGGAAAGACAAAGCCCGCAGGTTATGCGTAATGCTGCCTGAGCCAATCAATAAAATTTGCTGGCCACGTAGGCTGACTAAGGCTCTACCCAGATCACGAAGCTGTGCAGGGCTGTAGTGGGTTGGAATAGAAATCTGTACGACAGGGATATTGGCATCAGGATATAAATGTCGTAGCGGTGCCCAAACACCATGATCGCGAGGACGTAGCGCATTGCCGTGTGCAGTAATTCCTGCTAAATCCAAAATATGAATAATCCGCTCAGCAAGCGCAGGACTTCCTGCCGCAGGGTAGCGAATTTGATAGAGCTCTGGTGGAAAACCGCTAAAGTCATGCCAGGTCTCGGGACGCATGGCCGTTGAGATTTCCAGTGTATCACTGAGCCAATGCGCTGATACGACCACAATGGCATTGGGCTGTGGCAAATTATTGGAGAGTCGAAACATGGCATCACTGGCCTGCCCAGCATCGACCGCCATCATCGGTGAGCCGTGAGAGATAAAAAGGGCGGGTAGTGTTGCGTAAGTCATAATAAGGGCGATCTCAGCAGTTAAGCACGATGATAAGGATGACCATTATTGATGCTCATGGCGCGATAGAGTTGTTCGATCATGATCACGCGGACCAACGGGTGAGGCAGGGTGAGTGGTGATAATGACCAATGCCATTCCGCTTTTTGTCGCACTTCGTCAGATAGCCCATCAGGACCACCAACAGCTAAGGCGATATCTAAACCGTCCAGCATCCAGCTTTGCATTGTCGTTGCAAGCTTCTCGGTGCTCAGATTGCGCCCACCGACTTCGAGTGCAATCAGGCGCTCTCTAGGCTGTAAACTGTTCAGAATTGTTTGACCCTCAATCTGGCAATACTTGTGTATTTCCGCCGCTGAGTCGGACTTTCCCCGTTTAGCCATAGGCAACTCGACCAGTTGCACGGTGATGAGTGGCTGAACGCGCTTAAAGTAATCATCAAAACCCGTTTGAACCCAGTCTGGCATCTTTTGACCAATAGTGAGTAAGCGAATTTTCATGGATATTCTCTAGTAAGGAATCTTTTGAATTAAAGAGGCAATATAAAACAATACGAGCCGCGTGTGCGGCTCGTATGACAATCAATGTTTGATATCAGCGATCAAGATAACGCTTTGATTAGGCTTTAGGTTTCCAGAGACTCTCAAGGTCGTAGAATGTGCGTGCAGTAGGCAGCATCACATGAACGACAACTAGACCGAAGTCGACTAGAATCCACTCAGCATCACGCTCACCTTCCATGCCGATTGGTCGGAAGCCTGCTTTTTTGCATTCTTCAGAGACATTGTTGGCCAATGCTTTGACATGACGGGTCGATGTGCCGCTGGCAATAACCAAAACATCAGACACATTGCTGATGCCTTGGACATCCAGTTCAACGACATTCTGTGCTTTGACATCTGCCAGAGCGAGACGAACAACCTCAAGGCAAGCTGCAACTTCTTGTGCGCTTGTCATTGAAGAATTTTGGTTTGCAGTATTTGTTGCAGGTGCTGCAGACTCATTTAAGGTGCGATCTTTTAAAGAGTTTTGTTTCAAGTTGCCCGCGTTTAAATTGCTTTGCGAGGCAGGGGATGAATGACCTGTAGTAGGTTCAAGATTCATACGGGGAGGTAAATCCATATAGTTTGGTGCTCTTATTATACCCCATAACACGCGTTGGAAGCGATTTTTTAAGCAATTTTACCTGCTCAGATGTTGCAAGATGTTGACGAATCAGCGTGCTACTGATTTCTGGGGGCGTTTTTTCATCAATAAAAAGAAGTCCTTGAGGTTTTTTTAATAATTGTTCCGTTGTTAAAGCTTTTTTTTCTAAGAGTGCATCAGGTAGCGTCAAGACCGCTTGCTCTTGGTGTTCTATGCGAGGAAAGACCCATAAATGTGCCATTTCAAGGAGTTCATAGCCGCCTTTCCAGCGTGGCAGACTATCGAAACTATCTTGACCAAGTACGAAAATAAGCGGGCGATCGGGACCAATACGCTGACGAATTAGTGTGAGTGTATCAAGCGTGTAAGTCGGCGGCGGTGAATTAACTTCGGTACGATCAATTGAAAATGGTGTGTCACGCAGGGCTTGTCTGAGCATAGCCAAGCGATGTTTGGTACTCGTTGCCGTATTTTTAAAAGGGGAACCTGCTGTAGGCAGAAATTTAATTTCAGCTTGTATGCCTTGAGTTGTAATCTCTTGATTAACCTCATGTGCCATCCATAAATGGCCGTTATGAATCGGATCGAATGAACCGCCAAGAAGAACAAGAGGACGATATCGGGACATGGTAAGCATTATGATGATCAAGAAGGAGCACAGCCTAGCATACAAGATTGAAAATCAGCATGCACAGCCTTAGATATTCAAATTGACTTCATTGACCATCTGATACAACAAACATCAACAATTTTCCTAAGCTATACAATCAAGTCGGCTAGTCTTTAGTCAATTGCAGTATACTTTCAATTGATTCGACAGAATTTCTTACATTTATAGATACTGTAACCCCGCTTTATTCTTTAAACCACCCACGGTGGTGTGTACTCTGCTTGAGTGACATTTTCCAGATATACACGGCGTGCACCAAGCATAGTCTTCATTTTGATCAACCCTTGGTCTTTAAGTTTTTATTATTAGCAATAAAAGTTTTTTCTTGTGACTTAGTGATTCAACATAGAGGTGTAGCGATGTTCTCTCTCATCATGAAGTGGATGCAGTCTAATAAAATCTTACCCAAAATTTCCGATACAGAACGTCAGGCGCTTGAAGCGGGGCATGTTTGGATAGACGGTGGATTTTTTGCGGGTAAGCCCGATTTTGACGAGATTTTGCGTCAGCCTTATTCCTTACTCAATGCCGAGGAGCAGGCTTTTCTGGATGGTCCATGTGAAGAATTAATCGCCATGGTCGATCAGTATGAAGTTTTGCGAACCAAAAAAGTTCCAGACGACGTATTGGCCTTTATCAAAGCACAAGGCTTTATGAGCTTTTTGATTCCAAAACAGTATGGTGGAAAAGAATTCTCACCACTCGCTATCTCAACCATTATGGCGAAGATCAATGTTCATTCGTTCACGGTAGGGACTTATGTCGTTATTCCCAATTCGCTGGGTGCCGCAGAGCTGATTAAGCATTATGGAACTGAAGATCAGAAAAATAATTATCTACCGAAGCTGGCCAGTGGTGAATACGTTCCTTGCTTTGGCTTGACCGAACCGACCGCAGGTTCTGATGCAGCCAGTATTAAGGCCGAAGGTGAAGTTTTCCGTGATGATAACGGTGATATCAAGATTCGACTTAATTTCCGTAAGCGCTATATTACCTTGGCGCCCGTATCTAACTTAGTGACATTGGCATGTAAGTTGACGGATCCGAACAACCTATTGGGCAAAGGCGAAGATATCGGGATTACCACAGTGCTGATTCATAAAGGCGTGGAGGGCTTTAGCTCAGGTGATCATCATGACCCCGTGGGCGAGTCCTTTGATAATGGGCCTCTGATCGGTAAAGATGTCGTTGTGTCTGTCCACGATATTATCGGTGGTCCAGCTAATGCGGGTAATGGTTGGCGGATGCTGATGGAGCAGCTGGCAGGAGGGCGTGCTGTCAGTTTACCTGCTGGTGCGATTGGTGCGTCAAAGGCTGTCGTTGCAACAACAGGCGCATATTCGATGGTGCGTCAGCAGTTTGGTATTCAGATTGGCCTGATGGAAGGCGTAGAGGAGAAGGTCGGTAAGATTGCTGCACTGAGCTATCTGCTCGAAGCTTCTCGCGTGTTTAGCTGTTCCGCGCTCAATGCTGGCATTCATCCCCCAGTTGTTTCCGCAGTGCTTAAGTCTTATACCACTGAGATTTCTCAAGCATTGGGTAAAGACGGTATGGATGTCTGCGCTGGAGCCGGTGTCATGCAAGGGCCCAACAATATCCTTGCCAAGACCTATTGTTCAGCGCCAGTAGGCGTTACGGTGGAAGGTGCGAACATTTTGACTCGAACCTTGATCATCTTTGGTCAAGGGGCGACACGTTGTCATCCTTATGCGCTTAAAGTTGTCGATGCGGTCGAGAAAGATGATGTGAAGCAGTTCCGAAGCAGTTTGGTCGCGTGGATGATTCAGTTTATTGTTGGTGTTTTCCGCGTGCTTTTCCATGGCGTAACTCGCGGTATTTTTGCGAGTGTGCCAGACGTAGCACCCGAGACTAAAACCTACTATCGCCGTTTGATCTGGGCAGGTGCACGCTTTGGGTTCCTCACCAATATGGCGATGTTTGCGATAGGGGGCAAGCTTAAAGCCCGTGGTAAGTTGACGGGGCGCTATGCGGATGCCCTTGCTTGGATGTTACTGGGTACTGCAACACTACGCCGCTTTGAAGCTGAAGGACGTAAGCAGGAAGATTTACCTTTGGTGGATTATGCTTTGACCCATGCGCTGTCTGAGACACAAAAAGCTTTTGAAGGGATCTATGCCAATTTTGATGGATTTATAGGCAGCATTCTACGTTTCTTTATGACGCTACCACTGCGCCTAAATCCACTTGCGACCCCGCCAAGTGATGCGATGAGTCATGAAGCTGCCAAAACCATCCAACGCTATAATGAACAGTATCTGCGTTTAATTGAGGGCATTCATTTACCTGATAACCAGAGTCTAGGATTGGGACGTCTGCTGAAGTCATTCCGTTTGTTGAGTGAAGTTGAACCTATTTTGGCTCGGATTCACGAGGCTCAAAAACTGCACAAACTGCGCAGAGGATCTGTTGAAGAGTTGGCAGACGAAGCGCAGAAACTCGGTATTATCAGTGAAACTGAAGCTGGTTTAGTCGCTTTGGCGCTTGCTGCACGACTGGAGGCTATTGAGGTCGATGTCTTTAGTCCTGAACAGTATTATCGGGAGGATAAGGGGCTGGAGGGGATTTATTCTGGGGCACCAGTTGCTGAAGAGAAAGTTGCTTAATCAGAATTGATCCATTTTTTACACTTTAGAATAAAAGGCTACCTATTGGGTGGCCTTTTTATCGCTTTAATAGCGCCAAGAAACATTAATTGCATGTGTTGTTGATGCTAATATTTGAAGAAATTTTCTTTGATTGTTAGTGCCGTAGCTAACTATTATGCGATATTGGTTGTGGAAAATTTTAATAAAAATAGGATGCAAGAAAACATGAGTGCTATACACCCAGATTGGCTCATCCCATCAGATCGTTTTGGTTGGTTAGCCATTTTTAGAAATGTCGTGCCTCTTTTCTTATTATTATGGTTTAGCCCTTATATTGCAGATTGGTCTCCCATGGCTCCTCTGCTAATTATGCCACTCATAGGTTTATTGATTTATCGTATTACACTCATCATGCATGATTGTGTTCACTACACTTTATTTAAAAGCAGACATTTAAACAAAAAAGTTGGATTGATCCTCGGCGCCGTTGCAGGGATAGATTTTCAAGAGTTTGCTCACCAACATTGGATACATCATCGAACCTTCGGAACATCCGACGATCCACAGGGCTTTCATTATTATAACCTTGGTGCAATGACCCCTTCAAAAATGCGTATCCATATCATTAAACCATTGCTGGGTTTTAATTTGCGAGATACCTTCCATGAGAGTATCGGCGCACCGCATAATTTATTTCGACTCGTACGGACTGGAAAAATATTTATTATTGCAGCAGTTCAAATCTTGATTTTGCTCATTGTCACAGGGTTTGGTCGCCATTTCATTCTGGCATTTCTGCCATTTGTTTCAGCTATCACTTTTGGACTTTTTTTTAGCCAGCTTCGTGGTATTGCTGAACACGGTTTAGTGGATGTTGCTCAGCAATCTGGTCACGTTCGATCTCATGCAGTCAGTTGGTTAGATCAGATTTTACTGCATGATGTAAATTTTAATTTTCATCGTGAGCATCATCTTTTCCCACAATGCCCAAGTGTCCATCTTCCAGTTGTGCATCAAGCTTTATCGACTGATGATGCACCTAGGCTTGCTGCATCGATGTTTGGAACACTACATTCAATCTATAGCGAATTGGGAGTGAAGCATGAGTAAAGTCAAAGTCTACTACAACAGTGCATGTCCCGTTTGCGATGCGGGGATTAAGGATCAGCGTCGTCGCATGGAGTCCTGCTCAGCGCAGGTTGAGTGGATTGATATTGATGAGAATCCGGATGTAGTTAAGGACATTGATGCCGAGCAAGAGTCGGTGAGAGAGCGACTACATGTTGTTGATCAAGAGGGTATTACTAAAATTGGAGCGGATGCTTTTGCTGTTTTATGGGCCGAAACTCCTCGACAAAAATGGCTTGCCAGGTTAGTTCGGTTTCCGGTTCTGAGTATTCTATCGCGGTTGTTATACAATAGCTTTGCTGCGGGTTTATATGCATGGAATCGTATGAAGAAGCGATGGGTTGTAGACAAAAAAGAGTAGTGAATAATAAATCTAATCACCAATAAGAACCCATAATAAAAAAGGGCCACCTTTTGGCAGCCTTTTTTTATTGTGGATCGCAAGACATTAGTCGTCACTATTGCCAATAAAACGATAAACACCTGCACCCAGAAGCGCGCCGATGATCGGGGCAACCCAGAATAACCATAATTGTTTAATCGCCAGTGCATTCCCTGCGACAACAGCCACTGCTGTACTACGAGCTGGATTTACAGAAGTATTCGTCACTGGGATACTGATTAAATGGATAAGTGTCAGCGCCAGACCAATCGCAATTGGTGCAAAACCAGCAGGGGCGCGCTTACTTGTTGCACCCAAGATCACAATCAGGAAGAACGCAGTCAGAACGATTTCAGCAACCAATGCTGATGTCAGTGAATATCCACCTGGCGAGCCTGCATCATAACCATTTAAAGCAAAACCTTGAGTAGAATCAAAACCGACTTTGCCACTGGCAATAACCCATAGCACTGCCGCCGCAGCGATACCACCAAGTACTTGGGAAATGATGTAAGGAAGGAGTTGACCTGCGGGGAAGCGACCACCCGCCCAAAGACCGATAGAAACCGCAGGATTGAAGTGACCACCTGAGATATGACCGACTGCAAAGGCCATTGTAAGAACCGTTAGACCAAATGCCAACGCCACGCCAGCAAATCCAATTCCCAGTTCAGGGAAACCCGCTGCGAGGACTGCACTTCCGCAGCCACCAAACACCAGCCAAAATGTTCCGAAGAACTCTGCACCATATTTTTTCATTTTTTAATGTCCTTTAATGAGTCTGTAGAGGATCGATGATCTACTTTTAAGTATGTAAGCGATATATCGATAATATCTTTTACATGCGGTTACGCTTGTTGCCTGATTCTATGGAGAAAATGAAAATCGGTATATAGTTTATGTGAACTGGTTCACATAATTACAACGATAGTGTTTTAGACAACATTGCTCTGGGTAGTCATAGGAGCTTGTTGTTTTAAAACTTAAAACTAATCCATCTCCAACACCCTTCACACTTACAGTGTTCATATAACCTACAAGTTCAATCGAAAATACAGCATCTACAAAAGTCATCATGTATTCCGTCAGAATAAATAGAGGACATTGCAAAAATGTGAAATGGATCACGGTCTAATTTTAAGACGAATTTACAAGAGAAAGATGACTAGTTGGCAAATATTGAATCTGAACTAAAGAGAATGTTTTTAAAGATTTAATCATTAAATTTGTGCTGTCGTCTCTGGTAAATTTTTAGAATTAGGTGCATATTATATTGGTAGCTTAAGTGACTAAGCTGTGATCGGGGATGTTCAGTATTTTTCTTGAGTTAAGCGTGGCTTTATCCAAAAAGCTGCTTTTCTTAAAGGAATTTGGAAGTTGGTGTAGTTATGTTCTTGCTGTATGGTTATGGTATTGATAATCAACACAATCAGAGCAAAAAACCAATATAAGTAGCGTCAAGGGAGTATGATCATGTGGTTAATCATTGTTGTATTCGGGGTGCTTGCCGTTTTAGGGGTTATGGTTTTCTTAGGCATAAAGCCAGCTGTGCCTGAGCATCAAATGCTTGCGCAGCAACATCGCGAGTCTGAGCTGTCCAATGATCCCTTTGCTAAAGGGCATTAAGCTTTTAAGTTGGCACTTGGGGCAAATTTTTCTTAAATGCAGATCAAGCTCTTGCTAGATCACGATTCAATTTTTTTTCACGGCACATCATTCAATGAGTGATTATGCGTTTGTCGGTCAATGAGGATTTCTCTTTAAATCAGACTTGATAAACGCACGCAAACCATACATTTTAAGTTTACGTTTCTCTCAGATTGGCTCACAATAAACCCATCATTTTTTATTGAACTTAGCGTACAGTTTTGCTGAGCCGTACGTTTTTATTTTTGCATATTGTTTGCTGTTTTTATTGAAATCATAGAGAAAAATAAAGCAGCAAGGCAGTTAGATTATTTTAAGTTTAGGAATTGCTTTATGAGTAGCTCAATCATTAATCCACCTAGCCAACTCATTATTTTTGATACCACATTACGCGATGGTGAGCAAAGCCCTGGCGCATCGATGACCAAAGAAGAAAAAATTCGTATTGCACGCCAGTTAGAAAAACTGGGAGTCGATGTCATTGAGGCAGGATTTGCAGCTGCAAGTGAAGGTGATTTTGATTCTATCTCGACGATTTCAAGCATTATCCAAAACTCAACCATTTGTTCTCTTGCACGCGCCAATGATAAAGACATACGTCGTGCTGGTGATGCGATTCGCCATGCGAAACGGGGGCGGGTGCATACATTTATTGCAACCAGCCCGATTCATATGCAATACAAATTGCGAATGAATGAAGATCAAGTTGTGGAAGCTGCTGTGCGGGCGGTTAAAACCGCACTCGAATTCACCGATGATGTTGAGTTTTCTGCAGAAGACGCCGTACGCTCTGAAATAGATTTCTTGGTTCGTATTTTCGATGAAGTGATTCGTGCCGGTGCAAAAACCATCAACGTTCCAGACACCGTGGGTTATTCAAACCCTGCGTTGTATGCCCAGCGATTTGAGCAATTGATAGCACGTGTCCCAAATGCCAATAGCGTTATTTGGTCTACGCATTGCCATAATGACTTGGGTATGGCTGTTGCGAATTCCTTGGCTGCGGTGCAAGCGGGTGCGCGTCAGGTCGAATGTACCATCAATGGGCTGGGTGAGCGGGCGGGTAACGCTGCTCTTGAAGAAGTGGTGATGGCGACCCGTGTCCGTAAAGATTTATACAATGTGACGACCAATATCCGGACCGAAGAAATTGTGCCTTCATCTCGTCTGGTTTCCGCAATTACGGGTTACGTGGTACAGCCGAATAAAGCAATCGTGGGTGCCAATGCGTTTGCACATGAGTCCGGGATTCATCAAGACGGGATTCTGAAGCATCGTGAAACATATGAAATTATGCGTGCTGAGGATGTTGGCTGGAATGCGAATAAGCTGACTTTAGGCAAATTGTCTGGTCGCGCTGCGTTCCGTTCACGCTTAGAAGCTTTAGGCATTACACCAGACTCTGATGAGGCTCTTAACGCATTATTTGTTCGCTTTAAAGAGCTAGCGGATCGCAAGAGTGAAATCTTCGATGAAGATCTACACGCACTGGTCAGTGGTCATCAGGGTGACGATGTCGTCAATCGTTATGTGTTAGAAGAGCTGGAAGTGACCAGTAAGACAGGTCAAGTACCGCGCGCGCATTTGGTACTCAATGTTGATGGCAAAATCCACCCTGTCAGTGCCAGTGGTTCAGGTCCTGTGGACGCCACTTTTAAAGCGATTGAAGTGGTTGCCAAATCTGGTGCTTTGCTCGAGCTTTATTCAGTCAATGCCATTACCAGTGGTACTGACAGCCAAGGCGAGGTGGCCGTGCGCTTGAACCAGCAAGGACGTATCGTTACGGGTCAAGGGGCTGATACCGATATCGTGATTGCCAGTGCCAAAGCTTATCTTGATGCACTGAATTGGTTAGCTACCCAAGGCAAAGCCAATCCGCAAACTGATGAGGTGATGTAGTTGTCCGTGTCACCGATGCATCGTCAAGCACATACCCGGGCAGTTCTTGCTGCACTGGGTATTTCTGTATGGGCTGAACGTACTGAATCCATTCAGAGCATCACCGCCATGTCGCTTTGGGGGAAACGGGGTGATGATGCGATTGGGGTATCCAATGAACAAAATCATATCGACCCTGTCCAGCCTGTTATCTTAGCTAAGACGCAAAGTATAGCCATAGCGTCCCAGCCTATATCTTCTACTCCCGAAGCAAAGCCAATTCAGTCGATACAAGCGACTGCATCAGCACATATTGCCCGTACTGAGTCATTGCTTCAGACATCCAACACACCTCAAATTAAAGTGACGACCCCAGAAAAACCAACCCGTCAGCCCTTTGCACAAACCATCGCTGCGAGTGAGGCCGTTCATGTCGAGCAGGTGCTGCGTTTTAGTTTAGAGGCGCGCGTGATTGGGGAGTGGGTCGTACTGGTTTCAGTGCAAGCATTGAATCATCCTGATCGTCGTACCTTGTGGCAAAACATCAATCAAGCATTTCAGCGTGCCGACAGTTCAAGTAGCTCGGAAGCTTTTCGTTTAGATTGGCCTTTGGCTGAAGGCACGCGCTGGCAGCATAATGTCGGTGCCCAAGCTGCCTTGATGGGGTTCCTGACACGATTTGGTACAGATCGGCGCGTAGGGCTTATGGGAGAGTTGCCGGATAGCATTATTCCAGAACATCTGGAACGTTTACCGTCTCTTGACGAGTTATTACAAGCGCCATTAAAAAAACGAAGCTTGTGGCGTTTGCTGTCAGGTCAAGTTCGTTAATTCTATCTTTCTAATCATAATCACAGAGAACCCTTCCTTGATATAGACGGGTTCTCATATCGTATATTACTTCTGTACAGGAATACTGATAAACGGCATTGCACCGCCGCCTGTGTATTGCGGTAAAGTCCCATTCCATTTTTCAATAGCTTTCATTTTCACATACTCTTCACCGCCCTGTTCCTTAATGGCCTGTGCTTGAATGCGAATGGTCTCGGCTTCTGCTTGCGCCATGGTAATTTTCTGCTCAGCCTCAACCTTGATACGATCAAGGTCATTTTTGGCTTTTAGCGCATTTTGTTCTGCAGTTTGTTTGGCTTCAATCGCTTCATCAAATGCTCGAGAAAACTTAAAGTTGGTAATCTGAATATCTTCAACATTGATATTATAGGTTGCCAAGGCATTGCGTAGGCCAGCAGCAATCTCACCTTTTACGGCATCTCGACGTGTCAGCAGTTCTTCTGCGGAAAAGCGGGCAATCACGGCTTTGACGATTTCTTGGATACGGGGTTCGATAACTTTATCTTCGACATCCAAGCCAATCCGACTGTATGTGTCCTGCAATGCATTCGCGTTTAAATGGTAGTTGAGCGCGACTTCAGTTGTGACCGTTTGCAGATCTTTAGTGCCTGCACTGGCGGGTGAGTGAGCTTTTTGGGTTCGGACATCGACCAAAATGATTCGCTCAACAAATGGGAGTTTAAAGTGAAGCCCATCCGACACTACTTCTTGTACTTGCCCAAAGCGCAAGACTAATGCGCGTTGTCCTGAAGTCACGGTATAGAAGCAGCCCCAGATGACCATCAGTATGATCACAGCAATGACTGAGAAAAAAATAATTTTAGGTTTGTTGTAGGTAGAGGGATTTAACATGTATGGGCCTTCCTGAGCTGTTTACATTGTTTATTCAATGGTTTGAGCTTAGCAGAATTGCGATCAATACTCGGATAAATTGCTTGATCAAGGCGTCAACTATGTCAGAAATTGTAAAAATTCCTCATGGAATGCTCATAAAAAAACCGACCACTTCATAGAAGGTGATCGGTTTTTATAGAACAAGCCTAAGCGAGCATTGGCTAAAAGACTTTATTAGCGAGTCTAAGTATTAGCGCTCAAGCAGTGCCAATTTATTCGGTTTGCCATCCCATTCAGCAGCGTCCGCAGGACGTTCACCGATTTGAGTGATGTTTGGCCAGATTGCTGAAAGTTCAGTATTGAGTTCGAGGAACTTTTCTTGACCTTTAGGCAACTCATCTTCAGAGAAAATCGCATTGGCAGGGCATTCTGGTTCACAAAGTGCACAGTCAATACATTCATCAGGATTGATGACCAGAAAGTTTGGACCTTCATAGAAGCAATCTACTGGGCAGACTTCAACACAGTCTTGGTATTTACATTTGATACAGTTTTCGGTGACAACAAAGGTCATGGCGGCTGGCTACCTAAAAGTCAAAAATGGGTCTTAAAACCGTTGCACACGCCAAACTTGGAACGTGAATCAAAACGGTGGGTTCATCGGATGTGCAGTAGTTTAATCTTTTTTAGCAGTCGATACCAATTCCTTTAGCTGATATAAGATATCAAGCGCCTGTTTAGGAGTGAGATTATCTACATTTAAGGCATCAATTTCATCCAAAACCTGAGTGTTTTCGGGTGAAATATTATTTTGCTGATTTAGATCTTCATTTTTCTCATAAGCGATGAAGGGTTCTTCTATTTGATCAAATAAATCGTTTTGACCCAAATGCAACGCTTGCTGGCGCTCAAGTGCACGGAGACGCCCACGTGCTTCTTTGATAACTGGAGCGGGAATTCCAGCAAGTTTAGCGACTTGTAACCCATGACTCTTACTGGCTGCGCCATCTTGGACTTGGTGCAAGAGGATCAGTTCACCATTAATTTCTCGCGCTGCGACATGGCGGTTTTCAATACCAGCTTGTTCGCCAAGTTCAGTGAGTTCAAAGTAGTGCGTCGCAAAAAGACATAAACAGTTAATTCGTTTTGCTAAGTCTAAAACGCATGCCCAAGCGAGGGATAAACCGTCATAGGTGCTGGTACCACGTCCTACTTCATCCATGAGCACCAGTGACTGACTAGTAGCATGATGCAAGATTTGAGCAGTTTCGGTCATTTCAACCATAAAGGTGGATTTGCCGCTAGATAAGTCATCGGCAGAACCAATGCGGGTAAAGATACGATCGATGGGTCCTAATACGGCTTTGCTTGCAGGGACATAGCTGCCAGAGTAGGCCAGTAGGGCAATCAAAGCAGTTTGACGCATGTAGGTCGACTTACCGCCCATATTCGGGCCAGTAATGAGAATTAAACGATTCTGCTGGCTTAAAAACACATCATTGGGTGTGAACGGCGCACGACTAAGCGCTTCAACGACAGGATGTCGTCCACCTTCAATATCAATCACCGATTCAGCTGTAAATGTCGGGCGTGCCCAGCTTCGCAAGCGTGCTTGATTTGCCCAGTTGCTGAGTACGTCAAAGTCAGCGATGGCGGAGCTCATCATTTGTAAGGGGGCAAGCTGTTGTTTTAAATAATCAAGAATTTGTTCAAACAAGACTTTTTCACGAATCAGGGCACGTGAATCACTGGAGAGTACTTTATCTTCAAAGGTTTTAAGCTCTGGGGTGATATAGCGCTCTGCATTTTTTAGGGTTTGTCTACGAATAAAATGTGCTGGTGCAGATTCGGCTTGTGCACGTGTGAGCTCAATAAAGTAGCCACTGACCCGGTTATAACCGATTTTTAGAGTGTTGATCCCCGTTGCGGCACGTTCACGTGTTTCCATATCGAGCAGATATTGGCTGGCATGATCGCGAATCTGGCGCAGTTCATCAAGTTCGGCATCGAAACCATCTGCAATCACCCCACCTTCTCGCAAGAGCACGGGCGGTTGGTCGTGGATGGCTCTGGTCAGTAAATCATAGACTTCGCTGAACTGTCCAAGTTGACTGGCGAGGTCATCCAGTAGGCTTTTGTCATCCAGTTGCTCCCAGCCTTTACCTTGAAGTGCAGGCTTTAAGGCATGGTGGAGGAGTGGAAGCTGACCACAGGTTTGCCGGAGTTGCACTAAGTCTCGTGGACGGGCGGTGCCTAGGGCAATGCGGCCTAGGATACGCTCCACATCACCGATATTTTTGAGTACGATCCGAATCGGTTCATCATGAAAGCCATTTTTTAAACGTGCAATTGCGTCTAGCCGCGAATCAAGTATTTTGGTATCCCGCAGTGGCTGCATAAGTGTGCGGGCAAGTAAGCGACTGCCCATAGCCGTCTGACAGTCATCAACCAGTGCAAGTAGCGATGTCCCATTTTCGAATAAGGGGTCCACAATTTCCAGATTACGCCGTGTGACCGGATCCAGTGCGATAAAGGAGTCCATGGACTCTAAACGTAGGCTGCGGATATGCGGCAGATTACTTTGCTGGGTTTCGCGGGCGTAGTGGAGTAGTGCTGCAGCGGCTGCCTGTGCAAGCGGTAAGTGATCTACCCCAAATCCAGATAAGGTGCTGACACCAAATTGTCGGCAGAGTGTGTCATTGGCATTTTTAAGATCAAAATCAACGTTGGGTCGACGCGTAATCGTTGCCGTATTTGTGGATGAGTTTGCAAGAGACTTTAGTTCATCAAAGCTGATTTTATCTTTTAAGCCATGACTCTCAGAAACAGTATTTTCGTCAATCAATAGTTCTGCGGGTGCAATGCGAGCCAATTCAATGGCGAGGCGCGTTTGATCAAATCCAAGCTCCTGCACAGTAAGCGTGCCAGCCGCTAGTTCAAGTACGGCAATGCCGATCCGATTTTTTTGTAGACAAAGCGCAGCCATACGCACTGCGCGATGGCTGGGCATTAGAGCTTCATCCGTTAATGTTCCAGCAGTAAGCACACGAACGACTTTACGTTCTACAGGGCCTTTACCCGTGACTTCACCCACTTGCTCGCAAATGGCGACGGTTTCGCCGGCTTTTACCAATCGTGCCAAGTAACCTTCAGCCGCATGGTATGGAACCCCCGCCATGGGAATTGGTTCGCCACCCGATTTGCCTCGATGGGTGAGGGTAATGCCGAGCAGTTTGGCTGCGCGATGGGCATCGGAAAAGAACAATTCATAAAAATCGCCCATGCGATAAAACAAGAGTGCATGTGCATGTTCACGTTTCATTTTGAGATATTGCTGCATCATCGGGGTGTGGGATGCAAAGTCGCTACTGGGTTCAATGATGGCGTCTTGTTGCAGGCTTTCTTGTTCGGACATGAGGATGATCAGTTTTACGATAAAGGGCTCGTGCCATGATACCGAAAAAAAACAGTCTGTTGGTGCTGGTTTTAATGGGAGTTTTTATATAAAAGATCATACCAATGGATTGGGTTTTAAAATCGATTCATTTAATCTTCATCAAATCAGCGGCATAATCTATAGGATTTATGGCGATAATAGTTTCACGATAACTATAAAGATGACTGGGAGGGATTTAGTCTCCCTTTAATTATGGAAGGCCGAGTGATCTGAACAAAAGCGCTCCTGCCTTTTCCTGAGTATAAAAAATGATGAAAATAGTTTGGTTATTAATGTTGTCCTGCGTGTCCATTGCGGCGTGGGCAGGGCGCCCCTTTTTTACCGACGATGCATCACTCACTGATCCACACAGTTGTCAGCTTGAGACTTGGTATCAAGGAACCAAGGAGTCTGACATGCTGTCTGTTATGCCAGCCTGTAATCCGACGGGCAATTTTGAGGTTACTGCAGGCTATACGCAGTTGAGCCATCAAGGCGGGAATGGGGAGGAACGCGGTTATGTCCTGCAAGGCAAAACAGTACTGCGCTCTATGGAGATTGATCATCAGTACGGAATTGCAGTTGCTTTTGGGTTGGCACGTTCTGACCACAGGCAGAATGGTGGAGAATATGCTTATGTGCCGATCAGCTACGCTTCATCCAGTCAGGTATGGAATTCGAACGTCAATGTCGGTTTTATCCGCGAGGAAGCCAGCGGGAGGAACCGACTGACTTGGGGAGCAGGGACGTCATACAACATCAATTCGAGACTGATGGTGTTTGCTGAGCTTTTTGGACATCTTGCTATAAATCCAAAACTCCATACAGGGATCAGTATGAGCGTAATCCCTGATCTTATGCAAATGGACCTCACCTACGGCAAAGATTTAGAGCTCAACAAAGATGCCAATTCATATACGGTCGGCTTTAGTTTCCAGCTTCCTAAATCATCTAAGTAAAGATAATGTTTAATGGGCATGATGATGGTTGTGATGATCGTCTTTTTCACAATTTGCATCTGCCTGATGGTTGGTCACAATACGATCCGCTACGGCAGTCACTTCGATTTCAATTTTATACTCAGGGTCAATGAGTTTTGCACCTAGCGTTGAGCGTGCAGGTGTATGACCTTGGGGGACCCAATCATCCCAGACTGAATTCATTGCTGCATAATCACCAACAGAAGCAAGATAAATACGCACAGCAGTGATATGGGTCTTATCCGCACCGACATGTGCCAGTAAGCGATCAATAAATCGCAAAATTTCACGGGTTTGTCCTGTAACATCCAGCGATGTATTTTCTGCAACCTGACCTGAAATAAAGATGAGATTGGCCGTACCAACATGAGCGACGGTCATCTCACTAAAGCGGGGTCCCATTTCGTGTCGTGTAATTTCCATTTAAAGCGTCTCCTTTATTCATCAATTATTTTCATTTTTGGACATGACTTGCAAGTGAGTCTGTGCGGTTCCACCAGCCGCCCCCTAATGCTTGAAACAACGCAGCAGTATCTTGGAGTTGATTGGCTCTAGCCTGTGTCAAGTTCAACTTAGCTTGTTGTTCATTCTGCTCAATAACGAGTAAAGTCAAAGCACTAATATCGCCAAATTTGAATTGTTGTCTGGCTATCCCCGCACTACGACTTGCCGCGTTGACTGATTTTTCGGCTGCCTGTAGACCAGTTGTATCTGCCTGAATGGCTTGGAGGACATCCGCTACATTTTGAAATGCTCCAAGAACCGTTTGACGATATTGTGCCTTGGCAAGGTCATAAGCTGCTTCTGCTGCACCCTGTTTATGTTTGAGTGCCCCCGCGTCAAATAAAGGCTGAGTGATACCCCCTGCAAGGGTCCAGAAGTCGGTTGCTGATTTGAACAGATCAGATAAACGACTGGCCGATGTTCCATAGGAGTTTACGCCTAATGTGATATTGGGCAAACGGTTTGCAATCGCAACACCAATATCTGCACTGGCGGCATGTAGCTCGGCTTCTGCTGCGCGGACATCTGGGCGATGGTCAACTAAGGTTGAGGGCAGGCTCAGAGGCAATTGCTGCGGCAATTCGAGCTGATTTAAAGTGAACTCGGCATCTAGTGTTTCACTGGGAAACTGACCCGCTAGGGTTTTCAAAAGGTCGCGTTGAATGGCTAATTGTTTTTGCAGTGGCGGTAGTGTCGCTTGAGCCGATGCCAATGAGGCTTCCTGAGTTGCAACATCAGCCGTTGAGATTTGTCCCAGATCAAATTGTCGATGAGCCATGTCTAATAGCTTTTGTTGACTGCCGATGATTTCATCGGTAACCCGAATCTGCTCGCGCAGCATGGCCTCCAAGATCGCAGCATTAACGACGTTGCTTGTAAGCGTCAGATAAGTTGCTTCAAGTTGAAACTGCTCGGATTCAGCTTGAGCCTTCAAGGACTCCACTTGACGACGATTGGCACCGAACAAGTCTAAGTTATAGGACACGTTGACTTGAGCCGTATGCAAGTTGTAGATATAGCTATTCGACGCTAGTGGGCTTGCGAGCACTGCTGGTGTTTTCTGACGCGCTCCTGAATAGGCTATCCCGACAGTGGGGAAGTAAGCACTTTGCTGTGCTTTTACATTTTCTTGTGCTCCGCGCAGAGCGGCCTGTGCGGCATCGATGCTGGGATTGTGCTGAAGGCTTGCTGTAACCAGATGATTTAAAGCCGGTGAATGAAATACCTCCCACCATTGGGCGGGGATATCATGTTCGATCAACTGCTGCGATCCATCGCGTTGGGCGGTGCCGATTTGTTTTTCGGTATAGGTGCTGGGCAATGCTGTCGAAGGACGAACAAAGTTCGGCCCAACAGCGCAGCCACTGAGCTGTAAAGAAGACAGTGCCGCCGCAAGCAATGTGATGGAATAGCCGAGGCGTGGCGAAGGATTGTTGATAGCCATTAACGGTTCCTCCGTAATCTTGGCAGACTCCATTGTCTTTTCTCGAACAAATGCTCCATCGCATAATAAAATGCAGGCAAAATGAACAACGTGAGCAACGTCGAGACAATAAGTCCACCAACCACGACGGTTGCAAGATTGCGCTGTACATCCGTACCGACACCGGTAGCCAGTGCCGCAGGCAACATACCGATAGACGCTACAGTAGCGGTCATCAAGACAGGGCGTAGGCGCTCAGTTGCGGCAACAATAACCGACTCGCTTAGCGGTAAGCCTTCACCTTTAATCCGTCTAAAGTTAGCGACCATGATGATGCCGTTTTGTACCGAGACGCCAAACAGTGCAATAAATCCAACAGCGCTCGCCACGTTCAAAGTGTTACCTGTAACGTGAAGCGCAATCAAGCCGCCCAAAGTAGCAAGCGGTACGATGCCGAGAATGAGCAACGCCTGACGAATCTTGCCAAATTGGAAAAAGAGCAGGGCACCCATCAAGATCAATACCAGAGCCAAGATAAACGCGAGGCGCTTTTCAGCGCGGCGCTGGCTTTCGAATTGTCCCGCCCATTCAAAGCGATAGTGAGCGGAATCAAGCTTAACTTCTTTATTAATGCGCGCTTGCGCCTCTGCTAGATATGAAGTCAGGTCACGGCCTCGGTTATCGATACGAACCGTGATTTGTCGTTCTCCATGCTCATGAGAGATGGTGCTCTCACCAGTCTGGAGCTTGATTGTGGTGACTTGCGACAGGGGGATCTTTGCACCTGTAGAGCTATTTAATAGTAAGCTACCCAGTGAAGCAGGGCTGCTTTTATCGGCTTTAGGGAAGCCAACCGTGACGTTATAGATTTTATCGTCGACATAAACGGGCATGATCGGCGCACTGCCTACACCTGTTTGAATGATGGCTATAATATCTGCGACATTCACGCCAAATCTAGCTGCCGCAGCACGATCCACCTTGATGACGACTTGAGGAATAGGAGGTTCTTGAAATAGGGAGGCAGAAGCCGTGCCACGAATCGTATCTAAAATATCAACGACTTGGTTGCCAATTCGGCGGCTTTCTTTGAGATCTGGACCGTAAATACGCAGCACGAGTGGACTATGCGCACCGCCAACAGCATCGTTCACGCCATCGATGATCGGCTGACTGATGCCAATATCAAATCCTGGTAGTTTTTTAAGATCAGCATTCAATTGATTGATAAATGCTGCTTTGGTTTCGCCACTGGGCCATTCGTTATAGGGCTTTAATCCGACGGGGGCTTCGATATGTGAAGGCGTCCAAGGGTCTGTGCCATCATCATTTCGCCCCAACTGAGTCACCACATAAGAAACTTCTGGGTATTTGAGCAGGGTGCGGCGCAGCTCAGTGGCCATTTCACTGGATTTATCGAGAGAAATACCAGAGGGGAGCTGCACTTGTAACCAGAGCGCCCCTTCATCGATGTCGGGAAGAAACTCTTTTCCCGTGGTCGCGCCAAGTGCGACGACTGCGATGAGTGAAATGCCTGCAATTACATAGGTGATTGACGGGCGGGCCAGTAGAATGACCAAAATGCGTTGGTAATGGCGAGTGAGCCAGATTAAAGGACGATTAACAAAGACTTTACGTGGTTTGCGCAGTGCGGTAAATGCAAGTCCTGGAATCAGAGTAATGACACAAATTAATGCACCAAGTAATGCGTAGCCGACGGTATAAGCCATCGGAGTAAAAAGCTTGCCTTCTGCGCGTTCAAAAGCAAAGAGAGGGAGATACGCGGTAATAATAATTAATGTGGCAAAGAAGATCGGGCGCCCTACATAACTCAGCGTTTCTAAAATATCTTGCTCGGTTAATTCGTCATTGGGCTGCTCTTCACGTCGCTTGAGCACGGCCTCCATGACCACAATCGCGCCATCGACGATAATCCCGAAATCGATGGCCCCAAGTGAAAAGAGATTGGCTGGCATATTGGACAGATTCATCATGATGAATACGGCAACCAACGCGGCTGGAATGGCAACCGCTGCAACAATGGCGCTGCGTGGGCTGCCTAGAAAGAGAATCAGAACAATGAGCACGAGTCCCACACCTTCAATCACAGTATGAGCGACTTTGTGTACAGTCAACTCCACTAAATCATCGCGATCGATATAGGGAACAATTTTCACGCCCATAGGTGCGAGTTGCTTTTGCATTTCAGCGACTTTCGCGTGTACCCCTTCAAGTACACGTGATGGATTCTCTGATTTCAGCATCAGCACGATGCCTTCAAGTGTATCTGGATTGCGGTCTTTGCCTAAGATCCCTTCACGTTCTTGGTGACCAAAGCTGAGTTTACCCAGATCTTTGATTAGAATTGGCGTGCCATTACTTTGTTTGACGGCGACGGTCCCCAGATCATCCAGCGAGTGAATCTGACCGATACCGCGTACGACATAGCTTTGTTCACCGCGCGCAATACGACCACCGCCAGCATTGGCGCTATTGCTGTTAATTGCACTAACGACATCATTCAAAACAACGCCATATTGCTGTAGTTTGATGGGGTCGAGTTCGAGTCGAAATTCCTTGGTAAATCCACCAAAGTTATTAACATCGGCAATGCCGGGAACTTGTTTGAAGCCTGGGATCACAATCCAGCGCTGGATTTCAGATAGCTCCATCAGGTTTTTGGAATCGGACTCTAAGGTATAGCGATAAATTTCACCTGAAGGACTGGTTACTGGGTTCAGTCCCGGTTGTACACCAGCGGGGAGTGTTACGCCCGCAATGCGCTCCAGCACACGCTGACGAACAAAGTAATTATCCGATCCATTGAAGACCATCGTGATTAGCGATAACGCAAAAGTACTGCTTGAACGTATTGTTACCACTCCCGGTGTATTACTTAGCGCCCGTTCTAGTGGGGCTGTGATCTGCTGCTCCACTTCTTCAGCGGCAAGGCCAGGGACTTGTGTCGTCACTTGAACGGTGAGATCACTAATATCTGGATAAGCCTCAACCGCCATCATTTTCCATGAGTAGTAACCGTAACATGTAACAAGGATGGCAATCACCCAAGCAAGATGACGTCTACGAAAAAAAAGTGTAATCAGTTGGTTAATCATTCAGCAAGACTCCACCGCGGATCACTATCCGGTCACCTGCTGTGAGTCCAGACAGAATCTGCACCCTATTGGCATCTTCCACGCCCAGTTCTACGACACGGCGCTTATAAACACCTGGCTGTACTTCAACAAAAACAGTTGTGTCATCATTGTTCATCAGCAGTGCAGATGGGGGAACACTCAATTGCTTTTGTGCAGCGATAGCAATTTTGACCGCCGCAAACATATTGGGTTTTAGTTTTCCATCGGTATTTGCAAAGGAGATTCGTGCTTTGGAGCGTCGAGTATCTGCATCAAGTACGGCGCTGACAGAGTCAATCGTGCCGTGGAAAGTCTGATCTGGATATGCGGGTAAAGTTACATCTGCACTCAGACCTTGGCGGATATTTGCGCTGAGGTCTTCAGGAATATTTGCACTGACCCAGATGCGATCCAGATTGGAAATGGTCATCAGTGCTGCCGTACTATCATTCAAATATGCACCGCTACCCACATTCAACGCGGTTACAGCACCTGAAGTGGGGGCAGTAATAGTGAGCAACGCGGATTGACTACCTTTGTCATGGGTATTTGACCCCAGCGTCGTCAGACGTGCTTGAGCACGCTCGTATTCGGCCTGCGCTTGTACACGACCACTTTCTGCTGCTTCGATGTCTTTAGTTGCATTGGCCCCAATACTATTGATGCCCTTTGCGCGGACAAGTGTGCGATTAGCAAGATCCAGCGCATCTTTGGCTTTAACGGCGTCTGTTTGTGCTTGTGCCAGATCTGGTGAGCTGATCACGGCAAGCACTTGCCCTTTTTTAACAACATCGCCAAGTTTGACATGGAGTGCAACTAAGCGACCCGTTAGCGGGGATAAGATATTCACTGTCGATGCAGGATTTGCTTCAACGACGCCGGGCACGGTAATGACATTCGAGGATGCAGCATCTGAAACTGGAGTAACTACGAGTCTGGATTGAAGGGGGGAGTCTTTGGCAACAATGATTTGATCGCCTTTATGGGTGAACATGGGCTCATCTGCCGTCGCTTTAGCAGGGCTGGATGCTTTTGCATTTGGATTGATAATCCAAACAGCGATCAGGACGGCGACGACAACTGAACTCAACATCAATGCTGTTTTTTTAGTGATCAGTGAGTTGTAGATGCTGTGAATGAATGCTCGAATATTCATTAGGATCTCCACTACTGGTTTTTCAGTAGATCAATGATTTCGATATTTTTTTGACATTCGATTAATCACGGTCAATAAATTATCAGGGTTTGGATTGCTGGCGATTTTAATCGTTCAAGATGGAGGTTCTGTGGAGGGCTTGTGGTGATCATCTTTACTTGTAGATCAAATGTTTAGCCGTATTTTTTTAATAAAATCTGGCTAAGAATAATGCTTAAATATGACAAAATTATTTCAATTGGAAAAATAACGTGGGCATCAAAATTGCTTAGACAGCATATTTTTAAAAATGGGCTTCTTATTGGGGGGTAGAAAGAATAAACGGGGGCAATCCGATTGACTCGATCTTTCTTTATAACGCTCATAAAAAAATCCTCGCCAAGATATGCTTGACGAGGATTTTTTAGTAGTAGTGCTTGATGAAGGCTTGGTTTAGCCTTGCTGAATACCCGCCACTAACCACTTGCGATCAGTACTGCCAATGGTTTGTACGAAGTGCCATGTTTCGCTGAATGGCGTAGGCGCAGAGTTAACATCTTCGCTGACAGTTCCACTATACAAGACACTGACAACGTACTGACCATTTTCTTGAGCGCTGTCCACAATTTGAGCATTTAACTGTGGAAACTCCGCAGTGTCATGGTTATTCGCAATGTCAGATTGCACCGCATTAAACATTTCAGGAGTGAAATAACGGCGGAGTTCTTCCAAGTTGCTTGAGCTGTTCATGGTTTGCATGTGCAAGAACGTTGCACGTGCTTGGCGCAAGAACACCGCATTTTCAGTACCATCAGGCAGGGTTTGTCCGTTACTGGTGAACGGTGCAGGCGAACCGAAACCAGCGTTACTTGCACCACCACCTACCGCTTGACCAAAAATGTTGGTGTTGCTACCGCTTGATGGAAACGGTTGCGGTGTTGCATTGCTATTGCCGAAACCAAATGGGCTTGCTGAAGCTGGGGCGTTACTCGCCAGTGCGGGCTTTTTTGCTGCAAAACGACGATAAACAAAATAACCAACACCTGCCAAGACGATCAGCAAAAACCAAGGAAATCCACCTTTCTTTTCAGCAGGCTGAGCTTGATTCCAAGCACCAGAACCATTTTCGGTTTGTGCGGGTTGAGCTGCCGTGGTATTTGCATTGGCATTGTTGGAGTGTCCAATCATGGAACCGAGCAATGCGCCACCAGCAACACCCGCCGCTACGCCACCCCAACCGGGACCTGAGCGCTGTGGAGCGGCTTGCTGTTGAGCAGGCTGCTGGTAGGGTCTTACAGTGCCGCCACTGTTGTTTGAGCTGCCATATGAACTTGATGAGTGGCTTGAAGAAGAACGACTCATCCCATAACTACTACCGCCACCGATACGTTTCGCCTCAGCCAATGGTGACAACGCAAGGGTCGCCATCATGAGCATTGATCCAACGGTGCGAGTATTTAATTTCATGTTAATCATTTCCTAAAAATGATGTGATATTTATTGAATACAGTCTAAGACTACAATGTTGTAGTGCGCATAGGGGATTTGGCTTTTGCAAGCCTCCCTCATACCGTTCATAACCTAACATATAATTTAAAAAATATCGTAGTGATGAAGTTGCAATTGGTATGAATTTGAATCAGACCATTGAAAAATACATGTATACGACCCAGAGAGCATATTCAAATCCCATGTGGGAGATGTTTAATCAAATGCAGCGCTTAGCGCCTCATGTAGGCGACCTACACTGATGATTTCCATTCCATCTATCGCTTGCCTCGGCGCATTGCCTCTTGGAACGATGGCTTTTTTAAAGCCATGCTTAACTGCTTCACGCAAGCGTTCCTGACCGTTCGGCACAGGTCTGATTTCACCAGAAAGCCCGACTTCACCAAAGACTACGAGTTCTTGCGGCAGCGCACGACCTTTGAGGCTTGATGCGATCGCAAGGAGTACGGCTAGGTCTGAGCCTGTCTCTAAAACTTTGATTCCGCCGACCACATTGACAAAGACGTCTTGTCCATTGGTATGAATTCCGCCATGGCGGTGCATGACTGCAAGCAGCATGGCCAAGCGATTTTGATCCAATCCCAATGCTACGCGTCGTGGCTGGCCTTGTGTGTCATCTACCAAGGCTTGCACTTCAACAAGCAGTGGACGAGTTCCTTCACGACTGATCATCACGATACTGCCGGGAATCGCCTCATCGTAGCGACTTAAGAAGATGGCGGAAGGATTAGCGACTTCACGTAGACCGCGATCGGTCATGGCAAAGACGCCCAGTTCATTGACTGCGCCAAAACGATTTTTTATTGCACGAATCATCCTAAATCGCGAATCCGATTCGCCTTCGAAATAAAGAACGCAATCGACCATATGTTCAAGCACACGCGGACCAGCTAAGGCACCTTCTTTTGTGACGTGACCGACGAGGAATAGGGCAGTACCTGTTTGCTTTGCATAGCGAGTGAGAATGGCTGCAGACTCACGAATTTGGGCGACGCCGCCCGGTGCGGATTGCAAGGTTTCGGTAAAAAGCGTTTGGATAGAGTCCAGCACAGCAACAGCGGGTTTTTCTGCAGTTAAGGTCGCACAGATCGTTTCAACAGATGTTTCTGCCATCACTTTGAGTTGATCCGTTGGAAGCTCTAACCGTTTGGCACGCATGGCGACTTGAGATAAAGACTCCTCACCCGTGACATAGAGAGCTTTTTCACCTTGTGCCATATGGGTGGCTGTTTGGAGAAGGATGGTTGATTTTCCAATGCCAGGATCACCTCCGATGAGCACCACTGAGCCATTCACAACACCACCGCCCAGCACACGATCAAACTCGCTTATACCTGTAGTCAGTCGTGATTCACGGCTCACTGTAATTTGATCCAATCGCGTCACCGTTGCTGCCTGTCCAGCATAGCCCCCATTATTCATGCTTTTCGCACGATGAGTCGTGGTGGGTTCTGGTCGGGCCTCGACCAAACAATTCCACTCACCGCAATCACTGCATTGCCCAGACCATTTTGGATGGCTGGTTCCACAGTGTTGGCAGATATAGATGGTTTTTACTTTGCTCATGTTGAACTCATTGGGAATGATTGAAAATACAGCAGCATGGCTATCATCTAAAAATATTAAAAAGAGCTGGTTGTTATGATGGTGGTTTTAGGCCATAAAAAAAAGCCTATCAGCTAAACTGATAGGCTTTTTTCTGATTTTAAATCGTGCTTTGATACTGCCGATTTAAACATCATTCGAATTTGGCGTCCCCACGGGGATTCGAACCCCGGTACTCACCGTGAAAGGGTGATGTCCTAGGCCTCTAGACGATGGGGACTAAAGGCAATGCATACAACAGGCGCGTATTTTAGAGAAATACGGGGGGAAGTCAAGAGAATGCTGATCAGGATATGAACGTTTAATGAAATTAACCTAAAATAATTGAATTTTGCTTAATTTAAAAGCAGTTATACTCAGATTTTGATGCTCTAAGCGTAAACAAGGAAATGACGGATGGCTCAGCGCGATGTCAATATACTGATACTGAAGCAGATTATTAGAACGCCTGATAGTCATAAAGGCAGTCACGGCAGTGTTGCTGTGATTGGAGGAAACATCGGGATGTTGGGCGCTGCGTTACTCAGTGGACGCGCTGCTTTTGCTGCGGGTGCAGGGAAGGTTTGGCTAAATGTGGTTGATCAGCGACTTGCCGTTGATCCTTTTGCACCAGAGTTGATGATTCGATCTTATGATGGAGATTTAACACAAGCGACTGCTTTAGCCGTAGGTCCGGGATTGGGTGCAGATACCGTTGCTCACACTGCCATTGAGCGCAGTTTTATGCAAAGTCATATTCCGACTGTGTTCGATGCCGATGCTTTAAATATGATTTCACGCTCAGACAACTATCGCAATCAGCTACACAATCGGACATCTATGGCTATTTTAACGCCTCACCCAGCAGAAGCAGGGCGGTTGCTAGGGTGCGATGCGGCAGATATTCAAGACAATCGTTTGAAAGCCGCTGAAAGAATTGCCGAGCGTTATCACAGTATTGTTGTATTGAAAGGCGATCAGAGTATCGTTTTTCATCCCAGCGGTGAATATGTTGTTAATTCCAGTGGCGGGCCAGCATTGGCTGTTGCAGGACAGGGTGATGTTTTGACTGGCGTGATTGCAGCATTGTTGGGCCAAGGTGTTGATCATTTTGAAGCAGCAAGTTTAGGCGCTTATATTCATGGGCTTGCGGGTGATTTATATGTCGAGCAAGCGCGAGGGGATATTGGCCTGACTGCGAGCGCCATGCCGAGGTTGATTAGTCAGGTATTGAATCGTCTTTTGCATCCGCTGGTTTCTTCGTCTGCTCTTTGATTTTGTCCAGCATGGTTTCGGCAGGGAGCTTATGAATCACTGCACGTAAGTGTTGGTAAAAGTCTTTGGATTCTTGATCTACCATGATGTCTGCTTCGGTCAATGGTCTTGCGAGTGATAGACCTTCAAGTGTGCGGCAGCGACTTAACGCAACGTAAGTTTGTCCTGTTTCAAAGGCACCAGCACCGAGATTCAAGTGAACTTTTTCAAGTGTACGCCCTTGGCTTTTATGCACGGTCATGGCCCAAGCCAAGACTAGTGGAAACTGGATATAGCTTCCGGTTTCATAGCGCTCAATTTCCTCGTCGATCATCCCCCAACGGTATTGATATTCTTGCCATTCATCGCGTTCGACTTCCACGGTTTGCTTGGAAACAGACATGACGACTGTAATTTTATCAGCGGTCATCTTTTTAACCGTTCCGACAGAACCATTGATCCAGCGTCGATTCAGGTCGTTCTTGGTAAACATGACTTGTGCGCCGATCTTTAAAACCAGCTCCATCGGCGAGGGGAGTCGGTCCGCTTTAAATTGACCTGTTAATTGTCCCGTATAGCTTTGTACAGAGGCATCCAATTTACTCAGTTCGCGATGATTGCGCGTATCAACTTCGGCGTTACGCGGAGAGAGCCAAACGGCATCTATAGGCGGTGTATCGGTAATGGTGCATCCAGCATTCAGCAGTGCGAGAGACTCTTTAAGGTCAATTCCCTCACGAATCTTGGTCAGAATATTGACGAATGCCTGATCGGATTGACGGAATGTTTTTTTAAGTTCAACTGCATAATACGGTGTATTGCGTAGACAGCGGGCTTTAAAGAATTTGGCTGAGCCATAAATGCGATCAAATAATGGCTTTGAAGACTCACTAACGACTGGCGGGAGTTGGAAGAGATCACCGACCATGATTACGGTCATTCCGCCAAATGCACTATTACCGTCACGATTTTGCCTTAAAAAAGCACTGACGCCGTCCAAGAGGTTAGCCGTGACCATCGAGATCTCGTCGATAATCAGGAGCTTTGCTTCTTTGATGTCAGTCCGATGCGGTGTGCTTTTGATGTCTTTTTTAACAATCCAAGCAGGGGGGAGTTGGCAAAGGGAATGCAGGGTTTTGCCATCAATATTAATGGCTGCCATTGCCGTCGGGGCGCTCAGCAGTGCTGAGCCGCGAAACTGCTTCATGAGCCATTTAATAAAGGTACTTTTGCCTGTACCTGCACCGCCAGTAACAAAGATTAGCGGAAAGTTTCGATCTATTAGCTGCTTGATCAGCAGGTATTCAGGCAGCACATCAATCTTTGATAGATCTGAAGATTGAAGGTGCTCTTTGATAGGCATTGCAATATCTTTGCTATAGCGAAATTCATCAAGATTGAGGTCGTCTATACCGTCATGTGAGTCGTGAAGATCTAATAGCTGGTTAAAAACAAAACCAGCCTCAGCAGTAAGCGCCATCAAAGATTCAGGTTTCATACGCGGCTAAAATAGTCGACTATGAATACTTGCTGGAAATGGATTATTCCGATTCATCATTTGCATTTTCTTCAGTGCCTTCTGCGGCACCCAGCACTTGCATGACTGGCCAAGCATTGACGATTTTACAAAATAGCTCAGCGGTCTTTTGGGTGTCGTACAGTGCTGCATGGGCTTCGCCATTGCTAAATGGAATCCCAGCGGCCTGACAGGCGCGTGCCAAAACAGTTTGGCCATAGGCTGCCGCTGCAAGGGTCACGGTATCAAAGACCGAAAAACTATGAAACGGTGTTTGATTCTTGGTATGAGTACGTGCGACAGCAGCTTGTAAGAATCCAAGGTCAAAATGGGCATTATGTCCCACTAAAACACAATGATTACAACCTTGTTCGCGGCGTGTTTTTTCTAGGGATTTGAAAATTCGTAGTAATGCTGGTTTTTCTTCTTCGGCCATGCGGAAAGGGTTGAAGGGATCAATGCCAATGAAGTCTAGTGAGCGCTGATCAAGCTTGGCACCTTCAAACGGTTTAATGTGTGCATGAACGGCTTCACCGGGAACAAGCTGGTGATTTTCATCAAACAGGATCGGGATACATGCGATTTCTAGCAATGCATTGGTTTTGGCGTCCATTCCTGCAGTCTCAACATCAACCACAACAGGCAGGAATCCTCTAAAACGCTGTCCAATGATCGGGCGTGGTTTGCTTGGCGCAGCGTCATTATTTGGTTGTGTTAATTCACTCATGAGCTGAATCCATGCGTTGCATCTTGTTGGATAGACCATGTGAGTGTTTCACCGGCGCGGAGTGGAACCAGTTTTTGATCCCCGAAGTATGCAAAGGATTCAGGAACAATCTGTTCATTTTTTACTAAGGTGATTGTGCGGGTATTACGCGGTAGACCATAGAAGTCTGCACCAAAGAAGCTGGCAAATCCTTCTAATTTATCCAGTTTTCCTGCCTGTTCAAAGGCTTCTGCATACAGTTCAATGGCAAAAGGTGCAGTGTAGCAACCGGCACAGCCACAAGCATTTTCTTTTTTATCCTGTGCGTGTGGTGCGCTATCTGTGCCTAAGAAAAACTTAGGATTACCACTTGTCGCCACTTCGATCAAAGCGGTTTGATGACTTTGACGTTTTAAGATGGGCAAGCAATAAAAATGTGGTCGAATACCGCCAACCAGCATGTGGTTACGATTAAATAGTAAATGTTGCGGGGTGATCGTTGCCCCAACATTGGCGCCTTGTGCTTGCACAAAAGCTGCAGCATCACCCGTTGTAATATGCTCAAGGACGAGTCTTAAACGCGGGAAGCGTTTAAGAAGTGGCTCAAGCACTTCATCGAGAAAACGTTTTTCGCGATCAAAAATATCAACATGATTATGGGTCACTTCACCATGTAGAAGGAACGGTACGCCATGTTCTTCCATTTGAGCAATCACGTCATACACTTTAGATAAGTCGCTGACACCCGAGTGTGAGTTAGTTGTTGCACCTGCTGGGTAGAGTTTGACTGCTTGTACGTGGCTTGAGTTTTTGAGTTTTAGAATTTCAGCAGGATCAGTATGGTCTGTGAGATAGAGCACCATACGAGGATCAAATGCGACTTCTGCTCCATGGGCTTTAGGCACATGTGCCATGATGCGTGCGCGATAGGACTCCGCTTCTTCGACTGTTTTGACAGGAGGCACGAGATTCGGCATACAGATGACACGATTAAACGTTTTTGCAATATCCGGCACAGTGCGTTCGAGTGCTAATCCATCCCGTAAATGAATATGCCAGTCGTCTGGTTGAGTAATCGTTAGTGTTGTTAGATTGGCAGTGCGAGGTGTTGTCACGGGTGAAAATACTCATAAAACTTTTGTATCATGATAGTCGAAATAGCGCCGTAAAACACGGCAAAATCGATGCATTAACTTTAAGATATTCATTTGCTACTAAAAAAAACAAGTAATTTGATGCTGCGGGGCTATCAAATATTCTATCGGTAGGGCGTTTTTTTTGTTAATGTGTGAACAAGGAAATATGAAAAATTGATTTATAAGGATTCAGTTCTTTAGATGAGACGGACTTGAAAAATAAACCACCCGCCACGCCAATACCTAAAGAAGATGTACTGATACGCGAATTGCTATCAGGTCAACGTTTTCTCATGCGTTCATTTCAACCTGAAATGGAGTCTGCATTCTGGCGTACCCTTGCCGAACGTTCGACAAGTATGATCAATGGTTTTATTTTCCCTGGTGCCATTGTTTATCTCATTTTAGGAGTGCTTAACCTTCCAATCGTCTATTACTTCAGTTGGAGCTATTTTCGGACGCAGGATTTATACAACCTTGCCTATATGTATGCGATTGGCATCTTATGTTTAGGAACGCTCCCTGCACTTTTGAAGCGATCTTTTTTTCATCAGTATTTCTACGCCATTATGGGCACCATTTCTTTCTTTGGTGTGCTCTCAACGTCCTATTTCTCATTACAGTTTAAAACGCCGTGGGTCTCTCAAGCTGCGACCTATGATGTTGTTCTTGTTTATATTTTGGTCTATTTCATCATTGGGATGAAACCGCGCTTTATCTTTGCTGTGGGGCTATCTGCCGGGTTGCTCGCGTTGGCAATCGCTTATTTCCGAACTGCAAATTTTGACTTTATCTGGTATTCCAACGAAGAGTTAGTGCGTTATGTCTACTATGTTGGGCTGATTAATTTAGTCGGATTAGTCGTTAGTACTGTGAATATTGCTAAAGAGCGTGTCAGCTTTCTTCAGTCACGCTTGCTTGAGTTGGATAAACTGCAAGCAGAAGATATGAGTGATAAGTTGACGCGTTTATCACGCGAAGACCCTGTCACAGGACTTGCAAATCGTCGCTATTTTAATGAACGAATGGATGAAGAGTGGGAGCGGGCACAGCGCTCCGGCGAGCCGCTGTCTGTGTTGTTCATTGATATTGATCATTTCAAGACTTATAACGACACCTATGGACATTTACAAGGTGACGAAGCGTTGCATCAAGTGGCACAGACGCTGAAGTTGTTTTTGCATCGCAGTACCGACTTGGCTGCGCGTTATGGCGGCGAAGAGTTCTTGGTATTGTTACCCAATACGCCTGTCGCAGGTGCAAAGACTGTTGCTGATAAAGTGCTTGCTGCGGTTGATGCACTCAACATTGAACATAAAAAATCTAAAACTGCTAAATTTGTGACCGTCAGTATTGGTGTATCGACCTGTAGCTTTGTTGATTCTGAAGTAACGATTGCTGAGTTAATCAATCAAGCCGATGAAGCGGTTTATAAAGCCAAAGCTGATGGTCGCCACCGGGTTCGTGAATATCATCGAATGTAACGCCTCGCTTTGTACAATATTCTTCTCCATCATGTGATTTAAGCGCCTTGGATGTGCTGCGCGGCATGTTGGTTTCATGTAGAATGCGTCGATTCTGAATTTGATACTAGAGCAGGGCTTTCTTATACGCTGGGATAGTCTGCTCGTCGTGCTGTTTAAATTTTCTAATGCATACTGGAACATTATTCATGGCGGAAAAACGCAAAGTCGTACTGGCCTATTCGGGCGGTTTGGATACTTCAGTCATTCTGACATGGCTGCAAGAGAAATATGATGCGGAAGTGATTACGTTCACCGCAGATATCGGGCAGGGTGAAGAAGTTGAACCTGCTCGTGCAAAAGCACAGCAAATGGGTGTGAAATCGATTCACATTGAAGATTTGCGTGAAGAATTTGCACGCGATTATGTGTTCCCTATGTTCCGTGCCAACGCGATTTATGAAGGTGAATACCTACTGGGTACATCGATTGCGCGTCCTTTGATCGCTAAGCGTCTGGTTGAGATTGCAAAAGAGCATGGTGCTGAATACATCAGCCATGGCGCAACTGGGAAAGGTAATGATCAGGTACGCTTTGAGTTAGGCGCTTTTGCGCTTGCGCCAAATCTTAAGACCATCGCGCCTTGGCGCGAGTGGGATTTGACCTCTCGTGAAACGCTGATGGCCTATGCAAAAGAGCGTAATATCCCGATTGATTTTGCAAAATCAGGCAAAAAATCGCCCTATTCTATGGATGCTAATCTTCTGCATATTTCCTATGAAGGCGGCGGCTTAGAGGACCCATACTGGGAGCCGGAAGAAGATATCTGGCGCTGGACAGTGAGTCCTGAGAAAGCACCAGATGCACCGCAATACGTTGAACTCAGCTACCAAGCGGGTGATATCGTTGCGATTGATGGTGTTACCATGACGCCTGCAGAAGTGATGATTAAATTGAATGAACTGGGCGGCAAGCATGGTATCGGTCGATTAGATCTGGTTGAAAATCGCTATGTGGGTATGAAGTCACGCGGTTGCTACGAGACACCAGCGGGTACCATCATGCTGCGTGCACATCGTGCGATTGAGTCCATTACACTGGACCGTGAAGTTGCTCATCTCAAAGACGAATTGATGCCACGTTACGCTAGCCTCGTTTACAACGGCTACTGGTGGAGCCCTGAGCGTAAAATGCTACAGGTGATGATCGATGAGTCACAAGCACCGGTTAATGGTGTAGTGCGTGTCAAACTGTACAAAGGCAACGTTATTGTTGCTGGCCGTAAGTCTGATAATTCATTATTTGATGCCAATATTGCAACATTTGAAGATGATCGTGGCGCTTATAACCAAAAAGATGCGGAAGGATTTATCCGTTTGAATGGTTTACGTTTACGTATCGCAGCAAGCAAAGGTCGCAAAATGGATTAATCCATTTTGGAACTTAAAAAAAGCGAACCTTTAGGTTCGCTTTTTTTTCTTTTGAATCTGTTGAATATGAGAATCACATACTAAGTGAATGTGATCTTAGGTCTTTGCTAGGCTCGCTTGATCAAGCGCAGTATGAAGATCAAAATGATTGCGCCGATCGTGGCCACGATGATGCTGCCAATCGTACCGCCACCAGCAGAAACACCCAGTTTGGTGAATATAAAGCCACCGATGAAGGCACCAAGTACACCAACGATCATATCGCCGATAATACCGAAACCACCGCCTTTAACCAGTAAGCCAGCTAGCCAACCCGCGACTAGACCAATCAATAAGAACCAGAGAAAGCTCATAAGATATTCCTTTTATAAAGTGGATCGTGTCGTTTCCAATTGAAACGCACTATTTCCAATCATTCTCTGCCCAGTCAGCATTCATATTTCTTCTAGCTGAGCATCTTTGATGATGTGTATTTGGCTGTTCAAATCATATAAAAATAAATATTTTTAATGTTTTACCAGCCTCCTGTATTAATCATGAGGTTGGTATTGATGAAAAAACACCCGAGTTTGCAGAGAGTTCCGTAACAATTCGTGAGTTTTGGGGCGGGAGTGTAAAAAAGCCTCCAAATATGGAGGCTTGTTTTTATTAAATTTTTGCTATTAGACCGTTTTGATGAACAGCGCAATCAGTTTGCGTGTCAAGTTGGTGTAGGGTGGGAAGAACATTTTTGCCAGCATCAGCCAGTTACGCACAATCGCACGCTCATGAGAGAAGGCAAGGAAACCATGGTAGCCGTGCGCACTGCCAATTCCAGAGTTATTGACGCCTCCAAATGGCAGGTTGCCATGTAGGAATTGAACCACGCTGTGATTGACGCAGGCACCACCAGAAGACGTTTGTTGCAGGACCTTACGAATATTGTCGTTATTCTTGCTCCAGACGTAAAGCGCAAGTGGTTTGGGTTCTGCGTTGATCTTGGCAATGACAGTATCGAGTTGATCAAAACCGATAATGGGAAGTAGGGGGCCGAAAATTTCTTCACGCATAATATCTGCATCTTGCGGAATACCATCTAGGATGGTTGGTGAGATATAACGCTGTGTTTCATCGATTTGGCCGCCGGTAACCACTTTGGCACCGCGGGTGACTGCATCATCGAGTAGATGTTTGACACGCCTCACATGACGATCATTGACGATGCGGGCCAGATCAGGACTTTGAATCTGAAGTGTGTTTTTGCCGTAGGTCTTTTCTAAGGTGGCGACACAATGCTCTAAAAATTTATCTTTGACCTTGTTGTGGACGTAGATATGATCTGGCGCAATACATGTTTGACCGTTGTTGGTGTATTTTGCCCATAGAGTATTTTGAGCAGCTACAGCCAAATCAGCACTTTCATCAATGATTGTTGGTGACTTGCCACCTAGTTCTAGCGTGACGCTGGTAAGGTTCTTCGCGGCAGCTGCCATGACGATTTTGCCAACGTTTGGCGATCCGGTGAAGAAGATATGGTCGAAGGGGAGTTCAAGTAACGCTTGTGCAACGCTGGCATCGCCTTCAAACACTACGATTTCACTCGGATCAAATGTTTGCTTGATAATCTGTGTAATCACACTCGACAGGTGTGGGGTCATTTCAGATGTTTTAATGATCGCGGTATTGCCCGCTGCAATCGCAGAAACTAGGGGGCCTAAAGTCAGGTTCACGGGATAGTTCCATGGCGATATGATGAGCACACGTCCTTTAGGCTCATATTGGGTATAACCAGTCGTACCGACCATCATTCGTGACGGCCAAACCTTTTTGGGTTTCATCCAGCCGCCTAATTTACGAATGGCATCGTTGGCCTCGGCGACGACGGGCAGTATCTCTGTCAGTTCAACTTCAGTAGCAGGCTTACCAAAGTCTGCAAAACCTGCCGCGATGATTTCTTGTTGATGAGTGAGTAGCGCGGCTTTTAATGCTTTGATCTTCTCGATGCGCTCAGCCTTAGTCGATTGGCGTAAGCGAATAGCTGTTGCTGCTTGAGCGGCAAAAGCGTGTTGGATAGTTGTAGTATCGGCCTGTAGCGGCTCTTGTGAAAATGGGCTGTTCATGGCTATCCTTGTGCCTCTTCATATTTAATGTACCTATGAGTATAGCTGTTCGCGGTCAGTATGATGAAGACATTTTTTGAGAATATTTAATTCTTAAAAGTATGCATCTCATAGCGGGCAAAGCCTACCACATTGATGAAATGAAGAGGGTGTATCCCCATTTTTAACCTTGTTATTCATTGAGTCTTAAAGAGTGTCCTATGCCCCACATTGAGATTGATATCGCACAGCAAACATTGACTTTTTTTGGTGATGGGCAGGCATTGGTTTATCCAGTTTCTACGGCATTAAATGGTGTGGGCGAAATTGAAGGCAGTGAAAGAACACCGAGAGGCTTGCATGTCATTAGTGAAAAAATTGGCGAGGACTTGCCAATCAATGCTGTGCTGCGTGGTCGGCAATTTACAGGTGAGATTTATGATTCGTTGCTTGCAGAAGCCCACCCTAATCGGGATTGGATATTAACCAGAATCCTTTGGTTGACGGGATGTGAACCGGGATTTAATCATGGCGTGAATGATGACGGCATCAATGTGGACTCTCATCAGCGCTATATCTATATTCATGGTACGCCTGACAGTGAACCTATGGGTGTTGCTAAGTCACATGGATGTATTCGTATGCATAATCACGAGCTCATTGATTTATTTGTGCGAGTCGAAGAGGGAGTCACTGTTAATATTATAGAGTAGCGTTAGGTGGTGAAAAAGCCATTGGTTCGGTGGCCGGAGCGACATCATCAAACGGCTAGAAAAGTCTACGTACACCGAGTGGTCAATAATTAGTCTAGAAGTGGCAATATTCTTTTTAAAACGAAAGTTTAAATAAAATGCATATAAAACAGGCGATTGTATATTTAATGGTTCATTTGAATGTCGAGTTGTACGGCTTTTGAACAGTCAGGCGTCTTTTTAGGAAAAAGCTTTTAAAACCGTTGACACTGTCTAAGAACTCTCTATAATGCACCCCACGTTGAACGAACACAGAAACACAAACAACGTAAGCAATATTGGGCGTTTAGCTCAGTTGGTAGAGCAGCGCCCTTACAAGGCGCGGGTCGGCGGTTCGAGCCCGTCAACGCCCACCAATATTGCTCAAGTTTGTGGTATCAGTAAAGTTTAGCTAGACCTAGCAGCGGTAGTTCAGTTGGTTAGAATATCGGCCTGTCACGCCGAGGGTCGCGGGTTCGAGTCCCGTCCGCTGCGCCATATAAAAGAAAAAGCCCGCCTTGAGCGGGTTTTTTCTTTTATAAAGTAGTAGCATTAAAAACTAGCAATATTAGTAACTTAATGCTATGATACCCCCACGTTGAATGAGTACTGAAACACAAACAACGTCAGCAATTATTGGGCGTTTAGCTCAGTTGGTAGAGCAGCGCCCTTACAAGGCGCGGGTCGGCGGTTCGAGCCCGTCAACGCCCACCAATATTGCTCAAGTTTGTGATATCAGTAAAGTTTAGCTAGACCTAGCAGCGGTAGTTCAGTTGGTTAGAATATCGGCCTGTCACGCCGAGGGTCGCGGGTTCGAGTCCCGTCCGCTGCGCCATATTGTTGTACTCTACTTCCGTAGATAAAAAAGCCCTTAAGCAGTATTGCTTAAGGGCTTTTTTGTGCTGGTTTATTGATGTGACTAGATCAGCTCGTACTAGTTGCAGGAGTTTGAGCTGTAGGCTCTGCTGTTGTTGGCTTGCCATCATATTTGCAAGAGATTTGAATTAGCGCACAGGATGCGATAAGTACAGCGATAAGTATGCTTTTCATGATGTATCTCCCTTCTATATGTTTAATTTGATATTAAATTAACGCTAAGAACCAGATTGACGGGATCCTAGCGTTACGTCTATATCAACTAGTATTTAGCGCGCGGAGTATCTGGTGGAGTGGGAGGTGCTTGCTCCGGGTTTATAGGCGGAGGATTAGGTGAGGTGGTGGAATCTTGACGAGGAAAAGTCGAACTAGGCGGGGTATGCTCTTGGTGAGCTTTTTTCTGATAAGGAGAGCTTGATTCTTGGGCGGGCTCGGAAGCGGATTTATCTGTAGGACTTGATTGGCTTACAGGGCTTTGATTGGTTGTTGCAGGGGGATCATCGGCAAAAGCATTGATTGAAATACCGACGAGGGCTGCGAGTAATAATCTTTTCATGTGAAACTCCATTGGACTAATTTTCATAATTGCCAAAACAAGCTGGCATTTACAGTATCTACAGACCCTGCCGACTGATCAATATGTAGTCGAGTAAGGTATACAGAACTCACTTATTACGCTAACGATTGCGCTTTTTTTGTGTCTCTATTGCGTTGCAGAAGTACAAAATGTGAATTGGTAAGCGCACTGAAGTCTTGAAATATACGTTAAACCTAATAATAGAAAACATAAACAGGCGTGAATTGATCCATAGAGCCAATAGGATGAAGGGTAGTTCAATATTCTGGATTAAAAAGAAATCGAGGAGATCAATCATGAATACTCAAGTTATCGTTAATTCGCCCAATGCGATTGATGTATTGATAACGGATCATCGTAAAATTGGTGAACTATTTACTGATTATTTAGAATTAGGTGAAGGGGACTCCCGATTAAAAGAAAAATTTGCCAAGTTCTTACGTCGGGATTTATTAAAATATATGATTATTCAGGAGAATGTTTTTTTTCCATTCATCGCAACCAAAATTACGCGTGGACAAGACCTGATTGATGAGGCAATCGTGGCTCATGTCGGTTTCAAAGAGCTGATTGCAAAGTTGCAGAATATGAGTCCTGACGATGAGCTTTTTGATGCGACCATTAAGGTACTTTCTCAGCGATTTGAGATCTATGTTGGTGATATGGAAAGTTGCTTTTTTCCTTTATTGAAACGCTCTGATATCGATCTTGATGAGTTGGGGGTTCGTATGCTGAAGGGTGCAGAAAAAGTCGATTAATAGTACTTTATGGCGCATGTTTATCTTATTTTGGCTTGAGTGCGCTGTGCCGTGTTTGATATGGATTTCAAACGAATAAAGGTCAGATCAGTGAATGGATCTGGCCTTTATTCGTATTTAGTTTTCTGAATGATAGAGTTTCTGATAAAAATTTTTTACTGGAATCTATGTCTGTTGCGTCGATAAATTATGTTGACAGTAATTGTTGTCAATATATGATGCTTAAAGTTCAATATCTATATTAGTCGTCATATAACGACTCAGCCACAGCACGGAGCCAAGGCCATGACTGTTTTAAAAGCCCCTGAGCAGCACTTTCGTACATGTCATTTATGTGAAGCGATGTGTGGTGTTGTGATTACCCACCAAGATGGCGAGATTCTGTCGATTAAAGGGGATAAAGACGATAGCTTTTCTCGTGGCCATATCTGCCCTAAAGCAGTCGCATTAAAAGATTTGCATGAGGATCCTGATCGCCTCAGACATCCTGTCAAACGTGTGGGCGATGACTTTGTCAAAATCTCTTGGGAAGAGGCTTATGAGACCATTGAGCACAATCTGAAGAAAATTCGTAAGACCTATGGTGGTGAATCCATTGCCGCGTATCTAGGGAATCCAACGGTCCATACACCCGCACTTTTGCTTGTACCCTCTTTCATTCATGCCCTTGGGGCCAAGAAGACCTTTAGTGCGACCTCCGCTGATCAGTTGCCAACGATGTTGGCCAATTTACAGATGTTTAATCATCAGCTTTTATTCCCTGTACCTGATTTAGACCGCACTGATTTCTTTCTCATTGTCGGTGGCAATCCAGCAGCGTCAAATGGTAGTTTGATGAGTGCGGGTGATCCTATGGGGAGAATCAAAGCGATTCGCGAGCGCGGTGGCCGGGTGGTACTGATTGATCCACGACAAACCGAAACTGCTGAAAAAGTGGATGAGCACCTGTTTATTCGTCCAGGGACTGATTTCTTTTTCTTGGCGGCGATGATTCAAGTTTTGTTTGCCGAAAAATTAGTTCGCTTACGCGATTTGTCGATTCCTAATGACGATTTAGACGTGTTACAAGCAGCACTTGCCGAGTTTACACCTGAAGCCGTGTCGGCTTTGACTGGAATTGCTGCGGATCAAATCCGCGAGTTAACGCGTGCGTTTGCTCAAGCAGAGCGTGCGGCTTGTTATGGTCGGATAGGTGCCTGTGTACAGGAGTTTGGTGGACTGACCACTTGGTTGTTGCATGTTGTCAATGTTTTAACGGGTAATCTGGATCGGGAAGGTGGGATGATGTTCGCGACACCACCCATGGATATGTTGAAATTTGGTTCAAAAGGAGAGTATGGCCGTCGTCGTTCTAGAGTACGTCAATTGCCTTCTTTTGGCGGTGAGTTACCCTCTTCAGCGTTAGCGGAGGAAATATTAACCGAAGGAAAAGGAAAAATTCGGGCTTTATTTACCCATGCCGGTAATCCAGTTCTTTCCACAGCCAATGGACGCCAGTTGGATACAGCATTGGCCTCACTAGACTTTATGGTTTCAATAGATATTTATATCAATGAAACGACGCGCCATGCCCATATTATTTTACCACCAACAAGTGCGCTTGAGCGCTCCCACATGGAAGTGGGCTTAGCCGCACTGACGGTACGCAATGTCGCAAAGTGGTCGCCTGCTTTGTTTGCAGCCCCAGCAGGCAGTCAACATGATTGGCAGATTCTATTGGCTCTCACTCAGCGTTTGAAAGATTCTAGTGGGGCTAAACGTTTTGTACGTGACAGAGTATTTCAAGTCATTGATCGATTGGGTCTTGATGCCGGAATCGATTTGATTTTACGGACAGGACCTTATGGCAGTCATTCTCCCTTACTGCGTCCGAAGAGTACGTTGCTACAAAAAATCAAAACAGTGCTGTCTCCCGATAAGCAAGGCTTAAGTTTAAACACGCTGCGTTTAAACCCTCATGGCGTTGATTTAGGCGCTTTGAAAGCGAATATATTATCTGCGCGTAAACAAGCAATTAACATCATTCCCGATTTATACCTGAAGGATATAGACCGCGCACGTATTAAATTGTCAGAAACGCCAACTGATCAAATGCAAATCATTGGTCGTCGCCATGTCCGGAGTAATAACTCATGGATGCACAATTCACATCGTTTGATCAAAGGTAAAGGGCGTTGTACCGCAATGCTACACCCGGATGATGCCGTGCGTTTACAGATTAGTGAAGGGCAGCATGTGCGCGTCAGTTCGCGGGTGGGCAGTATTGAGTTACCTGCGGAAATAACGCAGCAGGTGATGGCAGGTGTGGTCAGTGTCCCTCATGGCTGGGGGCATGATCGGAAAGGTGTGCGTTTAGATACGGCGCGAAAAGTATCAGGCGTGAGTCTGAATGATATTACCGATGATCAATTCATTGATGCGATTACAGGGATGTCTGTATTAAATGGTATGGCTGTCGTAGTTGAGGCGGTCAGTTAATAACAGCTCGGATCTTAGACGTTTTTGATCCAATAGCCAATTTTCATAAAGGGTAATTTAAATGACTATTTATACGGCACCCACGGTTTCTCCAGAAGAGATTGTGACCAGTTTCCTACATGCGCTTGAGGAGCAGGACCATGATCGGATTGCAGCACTTTTGGCTCCAAATTTACGCTATACCAATGTATCTCTACCCACCATCAAAGGTGGGCGAGTTGTATCAAATTTATTTAAGCGGTTGCTCGGCAAAAAAACGGGCTTTCAAGTTCAAATCCATCGGATAGCAACCAATGGAAATGTTGTGATGACCGAGCGTACTGATGTGATCGAAGTGGGGCCATTGCATGTTGCATTTTGGGTTTGCGGCACATTTCGCGTAGAGCAAGGCCAGATTGTGTTGTGGCGTGATTATTTTGATTGGTTCAATATTGCAAAAGGAACGTTGCGTGGAGTTGTTGCTGTACCCTTGCCTAAATTTCGCCCCTCATTGCCTATCTCGTTAGAGTCTTAATTTGCTAATAGATAACAAGTGCTCATTAAGTATTGAGCGCTTGTTTAGGGATGCCATGCTTTTTCTTGAATTGATCTGTATATCAGTTGATCATCCAGTATTTTTAAGTATTTAGAATCTATAAAAGATCAGTTCACAGTGCTTACATGATCGCTGTCATATCCTGTATAAAAAATCACAAAACTTCATTTTAAATTTGATACAACATGCTCAAGCGCATGGTGATTCATGATTATTTCTTACCAGTCTTGCCTGCAGTGGCTCAGCACAATTCCGTAATAAAGAATGAGTCGATTTTGATGCAGATAGTTTCCAGTTTTCGAGAGGTTCGTATGCAGGCATTTATTCGAAATAATCGCGGATTCTTAATTTTTTTGATGCTCTTTGGTTTGTTTCGCACGGCTGTTGCAGACTGGAATCCCATTCCTTCAGGATCTATGCGACCGACATTACTTGAAGGTGATGTAGTTTTGGTGAATCGCTTAGCCTTCAATTTAAAATTCCCGCTGACCAACGTGGTGTTAGCCCATACCGGTGATCCAAAACGGGGAGATATCGTCACCTTCTTTTCGCCAAAGGACGATAAACGTTTAATCAAGCGATTGGTTGCAGTACCCGGTGATACCGTTGAAATGCGAGACAAGATTCTCATCGTCAATGGAAAACCAGAAACATATGCGCCTATTGGTATTGTCAGTGAACAGGTGAAGCCGAATCTGACGCTGAATGCACTTCGTTTAGATGAGAGCGACGGACAAGCCAAGCATGTGATTCAGTGGCTCCGCCCACAACAAGGTGATGCCCGCGATAGTTTTGCGCCCATGGTCATTCCAGCGGATCATTATTTAATGTTAGGTGACAATCGGGATAACAGTGCGGATTCACGCTATTTTGGCATGGTTCCTCGTGAACTTTTAATTGGTCGTGCTGTGGGTGTGATTGCATCGGCTGATATCACCCAGAATTGGCAGCCAAGATTTGAGCGATTTGCTTCAAGCTTGAATTGATTCTTTTTGATTGGGTTCCAATCATTACCGCGAATTTAATCTTGTTTAAATATGTGAGAGATTCCCCATGCCTTATCATCTGAGGCTTGCTCGTCCTGTGAGTAATCTTAAGCAAACGATTTCAATGTATACCCGTGGTTTGGGATTGCATGTTATTGGCGACTTTCAAGATCATGAGGGCTTCGATGGCGTGATGCTCGGTATGCCTGGAATGGATTACCATTTTGAGTTTACTCATTGTCTCCAGAGCCCAGTATATCCTTCGCCAACCCACGAAGATCTTATCGTTTTTTATATTGATGACAGTGAGGAGTGGCAAGGTGCTTGTGATCGGATGCTGGATGCAGGATTTAAACAGGCTTCTTCATTCAATCCTTATTGGGATGCAAGAGGTCTAACGTTTATTGATTTTGATGGATATCGTGTCGTTCTTCAAAATGCAGCTTGGCAGATTTTGAAGTAGTCTTTAAGTGTAACTCACTACTTTACACTTGCTTGCTCATAGCGCCTCACGTTATGGTAAGTGCTGATTCAACATTGAAAACCATACGGATATGACTATTAACGCACCTGCTCATCTTCCTGATGTCGAGTTACGTAAAACTTTAGTAGCAAGTAACTACGCTAATCAAGTTCTTCAACAACAGCCTGAAGCCATTCAATCCGATTTTAATATCGATCAATTCAAGCTAAGTTTGAGTCTTGAGGACATTCGTGCACTCACTCAGCAGGTTTTAAAAGACATCTCAACGGAGCCTGAGTGGATGCAAGTCATCCGTCGTCTGCGTGCACGCTTGATGTTTCGCTGGATATGGCAGGATGCCAATCAATTGACTGATGTGGTGACCTTGACCCGTGAGTTATCTGATTTTGCTGATGTTGCCATTCAAGAAGCCGTTAACTTTTCTCGACCACAGCTTGTTGAAAAGTATGGTGAGCCTGTCGGTGATGATGGTCAGGTGCAGGACTTAATTGTCATTGGCATGGGCAAGCTTGGCGCACGAGAACTCAATCTATCCAGTGATATTGATCTTATCTTTGCTTTTGACGAGTCTGGGGAAACCACCGGACGACGGTCGACCAGCATTCAGCAGTTTTGTGTTCAGTGGGGGCAAGCGGTCATTCGTTTACTCGATACGGTTACCCCAGATGGTTTTGTGTTTCGGGTAGATATGCGTTTGCGTCCTTGGGGCGATGGCAGCGCACTGGCATGTAACTATGTGTCCCTTGAACGTTATCTTGAACAACATGGTCGCGAATGGGAGCGCTATGCCTGGATCAAAGCACGGATAATTACGGGCGGCGTATCTGGTGACAATTTACTCAGAATGACACGACCTTTTGTTTATCGCCGTTATGTCGATTTTTCGGCATTTGCAGCATTACGTGAGATGAAAGGTTTGATTGAGCGCGAGCAAATCAGACGAAATGTTCAAGGTGATATCAAGCTGGGCTCAGGTGGGATTCGCGAGATCGAGTTTATTGTGCAGGCTTTTCAGCTCATTTATGGCGGTACATGGCGTGAATTACGCGTTGCCAATTGCTTATCTGCTCTTGATCAACTTGGGCAGTTAGAGCTCATGCCGCTTGACGATGTCGAAGAGCTCAGTTCGGCATATCTGTTCTTGCGTCGTCTTGAACATGGTATTCAGGCTCAAAATGACCAACAAACCCAGCATCTCCCTGTGGATCATGCTTTACAGCAGCGATTGGCAGAAAGCCTAAACTTCTCGGACTGGGCATCGTTGCTTGAGTCTCTTGAACAGGTACGCGATAGCGTGCGTGCTCAGTTTGCTGATGTTGTTGCAGATAGACGGGTGCAGCAACGAAGCTTAAATTTAGAAGAACTTAGTCAAACGTTACATCGTCATCTAGATGATGAGGCGCGAGTTCAATTACAAGCGTTCTGGGATAGTCGCTTGATTCAAGGTTTGCCTACGCTTGCGAGTGAGCGCTTACAGGCCTTTTGGCCGCAATTACTTGATGCTTTATTGTCATTGAGTGAGCCAAAAGCAATCCAAACGACTTTGCTCCGTTTATTGCCGCTCATTGAAGCGGTTGTACGGCGCAGTGTGTATTTGGTGCTCTTACTAGAAAATCCGAAAGCATTACTGAACCTTGTTCGGATGGTGCACGCCAGTCCATGGATTTGCGAGGAGCTGACGCGTTATCCGGTTCTTCTGGATGAGTTCTTGGCCGTTGATCTGTATCAATTGCCAAGCCGTGAGGATTTGTCGGATTCACTGCGTCAAGAGCTACTGCGTATTGAGCGCGACGATGTCGAAGAGCAGATGCGTGTTTTGCGTTTATTTAAAAAGAGTCATGTTTTACAAGTCGCTGCAAGTGATGTGCTTGCTGAAAGGCCACTCATGAAAATCAGTGATGCATTGACAGATATCGCTGAAGTGGTACTGGAGACCGTATTGCAACTGGCATTAGCGCCATTGGTGGCAAGACATGGTTGGCCGCTACGTGCATCCAATTATCGAGAGAACCTCAATGGCGAGCGGGCCAACAGTGCTCATCCGCAATTTGCCATCATCGGTTATGGCAAGTTGGGCGGCATTGAGATGAGCTATAGCTCCGATCTGGATCTGGTTTTCTTGCATGATGTGGATGAACAGGCGGATACCGATGGTGAAAAACCATTGAGCGGTTTTCAGTTCTGCGCGCGTCTTGCACAAAAAATGATGACAATGTTATCCACCCAGACTTTGGATGGACGGATTTATGAAGTGGATACGCGTCTTCGTCCGTCTGGACAGGCGGGACTTTTGGTCTCAAGTCTGCATGCTTTTGAGCTTTACCAGCAGAAAAGTGCTTGGCTATGGGAGCATCAGGCACTGGCGCGCTCTAGAAGTGTGGCTGGGGATCAAACTGTACGGGATGCTTTTGAGCAGATTCGACTGGCAATCTTGACACTGCCGCGTGATCCACTGGTTGTGCGCGAAGAGGTGCGGGCGATGCGTCAAAAGATGCAAGATCATCTCGGATCATCAAAAACACAACAAGAAAATGGTTTTTTTCATCTAAAGCAAGATGCTGGCGGTATCGTCGATATTGAGTTTATGGCACAATATGGGGTGTTGGCTTGGGCTAATGCTGAACCTGCTTTAGCCCACTACTCAGACAATGTACGTATATTAGACGCCTTGGCAACAGCTGGCCGCTTATCCCGCGCCGATGCGAATGCCTTGACGGATGCGTATTTACGCGAACGTTTTGAAAGTCATCGTCTCGCTCTTGCAAATCAATCATTGCAAGTCCAAGCGGCGGATTGGCTGGATACCCGCACGACGGTTCGCGCCCTCTGGCAACAATTAATTGATCCAACAGCTGATTAGCGGCTGCCTTGGAGTAGTACCTTTTTTGTTTTCTCAATTTTGTGGAGATTCTGCCGTGAGTATGGCTGACCGTGATGGTTTTATTTGGTTTGATGGTAAATTAGTTCCTTGGCGTGATGCGCAAGTTCATGTATTAACACATACTTTGCATTATGGTATGGGTGTGTTTGAAGGCGTGCGTGCGTATAACACGGGCACAGACGAAGCACCGAAAACTGCAATTTTTAAATTGAAAGAGCATACCCGTCGTTTGTTTGAGTCGGCGCATATCATGGGTATGAAGATTCCTTTTACTCAAGATGAAATCAATGCTGCGCATATCAGTGTGGTCCGTGAAAATAAGCTGAAATCTGCTTATTTCCGTCCGCTGGCATTCTATGGCTCTGAAGCGATGGGACTCCGTGCTACGGGTCTGACTGTACGTGTCAGCGTAGCCGCGTGGGAATGGCCTGCCTATATGGGTCAAGAGGCATTAGAGCGTGGAATCGTGGTTCGCACAAGCTCTTTCACACGTCACCATGTCAACATCACCATGACTCGTGCAAAAGCGACTGGTAGCTATAGTAACTCCATGCTTGCACTGCAAGAGGCACTTTCTGCAGGGGCGGATGAAGCGTTGTTGCTTGATCCGGAAGGTTATGTGGCTGAAGGTTCAGGTGAGAATATTTTCATCGTTCGTGATGGTGTGCTCTATACCCCAGAAGTCACTAGCTGCTTAAACGGAATTACGCGTGCAACTTTAATTACTTTGGCACATGACTTAGGCTTTGAAGTGATTGAAAAACGTTTAACGCGTGATGAGGTGTACATTGCGGATGAGGCCTTCTTTACCGGTACTGCTGCTGAAGTGACACCAATTCGTGAAGTGGATGGTCGTCAAATTGGTGCAGGCACACGTGGTCCGATTACTGCACAATTACAACAGCTGTACTTTGATACGGTTGCTGGAAAAAATCCGAAGCATCAAGATTGGCTGACTTACGTATAAGTCATCATGATCGACATGAAGTGAGCGAATACCGTTCACTTCATGTCAAAGAAAAGCCTATAGGATGTGATTTGATCAGTGTGTTTGAAGATCAAATCACATCTTTTTAATATGGATAGCTTGGTATACTAAAAGTGAAGGGTTTTGGGTGAATGACATGATTTTATTCATCACATCTGATTTCAATAACAACGACAAATCTCCATGGTTATGAATATCTGGCATCTCTCCGATGGTAAAGCCGGTCATGTTGCACAAGCACGTGGTCTATTTGTGGCTTTAGAGCGTCGCGATATAACGATTCATGTCGAAGATATCTCGGTCAAAGGCATTTCTAAGTTTTCATTATTACTTTATTGGTTATCACATGGCCGCTTAGGGCAGCTCCCTCAATCGTTGATGAGACTCCATGAGCCTGATTTGATCGTTGGCGTGGGTCATGCAACGCATTGGATATTAATCCTACTGCAAAAATGTTTTCCGGCTGCTAAAAGTGTCGTTCTCATGAGACCGACCTTGCCTGCGAATTGGTTTGATTATGCCATCGTTCCTGCACATGATTATTCTGACCAAAATCCGTCAGTACCCGACCATGTGCTGATTTCTAAAGGGGTATTAAATCCTCTGATCAACGAACACCGTCATATTGCGCATCGCCATTTGATCTTAATTGGTGGTGCATCAAAGCGCTATGATTGGTCTGAAGCGCAGCTCATCAAGCAGATTAATGATTTAGTGTCGAATTTAAGTCAAAAAGACCAAGCTCAAACGATTATTTTGACGACTTCAAGACGTACACCGGATTCCTTCGTATCACACCTTTCACAGCAAAATCTTCCTCATCTTCAGATTTTTCCCGTCTCTGAAACACCGCAGGGTTGGCTATTTGAGCAACTGCAACTTGCCGAGATCGTTTGGGTGACACAAGATAGCGGGTCCATGTTGTTTGAGGCATTGACCGCAGGATGTCAGGTTGGTTTGTTAAAGATGCCACAAATCAAAAAAGATACCGTGACACAAGCAACGGATTTACTGGCCGAGCAGCATATTTTTTTACCGCTGGCAGAGTATTTAAAAGGTGAAGGTTTTAACAATGCGGAACCTTTGCGTGAGGCCGATCGTGCAGTCGATTGGTTGCTCACAAAATTAGACAGGATAAATTGATGTACTTCATTAAATAGTCGTATTAAATGAAAGTTATTCATTTATTATGAACGTTATAAAAAATTACTTGAGGTTTGTATGGGTCAAATAGCGCCAACGATTAATCATCCATCGGCAGACAACCAACCGATCAGTCGGTGGAGTTTGGCTTTTTTGATTTTATTACCTTTTTTGATTTTGGGTTCGCGGGTTACTTCCGATGCAACTGCATCAATTGCAGCACTATTCCTCGCGGTATTCTGGTTCATGCGTCCAGAAAGCCTCGTGAGAAAACAGGCGTGGTTCAAAGCGGTGTTGGTGTTATGGGCGTTCATGATTTTCGTGACCTCATTCTTTTCCGTTGACCAGCTTTACTCATTAGAGCAATCCCTCATCTTTATCCGGTGGCCCGCGTTTGGACTGGTATTGTGTTGTCTGGTGTTTACCGATGCCAATCGCTTGAGAATATTTGAACGTTCCGCACTCTTTTTCTTTTTGTTTATCGCATTGGATTCGATTTTGCAGTACTGCCTTGGTCGGGATATTTTTGGTCATCAGCCAGTGGGAACGCGTTTGACTGGACCCTTCTCAAAGCTTATGCCGGGTAGTTATGCTTTGCGGATTTATCCGATGGCATTGGTTGCTTTGCTATTGATTTCTAGCAAACTGCCCAAGCCGCGCTTCTTGGCTTTAGTGGTGGGTATGATTGCACTATCGCAGGTTTTTGCTTTCTTGACTGGAGAGCGTATCGTTTTCTTATTATTTGGCATGATCAATTTTGTTTTGTTGATTGCCTTGATTTACCAAGAAAAATTATCGTTTAAATTTATCGGTGGAGCAGCAGTTGCGTTCATTGCACTTGCTGTGTCGGCGGTGGTTCTTGCGCCAAAAATGTTCGCGCGTACCGTGATGAGCTTCTTCGATCAATTGTCTAATTTTCAGAATAGTTCGTATTATCAGGTCTTTCATACGGCGATAATTCTGTGGGAACAATCGCCGATCGTTGGGATTGGTACGCGTTATTTTAATCGTGGTTGCGAAGCATTACCGCGTGTACTCCATCCAGATGAGGGTTGTGAAGTCCATCCCCATAATATTTATCTGGAATGGTTGTCACAAAACGGCGTGATCGGTTTGGCGATCTTTCTGATTATTTTATTCCTGATCTTTAGAGTACTTTGGCGTGGTTTAGATTTTAAAAATAATCTCCTGCAATCGGTCGTGGTTTTTGTTGCGCCGATCATGTTGTTTTGGCCATTGACTTCGTCAATGAGTATGCAGACCAATAACTATGCTGGACTGGTTTGGTTGTTATTGGGCTGGGCGTTGGCACGGGCGATGGTTCAAAGTCGATCAACGGTTGCGATTACTAAAGTCTAATCAGTAACGCCATTGAGGTAGTCATTATGTTGATGCTGTTTTATATACTATTGGGTGTGTTGATTGCTGCGCTGGTTTTATTTGCGCTGGGTCGGCATACCTTTTGGTTGCCAATACGGGATCGACGTTTGCCTCGATTAGTCATGCTCCATCAAGTAACACCGCATGCGCCTGCATCGGGTATGAATATGCCCCCTCAGCAATTTGAGCGATTACTGCAGTTATTACAGCGTCAACACCGGGAGTTTGTGACGGTATCCGAATTAGCGGCATCACCTGAAACAGTTAATAAAGCCTCTCAGGTTGCCCTGACCTTTGATGATGGTTTTGCAGATAATTATGAATATGCGTATCCACTACTCAAGAAATACAACGCCAAAGCGACGATTTATTTAGCGCCAGATATTTCCGGTATTGCAAAACTCAGTGCTGCGCAGATTCAGGAAATGGCAAATTCTGGACTGATTGAGTTTGGTGCGCATAGTGTCCATCATGTGAATTTGACGACATTGGATGATGCTGAAGCACTCCAAGAGATTCAGCACTCTCGAGAATTGGTACAGCAGTTGGTAGGTTCATGCCAAAGCTTTGCATATCCTTTTGGGCGTTTTAATGAAAAGCATGAAGCGATGGTGAAGTCTCTAGGGTTTACTAGTGCGGTCAGTACACGTAAGAAGATCGAGCCCTTATCTACGGAGAATATTTATCGTTTGCCACGTGTCAGCACACACGGAGAGATGTCTGCCTTACAAATGAGAATTGCACTTGCCCGAGGACGCTATCGCTTATGACTATTGCCTGTAGTGTCTATATTGTTAGTTTAAACAGTGCACCTTGGTTAAAAGCGCTGCTTGAAAGTGTGCGTGATTTTGCCGAAGTGATTATTCTGGATTCGGGCAGTACTGACGCAACCTATGAGATTGCACAGCAGTTCAATAATGTCACGATTCAGCATCAGGATTGGCTGGGCTATGCTGCGCAAAAAGCAAAAGCATTGAGTTTATGCCGCCAGCCTTGGGCGTTGAACCTAGATGGTGATGAGAAATTATCCGCAGAGTTGCGCGATGAAATTCAGAGTGTCATTGCCCAAAATGAAATCGATGGCTTGATCACGCCGATTTTAGATTCATTTATGGGTAAGGTCGCGAATACCTATACTAAACAACACGCCAAGGTTCGTTTTTTTAGACGTGAAAAGGGCAGCTATGATACCGCTATTGAAGCCCATGAAAAGGTTCAGGTGGATGGCATTGTACAGCCGGCACGGGGTGTGATTTATCACTATGGTTTAACCGATATCAGTGTCAAGGTTGATAAGAATAATCGTTATTCAGACCTAAAAGCCAAAGAAAAGAACGCAAAAGGCAAGCGACCTTCGCTGCTCAAGCTTGTACTGGTCATGCCTTTAGTCTTCTTTAAATCGTATGTACTGCGCCGTGATTTTTTAAATGGTCAGCGTGGTTTTATCAGTAGCATGATTAATGCTTTTTATGCTTTTCTTAAAGAAGCAAAGTTATATGAGTATCATCTAAAAAATATTTCAGTAGATTCAAAAGTATTGGATCATAAGCCAGACCTTCAGGATCAATAATACAGGATTAAATCAGATTACCGTGATGACAGCATTGGTGCGTTATTTTTTGGGTCTTTGGAGCCAGTTTCAGCAAAACCGTATTCGGCGTCTGGGACGTAAAGCAGATCAGGTCGAAGAGCAGGGTTTTCGTCAGCAGTGGTTTTTGTTGGCGGGGAGTGCGACAAAAGATCAGATTGTTGATCACCCTAAACCCCAAAATCTAACAGCGATTTATCCGCCTGATAATGCATTTTGGGCCGATCCTTTTGTCTGGGTAAAAGATGGTAAGCGTTATGTGTTTTTTGAGGATTTTCCTTTTGACACTTGGCGTGGGCGAATCAGCGTCATTGAGATCGATGAGACGGGTCAGCGCATCACTGAGCCTGTACCCGTGGTTGACGAAACGCATCATTTATCATACCCATTTCTATTTGAATATCAGGGTGAGCTGTATATGATGCCTGAGAAGGCAGAAGTGAAGCGGGTTGATCTGTATCGCTGTGTGGAGTTCCCATTGAAATGGGAGTTCCATAAGACATTGATTGATGGTGTCAAGATTGCCGACCCGACATTGTTCGAGCATGAGGGACGTTGGTGGTTATTCTGCGCGGCTAAAAAAGGCCAGATTCGGATTAATGAATCGTTGTTCGCTTACTATGCGGATAGCCCATTATCGAGTCAGTGGACACCCCATGCAGCCAATCCCTTGGTGCGTGATTTTAGTCTAGGTCGCCCTGCGGGTCGGATTTTTCGGGATGGATTAGGTCGATTATTGCGTCCTTCGCAGGATTGTTTACGCCGCTATGGACACGGCTTGAATTTGAGTGAGATTACCGTATTAACACCGACGACTTATCAAGAGTCCTTGGTATGGAAAGTCAGTGGTGATGAGATCGGCATGCGTGCGATTCATCATCTGGATTGGCAAGCAGGGATTGCCGTAATGGATGCTCAGCGTCTGTTACCTAAAACAGCGTCTTAGATTATTTGAGTGGCTTATGCAGAGTAACGTGGTACCAAAAATTGCAATCATCTTGCCTTCGCGCGAGCGTTTTCGTAGCGGCGATGCGGGGGCTGTGGCATTGACGGTCTACGAGTTTTGCAAAGCCAGTCGTTATGCGGATGAGCTCGTTGTTTTTGGCGGCTGTGCCGAGCATTTCCCTGAGGTTCGATATCAGCATGTGGCTGTTTCATTCGCTTGGTTACGCGGACGTAATCGGGCATATGGTCTAAAGTGTCTTGAGATTCTTCGTGAACACTCAGAGATTAAGCTCATTGAAGTCCATAATCGAGCGCGTTTAGCATTAGCATTGAAGAAGGTCTTGCCGAATCGTCGGGTGACCATCCATCTACATAATGATCCTCAAGGGATGGCCGGAGTCAAAACGGTTGCAGACCGTGAAAAACTCTTGCGTACCGTAGACCATGTTTATTGCGTGAGTAAGTTCGTTAAGATGCGTTTACTCGAAGGCGTTGATCCTGCCCTCGGTGCACGGGTCGAAGTGGTTTACAATGCAATCCTTTCTCAACAAAACAATGATGAATTGACACTAACTCCGCCCACTGTCCGTCAGCCGTGGATTGTTTACGCGGGACGTTTTATCCCTGAAAAAGGGGTACTCGAACTTGCTCAGTCACTGGCCAAAATTCTGCCTCAGTTTCCGGATTGGCGTGTCGTATTTCTAGGAGCGTGGGGGTTTGGACATGAAGCGGGTAAGTCCGCTTATGAGCAATCTGTCTATGCGGCGTTAAAGGATGTTGCGGATCAGATCGATTTTCGTGGTCATGTGCCACACAGCGAAGTGATGAGTGTGTTTAATCAGTCTTCTATAGCCGTCAGCCCCTCAACAGGTGCTGAAGCTTTTGGGCGGACGACGCTTGAAGCGATGGATGCGGGCTGTGCTGTGGTGACCTCAATGAGTTGTGGATTGAAAGAGGTTGCGGGTGATGCAGCAATCGTGATTCCACAGGTGACTATTGAGGCGTTGTCGGATGCCATCATTCCATTGATGCAGCAAAGCGGCTTACGCCAGTTGTGTGCTGATCGTTGTCAGCAACGGGCGCGTGAGGTTTTTTCTTTACCTGTACAAATTGAACACTTGGATGCGGCACGGGATGCACTGATTGCCTGACCCATCGGATTGAGGGCACTTGGATAGGGCAGGGTCAATGGAGTGATTGACGTTGTTCACAAATTCATAAATTTTTTTTTAAAAATATAAGCTTAGAGAATGATTGATGCGTATTTGTTTAGTGTTGGCCAGTTGGGGTGAAGGTGGGCTTGAGCGCCATGCAATCGAGCTTGCGAATGCGCTGTCTTTAACCCATCAGGTTTCCGTCATTGTCCATCCGGTGATGATTGATCGCTTCGCAAAGGCCATTCAGGTTTTTCCTGTCAATATGGATCGTAATCGTCAGAACCCATTTCTGCTCTATGACATTTGGTCAATCCTTAAAAATAATCCCTTTGATATTGTGCATGCACAAGCCAGTAAGGCAACGATCCTGCTGGCTCGGATTCGTCCTTTCTTGCCGAAGACAATAGGTTTTGTCGCATCCATGCATAATCAGAAGTCTGCGCTGTGGGCTTTTGCGCGGATGGATCATTTGATTCTGGGCGGTAATGATGGACTGCTGGGTGGGCGTACGTTATCGATACCCGTCAGTTGTATTTATAATGGCATTGTTCCCAGTGGCACTCAGGGTTGGACGCGTGACAGGCTTGTGCAAGAGTTTGGTTTTAATTCCGAGTCCCTCGTGTACTGTGCGGTTGGGCGTTTTGTTCCTGCCAAGGGTTTTGATATCTTGATTCCGGCCATAGCAGCGTCGGGCGTGCAATGTTTGTTGATTGGTGATGGACCTGAGCGTGCAGAACTTGAAGCTTTAGTGCAGAAAACAGGCGCTAAGGTCGTCTTTTCAGGCTATCGCAAAGACGGGATGTCATTACTCAGTGTGAGCGACGGCATGCTGATTTCTTCGCGTAATGAAGGCTTTGCCTATGTGTTTGTCGAAGGCATGCTGGCTCATCGTCCCATTATTGCCACGGACATTCCCATGGTGCAGGACTTCTTGCCACGGGAAGTGATTGTGCCTGTAGATGATGTTGCCGCGCTCACTGAAAAACTAAACTTTATTCAAAATGAACCACAAGAGTGGGACCGACTGATGCAACCGGTTTGGGCCAAAGCGGATGCTGAGCTCACTTTGGAGAATATGGTCTTACGTGTTGAGAATGTCTATAACGCGATAGTGAAAAGTCGTTTTGAGCAAGGTCAACATTAATGAGAGTTTTAATTTTAGGTGGCAATGGTTTTTTGGGATCACATTTGGTTGATGCGCTACTTGCACGTGGAGATACCGTTGATGTTGTCGGGCGTGCGCCGACTTTATTTAATCCTGATCTAATACAACCTCCTCATGCATTGGTTAAATACTATCAGGTTAATTTTGTTGATACGAATGCTTTAAAACCACTGCTTGAACAAGCAGATGTGATTTATCATTTGGTTTCAACGATGATTCCAGCGACATCGAATCAATATCCAGTAGTAGATATTCAAGAAAATCTAATTTCCACAGTAAAAATATTAGAAATTCTGCGCTATCTACCGCCTAAACGCTTTATTTATTTTTCTTCGGGTGGCACGGTGTACGGCACACCGCAACATATTCCCATCGCAGAAAATCATCCTTTAGACCCCAAAAGCTCCTATGGGATTGTGAAGGTTGCTATCGAAAAATATCTGCATATGTATGGGGAACTCTATGGTGTCTCCTCGGTGGTATTGCGTTTAGCCAATCCCTATGGCCCACGGCAAATGAAAATTGGCGTGCAAGGCGTGGTTGCGACCGTGCTCATGAGTATCTTACAAGATAAACCAATCACCATCTGGGGTGATGGCAAAGTGATTCGCGATTATATTTATATTGAGGATGTAGTCCGTTTACTTTTACTCGTGACGGATAGCCAAGCGGTGGGAACTTTCAATGTAGGCAGTGGGGTAGGACATTCACTGCTCGATATTTTAGCCACTGCGCAACAAATTACTGAAAAGACCCCGCAAGTGAATTATCTGCCTAGTCGTAATTTTGACATCCCTGCTGTCGTTCTGGATGTCGCTCATGTCAGCGAAACTTTTGATTGGCGGCCCGAAATTTCCTTAACCCAAGGGATGAGCAAACATTGGCAGTGGTTACAGCAGATCGAGCAACGTTAAGCTTAGGATTAGCCTGCTGCCTTTAATACGGCATCAGTCGCAATCTTGCTAATCGCTGCCTCATCCAGCCGATAGACTCTCTTAAAATCAGCCGCATCTTTAAAACGGCGATAGGACCAAACATATTGCTCAGGTGCACGCTGAATCATAGATTGAATGCCATCATTTAAAGCGGTGACTGAGGTTTTCAAATCCTGATTATGGATTGAGTCAGAAAGCAGCTCGCAAATCACCGTAAAACCATCCCCATCAGCCCGTCGATTACAACTCAAACCCACCACTGCGCATTGTGTTTTTTGCGCCAGTTTTGATACGAGGGTTGAGGTCATGACTTCATGACCATAAAAAGGCGCAAAAATCCCACCACTAGGCTCTGGAACATGATCGGGTAAAATGATCGTAAATCCGCCTTTTTTGAGTGTTTTAAAGATAGCGCGTACACCACGCTCGTCAGTTGGTACGAGCGTCGCATTGAGACGTTGTCTGGCATCAAACATAAAACGATTGAGTCCAGCATGTCCTGCAGGTTTATACATGATTGTTGGTGCGCCAAATTGATTAAGCCACGCATTCATCATCTCCCATGTCCCGAAGTGGGGCACCACGGCAATCATGCCATTGGCATCATTTAATGCTGTTTTAAGTATATCCAAGCCTTGAACATGACGGATCTGCGCGATGCTATATGAGGCGGGCATGCCCCAGCATTTTAAAGATTCCATCGCAGTTAGACATTGACTATGCACGCTTTGACGTTCCAGTTTCAATCTTTGGTTTAGCGTGAGATTAGGCATCGTCAGTAATAGGTTCACTCGAGCGGTCCAGCGCATTCCACCATGGGGAAAGAGAACCATGAGCGTAGCGATGCAATGTGCAAACGCACGCAAAAGCCAAAGGGGGAAGTGTGCGAAGAAACGCAGAGTGCTGTTCATAACATGCCGCTTAAAAAAAATTGAGGAGAGAGGGTTTGGGTGCGGCAGTGTTCAGCTTTTAAACGATCAAACTAAATAATGGAATTAGGGTGCTGCATCTACGCCTCGGACGATAACCCAGCCTTGGCCGTTACCCGTATCCCCTTGTGCCAGTGTGAGTTGGGTATTTTGATGGTGGACACCGATAATTGGGAGCGTGGTATCAATTTCGACTTGGCAAATAAATTGCCCTTTGTTACTAGATGCTTTGCAATCTAATTTTTTGAGTCCGTTGACTTTAATGGTCATACTGTCGCCACCAAATTTGCGGGTCAATGCATTTGTTTGTTCGACTTCGTTGGTGTATGCCGTTTTAATATCGCTCTCAGATGGCGCTCGGGAACATCCGACGAGCAATATGCTTGACGCCAGAATAAGTGCTATAGGCGTTGTTAATGCTAAATTTTTCAAAATAATATCCTCATATTTATTATTAATATGCTGGGTGAAATTAGGATTCTCTGGATGGCGCTGATACTAACACTCCATGCAAAGTAGAGTTGTAGCAAAATGCAAAGCATAAAAAAATGCCTGTAACGGCAAGCATTTTTTTATTAGGGCGTTTAGCTATGATTATTTCAATACCAAAGCTTGTGGCAGACGTACGCGGATCACTTCATCATTATCCGGTAATGCAGGATTACGGCTATTTGAGAAGGGGTAGTTATTGTCGTCCATGAGTGTTAGTTCACGATCATTTTCAATCACGACAATTTCCACAGTATTGAATGGGAAGCTAAAGGGATTGCCAGTACCTATATCACCAGAACGGGTGGGGCCGTACAGGTTATGAGGGTTAGCAATATTAAGGAGGTCGATGACTGGTGATTTACTGACGAGATCACCTGATTTCTCTAAGTGAATGCGTATAATTTTTTTATAACCCGCATCTTTACCTGTTTTTAGGTCGTGTTCAATGACCACACCATCGGTTGCGCTGAATAGCTGGAAGTCTGAGATCGAGACTGCTGGTGTAGCAGACAACGTGCTATCCAAAGGGAAACGATAGAAATTGCCCGTCGTTGTTTTTTTATGGATATTAAATTGGCTAATGATATTTTCTCGGGCTGGGCTATCTACTAACGGTTTTTCAAGCGAGGGATAGAGGAACTGACCATCAGGGGAAATTGCCATACCCTCAAAGCCACCGCTGCTTTGAACGCGCTGAGGTACAGATAATGCAGTAACGCGATAGGGCCAAGAGAGGCCTGCAAGCCAGGGGGTATTTTTGCCGTCTTCGTCTTGCAGATTGCCGCCATCTCCATCGGTTCCCAAGCCGTTATTCATGCGGACGGAATCACCCCATAAATAAACGGTAGGGATTTGTGGGTACAACTCTTGAGTGCGAATAAGGCTACGGAAATCAAAGCTCTGAATATCAGCGCGATTTTCCATGTGATTTTTAATAATCACATGCGCCAATGCATCGGTCATCTGCTCAAATCCAACGGTACGGTCTTTGTAGATGTTTCCTTTATAGTCTTTGTCACTACGTGGGTTGAGCTTGGTCTCAATATTAAAGCGTACGGTTTTGGCATTGGCCACACGTACGGCGGCCTTAGGATCGGATTTTCCGGCACCCAATTCATAGTACGCCACATAGGCATTGACGAAATCAAAGAGATCTTGAGTGGTTGGCATGACATAAGGACTGATATAGCCTTTACTTGTGGCAAATTGAACGGCTACTGGAGAGAGTGACAACTCGTTGAGCTGTGTCGCTCCTCGTCCAGGATTTAAGTCGCAAATGAACTGACTTTGGATTTGAGCTTGGGTCAAGCTTTTAATCAAAACTTCATTCGTGACTGTATAGGGTGAGCCATCGGCATGACGACATTTCACTGAATCAATGTAAGGATCATGCTTAATAATAGGAACGCCATCTTTGGTAATTCCGTTATCTGTTTCTAGCGTGTTCATTAAATTATCCAAACCTGCTTCAAAAGCGGGTAGGGTGTTTTCTGGACGTAAGTTGCGACTACCCCGATGACCTTGTGCATCAAATTTGGCGGGATCGATACGACCATCGGCAAGGAGGTAGTCTCCAGCTTTTCCATCGCCATTGGCATCAAACTCACTGACAGCTTTATACAGTAGATCCGCGCGATCGCTGATGATCCCTGTAACACCTGCTTTTAGCAGTTTTTGCATATCGGATTCTTTGTTGACGGTGTAGGGAACAATCCCGTAACCAGCCGCTCTGATCTGTGTCACATCAAAAATATCTGAATTAGCAACGACCATACCCGCAGGGGTGTTTTTACCGCGGGCACCATGTGCGTCTGAACTTGAGGTTATTGTATTTCCTGCGGCATCTTTAAAAGAGAACTTGAGTAAGCTTGCATCTGGTGAGAATACTGGCGTGAACTTGGCACCATGTGCTTTGGCATGTGCCGTAACGGCATTCATGATTCTTAAGGCACTGCTTTCTTCACTATAGGGATTTTGTGGGGAACGCAGGATTTCTCCCTCATGTGTTGGATCGGGTAGTGCAAAGGGTGCATCCAGTAGTATGCCATCCGCACTGAAATGCAATAAAAATGGTCCAAATTCATCACCAATCCAGAATGTGCCATCTGGCGCACGTTGAATGGACTCAGGATCGAAATCTGCACCTGTGAGCAGACGATCCGATGTGAAGTGGTTGACGATGGCAAATGGAATACGCTTGTTAGGATCTCGCAAGCGGATATGGCGCAGTACATTTAACGATCCACTTCCACCAGTCGCTGTACGCAGGTTGGTTTGGATAATATAGAGACGTAAGAGAAAGTCTGCGGAATTCTGTAGGGTACCATAGCCATTATCAGCCAGTACGGTATAAGTACCATCTGGATTTTTTATGGCACCTGAGAAGCCTTGAACGGGCTGCTGGGCAAATGGCGCTTTCTCACCATTAAATAAAGTTCCTCCAAGAAATTGACCCGATATTGGACCTTCTGCAGAGGTTGCAGCGGCAAGACTTGCAAAGCCAGTTAAGGTGGGTGTGGAAATCGGATCTTTTGCAACGCTGCTTATATCATCTTCACCATCACATCCTGTGAGTGTCGTCAGAGCAAAGATAAAAGCACTCAGCAGAGTGGTTTTGAGTAATGAAATTTCTTGTTTTTCTAAGAGGAAATTATATTTGAGCACAGGATAGGGTTCCATCAAAGGAGGTGAACTAGAGATAGGATAGTGCATTAAAAATATGACGGTTTCATGAGTCACTTATAACTCAATGGTTAACAAATTTTGACAAGTATCTTGTTGTCTACGTTGGTGAAGGAGGTTGTTGTAAAATTTACCAATAAGTTGAAAGTAATTGTGAGTGTCTGGCTGTATTTGATCTATCTGTATTTTTATGTTACTGAAAATAAATAATTATTTGTAAATTTAATCATTTTTTTATTATCCATTTGATCATGAATATTTAATGTGATTGTAATCGCGTTGTAATCAATACTCTCTACATTCCTTGCATCCATATTTTTTGAGTATTCAATGATGAATCGCCAATTCCCTTTGTTACCCCTTGCCCTCATGGTGACAAGCTTAATGCTGCATGGTTGTGGAAGTAGTGATGATAGCCCTGTGAGCGTGCCAGTGCCTGCAAGCACAACAGCAACTGGAACAAAAGCAACTTTAGCCTTATTAGAAACAACCGATTTACACACTAATGTCATGAGTTATGACTATTTCAAACTCGCCGAAGATAAATCTTTGGGCTTTGAGCGTACAGCGACATTGATCTCCGCAGCACGAAAGGAGTTTCCAAACAACTTATTACTTGATAATGGCGATACCATACAAGGAACGGCATTGTCTGATTATCAGGCGCTGGTTAATCCTATCCCTTGCGATCAGACATTGGCCATCTACAAAGTGATGAATCAATTTGGCTATGAGGGTGGTGGCATCGGAAACCACGAGTTCAATTATGGTCTGCCTTATTTGAACCAAGTGACGGGTAATACGTTTAATGTCGATGGAATCGCTGACCCAAGTCAACAAAAAGCATGTGCAGGGCCAAAGTTCCCGCAAGTATTGGCAAACGTCTATAGTGCTAAAACAAAACAACCTTTATTTCAGCCTTATAAGATCCTGACGAAGAAAGTCAGTGCAACCACGCCTGATGGCAAAACCGTTGATGCTGAAATCAAAGTGGGAATCATTGGTTTCACACCGCCTACGATTCTGAGCTGGGACAAGCGCTGGTTGGATGGCAAAGTCTATACCGTGGGTGTGAAGGAAGCGGCAGAACAGTTTATTCCTGAAATGAAAGCCAAAGGCGCAGATTTGATTGTGGTGATTTCTCACGGTGGTTTGGACAATGGTCCTTATTCACCGACGATGGAAAACGGCAGCTATTATTTATCGAAAGTTGCTGGCGTGGATGCCATGTTGATTGGTCATTCACATCAAACCTTCCCGGATGCAGCAAGTACGGTCAGTCAGTTTAATTTACCGGGTGTGGATAAGGCTGCTGGAACTGTAAACGGTGTGCCGACAGTCATGGGGAACTTCTGGGGTAAGACACTAGGTCTGATCAAACTAGAATTGAATTATGATGGGAAGGCATGGGTTGTTGATAAGACCAAGACCGTCACTCAGGCACGAAATATTATTAACGCAGATAAGACCTATGTTGCTGTTGATCCGACAGTCGGAGCGACCATTGATGCTGAACATAAGGCGACGATTGCCTATGTGAAGACACCGATCGGTTCTTCTGATTATGAAATGAATAGTTATTTTGCCGATGTTGGCGATCCAGGTGCCATTGAAATTGTCAATCAAGCCCAAGCGGACTATGTGGCGACCTATGTCAAAGCAAACCTGCCGCAATATGCCAGCCTACCAGTCCTATCGGTGAGTGCTCCGTTCAAGAGCGGATTCGCAGGCGGGACTGATTACACGGATGTGATGGCGGGCCCTGTTGCAATTAATAATGCTGCAGACTTGTACTTGTATCCAAATACAGTATATGCGGTGAAAGTAACTGGAAGCGATATTAAAAATTGGCTTGAAACAGCGGCAAAACGTTTTAATACCATTGATCCAACTAAAACTCAAGCACAAGCTTTAATCAGTAATTTCCCCGGTTATAACTTTGATATGTTTACAAGCCCAGACATCCATTATGAAATTGATGTTACTCAACCCGTTAATAGCCGGATTAAAAACCTAACCTATAAGGGTGCGGCGATTAATTCAGCACAAGAGTTTATTGTCGCAACCAATAATTACCGCGCGAGTGGTGGCGGCAACTTCCCAGGTATTGATGGGAGTAAAACCATCTATGCATCGCCTGATGCCAATCGCGATGTGTTGATTGCATATATCAAAAATGCCAAAAATATTACACGGGCGAAGAATGGTCTGGATCGAAGCTGGAGCTTTACTAAAGTGACGACCGCTGGACCTGTTACCTTTACTTCTGCACAAAATAAATTGGCATTGGCTCAGGCTGCTGGCTTGAACTATATCAGTGTGTTGCAGAACGATGATGGCAGCGGCAAGGGCTTGTCTGTATACGGACTAGATCTATCTAAAGCACAGTAAGGATGGATTGAGTGAGATTTCAAAAAAAACGTTGGATGAGTTTCATTACAGCCATGGCATTCATTGTCATGGCTGTAGTTGTTTGGCGATGGCAACATCATGAAGCGCTATTATCCGCGAATGATATTGAAGAGCTGCAAGTCAGAGCGATTGCCGGGCGAGACAGTGAGGCTGTAAAGCGTCTGTCAAGCGCAGCTGAAGACGGCCAGATGATGGCTCAACGTGTCCTCGGTTTAGCGCTTATTCAGCAGAATAAAGTTGCTGAAGGAATTCAGTGGCTTAAACAAGCATCTGCTCAAGGGGATAATGCTGCACGATTTGCCTTGGGTAAGTTGTACTTTCAAGGCAGTTCAGTGCCGCAGGATTATCATCAGGCTTTTACTTGGTTGAAACCTGCTGCTGAGGAGAAGTATGCACCAGCGGCTTATTACCTTGGTGTCATCTATAAAAATGGTTATGGCATCCCTGTGGATGCTGCAGAAGCTGCAAAGTGGTTTAAGGTGGGTGCAGACCAGAAACAGCCTGTGAGTTTGTTTATGTTAGCCAACGCGTATCGTGATGGGGAAGGCGTACCGCAGAGTGATCGTGATGCACTCAGTTTATATAAACAAGCTGCGGAGCTAGAGCTACCTGAAGCGATTCAGACACTCGCATTGGCCTATCAGAATGGAGAAATGGGATTGTCACGGGACAAAGCGGCCTATCAAGAGCAAGTCTATGAAATAGGGCACTCCTTAAAACATCCTGCACTTCGTCCATAGATGATTGTGTATTTGTTATTGACCAAACCCCATTGAATAAAACCCGATTTAGTTTTTACTAAATCGGGTTTTATTTTTAACTATTTAAAAATAAAAGACTTAGTTCTTCAGCATTTCAAGCAAAAGTGAATTGACTTGGCTTGGGTTCGCTTTGCCTTTAGACGCTTTCATGATTTGGCCGACCAAACCATTGAACGCTTTCTCTTTGCCTGCACGATATTCTTCCACCATTTTTTCATTGGCAGCCAAAACTTCTTTAATGATGGCTTCAATGGCACCGGTATCGGTTTCTTGTTTCAACCCTTTGGCTGCGATGATGTCATCTGCTGATTCACCATTGCCTTGCATCATGTCGATAAAGACCACTTTTGCAATCTTGCCACTGATGGTGTTATCGGCAATACGCGCAACCAAACCGCCCAATTGAGCAGGAGTCACAGGAGAATCTGCCAGTTCTTTCTCGGCCTTGTTGAGTGCGCCAAGCAAGTCGCCCATGACCCAGTTGGCAACGATTTTCGCTTGGCTGATGTTGCCTGACGCTTTGACGGCATCTTCATAGAAATCAGCGAGTTCTCGTGCACCATTCAGAATGCGTGCATCATAATCACTGAGCTGATATTCAGAGACAAAACGTGATTTACGAGCTTCTGGCAGCTCTGGGAGCTCGCTACGAATCTGTTCAATTTGTGCTTCGCTGATGACGACTGGCAGTAAATCCGGATCTGGGAAGTAGCGATAGTCGTTCGCTTCTTCTTTGCTGCGCATCGCACGCGTCTCGTTTTTGTTTGGATCATACAAGCGGGTTTGTTGTTTGACTTTCCCACCGCTTTCGATCAAATCGATTTGACGGTCAACTTCGGCTTCAATTGCACGTTCAATAAAACGAAATGAGTTAATGTTTTTTAACTCACAGCGTGTGCCGTATTCGGGCGCACCAGGTTTGCGGATTGAGACGTTACAATCACAGCGGAAAGAGCCTTCGGCCATATTGCCATCACTGATCCCAAGCCAGCGTACCAGCGCGTGTATGGTCTTCACATAGGCAACCGCTTCTGCACTAGAGCGCATATCAGGTTCGCTGACGATTTCAAGCAGGGGCGTTCCCGCACGATTAAGGTCAATACCCGTCATGCCTGCGAAGTCTTCGTGTAATGATTTACCGGCATCTTCCTCTAAGTGAGCGCGGGTCACACCGACACGCTTGACTGTGCCATCTTCCAGCACGATATCGACATGACCTTTGCCGACGATAGGATCATCCATCTGGCTGATTTGATAGCCCTTAGGAAGGTCAGGGTAGAAGTAGTTTTTACGTGCAAATACCGATGCTCGTCCAATCTCCGCATCGATACCGAGACCAAAGCGTACGGCTTTATTGACCACTTCACGGTTTAGCACTGGCAGTGTGCCTGGTAGGGCAAGGTCAATCAAACTGGCTTGGGTGTTGGGCTCTGCACCGAATGCAGTTGGCGAACCCGAGAAAATCTTACTTTGTGTGTTTAGCTGACAATGGATCTCTAAACCAATGACGACTTCCCAGCCTTGGACTAATAGACTCATAGGGCTGCTCCTGCATCACTTGCTATTGGCGCACGTTGTTTATGCCAATCGGTACGTTGTTGATATTGATGAATGATCGACAGTAATTTGCTTTCAGACCAGTATGGCCCGATCAATTGCAGTCCCACAGGCAGGGGAGCGCAGTTGTCATGGCCGCTATAGCTGGTATCAAATCCAACAGGCGCACTGATCGCAGGTAAACCCGCAAGGTTGACTGCGATGGTGTAAATGTCGCCTAAGTACATCGCAACCGGATCTTGTTTGGCACCGATGGCATAGGCTGCGGTAGGCGCGGTGGGTCCTGCGATGACATCACATTGTTCAAATGCTTTGAGGAAGTCATTTTGAATTAAACGACGCACTTTTTGTGCTTTGAGATAGTAAGCATCATAGTAACCCTCTGATAACGCATAGGTGCCGATTAAAATCCGGCGCTGCACTTCATCGCCAAAACCTTCTGTGCGTGAGCGTGTATATAGATCCATCAAGTCTTTCGGGTTCTCACAGCGATGTCCAAAACGCACGCCGTCATAACGCGACAAGTTGCTGGATGCTTCAGAGGGTGCAATTAAGTAATAGGCTGGAATCGCAGCATCGGAGGTGGTGAGATTGATCTCCACCAGTGTTGCGCCTAAATCCTCTAAGACTTTGAGCGCATCGAGCACGCGTGCTTTGACATCTGCATCTAGGCCATCTTTGATGTATTGATGCGGTAAGCCGATGCGTAAACCTTGGAGCGGTTTGTCAGGGTTGGTGGTTGTAGTGATACCCGCCACATAATCTTCAGTGGGGTGATCTACGCTGGTCGAATCTTTGGCATCATGCCCTGCCATCACTTGAAGTAAATAGGCACAATCTTCTGCACTTCGAGCAATGGGACCACCCTGATCTAGGCTAGAGGCATACGCAATCATGCCAAATCGGGAGACACGGCCATAGGTGGGTTTAAGCCCTGTGAGACCGCAGAATGCCGCAGGCTGGCGAATTGAGCCACCTGTATCGGTTGCGGTTGCAAAGGGGGCAAGGTCGGCTGCAACGGCTGCTGCTGATCCACCTGAAGAGCCACCCGGTACGCGATTTAAGGCCCAGGGGTTGTGTGTTGCACCGTAAAAAGAGCTTTCATTACTGGAGCCCATCGCGAACTCATCCATATTGGTTTTGCCCAACATGACGAGACCTGCCGCATTGGCTTGTGCCACTACAGTGGCGTTATAAGGGGAGATGAAATTATCCAGCATTTTTGAGCCCGCAGAGGTTTTTACCCCTTCAGTACAAAAAATATCTTTGTGAGCAATAGGAATGCCCGTTAACACGCCTGCATTGCCCTGAGCACGTAATGCATCTGCACTGCGTGCATTGGCGAGTGCAGACTCATGTGTTACGGTGATAAAGCTGTTCAGCTTGGCATCTAGGCGATCAATACGCGCTAAAAAATGCTGGGTCAGCTCAAGTGATGAGAACTGTTTGCTAGCGAGTCCTTGTGCAAGCTCGCGGATATCTAATCGATGTAATTCAGTCATAACCAATTCGTCTAATGCGTTTAATAAAAGCAGAAATAAAAGATTTCACTGGAGAAGTTGGTTTTAAATCGCATTCTCTTTGAAAAATAAAATCAGTCGAGTACTTTGGGAACCAGATACAGTCCATCCTGCGTTGCAGGCGCAACACTTTGATAGACATCACGGCGATTGGGCTCCGTGGCCACATCATCACGTAGTGGTTGGGGGGTATCGAAAGGATTTTTAAGCGGTTCAATATTGGTCGTATCGACGGTTTGCAAATGATCCATCAGGGATAAGATATTATTCAAACTGGCGGCATAACGCTGACATTCATCATCGGTAATTTGCAGATGAGCCAGTTTTGCAATTTTATTGATATCAGTGGCGCTGAGTGCGCTGTTCGTTGAAGCGCTGTTTGAATCCGTCATACGATACTCTTGTTTACAAACCAATTGAGTGAAACATCATTTCCCTAAAATTTAAGAAAAATGATTGAAATAAAAATTATGCGATATTATGCGTGATCTAAGCAGTATTTTGGGGGCTTTGCTGTTGTTTTTTGATAAAACTTCATCAAATTTATCAGCCTTTCTGGCAAGACTTGTTCAGTTCGCTTTAAAAAAAACATAAAAAAAGATGATATTGTTAGACGTCATTCACAAGTCATGTCTTGTTCAAATGCCCAGTTTTAGTTACAGTTGCGACCTTGCTTGTTTGCCTCTATTTTTCTGGAAAGTCCTGTGATTCTGAAGCGTCTGTTTGGGTTGTTTTCAACCGATTTAGCCATTGACCTTGGCACTGCCAATACACTGATCTACGCGCCGGGCAAAGGTATTGTGCTCAACGAACCGACTGTTGTGGCGATTCGTCATAATGGTCACCATAAAACCGTTGCGGCCGTAGGTCTCGATGCCAAGCAAATGCTCGGTCGTACGCCTGCCAATATCTCTGCGATTCGTCCTCTCAAGGACGGTGTGATTGCTGACTTTGAAGTCACCGAAACCATGCTTCAGTTCTTTATCCATAAAGTACATGAAAAGCGTTTGATTCCGCCGACACCACGTATCGTGGTTTGCGTTCCGTGTAAATCTACACTTGTCGAGCGTCGTGCGATTCGTGAGGCGGTATTGCAAGCGGGTGCCCGTGATGTCCGCCTTATTGAAGAGCCAATGGCGGCTGCGATTGGCGCTGGGATGCCAGTAGAGCAAGCATTAGGTTCAATGGTCGTTGATATCGGTGGTGGTACCACAGAAATTGCAATTATTTCATTGTCCGGTTCGGTTTACTCAGATTCCTTGCGTGTAGGCGGCGATCTGTTTGATGAGTGTATCGTCAACTATGTGCGCCGTGAACATGGCTGCATCATTGGTGAAACCACTGCAGAGCGTATCAAGCAACAGATTGGGATGGCATTTCCAGATGCTGATGGCGAGATTCGTGAAATCGAAGTCCGTGGACGTCACTTGGCTGAAGGCGTTCCACGATCATTTATCGTAAAATCGAATGAAGTGCTAGCAGCATTGACTGATCCATTGTCTTCAATTGTCAGCGCTGTAAAAACAGCTCTCGAACAAACGCCTCCTGAATTGTCAGCTGATATTTCAGAGCGTGGTATCGTGTTGACAGGCGGCGGCGCGTTATTGCGTAATTTAGATAAGTTATTGTCACGTGAAACGGGCTTACCTGTTGTTGTCGCTGAAGATCCACTGACCTGTGTGACACGTGGTGGCGGCAAGGTACTGGAGCACTTTGATAACCCGAACTACGATATGTTGTTTGTGGGTTAATTAGAAACAAAAACAACATTTGATCGTTTTTATTGATCAAGGTAGGGCCTACTGAACGGTATGTTTACACGTTGAGTAGGCTATTCAATCGAATTTGATTTATAGCAAGTGAGGCCGTTCATCGTTGGAACAGAATATTTTTGCCCGCGATGCCCAGTCTTTTAGGCCTTTGGTATTGGCGACTGTCGCTGCAATTGTACTGATGATTGCAGATTGGCAACATCCCGAATGGTTTGACCCAGCCCGAAGGTTGACGCGTGCTGCGCTTGATCCCCTCTACGTCTTTGCAAGTTACCCGGTGTTGTCTGGCGATTGGTTGAGTGAGCAAGCTCAATCAGAAGAAGTCCTGCGCCGTGAAAATGCGGCACTTAAAGCAGAGCGCTTGCAAAATAATGTCCGTTTGCAAAAATTGGCGGAACTTTCTGCAGAAAATACACGCTTACGCGGTCTTCTTAATACCCCGTTGATTATTGATGGTCGGATGATTATCAGTGAAATTATCGGTACTGACCCCGATCCTTTACGTCATATTCTCGTGATTAACCGCGGGGATGTTGATGGTGTCTTTATTGGACAAATGGTCTTGGATGATAAAGGGGTCGTCGGGCAGGTTGTTGAGGTGCTGGCGCATAGCGCACGTATCCTGCTGATTTCAGATAAAGAGAATGCTGTATCCGTGCGGATTGAGCGGACTGGGATGCGCGGAATATTAGCGGGTACTGGGGATAGTGGGCGCTTAAGTCTACAATATGTACCTAATACTGCTGATGTCCAAGTCGGTGATCGTTTATTTACATCTGGTTTGGGCGAGCGTTTTCCCGCAGGCTATGCTGTGGGTGTCGTGTCCGCCATCCAGCATCATGGCAGTAGTGAATTTGCGGATATTGCGATCAAGCCTTTGGCTCAGTTAGAGGGAGGACATCATGTGATCTTATTGTTCTCAGCACCGCTTGCAAAGGAGCAGCCGCATACGGAACCCGCTAAGCCTAAATCGACTAAACAGCAATCAAGTGGACCGCGTTATGTCGCGCAATAATCCCTCATCTTCGATCAAGGACAGTCGCTCGCTCAGTAAGCCTGACCCCATGTTGCCAATTCCAGTCAGTCTGTTGATTGGAACAATTCTGACTGTTTATCCCGTCCCTTATACTTGGCTTGCTTGGCGTCCTGAGCTGATGCTTATGCTCACATTGTTCTGGGTGATGGTACAGCCGAAATGGTGTGGAATCTGGTTCGCTTTTTTTGTGGGGTTATTGACTGACTTTATGCTGGACAGTCAGTTGGGCCTGCATGCGTTTGTTTTTGTGGTCTTAAGCTTCCTTGCTAAGTTTTTCATGCGTAATAAGCGTATGCTGACTTTCTTGAATTTATGGATTATTTCGACGGTTGCCGTGCTTTCGAATCTCATTCTCCTTTTTATTTTCCAGCGAATTAGCGGTAATGTGTTATCCCTTTGGTTCTGGGGCCCTTTGCTACCCAGTATCATTGTTTGGCCGCTCATTTATACTTTTCTCAAACGCTGGCGAGGCGTGTAATGCCTCACTCGATACAAAGTTCAGATGCTGATATTGATCGCGAGTCACGGTTAATTGTTCTCGCTTCGACCTCTCCACGGCGTAAAGCCTTGCTTGAACAAGTTGGGCTTATCTTTACGACAGCAGCAATTGATATTGATGAGTCAGTGCATACGGATGAGTCTTCTGCAGATTATGTGGTTCGTCTTGCACAACAAAAAGCACTCGCGGCTGTTCCTGATTTTTCATCACAAACGCTGATCATTGCTGCTGATACAACGGTGACGATTGATGGGTTAATTCTTGCGAAGCCGACTGATCGGGATCATGCTTTCTCGATGTGGCAATTGCTGGCTGGGCGGACACATCAGGTTATGACGGGTGTAGCCGTGGCTTGTGGCGAAGAGATTGTGACATGTAACGTTGTAACTGATGTTGATTTTATGATGTTAAATAAGCTGCAAATGCAAGAGTACTGGGATACGGGTGAACCTATAGGTAAAGCAGGGGGCTATGCCATCCAAGGTTATGGTGCTGCATATATTCCACGCATTAATGGTAGTTATAGTAATGTTGTGGGTTTACCTTTAGTGGAGACATTGGCACTCATCAGTCATTTTAAAAGACCTTTAGAAAGGTGATATGGACTGTTAACGCTGCTATTTTTTGTTGCGAAACGAAGGCTTGAATAAGTTATGACCGAAGAGATTTTGATCAATGTGACGCCCATGGAGTGCCGTGTTGCACTCATTGAAAATGGAAGTGCACAAGAGCTATTTGTCGAGCGGACAACTCGCCGCGATCTGGTCGGTAATATTTATAACGGTAAAGTGGTACGTGTGTTACCAGGTATGCAAGCCGCGTTTGTTGAAATTGGTTTAAGTCGTACGGCTTTTCTTCATGTTAATGATATGGTTTGGCCACGTAACCAGCCTGCGCCGAATATTTTTGAACTTCTGCATGCTGGTCAACAAGTGACAGTGCAAGTCATGAAAGATATGCTCGGGACGAAAGGGGCAAGGTTAACCACTGATTTATCCATTCCTTCGCGCTATTTAGTACTCATGCCGTATGGTCAGCATATTGGTGTCAGCCAAAGGATTGAACAAAGCGAAGAGCGTGACCGCTTAAAATTGACCATTGAAGAAATTCAACAAGCCAGTGAGCTTCCGGGCGGTATTATTGTACGCACCGCTGCTGAAGGGGTGAGTCATGCCGATATCGAACGCGATATGCGCTATCTGGCGCAGCTCTGGAAACATGTTCAAGAGCGTAGGACTTCTGCAACGACAGCGTTGATCTACGAAGAGTTACCTCTGCCGGAAAGAATTTTGAGAGACTTGGCCAGTGAGGAAACGGCTAAGATCTATGTTGACTCACGCGAAGCACATGTCAAAATCATGGAGTTTGCCAAAGAGTTTGTCCCCGTGGTTGCTGATCGTATTAGTCACTATCCGGGTGAACGACCACTTTTTGATTTGCATAATGTGGAAGAGGATCTACAGCGGGCATTACAATCGCGCGTCGATTTGAAGTCAGGTGGTTATCTGATGATCGACCAAACGGAAGCCATGACGACCATTGATGTCAACACGGGTTCCTTTGTGAATGGACGTAACCTCGAAGACATCGTATTCAAAACCAATCTAGAAGCGACGCATGTTATCGCCCGTCAGTTACGGCTCAGAAACCTTGGTGGGATTATTATTATCGATTTCATCGATATGCAGGAAGAGGCACATAAAGCTGATGTGCTTGCTGCACTCGAAAAAATGCTTGAACGTGACCACGCCAAAACAAAGATTACGCAAGTTTCTGAACTTGGCTTAGTGGAAATGACACGGAAGCGTACCCGTGAGTCATTAGAACACTTACTCTGTGAAATGTGCCCCACTTGCCAAGGACGCGGCTATGTGAAAACTGCTGATACGGTTTGTTATGAAATTTTCCGCGAAATCATGCGCTATGCACGGGCTTACCAAGCGCCTAGTGGCTATACTGTAGTTGCAAGCAATGCCATTATTGATAAATTATTATCGACTGAAGCAGCAGCTGTTGCTGATTTAGAGCACTTTATTGAACGTGTAATTAAATTTCAGGCAGAAAGCCTCTATACGCAAGAGCAGTATGATATTGTTTTAGTTTGATATTTTATTGAAATAAATGGACTAAAATAGAAAAGTGAGATAATTTAAGCAATTAGGAATTGTTCTCATCTATTATAGTCTGTTACAGGTTCGATGCGAAAACACGGTACACTTTGGTGAATCACTTCTATACTGACTTTGAAGCGGAAATACAGAGTTTGTTATTTCCACCAGTTTAGGAGATTCATCATGCAACAGTCAGTTCAAAGTAATTCGAACCACAGTGTCCAAGTGGGCGTGACTCATATGCAAGCCGCTTATGGTGTATGCCATTTGGTCGATGAACAAGGCCGTGAAATCAAAATCACCGAAGCGATGATTTTAGATGCTTTCGCGTCATTGAAAAAGCGTTGCTGCAATCAAGCCGCTGCATAAGTAATCCATACGACTGATATCAATCAAGATTTACTTTTCTTTGCGGGTCACGCAAAAGGATAGAAAAGTTAAAGATGTGAATGTATTCAGTGTATGTGTACTCAGAATTAATTTAATCAGACAGGTATAGCCTGTCTTTTTTTATGCCTAGATCAAAATGGCTGATGAAGTGAAACAAACCTCGTTATAATTGAATCACACTTAAAATAATGCTTTTTTTAATATGTCTTATTCCCCACAAAATTTACTACCAGTTGATGACCTAATTGCTCAGCTTTTGTCGAGTGCGGAGCTTTCTGCACCTGAAAATGAGAACTGTCCATTAGATGCTGCTTTAGGGCGTGTTTTATCGGAGTCGATTATTTCGGGGATGGATGTTCCCCCATTTGATAATAGCGCTATGGATGGTTATGCACTGGCTTGGAGTACCAAGTTACAAGACCAAATTCTCACGGTGAGTCATACCACTTACGCAGGTCAAGCATCAGCTGAAATCATGCCTGATAGTGCCGTGCGGATATTAACGGGTGCGTCGATTCCGCGTGGTGCTGATACGGTGATTATGCAGGAGAACGTTACGCATTCTGTGACAGATGATGTGGTTACGATTCAAATCAATCAACAACCAGCTCAAGGTGAGAATATACGTCGTGCAGGACAGGACATTGCAAAGGGGCAATTGGTTTTTTCTGTAGGGACACGCTTAGGTGCAGCAGAAATTGGCTTACTGGCAAGCCTTGGCATAGCAACTGTTAATGTGTATCAAAGACTTAAAGTGAGTGTGATTGCAACAGGTGATGAACTGATCGAAGTCGGTCAGCCTCTTGTTGAAGGGCAGATTTATAACAGTAATGCCCCGATGCTTGCCGCATTGCTCAAATCTTTAAACGTTCAATTGATGCGGGTTGAACATGTGCCGGATCAGCCTGAACGGCTCCAAGAGATATTAAGTCTTGCTGCGACGGACAGCGATCTCATTCTAACTACGGGTGGTGCGTCTGTCGGTGATGCAGATCATTTAAAATCGGTGCTGACTCAAATTGGTCGTATTGAGAATTGGAAGATCGCTATCAAACCTGGCAAACCGTTGGTATGGGGCGAAGTGAATACTAGGCTGCGAAACGTTCCCTTGGTTGGCTTACCCGGAAACCCTCAGTCGGTTTGGGTTACTTTTTTGATTGTTGTTTTACCATATTTAAAGGCTTTGCAGGGCCAGCGTGTTCGATTAATTCCGCAAAGCGTGAAAGTGCCAGCGGGTTTTGCACGTCTAAAAAGCCAAGGCCGGCGTGAGTATCTTCGGGTGCGCTTGATTGATGGCCAATTGATACCCCACGGCATGCAAAGCAGTGGTGCGTTGATGTCTGCAAGTTGGGCTGATGGTTTTGCTGTTGTTGAGGTTGGTCAGACATTTGATGTTGGTGATCTTATTGAGTATTTACCCATGAGTGGTGTTTTCGGTTGATTTGAGGGGATTATTTCTTTTTCTTCATCTCATGTTGCGATGATCAAGCGCATACAAATGCAATATTTGATAAGTGCGTCAGGGGTGCTAGGCTACTCAGCAATGGTTTGACGGATAGGGCTTTGGCACTTATGCAATCGATAAAGCTCCTATCTTTATCGTCAATCATTTGCTGATATGGAATATGACTCATGGCAGCCAGCCGCAAGACACCCACTTATGATCTATCCGCACTCATCTCTTTATATGGGGAACCGACACGCGTTTCGATCAGTTCGGACAATGTGATCTATGGTATTGGTGTTAATGGCCAGTCGAATGCCTATGGTTCCAGTAATGGGCATTTGGAAACTCAGCCAGCAGGTTATCCTGAGTGGCTATTGGCCCATGACCCTATATTGGCCTCGAAACCGATCTATCCTTTGAATGCACTGATGCTGGATGGCGTGAATCCTCGTCAGTCTGGTGCCATATCGACAAAATTTATTCCTCTTCTAGAATCGCGCACGGATATCGGCGGGGAGACCCTATGTACAAGTCTGGTTAATCATCTTCTTCAAAAAATGAGTCTGGCTACTAATCTTCTCCCCACGTTTGTAGCATTTGTTTGTGCACAAGGTTCGGCTTCATATGCCGATCTGAAGCGCGGTTCGCGTTGGTATGCCAATACGCTCATTGCGATTCAAAGTGCTTTTGATATCGCACAATCTGAAGGCAGGCAATATATACAATTGGCCATGCTTTGGATCCAAGGTGAAAGTGATAACGCAAATACGCTTAATCTGAGTGTTAATGCACGCAGGGCTATGCTTAAGCAGCGTGAGCGTGATATGACTGCGGATATCAAGGCCATCACAGGTCAGACTCAGGATATTATTTTTTTTGAGGTACAAATTGCGGGTTCGGTGAATAGTCGTGTCGAGCCAGACGGCGCATTTAATCAGCACGTCAAGCAGGCTTCTATCGAGATGGATGGGGATGGTAACAATCGCTTAGCTGGGCCTTTTTATCAGATGCCGACTAGTGGAAATGGCTTAAATCAGATTCATATGGATAATAAAGGGCAAAATGAATTAGGGCAGCGCTGTGCTCAAGCAATTTTGGCAGAGTGCTTTGGTTCTGGTTGGCGTGCATTTAAGCCGATTAGGGACTCTTTGCGTTGGATCAGTAAGAAGCAATTTATTTTAGAATTTGATGTTCCGATCCTACCCATTGTAATCGATACATCATCAACTCAGGTTTCGACCATTGGTCTGGGCGGAGGCTTAGGCTTTTGGTTCGATGATTATTCAGATTTCTCTTCAAGAATTTCCTCTATATCTGTAGTCGGTGATCATAGCTTGCAATTTAATCTTTCTGCTGCACCATCAGGAAAATCCGTGCGGTTGTCGTATGCTATGCGTGCAACAATCCTACCACCGAAAGGATATAGTGGACCTTATGGGCCATTGTGTGGTCCTCGGGGATGCATTCGAGACAGTACACAGGATGTGAATTTGTATACAGGACAAAAATCTTATAATTGGCTGAATGCCTTTTATATTCATTTCAATTATCCGTATTGAGATGAAATAGAGGAGGGGAAGTTAATTCAGCGGTAGGATATACGAGATTAGCATGTAGGGTGATTGCTTGGGCTGGAGAGTTGAAGTTTTCAGAGAAATAAAAAAACCGGACACTTTCTTCAAGTGGTCCGGTTTTTATGCGCTTTTTATGATTTATGCTGCAATGCAGCATGTCACATTATTCAGCTGCGCCTTCAGCGCCTTTCTTCGCAAAACGACCAAAGCGTTTGTTGAAGCTAGCGACACGGCCTTCAGTCTTCATCTGACGAGTTTCGCCAGTGTAGAATGGGTGCGATGCACTGGAAATATCCAAAGAAACATATGGATAGGTTTCGCCATCGGTATGTGTATGGGTTTTTGCAGTCTTGACGGTTGAACCGATCAAAAAGAATTTGTCAGCAGTTGTATCGTGAAACAGTACCGGACGGTAGTCTGGATGAATATCAGCTCTCATTAGGGGATTCCTGGCAGTTGTAGCTTGGCGCGCATTCTACCAAAAAAATACGACAAATGTTGGGGTTTTTACAACATTTTATGAATTTCATTCCCCAAGGGCATACTTGATGACCTTGGGGTTATTTCATTTAAAAATCAAAATATTACTCATCTAGAGAGATGTCTGAAGTGAGCCGCTCCAAAATCACGATTTCATATTCTAGCAATCCCAGCAAACTTTGGATGCTTGGCAGTGTCTTCCGGCATGCAATAATGCCGACTTCTAGCTTATCGCGATAACTGGTCAAAGTGATATTGGTCGCTTGACCATCCATAACAATGGATACCGGATAGAGCGCATCCAGCATGGCACCATTCCAGTATAAAGTTTCTTTAGGACCCGGTACGTTTGAGATTACGATATTGAAGGATTGTAGTTTGGGTGCAGCACCCGTCACCAGATTTAGACCCGCCATGGAAAATACGATGCCGGTATAATTTAACAGCTCTCCACTGGTCATTCGTTTCATGCGCTGTTTGGCATTGTTGATACTGGCGCGTATCACATTCAGTCGTTCAAGTGGATCATTCAGGTGCGTAGCGAGATTGGCCAGAATAATGGCAATCGCATTACCGCTGTCATCATTTTCTTGACGGATTGAAACCGGAACCATCGCAATTAAAGGTTTGGCTGGCAGGGCATTTTGATTGCTGAGGTAAGCACGCATCGCTCCTGAACAGATCGCCAATATGATGTCGTTAATCGTCACACTTTCGCCTAGAAACTTGGTGAGTTTTTTTGCGATATCGCGCAGGCGCTGTAAATCATAGGATTGTGCAGCAAAACGACGTGATGCAGATACAGGCTGATTCAGGATACTACGTGGTGCTTGAAAAACTGACACGTAGTTTGGGTCGCTACGCTGAGTAATGGCTGTATACACTTCACGGGTGACATTGGGTGCAATTTGAATTTGTTTGGCAATGGTATTCAGAAATTGCGTGGTTTTACTCAAAGTAATCCCAACTTTCTTATGCCGTGTATCTTTGACTGCCCAAGGGGGAACAATATCTTCGGTGACAGGGAAAGGGGAGAGAGCACGCTGAATTAGCTTCATACCGCCGACGCCGTCGGTGAGTGCATGATGGATTTTGAAGTACATGGCAAAGCGGTTGTCTTCAATACCTTCAATGACATGACATTCCCATAGTGGTTTTGCACGGTCAAGCAGTGCTGAATGCTCTTGAGAAACGTAGGTCAAGAGTTCTCGAATACGTCCAGGCTGCGGTAATGCAATATGTCTAAAATGTTGATCAATATCGAAGTCATCATCCTTGTCCCAAAAATATCCATTCAGGACTTGGTTAAAAGGTTGGACTGGTTTTTCTGTGGATGCTCGAATAGATTGTACGAATTGCCAAACAAAATCTGAAGGCGCATGCTCAGGCAGTTTGAATAAAAATAAGCCACCCACATGCATGGGTTGTTTGCGGCTTTCTAGTGTTAAAAATAGTAAATCAATTGGGCCTAGCGCACGCATATATAACCCCTTCTCCTTGTTAGGAATGCAGCAATCAATGCTGATTCATCGTTAATTGTAATTAGTTTGATTAATATAGCATGAAGAGTGCCAAGTTAGGATGACAGGATTTGAACGACTGAATTTAATTTATGGCGTTAGAGATGATAAATTTTCATTTATTCATTATTAAAATTCATTATGTTAGCGTATTTTCTTTTTAATTTAATTTCTAGCTGCGATCCCTCTGTCTGTGGCCACAGGTTGTGACAACAATTCAAACATGGCTGCTGGGTGCATAATCCTGTACGCTTACAGTTCTTCTGTGGATGTGTTCATTTTTGCGGGCGTGATTGTTATGCAGCCGTATCGCATCCACATTGCCCCTTCCGATGTGCTCATGATTCATAAACTTTTTTATAAATCATTGAGCATATTATGCATTTGCTGCCCATACTCCCTCCGACGCCTCCTGTTGAAGTCAAAATTAGTACAGTTATTGTAGGTGATCACGCTTTTACCCTTCAATCACTCAAAGATAAACAACAATTTTCAGATCCAGAAGGCGTGGCTGAACGTGCAGGCATATCATCATCCACATGGCCGCTGTTTGGAAGCTTATGGCCTTCTGGTGTAATACTCGCTGAATTAATCAGTATTCATGAATTGGATGGATTACGTATTTTGGAGTTGGGCTGTGGGTTAGGGCTTGCCAGTTTAGTGGCCCATCAGCGCGGTGCAGACATTACGGCCAGTGATTATCATCCGATTGCACAAGATTTCTTTGCGATTAATGTGATGCTTAATCATCTTGAGCCTATGCACTTTGCACTGTGTGACTGGGAAAAGTTACAGCCTGAGTTAGGTTTATTCGATCTGATTATTGGTAGTGATTTGCTGTATGAGCCAAATCATCCCGCTTTATTGTCTGCATTTATCCACCGCCATTCTAAGCCTCAAGTTGAGGTGATTATTATTGATCCTGATCGTCGTCAGCAGCGTGAGTTTACGCGTGCGATGGAGGGGTTAAATTATATTTATAGCATGGCAAAAGCATCAATCGAGCAAACCGATAGACTGCTTTTTAAAGGCAAGATTATGACCTATCGTCGTGGTTAATTATGAGAAATTGTGAACTAATTATCACTAATTACAGAAAGTCAATAGTTGGTATGTGAATTGCTTGTTGTTTCCCGTGATATAAATTTTTTGTGTGGGTAACGCACTGTTTATCCTTCATAAACAAAATTTAGGGGATATTGATGTTAAATCGTGATCAATTGCAAGAACTAGGACGATTCAAGTTGTTGATGCGCAAGATGCACAATCAATCAGTACAAATAGAACGGTTTCTGACTGATTTTGAATATCAATCAGCAATGCTGGATATTGCTGAGGAGTTTGATGACACGGATTTAGAGAACGATGAGTTGATCATGCTATCTCTTACTTTACGGTCTCGGTTTGGTCGCTTAGGGCATGGTGATGAGGCTTATGCATCCATTGTTCCTGTACTACACCATCCTGCTTCGGATCATGCTCACCCGACTCATCAGCCTGCACCTGAGCCAACTGCTGCGTCGACTGCGTCGACGAATTCAGTGTCATTGCTACGTTCCATAGGCAATTCTGTCGCTTCTGCGATGAGTGCAAAAGAGCCAGAGCCAAGTCAAGCCTCGACAACAACCGAGCCTGAGATTGATAAAAAACGTTATGTCATGAGTCTTCGTTGAACCGAACAGTCTTTTTTACATATTGAATGCATTTAATCTTTATTCATACGTGAAATCATTATTTTACTTTCGAAATCTATAGTCTGTAATCGAGCCGCAATGGCTCTTTTTTTTGTATAAATTTGAATTTTTTTATATATAGGTGCTTGAAAAAAGCACTATTACTACGCATTTATAGATTATCTCAAATCATAAAAGAGTGCGGTTGTCCAATTGTGGCACCGCTTCACAGCTGATGAGGAAAATATATGCGTTTTGAAAAGTTTACAGATCGGTTGCAACAAGCGTTATCCAATGCTCAATCCCTTGCGGCAGGTCTTGATCATACAGGGATTGAAGCAATACACATTTTAGCAAGTCTGCTGGACGAGCCAGCGAATGTCAGTTTGCTCACTCAAGCGGGTGCAAATATACAAACGCTGCAGTCGCGTTTGCGTCAAGCCATTGCTGATGCACCAAAATTAGCAACACCAAATGGCGATATTAACTTGACCCCTCAAGCGGTCAGAATCTTGAATCTTGCGGATAGCTTTGCCCAAAAAGCTGGTGATGATTATATTGCCAGTGAGTGGGCACTGCTAGCACTCGCTGAACAAGGTGAAACCAAGAAAATCATTGAGGCTGCTGGTAGTGATGCCAAGCGTTTACGTGCTGTGATTGAGCAAGTTCGAGGGGATAGCAAAGTGAATAGCAATAATGCAGAAGATCAACGTGAGGCTCTTTCTAAATATACGATTGATCTGACTGAGCGTGCTCTAGCAGGGAAACTTGATCCGGTGATTGGTCGTGATGATGAAATTCGACGCACCATTCAAGTGCTTGCACGTCGCACCAAAAATAACCCTGTGCTCATTGGTGAGCCAGGTGTAGGTAAAACAGCAATTGTGGAAGGTCTTGCCCAACGTATCGTCAATGGTGAAGTGCCGGAAGGATTGAAAAATAAGAAGGTGTTGTCTTTAGATCTCGGTGCTTTGATTGCAGGCGCAAAATTCCGCGGTGAATTTGAAGAGCGTTTAAAGTCAGTCTTAAACGATTTGGCCAAACAAGAAGGGCAGGTCATCTTGTTTATTGATGAACTGCATACTTTGGTTGGTGCTGGTAAAGCCGATGGTGCGATGGACGCGGGCAATATGCTCAAACCCGCACTGGCACGTGGTGAGTTGCACTGCGTTGGTGCCACAACCTTGGACGAATATCGTCAGTATATTGAGAAAGATGCTGCGCTTGAGCGTCGTTTCCAAAAAGTGATTGTTGATGAACCTTCCGTTGCCGATACGATTGCAATTTTACGCGGTTTAAAAGAGCGTTATGAATTGCATCATAAAGTCGAAATTCAAGATTCGGCGATTATTGCAGCTGCACGGATGTCGCATCGATACATTACCGATCGCAACTTACCGGATAAAGCGATTGATCTGATTGATGAGGCGGCGAGTCGTCTGCGTATGGAGATGGACAGTAAACCTGAGGTTATGGATAAGCTTGAGCGCCGTTTAATTCAGTTAAAGATGGAACGTGAAGTCCTCAAAAATGATGAGGATGCACGTAGTCAATTGCGTTTGATCGATACTCAGATTGAACAGTTGGAAAAAGAGTATGCAGATTTAAATGAGGTTTGGCTTGCAGAAAAGGCAATTGATAAAGGTGGTAAACAAATTCTCGAAGACCTCGAAAATGCGCGTATTGCTTTTGCAAAGGCTGAGCGGGAAGGCAACTATGCCGAAATGGCTCGTCTGCAACATGGTGTGATTCCTGAGCTGAATAAACAATTGGCACAAGGGCAAAAAGATGAAGATGCAGAAAAACCAACCCTGCTGCGCAATAAAGTGACTGATCAGGAGATTGCGGAAGTCGTTAGTGCGGCTACGGGTATTCCTGTCAGTAAAATGATTCAGGGTGAGCGCGAGAAGCTCTTACATATGGAAACTGAGCTGCATAAACGAGTCGTAGGGCAGAACGAAGCTGTTGTTGCAGTTTCTAATGCGGTACGTCGTTCACGTGCTGGATTGTCAGATCCGAATCGTCCTAGTGGCTCGTTCCTCTTTTTGGGAGCAACGGGTGTGGGTAAAACCGAACTTAGCAAAGCCTTGGCGAACTTTTTGTTTGACAGCGATGATGCCATGATTCGAATCGACATGAGTGAGTTTATGGAGAAACACTCTGTCAGTCGTTTGGTCGGTGCCCCTCCAGGATATGTCGGTTATGAAGAGGGTGGGACGCTGACTGAGGCAGTGCGTCGTAAGCCTTATAGTGTCGTGCTGCTTGATGAGGTTGAGAAAGCTCATCCCGATGTCTTCAATATCTTATTGCAGGTTTTGGATGATGGGCGTTTGACGGACTCACAAGGCCGTACTGTAGACTTCAAAAATACTGTGATAATCATGACCAGTAATCTAGGTTCGGCTGCTATACGCGAGCTGGGAGACGATGCTCCTGCTGATCAGGTCAAAGCGGTTGTTATGGAGGCGGTTGGGGAACATTTCCGCCCAGAGTTTATCAACCGGATTGATGAAGTGGTTGTTTTCCATCAATTGGGCCAAAGTCAGATCAGAGGGATTGCGGATATTCAACTGGATCGTTTACGTCAGCGTTTGGCGGATCGTGAGATTGATTTAGTGCTTGATGATTCTGCATTTGATCAATTGGTTAAGGTTGGCTATGACCCAGTGTTTGGTGCCCGCCCATTGAAACGCGCGATTCAAGCCGAGATTGAAAACCCGCTGGCTTCGCGTATTTTATCGGGTGAGTTTGGTGCTGGTGATACCATTACTGTCAGTGCTGATTCGGATCAGAGTAATTCATTAAAGTTTGAACGCGCTCGATTCCATTAATGAACTAAATGGTTAACTATTTGGTTTGTTAAGTGATTAGAAGCAAATGAAAAGACGAAGTGATCTTCGTCTTTTTTTATTTTCAGAATACGCTACATTAATAATGATCTCTTCGGTTGCGTGTTTGTATAATATTTGATAGATTCATTAAACAATATAATAATTCCTCAGCGTTGTTGTGCTTGGACAGGAGTCTAGCAAAATGGAAGTGTCCCCTCGAATGAAGGACGCGGAGAGTGATTTTCTAAAATCAAAAAACTACTCCGTATTCGTGAAAAAGTTATCTATCGCCGTCATGATTGCTTCTGCAACCACGTTCGCACCCGTTCACGCTGCGTCACAATTGACCGATGCTGAATTAGATACCAAATTTCTGGATGTGCCGATCAAGTCTCCCTATCTCACCAAGAAAGAAGCTGACCGTCAGTCTGCTGCGGCTGGCAATTCAGACGCTACGTCTGCGACCGCTTTTGAAAATGCACAGTCAGTGTTGGTAGAGTCCCCAGAGGGCTTAAATAACCCACTTTTATCGGGTGTTGAGCAAAGGATTCGTTCATTAGGTGTTTCTGATGTCGCAGGTGTCCCTAATGGGGTTGCTAACTCCGGTATAGAAATTCCATTTGGTGCCGAAAATTACAGTTTTAAATGGGCGGGTAACGTCGATCAGGTTTATGTCGCTCCACCAACGAATATCGATTATCTACAGAGTGTTTATGGTGCGGATGCGGAGTTTTATCTGACCAAACCTCAAGTTGTTCGTATTGAAGCGACATCACATCGAACAAATTAATATATAGCCTGTACAGAGCATAAAAAAGACATCATTTAGATGTCTTTTTTTATGGTTGCAAATGTTGTTTCTAGGAGTTAGGGCGTGAGTTTAATTTTTTTCATGAGATAGCTTGCGCACCAAGCCGGTCCAATCAACAAAAATTGTAGATCTTTAAAGAAAGAGGGTTTTTTGCCCTCGACTTTATGGCCGTAGAACTGTCCAATCCAGCCGATAACAAATAGACCGATATAAAACCAAATTGGTGATGAGAAGGCTGTAATCAGCGGCCCAGCGAGTATGGTGATGAACACCACAACGATTGCCGAAAACACCGCCATAACGAAGAATAAAGGGATAGAGAGGCGAGCATAGAATATCATCATCAAAACGAGGATGAGGAGTGTTGCAACGGGGTTTATGCTCCAGATGATCCCAATTAAGCTTGCAGTGATGAGCGGCACGCAGACCCAGTGGATTTTTTTATTGAGCGAATTCTGGTGGCTGATACTGTATTCATCAAGCCAGTTCTGTAAGGTCCGCATGTGATTCTCCCTATCCCTATATTCTTTAGTGCTCTATCATAGCGCATATACAAAAAAACCGCCTCTAAAGGGCGGTTTTCGTGATAATCGCTTATTACATTGAATTATTGGTTAGGGCCGCTTACACGTTCAATGGTGACGTTACCCATGCCTTTATTGACGATACCCAGTTTTTCAGCAGCGCCATAAGAAAGGTCAAGGATCCGGTTACCTGAGTAAGGGCCACGGTCGTTGACTTTTACAATAACGCTTTTACCATTGTCTTTGTTGGTGACACGAATAAAACAGGCAAGAGGCAGCGAACGATGCGCAGCAGTCATTGCATTCATGTCAAAACGTTCACCAGTAGCGGTTTTACGACCGTTAAACTGATGACCGTACCATGAAGCAATACCGGTTTGTTTAAACTTACGAACGGTGTCGTTAGCCACAGAACTCAAACGATCTAAAACGCTGAGATTGTCGCTACGTTGATCATTGTCATCGGATGATGAATCAATGTTAGTGACTTTAACCACAGTATTTGCATTTGCGGCAACTGCGACGTTGTCTGAACTCGTTGTATCGCGTGTGGTGGCAAGCGTTGGTGTCGTTGCGAGAGCGAGTGTAGTTGCATTCACGGTTTTGCTATCACGTGAAAGTGCATTGGACGCAAGGCTCGGTACATCGAATGGCGTTGTCAGCGATTGCGATTGTACTAATTCTGCATGAGCAGAAGTAGTCAGTGTTACGAGTACAGCTAGCGTTGTCAGTGTTATTCGCATAAACATGCTCCTTTGGAAGGCGGTTGCTGGATGTTGCTATCAACCACCATCTTCAAGTTTGGCTTAATATAAAATGTAGCAATGAAGACACATCCTACTGTCCAAATCCGAAATTGTCTAAAAAAATGCCCGAATATGGGATGTTTTTACATAACGGCATCATTTGTGCTGTTTTTTTGAACAAAATAGTAACAATATATTTCAAAAATCAAAATTTGTTGATTTTTTGGCCGACTGCGAGAAGATTTTTATGGCGTTTTCGCCGCATCTAGGTCAGGCATGACCAGTTTAGCTCCTCTGGCACGGATGGCTGCACCTAACTGCCAAACCGCTGTTGCATACAAGCGACTGCGATTATAAGTCGTAATCACTTGATAGTTTGGATAGGTAAACCAGTATAGCGGGCCTGTATCCCCCATTAAGCGCACGCCACAAACGAGATCGGTCGGTGCTACTGGTGCGGTAATCGGTGTCAGTCCCAGTGCAAATAGCTCACTTGCTGGACGAGGCTGGGTCAGATCCTTGGTAATGATGAGATTATCATCAGTGCCTTCATACTTGGCGCGATAACCGATCGGTTTTCCTTTTTGCCATCCATGGGAGGCTAAATAGTTAGCGATAGAGCCAATTGCATCGATAGGACTATTAACGAGGTCTATACGCCCACTACCGTCAAAATCAACACCATACTGGCGAATATTGCTGGGCATAAATTGAGGATAGCCAATCGCGCCTGCATAGGAGGATTTGATTGTGGTCACATCAATTTTTTCATCTCGTGCAAAGACGAGGAGTTCAGCCAGTTCCTGCTTAAAGTAGTCGGGGCGACGTGTATCCTTAAATGCTAAGGTCGACAAGGCGTCTAAGGCTTGAAAAGAGCCTTTATGACCGCCAAAGCCAGTTTCTACGCCTAATATCCCTAAAATGATCTCAGCAGGTACACCATAGGTGCTTTCAGCACGATTTAAAGCTTCTATATAGGTTGTCTGAAATGCGAGGCCTTTATTAATTGTGGCTTCGGTAATAAATTGCGGTTGGTATTGATACCATTCTTTGCTTTCGCCAGGTTTTGCCATCACCGCCAGAATATTGGGTTTCAGATGGGCATTGATCATGATGTTATCAACATCTTCTGGTGCAAATTGATATTGGCGGACCATCTGATCGCGAAAGGCGGGATATGCGGGATCTGAATCAAAATCCCCAGCATAAGCACTAGTGCTAAGCGCAACGGATGCAACCATAGTTGTTATAAATTTAATGTGATTCAATTTGGAATCCCTCAAAGGCGGCGAGCACCGCTATCTGTATCTATTAATAAGCTGTAAATATCGTATGAAAATCTTAACTAGAGATTTTTCGATGACTAGCGGTGAGTTCGAATGGACATGAGTAGTCCAAACCCACTCATCAATGTAATCAATGCCGTACCGCCGTAGCTAATAAAAGGCAGTGGTACACCTACGACAGGCAGAATACCACTCACCATACCGACATTCACAAAAACATAGACAAAAAACGACATAGCAATCGCACCCCCTAGCAAACGGCCATAGGTGCTGGATGTTTCAAAAGCAATAAATAGTGCGCGGCCTACTAATGCACTATATAGAAGAAGAAGGAGGGTGACGCCGACTAAGCCGAACTCTTCAGAAAAGGCCGCGATAACGAAGTCGGTATGTCCTTCAGGCAGGAATTGCAGGTGAGATTGGGTACCTTGCAGGTAACCTTTACCCATTAAACCGCCTGAGCCAATAGCGGTTTTAGACTGAATAATATTCCAGCCCGTACCTAAGGCGTCCGCTTCTGGATCGAATAGGGTTAAAACGCGTTGTTTTTGATAATCATGGAGTAGGAATTCCCATGCGATGGGTAATGCTGCGCCAAGAGCGACGACACAGCCGCCAATCATCCACCAAGGCAGTCCACCGAGGAAAAGCACAAACAAGCCGCTGGCGCTCACCAGAATAGCTGTACCCAGGTCGGGTTGCTTGGCAATCAAACCCGCAGGGATAGCGATGAGCAGTAAGCCAGTCAGTACGACCTTCCAACTGGGAGGTAGAACTCGCCCAGATAAATACCACGCCATCATCATCGGCATGGCGAGTTTGAGAAACTCAGAGGGTTGGAAGCGAAATAAACCGGGGACACCTAGCCAGCGCCTTGCACCTAAAGAGACTTGTCCAATCAATGCGACCATAATCAATAGAACGAGCCCCATGGCGAAGAACCACGGAGAAAAAGCTTCATACATCTTGGGCGGTACTTGGGCCAGTGTAATCATGACCACAAATGCCATGCCGAAACTAATGGCTTGGCGTGTGACCATGTCTGCATCTTGTCCAGAAGCACTATAAAGGACAATCAAACCAAAAGTTGCTGCTATTAAGAGTAATCCCAATAGCCATGGGTCGAGATGCATTCGCGTCCATCGCCCAGGCTGCATTTGCATGGTTGTACCATCGCGCGGCGCGTAACGCAAAAAGCGGTAGTGATGATAATCAGACATGTTTGAGCAACCTAAAGCGACTTCCGTGGGTGAGTTCTTACGCGGTGTAGATCAACGCATCGTAATGCTTAGTGAATGCCAGTAGTTCGTCTTGGGTTAAGCTAGGAACGAGTTTATCGATCGCAACGTGCAATGCCTTTGTGATCCCACTTTGTGCAAGGCTAGATGCTTTACGTTTGAACATGCCCAGATCCAGCGTTTGGTTAAAATCAACCATGAAGTGCTTGATCATGACATCAGAGAACAATTTGAATTGTTCCGCAAGAGCTGGACGTACCGCTTTGCCATTGCCTGCAAAAACTTCAGCAAATGAAGCTTTCATCTGTGCAACTAATGCATCTGGCAGAACGGTACCCACTTTAAGTTGCCCTTCATGGGTATTGCTGCTGAGTGCCAGGAATTCAGTTGATTTGAGCACTTGTTCATTCGGGTCTTTATTTAGGAGTTGTTTCATGAGGACGTGAACAGTGCTTTTAATAAAGTTAGCGAGCTTTTCCATGGTTTCTTTTTTGTCGCTAGGCGGAAGCATATGAACCAATTGCACGAGAACGTTGTCAATCAGTTCATCCGTAATGCCGAGTGATACGAGGTCACGAATGACATATAAAGGTTCGGTTGACGGTGTTTTGGCCTGTACCAACGCTTTTTCGATATTGCTTTTTAGTGTTTCTGACGGTGTAAAACCAAAATAAGCTGTCATAAGTCTTTCCTCTTAAAGATGTCTTTATAAAAAATATAGCTTGTTCTAAATTTAGATACTTGATTTTAAATAAAAAGTATCAAATAAAAATAGAGCCCCCTCGCTATTGGTGACGGTAGCTTTTTAAGCGCACGCTATTCTGTTGTTTCAAGCTGAGCTTGTCGAGTCAAATTATTGCCGAGCCAGTCGAGTCACTTGCGGAAGCCAGCGCAAATCTGAGGTCCTACAAGGATTGATATCGAGTCCACCGCGCCTTGTGTATTGGGCGTGTACTGCCAGTGCTTCGGGTTTTAGATATTGCCAAATGTCAGCAAAGATTTGCTCAACACATTGCTCGTGAAAACCGCTATGTTTACGGTACGAGATGATATAGGTCAATAAGCTACTTTGACAGAGCTTTGCTCCACGATAACGTATAAAAACGGTGCCCCAATCGGGTTGCCCAGTGACAGGGCAGTTACTACGCAATAGATTCGAGTAGAGCGTTTCCTCAACGATCTCGGATGTACCCTCAGCCAGCATCAATAAACTGGCATCGGGTTCAGTGGGAGAGGGTGATTGCGTGGTGGCTAACCCATCAAGATAAATACCCTGAGGTAAGTGAGTGGTAAGTTCATCAACACCCAGAAGTTCTAGTTGCACTGGTGCCTGCGCTGCTGCAGAGAGGTCTTTAATCACGACTGCAAGGAATGCATCAGGATCAGCAAAGGTCTCAAAGTTTAAACTATTAAAATAGAGTTTCAGAGACTTTGATTCAATCAGATAGGGCGAGTCTGCGGGCAAGGTCATACGACCCACCGCCACAACAGGTTTACCAGATCGATCTAACCAAGAGAGTTCAAAGATATGCCAGATATCTACCCCTTGATTGACGGTCTCTGGATAAGTAGCGCCTAATAACGCGCGCCCTTCGGCACGCGCAATCGGGAAAAGCAAAGTGGGGTTGTAGTGATCTGGATAGACTGTTTCTTGACCCAGCGCAGAATCATTAACACTCATGCACGCATTCCTGTACCGTTATGCAGTAAGCGATAAGCAAAGAAATACATTGCCACGCAGAAAATACTAATGAACCCTAGTGATGCCCAAACGTTTACATCACTGACACCCAAGATGCCATAACGGAAGGCGTTGACCATATAAACAATAGGGTTGATCAGAGATAGCGTCTTCCAGAATGGAGATAACTGATCCATGGAGTAGAACACACCACCCAGATAGGTCAAAGGGGTGAGCACAAATGTCGGGACGATACTCACATCATCAAAAGTACGCGCATACACGGCGTTAATAAAGCCACCGAGCGAGAACAAGACGGCGGTCACAAAGGCCGTAAAGACAACGATACCCACATGTTGAATACCCAGATGGGTGAAAAACAGCGACAAAATCGTCACGATGATAGCAACCAGAAGCCCACGAGCGACGCCACCCATGACGAAACCGAGCAAGACCACATGATGCGATACAGGACTCACCAAGAGTTCTTCAATAGAGCGCTGGAACTTGACACCGAAGAAGCTGGAAACGACGTTGGAATAGCTATTGGTAATGATCGCCATCATCACTAGACCTGGGACGATGTACTGCATGTAAGAGACGCCATGCGTAGAGCCGATTTGGCTACCGACCAAATTTCCAAAAATAACGAAATATAAAGTCATCGTGATTGCTGGAGGCAATAAAGTTTGCGACCAAATTCGCATAAAACGACGAACTTCTTTAATCACGATCGTCGTAAAGGCAATCCAAAGTTGTGAGCGGTTCATGACTTATCCTTTTAAGTTCTTTTCGACGAGACCCACGAACAGTTCTTCGAGGCGATTGGATTTGTTGCGCATACTTGAAATCGTAATGCCTTGGGCGGTCAGTACGTCAAAGACATCATTGAGCGAGTGATTTTTCTCTAAGGAGAGCTCAAGAGTATTGGCATCAATTTGTTCAAGGGTGATCCCGGCTAAATTGATTTGCGGCAATGTTTCAAGCGGTGAGCGCAGATCCAGTATAAAAGTCTCGACTGAAAGTGACGCCAACAGACTCTTCATATCGGTGTCTTTTTTAATCTCACCTTTATCGATGATCGCAATGCGTTTACACAAAACTTCGGCTTCTTCAAGATAATGTGTAGTCAGAATGATTGAAGTACCTTGTTCATTTAAGGTGGTTAGGAAATCCCACATTGAACGGCGTAATTCGATATCAACACCAGCGGTCGGTTCATCAAGAATCAGCATCCGTGGTTCGTGCACCATTGCACGGGCAATCATCAGTCGACGTTTCATACCGCCTGACAAGAGACGTGCTTGCACATTGCGCTTTTCCCAAAGACCCAGTTGGGTCAGGTATTTTTCGGCACGCTGCATCGCCAGCGGGCGAGGGATGCCGTAATAGCCCGCTTGAGTGACCAGAATATCAAATACTTTTTCAAACATGCCGAAGTTGAATTCTTGTGGAACAACACCGATGCACTGTTTGGCTTTTGATGCCTCTTTATCCAGATCGTAGCCAAAGATTTCTACACTTCCACTGGTTTTGAGTGTCAGCGAGCTGATGATGCTGATCGTTGTTGATTTGCCGGCACCATTAGGGCCAAGCAGGGCATAGAAATCACCTTGAGCAACTGTGAGATCAATTCCTTTGAGGGCTTGCAGTCCACTTTTATAGGTTTTGGTGAGGTTACGAAGAACCAGTGCATCCGTCATTACGATCTCTCTTTAAATATGCATGCATGAGGGCAAAACAGCTGCCAATCTGATTTACTAATGAATGATATAGAAATGGTATTTTAAACGAAGAATGCAAGGCAATGAGCAAATAAAATGTCTTAAATGGGAAACTTAGCGTTGCAAGCAACGATATGATCATCACCACAATGTGAGCAGGTGAATATATAGTCATTTGTGGATAAACATTTACTCAAATAACAATCGTTGCTTTACCTTGCGCAGCTTTTTGCCTATCATGAGCGCCGCATCGAAATGCGCCTGTAGCTCAGATGGATAGAGTACTGCCCTCCGAAGGCAGGGGTCGTGGGTTCGAATCCCGCCAGGCGCACCACTTCTTGTTGTATCGCTTTTTCCCATATATCTTGGTGTTCTTCTCCCATAGCACGTTGCACATCTGCGACTGTTATTAGTATCGGTAATCCTGCAATATCAGCTAGTTGTGCAATTTCATTTGCATCTGGTTTTCTGCGTCCAGCTTTCCAATCTGCGAGCCTTATTGGATTAATATCCATAGCCGCTGCTACTTCATTAATACTCCCTTTTGCCTCTTTAGCATGACTGATTAACTGAGTTATGTTCATATTTGGCTGCCTTGACTTCTTCCATATTTGGAAGGTAAATTTAATCTACCAATTTTGGAAGAACTTCCATAATTGGTTGCTTATTAAATTAAGCCCTTTTTGGTGACAATTCAAGTCAGGTGGTGTGATGGACACGGCTAAAAATAAAGCTCATACGAAATTAAAGGCTGAATTCCATTCAGACCATCCGTATTTCTTTGTTATGGAGCGTGAAGGCGCTAATGCCGCATTTTTAGATCATCTTCTTAAGCGTTTACCTACCGTTAATCCTCATCCAGAAAACACACCAGATTTTTACATGTGGCGCTACGGCTATGAAAAAGCCAAGTCATATACAGACAGGATCACCATTTCTAGCATTCAGTTTCAAGCTGAGATGAATTCTTTCAAGCTACGTGAGGTTTACTCCTAATGTCAGCACTGACCTTTCCAGATCAGCATACCTTCAATCAAGCCGCTTTTATCACAGTGGCTCATATTGTTGCAGCCTACGGTGAAGAGATCATCGTTAGCGGCTCATCTAGTCCTAATACTGAGCAATGCCTAGAACAATTAATGCGTGTCTGCTCTACATGGGGTTACGACTCATCAGACATCAGCACACTTCATGAATTGTTTGCTGAAGAGAATCAGCGCATTAGCGACTACGAAAAGGAAATTGGTGTCAATCATGACTAACACCACGGATGTGATCTCGCCAGTAGTAAAAAAACAGTCTAAGCGCGCGCAAGTACTGCCGAGGAGGTACGACGAGACAGTACGCGGCAAGCGCGAAGCTGTCGATTTTCTCTCCCCCGTTTGTAATACGGGGGGAAAGTTAGGAAGTAGCCAAGCTAAACCGAGTCTGGAACTCGACCGCTATGTGATTTTGCATAATGGTAAAGAATCATTCCCTGTACTGATCAGCCGCCCTACTGAGAATGAGATTGCCGCCATTGACTGGATATCTGTTTCAGGTGGCTATGAAACCTATGGCGATAAATATCTTGGTCTTGATGTTGCCCAACGTGAAAAAGCCTTCGACTATATGGCTGACCTGATTGATGCTGACCTTAAGCATATATTCGGTTTCGGCATACTGAAGAAACGTGACAAAGGCATGCACTTTCATGAGTACTCATGGGAATTAGAAGATAATTTCGGTTTGTTGTTGATCGGTCATGCTACTGGACGTTTCACCATTCAAATTAATGGTACAGGTACAGCTTACGCCTCTAAAGGATGGGAAAAACGTCTTTATAATTATATGGTTAATGAGCTTGAGCGTGCAAAAATAACGCGCATAGACCTATGCCATGATGATCTCGAAGGCATATATGACCTTGATTTCTTTAATGAACAAGACACTCTTGGGATGTTTGGCAATGGTGGTCGCCTCCCTACAGTACAACACTTTGGCAACTGGAAACGTCCAGATGGCAAAGGGCGCACCCTTCAATTAGGCAAACGCGAAAATGGCAAATGTGGTCGTTTTTATGAGAAAGGCAAGCAATTAGGTGATCCATCATCGCCTTGGGTGCGCTCAGAAATAGAGATTTCTAGTACTGATCGCATTATTCCTTTTGAAGTTTTGCTTTCACCAAGTCAATACTTTCTAGCGCAATATCAGTGTCTTAACGTCTTTAATCAAGACTCTATTCAGCCTGTAAAAATCTATACCAAACAGATAGAAGCCGAGATTACATGGGAAAAGGCTGTCCATAACGCGCGTCATTCCTATGGCAAATATATAAACATGTTCAGGCAGGTCTATAGCGACGAAGAGCTATTAGACATCCTCACTCATAAACGCACTCAAACACCTGCACGTCTGATTCCTTGCGAGATTCTCGCAAAGCGTTGGACTGAAGAGGCTATGCAATCAACGTCCGATTATTTGACCGCATCGGGGGCACGTTCACAGGTCGCTATCAAGGAGTCACTAACATGCAATTGAAATCAACAATCACTGTGATCGGTGCTAAACGCTCTAAGGGCGAAATGGAAGGCAAGCCATACGATCACACTACGATCTACACGCAAGATTCATTAGATCAAAAAAATGGTGATGCCATTGGCTCGGCTGGATCGGACTATCGATGGGGTACATCTGACAACTACAAAAGCATTCAGGGGCTTATCCCGCCTTTCAATGCCGATGTAACTCTCGAAGTCATCACCACTGGCAAATCAACTCGCATGATCATCGTTGATCTTAAGCCTGTGGCACAACCATCACCTAAACAATCTTAATTTTTTGGACTGTCCAAATAATGGCTAAAGATAAGCGTGACTTTAAGACGATGGATTTAGCTGGGATTCCTAAAGTCCCGGGTAGACCGAATTTAGGCTTGACTAAGAGTTCTACTGACTACAAGCGCCTCCAGCGTGAGCAAATTCGCATTGATGCACTCAACGGTATCTTAACGACTCGTTCTCACTGTATGTACGTGCTTTCTAAGCCTGTCTATTTCAGTAAAGCCCAGCGTGAAAATGCTTGGATTAGGTTAGCTGAACTGGATGGCTATGCACCTGAGCTTTTGAAGTTTATTTAGGACAGTCCAATTTATATACGAGGGTTAAATCATGATTTTTGGATTAATTATCTTAGCTACAGTGATCTATCAAGTAGCTGGTGGAGCTGTTGGGTCATGAGATTAATGATCATCGGCGGCTATATCGATCTGCTTCAAGCTGGTGATCATTGCTCTCATGTCTTGGCTTATTTGAGTGCCTATAAATGAGTAACTACGTCTGCTCACAGCTATCGGCTCCTGATGGCAATGGCATATCAACATGTACCGTCTGGGCGGTCGATCAACCGTTTCTCCCAGACTTAACGAATGACCAAGCTAATGAGCTACTTGGTCCTGTTGTCACAATGTTCTGTGTGGTCTTTGCATGGAAGATTGTCGGCAAGTTTATGGCTCGTAAATAAAGGAGTATCCATCATGGATAAATCAGAAGTTGTTGAAGTTCAAGAAGTAAAAACCGTTAACAAGTCTGCTCGTCTTGGTAATGCATTAGCAATTGGTACTGCTGCTGCTTTGCCTATGTTTGCTCATGCTGACGCTATCGATGTATCTGCTGGTGTAGCTGTCCTCGGTACTGCTGTTGCTGCAATTGCTCTTGTTGGCGCTGCCAAAATCGCACCCCAAGCGACTCTTGCCGTCTGGGGATACGTGAAGCAGGCTTTCGGACGTTAATAGCGTTTTGCAATACAACCGTGATGTTAGCGCATCACGGTTTCTATTTTAGGGGCTTCTCATGGCTTGGTTCTATTTGATTACTGTCACCGTTGCATTCATGTGGCTATTGAAGGATTAAAAACATGTTTATTCAGCGAGTTAATATTTTTTTAATGTCTTTGGTGCTTGCATTTGCGCCTGCTGCCGTTTTTGCGATCGATCCAATTATCCCACCTTTTACATCTGCTGCTGGTGCTGGTGATGTAGCGGCATCGTTAGGTGCTGGTGGTTCTGGTGGTTTTGCTTCTAGTACTGCTGGTTTGGCTTCTGCTGCGGCTGCTGTTGCTGTTGGTGTTGGTTCTTATTGCATCGCTAGTGAACTCGTTGGCAATTCCTGTAATGATCCTAATAATCCTATCTGTTCTGCTTTACGTGCTATTCATGTCACTTCTTGTTCTCCAAATTCAGATGGTTCTTTTAATATTCCGGATACATCTGTTGACCCTAATACACCGCCAACATCTGGTGCTTATTACTATTATTTTGCTGGTGATAATGGTACAGCTTTTGGCATTGGTCCATCTAACCCTGCACCGTTATCAGCTCTCATAGCTGCATTTTTGCAATACCTTAATTCACACGTTAATCAATCGTCACAAGAACGATATACATTTGATTCTATTCAAGGCGATCATGAACCCTATAGTAAGATTTACGCACGCAGTAGTACTTCAGGTGGTCTAACTGCGGCAACACTTATAGCTGTAGCTGTTACTGAAGGTCAACCTGCTAAAACTAAACCTGCTTCTCCTTCTGATGTTGGCAATGCCATTGGTTCTAATCCTGCTGCTGCTGCTGCTTTGGGTGCTGCTGCCGCTGCTGCCGCTGCTGCCGCTGCTTCTGGTGCTGATGCTGCTGCACAAACCGCTGCTGCTAATGCTGCTGCCGCCGCTGCTGCTGCTAATCCTCCAGCGACTCGTACTTGTACGTCTGGTTTTAAGCTTGATGCTCAATCAGGTCTATGTACTAAAACAGATTCGCCAACATGCGGACAAGGCTATGCTGCTGGAGCTGACGGTATTTGTGTTCCAGTTGATCCTAACAATCCAACTACACCAACAGATGCTAAATTACCCGCTTTTTGTACTTGGGCGTCTGTTGTATGTGATGCAATTACGTGGTCAAAATCCCAGTTTCAGCCTGATACTGCGGCTGCTGAGGATACAAAGCCTCCGACCAAAGACGACAGCGATAATCCTGATTTATCTGTCGCTAAAGTCTTTGATACAGGTCGTTTTAAGATGCCTTCGCAGTGTCCAGCGCCGACACAGTCATCACTTGATGTTGGCGGTACAACAGTTTCCTTTAGTTTTGATCTATCGCCTTTATGCGAGATTTTAGCGCGTGCACGTCCTGCGCTTTTGGGCATTAGCTATCTGTCTGCTGCTTACATACTTGTCGGTGCAGTGAGGAATTAATTATGGGTATTCAATCACTTTTCCGGAAAGCCTTAGATTCGAGTGGTGATGGTCTTATTAAACGTGTGCTAACTGGTGCGGGTCTTAGTCTTGCGTCTAGTGCCGTCATCATGACACTCGTTACTTATGCTTTAGGTCAAATGCAAGCCAGTCTATCGGGTGCTGGTGATGTTGCTGCCTTGATTGGTGTTTCTGGGCTTGATCAGGGCTTATCGGTCATCATGGGCGCTTTAATTGCTCGTGCGACCATGAGTTCAACTGGTATATCCATTCGTAAGTCTAGTTGATGAGGTTTTATCATGGCTCTTACTTTGGTTACTGGTGTTCCTAGGTCGGGCAAATCCTTGTTTACCGTTAAAAAAATCATAGATTTAATCGGTGAGGGTAGGACGGTCTATTCTGACATTGAAGGGCTTAATATCATTGGTTTACAGCCTGCGCCTGACGATTACCGTACAACGCCTCACGGCTCTGTAATCGTTTATGATGAGGTTCAAAAGCGTAATATCTGGTCTCGTAAGTTTCGGGGTTTAAACGACATTATCGAGTCATTGCAAACGCATGGTCATTACGGTTATGACATCATCATCATTACACAGCACCCTAAATTCCTTAATACCGACGTTACCGCTGTTGTCGGTGAGCATTATCACGTTGCACGTGCTATGAATGCTCAAATGTCAAATATCTGGCTCTGGCGTAATGCTCAGGATAATCCACATACTAAATCTGCTAAACGTGAAGCGGAGAATGTATTTCTTTTCCCGTATCCTAAGCATTTGTTTGCTTTGTATAAATCGGCTCATAATCATAGCTTAAAGAAGCTGGCTATACCGATGAAGGTTATCAACGCTGTCTGGATGCTTGTTGTTGTTATTATCATGATTGCATATCTGTATCACAAAGCTTTCGCCACATCTTCAACACCTCCAGTTGCTAAGACTCAAGCTGAAATTGCTAAAGGTTCTATCGTTGCTAATCCTGTTAAAGCGCCTGATAGTCAGGTTAAACAAGAGGTAAAAGACGATAAATCTGACTTACAAGCCATCGAGAATAAGCGTGTTGCTTTCGTAATCTATAACGGTGGCGGTTGTGTAGCCAAAAACTCTTACGGTGAGATTCTGCCTATCGATATGCTCACCTGTAAGCAATATTCTGATCATCCTTCGATGCTTTCATTTTCTCGAATGCCTCAACCTGATCAACCGTGGCGCCACGAATCCCAACAACCTGTTGTTACGACTAAAACGCTTTGAACGGCCGCATGGATTAACACATGGTGTGAACCGTTTTAACCCAGCTCAACGATCCTTCAATTTCCCTCTGTGAACCGTTTTTTGTGTTAAGTTCAACTGAGATCTCAAAATGCAGCCTGTGAGTGTCGAACAGGCAAATGATCAAGAGGTGTTTATGCAAAATTCCGTTGATACTGTTATTCAAATATTTCTAGGCATTTATTTTGGCTTCGTGCTTTTGTGTTTCGTTGTCATGATGATTTTGCGTATTCACTATGCATGGACTAACGACGATTTCCGGTGATTCTCACATAAAATAAACCCCATCAGATCTGATGGGGTTTTTCGTTAAATACAATATGTAGTGACCTGATTCAGATCCATAGCCACTAGATATAGTGTTTTCTCTGGCGATCGCAGTAATTGATCAATTTTTGAGTGCATCGATAAGAAATATTTAGACACATTCAAGTAGCAGCACTAATGTCATATAGAATTGTATACGTTTCAGCATCCGTGTAATTCTGCTTGTTTGTTTCTCTCTAGCCTCTCTAGTTCCTGTTTTTGATAGTCCTGATCAGCATTTCTCATTGTATTAAATCGTAGGTCTTGAATTGCTTTGTTATACCGCTCAGTTACTTCAAAAACGTTTGGGCAAGGTCTTCTATAGTTTTGATAGTTGTTATTTTCATAGCTGGTATTTGCATAAGTTTGGCTGTTATTTTTGTATTGTCCATATACTGGTTGAGCATTATTCAAAGTATTAGCTTGTTGAATTTTCATATAATTCATTCTTTGACCACTACTATTGCATGCTTTATCACTAAAGGTAGTACTGTTTCCATTTTGACAACGATAAACTCCTTGGTAACTTTCGGCTATTGCTGAGTTAATTAGATATCCACTCAAAATAAGACTACTTGTTAAAAATATACTAATATATTTCATAATTTCCCCCAAAATATTTTGCAAAAACTTAACTTGTGACCTATATTAAATCTATGTTTAAAAAGGATTTAATATGCTTCTGTTTGATGATGTTGTCCTGTTCTATGATCAAGAATCCATTCATAAATCCAAACAAAGGGATATTAGCTCATTAAAACGTCTAAAACCATTCTTTCAAAATACTGACATATTAGAATTATCACGCTCTGATATTCGTGCATATATGAAGCTTAGACTCTCTCAAGGTGTTTGCAACTCTACTATTAATCGTGAATTACGTTATATGAGGGCAGCTATCAATTTTTATAAATTAGAATTTAAGCTTGATTTCATAAATCCTGCTTCCAGCCTAAGTCTTGAAGAACCAGATTCAAGAGTCCGTTTTATCACGCCTATTGAAGCTCAAGACTTGATTAGATCGGCTTCAAAATATGCTAAACGTCCACATCTTCCCTGCTTTATCAGCCTTGCATTGAATACAGGATGCCGTAAAAATGAATTGTTTAAACTTGAATGGTCGCGTGTAGATTTTCATCACAATATCATTACTTTAGGCTCTCAACATACTAAGACTGCTAAAAGAAGATATGTACCAATTAATGAAAATACTAGGTTAGTACTTGAGAATTTACAGTATTGGAATAAAGTGAACGCACCACATTCACGTTATGTTCTGACTGGTTTAGATGGTGAAAGTCACATCAAATGTATGAAAAATAGTTTTAGACGTGCATGTGATAGAGCGGATATTTTTGATTTTAGGATTCATGATCTACGCCATACTTTCGCAAGTTGGCTCGTTCAATCAGGAGTCAGTTTGTATGTTGTGAAAGATTTACTCGGTCATTCATCAATTACGCAAACAGAAAAATATGCTCATCTTGCAAACCCGCAATTACACGATGCCGTAAAAAAACTGCCAAATTTATGACGGTTGTTAACATAAAATTACAATTATTTTTTACTTTTCCCATTGCCCCTTTCCCTCCGAAGGCAGGGGTCGTGGGTTCGAATCCCGCCAGGCGCACCAATTAAAAAACCACCCTACAGGTGGTTTTATTTATTCTAAAAGAGATTCTTAGCCCGCTTTCCGTTGCCCCCAAAGATTACATGCCACTTTATAAGCATCTTCATCATTGGAGTTGGGAGTAATGTTCTTCATCGGATCTTTGCTGTAATTACTGTCTTGTATGGTGTCCGTTTCGTCATATGAAATCACCTGCACCATCCGGTACTGCGATTTCGTACAATCAAAAATTTCTTGAGCAACAATTTTGTTCAATTCATAGGGGTGTCCGTCAGGATTTTTTAATTTGTCACTATCCTCAAACATTGCCTTCACCCAGACTTGAATCATGCCCGAGTTACCCTTAACGGCTTGGATCGAATCCGCATCTAGGAAATAGTAGCCATCTTCATCGACTGAGACTTGCTGCCAATCAGACCCTAGCGCTGTACGTGTTGTACAGAGAGCTATCAGCAGCATCAATAAAGCGCGCATATGCAATTTCACTATAAATAATCTCATGCAGTATATAACACGGCCGATATGAGTTGCCAACGCGCCACAAAATAGAAAACATAGTTGAACAGATTTTGGACATGGCATTGTTCGTTTTTTAACAAATATGTAAACTAAAATCCATGAAAGTGTGATTAAGTGTGCAATAGATTGTTTTATAATTTTTTTGCCGAATAGGATTTTTGGCAAATAACTTCAATCAATATATGAGGCTACAAAAATGGATTTTTGTTATAGCTGCGCATCGTTTAACGGCAAAAAAAATACGCTGAAAGGGCTGTGCAAAGAAGGTGAGAAGAAGCTCACGCTCTGCGCTATTTGTGGGTTCTTGTGGGTTGACTTTGAAGGGAAACCCATCGATGAGCCCGATGATATCTTTGATCGAATGCAACAAAACCATCGTAGAAAGCAGCAACTCTAAAGCACTAGCTCAAGCTTAAGGTGCTTATATCATGAGATATAATCGTTATCTCACGTAGATGCTCGTCGTTTGATACGTAATAGCCATCTATTAAAACGCCCCGAGAGCGTGAGCTGTCAGGGCGGATGTGTAGCACCAACTCAAAGGATTGCAAAGAGCTGAAACTGCAAGCAGATTATCATATTTGAGATTTAATGGAACCAGTTGGTCAAATAAATCTTGTAAACCGTTCAGCGTGAATCGTCAGTTGCCCAGAAAACATTAATCACAATGCCTTGTTTATATGGGTAACTTTTTTAGCATGCCACTTTTTCTGTAGCCAATTGATGATACGAATACCAAGTAAAATAACCAATGCCAAAGCATAGGGCCATGTCGTAGTTAGTCCTAGTTTTTTAAGCCAAGTCATATGAATCACGGCAAGTATGCCGATGACATAGACCAGTTTATGCAAGCGCGCCCAATTTCGCTTGAGACGCACTTGCCATCCATGAGTCGAGGTGATGGCAAGCGGGATGTAACAAAGGAGGGCGATGAAACCGACAATAATATAAGGACGTTTGGTCAACTCTGTCGTCAAGAGTGATAAATCTAATCCGAGCAGCAGTACGCTGTAAATGAGGAAATGGCAGGCTGCATAAAAAAATGCAAACAATCCGGTCATACGCCTAAAGATAATCCAGTAGGTTTGATCAGTAACAATCCGTAGTGGTGTCATGGCTAATGCCAATAAAATACCCTTAATTGCCCATGAACCACTTTGATCGACCAATTCTTTGGCAGGATCAGCGCCAAGTAACTGCTGGGCAAAAATTGCTTGATAGAGCATCCATAAGGCCGGACAGAGTAGTAATACAAACACGGCCGGTTTGAGCTTACGGGCGATTTTTATGCTTCTTGCACTCATTCTTCACTTCTTATCTTCAGTGTTTTTATGGTCATTAACTTTCCTCATAAAACGTTTAATAAAAACGTTTTAAGTCTAGGCCTTTGTATAAACCCGCGACTTCTTTTTCGTAGCCGTTGAACATCAGGGTCTTGCGTCGATTTGGATTGAGTAGGGTACTTGGTAAGCGTCTTTCAGTTGCTTGCGTCCAGCGTGGATGATCGACATTGGGGTTAACGTTGGCATAGAAGCCGTATTCTTGCGGTGCACGGCCCAACCATGTGGTGACAGGCGCACGATCCGAGAAAGTGATGCGTACGATCGATTTAATCGACTTGAAGCCATATTTCCAAGGCACGATAAGACGAAGGGGGGCACCATCTTGATCGGGCAGGCTGCGGCCATATAAGCCCATAGCCATCAGGGTTAATGGATTCATGGCTTCATCCATGCGTAATCCTTCGACATAAGGCCATTCCAGTGCAGAGCCGCTTTCACCCGGTAACTGTTTAGGATCCATGAGGGTGTGAAAGACTACAAATTTTGCAGTTGTCTTGGGTCCAAATCGACGGAGTAAGTCTGCAAGAGGAAAGCCTAGCCAAGGTACAACCATTGACCATGCTTCGACGCAGCGGAAACGATAGATTCGATCTTCAAGAGTATGCGGAGCGAGGATGTCTTCAAGGCTGTATGTACCCGGTTTGTCACATAGCCCATCGATTTTGACACTCCAAGGCGAGACTTTAATGGTGCCAGCATTTTGTGAGGGGTCGGATTTATCCGTACCAAATTCATAGAAGTTATTATAAGTCGTCACTGATTCATAGGGTGTCAGCGTTTCACCGGTTGGATTACTAGTCGCTACTTTACGTGCCGCGATTTTCTGTTTGATATATGCAGGCGCATCTGGTCGCTCGGGGGCGACGTTATAAGGGAGTGCCAGAGCTTGTGCGGATGCGGGGAGGATCAAACTGCTCGTACCCGTTGCGATTCCGACTCCGGTCAAACTCGCAGTTTTTAAAAATGCACGCCGATTTAAATAGTGAGATTCGGGTGTTATTTCGCTGGGATTAGGCGTGTTTTGGTTACGATTTAGGATAAGCATTTCGGTATTCCCCGACTCACATATTTAGCTATTTTGTTTGCGTTTATCATCACAACGCGCTGAATATAATGTAGCGCTTTTTAAGCTAAAGCTGCGAATTATTTAGCTGTGATTTTGAGGAGATTTACGGTGGATTCGTACAGGGTTGTAACATTTTTAAAATGTTTGCGTCTATAAGGAATTTAGTCAGATAAAAGAAGGGAAAGGGAGCTGTGGTTTTGAAGTATTCGAGCTTCGCAAGGCGGTGTGTCGCCTTGCGAAGTCGTATTGTTTTCTTATATTGCGTCGTTGACAGATTCTTTTTGGACGCTGGTTTTTTTGGTTCTGGACATGATCAGTGCAATTATTCCTGAGGAGGCATAGATCAAACCTACGCAAAATAGACCGAGCGGAATATTGTACGCAATGCCAATTAACAGCAAAACAACCGGTAGCATGATCGCAAAAGGAACACGTTTGCGATCCATTTCTTTAAAACTGAAATAACGCACATTACTGATCATCAGCAAGCCAGCGAATACGACTAACGCGGCAAACAGAATTTTCCAGCCAATAATACTGATATCAATCCATGCTGGATTGTCGATGCCGACCCAAATACCACTGGCAACGACGAGTGCGGCGAGGGGGCTTGCAAGTCCGATGAAATAGCGCTTATCGACAACAGCGATTTGTACATTAAATCGTGCCAAGCGGAATGCGGCGCAAGCGGTATAAATGAATGCGCAGGCTAAGCCAACGCGGCCCAAGGGTTGCAATGCCCAACTGTAGACAAGAATGGCCGGGGCGACGCCGAAGGACAGCATGTCCGAAAGAGAGTCATATTGCTCGCCAAATGCACTTTGTGCATTGACCCAACGTGCAACACGACCATCTAAACCGTCAAACAATGCGGCTAAGAAAATGGCATAAATCGCTTTTTCGAACTGCCCACTGGTACTGGCAATGACGGAGTAGAAACCGCAAAGCAGTGCGGCTGTTGTAATCAGATTTGGAAATAGGTAGATCCCTTTACTGCGAACCTTACTGCCTTCACGTGTACGTTCTTCTTCAATAATTTCAAAAGTCAGTCCATCATGAAGATCATCTTCATAGGCAAGATTGTCAACTGATAGTAAGTCGGGCTGCTCCGCTGAACGGCGTTCTGGTTGTTTTTCTGGTATAGCCACGGCAGACTCCATGAAAGGCAAATGAAGAGATAGTTGGATGATACGAATAAATGAGCTGTTATGAACAGCTCATTTCTCAAGATATTAATATATTTAATTCATTTTGGTTCAGTGGGGAAATGTATACCCATTAAACCTAAAAGGCTTATTCTCCGACGAGCCATCTTACGGCAGCATGTCCGCCATTCTCACTCATTTTGAGCTGGGGGAATAACCACTGCAATAGTGCGTCAGCACGGTCAGCAAACTGATAGGGTGGGTTGATAACCAACAAACCGCAGCCGTTTAAGCCGACTGGGGTATCATCTGGCCATACGCATAATTCGCAAATCAGTTGGCGGCGAATGCCCGTTTTCATCATTTTCTTTTCAAAACGTTCAATCATCGGGCGATCTTTGATGGGATACCAGACTGCAAAAACGCCTGTTGGCCATTTTTGATGTGCAGCCGCTAATAACTCAACCAATTGAGGGAAGTCTTTGCGCTCCACTTCATAAGGCGGGTCGATCATGACTAAACCGCGTTTTTCCTTCGGTGGAATGACCGCGAGTAACCCTTCATAAGCATCGCGTTCATGTACACCCAAGCGGCGATCATAAACATAATGACGGAGTTGGTCGTAAACATCAGGATGCATCTCAAATGCTGTCCCTGTGTCGATGTCGCGCATTTGTTGGAGAGCGAGCCACGGCGAGCCCGGATACCAGCCACGGCTTTTTTCACTACGCAATTTTTCAACGAGTTCTAAATAGCGTTGGATCATCGGTGGCGCAAGGCGCGTGACACTGGCTTCAAGCTGACTTAAGCGATGAATTCCGTCTAGATACTCACCCGATTTCTGAGCGGGTGCTAACGCTAAGTCGTATATTCCTGCACCTGCGTGCGTATCGATATAGCGATAAGGTTTATCCTTTTGCCCCAAAAGTTCGAGCAGTTCGAGGAGAAGCACATGTTTCATCACATCGGCAAAGTTGCCAGCGTGGAAATGATGACGATAATTCATACAGTAAATTCAAAACCCACAGTCAATACAGCAGAAAGTTATAAAACTTCGCTCTAAAACAAAATAAAAAAGTGCGGAATGCAAAAAAGGCAAATTCCTGCCAACATGTTAGCATGAACCTTGATGTTTTACGGAATTCAAATTGAATGAATTGGATGATGCATTGGCAACAATACTTTGAGGATTCTCAATATTTAGAGGCTTTGGTCGAGCAAGGTTTTGTCGTGCTTGATCATGCTTTGCCAGAGTCCCTTTATATGGCTTTGGTGTTAGAAAGTCGCGAGGATGAGCACTATCAAGCGGCAAAGATCAGCACTGGCGGACGTTTAGAGACGGTACGTAGTGATTCTACGCGTTGGATTGAGTCTGACCCGACTGTAAATCGACAGGCTGGCGCAGAGTATTTAGAAGCATTAGAAGCTTTAAGCTTAGTGCTTAATCGCGCGTTATATCTAGGGATTCGTTCGGTCGAAGCGCACTATGCCTGTTACCAAGTCGGGCAATTCTATGCGCAGCATCGTGATAATGCGTCCGGTTCTGATGTACGTGCAATCTCTACCGTTTTGTATTTAAATCATGGAATAAATCAAGTTGATTCAAACAACTGGCGCGCAGAGTGGGGGGGTGCACTGCGGTTGGTCGATGCAAGTGATGCCGTGCAGGATATTCTACCAATCGGTAATCGTTTGGTTGTATTTCAGAGTGATCTCCCCCATGAAGTATTGCCTGCGACGGTGGTACGTCGCTCTATCGCAGGATGGTTACGAAGAGATACAACCGTTTAAATGAATGTGAAGAGGGTTAGATGATGAGTGATCGTATGAATGTAAGCCAATTGATTGCCCGTGTCGGTGAAACGGATCAATTGTTTTTGACGCAACCAACGCCAACGCTTGCCATTGAACGCGCTTATCTTCGTCTTGAACTTGTGAAGCTGAGTAATAGCAAAAATGAGCAGTTGCATTTTTTAAGCGAAGCCGCTGTGATTTTAGAACTGGCTGGTGCGGAGATCGAAGATCAAGAGACCAGTGTTTTGCTTTCGGCACAATTGGCTGCGGTTTATTTGCAATTCCATATCGTGACCCATGAAGCACGATATTTGGTCGTGGCTGGGCAAATATTAAGACCGCACTCCAATGCAGAATATCCTCCGATTTTCATGCAGTTGGCGCGTTTGGATGCGGCACTTAATAAGCCTGCGCTGACCAAGCATTGGCTCACACGTTGGCTGCAAGTTTTAAAGCGTATGGAGTCGAAACCTGTCTTTGAAGGTTTGGAGCAATATCCTGAATTTGCTGAGGTTCGTCATGAGCTTTGGTTTGAGCAAATCAGTCGTGATGCCGATGCATCAATTGCACAATCGATTCCCAATCCAATAACCGCTGTTCACTCGTAAACTGATGAGATCGCTGGCTGACTGGATCAACGAAGGCTATGTCTTTTGCAAGGAGCTGTAAGGGTTTGCTGTAATCCGATTTCCAGTCAGACAGAGCGGGATAAAAAGGATCAAAGAGAATGGGGATGCCAAGTGCAGCAAGGTGCACACGCAGTTGGTGTTGTTTGCCTGTGATGGGTGACAAGCGATACTTGGCAAAATCCCCATTAACTTCTAAACGTTCAATATCCGTTTTTGCATTGTATTCCCCTTCGATTTCTTTCATCCGAAAGAATGGCTCACCTTTAACCATCCGGCTTTGATAAGTCATCGGAAGCATTAAGTCTTCCCGATTCGATGCAATCGCTTCATAGGTTTTATGAATGCTATGGTTGCGGAATAACGCTTGGTAGGCATCTCGCGTTTCTGGATTGATCGAGAATAAAACGATTCCTGCTGTCTCACGATCAATACGATGAATGGGTGCCAAATCATCTAGACCCAGCTTGTTTTTAAGACGTGTAAGCAGTGTCTCTTGGACATACTTGCCAGACGGGATGACGGGTAGAAAGTGGGGTTTGTCTGCTACTAATAAATGTTCATCTTGATAGAGTACTTGTTCAATGAACGGGATCTGAGGCTCGTTTTCGATATGGCGATAATAATAAATATGTTGATTAGCGATATACGGGCTGTCTAAATCAAAAGGCACACCTTGTTGATTTAAGACCAGGCCCTCTACTAAGCGATCCTGCCAGATTGAACGCGGAATTTCGTTAAAACGTGTCGTGAGAAAGTCGAGCAAAAGGGTATGAGAGGCGTTGGGTAACCAGACACAGCTGGGACTTAGACCCGCACGGAGTGGTATGGGGCTCGATACTGAAGACTCACGTTGCATGATGACACTGTATTGGATGTAGAACTGACATTATAGCGAAGTATCGAGTGGAGAATGTCACCATGATTTCATGTCTAGAAGAGTCGGTAATTTTTTATATCAAAAATCAAAAAGCTCTAGAGCGTTCATTCACTAGAGCTTTGCTTATAAATATCTTTTTTTAATTTAGATCATTAAAACTGAATGATTCGTCCCATTTCTGCGCTTTGCATTGATCGAATTACTGTACGAATCACATGGTCAATGATGGTTGAATCTAGATCCAATGCAATCTGAACGATGTGTTTGGATTTAATCGGGGTAATTCGCAGATCTTTCAAAAACGTACCCGCAGCATTCACCAATACCCGTCGCATGACTAACGCTTGATCCTCAGAAACTGTGAAATGCATTCGTGCATTGAGTTTTGTGAGTGTTCCAATCTGATGGTCATCGGCGCTGCGCATGAACGCTGTTGGATGTGAGGTATTTAAGCTTAAGGAATTGTTTAATGCAGTTTCAACCAGTTCTTGCTGATCATGACGATCAGAGAGCTGTGGGTGGACGTTCATTTTAAACCTTCATGGTAAAAATCGAATTTTGATCATAATAATAAGTATATAAAAAACGTATCAAAGCAGTGAATTGGATTGTTTCTTTTTGTAACTTTGTACCACTTGGAATGCTTTGCGCGCAGTTCGCAAGATTTACAAAGTCGTTGCGTCTAATGTGGAAAAAGTCCCCACACGAATCGAGCACTGAAGTACATGACGACACACAGCCAAAATAAAACAAAAACACCGAGCAAGTCAGGGATTCTAAGCCACAGCCAACTGATGACGGGATTGCGCCAAAAGGCTGAATGTTGTTGCCGTTTTTCAAGCATGCGGTGCAGTATGGGGTGGTCAATGTGATCCGTAGTTTGGATACCGTGGACTTCACGAAGATGGACATGAACAATGTCCAGTGCTTTACGACTTGGACGGATAAAGATGTCGGAGATGTCCCCAATCACCGGAATCCAGCCCACACCTAAATCGACTAACGCTAATTTAAGTGCAGGAAGGAGTTTACTGATGGGCACACCGATTTGCCATGCTCTAAAGATCGCAACTAAGGTCAGTCCTAAACCTGCGATATCACCTACGACTGGGATAGTCCCAATGGCACCATCCAGACCGACCCCCTGACGGGTAAAGGGGATGCGTACCAGACTATCCATCATGTTGGCATATGTTGCGAGTTGACGTTCTAAGATCAGCGCTTCGGTTTTGGTGACGGTTTTAGGCATAGATTCGGCGTACTGATTAAGTGTGGCTAGGGGCATGTTGCGCATTGGCTTCTGCGGCGGCGGCGGCTTTCTTTTCTGCTTTTTGTTTCTTGGCGTAGTGATGCCCTACAACGCAGCCACCCACTGCGCCGAGTACGGCATGATGTCCGGCGTAATGCCCAGCGACTGCGCCAGCAGCACCGCCACTGAGACAGCCAATGGCATTCGCGCTTTGTGCAACGAAAATCATCGTACCCGCAATGATGAGACCTTTAATTGGTGCTTTCATGTTGATTTCCTCGGAACGAAATAAGAGATCAAGATTATGCGAACAAGTCTGGGAAATAATATATAGGGATTTGGTGTGGTTTGCTTAAGTTTCTAATTATTCTTGGTTTTGATATGTGACGGTGGGGATTTCAATTCTATCGTGGCATTTTTAGTGCCGCGATAGAATTGCGTCAAACAAGTATTACAGCGCAGCTAATGCTGTGGTGTAGTTGGGTTCATCGCTGACGTTATGAACCAGCTCTGAGTGCAGGACTTGGTTGTTTTCATCTAAAACGACCACTGCACGTGCGGTTAAACCTACCAGTGGCCCAGCAGAGAAGGTCAGACCATAGTTGCTGATGAATTCTGGATGGCGGAACGTGGAGAGGGTAACAACACTGTTTAAACCTTCCGCGCCACAAAAGCGGGCTTGTGCAAAAGGTAAATCCGCAGAGATGCACAACACCACTGTGTTTTCAACCTTGCCAGCTTGCTCATTAAACTTACGCACTGAAGTTGCACAAGTCGGTGTATCCACACTTGGGAAAATATTTAGAACTTTACGCTTACCTGCATAGTCTGCAAGCGTTACGTCTTTAAGATCTTTGGTTGTCAGGGTGAATTCTGGTGCTGGCGATCCTTGGGTTGGCAGATTGCCGATCAAGGGGATTTCATTACCGCCTAATAGAACTGATGCCATTGCTAATGTCCTTAACTGAAGAAGTTTTTGGGCATTTGATTATAGGAGATTTGACATTGGTATGGATGAGTGATCATTGAATACAGATCGGGCGGTGACATAAACACAACGGAGCAAGTTAAGATTCGGATTTTTATATTTAGTCCTATCTATCTTTTAAAAATCTTCTGAATTACATTGAATATCTAAAGAGCCAATGAGTTCTTTGACTTGTCTTTTAATTTCTACTTCGGGTGTACATTTTATTATTGATTGACCGCTCAGTAAACTTGGATGAAGTGTAAGCAATTTATTAACCTCGCCTAAGCACTGTGTCTCAAGTTTCGTAGGATTGATTTGCTTTAGGTACTTAATTACGCGTTTCCCTTTCTTAGGAATAAAACAGTGATAATCTTCAGCAAGTGAACCATCTAATCGATATCTTAAAAGCTTAGCCAAACTGTTCAATGATGCTTTGGAGTTTTTTGCTGCTATCAATGCTAATCCAAGTTCGCCTGCGCTGGCTGTATTGTCTAAATATAGTCGCCCTTCTTCATTAGTAGGTATCATGATTGATAACAAGACAGCAGATTCTGCCATTTGAATTTCTCGACTTTCTCGGTCCTGAGGGGAAGTCAATCTTTCATTTGCAGATACGATTTGAGTAGTTATAAAAAGTAAGATGAAGAGCATGCTTTTCATTATTTGATATTCCCTGAATTTATAATCCCACTTTAATTTCTAATCTAAATGAAAAGCCCTCATCATGTCACCATGATGAGGGCCTTTTTACAACGATTTAAAGCAGCAAATTACATCATGCCGCCCATACCGCCGCCCATGCCACCCATATCAGGTGCTGAAGATTTCTCTTCTGGGAAGTCGGTGATCATGGCTTCAGTGGTCAGCATTAAGCCAGCAACTGATGCTGCATTTTCAAGTGCAGAACGTGTTACTTTGGCTGGATCCAAGATACCCATTTCGATCATGTCGCCGTATTCGCCAGTCGCAGCGTTATAGCCGAAGTTGCCTTTGCCATTTTTAACAGCATTAACAACGACAGATGCTTCTTCACCAGCGTTGGTGACGATTTGACGCAGTGGTGATTCCATTGCACGGCGGAGGATGTTGATACCCGCAGTTTGGTCATCATTGATGCCTTTTAAGCCTTCAAGTGCAGCAACTGCACGAACCAGTGCAACACCACCACCAGCAACAACACCTTCTTCAACCGCAGCACGTGTTGCATGTAACGCATCATCAACACGGTCTTTCTTCTCTTTCATTTCAACTTCAGTCGCAGCACCGATTTTGATCACGGCAACACCACCAGCAAGTTTTGCAACGCGCTCTTGGAGTTTTTCGCGGTCGTAATCAGAAGTAGCTTCTTCGATTTGATGACGGATGGTTTGTACGCGAGCTTCGATTTCAGCAGATTGACCTGCACCATCAACAATCACAGTATTTTCTTTGCCAACAGTGATTTTGCGTGCTGAACCGAGGTCGGTCAGTTGTGCAGTTTCAAGGCTCATGCCGATTTCTTCGCTGATGACGGTTGCACCAGTCAAGATTGCGATATCTTGCAGCATTGCTTTACGACGGTCACCAAAGCCTGGTGCTTTAACCGCACAAACTTTGATAATGCCGCGCATGTTGTTTACAACCAGCGTTGCCAGTGCTTCGCCTTCGATGTCTTCAGCGATCAGCAGCAGTGGTTTGCCTGATTTTGCAACGGCTTCAAGAGTAGGGATCAATTCACGGATGTTGCTGATTTTTTTATCAACGAGCAGGATCAGTGGGTTGTCCAGTTCAGCAGTCAGGGTGTCTGGTTTGTTTGCAAAGTATGGGCTGATATAGCCACGGTCAAATTGCATCCCTTCAACCACGTCCAATGTATCTTCAAAGCCTGAGCCTTCTTCTACAGTGATAACGCCTTCTTTACCTACACGTTCCATTGCTTCTGCAATCAAATCACCGATGGTGGTATCGCTGTTTGCAGAGATTGAACCTACTTGAGCGATCGCTTTTTTATCGCTTGCAGCAGTAGAGATGTTTTTGATTTCACCAACAGCAACGCGAACTGCTTTGTCGATACCGCGCTTAAGATCCATTGGGTTCATGCCAGCTGCAACAGCTTTCATGCCTTCGTTCAAAATGGATTGTGCAAGTACGGTTGCGGTAGTTGTACCATCACCAGCGATGTCAGCAGTTTTGCTGGCAACTTCGCGAACGAGCTGTGCGCCCATGTTTTCGAATTTGTCTTTCAGAGAAATTTCTTTCGCTACAGTTACGCCGTCTTTGGTGATGTGTGGTGAACCGTATGATTTATCGATAACGACATTGCGACCTTTAGGACCAAGGGTGACTTTAACTGCGTCTGCAAGGATGTTTACACCAACAATCATTTTTGCGCGGGCTGAGTCGCCGAATTTTACGTCTTTAGCAGACATGGAATCGCTCCTTTCAAATTTAATATACGTTTAATGCCTAGAGATCATTCCATTCAAATGGGCATGAAATAGGCATCTAATGATTTAAACAGTGAGTCTTTTGGACTTTATGCTTTAAGACTTATGCTTCAAGAACACCAAAAATGTCTGATTCTTTCATGATCAGCAATTCTTCGCCGTCAACTTTAACGGTTGAGCCTGCATATTGACCAAACAGCACTTTGTCACCCACTTTGACATCAAGAGCGCGTACGCCGTTGTCAGTGATTTGACCTTTACCAACGGCAAGAACTTCACCTTGTGATGGTTTTTCTGCTGCTGAGCCTGGGAGCAAGATACCGCCAGCGGTTTTGGTTTCTTCTTCAACGCGACGGACAACAACACGGTCATGCAATGGACGGATGTTCATGCAGTTTTCTCCTTGATTAATGGTTTAGTTGAGTGAAAGTGTGCAGCAGGCGTGCGAAATGGCACTGCTTATGCCGCACAGTAAAATGCTTACTCAAAAGAGTGGGGGTGGAATGACTTGCTTCAAGGGCTTTTTTTGACAAAATAAATCTTATTTGACGTTTTTTTGCTCGCATAGCAACGTTTGATCATGTGAAGCGATGTTTTGCGGTATTTTAAGCTCAAAAAACAGAACCTTATAGACCCGTAAATTTCTGACATTATGCGGATTCTTGGTGTGCGTCATGTTGTAGAGGCCAAAGCTGTCCGGATCGTTCAAATTGCTTGGTGTGCAGATTATAGTCGTAGCGATCTACTGTTAAATCAGGATGAATAATATTGACCGAGTTCGGAACATCATAGCGTAGGCGATGCGATACGGCAGTTCCTGCTTGGATATCAAGAACTTCTTTGGATAAGTCAAAATGCGCTTGCAGTGGCAAAACGACCGGGACATGAAAGTGCCCATGGAGGAGTGCATCCAGCCCACAGTCTGCCCAATGCTGTGCTGCATGAACAACCAGCGTGGGTATATCACGCTCTTGGTAAGGTCTTAAGACGCGGAAGGGTTGGTGAGACAAGATCACGCGATGCTTACCCACTGCACCGAGTTTTAACCGTTCACCGATACGCTCAATCTGGTGGGGAGTGAGGCGTCCACGGGTATGGTGTTTAGGGCTAATGCTATTGACCCCAACCAGATGAAAGTGCTTTGTCTCCAACATTTTTTCGGTATCACCAAAGACACTTTCATAATGTCCAAATGGCGAGAAAACGCGCTTGGGTAAATGATAGAGCGGAATGTCATGATTGCCGGGAACGACCAACCAAGGAACGCCGAGAGTATTAAAGAAATTAAAAAAAGCCTGGAACTGCGAACGTCTTGCACGCTGAGTTAAATCTCCACTAATAGCAATGGCTTCAAGTGGCAATGAGTCACACAGTTTACGTAACGCATCCGTGACGGCGTCTTGTTCCGCGCCGAAGTGCACGTCAGAGAGATGAAGAAGCATAGGATTCGGCCATTTATTTTTTTAATTGAGCTTTATGCTCAGGGATAATTACAAGTAAAGCATCTTGTGCGACAGAGAAATGTAGTGGTGTCTTAACTTGAATGATTTCCCCATCGATTGCCACTTTCATTTGTCTTGCTTTTGAATCAATACGTATCTGTTCCGCGCAAAAAGCGGTGACTTCCGGAGCTTGTTCAAAGGTTCCGAGTTGTAAGCGTGCAATCAGTGTAAGCATTTGAAAGCGGGTGACTTCCGTAATCGCTACGGCTGCGAGTTTACCTTGCGCTGCACATTCTGCCAGTTCTAATTTAAAGTCTTGAAGCTGTAGTTGATTGTTTCCGAAGAAAACGAGAGGAGATTCGATAGGTTCAATTTGTCCATCTACAGAGAGCTTGAGTTTTAGCTTTTGATGTTCTCTCATCAGGACGGCAAAGCCTGAGAGCATGGCAACAGCGCGAAAGCGTCCGAAGCGACTATTGTCTTGCTCACGCTGTTCAATCATACGCGGGTAGAGGCCAATAGAGGCATTGTTTAGGTAGATGTACTGATTGACGCAGCCAACATGAATGGCACTTTGTATCCCTTGCACGATGACATGCGCGGCATCAAGAGGCGCTAAAGGGATGTCTAATGCCCTTGCAACATAGTTAAACGTGCCCAGTGGGATAATGCCCATGGGAATAGAGCCATGGAGCAGGATCTGTGCCACTGTATTGAGCGTCCCATCACCACCTGCAGCTACGATCACACCTGAGCGTTGTTGATGTTGTGCCACAGCTTTTTGCGTCATTCGAGTCAGGTCGTGAGGCTGTTCAGCAAGATGAAGTTGAACATCAAAGCCATGTTTGGTGAAGTAATTAACCAATAACTCATGGATCGGTTCCGCTTCAGGAGTTCGATGTCCTGATCCCTTGTTCATGATGATTGAAATTAGCTTTTTGCGATGATCGTTTTGTTGTTGGATTGATGCTTGCGACATAATTAACCTTAGAAAGGAGATAGGTTATGAGTGGAGTCAACTTTATCATTTAGTATCTTATTGTTATGACTTTTTTGAGTTGAAATTTGTTGTGGACAAGTTCATCTGTGAGTGAGTGTAATGACTTGAGTATTTGTGTGTAGTTAATCGTTGGGAGAAGTAAATTCTAATGTTTATTTATCCTATTGTTTTATCTATAATTTATTGGGGTTGAGGCAAATATTACATCCATCTACATAAAATAATCATGTAGGACAATTTCTAAAGGGTGTGGGTTTGATTTCTAATTAAATAAGATATTGATATTTATGGCGATAGTTGCATTTTAGGTATCATTTTAAGTTCAGAGTAGATACTTAAAACCATCATTTTATTAAAAAAATATGAGTCTGTTTTTTAGAGTCGATATTCTTATAAATATATGAATTATATTGATATAAAAAACAACGATGTGCCTAAAGTATCAAGGAGTGGCATTTTGTGACACTGGTCAACTTCCATTCGATAAATCAGGCTACTACTATTCTTGGATACGGTATCTACTGCCCCCATACATCTATATAGCAGTAGGTATCACTATCTATCTTAACGGGAGTTTACTCCATGAATGCAAAAGTTGATCTCTTAACTACACTGAAAGCGTCATTCCCAGTCCGTCGTATGGACTTTGAGTTCAAGAATGTTCTCAAGTATTGGGTTAATGGTGATCCCTGCTCAACGCATATGTTCAGTGCGATGTCGGTCATGTTTCCAGATGGCGAACGTTACTTTGTCGATAGCGTTCGTGCAGTCCGCGATATGATTACCGATGATCCTCAACTTCAAAAAGATATCAGCGCATTCATTGGTCAAGAAGCAATGCATGCCAAAGAGCATCATTCATTTCATTTGAACGCTGAGGTGCATGGCTTAGATCCTGAGTCGCTTGAGCGTTTCACCTTTAATTTATTAGATAAAGCAACCAAACTGATTATTAGAAATGGTAAGCAACAACGGCTTGCGGTGACGTGTGCATTGGAGCATTTCACTGGAACGATCGCTGCGCAATTGATGCGTCGCGAAGATATTCAAAACATGATGCAAGATGAAACCATGAAGCATTTATGGCTATGGCACTCGGTTGAAGAGAACGAGCATAAAGCCGTTGCCTATGATGTCTATGAGAAAATCTATGGGACGGGTCCTGCGGCATACTTAAATCGTGTGGTGATCATGGCGATTGCAATTACGCTGATTATCGCTGTGAAGTTCGGCTTCCTGACTACATTAATGTATCGTGATGGTCAATTAACCAATTTCAGCTCATGGAAAAAAGGGCTTTCATTGTTCTGGGGCAGAGAAGGCTTCTTTACGCAGATTATTCCTGAAACTTGGGATTATTTCCGTCCGAATTTTCATCCTTGGCAGCATAATACCCATGACTTGCTGAATAAATATCGCGCCAAACTGGGTATGACGAATTAGGTTCTTCTGTCAGCCGAAGACTACGTATCTGGTGAGAAATGAAGTCGTCGCACTCATTGCAGTGCGACTTTTTGTTTATTGGGCTATGTTGTCAAATTGTGAATAGTTCTGAAAACAAAACATATTTTAATAAATAATCCTTGTTGTGTAACAAAATAATTTTCTGATGTGACTACTATCACGAAAATTTATGCCTGTTATACAGACTTCTAAATGCAACACAATTATGCTTTAATACAGCCTCATTTTTTTACGGCAGTGCCCGTGATCCGGGACTGTCTTTGCTCGTATTTTTACGAAAGGCCTCACCATGACCCAAGTGATAGCTTCTAATATTCCAACATTTGTCCGCCACCCAAAGCTGATTGCCTGGGTAGAGCAAATTGCCGCATTGACTCAACCTGATCGTATCGAGTGGGTTGACGGTAGCGAAGAAGAAAATCAACGTCTTCTCGATTTAATGGTCAGCACTGGTATGATGACCAAACTCAATGAAGAAAAACGCCCTGGCTCATATTTAGCTTTATCAAGCCCTTCAGATGTTGCGCGTGTTGAAGAGCGCACTTATATTTGTTCTGAAACAAAAGAAGATGCCGGTTCAACCAATAACTGGGCAGCCCCTGCAGAAATGCGTGAAACCTTAAATGGTTTATTTGCAGGTTCTATGCGTGGTCGTACCATGTATGTAGTGCCATTCTCAATGGGTCCATTGGGTAGCCATATTGCACATATCGGTATCGAACTGACCGATTCTCCTTATGTTGTTGTTAATATGCGTATCATGGCGCGTATGGGCAAAGAAGTTTACGACGTATTGGGTACTGATGGCGAATACGTTCCATGTGTGCATTCAGTTGGCGCACCACTCGCCGATGGTCAAGAAGATGTAAAATGGCCATGTAATGACACTAAATATATCGTTCATTATCCTGAAACACGTGAAATCTGGTCTTTCGGTTCAGGTTACGGTGGTAATGCGCTACTCGGTAAGAAATGTTTAGCGCTACGTATTGCTTCTGCAATGGGCCGTGATCAAGGCTGGCTTGCTGAACACATGCTGATTCTGGGCTTAACTAGTCCACGTGGTGATAAGCACTACGTTGCAGCGGCATTCCCATCTGCTTGTGGTAAAACCAACTTTGCCATGCTGATTCCTCCTGCTGGTTTTGAAGGCTGGAAGATCGAAACTGTTGGTGATGACATTGCATGGCTGAAACCAGGTGCTGATGGTCGTTTGTATGCGATCAATCCTGAAGCCGGTTTCTTTGGTGTGGCACCCGGCACCAGTGAAAAGACCAATCCGAACTGCTTGGCAACGCTCTACAAAAATGTGATTTACACTAACGTTGCCCAAACTGCGGATGGCGATGTTTGGTGGGAAGGTTTAAGCAAAGAAGCACCAGCGAATCTGACAGATTGGAAAGGTGAGGCATGGACTCCTGAAAAAGGTACCCCAGCTGCACATCCAAACTCACGTTTCACCGTTGCTGCTAGCCAATGTCCATCTATCGATGCTGATTGGGAAAATCCTGTTGGCGTGCCAATCTCTGCATTCATCTTCGGTGGTCGCCGTGCTGATACCGTGCCACTGGTTACTGAAGCCTTTGACTGGGTTGATGGCGTGTACAAAGCTGCGACGATGGGCTCTGAAACCACTGCAGCAGCAGTAGGTCAGCAGGGTGTAGTTCGTCGTGACCCGTTTGCGATGTTGCCATTCTGTGGTTACAACATGGGTGACTACTTCCAGCATTGGTTGAATATCGGTGAAAAACTGCAAGCAGCAACTGCGGCAAGCGGTGAAAAAATGCCGAAGATTTTCAACGTCAACTGGTTCCGTCGTGATGCGAATGGTGACTTCGTATGGCCTGGCTTTGGTCAAAACACCCGTGTACTCGAGTGGATTATTGATCGCTGTGAAGGTCGTATCCATGCTGAAGAAACCCCAATGGGCTTTGTACCTGCATACGAAGATCTGAACTGGACTGGCACGAACTTCTCTCGCGAAGAGTTTGATCTTGTTGCGGCTCAAGACCATGATCAATGGGTCACTGAGTTAGAAAGCCACGAAGAACTGTTTGCCAAAATCGGCACTCACTTGCCTCAGGTATTACGCGATCGTAAAGCGCAACTGGTTGCTGCGCTGCACAAGGCGAAGCAAGAAGCGAGTGCTTAAGTTGATTCGGTAGCTGATTTAAGTTAATCAGATGATAAAAAACCGTCTCACTGGAGGCGGTTTTTTTTGCATGAATTATTCCCATGAACGGGTCAGCGCTGGTCGTTTGACTCGGCTATACTGTCTTTTATATATGAACGTGTTTTAGGATGTCTTTTATGTCTCATGGTAACGTTGTCGTCATTGCGACTGCTCTAGCTGCTTGTCTTGTTTTGGCGGGTTGTGGTCAAAAAGGGGCGTTGTATCTGCCCAATACTAATACCACCCAAAACGCCAAGAAAACTCATTTTATTTTGGGTTCTGATGCTGCGTCTGAAGAGAATAAAAAAACTGATGCTGCACCTGCTGTTCCGGTAAAAGATGTTCCTGCAAGTTCAGTTGTAGGAAGTGCGTCATGAGTTTTAGTCGTGTCGATGGTGCGTTATGTGTTGAGCAATTATCACTGGGGGCTTTAGCTGCCCAATATGCGACTCCGCTTTATGTTTATTCTCGTGCAGCTTTGACCGCGAATTATTTGGCTTTTGATCAAGCATTTAGTTTTATTGATCATCAAGTTTGCTTTGCCGTGAAGTCGAATTCAAACATTGGCGTGCTCGGTGTTTTGGCAAGGTTAGGCGCAGGGTTTGATATTGTCAGCGGTGGTGAGCTCGAGCGTGTTCTTGCGGCAGGGGGGGAGCCTGCAAAGATTGTGTTTTCAGGTTTAGGTAAAACTGAGCAAGAAATTGAACGTGCATTGAAATTGGGTATTGCCTGCTTTAATGTCGAGTCAGCTGCTGAGCTTGTGCGTATTGACCAAGTGGCACAACGTTTAGGTCTGCGTGCGCCGGTTTCTTTGCGGGTGAATCCTGATGTCGATGCACAGACCCATCCTTATATTTCTACAGGTTTAAAAGAGAATAAGTTCGGGATTCCGAATGATACGGTGTATGAGATCTACGCGACTGCGGCAAGCCTAAAAGGGATTGAAGTGGTGGGTATTGATTGTCATATCGGTTCACAGTTAACGACCACAACGCCGTTTCATGATGCCCTTGATAAAATCATTGAGATGATTAATACCTTGAAGACACAAGGCATTACCCTCAAACATATTGATATCGGTGGTGGTTTAGGGGTGACCTATCGTGATGAAACGCCACCAACGCCGGCAGAATATGCGGCTGCTCTGCGTCCTGCGTTACAAGCGCTGGGGCTGAAGGTCTACATGGAGCCGGGTCGTGCGATTAGTGCAAATGCGGGTGTGCTGTTAACCACAGTTGATATGCTTAAGCCTACGACTTATCGCAACTTTGCCCTTGTGGACGCGGCGATGAATGATTTGATTCGTCCTTCGCTTTATAGTGCGTGGATGGACATTCAGCCTGTAGCAAAGCCTAGACATGATGACGTCAAAGTGTGGGATTTGGTGGGTCCAGTATGTGAATCGACTGACTTTATTGGTAAAGAGCGAGAGCTTGCGCTTGAGGCGGGTGATGTTTTAGCGGTGATGGGTGCGGGTGCGTACGGTTTTGTCATGGCAAGTAATTACAATACCCGTGCACGTGCAGCAGAAGTGATGGTCGATGGTGATCAGGCCTATGTGGTGCGTCAACGTGAAATTGTGAATGAGCTATGGGCCTTAGAGTCTCTCGTTCCTTGATCGTTGAATTAAGTCATTGAAAAAATATCGTAAACATCAATTGAAAGAGGAGTCCAATATGCGTGTTGAATTTAGCAAAATGCACGGATTGGGTAATGATTTTATGGTCATCGATTTAGTCAGCCAGCAGGTCAATCTGGAGCCTGCGCTGATTCGTGGCCTGGCCAATCGTAATTTTGGTATTGGCTTTGATCAATTGTTGTTGGTCGAACCTCCTGAGCAACCGGATGTCGATTTTAAATATCGTATCTTCAATGCCGACGGGTCTGAAGTTGAGCAGTGTGGCAATGGTGTGCGTTGTTTTGCGCGTTTTGTCCATGAACGTGGCTTAACCCGTAAAAAATTAATTCGCGTATCCACCAAAAGCGGCATAGTTGAACCAGAGATCAATGAGCAAGGCTGGGTACGCGTTAATATGGGGGCGCCTAAGTTCCGTCCTGCAGAGATTCCGTTTATTGCAGCGGCTGACGCTGCTGTCTATCAAGTGGAAGTAGGTACGGGTGAGGTTCAGCTTGATGTCGTGAATATGGGTAATCCCCATGCCGTGATTGTTGTGGATGATATCTTGAAGGCGCCTGTTGAGACGTTAGGTCCACTGCTTGAAAAGCACGCACGCTTTCCTGAGCGTGTGAACGTGGGTTTTATGCAAGTACTCAGTCGCCATGAAGTGTGCTTGCGTGTATTTGAGCGCGGAACCGGTGAGACGTTGGCTTGTGGAACGGGTGCTTGTGCGGCGGTTGTCAGTGGAATTCGTCAAGGTTTGCTTGATCCAGAGGTTGTGGTTCATTTGCAGGGTGGCGATTTGACGATTGCTTGGCGTCCCAATGATGTCGTATGGATGACAGGTCCAACAGCAACAGTTTTTGAAGGTGTTATTCAATTACATGATTAATTGAGCGCTCAATTAATCATTATTTAAGAAGAGTTTACTCTCGTGATATCCTGAACTGTACTTAAACAGTGCGGTTCGGGTAGCGTACCGCAGAGTCTGGTGCGTCACTATTATTTTTATTGCGCTGTTTTGGTGCGAGTTATTTTTTTAATCAATTTTTCTTTTCTAAACAAGTCTATTGTTCATTTCCTTCATGATATCTTTATCGGGTATTTAATTGACCGGATCAGCATGTCATCCCGTCTCTCATCTACATCTTTGCGTGATTTGGCGTCCTTGAAACGTCGATGCTTTGTAAAATTTGGTGTTTCATCGCGGTCTTTGCTCAAGAATGGGGTATAACAGGTCAAGACTGGTACTGACTTTGCATAGTGTTAACAGTACATCATTCTGATAATGATTTAAGTTGTATGTTCTAAAGAGGCGTAATCATTATGGGAAATTCTCCGTTTTTAAGTGTGGAAGACACACTAGAGGTGCAAGCCTCAAATGAGTCAGGAAATGATCTCATCGGTGAAGTCAATAAAGCCCCTGAGTTCTTTAATGAAATGCGCTATACCGATGGATCGATTCGACCGACATATAAAGAAGTCGTTGAGTGGATCGAGTCGCAGAGTGCAGATAAAGTCGTTGCGCTCAATCATGAAGCAACGGAAAGTTTTTATAAAAAAGGGATCACTTTTACCGTTTATACTGACGCTAGCAATACTGAGCGTGTTATCCCGTTTGACATTATTCCCCGCATTATTGAGCTGAAAGAATGGCGTGTTATGGAGGCGGGTTGCGCACAGCGTATCCGTGCACTCAATGCGTTCTTGCATGATATTTACCACAAGCAGGATATTATCCGTGCAGGGATTATTCCCGCCGCCCAGATTTTAGCGAACGATTGCTTCCAGCCGTGGATGCTCAACGTTGATTTACCAGGTCATATATATGCCCATATCAGCGGCATTGATTTAGTCCGCCATGGCGATGGCATGTATTACGTCCTTGAGGACAACTTGCGTACCCCGTCAGGGGTGTCTTATATGCTAGAAGGGCGCTCTATCAGTCAACAACTGATGCCCGGTTTATTTGCCAAGAACAATATTCTCGGGGTTGAGCAGTATCCTGCATTACTTAAGCAAACTTTAATCGAATCAACACACGTTGAAGATCCAATGATTGTGGTCCTGACTCCTGGGCGCTTTAACAGTGCTTACTATGAGCATGCTTTTCTTGCACGTGAAATGGGTGTGCCGTTGGTCAGTGGGCAAGACTTGTTTGTAGATGGTGCGGAGGTTTTCTTAAACAGTGTCGCAGGCAAACAAAAAGTGGATGTGATCTATCGTCGACTCGATGATCCGTTCCTTGATTCATTGGCGTTTAGGCCTGATAGCATGTTAGGCGTTTCAGGGCTGATGTCTGCTTATCGTGCGGGCAATGTGACGCTGGCCAATGCACCGGGTACTGGGGTTGCTGATGACAAGTCAGTCTATCCTTTTGTGACGGATATGATTGATTTTTATTTAGGTGAAAAGCCGATTTTGCATAATGTGCCGACATGGCAATGCCGTAAACCTGATGATCTCAAATATGTGCTGTCGCACTTGCCTGAACTGGTCGTCAAAGAGGCGCAAGGTTCTGGAGGCTATGGCATGCTCATCGGTCCTAAGGCGAGCAAGGCTCAGCTTGAGGAGTTCCGTCGTAAGCTCATTGCTGAACCTGATGCGTATATCGCACAGCCAACACTGGCATTATCGGTGTGCCCGACTCTGGTTGAAGAGGGTGTTGCACCGCGCCATATTGATTTGCGTCCATTTGTACTCAGTAGTCCAACGCAAGTCAGGACCACGCCCGGCGGTTTAACACGTGTTGCGCTCACAGCGGGTTCGCTGGTTGTGAACTCATCTCAAGGAGGTGGTATTAAAGATACTTGGGTTATTGATCTTGATTCCGATACTCATACTGGTGCTGATTTAGGGAAAGAAACGGCCACTCTAACAGGAGCAGACGTATGATTTTACCTCTATCAACCGCATCCAATCTTTATTGGTTAGGCCGCTATTTGGTCCGTGTCGATGGTTTATTCCATTTGTTACCTTTTACGGATGATGGTGAGGCTCAGGCCTTTGCTCATGCTTTCAGTTTACCTGCTTGGAATGCTGAAACGCTGAATGCCCTGATTCACGATCCCAATCAATCAGGTTCGCTGCCTTCAAATCTAGATGCCGTTAAACAAAATATTCAAGCGGCGCGTGGCGTACTTACGGCGCCAACCTTCGAGGCGTTTAATGCATTAGGCCGATTCAATCGTCTGTCCGTTGAAGACATGCATATCATGCTGCAGAACTGTCAGTCGGCATTTAAATATGAAAGTGAAATGGTGCAGTTGTTCTGCCGAATGGGTGAGGCTGTCGAGCGTATCGATATCGCGCTACGACTGATTAAAAGTCCGGCGGTCGATATTAAGGCGCTGAGTGATATTTTGGATGCACTCCCCATCGGTTGGCAGCGTTTGAAAGAGCCAATTATGCTGCTGAACAAGCGCTATGATCGCGTTGCTTTTTATGATTTGAGTGATCGTGTGCAAGAGCTTTTTAGGAATGGCGTATGAAGTTAATAGTTAACCATCAAACAATTTATCGCTATGACCAAATGGTGCGCCGCAGTGTGCAGTACCTTCGAATGAGTCCACAAACCATTGCGCATCAGAAAGTTTTGAGCTGGCAGTTGTCTTTGCCGGGCAAGACACTGGAACAAGCGGATGGCTTTGGCAATGTTTGGACCACACTTTATCTTGATCAGCCACATCGTGATTTATTTTTATTGGCGCAGGGTGAGATCGAGATTGATGACAGTGCTGATTACATTGTCGATGAGCGTATTGCCCCTGAGATATTTTTACATCCGACGGACATGACGCTGATTGATGAGCCGATGCGTGAATTTACAGCGAAGCATCTGAAGTCATTGGATCGGAGTGGCCTGATTGCTTTTGCTGAAGCGGTTGTCGCCAAGATGCCTTATACCCCAGGCGCAACAGGGGTGCGAACAACTGCAAGTGAAGCATTTATGCTGGGACACGGGGTTTGTCAGGATCATACCCATGTATTCTTAGCCTGTGTGCGTGATCGTGGTTTGATTGCGCGTTATGTTTCAGGATATTTATACACGCCGATTTCGAGTCACATGGCGAGCCATGCTTGGGCGGAAGTGTTATTAGATGGGCGTTGGTATTTGTTTGATATCAGTAATCAGATCTTTACGCCAAGACAGCATATTCAGACCGCAGTTGGTCGGGATTATTTGGATGCAGCGCCAGTTCGAGGTGTTCGCCAAGGTGGAGGGAATGAAAGTTTAAGTGCGATGGTGCAAGTCCTGGCAAGTTAATGCCCTAAAGACACCTATAATGTACTAAAATAACGATATGTGGAAAGACGCATGATCTGGTCTTTCTGTCTTTATGAGTGATGTTGTAGCTGTATTGCTTGAGCGATTTGGTGGGGTATGAAATGACGTATTGCGTTGCTATGCGACTGAAAGAAGGTCTAATTTTTGTCAGTGATTCAAGAACTAATGCAGGGATGGATCATATTGCAACGTTCCGCAAGTTGCATCGATTTGGCGTGCCCGGCGAACGGATGATTGTGATCCAAAGTTCTGGAAATCTGGCAACATCGCAAGCAGTGGTGACCAAGTTATTTCATAGTATTCAAGCGGATATCGGTACGCACTTAAACAACGTCTCAACGATTTTTGATGCAGCAGGCTTGGTTGGGCAGTATTTGACGAGCATTATGAAAAGCTCAGCTTCTGTTCTTGCCGGCACTGATGAGCTTGAGTTTTCAAGCTCAATTCTGCTTGGTGGTCAGATTAAAGGGCAACCGACTGAGTTGTATAGTATTTACCCGCAAGGTAATTTTATTGCGGCGACATCAGATACACCCTATTTCCAGATCGGTGAGAGCAAATACGGTAAGCCAATCCTCGATCGGGCTTTAAGTTATGACTCGCCGCTGGATAAAGCACTGCGCTGTGCCTTAATTTCTTTCGATTCGACTATTCGTTCTAATCTCTCAGTAGGTACGCCACTGGATTTGGTCGTTTACAAAAACGACAGTTTTGACTTCCCGGAAGGCCGTCGTTTGACTGAAAACGATCCGTATTTCTCTATGATTAGACAGCAGTGGTCGGACAGTATGCGCTCTGCATTGGCGGCATTACCGCCGCCACCGGATGATTACTGGCGCTAACATTCCATGCCAGCATGAAACCCTCAATATTATGATGATATTGAGGGTTTGTTTTTTATGGCATCACGATAGGTCAGGTAGACCCTGAGATCAAATTCCAATTGATGATAGTCGGGCAGCATGTGCTCACACAATTGATAGAAGGCTTTGTTGTGGTCGCGTTCTTTGAGGTGCGCTAGTTCGTGGACTACGATCATGCGTAGAAAAGCGGCGGGCGTATGCTTGAATAGCGCAGCAATACGAATTTCCTTCTTGGCTTTCAGCTTCCCACCTTGTACTCGACTAATCGCAGTATTCAAACCCAATGCATGATGATCCACCGTCAGGTGATTATCGAAAATCACTTTATCGATCGCCGCCGCATTCTTCAGATAGGTTTGTTTCAGCTCTAAGGCGTAGCCATAAAGTGCCTTGTCCGTTTGAATCTGATGCGATTCAGCATATTTCTTTTGCAAGTAATGTCCTAGCTTATCTTCATTCAGCATTTGTCTGATTTGATCTTGAAGATGAGTCGGGTAGTGATTGAGGTATTTAAGCTGCTGGGTCAATGGAATACTTTTTGATGAGTAGGGTGGGGTCAATGAACGATATTATACCCAAAAAAATCTTAACTTAAGAATGGATTAATTTTTATGATTACGATCCATATTCATTATTTATTTTTGGAATGAGGTTTAGGGATAGGAATGGATTATTATTTTTTAGGTCTATAACTTTGAGATAGTGTAAACACTAAAGTTTAGACCTGTGATATCGCATACGTCTGAGGTCTGGGGTGAGTTATGAATTGGCAAAATGGGTTAACACAATTATTAGGTATTACATATCCGATTATTCAAGCCCCTATGCTGGGTGTCACTACACCTGAAATGGTCGCTGCCGTTTCAAATCTTGGAGGTTTAGGCTCATTACCTGTTGGAGGCTTATCTCCCGAGAAAACATTAGCCCTCATAAAGAAAACCAAGTCACTGACCCAGCGACCTTTTGCGGTTAATCTTTTTGCCCATGATGTCCCAACGGACGCCTCAGCATTTGCTCATGCACAAAGCATGGCGGAATATTTAGAAGAATTAGCACAGAAGCATAGCGTTGCATTTCAAAGTCAGCCGATTAGCGACTTCCAATTTTATTCATATCGCGATCAAGTACAAGTGTTGCTGGATGAGCAGATTCAAATCGTGAGTTTTACGTTTGGTATTTTGGCAGACGAAATCATCGCATTATTTAAAGAAAAAGGCGTGGTTCTCATCGGTACGGCAACTTGTGTCAAAGAAGCACAAATCTTAGAGGAAAAAGGTGTCGATGCCATTACGGCACAAGGCATCGAAGCGGGTGGGCATCGTGGAAGTTTCTTGGCAGACGTGGAGCTACCGCAGATCGGCTCTATAGCGCTCATTCCGCAAATGGCTGATCAGGTTTCTATCCCAATCTTGGCTTCTGGGGGTATCAATGATGGTCGTACTATACGAGCAGCATTCATTTTAGGGGCCGCTGCGGTACAGATCGGCACGGCTTTTATTGCAAGCAGTGAGAGCAGTGCAATTCCTGCATATAAAGCGGCATTGAAGGTTGCAAAAGACACCGATACCGTACTGACGCGGAATTTTTCGGGACGTTTCGCGCGAGGGATTCAAAATGAATTTATGCGTGAAGTGGATGTTGAGGTCAAGCAATCAGGTCGTATCATTCCTCAGTATCCCATCCAGAATAGTTTGACGACGGCTCTGAGAGCCGAGTCACAAAAGCAAAATAATGCCCAGTTCACGAACCTTTGGTCGGGACAGTCTGTTTATAGGGGTACAGGGGTATCCTCGGCTGATGTTTTTAATGATCTGGTAAGGCAAACTGAGCAGTTAAAATCTTTTTAGCAAGCGACGATCAGATAAAGATAGGCGATCAAGTGATCTACGAACGAGTTGTGGCGTGTTAGAATATTGTATGTCTGATGAACTCACCCAAACACTGACGCATCTCCCTGTATCCATGCATGCGAGCCTTGCGCAACTGCCTGTAGCGCAGCCGATCGTGCTGCTTACCCGTCACTCTCTGCGTGTCGCGGCAGACGGGCAGGGTTTTGCAAGTTATGCCCTCCCTCTGACTGAAGTCGGGCGGGAGCTTGCGTATGCGTGGGGTGAGTATCTATGCAATTGGACGGGACGAGAGTTTCGTGCGTGTTTATCCAGTCCTATCGGGCGCTGTGTGGACACGGCACTGCGCATGTTGGGGGGCAGTCTGGACGAAAATGAAGAAAATCGTACTGATATTATTGAAACTACACTGCTCGTCGAGCCTGGAAGCTTTGTACTCGATGCCGCGCGTTTAAGCGCAGTCTTTCGCCAATATGGCGCTCTTAAATTTATTAATGCCTTCCTATCCAAGCAAGTTGAGGGCATGAAACACCCTGCCCAAGGTGTATTGGATATTCTGAGTCTGCTGTATGACTACTTACCCAGTGCTGAGAATAGCGTTCTGCTTGCAGTGAGCCATGATACGATTTTGGCGGCATTTTTGGCGGTGATGCAAGACGAGCCTGAGATTACTTCAGAAGACTGGCCGGAAATGATGGAGGGCGTATTTCTGTGGTTTGATGGTGATCGTTTTGAAGACAGTCAGGTTCATTGGGTCTGGCGTGGCATTAAAAAGTCTCGACTGGTAAGCAGCTTTGTTGTTTAATCCAATCGGTCTAATTTTTGCTTAGGTTATCTACCTAAGTGATAAAGTGATTTCTGCATGATATTCTCATTCAATGATTCCCGTACAAGGGTTTTAGGTATATCTGATTCTTAATCCGACATGCCTTATGATCCCTTTTTCCCTTTATGATACCGTCAAGATTAACTTGTGATTCCACTATATGAATAACCCAACGGAAATGTCCTTAAATCGGGGCTTGAAAAATCGCCATATCCAACTCATTGCGTTGGGTGGTGCCATAGGGACTGGGCTCTTTTTAGGTTCTGCTGGTGTGCTTAAGATGGCTGGCCCAGCGATGATTTTGGGCTATGCTATTGGCGGATTGATTGCCTTCCTGATCATGCGTCAGCTTGGCGAAATGATTGTTGAAGAGCCTGTAGCGGGCTCATTTAGCCATTTTGCACACAAGTATTGGGGCGGTTTTGCCGGGTTTCTTTCGGGCTGGAATTATTGGGTTTTGTATGTGTTGGTGGGGATGTCAGAGCTAACCGCGGTGGGTAAGTATATCCATTATTGGTGGCCTGATATTCCGACGTGGGCCACAGCTGCCGTTTTCTTTGTATTGATTAATCTGATTAATTTGACGCGGGTCAGTTGGTTTGGCGAGTCTGAATTCTGGTTTGCAATTATCAAAGTCGCGGCCATTGTTGGCATGATCATTCTAGGTGGATATTTGTTGTTGAGTGGAGCTGGTGGGCCGCATGCTTCTTTTAGCAACTTATGGCAGCATGGTGGTTTTTTGCCCAATGGGTGGCATGGTCTTTTGATGGCACTGGCCTTGATCATGTTTTCTTTTGGGGGGTTAGAATTGGTGGGCATTACTGCGGCTGAAGCTTCCGAACCGAGAAAAGTAATTCCGAAAGCGATAAACCAGCTCGTTTTACGGATTTTGATTTTTTATATTGGTGCTTTAGTTGTTTTACTGTCTTTACGGCCTTGGGATCAATTGCTATTAAGTCTATCTGCGGGCGGTGATAATTATTTAAGTAGTCCATTTGTCAGTATTTTCTCAATCATTGGCAGTGATTTAGCTGCCAATATCCTTAATTTTGTGGTGTTAACTGCGGCATTGTCAGTCTATAACAGCTGTGTGTATTGCAATAGCCGGATGCTGTATGGACTGGCAGTACAAGGTGATGCGCCTAAAGCATTTTTGCATGTTAATCGTCGTGGTGTCCCTGCACTGGCCATTGGTGTATCGGCGCTCATGACTTTTGTCTGTGTACTCGTCAATTATACGATTCCAGAGCGAGCTCTGGAGCTGTTGATGTCACTGGTTGTCGCAGCATTAGTGATCAATTGGGCGATGATCAGTTTGGCGCATCTGAAATTCCGCGCAGCAAAGAATCGTGAAGGTATCACGCCACACTTCAAGGCGTTTTGGTATCCGTGGACAAATTATCTGTGTCTGGCATTTGTGATGCTGATCCTCGGCATTATGACTCAGATTCCCGGTGTGGCGATATCGGTCTATGTCATGCCATTTTGGCTGCTACTCATGTGGATCTTTTATCGTATTAAATTGGCCAGATGAGTAGTCAGCAAGTCTGCAAAAATGCTTGTTCGTCTTGAAAACCGACAAGTATTGGATGCCAACGGGCAGTCTTAATACTTTAAAAAAACAAAAAACCTGCTAAAGTTCCGCCATTGAACTTTAGCTTGGAAATAAATCATGCCGTTACGTTGGACTGATTCGCTGGATATCGCTTTAGCACTGATCGATGCTCATCCTGATGTTGATCCAAAGACCATTCGTTTTACCGATTTACATCGTTGGGTACGCGAGTTACCTGATTTTCAAGATGACCCTAATCGTTCTAATGAAAAAATCCTTGAAGCGATTCAAATGCAATGGCTCGATGAAGTCGATTAATTCATCTTTGCGAGGATCGTCATTATTTTGCAGTCTACAGTGACTATTCTGCGGATTGATCTTGGTTTTGGTCAGATAAAAAACTGTAAAACAAAACATGCCCTATCTTTGTGCCTAGGCGTCGGTATAATACGCGCCTGACTTTTTAGCTTTATCTACTCAACCCCTACTTAAGGAATATTGCAGCATGGCAATCGAACGTACCCTGTCTATCGTTAAACCAGACGCAGTTGGCAAAAACCACATTGGCGACATCTATGCACGTTTTGAAAAAGGCGGCTTGAAAATCGTTGCAGCAAAAATGAAACAACTGTCTAAAGCAGACGCAGAAGGTTTCTACGCAGAACACAAAGAACGCGGTTTCTTCGGTGATTTAGTTGCATTCATGACTTCAGGCCCAGTATTGGTTTCTGTACTTGAAGGCGAAAATGCAGTTCTTGCACATCGTGATATCTTGGGTGCGACCAACCCTAAAGAAGCTGCACCAGGCACAATCCGTGCTGACTTCGCAACCAGCATTGATGAAAATGCTGCGCATGGTTCAGACTCAGTAGAGTCTGCAAACCGTGAAATTGCTTACTTTTTCACTGCAGACGAAGTGACTACACGTACTCGTTAATCTGCGGTGATAACGATTGGCTTTAATGTGTGATTTGCTCTAATTGTATGACTGTTAGAGTGTGCTGCATGTTAAAATCAAAGCGTTAGGTTTAGCATAGCACTTTGCTAAGAAACCAGATGTTTTTCGACATCTGGTTTTTGCTGTTTTCATATTCCCCGTTTTTGTTTGGAAAAAAGTAATGAGTATTTCAGACGTGAGTGCGATTGTAGAGTCGCAGATTTCCCCTGAGTCCCCCAGCTTACTTGCGCAAGCCGATACCTTGTCGTTTTCCGCAAGTGACGCTGTTCAGCCTTTTGCACCCAGTAGCGAGCAGGATACAAAGGGCTTAAATCAAGCATCAGACGAGAAAGTAAATCTGCTTGGGATGACGCGTAAGCAACTTGAAGGCTATTTCGAAAGTATTGGCGAAAAGAAGTTTCGTGCAGCGCAAGTCACGAAATGGATCCATCAACTGGGTGTAACTGATTTCAATGAAATGACCAATTTAGCAGGTCCTTTACGCGAAAAGTTATCCCGCTTGGCTTATGTGGCTGCGCCGGAAGTTGTGCATCGCGAATTTGCCAAAGATGGAACCCGTAAATGGGTGTTTCGTGTCGGTGAGGGCGCTGGCTCTTTGGTAGAGACCGTACTCATTCCAGCTGAGGGGCGCAAGACGTTGTGTATATCGTCTCAAGTGGGCTGTGCACTGGATTGTAGTTTCTGTAGTACGGGTAAACAGGGTTTTCAACGCGATTTGACGCCAGCAGAAATTATTGGCCAGCTATGGGTCGCTAACCAATCCTATATGGAAGATGTACCCGTTGGTGATCGTACCCGCACCGTCACCAATGTGGTAATGATGGGGATGGGCGAGCCTTTATTAAACTTTGTACCTGTCGTTTCCTCCATGCAGTTGATGCTGGATGATCATGCCTACGGCATGTCGAAGCGCCGTGTGACGTTGTCGACATCTGGCATTGTGCCTATGATCGATAAGTTGGGTGATGAGATTGATGTTGCTTTGGCCATATCATTGCATGCGCCGAACGATGAATTGCGCAATGAATTGGTACCGATTAATAAGAAATATCCTCTGGCGGAGTTGATTGCGGCGGCTCGTCGTTACGTTGCGCGCGGTGCACCTGAGTCTGAAAAAACCGCTCAAACCAAAGCGGCGCAAAAAAATAGTAAGCATACTGCAACAAACCCTACAAATAAGCTATTGCAAAGCAGTGCCTTACTCGAAGATGATGACGACACATTGGATGATGTGCTTGAGCCTTCACGTAAGAAACATGTGACGATTGAGTATGTGATGCTGGATGGGGTCAATGATCAGCAAAAGCACGCCAAACAATTGATACAACTTTTAGGTGATTTACCCAGTAAGATTAACCTCATTCCATTTAATCCGTTTCCACACGCACCCTATGAGCGCTCTGGCCGTGAGCGGATCATGACCTTCCAGAAAACATTAGCAGATGCTGGGTTTGTCTGTACAGTTAGGGCGACTCGTGGTGATGATATTGATGCCGCCTGTGGTCAATTGGTGGGGCAGGTTGCGGATCGGACGCGTCGTGCGGAGCGTTGGAAACAAAAAGTGGTTGAGCAAAAGAATAAAGATCAACAAAGTACCGAACAGAAGACCGCTCATTCCAATCAGGGACGGCGGAGTGAAATATTGAGAACGCGAGGTTAGAGAGTGGTTGCATTCAATCAGCATATACGCCGAATCAGCGAAGGGAATGGTTCATTGCGTAACAATGTACCTGTGGGAGTGGTTTCTGCACTTTTACTGTCTATAGCGGTGCTTACTGGATGCCAATCAACTGTTTCTGAGCCTGGCTCCATGATGAAGGCTGCACAATCACCGCCTAATCCAGAGGCTGCTGCACGTGCACGAACTGCTATGGCAGCCGAGTACATTAAAAGTGGAGATCTCGATGCGGCCCAGCGTAGTCTGGCAATTGCCTTGAAAACGGAACCCAGACTCCCTGAAGCAAATAACATGATGGGCGTACTATTGCAGCAAGAGGGCAGTGAGCCGAATCAGATCAAAGCGGAAGAGTATTTTAAGAAGGCAATTGCTTTAAAAGATGATTTTGCCCAAGCGCGCAATAACTATGGCGTATTTTTGAGTAGTCGTAAGCGTTATGCCGAGGCCTATACCCAGTTCGAACTGGCGGGTTCGCAGTTGGGTTATACAGAGCGCTATGCCGCTTTAGAAAATCTTGGCTTGACGGCAGAGGTACTGGGTAAACCCGCCGAGGCTCAGCAAGCTTTCACTCAAGCCCTGCAAGCCAATAGAAACTCCTTGGTTGCACGCTTTGAATTGGCTCAAATCTTCTTGGGCCAGAATCGGGTTCAAGCTGCGCGTAGCCTTTACGATGAATATTTACAGTTATTAGGCGGGCAACCACAAAGTGCGCGATCATTGTGGTTGGGGATGCGGATTGCCCATCAGACACAAGATATGGGACGTTTACAGTCCTTGGCCGAGCGCTTGCAGTTGTCATACCCAAATAGTCCTGAATATCAGCACTATAACGAACTGTTGAAAACGGGGGCGGCATGGGATTAAAACCATCTGATACACCTAATCCGTTAGAATCAGACGTGATTAAAACACCTGATGCGGATCATAATCCATTGTCTGAAAGTGCGCAGAAGGATGACGTTCTGCCAGCGCATACCGCGATGACAACAGATACAGCGTCTTTGATTGAAAAAAATAGTTTAGATAAAAAAGATGCGACTCTAGATTCTTTAAATAGTTCACATGAAAACACTGCTGGCATCAATGCCAGCCCGGTCTTTGATTCTTCTTCAGGTAATACGATGTCTACACCCACTTCATCACTGTCAAATACACAAGCGCAAGCACCATCTAATGCCCAGCGACCTGGTGAGCGGTTAAGGCAGGCTCGGTTGTTTAAACAGCGTGAGTTAAAAGATATTGCCAGTGAACTTAATATTCCTGAGCGTCTGTTGGTTGCAATCGAAGCAGATGAATACAAGTCATTACCCGAGCCTGCTTTTATTCGTGGGTATTTACGTAGCTATGCACGTGTGCTGGGCATAGATTCTGATATTTTGATCACTCAGTTTAATGAGATTTATACCAGTGCAACCGGATTATCGAGTAACCATTCGTTAGAAAACTCACCCCTCCAGCAATTAGCGAAGTTGCAAAGTAAAACACGTAAGAGTAAACGCTGGATGCTATGGCTGCTTGTACCTGTCGTCTTGGTGATCATCGTCTTATTACTCCGCCCACTCGTAAAGCGTGTGATGAATTCACCATCTAGCAGTGATACTCATGCGGTTGTGTTGAATGAAAATACCCACACAGATTCAAATTCGACAGGTAATATCATTACATCTCCTACCAGCCAGGCACCGTTGTCTGCCCTGCCTAGTCCGGCTGCTCCTGCAAATGATCAGCTTGTACTGACTTTTAATAAGTCGAGCGATGTTATCGTGCAGGATGCGAGTGGGAAAACATTGGCGAGCGGCGTACATAATACTGATGAGCCTTTAACGTTGAGTGGTACTTCACCATTTAGCATTACGTTGGCTGATGCGCCGTCTGTTTCACTGGCCTTAAATGGCGAACAAGTTGATCTTAAACCCTATACTGTAAATGGTCGTGCAGCATTTCGTTTGTCCCGCTAAACGGATGGGCTGTACTGCGATTAAAGCTTGATGAGAATTAGGAATTGTATTCATGCACCATACGCCTATCGTTCGTAAATTAACGCGTAAAATTCGGGTTGGGTCTGTTTATGTTGGCGGGGATGCACCGATTAGTGTGCAGACGATGACGAACACGGAAACCTGCGATGTCGCTGCGACTGTAGATCAGATTAATCGCTGCGCCAATGCTGGCGCAGATATCGTACGGGTTTCTGTGCCTAGTATGGAAGCAGCTGAGGCTTTTGGAAAAATTCGTAAACAAGTCAGCGTTCCATTAGTTGCTGACATTCACTTCGATCATAAAATTGCGCTGGCCGTTGCCGATTATGGTGCGGATTGTTTGCGAATTAATCCCGGTAATATCGGCAGTGATGACAAAGTCCGTGAGGTGGTTGCCGCAGCACGTCATCACGGCATTTCAATGCGTATTGGGGTTAATGCGGGATCTTTGGAAAAAGATCTGCAAATCAAATATAAAGAACCTACAGGTGAGGCACTGCTTGAATCAGCAATGCGTCACATTGATATTTTAGACCGTCTGAATTTCCATGAGTTTAAAGTCAGTGTAAAGGCCAGTAATGTGTTTTTGACATTAGATGCTTATCGCTTATTGTCAGCACAGATTGATAATCCGCTGCACTTGGGAGTCACTGAAGCCGGGGTGTTTCGTTCGGGTACCGTGAAATCTGCGATTGCGCTGGGTGGATTATTGCTGGATGGCATTGGCGATACTTTACGGGTGTCTCTTGCCGCTGAGCCTGAAGATGAAGTGAAGGTCGGCTTTGATATTTTAAAATCTTTGAACATTCGCTCCAATGGCATTAATTTCATTGCTTGCCCCAGTTGTTCGCGTCAAGAGTTCGATGTCATTCGGGTCATGAATGCTTTAGAAGCGCGTTTAGAGGATATTCGTACACCTCTGGATCTATCTGTGATTGGCTGTAAGGTAAATGGTCCGGGTGAAGCTAAAGAGGCCGATATTGGTGTGGTCGGCGCGGCTCCTCGTTCTCTGGTGTATCTCAATGGTGAGAAGAGTCATCTCATCGATACCAATAACCTGGTCGATGAAATTGAAAAAATGGTGCGTAATAAAGTTGCCGTGATTGAAGCTGATAAAGCTGTTGCCAAAGCGAAAGAAATTATTCGCATCACTTAAACAAATAGATATTAAGTCAGATAAGTAGTAGATGAGCAGTATGAGTAGTTCAACAATTAATGCAATTCGTGGTTTTAATGATATTTTACCGAGTGAAGCCAGTCGTTGGCGCAAACTAGAAAGTGTATTGGCTGAATTAATGGATGCCTATGGGTATCAGCATATTCGCTTGCCACTGGTTGAGCAAACAGCACTTTTCAAACGTGCGATTGGGGATGCGACGGATATCGTCGAAAAAGAAATGTATACCTTTTTTGATAAAGGTGAGCCGCCAGAATCGTTGACCTTACGTCCGGAAGGCACAGCAGGCTGTGTGCGTGCCATGCTTGAACATAACCTGCTACGGGGTACCACGCCACGCTTATGGTATACCGGTCCGATGTTTCGCTATGAAAAACCGCAAAAGGGCCGTTATCGTCAATTTCATCAGTTTGGTGTAGAAACCTTCGGTGTGGCGACACCCGATATTGAAGCGGAACTGATTTTGCTGACTGCACGTCTTTGGAAGCAATTTAATATCTTCGATAAAGTCCAGCTTGAGTTAAATACGCTTGGGGAAGTGGAGTCTCGCGCACGTTTTCGTGCTGCGCTGGTTGAGTATCTTGCGGCACGTAAAGATCAATTGGATGAAGATAGCCAACGCCGTTTGACGACGAATCCTTTACGGATTTTGGATAGCAAAAATGCACAAACACAGGCCCTGTTAATTGATGCACCGAAACTGCATGACTTCCTTGATGAGGAGTCTTTGCAGCATTTCGAGCAATTGAAAGGGTATTTAGATGCGGCCAACATTCCTTATGTGGTCAATCAAAAACTGGTTCGAGGTCTGGATTATTATAATAAGACCGTTTTTGAGTGGACAACGACGCACTTGGGCGCTCAAGGCACTGTTTGTGCGGGTGGTCGCTATGATGGTCTGGTCGGTCAACTCAAGGGTAAAGCTGATCAAAGTGTTCCTGCCGTGGGATTCGGTATGGGGATGGAGCGGTTACTCCTCCTTTTAGAGTTAGGTGAAGGCAGTACCACACCATCCGATTGTGATGTATTTTTGTTAGCGGATCCTGCGCAGCAAGCTAAGGCACTATTACTTGCCGAGTCATTGCGTGATAGTTTTGCAACACAGAAGCAAAGACTACGGGTGAAGACGGGCTCTTTGGGTAGTCTTAAAAGCCAGATGAAAAAAGCGGATCAATCCGGTGCGCGTTTAGCGCTGATTCTGGGGGAGCGTGAGGTTGAATTGGGGCAAGTCACCGTAAAAATCTTGGCAACGGGTGAGCAGGAAACATGGTCGCAACAGGATTTGGCGACACAGCTAATCGCGCGCCTTGAAAGCCGCCAATAAGGATATGATGGCTTTGAGTCATTGATTTTTTTTAAAACAAATAGTTTTTCAGATTAAGTGTAAAGGAATCGGTAATGAGTGAGTATTTGAGTGATGAGGAACAAATTGAGCGCCTGAAGAAGCTCATTAAAACGTATGGAGGCGCAGCACTCACTGGTGTGTTATTGGCTCTGATCGCTTTTTTCGGTTGGAGATACTGGCAAAATCGTCAGGATGTTGAACGTTTTCAGGCTATTAATCAATATCAAAGTATTGTTGATGACAGTGCAAAGTTGGACGGTGATAAGGCAGCTCAATCACGCTTTATTTCAAATGTGCAAGCTTTGGTCAAGTCTGACCCGAATAGCGTATTTTCCCTGCAAGCCTTGTTACTTCAAGCAAAAGTAACAGGTTCACAAGGGGAGTGGGCGAGTGCTGAGAAGGCATTGGCGCAAGCGACGACCTTGAAAGTTAAAGATGACGGTTTAATTGCGATCACCTGGATTCGTTTGGCACGTGCCCAATTTGCGCAAAATAAGTTTGATGTTGCAATCGCCTCACTTAACAATGTGACTGATCCTGCATTTGTTGCAACTCGCGATGAATTACGGGGTGATGTACTCTTGCAAAAAAATGATCAAGCAGGCGCCAAGAAAGCTTATGAGTCAGCTTGGGCGGCACTTGTAAAACGCCAACAATCTCGCGAGCTTCTCAAGGTTAAAATGAATGCACTTGGTTTGACTCCAGAAGAGATCAAAGAACCAAGTCCGATTCGTGATACGCCTGTCGAGACTACCAATATTGAAAATGGAGCTGCTTCGTAATGAAATTGCCGACTGTGAGTGCTGTGAAACAGGCTTCATTGCCAACGAATCTAATGTCGTGGTCCAGTGCAAGTAAAACTGCGATGGCTTTGGTGACTGTGAGTGCATTGGTACTCACAGGGTGTGGAAGTAGTAAAGACTTTAAACCTGAAGTCCATAAGCCAAGCAAATTGCCGACGTTAACTGCACCAGCACAGTCGTTGGGTTTGGTATGGAAAGATTCTATCGGTGGTGAAGATAAAGTTGATCCTTTGCGTCCGCAATTGGATGTCTTAAATGGCAATGTCTACGCCGCAAGCCATTCTGGCCGTGTGTATGCATGGGATGCCGCAGGCAAGCAACTCTGGCAAGTGAAAACCAAGCAAGATATCACCAGTGGTGTGACCGCTGCGGATGGCATTGTGGTGTTTGGCACTGGCAAAGGTGCTGTTGTTGCACTGGATGCTCAAGATGGAAAAGTACGCTGGTCACGTAGCACTGGGGCATCTATTTTGTCTCCTGCACTGGTGAGTGGTGGTCGTGTTGTTGCACTGGGCAATGACGGTACGGTAACTGCGACAGATACGACCTCAGGTCAATCCGTTTGGACCTACGATATTCCAATGCCAGCATTGAGTGTCCGCGGTACTTCGGCTCCAGTTTTGTTTGATGACAACACAGTGATTGTTGCGGGTGCTTCGGGTCGAATTTATGCATTGGACTTAGCGACAGGTGTTCCAAAGTGGGAGCGTCGTGTGGCGGTCAGCGCGGGAACTTCTGAAGTTCAGCGGTTGATTGATATTGATGGTGATCCGCTGGTATCCGGTCGTCAGCTGTATGTCGTCAGTTATCAAGGTCAGTTAACAGCGATGAACATCGACAATCAACAAGTGAATTGGATTGTTGATGCCAGTAGTTTAAAAACACCTGCCGAAGGACTGGGTAATATTTACGTCAGTACTGCTGAAGGTAAAATCCTCGCAATCGATGAGCAAACTGGCAAAGTCGCTTGGACACAAGATAGTCTGGCGTATCGTGGGTTGAGTAATCCGGTTGTGTTGGGTCGTTATTTGGTCGTGGGTGATCAAGATGGTTATCTACATCTGATTGAGCAAACCGAAGGTAAGATTGTTGGCCGCGTTAGTACATCTGGTGCAGTCTCGACTTTACGTGTTGTTGGTGATCGTTTGCTGGTGAATAGTGCGAAAGGAAACTTGAGCATCTGGCAAGCGCGTTAATTCATCTTGATGAGCGGTTAGGCGTTCACAGAGATGATTAGTCAGTTATAATATAGGGTTTGCGTTGCTGATCTTTGTTATCATTGCAATGCAAACCCTTTTTTTGTCCCTTACTTTTTTTACATGCATGTGTATCAATCGTTAAAAGGGAATTTTTTAGATGAATGAGTGTTCATGAAACCTGTAATTGCTTTGATTGGTCGGCCGAATGTCGGTAAATCCACCTTATTCAACCAAATTACCAAGACGCGTAATGCCTTGGTTGCGGATTTGCCTGGTCTGACCCGTGACCGTCAGTACGGTGATGCGACCTATGAGAATAAGTCGTTTATTGTCGTTGATACTGGTGGTATCGGTGAGAACGATCAAGGCATCGATTCTTATATGGCTGAACAGTCGCGTACGGCGATTGAAGAGGCCGATATCATTTTGTTTATCGTTGATGCAAAGGCGGGCTTGCTGGCATCCGATGAACAAGTAGCGCGTGAATTGCGTGTTTTAGGTAAGAAAATTCATATTGTTGCCAACAAAGTGGATGGGGTACACGCTGAAGCCGCCGTTGCAGAGTTCTTTAAACTCGGTTTTGGCGAGCCACATCATGTGGCTGCAAGTCATGGGCGTGGTGTATCACAGTTGCTTGAAGACATTTTGGCCGATCTACCTGAAGATGTTCCTCTCGATGAGGAAAAGGTCGCACCGGGTCTGCGTATGGCGATTATTGGTCGCCCAAATGTCGGTAAATCTACACTTGTTAATCGTTTGTTAGGTGAAGAGCGTGTTGTGGTTTATGACCAACCGGGGACCACACGTGACAGTATTTATATTCCTTTTGAGCGACAAGGTCGTCAATACACGTTGATTGACACTGCCGGTGTACGTCGTCGTGGTAAAGTTTTTGAGACGGTTGAAAAGTTCTCGGTCATTAAAACTTTGCAAGCCATGAAAGATGCCCACGTTGTCGTTGTGGTTATTGATGCTCGTGAGGGGATTGTTGAGCAAGATTTGCATATGTTGGGCTTTGCACTGGAAGCGGGTCGAGCCATTGTCATTGCGATCAATAAATGGGATGGCATGACTGATTATGAGCGCTCACAAGTCAAAGCGGATATTGAACGTCGCTTTGACTTCATCCCATGGGCGAAAATTCATTTAATTTCTGCGTTACATGGAACGGGTGTTGGCGAGCTTTATCCCTCGATCCATCAGGCATATAACTCTGCATGGCTTAAAGTCACAACGAATCGCATGACGCAAGTATTGCAAGATGCCGTAGAGCAGCATCAGCCACCGATGGTATCGGGTCGTCGTATTAAGATGCGTTATGCGCATATGGGCGGATCAAACCCACCCCTGATTATTATCCATGGTAACCAAGTGGATCAGGTTCCTAACGACTATCGTCGTTATTTGGAGAACGTTTTCCGCAAAGTCTTCAAGATGGAAGGTACGCCTGTACGTATCGAGTTCAAGAGTGGTGAAAATCCATTTGCGGATAAAAAGAACAAAATTAGTGATCGCGATGCTGAACGTCAACGTCGCTTGGTACAAGCCTTTAAAAAGCGTGCAAAAAAACGTTAATCCGTCATGGATTGATTGTGTTGAAGTGTAAAAAAAGGCCCATTTCGATGGGTCTTTTATTGTCACCGATTCTGAACTATGCCACTATGCAGCATCTTAAAAAAAGCTATCCACCCTGTGTGCAGATAAAATGGAGCCGTCCTCAATGAAGAGTATTAAAACTGGATTAACTTGGTTATTGGTTGCGGTGGTGGGGGCTTTTGCTTTTTCAATGCTGGCCTTAAGTCGAGGCGAGCATGTCAATGCCGTATGGCTCGTAGTGGCATCTGTTGCATGCTATAGCATTGCGTATCGCTTCTATAGTGTTTTCATTGCCCAGAAAGTATTTGAACTGGATGATCGTAGGCTGACGCCAGCTGAGCGCAATAACGATGGCTTAGACTATGTCCCGACCAATAAGTGGGTGCTCTTTGGACATCACTTTGCTGCGATTGCGGGTGCAGGTCCTTTGGTTGGTCCTATTTTGGCTGCACAAATGGGTTTTTTACCAGGCACAATCTGGATTCTCGTGGGCGTAATGCTGGCAGGAGCGGTTCAAGACTTCCTGATTTTGTTTATTTCAACCCGCCGCGATGGTCGGTCACTGGGGGAGATGGCCAAGCAGGAATTGGGTTCGTTTGCGGGTGTGATCGTGATGCTGGGTGCATTTGGTGTCATGATTATCATCCTGTCCGCCTTGGCGCTGGTCGTGGTTAAAGCCCTAGCTGATAGCCCTTGGGGATTATTCACCATCGCTGCGACAGTACCCATTGCATTATTTATGGGCGTTTATATGCGCTTTATCCGGCCCGGAAAGATTGCCGAAGTCTCTCTAATCGGCTTTGTCCTCATGATGCTGGCGATCGTGTATGGCGGACAGATTGCCCAAGACTCTGTTTTAGGACCACTATTTACGTTACATGGAACAACTTTGACGTGGGTATTGGTGATCTATGGCTTTATCGCTTCGGTTCTACCAGTGTGGCTGCTGTTGGCACCACGGGATTACTTATCAACCTTTCTTAAAATCGGTGTCATTATTGGGCTGGCGATCGGGATTGTTTTTGCTATGCCTGAAATGAAGATGCCAGCAGTAACCAAGTTTATTGACGGCAGTGGTCCTGTGTTTGCAGGCAGCTTATTTCCGTTTTTGTTCATTACCATTGCATGTGGTGCGATTTCTGGTTTTCATGCCTTGGTTGCCAGTGGCACCACGCCAAAGCTGATTGAGCGAGAGAGTCATATTCGCTTTATAGGTTATGGCGCGATGTTGATGGAATCCTTTGTGGCTATCATGGCACTGATTTGTGCATCGGTAATCGAGCCCGGAGTTTACTTTGCGCTGAATTCCCCAGCAGCATTGATTGGAACGACCGTTGAGAGTGCGTCTCAAGTGATTAATAGCTGGGGATTTGTCATCACGCCTGAAGCGCTGGCAATGATTGCCAAGGATGTCGGTGAACATTCAATATTATCCCGTGCGGGTGGTGCACCGACCTTTGCTGTAGGTATGGCGCATATTATTACCGATGTTTTTCACAGTAAGGCCATGATGGCGTTCTGGTATCATTTTGCGATTTTATTTGAAGCGATGTTTATTCTGACTGCGGTCGATGCGGGCACACGTGCCTGTCGATTCATGGTGCAGGATTTGGTCGGTGTTGTTATCCCACGTCTTGCCAATAATCGCTCATGGCTGGGTAATCTGGCAGGTACGACGATTGCCGTTGGAGGCTGGGGATTCTTTGTCTATCAAGGCGTCACCGATCCATTAGGCGGAATTAATACGTTGTGGCCACTGTTTGGCATTGGTAATCAAATGCTGGCGGCGATGGCTTTAATTCTAGGGACCGTGGTGTTGTTTAAGATGAAAAAACAGCACTACGCTTGGGTCACTATCGTTCCGACGGTTTGGTTGTTTATTACATCAATGACTGCGGGTTGGCAGAAAATATTCAGTGACAATCCTCGCATAGGATTCCTTGCGCAAGCTCATAAATTTGCTGATGGTATTCAACACGGTGTGCTGATCGCGCCAGCCAAATCCTTTGCAGATATGCAAAAGATTGTTTTTAGCAACCAGATCAATGCCGTACTGTGTGCTTTCTTCATGCTTGTTGCCGTGACGATGCTGATTTCCGCATGCTTTGCCATTCGCCGTGCACTTCAGTCTAAAGTGCCGACAGTGCATGAAACGCCGACCGTGTATCGTGAGGAACATCAAAATGGGTAATAGTGTCTACTATCAAAAAGCCAGAGTGACGTTACCGATTATCCAGAAGTGCGTCCCAATACCGTTAAATTCCACTTCAGAGCCCACTTTGCCTGAAACAAAGTGGCAATGGGTTCTATTGCTTATGAAGCGTTTTGCGCAGAGTTTTCGTTTGATGGTCGGCGTGCAAGACTACGAGAATTATTGTCTGCACATGCGTTCAAAGCATCCTGACAAAGTGCCTATGAGCGAGCGTGAGTTTCATCGCTATTGTTTAGAGGCGCGTTATCCAAGTAAGGGTGGCAAGGTGGGGAAGTGTCCATGCTGACAGGTGGACAGTATGATGTTCGTCATGATCTAGTGGTCTATACACCAATCAAGTGCATGCTCTAACTGATCATTACCCCAAAATAGTTCTCCTTCCACGATAAAACTAGGCGCACCGAAAACTCCCGATTGAATGGCTTCATCAGTTTGTTGCCTAAGTAAATTTTTGATTTCCTGTTGTTTGATCTGGTTTAAAATCTTGTCTGCATCTAGGTCTAAATCGTTTAAGATTTTAGTGATGACATCCAGATCGGCAATATTTAAATCATATTTAAAGTTGGCTTGAAAGACATGACGTACAAAGGCAGGGATCCATAATTCATTATGATTTGCACAGACGATACGGGATGCCATCAGCCCATTTCTCGGGAAAACGGTCGGACGCTTAAAATCAAGATTTTCGCGCATACATAATCGAGCCATGTCTCGCCACATATATGCGCCTTTGGCAGGATAAATATTAAATGGCGAGTCATTCCAACCTTGTTGTTGAAAAATAGCACCCAATAAGAAAGGGCGCCATATCACCTGAATATTGCTGGAATCTGCAAGAGTCGCTATGCGCATTGCTGCGGGATATGAATATGTGCTTGCAAAATCAAACCAGAATAAAATCGATCTTTTATGGGTCATCATCATTGTTTATCGCATAAATCCTGATCTATAAATTTATCTTTTCCGCTGAAAAATCATCCATAATTTATTTCAAAAAATTATTTTTTAGCAATTCAATGACCTCACCACTACGCCCATGAGCAATCGCTTTCATTGATGAGAGTGCAGTGGAATAGACATAAGCTGGTTCAATCTTGGGTGGCATAACGAGTTCCATACGGTTGGTGGTCACATCCAGTAATGCAGGTCCGGGATGGGCTAAAAAGGCCTTGACTGCTTCTTCAAGATCATCACTGTGGTCTACACGGTCGCTGTAATAGCCCATCACTTCTGCAAGCTTGGCGAAGTTAGGATTTTTAAGTTCGGTATACGCATCCAGCAGCCCTTCAACTTTCTGCTCTAACTCGACAAAACCCAGCGTACCGTTGTTAAAGACAACGATTTTGATCGCAATATTTTCCTGAACCGCCGTGATCATATCGCCCAGCAACATCGTGAGTCCGCCATCCCCGCTGAAGGAGATGACTTGTCGATCAGGCAACGCCTTTTTAATCCCGAGCGCTTGTGGCATGGCATTTGCCATTGTCCCATGCAGTAGACTGAGTAGGGTGCGACGTTGTCCATTGGTATGGACATGCCGCAACAGCCACACCATTGGACTACCACCGTCCGCCGTAAAGATAGCATCGTGTTGCGCATGCTTGTCGATCAGCATCGCCAATTGCTGAGGGTGGATCACACCATCTTTGCCTTCACGCTCTTCATGTGTGCGGTGTTGATGAACACGCTCTAATTCATGTTTACACTCATTCAGAAAGCCTTTATCCGCATGAGGCCGCAAGCGCGGGAGCAATGCTTTTAACGTCGCTTTAACGTCTCCGACCACACCCAATTCAATGGGATGACGACGACCAAGATGCGTCGCATCAATATCGATTTGAATGATGCGTGCATGGCTGGGATAGAATTGCTGCCATGCAAAATCAGCACCTAGTAAAAGCAATGTTTCGCACTCCAGCACAGCTTTATACCCTGAACTTGACCCAAATATGCCTGTCATGCCGACATTATAAGGATTGTCATATTCCACAAAGTCTTTGGCCCGAGAGGTATGTGCCATTGGGGCTTGTAATGTAGCACAGAGCGCGACGAGCTCATCATGCGCACCATCACAGCCGAATCCGGCATAGACAGCGACTTTATGACTACTGTTCAGAATATCTGCAATCTTCTCAAGTTCGATTTCATTGGGTTGAATAGTGGGTGTGGGCAGGTGGACATGAAATCCGGGGCCATCCTCAACCTCCATCGCGCTTATGTCACCAGGTACGATGAGTACGGAGACGCCGCGTTGTGTTAATGCAATTTGTGCTGCAAGCGTGGTCATACGGCGTGCTTGACTGGGGTTAATGAGTGTCTCGCAGTAGACACTACAATTTTTAAAAATCGGCATAAAGTCGACGTTTTGCGGAAAATCGATGCCCATTTCGGCGGTTGCAACTTGGCTTGCAATTAAAATGACGGGCGCACGATTACGATGAGATTCATAAAGGCCATTGATGAAATGCAAACTACCGGGACCGCAGCTGCCTGCACATGCGGTCAGATTTCCAGTGATGTAGGCTTCACCGCCCGCGGCAAATGCGCCCACTTCTTCGTGGCGCATATGAACCCAGTTGATCTGGCTACGTGAGATAGAGTCAGTGATATGATTTAGTGTGTCGCCAACAATGCCGTAGCAGTGTTTAACCCCAGCAGCTTCCAATGTTTCAATGATGATGTCAGAGACTTTCTTTTTTGACATGAGATGCTCCAGAGTGTGCGAGAGATCGATCTTGTCAATAAGATTGAAGCAGTGATGCAAGATACTCGCATTAAGATTAAAAAAATGAGTTCATCGATATCTCACTTTGATGGTAGTACTGGTACGATTATTGATCTGTGGACTTCGCGTAATTTTGATCTAAGAAAAGCGCTTAGAATTTACGGCTTGATAAGAGTGGGAATGCTTGTGTATTTTTATAGCATTTGACCGAACGGTTATTTATGATGGGGCTAGCGCTCATCATCAGTTTTGAGACTGCTGCTCTACTGTACTTGATGAATCTAAATTGATCATAACGATCATCCTGTTAATGATTTTAAAGTCACCTATTTCCTAGAGGTTTTTTAATGTCTGGTATCCATTCTAGAGAATTCGCGCTGCTCATGGCATTGCTGATGTCTGTTGTTTCATTTTCTATTGATGCGACATTGCCTGCTTTAGGGCAAATTGGGCTGAATTTCGGTGTACAGGATAACCGTATTCAATGGGTCATAACTTGTATTTTTGCGGGAATGACTATTGGGCAATTGATTGCAGGGCCATTATCGGATGCGATCGGCCGCAAACGCATTTTGTTTTCGGGTATAGCGATTTATTTCTTGGGCAGCTTATTGTGTTATTTCACGACGAGTTTTGAGCTGTTTTTGCTTGGGCGCTTTATTCAGGGACTGGGCGTGTCCGGTCCGTATATTACTGCAATATCCGTGGTGCGAGACAAATACAGCGGCGCACAAATGGCGAAAGTGATGTCGATCATCATGATGGTGTTTATGGTCGCACCGGCGATTGCACCGAGCATTGGTCAATTGATTATTTCCCTTGCGGGTTGGCACACCATTTTTCTGGTTTATATTATTTATGCATTAACTGTAGGCGGCTGGATTGCGCTGCGTCTTGAGGAAACGTTGCCACCGAGTCATCGTATTCCCCTCAAACTCAAAGCATTTGAGCATGGATTTATAGAGGTTGTTAGCAATCGCACCACCATGAGTTATCTACTGTGTACGGGTCTTTGTTTTGGTGGGCTAATCGCCTATCTAGGAAGTTCACAACAAATCTTTATGCAGCAGTTTGGCTTATCTGGGCAGCGTTTTAGCCTCTATTTTGCATTGCTGGCTTTCTTCATGGGCGTGGCTTCTTTTGTGAATTCACGGATTGTTGCGCGTTTTGGGATGCGTACGGTGTGTATAGGCGCGATGCTGGTGATCACATTGGTCTCATTATTGTTTTTACTCGTACAGATCACGGGTGTGCATATTGATCTTTGGATGTTTATCGCTTATGCATCGCTCCTGTTCTTTGCTTTTGGGTTGATGTTTGGGAATTTGAATGCCATTGCTATGGAGCCGATGGGCCATGTTGCAGGCATGGCTTCTGCGATTATCGGTGCAGTATCTTCCATTTTATCACTGGTTTTGGCGACAATTATTGGTCAACTTTATGACAATACGCTGGTGCCGATTACATCCGGTTTCTTCGTACTTTGTGCGTTGTCATCTTTTGTGATTTATAACGAAATGCGCTGGTATGCCAAGCAGCCTAAAGAGACTGCGCCGAGTGTAGATGTTAATCACTCTTGATTGAGCTGTTGAATAAAAAGCCGCCCTAAATGGGCGGCTTTTTTATATGGATTCGGTAAAGCATATGCGCCTATTACAGCGCAGTTTTAACATGCTTTGACGCAGCAAGATCAGCATAGACAGCATTGACTTGCTCTTTGTTTTCAAAAGGCAGTACCGCTGCGATCGAATGATATTTCCCGCCGCTGGATTGCGTCACTGTCAGGTGGGCTAAATCAAGAAGTGGGAAGTGTTGCTTAAGCAAATCACTCACCGCACCAAGCAGTTCTGGGGAGGCATGACCGATGATCTTGATTGGGTATTGCATTGGAAATTGCCACAGTTCTTCATTGTGAATATCTGTAGATTTTTTCTCAACGATCGGGGTAGTTGTCTCAGTATGGTCAGTCATCATCTTCTCCTCGTGAATCCTCATTTAATCTGGAATATATTATTGTGTCCACTGTATCGAATTACAATGTGTGTATTCATCAGTATCGCTTGTGATATTGTGTAGAAATATTAATGAATCACGTAAAATAAATGATGTTCTTATAAAAAGAATGCCTCAGTTTAGCTGAGGCATTCTTTTATACATTTGGCGTCACATTGCGGGATTAATCATTCTCAAGGAATGAGCGCAAGTGCTCAGAACGAGAAGGATGGCGAAGTTTACGCAAGGCTTTGGCTTCGATCTGACGAATGCGCTCACGCGTCACGTCGAACTGTTTACCAACTTCTTCCAAAGTATGATCGGTTGGCATATCAATACCAAAACGCATTTTCAATACTTTTGCTTCACGTGGCGTCAGGTTCGCCAACACTTCGCGAGTGGCTTCACGGAGACCTTCAGCGGTCGCCGCTTCAACAGGCGAGGTGATGTTGGTATCTTCAATGAAGTCACCCAAGTGAGAGTCTTCATCATCGCCAATCGGGGTTTCCATCGAAATAGGTTCTTTGGCGATTTTTAGAACTTTACGAACTTTAATCTCGTCCATTTCTAAACGTTCACCCAATTCCTCTGGAGTAGGTTCACGTCCCATTTCCTGAAGCAATTGACGCGATACACGATTAATTTTATTAATCGTTTCGATCATGTGCACAGGAATACGAATGGTACGGGCTTGGTCAGCAATTGAGCGAGTGATCGCCTGACGAATCCACCATGTTGCATAAGTTGAGAACTTATAACCACGGCGATATTCAAACTTATCAACCGCTTTCATCAAGCCGATATTACCTTCTTGAATCAGATCCAAGAATTGCAGGCCACGATTGGTGTATTTTTTGGCGATTGAAATAACCAAACGCAAGTTGGCTTCAACCATCTCTTTCTTCGCACGACGTGCTTTGGCTTCACCAATCGACATCCGTTTGGAAATATCTTTGATATCCGCAACGCGTAAGCTCAGTAGGGTTTCAAGATCCAGCAAGTTTTGTTGGAAAGAGAGGATATCCGCACGTGCAGCATTCAAACCAGTCGCAAGCAAGCTATCGCGTTCAATTTGTTCATCGATCCACGCTAAATTAGATTCGTTACCTGGGAAGTGATTACGGAAGTGATCACGATCCATACGGGCTTTTTTGACCGAGAATTTCATGATTTCACGTTCATTCGCACGAACCTGATCAATCGTCGACCGGACCATAGCGCTGATTTCTTCACTGAGACGTGGCGTCAGCTTGAACATCATAAATACGGTTGCCATTTCTTGCAGAGCCGCTTTGGCTTGCTCAGAATGACGACCTAATTTAAGGGCTTCTTGCAAGAGTGCATGACGCTCGGTCAGTTCAGCAAAGCGCACACGAGCGATCTCTGGATCTGGACCTGATTCAGCTTCTTCTTCATCCGCAGCAGTTTCTTCATCATCATCTGATTTTGCAACGGGTTCAGCAACAGCAAGTTCTGGGATAATTTCTTCATCATCGGCAACTTCGATGACTTCTGGAATGTCATCGGTCTCTGGATCGAGGTAACCTGACAAAATATCAGAGAGACGACGTTCGCCATTGACGGCTTCGTTATACTCTTTCAAGACCAGTTCAACTGCACCCGGCCAATACGCCATGGCATGGAGAATATCGCGAATACCATCTTCAATACGTTTCGCGATGCTGATTTCACCTTCACGGGTTAGCAAATCAACAGTACCCATTTCTCGCATATACATGCGGACGGGGTCTGTAGTGCGACCAGGTTCGGTTTCAACAGCAGCAAGCACGGCTGCAGCTTCTTCAGCTGCGACTTCGTCATCGCCAGCTTCAGGGGCACTTTCAAGCATCAGTTCGTCAGTTTCAGGTGCACGTTCATGCACCGGAATACCGACGTCATTCAACATCTGAATAATATCTTCGATTTGCTCACTTTCGGTAATCGAATCGGGCAGGGCGTCGTTAACTTCGGCGTTGGTGAGGTAGCCTTGCTCTTTTCCTTTGGTGATGAGCGCGGCAATTTGCGAGGTGGAGGTTTGTGAATCACTCATCTTTTTCGGCTCTCACTGATATCTAATTCGGTTTACAATAGGGCTGCTAACAGGTCCTACTGGCACTAGCTTAATCGTTCATCGGTCAGGATAGTCCTGACATATTTACTGCTAACGTCTTTTTGGTTACGTATTCTATGTTTGATGGCTTTTCATCATGAAGCCAAGTCGCAATGTATTGCGTTCATGTGGTCACTGACCAATCAATGATTATAGCACAGCCTAGTGACGTATTTTAAGCCTCTATCTGTAAGATATAGTGGTGCCCCTCGTTTTGATTTACAAGTCACCTTCCGCATTATCATGGGATTGATCCAATTCTTTCGATAAACGGTTATTGGCATGAGTCCGATTAAATCATTCGCTTTTATTATCGGGTATTAGAAAACGTGATCTTAACCTTAGAATACCAATGGTATAACTCAAATAATAACCAAAAAAAGTACCTAAAATCAGCAAAGTTGCTGAGCTTTCACTTAACCCCTCTAATTCTTCAGGGGTGATTCCACCACCGCAAACTTCATATAGTCGGTAGAGCAAGCGACCAGTGAGGATTACGGACAATGCAATGCCGATATGCGCACTCGGTGTATAAAAGAAACTCTGATCAATGTATTCGAAGCGAGTTACTCTTAGGCTATAAATAGCCAACGCAATACCCAAGGTAATGCCCGTTAAGAGGCCAATTAAACTGCTCGTATATTGCAGAGCGTGGACACTTAAGCTGATTAGTACCAACGGATAAAGCACGACGACTAAAATATGGCGCCATAAAATAGACTTCTGTGGGCCTAAATGGCGTTTGATGCGTGAATATATACGCCAAATCAATAGTGGGATCAGGGCAAGAAGCGCCATTGAGGGAAGGTGTACCATGCGACTAGACCTTTGTTATTAAATGCATATGGTTAATGGGATGAATGTCTAGGAGCGAGTCTAGTATTCAATCGTGAAGAAAGTATTGAGGTTGAGTGTGTAAAAGTTAAGCAAATTACAGACCACTATGCATAGGAAAGAATAGAAATTTAAGTATTTTGATCTTAGAGTATTTCACTTGAACATCAATGCAAAAAAAAGCATGTCATCGACATGCTTTTTTAAATATGGGACAGTCATTTGATTGACCAATATATCGTTGATCAATCAAATGAGAGATATCTGCTTAAACCAAGCCTTTTTGTGCTTGTTGAATCTCAGCAACGGCTAAAGCGGTCATATTGACGATACGACGCGGTGTCGCTGTTGGCGTTAAAATATGTACAGGTTTTGCAGCGCCAAGCAAGATTGGACCAATGGTGACATTATTCCCTGCTGAGGTTTTCAGGAGATTAAATGCAATATTGGCGGCATCCATGGTCGGCATGATCAGTAGGTTTGCAGCACCTTTATAGCGAGAATTTGGGAATTCGGCTAAACGAATTTCTTCATCAAGTGCGGCATCCCCATGCATTTCGCCTTCGACTTCAAGTTCAGGTGCGATCTCGGAGAGAATGCGATAAGTATCACGCATCTTCTGAGCACTTTCACCATCGGCACTGCCAAAGCTAGAGTGAGACAGCAATGCCACTTTAGGTGTCAGACCGAAGCGACGAACTTCCTCTGCTGCAAGTAACGTCATTTCAGCCAGTTGTTCAGCGGTTGGATCTTCATTGACGTAAGTATCAGCGATAAACAGGTTACGACCTTCCAGCATGAGTGCATTCATGGCATAGAAGTTTTTAACCCCTTCTTTTTTGCCAATCACGTCTTTGAGATAATCGAGATGCAAACCGTAGTGAGCAAACGTACCGCAAATCAGACCATCAGCCGCGCCAAAGTGCACAAGAAGCGCACCAATCAAGGTGGTACGACGACGTGCTTCGCGCTTAGCTAATTCAACGCCAACACCGCGACGTTGCATGAGACTGTAGTAATACTGCCAGTACTCTTTATAGCGTGCATCATGGTCTGGATCGACGAGTTCAAAGTTAACGCCTGCCTGTAAACGGAGTCCAAATTTAGAAATCTGATGCTGAACGACTGTAGGGCGTCCAACCAGAATCGGATGCGCCAAGCCTTCATCCACCACCAACTGAACCGCGCGTAAAACACGCTCATCTTCACCTTCACAGAAGACGATGCGTTTCGGATCACTTTTGGCTTGTGCAAAAACAGGCTTCATCAGGAATGCAGAGTTATAAACAAACTCTGACAAGCTTTGGCGATAAGCTGCGAAGTCTTGGATTGGACGGGTCGCAACACCAGATTCCATCGCTGCACGTGCAATCTCTGGGGCAATTTCTAAAATCAGACGTGGATCAAGTGGACCTGGAATCAGATATTCACGACCAAAGCGTTGGCCATCTTCACCATAGGTTTTGCTGCTGGATTCAACGTGCGCCATCTTTGCAATTGCATGGACACAGGCCACTTTCATGGCTTCATTAACCGTTGTCGCACCTGAATCCAGTGCTCCGCGGAAGATATATGGGAAGCAAAGGGCGTTATTCACTTGATTTGGATAGTCTGAGCGACCTGTCGCAATAATGACATCCGGACGTACAGCCTTCGCAAGCTCCGGCAGAATTTCTGGATTCGGATTGGCCAAAGCGAAAATGATTGGATCGGTAGCCATCTTGGCAACCATGTCCTGAGACAAAATACCAGCAGTCGATAATCCAAGGAACATATCGGCATCAGCCATGACTTCTTCTAGACGGGTCTGCGTAATATCTTGCGCGTAACGACGTTTACTTTCATCTAGGGTTGCCAAGCGTGCAGTGGTGATCACACCTTTAGAGTCAGCAACGATAATATTCTCGCGACTGGCACCGAGGGCAACGAGGAGATCCAAGCAGGATAGTGCTGCGGCACCTGCGCCTGAACAAATAATTTTGATTTTAGCGATGTCTTTTTTGACGAGTAGCAACGCATTAAGTAGAGCTGCGCCAACGATAATTGATGTTCCGTGTTGATCATCATGAAAGACAGGAATCTTCATGCGTTCGCGGAGTTTCTTCTCGATATAGAAGCATTCTGGTGCTTTGATATCTTCTAGGTTAATCCCACCGAAGGTAGGCTCTAGTGATGCGATGATATCAACCAGTTTATCTGGATCATTTTCTGCAATTTCGATGTCAAATACATCGATGCCGGCAAATTTCTTAAACAGTACCCCTTTGCCTTCCATGACAGGCTTAGAGGCCAAAGGACCAATATTGCCCAAACCGAGTACGGCTGTCCCGTTGGTGATAACAGCAACTAAATTGCCACGGGCGGTATAGCGGGAGACCAGCGATGGATCTTTTTCAATTTCCAGACAAGGTGCTGCGACGCCAGGTGAATAGGCGAGTGCAAGGTCATGTTGGTTAGCGAGTTGTTTGCTGGGTACAACGTTAATTTTTCCAGGCTTTGGAAATTCATGGTAATCGAGAGCGGCTTGCTTGAGTTCTTGGTTGTCCATCTTCATCTCATTGAATACTTAAAAGCGTTTACGATAATCATATATCGGGGACGTGACTGGCTTTATGACAACCGGTCATGAAATGCTGCAGTCACGTTAATAGTCGATCATTGGTCAGGCTCATTTTTGATCAGCCGTTTGCGAAGAGCGGACTTGCATACAAACTCATGATAAAAGTCTGTTAAGTGGTTCGCGAACTACAAGATTTGTAGCAAAAGTACCAAGCGGTCGATTATACCATAGCAGTAATATGTTTTTGTGAGGATTACTTTGTATTTAACATGTTCGTCTTGTAGATATAAAAAAGCCACTTTGAAATGAAAGTGGCTTTCTATCATTCTGTGAATGACCGCTGATGAAGTTTAAATGGTAATCAGAGGAGTGCTCATGGCATTGATCAAGAGTAGGGTTGCTTCAAATGCAGGCAGGGGCTTGCTCAGCAAGAATCCCTGCAATAAATCACAACCTTCGGCGCGAAGTAGCTGCGCTTGCTCAATGGTTTCGACGCCTTCTGCAACGACCTTCATGTTTAAGGAATGGCTCATCGCAAGAATCGCACGAACAATAGCGCGCTGTTCATGATTACTGGTCATGTGCATGACAAAGGAGCGATCAACTTTGATAACATCGATGGGGTAGAGCCCAAGGTAAGAGAGTGAGGAGTAACCTGTACCAAAGTCATCCAGCGCGATCGAAATATTTCGCGTTTTAATCTCTTGTAGAATTCCGCGAACCTTTTCAGGTTCATCCATCAGTAATGTTTCGGTAATTTCTAATTCAAGCAGGCTGGGATCAATCTGATGCTTTTTAAGAATGCGATCAATCGTAGCAATGAAATTACCGCGTTGTAATTGCTGCGCAGAAACATTGACTGAAACGGTGAGACTATCAAAGCCAGACTCTTGCCATTTTTTGATTTGGGCACAGGATTGATCCAGTACGAACTCACCCAGTGCAGAGATAATACCCATCTCTTCAGCCAGACCAATAAATTGGATCGGCGCAATCAAGCCCTTGGTTGGATGATTCCAACGAACTAAGGCTTCGAAACCGACGATTGTTTGAGTAGCTGCATTGAATTTGGCTTGGTAATACACGACAAATTGTTCGCTGGAGAGCGCTTTGCGTAAGGCGTTTTCAAGATTGATCCGCTCAAGGGACTGGATACCCAATTGCTTACTTGCAAAGCGAATGGTATTGCCCCCGACGCGTTTGGCTTCTTGCAGTGCATTTTCTGCATAGTTTGAAATGGTATCTACTTGGCGGCCATGCTCTGGGAATATCGCAATACCGACTGAAATCGTGACAGTAATTTCTTGGGCTTTAATATCAAAAGGTGTTTCAAACACTTCGAGTAATTTTTCGCAGTATTGCTCAAGCTCTTTTTGATTTTCTTCGGTATGGGGCAGGACGATTGCAAAATCATCGCCGCCTAAATGGGCGATGATTCCTGTACGTGCATCATAACTAGACAAACGCTGAGCCACTTGCTTTAAGAGTTGATCAGCCCCTTCAGCACCCAGCAGGTCATTGAGTAAGCGGAAGCGGTCAAGGTTCAAGCGTAACAGTGCAAAAGAGGAGTCGTCATCGGTGCTTTGCAAAATCAACTGGTGTAAATGATCTTTAAAGAAGTTGCGGTTAGGTAGGTCGGTGAGTAGATCGTAGTTGGCCAGATAGGACAGACGTTGCTCGTTTTTCTTGCGTTCAGTCAGGTCGCTGATAATGCCAACATAATGAGTTTTGCGTTGTTTTTCATCAACGATGGAGTTGATATGCATCCACATCGGGAACTCATCGCCATTTTTATGCTGACCAATGGCTTCACCTTCGAACTCACCAATGGTTTCTAGTGTTTTGATGATTTTTTGTTGCGACTGTTGGGCTCGGGTCGTGAAGATACGATTCAGATTTAAGAAGCCGTTGCCAATGAGTTCGTCTCTTGAAAATCCAGTGATTTTTTCAAAGAACGGATTCATATTGATATAGCGCATTTTGCCATCAAGGATAAAAATCCCTTCAGCTACTTGCTGGAATACTGTCGAAGAGAGTTTCTGGCCTTCGGCTGCTAGTCTTTCCGCATTGATATTCCGGCGAACGCCAACCATTCGCTTTGCAAAGCGTGTTTGAGGATCGCGTTCTACGACGCGACCGATATCCTGAATCCAGACCCAATAACCATACTTGTGGCGCATGCGGAATTCAGCTTCATAGCGATCAGTATGATTGAGGAGGTGGGCTGCAACAGCCTGACGGACGATAGGATAATCTTCAACATGGACAATCTTTGCCATATCGGAAAGAAATGACTCCATCTCTTCATCGCTATAGCCGAGGATCTGTTCAAAGTTGGTAGAGTGCATTTTACGATGGGCAATGTCCCAGTCCCATGTACCGATGCCACCGGCACTATGTGCCATTTCTAGACGCTGTTGTGAACTTTGTAGCTGGGTATTACTGTTCGTCAGATCTTGAGTACGTTCACGCACTTTTTCTTCTAGACGGGTATTCGATTCCTGAAGTTTTTCTTCCGTATAAATCCGTTGTCTCATCTCTTGTTCAAGTTGGGCATTGACCAACTCCGTATGGTCTTTGGACGATTCCATGTAATCGATGAGGTTTTCGTTGCGTATAACCAGCCAAGCCGATTTGGTTCTAATCTTATGTAGTCGATAACCGCAAAATAAAATAAAGAGGATGTAGATATCGATCAAAATGCTATTCGGCTTAATCAGCGTTTCGCTACCGCGTACTAACTGCTGCGCGATGAGTGGAGACATGCTGGTCAAAACGAAGGTGCAGAAATAGCGATAGCGGTCTGTATAGCAAATCAGTCCGACCATATGCGAAAACAGAATGGCGAAGCCAAACAGATTAACAGAAATATCTAATGTATTTTGGGTGCTAAAGGGCGCGACATTGGCATGAAAAATCACTTGACCAAATGCCATGATAATACCGAAGACGAAGGTATTCACCAGTAAGTAAATGTCAATAATCTCAGTAGAAATACGATGTTGTCTGCTGTTGATATGATTGCTAAGTACTGCAGAAACAGCGATGAGACTGATTGCAGCGACAGTCCAACCTGCCAACTGATTGCTATCGACAAGTGAGAATTGTTGATAAAACGAGAATGTAATTAAGACGAGTCCCAGCAATGCAAAATGCAAGAGGCCTTGATGCGCACGAGCGTTTGCAATCTGCATACGCCAAATGCGTTGCATAAGAATGCTTTGGTCTTCTTGTTCCGACATTCATCGCTCCTACATTCCGCTTAAGGCGGCGAGTTTTTCTACTTGTATTGCCATGATTAACGAGAGAGTTGATGCTTAAAAAAACATACACTCACAAACGTTGACTGGTTGATTAATATTTATGTATTACAGCTAAATTTTACCTTGTGTTAAGGTATCACTTTATACGCTTGTTGTAACATCATTTTTCGCAAATACTTAGTCTTGCTAATGCAACGACTGGTGCAGTTTCGGTTCTCAATACTCGTGGGCCGATTTGCCAGCGTAAGAAGCCGTTTTCTTCTGCTTCAATAATTTCTGCTTCGCTTAAGCCCCCTTCAGCGCCAATCAATAATGCAACTGTTTTGGGGAGTTGCTTAGGGATCGGATCCGGTGCATCAATTGGCGCAAGAACCAGCTTTAATTCTGCCTCAATAATTTTATACCAGTCTGCAAGTCCGAGTGGGGCAAGAATTTTGGGTACACGATTTAAACCACATTGCTCACATGCCGCGATCGCCACTTGCTGCCAATGATCTATTTTTTTTTGATCTCGGTCGTATTTTAGACGCATTTCACAGCGTTCGCTGGTCAGGAGCTGGATCTCTCCCACACCCAATTCCGTTGCTTTTTGAATCGCATAGTCCATACGATCCCCTTTGCTCATCACTTGCCCAAGCGTGACAAAATAAGGCTCTGTTCGATCTATGGGATTAAAGTCCGAGATTTGAGCAAATGCATTTTTTTTATTTATCTCAATGAGTTCTGCTTGATACTCTCCGCCTAATCCATTGAAAAAAGTTGCCCGTTCACCGAGTTCCGCACGTAAGACGCGCACCCAATGATGAAAGACAACTTCCGGGAGTTCCACCTTTTCACCAATGGTGAGTGGAATATCTGCAAAAAAGCGACTCATGGCAGTGAAATATTTCCTGTGGGTGATAGAGGCGTGGATAGGGTTTGCATTACTGCCCACTCGATGGCCTGTTGTGCCACATCAATAATATGTTCAATTTCGTCCGCACTGATACAGTACGGGGGAATGAGATAAATATGATGACCAATCGGGCGTAATAGAACGCCCTTGTTCATCGCGAATTGTGCAATCAATTGTCCGCGCGAGTCATGAGCTGAATAGGGTTGCCCATTGGCTTGCAATAAGGTAAAGGCACCAACCATACCAGTTTGCCGGATATGACCAATATGTGGGTGAGGCTTAAGCTTTTCCAGTGCCTTTTGCATGGCTGCAATAAGGAGTTGATTGCGATCCAAGACCTGTTCATTTTTAAACAAATCAAGGGAGGCTAAAGCCGCCCGAGCAGCCAGTGGATTGCCAGTAAAACTATGTGAATGTAGAAAGCCACGTGCAACTTGTGGGCTATAGAAAGCCTGATAGATATTTTCAGTGGTCATCACACAAGACATCGGTAAGTAGCCAGCGGTCAGCCCTTTCGACAAACATAAAAAATCAGGGGTGATATCGGCTTGTTCATGTGCAAACATTGTTCCTGTACGACCAAAGCCTACGGCAATTTCATCGAGAATTAAATGAACATGAAACTGATCGCACAAACGGCGTAACCACGTGAGATATATCGGTGGATACATTTTCATGCCAGCCGCGCCTTGAATGAGGGGCTCAACAATGATTGCGCAGACTTGCTCAGCGTGCTCAATTAATAGTTTTTCTAATGCGGCAAATTGACGTTTAAGAAACGCGTCATCATTCTCTCCGGTTTCTTTCAATGTCAGATCAGGAGATGGAGCACGTAAATGCTTTATCAGTAGCGGTTGATATTGACTGGAGAAGAGGGGGATGTCTGTGACGGCCAGACTGCCCAGCGTTTCACCATGATAGCCATTGGCTAAGGAGATAAATGTTTTGCGCTGCGGCTGATCGGATTGATGCCAGTACTGGAGACTCATCTTGAGCGCGACTTCAACGGCTGCCGAGCCACTATCTGCAAAGAAGCAACGCGTAAGCTCTGGACGCGTGATTTCAACAAGGCGCTGCGCCAGTTGTTCAATCGGGGGGTGCGTGAATCCAGCGAGCATCACTTGTTCCAACTGCCCCAATTGATCAATGATGGCTGCATTAATTACTGGGTGGCTGTGTCCGTGCAAGTTGACCCACCATGAGCTAATGGCATCTAGTATCGGCGTGCCATCCGCTTTGTACAAATACGCTCCTTGTCCACGCACGACCTGAATGGGGGGCATGGTTTCATGGCTTTGCATTTGGGTGCAGGGGTGCCAAAGGGGGGAGGTCGAATTAAAGATATTCATTCAAATAAGACCTTTTGCATGAGATTGGCGAGTGCTGGGTTTCTAGTCAGCAGATCTTGAATCGCGCGTTGTTGCTCTTCAACGGTTCGATTTTGACTGAGTTTAAATTTTGCTTCAATCTGATCGATATCAATTTCAAAAAATACGATTGCACTTTTAAGTTGATCAAAAAGAGCAGTATTTAAGTCAGTGTCTTCGTATTGATGCAGAAGGGCAGTGATGTGTTGGGTGATCAGCGCATCATTATCAATGACTGTACTACGTCCCCGAATATGAACCGTCGCGTAATTCCAGGTGGGTACACCGCGGGTATTATGGTTTTCAGTCGAAATATAATCGTGCGGTCCCTGAAAGATCACATAAGCTTCAGAGTGGTTGAGCAGCTCAGTATGCGGGTTCTTTTTTGCCAGATGTCCAATCAGTTTTTGCTGTGCAACATCGAGGTATAAGGGCACATGGCTGACCATGGGGATGCCATGATCAATATGGATGAGTGTCGCAAAGCCATGATCCTGAATGAGCTGGGTTATGTGTGCCGTTTCTTCCATCTTAAATGAATGGGGAATATACATTTACCAAGCTCACTCAAGATCCTTTGCGCGGATCATAATGTTTGAATTAACGAATGTCTAAGACCAGTTGTTGGGTGGGTTCAGTATGATTCATCGTATAAAAATGCAATGCGGGCGCACCGCCTTTAATGAGACGTTGACAAAGATTGACCACAACGTCATGACCAAAAGCACGGATGCTTTCACTATCATCACCAAAAGCCGCTAACTGTTTACGGATCCAACGTGGAATCTCAGCACCAGATGAGTCGGCAAAACGAATTAAATTGCTGGCATTGGTAATCGGCATGATGCCTGGGATAATTGGCGTGTGAACACCACGTTTGGCGAGTTCATCCACAAAATAAAAGTAGCTATCCGCATTAAAGAAGAACTGTGTGATGGCTGAGTTAGCACCCGCTTTTATTTTGGCAATAAACTGTTCGATGTCTTTATTAAAGGATTCCGCTTGTGGATGCATCTCTGGATAAGCAGCAACTTCAATATGGAAGTGATCGCCTGTCGTTTCACGAATGAATTGGACCAGATCGCGCGCGTATGGCAGTTCGCCTAGGCCGACTTGACCTGAAGGGAGGTCACCGCGGAGCGCAACTAAGTGGCGAATCCCTTGCGCTTTATAGCGTTCGAGGAGTTCAGCAATACGGGCTTTATCATCACCGATACATGATAGGTGAGGAGCAACTGGTGCGCCTTGACCATGAATCGCATCAATCGTTGATAGTGTACGATCCCGTGTGGATCCGCCTGCACCATAAGTGACGGAGAAGTAAGCCGGATTTAAGGCTTGCAGTTCTTGATGAACTTTTAGAATTTTTTCTGCACCGACATCTGTTTTAGGTGGAAAGAATTCAAAAGAGATCGGCGTTGACGTTGATGTGCTCATGATGGTTGTTCAATAAAATAGTTTTAATAAGATCAATCAAACATTTTTGGCCGTGACCATTGCATCGTTTTAAACGACTCAAAAAGTTTGCGAGTGTATAAAATCGGACATAGTGTATTTCCTTCACATCAGGGTGACATGAAGGAAATTTTTACGTTTAGAGATTAGTATTTGTAGCTATCAGACTTGAACGGACCTTCAACGGGGACGCCAAGGTAAGCCGCTTGCTCTGTGGTGAGCTGGGTTAATACACCACCAAAACCTGCGACCATTGCCGCAGCAACTTCTTCGTCAAGTTTCTTCGGCAGCAGTTCAACACGCACCTTGGCTTGCTTTTGATCAGCAGGGAGGTCAGCAAACTTTTCACTATACAGGTACATTTGAGCCAATACTTGGTTAGCAAATGAACCATCCATGATGCGTGAAGGATGACCTGTAGCATTGCCCAAGTTGACCAAACGACCTTCGGAAAGAAGAATCAGATAGTCGTCACGTGCATCGCTACGAAATACTTGGTGTACTTGAGGCTTTACCTCTTCCCAACGATAGTTCTTACGCAGGTAAGCGGTATCGATTTCAGTGTCAAAATGGCCAATATTACAAACAACAGCACCTTTCTTAAGTGTGTCAAGCATTGCGGCATCACAGACTTTATCGTTACCTGTTGTGGTGACGATGAGATCAGTCGAGCCAAGGAGTACTTGATCGATATCCGCAGTATTGCCAGTAACGATTCCGTTTTTATAAGCAGAAACGACTTCGTAGCCATCCATGCAGGCTTGCATTGCGCAGATCGGGTCGATTTCGGTGACGCGAACGATCATGCCTTCTTGGCGTAGTGATTGCGCTGAACCTTTACCCACATCGCCATACCCGATTACGAGTGCGCGACGACCTGCAAGCAGCATGTCTGTACCACGTTTGATGGCGTCATTCAGCGAGTGGCGGCAACCGTATTTGTTGTCGTTTTTCGATTTAGTCACGGCATCATTAACGTTAATCGCAGGAACTTTGAGTGAGCCGTCTTTCCACATTTCAAATAGGCGAGCGACACCTGTGGTGGTTTCTTCGGTTACACCGTGGATATTAGCGAGAAGTTGCGGGTATTTATCATGGACTACGCCGGTCAAATCGCCGCCATCATCCAGAATCATGTTGGCTTGCCAGAGTTCGCCATTCACATGAAGTTGTTGTTCGATACACCACCAGTATTCTTCTTCAGTCTCACCTTTCCAGGCAAACACAGGCGTACCGCTTGCAGCGATTGCAGCGGCAGCGTGGTCTTGAGTCGAAAAAATATTACATGAGGTCCAGCGAACTTCCGCACCAAGGTCGACCAATGTTTCGATTAAGACCGCAGTCTGAATCGTCATGTGGATACAACCAAGGATTTTTGCACCGGCCAATGGTTTCGCCGCAGCGTAGCGACGACGTAGCCCCATCAGAGCTGGCATTTCAGATTCAGCGAGAAGAATTTCTTTGCGACCGTAGTCAGCAAGGGTGATATCAGCAACTTTATAATCGTTTGTATTGTTTACAACCGCGTTCATGAGGATCTCCTGATCACTTAAGTTCGCGGATGCCGTTGCTAGAATTGCTACTTATATTGGATATGAGCAGCGGTGTTGAAAGAGCGACGTACCGAGCCTAGCAAGATTGATATGTAGTACTTATATAGAGCAAGCATATTCATCTTGTTGCAGCATCCCTCGGCGGTGATATTGTACGGATGTGTATTCATTTCGACTAGGGGTTTACATAAATTTATATAGATATCGCTAAAAAAGTGCATAAAAAGCACCAGGTAGGCTTGTTTTGGTGCGTAATCTGACACTAAAATGTAACCGCTTAGTAATAAAACGGAAATAAACGATGTTTTTAAAGTATTGATTGTTATTGAAATTTAGCTATAAGTACAAAAAATAACCTAAAATTTTACATAAAATAAGCAAACGTTACAATTTTTAATGATGCAAATTTGTTTCAAATTATGTTTTAATAACCCCACTAGAGAACATCGTGTTCTACTAATAATATTTAGTTCTGAGGAATATCTATGAAAACTCTTCGTATTCTTGCTGTTACTGCAGCTGTTTTCGCTGCTGGATCAACTTTTGCTGCGCCTTCAAACTTAGGTGATCCTGCACTGTCATTGTCAAACCTGTCAGTTGGCGTAGAAGCCGGTACTACTGGCTACGGTGTAAACTTTGGCTACGCAGTGAACCCAAGCACTAGCTTGAATATCGGTTGGGCAGGCGGTAGCTTCCCAAATGTTCATGGCGATTCATTAAACGTTGGTCATCGCAAATACAAAGCGAACTACAGCGATTTACAGAACACCTCTATTGTTATCAAATATAGCCCATTCACTGCGCAATATTATAACTGGTTCAACGTACAGTTCGGTACTTACATCCAAGACAGCTCAATCAAGCTGACTTCTAACGATCGTAGCATCGTTGGTAAAGTGTCAACTGGTCCTTCTGTTAACCCATACCTCGGCTTTGGTTTTGCACCAAAGATCGACGACCATTGGGGTGTTAACCTTGATCTTGGTGTAATCTATCAAGGTCAACAACAAGCTAAACTGCGCGCAACTAACGCAGCTGGCCAAGCTTACTTAGACTCACACTTCCCTGGCGAAGACTACAACTTGGCTGATCAATACAAATGGTCTCCAGTTGCTAAAGCTGGTGTTTCTTACCGCTTCTAATATCTAAGACCGAAGTTTAAGTCTTAAGATGAAAAAAACGAGCTTCGGCTCGTTTTTTTTGCTTAAAAATTATGGATTGCTCTTTATGTCTAAAAAAGATCTTTCCTCAGGGGCAATATTTTCGAATTTAGTTTATAAAGATCACTATTCTTCATTCCTATACTGATTTTGAAACCATGACATTAAAAGTGGCGACATCGGATGTAAGCACCTGTTCGGTAGAAGAGGTGGTGACGACTTTTATGAATGGATCACCCTGTTTAGGTATTGATCCTTTTGACCGTGCTTTTTTATATGGAGATGGATTCTTTACCAGTATTCTTGTGCGCGATGGTACGCCGCTATTATGGAATCATCATCTGGATCGACTCACGCAAGGTGTGCGGCGTTTGACATTAAATGCGGAGATGGCTTGGGTTGAAACTGAAGTGATGCAAAAGGCGAGGATTTTAATCAATGGTATTTTAAAAGTCATCATCAGCCGTGGTATTGGGGCGCGCGGATATTTAGCTCCTGATCAAGCGTCAACAATCTACATCCAGTTGTTTCCAGAAAGTGGTGCTTTAACATCGCATGAAAAACAACCGATTAAGAGCGGTCTATTGCAGGGGCATTTGGGTCAAACTATACCGCAGTTGGCGGGACTAAAAACGTTAAATCGGCTTGAACAAGTGATTTTAAGACGGGAGCTCGCAAACTGTGGCTGGGTAGAGGCTTTAGTTTGTGATGCGCAGGGTCAAATTGTCGAAGGTGTTTACAGCAATTGTTTTTTTCGTATTGAGGGTCAGTGGATGACGCCACCGATATCACTCTCAGGTATTCAAGGAGTCATGCGTGCTGAGTTGATCGCTCGAATGGAAGAACGCAAATTCCCTTTACGCATAGAATCCTTACACCGTGATTCTCTGTTTAAAATAGAGGCGTTATTTTTTTGTAATGCGTTAACTGGCATGGTACCTGTTTCACACTTGCAGGATCGTTTGCTCGATTTCGAGGCAGTGAAATCATTATCAAATCTGTTATTCTAGCCGCCTTCTAAAAAATCGGTTTTTGTCATGCCTCAGCCGCCGCGCAAAGCTCCTAATACAAATAATTCTAAAAAGACGACCGCCAAATCGTCCTCTAAACGTTCCACTCATTCACGCGGGGCAAAAACTGCGGGTAAACATAATCAATCTTTAAACAAAGGGTTTCCTTGGTTTAAAAGCATTGGACTCATTTTAAGTATTTTTTTCTGTATTGCCGTCTGGCAGTCGTTATTCCGTCCGATCTCGATCAGTGAAAACGGCAAAATCTTGCAAATTAAGAATGGGCAGACTTATTCTGGTCTCATTAATTATATGGCGCAGCGCGATATGGTGCGCTTCCCACTGATCGTTAAAACGTATCAACACATCTTTATTCATAATACGTTGATGGCTGGTGCGTATGAGTTGCCAGCCGGGGTTAATGCTTATCAACTGCTGAATCTGTTGAATCGTGGAGAGCTTGCGCAACTCAATCGTGTTTTACTCGTTGAAGGGATGACTTTCAATCAATTGAGAAAACGTTTGCAAGCCAATGACGAAGTCGAGAAAACGGTACTTGACCTCCCAGACGCGCAGCTCATGGCTAAACTGGGTATCAATGAAAAAAGTCCCGAAGGCTGGTTTGCACCGGATACCTACTTCTTTACTGCGGGTGTGAGTGATGTCGATGTTCTTAAGCTACTCTATGAGAAGCAAAAGAAAATAGTCAGTACTGAGTGGAAGAATCGAGCCCCTGATTTGCCTTATCATACCCAAAATGATGCGCTGACCATGGCGTCTATTGTAGAAAAAGAAACAGGTGTGGATGGTGAGCGTGCCAAAGTCGCCGCCGTTTTTGTGAATCGCTTGAAACAAGGGATGCGTTTGCAGACTGATCCAACCGTTATTTATGGCTTAGGGGATCGTTATGAAGGCAACATTACCCGCAAGGATCTAGAAACACCAACATTATATAATACATATACAATCAATGGATTGCCGCCAACCCCGATTGCTATGCCCGGTCAGGCTGCAATCCATGCAGCACTCCATCCTGCCAAGATTGATGCATTATATTTTGTGGCGACAGGGACGGGTGGTCATAAATTCAGCAATACACTGGCCGAACATAATTTGGCGGTACAGCAGTATCTGCAAGTGATGCGCGCTAGAAAAGACACCAATTCAGTAGGGAATTAAGTCATGTTTATTAGTTTTGAAGGGACTGAAGGGGTAGGCAAGAGTACTTTAATACAAGGCGTGGCGGCCCATTTAGATACACTGAAAATTGAATATATTCTGACGCGCGAACCGGGTGGTACCCCGCTGGCTGAGCAAATTCGTGGATTATTATTAACGCCAGATGGTGAAAAAATCGCACCTGCTTGCGAGCTGCTTTTGCTCTTTGCAGCGCGTGCCCAGCATATCAGTCAAGTGATTGAGCCTGCGCTTGCGGCAGGCAAGTGGGTACTCTGTGATCGTTTTGTGGATGCCAGTTTTGCCTATCAATGCGGTGGACGCGCATTGCCAACTGCACAAGTTCAGGTATTGGTTGATCAGTTTGTATCGGTTTTACCGAATAAAACGTTTTGGTTAGACGCACCAGTCGAAATTGGAATGGCGCGCGCTTCCAAGCGTGGGGCTTTAGATCGTTTTGAGCAGGAACGTTTAGAATTTTTTGAACGGGTGCGTGTTGTCTATACCGAGCGTGCTGTCGCTGAAAGTAATCGGATTATCCGTGTCGATGCGACGTTAGCTGCGTCTGATGTTTTAAAGGCAGTTTTAAATCACCTTTGATAGGCGATGGTTTGAGCAAAAGAGGCTGTATTACATTGATACAGCCTCTTTTTTTACGCACTAAAAATAAGCTTTACTGAGTTTATTGTGAAACGGAAAAGCTTAAGCCATAGTTATAGCTGTTGGCTTTAGGCGGTGTTTTACGGCCATTTTCGTTGTGGGATTCTGGGTCATTAGGGTAAGTTGCTTCCAGAAGATAAGTCCCTGCTTGTGTGAACGTTGCTTTGACATGACCTTTTTCATCTGCTGTCAGTTCAATAGGTGCCTTGCCGGGCTGTTCAATTTGCACAACTTGGTTCTTGACGGGTTTGCCATCAAACAAAACATCAAACTCTAAGCCCTTATCGACATAAATCTCGCTTGGATTATCCGTAAATTTGAGCTCTAGTCCTTTGCCAGTAGGTGTTAGTGCCTTATCTGAGCTTGCCCCTTTGGTGACAAAGGTTTCAAGTGTACGGGTTGATGTTGATTCAACCAGTTTGGCATCCTTACTGAGTTCGCTCGGTAAGGCATAACCTCGGTCACTTAGTGCTTCTTTAGGTAGGCTGCCATCTGGACGAGCGGGGCGCACACTGAGCCAGCGGCCATTGATGTTGGTATATTTACTCACGCGCGGTTTTGCATTTAACGTGATGCGATAGGTGCCGTTATCAGCCAGCGGCACTTGAACGAGGGTAACTTCTTTGAGAGAGGTTGCATCGGTAATACTGCTTTTGGTCCCTGCTGGAGAGGTCACTGTAAAGTCACCGGTAATCCCATGATCTGGGATAAAAAGATCTTCTGTCGCTGAGGCTTGAATCGTGGCGACATCTTTCTTGGTATCAAAATGAAAGGGCAAGATATAAGGGGTATGTGCGAGTGCAACCGATGATGAGAATAGCATGGCTGCTAAAAACGAAGTTTTATATACCGGAGATAGTGTCATTGCGAGGGCCTATAATCAATAAACATATGAGAATGATTATTGATTATAGTCATCCCAGCGTAATAAAGTATTATTAATTTGTTCAATAGATAGCTGGGAAGCTGATGTGGGAAATCGTATTTAAAACTTATTGGTAAATCTGACCACCGTACTTTAACCAGCCATCCGTGTGACGACCATTGGGGTCACGATGCGTCCAATGAAGCACACCGCCTCTGTCGTTATTGATAAACTCGCCTTTAAACTCAACAGTTCCGCCAACGCGCAGATGATCAATACGGGGTGCAAGATCAATATTATGCGCGACGAGAACTGTTTGACCTGAGTCTAAGCGCAATAGAAAGCGTTGATGACGGCTCCCATTAATTCCGCCCGCTTTATTATCATCCGGCAGTATTTTCACGACCTGACCACTGCCTTCAATCGTTCGATGATCAAAAGATTGCTGAGGAGGTTGATCTGTACGGGATGGAGATTGATAGCTGGATGAATCCCGTACAGGAGTGTTGGGCAGCGAAGGATGACTTTGTTCATGGCGCGTGGTGAGGAAGTACCCCACACACAGCGCAAGAATAAACAGGATTGTTTTCACTGATAATGGTCTGTTCAAGACATCACCCTTCGCTTGTTCATGGTTTGAATTTATTCTGGACGTACGGCAACAGCCGCATAACCCGTGACTTCTTCGCGATCATGATAAAGCTGACGGAACTCGAGTCGTTCTAATTTTTTCCCTGATTTCTTCACGATGCCTTCGATGAGATCTCGGCAAAACATGACTTCATCTAAGCGGGTCTTCATGGGAAGTTTAAGATTAAAGATGGCTCGTCCAGCTGCTCCATCGGCTAGCCAATCGCCGATGAGTTCAGCAACGCGGGCAGGTTGTTCTACCATATCACAGACCAACCAATGTACAGGGCGTTTAGGGCGATAGATGAAGCCATCGGTTTTGAAATGTTCGACTAAGCCACTTTCCATCAGTTTTTCATTCATGGCACCATTGTCAATCGCGATGACTTGAATGCCATGCTGAACCAATTGCCAAGTCCAACCGCCTGGGCATGCACCAAGATCAACCGCAGTTAAGCCTTCGCGCAGCCATTCTTTTTGTTCTTCTGGACTTAAGAAGTATGCAAATGCTTCAGTGAGCTTCAAGGTCGAGCGACTCGGTGCATCAGCAGGCATCTTTAAGCGAGGAATTCCCATGGGCCAGCGTAATGTTTGTCCCGGTTCACTCATGCCGAACCAAGCCGATGTGCCATCAATGAAAACCAGATGCGCACGCATGGTTGCTTCACGATCCAGAATTTCTTGTTTACCAGCGGCAGAGAGCAGCGGACGTTGTAAGCGTTCAAAGAGATCAGACAGCGCCTTGCCATCATTGGTATCGGGATGGTCGAGGTAAATCGCACTGAATTTCATGCCTGCCATAGCAGTCAGAATCGGTGTAATACGATCACGAGCTTCGAAATACAGTGGTTTTTTATCCAATAAACGAATCACTTGGCGTGAGAAGACTAAATCTCGGGTAACAGGCCATTTGGGGCTAGTGCCAATCCAGATCACCTGACCGCTGATTTTTTCAAAATTGGCATAACCGTCAGCGCCTAACTCACCGAGCCAACGCTCTAATTCTGCAGCACATTCACGTTCAAAACCTGGACGGCAAAGGGACAGTAGACCGACGATGGCTGGTTTTACAGCTTTCTTACTCGGTTTAGGATTTGGGGCAGGATTTGAAGTTGTCATTGATGATGTGCTTTATGTTTGGATTAAAAGGTTGTGAAGTATTATAATCCCTCGCGCACTTTTTAATGCACCTGATCAGATTTTTGTTTTGGTTTTTTATAGTTGTTTATTGGTTTTCATTCGTCTCATAGACAATATTTACGTTTAATACACGTGTTTTTCACTTTACGGAGTTCTCATGGCCTTAGTTACCCCACACGGTAGTCCAACCCTCGTTACGTTATTACTCGAAGGCGAGGCACTGGCACAGGCGCAACAACACGCCAAGACATTGACCACCATCAATATCAGTTCGCGTGAAGTGGGTGACTTGATTATGCTTGGGATCGGCGGTTTCACCCCACTTACGGGCTTTATGGGTGAAAAAGACTGGAAAGGCGTTGTCACCAATATGCAATTGGATAATGGCTTGTTCTGGCCAATTCCAATCACCTTGTCAACGGATACTGCAACTGCAAACACATTACAAATCGGTCAAGAAGTTGCGCTGGCAGATACAGCAACTGGCGAAATCATGGGCATTCTGACCCTGACTGAAAAATACGGTATCGATAAAGATCTGGAGTGCCGTGAAGTATTCGGTACGACCGACATCGAACACCCTGGCGTAAAAATGGTGATGAACCAAGGCGCGATCAATCTTGCTGGACCGGTGAAGGTTCTGTCACAAGGTGAGTTCCCAACCAAGTATGCGGGCATCTACATGACCCCAGCAGAAACCCGTAAATTGTTTGAAGAAAAAGGCTGGAAAACCATTGCGGCGTTCCAAACCCGTAACCCAATGCACCGCTCACACGAATACTTAGCGAAGATCGCAGTAGAAATTTGTGATGGCGTGTTGATTCATTCACTACTCGGTGAACTGAAAGAAGGCGATATTCCTGCGGATGTACGTCAAGAAGCGATTGGCGTATTGATCGATAACTACTTCAGAAAAGACACCGTGATTCAATCCGGCTATCCACTCGACATGCGTTATGCAGGTCCTCGTGAAGCGTTATTGCATGCATTATTCCGCCAAAACTATGGCTGTTCACATCTGATTGTCGGTCGTGACCATGCGGGTGTGGGCGATTATTACGGTCCATTTGATGCACAGCATATTTTTGATGAGATCGGCCGTGATGCACTGATCACATTGCCACTGAAAATTGACTGGACCTTCTGGTGTAATGCGTGTGAAGCGATGGCTTCTACCAAAACTTGCCCACATGATGCATCGCATCATGTCAAAGTGTCTGGTACTAAACTGCGTAAAGCACTCTCAGAAGATGAAGAAGTGCCAGCGAACTTTAGTCGTCCTGAAGTATTGCAAGTGCTGCGTAACTACTACGCAACCATCGCAAAAGAAGATCGCGCAGTTGTTGAGCTAAAAGGTCACTCTGCAAAATAATCCATAGGATTATGATGCTGTAGAGACGTAGAAAAGGTGGTTGCTCCATGAGTGATCACCTTTTTTATTTTTAAGTGATTTGGATTAAAGTCGAGCTGTATTTGCTCATGGATAAGTGTGTTAAACATGATTCATATTATTTTGTACCAACCTGAAATTCCCGGGAATACTGGAAATATCATCCGTTTATGTGCCAATACGGGTGCGCATCTACATTTGATCGAACCACTGGGTTTTACGCTAGAAGACAAACAGTTAAGGCGTGCAGGGCTGGATTATCATGAATGGGCAAGAATGCAGATATGGCCTGATTTGGAGTCTTGTCTAGCCAATGTGAAGGAGCAGGGTGTCTCGGCCATTTTTCCACTCACGACCAAAGGATCAGCTTCTCCATTCACAACGGATTTAAACCGTCCTGTGGCTTTTCTATTTGGGCCTGAAACTAAAGGCTTGCCGCTTGAAGTGCGTGAAATGTTTCCTGCAGAGCATTGGCTCAGACTGCCGATGCAGCCTGATTCGCGCAGTTTGAATCTATCCAATTCTGCAGCCGTGATGGTGTATGAGGCATGGCGTCAGCAGGGGATTGATGTATAAGGCGTCAGATGCCTGAGGCGCCACACCCTTATTTGCTGGGTTGTTCCGCCTTTTTCAAATTGGCTTCGTTTTGAATAACGATTTCAGAAAAGCCTTTGCTAAAAGGTGTGATTTTTTCTGAATAAGAGATACCAGCAGGTGTTTTTGAGAATTGAATATAGGCTTCAAGTTCCTGCTTGGTATAGGTGTTGCTGACCAAGTCGGCTAATTGATCTTTGGTTGCATCCCATCCCATGGTTTTATTCAGTGCATTCTTTAAAGCCGCCAATTGTTCTGGAGGCGTATTTTTTGGCAATCTTTCTACGATAGCAGCAAGTGTGGCATTCGCTGCGTCTTCAAACTTCGCCGCGACTAAATATTCAGCCACCAGTTTTTTATCCGGTTTATTGGTTTCAAAGGCAAATGTTGCATTGGAAATCAAGAGTGCTGTGAGTACGATATAAAGTCTTTTCATCAGATATAGTCCAAGTCGTTTGGTTTAACTCAATTACGAATTGACTCTAACATATTTAGAATAAAAAAAAGGATGCCTTAATCAGGCACCCTTTTCTTCAATTCATTTCAGAAAAATCATTAACCCCAAGCTTTTTCCAAGATCGCTTTGAGATCTTTGAGATTGGCTTCTTTCGGGTTGTAGATAATTGAACCGTCATCAATGGCTTTCTTAGCAATCTCAGCAAGCTGCGATTTCTCAACTTTACCAGTCTCTTGCAAAGTGCGTGGCAGTTTGGTGCGATCATAAAGTGTATCGCGCATATTGCGGATCACCTGAATCGCTTTTAATGCCCGTTCTTTTGCAGGAGTCGCTGCGTAGACTTCTGCACCAGCAAGGTAGAGCAGCAAATCGGCAATACGATCACCATTGGTGTCGATGTTGTATTCAAGTACATATGGCAGGTACAGGCTCATCGCTAAACCATGTGGCAGATGTGCCACAGCGCCAGTTGCATGTCCGATGGAGTGGACAAGACCGACCATTGAATTTGAGAATGCAATACCGGCCATGGTTGATGCTTGAGCGAGTTCAAGGCGGCCATTGGCATCTTTAGGATTGTCGAGAACGAAAATCAGATTTTCGCTGATCTTCTTAATTGCGGCTGTGGCATAAGCATCACTGATCGGATTGTGCGCTAGGCAAGTGTAGGCTTCTACAGCGTGTGTCAATGCATCCATTGCGGTCATAGCGGTGATATGCGGTGGCAGCGTCTGAGTCATGCGTGGGTCAAGAACCGCGGCATTGGGCATCAGGTAATACGATGCGAAAGGCATTTTGATGCTTTTTTCAGTGTCCGAAATCACTGCAACTGCGGTGACTTCAGAGCCTGTACCGGCTGTAGTCGGCACAACGAAAAATGGTTTCAGTGGGCGTGGCAGATTGTGTGCGCCTGAGTATTTCAGCAGGTCATCGCCGCCTTCAGAGACGAGAATGTTCACGCCTTTACTGGTGTCAATGACTGAACCGCCACCAACGGCAATGATCGCATCGCAGTTGTTTTCACGGTACAGCTGCGCTGCTGCACGGACGGTTTGCAGACTGCTGTCTGGTGGCACTTCATCAAAAATGGCTGAAATGACGCTTTCGGCATCGATGAACGCGGCTTCAATGGGAACCAGCAGATTATTAACGCGTACGCCTTTATCAGTAATAATCATTGGGCGTTTGGCGCCCAAAGCGGCAAGTTCAAACGGAATATGTTCTAGTGCCATATGTCCTGCAACGACTTTGACAGGGCAGAAAAATTCGTAGTATGACTTTGACATGATTAACTCCGTTTAATGGTTTTGTTAGAGAGGGTCTGACTCAAGAGTTGCGCTGCTTTAGGCAGTAGCTCAGCATAGGAGCCAGCAACATTCAGGTAAATTTGAGCCGCTTTATTGAATTTTTCACCGATTCCAAGTTCGGTCGGGTAGCGCTTAACTGCTAGATCAGCTACAAGTTTAGGCAGGATCAATGCTTCTAATTGGTTGAGGCAGCGTACAAAGCGCGTTGCATAACCGGTATCACCATCGACAACCATACGGTCATTGGCGTAGGCTTGAGCCGTGCTTTCCTGAAAAGAGAATACGAGAAATGCATGACTTACATGTTTGAATTTGACGGAAAGATCGGGCTTTTGATCGCCTAAATCAACACGCTTCAGGGTCTTATCTTCTTGAACTTGGATCGTGAAGTTAGCGCCTTTAGGCAGAACGATCATTTGGATCGTAGTGCCAGCTTTAAAGCCTTCCAGCTCACCATGCAGTTCACCATCAATTTGACTCGCAGACACGAGTGCACGGGCAATCACATCCATCATTAAGCCAACATAGGCTTTTTGAGCTGAGGGGACAATACGTTGGGTCGTAGAGGATATTGGTGATGATTTCACAGACATTGACTCTCTCTAGCACTGGGCTAAGTTATGGGGCGAGCTACCATAGTTTTGGTTCCACTATCGTAACGTTGCTCATTTCTATAATGATTAATTATTGTTGCTACTGACTGCATTGGTACACAGTACGGATAGCGTCCTTGCAGTAGATGGTATCACCACAAGATCATAAATCGATAGCGGGCTAAAAGATATCAGATACTGCGTAGATCTGCATTATATGTCTGTGACTCATTGTTCTTAATCGTCCAAAGTTTCATTGCGGACGTCGCGGTTGCTCGCAAAAACAGCGATTAGGTCTGTTTTTTTACTTTTCAGTAGTGGGCAAGTCATGTTGAGCACGAAGAATTTGCTCTAACGCTTGGGCAACCTGAACAAAACTAGGGAAGGGCTTTTGGGGCGTTTGAGCTTGGAGCTGATCGATTAAACGGGTCATTGCTAGCCCTGCATATCCGCAAGGATTAATTTGACCAAACCCTGCAAGATCACAATCAATATTGAGTGACAGTCCATGGTAGCTTCGCCCATGTCTTATTTTAAAGCCTAGAGATCCAATCTTGGCTTCATCGACATACACACCCGGTGCGTCTTTTTTTGCGTAGGCATCGATATCGTAATGATTAAGAAGTTCAATCAAGGCGTTTTCGGTATTCGTCACCAACTGGCGCACATTCCACTTTAAACGATTCAGATCATAAAGCAGATAGCCAACCAGCTGCCCCTTGCCATGCCAAGTGACTTGACCACCGCGGTCAGATTGGATGATGGGCAGATTAAGCGGATTAAATAAGATATGTTCGGGTTTACCTGCTTGACCTTGTGTCAGCACATCCTGATGCTGGAGTAGCCAGACTTCATCAGGCGTATCTGCATCACGGTGTTCGGTCAGTTCACGCATATCCCGATAGGTCTCTGCATAATCAACGAGACCTTCAAAGTGGCGGATATGTAATGCGGGTATCGACATGGTATTCACTGACACGGTAAAAAAGTAAAAAGTGAAGCCTGATTTACAAGAACTTGCTCACCATGCTGCGCACATTGGTACGAGCATCAATCACGGTCATAAAGGTATAGGCACCGATGAATTTACGGCTAATAAACATAAATTCTTTAGGTGGGATGCTGAAGTAGCGCGAAGTCATCGAATTACCAGCCAGTTTCATAACGCGTGAATGCAGTAAGCTTTGCTTCCAGATATATTTACCTTCTGCATCAAAAACATTTGCAGGTGCATCGGGATTAACTTCTGGCGAGGTGAAGGGCTCGGTCGCCATCAGAAAAACATCGGCCATGCCCGGTTTGACTTCTGCAGGCATTTGATCAAAAAAGATATAACCTTGCATCGCGTCGATCATTTCCGCTTTGTTATGGTTATAACCCGCAATAATCAGGTTACGAGCAACTTTGAGCAGATTACTGTCAAAACCACGGATCGCACCAAAATCCAAGAGTATGGTCTTGTCTGGAATGTCTTTGCCATTGCCCAATCGTACGAGGTAATTACCAAAGTTTGGATCGGTCTGCATTTCCCCCCACTCAAACATCTCGCGTACGGCAATCTCAATCGATGCGGCACCGAGCTTATCGCGGCGTGACTGCGGCAGAGAGAGCATGACGGCACTGTTAATCGGGACACCTCGTTCAAAGGTCATGCACAGCACGCCATCGGTACAGTATTCGTGAATAATCTGAGGCACGATATAACGCGGATCATCTTTGAGGCGTTCATAGAAGCGCTCAGTAGTCGCCGCTTCCATTTGGTAGTTCACTTCGCGATGCATCATTTCACTGACTTCGCTAAACCATTCTTCAAACTCACGGGTTTGAGGAACCATGCGCGTCAGTTTGAGCATATTGCGGAACAAGCCTAAGTCTGAATCGATTGCCGCGGCTACACCCGGATATTGCACTTTGAGGACAATCTCGAGTCCGTCTGACTTGCGCACTGCGCGATGTACTTGTGCCAGTGAGGCGGTGCCTAGGGGTTCTTGATCGACATTCAGCTCATCGAGCTTACTACCGAGTTCGAGTTTGAGCTGTTGTTCGATAGCGGACCATGAGAGCGCCATCGTGTCATTGTTGAGCGTATGGAGTGCTTCGGTCACTTCTGGTGGCAGAAAGTGCTCGCCATAGAGCGCCATCATCTGTCCAATCTTCACGATTGAACCTTTCAGCTTGCCCATTTCTTGCACGAGATACTGAGCTTGTTCGCTCATGACTTTCTTACGCTTACGGTCTTTATCTGCTTCACTTGAAAACATCGTGCCAGCATTAACTGTGGCCCAACGTGAGCCAGCGCGAAGTGATGCTTTCGCTAAAGACATCCGTCTTTCAAAGGCACTGGTTTTCAGCTTGTCGAGGGTATGATGCTGTTTATGTTTATCACGAGTATTGGGGTTTGAGGCATCAGACATAAGCGTGGTTTATCCTGAATAAGAGCTATAACTAAATGAGGCTGCTCTTAAATTTAACAAGGTTATATTTTTTACTGATGGCACATCGGTGATTAGATAAACATCATGCCCGAATCGATCTAAGCCATCATAAGGGGAACGGATAGCTTATTCAATTGCTTCTCGGTGCAGATCGGATGAATAGAGGGTCAACTTGCACAAAATGCTCATAAATGAGCATTTTGTAGATCAACGATTTGAGTATCGGTGGTGGTGCGTAGGACTTGATTATGCGTTGCCTTGTTCACGGGCGATGGCGCGGTAGCCGATATCACGGCGATACTGCATGCCATCAAATGAAATCTGTGCAACACCTTCCAGCGCCAGTTTTTGCGCTTCAGCTACGGTATGACCCAAAGCGGTTACACAAAGAACACGACCGCCGCTCGTGACGGTTTTGCCATCTTTTTGTGTTGTTCCAGCATGGAAGACTTTAGCAGTCGGACTGACCGATTCTAAACCATGGATCACATCGCCTGTTTGAATCTCTGCAGGATAACCACCCGCCGCAAGCACGATACCGATTGCTGGGCGGCTGTCCCAGTCTGCATGGCTAGGAAGTTCGCCGGCAAGACCTGCTTCAACAAGTTCAACAAGTGACGACTGTAAGCGCATCATGATGGGCTGTGTTTCAGGGTCGCCAAAGCGGCAGTTGAACTCAATGACACGTGCTGTGCCGGTTGAGTCAATCATGAGGCCCGCATAGAGAAAACCCGTGTAAGGGTGACCATCAGCAGCCATACCATCTACGGTTGGGCGCATAATGTGCTGCATCACTTGCTGGAAAATTTCAGAGGTGACAACTGGGGCAGGGGAATAAGCACCCATGCCACCGGTGTTGGCACCGAGATCCTGTTCGAATATACGTTTATGATCTTGGCTGGTTGCCATCGGGAGAATGTTATAGCCATCGACCATACAGATGAAACTGGCTTCTTCACCATCTAGGAATTGTTCAATGACCACGCGTGAGCCTGCATCACCAAACTTATTGCCTGCCAGCATGTCATCAATGGCCTCATAAGCTTCTTCTACAGTCATTGCCACGATCACGCCTTTACCCGCAGCAAGTCCATCCGCTTTGATCACGATCGGTGCGCCGTTTTGATCAATATAAGCTTTGGCAGCCGCTACGTCGGTAAACACATCATAAAAAGCAGTCGGAATTTCATGACGTTTTAAAAAGTGTTTTGCAAAGGCTTTAGAGCCCTCCAGTTGCGCTGCAAATTGGGTCGGGCCCCAGATTTTAAGTGCAGCGGCGCGACAGGCATCAACAACACCATTCACAAGCGGAGCTTCTGGGCCGACGATGATTAAATCAATCGCATTGGCTTTGGCGAAGGCAATGATTGCATCATTGTCTAGGATGTTCAGGGCAACATTTTCACATTTGGCTTCAAGCGCGCTGCCGGCATTGCCGGGAGCAACAAAGATCTGGCTGACCGCTTCGTCTTGGGCACATTTCCATGCGAGCGCATGTTCACGACCGCCTGAACCGAGAATGAGAATGTTCATAGTGTTCCCTTAAAAGCTAATGAAATCGTTAAATCAAATGAAGTTGACATACCGCCAATCGGATGAAGAATAATCCCTCAACCTTTATACGTGAAATGTCGCGGCGTATTTTAGCATTAATATGTTTTTAAGGTGGTTTTATTGAAGATGCTTAAAAACAAAAACTCCCCCAAAAAGCAGGGGGAGTTTTCTAATGCTCACTCATCATTCATTAATGACGGAAGTGGCGCATACCGGTAAAGACCATGGCAATGTTGTGTTCATCGGCTGCAGCGATGACTTCATTATCACGCATAGAACCACCCGGCTGGATAATGCAAGAAATACCCACTTTCGCTGCGTTATCAATTCCGTCACGGAATGGGAAGAACGCATCGGAGGCCATGACAGCATTGTGGACATTAAGTCCCGCATGTTCTGCTTTAATCGCAGCAATACGTGCAGAGTTCACACGGCTCATTTGACCTGCACCGATACCAATGGTTTGGCGATCTTTAGCGTAAACGATAGCGTTAGACTTCACATACTTTGCCACTTTCCATGCAAAGATCAGGTCATGAATTTCGGCTTCGGTAGGCGCACGTTTACTGACGATTTTCAGGTCAGAATCTTTGATCATGCCCAAGTCTTGATCTTGAACCAGTAACCCGCCAGTGACCCGTTTGAAGTCCAACTGGCTGGTACGTGCACTGATATCTGGAAGTTGACCACAGGTCAGCACGCGGACATTTTGTTTCGCTGCAGTAATCTCTAACACACCCTCTTCTAAGCTAGGCGCAATGATCACTTCAACAAACTGACGCGCGACAATCGCCTGTGCCGTTGCAACATCCAACGGGCGATTGAAAGCGATAATTCCGCCAAATGCCGATTCAGGATCGGTCGCGTAGGCAAGGTTATACGCTTCTAAAATGCCGCCTAAAGAAACTGCGACACCACATGGGTTCGCGTGTTTAACGATGACGCAAGCTGGTTTTGCAAAAGATTTTACGCATTCTAAAGCTGCATCGGTATCAGCGATGTTGTTATAAGACAGTTCTTTGCCTTGCAATTGCTTTGACGTTGCAACGGATGCTTCACGTGCGCTTGGATCAATGTAGAACGCTGCTGATTGGTGCGGATTTTCGCCGTAGCGTAAGTCTTGCGCCTTAACCAATTGCAGATTAAACGTACGTGCAAAAGCATCGGGTTTTTGATCTTCAGTCTTGCCAACACGCGCACCAAGGTACTGGGCGATCATGCCATCATACTGTGCAGTATGTTCAAAGGCTTTTACCGCCAAGTCAAAGCGGGTTGCCTGAGACAGAGTCTGATTGGCTTTAAGCTCATCGATAACACGGCTATAGTCACTGCTATTTACAATGATGCCCACAGACGCGTGATTTTTTGCCGCTGCGCGAACCATGGTTGGACCACCGATATCGATATTTTCAATCGCATCTTCAAGTGAGCAATTTGGCTTGGCAACCGTTTGTGCAAAAGGGTAGAGGTTAACGATAACAAGATCAATCGGAGCGATGTCATGCGCTTGCATAACCGCTTCATCAATGCCACGACGAGCCAGAATACCACCATGAATTTTGGGGTGAAGAGTTTTAACCCGTCCATCCATCATTTCTGGGAAGCCAGTGTGTTCGGAGACTTCAACGACAGGAATATTATTTTCCTTTAGCAGCTTATATGTGCCACCTGTTGACAGGAGTTCGATATTGAGAGCGGATAGTTCACGGGCAAATTCAACGATGCCAGTTTTGTCAGAAACAGAAATCAGGGCGCGAGAGACAGTCATGATAGGCGTTTGGCTTGATAATAAAAAATGAAAAAGAATGTTTATTTAATGCAATTGCAATAAAGGCGGTGCACAGTCAGCGTATAGCGAAAATAAAACGATCGAACACTTGACACATCGCGGTTTGATCCAGTGCAAACGCAAACAACATAAACAATAAGGGCTGGAAAACCAGCCCTTACCGTACTTATAGATATTTTAACGCTTACTCGCTCATTAAGCCATGTGCTTTAAGTTTTTTGCGAAGCGTGCCGCGGTTCAATCCGAGGATTTCTGACGCGCGGGTTTGGTTACCACGAGTTTGTTCAAGTACAACAGATAAAAGTGGTTTTTCAATTTCAGCGAGAACCAAGTCGTACACTTGTACAGGTTCTGCGCCATCAAGTTGTTTAAAGTAATGACGAACAGCGCGTTCAACATGAAGGCGTAGTGCGACATCGGTAGGGTTGTTAAAATCAGGTGACTTGATATTCATGGGTAAAAATCCGAAGCGAAATCATATTCATACTGCAAGATGGGGGAAGTCATCGCAGTGAGTGCATAGGCACCGCAGAACACTAAAAAATTGAAAAGAACCACGCACTGCGCGGTCGGTTATCATAACATCCCCTGCTGACTAATGCAGCAGGCTTGATGCTTTTTTATGCAAAAATATTGCTGAATAATTCGTATATCTTCAACAATATTTCAGATGCGCAGAATTTCAGTGTATATACAGATGTCTAGCGAATAGGATCAAGCGCAAACACGGCAATGTTTTCCCGAGGAATTTTCAGGACGAATTGCACAGTGGTTGGCGTATGAGCGGGGAGTTTTGCTAAGGCCGTATAACCATTTGGTAAATATTCCGAAGGTTTCAAAACACGACCTGATTGTATTTTCCCATCTTTTAAGACGAGTAGTTGTAGAGCAGGGTAAGGCTGACTTTCGTCCGCATTATTGGTCATGACTGCAGTGAAACGCGTTGCCTCTTTAGGAGAGTCAGGGAAGTGACGGGCAATAACTTGGCTCATTTTAATTTTACTGACATCCACGAGCGGAACATCGCATCCGAGAGAGGCACAAACCTTATGCATGGTCGGATAATATTGGGGATCTGCGGCTAAACGATCAAAGTTGAAATAAATATACTGTGCGGCCAGTAACGCCAACAACAACAATGACAAGATTGCATTGCCAAAAAAAGCCGGAAAATTGATTTTAAAACGAAACTTCGGCTGATTTAAGCGCTCCATCACGCGATTACCCGGTTTAGTGGTCAAAGCCTGCTTCTTCTTTTGCTTGGAAGACAGGATGTTGATCTCTGGGGCAGCGTATTCGCGGCGATTGACAGTTGGGGAAGAAGGCACGCTATTTTTGTTTAAATAACTGACCAGATCATCATCATGAATGACGGAGTTCGGTCCACTGGCCAAGGCGACACTGCCTAAATGTAAAACTGAATCTTTAGCGATATGCATGTGATCGGAGTCATGCTCAATCGCTGAATCGTGAATGATCAACGACTCTGGGGTCAGCGCTTCACGCAGTGCATGGCTGGTATCAACCTCTGGAGCAGAGTTAGTTGCACTTAACCACAGATCATTAAACTCTTGCTCAAAAGTATGTGACATGGTTGGTGTGTTTGCTTCCGGTGGAGGGTCGATCTCGGCCACTGGTACGGTTGCAGCAATTTCAGATGCAGCAACAGCAGGCGTCTTGATTGATGGCGTGATGATTTCAGGAGCATGATCCGTGATAAGCGACTCATGACTTACGCGCTCAGCGTGAACCACCTCTTCATGCGCTACTGTGGGGGCTACAAAAGAGAGAGACTCAGAACCATCTTCTGCAATCGATGATTGTGCAGTAAGAGGTTTAGTCGATATAAATTCTACGGTTTGAGCATCTTCAGGCAGGGATTCCGCAGCGATAGATAACGGTTCACTCTTCATTTCAACGCTTTCAAATGAAGGCGTCTTTTCGATAGTTTCTGCAGCAACAGTTTCTGCAGTGACTGGTTCAGCGATGGGTGTCACTTGAGCAGCGGGTGTTTCCTCTAATGCAATTTTAGCTTCTTGCACGTGTTCAATAGGGGATTCTGCTGTGATTTGCGGTGTAGCTAGTTTTTCTTGTTCCGCGGCTAAAGCGTCTACAGCAATAGAGGCAACTGCTGGTTGTTCTACTTTGGGGGCTTGGTCGATGATCAGATGATCATCGGCTTTGAAGACTTGAAAGCATTTACCGCAACGGGTATATCCATTGCGGATTGAAAGCTGAGCGGCGCTCACAGCAAACATGCTGGAGCAATAAGGGCATCTGGTTTTTTGAGTGGTGTTCACGAGCCGGTCTTCCTAATTTTGATTTTATCCCATAAAAACAAACTAGAATTCGTGCCCAATCCATGATCACATTAACGCTCTAAAACCATCACCCCTATGATGATTATTTGTTAATTCTATGACCAGATAATCGGCACCAATTCTCTTCTCTAAACTCTTGCTCATTTAAATCGAACCAAGGTGCATAGGCCTCGCGGATCCCCTCAACTTGCTCCTCAATCAATCCCGCAAGGGCGATTTTTCCGTTGGGCAAGCTGTATTCCGCAAAAACTGGCGCGAGTTCCATGAGCGGTTTAGCTAGAATATTAGCGACGATAACATCACTTTGCAGGTTTGGAAACTGTTTGTTCAGTTCTTCTGGAAGACCGACCCAAATGTGAGACTCAGTACCGTTAATCGCAGCATTTTGGCGGGTTGCAAGCAGAGCTTGTGGGTCGATGTCGGTTGCATAAACCTGTTTTGCGCCGAGCAAAAGTGCAGCGACACCCAAGATGCCCGATCCACAGCCATAATCGATCACGACTTTATCTTTAAGATCAGTTTTGCCTAACCACTGCAGACAGAGGAAGGTGCTGGCATGGTTACCAGTGCCAAATGCCAGACCCGGATCGAGGATCAAGTTCACGGCATTAGGATCGGGTGGGGTGAGCCATTCAGGCACGATCCAGAAGTTTTCACCACATTGGATTGGCTCGTAATGATCCATCCATGAGCGCTCCCAGACTTGTTCTTCCAGATATTCATAGAAGGCGCGTACGGTTGGTGCTTGCGCTTGGACAAACGCAATGATTTGTTCTGGGTCTGTGGGTTCTGAATGGGTGTGCTCTAGGTCGATATTGAAAGAGTCAACGACTTCATTAAATAAGCCGGTCACAATGACTTGATCCCAAATCGGTGTTTCTCCGGGCAGTGGCTCAAGTAAAGGTTGATCTGCCGCATCATCTAAAATGACGCTGACCGCGCCCAGTGATTCGAGCAAAGTCTCAACCAATTGGACTTCATCTTTAGTCACTTCAAAACGTATTTGTAACCAGCGCATATTGTTTTCCTCATGGCCTGTATGCCATGTCATTAAATTTGAATGATCAGTAAAATTATCAGTAAATTAGTGTGTAGCGCCTTCAGGCAGGCTGGTCACGCGAAAGACGAGACATTTTAAATAGTCAGATTCGGTCATGCTGAGTAAGCGTGGGTGATCTGCTGCTGGATGCGCTTCATGCACCAACTGTACATGTTTGTTTTGACGACGTGCGACTTGCTGCACGATACGGATCAACTCATCACGCAGCAAGTGCAGTGAACATGACGCTGAAACCAGCAAGCCCCCTTCACTGACGCGCTGAATTGCACCTTCATTCAACAAGAAATACGCTTGGCGACCTTGTTCGAAATCACGGCGTTTTTGAATGAGTGCGGGTGGATCGAGCACCACAAGATCAAAGGTATCGGTGACCGGTTTCTTGAGATACTCAAACGCATCAGACTCAATAAACTTGACTTGAGTTAACTGATTTAAAGCCGCATTGGCAAGTACCGCTTCACCGGCTTTCCCAGAGCTATCCACACAGGTCACTTGCGTCGCACCATGAGCTGCCGCTTGAATACCCCAACCGCCGATATAGCTAAACACATCAAGCACACTGCGCCCAGCGGCACAGCCATTTAACCATTGGCGTCCGTCACGATGGTCGTAGAACCACCCTGTTTTTTGACCATCTAGCGGTGCCTTAAAGGCCACACCATTTTCAATCACATCTAATGCATCAATCTTGGCATCGCTAGGAACCGTCTCTACATATTCATCAAGCTGTTCCATCTGACGACCTTTGCCATCGTTTTTAAAGACGATGATGCTGTCTGCGCCGAAGACGTTTTGTAATGCAGTAACAAGTGCAGCCTTGGCTTGCTCAATCGCTTGTGTACCAATCTGGATCACGAACGTCTGTGCAAAACGATCAATGACGAGACCCGGTAGCAAGTCACCTTCACCAAATACAAGGCGATAGTAATCTTGTTTGAAGGTGATTTGTCTTAAACCCAGCGCTGTTTTTAAGCGGGTTTCAAAGAATGCAACATCTAACTCATCACGCGCAGCTGTATCCAAGATTCGTGCGCAAATCAGTGCTTGGCTGTTAAAGCTCGCAGTTGCCAGAAAGTTACCGCGATAATCTTCCAAGTGAACTAATGTGGATTTAATGGTCTTTAACGGAGTGGCATCCGTGTCGACTTCATTGGAATAAACCCAAAGATGACCGTCGCGCAGGCGTTGTTGATCGCGTTTCTTGATGCGGAGGCGTGGCGTGGTCATGGTATCTATCCTAAATGTACTAGTTGCCTAGCATGTTCTAAAAGTGCCGCAGAGTGCAGTGCTATTTAAGTGATCACTGCGCGGCTTAAAATTCAATGTTGAAATAGGGATGCAAAATAGCTTTTTTAATCAGATAGCGCTAACGATACTCAATATAAAAGTCATGCTTGATATAAGAGAAGGCAGTGCCATAGGCCCTGCCTCAATCATACTTAGAAAAACGTACGCTGATTAAATATCTCCGTCCATTTGCTTCTGACGCATACGATAGCGTGCTTTTTGTGCTTCGCTGGTTTGGTCAAAGCAATGCGGGCAACTGACGCCGCGCTCAAACTTAACCGATTGCAGCTCATGGCGTTTTAGTGGCCAGCCACAGCCAAAGCACATCGCGCTTTCGCCTTCTTCCACACCATGACCCACACCAACACGTCCATCAAATACAAAGCATTCACCTTTCCAGAGGCTTTTTTCTTCTGGAATGGTATTGAGGTAATTCAGAATACCGCCTTTAAGGTGATAAACCTCTTCGAAGCCCTGTTGTAAGAGCAAGCTTGTTGATTTTTCACAACGAATCCCGCCCGTACAGAACATGGCAATTTTCTTGTGCTTTGCATCGGCAAGTTGCTCATCTACAAATGCAGGGAACTCTCGAAAGGTCTCGGTATTGGGATCGATCGCATTTTTAAAGGTGCCTGCCGCATATTCATAACGGTTACGGGTGTCGATCACCAGTACGTCTTCTTGCTGAATGAAGTCATGCCACGCTTCAGGTTCCAGATAGTGCCCGACCTGCGCGAGCGGCTCAACATCCACACCTAGGGTGACGATTTCTTCTTTAAACTTGACCTTCATGCGTTTAAACGGTTTTTCACGGCTGAAGGATTCTTTGTATTCCATGCGATCAAAGCCTTCATTGATCAGCACTTGGTGTAGCTCATCAATCGCAGCACGACTGCCAGCAACCGTACCATTGATCCCTTCACTGGCGACGATCAGCGTCCCACGCAATTGCAAGTGCGTGCTGAGTTCATCCAAGCGATTACGCAAATCAGCAGGGAAGGAGACAGGGTGAAACTGGTATAATGCAGCGATCACCCATTCTTTGGTGTTGTCGGTTTGATCCTGCTGGATGGTATCGTCAGTCATCTCGTCTGATGGGCTGTGTAAATGTACAGATTCGTTCATGGGGCAAATAGCTCTTCGTGAAACGCTTAAGTCTTAGTCAAGCGCACATAGATGAATTCGGGGTGCGCTATTCTAATCCTTTATGCGGCGTTTGATAATGGTTGAAATGCACGCATTGATGAATAGATGGTGTTTAATCTTGATCTGGATCATATTTGGCACTACATAAAGCGTGATTGTGGGTGGTTTTGTTGTCTTGAGTAGTTTTGATGATCAATTTAAGGTGGGTGTTTTGAGCGGTTTGAACGATTCGATTAAAGGTGTACAACTTCACGACTCTCTGACGCCTTGTGCAGGGAAGTGCTCCACTGTGTTTGGTGATCATGTCTGCCGGGGGTGTCGTCGTTTTAGTTATGAGGTAATCGAGTGGAATCGCTACACGGGAGAGCAAAAGCTCCTCATCTGGCAGCGCTTGGATGAACAGCTTGATCGCATTGTATTACCGCTGATTCCCGATGCTAATTTGATACAGGTCGATGAGTTCCTTGCATCCAGACAAGTCCGCCTTCTGCCCAGCGGATCTGCAGGGCGTCATGTCTATGAAGCACTGCGCGCATGTCAGCGCAATCGTGAACTATTACCTCAGTCCGGTTTAAATATCGCCACCGAGCAATTCGATGCGATATGGCAGCAGGTCGATAGTCGTTTATATACTTTGGCGGTCGCTAATTTTGAATTTGCGTGGTTACGCGCGGCCAATTTCGGTGTTTAAAACGCAGAAGTTTAGTTTTTAAACTGAGTTGAGGTTAAATTTTTCATCCAGCGATCATGCTGAAATGATCGGTTGGTGTGCGTAACTGTATCAAATATATACAAATCATTGCGTAATCGGCTCAAAAGCAGCAGCATTGGCGACAAAGTATACGGTCGAACGATTTAATATTAAAAACTGCTTGACCGAGTAGGTTCATATCCCTAAAATGCCGCCTACCGAAACGAAACATTCCCTGATAGCTCAGTCGGTAGAGCAATGGACTGTTAATCCATGTGTCCCTGGTTCGAGCCCAGGTCAGGGAGCCATATTTAAGCTCCAAAATAATCAAGCCCTTACATATTCTGTAAGGGCTTTTTTATTGGGTGAGTCACGAGTATTTGTGAAAGTCTTTTTTCCTTAATACCTTCTTACGTTTTGCGAGTGTTGTTGTACTTGTCGCAATAAGCTGGAAAGTCACTGCGTGGGTAAGTCGTTTTAATGCGCTGGGAGAAAAAATGAACATTCAGCTAAATGCTTGTCAAATATAGGTTCATTACCCTGTATAATGTGCCCAGACGTACCGATCCCTGATAGCTCAGTCGGTAGAGCAATGGACTGTTAATCCATGTGTCCCTGGTTCGAGCCCAGGTCAGGGAGCCATATTTTGCTTAGCTACGGTTTGCCGTAGAACAGAAACCCCTTAGTCGGAAGACTTTGGGGTTTTTTTGTCTAGATCTCTACATCGACAGGCTTATGCTGATTAGGGCTATTCTAAGAACTTGAAATGTGATCTGTGACATTCAGGCCAGCACCCATAAAGTGGATCATGGCGACATAACCTGCTGCGGCAACAATCGCAAGAATAATAGCGCCTATCATGGAGGTGCCAAGGATATATTTAAACGATAGCAAATATGCCAAGGGTGCAAGAATAAGCGCAAAAGCACCTGTTATGAATGCACTAAAGATAGCGCCTATCGTTCCGATCAGTAAAGAAAATATAGCTCGCACTAATGATGGGTTCTCCGCACCAACGAATCGCGCTGCTAGCCATATGGGTGCTGAGAATACAATAATAAAACCTAGTTCAATTGCAAATGCAGGTAAGCCTGAAATAGAAATGTTCATAATGTGTGTTTCTTTAGACAATAAGAAAATCAAATTTTGATGTTGAAGACTCTACATTACCGAAATTGAAGTTTGTTAATTTATTATGAGTTTTTTTAATCCATTTTGAATGTACCAATAGCATTTCACTGATGATTTTGACCAGACTGGACGGATGCTAGCCAAACGCGGATATCTTCTTTAATAATTTTAAAGGATTGCTCACTTAAAGGGACTGCCAAATGACCGATCAACAAGCCACTGAACCTTTTGAAGTCAAACTGAACCCTGAGCCGATCAGCAGTACTGCTGACGGTAAAGCTCTAGGGCGGATGTCACTGGATAAGGCATTTCATGGGGATTTGAAAACAACCAGTCAGAGCGAAATCGTTGCACCCATTTTGTCCCAACGCTGGAATGACTAAAATATAAAGGACTCGGATTATATAAAAAGGGCGCGAGTTTGCTTATTATAAACAATGAATTAATAACATGATAAATCCCCCATGCTGACATAACACCTGATAGGTATCGGTGGTGCTGATGGCGGAAATCAGATGAGAATTTCTATGATAAGCAAGAGAAGCACCCCCTTCTGTATTTTGTTGCTGGTTATCAGTTCGATAGCCTATGCGGACGACTCAATGAATGTATTATTTGCTCAGATCGGGCAGGCCTACAATGCTGATTATCAGCAGAAAGATATTCAAAAATCATTGCGATTCAAGGATAAAATCGAAAAAGAGCGTCTTGAAATAGAACGTAATAATAATGCGTCTACTAACGCCGAAAGCCAGAAAAATGATGGTTCGGGCGTATTTGCAAGAGATAACTATCGAATCCTGCCGACCAGTTGTGAAAAGCCGCAGCAGAATGGCGAATTTACCTGCTATATGAGTAATGGAAATTACTATCAGGTCACCAAACTACCTAATGGCTATAGCTGGAAAGGTTTTAATGATGTGCAGAAAACTCAATGGAGTGGAGTGAGCGCAGTACAGGGTGCGAGTGCGACCTATAGTGGGGTAGATGCAGCTGGACAACCGTTTCGCAAAATTTGTAGCGCATCCGCTTGCCTGTGACGGATCTGATACCAGTCTAAGCTAAAATTTTCAGTGCGGAAAGTCTATGTGGCATTGAAGGCAAAGTACCACTCAATGACGCTTCACCATAAAACAAAAAGCCCCTTTAGCCTAAAGCTTTAGGGGTTTTTGTTGTCTGTAGTTAAATCATTTTAAGGAAGAACTTTGAAATATTCATACCATTTGAGCGTGGAAGGTAGGTTGGCTACATTGACTAACGCAGAAGTCGTACCTGAATTGAGAGTCGTCGCTTGTGAGTTAAATCGACCACTTCGAATAAAATTTATAATAGATGGATCGCTTAATTGATTGCTAGCAGGTAAATAAACTGATGTAGACAGTAAGTTGGTTTCTCCGCCTGTAGGTGCTAGCTGTAAGGAATAATAACTTGGGAGACCATACAAGGTCAGAATTTGAGGGCCTAGGAGGTAGTAGTACCTTAGGCTAGAAGTATCTAAAGCCACGGTTCTTTGGAGTCCTTGGTATTGCCCTGTGATGAGTACAAAACCTGATTGCTTTAACACCTGATAATGTCCAGTAGTATCAATGGATATTACGCTTGGATCTGAGATTGTTACTTTATCCAGTGTCACGATACTACTGGATCCAGTTGACGATGTTGCTTTTGCAACCAGCAAACCACTGTTCACCCCACTACCAAAATTACCATCTGGGCCTGAAGTCGTTCCGCCATTTGCATCGTTTAAATTAATATCTAGCTCTATTAAAACAGCAGGATTAACAGTGACAGTTTTTGAACTATTTAAGCCCTTATAAGTCGCAGAAATAGTGAAGGAGCCGATAGCAATAGCTTTAAAATTGGCAGAAAAATCCTGATTAGTAAACACTGCAATATTTGAGTTTGAAGAGCTCCAAGTCGTAGTGTCAATCAGATTTGGAGATGTCGTTCCGTCAGACAGATTTGCTTTCACGGTATATCCTTTAGTTAGGCCAACGTATGCTTGATCTGAACCAATGATTTGTATGGAAGTCGGAATTGCGGGGGTTAGGGTGATCACAAAACTACCTTTTATGCCATCTAATTCAGCTTTGATTACTGCGTTAGCGGATGCTGGTTGAGTAAAACTAAGAGCGGTGACTAAACCTGTAGAAGTGACAATAGCCGTATTGGTGTCTGAAGATGTCCATTTTGCATTATTCAAGATTTGAGTCGTCCCATCTGAATATTGTCCAGTTGCCGTTAGTTGGGCGGTTAAGCCGATGGGAATATCTTTAAGAGGGGATGCTATGGTAATTAATTTCAGTACAGCTGTCGTTACAGTCAGCGGAGCTGATCCAGTGATTCCATTGATCGAAGCCGAGATCGTCGAGCTCCCTGTTTTTTTTGTCGTTACTAAACCCGACGTATTCACTGTTGCAATTGCAGTATTAGATGAGCTCCAAGTCAGATTGGACAGATTTAGAGTGGTCCCGTCGCTATAGATGCCATTAACGGTAAATTGCTGGGTTAACCCAGCAGCCACAGATGGGCTGGGGGGCTGTAGCTTTAAGGATTGTAATACGGCTGCGGTGACGGTGATAGTTACTGAGCTGGTCAAGCCATTTAGACTGGCATAAATAGTGACCGTGCCTGTGCCCTTGGCAAGAAACTGACCTGTAGGATCTACTGTGGCAACTGTGGAGTCCGATGATGACCAGATGATGTTATTCAGATTTTGCGTCGATCCATCCGTGAACAAACCCGTAGCGGATAGTTTTTCTTTTAATCCCTTAGGAATGGTTGTCAGGGGTACGGTGATACTGACCACTTTTAAGGCTGCTGCCGAAATCGTTAGGGGTGCAGATGCACTAATGCTGCCTTGAGTCGCAGTTACTGTGAGTGTGCCTGCTGATTTTGCTATGAGTAGGCCGTTGGCATCAATCGTTGCTAAGTTACTTGCAGAGGTACTCCAATTGACATTAGTAATGGCACTAGAGCTTCCATCACTATAGAGTCCTACGGCTGTAAACGTCTGCGTTAAACCTTGTGCAATATTCGTGGATACAGGCGTGACGATAATATTTTTCAAAACAGCAGGTGGAGTAACAACGGGTGGAGTCGGTGGTGGCGGTTCGCTGGAAGAGGAGCCGCCGCATGCGCTCAGAAATAGGGTTAGTAATAATAATCCCATAAAAAAGAATAAATGGCGGGAAAATGCTTTTGGTTGAATCTTAGAGAATACGGACATTGTCTCATTCCTAATTTGTGCTATTTAATTGTTTTAATCCATAGCTTCTATGCGATTAAAACTTAATCAGAAACACATTTATACCAATTGGACATTTTTTGATACATTTGTTTTGGTTTTATTGCAAAATAAATGATCTACTCAAACTTCAATTCATGATTCACGTAAAGGATTACCAAATGCCAAATCACCAAGCCACAGGACCTTTTGAAGTCAAACTAAACCCAGAGCCGATCAGTAGTATTGCTGACGCTACAGGTTTAGGGCGGATGTCACTGGACAAGACATTTCATGGAGATTTGAAAGCAACCAGTCAGGGCGAAATGCTGGCCTTCCGAACGAGTGTTCAAGGATCAGCGGGCTATGTGGCAATGGAGAAGGTGAGTGGCTCGCTACAGGGTCATGAAGGGAGTTTTGTTTTACAGCATAGCTCGACGATGACGCGCGGTGTACCTGAGCAATCCATTACGGTTGTTCCAGACTCAGGGACGGGGAGTCTGGTCGGGCTTGCGGGTCGGATGACCATTACCATTACCGATGGTCAGCATTTTTATCAGTTTGATTATACCTTGCCAGATAGTATGTAAAGCAGGACGATAATCTTCTAAAGCCAACTCCAACACTAAAGTCGATATGTTTGACTCGTTTTTTATTTTCTCTTCACAAGTGAAAAATATTCAATTCTAGCAACAAGCTTTATTACTCACTTAATCTTCCGCACCCCGCACAAAAGACTTTTCTCACTCGCATAAAATGTCCGAAAGTGTCAATTTATTGACTGGTTATATGACATGCATCCATGTGTTGTGCATTTAGACTCTAGATTAACTATGGGCTAAAGAACCACTTAAAGAAGACACTCGAATGGATGAGCAAACTGCAAGTTTGATTGAATCTCATATTGCGATGCAGAACGTTACCGTGATTGGTGCTGGCGTGATTGGCATTTCTTGGATTGCGTTATTTTTAGCCCGTGGTTTGAGGGTTGTGGTCTATGACAACGCGCCAAATATTGAGCAGCGGGTGATTAGCAGTATTCAAGCGATACTGCCAAATATTGAAACCGTCGAGCTACCAGTGTCATCGTTGCTCAAGCGTCTTAGCTTTGAAACGGACTTGGCGAGAGCAGTCATGAGTGCCGATGTCATACAGGAAAACGGTCCCGATAAGATTAATTTTAAACGTAAACTTTGGATTGAAATAGAGCGGTACGCGCCGCAGCATGCTTTGTTTTTGTCCTCGAGTTCAGGGATTCCAACCCGTATCCAAGCTTCAGGTATGCAGAGACCCGGACGCTTGCTTATCGGCCATCCTTTCAATCCTCCCCATTTGATTCCGCTGGTAGAGGTTGTGCCGCACAAGCGTGCATTACCTGAGACTACCCAGCGAGCGCTGTCATTTTATCGCATGATTGGAAAGCAACCGATACTCCTGCGCAAGGAAGTTCCCGGCTTTGTTGCTAATCGTTTGCAAGCTGCGCTGATGAGAGAGGCGCTGTTATTGGTTAAATGGGATGTCGTGACCGTCGATGAGTTAGATGAAATTGTTACGCGTTCTTTAGGGTTACGCTGGGCGACAGGAGGTCCTTTTGTGTCTTTTCATATGGGAGGAGGTCCCAAAGGCTTCACAGGCTTCATTGATCACTTTTCATGGGGTATGCAGCTATTGTGGCTGCAATCAAAATTCTCACCAGTATTCTTTAGCACTGAATTGAAAGAAAAATTGTTGAATCAAATATCAGCATCATTTGGCAAAAAGTCACTCACAGAGCTTGAGGCGGATCGCGATCGTTGCATCATCGCCTTACAACGAACCCTTGATAAAGTGAAGTAATAACTGAGCGGCGATCATTTTAATATTTAGATATACATTTTTTCGATTTCAGACTCACTCATTTAAACCATAGGATCCTCGGTATGACGACTCCAATTGATCAGCAATTAACGCCATCAGGTGGTTGGCACACAACCAGAGTGCGTATAGATGTATTGGATGGAAACCTTTTTTCGCGGACTGTTATCAAGTTGATTAATAAGTTTGGAAAGCTTGAGGCCTCTAATTTATTTAAGATGCTGATACGTAATTTTAGTTTGTTTCGTGCTTGGCTACCTTTTGCTGCACGAATGATGCCATATGGAGAGATCGATCGATGCGATACGGAATTGGTGATTCTTCGTGTGGGGTGGAATTGTCGCTCGCGCTATGAGTGGGGGCAGCATGTGGATATCGGCCTACGTGCGGGCTTATCGGTTGAAGATATTGCTCGGATCCCTTTAGGCGCAGAAGCGATTGGCTGGAAGCCACGTCACCAAATGTTAATGCAAGCCTGTGATGAATTCCATCATGATCGCATGATTTCTGAGCCTACCTGGCAGCAACTCTCACAGCACTATAACAGCAGACTATTACTAGAGGTCATTATGTTAATTGGGCACTATGAAATGCTTGCTGGGGTACTGAACAGCACAGGTTTGCCATTGGAGTCACGGTTAGAGAAGGTTTTGGCAACTACCAATATCCATTCATCAAAGTAGCGGCTCAATCCTTCGTATGATTGATAACTCTTATTTTTCGGCAGGCGCTAAGTAGTTATTAGGGTCATCCTAATGAGTTGATGGGTTGACCCATCTGCCAAATCATTTTTTAACCATGGTAAATGTAAGCCCCGAATCTCGCGCCTATACTTCGAGCTTCTACGGAGTCGTGCGCCATTAGGCGATTCGCATAAAACAAACAAAAACCATCAGGGTGTCAAGCCGACCCAGAGCTAGGAAGCATACCATGACCGCCAGCGTACCCATCACGACCCCACAGCCAGCAGCAGGAACTCCTGCATCAACTCAACCTGAGGACTACGGCTTCTTTGGCCCAGACTCGATCACTTGGCGGGTGTGGAGTTATCCAACCTCGCTGACCATCGGCTTCCAGCGCGCTGTGGTGATTGAAGAGCTTGATCCATTCTTACTTGCTGCGGTGCATACGACTCAAAAGATCTTAACCCGCTCGCGGAATCGCTATGACAATACGTTGCGCTACTTCGCCATTGTCGCTTTTGGCGATAGCCGCACAGCGGTGAAAGCGGCGGATGTGCTGGTGCGTATCCATGCACGGGCAGTGGGTGTAGAGCCCGTGTCTGGACTACATTACGATGCCAATAATCCTGCCTCCCAATTGTGGATTCACCTCACTGCATGGCATTCGATCCTGTATGCCTATGAGGTGTATGGCCCAGGCAAACTGTCTGAGGAGGACGAAAGTCGCTATTGGGCGGAGTGTGCGATCGGTGCTGAATTGCAGACGTGTGACCCCGCTACGGTGCCTCGAACCCGCGAAGGCGTACGTCAGTATTTCGAACAGATGCGTCCGCGTTTGGCGGCTTCAGAAGCAACACAGCACGTAATGGGTCACCTCATGAACGCGGAGATTATGTTTCCGCCACTGCCGCGCTTCCTGTTTCTCGGGGCTTGGTTTGTCGCCAAGATGATCCAATTGGCCACTTTGGCGACCATGCCAAGCTGGCAGCGTAATCTTGCCAATCTGCGACTTTCTTCCTTTGGCTCGATGGTTGTGCGTGGGGTTGGGCGATTGGTGTTCCGTAGTATTGCGCTACTGACCAGTAAGAAGTTTCAACTCATGCTGCTCGGCTGGATATCCCCAGCTACAGCACCGATTGTTCGGCATGTATTGCTGAATACGCCGGTACAAAATCCAGTCGTGCAGACTCCTGCGGATGCTTTTAAACGCTACGAGACCCCCATGCCTGCCGAGCAATATCAGGGTCTTAAAATGAGTACAGAAAAAGCTAACACGATTGTCTACCCACAGTCTGAGGCGATCCCCCTTTCTGAAGTTAAGCTTAAGCAGGCTTAGGATCACCGTGCCACACCATGTCGTCAGCGACTCGTGGTTTTTGCTGATACCATGAGGCGCTTTGTGCTGCGAGATGCTTCCCATCTCGCGCAGATGCGATCATCAATCCTCTTTGCATAAGGCGACTTTCCATCAATTTGAGCTGCACACAAAAGTTTCTTAAAGTAAACATTATGTGGAGTTTTGGAAACTTATATGCTATAATGATCAGTTTGCAAAAGCATTTATAGAAACTAATGCGACGGAAAAATAAAGCAGGTCATTGGCAAGTGGACTGTTGGGGAATCAAACATGGCTAGAGCCAGAAATATAAAACCATCATTCTTTATGAATGATAAGTTGGTTGAGCTGTGCTTTGCGGCGCGGTTGCTGTTTATTGGGTTATGGACATTGGCGGATTGCGAGGGTTATCTTGAAGATCGCCCTAAGCGGATCAAGATGTCGCTGTTTCCTGCTGATCAGTTGGATGTTGATGCCTTGCTTGGCGATTTAGCGACTGCGGGTTTTATCCATCGCTATAAGGTGGCGGGCGTGAGGTATATTCATGTCGTGAACTTTAGCAAACATCAAAACCCACATCACAAGGAAGCCTTGTCCGTAATCCCTAAGCCCGTTTCTCAAGATGAGGATGTTGCTGTTAGAGATGATGCTGGTAGTGGTGCTATTATGCCGATAAATAAGGACATGGATAGTGCTATGGATATGGGTCACATGGATATGAGAGGCGGCTTAGATATGACAGAAGATAACCTCAGTCATGCCCCAGTCTTGCCTCGGGCTAATCTCGGGCATGCCTCGGTTTTACCCCAGACTGACCCTGCTGATTCTCTGATTCCTGATTCCCTTAACCTGATTCCTGATTCTCTGATCCCTGATTCTCATGATGCTTCGCTTGATAGCGCGATACACGCGTGTTCACATCGCAAGCGAGCAGCGCCAAACCACTTAAAATCGAGTACTTTGAGGCGCATCTCTCCGGCACTACTCAGCTTAGGGCTTGCATCCGTCTTGCTGACGTCAGCGCATGCCGATACGCCGAAGTTTGTCTCCTGGAACGACCCCACACCCTCAGCACTCCAACCTTTCGATGGTAATCCTGATGCGGTAGCCGATATGGCAGGGCAGTCGCTATTCTTTTATCCGCAAGCGCGAAAGACCATCACCTTGCCCTATACCCGAGGGCCAAAAAGCTACGCGAATGTTCAGTACTACACGGGCGCTATCGTTGTTTCTGCCAGTCCTGATCAAGTAGCAAAGGCGCTTTCAGACTTTAGCGGCTATCAAAAACTCTTCCCCAAGATGACTGAATCCACGGTTCAAGCGCAAGAAGGGGATGTTAATGATCCGAATGGCAGTGTCAAAAGCATTGTTAAATATCACTTGCTGATCAAAATTCCCTTTCCATTCTTAACTTTTGACGAAGATGTGTTGATTCAGCATGAGCGTAAGAACAACAGTATTTCGACCTTGATCTTGAAGTCTTCCATTCAGTATGGGACGGGTCGATTTGAATGGTTTCCCTTGAAAAATGGCAAGACCCTAGTGACCTTGACCCAATGGGGCGACCTTGATCATCCTGTAGGTTTCTTGGTCAGCACGGTACTAAGCGCCATGCCTGAAATCAAACAAGCCATACCGAGCGGCATTGAGGGCTTCGTGTTGGAGTCTTTACGCCAGCGCTTTAATCCAGATACTCAGCAGACGCCATTGCCGCTCAGTAACATCGTACCGACGATGACAATGACCAGTAACCAGGAAGCGACGCTCTATAAGTTGCTTCAGCAGGGCGGTACCGTGCAGTTTAGCCATCGCCCCGTCTGGCTTGCCACAGCTGTACGACCTGAAAAGCTCTACTTTGTCAGTTCGTTCTACCATATGCCTGCATCACTGGATCAGATGAAAGAGGCGTTTGCCACACCAAAGAATTTTCCAGAGATCTATCGCCAAGTGCGTAAAGTCACCAGCACACCACTGGCAGACGGTAGTACGCAGAACGATGTCAAAATCGCATTGGGCTTGGGCATCTTGTCGATACCGATGCATTTAAATCTGATCTATAAAGCGGAATCGGAATTAGCTACACGGCTCTATAGTACCGGTGGCGATATTGAGTTTGTCCAAGGTCGGATCACCCTTAAGCCAACGAGCAATAAAACGACGTTGGTGAATATCACGGCTGGCGGTAAGCTGGGAGAGCATCCTCCATTTTTATTGAAACTGGGTAAGAGTCTGCCGTATTACGACTATCTATCGACCGCAGGTACCGCGCCTGTGATCTTTGAGAAAGCACGAGTTTGGGTGAGTAAGAAATAAAACGTCTTTATTGCTAGGCGCGGGATGAGAACTTCAATAAAAAAGGGCATGGAAATAAATCCATGCCCTTTTTCACTATTGAAGCGGTGAACTGCTTCAATAGGCTTTCCAGATTATTTCTTTTCAGCAGCAATCGATGCAATCGCAGCATCAATTTTATCGGCACCAATGCTATCTGCAGCTTCTTTGATACGACGCAGTGCTTCGACCAAGGTCGCATCCGCAGTAGCGTAGGAAATACGCATGTAGCCACCCAGACCAAATGCATCACCCGGTACAACCGCTACACCAGTCTTCTCAAGTAACCACTCAGAGAATTCGGTGCAAGATTTGAGGCCTAAAGCACGGATCAGTGGGCGCACGCTGGCGTAGGCGTAGAACGCGCCATCGGCAGGCAAGCAAGTGATGCCGTGGATTTCATTTAAGCCAGCAACCACCAAGTCATGACGACGTTTGAAGGCTTCAATCATCGGCTTGAGCACGTCTTGTGGACCGTTCAGCGCAGCTTCAGCAGCAGCTTGGCTGATTGACGCTGGGTTACTGGTTGATTGGGATTGCACGTTTTTCATCGCATTGATGATTTTTGCAGGACCCGCTGCATAGCCAATACGCCAGCCAGTCATTGCATAGGCCTTAGACACACCGTTTAATACAAAAGTACGGTCGTAAAGGTCAGGTGCAACGTTCAAAATGTTGTGGAATGGCTCTGTGGTCCAGATGATTGGTTCGTACATGTCATCAGAAGCAACATAAACATGTGGATGACGACGCAGTACTTCAGCCAGTTCGGTCAACTCTTGTTTGGTGTAGACCATACCGGTTGGGTTTGATGGGCTGTTCAGGACCAGTAGGCGAGTCTTCGGGGTGATCGCAGCTTCTAATTGTGCAGCGGTGATTTTGAAGCGTTGTTCTTCACCACACTTAACGATGACTGGTACGCCTTCAGCGATGATGGTCATGTCTGGGTAAGATACCCAAAATGGTGCAGGAATGATCACTTCGTCACCTGCGTTCAAGAACGCGAGTGCCAAGTTAAAGAAACTCTGTTTACCGCCTGATGACACCAAAATTTGGTTTGGTGCGTAATCAAGATTATTGTCACGTTTGAATTTGGCAATAATCGCTTTTTTAAGACCCGGTGTACCGTCTACAGCGGTGTATTTGGTGAAGCCATTGTTAATCGCAGCAATCGCAGCATCTTTAATATGTTGTGGCGTATCAAAGTCAGGCTCACCTGCACCCAGACCAATAATATCGCGACCAGCGGCTTTTAATTCAGCGGCTTTATTGGTGACTGCGAGCGTTGGTGAAGGTTTGATGGCGTTGACACGGTCTGATAGACGGACCTCTAGACTTGGCACGGCATTGCTGGACACGGCTTTGATTCCTTATGCGGACGAGATAAAACAAACAGGATGAAAATGGTAATCGGCAAACCTGATAATTTTAGCTGATTTTTACCTAAATGTTGCTATTTTATGGTGCGAATTTATGAATGTTTTTGAACTTTTGTTGATGAGTGCCCTGTTAGAAGCCTATTGAGTTTAAGTCGAGTCGGCACAACATAGAGTGATTGGACCCAAATGCTCTCTTGATGCTATATAGTTCAATGATGGCATCATGCACAATTAAGTCATTATTGACCGGCCACTCCATATTTTTACCATCGTATTCAACATGATCCTGAAGCGGTTTTAAGATTAATTTTAAGGTTAAGGGCATGGCGAACGGTTTGAGTCCATGTTTAAATCGTCTACTGATGAATAGGAAATTTCTATGCGCGAACCCATAAAAGCCCGCTCTACCGATGACTTAAAAAGCGTCGCGCAAACGATTCAAGCGGAGGCGAAAAAAACAGGTACCAACTTGTCCGGTACTCAAGCGGTTGGGCAGCCCTTTGAACTCGTGACGGATTTTAAACCCGCAGGTGATCAGCCACAGGCGATCGAAAAACTGGTGCGCGGGGTCAATCAAGGCATGCGTAATCAATTGCTCTTGGGGGTAACCGGATCGGGTAAAACCTACACCATGGCGAATGTGATTGCACAGACCCAGCGTCCAACCATCATCATGGCGCACAACAAAACGCTGGCTGCGCAGCTATATGGCGAGTTTAAGGCATTCTTCCCGCACAATGCGGTGGAGTATTTCGTGAGCTACTACGACTATTACCAGCCCGAAGCTTATGTGCCTTCCTCTGATACCTTTATCGAGAAAGACTCAGCCATCAATGATCATATCGATCAAATGCGATTGAGCGCGACACGTTCACTGCTTGAGCGTCGCGATGCCATTATCGTGGCGTCTGTATCAGCCATTTACGGTTTGGGTGATCCTGAAGCGTATTTAAAAATGCTACTGCATATTGTGCGTGGCGATCGTGTGGATCGTGCTGCGATCATTCGTCGTTTAGTCGAGATGCAATACACCCGCAATGAGATTGATTTTGAGCGCGGGACGTATCGCGTGCGGGGGGAGATACTCGATATCTATCCTGCCGAATCTGATCAGTTCGCGGTGCGGGTAGAATTGTTTGATGATGAGGTCGACAAAATCGTCTGGTTTGATCCACTGACAGGGAAAACCAATCGCAAAGTAGATCGGATTACGATCTATCCGAAGAGCCACTATGTGACTCCGCGTGAAAAGCTAGAGAATGCACGTCATACGATTAAGACTGAACTGGACGAGCGTCTGGAGTTCTTCCGCGCCAATGACAAGCTGCTTGAAGCACAGCGGATCGAGCAGCGCACGCGCTATGACTTGGAGATGATTCAACAGTTGGGCTATACCAATGGCATTGAAAACTATTCCCGTCATTTATCGGGTCGTCCCGCTGGTGAAGCGCCGCCAACATTGTTTGATTACATTCCTGAAGACGCCTTGTTCTTTATTGATGAGTCGCATGTGTCGGTTCCACAAATTGGTGCCATGTACAAAGGTGACCGCTCGCGTAAAGAGACACTGGTGAATTATGGTTTTCGTTTGCCCAGTGCCCTAGACAATCGTCCGCTCAAGTTTGAAGAGTGGGAGCGCATCACGCCCGCCACAATCTATGTTTCGGCAACACCCGCACTATATGAATTGGAAAAAAGTGAGCAGATCGTTGAGCAGTTAGTGCGCCCAACAGGTCTGATCGATCCTGAGATTGAGATTCGTCCCGTCTTAACTCAAGTAGATGATGTGCTGTCTGAAATTACCCTGCGCAAAGAGAAGAATGAACGGGTACTGATTACCACGCTCACCAAGCGCATGGCAGAGGACTTAACCACCTACTTAAAAGAATACGGGGTGAAAGTCGCGTATCTGCACTCTGACATTGATACCGTGGAGCGAACTAAGATCATCCATGATCTGCGCATGGGGATTCATGATGTATTGGTCGGGATTAACTTGCTGCGTGAAGGCTTAGACATGCCTGAAGTGTCTTTGGTTGCCATCTTGGATGCGGATAAAGAAGGCTTCTTGCGTTCCGATCGCGCCTTGATCCAGACCATTGGACGAGCAGCGCGTCACTTGAATGGTAAGGCGATCCTCTATGCAGACCGGATTACGCCGTCGATGCAGCGTGCGATTGATGAGACTGATCGTCGTCGGACCAAGCAAGTTGCGTTTAACTTAGAGCATGGCATTACGCCGCGTAGCGCTATACGTCAGACCTTACGCGATATCAATGTCGGTGAAGCGGTCTATGATCCGGATGATATGAGCGTGCTACAGCCGACGCCAAGTGATATCGATGAGCATCTGCTCCGTGATCCGAAGCTGCTCGCCAAGCATATTCAGCAGCTTGAAAAAGCGATGAATGAGAAAGCCAAACAGCTTCAATTTGAACAAGCGGCAAGATTGCGCGACGAAGTGAAGAAACTCAAGTCGCAGTTGTTGTTATCATGAAAATGACAGGCTCATTAGTCGCTACATAAATACAGCGGAGGGCAGGTCATTGCTTACGATGTCTTACGCGCAAGTAACTGACCTGCTGTTAAAATGAGCCAATATACAGCTTGCTGCAACCCTCACTTAGAAGACCCATCATGCGCAGATATAATCAGCTTTTTATAGCGGTCGCTTCCGTTTCGATGATACTGGGCGTGACCGTTTTATCACAAGTGTCCTACGCGGATGAGGCCAATCCCGGGCATGAACAACGGTCAGGTCAATCTAATCAACGTGGGGGGGAGCATCGAGAGCGGGCTGATAATGGTGCTATGCGCACGGGTCGGATGCCTGCCGGTGGCGGCATTGCTAATCCGCAAGCCAATCGTCCGCAATGGACTGGTAATGCGCAAACAGCGTTTAATCAACCCATCGCGACACCAGTACAATCTAATCCAAGACATGATGGCTGGCATGGGTCCGGAAATCGTGATCATACTCAACAGGGTCAGATGCCAAGTCCCCAAGTCACACCAGGTACAGCCCCAGCTTTCAATCATGGCAGTAACCCCAACAGACCTAATGAATCCTTTCAAGGCGTAGATCGTCGAACCAACGATCGCTCTGGCTGGAATGGTGTGCGAGGAGATTCTCGCTGGAATGGGGATAATCATCAGCGTGTATGGGCGGGGAATGGCGGGTTTAATCAGGGTTGGACCAATCATTATCGGATGCCTTACTGGCAAGGGGATTCAGGTCGCTATCGAGTGCATTACTATCGCAGTTGGCCGAGCGACTATGGCTGGCGAGATCATGGCTGGCGTGTAAACTATCAGGTTGTAGATCCCTATTGGTATGCAATCGTAACGAGTATGGCCTATAGTCAAGCATGGTCAGATGCGGAGCTTGCGCAAGCCATAAACGATGATAATTTACGTCAGCAGTTGATATATGACGCAGATATTCGTCAACAAATGCAGGCTTCTGGTTATCCAGCAGATCAAATGGACTATCCTCCTGATGAAGCTGAGCAACCACCCTATACCCCTGAATATGCCCAAGCTTATCCAGCAAGCCCAGAGCAACCCAATCCAAATTCGCCGCTTTATCAGGGCCCAGTGACTAGTAATAGCACGACATCGATTACTACAGGTGAGCAAGTAGCCAATCGCAATGCCAATCAAAATTTCTTGTTCTTATGTAATGCGGGAAATCGTGTAGAAGCCGCTGAAGCCTTAAAGCAAGTCCAATCGCCAGATTTTAGTGTCTGGAAAGATATACAGCAATTTAATACCTGTAGCTCTTGGGCGACTGCACCTTAGATTTATTCAATACCCCCTTTTGTTTTTACGCATTTAAAAGTCGAAACCGCGCTATGCCAGATCCTGTGTTATCCGCTCAGCCATTATCACCACCCAGACTCGATGATTTGATCAAGGTTGTCGATTCAGTCAGTCATTTCCCAGAAAATCTATGGCAAGGGCAAAGCACCCCGTTTATGCAACGGGCATTTTGGTTGGCGCTGGAAGACAGTGGTGCCGTGGGGCAACACGCAGGCTGGTATGCACAGCATCTCATGCTCTATCGCGATGATCAGCCCATTGCGGCTCTGCCTTTATTTGCCAAGACCCATAATCGCGGGGAATATGTTTTTGATCATGCTTGGGCGCAAGCGTATGCAAGGCATGGGCTAGAGTATTACCCGCGCTTAGTGACCAGTGTGCCCTTTACCCCTGTGACAGGATCGCGAATATTGCTGGTTGATGGTTTTCAGCTGAGTGATGTATTCCCGCAATTACTACAGGGTATTCAAGCCTTGGTGCAGCAGATGGGTGCATCTTCTTGGCATGGTCTTTTTCTTGACCAATCTTTCTTAGACAGTGCAGCGCACTTGGCGCACTCTCCAAATTTTGCCACACAGAAGCTGGCCCAGCGTAGTAACGTCCAGTTTTTATGGGAAAACAAACCGTACACCGATTTTACGGATTTCTTAAGCGTATTGACTGCAAAACGCCGCAAAAGCATCCGCGTAGAGCGCGATAAAGTCACTGCTCAAGGGATTTCTTGTCGTTGGCTTGAGGGTGAAGAGATCAGCGATGAGGATTGGGGCTTCTTCTATCGTTGCTATCAGAATACCTATCATATCCGGGGTCAGAAGCCTTACCTAAAGCTTGATTTCTTTAAGCAACTGGGTGCTACGATGCCAGATTCACTGGTATTAAATATTGCCTATGATCGTGATCAAACGCCGCTTGCTGCAGCACTGTTTTTCAAGGATGAGCAGACCTTATACGGACGCTATTGGGGCGCCATTCGCGATGTCGACTCATTGCACTTTGAAGTGTGTTATTACCAAGGTATTGAGTACGCAATCCGCAATCATCTACACTGGTTTGATCCGGGTACACAAGGGGAACATAAGCTTATTCGCGGCTTTGCCCCGGTCTATACGCACTCACTGCATTGGTTGGCAGAACCAGCATTTATGGATGCCGTGAGTGATTTTGTTGTGCGTGAACGAGAGGGGGTCAAGGCTTATTTTGAGGAGGCGGTAGGGAGTTTGCCGTTTAAGCAGATTTAAGTTTCGATTTTGTCATAAGCAACTATAGCATCACCGTGTTCAAGTGCATATAAACACCACGGTTCAGATTTTTCCATAACGGCATTGATTGATAATCTTCCAACTTGGAACAGTTCAATTGAAGTCCAATAATTACGCTCAGCAATTTCCATCGCCAACTCTCCATCATATTCAGCATTTTTATTTTGACGAACATAGATATGGAGCGCGTGACGTTCGCCTTCAGTAAATGAATTTCCAAATTGAGCTGTGCCTTTGGCGAGGAAAACGTGAATTTCAAAATCCATATGGGAGCCCGTTTTTAATCATGACAATGACACACTTCAAACTCATGTCCTGTAGGTACCTCTAAAACAATACTTCCTATTTCAGGTTTATCTAATCCATCGAATACAACTATTGCTCCAAGAGATTTTGCAAGTTCTACAAACGCAATTAGTTGATCTTTTTCAAGAGCAAAGACAGGAACACAACCACTACCTGAAACTTGCTCTCCAAAATCATTTAATAATAATCCTAGTCGAGTGGCTCCAATCTTGAATTCTGACCAGCGAGTAGATTGCTTTATGGGTTTGGCTTTGAGAAGCGCTTGCCAGAAATTAATTGCAGCTTGCATGTCGAGAACTTTGAAGTAAATGGTACGTATTTGCATAAAGCCCTCGTCATGTTTTCATTGCCCTTACCTTAGAGCAGGTAGCCGACCACTGATAGATTGCGGAAAGTACCGAATCAAGAACGTACGTGCGGTATGCCAGTACGCAGATAAGAACAGCAATATTGCCCCGATAATGACGCCCGTCATTGCAAAGTTTAAGCTCACCAGTCCATAGTTTTTCAGCAATGCTGAGAATGCATACAACACATAGATCAACGAAGAAACCATCAGTGCACGGCGATCAATCGCGATCGAGATGAACGCAATGACGATATAGAGTGCAATGACGAGCACGACTTGTAGGATCGTACTATGGCCACTCAGTATGCCCAAAGTCTTAAAAATTGGATGAACAATCAGTGGCGCGGAGAGCAGATGCAGCCAAAAAGCGACATCTGATCTCTTGGTTTGACGCAGTGTATCTGAGGCATCCCAGTACATCGCCAGCGCAAAGATCAATAACCCCGAGATAAAGAGTATCGGTGTGAGCCAATGGGAGTCTAATGAGCTGGTACCTAATAATCCCATCAAACAAATCACCAACGATGCAGCACCCACGGCCACAGTGATAGGCACTCTAAAACGACGCCAGTGTAGCCACGTTGCAGCGATGCTCACCACTGCTGTGGTGATAAAGCCAAAGACTCTCATTTGTTCAAAGTGTTCAATATTCATCTGCTGAGCTTGTCCAATCCCGAGATTGACAAAGAACGACACTGAGGTCGCCATGACTCCGCCAATGAAGGCTATGAGTAGAACAATCGCCGGTAAGGCCATACGCCGTTTCCGTACAAAGAATTCAGCTAATCCCCAAGATGTTGCCGTAAAGATGATCGCTGCTGCGATTGGACTAATTGCTGAACCGAGCCATGCCACCGAAGTCAACAACAGTAAACACGCGATAACGACAAAGATGTCATTAAAACCGCTGATCAGGCGAAAGTTCTCTTCATCCACCAAGGTCACGTTTTGGCTTTTTGAAATATAACTACGGAAGTTGGTAATGGCATCCTGAGTAAAAATGCCTTCTTTAACGGCTGAGTTGAGATCTTCGTCGGTATACATAATCGTTTGCCTTAATTTGTTTTCGAAGTTCAATAGAAAGTATACGTTTAAAATAGCAAATATCGAGCCATGCAAAATAATGAATTACAAATCCTAACCTAATGATTTTAGCAACCAATTATTAACATTTACTTTACAGTTATTGTTAGAAACTAAGGTGTATCGTTGCCATATAAAGCGATTAAGATAAGTTTGCTCAATTCACTTCACGGAGATTTAAAATGTCAAAGGTTGCAGTTGTTTATTTCAGTGGTTACGGTCATACCCACAAGCAAGCAGAGGCGGTTAAAGAAGGTTTGGTTACCGTACCGGGTACGATTGTGGAATTGATTCGAATTGATTCTGAAGGGAATCTCTCTGATGCAGCGTGGGAAATGTTAGTTGCTTCTGATGGTATTATTTTTGGCTCACCGACCTACATGGGTAATGTGGCATGGCAATTCAAGAAGTTTGCCGATGCTTCAAGCAAGCCTTGGTTTATCGGTGCATGGAAAGATAAATTAGCCGCTGGATTCACCAATTCAGCTTCACAAAATGGTGATAAGGGTGTCACGATTTCTTACCTGATCACCTTTGCAATGCAGCATGGCATGCTTTGGGTCGGCACAGGTCTGATGCCAGCGAGCAGCAAAGCTGCACAGCGCAGTGATATTAATTGGCTAGGCGGATTCTCTGGACTATTGGCTGCGTCACCATCGGACTCAACCCCAGAAGAAGGTCCACATGCAGGCGACCTCGAAACCGCGAAAGCTTTCGGTAAACGCTTCGCTGAACAAGTGATTCGTGCGAATAAAAAACTATAAGTGATGAATATTAAGACAGCCTCTTTGTGAGGCTGTTTTTTTGCCTATCGATTAGGCGCGATTCGACGGGAATTTTTTTGAGTAATCCGTTAAACTTAGCGCCATTAAAAATAGCCATTAGAGACATCGTTGATGCAAAAGTCAGCACAGCATATTTCTGCGTTACACCTGCCTAGTCAACTGCAACTCAATCGCGCAGGCAATTTGCAACATTTTCTAGGAATCGAAGGCCTATCTTGCGCTCACCTTACTAAAATATTAGATACTGCAGAAACATTTTTGGGTGAGAATGGTCGGATTTTAAATAATCCCTTGCTGGCTGGGCGCACAGTCATGAATCTTTTCTTTGAGCCCTCTACTCGGACACGGACCACATTTGAAGTGGCTGCCCAACGTCTTTCTGCCAATGTACTTAACATTGATATTCAGCGTTCAAGTACCTCCAAAGGCGAGACACTCCGCGATACCTTGTGGAATTTAGAGGCGATGACTGCTGATGTGTTTGTAGTACGACATTCAGCATCGGGTGCCGCACACTTCATGGCGCAATCGGTTTGCCCTAAAGTTGCGATCATTAATGCCGGTGATGGTCGTCATGCACATCCGACCCAAGCAATGTTAGATATGCTCACCATACGCCGTCATGCGGGGCGTCCATTTAGTGAATTGACGATCGCTATTATTGGCGATATCAAGCATTCCCGTGTGGCACGTTCAGACATACAAGCGCTGCAAACCTTAGGTGCTAAAGAAGTCCGCATCATTGCGCCAAAGACTCTATTGCCGACAGGATTTGAGACATTTGGTGTCAAAGTTTTTGAAAATATGGATCAAGGCGTCGCGGGTTGTGATGTGGTGATTTCATTACGGATTCAGAATGAACGTATTGCCTCACCGTTACTAGCCAGTTCTGATGAATTCTATAAGCTTTATGGGTTAAGTGAGGCGCGTTTAAAGCTGGCTAATCCAAATGCCTTGGTCATGCATCCAGGTCCGATGAATCGGGGGGTTGAGATCGCATCCAGCGTTGCTGATGGTCCACAGTCATTAATTTTAAAACAGGTGAATTATGGGATCGCGGTCAGAATGGCCGTGCTCTCGTTGGCAATGCAAGGACAGTTAGAAGCGCGGGAGATGCAGGCATGAGTGACGTAAAAAATTTGAAACCCGCAGATAATCGTATTATCCAAATCAATAAAATTCGTTTGCTTGATCCAGAGAACAATACGGATGATGTTCGTTCCGTATGGATTCAAAACGGTCATTTAATTGATCAGCCTTCCGATTTTAAAAGTGTATCAAAAACGATCGATGGGCAGGGCAAGTGGTTAGTACCTTCGCTCGTGGATCTTTGTGCACGTTTACGTGAGCCGGGTGAACAGCAACACGGCACCTTGAAATCCGAAGGTCTGGCCGCGCGCGCTAATGGCTTCCTTCACGTCGTTATTCCGCCAGATACCAAGCCTGTACTGGAGAGTGGGGCCTTGCTTCCTGGACTCCGTCAAAAAGCCTACGATGATGGCGGCATTTTCCTGCATGTGATTGGTGCGTTGACCAAAGGACTTGAAGGGAAACAACCCGCGAATTTAGCAGGGCTAAAACAAGGCAAATGTATTGCTGTCAGTAATGCACGTCATTCTTTCGCAGATAATGATGTGCTGTTCCATACCTTAGAATATGCCGCCACTTTAGGCTTAACCGTTTTCTTTTACCCTGAAGATGCCGTACTCGCACAAGATGGCTGTGTCCACGAAGGTTTTATGGCGGCACGGCAAGGTTTGGCAGGGATTCCTGCGATTGCAGAGACTGTTGCGCTGAGCACCCAGCTACAAATGGTAGAAGCAACGGGTGTACGTGCCCACTTTAGCCAGCTTTCCTGTGCGGCTTCGGTGGATTTAATCGCGACTGCTAAGGATAAAAAGTTACCTGTAACGGCGGATGTTGCGATGCATCAGTTGTATTTGACGGATTCGAGCATCGACGGCTTCAACTCAGCTGCACACGTGCGTCCACCGTTGCGCAGTGAAGAAGATCGATTGGGATTGCGTGCAGGTGTGGCAGCAGGGATTATTGATGCGATATGTAGTCATCATGAACCGCTATCTGCAACGGCCAAGATGATGCCTTTTGCCGAAACTCAAGCAGGTATTTCTGCTTTTGATAGTTTTATGGCACTCGGGATTGGATTGGTCCGTGATGGGCTGTTATCACCTCTTGAACTGGTGACCCAGATCTCTCTGATCCCAGCAGCAATTGCTGGCGTACATCAAACATGGAAAAGCATGGGAGGGTGGCTGCTGGTCGATCCAGAGCTGCAGTGGACTCTAGATGCCACAGAAATTAAATCGGCAGGGAAGAATACGCCGTTTTTAGGATCGGCATTGACTGGACGTGTCGTTGAGGTATTTGTTTAAACGACGTGAGTAACCTGTCGTTGCCGATTATTCTCGATAAAGATCAAGCCACTAATGAGGCTTGATTTGTTCATATCCGAAATAACTGCTGAAGCATCACACGCGCTTATAAATTACATCCCAAACCCCATGTCCTGCCGCTTCACCGCGACGTTCAAACTTGGTTTGTGGGCGCCATTCTGGGCGTGGGGCAAACTGTGCTTTGCCATAAACGTTCTCAAGCCCCGGTACTTGCTCAAGCACGTCAATCATCCATTCGGAATAGGGCTGCCAATCCGTTGCTGAATGAAACCACCCACCCATAGTCAGTTTTTGGACAATCAGCGCCATCCGTTCAGGTGCGACAAAACGACGTTTATGGTGACGTTTCTTTTGCCAAGGATCTGGGAAAAATAACTGCACCCGATCGACACTGCCGTCAGGGATCCCCGCAAGAACCTCTAGCGCATCAGCATCCATAATCCGTAAATTATTAATTCCGGCTTGACCGGCTTCAAAGGCACACTGCGCAATTCCCGGGATATGAACTTCAATCCCTAGAAAATTACGCTCAGGCGCAGCAATCGCCATTTGTACGAGTGATGTGCCCATACCAAAGCCAATTTCGATTGTCAGTGGGTGCTCTGGATGTTCAAATAAATTGCGTGCATCACTGATTGGCGCTTTAACGATGAGATGTGCATATTCATCCAGCCCACGTTCTTGTGAAGTGTTGAGCGGGGATGAGCGACGCATAAAGGTCAGAATAGGGCGTAAGCTTTTATCTTCTGATTCGTCTTTTACAGACCCGCTTTCTACATTATCGTTTACTGCTTCGGTTAGATTTGTGGGTACATCAGTTGTATCGTTCATGGAAATGGTGCCGTAAGAAATTCATCATCGAAATTGGCGGCTATTGTAAGGGATTTTATTCGTGATTGCCCATTTCTCCTGTCACGCCTACAATTCACTTCTTTACTACTTGATCTAAGCCTTCTCCATGCATATCGGTCCTTATCAACTCCGTAATAACCTTATTGTTGCCCCGATGGCTGGTGTCACTGATCGTCCATTTCGCCAACTGTGTAAGCATTTCGGGGCTGGCCATGCGGTGAGTGAGATGATTACGGCCGATAAGTCATTGCATGCCAGCAAGAAATCATTGCGCCGCGCAGACTTTACCGGTGAACTTGCCCCCATTTCTGTTCAAATAGCCGGTTCTGATCCGAAGCAAGTGGCTGAGGCTGCACGCTATCAGGTGGCAAATGGTGCGCAAATCGTCGATATCAATATGGGGTGCCCTGTAAAAAAAGTCTGCAATAAACTTGCAGGCTCAGCACTCTTGCAAGATGAAGTATTGGTCGGGGAAATCTTGGATGCCGTGGTGAATGCGGTTGATGTGCCCGTAACGTTGAAAACACGTTTGGGTTTTATCAACGGGGCAGAAAATATCCACCGTATTGCGGAACGCGCAGAGCAAGCGGGTATTGCTGCATTGGCGATACATGGACGAACCCGTGAAGATATGTATTTAGGTCAAGCCCGTTATGCGTTGATCCGTGAAGTAAAACGCAATGTCCAGATACCGATTATTGCCAATGGCGATATTGATAGTCCTCAAAAAGCGGCATACGTTTTAGCGGAAACAGGCGCCGATGCTATTATGATTGGGCGAGCCGCTCAAGGAAGACCTTGGATATTTCGTGAAATCGCCCATTATCTAGCGACTGGGGAGCTATTGCCTTTACCTGAAGTGACTGAAATCAAAGATGTGCTTCTCGGGCATTTAGAGGACTTGTACCAATTCTATGGTGAGTATTCGGGGTGTCGTATTGCCCGTAAGCATATTGCTTGGTATACCAAAGGCCTGCATGCCAGTAATGAGTTTCGGCAAGCCATGTACGCAGTGGAGTCAACTGCGGAGCAAGCGACAATTACACGTGATTATTTTGATCATTTGTTGCAGCGTGGTGAGCGCCTGATCTATGAGAGTGATCTTGTGGTCACAGCGGATTAATTCGTTATTATTGTTTTATGATCTTATAAATCCCATTTAAGGTACTGCATTTCTAATGTGTCATTATTAATAAGGAATATTCTATGTCAAATTTAACCCAAGCACAGCAAACGGAACTTGAGGCAGCAGCATTTCGCCGGCTTATGAATCATCTACAAACCCATACAGAAGTGCAAAATATCGACTTGATGAATATTGGTGGTTTCTGTCGTAATTGCTTATCGAAATGGATGCGTGAAGAGGCAGAAAAACAAGGAATTGCATTAACAGATCCTGAAGCACGTCAGCATGTCTACGGCATGCCCTATGAAGAGTGGAAAAGTAAATATCAAAAATAATGCTGTCGTATTATCTTTCTCTATACACATTTCATCGCAAAATGATGACATTCACAGGCAAAACACGTCGTAGTTTGTTAGAATATGCGCCTCTAAACATTTCCCCCAGTTTGCCCAAATAAAATAGGGCCTCAATGAAGGAATTATCCGTGACTGACTCGACACAACCAAACAATACCGTAGCACTGACCCAAGAACATTGGGGCCGCTGGAAAAATCGTGAAGAAATAGCTGAGCGGATGATTGCGATTATTGGTCGCTTGTATCGCGAAAATGATGTTGTCGTTTCAGTTTATGGCCGTTCTTTGGTTAACATGTCTGTCATTCAAATTCTTAAAGCGCATCGTCGTGTACGCATGATTGCAGGGGATTTGTCCGTTGTAGATACCATGCCTATTCTTGAGGCTTTGGCAGAGTGCGGTAAATTGACTTCATGTGAAGTTGACTTGGGTAAACTGGCTCGTGCCGCAGGCGAAACCGGTACTGCTGCGAAAGAATTACTCAGTGCAGCTTTAGCAGTATTGCCCGCACAGAGTGAACGTGCTGAGCCAAAAGATGTTGTCCTTTACGGTTTTGGTCGTATTGGTCGTATTCTAGCGCGCTTGATCATTGAACAAGCGGGTCTCGGACGTGGTCTGCGTCTGCGTGCAATTGTTGTACGTAAATCTTCTGAAGGTGATTTGCAAAAACGTGCATCCCTTTTGCGCCGTGACTCTGTACATGGTTCATTCCAAGGCACGATCTCTGTTGATGAAGAAAACGAAGCGATCATTGCAAACGGTAACTATATTAAAGTGATCTATGCTGGTAGCCCATCAGAAGTTGATTACACTGTTTACGGTATTAAAGATGCGTTATTGATTGATAACACCGGTAAATGGCGTGATGTTGAAGGTCTGTCCGTTCATTTAACTTGCCCTGGCATAAAACGCGTCATTCTCACTGCACCAAGTAAAGGTGAGATGAAGAACGTTGTATACGGCGTGAACCATACGGATATCATTGATTCAGACCAAATCATCAGTGCGGCAAGCTGTACAACCAATGCGATCACACCGATCCTCAAAGTGATCCATGATAAATTCACCGTATTAAATGGTCATGTCGAAACTGTTCACTCATTCACCAATGACCAAAACCTGACGGATAACTACCATAAAGCGGATCGTCGTGGCCGTGCTGCAACATTGAATATGGTTATTACAGAGACCGGTGCTGCTAAAGCTGTGGCAAAAGCATTGCCTGCGTTAAAAGGTAAGTTAACCGGTAACTCTGTACGTGTACCTACACCAAACGTGTCTTTAGCGATTCTAAATCTGAATTTAGAAACTGAAACCACACGTGAAGAAATTAACGAATATATTCGCCAAATTTCTGTGTACTCAAATCTGCAAGGTCAAATTGACTACACCAATTCAAGCGAAGTAGTTTCATCAGACTTCATTGGTTCACGTTCGGCAGGTGTGTTTGATGCACAAGCAACGATCGTCAGCGGTAACCATGCCACACTTTATGTTTGGTATGACAACGAAGTTGGATATAGCTGCCAAGTTCTGCGTATTGTCGAGCAAATGGCAGGTGTACAGTACCCACACTTTCCATTAGAAACAGTCAGTGCGTAATCACTGAGTGAAAAAAAAGAAAACCGACATGAAGATGTCGGTTTTTTTATGGATGATTGTCAGATTAGGAAGTTAAAAACATCATAGCCATAACTTGAGCGATACGATAAGCTGTACGAAGAATACACAGGATGTGTTTCTTAGAAGAAAGGGAGATTCAATATATGAAGCAAACTGACCAAACACTTTTAGAACAATTACGTATTACTGATTTCGAGCTTGAATACCGTAAATCGTTATTTTCACTTACTGAGCAAGATGTGCTCGTACTTGTCAAAGCAAAATCCAAAATTGCTGCAAAAATAGATTCCGTCGTCGATAAGTTTTACGAGACACAAACGAGCGTCGCCGAGATTGCTTTGCTGATTGGTGATGCGGATACTCTGACGCGTCTGAGAAATGCTCAGCGAAAGTATGTTAATGATTTATTTAGCGGTTTTTATGATCTGGAATATGTGAACAATCGTTTGCGTATCGGACTGGTTCACAAACGGATTGGTGTTGAGCCAAAGTTATATCTGGCAGCAATCAATACCTTGCAGCAGCTATTAACGGATTTGTTGCATGTAACGCTTCTGGATGAAGAAGAAAGTAAAAAGACCATCGCGGCCTTAACTAAACTATTTATGTTGGATATTTCCTTTGTTTTTGAAACGTATATCCGAAGTTTAGTGGCTGAAATTGAGACCTCTAAAGATAAGTCAGATCAGTATGCGCTTGTATTAGAGGGAAAAACAAAGCAGCTTGAATCGATGTCACGTACTGATCCTTTAACAGGTTTGTTAAATGTACGCTACCTAACCGAAATACTGACTCAAGCATTACGCAGCGCACAGCGCAGGTCAGAGTTAATAACCGTGGTTTATTTAGATGTAAATAATTTTAAAGCGATCAATGACCACGAGGGGCATTTACGGGGTGACGAAGTGCTGCGTAATGTGGCAGAGGTAATCAAGAAAATCTCAAGAATGGAGGATAGCTGCTTTCGATATGGCGGGGACGAGTTTTGTATTATCTTATCGAATTGTGGGGAAATCCAAGCTGAGGAAGTTTATATGAAGCGGCTTAGTCTGGAGTTACAAAGTCGCGAAAAGAATGTGACTTTAAGTGTGGGCTGTGTGGAAACGGGACCACAAGATTATAAGCTTCCTGAAGAGTTGATCCGCTTAGCTGATCAGAGAATGTATGCGTGTAAAGCGATACACAAGCATTGAGGGGCATTGGAGTAGGGGGGGATATATTAGAAAACGACAATATTTACACTGTAGATTTTTAATTGAGCAGTACTAATTTTTATTGATTGGCTGAATGCTCCTCAGTACCCATTGCTGTACGGCTGCAGTATCACTGATATCACCATTGAAGCGATACTTCGGCGTATAGGGCTGATTATTACCACGAGGGCGCTCGCGAAATACTTTCAAAGGGATCATGAGATATAACCCACTTGGGGTCCTGAACCATCCAATATCATTATATATAGAATCAGCGCTTGTCTCTTGCCCCATCTGTATTGCATTGGGAATGGACATCACACTATCCGCAAAATCAAGACATGCGCTGGCACATTTGGAGTCGGTCAATAAGATAATTTGCCCTTGAAAATCACTTCCTTCCTTTTTATCTTCTGTAGGGTCGGGTTCAAGTTCCCCATCTTTTAACCATTCAATATGCCTTTGTTCAGCATGTTTTAATCTTGCTTGTAAATGTTGCGTATAAATATATAGGCTACTCGTCTTTCCATAATTTTTTTCCATCATGGATAACACGTTATCACGAGAGGAAATAGCTTGTTTAGAGACACGCCACCAAGCCGATTCAGATAAATCTTTGAGGCGTCCGCTGTTCCCGAGTAATGCGGATAACATACGACCTCCAAAGGTACTGTTTCCGCCTGTATTTCCACGAACATCAAAGACAACAAGCTTTGCTGAATCAAGATGCGTTAGATCCGTAAGTAGTTTCTCAAACTGTAAGTTTTCCTCTGCGTTGGGTAAGAAATTAGAGGCATTGATCCAGTATCGCCCTCCACCCAAATTAGATAAGCCGATAGATTTAGGAGGTTTCAATAGCTGGTCTAACGTACCTTTATCTGCTGCTTGCCATAAAAGTGCAAAGGTCTTTTGACTTTGATCTGGTAATTGCACGATGCAATTTTGCATAGAATGCTGATTTAGGGTTGGGAAATCATTACTTTGAATCATGACTTGATTGGCTAATTTTTTCCAGCTCGATTCGAGTGTCAAACGTGTGTCTACAAACGGGGCAATATCGTGCTCAATGTGATACTTAACTGATTGACCATCACAGGATAGTATTTGCGATCCATTGGGTGGGACTGGGCTTGGCCAGTTTATTTGAACATTTTTAACAATAAAGCTAGCATTTGAAGTATTCCCTTGCATCTCAATTAACCACCCCGGCCAATAGGCTGTTTTTTTTTGTTCTGTAGATGGGTCTATCGATACATGACCATCCTGAAAACCAACAGTATAGAATCTTAAGACCGCCAACTCCTCTTCTTGGTTCTTGACTTGTGGAATGAGCCGCTGCGCTTGAATATAACCATTTTCTAACCATTCTTTAAATTTAGGGTTTTGCTTGTCAATGACACCTGGATGAGCTTCTAGAATGGTTTTATGGATAAATGTCAGATCTTTCTTGGTTATGTTTTGCCAGTATTTGGCGGTTTGTATTTGCAAAGGGCTCGTGTTAATAAAAGATTGATCCTTGGCGGCTATTGATGCAGAGCCAAATAGGAGCAGTGAGATTGAGCCAAGTTTGAGAATTTTTCTCTTTTGTACCCAAGGTGAAAAGATGAAAGTAGGCCATAGACAGGGCAATGTAATTTCTCACTAAAGAAAATGTTTTAATCAAATGGAAAAATATATTCATTGATAAACAAGTAATATGCCAACTTCTATTAATTACATGAGTTGTATTTATTATTTGTGTTGATTGTTTTGTAGGCATCATTATTGCTTAGATTAAATTGCTTAGATTAAGTAGACATCAAAGACCGATGAAGCATTGATAATATACTGAACGTCACAACCTCTTCATTACGCATTCTTATTTTATTCCGCATTGGAGTCACTCATGGAATTTTGGACCGCTTGGACACATTTTCTTGGAACGAGCTTGAGTTATTTCAGTGCAAACTGGGGTTTATCTGAAGCATTTTCGATTATTACACTGACTTTGATAGTCCGTTTTGCATTGATGCCAGTGTCGTTAGCTGCCGCTTATAAAATGCAAAAGAATAAAGTGGCCATGAAACGTATTAAGCCTGAGCTTGATGAAATCAAAATAAACTTTAAAGATAACCGATCTGAATTAACCAATAAAACTATGGCACTCTATCAAAAACACGGCATTTCAATTGTCGATAAGGTCTCTATATTTAATTTGGGTACTCAAGGATTATTTGGCATCGGGATATTTCATGTGCTTAAAAACATGATGTTCCGTAGTAAGTTTTTATGGATCGCAACACTAGCAAAGCCAGATATTTTGCTCACCGTTGTGGTGGGCAGCCTGATGATGTTTGGTTTGGTACTCATGCCTAATGGACCTGAAAATATGTCGATGTGGTTGGTTCTGATGATTCCTGTGGCTATTTCTGTCTTTGCTATTATTGCATTACCTGCGGCTTTGGGCATTTATTGGGCAACATCTAATGCAGTGACAGTTGTACAAATGCTAATTTTACGTGTAATTGTAAAACGGCAAATTCCAACGATCTGAGATGGGCCAACTTAAGTAGAGTCGAGTACTGTGTTACCGATTGAAAGTAAAAAAACCGACATGAATGTGTCGGTTTTTTTACTGGGCAGCGGTGGCTATCCCAAATTAATTTGAGGCATCTTGCATTTTTTTTAAGGGTGTATAATAAGAGATAATCAAGGAGATTGATTGATGAATATTGAACTGATTCGCGGCTTGCTGCTTTGGTGCACCATCATCAATTATGGCGTACTGTTAGTTTGGTTTCTGGTGTTCACTTTTGCCCATGAGTGGATGCGTCATTTGCATGGACGGTGGTTTCACTTTTCTGATGAATCTTTTGATACGCTTCATTATGCAGGCATGACACTTTATAAAGTTGGCATCCTATTGCTTAATCTCATCCCTTACATTGCGTTGAGTATCATTGTGAAATATGGTTTCTAAAACATAAACGATTAAGACTAGCAAAATCAGCAGCATTGGATGAAAATGCTTAGTAAATATTGTAATGGGAATATAGAGATATGCTAATTGTTTGCCCACATTGTATGGCCAAAAATCGTGTCCCTGACGAGCGTTTGCAAGAGCATCCGACTTGCGGAAAATGCAAAAAAGAGCTATTGCCTAATCATCCTATCGCATTGAATGACCAAAACTTTGACCATTATGTGCAAAATACTGAACTCCCCATCGTCGTCGATTTTTGGGCAGAGTGGTGCGGTCCTTGCAAAATGATGGCGCCACAATTCAATCAAGCCGCGCAAAATGCACCGCAATATCGCTTTATCAAAGTAGATACCGAACAAGCTCAACAGATTAGTGCGCGATTTAATATACGCAGTATTCCTACGATTGCAGTTTTTAAGCAGGGGAAGGAAGTAGCGCGGCAAGCAGGTGCTATGCAGGCATCGCAATTGCTGTCTTGGCTGGGACAAGTTGTTTAATTTAAGGCATTAATTATCTTTAAAAGACGTGGAAATCAGTGATATCCACGTCTTTGCTTTCTAGCCTTGTAATAACGTTTAAATCAAACTTTTAATTCGGGCCACGGCAATTTCACACGTCGCCATATCGGCAACCAATGCCATACGGACATGATTCATACCCGGATTGATGCCTCCTGATTCCCTTGATAAATAACGACCAGGGAGTACGGTAATATTCTGCTGGGCATATAAGCGTCGTGCAAACGCTTCATCATCAGCAACGGGTAACCAAAAGTAAAATCCAGCATCAGGTTTTTTAAATGGAAGCTCTTGGCCAAGTTCATTCAGGAATAAATCAAACTTCTGACGATATAAAACACGATTCTCTTCAACATGAACTTCATCTTGCCAAGCGGCTATCGATGCCAGTTGATGTTGTACAGGCATCGCGGAGCCATGATAGGTGCGATACAGTAAATAAGGCGCAAGTAAACGCGCATCACCGGCAATAAAGCCCGACCGTAGACCCGGCAGGTTTGAACGCTTAGACAGCGAGTGAAAGACGACACAATTGCGATAGTCATGTCGACCTATTTCAGCACAAACTTCTAGTAAGCCTATCGGCGCTTTATCAAAATACAGTTCTGAATAGCATTCATCAGAGGCGATCACAAAGTTGTATTGATCGGAAAGGGCGATAAGTTTCTTTAGTTTTTCAGCAGGCATGACTGCGCCTGTCGGGTTACCAGGGGTACAGATAAAGACAAGCTGTGTATTTGCCCATACTGACTCAGGAATGGCATCCCAGTCCCCGAGATAGTTATTTTCCGCAGTACAATTTACGAAGTAGGGTATAGCACCCGCTAAAAACGCAGCGCCTTCATAAATTTGATAGAACGGATTGGGCATGATGACATAGGGCTGTTGTTGGCCCGTTGCAGCGGGTTCAATCACTGCTTGAACAAATGAGAAAATCGCTTCACGTGTCCCATTAACGGGCAACACTTGCGACTCTGCATCTACCTGCTCAAGTTTAAAGCGAGCTGTTAACCAATCTGCAATCGATTGACGTAGTGCAGGTAAGCCTTTGGTTGAAGGGTAGGTAGATAAATGCTTAAGATTGCTCACCAGTGCTTCTTTGACGAATTCTGGTGCTGCATGGCGAGGTTCGCCAATCGAGAGTGCAATATTAGGCAAGTCTTTGGGTGGTGTGAGATCGCTAAATAAACGCGCAAGTTTTTCAAAAGGATAGGGATGTAAACTGGATAAATTTGGATTCATAGAGATATGGATTACATTCAAAAGTACAAAAAAAGGTTTTACAGAGCCTAGGCTTGGCTCTGTGCATCTAAATCATGTTTGAGTTCTTGAGCAAGTGCACTGGCTGCAGCATTATCGAGTGGCTTGCCCTGACTATCTGTAATGAAGAACACGTCTTCCGCACGTTCTCCCAAGGTCGCGATTCGTGCTGTTTGAATATCGATGTTCTTCTGAAAAAACAAAGCACCGATCTGCGCCAAAAGACCCGGACGATCCAGAGAGATAATCTCAACGACATTATGCTGATGCACGATATCCAGTTTAATCGTGACTTCGCTTGGTACATTAAAGTGGCGTAGCTGACGGGGCATACGTCGTTTGGAGAGATTCTGTGCTTTTTCAGGCTGAGCAAGCACCGCTTTCAGGCGTGCAGTCACTTCTGCATTTCGAACTGGATCGGTCAGCAGGGTGCCATATTTATCCAATACCACATAGGTATCTACAGAGAAACCTGTTTTCGCCGTGATAATGCGCGCGTCTTGAACGTTGAGCTCCATTTGATCAAAGACAGCCACGGTTGCGGCAAACAGATTGGTCAAATCATGCGTATAAATAAAAATCTGCACGGCATCTTGATTGAGCTCACGATGCTCGCGCATCAGCACGAGCGGAGTTTCATGGCCGTGCAATAGAATTTCGCGCGTGTGCCATGCGACTTCGGAAGGTCGTTCACGGAGGAAGTAATCATCGCCCATTTCTTGCCAAATTTTTTCAACGGCATGGCGCTCAAAAGCTCCGGCTAGTAAATCGAAGGACTGCTTTTTGGTATCTTCAATCCAGGATTGGCGATCCATCGGATTATCTAGGCCAGAGCGTAGCACTCGGCGAGTTTGATTATAAAGTTGACGCAGTAATGATGCGCGCCATGTGTTCCAAAGTGTTGGATTTGTGGCATTGATGTCGGCTACAGTGAGCGTGTACAGGTAGTCCAGATGCACCATGTCACCGACTTTTTGAGCAAATTCATGAATGATATCGGGATCGGAAATATCTTTCTTTTGCGCCGTCAGTGACATGAGTAAGTGGTTCTGGGTGAGCCATGCGACAATATTCGCTTCACGCTGTGTTAATCCGTGTGCTAAACAGAATTCAGTTGCATCGATTGCCCCAAGTTCACTGTGGTCCCCGCCGCGACCTTTAGCGATATCATGAAATAGCGCCGCAAGATAAATAATATCCTTACGATCGAGACGTTTAAAGATTTGGCTGACCACAGGGAAGTTTTCTTCGGAGTGATCCTCCCCAAAACGTTGTAGATTACGGAGCAAGATCAACGTGTGCATATCGACGGTGTAGATATGGAACAGGTCATATTGCATCAAGCCGATAATCTGACCAAAAGCGGGTAAGTATTTACCTAACACGCCATAGCGCTTCATCGCTTGGAAGGTTTCATACAAACGATAGCGCCCACGAATAATCGCCATAAAGAGCGCGCGATGCATCGGATTTTGACGGAAAGCATCATCAATCCCTTTGACCGCAAGCATCAATAGACGTAGGGTACGCGCACGGATGCCGATAGCATCATTACGCGAAGCCATCAGAAAGAAAATCTCTAGAATGCTGCTCGGTGTTTCCGAAAACACACGATGATGACGCGCGGATATCTTGCCATTAATGAGCTCAAATCGATCATTAATCGCAGTGACGACGAGCGGAGATGTTTCTTTGAGTTTAGGTTCAATCGCCGTTTCATAGAAATACGCCAAAAGCATTTCATTAAAACTGGAAACGCGCATGGCTGCACGGTAGTAATCGCGCATGAAGCGTTCAATAATCGCATTCTGATGATCACTTTCGTGGCTATGATAATTCAGGCGCTCAGCAACAGCGCGCTGATAGTCAAAGAGTAGGCGGTTTTCATTGCGATTGGTAATGCGGTGCAAATGATGGCGAATCAGCCACAGGAAATCCTCACAGGATTCCAGTTCGTTGTATTCGAACTCACTGATAAAACCTAAGTGAACTAAATCATAGAGTCTGACAACGCGGTAGTAGCGCTTGGCGATCCAACCGATCTGATTAATGTCGCGGAGACCACCCGGCGCATTTTTGATATCCGGTTCCAGATTGTATTCAGTATTATGATGTTGACCGTAACGTACAGACTGCTCGGCCATTTTTGCATTATAAAAGTCCAAGTCTGTCCAAGTGTCCGATACGATGCGGCGAGGCAGAAGACTTAAGGATTTATCGCCAACAATTAAACGAGACTCAACTAAACTTGTGGCAACAGTAATATCTTGGGCAGTTTGAATGCATTCCGAAAGTGTTCGTACGCTCACACCTGGCTCAAGACCTGCATCCCAAAGACTTGCGACAAACAGTGAGACTTGTCCCTCTTGTTCTTCGGTAAGCGGATTTTGACTCAGAATCATGACATCGACATCAGATTTAGGCAGTAATTCCCCGCGGCCATAACCACCTACTGCGATGAGCGCAATGCCTTGATTGGAAAGATGCTGGTTATTCCAAAGATGTTGCAGGACATCATCGATCGCATGGGTACGTGCGTGGACAACGCTACGAATGGACTCTCCGGCCTCTAGTTTCTCGTCTAATTGCTTCTCAAGAAGTTGGCGCCACTGAATGAGACCGCGACAATTATTCCCCGTACTGCCAGTACTTGAGGAAGGGCTTTCTTTAGAAGGTAGATAATCAAGCGGCGAGGGCAGAGCAGACATAAGGCGTAAGTCTCTCAAAGAATGAGTGAACAAAAAAATAAGACTGAATCATAGCAGGAAGTCGAGTTCAGTGATAAAAAAGACCCTCGAAATGAGAGTCTTTTTTGAAAATTTCAACGCCAGATCAGTATAAAAAGCAACTTCGATCACAGATGTGAAGCGTCAGCTTTAAACACCGAAGCGCGATAGATCTTCGTTAGGGCGTGCGGTCAAAATCTCGATGCCTGTCTCAGTGACGAGAATGGTATGTTCAAATTGAGCCGACAATTTACGATCCTTAGTAATGACGGTCCAGCCATCATTCATCAGAGTGGTTTGCCAGACGCCAGCATTCACCATCGGCTCAATGGTAAAAGTCATACCCGCCTCAAGTTTCATGCCAGTATTCTTTTTGCCATAGTGCAGGATTTGTGGGTCTTCGTGAAAGACACGCCCTAAGCCATGACCACAATATTCACGGACTACGCTGAAACGCTGGCTTTCAACATAGCTTTGAATAGCCGCGCCGATGTCGCCGACGTAGGAGCCGGCTTTAACTGTTTGCATGCCGCGATACATGGCCTCCTGAGCGACATCACTTAAGCGCTTGGCAAGAATAGAGGGTTCACCAATAAAGAACATTTCACTGGTGTCGCCGTGAAATCCATCTTTGATCACGGTAATGTCGATATTCATCATATCGCCATTTTTCAAGACTTTGCTATCACTAGGAATCCCGTGACATACGACGTGATTGACTGACGTACAAATACTCTTTGGAAATCCACGATAGTTCAGTGGGGCTGGAATCGCGCCTTGAACATTAACAATATAATCGTGGCAAATGCGGTCAAGTTCAGCGGTGGTTACACCTGCTTTGACGAAAGGCGCAATCATGCCCAGCACTTCTGCAGCAAGTTTTCCTGCCACGCGCATTTTTTCGATGTCTTCTGCCGACTTGATCAGTGACGGCTGTTGAATAAAACTGTTCATATCGTGTCAATCTAATTGGAAAATATATTAAAACATGATATAAATACGCCCCCAATTTAGCAATCAGTTTTATACGTCGTTTGGTAAGTTTGTATGTTGTTCATTTTTTGGATGATTAGCATCAATAAATCAAATACTTATATTTCTTGTTGTTTGAATTGAGGAAATAAATCCGCACATACGCCGACAATTCGTCTGGGTGCTGGGGCTGTGAAACAGTATTTTTAGTCCAACTTTCTTACAAGCTGATTAAAAAAGTATACTGAATTTGCGTTCTAGTGGACGAATCGGGCGTATGGAGGCCTAACCCAAACTTGAAAAATGCACGTGGTGCATTAGGAATAGATATGGCATCTTATAACGTAGGAATGCGCGATCTGCTCACAGCAGGCGCTCACTTCGGTCACCAGACTCGTTTCTGGAACCCAAAAATGAAACCTTTCATTTTCGGCGCGCGTAACAAAATTCACATCATCAACTTGGAACACACCGTTCCTGCATTGAATGATGCTCTGAACTATGCAAACCAAATTGCAAGCCGCAAAAACAAAGTATTGTTTGTTGGAACTAAACGTGCTGCAAGCGCGATTATCCGTGAACAAGCAATCCGTGCAGGCATGCCTTTTGTTGATCACCGCTGGTTAGGTGGAATGCTGACAAACTGGAAAACTCTTCGCCAGTCAATCAAGCGTTTAAAAGACCTCGAAATTCAATCACAAGACGGTACTTTCGCTAAGCTGACTAAGCGTGAAGCGTTGGAACGTACTCGTGAAATGGAAAAATTGGAAAAATCTTTGGGCGGTATCAAGGATATGGGCGGCTTGCCAGATGCATTGTTTGTGATCGACGTTGATCATGAAGCGATTGCAATCAAAGAAGCGCTAAACCTTGGTATTCCAGTGATCGGTATCGTTGATACAAACTCAAACCCAGATGGTGTTGATTACATCATTCCTGGCAACGACGACGCGATCCGCGCTGTGACTTTATACGCAAGTGCAATGGCTGATGCCATCATTGCTGGTAAAGAATATGCTGCGACTCAAGGTAATGCTGCTGCACGCGGTCAAGACGCTGCTGTAGAAGCGCCTGTTGCTGCTGAAGAAGCTCCTGCTGCTGAATAAGCTGTAAAACTTCAGCGATTAATATTTATTTGAAGATATTTTTCGCTGAAGTCGGTTTTTAGTTTTGAGCTGTCACGATTCTGTCTAAGTTCTTCGTTATCCTGAATCTGACAGGTGTACAGCCCAATCTACTGATTGGGCTGTTTGATTTTGATGCCTCATTTTTAAAATACCTTTTGGGTATTGTGATGGGTGTATCTAACGAATTTGAATGCTGTTTTTGAAGATAGGCTTTCGGATTGAAAGTTTCGAATTGAGAGTCTTTAAGAATCAATTATTGAGGAAATGAAAATGGCAGAAATTACTGCAAGCATGGTTAAAGAGCTGCGTGACCGTACAGGTCTTGGCATGATGGATTGCAAAAAAGCCCTTGCAGAAGCAGGTGGTGATATTGAAGTTGCAATCGATAACATGCGTAAGTCAGGTCAAGCAAAAGCGGCTAAAAAAGCCGGTAATATCGCTGCTGACGGTGCGATCATTATTGCTCAAGCCGATGGTCGTGCATTATTGATTGAAGTAAACAGCCAAACTGACTTCGTTGCAAAAGACGAAAACTTCACTGTATTTGCTAACAAAGTTGCAGAAATTGCATTGGCAAATAACACTGCAGATGTTGTTGCCATTTCTGCATTGCCATACGGCGATGGTCAAACCATCGAAGAAGCGCGTGTTGCATTGGTTCAAAAAATTGGTGAAAACATCCAGATCCGCCGTGCAGTATTGGTTGAAGGCGCAACATTGGCGACTTATCGTCATGGTCTGAAAATCGGTGTTGTTGTTGGTTACACTGGTGGTGATGCTGAAACCGGTAAAGGCATTGCAATGCACGTTGCAGCGTTCAACCCATTGGCAATCAATGCAGAAGACGTACCAGCAGAAGTGTTAGAGCGCGAAAAAGAAATTTTCGCTGCTAAAGCACGTGAATCAGGCAAGCCAGAAAACATCGTTGAAAAAATGATTACTGGTAGCTTGGACAAATATCTAAACGAAGTGACTTTGACCCGTCAAGCATACGTGATCGACAATGAAAAGAAAGTTGGCGATGTACTGAAAGCTGCTGGTCAAACTGTTAACACTATCGTTCGTTTAGAAGTTGGTGAAGGCATCGAGAAGAAAGTAGACAACTTTGCTGAAGAAGTTGCTGCTGCAACTGCTGCTGCATCGGCTGCTGCTGCGGGTTAATTTTATCCTCTCAGCTTTAAGTAAAAAAACCTCGCATTTTGCGAGGTTTTTTTATGAAAGTAATAAACAGCGACACGCCATATTAATTAAATAATCACCCATCTCTTTAGGCGACGTCTCTGCACGCCCGCCAAGCCATTCTTTTGCATAATGATGAGTTGGACCGATCAGGATGGCTTGATATACATCAAGAGGCATAGGTATTAAACGATCACTGTCGCTCAAGCTTAGCCACTGATTGGTCATTTCCAGATGGGCTGTTTTGACTTCGGCTTTAAAACTATCCTCTTGCGCATTTTCTTTTAAGACGTGTCGATGATTAAAGATGAAGCGAGCCCAGTCAGGGTTTTCAACAATCCAGTCTAAATTAGAATGGACTGTTACAGCGATCATTTGCTCAATCGAAGTCACGGAGTGCATCTGCTCTGAAAGGCCACGCATAAATTGTCGTAAGCCTTCTTTGTAAAGTGATGATGCGATGCCTTCTTTGTTACCAAAGTGGTGATACAAACTTCCAACGCTGGTGTCTGAGAGATCACGAATTTGTTCAATGGTCGTAGACTCTATGCCGTACTGTGTAAAACATGCTAAAGCGGCTTTGAGTATATTTTTACGCTTATCATTTGTGCGTGGTGTCATCTCTCTCATAACCCAAATTATCCGTGGCTATTATACCACTGATAATTCTACTGATAAGTCAATATTGATATCCGAAACTGGCGATTTATGCCTTGGGTTGCTTGAGGTTCATCGTAATTTGCGCGGTGAAGACCACATTATTTTGTGTATCGGTCACTGTGACAGGAACCACGATATTGCCATTGGTTGTCCAATCTACGGCATCACCGTTTGCGACAGCAACAAGATCAGTCGTCGCTTTTTTGACGTAAGCGACAGTCATGCCGGCAGGAATCCAACGTGCACCTTTAGGGATAGACACATCGGTCATGAGCCCACCAGCAAGTTCGGCCATATTGCACATCGCGATCGCATGCACAGTTTTCAGATGGTTTTCAACAGAGCGGCGTTTCTTAATTGAGACGCGGACGTAATTCGGCTTTAGATCTTCAATCAGTGGGTGAATACTTGAGAAGTAGGGGGCTTTTTGACAGAGGCCAATACTAAACAGTTTGCGGCCACCTGGGATGTTTTTAAATTTCTCAAAAAGTTGTAGTGCTTGCATGATTTGATCCTTGAAGTGAAATGGAACTACAATAATTAGAATAATATTCTAGTATTGGTAGACTTAAAAGGAATACAAGTGACTAGGCAGTTCTCTGATTGATGGGTATAAGAAAGAAAAGGGCCGAAAATGTAAGAGAAAATAGGATTTTGAAAAATTATTTCTTTAGCTTGGAAGTATAGTGGAAATAAGTATGCTTCTCATTTAATTATTAAAAACATAAGGTTAAACAAAAATATCCTTTAATTTATGCGGCTACTCGATAATAATGCAGTCATTATCAAAGCGATGTTGGGGAACAAGATATGCAAGGTCATTCTGAAGTCATTGATTATTTAAATATGTTGATCGGTGGCGAGCTTGCTGCACGTGATCAGTATCTAATCCATTCTCGGATGTACGAAGATTGGGGATTTTCAAAGTTATATGAACGCTTAAATCATGAATCGCAGGAAGAGGGTACGCATGCAGATTCGCTTATTCGTCGCGTCTTATTTCTTGAGGGCACACCAGATATGTCACGCGATGAACTGCATATTGGTGTAGATGTCGTAAGCTGTTTAGAGGCGGATCTGGCGCTTGAATATAAAGTCCGAGAGGTTCTTGCCAAAGGCGTTCAACTTTGCGAAGAAAAAGCCGATTTTATAAGTCGAGATATCTTGCGTCAGCAGATGGCTGATACCGAAGAGGATCATACCTATTGGCTTCAACAGCAATTGAGTCTGATTAAACGAATTGGTTTAGCGAATTATCTTCAATCACAGCTGTAATTTTATGTAGGGTCATGAATCAAAAAACTACGGAAGCTGTTTTTGTTTAGTAGACACCTTTGCAGTATTAATCAAATTCTGCATAAGGTGTCTGCAGGTCTCATAATGTTATAGCCTTATTTCACTCGCTAATTTACCAAACCCGATAGACCTGCCCAGTTTGTATACCGTCTACACTACGACTATAAGCCAGAGCAGCTCGACTTGCTGCGACAGGCTCAAAACCAATAAAAAATGAACCATAGGATTTTAAAGATTCCTGCAATACCGTCGGGCTAACAATATTAATGCGTATGCCATTGTTAAATTCTGCCGCAGCAGCAAGGACAAAGCCTTCAAGTGCCGCATTGACGGTGGTTGCATTGACCCCGAGCCGAATAGGCTGTTCTGTGAGAATGCCACTGGTCAATGTAATTGATCCGCCTGCATTCAAGTAGTGCTGTCCAATCAAGGCCAAGTCGATTTGACCTAATAATTTGTCATGCAAACCAATTTTAAATTGTTCTGCTGTCATTTCAGCGAGTGGTCCAAAGTGCACTTTCCCGGTTGTTGCGATGATGGCATCGACTTTTCCTGTTTTTTCGAACAGGGCCTTGATGCTTTCGCTGCTAGTGAGATCAACTTGATATTGCCCCTTGGTTTTACCGACTTCGATGATGTCGTGGCGTGCGGCTAATTCATTCGATACTGCTTTACCAAGTGTGCCTGTCGCGCCAATTACGATGACTTTCATTGCACTAGTCCCTGAGTTGAGAGTGAGGAGTTGTTCTGTATGGTGCGTATTAATTTTGACGTGTCGAAGCCTTGTTTCTGCGCTTCATGGATATAGCTTTGATAGGTTGCATCACTGATTTGCGGAGTGCGGGACAGAAGCCACAAATACTTATGCTCAGGATTTCCGACTAATGCCGTGGTATAGCTTTCATCAATTTTTAGAATCCAATAGGGCGCTTGGCCTATAGGTAACCAACGCAAAAATTTTGGTAAAAAAGTCACCTGCAACTGGCTATTACTGACGCTAAGCGGTTGTGCTTGACCGATAGATCCGATGATTTCTCCATTAGATTTACGACATTGATTATCGACCTTGATCTTTGCTGGTTCTCCACTTTTAGTTGGTTCTAAGCTATATGTTGCGGTTACATCACTTGCGCAGTTGCGCTGAAAAAACATAGGCAAGCGGGCAATTTCATACCATTTTCCTGTATATCGATTGATGTCGATATGTTCAACAGGGGTGACTTTCGGAAATGTATTGGAATTTTCCTCAGCTTGTGCCGAAGGATTTAATAGTGCGGTAGTGAATACAATCATGACTGTTGATTTAAATATATTGGTCATCTTTTTAGCCGTGATAAGCATCATCAATACTCATATTAAGAATATAGAGATTCTGAGGAGGATCAATTCAGGCTACAAAATGACTTTAGTGATCTTGCTCAGTGTTTGTGTAAGTAGCGATAAAAAAAGATTTAAATCTAATATGCGCTGATCATCTCATCAGATTCCTGATTGCCACAGCGAAGATGATTTATTCTTCTGAGTGTTCTTGTGGTTATAGTGATACGCCCATTTAGCTATTTTTGAAACGTGTTGAAAGCCATAAGCCAATCGTCATGGTAAGGACAAAGACCAGAATATGGGCATTACCACCTAAGCCTGCAATGAGACTGGGTGCTGGACAAAGTCCAGATAGGCCCCAGCCCACGCCAAAAATAATTGCACCGAAGATGAGGTCTTTATCGAGTGGTCGGCGATTGCTTAAAGTGACTGGGTCTCCAACTAAATTATGTTGACGTCGACGTACCCAAGTGAATGCGGGGAGAGTGACAACAATCGCACTTGCCATAACGAGCGCTAAAGCTGGATTCCAGTTTCCAGTCACATCAAGAAATGCCAATATATTTTCTGGATTAGTCATTCCTGAAATGACCAAGCCCGATCCAAACAATAAGCCGGCTAATAGCGCAGTGAATATCGATCTCATTTGTACCAGCTCCTTAGATCACGTGCCGAATGACAAAGACCGTTACGATTGCACTGGCCATAAAAAGTAATGTAGCGATCAGTGAGCGTGGTGATAAGTTTGCAATACCGCAAACACCATGGCCGCTGGTACAGCCATTGCTGATCCCTGTTCCGAGACCGACCAGTAAGCCAGCCAAAGCTAAAATCCCAACGCTGACTGTTTTAATGGGCGTGGTATGCTGGAGTAGGAGATAGGTCGCAGGGATTAGCAGTCCGATTAAAAAAGCCAAGCGCCAATGTCTTGCTCCGAAGTCTGCGCGAATGAGGCGTCCATAGATACCACTGATTCCCGCGATTTGGCCATTAAACAATAACAAGACCGCTGCACCCAACCCAATGAGAGCACCCCCTAAAACTTGGGGGGCGAACTGTTGAAGGCTCATTGTGCGATCCTCCTAAAAATAAGTACGTCATATGATGTCATTGGATTATGCTTGAATCGAAGCGATTAAAGCTTGATCGCGATCAAAATTTATGACTCCATGCCAGACCATATACATTTTCCTGAAGCTCAAGATCAGCATTACCTCCGCCAAATCCACCAGGGGGAAAGCCCGCAGGAATGGAATTGCTACCATGTACTTTTTCATCAAAGGCATGGATATAAGAGGCACTGATCTCATTAGCTGGATTAATTGCCCAACTGGCACCGACTGTTAAATGCTTCTTGACGACACCCGGTGCAAGGATATTCAGGAACGTCTCACTACTCGGCACCGGTTGCTGGTTAATGCTGAACCCACCGCGTAATGTCAGTTGGGAGGTTGCTTGCCACACAGCGCCAAGTTTATACACATCAATATCTTTCCAACCAAAACCCGCACCTGTTTTTGCGCCAAGGGGTTGGCCTTGTAAGAGTGCGGAGAATGGATTGCCGACAGCGGCAACATCATGATAAAGAATGCGCTGCCAGTCGAAGCCCACGGTTAGAGTGTCTAATGGCTTGACTGCAAAACCAACCGTATAATTTTCTGGGATATCAAAGCGACCACTATCTGCAAATAGTCCTGCATATTTGTCGAATTTACTCATCCGTGTTTTGGTTTGCCAGCTTGCACCAACAGAGACATAATCATTGATCTTGCCTATCCAGCCGAGACGCAATCCAGCACCATAAGATGTGTCTTCACCATTATCGCTGACATGGCGCGGATCTTGGGAGAATGCACTAAATGCGCCAATGCCTTTGGCTTTAAAGCTTTGATAGACCAAGTTGACTGCTAAGCCGACGCTATTATGTTCGTTGATTTTCCATGCGGCAGCAGGGGAAACAAAAAGCTGTTCTAAATTAACGCCAGATTTGCCTGTTGCGCCGAAGCGACTGTATGGATTGGTGGCATAATCAGTATTCATCCCCCCATTACCATAAACAGCGACTCCGAGTGTGGCATCGGGATCGATAGGGTGGCTATAGCCCACATTAGGGATATAGAAGAGCTTTGTGCGATCGCCATTAAATTCCGTATTTGGACCAAATGCATTGCCTTGAATGCTCGCTGATCGCTCAGGGGCAAAGATATCCAAACCGATATTGAGTTGATGTCCTACTTCGGTGAGTCCTGCGGGATTGACAGCAATGGTCAATGCGTCTTGAGGGAGTGCAGCACCGACTCCTGCAACAGCATCATTTTTAATGCCATAACCGCTTGAGAAGTATCCATTGGTTGCATGTGCAGCACTTCCAGTCATCACAATGAACGCAATGCTAATAGATAAACTAGATTGAACGAATATGCGTGACATCACAGCCCTCTTTTATATTTAAGAAATCTTGAGGGCAGTGTAGAACTGTATGTCTTATGTTAAAAAGTAATTATTTTTGATATTTTAAGCTGTTATAGAGATAAGAGAATTAATCATAGTTGGATACTTCTATCAAATTAAAGTCTGGATCGCGAAAGTAAACAGAAGTAATAGCGCCGAGCGCCCCAGTTCTAGGCACAGGTCCCTCTTCAATGCTAACCCTTGATTGTTGAAGCTGACTAATAACATCCTGTATTCGAGTCTGTGTAATAAAGCAGAGGTCAGCAGAGCCAGAAGTGGGATGCTGCGCATGGGGTTGCAGCGGTGCGCTTGAAGGATGCAAATTAATTTTCTGTTGTCCGAATACAAGCGCATGGCGATTGTCGCCAAATGAAACATGCTGCATTCCTAAGAGGGTCGTATAAAATTCAATCGTCTGTTCGATGTTGTGAACGGTGAGGACCAAGTGGTCAAGTCGTTCGATGGATATAGGCATTGCAATACTCTATTGACCAGTGATCAGATTTCTTTATCTTGAGGCTTTTTTTTGCGGCAGTATAAATAAATGCCGATAAGCACGCAAAGAACAAAAACCATCGTGAAAATGTGCGCGCGGTTTGGCGCGAGGCTGTCATACCAGCGCATATAGTCATCAATGGCAATAATTGCGACAAATAATGTGCCTGCGCTTAACAGCGTCGCAATGATAAAAATAATAATAAAACGGAGACTCATGCGATCATCCCGACGACTTCGTGAAAAGAATTTATGAGCAGGGTGATTACTGTTGCATATGCAGTTTTACGGTAAATGAATTGTTTGGTGGAGCTGGAAAATCTCCTCTATTTCAAAAGTAGAATTTTAAGAAAAAAAAGTCAATGTGAATTGGTAATGTTGTTGTGGGACTTGAATGGGGTTTTTAAATGTAATGGATTGTGAGGAGGGTAAAAGCATGCAGTCGAGGTGACGAGTGACTTTGATATTTTAAACAGGGCTTTTATAGAAATCGTTGTTGGTGTTCAGGACTCGGTGCTACGCATTGATCGTATTTTCCAAATAAACGATAGCGATTGAGGGCAACACGGTCATAACACCAATCACGCAGGGGTGTGGGTATAAAACGTAAAACTTTAAGAAGGTTAAAGGGTGTGGGAAGTAGACGCACAATATTTAAAAAAGCGGTACTTTTGCTGTATGCCGTATTATTTTCGATGTAGAGCATGGTATCGAAGTGGGTCGTTGGCATGTTGAAATATTTAAGAAGCGCCTGACCTTCAGGAGACTGAACTGATGCAAGTTTAAAGGCATGCGCCCGATCATATTTAATGATGAAGATACTCCACGCGTTACACAGCTTACAAACGCCGTCATAGAGGATGACTTTATCATTCGCTTTCATATGAGGCGGCGTTTGTGAGATGTGATCAGTCATATTAATTCAGCGACTTGACCCGCTTTGTTTTTTTCACGTGAAGTTTCGAGCGTCAATGAGTCCCAAGCCAGCATCGCTTGCTTTGCGATAGTAAGTAAGATGTCCTGACAAGCACCATCACGGGCTTGTATCGACATGCCATGTAAAATAGTCACATAAAACCGAGCGATATCCGCAATGTTTGCTTCACTTGAAATCTCACCGTCTTGTACGCCGCGCAAAAGGCGCTCATGGATCAGCACTTCGGTTTCGCGCCGCTTACTGCTGAGTTGTTCTTGAACTTTTTGATTTTCATTCGAGCAATGCAAGGCACTCAAGACGACCATACATCCTGTAGGTTGACCTAAATCAGATTTTGCTTCACCGTCATGATTTTGCAATGAGTCGTTATGTTTCTTGTGTGTGATGCAACTGCTACTCGTTTCAAGCAGTGCCGCAATGGCTTCTTTTGCGGTTGTTCCTGCATCAAATGCTTGTCTGGTCGCGGCCCCATCAGTCTGGCGATACAATTCTACGGCTTCTAAAAAGAGCGTTTCTTTACTGCCAAAAGCGGCATAGAGGCTAGGCGAATTAATGCCCATCGCTGTCGTTAACTCAGACAGTGAAGCGCCTTCAAAACCTTTACACCAAAATACATTCATTGCTTTGCGCAGCGCGTCCTCGCGCTCAAAACAACGCGGGCGTCCTCGTTCCGCCATGACAATATCCTCGTTTTAAATCGTTGACTGATTATAACATAGGCGAGTTTAACACGTGGCGGCCTTTCTGATAGTATATTTGTATCGTTTGATATGAAATTTGATGGTTGCATATAGCAAATCTGCAACAAGGGTAATAGACTGCCTATCAATAACGGTGTTCGTTCTTTATCTTAGAAATGAAAAAAGTTATTTATATGATCGATTCTGTGAATTAAGGACCAGCAATGATTACGCTTTATACGTGGACAACCCCCAACGGTCGGAAAATTTCAATAATGCTTGAGGAACTTGGTATTCCATACCAAGTCAAGACCATCAATATTGGGAAAAATGAACAATTTTCACCAGATTTCCTCGCAATCGCGCCGAATAATAAAATCCCAGCAATTGTCGATGATGAAGCCGTTGGCGGTGAATTAACGATTTTTGAGAGTGGGGCGATACTGACTTACTTAGCTGAAAAACACGGTCAATTTTTAGATCAGTCTGGGAGTGGGCGTTATAAGGCGCTTGAATGGCTGAATTGGCAAATGGGCGGGCTGGGTCCTATGCTGGGCCAGCTTGGTTTTTTCGGAGTGCGCTCTACAGAAAAATCTCCATTGGCGATTCAACGATTCACCGAGGAATCAGATCGCCTATTAACAGTATTGGATAAGCGTCTCAGTGAAGCGACTTATGTCGCAGGGGATCGCTATTCGATAGCTGACATCGCGATTTATCCTTGGGCATTGGCGGCAACAACATTTCTAAAAGATGTCCTCGCCGAAAGCCTAGCGACAAAGGTCGATCTGTATCGTTGGCTTGCACTTGTTGGAAGTCGCCCAGCGGTGCAACGCGGGATGCAGATCCCTGTTGTTTAGTTTTGAATTGTCTAGTAATTGATCGTAGGGAAGATGCCCTCTTTTCTACTGTATCTAATTTGATTTATTGATTATTTTTTAGAAAATTAAACAAAATGGGTTGTGTGGTGTTTTTGTGCACCATCAATCTTGTAAATATATAACTTAATCATATGGTTGTAATTCTGAATTTGTGTTCTGGCGGAGCATATTAAAAAAGAGCTATTTAGATTCATCATAAATACATAGAAAATCCCTCGCGGCGCTGCTTACGTTAAACGCGCCCTTTTGTTACCATGCCTCACCGTAAAGTGAATGCAGCGTGGTATTCGTCGTATCTAAGGTATATAAGCTTTAAATACGTGTTGCGATGTCCTGTTCATGAATTGAACGACCCCAACGTTTGCATTTAAATTTACTCTTCTCTTTTTATCGTTTCTCATTTGTTTTGGAGTGTTTCTCATGACAGAAAAAAGCCCACGCTTTTCGCGGATTTTATTGAAACTGTCTGGTGAGGCATTGGCAGGAAACAAGGATATGGGAATCGACGCCAATATTTTAGATCAAATGAGTTTGTCGATTGCCCATCTTGTTGGTTTAGGCGTCCAGGTTGGTATCGTGGTCGGTGGTGGTAATTTGTATCGTGGCAGCCAGTTGCAAAAAGATGGTCTGGTTGGACGCGTGACAGGTGATCAAATGGGCATGCTCGCGACGGTCATGAACGGCCTTGCAATGCGAGATGCACTCGAACGTCGTAATATCAAAACGCGTCTAATGTCTGCAATCGCAATTAATGGTGTAGTTGAGCAATATTCAAGTCGTAATGCGATTCGTTTTTTGAAATCTGGTGACGTTTGTGTGTTTGTTGCTGGTACGGGTAATCCATTTTTCACTACGGATACCGCAGCCTGTTTACGCGGTATTGAAATTGAAGCTAAACTGATTTTGAAAGCAACGAAAGTTGATGGGGTCTATAATAAAGATCCAAATAAATATGATGATGCGATTCGTTATGAGCATTTGACCTTTGATCAAGTGCTGGATGAAAAGTTAGAAGTGATGGATCTTACTGCGATCTGTCTGTGTCGCGATCATGATGTGCCCTTGCAAGTTTTTAATATGAATAAGGCGGGTGCATTATTGAGTGTCGTGATGGATGGTAATGAAGGCACACGAGTGAGTAAGTCGCTCTGATTTTAAGTTTCGTTCTCTATAGAACGAGTTGAAAGTTGCATGTAACGCAAGGTGGTGATAAAAGGCTCATATGACTAAAGCTTGAATTTTAGAGTCAACGAGCAATACGCATTACTTTGCTGATACATTCATGTTCAAATATGTTGGAATTGAAGGGAAAAATATATGTTAAATGATCTTAAAAAAGATGGCGAAATTCGGATGCGTAAGAGCCTAGAGTCTTTGGAGTCTGGTTTTTCTCGCGTGCGCACTGGTCGTGCTCATCCTGCCATGTTGAAAGACGTGATGGTGCCTTATTACGGATCAGACGTGCCGTTAAATCAAGTCGCAAGCGTAGGGGTGGATGATGCGCGTACTTTGGTTGTGCAGCCTTTTGAGCGCTCAATGATCAGCACCATCGATAAAGCGATTCGTGAAAGCGACTTGGGCTTAAATCCAATTTCTGGTGATGTTATTCGAGTTCCTCTTCCAGCCTTGACTGAAGAAACCCGTAAAAATATGCAGAAGCTGGCACGTGGTGAGGCAGAGAATGCGCGTGTAGCGATACGCAATATTCGTCGTGATGTTTTAGGCGATGTTAAAGACCTTTTGAAAGAAAAAGAAATTACTGAAGATGATGAACGTAAGGCTACGGATGACGTTCAGAAGCTCACAGATAAATATATTGCGGAAGTTGAAAAACAATTAGCGGCAAAAGAAGCCGAATTATTGCAGGTTTAATATTTTGTCAGCGCCAGATTTGATGGATTACGATGCTGCAGGGAGCCTGCCGCGTCATGTTGCGATTATTATGGATGGTAATAATCGCTATGGTCGGCAGCATCATTTGCACGATGGCGGTGGTCATCGCGCGGGCAAAGATCAACTGGATGTCATTGCTCAACATGCAAGACGACTTGGACTAGAGGTCTTAACGGTTTTTGCGTTTTCGAGCGAAAACTGGCGTAGGCCTCCAGATGAAGTGGCGCTGTTGATGAAGTTGTTTGAGCAGGCTTTGCTAGAGCAAGTTCCTCGAATGCTGGGTCAAAATATTGCAATGCGTTTTATTGGTGATCGTTCAAAGATGTCTGAACGTTTACAACAGTTGATGGACGATGCTGAAAGGCAGACGGCTCAAGATGCAAAAATGACCATGGTCATTGCCATTAGTTATGGTGGGCTATGGGATATGGCGCAAGCCGCTCAGCGTTTAGCCGCGGCAGTACAAGCGGGTCAGCTTCAAGTCGATCAGATTGATGAAGTGCGCATGCAACAAGAGATTCAAATGGGGGATTTACCCCCCGTAGATTTATTGATTCGTACAGGCGGTGAATATCGTTTATCCAACTTTGTGCTTTGGCAAGCAGCCTATGCCGAGTTGTACTTCACCGATACGTTATGGCCTGCATTCAATGAAGCTGAGTTTGATCGTGCGCTTGGGCAGTTTTCTTTCCGCGAACGTCGATTTGGACGTACGAGCGAACAGGCTTTGGCATACCAGTCCGAAACATCAAATATAGAAAATAAAAATAAAGGTGATCGTCATGTTTGAACGGATTCGGACAGGACTGATTCTTATCGCTATTGTGCTCTTATGCCTTTTTGCGACGAAAAGCCCGATCCCGATAGTGATCCTCATGATCGTCACATTGGCTGTAGGAGCCAATGAATGGACTAAGTTTGGTAAGGGTGAGGGCAAGGCTTATACCCATCCGTTTCAGTTTGTCCTGATCACTTTTGGGCTTGCTGTCGTTGCCTATAACATCCAACCTTATTATGCCAATCTTTGGCCAATTATCTGGGGCGTTGCTTCGTTGTTTTGGCTCTCGGCACTCGTAACCGTTCGTCGATATCCACTTGAAGGGATTACCTCTGAACGCTGGTTACCACAGATTGGTATTTTATTATTGATTGCGACAACCTTAGCGATCTACAGTCTTTGGTCTGATTCACCGTGGTGGCTCATGTATTTATTTGCATTGGTATGGGTTGCCGATAGCGGTGCTTATTTTACAGGTAAATTTTTTGGCAAGCATAAATTAATTCCAGATGTCAGCCCGAATAAAACCGTTGAGGGGTTGATTGGTGGGCTAGCACTTGCCTGTGTGGTTGTTTTCGCAGTTGCTTATGATCGGCAACTTGCTGGATTGCACTTAGTGGGTTTTGTGGTTTTATCTGTGATTACCATGCTTGCATCAGTACTGGGCGATTTATTTGAGTCGTTATTAAAACGTAAGGCCAATATTAAAGACTCAGGGACACTTTTGCCTGGTCATGGCGGAGTATTGGATCGTATTGACTCCTTGCTTGCTGCAGCACCGATTTTTGCATTTGGTTTTTGGTTGGCTGGCGGATTCTAATATGCTAACGGCAAACAGCTCATCACATCATCAACATCATGAGAAAGCGCGTCAACGCATTTGCGTTTTGGGCGCAACGGGTTCGATTGGTGATAGTACATTCAAAGTGCTCAATAAACATTTAGAAAGCTATGAGGTGTTTGCGTTAAGTGGTCATGCGCGGTTGGATAAGTTGATCCAATTGTGTGCCGTGTATGAGCCGCAATATGTTTGTGTTCCTGTCGCCATGGCTGAACAGTTCAGCCAGAATTTAAAGCATCAGTTTCCTGATGCACGTGTCCCTAAAGTTCTGGAAGGTGAAGAAGGTCTTGAGCAGATAGCCGCACATCCTGAAGTCGATATTGTGATGGCTGCCATTGTAGGAGCTGCAGGTCTCGCTCCAACGCTTGCGGCGGTTAAAGCTGGGAAGCGTGTATTACTGGCGAATAAAGAAGCTTTGGTGATGGCTGGTAGTCTTTTTATGGACTGTGTTCGCCAGTCGGGGGCAACGCTTTTACCCGTCGATTCTGAACATAATGCCATTTTTCAGTGCCTACCTGCAGAATATTTCCAAAGCTCAGAAAGCTTGCATTACAATGCCTCACGTGCTGGCGTTTCTCAGATATTACTGACGGCTTCAGGTGGGCCATTTCGTAAGTTTAGTCTTGAGCAACTGGAGCTTGTGACGCCTGAACAGGCTTCCAAACATCCCAATTGGGTGATGGGAGCGAAGATTACAGTTGATTCTGCGACGTTGATGAATAAGGGGCTGGAGCTTATTGAAGCCTGTCATTTATTTGATTTACCGCCTGAGCGTGTCACGGTAGTGATACACCCGCAAAGTATTATTCATTCAATGGTGCAATATGTAGATGGTTCTACACTTGCACAAATGGGTAATCCTGATATGAGTACGCCGATTGCGCATGCATTAGCATGGCCAAAGCGAATTGATGCAGGTGTTGCGCCGCTGGATTTGTTCTTGAATGCAAGTTTGAATTTTGAACAGCCAGATGAGCTGCGTTTTCCGTGTTTACGTTTGGCACGCGAAGCCATGGAGGCGGGTGGCACCACACCAGCTGTACTTAATGCGGCAAATGAAATTGCTGTTGCTGCTTTTCTCGCCAATAAAATAAAATTTACTGACATTTCTCGCATAATTCAGGCAGTTATTACACAATTACCGATGATTGCAGCGCATGACCTTGCCACAATCCTACATTATGATGAGGCTGCTCGAAAAATAGCACGCTCAATTTTAGCTGAAAAAGTTGCATAGCATTAATTTTAATCTAGTTTGCAAAAGCATTTAATATAGGTATACATGAGTTTTATCCAGATCATCTTTGCAGCACTACTTCTTTTGGGTCCACTGGTGGCAATCCATGAGTTTGGTCATTTTTGGGTTGCAAGACGTTGTGGCGTAAAAGTTCTGACTTTTTCGATTGGATTTGGACCTGCGCTATTTAAATGGCGTGGTAAAGATGGTGTTCAATATCAGTTCGCTGCTATTCCTCTCGGTGGCTACGTACGTATGGCTGACGAGCGCGAAGGCGAAGTCGCCGAAGCAGATCTCCCTTTTGCATTTAATCGTCAATCCGTTTGGAAACGCATGGCGATTGTTGCTGCGGGTCCATTGATCAACCTTTTATTTGCAGTACTGCTATTTTGGATATTATTTTTACCCAAATCTGAGCAGCTGAATACTCGAATCTGGCAAGTTGAACCGCATTCACCTGCAGCCGTTGCAGGACTTCAATCTGGGGACTTAGTTACGGCGATTGATGGAAAGTCCACACCCGATTTAGAGAAGCTCAATTACGCTTTAATCGATCGCATGGGTGAGACGGGTCAGCTTACGGTAACGACTAATCGTTCAGGTCTAGTCGAGACGCATCAGCTACCTATACAGAGTTTTATGCGATCTAATGGGGCCGACCCACTGGCAACCTTAGGTTTTTATCCGTATTCTCCTAAGATTGATGCGGTCATCGGTGAGATTCAGCCTGATGCAGTGGGTGCTAAGCAAGGATTGTTGGTTGGTGATCGTTTTATCAGTGTGAATGGCAAGCCGATCAGTGATTGGATTGCATTGACCCGGATTATTCATGCGAGCGCAGATCAGAAATTGTCCGTGGTCATTGAGCGGCAGGGTAAACAGCAGACATTAATACTCACACCTGCTGCAAAAAAAGATGATTTTGGTACAAAAATTGGGTTGTTAGGCTTAAAACCCAAAACAGAACAAACAGAACGCTACGAAATTCCTGCGGAATATAAGCAAATTGTCCAGCATGATCCATTGTCGGCCTTATCGCTTGCATTACAAAAGACATGGCATCTCTCCACATTGACTGTCAGCTCTTTTGGCAAAATGTTGAGTGGACTAATCGGCCTGAATAATATTTCAGGCCCGATTACCATTGCTAAAGTTGCGGGTCATACGGCTGATATCGGTTGGCAGGCTTTTTTTAGCTTTATGGCCATCATGAGTGTGAGTTTAGGCGTGCTGAATCTCATGCCCATTCCAATTCTTGATGGGGGGCATTTAGTGTATTACGCTATTGAAGCTGTGATTGGACGTCCTGTTTCAGAACGCATCCAACAGGCGGGGTTTCGAGTGGGTGTTGCCATGCTTGGCATGTTAATGATCGTTGCAATATTTAATGATCTAACACGGTTATTTTAACGTCAAAGTTGAGACAGCGTTAATTCAATTGATGGTAGGTTTTCTTAAAATTTTTAGTTTGAAGTGGATAATGTTGGCATGAAGCATCCTTTAGCACTACTGCCCCTAGCAATAGTCACCAGCATGGCGGTGACTGCGACGACTTCCAGCGTTTTCGCTGCTACATCGTCCGTCGCGAGTGGTTTTGTCGCGCGAGATATTCGTATAGAGGGGTTAGTTCGCTTATCACCTGCGAGTGTATCTTCACTATTGCCGATCGCGAGCGGTGATACGATTACTGAACAAAAATTGGCTGAGGCGATTCGTGCGCTTTATGCCAGTGGTAATTTTGATGATGTACAGGCGAGTCGCGACCAAGATGTTTTATTGTTCAAAGTCGTTGAGCGTCCGGTGATTGCTACGATGACGATTACGGGCAATAAACTGATCCCAACCGATTCTCTCACCAAAGGTCTCAAAGGTGGTGGTATTAGCGAAGGCGAAGTGCTGAAACGTTCGTCTTTACAAGTGGTTAAAAATGAACTTGAGCAGCAATATGCCCAACAAGGCCGCTATGATGCCGAAGTTAAAATTGAGACGGTCCCTAAGCCTAATAATCGGGTGGATTTAGCATTTAAAATCTACGAGGGAAATGCGGCTAAAGTCGTCAATATTCGTGTATTGGGTAACACGGTTTTCTCTGATGATGAAATTAAAAAAGCATTTCAGGTTAAATCCAGTAATTGGTCTTCTATCGTAACGCGTGATGATCGCTATGCACGTGAGAAAATGACCGCCAGTTTAGAAAGCTTAAGATCATTATATTTAAACAAAGGCTATATTCATTACGCCCTCAATAGTGCACAGCTGAATCTTAGTGAAGATAAGAAGAATATCTTTATCGAAGTCAGCGTGAATGAAGGCGCCCAATACAAATTTGGCGAGAGTAAGTTTGTTGGTGATCCGCTGTATAAGAATGAAGATCTGAAACAACTGGTTATTTATAAACCGGGAACGACATACTCACAGGCTGAAGTGACCGCAACGACGCAGCTCCTCAGTAAGAAATTTGGTAATAGCGGTTATTATTTTGCAGAAATCAATCCGATTCCTGAGATTGATGAACCGACTAAAACAGTCACAATGAATTACGCCATTAATCCGGGCAAGCAGGTCTATATCCGCCGGATTAACTTCAAAGGGAATGATAAGACCGCCGATGAAGTCTTACGCCGTGAAATGCGTCAGCTCGAAGGCTCTCTGGCGTCCAACGAGAAGATTGATCTATCAAAAGTACGTTTAGAGCGCACCGGTTATTTTAAAACGGTCACGATTGATACCCCTCGCGTTGCAAATAGCAATGACCAAGTCGATGTCAATGTTACGGTAGAAGAACAGCCTTCAGGAACCAGTAGTATCTCCGTCGGTTATTCACAATACGGTGGTGTTACGTTCCAGTTTGGCTTGAATCAAACCAACTTCTTTGGTACCGGTACACAGGTTGGTTTAGACGTTTCTCGTTCCGAAACACTTGAAAATTATAACATTAATGTTCTCGATCCTTACTATACGGTCGATGGCGTTAGTCGTGGTTTCAATTTCTATATGAGAAATACCAAACTCGACAGCACTTATAATGTGCAGCGTTATTATTCTGATGCACTCGGTGCATCGATGACATTTGGCTATCCAGTCGATGAGAACAAAAGTGTCAGTGCTACTTTAAACGTTGATAATACAACGATTAAAACATCATCTTTTGTATCGCAAGTTGCGCAAAATTACTTATTGTCACATGGTGCTGTGAATAAGTCGGGTGATGATGCCAATCCTCTTTATGATAAAGATTTCTTGACCTATAACCTGAATTTATCTTGGGCATACAACACTTTGAATCGCCCAGTCCTTGCGACACGGGGTATGTCACATCAAATCTCGTTAGATACCACACTCCCGGGTAGTGATGTGCAGTATCAGCGGATCACTTACACTGGACAGGCATTCTTTCCATTACCGACCCATTTTTTGGATAAGTTCCTAATTCGAGCCTATACCAAACTTGGTTATGGTCATGACTTGCCATTCTGGAAGAACTTTTATGCAGGTGGTTATGGCTCAGTTCGCGGATACCGCGACTATACGCTGGGACCTTTAAGTCCAGGTATTGGCTATTGTAAAGGCGCTGGAACGACTTGTCCCGATCCAGATCCAGAATCCGTGGGTGGTAACGGCTTGATTACAGGGGGGCTTGAGTTGATTCTGCCAATCCCTTATGCGGGTGATTGGGCAAGCCAGATCCGTCCGGTTTTATTTGTTGAAGGCGGGCAGGTGTTTGACACCACTGGCGTTGCAGATACGGGGACAACCAGCTACAAATTCAGTGCCAATAATTTCCGCTATAGCGCAGGTTTTGGGTTCACCTGGATTACGATGATTGGTCCAATTGCGTTGAGCTATGCACAGCCAATCGATTCTAAGCCCAACGATCAGCTCAAGCGGGTTCAGTTCGCTATTGGTCGGGTATTTTAATCTTCGAGTTTAAGTTTTTTTACTTTACGTTAATCGCTTTTGCGTTAGCTATATTTTATGTACAAGGAGAAACATAATGCGTTCATTATTCACAGGTTTAGGTCTTGCAGCGGCCATGGTCCTTTCACCATTGGCTCATGCGAATAACGTGGCTGTTGCTGATTCACAAGCCGCAGTTTTGGCATCCAATGTGGCGAAACAAACCATTGAAGGACTCAATACAAGTTTGAAAAGCCAACGCGATCGCTTAGAGCAGTTGCGTAAAGAAATCACAGGTTTTCAAGAGCGTTTTCAAAAAGACGGCTCTGTAATGAGTGATAAAGACAAACAAGCGTTGCAAACTCAAGCGCAGTCTAAATTGAATGAATACAACAGTACTGCTGAAGGCGTACAACGTCGTATTGAAGAAGCCCAATCCAATATGCTGAAAACATTAATGCCCAAGCTTGAAGGCATTATCGAAGACTTGCGTAAAGAAGGGAATTACGACGTTATCGTTGAGAAGAAATATGTGATCTGGGCTGCTCCAACTGCGGACCTCACTAAAAAAATCACTGACCGTTTGAATGCAGCGAAATAAATGTCGTCATTGACACTTGGTGAAATTGTTAAGCACCTGAATCAGCGTATTGCTGAGGGTGCTTTTCCATTATCTACGCTTGCCGTCGTCTCTGGTGATGAAAATCTAGTCATTACTGGACTTGCCTCGTTGTCACAAGCGGGCCCAACTCAATTGAGTTTTTTAGCGAATTCTCAATATCGTGGTCAATTGCAAACAACAGGCGCGGGCGCCATGATTTTGACTGAAGCAGACCGCGAGGCTTTTGCGGGTTCTGCTATTGTTGTTTCTGATCCCTATTATGTTTTTGCTCAATTAACCCATCTGTTTGACCCGTTTAATGCGGTTGAAGTTGCAATTCATCCTACGGCGGTGATTTCTCCACTTGCCACAATTGGTGAAAACGTTTCGATTGGCCCATTTGTTGTTGTTGAAGATCATGCACAAATTGGTGATGGTGCAGTACTCATCTCATCGGTGCATGTTGGTCGGAGCTGTGTGATCGGTGCCAAATGTTGGTTAGGTCACGGTGTAACGATTCATCATGGCTGTATTCTCGGTCAACGCACGCGTATACATGCGGGTGCAGTGATTGGTGCTGAGGGCTTTGGCTTTGCAACTGCAGAAGGTCGTTGGCACCGGATTGTGCAACTGGGTCGTGTGGTGATTGGCGATGATGTTCGTATCGGAGCTAATACCACGATAGATCGTGGTGCGCTTGATGATACGATTATCGCTGATGGTGTGATCATTGATAATCAAGTACAAATTGCACACAATGTGAAAATTGGTGCTCATACCGCCCTTGCTGCAGGAACGGGTGTGGCGGGAAGTACAACAATCGGTTCGCATTGTATTTTGGGTGGATTGGTTGGTGTAGCTGGGCATCTTGAAATTACAGATCGCGTTCATATTACAGCCATGAGTATGATCACACGCTCAATTAAAGAGTCGGGGAGTTATTCCTCCGGTTCAGCATTTGAAAAAACAGCAGATTGGCGCAAAAGTGCGGTCAGAGTTCGACATCTAGGGGAGATGGCGGCGCAAATCAAAGGTTTGCAACTGGCGCTGGAAAGGTTAGAATTACAACTTGGTAATCAATAGTTACATCTTGAGCCTGTTGATGAGCAACAAGTATAGAAAAGCAAAGCCATATCAAATACTTGTTAAAAACTTTACTCAAGTCCTACTGATCTGATATTGTTGGTTGAATATTAAATATCTAGTACTTCATGTCTATTGCGTTGTATTTTTATAGCATAGCTTGTCGTTTTAGGCCAAAAATGTTCTAAATAGCATGCAGAATAAGTAGACATAGCCCAGAAGTTTGTTTTTATGAGTCTACCTTTTTCAGTCAATATTCCGATGCACATTGAAGAAATTCGGGAGTTTTTGCCTCAACGTTATCCTTTCCTGTTAGTGGATCGTGTTTTATCCGTCGAAGCAGGAAAATCAATTGTTGGTATCAAAAACGTTACGATTAATGAACAGTTTTTTCAAGGACATTTTCCTGAAACTCCCATTATGCCTGGTGTTATGATTTTAGAAGCGATGGCTCAGATTTCTGGCATATTGGGTTTCATTACTGAAGGAAAACGACCTGTTGATGGTTATATGTATTTATTTGCAGGTGTAGACAAGTTACGCTTTAAGCGTCGAGTCGTTCCCGGTGATACATTGACATTAAGTGCTACAATATTGACTTCAAAACAAAAAATATACAAGTTTGCATGTCAGGCTAGAGTTGGTGATGAGCTTGCTGCCAGTGCAGAAATTTTGGTTATTGAACAATATATGGAGATTGTGAAATGAGCCTTGCGTCAGGTCAGGCAAACGATTTGGCTCCAAACACTCGAACGCAAGTTCGCAGGACTAATCACGCTAAGACGACAATGAGCATTGACACAACAAGCCATCCTTTTATCCATCCGACTGCCATTATTGATCCGACTGCGCAAATTGATCCATCAGTGAGTATCGGTCCATACAGTATTGTTGGACCTCAGGTTACGATTGATGCCGGTTGCGTAATCGGTCCTCATGTTGTTATTAGTCGTTGGACGCGCATTGGGGCTCGGAATCGTATTTTTCAATTCGCGACCATCGGTGAAGATTGTCAGGATTTGAAATATCAGGGTGAAGAAACTTGGCTCGAGATCGGTGATGACAATGTCATTCGTGAGTCATGCACCATTCATCGTGGTACGACACAAGATGAAGGCTTAACTAAAATCGGGAATCACAATCTCCTGATGGTGAATACGCATGTGGCTCATGATTGTGTTATTGGCAGTCATTGTGTATTTGCAAATAATGTTGGCATTGCGGGTCACGTTAAAATTGGTGATACCGTGATTGTTGGTGGTAACTCCGGTATACATCAGTTTTGTCGCTTAGATTCATATTCGATGGTAGGTGGCGCAAGTCTTATTCTAAAAGACGTTCCGGCCTATGTCATGGTTTCGGGTAATCCTGCGAAAGCGCACGGTATGAATTTTGAAGGGATGCGTCGCCGTGGTTGGCCGTCTGAAACGATTACAGCTTTAAAACAAGCCTTTAAAGTTGTTTATCGTCAGGGTTTAACCAAAGAGCAGGCTATTATTGAGCTTACTCGAGATATTCTGCCTAAGCATCCGGAAGTACAGTTGCTGATAGATTCATTGATCCGTTCAGATCGTGGTATTACTCGGTAACAGATATTAAATAAAAAGGGCAATCAAAGCTAAGTTGATTGCCCTTTTTTATGCATGCTGTACTGATCAGTTGCTTACAATGTCATCGCTTTTGCTTCTTTTGATGTGGTTGAATTTAAAGACTCAACCTCAAGGAGCTGAGACAGAGGGATGCTGAGATGATGAGCCAAAAAAGTATTGGATTCTGTCAAATAGGGAACGATCCGCATGCTCCACTCGTCGCCTGAGGCCATATGTGCATTGCAGTTCTCAAGCTCTTCGAGGCGCGGCAATGGGTAGGGTAGAGTTTGATAGAATGACCAGAAATCAACTTGGTCTAAATTACGACAGAGTACATAGTCGCCTTGATCGGTCTTTCTGACCAAATTCTGTTTCTGTAAGAGTTCGATAAACTCTGGCCATATTTCAACTTCGCCTTTGCCAAGTAAAGACATCATGTTCGCTTCTGTAACGACAGCCCCAGTTTTTTGGCTCACGTAAAATAGATGTAAAATATACAGTAAAGAGAGAAGAGGGTGGCGAGGCAGATGATCTGAATAGCGAAACATTGTTAATGCATAGCTCATCTCAACGCCGAGTAGAACGATGTTCCATGACAAGTATATCCATAATAAAAAGACAGGAAGTGCGGCAAATGCACCATAAATAAGTTGGTAGCTGGTAAAGTTCTTCATAAAAAAGCCAAAGACCATTTTAAGAAGTACAAAGAGCAAACCTGCGAAAATACCAGCAAGCACTGCGTTACGAACAGGAACTTTACGGTTAGGAATCATCCAGTACATGAATGTAAACGCGAATAATGTTAGCGCAAGCGCCGTCAATTTGAGCCAGACTGACCAGTCGATGGAGTATCCAGCAAAATTACTGTTCAGTAGATCGATAGACGTGATTGCCGATGACAACGCAAAAGCCGCCCCCATAAATAAGGGACCCAATGAAATGACCATCCAGTAACGCATCAATCCAATTGCGCCGCCACGGAGGTTGCTCACTCGCCATATCTTATTAAAAGCTTCTTCGATACTTGAAAGCATCATAATGGAGGTGACGAATAAGAATATAATACCAATAATAGTTAAATTGGCTGATTTTTCTGAAAATTCATTGAGATACTGTGTGATTGTTGAGCTTGATTCGGGTAATAAATAACCGTAGAGCGTCCCTTGAATTTTATTTAATGCAGGCGCAAAAGCCGGGATAGATGATAAAACAACGACAAAAACGGTTAGCATGGGAATTAATGACAACATGGTGGTGTAGGTCAATGCGGCAGCACGATCCCGACAATTATCTTTCTCGTAGCGTGTTAATAAAAAAACGAGAAATTGAAACCACTGACTTTGATAAAAGGGCAGTTTTTCTATTATTTTATACATAGGCATACCTAGATCATATCGAGCAATTTTAGTTTAGTGGTCCGGACTAAAAATAACTAAACTATCGCGATATGAATAAACAATGATTACATGATTAAATATCAATAATACAGGATAGCATAAGCAAGTGATGCTATCTCAAGACGTGCCACTGTATGCTGTTAATAGTGAATGTGTAATAACTCTATGAATAAATTGACAACATTGGGTTCATTATGAGTGAGATTCGGTTTAGTGAGTGGATGTGTTATGAGTGAACCTTATGTATTAGTGCTGTACTACAGTAAATATGGGACAACCCGTCAAATGGCGCGAGCAATTGCAGCAGGTCTTGAGAGTGCTGGGGTAAAAGCCAAGATTCGCACTGTGCCTGAAGTTGCTGTCGTCACGAGTGAAGTGCTTCCAAGTATTCCTTTGGATGGGGATCTGTATGCGACTCAAGAAGAGCTACAGGATTGTGCGGGTTTGGCTTTAGGAAGTCCTACGCGCTTTGGTAATATGGCGGCACCCATGAAATATTTTTGGGATCAAACGGCAACGATTTGGTTGTCAGGTAGTTTACAGGGCAAGCCCGCTTGTGTATTTACCGCATCAGGATCTATGCATGGTGGTCAAGAAACAACGTTGTTGACCATGATGGTGCCCTTACTTCATCACGGCATGCTCTTGCTGGGGATCCCATATTCTGAGGTTGCACTCTCACAGACCGTACGAGGCGGTACGCCTTATGGGGCCTCTCATGTCAGCGGCACAGCCCATGATCAGCCGATGAGCAGTGATGAAAAGACGCTGTGTATTGCTCAAGGAAAACGCTTGGGCTTGTTGGTTCGCCAACTTGCTGTTGCAGTGAACTAAGCGAATATTTCTAAGTTTTAATCGCGCTTTTTCATCATATCCTCACGTGACGTGTTTATGATTACAGGAGTGCTATAAAAGTGTCTTCACATTCTGGTTCAAACTGTTGATAATTATTCAGTTCATTATTCTATATCTTTAAATTTTTTAATTGAGTCAATGTGATGCCTGCTTATCAGTTTACCGCTATTGACGCCACAGGCAAACAGCACAAAGGTGTGCTTGAAGGAGATTCTGCACGCCAAATCCGTCAGCAATTACGTGATAAAACGTGGATGCCTGTTCAGGTTGAGCCGGTAGAAGAAACCAAAACTGCCGCGATGGGTAAGAAGTGGTTTCAACGAGGTTTAAGTGCTTATGAACTTGCGCTTTTGACCCGTCAACTTTCAGTACTGATTGCTGCGGGTATTCCCCTTGAAGAAACATTACGTGCGGTTGCCCGTCAGGGAGATAAGCCGCATGTACAAAGCCTTATTTTGTCGGTACGTTCTAAAGTCATGGAAGGGCATTCCTTAGCCCAAGCCCTGCGTATGTCCGGTAATTTTCCAGCCTTGTATATTGCAACGATTGCTGCAGGGGAGAAGTCGGGTCATTTGGATCTCATCCTGAATCAATTAGCGGATTACACCGAAAATCGTTTTGCGATGCAGAAAAAGATCCAAGGGGCTTTAATTTATCCTATCCTGTTGATGTTAATGTCGTTTGCGATAGTCATGGGGTTAATGACTTTTGTCGTTCCTAACATCGTTAAAGTATTTGAGCATTCAGATCAAGCATTGCCATTATTGACGCGGATGCTGATGGGAGCCAGTGGTTTTATTAAAGCGGCTTGGCCCTTTATGGTAGTGGCTATCGTAGGCGGCGGCTATTTATTCACGCGCTTTATTCGTACTGAAACGGGGCGCTATGCGTTAGATCGCTTCGTACTGCGCATGCCACTCTTTGGGAAGTTGAGCCGAGGTATCAATTCAGCACGATTTGCGAGCACATTATCCATTTTATCGCAGTCTGGTGTGCCGTTGGTGGATGGGTTGCGGATTGGTGCCGCAGTGTCCAGTAATTGGATTATTCGTGATGCGATTCTTTTGGCTGCAGAAAAAGTCACGGAAGGGGGGGCCTTGGCAACACAGCTTGAGCGCTCAGGTTTTTTCCCGCCGATGATGGTGCAAATGATTCGCAGTGGTGAAACGTCCGGTGAAATGGAAAATATGCTGGCTCGTGCAGCAACCATGCAAGATCGCGAGGTCAGTACGCTGATCTCAACATTGCTCTCATTACTTGAGCCATTGATGCTGATTTTTATGGCTGGTATTGTTTTGATGATTGTATTGGCAGTCATGATGCCGATTATAAACATGAATAGTCTGGTTAAATAACATCAGATATGCTTGAATCCAGCAATTAGATACTGATTCACCGTTTTATTATTAAGCTTATTGATAAAGGTTTTAAATGAATATTCAACGTAACGTAACAGGGATAAAGCGTAAATCTCAATCAGGATTTACATTGATTGAAGTCATGGTTGTGATTGTGATTTTGGGTATCCTGGGTGGATTAGTTGTCCCCAAGCTTTTTGGCCAATTGTCTAGCTCTAAAGTGAAAGTCACCAAAATTACTTTATCGAATACGGCTGGCGCTCTTAAGTCATTTTATCTCGATAACAATCGTTTCCCTACAACGCAAGAAGGCCTAGATGCATTGGTCCACAAACCTGCGAATGTCAAAGTGTGGAGAGAACCATACATCGAAGGTGGAAAAGTGCCTCAAGATGCTTGGGATAATGATTTACAATATATCGCGCCAGGTAACGATGGGAATCCTTACGATCTTTACTCTTTTGGTGCTGATGGTAAAGATGGTGGTGAAGGCGATGATGCGGATCTTCATTATCAGCATTGATGTTGTATGATTCCAGCATAAAAAAACGCCTATTCAATAGGCGTTTTTTTATTTGACTGAATTTATTTACGATCAACGCTATAGCGACCTGCACCAAATAGCATGAGGGATAGGAAACCACCTGCGATGGCAATGTTTTTCATGAACATGAGGTGACTATTCATGTCACTTCCATCGTGAAAAAGCAGTGCTGTCAAGACCGTAAAACCAGCTAATAAAAACGCGACGAAACGTGTTTGAAAACCAATCAGGATTGCAATTCCGCCACCAAGTTCAGTCAGGATCACTAAAGGAAGCAGCGCACCTGGGACACCTTGAGAGGCCATATAAGCAGCTGTTCCGTCATAACCGGTAATTTTGCCCCAGCCTGACACAATAAACATAAAGGCAAGCATGGCACGCATCAGTACCGATGTGATACCCGCCAGAGCAGGGTTACTTAAAACACGTTCTACAATTTGATTAGGGCTTAACATTGTGCTTCTCCAAAAAATAAAATATTGCTTTGTGTGACATCAAAAGTTATGGAAGATCAAACCAAATGAGCTGTGCATCAGTATCTGCAATCACTGTGCTAGAAGGAGTACTATTGTCAAAAATGATCGCATCACCCTCAGAAGCAATTTGCTCTTCTGTACCATTGCTAATGCGAATATTTCCACTGACTACGTGAACATAACTGGTTTTTTTCTCTGAGTCCAAAACTAATTCATGTCCAGTTTGTAGAAAAGTAGACAAGATTCGAGCATCTTGACGAATAACCATGCCTTTAAAGTTAGCTAGATGATTGTCTGTTGGAGCAACAATGAGATGCCATTGATTCGGCTGTTCTTTTACATTAAGAGCCAGCTCCTGATAAGTCGGCTCAGGGTTTTTAATGTTGGGAAACAACCAAATTTGCAGTAAGTGAACAGGTACATCGCCTTCATTCATTTCACTGTGCGTGACACCAGTTCCTGCACTCATCAATTGCCAATCACCCGCTGCGATATGACCAATGTTGCCCATGCTGTCTTTATGGGTTAGTTTTCCTGACAAGACGCAAGTCAGAATTTCCATATTGTCATGCGAGTGCATACCAAAACCACGATGTGCAGCCACGCGGTCTTCATTGATCACACGAAGTGCGGATACGCCCATATAACGTGGATCCTGCCAGCTTGAAAACGAAAAGCTGTGTTTGGCCTTTAGCCAGCCATGGTCTGCCTGACCACGATTTTCACTTTTATGTATGACATAACTCATGATCTGCTCCTAAAGTGCAAGCTGGGCTTGCGTGTCGTTGAGAGCATATTAAGTTAATTGATTGATGAATTAAATATCGATTAAATACTATTACTTATTAGTTTAACTTAATAGTTTGTGGTTTATCCACACCGAGGATGATTCCAATCAGATGCTTTGCAACCATAAAATGCTTACAATGACTTTCTTCTGCGGAGTTTTAAATCATCATGACAAGTATTTCCCCGGTGCAATCATTGATTGCGGATCGCGTCCCAACGCATGTAATCACTGGTTTTCTTGGCGCGGGTAAAACGACATTGCTTAAGCATCTGCTCTCTCAAAAACCTGCGGATGAAAATTGGGCGATATTGGTCAATGAGTTCGGGCAAATTGGGCTCGATGGCGCACTCTTAGAAGCAGAGGCTGGTGTATCCATTTATGAAGTCGCCGGAGGTTGTTTGTGCTGTACCAGTCAGCTTCCCATGCAAGTTGGTTTAGCGCGGTTACTGACCAAAGCCAAACCCACGCGTTTATTTATAGAACCAACAGGCTTAGGTCATCCACTACAGCTGATTGAGCAATTAACAGAACCACATTGGTCTCGGGCTTTGGATCTTCGCGCAGTCGTTTGTGTTGTCGATGGTACTCGATTGCTTGATGAGCGATTAACGAGTCATGAAACCTATCAAGCTCAATGGGCTCTGGCCGATGTACTGAGTATTTCTCACCATGCACAAATGTCTGATGCCGATCAGACTCAACTGAAAAAAATGCTGGATGATCTTGCCAAAAAAAATGCGATAGCACCAGTCATTTATAAGGTAAATCAGGGACAATTGGATCTCGACGACATTGATATGCCGCGCAGAGCAAATCGTCAAACTCGGCGTTCGCTTCTGCATCTCGCTCCGCCAAAAACCGCAAGCTTAATCAATGATCCTACTGCTCAAGAAGAACAAGAGGTTATGTTACCTTATCATTATCATGAGCAGGCATTGGCTCAATCTGTGGGTGGGTGGCGATTACCCGCAGAATGGCAATTCAATCGCGATCAGTTATTAACATGGCTGCTATCGATGCAAGGGTGGCTGAGAATTAAAGGCGTAGTGCATGTGCAGAACCATGCGCTAGAGGCGAGGGGCGAGTGGCTGGCACTCAACTTGATTCCGGGCAAGATTAGCTTTACCAGTCATACAGGGCATGATGATAACCGCTTAGAAATTATTACTCAGCCAGATGTCGATTGGGAACGATATGAACAAGCATTGATGGCCTGCCGAGTTGCATAAAAGGAAAGCAAATAAGCCGCTCAACAAGGAGCGGCTTTATGTTGATTAGCGCTGATAACGCAACTTTGCCCAAAGTCCGATAAGCATCAGCAACGCACTGATCAATAGAATAGGGAGATCGCCCCAGCGCATGTAGGGTGTTTCACCTGTCATGGCCGGTAAATTGCCACGGAGCACCGCGGTTTTAAATTGTGGTGTCCGTTTAACGATTTCACCTTGATCGTTAATAAATGCACTCACCCCAGTATTGGTTGCGCGTATAAACCAACGACCGGTTTCCTTCGAGCGCATTTGTACCATCTGCAGATGCTGCAAAGGTCCAGCAGATGTGCCAAACCAAGCATCGTTGGATAAGGTCACTAAGAAATCACTGTCTTGCGCATTAAGGCGGGTGAGATTAGGGTAAGCCACTTCATAGCAAATCGCAGCAGCTAATGCGTGACCCTTAACATGCAGAGGAGCTTGTCCTGCAGGACCGGCTGTAAAGCTGCCTGTTTTACTTAAACTGGGCAATATCCAGTCTAAGGTACCAGCAAAAGGAATGTATTCGCCAAAAGGCACGAGGCGTTGTTTTTTATAAAGACCTGACCCATGATCTCCAAGTCCCCCAATGGCATTGTAAAAAGGCGGATCGATTGTGGATGTCGAAGTCTGATTGCTGAGGTCAAGGTAAGGAATGCCCATTACCCATGCTGAATGATGCGCTAAAGCAATTTCATGCATCTCTTCGATGAATGGTGCTGCCTCTGGTTCATTTTGAAACATGGGAATAGCCGATTCAGGCCATACGATGAGGTCTCGTCCCCATTCACTTTTACTTAAGTGAGCATAAATCTGCAAGGTCTTCTCACGATACTCAGTTAACCACTTGAGATCTTGAGGAATATTTCCTTGAATCAGTGAAACCGAAAGTACAGGTGAGGCTTTAGGTTTGGTCCAACGAATTTGATTGAGACCAATTCCGACTGCAATCAAAATAATGATAGGCACTAGCCAGAACCAGCGACGACGTAGTAACTCTGCAAATGCACAACCGATTAATACCACAACCGCAGAAACTGCAAATACGCCAGCAACCGGGGCATAACCATCTAAACCATGACTAATTAGCGCATAGCCTACAAAGAGCCATGGAAATCCGGTAAACAACCACGTTTTAACCCATTCAATAACAATCCAAAGCGGAGCAAAGGTGAGAGGCGACTCGGGAAGAAAACGTCGATAGAACCATGCACCAATCGCATTGAATAGGCCCATGACCAGTGCTACACCCGCAATCATCAGCAGTGCAATAGGGGCCGAGGTATCGCCGTATTCATGAATCGAGGTATATAACCAGAATCCACCGACTGCCCATAGTCCAAATCCATATGCTTCACCCAATAAAAATGCCTGTGCAGGTGAGCGCTGATTGAGCAGTAAGTACAGCAGTGCTGGAGAAATAAAAGCAATGAGCCACAAATTATACGGAGCAAAGGCCAGAGGAAGTAATACGCCTGCAATAAGACTGGCTACGCCAGCAACGAAAAGAGGGAGTTTGCTCAAAGACCATGTCGCATTGCGACGATCCGAGCGATGAGCTGTATAGTTCGCTGTTGCACTCGCAGTTTTCTTTATGCTCAAAAGATTGTCCTCTGCCCATTGTCGTGAGAGTATTGAGTTGGCTTTAAATTTCAAACGGTATTTAAAAAAAGGAGTCTGTTTTTAATCACATACTCCTCATGTAAGTGTCATTCTATTATGAGAGCAGGTGCACGGCGGGCACGAAGTAAGGTTAAACTGCGAAGATCGGCCGCCAATACTGTGAACTCCCAATCTGCGATTTCAACCGTTTCCCCCGTTAATTCACTGACTAAGCCAGTTTTTTCAAGCAATAATCCGCCAATGGTATCGACACCTTCGCCTTCAAGTTCAGCATTCAGCTCTTCATTAAAGTGATCAATCGGTGTTAATGCTTGAACAAGCCATGCTTCCTTCACATCAGGATCTGGAATAATGCAGTCTGCAAGTGGGTCGATTTCATCATGTTCGTCTTCAATTTCACCCACAATTTCTTCGAGCAAATCTTCCAGTGTGATTAAACCAGCAGTCGCGCCATACTCATCAACCACGACTGCCATATGTGTTTGAGTATGTTTTAGCATCCCGAGCAATTGGTCTGAACGCGCTGATTCAGGGACAAAAACGGGTTGACGAAGCAGAGTATGCAGATCAAAAGACACATTATTGTCGGGTTGAATAAAGCGCAAGAGGTCTTTTGCCAACAAGACGCCAACTACGGTGTCGCGTCCATCTCGCGAAAATACAGGGAAGCGTGAGTGTGCAGATTCAATCAGAACTGGAAGAATTTCCATCAGTTCATCATCTTCAAACAAACCAACTACGGATGGCCTCGGGGTCATGACTTCTCGTACAGGGGTTTTGGGTAATCCTAATACACCTGTCAACATATCAACCGTATCAGGTTCCAGAAAGCGTCTAGAATCCTCAAGTAGTCGTACTAAATCATCTCGTGTTTCCGGCGTAGCCGACAGCCAGCGTTTAAGCCCGCGCACCGTCCACGCCGAACCAGATTCGCCACTCATATTTAACCTTTAAAATAAAAAAACAGTCTGCATAATAGCCTAAGCAAGACGACAGATACATGAATCATTATCACTTTTGGTGTGGTTTGTCTTAAATAGATGAAAATTTTTCTGCTAGGCTTAGCATTATGATGACTAGAGGAGAGCGTTAATCGTGTCAGCACCGCATTTTTTAGATACCAAAGGCTTAATTTGTCCAGAGCCTGTCATGATGCTGCATCGTGCGATACGAAAAATCGCGACTGGCGAAATACTTATAATCGAGTCTACTGATCCTTCAAGTATGCGTGATATTCCAAAATTTTGTATACACCTCGGACATGAACTGCGTAGTCAAGAGCAAATTGCATCTGCTAATAGTAGTGAAAAAGAAATTTATCGCTTTGAAATTATTAAAGGTTGATAATTCTATCGTCTGAATATTAAACATATTGTAAGTATTCAGCATTGAATATTTTGACACTATTCATTGTCAAATTTTGTTTTTAGCGTAAAATCGATTCACGTTGTTAATTATTACTTGTACACGATGGAGTTCTCATGTCGGTCAATATCAGCCAGCCTCTCAAAATCAATAAACAGATCTTTAAAAATCGAATCATCAAAGGTGCAATGAGTGAAGCGCTAGCAACATCTGATGGTAAAGTTACACCGGCACTTATAAAGCTTTATGATACGTGGGGTAAAGGGGGCTTGGGCGCCTCAATCACTGGCAATGTAATGATTGATCATCGTGCTAAAAACGAGCCAGGTGTAGTTATTGTCGAAGATGAAAGTGATTTAGCACGTTTAACAGAATGGGCGAGTCTGGGGAAAAAATACAATACAGCACAAATTGTCCAACTTTCTCATCCGGGTAAACAATGTCCAAAGGGACTTAATCGTGAAACCGTTGCTCCATCCGCGATCGGGTTTGGACCTGCTATGGCTCCGTTGTTTGGTGTGCCTCGCGAACTGACTGAAGCAGAGATTTATGACTTGATCCGCCGTTTCGGTGAATCAGCACGAATTTGCGAAAAAGCAGGATTTCAAGGTGTACAAATCCATGGTGCACATGGATATTTAGTCAGTGCTTTTTTATCTCCAAAGCATAATCATCGTACTGATCAATGGGGTGGTAGTTTAGAAAACCGCATGCGTTTCCTCCTTGAAAGTTTCAAAGAAATTCGCAAACAAACCAGTGCTGGTTTTGTCGTTGGTGTGAAATTAAATTCTGCGGACTTCCAAAAAGGGGGATTCACTGAAGAAGACTCTGTTGCTGTATTTAAAGCACTGGATGCTTTAGGCGTCGATTTCATTGAAATTTCAGGCGGTACCTATGAAGCACCCGCTATGGCAGGCGCTAAACGGAAACAACCTGCAAAAGAGAGCACCATTCAGCGAGAAGCTTATTTCCTCGAGTTTGCTGAGAAAGTGCGTAAGGAAGTAAAAACCGTACTAATGGTGACAGGAGGCTTCCGTACACGTGCAGGGATGGATGCTGCTCTGGCATCGGGTGCTTGTGATTTAATCGGTATTGCGCGCCCATTGGCTGTGGAAACGGATGTGACGGATAGTCTGATCGCTGGAGCAAACGTGAAATATGCAACTCAGCCGATTAAAACCGGAATTGCTCCGATTGATAAATTAGCGGTCATGGAGGTGATATGGTATGCGGCTCAGTTTAGAGCCATTGGACAAGGTAAATCACCAAATCCAAAATTGTCACCGCTTGTCGTGTTTTTGCGCTATATGAAAGGAAGTATTCAAGAAATGATTTTAAAACGTAAACCAATCATCACAAAGTTACGCGCAAGCTAAAAAATGATGCGTGTAAATGATTGAATAAATCATTCGATTTAAAAAAATGTCGCAAATTGATCAGCTCATGTTTACATGGGCTGTTTTTTTATGTATTTAAAAATCCAAATTTTAAAGGAGTCATGCCTATCAGTGGAGTTTTAATAACGGGTTATCTTTCGCACCATCTCAATTCGTTTTATGCACTTTGTTTTAGCATCTTGTTGGGCGGATATTTTTGAATGAATAGCATATAGCGTTTGTCCATTTTTACTTACAATGAATTCCGTTTTATGTCCGTACTTTAAAAAGTGATTGTTGGTCAGAAATTAATCTTTTTTTCAAAATTCATTGTACTGTAATCTTCCTCTGCGTGTCGTAGCAAGGGTTTAGCCAGTTGTCCACAAAAGCTGTGGATAACATTGTGGGCAACCATGGTATTGACAGCGTAAGTTGGCGCTGAGTAAGGCGCGGCTACAAATTGTACATTTTTTGATCTATTAAAATAATAATACAATACAACAAGTTATATAAATCAAGAATTAAATATAAATAAAAAATGACAAGTTTTTTCACTATGCTTATAAAAAGATTATAGAGAGAGCCTGTGGGCAATTTATGTGCATAACTCGGATGTAACTCGACCTACATATGCACCAAAAATAACCAGTGACTGAGGAAGTTTTAATTGATGAGAGAGATAATTGTCTGACAATTTAATGTGCCATACTTGAAGGATATTGTCGACAAATTACTCAGGGTTCTAGGGAGCCTATTACGACTTCGAGTTATGAATACTACAGACAAAATAAGAGGACGGTTGAGTGTGACTTCTGCTTGTACATTCGTGACTAAGATCAAGGCAACACGCGCCAGCCCATAGTGTCAGAAGATATTTGCTTTCAAAAACCACTCAACACAAGCATCTTTTTTCAAAGATGCCAATAAAAAATATATTTTCCAATTGATTAATTCGTAGCACTTATGATTAGTGATGCCTGTAAGTTTTTCAAACCCTATAGCTCGCTAAGCCAATTGCTATAAGGCTTTACCTCGTTGTCCACAAAAGTTGTGGATGGTGCTGTGGACAACTATAGGGTTGACAGGTCTAAGCCACCAAATATAAAGGTGTGGGATCAAATTGATTAAAATTTAACCACTAAATAAATTTAAATAAAAACAATAGCTTAAATAAATCAAGCTTTGTCAAAATCAAAAAAATGCACTGGGTGAACTGTTTGTTCATGAAAAGCGCAGTTGTGCATGATGTGGATAAATTTTGGTGCATACCCGATACAGGATTTGAGCCGAATTCAAGCACAGAGAGCTTTTATGTCTTCGCTTAATAATTAGTCGAAATGATGTTGATTTAATTACATATCGAAGACTCAAATGATACATCTAAACGTCTTGAGACATTTGATATTGGCATTTTAGGGCTCAAAAATGATAGGCTTTGTGCCACATTTAAACGTATATATCAGCTAATATGGCAGACCAACTTATTCAAGGTAATGCAGGTAGTCTTCAGATCCGACCAGTTTGGCAGGAATCTGATGCAATCGCAGTTATTTGTCACCCTCATCCACTTATGGGGGGCACTATGGATAATAAAGTGGTTACGACACTTGCACGTTTTTTCCGTAATAGTGGCATTTCTGTGGTGATATTTAATTTCAGAGGTGTTGGAACGAGTACGGGTGTGCACGCGCAAGGTGTGGGTGAAATTGAAGACTTGATATCGGTATTAGATTGGATTGCGGATCAAAGCACGGCCAGAAAGTTATACATTGCTGGTTTCTCCTTTGGTGGCTATATCGCTGCTGCAGGTTTTAGCCAATTAATGCAATATAATCCGCACCAATTTGTTTTGCAAAAGCTCTATTTAGTAGCCCCAGCAGTTAAAAACTATCCCATGGGTGATTTGGTTCTCCCTGACGATACCTTTGTCATGGTCGGTGCTGAAGACGAGGTTGTTCCACCTCAAGATATTATCGATTGGGCAAATACCCGTAATTTTGATTTAGCAGTCATCGCAGGAAGCGGACATTTTTTCCATGGGCATTTGCCTGATATTGGATCGCAATTAGAGAGCCGTTTTCCATGAATATGCCAGTTAATCCATCTACAACGCACGCTACTCCAAATGTTTTATCGCCCTCTGAGCGTTATGCTGCAGCACTCAGTAGCGGCTCCTTTGTACATGATGATGAACAAGCCAATGCGGTTTATGCGCTGGATGAGCTCTATCAGCAACTGATGCAGCGTTATCAGCAGGCTCAAGGCTTCCGTTTACGCCGTCCTGCCGCACCCAAAGGGGTTTACCTCTGGGGTGGTGTAGGCCGAGGAAAAACATGGCTAATGGATCAGTTCTTTGAGGCCGTACCATTTCGTCGCAAGATGCGCATGCATTTTCATCATTTTATGCAACGGGTGCATCGTGAGCTGAATCAACTACAGGGTCAGACTGATCCTCTAGAAAAAGTCGCGGATATTATCTACAAAGAAGCGGTCGTGATTTGCTTTGATGAATTCTTTGTCAGTAATGTTATTGATGCGATGATTTTGGGTGATTTATTTGGCATGTTATTCAAGCGTGGCATCACATTGGTGGCAACATCCAATATTGCCCCAGATGGTCTTTATAAAAATGGCATCCATCGTGATCGTTTTTTACCAGCAATCGCTGCTGTACAAGCGAATTGCACGGTCTTGAATGTGGATTCGGGGATTGATTATCGTCTACGTGTGCTGAAGCAAGCCAATCTCTATCGCTCGCCATTAACTCATGAAGCGGAAAATTGGATGGCAGTGCGTTTTTGTGCATTAACAAAGAACCATTTGGTGTCGCAAGAAGACATTACCATCAATGACCGATTGATTGAGGTAGAAGGTCGGACTGATGACTTGCTCTGGTGCCACTTTGACGAGTTGTGTATGAAACCGCGCAGTGCCGCAGATTTTATTGAACTGGCAAAACTATATAACACCGTTCTACTGAGTAGCGTGCCTGTACTCAATGATCAGATTGCAGACGCAACACGGCGTTTAATCTATTTGGTTGATGAGTTTTATGATCGTCGGGTAAAGCTGGTTGTCACTGCACAGCAACCGATTCTTGAGCTCTATAGTGGTGAGAAGTTGGCATTTGAAATTCAACGGACTCGCTCAAGGTTACTTGAAATGCAATCCGATGATTATCTGATGGAAGCGCATCGGCAGTCGGATTGAGTCACATAAGTGCCTACAATTAATACCCTTCAAGAACTTCAAGCTGGCGATATTCAGAACTGTCGTCGCATTAACCTTTCATGTGGACTGACCTATTTCCCAACTGAAATTTTTGCCCATGCTGAGACCTTGGAGATTCTGAATTTAACCGGTAATGCCTTGACGTCATTACCTGATGATTTATATCGACTGAAAAAGCTTAAGATCCTCTTCTGTTCAAATAATCTTTTTAAAACGCTTCCTCGGGTATTGGGTCAATGCCAAAGTTTGAGCATGATTGGTTTTAAGAGCAATCAGATTCAACTGGTTCCTTCAGAAGCATTGCCTAGCAATTTGCGTTGGTTGATCCTAACGGACAATCAAGTTGAGAAAATCCCTGACAGTATCGGCAAGTGCACGAAGATGCAGAAACTGATGCTGGCTGGCAACCAACTGACACATTTACCCGATGCCTTAGCCACATGTCAAAATCTACAATTACTGCGTATTTCCTCAAACCAATTAACGACGCTCCCTAACTGGTTACTGACATTGCCGCGACTCGCATGGCTTGCTTATGCGGGAAACCCCTGTGCTGAATTGAAATCAGACTTGGCATCAATTCGTGATATAGCGTGGCACGACTTGGTTATTCAACATCAGTTGGGTGAAGGTGCCTCAGGGCATATTTATCAAGCAAGACTTAGTGACTCGTCATCACATGAAGCTCGAGAGGTTGCGGTTAAAATCTTTAAGGGTCAATTAACCAGTGATGGATTACCACAAAATGAGATGGCAGCCAGCATCGCTGTGGGGCAGCATGCCAATCTGATTTGTGCAATTGGCAGAGTTATCGGACATCCTGATTCTGCACTAGGTCTGGTTATGCCCTTAATTGATCCTCTTTTTAAAAATCTAGCTGGACCACCTAGCTTTGAATCCTGTACTCGGGATGTTTACAGAGTCGATGATCGATTCAGCATATTTAATCTGCTGGATTTAGTATTTGGTATTGCTAGTGCGATGACTCATTTACATGCACAAGGGATTTTGCATGGTGATCTGTATGCGCACAATATTTTATTTAATGCACAGGCTTCTGATCATCATAATTGTTTGCTCGGTGACTTTGGAGGCGCTACTTTTTTTGCTGCGATGGAGACTCAAGCGCAACATTTATTACAGCGTATTGAAGTCTTAGCTTTTGCTTATCTGTTGGAGGAGTTACTTCAGCGTTGTGAGACGCCAGACTTATCTATTATCAGAGAGCTTTGGGAGTTACAACAATGTTGCGCGGATCACAACGTCGCGATGCGTCCTTTATTTGATGAAATCACTGCAAAGATTGGATTCATTCGCACTGCGTACAGCCTGAGGCGCATTGAAGAGCAACATTTCATTTAGGGATTACGAGAAATAAATTGCTGTAATGATCCAAATGGCAAGTTTTCATGGATAATCCCTCATAGCATCGTCAAAATGGTTTCATATTTTCATATGTTAAAACGAATCTTGTTGCTCACCTTGATCACGGTCGTGATTCAAGGATGTGGATCATTTTCGACTTTAGGACGTGATCAATATGCTGTCAGAGCTGATTTGAACCGGCATAAAACCAAGTGTACCTCTATCCCTCAGATCTATAGTGGGGTGGTCTATGATGCATGCCGGGCAAACAATAATAAAAATAATCCAGGATCTGATTTATATGGTGGTGCTGAGTTTAGCTTTTTTAGTTTTGATCTCGTACCATCATTCATCATTGATACTTTTGCACTCCCTTATACCAGTTACCAGCAATACAAATTAGGAAGTATTTCAATTGAAAAAGAGTGACTTGCTAAGAAAGATGGATGACTTAGCCTTCTGCATGAATCTTCCGCATAATCTCTGCTAATAATGCACGCTCTGGTCGCGTTCCTACAGTAATGCGAATACACTGACTGAGTGCACCTGTCCCGGGGCGACGAATGAAGACGCCTTCTTCTGCAAGCCGTTTGACCCACCAGATCGACTTTTCAATACTCCCCACATCAATTGTCACGAAGTTAGTCGAGGACGGTATGGCTCTTAGACCCAATGATTCAGCTAATTGATAGTATTCTGCACGACCTTCAGCAACCTCTTTGGTGACCTGTTCTATATAGGCAGCGTCACGTAAAGAAGCCGCACATAGCACTTGACCGGCGAGGTTCACCCCAAAATGTTGGCGTATCTTATGAAATGTAGCGATATAGTTTGGGTGGGCGAGAGCATATCCAACACGCGCTCCAGCAAGCCCGTGAGCTTTAGAAAAGGTACGTAACCGAATCACACGCGACGTGTAGACGTCGATCTCTGCTAATTGAGTATTCGGCATAAAGTCTGCATAGGCTTCATCTAGAATCAGAAGGCAGCCTTCAGGAATTTTTGCAACAAATAACTCTATCGTATGTCGATCATATGCTGTGCCACTCGGGTTATCTGGATTGGCCAAATAAATCAATTTTGCTTGGTATTGAATAGCAGCACTTAAAAGTCCATCTAAATCAATTTGATCACCCGCATACGGAATTTCAATTAAGCGTGCACCAAAACCGTTCGCATGAAAATTGAACGTTGGATATGAGCCATGCGTTGTGATGACATGGTCATTTGGGTTGATGAATGCACGAATAATCAAACCAATAAGACCGTCAATTCCTTCACCAATTAGAATTGAATCTATTGAATAATTTAGTTTTTTTGAAAGCAGCGTACGAAGTTCAACGCTTTGGGGATCCCCATATTTAAACAGATGGGACGCGATATCTTCTGCGGCACGTTGCGCCAGTGGTGAACAACCCCAATTACTTTCGTTTGCACCAAGACGCAGCATGAAAGTGCGTCCTAACTCTACTTCGATCGCTTCTGGTGCTTTAAAAGGGGTCGTGTGCGGAAGTGCATCGACAATTTTGGCTAAAAGATCTTTATTTGAGGGGACGTTTGAATTGCTAGACATGGCATTGACAAAATATTAAATATAATTGTTTTATAACATGTTTTTATGATTATTGACATGCTGTTGTTATGGAGAAATGTGCTAATCATATTAAGTATAGTGATGTTGGCATGGTTTATGCATTATCAAGATCATGACGCAAGGCAAGGCGATTTGCCAAGCGTTCGACAACTTATTTTAACTGCTGTATTGAAACGTGTTTAGTTTCGTGCGGCTTTGAGCAAAGGCGCTCATACCGATTCTTAGGTATGGGCGCTTTTTTGTTTTTTGGATATTGTTGGGATACTGACATGCAAGCACAGATTTTGCCAGCGACTCAAGAAAACTCTAACCCTAAACGTGCGCGTTTGGTGGTGATCGGTAACGGTATGGCTGCCATGCGTACCGTAGAGGAGCTACTGCATTTAGAGCCTGATCTATACGACATTACGGTGATTGGGCGTGAGCCTCATGGTAATTACAACCGCATTATGTTGTCACCCGTACTCTCAGGCGAAAAATCTTTTCAAGAAATCATGTTGCATACCCCAGAGTGGTATGTGATGCATGGGATCAAACTCATCTCAGGCATTGTTGCGGAGTCAGTGCATCGTAAGCGTCGTGAAGTGACATTGAGCAATGGTGGTGTAGTGGGGTATGACCGTCTATTGATTGCGACAGGCTCTAATCCTTTTGTGATTCCTATGCCTGGTCACCAGCATCCATCTGTGATTCAGTTCCGCGATATTCAAGATGTTGAAAAAATGGTTGAGGCTGCAGCAAATTTATCGGGTCAGCGCGCCATTGTACTCGGCGGTGGTTTACTGGGTCTTGAAGCCGCCAACGGATTAGTCAAACGTGGTGTGAAAGTGACTGTGGTGCATGACATTGATTATTTGCTGAATCGACAATTAGATCGTGAAGCTGCCAATTTGTTGCAAGCTGCATTGGAGAGTCGCGGTATTGAGTTTGTTATCGGTGTCAAAAGCGATCATATCGTGATAGATGAAGCGGGGAATATGTGTGGTTTGGCGTTCAAAGATCGAGAAATGATTGAGTGCAGCATGCTCGTAATGGCGGTCGGCGTACGCCCAAACGTTGCTCTAGCAAAATCCATGGGTTTACAAGTTGATAAGGCTGTACTCACCGACGATACGATGCAAACCTCTGATCCTCGGGTTTATGCAGTCGGCGAGTGTGTTCAACACCGTGGTGCACTTTTTGGTCTTGTTGCACCGCTCTTTGATCAAGCCAAAGTCTGCGCTAGCCATTTGGCTGAGCATGGTATTCGTCGCTATATACAAAAAGCGACAGCGACGACGCTTAAAGTTACTGGGGTGAATTTGTATTCAGCAGGTGATTTTAGTGGTGAGGGCAGTGAAGCCTTGATCATGCGCGACCACAGTAATTCAGTCTATAAAAAACTCTTCATCAAAGACAATAAGTTAGTCGGTGCCGTTCTCTATGGAGATATTCAGGATGGCGTTGCCTATTTTGATTTGATTCAGCGCGGCGCTGATATCTCGGCACAACGTCATACGTTGATTTTTACGCCAGATCACACATCAGATGACTCTTCTGTCAAAGAGTTACAGGGAGCCGCATGATGACCGTAGATACCGTTTTAACCGCTTCATTGCGTGGCGAAGCTATTAAAACAACCTGTGCCTATTGTGGCGTAGGCTGTGGGGTGCTCGCAACTGTAGACGCCGATCGTCATTTTTCAATTTCTGGAGATCTAGAGCATCCCGCTAATTTCGGTCGCTTGTGTGTCAAGGGTTCTGCTTTGGGAGAGACGGTTGGCCTTGAGGGTCGCTTGTTGTATCCAGCCATTGGCGGCGTCCGTGCTGATTGGGATCATACAACCACATATATCGCTTCTCAGTTGAAAGACATTATCGCGGAACATGGACCGGAGGCTGTTGCATTCTATGTATCGGGTCAGTTTTTAACTGAAGATTATTATGTGGTGAACAAGCTTGCCAAAGGGTTTATCGGTACACCAAATGTCGATACCAATTCGCGTTTGTGTATGTCATCCGCCGTGGCTGGGCATAAACGTGCTTTTGGTACGGATACAGTACCTAATAGCTATGAAGATTTTGAACATGCCGATTTATTGACCTTTGTCGGATCGAATGCGGCTTGGTGTCATCCGATTTTGTATCAGCGTATAAAAAAAGCGAAAGCCAATAATCCTGAGATGAAAATCGTATCGATTGATCCGCGTAAAACCGATACCAACGAAATAGTTGATCTGCATCTACCGATTAAATCGGGTATGGATGTCCTGTTATTCAACTATTTATTAGTTGAGGTGTCAAAAAGCCCAGCGCTCAACACGACATATATTGATCAATTCACTGACGGTTTAGCGGACGCACTGTTGGCTGCACAGCGCGATGTCGCTTTGGGTGATGTTGCAGAACGTTTGGGTGTGGATGGCGTCACTTTGGCTCAGTTTGTAGAGTGGTTTATTGCAACACCAAAAGCCATGACGCTATTTTCGATGGGTGTGAATCAAAGCGGTCAAGGTACTGACAAAGTGAATGCCATTATTAATGTGCATTTAGCAACAGGCCGTATCGGCAGTGAAGGAGCGGGCCCTTTCTCTTTAACAGGGCAGCCTAATGCCATGGGTGGGCGAGAGGTTGGTGGGCTTGCCAATATGTTGGCCGCGCACCTGGATATTCATGAACCTTCTCATCGTGCTTTGGTGCAGGATTTTTGGCAGTCGCCAACTATGATTGAGAAGCAAGGTCTGAAGGCTGTTGATTTATTTGATGCTGTGGCTACGGGCAAGGTTAAAGCGGTTTGGATTATGGCAACCAATCCCATTGTTTCGATGCCAAATGCTGATCGTGTCCGTGATGCTTTAGCCAACTGCCCATTGGTCATCGTATCAGATGTCATTGCTGATACCGATTGTACGCGTGTCGCGGATGTGGTCTTACCAGCTTTGGGTTGGGGTGAGAAAGATGGCACAGTGACGAATTCTGAACGTTGTATCTCCCGTCAGCGCGGCATTTTGGCTGGCGCGGGAGAGAGTCGTGCCGACTGGTGGGCACTTGCCCAAGTTGCTCAAAAAATGGGATTTGAAGGTTTCGATTATCAAAGCGCACGTGATGTCTTTGTTGAGCATGCCGCACTCTCTGGTGTAGACAATCAAGAGGGCGGTGTCCTCCGTGACTTTGATATCTCTGCATTATCGGCGCTTACTCAAGGCGAATACGATGCATTGAATCCGATTCAATGGCCTATCAAGCTGGTGGATCAAAAGCTTGTGGGAACTCAGCGTTTGTTTGAACAAGGCGGATTTTTTACCACTAATCGCCGTGCGAAAATTGTTCCCGTCCAAAATGTAGCAACTGGAAATGTTACAAGCAACGAGTTTCCGTATGCGTTGAATACAGGCCGTATACGTGACCAGTGGCATACGATGACTCGCACTGGTTTGACTTCACGTTTAACCCGTCATATCGGTGAGCCATTCGCGGAACTTAATCCTAAAGATGCGGAAAAGTTACATGTATCTTCTGGCGATATCTTACAAATTAATAGCCAATGGGGGCAAGCGCTTGCTCGCGTAATTATCAGTGATGGTCAACAACCCGGCATGGTTTTTGTGCCTATTCATTGGAATGGCATTAATAGTACTCAAAGTCGTATAGGTGCAGTCGTGAATCCTGTGGTCGATCCATACTCGGGTCAACCTGAATGCAAACACACGCCAGTGATGCTGAAAAAAGCAGCCCTAAACACGCATGGTTTCATCATGTCATTAAATAGCTTGAATCTCATCAAGGCTGATTATGCCGTGAATGTACGAACTTTAAATGGCTTTCGTCATGAGTTTGCATTCACTGATGATATGTTACATGAAACTAATTTGAATTTATCGGAATGGCTTTCAAGTCAAGTCGTTGTCCCGGTTCAAGCTGAGCGTATGGAATACATCGATCTTGCTCAAGGGATTGTCCGATTTGCTTGGGTCCTCGATCAGCAGCTCATCGCATTTGCTGCAATCGCATCTAATCCTGATGCGCGCGCAACTTTGCCGCCACGCTCTTGGTTAGATGATCAATTAGGCCAAGAAGTGAGCAGTGTTACTCGTAGGACGTTGCTTTCTGGTTTGGCTGCTGACCCAAATTCTGATGTTGGTCCAATTGTATGCTCTTGTTTTAGCGTGGGTAAAAATACAATTACCCGAGCAATCCATGCCCAGAATTTGACAACCGTTGCAGCGGTTGGTCAATGCTTAAAAGCAGGAACCAACTGTGGTTCATGTCAAAGCGAAATTTTTAGATTGCTTGAACAGGAGTGTAAACCTGTGGCAAGCGCAGTTTAGTGATTAAAGTGTTTCTGTAACGTTTTCTTGATCATTGGTTTCCAAATTTAATGCGTTTTTAAAGTGGTGAGGAGTGAGATATGCGTATCGTCGTCGTTGGTCATGGCATGGTGGGTCATCGTTTTGTTGAAGTGCTTGCGCGTGATGCGTCAGCGGTCAGCTTAGAGACACCTATCGATGTAACGGTGCTTTGTGAGGAGCATTTACCTGCATATGATCGGGTACAGCTCACCTCTTATTTTTCTGGCAAAACAGCTGATGATTTGTCATTGGTTGCCCCCAATTTCTTTGAAGATAGCGGCTTTAAGTTGCATCTGGGTAAAGGCGCAACTGAAGTTGATCGTGCTGCTAAAACGGTCACGACCACCAGTGGCGAGAAGATTCCTTATGACAAGCTGGTACTTGCAACAGGATCATTTCCATTTGTGCCGCCGTTACCCGGTAAAGATCGTCAAGACTGCTTGGTTTATCGCACGATTGAAGACCTTGAAGCCATGAAAGTGAGTGCAAAACGCTCCAAAGTGGGTGTAGTTGTGGGTGGTGGATTATTGGGGCTGGAAGCTGCGAAAGCGCTGCGTGATTTAGGTCTAGAGACACATGTGGTTGAGTTTGCACCGCGTCTAATGGCGGTACAGATTGATGATGGTGCCGGTAAAGTGCTGCGCAACAAGATTGCAGCGCTTGGTGTGGGTATCCATTTGGGCAAGAACACAACCGAAATTGTTGATGGCGAAACATGCCGTCACCGTATGAATTTTGCCGATGGTTCGCATCTCGAAACGGACATGATCTTATTTTCTGCCGGTATTCGTCCACGCGATGAGCTCGCACGCCAGGCGGGTCTCGATGTTGGCCCCCGAGGTGGTATTGCCATTGGCAATGAATGCTTAACCAATGACCCTGATGTGTATGCAATCGGTGAGTGTGCGCTGTGGGAAGGGCGGATTTATGGCTTAGTCGCACCGGGTTATCAAATGGCTGAAACGGCTGCACATTCCATTATTGCCCATGAAAAGAAAAAAGAATTCGTGGGTGCAGACATGTCCACCAAGCTGAAGCTGATGGGCGTGGATGTGGCATCGATTGGTGATGCGCATGGTGCAACTGCGGGCGCACAAAGCTTTGTCTATGTGGATGAACCTAACGAGATTTATAAAAAGCTGGTTGTTTCTGCGGATGGCAAAAAGTTATTGGGTGCAGTGTTGATTGGTGATGTTGAAGCTTATGGCGGCTTACTGCAACTCATGCTCAATAATATGGATTTGCCCGACAATGCCCAAGCCTTGATTCTGCCTAGTTTTGACGGATCTGCGAAGCCTGCTTTAGGCGCTGATGCATTACCCATGACCGCAACGATTTGCTCTTGTAACAACGTAAGCAAAGGTGAAATCTGCGATGCAGTGGCAAAGGGCTGCATGGATTATGATGCCATCAAGTCTGGAACGAAGGCAGCAACATCGTGTGGTGGCTGTGCTGCACTTGTGAAACAGGTCATGAATGCTGAACTTGAAAAAATGGGTGTCGAGGTCAAGAAAGACATCTGCGAACACTTTGCTTATTCTCGTCAAGAACTCTTCCATCTGTGCAAAGTCGGTGAAATTAAATCGTTTGATGCTTTACTCGATAAACATGGTAATGGTCAGCATGACGGCTGTGATATCTGTAAACCGACGGCTGCAAGTATATTTGCATCGCTTTGGAATGAGCATGTGCTGAAAAAACCACTTGCAGGTCTACAGGATACCAATGACTACTACATGGCCAACCTGCAAAAAGACGGCACTTACTCTGTCGTGCCGCGCATGGCTGGTGGGGAAGTTACGCCAGACGGCTTAATTGCTGTAGGCTCGGTTGCTAAGAAATATAAGCTGTATACCAAAGTGACCGGTGGTCAGCGTATCGACTTGTTTGGTGCACGTTTAGAGCAACTTCCGCTGATCTGGAAAGAACTGATCGATGCAGGATTTGAGTCCGGTCATGCGTATGGCAAGTCATTGCGCACGGTTAAATCTTGCGTAGGTTCAACGTGGTGTCGTTACGGTATGCTGGATTCTGTTGGCTTTGCTATTCAACTTGAAAATCGCTATCGCGGTTTACGTTCCCCACACAAAATCAAGTTTGCCGTGTCTGGCTGTACACGTGAGTGTGCTGAAGCACAAAGCAAGGATGTTGGCGTGATCGCGACCGAAAATGGCTGGAATCTTTATGTCTGTGGTAATGGTGGTATGAAACCCCGCCATGCTGAACTACTCGCATCTGATTTGGATAGTGAAACTCTCATAAAGTATGTTGATCGCTTCTTGATGTTCTATGTCAAAACTGCGGATCGTTTACAGCGCACAAGTGTTTGGCGCGACAACATGGAAGGCGGACTGGATTACCTTAAGGATGTAGTGATTAACGATTCCTTGGGTCTGGCTGCTGAACTCGAAGCGCAAATGCAATATGTGGTGGATACGTTCCAATGTGAATGGAAAACTGCAGTCAACGATCCCGAAATCCTCAAACGTTTTCAACCTTTTGTTAACTCTAATCAGCCTGATGACAACATTGTCTTCGTTGAAGAGCGTGGACAGATTCGTCCTGCGACACCAGCAGAAAAAGCTGGGCGTATTACGATCGTTGAGATGGCATAAACGTTTTATCCCACTTCCTTCTATTGTGGAAGGAAGTTTTTTTAAGATTGGTTTATTTAACTGTTTAATTAAATTTTAAGAGAATCGTCATGTTAGAGAAAATATGCACATTGACTGACCTAACACCCCTTGTTGGCGTTCCAGCTCTTGTTCAAGGCGAACAAGTTGCGATCTTCCGTTTAAAAGATGGCAATGTCTATGCCGTGTCCAACTACGATCCCTTTAGTCAAGCGAATGTGATCGCGCGTGGAATCACTGGTAATTTAAAAGGCTATGATGTGGTGGCATCGCCAATCTACAAGCAGCATTTTGATTTAAAAACAGGTCTGTGCTTAGAAGATGAAACCGTGTCACTTAAGACATACCAAGTCACTGTTGATGGTGATAATGTACTGATTGCACATCATTAATTAAGTAAATATTTATCAGGTTTAATGTTTGACTCGGATGGGGGTTATCCTTGCTCAGTATTAAGCACTTTTTGAAATTCATGCGCTGTTTGGGAGTGTCTTGTTTTGGCTAATCGTATCCCGTTGTTTAATTTTGCTGTGCCACGCATTCGTATCTTGCATTATTCATGGTTAGCATTTTTTATTACCTTTTTGATTTGGTTCGCACATGCCTCACTCATGCCTACACTGAAAGTGTATTTCGGCATGAGCGATGCACAGGTGAAAGCCTTATTGATGCTTAACGTTGCATTGACGATTCCAGCACGGGTTTTGATTGGTGTGTTGGTCGATAAGATAGGCCCTCGGAAGTCTTATAGTGCTTTACTGCTAATCAGCGGCATCCTGTGCTTGCTCTTTGCAACTGCACAAACCTATAACCAGCTTGCGGTGATGCGTTTCTTGCTCGGGTTTGTGGGTGCCGGATTTGTGATCGGCATTCGACTGATTTCAGAGTGGTTCCCAGCACGTGAAGTGGGCATTGCCGAAGGCATCTACGGTGGCTGGGGTAACTTCGGAGCAGCAGTGGCTTCTATGTCTATGCCTTTTCTTGCCTTCCATGTATTCGGTGGAGCTGATGGCTGGCGCGCAGCAGTAGCAACTACGGGGATTATTGCGATTCTTTACAGTTATGTGTTTTATCGCGGTGTAAGAGATACGCCTGAAGGTTCAACCTATTTCCGTCCGATGAAAGCTGGCGGTTTAGAGGTCACGACGAAAGGGGATTTTGTTTTCTATGCCTTTATGACAGCTCCTTTGTACCTTGCTTTGGTGTTACTCGCATGGCGTTTGTCACCCGCTGGATTAAAACTCCTCAGCGCGGGTGAGACGCAAATCGCTTATCTGGCTATTTTGCTTTTAACGGTCTATCAATATTATAAAATTTGGCATGTGAATAAGCATTTATTCGTGGCTAATGCACCTGTGCCCCCGCGTTATCAGTTCAAACAAGTGGCAATTTTGAATCTTGCATATATGGCTTGTTTCGGTTCTGAGCTTGCGGTGGTCTCGATGTTACCGCAGTTCTTTATCGATCATTTTGAGGTGTCCAAAAGTTTGGCGGGCTTAACAGCGGGATGCTTTGCGGTGATGAACTTGTTTGCACGACCAGGTGGTGGCTACCTGTCAGATGCTAAAGGACGCCGCCGAGTACTCATGATTTGCTTGCTGGGTCAAACGCTGGGCTATGCGCTTATGTCGCAAATGGGCAATAGTGGCTGGACACTAGCGATGGCCGTTGGTGTGGTTTTGGCAACATCAATTTTTGTGCAAGGTGCTTGTGGTGCGGTGTACTCGATTGTTCCCTTGATTCAGCGCCGTATGACAGGTCAAATTGCGGGTATGGCTGGCGCATATGGCAATGTGGGCGGTGTTTTGTTCTTAACCGTATTTTCAATGGTATCACCGACTGGCTTTTTTTATGTGTTGGCGGGAACTGCTGCCCTCGCATTTATAGGGTCATTCTTCATTTCTGAGCCTCGTGGTCATATGATCGAAGTTCACCCTGATGGTCGTATTGAGAAAATAGCTGTTGAGTAAATAACCGATGCGATGCGCTCATTTTAAAGTGAGCGGATAGGCTGGGATGGTCAGAGGACTTTGATCATCCCGTTTTATTTTTAAGTTATGATCAAAGCAGAATCAATAAACAATAAATGATCAAAATGGATAAGGTGATAAGCAGCCATGCCACTCGTTGTTACCGCGGCTCAATATAGTGATAAAGGCCCAAAAGCCGCTAATGATGATGCATTGGTTATGCACTTACCCGAAGGGTTTGGACGTAGCGCACATATGATGATTGCGGCTATTGCTGATGGTGTGAGTTCAGCCGAATCGGGTGGTCCAGCAGCGATGATTGCAACGCGTAATTTTTGTAGCGACTTTCTGGCTACAGATTTGAATTGGTCGATCAAAACAGCGGGTTATCGGGTGTTAACCGCGATTAACCGGTGGCTGCATGGTCAGGGGCAGCATTATAACCACCGCTATAGTACGCATCTCACCACATTTAGTGCGGTCATTATTTATGAGCAGTCGGCGCATATCTTTCATGTGGGAGACTCTCGCGTCTGGCGATTTAGACCCGCTCAACAAGGGCGTGATCATCCTATCAAACAGTCATTGGAGTGCCTGACCAAAGATCATACGATTCAAACAGGGAGCTCTGAGCAACTTATTCGTGCATTGGGCATGGATTGGCGTGTTGAGGTCGATTACTTGGAGGTTGATGTCCAAGTTGGAGATTACTTCTTACTCACGACTGATGGTATTCACGGCGTATTGTCTGCACAGACTTTATCGGATTTGATTCAGGAAAACACTAATCTGGGCCAATTCTCAACAGATCATTTAGAGCGCTGCGTCAAGCAGATGGCAACACTCGCACAAAATTCGGGCAGCTCTGATAATCAATCTTGCCAACTCATCCATATCCAGACGCTTGAAGTTTCCCATAATCATCCACCTGATTTGGCAAGCTTTCCACCGCTTTTACCCGACAATCTAAAGCCGGGCTACAAGGTCGATGGATATGAGATCGTTGGTGAGCTACACGCAAATAGCCGCAGCAGCATTTATCACGCAGTGCTGTTGAGTAATCAGAAGCATGTCATTCTAAAAGCACCATCTCAGCAATTTAGTGATAATGTTGCGACACTTCATGCTTTTGTTCAAGAAGACTGGATTGGTCAGCGTATTGAGCATCCTGATATAGTCCAGACCTTAGCGCCTGAGCAGCCTCGGCAATTCTTATATCTGGTTCAAGAGTATCTGTCCGGATGTACGCTACGCAGATGGCGAGAGGCAAATCCCAATGCACCGGTTGAAACCGTAATTCGTTTTGTGCGCCCTGCTGTTCGGGCATTACGGGCGCTTCATCGCCGTGAAACTCTCCATCAAGATGTCAAACCGGACAACTTCATGGTCTGGCGTGACGACCAAGGCCATGAGCATTTAAAGCTGATTGACTTCGGTAGTGCGCAAGTGGGCAGTGTGACAGAGCGACGGGTTCGTCCTGGAGCGCTTGAATACGCAGCACCCGAGTATGCGCTTGATCAGAATATTGATGCGCGGGCGGATCAGTTTGCACTTGCCGTGACATTTTATGAGATTCTTACGGGTGAGCTTCCTTATGGGAGCCACTATCTATCTGCACAGTCTGCTGCTGACTTTGCCAAATTAAGTTATATCCCTGCATCAAAATACAATCCTCACGTTCCAGCATGGATGGATGCGGCCTTAATGCGTGCATGTAGTCTGGATGTGGAACAGCGCTATGAAGATTTGGGGGAGTGGCAAGCAGATCTTGAACGACCGAATTACACGCTAACCAGACCACGTATGCCCCTGATGGAGAGTCATCCTGTGCAGTTTTGGCAGACCGTTGCGGCATTACTTTTTGTTGCCAATATTTTCTGGTTGGTTGCTTGGTTTAAATGACATTGTATTTTTCATAAAAAACGGGCTTTATAAAAGCCCGTTTTAGCATATCAAGTTAAACCATTATTCATCCGTCATGCTGCACTCATAGTTAGAAGGGTCAAATTGACAGCGAATTTTTTTGAGAAAACTCATCATGTTTTTGTCGTAGAGACCTTCTTTAGTTAGAGAAATTCGCGACTCGCGCATGAGCTTGATATAACCTGCTTTATCAGCTGAGGGCACGTCCATCCAGTATTTTGGTTCAATGGCTTGCTCTGTTTCCGTGATAAAGGGGTAGGCCATAGGAGTTTGCATGGCTGAGAATTCACGCACTAATTGCCCCACACCATCAGGGAATTTACCGCGATGCATCATCATGACACCTGTGATTTGTATCAGCGGGAAACGGACGATAGCGCCTTTTACGGTGCCGTCTGGTGCGGTCATGCCTTTATAAAGTTCAAGCGGTTTAAAGATCAAAGCAGGCCCTGCCATGATATCCACCTGACCATTATTAAACTTGCCGGACAGGGTTGTGAAGTCCACGGACACAGGTTGTGCACCAATTCTTTGCACCATTTTTGCTTGTGTTTTGTCAAAGTCGAGGACAGCAATCTTTTTACCCGCTGCTTTGGCGAGGGTATTGATCTTACGATCATTGACCATGATATATGCTGCGCCAACGGGAATGATTGCAACAACCTCATAGTCTTTATTGACCATATATTTTGCGGCTTCAGGCTTAGACAATAATTGAATCGCTTCAGTTAAATGCTTATAGGAAGGAATTGCACCAATCGCGTCTAGACTGCCGATAAAGTCATTGTATTCTTTAGCGCGTAGATTACTCATCGCCACGCCGTCACATTGACCCGCTTTAAAGTCTTCTGAGGCAATTTTCTCGTTGGTATAGACACGGATTTTTACATCTGTGCTGGCTTTACGTTTGGCCTTTGCTGAAGCCATATCGATGTGCATATCGAGTGGTGATGTCATTTTGACATTTAGGTCAACGCCTAAGTTTTTTGCGACCTGAGTAAATTTTGGCAAATCTTTGACTGCTTTCATGGCAAAGTCAAAACCTTTACCTTTAGTGCCCTCAGGAGAGAATACACATAACGTGATGTTTGCCGGGATTTTATTCCAAGTCTTTGGATCATCGATCAGTTTCTTCGCACGGCCAAACATATCCGTATATTTTTTGATTTCTTCAGGTGTAGGGGGAGCTGTATCAATTTTTGCACCGTCTGGTGCAGAGGCATTGATTAAGCTTTTAATCTGCACCACAGCATCCGCAATCTGCTTTTGATCTGCGGCAGGCGGGGCATCAGGAGCAGCAACTGCTAATAATGGAATGAAGGTCAGTAGTGACGTGCAGACTACGGCCTTCAGGGATTGAATGTGTTTCATACCTATTCCTTGTAGAAAGTTATCATTTATTATCGATAGATTCCTTCACTTTATTTTCAGCCAAGTGAAACCAGATCATCAATATCATGATTTGAGTCTATCGATCGTGTATTAAAGATCATATGGCTTATGCAGCATGTTTTTACAATATTATGGTCAAGTTTGGTTTGGCAGAGTGAATCATCTTACAAGTTTAAATTTATCGATTTAAAACAATATGTAGGGATACTGAAAATGGATTCACGGAAACGAAAAACGGGCTAATACAAACCCGTTTTATCGTTATATTGGCTCTGTCTTTATTCGTCAGTCAAGCTGCATTCATAGTTCGTTGCATCAAATTGACAGCGGATTTTTTTGAGAAAGCTCATCATGCGCTTATCGTAAAAACCCTCTTTGGTCATTTCAATGCGAGACTCACGCATCAGCTTCATATAACCAGGCTTATCCGCAGCGGGGACGTCCATCCAGTATTTAGCATCAATCGATTTTTCAGTTTCGTCAATGAATGAGTAAGCCATAGGAATTTGCATCGATGCAAACTCACGCATCAGTTGACCAACGCCATCAGGGAATTTACCCCGATGCATCATCATCACACCGGTGATCTGCACGATAGGAAAACGCACGATGGCACCTTTGACTGTTGAGCCATCAGCTGCGGTCATGCCTTTATAGAGTTCAAGCGGTTTAAAAATCAACGCTGGACCTGCCATGATGTCGACTTGGCCATTATTGAATTTACCCGAGATAGTGGTTAAGTCAACGGAAACCGGTTGAGCGCCGATTTGTTGAACCATCTTGGCTTGTGATTTATCAAAGTCCAAGACAGCAATTTTCTTACCTGCAGCTTTGGCCAGTGTATTGATCTTACGGTCATTGACCATGATATAAGCAGCGCCCATGGGAATGATCGAAACAATCTCATAGTCTTGATTGACCATATATTTAGCTGCTTCAGGCTTTGCCAGTAACTGAATTGCTTCAGTGAGGTGCTTATAAGAGGGGATTGCACCGATAGCATCTAGGCTGCCGATGAAGCCATTAAACTCTTTGGCGCGTAGGTTACTCATCGCAACGCCATCGCATTGACCCGCTTTAAAATCTTCAGAAGCGATTTTTTCGTTGGTATAGACGCGGAATTTGACGTCCGTACTGGCTTTACGCTTGGCAATGGATGAGGCCATGTCGATATGCATATCCATAGGCGATGTCATCGTGACTTTAAGATCCACGCCCATGTTTTTTGCAATTTGCGTATATTTGGGGAGCTGTTTGAGATAGCTCATGGCAAAGTCATAGCCTTTACCTTTGGCACCTTCTGGCGAGAAAACACAGAGTGTCACTTTAGGCGGGATCTTATTCCACGTTTTAGGATCATCCATCATCTTCTTTGCGCGAGCGAAAATGTCGGAGTATTTTTCTAACTCATCCACATTGGGGCCGTTTGCACCGAGGGGTTGGGAGCCATCTGGTAGCGCATATGAGGTCAGTGGCATGGCACAGAGCATGGATAGGCTCAGGATAGAGGAAAGCAAGCGATTATTTTTCATAGACATTCCATTGAGTCAGTGATGATTTATTGTCGAAAGTTATTTATTCAGCTTGTATCAGCAATGCATTGGTGAATCAGTACTCTGAAAAGAAGTCTAGCGTGGGCAAGAAAAAGAATGTATGACCCATTTCTGACCTTTCACTGATTTTATGGTCAAGTCTTTGCAATAAAAAAACCGCAATGAGCGGTTTTTTTATTTTCACAGTCTAATAAAAAATCAATTAGCGACCCGCTTGGTAGTGTGCCTGAGGTTCAGCAGTCGATGCTTGATAACCTGCGGTAAAATCATGCAGACCCCCTTTTGCTTCATCGATGTCTTTGCCTTGCTTTAATATAAAGCTGTCGAAGCCGACACGCTTTAAGTAAAACAATACATCCTTAAAGACATCACCCGTTGCACGCAGTTCGCCTTTAAAACCTTGGCGACGAAGCAGCGTAGCAAATGAGTAACCTCGACCATCTGCAAAGGCAGGGAAGTGGATTTCAATCAGGTCTAGCTCAGCTAAAGGCAAAGTGGTGGTTTCTGGTGAATCTTTCTCAGTCAGAACCAAGCCCTTTTTTCCACTGATTTCAGTCAAGCGCTCAATTTGCGCAAGGGTTAAGGTCACATCACCAGTAGGTAATGTGCCATCTTCAGCAATACGCTGAAAGGTATTCAATGCCGAGTCACCTGCGACGTTTAATACCAGATTTGAGGTTTGATTATTTGGCATAGACGCGCTCCTTGAATGGCGCTAAGCCAATACGACGATAGGTATCGATGAAGCGTTCTGTTTCATCATTAATGGTTTGACGATTGTCGAGATAGGTATTGAGAATTTCTTCAACAATATCGGCAACTTCATCAGCACCAAAGGATGGTCCAAGAATGTCACCCAAACTGGAATCGTGTCCAGCATTACCGCCTAAGGAAATTTGATAGAACTCATCGCCTTTTTTATCAACGCCAAGAATACCGATATGGCCGACATGATGATGACCACAGGCGTTCATACAGCCAGAGATATTCAGGTCAAGATGACCGAGGTTATAGACGGTATCCAGATCTTCATAGCGACGGCTGATGGCTTCAGAAATCGGAATTGATTTTGCATTGGCCAATGAGCAGAAATCACCGCCAGGGCAGCAAATGATGTCGGTTAAAAAGCCGATATGTGCACGTGCTAAATTATATTGAGTGAGTGTTTCCCATAGCTCAAACAACTTGGATTGCTCAACATCCGCAAGCACGATGTTTTGTTCATGGGTAGAGCGTAATTCACCGAAGCTGTATTTATCTGCCAAATCTGCAATCAGATCCAGTTCTTCAGAAGTTGCATCACCTGGCGCAATACCTGCACGTTTAAGCGAGATGTTAACGATGCGGTAACCCGGGGTTTTGTTTGGATGGGTATTGATGCGATACCAGTTTGCAAAAACTGGATTAGCTTTTAAGGTTTCAGTGAAATCAAGATCAGGCAATGCTTGGTATGCTGGCAATGAAAAATTCTTTTCCATTTTGGCATACAGATCACTTGGAACCTTAAGTTCGGCACGGATTTGATTGAATTCAGCTTCGGCTTTCGAAGCAAATACAGCAGGCGTCAGTGCCTTCACGAGAATCTTAATCCGCGCTTTGTATTTGTTATCACGACGACCATGCAGATTGTAGACACGTAATACTGCTTCTAAGTAAGCGATTAGATCTTCACGGGGCAAGAATTCACGAATGATTGATCCAATGATCGGTGTACGGCCAAGACCACCACCGGCCATGATTTGATAGCCCCATTCTGAGGGTTCATCATTCAGTGCTTGCTCAACCAGATCCACATTGAGGAAGGAGTGCAGTACAGCATCATATTGTGCTTGCTGTTCTTCTTGATCCCCATTCACATCAGCAGATGCCAAAGCCTGTTTTGCGGCCTCTAAGCGGATTTTATAGTCGGCAATACGTTTAACCACATCGGTTTTTTTAACCAGATACACGCCGATATCATGAAATGCGGTAGCCGCACGGTCGATTTCATTTAATGCACTCACCGCAATTTTGAATTTACGCGGTAGGAATGCGAACTCGGGATGAAAGGTTGACCACTGACGAATAATTTCACAGGTCGGGCGTGGATCAGCAACTTCGCCTTGAATACGTCCAGCAAATTGGTCGGTGGTGGTATTACGAATACAATTGCCACTGGTTTGGATCGCATGCATTTGTACCGTCGCCAGTTCAGCAAGAATATCCGGCACATTTTCAAGTGCAGGCCAATTCAACTGGATGTTTTGACGAGTGGAAATATGGGCGTAGCCACGATCATAGGTTTGGCTAATCGACGCAATTTTACGGATTTGCTTGCTGTTCAGTACGCCATAAGGTACGGCGATACGCAGCATCGGGGCGTAGCGTTGAACATATAAACCGTTCTGCAAACGCAATGGGCGAAACTCATCTTCGCTGAGCGTTCCTGAAAGGAAACGTTGGGTTTGGTCGCGGAATTGTGCGACGCGTTCGTCGACCAAAGCTTGGTCAAATTCAGTGTAGACGTACATGGCTGTCTTACTTGGCTCGTAGGTCAAAAAATAATGTGCAAATGTAACAGTTTCGCCTTTATCTGAAAAACGTTTTTTCTCGATAATGTTAGTTAGATTTGGTGATATGCAAAGTTGAAAATCAGAAATAGCTATGATGTGTGATCATTGTAGCTTAACCAAGGTTGAATATTGATCATATTCAACCTTGGAGAGTAAGTTTATTTAAAAGTATTGTTTATTATGACTTTTTCTTTTTCATTTCAATGATTTTACAAACAACATTGAGTTTAAACAGTAGGCGCTTATTCACCTTGATGGAAACAAAGTAATCCACGCAGTTGAAGTCAGCATCAAAGTAGCCCTCTTTAGAGAATGATGCGCCAACGCGGCGATACTTTTTAAACAGGGAAGGGACGTCTTTTTTATGATATTTCAGTTGGCTATGTTCAGCAAAACTAAAGAAATCATCTTCTTTGGTTAAATAGTGTTCCAAGTCAAAAGGAACTCGGCTGGTAAAGTCTTTAAGCTTTGCTTTTTTATGTAAATAACCTTCGGTAGCAATGATTTTTTTATGTGAAGAGGTTAGGTTCACGCTCACTGTACCAATCAAGTATTCTGCTTTAAGCTGATTCAAAATGAGAGGCACCATTCCCATCCACAATACCGCAAGTGCTTTACCACCACGATAAGCCTCATCGACACACGTACGGCCAATTTCATAAACTTGCTTTTTATCTTTCAAATATTCATCCAAGTTAAATTCAGATTCTGAATAATACTGACCTAACTTTTCTTTTGCTTTCGGCGTAATGACGCGGGTACAAGCGATAATTTTTTTGGTTGCTGTATCACGTACAAGTACGTGAATGCTGTATTGGTCGTATTGATCGTTATCGATGCCATCATCAAAGTAAATGTTGTATGCACCGCCGAATACTTGAGCGCGAAAACGCTGAATTTCGAGAATTGTTTTTGAATCTTCAGCAATTTCGCATTCTAAATTAGGCCCGCGTTTTGGTGTGTTTTTGGGGACACGCTTTGGAAACGGGGGCATGGAACGTAGAATTGGTAATGAGCGAAATGAGGGTTGATTCATAGTTTAAGGCTTCTATTTAGAGTAATTAAGCAAATATTACAGTTTAATTATGACAATTTAGAGATGGCCATCACCATTCATCTAAAACCTCATTCCATGTAAGTGATGCGAATTTTGGTGCTTGCTAAATAAAACTGAGTATGTGTTTTGGATTGATATCACAATTTCATAAGATTCGATGTAAGATCACCTTTAATTCCCAATGACTTAAAATGAACAACAAGGATTAGCCATGCTGTTGAATAGCACCACGCGCGGCGCTGGATACGCAATATTCATTCTGACCATGATGAACTTGCTCAATTATTTAGATCGATATGTGCCGAGTGTGGTGAAAGATCTATTTAAGCATGATTTAAAACTCACTGATTTTCAAACCAGCTTACCCATCACCGGCTTTGTAATCGTCTATATGCTGTCGAGCATGATGTTTGGTGCCTTGGCGGATCGCTTTCCTCGCAAAATATTGATTGCTGCGGGCGTCGCTCTATGGTCACTGGCGACAGCATTAGCTGCTTTTGCCACAGGCTTTTGGACTTTTATGCTTGCTCGTGCGTTAGTCGGTGTGGGTGAAGCAGCCTATGCAACACTTGCACCTGCGTTGCTGAGTGATTTTTTTCCACCCGAGCGCCGTAACCGGATACTGACGATTTTTTATGTCGCCATTCCTGTAGGTTCTGCCATGGGTTTCATCTTGGGCGGAATGTTTGGTGAGATGTATGGCTGGCGCGCAGCATTTTTGATTTGTGGTTTACCGGGTATTGCCATGGCATTACTTGCCCTGTGGATTCGTGACCCAGGTCGTGGACGTTTTGACCTTGATGCGGATGTCATCCCCCCGAAGTGGGTACAAGCAATCGGTCTACTACTGCGCAATCGTGAGTATATGCTGGTTGTTGCCGGTTATACCGTGGTGACGTTTGCTGCGGGTGCTCTTGCTGATTGGTTCCCGACATTCTTACAGCGTCATCGTGGTATGTCTATTGAAGCATCTGGACACTATGTCGGGTTATCTGCTGTCGTGGGTGGATTGCTTGGAACCATTATAGGTGGATTTCTTGCTGATAAATTAAAAGCATGGACACGCCAGTCTTATATGGCCTTGTCAGGTTGGTCGATGTTGCTTGCAACCATCTTTGGCTTTTTTGCTTTGACCTTGCAAAATGCCATGGGTGCGGTAACGATGCTGTTTTTAGCCCAGTTTTTCTTATGGTTTTATAATGGTCCTGTAAATGCAATGCTGACCAATTGCGTACCCAGCGCACTTCGTGTACGGGCATTTGCCTTCACAATTTTGTTGATTCATTTGTTGGGAGATGCAATCAGTCCAACGATCGTGGGTTTAGCATCGGATTATATCGGGCTACAAAGTGCGATTCAGTTGGTTCCAATTGCAATGGGGATCGGCGCATTGATTTGGTTGTATACATGGCGGACATTGCCGGAGCGAGTAGTCGAACCTGCTTAAAGTCTGATGTAAAAGGGAGGCAATCCATACGATTACCTCCCTTTGTTTTAGAGTGATTATGCAATCATTGTCATCGTTAAGGCTCATGCCAAACGGTTCTAAACCCGACGTGGCCCGTACCTAGGTTTGCTTCCTGTGGCTGCCGTGCACTGGCACGATATCGAGAGCAATAATTCGCTGCACAGAGATAAGAGCCACCTTTCACGACCATTTGAGCTTGTGGGAAGAGAGCGGTATGCTCAGCTTTTAAACTTGCCAGCGGGTCGCCGTTGCCATGTGGCTGATGACCACCTCGATAGGCATCGCGTGTCCACTCCCAAACATTGCCAATCATGTCGTATAAACCCCACGGGTTAGGCTTAAAGCATCCGACGGGTGCACGACCTGCAAAGTGATCTGTGTTTTCATTGCGCAAGGGGAAGTCGCCCTGCCAGAAGTTAGCGGTAGGTAGCCCTTGTGCATCTTCGGGTTGATGATGCATATCATGATGATGCTCTAGGTCAGCATGTGTAAAATCATCATCTTCTTCGACATTTGCTTTAGCGGCGTATTCCCATTCTTGTTCCGTGGGTAATTCATGTCCCAGCCACGCCGCATACGTTTCGGCATCACGTTGTGTGACCAGAACTACGGGCTCATTGAGGCGCGTGCTAATCGTACTATTCAAGCCTTCTGGAGTATGCCAAGAGGCACCTTTGACATATTTCCACCAAGCATTTGGACGTTCAGTAAGCTCTTTTTCAGTGGGGGTAATAAAAATTGCTCCACCGCCTTCTTGTTCTACCTCAGTTACATAGCCCGTTGCTTTAACAAAGGCTTGAAATTGAGCATTGGTCACTTCAGTCTGATCGATCCAAAATCCTTTGACAGTGGTTTTGCCAAAAGGTTTTTCATCGGGGTAACCATGCGTCGATCCGAATTGAAATTCACCGCCATGAATCTTGACCATACCCGCTTGCTTATCCTGTGGCCATTCCGAGGGTGTCCCTGAATACAGCTTACAATGCTGAAGGTCGCCTAATGTATTTTGTGCGTTAGGGTGTGGCTTTGGTGTATACCAATGCCACACAATGAACGCACCTAGTCCGCCGATGAGAGTTACAAGCGCGAATGTATAGAATGTTTTTTTACTCATTTGCATGGATTACTCAGGGTTACCCAATGCGAACTTGTCTGGTGAAGGCGGTGTTAAGTAATAGGGAATCAATCCAACGCGTGTCGAATAGTTATCATATTCACGCTTGAGATCCGCCACGATATCGGGGTGCTGATCAGCGACGTTATGATTCTCCCCACGATCTGTTGACAGATCATAGAGTTCCCAAGTCATGCTGGAGACTGCACCTCCAACTTGAAGTTCGAGTTTCCATTGACCCTTACGCACATAGCTATTGCCGTGTAACTCATCAGCAAAGACAAAATTTTCACCTCGGACAGGTGTTTTTGTTTTGTTTTCAAGAAGAGGAAGGAGTGAAAATCCAGTTGTTGGATTCACTTCTCGGCCATGATATTGAGTCCCTGGATTAGGGGTTTTGCTGATATCAAGGAGTGTGGGTAATACATCAATCACCGAGGTAAACTGTGTGAGATTGGCCTCAGATCTAAATTGTTTCGGGAGCTTGACGAGAGCAGGAGCGACCACACCGCCTTCACCTGTCGTGTCTTTCCAGAGATGAAAAGGAGCTGCACTGACCTCAGCCCAACGTGGGCCGATATAGGTGTACGAGTTGTCATGACCAATATTACTGAGACTATTATCAAACCCCTTAGGTGCTCCGCGGACAAATCCTTCAGCGCCATTGTCCGATGCAAAAAAGATCAAAGTATTATCGTACTCACCGATGTCTTTCAGATGCTGGATTAAACGACCGATATTGTGGTCAAGGTTTTCCACCATGGCAGCATAGACTTCCATTTTACGTGATTCAATTTGGCGTTGTTCAAGAGTAAGAGACTGCCATTTGGGGCGAATATTTGATTCTGGTAAGACGGTACTCGGCTGAAAGTCAGTTGGAATCACCCCTGATTTTTTTTGACGTTCAATACGAGCCAGACGAATCGCATCATAACCTGCATCGTACTTGCCTTTATAACGATCAATATATTCAGACGGTGCTTGTAATGGCCAGTGTGGAGCAGTATAGGCCGCATAAGCAAAGAAGGGTTTATCGAGAGTCTTGGATTGACCGATATAAGAAATCAGTTTGTCCGTATAAAAATCAGATGAATAGAAATTATTAGGGACATTGACCAGAACGCCATCCTCACGATAAGTCCCTCGGTTATAACCCGTAGGAGCAGTCCCAAAATGCAGGTCACCCCCTTGAAGCAGGACAAAGGACTTCTCAAAACCTCGCGCTTTAGGACTCAGTGCCTCCGTCAGTCCTAAGTGCCACTTTCCGGCCATGTAGGTATCGTAACCATTATCTTTGAGGAGTTCTGGCAGTGAAAGCGACTTTTGATTGAGATAGCCTTCATAACCGGGATGTCCAACTTGCTGAGGTGCAAGCAGTTCAGCCATTGCACCAAGTCCAGCTAAATGATGGTCCGTTCCAGAGAGCAGTTGTGAGCGAGTTGGAGAGCATGTTGGTGCAGTATGATAATCCGTTAATAAGCGACCTTCAGAGGCAAGCGCATCAAGATTCGGTGTTTTGATTTCGCCACCGAATGCCCCAATGTCTGAGTACCCTAAATCATCCGCAAGGATGAATAAAATGTTGGGTCTTTTTGAAACGAGTGGAACGGGTGAATCATCTTGACTATTACAACCACTAAGGAGCGTTATACTAACAATGCTTATCATTAAAAGAGAAAGGCGAAGCGGGGTGCGAGACATGGAAATGACCTAAATCAAAGTAGAAATCGTTTGAGTTAGGGTAGCAATCTTCTTATTAGATTTTATTGCATATAAATCATAAGAATATATTATAAAAAGATAATTGGCAGACGCCGCGATCTTGCTTTCTTATCAAAAACACTACGTCCAGCGGCTTACTAAGCAGTCTAATATCCGTTAGGATAAAGTACTTATTTAATTAAAAAACAAGCCGCCATGTCTACATTCACATTTCCAAACCAGTATCCACTGTATCTCGCCAATCGCCCTGTGATCTCAAACGAATGGCTTGATGTGACCGACAAGTTTAGTCTAAAAAAAGTGACTCAAGTTGCTTTAGCAGACAATACGATCATCAACCAAGCGATTGATGCGGCAGTGAAGGCTGAAAAGCCGATGGCACAACTGAAAGCTTTTCAGAAGCAAGCCATCTTGTTGCATTGCGTACGTCGATTCACAGAGCGATTTGATGAGTTAACTGAGGTATTGGTCGTTGAAGGTGGGAAGTCTCTGACTTCAGCCAAAGCAGAAGTTCTGCGTTTGATTAGTACGTTTCAATTGGCAGCGGATGCGGTGACACAACTGGATAAAGGGGCAGTGATGCCTTTGGATGTCACCGAAACCGCAGGGCGCTATAGGGGGATGACGCAACGTGTGCCAGTTGGCGCAGTATCACTGATCAGCCCGTTTAATTTCCCCTTAAATCTGACGGCCCATAAAATCGCACCTGCGATTGCGGCAGGCTGTCCATTTGTGCTTAAACCTGCGAGCCTGACCCCTGTCAGTGCCCTGATTATGGCGGAAGTTTTAGCTGAGACAGACTTGCCCATAGGTGCGTTTTCTATCTTGCCTTGCCATAGAGAAGGCGCAGACTTATTTGTAACTGATGACCGCTTCAAACTGCTGAGCTTTACAGGGTCGGATAAAGTGGGCTGGGATATGAAAGCGCGTGCGGGTCGTAAAAAGGTAGTGTTGGAATTGGGCGGTAATGCAGCGGTGATTGTCGAGCCCGATACCGATATTGATGCTGCATTGGATCGTTTGATTACAGGCGCCTTTATTCAATCTGGTCAGGTGTGTATCAGCGTACAACGGATATTGGCTCATCAGGACATCTATGATGAACTCAAAACTAAATTCGTCGCACGTGCCAAGTTACTGACTCCAGCAGACCCACATTTTGCATCGACTGTTATCGGTCCAATGATTAAGGAAAAAGAGGCAGAGCGCCTTAAAGGCTGGATTGATGATGCCGTACAACAAGGAGCCTCAGTGCTAGCAGGTGGGCATTTAAATGGTGTGCTACTTGAAGCCACCGTGCTTGAAAATGTTCCTGACTCAGCGGATGTCTATCAGAATGAGGCGTTTGGTCCTGTTGTGATTTTAGAGAAATATTCTAGCTTCGAGGAAGCATTGGAGTTGGTCAATCAGAGCCGTTTTGGTTTACAAGCTGGTTTATATACTCAAAATCTAAATAAGATGTTGAAAGCATGGGATGAACTTCATGTAGGCGGTGTGATTATCAATGATGTACCGACCTTCCGAGTTGATAATATGCCTTATGGCGGGGTCAAAGACAGCGGGTTGGGGCGTGAAGGCATCCGCTTTGCGATTGCTGATATGACTGAAGAGCGCGTTCTGGTTATAAAACAGTGATCGCATCATTTTAAATGAACAACGGGATAGAGTATGGTCACTGAAGTCATTGGTATTGATCATATCTATATTGCAGTCAGTGACATGGCCCGTTCCGAAGTTTTTTATGATTTGGTCATGACCGAGCTTGGTTTTCGAAAGAATTCATTTGTCCTCAATCATGCAGGACATATCCAATACTACAACCGTCAGTTTGGCTATGTCTTGCGTCCAGCAAACGAAGATACACCTACTCATAATTCCTACCATACGGGTTTGCATCACCTATGCTTCCGTGTACAGAGTGTGGATGATGTTATTGGTGTGGCAAAGCGTTTTGCGGATATGGGTATCCACTGTAGTGAGCCCAAGAGATATCCTGAATATGCAGAAGACTACTATGCCGTTTTTTTTGAAGATCCCGATGGTATTCGATTAGAAGTCACGAACTATCGTAAAGAGCGCTTAGAGCGCGCTTTATATTGGGACAACATTGAGACTTAGGATTTTAAGCGTAACGCCTTGTTATTGAGAGATGTTGTATCTATGAATGCGTTACTTTCAGGGTTTGGTTTAACCTTATCAATTATCTTTGCGATTGGTGCACAGAATTCATTCATTTTGAGACAAGGGCTCAAAAAAGAGCATGTGTTCTGGATTTGTTTGGTCTGCTCGCTATCTGATTTATTATTAATCGTGATGGGCGTGCTTGGATTCTCGGTCGTCATTCAGAAAATCCCATCGCTCATGGTCATTATTAAATATTTGGGCGCACTTTTTCTGTTTGCTTACGGACTAAAAAGCTTTTGGGCGGCATTCAAGTCTAGTGCCATGATTTTGGATGATGAGAAGTCTATAACATCATTAAGTCGAAATATCGCAATTGCACTGGCTTTAACGTGGCTGAATCCTCATGTCTACCTTGATACCGTTTTCCTGATCGGATCAATCTCGACTCAATTTATTGGGCAGAAACTAGAATTTACAGTAGGCGCTGTGGCAGCTTCTTTTGTATTTTTCTTTTCTTTAGGGTATGGCGCGTCACTCCTGCGGCCTATATTTAGTAAACCTATTTCTTGGAAAATTCTGGATATGGTGATCGGTGCCTTTATGTGGGTGCTGGCGGTATTGTTACTGTGGGATATCTAAAACATTTATTCTTCGTTCATCATTAAAATATGCTTTTCAAATCATGTTATCACTTTGAGTAAACATGAAAAAATGTCAAACTGGGCATTCTGGTTTTGATGTGCTTCTGAAGCAGATCAGAGTTGTTTAGAAATACTCATTTGGTTTTTTTAATGAAAATAAATTTATTGTTCATTGCTATTTTTAGTGGGTTAGGTTTATTAGGTTGTGCAACAACTTCGCAATATCAAAGTCAGCTTACCGCTTTTGTTGGGCAGTCTCCAGAAGTGTTAATCGCAAAGTGGGGCACTCCAACTGCACGGTTTGAGCGGGAAAATGGTGATGAAGTTATTGCCTATATTCGTTCAAGGGATATTCTGGTACCTGGAACACCGAATTATGCAATTAGTAGTGATAGCAGTGTAGGGTTGATCGCGACTCCAGCCGTCTCAACAGGCACATCACCTGCAACTCTACATCAAAGCTGTATGACTAAGTTCATTGTGCGAGATGGGGTTATAAAATCATCTACTTTTGAAGGGAATGATTGTAAGTCTAGAAATTGGTAAATCATTAATCTGAATGTAAAGAATCTCATCTTGTAAACAATAAAAAACCGCCACATCAAACATGAGATGGCGGTTTTTTTTAATGAAAAGATTCAATTCTTAGACAAACAATTCACCTTTCGCCGCTTTATCTTTTAATAATTGCGGTGGGGTAAAGCGTTGGCCGTATTTTGCTGTTAGCTCTTCAGCGCGCTTAACCGCCTTGTCCAAACCATACTGGTTGATGAACTGAATCGCACCACCTGTCCATGGTGCAAAACCGATACCGAAAATAGAACCGATATTGGCATCTTGAACAGACTCAAGTACACCTTCTTCCAAGCAGCGGATCGTATCCAAGGCTTGAACAAACAGGATGCGATCAATCATTTCCTGTTCACTGATAGTGACTTCCGGTTTCAGCCACGTTGATAGACCCGACCATAAGTGTTTTTTGCCGCCAACAGGGTATTCATAGAAACCTGCGCCTGCAGCTTTTCCTTTACGGTTGTGATCGTGGATCATGGCTTTGACCAGTGCCTCAGTCGCTTGTACAGGCAGATCTTTACCTTCTGCTTGTAGGTCTTTACGTGTTTGCTCGGTGATGTGTTCAGTCAGACTAAGACTAACTTCATCTTGAATGGCCAATGGACCAACAGGCATACCTGCTTTTAATGCCGCCATTTCAACACGTGCAGGGTGGATGCCTTCAGCAACCAATGACATGCCCTCTTGAATGAAGGTACCAAATACACGGCTAGTGAAGAATCCACGACTATCATTGACCACAATCGGTGTTTTGCCAATTTGTTGAACATAATCAAATGCACGTGCCAGAGTCTCGGGACTGGTATCTTTACCTTTTATGATTTCAACCAGTTGCATTTTGTCGACTGGGCTAAAGAAGTGGAGGCCGATATAGTGGGTTGCGTCTTTGCTGGCTTGCGATAAACCCGTGATGGGCAAAGTTGATGTATTGGATGCCATGATACCGCCAGCAACCAATTGTGCCTCAGCCTCTTGGGTCACTTTAGCTTTCAATTCACGATTTTCAAATACGGCTTCAATGATTAGGTCACAACCTGCCAAATCTTTGGCATCAGCAGTTGCGGTGATATTAGCTAAAATCGCATCTTTCTTGTCAGCGGTTAAACTGCCGCGAGAAACACGTTTTTCAAGTAGTTTTTGACTGTAGCTTTTACCTTTTTCCGCAGCTTCCGCTGAAACATCTTTGAGTACGACAGGCACGCCTTTGATGGCTGTCGCGTAAGCGATACCGCTACCCATCATGCCTGCACCCAGTACGCCCACTTTGGTTGCTTTCCATGGCGCAATGCCATCAGGACGGCTATGACCGGCTTTAATGGCATTCAATTGGAACCAGAAGGTACCAATCATGTTTTTGGCAACTTGACCTGTTGTGATTTGAGCGAAGTAACGAGATTCGATACGAAGAGCGGTATCGACATCCACGGAAGCACCTTCCGCAGCTGCACTCATGATCGCTTCAGGTGCAGGGTAGCAACCTTTGGTTTTGTCACGCAGCATTGCTGGAGCGATTGCCAGTATTTGAGCGACTGCTGGTGTGCGCGGATCACCACCTGGAATTTTATAGCCTTTCACATCAAAGGGTTGTTGTGATTTTGGATTTGCTTTGATCCACGCATGTGCTTTTGCCAAAACTTCGTCTATGGTTTCGCCAGTATCGTGAACCAGTCCGAGAGACACTGCTTTTTTCACATCAAACTGTTTGCCTTCCATTAAGAATGGGAAAGCATTTTGCAGGCCGAGCAAGCGCACCATACGTACGATACCACCACCACCAGGCAGTAAGCCCAAAGTAACTTCAGGTAAACCAAATTTGGTTTTAGGATCATTCAGGGCGATACGATGATGGGTTGCCAAAGCTATTTCCCAGCCACCGCCGAGTGCTGTGCCGTTGAGTGCCGCAACTACAGGTTTGCCCAAAGTCTCAATAGCACGCATATCCGCTTTAAGCGATTCGATCATCTTAAAGAATTCAGTCGCATCTGAACGTTTAACCAGAATGAGTTCATCCAAGTCACCGCCAGCAAAAAAGGTTTTTTTCGCAGAAGTAATGATGACACCAGCGAGGTCAGTTTCAGCTTTGAGTTTTGTAGCGACTTCATGCAGGCTGACGCGAAACTCAGCATTCATGGTGTTTGCGGATTGACCTGTAGAATCTAGAGTCAGTGTGACGATGTTATCTTGGTCTTTATTGTACTTAATTGCGCTCATGTGTATTTTCTCCTTAAACGACTTCAATGATCGTAGCGATGCCCATGCCGCCGCCAACGCATAAAGTCGCCAGACCGCGTTTTTTACCTTGTCGCTCTAACTCATCCAGTAGGGTGCCGATGATCATTGCACCCGTTGCACCGAGTGGATGACCCATTGCAATCGCACCACCATTGACGTTCACTTTTTCCGCAGGCACTTTAAGCTCAGAGATGAAACGCATCACCACCGCAGCAAAAGCTTCGTTGACTTCGAAGAGATCGATATCGTCGATCGTCAGTCCCGCTTTCTCCAGTGCTTTGCGTGCAGCAGGTGCAGGACCTGTCAGCATGATGGTCGGGTCTGTACCAACGAGAGCAGTTGCGATGATTTTTGCACGAGGTTTGATGCCGAGTTTTTTACCGGCACTTTCAGAACCAATGAGGACAAGCGCAGCACCATCGACGATACCTGATGAGTTACCAGCGTGATGGACGTGATTGATTTTTTCGGCTTCAGGATATTTTTGCAGTGCGACCGCATCAAAGCCCATATTGCCCATCATTTCAAAACTGGGTGATAGCCCTGCCAGTTTTTCAGCAGTCGTGCCAGCACGGATAAATTCATCTTTATCTAATATGGTCACACCCGCATTGTCTTTTACGGCAATGATCGATTTATCAAAATTTCCAGCTGCTTGAGCCGCTGCAGCCTTTGCTTGCGATTGAGCCGCGAAGTTGTCGACATCTGTACGGCTATAGCCATCTAATGTCGCGATCAAGTCAGCCCCAACACCTTGTGGTATAAAACCTGATTTCAAATTGGTTTCTGGATCAAGGGCCCAAGGACCACCATCAGAACCCATGGCAATGCGTGACATAGACTCCACACCACCTGCCACGATGAGATCTTCCCAGCCTGAGCGTACTTTTTGTGCTGCAAGGTTCACAGCCTCAAGACCTGATGCGCAGAAGCGGTTGATTTGTACTCCAGACACATTTTCGCTCCAGCCCGCTGCTTGTGCTGCGGCTTTAGCGATATCTCCACCTTGATCGGCGATTGGCGTGACACAACCCAAGATGACATCTTCAACCAAGCTGGTATCGAGGTTATTGCGTGCTTCAAGTGCATGCATGAGATTCACAAGGAGTGAAATAGGTTTAACTTCGTAGAGGCTTCCGTCTTTTTTTCCTTTGCCGCGTGGGGTGCGGACTGCATCAAAGATATAGGCTTCGCTCATGGGACAGGCTCCTTCTGAAACGGTTAAAGGTGTTGGAGGTTTTTCTAGCTTAAAAATTAAATGAAATAACTTAACGGACTAGTTGGGTGAATCATTTGATGCACAAGAGTGTAACGTTAATTTTTATGGGAACAATGGTGAGAATGGTCAGTGAATTTGGAGGGAATTGCTAAAGAAGTTGATCATCACATGGCAAAACATGACGCAGATCATCAAATTAATCACTTTAAGGAAAGATACTTTTTCTGAAAAGCGGAGGCATTGCTCTAAACACTTGCTATTCATCTGATAAAAAAATATGCTCGGAATAAGCTTGAATAATAATGAGTTTATTACATATGGTTCCAATATTGATTGTTTTGGTCATTGGGCTTTTTTTCTTTTTGTTCTTTCGCGTCAGAAATCGTGAATCTTATATACGCCATTATAAATTCCCTCAGGGACTAAATCGCCGATTAAGTAAACATCATCCTCATTTGACTCCTGAACAATTTCAGTTAGTTGTTGATGGCTTACGTCAGTTCTTTGTTATTTATCTTAAAAGCGGGCGAAAGAGCATTTCTATGCCTTCTCAAGTTGTTGATGATTTATGGCATGAGTTCATTCTCTATACCAAAGCTTATCAGACGTTTTGCCATAAGGCATTTGGGCAATTCTTGCACCATACACCAGCTGTGGTCATGACCCCAAGTCAAAAAAAGAGTAATGCCGGCCTTAAACGCGCATGGTTCTATGCTTGTCGTGATGAGAATATTGCACCAAATGCAGCTTTGAAGTTGCCTCTGATCTTTGCCTTGGATGCACAGCTTAATATTGCCAACGGTTTTCATTATGTGCCTGATTGTAAACGCCCTTTGGCACAGGCAAATAATACCGTTGGGATTTATTGTGGGGGTGATTTTGCAAATAGTTCTTGTGGGACTTCTTGTAGTTCCAGTTCAGATTCGGATAGCGGATGCAGTGGTAGTGATGGCTGTAGTGGAGGATGTGGGGGTGGTGGGGATTAGATGATGATTGCCCTTATCATTTGTAACAACCAAAAGAGCAGTAGAAAGTACTGCCCCTTGTGATAGGAATTCAGGCGATGTATTAAAAAATATCAATTTAGAGACTACTCCGCATGAATCTGTCGATACAGTCCTGGTGTGACCCCCGTCCATTTCTTGAATGCACGGTGAAAAGTACTAGTCTCACTAAAACCAACTTGCTCTGCGACCTCGTCTAACGTCAGATGGGGCATACCCAGTAAGTGAATTGCAGCATCTCGTCGTAGATCGTCTTTCACGCCTTGATAACTTTTTCCTTCAGTCGCTAGTCGTCGGCGAAGTGTTTGCGGAGAGAGATAAAGCTGAGCGGCTATGTCGTTAAGTGTCGGCATATCCGTGCCGATATGCGTTTTGAGGAGCTCGCGAATACGAGACGTTAGAGAGTTAGTATTTTTAAATTTAATCAGCAGTTTAGCGGGTGCCGTTTTTAAAAATTCATTGAGTGTTGCTTCCGTCTGACGAATAGGGAGTGCTAAATAATCAGCAGCAAAACTAATTTCTGTATACGTCGTATCAAAGATCATCGTCGGTGCAAAGAACAGTGCATCGTATTCTTCAACATGCTTTGGCTTGGGGTAACCGAATTTTACGCGTTCTAAAGGAATTCGACGTTCAATCAACCAACTGGCTAAACCATGCCAAATCATCAGCATACTTTCAGTTATGAAATGATCGACATCACGCTCACGAGGAATATTTACGCGCAAACGTGCTTCATGCAAATCATGGCTGATGCTCATTGACCAGTCTGAGCCGAATAGACTATAGAACTGCTGACCACGTTCAAGCGCACGACCTAGCGTACCAGCATGAATGATCAACTGGCACATGGTTGCAAAAGTACCTAATCTGCGCGGCGTGCTATCAAAACCAAGATGCTCATCCTGAGTGGCGAGCCACAACGTTTGTGCGAATCGAGTGTATTGTTCTGGTGAGACACGAGCCTTGGGTTGCAGAAGAAGTGAGGGGTCAATTCCAGCACGACTGACCAGACTTTCAATATCCATATTGAGGCGTTTCGCACCCGTCAGGGCGGCATTCACAAAATGAATAGAAATGGTCTCACGATTCATATATTACTCTGATCAAGAGAAAAGAAAATTAATAAGTCTATAAACCTATTCAGGTTTTGCATAGCCATAATCGAACATTTGACACGTCGGCCTGTTAAATTATGCCAGCTTCACTGATGCTTAGGGTCATTGTGACTGTATTTGTGATTGTAATAGTCTATAGTTTTTGTGCAAAGCACAACAGTACTGACAATAATAAAAGTCAATATTGGCTTTATCTTCGCAAGCAAAGCATCTCGCATCAAAACTAAGTCTGGAAATAAGTACATGGTCAATCAGTCTTTTCCACCTCTTTCTGGGTTAAAAATCCTTGATTTTTCCACACTATTACCTGGTCCTTTCGCGACATTGATGCTTGCAGATCTGGGGGCAGATGTGATTCATGTAGAGTCTCCATCCCGAATGGATCTTGTCCGTATCATGCCGCCCTATGCGGATGGACAAGCGACTGCACATGCTTATTTGAATCGAAACAAACGATCTGTTGCGATGGATCTTAAAGATCCTGCTAATATTCAAAAGATTAAAGAGCTTGTGTCTGAATACGACATCATTGTTGAACAGTTCAGGCCTAACGTTATGGCTCGCTTAGGGCTGGACTATGAGGCACTAAGTCAAATTAATCCGCGTTTGATCTATTGTTCAATCACGGGCTATGGCCAGACGGGCAGCTATAAAGATCGTGCAGGACATGATATTAATTATATTTCGTTATCCGGCATTGCGGGTCATAGTGGACGTATTAATGAGCGCCCTCCTGCGATGGGCATCCAGATTGCAGACGTCGCTGGAGGATCACTGCATGCAGTAATTGGGATTTTGGCTGCGGTGATTGAGCGTCAAACGAGTGGACAGGGGCAGCATGTCGATATTTCGATGACGGATTGTGCTTTTAGCCTGAATACTATGGCTGGGGCTGCGCAGGTTGCGGGCGGTGAGCAGCAGGGACCCGAACAAGGGATGCTGAATGGCGCAACATTCTATGATTATTATCAAACTCAGGATGGACGTCATATCTCTATTGGCTCGCTTGAGCCGCAATTTCTTATGGGGCTCGCACAGGCTTTGGCATTGCCGGAGATCCTTAGCTTAGGATCGTCATTACAGCCAGAGGATCGTGCAAGTGTTCGTGCCATGATTCAAAAGGCCATTGCAGAGCACAGTTTTGAATATTGGAATCAACTTTTCGCAGCGCTGGATGTCTGTGTGGAGCCTGTTTTAAGTTTAGCGGAAGCAGTGAATTCTCAACTTGCGACAGAACGCGGATGGTTGGTTGATGTACCTCTAGTCGCTGATCAGCCGCAGACCCAAAAACAGCTTGCGCATCCGATTAAGTATTCGCGTAGTCAGCCTGTTTATCGCTTCATGGGTAGAGCAGTTGGGGCGGATGAAGTTTAGGCCTGTTTACTTTTTATCTTTAGAGCATAAAAAATCCCGACCTTCTGCAAATGACAAGAGGTCGGGTTTTTTATTTGAGAGGCTTAGCCTTTCCAGCTGTCTTTCAAATCCAAGATTCGATTGAACACGGGTTTAGCGGTTGTATGATCTTTTTCATCGGCGATGAAGTAACCTTCACGCTCGAATTGGAAACGATCACCCGGCTGTGCTTCTGCAAGGGAGGGCTCAATGATGGCCTGCAAAATGGTCCGTGAGTTTGGGTTGACGTTTTGCATAAAGTCATCACCCTCTTCAGGATCAGCATTATTAAATAAGCGATCATAGATTCGGACTTCTGCAGGGACTCCAGCACTGGCTGAAACCCACTGAATCACCCCTTTAACCTTGCGACCTTCGGGATTTTTGCCCAATGTATCAGGGTCAATAGAGCATTGCAGTTCGATAACGTTTCCAGCAGTATCCTTAATCACTTCATCACAGCGAATCACATAAGCATGACGCAGACGAACTTCACCCTCTGGCACGAGACGTTTAAAGCCTTTAGGTGGAACTTCTTCAAAGTCTGCACGATCGATGTAAATTTCCTGCGTTAGCGGAATTTCACGTTCACCCAAATCCACATTTGGATGACGTGCATGCTTGAGCGTCATCGCTTGAGGAAGGTTGGTTAAGGTGACTTTCAATGGGCGTAAAACAGCCATGCCACGCGGTGCAACATTTTCAATCGATTGGCGAATACAGAACTCAAGTAATCCGACATCGACGATTCCATCGTTTTTACTCACACCAACACGATGACAGAAATCACGGAGACCTTCGGGTGTAAAGCCACGACGGCGCATACCTGCAACGGTTGGCATACGGGGATCATCCCAACCATTCACGACACCGTCATCAACCAGTTTTTTTAGCTTACGTTTACTGGTCAGCGTGTAGTCCACGTTGAGGCGTGAAAACTCAATCTGACGTGGTTTAGCGGGTGTATTCACCTTGGCAATCACCCAGTCATAGAACGGACGATGATCTTCAAACTCAAGGGTGCACAAGGAGTGAGTAATTTCTTCAATGGCATCACCTAAAGGGTGCGCATAGTCATACATTGGGTAGATGACCCATTCATCACCGGTTTGATGATGTTCAACGTTCAGAATGCGATACAACACGGGATCACGCATGTGAACATTAGGACTTGCCATGTCAATTTTTGCACGAAGTACTGCGGAACCCGCTTCAAATTCACCATTTTTCATTTTGGCAAATAAAGCGAGATTCTCTTCCACGGTATGATTGCGAAATGGAGAGTCCGTACCCGCTTGGTTGAAGTCACCGCGATTTAGGCGGATTTCTTCAACGCTTTGTAGATCGACATAGGCATCGCCTTGCTTGATCAGTTGGATCGCCCAGTCGTAGAGTTGACCGAAATAGCTTGACGCATGACGGACATCCCCATTCCAGTCGAAGCCAAGCCATTTCACATCTTTTTCAATGTTATCAATGTACTCTTGGAGTTCTGCTGCGGGATTAGTATCGTCAAAACGGAGGTTACATAAACCGTTGGTTTCTGCAGCAATACCAAAATTCAGACAAATAGATTTCACATGACCCAAGTGTAAATATCCATTGGGTTCAGGGGGGAAGCGGGTCACAATTTGAGCATGCTTACCTGTTGCAAGGTCATCAGCAACAATGGCGCGAATGAAATCTAAGCCCACTTCTTTGTTACCTTCTTTTCCATGCTGCTCGCCGGCATGCTGTACTTGAGTCTGTTGGCTCGCATTAGTCGAGTGTGTAGACGGAGTGGCATGTGCGCGGGGTGTAGCTAGATCAGAAGGATTCATAATACTCATTACTTAAGGTTAAAAAAGAAAAACAACCATCCACAAACTTCTCTTGGAAATAATGTGGGTGGGTCTATAGGAGTTCAAGCTCGGTGATGTCGATAGGAGGCGATCAGGATCAGCGAGCAAAACAGCATAAATCAAACAATGACATAAAACGTATAGTTTATCGTCAATCGATACTTATATCCTGTGAACTCCCACTAAAACTGCAAAATACCTATAAAATAGCTGTAAATAATTGCAAGTTTAGCTTGCTGCATAGTCTACCGTTTGATTACCCTAGCCTCAACCAATTTCCCTACTGCTTTTTGGAGTAATAAAGCATGGCAAACCCACAAGTCGAATTTGATACAACCGCTGGTAAGATTGTTGTTGAACTTAATCAAGAAAAGGCACCGAATACGGTTGCTAACTTCCTGAAATATGTAAACAATGGTCATTATAATGGCACTATTTTCCATCGTGTTATTCGTGACTTCATGATCCAGGGGGGTGGTTTTGATGAAAACTTCAGCCAAAAACCAGCGCCACATCTTGTTGATAACGAAGCTGACAATGGTTTGAAAAATGAAGAAGGCACAATTGCGATGGCGCGTACTAGCGACCCACACTCAGCAAGTGCACAATTCTTTATCAATGCAAAAAATAATGCATTCTTGAACCATTCAAGCAAAACTTCACAAGGTTGGGGCTATGCCGTATTTGGTAAAGTCACTTCAGGTCTGGATATCGTCAAACAGATCGAAGGGGTTAAAACCGGTAATAAAGGTGGTCATGGTGATGTGCCACTGACAAACGTTGTGATTAAAACTGCAACGGTATTGCCAGCGTAATCGTTTAACGATTTGCTTGAACAATATGCACTATTGATGTGTATGTTAGTCTAAAATACGGCAGCCTTCGGGCTGCTTTGTTTTATGTGGCGCTTTCTCTAGAAATCGCTATAACGTTTTCTCTTTTATGAAACTTAATCTATGAAGACCCTGTTTATCGCCGATCTGCATTTATCCAATGACGAGCCTCGTTTGACCGAAGGTTTTTTAGCGCTCATTGCTCGTTTTGGTCAAGAGATTGATGCGTTATATATTTTGGGTGATTGGTTCGAATCATGGGTCGGTGATGATGATGATGATCCTTGGCTAAATCAAATTACAGAACCACTAAAGCCTCTGACTGCACGCGGCGTACAGATTTGGGTACAGCATGGCAATCGAGATTTTGCGTTAGGGCAGGATTTCTTAAATCGTTTTGGTGGTCAGTTATTACCTGAACGGATTACTATCGTTGAACATGGTTTAACACTGCGTATCGAGCATGGCGACGCGCTTTGCACAACCGACGTAGCTTACCAGCAGTTCCGAGTGATGAGTCGTAATCCTGATTGGCTCAGAGGCATGCTCACTCAGCCGCTTGATACACGTCGTCAATTGGCAGCGATGATTCGTATGCGAAGCCAGATGAGTCATGCCAATAATCCCAGTAATATCGTGGATGTTGAACCCAATGAAGTGGTCCGTGTTATTGGCGATGCAGATGGGATGATTCATGGTCATACCCACCGCCCTGAGGTACATGAGTTAGTCGGTGAGGATGGCCAGACGAAGCGTCGTTATGTGTTGGGGGATTGGCGAGTCAATAGTACGACACAAGCTGGTGTGGCCGTGATTGGCTGGCTGGATGATGCCGGTTTAAGGTTAGAAGAGTTTAAGTTCTAATTCATATGATTTTAATGTGGTTGGGTGTGCCCACATTAAAATCATACACAGTATTTCTCAATGCACGGAATCATCGACCAAATCAAAACCACGTCTGACATCTTCAATCTCATCAGAATCTTCTGCTGCCGCAAGTAATTCAGCTAAGTTCAAGTCGGTATGGATTGATTCTCCAATCACATCGAAATAACGATCCGTACTAAAGAAGTTACTAAAAATAAGATTGCGTAATAGAGTTGGCGTGGGTTCCAGACCTTCAACATCCATGCTGGTTTTATAGCGGACTTCGCCATCTTCCCAGTCCATTTCAAAGTTACCTAAAACCAAGCCGTAGTTGATACGCACAAACAGTTCAGCAAGGCGAGGGCGTTGTTCAAGCGGAACGCTTTCGGGCAGTATGCTGTAGACTAATAAACGCTGACTTTCAGGAAAGACACGAACAATACAAATCCATTCACCATGCAGACCGCGGACAGGCATACGAAATGTCGCAATGGGTTCACTATCAGGATGTGTTGGCAGATCTGGTTCGTCAAAATTAAGTTTTTCAACGGCGAGTAAGTCGCGAACTTGATTAACCAGAGACGACATAAAACTACTCCATGAAGTGTTTGAAATTGGCAGTGTATTTCGCTTCGATTATAAAGTGAAATGAACCAGTCTGAGAGATATGTTGTGTCTATACGCGGAGAATACAATCAAAATGCAAAATAAAACATCGAGTAACACTAGGCTACTCGATGTCATAAAAGTCTTTGGCAGAGATGGCTACCAATAAAGACTTAGTCTTTTAGAATGGCATGGGCTTCTGTTGAGGTATAAAACAGGCGTAATAAAGGTTCAATGCGCGTTTTCAGATACCCATTATCGGCAAGGTGTTTGATGGTTGTTTTAAGAGACGGTTCAAGTTCAGCAACAATAAAGTCTGGTGTGACATTCACATCGGATAAGAGTTCAACGATACTGCGGTTGCTATTACGTGCATACCAGCCAGCAGTGCCTTCAGCAACGATGGATTGTACATATTTACCGGTGCGAATATGATTCCAGATGACAACAATCAAATGCGATGCTGCGTCGACGGTTGGATCATCAACAAATTTTCCCGCAATAGAAGCGGGTTTCTTTTTAATGGTTGACCAGACTTCCGCGGCGATACGATGCACTTGCTTACTGCCTAGCTGTTCCTTGGTTTTTTTCTCACTGATGTTCATGATGTTACGAATGTTACGAGAAAGATAGTTTTGCAGAGCGTCATCCAGATTGCTATCAGTCGCTCTTTCTAATACCCCTTTGCCTAATTTCATCAGCGAGGATGCACCCGGTATTTTTTTTGTGACGACGTTGTTCTCCATATAGTCTTTAATCGCATGACTAATCGTCGTTGATAAAATTTCGCCAGTTGCAGGATTACTAAAAATTTGATGAATCAGTTGATTACGTTTGTCTGTTTCATTGGCAATCAGATTGATTACGACTTCAGCTGTAGCATCAGGAACCAAATCAGAGATTAGTGTATTTTTGCCTTCAGGATTTTTTAGGGCGTCTTTAACAATATTAGCGATTTCAGTGCGGAGTTGATTACTGGGAGCAATATCAAGTACGCGCTCTTTAGCGATACGTTGAATAATGTCTAAAGGGACCAGTGTTGAAAGCGGAGTTTCAAGTAATTGCTCAAAGAGGGCGGCAACTTCTGCACGGATGACATCAAAGTTTTGTAGTTGTGCAATCGTATGTTCCACATGTGCATTGAGAAGAGCTTCTGCTTTTGGACTTAACTTTGATGATGTCATGGCATGTTTTCCTTGGATAAATTTATAAATTATAGGTGAGGTTGACAGTAACAAATCATGAATACTAACGCAAAGGCAGCCTTATGAAAGGCTGCCTTTGAATAGATTCGATCGCAACCTTATTTTGCTGCTGGTGCGGGTGCAGCGGCAAATTTGTTTGGTGTTGCAATGGCTTTGGCCAAAAAGGGCAGATAGGCTTGAACCACAAGTTGTTCTGCTTCCAAGATTGGCGTGTGTCCAACATTATCGAGAATCACTGGGGGACGTTTGTCTTTTAGTGAGCTCATCAGTTCAGGGACGACACCAACATCAACGATCTGATCTTGTTTGCCCCAAATGACCAGTGTCGGTGCTTCAATCGACTTCACTACAGTTGCAAAGGAGTCAGGTGTATAGGATTTATTGAGTTCAATTAGTTTATCGACAAGGATCGACATCGTCGCTGCCTGACCAATCATAACTTTTTCTTGACCATCAAAAATATCTTTCGGAATGAATGGCGCATCTTGCATTGCTATTTTGAGTACGTTTTTAAGATCGCCGGGCTTACGAACGACAAAGTTACGCAGCAGGGATGGATCTTTCAAATATGGACTTTTAGTTGTGGCATACACACCGGCAGTATCAACTAACAGTAGGCTTTGTGTGTCGCTAAAGTAGAGGCTGGCGTATAGACCTGCGATGGAACCGCCCATGGAGTGACCTGCGATATTAAGGTTCTTCTCAATATGAATGGTCTCGACAAAACGACGTAGTGATTCTGTCATCGTCGCAGGCTGGAGGTCATAAGTCGCCGCAATTTTGGTTTCGCCACTCGCAGGGAGATCTACGGCAACCACATGATAATACGGTGTTAAATGATGGGCGACCCGGTTCCAGTTATCACGACTACCACCCAAGCCATGTACCAACAAGATCGTAGGTTTGCTAGGGTCACCGCCTTCAGAATAAGCCCAGTCCACATCTCCAGCAGTAACACGTTTTGATGTGAAACCTGCCCAAGCACGTTCTTCGTTGAGGATACTTTGAAAGTCAGTTGCTGCATGAACGACAGGGAGAGTCGCCGTCATGACGGGAATGATAAAAGCGATTGAGATTGCAAGTTTACGTAGTGAAAGAGCCATGAAGTTCATCCTGAATCAGCGCGTTAGTCATCATTATTGAAAATAAGTACATGGGTTTGAGGATCAGATTTGTAGTAGCTGAATTCTCAATCCTTGTTCAGTCTTAATAGATGGAGATTAGCATAGAACAATTCATTTTCATTGGCTGTAGAAATGCTTTTCTTGCGAACTGAGTCAATTGAGAGGGGCGCGGATAGGTTACAGCAATAGGTTTTTACTGAAATCGAGGACTATAGATTATTATTCTTACACGCTACATCCTGCCTTAGAGGGTGTAGCGTGAGATGGAGCGTTGAACTTAAGTATTTGAGCGACGTTTTGCCAAATAATGTCGAGCACCTTGAATAAACAGGGGAAGCAAGGATAAACCAATAATAATCAACACAATTAATGTTAAATTCTCTTTAACAAAGGGGAGTTGTCCTAGAAAATAACCTGCTGGAACCAAAGTTCCTACCCAAAGAATAGTGCCCGAAACGCTAAATGCGAGAAAGCGCAGGTAGGGCATGGTACTCATACCTGCTACAAAAGGCGTAAAAGTTCTAATAAAAGGCATAAAGCGACCTATTAAAACAGATTTTCCACCATGCTTCTGGAAGAAGGCCTCAGCGGTTGCGAGGTGTTTACGACTGGGGAATCTACGTGTTTCACTAAATAAACGTGTCCCATACTTACGACCGATCCAATAGTTGGTGCTGTCTCCAATAATCGCTGCGGATCCTAAAACACCGCTAATGAGCCAAGGATCCAGTTGACCGATCGCAGCTAAAGCACCCGCAGCAAAAAGTAAGTTATCGCCGGGCAAGAAGGGCATAAAGACAAGCCCAGTTTCGCAAAAAATAATCAAAAAAATAGCGGCATAAACCCATGTGCCGTATTGATTGATAAACTCTTTGAGATGCTGGTCAATGTGCAGGATAAAATCGATAAGGGGCATAAATGCAATTACTCAAAAAGAAAAAATAAGCGGATATATCTCTGTCTTACGATTAAATGTTTCTGATTAGAATATAAAAATCTAAAAAAACGAGTTCTGCGTAAAAAAAGTATTGTAGATTACAGATCATCTTTTCACACTTTCTTTCTTGTACTTTATCATAAAGGGCTTAGGCTATAATTAGGACAATATGCTGATATTTCATTCATTCTTGATTATGGTGTTTTTTGACAGATCTAATCTCTTCAACTGAATTTTCACCCTCTGAACTGCAACCTCATCATTCATGGCGATCTGATTCTCTGATCGCCAAAAACTTGCAGATCGTGAGGGGGGATCTCTTATTGTCTGATCCGTTAGACTTTACTGTCGAATCTGGGCAGATTCTTCATGTTCAAGGACATAACGGTGCTGGGAAAACAACGTTGTTGATGATGCTCGCGGGTTTACTGCCTGTGGTAGGCGGATCAACTTTATTGTGGGCAGATGCAAAACCCAGTGCGTGGCCCGTGCTTTATATAGGGCATAGGATGGGAATCAATAGTACGTTATCTGTACGACAGAATTTAGAATTTTTACATGCATTGAATTCAGAAACGTTGATTCAATTGCCTAGTGCACTTGAAGCGGTTGGTTTGGTTGGTTATGAAGATACCCCTGTAGCACAGTTGTCATCAGGTCAGAAACGCAGGGTTGCATTGGCCAGACTTTGGTTGACATCTCTCTCAAGTGAGCTGTGGCTGCTAGATGAACCGTTGACTGCTTTAGATCAAGTGATGGTCGAGCGTCTATGCCAGCAGCTACAAGCACATACAAAAAGAGGTGGACGTGTGATTTTGACGAGTCACCAGTCGTTAACGATACCGTGTCAGATACTGAACTTAGCAGAATATTCTGCGTCAGCATTCATAGAGGATGATTCGCTTTTATCGAATGAGGATCGTATTTAATGTCCTCTATGCACCCTTTACCGACCCTCACACTACGTTTTGTTCGTGCAATATTTTATCGTGAATTGATACTTCGGTTTAGAAATCCAAGTGTCTGGTTGCATGCGATTGTTTTTTTTATCATGGTTTTGGTTTTATTTCCTTTGGCTGCAGGTGCAGGCTTAAAGTTGCTTCATCAAATTGGTGCCGCGGCAATATGGATTGCGGCACTTTTGTCTGTGCTGCTTGGGGTAGATAGCTTATTTCGCAATGATGTCGAAGATGGCACATTAGAACAAATAGTGATTGCCAGACATTCATTGACATTGTGGGTGCTATTCAAAGTTATAGTGCATTGGTTAACAGGTGGCTTTTTACTGGTGATCTTATCCGTGCTATCTATACCCCTGTTTGACTTTAGTGGGGCTGAGGCGAGCGTTTTGGCAATAACGCTATTTTTGGGTACACCCGTTTTAACTTTGCTTGCAGGCGTTGCAGCAGCTTTGACAGTATTGTTACGTACGAATAGTATCCTTGTACCGTTGATTTCCTTACCTCTACAGTTACCGATATTGATCTTTGCAACGGGTGCTGTTGATGTGTTGCGCGCGGGGGGAGATGTACTTCCTATTTTAGCGCTGCTTGCCGCAGGACTTATTTTAGCGGTTCTATTTCTACCGTTTGCAATAGCGAGTGCATTAAGATTATCTGTTTAGCTGTCACCAGATGTCTGTAAGATCAAGAGACATGAACAAAACTGTTGTTTGATATAATCGGAAGTTCGAGCCTATATGCCAGATCCAGATTTGACACCCAAAGTAGATGCTATTCGTAAGCAGCCACATTTTCTTGGTCGTTTATGGAGTGGTTTTTTGCAGACAGTAGGAACTCAGTATTTCTACCAAACCTTCAGTCGCTGGGTGCCGTGGCTCAGTTATGTTGCAGCCATTCTCATTCTGCTTGGGTCTGTTTGGGGACTTGCTTTAGCACCCCCTGATTATTTGCAAGGCAACAGCTATCGCATTATTTTTATTCATGTTCCTGTAGCAAGTCTGGCATTGTCCATATATTTCGGACTTGCGGTTTTGGGTGTGATTCATCTGGTCTGGAAGATTAAGACAGCCGCAATTGTTGCTCAAGCAGCTGCGCCAGTTGGACTGGTTTTATGTGTGCTCGCATTGGTGACCGGTGCAATCTGGGGCAAACCCACTTGGGGAACTTACTGGGTGTGGGATGGACGTTTAACAAGCATGCTGGTGCTCGCATTTTTGTATGTAGGCGTAGTCGCATTGTTTGATGCATTTGATCACACCGAAAATCAAGGTAAGGCGGCCGCAATACTATCGATCGTAGGTGCTGTGAATATTCCGATCATTAAATACTCGGTCGTATGGTGGAATACTTTACATCAAGGTTCTACGTTTACCTTAACGGCTGCACCTAAAATGGCTGCGTCGATGTATTTACCGTTGTTATTCATGTTTGTTGGTTTTTATTTTTTCGTTGCAGCGTTAGTCATTTATCGAAGCTGTACGTTAATTTTACAGCGTGAGCGACAAAAGAAATGGGTGAGGCAACACATTGAGCAGCGCGTTACATTCAACGCATCAAAATCTTGAGGGGTGTTGAATGAATTTCGCATTTGAAAATATTCATGATTTTATTTGGATGGGACACCATGGTGTCTATGTATGGAGTGCATGGCTGATTAGCATAGTCTCGATAGTACTCCTGATTTTCTACTCTAAAATTGCGCGTCAGCGCTTTTATCAACGTGAACAGGCTCGATTACGTCGTGGTATTCCCCAATCCTCGCTGGTTAATTCCAAACGAAACCCATCCGAGCGTAGTGAGTGATTCGATGAACATAGTACGTAAACGACGATTGATGATAGTTATTTTTGCCTTGTTTGGTCTCTGCGTCGCGATAGCGCTCATTCTCTATGCACTAAGAGCACAAACCGATTATTTTTATACACCTGCCCAAATTGCAAGTGGTGCTGCTCCCAGTAACAAGCGAATTAAAGCCGGGGGCATGGTTGTTAAAGGCAGTTTAAAAAAACAAATCGATTCATTGAGCGTGAGTTTTCAAATCACAGACTTCAAGTCGACAGTGGATGTGCGGTATACAGGGATTTTACCCGATTTGTTTAAAGAGGGATCGGGTGTGGTTGGAACCGGAGAGATGCATGATGGCGTCTTTTTTGCTGACGAAATTTTAGCGAAGCACGATGAAAATTACATGCCGCCTGATGTGACTGCAGCTTTAAAAGCTCAAGGGCGAATGTCCAACGGCGAGCTAGCAACACCTCAAAATAAATAAGCAGTATTTGAAAAGTGCTATGAGTACTTATTCATTGATTTTTACTGTGTCAGTCACTGTTTCTCTACGAGAATCTGGTAGCTTGTCACTAAAAATTCCAGCATAATCCGCCGCTGTTTTCTTAGTTGGAAAGCTCCCATTTTTCTATTAAAACCCGTACCCAAATTGGTTTTGATGCTTTATTTTTTTAACGGTACAAATTTATTTTGTAGTATGGTTTGTAGATTGGTTTTAGGATTGGTTTGACGATGGCTTTTACTCATTCTCCTCGCGCTATTGTGCTGCTATCAGGCGGTTTAGATTCGGCAACATGTTTGGCGTGGGCTATGCAGCGTTATCAATGTGAAGCTCTGAGCTTTGCTTATGGTCAACGTCATTCTAGTGAACTTGACGCCGCTAAAAAATTAGCTGCACAGGCGGGTGTACCTCATCGTATTATTAATATTGATCTACGCAGCCTAGGTGGCTCGGCATTAACGGATGATTCAATTGATGTACCCGAGAATGAACCCGGCGGTATTCCTGTTACCTATGTACCTGCGCGCAATACCATCTTCTTATCCTACGCGCTGGCTGTTGCTGAAGTGACACAAAGTCAGGCGATCGTGATTGGTGTAAATGCCGTGGATTATTCAGGGTATCCTGATTGTCGGTCTGAGTATATTGATGCCTTTGCACGAATGGCGGCTCTGGCAACCAAAGCGGGAGTTGAAGGTAATCCACTTACAATAGATACGCCACTATTACACTTATCCAAAGCGAATATCATACGCTTAGGTACTGAACTTGGCATAGACTACTCGTTGACGGTTTCATGCTATCAAGCAGATTTACAAGGTCGTGCTTGTGGCCGATGCGATAGTTGTCGGTTGCGTCGTCAGGGGTTTGACGATGCGGGAGTTGCAGATCCAACACACTACCAGTCTTGATTGTTCCATGATCAAGTCTGTTTTGTTTTGTTTTGCTTTGTTATGAAGTTTTATCGCTCTATCGCTTAAAATCAATCAATTATTAGGTTTACTATGAATACTTTCTCTATGAAAAACGTAATGCTTGCTACTACAAAGATTGCAATGGCTGCAGCAATGTCGGGTTTGTTGATGACTGCTGCACAAGCTGCCCCTAAGAAAGATGCAGGTGCTAAAGATGCTGGACCTGTAGATATTCAAACTGTCATGATCCAACGTTGTACCAGTGAAGCAACTTCAGCAAAAATTACTGATGCGAAGAGTGCCCAAAAAGTATGTTCATGTACCATTGGCGTGCAGGCTAATAATTTGAAACTTGGTGAGTTCTGGGCGATTCAAAGTTTGGCGATGAGCGGTAAAGACCCACGCAGTCTACCTGCACTGCAACGTATTCAACCGCAATTGGATAAATGCCGTGAAGGTGTGACCTTCAATACACCAACAGCACCTGCCGCAGATGCAGCACCTGCTCCAGCAAAGCCTTAAATTCGACTGACTCACTTCGTTATGTGGGTCATTTGTGAAATTCATTTAAAAAAGCAGACTTTCGTGTAGCGAGGTCTGCTTTTTTTTGCAATTGCATCGTATGATGATTTTGTCAGTGATACAGATTATTTTATAAAGAAAATATAACCTACAAGGAGTCAGTAGAATGACGATAGAACCTGTTGCGGATGCTGTAATCAAGCATGACCTTTCTACTTTGCCTAATCTCAGTGTGATCACCACACAGGGGGAAGTTAATTTGGCAACGCTGATTGGAAAGCCGGTAATTTTATATTTTTATCCAAAAGACGCGACGCCTGGGTGTACGACTCAAGCACGAGACTTTCGTGACTTAATGCCTGAATTTGCAGCACTAGGCGTGCGTATTATTGGAATCTCTCGTGATACCTTGAAGGCTCATGAAAAATTTACGGCGAATGAGTGTCTGCCTTTTCCTTTGATTAGTGATCCAGATGAAATACTGTGTCGTTACTACGATGTGATAAAAGAAAAAAATATGTATGGCAAAGTTGTACTCGGGATTCAACGCAGTACTTTTTTATATGATAAGCACGGAAAGTTAGTGGAAAGCTGGCGCAAGGTTAGCCCTCCTGGGCATGCTGAAATGCTTCTTGGAAAAGTAAAGTTGTTGGCTTAGGTTGTTTTCTGACCGATCTGGACAGTGGATTTTTACTCTTGATCAATTCAATTTTAGGATGAAATCGTTACTTACCGATCAGAGGCCTAGTCATTGCCCTAAAAGGGTATTTTGACTCCCAAAATCACGCGATTTATGTTAAACTCCAGCTCCTCTTTAAATAAAACAATCCTTGAAAAATGGATTGTTTTATTTATTTTTAACCTATTGTTTTAGATGATTTTGTTCTGTAAGTCGTTGTGCTGGTTTGATCGCGTTTGTAGTTTTATTTAATTCGTTTTAAAGCTTGCAATTCACATCAATAAAAATTCAGCAATACGCCAGATTCTACGCCCAAAGGAGCATACATGAGCGATTCAGAAATCCTGCCGATTGCCATTGAGGATGAACTCAAACAGTCGTATCTGGACTACGCCATGAGCGTCATCGTGTCACGGGCGTTGCCTGATGTCCGTGATGGATTTAAGCCTGTTCATCGTCGCGCACTTTTCGCGATGCGTGAACTGGGGAATGATTATAACAAGCCTTACAAAAAATCAGCCCGTGTAGTCGGCGACGTGATCGGTAAGTATCACCCACACGGTGATACAGCGGTTTACCATACTTTGGTTCGTATGGCACAGCCATTTAGCTTGCGTTACCTTTTGGTGGATGGTCAGGGCAATTTCGGTTCGGTTGATGGGGATGAACCAGCAGCGATGCGTTATACCGAGATCCGGATGACCAAGTTGGCTCACGACATCATTGTCGATTTGGAAAAAGATACCGTCGATTGGGAAGACAACTATGATGGTTCTGAACGCATTCCCAAGGTTATGCCAACCCGCATCCCAAATCTGCTGATCAATGGATCGGCAGGGATTGCGGTGGGTATGGCGACCAATATGGCGCCGCACAATATTACTGAAGTACTCAACGCCTGTTTGGCATATGTCGATGATAGTGATATTACCGTTGAAGGCTTGATGGAGCATATCTCTGGCCCAGACTTTCCAACGGGCGGTATTATCTATGGTAAAAGCGGTATTGTTGATGCCTACCGTACAGGTAAGGGACGACTACATATCCGTGGAAAATATCATCTTGAGGAAGATGAAAAAACCAATCGGGTCAGTATTGTTTATACCGAAATTCCTTATCAGGTCAATAAAGCAAAGCTGATTGAACGCATCGCTGAGCTGGTTAAAGAAAAGAAACTGGAAGGCATTAGCGAATTGCGCGATGAGTCTGATAAGGACGGCATGCGGATCGTTGTTGACCTCAAGCGTAATGAAAATGCTGAGGTCATTATTAATAATTTATTTATTAATACGCCACTTGAAACATCGTATAGCATCAACATGGTCGCTTTGGAGAATGGGCAGCCTGGTCTTAAAAACCTTAAAGATCTGATTGCTGCGTTTATTCGCCATCGTCAGGAAGTTGTAACGCGCCGTACTTTATTTGAATTACGCAAAGCACGCGAACGCGGACATTTATTAGAAGGTTTGGCCGTTGCTTTGGCCAATATTGATGGCATTATTGAGACCATCAAAACTTCAGCTAACCCCAGCGAAGCCCGCGTACGTTTGCTTGAAGGTCAATGGCAGGCGGGTGGCGTATTAGCACTGCTTGAAAAATCAGGTCATCGCTCCATTCGTCCAGACTATATCGAAGGTGAAGATCCGGCGAGTCCTTTTGGCTTGACTGGTGATCAATACCGCATGTCACCTGCGCAAGTCGGTGCAATTCTAGAGCTTCGTTTACATCGTTTGACAGGTTTGGAGCAAGACAAGTTACTTGCTGAATACACTGAAATTTTGGGTGAAATTGCTGAATTACAATCTATTCTTGATAGCTTTACCAAGTTGATGGAAATTATCCGTGGTGAGTTGCGTCAAGTTCTTGCACAGTATGGTGATGCGCGTCGTACTGCGATCGTTGAATCACGTATCGATTTCTCACGTGCAGATTTGATTCCTGAAGAGCAAGTTGTACTGACTGTTTCAAAATCAGGTTATGCGAAAACTCAACCGCTGGATGACTATGCTGCACAGCGTCGTGGTGGTCGTGGTAAGTCTGCGACGAGCATGAAAGAAGATGATTATATTGAGCATTTAGTTGTTGCTTCAAATCATGCGACTGTATTGTGCTTTACCTGCAGTGGCAAGGTTTATTGGCTCAAAGTGTATGATGTACCGCAAGCAAGTCGTGGGTCTAAAGGGCGCCCAATAGTCAATTTATTGCCGCTAGAAGACGGTGAGAGCGTCACTGCAATTCTGCCTTTGATGGATTTCCCTGAGTCACATTATGTGTTTATGGCAACTGCAGACGGTACCGTAAAACGCGTTGAATTAGAGCAGTTTAGTCGTCCTCGCAGTGTCGGTTTACGTGCTATTGAGTTGTCTGAAAATGATACCTTGATTGGTGTTGCCATTACGGATGGTACACAACAAATCATGCTATTTAGCAATGAAGGTAAAGCAATTCGTTTTGATGAAAATGAAGTGCGCGTTGTGGGACGTACAGCCATGGGTGTACGTGGTATGCGTATCGATGATGCTTCACGTATTGTTTCACTTGTCGTGGCACCAGAGTCGGGTGAAGTTCTGACTGCATGTGCGAACGGCTTTGGTAAGCGTACTACGGTTGATGCATTCCCTGTTCGCCATCGTGGTGGTCAAGGCGTTATCGCGGTGCAAACGAGTGAGCGTAATGGTGAGCTCGTTCGAGCAACCGCCGTGAATGACAGTAATGAACTTCTTCTGATTTCAGATGGCGGAACGTTAGTTCGTACCCGTGTTGCCGAAATTCGTTCTGTGGGTCGAAACGCGCAAGGCGTGATGCTGATTCGTTTAGGCGATAGTGAAACATTGGTCGGCGTGGTTTGTTTGGATGGCGTCTGTGCTGATGATGATGTGATTGAGGGTGAGGTAACAGAAGGTAGTGATGATCAAGAGATTGTTGATACGTCTACTGAAACTTCCGAAGCCCAAGAGGACACATCAACTGCGAATGATGCAGATTAATCCTCTTAATTAATTCATGATAAACAAAAGGACGCCATTGGCGTCCTTTTTATCGTGCAAAGATTTATTCATGTGTAAAAAATACAATCTGGGAAAATGGATTTTTCTTGGCTTGATACATTGCATAGTCTGCATTGGACATTAATCTTTCAGCAGTTTCGCCATGCTTGGGGTAAATGGCTATACCAACACTTGCAAGTATGGAAAAATTTTCTAATCCATGAGTTGTTATAGGCATGGAGAGCGTATTTTGAATTTTTTCAGCGATAGTTAATGCGTTTTCATGGGTGTCCACTAAGTTTTCAAGAATAAAAACAAATTCATCGCCACCAATGCGTCCAAAGATATCCGCTCTGCGCAAAACTTGCCTTAGTCGGCTTGCGATGATTTGTAATAACTTATCACCTGTCGAGTACCCAAGGGTATCGTTAACCCACTTAAAATTATTGATATCCATAAATAAAAGGGCAAATTTCTTTTCATTTTTTTCGGCGTCAAGAATGACGCGTTCGAGGATTTCATTGATTAAGTAACGATTGGGAAGACCGGTTAAGGCATCAAAGCGTGCCATTTTGTTGACTTGGTCTTCAGCTTCTTGCCAATGCTTAACGGCATTATGTAAAAAAATACAGCCGAACATAAAGCTGACTAAAAGGGCAGAAATTAAAGCACTGGCATATTTGTAAAATTTTACATGTTTAGACCACGTCGCAGCATTAATATCTATCCCCGATATTGCAATAATTTTTCCGCTACGAGGGTCGTAAATAGGTGCATGTGCAGAAACCCAATCTCCCCACTGGTCATGGAAGGGGCCTTCTACAAAGGGCTGACCTGTTATGAATATATCTCTAAGCTCTTTGGATGGATTATTAAATACCTCACCTGGAGGCGAGTAATCCTTGGAGTGGGTATCTTCCGTGTCAAATATGAAATGCACTTGGTTGTGATCTAAACGCATTAAATAAACAAATCGAGCATCTTTCATGCTCTGTTTAATTCGCGTAAGACGTTCTAAAGTCAGATTATAGGCGGGTGTAGTTAACTCTGAAGAGTCTCCACTAAAGCTACGAATATCATCAGGGTCTGCTGCGGCTGCGACGAGTTTAGCTTGTGTTAAAAAGAAGTCATACGCTTGAGCGTTAGCATATTCAGTGACTTTTACGGTCAAAAAAATACCGAAAACGACGGTAATGACCAATAGAAAGATAAGTAATGCTTTATGTTTCAATATATTGAGTAATCTAATCACAGAATTCTAGATCGACCATGGGTTACGTAATAATACATCTAAATGAACGATTTTTAGAAATGTCCTAATCTGCCTAATTAGGGATGAAAACTCGTTATCTCTCTAGTTAAATCAGACTATAGGTAAAAAATAGCGATAAGAGGTCTTTTTAATGGTGATATAAAAAATTATGATTGAAAAGTCTATAATATATTATAAATAATATGCAGAGATTCGGAGTCATTATCCATTTAAAATGGCGTAATAAGATATTATAAAAAAATAGAACTACTCAGTCATGATATACCGAGTAGCTTTCATGAAAGATTATTTTGGGGGTTAAAAAAAGTAACTGCCTTGAACCCATATACGCGGACTACGATCGGTATCGCTGGTTGGTGTACTGCTGTTTCCTCGCCAAGCTAAATTGGCTTTGAGATTAAAAGGCCCCCAATTACTATTCGCTCCGACTCCGAATCCGGAAAGATGTCGATTGTTGTTTTGATTGATATAGGGGAAGTGGTTCGCTTGTATAGTTCCAGCATCATAAAAACTGGTCAGTTGAAGCTCTGAGTTTAGACGATAACGTAACTCTGCTGTACCAATCCAACCTTGGTCTCCCGGAGCTTCACCTTCAGGATAGGCTCGAATACCATTTCCTCCCCCTAAAGTAATCTGTTCTGAAGAGTCTAAATTTTTGTTACTGCGCTGAGCCAGACCTGACAGATAGAGACTGAAACTCGCGGGGAGTAATTGCTCTCGAGTAAAACTAACCGTGACTTTGTCATAATGACCTGCGGTTTGGGCAGTTTTGTCATCAATGATGGAGACACTTTGTGTTTTGAGATCTAACTTACCTGCAGCCGTAGTTACGCGCCATGCATTAACTGCGGGTGTGAGTAATAACGTATCTCTAAAGTCACCACTCAAAGTAAGGATTGCGGTATCTAGTGATCTTCTGTTATCCAGATTTACCAATCCTGTAATATCGGTGAGATCACGACGTTCTAGTGAGAGATTGGCATTGATATGACTTGTCGGTGTTGCCAATATTGGAAAGCTGCCATAGATCGCTTTGGTGCGAGCAATGCCATGGGCGTCTAAAATCTTAAAACTCTCACCAAGACTATAGCGTAAATTACTAAAAGCAGCCCCTAAACGTAATCCGCTGCTCCCTACAGGGGCATCCCATGCGATCCGTCCATAATCCATGCGATCTTGATTGGTGACTACACCTTGGAGATTAAGTTGATCACCAAAACTAGTCAGATTGTTGAAATAAACCCCGCCTGTTAAGCGTTCAGCACCTGTATATCGATTACCGCTGTTATCCAATCCTACATATCCGGTTACCTGTGGACCCTCAGTCACCGTGACATCTAACTCCGTGCTGCCAATAGTTGCACTCGGTCTTAAGCTCCCTTGTACTGTACCAACCCCTGGGATTGCTTGAGTCAATAATAGTGCGCGATTTGCATCATCTGTACGGACAGGTTGATTACTCGGCTGCTGGTTGTCTAAGAGTGACTGGATTTGCTTCGTCGATAAATGGCTGGAGTTTGTCAGGTTGATATGATCTAAACGGCCTTCCAAAATGGCAATCGTGATTACGCCCTTTGTAATATCTTGTGGCGGCAAATAAGCCCTGGCTAAGAGGTATCCATGCTGGCGATAATGAAGCGTAATACGCTGAGCTGCACTGCGTAAGTCACTGAGTCGAAGAGGTCCAGTCAATGGCCCTACAATTTTGTCGAGAACGACTTGATCATAGCGTGTATTACCGCTATAGCGTAAACGCGAGAAGGGTATAGTTGGATTCTCTGCGCCAGTTATGTTCTCATTTAATTTTGTGTTGCTAGTTAAGACGGGTGCTGATTTCGTCTGTGCGGTTGGCGGAGGTGGTGCTTGTAGCTGCTGGAGCGTTTGCCCAGCATCTGGAGGAGTCAGAGCAAAAGCACTACCTGTAATTAGACCCAGGCTGGCGGTTAAAAAGCGAAGTTTAGGTGATGAAAAATACATGGATTAGGTTCTCGTACGATTCGTACAGGCACATCCGATTGCACTGTACGAGGCGTTATTGAATGAGTTAAATAAAGTTAGAAATCCTGTGCGCCGTCAGGCAAGCTAATGCCTGTTCCCTGTACGCGTAGTAGATCCAATCCTGGAATGACTACGGGCGGTGTTTTTAAATTGACTTCGGGTAGAGGTAATAGCAAAGAAGCTAATGTTCCCTCATAACCAGGGCTATGATTACTAGAGACAATGCTTAAGGTGCCATTAACATACTGAATGGTATAATTCGTTGAAGTTAATCCTGCTGGGATAATGCCATAATTGCCAGGCCCAGATGTTTGCGTTGCATCCGTGCTCAACTGTAAAGTTCCACTTAAGTTGTTCAATGTCTCACCATCAACGAGCCCGTGTACAGTAGTGGTCAATGGTGGGTTAGGCGTTCCTTCGTTTTTCTGCAGATTATTCGCAGTAATGGTCAGAGGTGCAGGACTAATGGTGACATTCGGTAATATCGCTTGAGTCAACTGATAATTACTGGCCAGACCTGTGCCATTGCCTAAAGTAATTGCTGTGGTGACGCCCTGACTACCCACATTTGCACTTGCTAGTGTTCCGGTCGATGTATTATTCATGGTTAGGGTTTCACCATTGACTAAACCAAACAAGGTGGCGGTACCTTTTAGGGGGTCAATAGTCGTTCCATTGTAAATGCGATCTGTGCCACCCAGACCCGTAACAATAAGCGGCGCTGGCGTAATATTTACGTTCGGCAATGTCGGCTGTACCAAGGTGTAGTTGCTTGCGAGTCCTCCAGCACCATTACTCAGATTAAGTGTTGTAGTAATTGTTCTACTACCGACATTCGGGCTACTTAATGTACCCGTAGTCGTGTTATTCAAAACCAGTGACTCACCGTTTACCAAACCATTTAAGATGCCTGTACCACTTAAGATATTAAGTGTACTTCCGTTATAGGGACGGTCTGTTCCGCTTAGACCACTGACAGTCAATAGCGCAGGACTAATCGTGACAGAGGGGAGTGTCGCTTGAGTTAAGGTATAATTGCTTGCAAGCCCAGAACCATTTGCAAGCGTTGCTATAGTAGTTACCCCTTGGTTTCCTGCATTGGCGCTGGTCAAAATACCTGTCTCAGTATTATTCAAGGTCAGGGTTTCATTACCCACTAATCCATTGAGTGTCGCTGTACCTGTTAGGTTGTCTATGACGCTACCATTGTAAGAACGGTTTGTTCCCGTTAAGCCCGATATTGTTAAAGGGGCAGGACTGATGATGATGTTCTGTATTGTGGCTTGAGTTAATGTGTAGTTACTTGCCAATCCGGTGCCATTGCTGAGTGTTACGGTACTCAAGGCAGTTTGGTTTCCAGCATTAGGATTGTTTAAAATCCCAGTGGTAGTGTTATTGAGTGTTAAAGTTTCTCCATCGATTAAACCAAAGAGCGAGGCTGATCCAGTCAGGTTGATTTGGGACGTCCCGTTATAAACACGATTTGTCCCGCCTAAGCCTATTACGATTACACGAGCAGGTGTGATGTTGACATTAGGCAAGCTTGGCTGAATCACGTAGTAATTACTGGCTAAGCCAGTATCATTACTCAGCGTGAAGTTAGTGCTGATTTCCTGACTGCCGACATTGGCACTACTTAACGTACCCGTGGTTGTATTATTGAGAAGTAAGGTTTCAGTTCCGACTAAACCATGTAAAACCCCAGTTCCGTTTAAGACATTAAGCGTACTGCCGTTATAGGTTCTATCCGTCCCACTTAATCCTGTCACGGTCAGTGCGGCAGGACTGATGTTGACATTGGGGAGGATAGGCTGGGTTAGGATGTAATTACTGGCAAGCCCACTCCCATCTTCCAACGATATTTCAGTGGAAATGGCTTGGCTACCCGCATTTGGACTTGCCAGCGTTCCTGTTGTAGCGTTTTTTAACGTAAGCGTTTCTGTACCCACTAATCCAACAATGGTTGCTGTCCCTTTCAGGTTGTTCAGTGCACTGCCGTTATACACACGATCAGTTCCGCTTAAGCCCGTAATTGAAACTGGTGCTGGTTTGATCTTGCCGATGTAACCATTTGCGTTTGTACGGACTTGATAGCCATATACGATTGCTGCGCCATGTTTTGCACTGACAATATCTACCCCAGAAACACGGACATTAATTTTTTCACCGACGTTCTTGCTGTCATAAGTGCCAATATTTGGCGTACTTAAGGTAATTAGATCACCATTTACTGTACCTTCAACAACGTAATTTAAAGGAGATAAGTGAGCCGTTGTATTGCCATCATAGTTTTTGACAGTTTCACCAATTAAAACAGCACCTGCAATGGGCGCAAGAGTGTAAAGAAGCCCATTACCTGTCCCTTGAATGGGCGTCTGACCATAAACAGCATTATATTGTAGAAAGTCTTCAGGTTTACCGAGACCTTCACTATGATTAAAACTTGGACTTTGTGACCAGATTAGCCAGTGTCCGCCGTTGTTTGTAACTAATGCATCCTGAAGCGTATTATTTGTAAAGGCACCCCCTACTGCTAAGACAAGCGCATTACTCGCGCTACTGGATGTTGTGATTTGCCCATTCAACGTCAAGTTTTTCTTCGCCGATGTTTGAACAGTCACCGTTTCAGCATCAATTGAATGACCAATACTTAAGTTAATATCGTTTAGCAAACTGAAATTTTTAGCAGTTGCTGTATACAGGGTTTCAATACTATTTTTTTGATTAAGGGACGTATCGCCAGTTGATGAGCTATTGAGCATTGGTGTCGTAATAACACCAGATACGCCTTCATTGATTGAGCCCTTATCACTATTGAGAGTAAGGCTATTTGTTGCATGGATGTGCTTATTGATCGTTATGCCCTGAGATCCTGCTACGGAAATATTGGCACCACCTAAGTTCGCACTGATATCTAAGGTTCCACCATTGGCTTGGAGGGTCAAGTCCGCGCTGCCAGTATTAATATCTCCCGCCGCAAGATTTAATGTCCCGCCAGCGGTTAAGCGAACAGCCTGATTCGGACTATTTTTCAGTGATGCGATATTAAGATTACCTGCATCACTGATGGTAATCCCCGAACCAATAGCCGTTACAGCCCCAGTAAAATGATTACCTGTATTCGTCAGTAAAATAGCATTACCATCACCCGCGCTAAAGCTTGATGTTCCGGCTACTGTGAACGTTCCTCCTTGTGCTATACCCCCAGCTGTTGTAGATATTTGGAGCCCACCTTGGCCAATATTAAGGATATTTGAGTTGGTCGAGCCGCCTGCACTGAATGTGAGACTATTAATGTTTAGGCTATGAATCGCATTGTTAAGACCGCCTACAGGCGAGACGAAAGTCACTGCACCCTTTGGCGAATTAATAGTTAAGCTTTTGGCAGCTAATAATGTTGCATTATCGATGCTGCCAACAAAAGTGACATTACCCGTATCGCTGGTTATGGTGATGTCATTCGCTAACGTGATCGGATTATTGTAAGTCTGCGTGCCCCCAGTGGTAATATTTCCACTCAATACAAGTTGATTGTTTCCAATAATATTGAGATTGCCACCAATATTAGAGGCGGCAAGAGTTAATGTATTTTTGCCATTATTGATGCTGGCATCGTTGGTCCCGCTGTTATTCAGCGTAACCGCTCCAGACAAATTATTGTCTGAGTGGACCAGTGTGATTTGATGAGCACCCGCGTTAAACATGGACGTACCTCCGACGGTTAAAGCATCAGATTGAGTAATTGCGCGCGTGTTATTTAAAACGAAGTTGCCGCCAACATCAGTCTTTCCAAGTGTTGCAATTGCATTACCTGCATTCAGTATGGTGTCATTTGTTGAGCGGGCTGTTAGAGTACTTGCGGTGATGCTATTCGTGCTGGAAATTTCTCCGCCATCACTGACCAAACGTACTATCCCCCCGATATCACTGATGCTATTGGCTTCAATGATACCGGTATTGTTCACGACTGTTTTTGTAAGTGCATCAGCTGCTTGTGCGTTCAAAAAGATTTGCCCACCATTAGCTTGAATCACACCTTTGTTTTCAACCAATGCATTGATGGCACCTTGATCGACAGTGAGTCCTAATAAGCTGCCATTAGCAAGTTGGAGCGTCACTTGCTGACCAGCAGCAAGAGACACGTTGCCTTTAGAGGCAATTAAATTACCAGTATTACTGATATTTGCACCAAGGAGTGCGATATATCCGCCTGCTGTTGTGTTAATACTGCCTGCATTCGTTATGCCTGCATTGCTTGATCCACTAAATTTAAAATTTCCTTGAAGGAAGTCTTGATCACTTAAGTTCAAGGTACTGGCAACTAGACCGCCGACATTGACTTGTGCATTAGCTCCGAAAAGTATGCCATTTGGGTTCAGTAAAAAGACTTGTCCATTGGCTGTTAAACTCCCCAGAATTTGGCTAGCGTTTTGTCCGGAAACTCGGTTTAGGGCAATTGAACTGCTATTGGGTTGAATGAAGTTGACTTTTTCATTGGCACCGATATCAAAGCTTTGCCAATTGGTTGCCAGATTTTGAGTTTGTTGAGTGATTGTGAGCGCAGTGCCACTTTGACTGAAGGTGCCGTTTCCCGATGTGATTTGAGCGTTAGTTGGGAGGGCAGAGGCGTGATTGCCGATTAGCCCAAGTACGCCGATACTCAATAAAGCAACAGTACCCGCTTTGCTTGATCGACTTGATTTACCATGAGAGGAGCTTGTTTCAGCGACTGGTATCCAGAGTTGACGCGTCAAATCCCAGACAAGGCGATAGACATGATTTAGCGATGCCCGCATATAAAAACCCTCATTTTTTGGAGTCTTTGACGGGCAAACCGCAATGACAGTCCTTTGTTTATTGATAGAAAACTCTGTGCCGACCTTGGCAACAGACTTAATGGAAAAAGTAACACTCTATAATTAGTGGAGATATCAAAACACACGTAAAACAGATACGCAAGTAGTACTAAATCTAAATTTAGCAGTTTTTTTCAAATCGATAGCATGAATTAATTTACACAACAAATGTGTTTGTCTGGGGCATAAGAATAAACGAGATGAATCTCGTCGTTATCAGGTTCAAAAATATGGTTAAATATGTGCCTTAAATTAGAACTGTTTTTTCCATTGTTATTTTACTTCGCAAGGACATATTTTCATGCGTGCTTTTAACTTCTGTGCAGGTCCTGCCGCACTGCCTACTGCCGTACTCAATCGTGCTCAATCTGAGCTTCCTGACTGGCATAGTACAGGCATGTCCATCATGGAAATGAGCCATCGCAGTAAAGATTTCGTTGGCGCAGCAGACAAAGCGGAAGCCGATTTACGCTCACTTTTAGGTATTCCTTCGAATTACAAAGTATTATTTTTGCAAGGTGGCGCCACGCTGCAATTTTCGGCTGTGCCATTAAACTTGCTTGGCGCAGGCCAAACAGCCGACTATATTGATACTGGTATTTGGGCTCAAGGTGCAATCAAAGAGGCGCAGCGCTACGGAAATGTGAATATTGCAGCGACAAGTGGCGCTGATCATTATCACCATGTTCCAGCGCAGTCGACATGGAATTTGACCCCTGATGCTGCCTATGTACATTACACACCGAATGAAACCATAGGTGGATTGCAATATGATTTCATTCCTGAGGTTGAAGCCCCACTGGTTGCAGACTTTTCATCTTCAATCCTGTCAGAACCACTTGATGTTTCTAAATTTGGTTTGATTTATGCGGGCGCACAAAAAAATATTGGTCCAGCAGGACTGACTTTGGTTATTGTCCGAGAGGACTTGATTGGGAAAGCACAATCCACTATCCCAAGTCTATTAGACTACGCTAAACAGGCTAACAGTGGTTCGATGATCAATACACCACCAACGTTTGGTTGGTATTTGGCTGGATTGGTATTTGAGTGGTTGATCGAGCAGGGTGGATTAACAGCCATGCAGAAACTCAATCAAGAGAAAGCAACATTACTATACGATTATATTGATCGAAGTGGTTTTTATGCCAATCCAATCAATCCTGCAAATCGCTCCAAAATGAATGTGCCTTTTACCTTGGCAGACTCATCGCTTGAAAAAGCTTTCCTTGCTGAAAGTACTGCTGCGGGCCTATTGAATTTAGCCGGACACCGCTCTGTCGGAGGAATGCGTGCGAGTCTTTATAATGCGGTTCCTTTAGAAGCCGTACAGGCTTTGGTTGCATTTATGCAAGACTTTGCTAAGCGTAACGGCTAAGGTAGAGAACGGGTGGAATCTTTAAGATATCGTCAACGTATCGCTTCGATATTGCATGAGCTTGGGATTCCATCTGAGATCGTTCTGGAGCGAGGGTTAGTTTTACAGCCTGAGGCCAAAGATCTCGTCTTGATTGCTGCGGATGAGGATGGCCGTGAATATCATCTTGAGCCACATGCCGCGGGTGCATGGTTTAAAATGCATGAGACTGCAAAGGCACAAGGTATTGATTTTTTTGTTGTCTCAGCGTTTCGCAGTGTCGATCGTCAGGTAGAAATCATACAACGGAAAAAACTCAGTGGTTTGCCCCTTGAGCAAATTTTGGCTGTCAGCGCAATTCCCGGATATAGCGAACACCATACTGGGCGTGCGATTGATATCGGTACTGAGAATTGTGCATTGCTAGAAGAGGCATTTGAACAGACCGAGAGTTTTCAATGGTTAGTTCAATATGCAAAGCAATTTGGTTTTATCATGTCTTTCCCACGAAATAATATTTACGGATACCAATACGAACCTTGGCACTGGTACTATCAAGGTTAATATTTAGCATAACTATGACATGATCTTAGAAGGATTTTTTGATGATAACTGGCAGCTGTCTCTGTGGTGGGGTTAAATTTAAAATCGACGCAGCGCTAGAACCCATCCAAGTGTGTCATTGTGCTCAGTGTCGTAGAGCCCAAGGTGGCCCTTTTGCAACGAACACCCCAGTCTTAACGTCAAATTTTGAACTCATTACTGGTTTGGAATTATTAACGCAGTATGAATCATCACCAGGAAAGAAACGTTTCTTTTGCTCCCGATGTGGATCACCCATCTATAGTGCGCGTTCAAATTTGCCGGGTGTAATGCGTATTCGTGCTGGCTTACTGGATGAGCCACTGACGGTACGACCATCTGTACATGCGTATGTGGCATCAAAGTCTAGCTGGTGGGATATTCAGGATGATTTGCCAAAACATCCTGAGGGAATTGTGACGCCTTAATCACATGTGTGGCATCTTATTACAATAAAAATTATTTTAATATTTTCTCGATAGTTGGCAATACATTCTGCAGTAACCGTGTCTGGGCTTCCGTTCTAGGGTGGATACCATCCGCTTGTATTAATTCAGGATGTCCTGCCACGCCTTCTAAAAAGAAGGGAATAAACGTCACTTTCTCGGTTTTAGCAACAGTTTTAAATGTATCGCTAAAGGCTGTCGTATAAGCGCTACCATAGCTGGGTGGTATTCTCATTCCCAGTAATATCACCTTCGCATGATTGGCTTGACTCAGTTTGATCATATGCGTCAAATTACTTTGTAGGATCGCTGGGGGCTGACCTCGTAAACCATCATTGCCGCCAAGTTCTAAAATGACGATATCGGGCTTATAGGTCTTTAGAAGTTTTGGCAGTCGAGTGAGTCCGCCGCTGGATGTCTCGCCGCTGACACTGGCATTGATGATTTGATGCTGTCCTTTTCTCTTAAGATCTAAGGTCGTTTGCAATTTGTTGACCCAGCCGTTTTGGGGATCAATCCCGTAACCTGCACTCAAACTATCACCAACAATCAACACGCTCTTAGCATGTGCACCAGCAGTGACTAAAACACTCATTCCCATTAACAAAATCCAACTGGGTGTCTTCAGTTTTCGAGTTATCGTGTCAGATAAAGCTGATAGTAATCTGTAATGTTTTAAATCTTGCATGTCATTCTCGTTTCAAGCGATATCAATCTTTAAGGGTACTTTTATGTCGGATTTGTTGGTTGGGGAGCCGTCAGAGACCTCCGCGCAGAATAGAAGCATTATTGATCCACGTTTAAACTCTGACGTAAAACATCATCCAGAAAAGCTTGTCGCGATTCAAGTAGAACATGTCACTCAAATCGTCAAGACTGAAGCGGGTTTGTTAACGGTCTTAAATGATATTTCTTTTCAGATTTGTCAAGGCGAACAAGTTGCGATTACGGGGCGATCTGGTTCAGGAAAGTCAACATTGCTGGGTTTGCTTGCGGGGCTAGATACCGCTGCTTCAGGAAAAATCCGTATCTTTGATGAGCCACTGCAAGATTTAAACGAAGATCAACGTGCTCGAATTCGTTTAGATTATATCGGGTTTGTTTTTCAATCATTTCAGTTATTGCCGCATTTAAGTGCCCTAGAGAATGTGGCTTTACCCTTAACACTCGCTCGACGTATTCCGGCAAAACAAGCCCGTGAGTTTGCCGGGAATATGCTGGATCGCGTAGGACTTTCAGCTAGAAAGCTTCAGCACCCCAGAGTGTTATCCGGCGGCGAGCAACAACGCGTTGCAATCGCCCGAGCATTGGTCCATGAGCCAAAAATTATTTTTGCGGATGAGCCGACTGGAAATTTAGATGGCCAAACGGCAAATGATATCGAAGATTTATTATTTGAGCTAAATCGCGAGCAGGGGACTACATTGGTTGTCGTAACGCACGATCTTACCTTGGCTCGTCGTTGTAATCGACAGCTTCATTTGGTTGCAGGTTATTTGGACGCTGATGAGCAACCTCATAATATTCCATCTCTGGCTTCTGTATTGGATGAGAGGGTAGGTTTGGGATCATGAGTGTTTTTAGCGTGCTTCTCAGGCAAAGTATAGGTAGTCGTACATTGGGGCTGTTGATTACGGCATTAATTTTAGCTGTAACAGCAACGACGATGTTGCAGTTTACAACCCGTACGTTATTAAGTGCGGTACAACAGCAAGCAGGACAGTTATTGGCTGCGGATATTGCGGTTACCAGCACGTCACCCATTCAATCTGCTTGGAACACACGTGCTTTTGCATTGAAACAAAGCCACGTTTTGGCGTTTAGTTCGATGGCACAAGCAGGTGAACAGTTCGCCCTGTCCAGCGTAAAGGCCGTAGAAGCCAACTTTCCGCTACGCGGTGATTTATCGATAGAGTTTCAGAGTGGAGAGGTACGACAGAGTCATGCGCCTTTAAAAGGGACAGTTTGGGTCGAACCACGGTTATTGGATGTATTACAGGTTGCGATAGGACAGTCTATCCGCATTGGTGAGGCTAATCTAAGGATTGCTGGAGTGATTCGTCGAGATGCGAATCGTGAGCTCGGTATGACTGGCTTTTCACCGTCTATTATCATGAGTATGGATGACATTGCTCAAGCGCAGATCATACAACCCGGGAGTCGATTAGAGTATCGATTGTTACTCGCAGGTTCACCTGATGTGGTGAGTAGTTTTATTAAGGAAAATCAAAGACTATTAACCAGTGCGGAACGATTAAGGACAGCGGTGCAGAACAATAATCGATTAAATCAGCCGATTCGTTTATTAAGTGATTACGCACAAGTCGCAGGACTACTGACCGTTGTCTTATGCGGTATTGCGGTGGCGTTGTCAGCTAGACGTTTTGCAGCAAAGCAGATAGATGGTCTCGCCTTAATTCGCTGTCTCGGTGCCACACGGCTACAGATCTGGTTTGCGTATTTAGGCGTGCTCTGGGTGGTTTGGGGGATTGCAGTACTGATGGGTTTGGGTCTTGGAGCATTTTTTGCAGAAGGTTTGTTAATAATGTTGCGAGATACCTTACCGTCACTGGAAATTAACTTTCAACCTTTACTGTTTATCAAAGCACCATTGCTTACAGGGATGCTCACGGCGACAGTGACGCTTTTGGGTTTTGCTTTGCCTGCGTTATTACAAATGCTCCGAGTTTCACCGTTAAAAGTTTTGCGTACAGACTTGGGAACAAGTGTGTTTTCGGTATTAGGTGTTCATTCACGGGTCTGGTCTTCATTGTTTATTTTTGGATTAGCTTGGGCTGCATTACTGGGCTTTGTGGTTTTGCAAACTGGAAAACTATGGTTTAGTTTAATAATCCTTGTCGCTATCAGTGTTGTTTTCTTAGTCATTTTTGCCATAGCTTGGTTGGTCATTATCGCTGTGAAACGCAGTGGACGTGTGGAGTCGGCTTTATTACGCCAACCTGCAACGACTGCATTGCAAATTGTTTCTTTAGCCATGGGGCTGGGCCTGATCGGCGTTGTCTTGTTATTGCGCGGCGATTTGCTTAACCGCTGGCAAACCAGCCTGCCACTAGGTACTCCGAATCAGTTTGTATACGGGCTTCCTCCTGATCAAAAAGATGCATTTACAGCAGCAATTGCTCAGTATCATTGGGTGAGTACGCCACTTTACCCCAGTGTTAAAGGGAGATTAAAAAGCATTAATGATCATGAATTGGGTAGTCAGCTTCGACGAGAGAATAGACTTGAACGTGAACTCAATCTGACGATGACTGATCAAATTCCATCTGATAATGCTTTGGTTGCTGGACATCCATTTACTGCTCCAATGCAAGTTTCAGTCGAGACGAAATTGGCAGGTAAACTTGGAATTCATTTGGGGGACCGTATTGAAATGAGCTTGCCTGAAGGGCGGCTTGTTGCCACTGTTGTCAGTTTACGATCAGTTGACTGGGATAGTTTTAAGCCCAATTTCTTTTTTATGTATTCAAAAGGGTCCTTGGATGTCAATGCAGGAAGCTATCTCGGTAGTTTTTATTTACCCGAAAGCGATCATCGAAAATTAGCCACGGTGATTCAACAATTCCCAACAACGATGCTGATTGATATCGATGCGATTTTGCAAGAAATCCGTCATTTGCTTGATATGCTAGGACAAGCATTAACTCTGCTTGCAAGCCTGGTTGGTTTATCTGGCCTTCTGGTGTTGCTTGCAAGTATCCACTCCACGATGGATGAGCGGAAGCGCGAAGCCGCCTTACTGCGAACCTTAGGTGCTTCAAAGTCGCAATTGCGCTTACGTTTGATGCTAGAGCTTGCCAGTTTAGGATTTTCTGCTGGATTGCTTGCAGTAGTGATTGCTGAAGTGGTCGGTTTGGTTTTGGCGTGGCGATTTGATTTAGCGGTAGGTTTGCATGGCGCATGGTGGGTTGTCGCACCGCTATTCATGATGATAATAACAGTTGTGGTTGGATTAAGCCGAGTACGTTCTCTCTGGAATACCTCTCCTGCATTAATATTGCGCGAACTAGGGGTTTAGTCTGATGAATACACTAGAAAAAAGCATAATTCTCTGTACAATCCAGTTTATTAGGCTTATTAACTATAAAAATGCAATAACTATTAATAAAGACGTTAGATCGCAAAGATATTTAATACAGGAATAATAATCCATGGAGATCCTTAACCTCATTCAGCAGTTACGCGGACAAACCGAATATGTGGTTAATGGATCGTGTACGCCAGAATTTGAACCGTTGATGCAAGCGTTGCGTCAGGTCATCCCTCTGAATCGCAAAGGCGGTGTGGCATTAGCCGTCTATTTTCGTGGGGAGTTGGTTGCTGATTTATGGATGGGATTACAGCAAGGTGCGACATTGTGGCAAGAGGATACCTTAAGTCTTTCATATTCAACGGGCAAAGGAGTGCTCGCAACGCTTGTTCATATCCTCGTTGATAAAGGCTATCTGGATTACGATCGTCCTGTTCGTGAGTATTGGCCAGAATTTGGAATTTTAGGTAAGGAAAATATTACCTTACGCCATTTATTGTCTCATTCCTCAGGACTTTATGATATCCGCCACGTCATCCATTCTGCTGAAATGATGCTGGATTGGGATGCGATGCTTAAAGCCTATGAACAAGCGATACCCCGATTTGAGCCTAACTCTGCAAGCGCATATCAAGCATTGAGTTTCGGCTGGTTAGTGGGTGGTGTCATTGAAAAAGTAATGCAAGAGCCGCTCGCAGTGACTTTCGAGCGAGAACTGGTTGAACCCCTTGGACTGACTGGAGAAGCGTATTTCGGTACGCCGGATACGGAGCTTGAGCGGGTTGCGCGACCATATCGCAAGCCGCCAGCAACACACTCAAATCCCCCAGAAAATTCCAAGCCGCGTTCTAAGGCACCGCCAACGCTGACAGCAACACAGAGTATCTTAAAATTCTTTGGACAAGATCCTTTAGATGTCAGAGATGCACTGGTTCCCAAAAAGATGGGGCAATTTGATTTGTTTAGTGATGATGCCCTGCAAGCCTGTATGCCTGCGTTCAATGGCGTATTCAGCGCTCGAGCATTAGCAAAGATATATGCAGTGCTTGCCGCGGGTGGTGAGTTTGAAGGCAAATCCTATCTTTCGCAAAAAACGATGAGTCAACTAGCAACGATTCAACATCGCCGTCGTGATCGCGTCATGCCAATTTCGATGAGTTGGCGTCTCGGGTACCATCGTGTAATCACGATGGGCAAACGTGTTCCGAATGGTTTTGGTCATATGGGGTATAACGGTTCAGGTGCATGGTGCGATCCTGATCGAGAGCTGAGTATTGCATTTGTCACAAGTTATAGCATGGATTCTATGGGTGGAGACCCTCGATTCTGGTGGCTCAGTCAACGGACATTGCAATTGGCAGATAAAGTGATTAATGGTCGTCGAGGTTGGTTATGAGTTTAGAAAATATCCCTCATCGACCTATTTTTATTGATTGTGAAGCTTCAAGTCTATCGGCACGATCATTTCCGATCGAGGTGGCATGGGGCTCAGAATTAGGGAAAATAGAAAGTTACTTAATTAATCCGAGTGATATTAAAGAATGGGTGGATTGGAGTGAAGATTCGCAAAGAATCCATGGTATTAGTCTTAAGCAACTATTTGAAGATGGTGTTGACCCCCATTGGTTATGCCAACGCATGAATGAAAGTCTTGCGGGTCAGGTGCTTTATAGTGATGTTCCTCGTTATGATTTGCGCTGGATACAAGCTTTATTCACGGCGTGTGGTCAAAGCATGACCTTTGTGGTTGGGGATGCCATATGGCTCATGATCCGTTTGATGTCGCAAGATGTTTTAGCCGCTCCAGATGTATTTGATGAGCCCTTATTCGATATTTTAGAGACAACAAAAAAAGAGTTAGGACGACAACATCGTGCTGCCTGGGATGTTGAATATTTATTGCATTGCTGGGAAAAGGTGAATGCAGCAACAGCAGAATGAATTTATGATTGAGCATTAAGACGTTTAAAACGGATTTTGGACATTGCTTTTGTTGTGTCAAAAATTAAAACGTGCGTGTTTACCCTTGTTAAATTAGTTATCCTAGACTTATGTTAAAATTTACGGTGCGACAAGCATCCACCTGAATCGATTTGATGATCGTTTTTTATTATTCTCCCCCGTGTTTTTAGTTGGAAGTCTGCATGTATCAAGTTTTAGCGCGTAAGTATCGTCCTCGCAATTTTGCGGAATTGGTAGGGCAGACGCATGTATCGCGTGCACTAGGCAGCGCACTTGAGCGTGGTCGATTACATCATGCTTACTTATTTACGGGTACACGGGGGGTTGGTAAAACAACGATTGCACGTATTTTATCGAAATGCCTAAATTGTGAGACGGGCATTACTGCGACACCCTGTGGTGTATGTGGAACTTGCCGGGCAATCGATGAAGGTCGATTTATTGATCTGATTGAAATTGATGCTGCATCTCGTACTAAAGTCGAAGATACACGTGAGCTACTGGATAATGTCCCTTATGCACCCACTCAGGGGCGTTATAAGGTTTATTTGATCGACGAAGTTCATATGCTGTCGACACATAGTTTTAATGCCCTGCTTAAAACACTAGAGGAGCCCCCTGAGCACGTTAAGTTTTTGTTGGCGACAACGGATCCCCAGAAATTGCCGGTGACGGTTTTATCCCGTTGTTTGCAATTTACGTTGAGACCACTGCCACGACAGGAAATTCATGATCACCTGGCACAGGTACTGGGTAAAGAGCAAATTGCATTTGATGATGCTGCACTTTGGTTGTTGGCAGAATCCGCACAAGGGTCACTTCGTGATGCCATGTCGTTGACCGATCAAGCGATTGCTTATGGACAAGGCAGTGTACAGGGCGCTGATGTGCAAACCATGCTGGGTCTGCTCGATCGTAGCCAAGTTGCACATTTATTACAGGCCATTCATCAAGGGCAGGGTGATCGCGTTGCAAAGATACTATTTGATCTAACCCAACAAGCTGTGGATGTGAGTGCTGTACTTGATCAGTTGATCACTCTCTTGCATCAAGTTGCACTTGCTCAGTTATTGCCTAAACAAGCCGATATCGGAACACCACTTGAAGCAGAAATTCTGCATCAATTGGCTTCGAGTCTAGATCGTCAAGATGTGCAATTGTATTATCAGATTGCACTGCAAGGGCGTGCGGATTTGAAGCTCGCAGTGACGGCTCAACAAGGCTTTGAGATGTGTGTTTTGCGTTTACTTGCTTTTAGACCATTGGCTGTGACCGAGACCGTAGTCATAAAGCAAAACCACGAGTCTTCTGGTCTTGGGTCTGATCATATTCATGCGCATCAAACCACTCAACCAGAGCGTTTAGAGTCAAATGATGATGTTGAACTAAAAAAAAACAGTGAAGTAATTCCATCGAGTGTTATTCATCACCCTATTGCGGAATCCAGTCCTGTCATTGTTGAACCCGCTGAAGAAACATTTCTTCAGGTGCATGAGTTGCCTGCATCAGTGAGCTCAGATAGCATTGATCATGAAGAGCAAGTTGAGCTATCTGCTGAGAGGATTGATGCACATGATGCTGAATATGCCGATCAATCGTTTTTAGCAAGCCAAGATGATCATGTCGAAGATAGGGTTGATGATGAACAGATTTTAAATTCTGCCCATGAGATCCTAACAACAGATACATCAGTCGACGATCAAATTGAGTTTGTTGAGCGTGGAAAGAGTATCGTTGTCGATGAGCTGCTCCATGTACCACTTGAGGAGAGTACCACTTCGGTACAGGCTGCAACAACCATTTACCAGTCAGGTGATTTGAATCCTTTTGAAATTCTGGCTCATCCCGTTGCTGAGTTATCTGGTGAGTGGACAGCTGAAAAATGGGAATATTGGCTTCGCGAACGAGCGCTTGTTGGAAAGTTGTTTGGCGGGGTCTTAAGTCTAGGTCAGCACGGATTGATGCGGGGTGCAATTGGCGGCGCTATTGAGTTTGTAATCGCAGCTGAACATCGTGTTTTAACCGCTGAAATGCGTCATGGACTGCTCGAAGCATTGAAAGAAGACTGGCCACAAACTCAGCTTGAAATTACCAATGTTACTCCAGATGAGATTACCCCTGTACAGCGTAAAGAATTACGAATTAAACAAGCGCAAATTAAAGCACGCGAGCTGCTTGTCATTGACCCAGTTGTTGCGCCACTTCTAACTGAGTTTGAGGGCGAGATTATTGAGCTGGTGATGAAAGAGGGTTTAGCTGGATAATGTTCTCAGGGCCACGACTTTTTCGAGTACTTCTATCCTCAGGTTATTTTGTTTAGGCAAACCAACACCTGCAGATAAGGGATAGTCCATACTCGTACCTGTCTTTTGATATCCGCGTCTAATATAAAAAGAGATTAATTCATGGCGCGCGGATAAGACTATCATTACAAATTTTTCAGCTGAGAAGTAGTCGATAGCAAACTGTTCAGCACGGTTGAGCATTTCTTTGCCTAACCCTGAATCTTGTGATGCTGGAGCCACTGCCAGCATGCCGATATAGCAATGATCATCTGTTTTTTCGATATGTACACAGGCATAAATTTTTGTATCATGAATGCCAACTAAAATAATCGAATCATTTTTTTGTATGATTTCAATAATCTGGTCATAGCTTGTGCGAGAACCTGAAATAAGGTTAGATTCATGTGTCCAACCTGCTTGATCAGACTTGGGGCGATAGGCTGCATTGACGAGAGTGGCGATTTCAAAAGCATCGGCAAGAGTAGCAATGCGAATTTTATCCAATTTCATAAATATGCTAAACCTTGACGATAATGCTCTTTATCCTCTGTCTGTAATTTCCAAAAAATGATCGGCATATCCTTAAATCACTCACTTTCCATCTTTAGAAGCAACGCTAGCTTTTCTCGCAAATCGGCTGGGATGGCTACAGGCTTACGCGACTCGCGATCAACAAAAACATGCACAAAGCGACCTTGCGCTGTGGTTGCATCTGCACCTTCATGAAAGATGCCAATTTCATAATAAACTGATGAGTGTCCAAGATGAGCAACGCGCAGGCCGCCTTCAAGCCGATCGGGAAATGCCACAGGTGAAAAGTAGCTGCAACCAGAGTCGACGACTAAACCAATGACATGACCGTGTTGGATATCAAGACCACCAAGTTCAATCAGGTAACGATTAACAATAGTATCAAAGTAACTGTAATACATGACATTGTTGACGTGTCCATAGATATCGTTATCCGCCCAACGGGTGGGAATATCGGTGTACCAGATGTAGTCTGCACGGATGTGGGGAGTGGCACGGGTCATGAATAGGCTGCCTGATAGATCGCAAGGGCATCAGCTTCAACCAGCGGACGCGGGTTATTGATAAGTAGTCTGGTTTGTTTCATGGCATCTGCAGCAAGTATGGGTAAGTGTTCAGGTGGAATCGCATGAATATCACCATGAGCGTCTTTAATTCGCATTTCGCTTAAGTTCTTTGGTAATCCACTGTGTTTAATATGTTGTTCCAGTCTTTGGATTAATTTCTCTGCAAGTTCATCGCTATTGCCGGTTACCGCAGGCTCAAGCGTGCGATAGAGCTCTGCATATAAATCTGTTGCATGTAACAAGTTGAATCTTAGCACAGGAATGAGGACTAATGCATTCGATAATCCATGTGGTATGTGATAGTGCCCACCTAATGGATACGCTAATGCGTGAACCGCTGCGACCGGTGAGTTCGCAAAAGCTTGTCCAGCCATCATGGCACCCAACAACATTTTTTCACGAGCGTTGATGTCGTGACCATGATGTACAGCAGTTTGTAGATGTTGATCTAAGAGTTTCAACGCTTCACGTGCAAGCATATCTGAATAGGGATTTTTTTTATGTTGACTAGTAAAAGCTTCAATGGCATGAACCATGGCATCTATACCCGTAGCGGCTGTTACCGCAGCGGGAAGGTCGAGTGTGAGCTCTGCATCAAGTATTGCAACATCCGCAAATAGAGTGGGTGAAACCACCCCCATTTTAGTTGTTTCGCCTGTCGTCACGATTGCAACAGCGGTGACTTCTGAACCTGTACCGGCTGTAGTCGGAATTTGAATGAGAGGGAGGCGTTTACCGATGATGTTGTTAACACCATAAATCTCTGAAATATTTTGAGATTGTGCAGGGTTTGCGAGGAGTGCAATAAGTTTTGCAACATCCATGGAGCTACCACCGCCATAACCAATGACACCATCAATGCCTTGTACTTTAGCGGACTCAGTTGCGTGGACAACAATATGTTCTGGTGGATCGGCCTGGACATCTGCACAGATTGTGACTTGAAGGCCTGCTTGTTCAAGGCTTTTAAGGGCATCTAAGTGCAGATTAAATTTGATGATGCCAGGGTCAGTCACGAAAAGCACATGCTTGATGCCGAGCTCAAGACAGATCGACCCAAGTGTATGTCTGCTAGCTGCTGCACAGACGATTTTACGAACCGTATCGAAGCTAAATCCTTGCATTATATAATTCCTGCAACTGGTTATATTCAGAGTATTTTCTATTCATGACTGACTGAAAATTATTGGTCTAATGTGTTATTGATTTTACAATGAAATTTGATCACTTTTTGTTGTATATTCTCATCATCAATAAGCAGAGCTACGCACCTCATCAAAGCTCACCATGGCATGTATATAAGAACGGTTTGAAGTTTGATACTGTGAAATGAGGACGTTAGCTGTTTGACTGATAGGGCCCAATCTAATAGTATTTCTTATTCCCCAAGCAAACCATTGCAAACTATGTCAAATCAATCCTCTTCCTTGAACGCATCTATCATTCCATCCGAGTTTACGAACCCTAATCTAGAAGTCTTATATACCGCTGAACAAATTAAGCAGCGAGTTATTCAACTGGGTCAGCAAATTAGCCAAGACTACGCTGGAAATAAAAATCTCGTATTAATCGGTATTTTAAAAGGTTCGTGTATCTTTATGGCAGACCTGATGAGGGCCGTGGACTTGGAGTTGATCATCGATTTCATGGCAGTATCTAGTTATAAAGATGGCACTGTATCATCGGGTGATATTGAAATTCTTAAAGATTTAACTCATCCTATCCGTGGTAAAGATGTCATTATTTGTGAAGACATCGTTGATACTGGGTTAACGTTATTTCGTCTAACTGAAATTTTGGGTTCGCGCGGTGCTAATAGCATTCGTGTCGCGACACTGCTTGATAAGCCCGAAACGCGGAAAAAAGAAATCAAAATTGATTACTGCGGTTTCCAAGTCCCCAATAAATTTGTGGTGGGCTGTGGTTTAGATGCGGCAGGACGTTATAGAAATCTACCTTTCATTGGTGTAGTGAAGAATCCCAGCCTATAAAACTGCGTGCTTAATCAGCTAAATAACGATTAAGCACACAATTCAGGACAAGCTGAAGCAATATAGTCACCGAATTTAACTGATCATCGTTATAAGATATATTGGCTTTGATCTCGTCGTTGGTGATCAATTTTTGTGATGAAATTCTTCCTATTGTCTGATTCTGTTATCCATTATTTTCAATAGCATACGTTTTTAAATATTATTAATAGGGTTGCAATGGATGACGGTTATTCCAAGTCGCGTGCTGTGTGTCTGTCTGGGAAATATCTGCCGTTCACCGACGGCTGAAGTGATTTTAAAAACGATTGCTAAGAGGAACGGGCTTCAATTAGCGGTGGATTCTGCGGGCACGAGTAATTATCACCCCAGTGTGTCACCTGATCGACGTAGCCAACACCATGCTTTGCAGCATGGTTATGATTTGTCTGCACTGAAAGCCAGACAAGTTCGCGATCAGGATTTCTTCGAATTTGATTTGATTCTAGCCATGGATCATGCCAATTTGTCAGATCTTCAGAATTGGCTCTTACGGATAGCACCGCAAATCAACAAAGGACACTCTATTGCTAAGTTAGCCCTGATGAGTGAGCATGATCCCATATATCCTTTGCAGTCAGTTCCAGATCCCTACTATGGTGAAGCACATGATTTTGAACGGGTGATTCATCATATTGAAAGCAGTGCATCCGCTTGGGTCCGCCATTGGAAAAAACAAACATGATCCAACAGATAACGTTGAATGAGAACTCACCGCTAGATCGTTTAAATACTTTACGTTTACCTTGTACGGCGCGCTTTGTCGCAGAAGTTTATAGTATCCGTGCCCTTTCAAATATTTTGCAATCCGTAACCGCTAAGCGTTTACCCCGGTTAATTTTAGGTGGTGGCAGTAATTTATTATTGCCAAATACATTGAATGCCTTGGTTATTCGTCCAATGCTTAAAGGAATTCGACTATTACGTACCGATGGTGACAGAGTCATTATTGAGGTTATGGCAGGGGAATCGTGGCATCAGTTGGTGATGGAAACGATTGCACGAGGTTGGTTTGGACTCGAAAACTTGGCACTCATTCCAGGCACTGTCGGTGCGGCGCCAGTTCAAAATATTGGGGCATACGGGGTTGAGATCGTTGATCGATTGTATTCTGTTCAAGCAATGGATCGCGCTGGGCAGTTGCATGATTTACGCCCTGAAGAGTGTCAGTTTGCATATAGAGATAGTCTGTTCAAGCAACAAGACGGCGAATGGGTCATCGTTTCAGTACGTTTTGCACTCAGCAAGAAGCCACAATTAGTGCTAGGGTATGGAGATGTCATTCAAGCCGCTGGTGAACATCCAACACCGTTATCAGTTGCAAATGCAATTATTCATATCCGTAGTCAAAAACTGCCAGACCCAAATAAAATCGCGAATGCAGGAAGTTTCTTTAAAAATCCATGCGTCTCAAAAAGTCAATTTGAGCGTCTTAAAGCTGAGTGGCCGCAGATTTCTGGTTATCCGCAGTCCGATGGTCAGGTGAAACTGGCCGCTGGCTGGCTTATTGATCAGGTGGGTTGGAAAGGACGAAGATTGGGCGGGATCGCTGGTTGTGTAGGAATGTATGAAAAGCAAGCTCTGGTACTTGTGAACTATGGTGGTGCCACATCTCATGATGTATTGGCATTGTCGATGGCAGTTCAGGCAGACGTTTGGTCACGCTTTTCTGTCAAGCTTGAGCGTGAACCTGTTGTACCAATCGGAGCATACGATGAGTCAGCCTGAAATTTCTAAGCCTACAGAAGTTTCGTCAGCGCCAGCTAAAAAGCGGCATGGTCGATTATTCCTACATGGATTTGGAAAAATGGTTGCGTGGCTCATATTACTGATTGTGATCCTGACTTTATTATCAACGACATCCTTCTTATCTGATTTTATTTTAAAAAATCTGAATAAAATTGATATCAAGGTCAATCCTATTGCAGCAGCAAGTCATCAAACCAGTGTTGCTATTTCAGATGATGCATCTGCATCCGACGTAAATGAAACAAAAGATCAGGTTCAATCTAAGACATTACTGCTCACATCAACGAAACAAAACGCTATTCTTGCAAATTCTAAAGAACTGACTCCTGACAAAAAGCCTCAATCTAAAACAGATTTGGCTAAAGAGCTCAGCCACGCAAGAACATTAGATGAAAAACGTAAGATTCAGCAATTGGCCGATGAGTCAATACTTGAGAAGGGGGCCGATCATCCAGAAACAAAGATTGATCTGACAAACTTGCCTCCTCAACCTGTTCTAGATGGATCAAAAAATACGGCTCAAGCAATCGTTGTGCTGGGCGGAGGGCTTACCCGTGATGATCAAGGTAATATTATTCCCAATATCTTTAGCCAACTCCGGTTATTACAAGCTATAAGTCAGCATCAAGCAACTCAGTTGCCGATATTTTTAAGTGGTGTAGAAGCGCCTTACATGCAAGCGTGGCTTAAAAGTAAGGGAGTCACAGCTCAATGGCTTGAGGCCCGCAGCATGAATACCTGTGAGAATGCCCGGTTTAGTGCATTAATGCTGCAGAAATTAGGTGGAGCTCCGCGTGTGGAGTTGGTCACCGATGAGTGGCATATTCCCCGAGCACGTTGGCTCTTCGCTATGAATGGGATTGAAACTGTTGCGGTGCCTGCACCTTTACCGGGTGATCCTGCACCATGGTGGCCTGATGCTCGGAACTTGACCCATACACGTCGAGCACTACATGAGCTTGTTGCATTTACCCGTGATCGTTGGTTTGGTGTTGTTGGGTGCCGAGAGGTGCCTTAGTGGATGTCGTACGGTACTTTCATGTATGCTAGGCTTGAGATGACGTGTAAAACTGGATGGATATCATGGCTGAGATCGCAAAATCAGTTAATCAAATAAATGAAGAAAACGCTGCATCCTTAAACCGTCCCACTACGAAAAATATTATGGATCGTTTGCGTGGAATTGAATCTAAAACTCAGGTTCAGAATATAAAGACCCCCCGCATTAAAATATCAAAACTCAAAAAAACTAAAGCTAAGGTGGGGAGTACGGTTGTTTTACCGGAAGCTTTTAGCGAGCGCCAGTTACCGGCTCCAGACCGTATAAAAACCGCGCGAGAATTACCGCCATTATCGCTCGATCTTAACGAAGACTCGGATTCGCTACGCGGCTATCGTGCTTTATATGCATTAGATCAGCTTTCTGCGATTCATCATCAAGGCTATCTTCGTGCGGGTGATCATAGAATTCATGTTCAGATTTTTAAACCACTCGGCAAAGCGATCGGAACCCTATGGTTACTGCATGGTTATTTAGAGCACTCGGCACTTTATCAACCGATGATTTCAGAGTTACTTTCGCAGAACTATGCAGTGCTGTCATTTGATCTTCCTGGTCATGGCCTTTCCTCTGGTGAAGAGACGGGTATAACTGATTTTTCAGTCTATCAATCTGTGTTAAAAGATATTCATCAATGGGTTACTGATCAGGGTACTAATGAACTGCCAAAACCTTGGCTAGGAGCTGGTCAGAGCACAGGCTGTGCGATTTGGATGGATCATGTCCTTAAGTCGTGTGCTAGAAAGCAGCCCCCAATTGTTGATCGTCTGTTGTTAATGTCTCCCTTAGTACGTCCTGCAAAAAGTGCATGGTGGCATAATCCAGTTGGTTTATCTTTAATTCGCAAAGTGAAGCGTAATATCCCACGCAGTTTTAGACGCAATAATAGCAACCCTGAGTTCCTGCGGTTTGTTCGCCTGCAAGATCCACTACAACCACGTGCAATGGCGATGAGTTGGATATTGGCATTGAGTCGCTGGATGCCGTATATGGAGCAGTTACCAGCCAGTCGTTTTCCAGTATGGTTGGTTCAAGGGGCACGTGATCAGACGGTAGATTGGCGATATAATAATAAATACGTGCATCGAAAATTTCGTACGAAAGTGACCCTCTTAATTGAAGATGCCTCTCATCAACTCATAAATGAATGTGCTGAGATTCGTGCACCCTTAACCTCATTAATTCCTGTTTTTTTGAAAGGTTAGCTTAAGAAAGTAACATTCAGCATCGACTAGGTGCTGTTTTTGTTCGTTTATACTATTTAGGAATATTTATGTTTAATATGACGGTTTTACCACGCTTCTATGAAACTGATGCGTTTGGTCATATCAATAATACAGTGATTGCAGGGTGGTTTGAGGCGGCACGTGAACCTGTTTTTCGAATTTTTACCCCTGAGCTGGATATCAAGAAACTGACTTTGATTTTGGCTCGTATTGAAATTGATTTTGTTGCTCAAACACACTATGGGCAAGAGGTGATTTTAAAAACAGGGATTGAACGTGTAGGAAACTCCTCATTTGTAGTCGTTCAAGAGGCATGGCAGAGTGATGTTTTAGTCGCAAAAGGAAAGGCCGTACAGGTTTATTTTGATTTTGATACACAGAAATCTGATCGAATTCCTGATGCATATCGTCAAAAGTTGGAGGCTTTAATTCCTTAATATTGTACGTTATAAAAGCTTTCGTATTGGGACAGTGAGTTTCTAAAGATGCGAGGCCAGCCTTCACTAGCCTCGCATTTCTCAGTTTTGGTCAATAGGGTATATGCGAATTAAGCTTTTAATAAGGCGAATAGCTCATCTTTCGTTAATTCACGTGCTTCGCTATCACGACGTCCGCGGTATTCAAATGTTCCAGCATCAAGCCCACGCTCACCAATAACAACGCGATGTGGAATACCAATCAGCTCAAGATCAGCGAATTTAACGCCTGGGCGCTCATTACGATCATCGAGAAGTACGTCGAGCCCAAGGGCAGTCAGTTCAGCATAGAGCTCTTCACTGGCAGCAACCGCTCGAGGAGATTTTGCTGGATTCATAGCGACAATCGCGACAGTAAACGGCGCAATCGCTTGTGGCCATAAGATCCCGCTATCATCGTAGTTTTGTTCTATTGCCGCTGCAACCACACGTGTTACACCAATCCCATAGCAACCCATGGTCACGACCAAAGGTTTACCATCTTCACCTAAAACCTTGCAGTTTAAGGCTTCAGAATACTTCTGTCCAAGTTGGAAAATATGACCCACTTCAATGCCGCGCTTAATGGTAAGTGTGCCTTGACCATCAGGTGAGGGATCACCTTCAACAACATTACGAATATCAACGATACGCGTAATCTGCGCATCACGGTCCCAATTGACACCTGTTGCGTGCTGATTTTCCGCATTTGCACCCGCAACAAAATCAGCAAGCACTGCCGCTGCACGGTCAACAAAGAGCGGAATAGGTAAACCGTGTACACCGATATAACCAATGCTTAGCCCAAGTGCCTTAATTTCTTCATCACTTGCGAAAGTGAGAGGAGAAGCTACTTCATCAATCTTCTCTGCTTTAATATCATTGAGGGTGTGATCACCGCGCAGTGCCAGTGCAACGAAAGTATGCTTGCCTGTTTCATCTGCAATGCCATGAACAATGAGGGTTTTAACCGTTTTGTCCTTAGTCACATTTAAAAATTGGCTTACTTCATCAATGGTCTTTTGATTCGGCGTATCAACCAATGTTAGCGCAACGCTGGCTGCTGGGCGTTCACCCGTACTGATAGCTTCAGCTTTCTCGATGTTGGCTGCAAAGCTTGAGAGATTAGAAAAGACGATATCATCTTCACCACTATCCGCAAGAACGTGGAACTCATGAGATGCAAAACCACCAATAGAGCCCGTATCGGCCTGAACTGCACGAAAGTTCAAACCTAATCTGGTAAAGATTCGGCTGTAGGTGTCATACATGACTTGATATGTTTCAGCTAAAGATTCACGTGTGGTATGAAACGAGTAGGCGTCTTTCATCAAAAATTCGCGAGAACGCATCACACCAAAGCGTGGGCGAATTTCATCACGAAACTTGGTCTGAATTTGATAAAAATTAACGGGCAACTGCTTATAGCTTTTTAGTGTTTCACGGGCAATATCTGTAATCACTTCTTCGTGTGTAGGTCCGAGTACAAATGGGCGGTCATGACGATCTTTAAAGCGCAAAAGCTCTGGACCATAAGCTTGGTAGCGCCCAGATTCTTGCCAGAGTTCAGCGGGTTGAGTGACTGGCATTTTTAACTCAAGTGCATGACTTGCGTTCATTTCTTCACGCACTATGTTTTCTACTTTTTGCAATACACGTAAGCCCAGCGGCATCCACGTGTATAAGCCAGATGCGAGTCTACGAATCAAACCTGCACGGAGCATCAGTTGATGGCTAATGACCTCTGCATCACTTGGCGTATCGCGCAATGTGGAGAAAAAAAACTGACTGGCGCGCATAAAACAATCCTTCAAACCGATTTCAATAGAGCATTTAAATTCAAGTGGCTATGTTAGGGGCAATCGAAAGCGAATAAAAGAGGATTTATGATTTTTAGGCACTAAAGCGAATTTTGAATCATTGAAGACACGAGAAATGTCGTTGAGCTTAAAAATACTCAAACAAAGTGTTAACTAGTTATCATTTTATTGTTAATATAGGTTGCAGTCGAATTTCATTCTAATTCATACATTTTTAAGTATGAGCGAGTAGTGCTTTTGCTTGGTGTGTTAATTAGGTCATCGATCAAAAATATTTAAGAAGGCTGGAACTGTTTATACGTTTGACATTGAGGTGAAAAAATAAAGGATTTGGTGAGTTTTCAATTTTAAAAGTTTAACAATTTTTAGCGGGTACCTGCTCAGGAACAAAGTTTTTTTATCATGGATTTAATTTATAAAACATTCTCTTTTGTTCTGGGTGGAGAAACAGATTGTGTCATTATTTTTTATTCACCTCATGATAAAAATTTTGAAGCCCGAATTTGTAAGACTGTAGAGTTTCTCGTAAAAGGGTTGTACGGTGTACGAGGATTTCCGAGCATTAACTGGTATGTCGCTGATGAAAGCCAAAAAGATTATGGATTAAAAGCGATTTCTTTGTTGCGGATGTCTGGTCGGAGTTTTCGTGTCGAATTTACAGGGTGGGTGAATGCGAGTGAAACCGAATATACCGAAATTCGTGCGAGAATCACTCATCAATCGTAAACAAAAATAAAGCAAAAAAATGGTACGCCCTGCGGGACTCGAACCCACTTCTTCCGCTTAGGAGGCAGGTGCTCTATCCAGTTGAGCTAAAGGCGTAGGGTGCGAATTAAATCATAAAATCATTCGATCTATATATTTTTTTCTAATTTTAAGTCATAAAAAATTAAATATGATAAACAACGCTCAATAAAAAAATAAGCCATGATATTCATCAAAGCTTATTTTAAATTTGAGGAAAGGTCTATTCAAAATAATGCATGACGAGGATGAGCAATTTACTTCATATCAATGCGTATTTATTCATTGATATGAAAAAGATCAACGATTAAATGGTTCATCATCAAATGAGGGTTGATAATCCTGCTCTAAATGCTGCAGGTGCTCATGCATCGCACGCTCATGTTGAATGCGTTGATAAATTTCCTCACGGTGAACCGATACTTCTTTAGGTGCATTCACACCAATACGAACTTGATTACCCTTAACGCCTAATACGGTGACGCTGACTTCATCGCCAACCATTAACGTTTCGCCCACTCTACGAGTCAGAATCAGCATATTTACTCTCCTTGTTTCATTGTGTCAGCATTGATGGGCTTGCCATCAGTTGCCTCTTTACTGTATGCAGTATGGCGTAAAGCAATCCGCCTTAACAGACCCTAAGACCATTTTTATTAAAAAAATTGCAGTATAGTTCGCGTTTTAGCGTTCTTTGTTACCGTAAGATACAATAAGTATCATCCAGCAGTCTATTCCTAAGCTGCTGGATTTGAAGTTTTAATCTTCTGATTACGCTTGAGCGCGACTTTCACCTGTTACGCGGTCCAATTCAAATGCGGTATGCAGTGCACGGACAGCCAGTTCCAAGTACTTTTCATTGACTACGACGGAAATTTTAATTTCTGAAGTTGAGATCATTTGGATATTAATGCCTTCCGCACCCAATGTACGGAACATCTGGCTAGCGACACCCGCATGCGAACGCATTCCAACACCAACGATCGATACTTTAACAATCGTATCATCGCCTGTGACTTCACGCGCGCCAACATCTCGACCAATTTGTTGCATCAAATCAAGGGTCTTTTTATAGTCTGAACGATTCACAGTAAACGTAAAGTCCGTTGTTCCGTCCGCAGCGACATTTTGCACGATCATATCGATTTCAATATTTGCATCGCCGACTGGGGAGAGGATTCGTGAGGCAATACCAGGTTGATCGGGTACGCCGCGTACAATAAGTTTAGCTTCGTCACGGTTAAACGCGATACCAGAGATAATGGGTTGTTCCATAGTCGTTTCCGATTCAGTCGTAATTAATGTCCCGACGTTGTGTTTAAAGTCATCGTCGTATGCGCCATCGTTTTCATTGTCAAAACTTGACAGAACCCGTAGCGGCACTTGATATTTTCCTGCAAATTCAACAGAGCGAATTTGTAATACTTTTGAGCCAAGGCTTGCCATTTCAAGCATTTCTTCAAAAGTAATGCGATCTAGTTTCTTGGCTTTAGGCGCGACGCGAGGGTCGGTTGTATAGACCCCATCTACGTCAGTATAAATTTGGCATTCATCGGCTTTGAGTGCAGCAGCCATCGCAACACCCGTCGTATCAGAGCCGCCGCGACCCAAGGTCGTGACATTGCCATCATCATCGATTCCTTGAAAGCCAGCAACGATAACCACTGAGCCTGCGTCAAGATCTTTACGTACTGCTGATTCATCGATTGATTGAATCCGAGCTTTATTAAATGAACTATCTGTCCGGATAACGACTTGGCCACCCGTGTATGATTTTGCATTTAAGCCGATGCTTTTTAGAGACATCGCTAGCATTGCTATCGTAACTTGTTCACCAGTAGCAAGCATCTGATCAAGTTCGCGTGGATCCGGTGTCTCACTAATGGCTTTGGCAAGACCAATCAAACGATTAGTTTCGCCGCTCATAGCGGAAACGACAACAACAACTTGATGACCGTGATCATGCCAACGCTTGACACGACGTGAGACATTCAAAATGCGTTCAGGCGTGCCCATTGAAGTGCCGCCGTATTTTTGGACGATAAGTGCCATGTGCTCCGTTATTCCTTTGTTCTTCAAAAAAAGCCAGACTTAATTGTAAAGTCGAGCAATTGCTTAAAAATTGATAAACGTTAAACGATGAAACGGTAATGCCATTAAACTAATTTTGCTTCAATCCATGCGGGTAAATCTTGCATGACTTGGACAAATTCAGGTGTAAGCGGTGCACCACCTTGAGCCAGATCTGGTTTGCCACCACCTTTACCGCCCAATAAGCCTGCTAGATGACTAATAATCTCACCGGCCTTGATTTTATGGGTATGGGAGGAGGCTACCGAAGCAAGTAGACTGACTTTGTCACCATCCGTTGCGCTGAGTACGATGACACTTTCAGGTAAGCGTGATTTCACACTATCAAGCAGCGTACGGAGCGACTTACCATCAACTTGCTCAAGTGTAGAAACAAGAAGTTTAACGTCCCCAACCCAACGTGCAGCCGCGGCAAGCTCCACACTCTCAGCATTCGCAAGCTTTTGATTTAAGCGCTCAATCTGTTTTTCCAGATCACGATTACGATCAGCAAGTGCACTCACTTTCTCGAAGGTTTGACCACGGGTTGTTTTGGTTAAACCTGCAATTTGTGAAAGCTGACGCTCGCCAGTTTGCACGAAATTCAAAGCATTTAAACCTGTAACCGCTTCGATGCGACGAATACCTGCGGCGATACCCCCTTCACTGGTAATTTTTAATAGGCCAATGTCACCCGTACGATCCACGTGGATGCCACCGCAGAGTTCAACAGAGAAATATTGATCATTAGCTTTATTACCCATGGCCAATACGCGAACCTCATCGCCGTATTTTTCACCAAAGAGCATCATCGCACCTTTAGTCTTGGCATCGGCCATACTCATTTCTTCAGTTTCAACTGCATAGTTACCTATGATTTCTTCAGCAACGAGACGTTCAACTGCAGCGATTTGTTCTGGCGTGACAGCCTGATCATTGGAGAAATCGAAACGCAGCAAGTCGGCACTGACCAACGAACCTTTCTGAGTGACGTGCTCACCTAAAACTTGGCGCAGCGCAGCATGGAGGAGGTGAGTTGCTGAGTGATTGCGTGAGATTGCTGCGCGTAAGTCCTGTTTAACCTCGGCTTCAACAGTCTGGTTCGATTGTATTCTACCCATCGTAACCACACCTTGATGCACAATCGCATTACCAGATTTTTTGGTATCCTGTACTTCAAAGATTCCATCCAAACCCGTTAGTGTCCCCGTATCACCTACCTGACCGCCGGATTCCGCATAAAAAGGCGTTTGATTAAGGATAATGAAACCCTCATCACCTTCACTGAGCGTATCAACAGGTTGATTGTCTTTATAAAGCGCAATGATTTGACCTGAGCCCGTGGTCGCGTCATAACCGTCAAATCGAGTCTGACTATCCACTTTAATAAAGCTATTGTAGTCAACAGTAAATTTTCCTGCCTCACGTGCTCGACGCCGCTGTTCGTTCATTGCGGACTCAAAGCCTTCTTGATCCACGGTTAAGCCACGTTCACGTGCAATATCTGCAGTTAAATCGACGGGGAAACCATAGGTATCATAGAGTTTAAATGCAGTTTCGCCATCAATAACCGTACCTTTTAGGTTGGGTAATTCAGCTTCAAGCAGTTTTAAGCCTTGTTCAAGTGTACGTGCAAATTGTTCTTCTTCTTTACGTAGAGCTGCTTCGATGACATCACGACGTGCAATTAGCTCCGGATAAGCTGCGCCCATCACATCAATTAAAGGTTGTACCATTTGATAGAAGAAAGCGCCGGTTGCCCCGAGTTTATTCCCATGACGAACTGCACGGCGAATGATACGACGTAATACATAACCGCGGCCTTCATTGCTCGGAATAACACCATCGGCAATCAGAAAGGAACATGAGCGAGCGTGATCTGCAACAACGCGTAAAGAGGGTTGTCCCACATCTTCAATACCAATAATCTTGCACGCGGATTGAATCAGATGCTGGAATAAATCGATTTCATAGTTAGCATGTACATGTTGCATGACTGCACTGATACGCTCTAACCCCATACCCGTATCAACACTTGGGGCGGGTAGAGGTTGTAAGGTTCCATCTTTCTGGCGGTTAAACTGCATAAACACGCAGTTCCAGATTTCAATAAAGCGGTCACCATCTTCTTCAGGTGTACCGGGTAAACCGCCGGCTATCTCAGCACCATGGTCGTAGAAAATTTCTGTACAAGGACCACAAGGGCCCGTATCGCCCATGGCCCAGAAGTTATCCGACGCATAAGCAGCACCTTTATTATCACCAATACGAATGATCCGTGAAGCATCTAAACCAATATCGTTTTGCCAAAATCCAAATGCTTCATCGTCAGTTGCATAGATTGTCACATAGAGGCGATCTGTAGGGATGTTCATCCAGTTGGGACTGGTCAGAAATTCCCAAGCAAAGGCAATCGCTTCTTTTTTGAAATAATCTCCGAAAGAAAAGTTTCCCAGCATTTCGAAGAAGGTATGGTGGCGTGCGGTGTAACCGACATTATCAAGGTCGTTATGTTTTCCGCCAGCGCGTACGCACTTTTGACTAGAGGTCGCACGGACATAATCACGAGGATCTAGACCCAAAAAGGTATCTTTAAACTGATTCATCCCAGCATTGGTAAATAGCAAAGTTGGGTCATTGGCGGGAATCAGGCTGCTGGACGGGACGCGAGTATGCCCTTTGCTTTCAAAAAAGCGTAAGAATGCCTCACGAATGTCAGCGGCAGTAGGGACTTGCGGCTTAACTGTCATGGGTGAGACTCCTTAAGTTTGATTGAGATTCTGGCTAAATGTAAAAAGGGTGAAATTAAAAGCGGAATAGTATAGCCGATTTTTTGCTGTTGGCTTATGTTGAATGATTAAATTACTTGAACGGATTCATATACAGATTAGTCACATTTTAAAGTTATATTGAGATTAAACTGATTGTCATCATCAGTGATCTTATGCATAAAAACTCTAAGCGGATTTGGTCATGTCTATCATCCAACAATTCCTTCTGCCAAATGTTGAGCAATCCGCTCAATATTTGAACGATAAACAATGGAGCCTTAAACAGCTTCAGTTTTCTGCAGCAATGCAACGTTACGAGTCCCGACCAATTTATAAAAATATCAATAAAATAGTCGCTTGGTTGAATGTGTCACTTCAGCTTGGATTGTTAGCTATTCTTTTTCAACTCGGTATGAGCTTTTCATGGCATATCTTTGGTCTTGTCGCCGCATTTGTTTTAGCAGACTTTGTGAACGGATTCGTGCACCTCTATATGGATCATAATGATCATTACGCATCCCTTGTTGGACCATTTATTGCCAATTTTCATCTGCATCATGATATCCCGCGCTATGAAGATAAGCCGATATGGCAGATTTATATTGATGAATCCGGCTCTAAAGTGTGGCTATTGGTTTTCTTAATCGTTTGGCTTGTTGTATTTTTATTCGGCATTTTGCCAACGGTCATTTTTGGTTTAGGTGTTTATTTTGCGATATGGTCATCGATTGCCGAGGTATCTCATTATTTGTGCCATAACAGTGACTCAAAATCGGTTCGTTTTTTACAATCGTGCTGGATACTTTTGCCGAAAAAACATCATATGCGTCATCATCGTTTGGATAATGTGAATTATGCGTTTTTGAACGGCATGACGGATCCATTGATTAATTGGATCGCGGCTGTTTATTTTCATGGCTATCAAAAAACGACAGACCAGCATACCGTATTGTATATTAAAGCTAGGCAAGCCAAAGGGCTGACTATGCGTTAGTGCTTCAAGCGAATTAAGCCTATCTCTTTGGGATAGGCTTAATTACATGGTTTGGATCAATACTCCCAGAAAATCCGTTGCAACTCTTTTGTGTCACTGGTCTTAGTCAGTGCTAAAGAGGTGAGCAAGCGTGCCTTTTGGGGATTGAAGTCATGTGCAACAACCCAGTCATATTTGTCATCAGGTTGTTCAGCATTGCGTAATACAAAGCCATCAGGCACTCGGGATGAACGTACAATCAAGATGCCTTGGCTGCGTAATTTTTTAAGTGTATCAACCAAGTACCCGGCAACTGAGCCGTTTCCAGTGCCTGCATGAATAATCGCCTTTGCGCCTGCATCTGCAACTGCAAGATAAGGCGCTGCAATCATTGAGTCGGAGCCATAAACAATTTGTACAAGGGGCAGTGCATCACCCTTTATATCATCAATATTAAATTCAGACTGTCCAGTATGGCGTTTAACCGGTTGTCTAAACCAATAGCTTTTTCCTTCGACAACCATACCTAGTGCGCCCCATTGGCTTGCAAATGCATTAGTACGGATGTTGATGCGTTTACTAACATCGCGACCGGATTGGATCTCATCATTCATCGCAACTAAAACCCCTTTTCCTGCAGAGTCTTTACCTGCAGCGACAACGACAGCATCGTAAAGATTGAGGGCACCATCTGCAGACAAGGCTGTACTGGGTCGCATTGATCCGACAACAACAATAGGTTTGTTCGTGTGCACGACAAGATTTAAGAAGAATGCTGTTTCTTCCAAAGTATCTGTACCATGGGTGATTACAATACCGTTCACATCATCACGTTTGACCAGCGCAGAGACTTGACGGGCGAGACTGAGCAATTCTTTGTCAGTAAAACTTTCAGAAGCCATTTGAAAGGCCTGAACACCTTCGACATCTGCAATATCCTTCATTTGAGGCACGGCATTAATCAGATCGTCAACGGGAACTTTGGCAGCTTGATAGGTGGCACTATTGGTTGCAGATGCGCCTGCACCCGCAATTGTTCCCCCTGTAGCAACCAAAACTACATGTGGCTTTGCCCATGCGCTAAAGCTCGATAAGCTGAGCATGAGAGTTAAGGGCAGCGCGCGAAGCCATGTTGGCTTGATTGACTTAAAAATCATAAAGACTCCATCTTTAAAAAATGCGATAGTTCGAATACGTTCAGTCTGTTTCATTAACCATTTGGTTTGTACAGCATGCAATATTAACGCCATTCATGCTGGACTGTTAAAGATAAAATAAGCAGAACAATTAATGCTGTTTTCCTTAGCCTAAGGTGTTGCCTTTCTTCAGGGTTTCCTCTACAACTAAGACGGTAGGTTGTCGTTATTAAGATGATACAAGGAGTTCCTATGTCTACTGAGCATTTTTCGATTACGAGTGAATCATATGTCATTTTATGGAGTCCACATCGGAAACAGTTTCATATTGAAACCGTAGACGATCGGCTTCGACGCAATCGACGTATTTTCAAATTAGGTAAACCTGAAGGGGACTTTATCGCTTTGGATTATGCCAATAGCTATGCTGAGGCAGTAGAAAAACAAAAGGGATTTGAGGTACAACGAACAAACAATCTTTCAGATCAAACGGGTTGAGTTCCTTATAGGCCCCCATTCTCTAGTTAAGCTGTCTTTATTTAGACCAAATAATCATATTGGAAGTGAACATTTGGTCTAAATCGCATCATGAAAATAGCCAAAAAACTGCCTTGTGAAAGCAATTCACGGTACAATCTAGCCCATCTTAATGCCGCCCAAATACTTGGGTCACAAGTCTTGAATAAAAGTCTTGCGCAAAATCTGAGGAGAGTTGTGTGGAAACGCTAAATATTGAACGTGAAATCCTGGACGAAGCAGTCGAAAATTTGCATACCATTCGGGATTTCATTCGCTTTGGTGTAACCGCATTACGTGCATATGAGGTGCATTTGGGTCAAGGCACGGAGGATTTTTTTGCCGAGAGTTCTGCTCTTGTATTACAGACTTTATCTTTAGATTGGTCGGCGGATGAGCAGATTCTGGATAGTCGCTTATTGCCGTCTGAGAAAAAGCAAATTGTTGATTTATTGGCTAAACGTATTAATGATCGTGTTCCACTGGGATATTTGCTGAACGTTTCTTATTTCTGCAATCAACCTTATTATGTAGATGAGCGGGTGCTAATTCCACGTTCGCCGATTGCTGAATTGATTCAAAATCGCTTTGCTCCCGTTTTAACAGATGGTTTAGGCGTCGCAGTTGATGGTGTAAATCGTTTGCCTCCTGTCGTCGATGCAGCTTTTGTGCCTGAACGCATTTTGGACTTGTGTACTGGTTCTGGTTGTATTGCAATTGCTTGTGCTTATGCGTTTGAGGATGCACAAGTAGACGGTGCTGATTTATCACGGGATGCGTTAGAAGTTGCGTCAATCAATGTTGAGCACCACAATAAAGACAATCAAGTCTCGCTGATTCAATCTAATCTTTTTGAAAAAATCCCAGCTCAGCAACAATACGATCTTATCGTGTCCAACCCTCCTTATGTCGATGCTTCTGACATGGCTGATTTGCCTCAAGAGTTTTTACATGAGCCAGAAATGGCCTTGGCTGCCGGACGTGATGGATTAGATTTGGTAAAACATATATTGGTCAAAGCACCAGAGTATCTATCCTCACGTGGCTTACTTGTTGTTGAAGTGGGTAATAGTGAATGGGCATTACGTCAACTATTCCCTAAAGTGCCATTCCACTGGCTGCATTTCACACAAGGCGGCACAGGTGTTTTTGCATTGACGGCGAGCGAATGTCGTCAATACCACGCACAATTCGTAGCGGCTTTGGCGCTGTCTGAGTAATCATTGCAAGTTTTGCAATTGAGATGATAAGTCGTAAAGTATTTGAATTTAAAAAATTAATGTAGCAGGTAGATGTATGGCCGGTAATACCATTGGGCAGTTATTTCGAGTAACGACATGCGGAGAGTCGCATGGCGTGGGCTTAATGGCCATCGTAGATGGCGTTCCACCTAACTTAAGTTTGACTGAAGCAGATTTACAGATTGATTTAGATCGTCGTAAGCCGGGTACATCAAGCTTTGCAACGCAGCGTAAAGAAGAAGACTTGGTCAAGATTATTTCTGGTGTGTTTGAAGGTAAAACCACTGGCACCCCAATTGGCTTATATATTGCCAATACCGATCAAAAGTCTAAAGACTACGGCAATATCGCGGAAACTTTTCGCCCTGGCCACGCCGACTATACCTACACCATGAAATATGGTTTTCGTGATTATCGCGGTGGAGGGCGCTCTAGCGCACGTGAAACGGCAATGCGTGTCGCAGCAGGAAGCATTGCAAAAAAATATCTTGCTGAGAAGTTCGGTATCTTGATTCGAGGCCATGTTACTCAGATTGGTAATGAAGTTGCCAAACATCTTGACTGGTCTATCGTTAATCAAAATCCCTTTTTCTGTGGTGATGCTGAGGCAATTCCGCGTTTTGAAGCATTAGTGACCGATCTTCGTCGCCAAGGAACGAGCTGTGGGGCACGTTTGGAGGTTATTGCTGAGAATGTACCTGTGGGCTGGGGCGAGCCTGTTTTTGATCGTCTAGATGCAGATATAGCCCACGCCATGATGAGCATAAATGCGGTAAAAGGTGTCGAAATTGGCGATGGGTTTGCTGTCGCAGGCCAGTTTGGACATGAAACCCGTGATGAAATGACTCCTGATGGCTTTACTGCAAATCATGCAGGTGGGGTATTAGGCGGTATTTCAAGTGGACAAAATATTCGTGTTTCTATTGCATTAAAACCAACAGCTAGCATCACAACTGCTGGCCATAGTGTAAATCTGGCTGGAGAGGCGATCGAAGTGGTCACCAAAGGGCGTCATGACCCTTGTGTCGGTGTTCGTGCGACACCGATCGCAGAAGCGATGTTAGCAATTACTTTGATGGATCATTTTTTACGCCATCGTGCACAAAATGCCGATGTCATCCCGCCTATGGCAGCGATTGCAAAGGGAGTTGATTAACGCTTTTCTGGTTTGGGGAGTGTAATAGAAATAGGCTAAGGGATGCGGGTTACTACAATAATGGAATATAGTCAGATGGTGATCCAATGAGTGCGTTTAGCCCAATATTCGCATTTTTTCCAATACTTGTTGCAATATTGACAGCATCTAAGCTGTTTAAACATTTCAATCTGCAACCGAGTCGTTCTAGTCAGTTCCCATCTATCGATGGGCTCCGAGGTTATTTGGCACTCTGCGTTTTTCTTCATCACGGCATGATTTGGTATTTATACTTGAAGATTGGTCGCTGGGAGGCTCCACCATCAATGCTATATACCAATTTCGGTCAGATAGGTGTGGCTTTATTTTTTATTATCACAGGTTTTTTATTCTCATTCAAACTGATTGATGCTAGAAAGAAAAAAAATCGTTTTGATTGGACTCAGTTATTTATTTCAAGAGTACTGCGTTTAGTTCCGCTGTATTTTTTTGTGATGCTTATTTTAGTGTTGATTGTTTTTATTTTGACAAATTTTAGTTTGATAACAAGTTTTTCCGTATTTGTTCATCATCTTATGTATTGGCTAGGTTTTACTGTTTTTGGTCATCCTGATCTTAATGGCGTAGAGAGTACCTGGGTCATTATGGCAGGGGTTGCGTGGTCGCTACCTTATGAGTGGTTTTACTATTTTACCTTACCACTCTTTGGCTTTTTGATTGGATTACGAGTCTCTGCGTTGTATGTGTTATTGAGTTTAGGAATCGTCTATTTATTCTATACCCTGCCTTTTGACATGGTATATGTTTATTATTTTAGCGTAGGCATTGCTTCAGCTCTTTTAACCGGAAATAAATATCTCACAGCTTTTGCGAATCATAAGCTTACTGATTATTTCTTAGTGATATTACTTTTAGTCACCTTTTTCTTATTTACCCAACAAGATATTAATATCTTATCGATTGCTTTATTTGTTTTCTTTGTGGCGATCACCAATGGAAATACTTTATTCGGAATTTTAACCCATAAGTTGTCTATTTTTTTAGGCGAAATGAGCTATAGCTTATATTTATTGCATGGCATAATTTTCTTTATTCTATTTAAACTCTTGCTAGGTTTTGAGTATGCTTCAGCTTTTTCCCCAATCGAGCATTGGGGAGTTGTTTCTATCTGTGCCTTTATTCTTGTCGTATGTTCATTTTTCACTTACACATGGATAGAGGCGCCTGCTATGCAGCGAGTCAAATATTTTTCTAACCTGCTTCGATCAAGGATCTCTCTAAAGAGCGATAAGAAGCTACTGAAACCACATTAGAACTTAAAAAAATAATTGAAGGGCATAAAGGGGCATATTCGTATGCAGCAAGCATCTAAGGTGAATATCCCTATAAAAGCGCGTTTATCCGGCTTCTATTTTTTCTACTTTGCGGTGGTAGGCGCATTTATGCCTTACTGGAGCTTATATTTAGAAGGACGGGGGTTTAATAAAGAGCAGATCGGTTGGCTTGCGGCGATCACGGTCATCTCACGGATTATTGCACCCAGCGTGTGGGGTTATTGTGCGGATCGTTCCGGACTACGGATGCGTTGGGTGCGCCTCGGTATTGTGGCTGAACTGATTGCATGGATTGCAATTCTATTTATTCCTCATACGATGTTCTGGTTAATCCTAGTGTTATTTTTTTATAGTTTTTTTCAAAATGCAATTTTGGCGCAATACGAAGCGGTGACGTTATTTTATCTGGGAAAGCAGAGGGATCAATACGGAATCATCCGCTTGTGGGGATCATTAGGATTTATTGCAGCAGTCTTAGGTTTAGGATGGTGGTTTAAGTGGCATGTTATTACGACCCTACCGATTGTAATGATTGTATTGGCCATTATTGCTGTTATCAATGCATGGATAATTGCTGAGCCGCCTCAAGCCGCTCCAAAAACAGAGCATCCCTCTTCGTTGATTCCAGTGTTTAAAAAGCCAATGGTTTGGGGCTTTCTTGTCATTCATTTTCTGCTGTTATTGTCGCATGCACCTTTTTATAGTTTTTATTCGAATTACTTAAAAGCTTATGGGTACAGTACTTCAACGATTGGATTGCTGTGGTCTGTGGGCGTCTTTGCTGAAGTATTGATGTTTACCCAAAGTGCAAAGGTACTTGCATACTTAAATGGGCGGAGTGCGATTGCAATCTGTTTATCACTGACATCTTTTCGGTGGGTACTAGTCGCAGCATTCCCGACTTTTTTATCTATTCAACTGCTTGCACAATCAGTCCATGCTTTTAGTTTTGCTTTATTTCAATCGATAGCAATGCGATTAATCTTTAGTGAGTTTAAAGCGGATCAACAGGGAAGAGCACAAGCACTTTATAGTATGCTCTGGGGGCTAGGTGTTGCCATTGGCTCAATTCTGGCTGGACAGGTTTGGGATCGATTCGGTGGGCAATGGGTTTTTGCAATGGCATCTGCGATTGTGCTTAGTGGTCTGCTTGGGATTCGTAATATTCCAAAAAAAATGCTGTGATGACAAAACAATACACACATGTCACCAACAAAATCTACTTGACGTCGATAGGGTCTACACTGCACTCTTGATCCAAGAGAAAATCGTATTCCATCCACCTGAAAATTATTGCGATGCCACAAGATATGCGACCTTATTCATCTGTACAACACCTTCCTGCTCAATCTGTATTTTTTGGTCACTCTGTACAGAGACCTAAGCTTGGTTTGATGCATGCGTTATTGTTTAGTGGGGTATTACTCAGCTCTGCCGTTTATGCCGCAGACAAAGCACCGGTAGCAATGCCCACAACAACCAATTTAAATGATATCGCTGCTGCGCCAAAGGCCCAACGTCCAACCGTTAAAAACAATATTGAGCTAGTCAGTCGTCCGCTTATCGCAGGTTTATGGGCGATGACCATTCCACAGGTTTCTTGTGTCGAATATTATAACTTTAGGGAAGACGGACTATTTGTCGTTAAAAGTGCTGAAGAGTGGAGCTTAGGTAAGTATGTTTATCAACTTCCTGATGCTGAAGCAATGGCTACAACGCTACCACTGCTCACTATGGCTATTCAGTATGATAGTAATGTTCCTGATTGCTCAGGCAATAATGTCGATCAAAGCGGTGAAGTCCAGCGCCAATATGTGAAATGGGTAGATTCTGCGCACATTAAATTTTGCGCAACGGAAGACGGGCAACAATGTGAGCTTGGCTTACGCAAGATATTGCCTTGATGCATCTTGCGTGTACTGCTCCATGCTTTTTTATTATTTGGTGAGTATTAGGCGATTATTGCGCGTAAGACGTAAGCGATATTCTTCCCCTTCATGCAGGATGCGTATTTCACGACCCAAAGCAAAAAGATTATTGGATTGTAATACAGGTAGTGCAGATTGGCTTGGACCTAAAAATCGAAACGGTGCGTTCATGATAGATATCCTGCAAAGTAGAGAGTACTGATAGGAAGTGAAACTCACTTCGATTAAGTAATGATAATTATTATCATTTGATAAGACAAGAGGTTTTCTTGTAATTCTTCATATTCTTTTAAAAAAACGATCTACAAATAAAATTAAATAAAACATTAGCATACTAAGATTAAATAGAATGACATAAAAAAATCCCTGCATAGTGCAGGGATTTTTTTATCGATAGGTTAAGTGTGTAGCTTTATAAAACCCAAATTGGGTCTTATGGTTTTTCAACGATAGCGACTACACCCTGACCACCAGCAGCACAAATTGAAATCAGTGCACGACCTTTGCCATTTTGGTTCAGTATCTTAGCTGCGGTAGCAAGGATACGTCCACCAGTAGCCGCAAATGGATGACCAGCAGCCAGTGATGAACCGTTCACATTTAATTTGCTACGGTCGATTGAGCCCAATGGCTTGCTTAAGCCCAAACGTTCTTTACAGAATGTTGGATCTTCCCAAGCTTTCAAAGTTGCGAGTACTTGTGATGCGAAAGCTTCATGGATTTCGTAGAAATCGAAGTCTTGAAGTGTGAGGCCTGCACGAGCCAACATGCGTGGTACTGCGTAAGCAGGTGCCATGAGCAAGCCTTCTTTAGGGCCTTCTTTACCAATGAAATCAACAGCAGCAGTTTCAGAGAAAGTCAAATAAGCCAAAACTTCATGGCCATTTGCTTTTGCCCATTCTTCAGAAGCAAGCAATACAACAGATGCGCCGTCGGTCAATGGTGTTGAATTACCTGCGGTCATTGTCGCGCTTTCACCTTTACCAAATACAGGTTTAAGCGTTGCTAATTTCTCAACTGTACTACCAGGACGCAAGTTATTGTCACGGGTCAGTGTGAGGAATGGAGTAATCAAATCATCAAAGAAACCGCGATCATAAGCAGCAGCCATGTTTTTGTGACTTGCTGCGGTTAATTCGTCTTGCGCTTCGCGGGTGATACCCCACTCAAGAGCTGTGATCGCGGCATGGTCACCCATGGATAAGCCAGTGCGTGGCTCACCATTTTTAGGAGCATCAAGCAGTTTTTTGAAATCTAACTTTTTCAGTGCTTTTACATAATCAGAATTCTTTTTAGCATTGTTTGCTTCAAGCATTGCTTTACGTAAGCCATCACCGAAGGAAATTGGTGCATCAGATGTCGTATCAACACCACCTGCGATACCTACATCGATTTGACCTAAGGCAATTTTGTTGGCGACGGTGAATGCAGATTGCAGACCAGTGCCACATGCTTGTTGCAGGTCGGTCGCAGGCGTTTGAGCAGAAAGAGTAGTGCTCAATACACATTCGCGAGTCATATTGAAATCACGGCTGTGTTTTAATACGGCACCAGCAACAACTTCACCGAGGCGTTTGCCTTGAAGGTTAAAGCGTTCAATCAGGCCGTTTAGAGCAGCAGTCAGCATATCGCTATTTGATGCATTGAAATAAGCACCGTTCGAACGCGCGAAAGGAATACGATTACCGCCTAAAATGGCGACGCGGCGAACAGCAGGGGTATTGCTCATAGCAGGTTCCTTGGGTTTTACAGAGCTAGTTTTCACTGTGCCAGCAGATGTTTTGCTCGCAGCAGTTGCAGCTTTAGGAGCTGCAGGTTTACGGGTTACAGTTTTTTTTGGTGCTGCAGCAGGAGCTGCTTCGGTCGGTGTTGTGGCCGCTGCAGCTGCTTTTGGCGCTGCTGGTTTGCGGACTGCAGGCTTTGCTGGAGTTTTTGGGGCTGCAGTAGTTTCTTTTGTCACGGTTGTTGTTGCGCTATTTTCTGTTTGCGGCGCTGTCGCTTTCGTTGCGGCAGTCGTCTTAGGAGGTTGACTCATGGTTCACTCCGGTACATTTTAAAAAAGGATTGTAATCTCAAAAAGTGGCTAACTTTAACATAATCTCATCTAGATGAATTGGCTGGATTGCCGAACACTTCTTTCAAGATAGCAACTGTAGAAACCGTATAGTTTTGCTAGCATTGCATGAGTAATCATCGTGCTGACGCAAAATAATAGTCTACTACCAACTGCATTAGTCAATTCTAGCGACTAATTTGTTGCAGTGGCGTTGTTTTGAACATGTTTTCAGCATTATTTTGGTGTTTTTTTGACAAAAAACGCTATTTTTATGTCTGATAAATTGCTTATTGACGCTAATTACAATACTGTTTCGCCTGTTGAAATTGCTTTTCTACGACCATGCATGTGTTTTGCAATTTTCCTGATGTGCTTAGACGTATTCATTCTGTGAGTTGTTTAACACTCAATAAAATATTGTGGATCGTATGGCGTATGATGTGCTGATTTCATCCTTATTATTAACCCGCTTTTTTATTTTACGCCTTGATCGAGAGCTGCTATGAGTGACCACTATCAATCTTTTGCAAATTCCGCATTGGGTCAAATCCTTGTTAAAAATCTTGGCTTACCAGCGCCATTAGTTTTAGATCGTTTTGATGCCTCTAAACCGTTGATTAATGGTGCGGTACTGTTTGGTGCGGCACCAGGTTCAACATTGTCAGGTGCAATTAGCGATACACTTGCCAGCATTCATGCCGATACCTATGCCGGTAACAATGCCGAATTGCAACAAGCAGCCGCAAAGTCAGGTTTGAATGTCCGTGCTTTCAACAGCGGTGATAAAGAAGCCCGTTTTAAAGCATTTGTTTTTGATGCTTCAGGCATCAAAAGCTCTGATGAGCTTATTGAACTGTTTAATTTCTTTAGCCCAATCGCTCGCCAATTGCTTCCATCAGGTCGTGTTGTTGTTGTTGGTCGTACTCCATCAGATACAGCAACAACCAAAGAAGCGACTGCACAGCGCGCGCTTGAAGGTTTTGTAAAATCAGTGGGTAAAGAATTCAAAAAAGGTGTTGCTGCACAGCTCGTCTATGTTGGAAAGGGTGCTGAAGCAAACCTTGAATCGACATTACGTTTCTTCTTGTCTGCAAAATCTGCTTATGTTTCAGGCCAAGTTGCTCGTGTGACCAAAGGCAAAGTCATTCAAGTGAACTGGGCAAAGCCTTTAACGGGTAAAACAGCACTGGTAACTGGCGCAAGCCGTGGTATTGGTGAAGCGATTGCACGTACGTTGGCACGTGATGGCGCACATGTAATCTGCTTAGATGTACCACAACAAGAAGCTGACCTACAGCGTGTAGCCGGTGAGATCGGTGGTAGCGTATTGACTGAAGACATTACAGCGCCTGATGCTGGTGAAAAAATTGCAGCATTCGCACAAAACCGCGGTGGCTTAGATGTTCTTGTACACAATGCCGGTGTAACACGTGACAAAATGCTGGCTAATATGAAAGATTCGCAGTGGAATTTGGTGTTGAACATCAATCTATCAAGCGAAGAGCGTATCAATGATTACTTGTTAGAAAACAAAGCATTCAATGATAACGCACGCATCATCTGTGTTTCATCGATTAGTGGTATTGCAGGTAACTTGGGTCAAACCAACTACGGTGCATCAAAAGCTGGCGTGATCGGGTTAGTGCAGTCTGTTGCGCCAACCCTTAAAGGCGGCATCACGATCAATGCAGTAGCACCAGGCTTTATCGAAACAGCCATGACTGCGGCAATTCCGCTGCAGATCCGCGAAGCAGGTCGTCGCATGAACTCAATGGCGCAAGGTGGGCAACCCGTAGATGTAGCAGAAGCGATCGCTTGGTTCGCAAATCCTGCATCAGGTGGTTTGAATGGCAACGTGGTCCGTGTTTGTGGTCAGAGCTTACTCGGTGCATAATTGGTTATGTCCATTGACTTGATTGCTCTAAAGAATTCAAGCCAATAACTATCGAGACGCCGTGCTTTTTTTGAAAAAATGTACGGCGTTTTTTTTAGTTGGATAAAGATTTCTCAGTAGTTTTACTTTTAACATTCACTTCATGAACGAGCATTATTATGCCAAATCGTACTTTTGAAAGCATTCCAAATCCCATCGGTTTATTCGCTAAAGTTGCGCTCAGTACAATTAAAAAGAATCCCTACAAGACGTTGCCAGAAGCAGAATACACAGTTACGAAACTTAAAATCGATCGCGAACATTTGAATGCTTATAACAAAATTTGTGGTTATCCAAATTTGGATACCTTGCCGCCGTTATATCTCGGCATTCGTGCAATGACCCTACAATTAGCGCTCATGGTTAATGAGGCATTCCCATTTCCAATCCTCGGTATCGTGCATATCCGTAATACGGTTGAACAATTTAAGCCAGTCAATGTGAATGACACGATTCAACTGTCTACACGTTTCGGCGAAATTACCCCGCATGAAAAGGGTAAGTTATTTACCTTTATTTCAACGGCAAAAGTAAATAACGAAGTGGTATGGGAAAGTGTTGCATACTATTTAGCACGTGGTAAATCTGATGTTGTTGCTGATAAAACCAAGCCTAAAGAGGCGCGTCTAACCCAGAAAGCCGGTGATATTAATGTGGACTTTGATTTGCCTGAAGACCTAGGTCGTCGTTATGCCAAAGTCAGTGGTGACTTTAACTTCATTCATATCCATAAATTCACAGCCCAAGCATTTGGCTTTAAGCGTGCAATTGCCCATGGTATGTGGACTAAGGCTCGCTCAGTAGCGGCTTTGGGTGAGTTACCGCCTGCTTATTTCTTGGATGTACAGTTTAAATTACCAGTCTTTTTGCCAGGCAAAGTCCATTTGCACGCTCAGAAGAAGGCGAAAGTGACTACATTTGAATTGACTGATGCTAAAGATGGAAAACCGCATCTGGTTGGTACATTGTCTGCACGCTAAGTAGTCTTTGTCCAATACTCGATATAAAAAAACCGCTGATATGATCAGCGGTTTTTTTTACGATGATTTTGCAATCATTGTTTAGTGGTGATGACCACCTGCACCGTGTGCATGGCCATGTTCCAGTTCTTCTGCAGATGCAGCACGAATGCCGACAACTTCAACATCAAATGTCAGTGCTTGACCAGCCAGAGGATGGTTCGCATCAACGATAACCAGTTCTGGTGTAACGTCTTTAACAGTCACGACTTGAACGCCATCATCAGTTTGTGCTTGGAATTGCATACCAACTTGGATGTCATCAACGCCTTGGAACATATTGCGTGGAACTTCTTGTACCAATTCTGCTTGGTAATCGCCATAGCCGAGTTCTGGCTCAACAGTTACTTTGAATTTGTCACCAATAGTCTTACCTGCCAGTTCGTTCTCTAAACCAGGAACGATGTTATGTGCGCCATGCAGGTAAACCAGTGGCTCGCCTTCTGACTTGTCGAGTACATCACCAGCGGCGTTTGTAAGTGTATAGTGAAACGTCACTACGGAGTCATTTTGAATGGTGGACATGCAAGTCAATCCAAGCTGAGAAATAGAAGCGCATATAATAACTGGTTTTGATTAAAATCTCTTTACTTGCCAATAAAAAAGCTACAGTTCTGCTGAAAAAAATTATATAACCGGCATTTCAGTTAAGGGAGTTGAATTTTTCGTTTTGATAGATGTGTTAACGGGCGAACTTAATCGGTTGAAATTCAGCCGGGTAATCTTATCAGTGTTTCGCAGAGATCACGGTATTAGTAAAACAAGTATTTTGCGTATCGCGTAATACAGCGCAAGTGAAGCGTTCTTGATTCCTAGGATAGAGTAGACCCATGCCTTTTGCCAACGATACTGAACAACAAACACATGTAGATGCCAGTTTAATCGTTTTCGGATCGATCTTCCGCTATGGATAAGCATAAATGCTTGCGAATCTCCAACGGAGTTGAATGCAAGACGTTCAGCCTCTAACATGAAAAATTCCATTAAGTGGGAAGGTGAGAACTCCAAATTTTCTACAGATGCCTCATGGCAAAGAACAAAGCAATATGGCAGTAGTGGTAACCGATATTTAACGAGAAGGCATGAACGTTCGGTATAAGCTTCTGGTTTAAGAACTTCACGATTGAGCATAAAGTGGGGCATATTTAATTGTACCCAGTATATCTTATGAATCAATATTGACTCATAAGATATTTAATCAGACCAAAATAATAAATCACTTCAAAAACAAGCGATACCCAACATTGTCAGTGATATCACTATACGGATAACCAATTGCATCTAGGATATGAGTCAGTTGCTCTGGTGTACGCGTGCCAGTCTGTAAACCGACCAAAACACGTCCATCGGCAGCACCATGATTGCGATAATGGAATAGTGAAATATTCAAATCCTGCCCAAGTTTTTCCAAGAAGGAGAGGAACGCATTGGGGCGCTCTGGGAACTCAAATCGGAATAGGCGTTCATCAGACAATCCCGCATGGCCACCGATGAGATGACGGATATGCAGCTTTGCAATTTCATCATCAGACAAATCATCCACGGTATAGGATTTTTTCGTCAAAATATCGTTAATTTCTTGACGTTCAACTACACCATTTTTTAAGCCAATGCCCACAAAGACTTGGGCGAGGGCATTGCCGTTATAGCGGTAGTTGAACTCTGTGATAGACCGGCCCTGTAAGGTGCGACAGAACTCTAGGAATGCACCGATAGTTTCTGGAATGCTTACGGCAAAGATAGCTTCGCGGCCTTCACCAAGTTCGGTACGTTCAGAGATATAGCGCAGACGATCAAAATTCATATTGGCGCCACAAACAATGGCAGCCATATTCTTATTGGTGATGCCATGTTGCTCTATGAATTTTTTCATTCCGGCAACGGCCAAAGCTCCAGCAGGCTCAACAATGCTTCGGTTTTCCTCAAACACATCTTTGATTGCCGCACAAATCTCATCAGTGCTACATGTAACAACATCGGATTCAACCACTGGGCCTGAACCATCAGATTTAGGCAGGCGTACAACATCAAACGGCAGTTCACCAATTTGAGCCACAGCCACACCATCGGCAAATAAACCCACCAATGGTAAGGTTCCGCGCTCACCCGTATCCAGTGCAAGTTTTAAACAAGCTGACTCATTAGACTCAACAGCAATGACTTTGACATGTGGAGCGACTTCACCTAGATAAGCTGCAATACCTGCGATTAAGCCACCACCACCAACCGCGACGAATACATAGTCGAGATTGCGATATTGGCGAAGCATTTCCATCGCAATGGTGCCTTGGCCCGCAATGACAAGTTCGTCATCATATGGCGGAATGTAAACACGATTATCCTGCTCAGCACGAAGAAGTGCATAACGATAGGCAACGTCAAAGCTATCACCGTGTAGGATGACGTTGCCACCTAAACGTTTAACAGCGCTGACTTTAATGTCTGGTGTGGTCTGAGGCATGACGATCAGCGTATCAATACCAAGCTTTTGGCCTGAGAATGCGACACCCTGCGCATGATTTCCAGCTGATGCAGTAATCACACCGCGAGCACGTTCAGCGGGACTGAGTTGACTAATTCGGTTGTAGGCACCGCGCAACTTAAAAGAAAAAACCGGCTGCAGATCTTCGCGTTTCAGTAAAATATTATTATTGAAGCGAGCTGAAAGTCGTGGTGCAGCGTCGAGCGGTGATTCGATTGCAACATCATATACGGTTGCTTGGAGGATGCGTCTTACCCAGTGTGCCAGCATGTCAAACCTGTTTCGAATTAAATCAGTCAATCGACTATTGTAATCTGATTTTGCAGTGGATGTGCTAAGGTTAGTACGTTAAATTGCAAAGGATTTAGAAATGTCATTCGTTTCAGAAGTGACCCTTGAGGCAAATGGGATCAAGCTTATCCCTTTAGGTGTTGAGCATGAAAGTGCCCTGCGCGCAGCAGCGTCCGATGGCGAGCTGTGGAATATCCGCGTGACTTCCGTACCAGAACCAGACCAAACACTTGCTTATATCGAGGCTGCTTTAGCACAGAGACGAGAGGGAAAGCGATTTGCTTTCGCTGTAACTGATGCATCGAGTGGTCAGGTATTAGGGACAACCAGTTACCACGATATTCTTGCTGATATCCGGCGTGTTGAGATCGGATATACGTGGTATGCCAAATCTACTCAACGTACTCATGTGAATACCACATGTAAACTTCTGCTGATGACGCATGCTTTTGAAATTTTAAATTGCAATGTCATTGGTTGGCGTACCGATCAATATAATTATGCCTCACAGCGAGCAATTGAACGCTTAGGGGCAAAACGTGATGGCGTGATTCGCGGACATGCACTGCGCCGAGATGGAACCATTCGCGATACCGTGATGTATAGCGTGACTCAAGGAGAGTGGCGGGAAGTGAAGGCGCACTTAGAGTATCTGTTAAGAAGGTATCGTTAAATAAGAATTCCCATTTAGATAATTGTTCTCAGTGAACTAACAAGAGCACTAGAGGTAAAAAGCTCATTTCATTTGAGGTGAGCCATCTTGCTACTATTGTTGATTCTGTCGATTGAAAATGCGAACCTCAAGAAAACTAATTCAGATGAGTATCACACTAATGCGCCTTCACGCTATCTTTCTGAGCCAGCGCAATCCCTTCACGTCTAGGGTCTGCTCCAGCGACCCAGCCCTCATTAGTCCGCCAGATAATTGCCAGGCCACTGGTCATATCGCCTTCTTTTATGAGATGGCCTGCTTTTACCAATGATTGTTTAAAGGCATCATCAAAGCGACCTTGCTCCAGTTCAGTGCTATCACCACGGCGTAGAATGTGAGGTGTATCCAGCGTTTGTTGCACGGTTTTCCCGCCTAATAAATCTAGAGTGGCCTGCGCAACATAGCCGATGATCTGACTGCCACCGGGTGAACCCAATACGCCTTGAACTTGAGTACCTTGAGCATTTAATAATAGAGTCGGCGCCATGCTGGAACGGGGTCGCTTTCCGCCTTGTACACGATTCGCCACTGGAATACCTTTATTGGTTGGCGCAAATGAAAAATCAGTGAGTTCATTATTAAGAAAGAACCCTCCTTCTTTTACCCAAATGTTGGAGCCAAAGGCACTCTCAATAGACATAGTCATGCTAGCAGCACGACCTTTGGAGTCTACAACGCTGATATGACTCGTATTCGGTGCATCAACGCCCTCCAAAGAGGGTTGGCGGCTACCTAAACCGGCAGTGACTTGATTCAGGTGCTCTCCAGTAGCAAGCGCTGACCGCTTTTGCAGATAGCTGGAATCTAATAGTTGAGTGACTGGAACTTTTTCAAATGCTGGATCGGCAATGTATTCATCACGGTCTGCAAAGGCTAGACGAGATGCATTGGTGAGGTAAGTCACTGCGGAAATGGGGTCTTTAGGCAGTTCACCCTGCAGCAAACTGAGGATTTGTAAAACGGTGATGCCGCCAGATGATGAAGGTGGAGCACTGCATACTTGGTATGTCGTAATGACTTTACAAATAGCGTTACTTGTAACAACTTTATATTGATCAAAATCCTGAGGGGTAAGGTCACTACCTTGCGTGTTTGCCGCAGCAAGAATGGCCGTGCGCAATGTGCCTTTATAAAAATACTCAGGGCCTTTTTTGCTAATAGTTTGTAAAGTTTGAGCATATGCAGGATTTTTATATAGTGTTCCAACAGCGAGTGGCTGCCCTTCAGGATAAAAAATAGAGGCTGCATTGGATTGCCGCAGACTAGGATCAACGCTCAGCAGAAGATGAAGTCGAGGAGTTACATGAAACCCATTTTGAGCGGCCAAAATCGCCGGCTTCAGGGTAGTTTGCCATTTAACTTGACCATACTGTTTGGAAATCTGTTGCATCAATCGAACCATGCCCGGCGTACCAACAGAAAGTCCATTCGTTACAGCTTGGCGAAAAGGCAAAGGAGCGCCGTTGCTATCAAGGAAGCGATTTTCTTTGGCGGATTTTGGAGCAGTTTCTCGTCCATCCAGTGCAATGGTTTTATGCCCATCAAAATACACAAGATAACCGCCGCCACCAAGACCAGAAGATTGTGGCTCAACTAATCCAAGCATCCATGCTGCCGCCATTGCACCATCAGCAGCACTGCCGCCTTGATTTAGAACAGTCTGACAAGCCTGTGTCGCAAGTGGGTGTGCTGTAACGCATACACCCTGTGTCGTTGTGATGGATTGTGCAGGTTTTAGGCCGCTACTGGCTTCAGGTGGTGGTGCGTCATTACTGTAGGCTTGACTAGTGTGATAAACGAAAAATAATGGGAGTACGAAAAGAAGTTTTTTCATAAAAGTTAATCTAAAGCACGGGGATTACTTAAGATTAACTGAAGAAGTGCCGCGGATGCGAGTACTGACTTGTATAGAGACATTTCTACTACAAGTCAGTACTCGATCAAAGAGTGTTGATGGATGGTGATGACTAGAAGTTAAAGACAGATTCGAATTGGATCTTGGAGTTCTTGACCATCCAGATAGACTTTATTGCCCAGTAACGCAATGCGTCCTGCAGCAATCCAGGCTACGACTAATGGATAGAGATGGTGCTCAAGTTCTTGTACTTCTTGAGTCAAAGTCTCAAGAGTATCATTTGGCATCACATGGGTTATGGCTTGGGCAATGATCGCACCCGCATCAAGCTCAGCGGTGACAAAGTGTATGGAACATCCATGCATTTTATCACCAGTGGCAAGCACTCGAGCATGGGTATGCAACCCGCGATAAGCTGGAAGCAAAGATGGGTGAATGTTAATCATTTGACCACTGAAGCGATTAACAAATGCAGGCGTGAGAACCCGCATAAAACCAGCCAGCACAATTAGCCCCACCTGCCATTCTTGCAGAACACGACTCATCTCTGCTTCAAATGCAGCGCGGTCTGGATATTTTCGATGGTCAATCACTTGCGTTGGAATATTGGCTAAACGTGCACGCTCAAGTGCATAAGCATGCGGGACATTGCTAATCACACCAACAATTTCTGCACGAATCCGCCCTGTTTGACAGGAGTCGATCAGGGCCTGCAGATTACTGCCATTTCCAGAAACGAGTACGACGATCCTGTTGGTCAAATGAGGTTCACTCGAATTTGATCGCTGGCATCGACAGTTGATGCAGCATCCGCTTCAATGTGACCCATGACCCAAGCTTTTTCACCTGCAGCAGTTAGTTGATCAAGGGTGGTCTGAACATCGGTTTCTGCAACAACAACAATCATCCCAACGCCACAATTGAATGTGCGATACATTTCGTAAGTATCGACGTTGCCTTTGGCTTGTAACCAGTTAAACAACGCTGGCCACTCCCAAGACTTGGTATTAACGACAGCACGCGTACCATTTGGCAATACGCGGGGGAGGTTACCTGGCAAACCGCCACCAGTAATATGCGCCATCGCATGAATATCGACGTTTTTTGCCAGTTGCAATAGATTTTTAACATAGATGCGGGTAGGGGTCATGACAACATCTGCAAGGGGTTTTCCTCCGACAGATTCATCTAATGCGGCACCGCTAAATTCGATAATTTTACGAATTAACGAGTAACCGTTTGAATGTGCACCACTTGAGGCTAAACCAATCAATACATCGCCTGCTTGAACCTTTTTGCCATCAATGATGTTGTCATGCTCGACTACACCCACTGAAAATCCAGCCAAGTCGTAATCTTCACCTTCGTACATGCCAGGCATTTCGGCTGTTTCTCCGCCTACAAGTGCGCAGCCAGCTTGTAGACACCCTTCGCCAATTCCGGTCACCACATTTGCGGCGACATCGACATTCAAATGTCCAGTTGCATAATAGTCTAAGAAGAAAAGAGGCTCAGCACCACATACGAGAAGGTCGTTAACGCACATCGCAACTAAGTCGATACCAATGGTATCGTGACGATTTAATTGTAATGCGAGGCGGAGTTTTGTACCTACACCATCAGTACCTGAAACAAGCACGGGTTCGTTATAGCCTTTAGGAATGCGGCATAATGCACCAAAACCACCTAGACCACCCATGACTTCAGGGCGCATGGTCCGCTTTGCCACGGATTTGATGCGATCGACCAGATGGTCGCCTGCTTCAATATCGACCCCCGCATCTTTGTAGCTCAATGACGTAGAGCCTGTTGTTGATGTATCTTGAGGTAAAATAGGGGTTGATGTTGTCATAGCAAGCTCTCCACATAAGCCCGCAGATTATACTGTGAATGTGAGTCAGATTACGTCATTAGGATGAGTTTTTTGCATATAACTGCTTGAACTTTGTTCAATGCATAATCTCTCGTGTATTTGACGCTCCTATTTTATGATCCAGGGCGAAGTTAAAAGCCTTCTATTATTAATGCGAAATCGCCCACTTCTGGCGCATTGTGGTCGGTTCTTTACCCAAAAATCTTGGTATTAAAAACGATATTTTTTCTTAAAAACTTCTTTTTTTTTATCATATTATTATAAAATTTCAAAAATTTACGCAGAATTCTGATCTCTCAGTGGTAAAGTCCATTTATCTGAGATAGATGGCTCTGGTCGCTAAGCTGATCACTTAGAGAGTGGTTTGCTGTAAACAATCAATCTGCATTAAACATAAACAACTATGCTCAACAATAGAGGAATTAACGATGGATTTATTTGTGCGGCGTGGCTTATCGCTCGTTAGTATTGTTGGGTTGTTTTATGTTTTAGGGTTGTTAATTGCACAATTATTTCCCATTCTGATGCCGTTTCTTGCGGCTATAGTCATTGCCTATCTATTTAACCCTTTGGTGGAGCTGCTCACACGTTGGATTCATATTCCACGTTGGCTTGCAATTGCATTAGTTTTTTTGACCATTACGATTACTGCGGTGGTCGTACTGTGGTTTTTGGTTCCTTTGGTTTGGGAACAGGTTTTATATGCAAGGGCCAATATACCAAATGCAATTCAATGGCTTAATTTCACTCTACGTCCATGGATACAACATACCTTTCATATTGAAACGAGTCGCATCAACTTGAATGTTGTTACCGCATGGATGACGAATTATTTACAAACGCATTATAGTTTTGATGATACCCAGCAAATGCTGACTCGAATCGCACAGTCTGGTATGAGCATTATTAGCGTACTCAGCCTCATTGTACTTGTGCCGATCGTGACGTTTTATCTTTTGCTGGACTGGAAGGCTATGTTAGAGCGGTTACACCGCTTAATACCGCGCCGTATTGAGCCTAGAACCGTTCAGATTTTACATGAATGCGATCAGGTTCTCGGATCTTTTGTTAAAGGCCAGCTACTTGTCATGATCTTATTGGGCATTGTCTATGCGGTAGGTCTACAATTGATCGGCATTTCTGTTGGCTTGATCATTGGTATTGTTGCAGGTCTTTTAAGTATTATTCCGTATATGGGTTTTGCCGTAGGTATTTTTTCTGCGGCGATTGCATGTTTATTTCAGTATGGCTTTGCATGGCAAAACTTAGCCTTGGTCGGTATCGTATTCATGGTCGGGCAAGTGATAGAGGGTTATATTTTACAGCCTTTTCTACTGGGTGATCGAATTGGTCTCTCCCCAGTCGCCGTTATTTTTGCGGTTCTTGCTGGTGCGCAGTTGGGCGGTGTTATAGGCATGTTGATCGCATTGCCTGTGGCGGCACTACTAGTCGTATTAATGCGTCATTTGCATGAATTTTATGAAACGACGGAGTTTTATTCAGCATCCTACCCAATAACGCTTGCAGATAGTTTTACCGAACCCTCTACAGTGCGTTATGATTTACCTACTGAAACTAACGATGTCTCTAACTTGAACTCTGATCAACAATCACCGCAAAACACGACCGTAAATCTGTCAACAACAACCGCAAGTAGTCAAACTGATGAACCGGCAACAAGTCAGTCCACTGCTTCACCGCGGAAAGATTAAATGCGTCAGTTGAATCTTGCTATAGATGTACGTTCCGATGCACGGATTAGTGATTTTGCGGGGCCAGGGTGGGCGAGTGTAATCGACGCTACGCGTCAACTCCACGCTGGTTTACTTTCCAGATGCTTCATTCACGGTGTGGCTGACACAGGTAAAACTCACTTACTTTCAGCCATTTGTGAGTCCTACTTAGATGTGGGGCGTACAGCAATTCAGGTGTCACTGATCGAGCTGGTCCATGCGCCAACTGAAGTGTTACAAGCACTTGAGTCATTTGACTTGGTCGCACTTGATGATTTAGATGCTGTAGTCGGTATGCCTCACTGGGAAGAAGCCATCTATCATTTAATCAATCGTAGCGAGCAGCGTCAGTTGGTTTTCGTTGCACGAAGCCCTGCTACGCATTTACCAATTGGCTTGCCGGACTTACAGTCGCGTTTGGCACAGGCTGCAAGTTTTGGGTTGCCAGTAGGCGATAATGTCGATGATCGTCGAGCATTATTATTTGCAGTACTAAAACGCAATGGCTGGCAGTTCGATCCCGCAATTACCGAACATTTAATTGAACATGGTTCACATCGCCCTGGTCTGATGCTCAAAACACTTGCAAAATTTAAACCTCTTTTCCAAGCTCAGAGACGAAAACCCAGTTTGGCTTTAATTCGTCAGACGATGGCAATGATTGATCAAGACCTAATTGACCAAAATAGCGAAGCATAATGTGAATACGCCACGTCTATCGGGTTGTATAGGCGTTACGGCGAAGTTTACCGAAAAACACTTGTTAGACATGATGTGCTATGTAGTAAGATGAGCCGGATTGCAACAGGGTTGGCTTTCTGTATAGGATGCTGATAAAAAATAATACTGTTATATAGAGTATTGTTGTTGAAATGACTGCGTGAAGCAGTAATGAGTATCACAAGAAAAGTGTTATATGGATACACAAAATACGCAAATCTGGAGTGCGCGTTTTATGATTAAACGTTTAATAAGTATCGGTTTACTATGCTTTGCTTTTGAAGCGCACGCTAGTATCAATGTCACAACGACAGTCGATGAAAACAATACCAACACCAGTGCCTGTTCGCTTAGAGAAGCGATCACAATGACTAATAGCGCTGATCCTAGTAAGGGGATTGGTGGATGTACAAATTCCGACACAACATCTGTCATCATCTTAACTGCAAAAAATACCTATACCTTAAACGACGCATTAATCATCAGTAAGCCAGTAACGCTGCAAAGTACGATGACTGGAGATGTTAATAATTCAGCAGGTACAAGTAACCCTATTATTCAAGCGGTTGGCAATCATCGTATTTTATGTATCAAAAATACTCCTAGTACCGTGGGATGTGATACTGACACCCCTGTATCCGCATCGACAACACCGATCACTATTGCCATCAGCGATGTAGACTTAAAAGGGTGTGGCAATACTAATATCTGTGATACCAAAGGCGGTATTATCTACAACCAAGCGAAGCTCACACTGCAAAATTCACGCTTATACAATGGTGGTGCGACTTTAGGCGGTGCAATTTATAACGAAAACGTGGGTACAGTATCTGCCACGACTGTTGAGTTCCATGATAATACGGCTCAACAAGGCGCTGCTTTTTATAGCGTATCACCCAGTTTTGCTATTGCACAATCATTGATCCGTGCCAATACCACGAATCCAAGTTCTGGTTTTGCCCTTTATACTGAAATTTCAGATCCCAAGTCGGGCAATAACGCCGCATCAGTATCAAGCTCTACAATTTATAATAACAACGCCAATGCGGCCAATGTGGTTTCAGGCTTAGGACTTTACAACGTCACGATTGTGAATAACCAAGGCGGCATTACCTTAAATGCGGCAGCATACAGTGCTGTAGTCAATAGTATTATTGGCGGTAACCGTGGAGGAGCGGATTGTACTTTTGTACCTGGAGATATAACGCCGATTACTTATACGCTTTATACCAACACCTGTGATGCTAATGGGACAATTGGTAATGCGGTTGGTAGTGATGGAAAACCAACAGGCAAAAAAGATCCTGGAGATACCAGCAAGAAGTTATCTAATCAGGGCGATGAAACGTTGATGGCACCTGGCGCTGAAGGTTCTGTATGTTCTCTACCACCAAATCCAGGTTTGTTGTGTGCATTTAGAACGCCTGCAGGTCAGTTCAATGGATTTTTACTACCGCGTTTATTATTGTCCTATAAGTCACTCGCAGATTCACCCATCGTAAATAAAGGCAGTTCTAACTGTAGTGGTATGGATCAACGTGGCCAAACACGTAGCCTATGTGACATTGGAGCGATTGAGCTGGTTATCCCTGCAGGTAATGCGCAAACCAATGGTCAAGATATTGTCTATGGTCAGAAAGCAACAATAGATCTCAGCTCAGTATTGGGCGATGGTCAATTAATTCCGGCGTCGCTTTGTTCTGGCTTGTATCCAGGTGTAACACCTGCGACCCCCAATGGTCAGTGGCTAGACGGCTGCGTGCGTTACAGTGCATTACCCGCAAAAGGTAATGTCAGTTTCTCAGCGCAAGACAGTAATGAGATCTATCAACCAACGAGTGACTATCATGGCTATGATAAGTTCACGTTTGATATCACAACGACAACCAGCTACTTCTCCGAAGCTGCAAATAATAAAATTATCACCTTAACAACGACGATCGTCCAATCACCACCGACAGGAATTGAAAGTAAAACGGTTGGCGGTGGTGGCAGCCTAGGGGTGTTTGGAGTATTTGCTTTGATGGGGCTTGCAATTCGCCGTCGTCTGACAGGAGGTCAGCTATGATTCGTCGTATATCATTGCCAATATTGGGATTATTGTTGAGCTTGGCTTGTGGAGCTGCTCAGGCTGCGACGATTGTTGTGAATACGACTAGCGATGAAAATGGTGAAAATCCAAATGCATGTTCGCTTCGTGAAGCAATAAAGGCCAGTACACTGAAACAAGCTTACGGTGGCTGTACTGCAGGACAGTTGTACTATACCGATACGATTCAGCTGGCTGCAAATGCTACCTATACTCTGACACAAGGGGAGCTTGTGATTGCCAGCGATATGAATATCAATGGCGATCCAGCGACAGATCCTTATTCACAAGACCCGATCTCCGGTCTTTCACCGAAACGTTTACCCGTGACGACCACGATTGTCGCAGCGAACGGTCAACGGATATTCAATTCTTTGGTCAGTGCAAGTCCGATTAATTTAAACAATCTCAACCTTAAAGGTGGCACTGCTGATCTTGGTGGAGCGATATTGGCTGGTGGCACGGTGGGCTTGTATCGTGTCAACATTAGCGGCGCTAATGCGACCAAACAGGGCGGCGCAATTTATTTATCCGGTGTTCAAGCTACTGTAACCGCAACATCTTCCTCATTTACTGGAAATAATGCACCGCAAGGGGCTGTTTTTAGTATGAGTTGTATGGATAACCTCGGTTATGCTGTTCGTACAGTAACATTGAATCAGGTAAGTATTACAGGCAATGGATCAAGCAGCAGTGCGAATACGATGGATTTCTGTGGTCAGCCGACAGTTGCCATTTCAGCATCCACGATTTCGCAAAATACAGCATCGAATACCAGTGTTGACGCATCATTAGAGCCAGCCGTGCTGCGCATGATTGGCGGTCAAAACACACGTCTTTCTCCTGCGAGTACAATGAGTTTAGTCAGTAATACGATTACTGAAAACCATACTCCAGTTGCTCTTGCATATAATTACCCCGGTGGTTTGTCACTAACAAACAACTTCTTGGCATATAACGATGCATTAGATTGTCAATACGTGGGCTTACCAGATCCAACAACCAATTCATCTGTGACATATAACTTGTTTACTGGCAGTTCTACTACGAGCACAACGAATAGCTGTCAGCTTTATCGTGCTGCTGCGACAACAACCAGTAATACTGAGACCAATCTTTATGCAAGTGGGGGGCAGTCTCGGACTAACTTTTTATATCCGCTAGGTCTTTATGGTGGTTCTGATTTACCAGGTTACTTACCAATCCCTGTTAGTAATCCTTTAATCATGCATGCGGGTGCGCTTGTTGCTAACTGTGGCAGTACCGATCAGCGTGGCTTAAAGCGCGGCAGTGGTACCCGATTGAATCAGTCCTTAAGCTCCCAAAATATTAAATGTGATGTAGGTGCATTAGAATATTCAATTTTAACGGTAAATGATGACCAGAATGGAGCGAATACCTCTTACAACGTTGTGATCAGTCAAACGGTGAATACGACAGGATTAACCCAAGCTCAAATCGATAAAGCCAATGCTCAAATTAAATCTTACCTAGATGCTTATAAGGCGAGCTATCGTTATCGTGAAGTTGTTATGGATGTTGTCGCAAATGACAGTGGTCAAGAAACATTAAGCGGTAATACGAGCACTTTGGGGTTATTGAGTGATTCAGATTTATACACGATCACTCCATTTAGTACTGATCCTAATATCTTGTGTACGTGGGAACCGACAATGAAGCAACTCATTGCGAGTCGCATTGATGGCACCACGACACCTGGTGGTAGTAAAGATGAATGCCAATATACGGCGAAGAATAATTTGACCGGAGCTACGCCAGCAGAGCCTGCAACGGTTAGTTTTACCGTTTCAAATATTGCGCCCATCGCGAAGGATGATAAATATACTTTAACGTTTGGTACTAAAAGTATCCCCTTAGATATTCTAGCAAACGATAGTGATGATGGTGATGGTCCTTATGCACTGAGTCCTAATGGTAAAGCAGGTAAACCATGGTGGTATCTCCTAAAAACCGTGATTGATCCCTCTAAGCCAGCAACAGATGGTAGTAACGGAAGTATTAATAATATTAAATACACGCCGCTTAACATCCGAGTTGTGACACAACCCACTCAAGGAACCATCGTGCCTGAGTTTCAAGGTCCATGTCCAGATAACAACGTCAACACTGCTCAAACGACGTGTTACGGTGGGACATTGACCTATGTGAATAACAATCTATTTTCACCATTTAATGATAGCTTCACATATCAAGTGTTAGATTCTGATCTTACGGCATCAAATACAGCTTTGGTGACCATCACCAATACCGCAACGACTACGGATGTCACGAAGTCTGGCGGTGGTAGTATTGGATTCGGTGCAATATTCGGTATGCTGTCATTAGTCTTGATGCGTCGCCGCTTATTGGCGCATGGAGATTAAAAGACTAAGACTATTGTTGTAATTTATTGCGCGTACTTGGGGGATATAACCAGAGCTGATAGTATGGTTATATCCCCTTCGTTCTTTGGACTTTTAGGTATATTTATGTTGTTTCTAAATCGATTATCCCCTCGTTTTCCCTCTAAACAACTCAAACATCATATGCTTGTGCTATGTCTAGGTACTGTTGGATTAGTTTCTACGCCATTAGTGTGGGCTGACGCTGAGGTTTCAGTACCTGAAAATGTCATTGTTCTAGGAATCGATGGTCAGGAAACAGGGAATACTGGTTTCTTTGGTACCAAACATACAAGTTATCGTTTGCCCGCAGGTGAGCATACGATCACAGCACGCTATGATCGTTTGTTTCCCTTGGGTGAAGATCATGATGTTGTTCGCTCAAAAGGCGTGACCATTCGTACAGTCTTGGCTGACCAGCAAGTATACACATTAGGTTGGCAACCCGAACCCGATACACATGAAGAAGCATTGGCATTTGTAAAACAGCCGACACTCATTATTAAAGCCTCAAATGGCCAAGTCATTGCATCTCAGAAAGGTTTGAAGATGCAAAGTACGTCTGTGATTGCAAGTGTGATGCAGGGCGTGAATAATTTGACGACAGGTTCAAGTGCACCTGCAGGTACAACATTAGATCGTTTACAAACATTGTGGGATCAGGCGACAACAGAACAGCGTAAGCAGTTTAAAACGTGGATTGATCAACAAGGCAATAAATAGATTATTTTAATCTTTGAATAAAAAAGACTTCCTATAGTGGAAGTTTTTTTTATTGCTATCGTAAGAAAGTTTGTATCTGGATATGCATAAAGTAACGTATTGGAAAGTTTTTTTACCTTGTCTAGCGGTTTATGATCATCGTACAGATAAGAACAGATATAATCATGACATTCTCATATGATTGTTTGAAATACATGGGGCTTACGCCTTTTTTGATTAGCTTCTAGTGGAGAGATGAATGAACATTAACATGCTGATGCAGCAAGCACAGAAAATGCAAAAAGATATGGAAGCGAAGGTCAAGAAGACCAAAGAAGAATTAGCTAAAACAGAAGTCCAGGCTGAGTCCGGTGGTGGTCTAGTCAAAGTCACCATGACAGCACGCTTTGTGGTTAAGCGAATCCAAATTGACCCAGAACTGCTTAAAGATGATGCAGACATGATCGAAGATTTGATTGCTGCTGCAATCAATGATGCAGTTCGCCAAGCAGAGGCTATTTCAGAAGCAAAATTAAATGCGACCACTGCAGGCACTGGTTTACCACCAGGTCTGGGTGGTATGTTTGGTTAATTCGACGCTGGTCATTAAAGAGTAGTTTAAGACGCATATATGTTTAGTCCAAAGTTTGATGAACTGGTTCAGCGTTTACGTATTCTCCCAGGTGTAGGGCCTAAATCTGCACAACGGATCGCATTGCAATTGCTGGCGAGAAATCGTACTGGAGCGCAGGCATTAGCACATGCATTAAATGATGCGGTGCTCCATATTCAACACTGTACCGTTTGTCGATCTTTGGCTGAATCTGATATCTGTGATATTTGTGCATCACCTCAGCGTGATCAGACATTATTATGTGTTGTGGAGTCTGCTGCAGATGTTGCAGCGATTGAACATAGCGGTGGTTTCCGCGGACGTTATTTTGTTTTGGGTGGACATTTGTCTCCATTAGATGGTATTGGTCCAGACGAGATAGGTATCCCTCTATTGATGTCACGCCTAAAAGCAGAGCCTATAGAGGAGTTGATCCTTGCGACGAATGCAACCGTTGAAGGGCAGGCCACTGCACATTACTTACAGGCCGCCTGGCAGTCCTTAAGTCAACTCGAATCGACCGCTGTAAATGGGCGAAAAATGCCGCTTAAAATTACACGCATTGCTCAGGGGGTGCCGCAAGGTGGAGAGCTGGAATACGTAGATAGCCATACTCTTAGCCAAGCATTGCAATATCGCTTAACGGTACGTTAATAGATTATTTTTTAAAGTATTTTGTTTTAAATAATTGTATTATAATATTTTAATTTAGTTGGGCACGATGCTATTCAAGTGTCCGAATTTGGTTTTTGTTGTCTGTAGTCATTTTGGGTAAACGCTATGTTTGAATATTTGACTGAACAAAGTCAGTTGGGTGAGCTATATACTCAAATGGCACATACCGATACGTATGCGCTTGATACAGAGTTTATTAAGACGAATACGCTCTGGCCTTACCTCGGTCTATTGCAAATCAATGTCAATGAGAAAATCTATTTGCTTGATGGACAAAGTTTAGATCTCACCGATCTATGGCTTTTGGTCTTTAATGCTCGTCAGAATATTTTTCATGCATGCGGTGAGGATCTTGATCTCATACATCATTATGCAAATCAAAAACCTTTGGATAATATTTTTGATACTCAAGTTGGATTATCATTTCTCGGTTTTGGTTTGCAGTTGGGCTACCAACAAGCGTTACAGCAAATCTTGGGTATCCATGTTGATAAAGGCGAAACCCGCTCCGATTGGTTAGCACGACCACTGCGTCCAGAGCAATTACAGTATGCGGCAAATGATGTCATTCACTTATCTGCATTGGCAAAACAGATTCAATCTGATTTAAATCAGCGTGGATTACTTGATGCTGCGATAGAAGACTGTGTGAACTATGCTCGTGAAGTAGCGACCGATACCGAACTGTCGCAGATCTATCTGGATGTCGCGACCTTTAGACACAATCGCCGACAATTGGTGCAGTTGCAACAGCTTTGTGTATGGCGAGAGCAAATTGCACGTGCGACAAATCAACCACGTAGTTTTATTCTAAAAAATAGTACTTTGCTAGATTTAGTTGATCAACAACCGACCAGTATGTTTCAGTTTGGTAAAATTAAAGACATGAAGCCGAATGTGATTCGTGAGCATGGTAAAACTATTTTAGATTTGATTCGATTCTTGCCTGATGAATCGCTTTGGCCTATGCGAATTCATCGCGCCTATCGTCAAAAAGACACGGATCTCATTGATCAGATTAATGCCTTCACAGCACAGATCAGTGTTGAGACTCAAGTGCCTGTTGATGTGCTTTTACGCAAAAAATGGCTGTCGACATTGTTTAGTCATATTGCCAAAAATGGGAATGAAGCTGACTTGCCCAATCATTTGCTCGGGTGGCGCTATGAGGTCCTAACACGTCCGATTTTAGAGTTACTTCATCAGCAAAAAGAAATTATAGCCGTAGAAATGGCACCAATTGATTGATGTCTGTGAACCTCTCATCTCATATGGTGTTTTAAAAACGATTTCTAAACTGAACAGTCAACCTCGAAGTTGCATTGTTAGTGTATTCTTAGCCTTTAATTTCAAGATAGACCCGTAACTGCCATGCATTGTGATATTTATAGAGCCAGTACACGCGAAGGGATGTACTTGTACATTGCCGTTGATCCAACCGAAGCTTTGATTGAGCCACGTGTGGAACCGAAAGAGGATCCATTCGCGCAAGTATCAGATTCGTTGAAGCGTGCATTTGGGCGTCCCACCTTTGTGATGCGACTACATTTAACACCCGAACGTAAACTTGCAAGAGTGCCTGTTCAGGATGTTATCGAGTCATTGGCGCGTCAGGGTTATTATTTACAGCTTCCTCCTGAAGGTCTAATTTCACCCAATGCAGTAGAGCCTGAAGGTCTACGTGGCGCGTAATATTGTTTTTTTAAAAACTTAGGGCTTACGTATGAATAGTAACGCAGAATATTGGTTAGCAGTCACCGTTTACTTAGTTGGTAGCGTATTGGCCTTGTGGTTATGGCATAAAGTTGTTAGGCCATTGCCTCGTCCGATCGCGGGCATGAGCTGGATGATCCTATTTGCGTTGTTGCTATCACCCACAGTGACCGAAGGCGCAAATGGCCAAATTGCACCCGCCATAATTGGTCTTATTTTTGGGGTGATTAGTAAAAGTCGTGAGTTGATTCTATCGAGTTTATTGCCGATGTTATTGGTTCTAGGTTTAGGATTTTTGATTGGCTTCTTAATTCAGCGTTTGCGTAGTATGCGACCAGATATTAATTGAGCGACACGGTAATTGATACATCTGACCTGTCGAATTGTTTTTACATATTGAGTAAGTACGGAATATTTTTATGACACAGTTAAGTCAGTTTCATGATGCGCAAAGTCAGTCTTTTGAAAGTACATCAAGCTATATAGCAACAGAAGCCTTAAAGCAGGCGGTCAATGCGGCACGTATGTTACAAAAGCCATTATTGATTAAGGGTGAACCTGGTACGGGTAAAACACTGCTAGCAGAGCAGGTTTCAACAAGTCTTGGAATGAAACTCATCACCTGGAATATCAAATCCACGACTAAAGCACAACAAGGCTTATATGAGTATGACGCAGTTTCACGTTTACGCGATAGCCAATTAGGTGATGACAAAGTCTACGATATCAAAAACTACATTAAGCCTGGAAAACTGTGGGAAGCATTTACTGCGCCAGAGCGGGTTGTTTTATTGATTGATGAAATTGATAAAGCGGATATCGAATTCCCAAATGACCTTTTGCATGAACTTGATCGCATGTCATTTTATGTCTATGAAACCGGCGAAACCATCCACGCGGTTAATCGTCCTGTAGTCATTATTACCTCCAATAATGAAAAAGAATTGCCCGATGCATTCTTACGTCGCTGTTTCTTTCATTACATTGATTTTCCAGATGAAAAAACCATGCGTCAGATTATTGATGTGCATTTTCCTGAAATTCGTGAAACGCTGGTCAGCGAAGCATTACAAATTTTCTTTAAATTACGGCAAGTCGCTGGGCTGAAGAAGCCGCCTTCAACAAGTGAATTGATTGATTGGTTGACGCTGTTGATGGCGGATGATTTACCAGAAGAAGTTTTACGAAATCGTGATCCAAAAACTGCGATTCCACCGTTGCATGGTGCGTTGATTAAAAATGAACAAGATGTCCGTTTGCTTGAACGATTGGCATTTATGACTCGTCGTTAAGTCTAAGGTTGGACCCGTCCTTCTTCTAGGGAGGGACGGCAAATCGTATGACGTTGTTGTCTTATTATCAATAAGCTTCCCCTTTGACAAAGGGAGTTTCAAGGATTCATCTCCATGTTTGTCAATTTATTCTTTACCCTAAAAAAATATGGCGTTCCAGTCAGTACAACTGAATTACTAGACTTGAATGCAGCCTTACAAGCAGGGGTTGTATTTGCTGACCGTGAAGAACTCTATCGTTTAATTCGTCTATGCATGGTGAAAGACGAGCGTCATTTTGATAAGTTTGACCGAGCAATGAAGGCATATTTTGACGGCATTGATTCCTACGACATTGAAAGTGTGCTTGGCAATTTAGCAAATATTCCTAAAGAGTGGCTGAACCTAGAGCTTCTGGAAAAAAATCTAACCCCTGAACAACGTGTAGAACTTGAAAAAGCAGGTTCTTTGGAAGAGCTTATGAAAAAGCTCGAAGAACGATTGCGCGAGCAACATAAGAAGCATCAGGGCGGCAATAAGATGATAGGCACGGGTGGCACTTCGCCATTTGGCGCATTCGGAGACCATCCTGAAGGCGTACGCATTGGTGGTCCATCTCGTAAAAAATCGGCAGTTAAAGTCTGGGAACAACGCCAGTACCAGAATCTTGACGATCAACAAATTTTAGGTACTCGGCAGATGCAAATTGCCCTACGTCGCTTGCGACGTTTTGCTCGTCAAGGTGCGGCAGAGGAACTAGATATCCGTGGAACCATCGATTCCACTGCACGTCAGGGTATGCTTGATATTCAGCTCATTCCTGAACGGCGTAATCGAGTTAAAGTACTCATGCTATTTGATATCGGCGGTTCCATGGATGCCTATATTGAGCAGTGTGAAAAGTTATTTAGTGCGGCTAAGTCGGAATTTAAAACTCTCGAATTTTTCTACTTTCATAATTGTTTATATGATTATGTTTGGAAGGATAATGTGCGCCGATCAACCAGTCGTATGGAAACTTGGGAACTGTTACGCACGTATGGCAAAGATTACCGCGTAATATTTGTGGGTGATGCGAGTATGGCACCCTATGAGCTAATGAGCGAAGGCGGCTCGGTTGAGTATACCAATAGTGAAGCCGGTATTACGTGGTTACAACGAGTACGTCAGCATTTCAGCAAAACTGCGTGGCTAAATCCTGAAGACGATAGCTATTGGCATTACACCCAAACCGTCGCTGCAATTAAGCAAACATTTGAAGATAAAATGTATCCGATGACCTTAAAAGGGATTGAGGATATGACTCGCTTTTTAGCGCGTTGATTCCCCTAATGTGATCGTCCATTGTAGTGCTGTACTGGGATAGAGTCTAAGTCGAGCCCTTCTAAGCAGCGAATATTAATCGCTGCCATCGCATCTCCGTTAGGGTCACTCCCTTCACCAAAAGGGTGAATCCCGCATACTGCGCAAAATTGATGCTTGATCACGTGCTTGTTAAAAAGATAAGTGCTGATGTCTTGTTCCGGAGTCAGTAATTTTAGCTGCTCTCTCGGTACAAACCATAATAAAGATCCCTTGCGAGAGCATATGGAGCAATTACAAGCGATAACGCCTTTAATTTCACCTTCTACCTCAAAGGCGACTTTGCCACAATGGCAGCTTCCCGCGTACTTCATCTTAAATCCCCTTTGGAGAGTTTAGGGCAATATCAAAGACTCTACAGCACAAAAGTAAATATATAAAGCATGCAATTTAGTCTGGATCCCTTTGGATGAAGGTCATTACTTCAATGGTAAAAATATATCGATCACAGCCTCACTTTTAGGCACATCAGGAAAGAATTTGATGCGTTGAAGAAAGACGGGAAAGTCTCTTAACTCCTCACCGCTACTCGGTAACCAGATGGCATAGAGATTATGAATCGCTTTTCTCAATAAGTCATCTGAACCTATATGGCGTAATACAGCACATCGTCCGCTAGGGATTGTTTTGCTTACCATGCCTATAGAGTCATCCTTAATGAGCATATTTGTTTCAACACCGATATCTATACGATATTGTTCAGGATCGATATTTTCAGGATCCTCATACAGAATATTAAAAGTTTTACTGAGACTTGGCGTTAACTGATGTTGCTTCCGCCATTCAATGAAACGTCTTATCGATTGGCCAAGTAATTGCGGATCGCCTCGATGTTCAAGAGCGGCGATTTGAGTTTCTGGAAAATTGATAATTTGGACTTGTTTAACTGATTCCAAAGTTGTCATACGTGTAATCCTGATATCGTCTAAAGATTTGAAGGTAGCGTGCCAATCATGCCAATGGGGTTGCTTACGAAACTCAGTAGGGGATTGTCCCAATATTTTTTTAAAGGCGCGAGAGAATGATTCAGGTCCCTCATAGCCGCTTTCCAATGCAATATGAGTCACGGGATTTTGGGTACGGAACGCAAGCTGGTACGATGCTCTTTTAAGCCTTGTCAGTTGAATATATTTGTATACATTGATTCCAAATAACTCAGAAAACTGCCGATGAAAATGAAATTTTGAAAAAGACGCGACCTGACTCAGCAAATCTACCGTCAAGTCGTTATCTAAGTGGGTATCGATGTAGTCGAGTACTTTTTGGAATCGGGAGAGATAATTTTCTTCAGGGGGTGGCGTCATTAAAATATCCTCATTGGTGATACTGAGATTACCAAGATGAGATAATGAATACTTGATAGAAGTTGCTTTACAGATGGCCAAGGTAGTCCGATAGAAGGCCTATCCACATACCCAGTGCGACAATACATTTGCAAGATTATGAACAATAACTGCAACCCAAATCGAACCAGTGCGTTCTTTGATCCATAATAACAATGCACCCATAATACCTGTTATGACGCTAACCAAAGCACTGAGTAGGAAAGGTGCTCCTGAGTGTGCGACTTCCACACCATGTGCTAAACCAAAAACAATCACAAGAGGGATAGCCCCCCAGCCGATAGTGATCCCTGCTATTTTCCATGGCTTACCAAAGGCAACGGTGAGTATCGCAAGTAAAATTCCGCGAAAAAGAAGTTCTTCATCAATCCCTGGCAATGTCGCTTCAAAAAGGATTGTTTCAAGGGATGGTTTAGCACATTGGTGGGAGATAATCAGTGGGATCAGTGCGCTGCAAGATACAAAAAAAAGTAATGTAAATATCGAAACCAGAAGGGTTGAACGCCATTTTTGAGGATGTGGCCATTGGCTAAGTCCTACATTGTTTTTGATCTGCTGAGGTAATGCTAAGTAGATGAGGCATAGTGTAGTGATAGACGTAATTTTGCCTAGCCAATTCCACTCCAGCTTTAAAAACAACGCAGACCAAGTTGGCGTATGAAGAAGTACAGTGAAATAGATCGACAATATGGCAAAGGCCAATAAGGATAAAAGCCAAACCCTTAAGTTTCTCCATTGACCACTCACGCATATGGCCAGAACGAGAATTAGTCCAAAACCGAGACTCACGAATGGAGTCATATCAAGATATTCATTAAAAAGAGGGCTTAACCACAACGAGAATAACAATAGCGATCAATGCGAAGACAGGTAACTCGTTGAACCAGCGAAAATAGACGTGTGATTTAATGTGAGGGTTACCAATCAATGCCTTTCTAAAATAACCACAAGCAAAGTGATAACCAGTCAAAAGTAAAACTAAGGTCAATTTGGCATGCATCCAGTGCTGACTAAGGTAGTAATCACGCCCCAGCCATAACATCCATAAGCCAAGCCCCCATGTCGCGATCATGGAGGGAGTCATGATGCCACGATAAAGTTTGCGCTCCATTACCTCAAAACGCTTGATGCTGATTTCATCTGTACTTTGAGCATGATAAACAAAGAGGCGGGGCAGATAAAACATCGCCGCAAACCAGCAAACAACTGCGACGATGTGAAAAGCTTTAATCCACAATAACAACACGGAGGTTTATTCCTCGTAGCGTTTCAGAATGAGACTGGCATTTGTACCACCAAAACCAAAGCTATTGGACAAAATGGCGTTCAGCTTTGCTGGACGCGCAGTTTGCACAATATCAATGCCTTCTGCTTCCGGAATTAACTCTGTGATATTGATGGAAGGTGCAATAAAATCATTTTCCATCATCAGCAGACAATAGATGGCTTCTTGCACGCCAGCAGCGCCAAGACTATGACCGCTCATCGATTTGGTTGAACTGATCGGGGGTGCCTTATCGCCAAATACTTCACGAATGGCTTTGAGTTCTGCGCCATCACCCGCAGGAGTTGATGTACCGTGCGTATTTAAGTAATCAATCTGTGTAACATCGTGTTGGGCAGCCATATCAAGCGCCATTTGCATACAACGCACAGCACCTTCGCCACTTGGGGCAACCATATCAAGCCCATCTGACGTTGCGCCATAGCCAACAATTTCAGCAAGAATCTTGGCACCGCGTGCTTTAGCATGATCAAGCGCTTCTACAACAACTACGCCACCACCACCAGCACTGACAAACCCATCATGATCAACAGAGTAGGGGCGTGAGGCTTTTTCCGGTGTATCGTTGTACTTGGTGCTCATGGCACCCATGGCGTCAAACAAAATAGATTGTGACCAATGTTCTTCCTCACCACCGCCAGCAAACACAATATCTTGTTTGCCTAGCTGTATCAGCTCCATTGCGTGACCAATACAGTGTGCAGAAGTCGCGCAGGCTGAGCAAATCGCGTAATTGACACCTTTTAATTTGAGTCCGGTTGCAATAGCGGCAGAAACAGTACTGGTCATAGTACGAGGAACATTATACGGACCTACTTTACGCAGACCACCTTCACGAACGTTATCGGCTGCAGCAACAATAGATGCAGTGGATGATCCTCCTGACCCAGCGAGTACACCACAACGAGGATTCCCAGCAACATCTTCAAGTGTAAGACCTGCGTCTTCAACAGCAGATAGTGCAGACAGGAAACCAAACGTTGAAGCCTCAGCTAAGAAACGTTTTAACTTTCTTTCAATAATTGAATCATCGTATTCGGGTTTGCCACTGACATGACATTTCATTCCGATATCAACATAGCTTTGGTTGAAGCGAATGCCTGATTTTCCTGTTCGTAGCGAATCTGTTACCGTTGCACGATCATTACCCAGACACGATACTATTCCCATTCCAGTAATCACTACACGACGCATGTATATTCCCCAAACTATGCATTATATCTAAAACAACTTGCCCACATGAGTGCGGCATTTTGTTTTTACTTCGACATCTGCCAACGAAAAAATATCTATTAAAACCGTTCAAAAATCAGTATTAACAAATACACCACAGCGTAAATCTTTAGCAGTATAAATCAGTTTATCATCAACATACATTTCACCATCTGCAATGGCCAAGCATAAACTGCGCTCAATAACCCGCTTCATGTGTAAATGATAGCGCACCTTGTGATGCTTCGGCAGTACTTGACCTGTGAACTTGACCTCACCGACACCTAATGCACGCCCACGACCTAAGTTGCCACGCCAGCCCAAGTAAAAACCTAAAAGTTGCCACATTGCATCAAGACCTAAACAACCCGGCATCACAGGGTCAGTGGGAAAGTGACATTGGAAAAACCATAGTTCAGGATTAATGTCGAGCTCTGCGATCAACTCACCTTTATCATAGGATCCACCAATATCAGCGATATGAGTTATGCGATCTAACATCAGCATAGGTGGCATAGGAAGTCGTGCGTTGGTAACTCCAAACAACTTTCCTTCTGCGCAGTCGATCAGGTCTGCTTTATCATACGAGGCGCGGCGCATCATTGCTCCATGAGTGGTGAAACATCATTCTTTTGTCGGTGATATTTTTAATCTATCATTAACTTTCAAGTATGGCATGAAAAGATGAACATCATGTTAAGGACGTTCGTATCCATTCATGCTGCAATAAAATATATGTTCTAGCTCAAATAAATCTAATTATGACAGTATTTATAGCACATTTATGACATAGAAATAGTGGCTAGAAATGCCTGAAAATGACCCCTCAGTTTGGTAGATGTTTTGTAACGACATGATTTATTGGCAGCATGATGGCGTTGCTAAGTCTTGTAAAGTTTGTTTAATCAAGCTGTATAGCGCGCGTTAATTCAAAGCCTAAGTCATATATTTTGGGTACAATACGAGTTCAACAACTAAAAATGATCAAGCTAGAGAAGGAATATTTTTAATGGATAAAGCATGGTATTCCAATACATTGAAAGATCGGATCACAAATCAAGCCAAAAAAGTTGCTGAAAGCGGTGATCGTCTTTTAAATCAGCTTTCTGAAAGTCAGCGTCGTCAGCGTTTTAATGGTGAGCTTCCTCCGGTAGAAACGGATGCCCGTGATGTTTTTAAGCAACAATTGCCAGCGCTTACAAGGCAGCTCGTAGGCTCGCGTTTTAATGGTATTGCTAAATACATTGCCCCATTGATTCCTATTGACTCATTGGAGTCTTTTGCAGATCAAGTGTTTGAGCAAGCGGCTACTTTCACGAGTCATACCAGTGGAGTACAGCGCATTGCAAAGCGTGCAGGTGTCGATGATATCTTTGAACTGAGGACTGGTGATGTCGCTCGGTGCGATGCATTGGTGCAATCGGTGCTCGAAGAGAATCGTATCGTTGCTTTGGCTGAAGGGGGAGTTACGGGTGCTACGGGAGTACTCGGCGCCGTGATCGATTTACCTTTAGCACTATTACTGTCTCTAAGGACGGTTTATCAAATCGCCCATTGCTATGGATTTGACATGCAAGGTGAGCAGGGTCGTACACTTGCTTATGAAGCCTTAAAGCAGTCTGATCTTGAACTTTTAGCGGATAAACAAGGTGTGCTCTTAGCTTTGGCTGGTATGCGGACAATTTTAGAATCCGGTGATCTACGTGGTGTTGAAAAACTTGTAGGTGGTGGTCCTGAAATTGAGGCAGCAGGTGGGTTTATAGGTGAATTTACTAAAAATCTTAATCTGCGAGTGCCTGCCCGCTGGTTATCAAGAACAATGCCTGTTGTGACCGGTGCGGCTGGTGCAACTTATAATGCGCGTTTGGTTGCAAGTGTGGCATTGAGTGCGCAAAAGACATTCCGAGCGGCGCGGACGAGTGGAGAAAAGTCAGCTCGAGTTCAGCGCATCGCAGCAAGTTTAGCGGAAGATCGTGCAGAAAATAACGATCTGGATTGATCATCAAGTGAAGTCCTCCGGCGCATCAATCATCGATGCGCCTACTTCTCAATTTTCTAAAAATAATTCATACAAATAAAGAGTCGGTTTTTACAACAAAGCGCCTCACTTTCTTGACCATTTCCTTTCGTTGATTTAGAATATGTAGCCCTCAAAAAGGGGTATGTCCTTTTTGAGGTTTTTTATTCACGGGAGAGTTTGAGTGGCAACCACTAACCAATTGATTCGCAAGGGTCGTAGCAGTTTGACTGAAAAGTCTAAAGTGCCGGCACTTAAAGCGTGTCCACAACGTCGCGGCGTTTGTACACGTGTTTATACCACTACACCAAAAAAACCTAACTCAGCAATGCGTAAAGTTTGCCGTGTACGTTTGACTTCAGGTTTTGAAGTATCAAGCTATATCGGTGGTGAAGGTCACAACCTGCAAGAGCATAGTGTTGTACTGATCCGTGGTGGTCGTGTTAAAGACTTACCAGGTGTGCGTTATCACACCGTACGCGGCTCACTAGACTGTGCTGGCGTAAAAGGTCGTATGCAATCACGCTCTAAATACGGCGCGAAACGTCCTAAGAAATAAGCTATATGCTGATTAATCAGCAATAGTTAAGTAATGAAGCGCTGTTTTTACGAATTTGATTTTTGATGTAAATGCTTTTTGAGTGTTTTTTGAAAGTTAAAGGTTGTGACAGAGCATGTAGTAAGGCCAGCGAACCGCGCAGCAAGACACCATGCGCAATCTGCTGGGTATCCCTGAAGTGTCATAAAAGGTTTGTATCATGCCAAGACGTCGTTCCGTCGTTGCCCGTCAAATTCTGCCTGATCCTAAATTCGGCAGCCAGACAGTGGCAAAATTCATCAACCATGTAATGGAAGATGGTAAAAAATCAGTAGCAGAAGGTATCGTTTACGGTGCATTGCTGCGTATCAACGAAAAAGCAAAGACCGATCCGGTTGAATTTTTTGAGAATACCCTTGAAAAAGTTCGCCCAATGGTCGAAGTAAAAGCACGCCGTGTTGGTGGTGCAACTTACCAAGTACCTATGGAAGTACGTCCCTCCCGTCGTACAGCCCTAGCAATGCGCTGGTTGGTTGAAGCTGCTGTTAAGCGTTCAGAAAAAACCATGGCTCTGCGCCTTGCAGGCGAGCTGTTGGATGCTGCTGAAGGCAAAGGCACTGCTATGAAAAAACGCGACGACGTGCATCGCATGGCAGAAGCGAACAAGGCTTTCTCGCACTATCGTTTCTAACGGGTGCGTTGCTTTTAAGGTTTGCATTTTAAAGAACCGCCGCTTTTCAAGTAAACGTTGCTCTCCGCAGCGTTTATTTTTTAAGTGGATTAAACAGGTTGTTGAGAAAATTTTAGTCTTCCAAGACTGTTAATTTTCCAGATAGCCCCCAATTAACTTCCATTGGTTTAGAGGCCAAAGCAGGAGAATATGATGCGTGTAGCTTGCTTACGTTTTGTCATAAACGTTGCACTGTTAGCCAGTGGGAGATTTGCGGGTATTCAGCGTGCCTAAACTAATTCATAAGGATTAGTTTTGCTGCAGATCACTGCAGCCTGTTTATACTTTTTTGTACAATCGAATCAAATTGAATCATTAAGAAAGCACTTAGGAACACATCATGGCACGCGTAACCCCCCTAGAACACTACCGTAATATCGGTATTTCCGCGCACATTGACGCGGGTAAAACAACCACGACTGAACGTGTGTTGTATTACACAGGTGTAAGCCACAAGATTGGTGAAGTGCACGAAGGTGCAGCAACCATGGACTGGATGGAACAAGAGCAAGAACGTGGTATTACCATCACTTCTGCAGCAACAACTTGTTTCTGGTCTGGTATGGCAAACAACTTTGCTAAACACCGTATCAACATCATCGATACACCAGGACACGTTGACTTCACGATCGAAGTTGAACGTTCAATGCGTGTGTTGGATGGCGCATGTATGGTGTATTGCGCAGTTGGCGGCGTACAACCACAGTCTGAAACTGTTTGGCGTCAAGCGAACAAGTATAAAGTTCCACGTATTGCGTTCGTAAATAAAATGGACCGTACTGGCGCGAACTTCTTCCGTGCTGTTGAACAAATGAGAACGCGTTTGGGTGCAAATCCAGTACCTATCGCGATTCCAATTGGCGCAGAAGACACCTTTGAAGGTATCGTTGACTTGGTCAAGATGAAAGCGATCATCTGGGACGAAGCTTCACAAGGTATGAAGTTTGAATATGGCGATATCCCAGCAGATCTGGTTGATGTTGCAACTGAATGGCGCGAAAAAATGGTTGAATCAGCCGCTGAAGCGTCTGAAGAGTTGATGAATGAATATTTGGAAAACGGTGATCTAACCGAAGACCAAATTCATGAAGCACTGCGTATTCGTACCATCAACTGTGAAATTCAGCCAATGCTTTGCGGTTCTGCATTTAAGAACAAAGGTGTTCAAGCGATGCTTGACGCAGTTATTCGTTATTTGCCAGCACCAGGCGACGTTGAAGCCATCAAAGGTATCCTTGATGACAAAGACGAAACCATTGGTGAGCGTATTGCATCTGATGATGAACCATTTGCAGCACTTGCGTTCAAAATCATGAACGATAAGTTCGTGGGTTCTTTAACCTTTATTCGTGTTTACTCTGGTGTTCTAAAAGCAGGTTCTGCTGTTTGGAACCCTGTAAAAATGAAGAAAGAGCGTGTTGGCCGTATCGTATTGATGCATGCTAATGATCGCGAAGATGTTGAAGAAATCCGTGCAGGTGATATCGCTGCGGTTGCAGGTCTGAAAGACGTAACCACTGGTGATACCTTGTGTGATGAAAACCACATCATCACCCTTGAGCGTATGGTGTTCCCTGAGCCAGTTATTTCTCTTGCTGTTGAGCCTAAAACTAAGGCTGACCAAGAAAAAATGGGTATCGCTCTGGGTCGCTTGGCAAAAGAAGATCCATCATTCCGCGTATGGACTGATGAAGAATCAAGCCAAACCATCATCGCGGGTATGGGTGAGCTTCACTTGGAAATTCTCGTTGACCGTATGAAGCGTGAATTTGGTGTTGAAGCAAACATCGGTAAACCACAGGTTGCTTATCGTGAAACGATCCGCAAGACCGTAGAACAAGAAGGCAAGTTTGTTCGTCAAACCGGTGGTCGTGGTAAGTTTGGTCACGTTTACTTGCGTCTTGAACCACTTGATACCGAAGTCGCAAACTATGAGTATGCGGTAGAAGTTGTTGGTGGTACTGTACCAAAAGAATTCTTTGGTGCAGTTGATAAAGGTATTCAAGAACGCATGAAGAATGGTGTTCTTGCAGGCTATCCAGTTGTTGGTGTTAAAGCGGTATTGTTCGACGGTTCATACCATGATGTCGACTCTGACGAGTTGTCGTTTAAAATGGCAGGTTCGATGGCGTTCCGCCAAGGTTTCATGAAAGCGGATCCAGTACTGCTTGAGCCAATCATGAAAGTTGAAGTTGAAACCCCAGAGGACTACATGGGTGACATCATGGGTGACTTAAACCGTCGCCGCGGTGTGATCCAAGGTATGGATGATCTTCCTGGCGGTACTAAGCAAATTCGCGTGGAAGTGCCACTGTCGGAAATGTTTGGTTATGCGACAGCGATGCGTTCTATGTCGCAAGGTCGTGCAACATACTCAATGGAGTTTGTTAAATACGCCGAAACCCCACGTAACGTTGCTGATGCCATCATCGCGAAATTTGCGTCGGGCGGTAAGAAAGGTGCAGACGACGAAGAGTAAGTTGGATTGTGATGTGGCTTTCTAGTGTTCGATAGCATGTTTCTATTGAAATGTTAGAAAGCCGCGTTACACTACGGCATGCTCTGACTCACGTCAGCTTAACCTGATTATTTATCTAATAGTTAAATTGCTTAACGAATCATTTTTGATGAGTTAATGAAAAAAGGAAGAATATTATGGCCAAGGCCAAGTTTGAACGTAACAAGCCGCACGTTAACGTCGGCACCATCGGTCACGTTGACCATGGTAAAACCACTCTGACTGCTGCGATCAGCTTGAACTGTGCAAAAGCTTACGGCGGTGACGTCAAAGCATTGAGCGAAATCGACTCAGCACCAGAAGAAAAAGCACGTGGTATTACCATTAACACTGCACACGTAGAATATGACAGCCCAATCCGTCACTACGCACACGTTGACTGCCCAGGCCACGCTGACTATGTTAAAAACATGATCACTGGTGCTGCTCAGATGGACGGCGCGATTCTTGTATGTTCAGCAACTGATGGTCCAATGCCACAAACTCGTGAACACATCCTGTTGTCACGCCAAGTTGGTGTGCCATACATCGTTGTATTCTTGAACAAGTGTGACATGGTAGACGACGAAGAGTTGCTTGAACTCGTTGAAATGGAAGTGCGTGACCTGTTGTCTAAATACGACTTCCCAGGTGATGACACCCCAATCATCCGTGGTTCAGCACTCGAAGCGTTGAACGGTGGTGAAGGTCCTTACGGCGTTGCATCAGTTCTTAAACTGGTTGAAACTCTGGACAGCTACATCCCAGAACCAGAACGCGCAATCGACAAATCATTCCTGTTGCCAATCGAAGACGTATTCTCGATCTCTGGTCGCGGTACCGTTGTAACCGGTCGCGTAGAGTCAGGTATCATCAAAGTTGGTGAAGAAATTGAAATCGTTGGTATCAAAGACACCGTAAAAACGACCTGTACTGGTGTTGAAATGTTCCGTAAATTGCTCGACGAAGGTCGTGCAGGCGAGAACTGTGGTGTATTGCTCCGTGGTACCAAGCGTGAAGACGTACAACGTGGTCAAGTATTGGCGAAACCAGGTTCAATCAAACCACATACCAAATTTGAAGCAGAAGTTTATGTTCTGTCTAAAGATGAAGGTGGTCGTCATACACCGTTCCTGAAAGGCTATCGTCCACAGTTCTACTTCCGTACAACGGACGTAACTGGTGCAATCAGCTTGCCAGACGGCGTAGAAATGGTTATGCCAGGTGACAACATCCAAATGACAGTAGAACTGATTCACCCAATCGCGATGGACCCAGGTCTACGTTTCGCGATCCGTGAAGGTGGTCGTACTGTTGGTGCGGGTGTAGTTGCTAACGTTCTTGCTTAATCTCTTGTAGATTGTAAGTTCAAAAAAAGACACCTTCGGGTGTCTTTTTTTATGTTTTAAGACTGCTAAAAAAGATGATAAATAGGTCGTTAAGCCTGTTTCAACGCATTCACGATATCAAAAGATCTTTTCCGTAATTCAAAATCATAGATATCACTGACAAACATGAGCTCATCAGCTCCCGTTTCTGCGAGGAACTTCTCCAGTTTGGTTTTGACCGTTAACGGTCCTCCAATCACTGCTGCCGCTAAAAATGATTCAACCGCAATTTGTTCTTGATGCGAATTCCAAATTTGACCCATGTTTTCAATCGGTGGCTTTAATCTCAAGCTTTTACCGCTGAAGAGTGCTTGAATACGTTGTTTACTGGTGGTTGCTAAGAACTCCGCCTCTTGATCAGTGGGAGCGGCAATCAATGGTACGCCTAAAGATAGATACGGCTTACTTAATGTCTCTGATGGCGTAAAGTGAGATCTATAGATATGAATGGCCTCGTGTAACATACGCGGCGCAAAGTGCGAAGCAAAGGCATAGGGTAGTCCTAATTGGCCTGCAAGTTGTGCGCTGAAAAGACTAGAACCGAGTAGCCATATCGGCACATTGCTATTGGCTCCCGGTGTGGCAATAAGCCGTTGATTCGGCTGCACAGGCGCCAGTAGAGCCCGCAGTTCGCTCAGTTGGTTTGGAAAGTCATCTGCGTCTACCAATCCACGGCGTAGGGCGCGCATCGTTATTTGATCGGCACCAGGGGCTCTACCTATCCCTAAGTCGATCCGATCAGGGTAGAGTGCAGCAAGCGTACCAAAATTTTCAGCGACAATAAGAGGGGCATGATTAGGTAGCATGACACCACCAGAACCCACACGAATGGTTTTAGTCCCCCCCGCAATATGCCCAATGAGCACCGCTGTGGCAGAACTGGCAATGCCATCCATATTATGATGTTCTGCGAGCCAAAAACGCTTAAAGTTCAAACTTTCAAGGTGCTGTGCAAGATTAAGGGAGTTATCGATAGCTTGTTTGACGGTGCCGTGATCCTGAATCGGAACCAAGTCCAACATTGAGAATGCTACATCTGCAAGAGTGCTCATAGTTCGCTTCAACTATTAATAATATAGTGAATGATACAATATTAAGCGAAGAAAATAATGTGCTTTTGGGTAACAGAATGAATGATTGAAAATGAGTCGAAATGCTCAGTATTTGGTATCTCATTTTTGATACCAGAGATACTGAGCATCAACTTTAGCCTGCAGTAAAATCAGGGGGGATAAGAATAGAGTCCTTAATCTCAGTCGAAAGCTCAGGATAGTCCAAGGTGTAATGCAAACCACGAGATTCTTTACGCTGTAATGCACAGCGCACAATCATTTCACTGACTAATGCAAGGTTACGCAGTTCAATCAAATTTTTACTCATGATATAACTAGAGTAGTACTCTTCAATCTCATGCTTGAGCATTTGAATACGATTCAGTGCACGTTCTAAACGTTTTGTCGTGCGTACGATACCCACATAGTTCCACATGAAGTGACGCAATTCTTCCCAGTTGTGCAAAATGACAACGTCTTCATCAGGATTTTGTACACGAGAATCATCCCAGCGCGGGACTTCGACAAGATTCGGCTCAACATCCTGCTCTAAGAGCTTTTGAGTGATATGGCGTGCTGCGCTTGCACCAAATACAAAACATTCCAGCAATGAATTACTGGCCATACGATTTGCACCGTGTAGCCCAGTGAAAGAGGTTTCACCAATCGCGTAAAGACCTGAGATATCAGTTTCACTATTCAGATCCACCATCACTCCGCCACAGGTATAGTGTGCAGCAGGAACCACAGGAATTTGATCTTTCGTGATATCGATACCGAGTTCTAACAAACGCTCATAGAGCATCGGAAAGTGACCTTTAACAAAGTCAGCGGGACGATGGCTGATATCTAAGTACAAATGGCGTGCACCTAGACGCTTCATCTCATAGTCAATTGCGCGAGCAACAATATCACGAGGTGCAAGCTCAGCACGCTCGTCAAACCGGGGCATAAAGCGTTCGCCATTCGGTAAGCGCAAATAAGCGCCTTCACCGCGCATTGCTTCAGTGATTAGGAAAGAACGGGCTTCAGGATGGTATAAACAAGTTGGATGGAATTGATTAAACTCCATATTGGCAACACGACATCCCGCACGCCATGCCATTGCAATTCCATCGCCGGTTGCGATATCTGGATTACTGGTATAAAGATAAGATTTGCTTGCACCACCGCAGGCTAAGGCAATAAAGCGGGTTTGAAAACTTTTAACTTTATTGGTGGTCATGTCTAGGGCATAGAGACCAACTACATGATTTTTACCACCTAAGCCAAGCTTATCACTGGTAATCACATCTACTGCAGCATGGTTTGTCAATATCGTTACATTGGTACGCTTCTTCACCTGACGAATCAGAGTCGTTGAAATGGCTATTCCGGTTGCATCTGCAGCATGAATGATTCGACGATGTGAATGTCCACCTTCGCGGGTGAGATGGAGTTGTTCTTCTTCATCTAAAGTAAAACGAACGCCTTGTTTTAATAAGAAATCAACAGCTGCGCGACCGCCTTCAACGGTAAATGCTACAGCGTCGCGGTGGCATAATCCTGCGCCTGCGATCAATGTATCTTCAATATGATTTTCCGTTGAATCAGTTTCATCTAAAACCGCAGCGACACCACCTTGTGCGTAATAAGTGCTTGCTTCTGTGAGCGGCGCTTTTGCCATGACGGCGACGTGCAGATGACTAGGTAAAGAAAGTGCAAGCGTGAGCCCAGCCGCACCACTACCAACAATGATGACATCAAAATTGAGATCTGTTGATTGACTGATAGGTGCAGATGTATCCGCTGCAGGGGCTGAGTTAGCGGCACTATTGGTTTTAGTCATGCTCACGGACGACAATTACCTTTAAAATTCTAAAGAAGAGCGCGAGTATCGAAGAATTAAGGCCTCTGTGCAAGGGGGGAAACGTTTGAGTCATTGCAATAATTGGTATTTTTTGTCAGTTGGGGCACATTTTTAGCAGATATGCTCAATCATGAGGCTGTCATTCTGGACCTAATCAAACAAAAGTATAGATCAGAATGTTGATGAATTTTGACCAAGTTTAGGAGTATTTTACATTTTGCATGTATTGCATTGAAATTAATACCACAGGAAGCAACGATTGCTAACAGATAAAGCAAAGCAGCTATGGTAAAAAACAAACTGCAATATGTTGTTTTTAACGTCATTTATTCAAAGGAATTTGCGGCAATGGATGCCCAAAGCCCATGTTTTCGATTGAAGATTAGCTTAATATTTGGTTCAGTCAGGTGAGGAAGTAATGGAAAGTCAAGGTTCAAAAAAAATGGGGTATCGTTTATTTCAAGGGCTTGTATTGACGAGTGCCATGGGTGGGGTGCTTTTACAAACAACACAAGCAGCTGCGCCCATTGATTTCTCTGATTTAGTCGCGAATGTGGCACCCGCAGTAGTTCGAGTAACAGTCGCAAAAAAATTAACTCAAGAAGAGCAGATGCAGCAGCAGTTACCCGAGATGCTGAAGCGTTTTTTCGGCAATCAGATCGTAATCCCAAATCAACCTAAACCTCAAACAGAACAAAAATCTTATGGCAGTGCTTTTTTCATCAGCCCAGATGGATATTTATTGACGAATCGTCATGTAGTCGATGATGCGAAGAAAGTCACTATCACTTTGAGTGATCGTCGCGAAATCGATGCCGAGGTTGTGGGTAGTGATGAACGCACTGACGTTGCCGTTTTAAAGGTGAAAGGCACAAATTTCCCGTCCTTAAAAATTGGTAATTCCGATGCCCTCCGTGTTGGTGAGCCGGTACTCGCGATTGGATCGCCTTTTGGATTTGATTATTCAGCATCTGCTGGTATTGTCAGTGCCACATCGCGCTCAATGACTGCGGATAGTGCGGTGCCATTTATCCAATCAGATGTGGCCTTAAATCCAGGAAACTCTGGAGGACCACTGTTTAACCAAAAAGGCGAAGTCGTTGGGATTAACTCTCGGATTTTTAGTGGTACTGGCGGTTATATGGGGCTATCGTTCTCAATCCCGATTGATGTTGCCATTGATATTGCCGATCAGTTGAAAGGCGGCGGTAAGGTTTCTCGTGCTTACTTAGGTGTCTATCCGCAAGATATCGATCGTAACCTTGCGGAGGTTTATCACCTCCCTAAACCGGAAGGCGCGTTAGTGACCAAGGTATCACCCAAATCTGCGGCAAGCGAAGCGGGAATTAAAGATGGGGATATTATCCTCACCTATAATAATCAACCGATTAGCCGAGCTTCTGATCTGGTAAATCGTATTAATCGTACTCGTCCTGGTGCAACTGTAGCGATAGGCATACAACGTGATGGCAATCCATTGACCTTGAATGCAAAATTAAAAGCTGCAACCGAAGACGATGACTCTCCAGAGAAGGTCGCTAATGCGGCAAGCAGTGCAGGTTCATTGGGTCTAAAGGTCCGGGAAATGAATGATAAGGAAAGAACGGATGCTCCAGCTAAAGGTGTTGTGATTGATGCCATTGAGCCAGACAGTCTCGCTGATCGTGCACAGTTACAACCGGGAGATGTGATCGTACGTTTAAATAACCGTCCGACCTCTAATCTCTCGGCATTTATTGAAGCGCAACGTGCGCTCCCAAAACAAGGCGTAGTGGGTGTGCTAATTTTGCGTGGCAATTCACCACGCATGCTAGGATTGCGAATCGACAAGCAATAACTTCCATTAAAGATTCGAACTCCTAACAGTTCGTATCTTGGGTAAATTTTTAAGAAGGCACTCTACTTTGGAAAGTAGAGTGCCTTCTTTTATTTTTACAAGCTAAGGGGATTTAATGGATATATGAAAGGCGTAGATTCAGTTAGACTAGAGTCATACTATTCACGTAATCATAAGGATATCCACTTCGTGACAGTCGATCAATTTGTCCAAAAGCACCCGTCCGCAACGGCAGATCAAAGTGCTCACACGATCATTCAACAAGCTAAACCATTGATAGAGTCAGTGCTCACCGCTTTGGGTCATATTATTCTAGATAAACCTGAACAAATTAGACTGTCTCTGACCTGCTTACTTGCTGGCGGCCATTTACTCCTGCAAGATTTACCCGGTATGGGGAAAACGACGCTCGCTGAAAGTTTAGCTCGAGGATTAGGCTTGAATTACCGTCGTGTACAGTTCACAAGTGACATGCTTCCGACGGATATTCTTGGTTTTTCAATGTTTAATCCAGAAAAGCAGGCCTTTGAGTTTCGCCCAGGCCCAATTTTCACTCAGGTTTTACTTGCTGACGAAATCAATCGTACGAGTCCAAAAACACAAAGCGCACTGCTTGAGGCAATGGAAGAGCGTCAAGTATCGCAAGATGGGCAGACAAGACTATTGCCAGAACCTTTTTTTGTCATTGCAACACAAAATCCAATGCAGCAAGCAGGAACCTATCCATTACCAGAGTCGCAACTGGATCGTTTTTTGATGTGTTTGTCTTTAGGCTATCCATCGGAACAAGCAGAGCGTGATTTACTCCTCGGTGTAGATCGAAGAAAGCTACTTGCCCAGATGCAACCTTTGCTAGAGCAAGTGACATTGATCAATTGGCAGCAGGCGGTATTGCAGGTTCATGTCGCCACTCCCGTTTTAGATTATCTCCAGCGTTTAGTGCTAAAAACACGAGAGTCACGTCAACATGCTGGTCTATCGACGCGGGGCGTCCTTGCATTAAAACGCGCAGCACAGGCATATGCATTTGTTGCTGGCCGAAGTTATACGGTACCCGAGGATATTCAAGCTGTTTTTGTGGCCGTCGCAGATCATCGTTTGGGTGGCATAGTTGCGGGTGTATCACCTGCGGGTCAGACTTTAAAACAAGTCGCAGTAGTTGTTTAAGAAATAACTAAAATTTAGATAAACTTTAAACTTTATTAGGAAAGAACATGGCGGGCAGTAGTTTATTTGCATTAATTGATGATATCGCAACAATCTTAGATGATGTTGCTTTGATGACCAAAGTCGCCGCAAAAAAGACTGCGGGTGTCTTAGGAGATGATCTGGCATTAAATGCTCAGCAAGTGCACGGTATTCGAGCAGAGCGGGAATTACCTGTCGTGTTTGCTGTTGCTAAGGGCTCAGCGCTTAATAAACTTATTCTCGTTCCGATGGCACTCGTGATTAGTGCTTTGTTACCGGTATTGATTACTCCGCTCCTGATGCTCGGTGGCTTGTATTTGTGTTTTGAGGGCGTAGAGAAGCTTGCCCATAAATTACTGCATACTTCAGATCACCCCGAGCAAGAAAAGGAAGCCTTGGTCGAAGCTTTTCTCGATAAAAATGTAGATATGGTTGCTTATGAAAAAGATAAGATCAAAGGTGCCATTCGTACAGATTTTATCTTATCAGCAGAAATTATAGTGATTGCACTAGGGACGATGGCAGTTGGTGCAACACTGTTGCAGCAAGCTTTGGTACTGTCACTGGTGGCTATAGTGATGACGATTGGGGTTTATGGCATTGTCGCAGGAATTGTTAAATTGGACGATCTTGGGTTTTACCTTGAGAAAAAGAAAAACCAATCACTGCAAGCCGTAGGTCATGTCCTTATCGCTGCAGCACCCAAACTGATGAAATTCTTATCTGTCGCGGGAACTATTGCAATGTTTTTAGTGGGAGGAGGCATCCTTGTTCACGGCATGCATAGTCTAAATCTCCATGCCATACCCACATGGATTGAGCATATTGGAGAGATTAGTGGACCTGTGAAAAGTATTGTTGAGGCTGGATTAAATGGTTTATTTGGGGTGATCGCAGGCGCTATTGTATTAGCCATCGTGGCGTTAATACAAAAAATACGAGGACAGGCAACGCATTAAGCCCAATTGCTCTAAATATCGAGAGGAACGTTAAAGTTGATGCACCTTATTATGCGGATGCATCGACTATTTAAATCGAATAATTAAACATTATGGATGATTCATGGCTGTTCAGGGATGGTTTCAACAAAAAACTCAAGCTTGGCAAAACAGACGTTTGCCGGCTATTCAGCAAATCAAACTGACTCAAAAGCAAATTTTTATCTTTTTAACTAAAGAAGGCGGTTTGCTTACTCTCATGATGCTGGCTATCTTTATCGCGGGTGTCAATTATGCGAACAATCTTGTTTTAGGATTATGCTTCTTCCTCGGCAGCACTGTCATTGTAACCATCCATTATACGTTCAATAACTTATCTGGTTTACTTCTTGAAGCCGTCGATGCAACTGACAGTGAAGCAGGTGGGTATACGGAGTATCGAATTCGTTTGACTCCCCATGGTCGAAAGTTTCCTTACCAAATCCAACTGGTTTGGGATAATCAGCATCAAATCATCGAACACTTGGATCGTCCAGTTTTATTAAGCTTCACACTATCAACGCCTGATCGTGGACGTTTCTTACCACCACGACTGCGCGTCGCAACCGTCTATCCACTAGGGATTTTAAGGGCATGGACCTATGTCCGCTTCAATCTGGCGGCTTGGGTATCCCCTAAACCAATTGCAGGAATTCTGCATGGCGAAAGCGCGATGGCAGACGAGGATGATGAAGCCGTTATGCGTGTAGCAGGATCCAGCGAGTTTGATGATCTCAGAGAGTTTGTGCCCGGTGAATCGCTATCTAGAGTTTCATGGACACACGTTGCACGTGGCCAAGGAACTTATACCAAACAATTCTCGGATGCACATAGTCGAGAGCAAATACTTGATTATAAGGATATGTACGGGGGACATGAGCTACGATTGTCAAAACTCGCATATTGGGTTAAGAAGATGACTGATGAGCAGATCGCTTTTGAATTAAAAGTCTTAGGTCGCTCACTTCCTCTGGGGCAGGGGCTCGCTCACCAAGCTATGGCATTACGTTTGCTCGCGGAGATTCAGTGATGCGATTGAACGCCAAAGATATTGTCATGCTTGTTCAACTTCTTGTGGTTTTGCCACACGCAGAACATTTACCTTATTGGCTTTTACTGATCGCTATTTTTTCTATTCTTATACAATTGTCTTTTGTTCATCAGCGTCTTTTTACACTATCTCTGCGCATGCAGAAGATACTGCAAGGGGTTGTTTTCTTGTCAGGGTTGTTTGGAATTTTTCAGACTTTTCATACGATACTTGGACTAGAAGCCGGCACTGCGTTTTTAATAATTTGTTTGTTGGGCAAGCTATTTGAGGTGAATACGCGCCGTGATGCCTATGTTGTATTGACGTTAGGATTGTTTGTTACTGCTGGGTTATTTTTATTTGATCAAGGGCTTATGACCACAGTTTTGGTCGTATTGGCAACCTGCAGCATATTCTATGCGATGATGATGCAGAATATCGTCGTTAATGAGTCACAATCAATACAAGTTATTCGAACGGATGTGAGCGGCGTTAGCCATTACCATGCGCTTAAAACTATTTTTTTTATAGTAAGCATTGCCGTACCGCTCATGGTTATTTTGTTCATTTTTTTCCCTAGGATATCCCCAATCTGGTCCATTCATTTGAACCAAGATCAGGCTAAGACGGGAATGAGTGACAGCATGTCACCTGGTGACATTGCAAATTTAAGTCAATCCACTGAACTCGCATTTCGTGCGGTATTCCAAGGTCCTATCCCCGCTAATGCTGAGCTTTATTGGCGTGGTCTTGTACTAGGTACTTTTGATGGAAGAACATGGAGTCCGACGAAAGATGCACGGTTAAAAGCGACCCAATGGGGGACTCAGTCGATTCCTCCTTGGCTTGCCCACGGGGTAACTTTAAAGACTCGTGAACCAACAAAATATTCTATTACTGTAGAACCAACGCAACAGCCTTGGCTTTTTGCACTGAATTTTCCTGTTGGAGAAGATTCGGATGTCGGCTTAACGCGTGAATATACGGTTCAAGCATCCGATGACATCAGACAAAGAACAACTTACAAACTTTTGCGTTTTAATACACAGACAATAGATGCAGACTTGCCGGCGTGGTTAGCACAAGATACTTTGCAGCTTCCAGAAAATGGGAATCCACAAAGCCGTACTTTTGCACACAATTTATTTAAACAAGCTAATGGAAACCCAGAACTCTATGCCAGTTATGTGACAAATTGGATAAGGCATGAGAATTTTGTTTATACCTTACAACCACCACCACTAAGTGGTGATCGAATTGATGAATTTTTATTTAAAACTAGACGTGGTTTTTGCGAGCATTACTCCTCGGCATTTACTTTTCTAATGCGTGCAGCAGGCATTCCTGCGCGAGTGGTAGTGGGTTATCAGGGCGGCCAGCTAGGTCGGGATGGCCATAGCCTAGAGATCCGGCAGATGGATGCTCATGCTTGGAGTGAAATATGGCTTACCGGGCGAGGCTGGGTTCGTTATGACCCAACTGCAGCGATTGCTCCTGATCGCATTGAACGCGGTATGGGCGCGCTGACCTCACAAAACCCGACCATGTTCGGAGATGGGCTTGCAGGGACACTTCGCTATAACCAATTTAAGTTTTTTGGGCAGGCACGTCAGTGGGTGGACTATGCAAAATACTTATGGCAACGAGATGTCGTCGGTTTTGATCAAACACGTCAGAACGATTTTTTATTTAAATTTTTAGGCTTGCGTTCACAAGTGATGCAGATCTTTGTGATGTTTATGATTTTTGCTTTGGTATTAGCTATTGTGGTTTTCGTGCAATTGCGTCGCAAACGACCAAAGTGGCATCCACTCGATATCCCCTTGATCAACTTATCGCGTCGCCTGAACAAGCAAGGATTGGCTCGAAATGATCATGAAGGCATGTTGCAATGGTTAAAGCGTGTTGAGCTTGCAGGATATGAACACCAGGCTAAAAAAATAGCCTCTATTTATCGTACCGCGCGCTATAGCCCAGATTTATTTTCTGAAAAAGAATCGATAAAAGAGATGATGATGATCGTGAGAAGATGGCGTAAAGAGTAACGTCCGTGTGACTCTTTGATATTACATTGCTTAAAGCCATTGTTGAATATGGTCTCTCAGCTCAGAGAGAAGGAAGCAAGTTCATAATCCGCGTATTACGAAATATGCCTAGATTTTGGCGTCTACGGCGGATCTCGGATGTTGGTCTTTGTAGCATCTCTGCCAGAATTTCTAACGAAAGATCTTGGTTGTCTTTCAGAAACTGGTCCATGGTTGAGTTTCGGTCTATGGGGTCAAAGTCTGTCTGTATCGTTTTAGCCATCAGGTTAATCCTTAAATTGGATGAGTTTTGATTAAAATACACTCAGCAGAAGCATAAACCATGCCTATCTTTTGAAAATTTGGGTGAGCGGTATGTTATGAGTGACGAACGTTGTTTTTGTAAATTATTTTCTAATTTTTTAGATGAAGTAACATCTTTCACAGAAATCAATGAGGTTTAGAACGGGCTAAACCGAATCTTGCAAATGTCAACAAATAACAAATTTTGTCACTTAAATGGTTTTATTCAGAACTGATGCTGGCTTTACAATTCGTAATAAAAAAACCATTTAACAATTTTAAATGGGGTACTTTTGATTATTAAACCGCTAGTGTATTCATCAAGCCCCCTTACCAGTACAATCGAAATAAGATTGAGGGGAATTGAATTGACCAAACCACTAGTTATTTACCATGGCAAATGTGCCGACGGCTTTACAGCTGCATGGGTGTTTTATAAGAAGTTCGGAAATAGCGTTGATTTTCATCCGGGTGTGTTTTCGGAAGCACCACCTGATGCAACTGATCGTATCGTTTACCTTGTCGATTTTAGCTATAAACGTGCAGTTGTCGAGGCCATGATCAGCATTGCTACGAAAGTTGTGCTGATTGACCATCATAAGACTGCTCTTGAAGATTTGGCAGGTTTAGAAGATCTAGAGTGGTTCACAGACAATAACCGCAGTGGAGCACAATTGGCTTGGGATTATTTATACCCATTAGAAGATTCGCCATTGTTGGTTAAATACGTTCAAGACCGCGATTTGTGGCAGTTCCAACTAGATCACACCCGCGAAATTACTTCTTATGTGTTTGCCTTCGATCAAACTTTTGAAAATTGGGATAAATTGGATCAGGTCATTAGCAAAGACTTAAATGTGGCTATTCAGGCCGGTAATGCGATGGCATTGAAGCAGCGTAAGGATCTACGGGACATACTTGATCAAGTTACTCGCACAATGGAGATTGCTGGTCATCTCGTGCCTACGGCTAATGTTCCGTTTACCTTTAGCAGCGACGCAGGTCACATTTTGTCAGAAGGGCATCCATTTGCCGCCTGCTATACCGATACAAAGGATCATCGTGCGTTTAGTTTGCGATCAAATGATGCCGGTCTTGATGTGGCAGTGATTGCCGCTGAGTTTGGTGGCGGCGGTCATCGAAATGCAGCAGGGTTTAAGGTGCCACGGAATCATCCGTTAGCGATGCTCTAACTCAGTAAATTGAGTGATCCTAGTGGAAGGCGAATAAGGCTTCGAGCGGGGGTGAGTATATGAAAGCATTCGAACCCTCTACCTCTTACACCCCATGTAAGTTTAACAATTAATTCCCAGAAAATACCTCCGATGAACCCCGAAAACAAAAAAGCCACTTAGTGAATTAACACTAAGTGACTATTTTATCTACCCAATTTGGTAGGCGTAACTGGACTCGAACCAGCGCCCCCCACAATGTCAATGAGGCACTAGCTGAATATATATAATTGCAGGTATTTATTAACGCAATGTACAAAGATGAAGCGAGCCAACTTGATGCGATGATTAGATATATCAAGGTGAATAAGTTGGTTTCTTCATTGAATCGTCATGACTGGGCTGGGTTTGCTCGTTCATACAACGGACCAGATTTTGCCAAGAATCAATATGATTTAAAGCTGTTGCAGGCTTATAAATTCATTAAATAGTTTTATCTTTTATTTTTAACTTTAGGTTTTATAAAAGATGCTTTATTAGCCTTAATTAAAGCATCTAGTTCACTCTGATTTTGTCCTTTAGGCTGTTTGATCGCGGTTGCCAAATTCGATATTGGACTTCTTGCATCTTTAAGTTGTTGGTTCGCAGGATTCTCTTCTGGAAAATCCTCAAAGTATTCTGACCATTCGCCCATAGTTTACGCTCCAATTATTGTTAGCCTACCCATCAACTTTTATTTAGACTAATCTAAATTATTTTCCTTTAATAATTTTAGATCATTAGATCTACTTGCTTCAATAACTTTTGATGCGATCATATGGTGTTCATTTATACATGTGATTGCTACGTCTTCAAATTTATCTTTTGCGTTTAATTTTTTATCAGAATTCATAAATACTCTAAATGAATTTTCAAAATTTCTTCGAGAATCTTTTAGATTTTCAATATTAATATCAGGAAGATACATGTTAATTAAATAAAGTAATTCAAAATAAGTAATAACATGAATGGATAATTCTGATTCAATAGTTTTTCTAATTTCTGATTCGTTTTCAGAATCATTTAAACTATCAATTAATGATGTTATGAGTAAAATTGATTTAGTTGAATTGACAATATGTTCCAATATATTGTGTCGTTTTAGTACTAATATTTCATACCTCTTGAGTAGCAATTCTTTCTTGTGATCCTTTTTTTGACGTGCGTCAAATCGCCATTGAGTGTAAAAAACAGCGATTACTGCAGCCAAACCTACAAAAATGGTCCAATCGAAGGAAGAGATAGATGTCGTCGTTGTATGAGTAATTGTATGCGATAGTGTGGGAGACATTTTTATGCTGTGTTAGGAGAATTCGAGAATTCAATTAGAATAAAATTATATTAATAAATCAATGTTTTTCTGAAAGACGAATAACAGCTTTAGCCCTTCTTAAGATACCCAATGTAGCGCACCGATCGGTGATCTCATCCTCGGTGCGCTGCAGTCTCTTTGCCTGATCCTTGATCGGCATATCTTGGTTTTCCATCAAGAATATATCTCCATCCTTATGAGCTTTTATTAACAAGTTTTACAATTGGAAAGCTTCGCAGCTTAATGAGATGATTCGATATATCAAAGTCATCCTCCATTTTTCTTAGAAATTTCACTAAAAAGAGAGTCTTGAGTAGTATTGTCCTTTAAGACTGTATTTTCGAATTCAACACCGCCTTCAACGGTTAGTCTACAATATTTATGGAAATCAGATAAATATGGTTTTGCTGAGGTAGGATCTATTCCTTCCATTATTTTTCAAAATTGACCAGCAAGTTTGGAAAAAGGGCTATTTATTAGGTTAGTTTGAGCTGTTAAAAGGTGTTCAAAATAAATTTTCACAAGCAAAGATATTTTTGCATTGATTCTGACTGAATCTAGATATGTTTGATGAACAACTTCAAATTTTCCGCTTCCTCGAATCCACTTTGAACAAGCATTAGTGAGATTGGTCACTACAAATTGTAAATTACTCAGTTCAGAAACAAGTTCTTCTTTTTTATCATAGAAGCGTTCTCTGGACTTTATCATTTCATCTTGTTGGTGATCTACTCTTTGTCGATCATCTAACCGCCATTGACTGCAAACAACAGCATAGATGGCGAGGCAACCTGTTATTATTGTAGCGGTAGGTTGAATTAATATTGTCCAATCAAAATTAGGTGAATGTGTTGTTATTGCAGTTGAAATTGTTAATGGCACAATGTAATCCCTTTTAAAGCTTTGGTTATTCTCAATATTCCTAATGTAGCACGACTGTTGGTAATTTCATCCATTGACCGTAGGAGTATTTCCGCTTTCTCATTAATTCGCTCGAGGTACTTCATTAATATTTGATAGGTAGTTAGGAGAGCGGTTGCCCTGCTTCATGTTCGTTTTCATCTGTGGACGTGCCACGATACCAATGCAAACTGCAGTTTTTCCATATTTACTGCATACGCTCTAAAGTGATCTGACCAATGATCCCATATAGCGGCAACAGTAAAGGGCTCATGGTCTTGGCGCTCAATCCGTGTCCGAACAGCTTTGCCAGTCTCGTAAGATGGTTCAAAAAATGAATGCATTGGAACCAGTGCATATTGATTCTCTCTCCATGCTGTACGATAGCTAGGTTTTGTCGCTACTGTTTCAAGCTGGGCATTGTAGGTATGTTTAGAAAAACTTATTGTCTCTGCCCATTCCGGTACTAAGCCAAACAGAGCTTGTCGCCATTCGAAATCATCTTGAAGCCCGGATATGAGAATAGGGCATAGATCAGCGGGGTAGGCTTCTTTGACGAAGTCAAACCTTGGTTGAACCAAACCTAGATTTATGATTTCTGAAGGACGGATAGGTTCGTAGTTTGCGCACATTATTTTGTCACTATACCCGATAATATCTTTCTAATAATATATCAAAAAAAATATTGACCAATATTTATTCAAAGATTATATAGGCATTACACATTAATTTTGATGTGTGAGTGACAAAATAAAAGGATAAAAATATGCCAAATACAAATAGAACAGCTCCGACCGACACCAATCGCGACAGCCCAGAAAATATCCCTATAGGTGCAATCATGATGTGGCCAGGCATTGACAACCAGCTACCTAGTAACTGGATGATTTGTGATGGCAAATCATTACTAAAACGCGATTATTCTGTATTGCAATCCAGACTTGGAAAATATTGGAACAAAGATTCAGGTGACTCAAGTGATTACTTTAACCTTCCAGATTTAAGAGGAGTTTTCTTACGAGGCGTGAACGCAGAAAGAGCTGATGCGTTTCGAGATCCAGACGTAGCAAATAGAATAAGAGTGAATTCTGATACCACGAATACCTTAAACAGACCGGGTACATTCCAAACTTCTGCGAACTTAACACATTACCATGGCCTTATTGTTGGCGGTGGATCTAACGGCCCCCGAGAGGCTATCTCTATTGATACTCATTGGGATGCGGCATATAACAATAAGTTTGGGGCATCTCATACCGCTGAAGCAGGCGGAACTGAATCCCGTCCAGTAAATGCTTATGTCTATTACATAATCAAGGTGAAATAAAATAGTCCAAGCCTAGCCGAGAGCTCTTATTCTTAGATAGGAGCTTTTTTATCCAAGCGTGTAGAGATCATGGGTGGTATTTGAGCAGAGTTTGTTTAGATTATCCATGATTTCTAACTTTTAGAAAGGGATATAACAAATAATTAATTCGCAGAAAATACGCAGAAAACAAAAAAGCCACTTAGCGAATTAACACTAAGTGACTATTTTATCTACCAAATTTGGTAGGCGTAACTGGACTCGAACCAGCGACCCCCACCATGTCAAGGTGGTGCTCTAACCAGCTGAGCTATACGCCTGTCGTGGTGCGAGATTCTAGGGAAAATATACGCCAGACGCAACAGAAAAAAGAACTAATTTGATAAATCTTTGGTCTTTATTGATCTTTTGCTTAATTTTCATTCCGTTGAGTTTATTTTACAAGCAATTTGTTCTGACTTTAGGTATCAGTCACTAGTTTTATAATTTTTAAGATGACCCATTGGAAGTGGGTCTAATTATAAATTTTAATCATTATAGGTTAATCACTTTCCTTCTCCTGTTCTTGTGCATCAATCGCAGCTCGAAGTTGTTCAACATTTACACGGAGCATGTTTGACACCAGTGCATCAGTACGTGAATCTTTTAAAATGCTTTCTGTAACTCTCAAAACCGCATTGATCACGCTTTCAACAATTTCATCATGGTAGGGTAGCCAAGATAAACGACCCGTTTGCGGATCTGACTTCAACTTTTCCAAGACCATTGCTCGCAATAGTCCTTCATCTTCGGCAAGGGCACGTGCAATATTGTCAGTATAAGTGCCCTTGACTAGAACATCTGCGACCCGATCCAGTACCGCAATAGTGACTAGACCACTAATCGCATTAACCACGGTATTCTTTAGACGATTCACTAAACGATATGTGAAACCCTCTCCAAGAATACGATCAATCGCACGTCCAAATCGTGCAAGAATGAGCAATGCACGTAACCAAGGGTAAGGGTGCATTATAGAGTTAGAAATGGGGATCATCCCCAAGATGGCATACCAATTACGACCGAGGTACTTAAGAGTCCAGCCATCCTTTAACCAGCGCCAAAAAAATTCAGCGGCAAAAATTGAACACACTGAATAATCAGTCAACCTAATGATCATAAGTTCAAATTGGCTCACATGTGCGAAATTTTGCCAAATGAGTAGACCTAATGAAATCATTGCAAGCAGGAATAATATCCAGTCTATAGCTCGGCCATTAATCAACGGGGCTTTGGGCTCTGTACTTTGCGTTTCGATCATTATGTTGAATTTCCCTTGTCTAGATAAGATCCTAATGTTTGAAGTTTATACTGTTTTTTTTATTGAAAAATATAGTGATGATTTGCACTGTGAACATAAATCAAAACGGGTGTAATCTGCTTTTAATATTAAAATTTAAACCTGAAGATTACACGAAGTCTCTGTAAAAATATAAAGGGATGACAACTTGCAAACGTGACTTGGGTATTGCAGAAAGAGTATAGGCGTAGACTATAAAACATAGTGTCAATTTTGGCTCTATATTGAGGTTACAGTTATGTCAACAATCCCAGGCGACAAACCACCGGTACCTACATCTACCTCCAAGCTACCATCTGAAGCGGAGAACAAGCCCGTGCAAGGGGAGAGTAAGGATAAATTTGAATTCGTTAAGCCTATTGAGACTAAGCCTGAAATCCCTCTGGCTATTTAAATTGATTAAAATAAAAACCTGTCTATATGGCAGGTTTTTAACTTTTTTGAGCTAGCGACATCTGATTTTTAAATATCGCATCAATCAAGCCATCAATATCATCAGTCAGACGTTTGAACTGGCCATTTAAGATCAAAACACTTAAGCCATGCACCAGACTCCATGCTTGAGAAGCAAAGACGATGACGCGCGGATCTTTCGGTTCAAGCTTGATGGCGGATGAGACGATTTCGATCAAATTTTTATAGATTTGATCGGCGGCGGCGTTGAGCTCGGGGCTATGATTTCCAGCGGTAAAACGTCCAAACATCAGTTGAAATAGCGCAGGGTTTTTAATTGCAAAATTAACATAAGCGCGACCCGTATTTCGGAATTGGCGCTCAGGATTTTGATCTTGTTCCGCTACAATCAATTGATCACGCATGAGAATTTGACAACCCTCTACAGCCAAGGCAACCATTAACGCATCTTTATTTTCAAAATGTCGATATGCCGCATTGGTTGATACACCAACTTCTCTGGCAAGCTCCCGCAGACTGATTTCAGCATTTTCACGACTCTCTAATAATTCAAGCCCTTTATCAATCAGCGATCGTCTTAAGTTGCCATGGTGATAATTATTTGCGTAATTTCTTGGCGCTGATTGTGAGTGAGCTACTAGAGGCTCAAGTTCGGATGTGCTGTTTGTCACCTTAAATTATCCTTCACATTAATATTTAGCCATCACGCTTACAGGCATTATAGCAGTTGTCCATTTTATCTATCCTATGCTGATTCGCACCAACACTTAAATAGCCTAATTCGATATTGACAATTTCAATTTTCTAATCTAATGTTGTCAGTGTACACATTAGCATGCTCAATGAAAATAATTTAAGCAACTAATGTAGAAAGTGATAAGTCGATGTCTTTTAAAGAGTGTAGATGACCCATGTCAATTGAAAAATTCCCCCATTTATTCCAACCGCTCGACCTTGGATTCACTCAACTCAAAAACCGTGTTGTCATGGGATCCATGCACACAGGTTTAGAGGATCGTTTTTACCAATATCCGAAACTTGCCGCATATTTTGGTGAACGTGCGAAAGGGGGAGTGGGTTTGATGATTACTGGGGGGATTTCTCCGAATCGTCAAGGATGGTTATTACCTTTTGGTGGAAGTATGAACTCGCCAACAGATGCGTTGAATCACCGCCTTGTTACTCGTGCAGTGCATAAGCATGGTGGAAAAATTCTAATGCAAATTTTGCATGCAGGCCGCTATGGCTATCAGCCTCTGGTTGTTTCTTCTAGCCCTATTAAATCTCCTATTTCCGTGTTTAAACCGCGCGAAATGAGTGAGCGCAACATTTTGTCGACGATTCAGGACTATGCGAATTGTGCAAGGATCGCGAAACTCGCTGGATATGACGGCGTAGAAATCATGGGGTCGGAAGGATACTTAATTAACCAATTCTTAAGCCGCCATGTCAATCAGCGTACAGATCGCTGGGGTGGAGATATCGAAAACCGCATGCGTTTTGCAGTTGAAATCGTTAAAGCCATCAGGGCAAAAGTAGGTGAAAAATTTATCATCTGTTTCCGTTTGTCATTGATTGATTTTGTCCATAACGGCAATACCATGAGTGAGGTGATTCAGGTTGCTAAAGCGCTTGAAAGTGCTGGTATCACACTGCTTAATACTGGAATTGGTTGGCATGAGGCGCGCGTGCCGACTATCGTCACTTCAGTACCCCGAGCTGCATTTGTTGACGTCACTGCTGCGGTACGTCAGCATATTCAGGTTCCAATTATTGCCAGCAATCGTATTAACATGCCTGATGTTGCCGAAGAGGTTCTGGCCAGTGGCAAGGCCGATATGGTACAAATGGCCCGTCCACTTCTTGCTGATCCAGAATGGGTCAATAAAGCGGCCACAAATCGTGTCGATGAAATCAACACCTGTATCGCCTGCAATCAAGCTTGCCTTGATCATTCGTTTGCCAATAAACGTGCATCATGCTTAGTTAACCCACAAGCATGCTATGAAACTGAACTACTCTACGTCAAAGCAAAGAAACCTCGGCGTATCGCTGTGGTAGGTGGTGGTGTGGCAGGCATGTCAGCAGCAACCGTTGCAGCGAGTCGCGGGCATCAGGTCACGTTATTTGAAGCTCAGGATGACATAGGTGGGCAATTTAACCTCGCCAAGGTCGTTCCTGGAAAAGAAGAGTTTCACGAAACGATTCGCTATTTCAAAAAAATGATCCACAAGACTGGTGTAGACCTTCGTTTAAATACGCAAGTTAGTCGTGAGCAGCTTGAACGCGAAGGTTATGACGACGTGATTGTGGCAACAGGCGTGGTACCACGACCACTTAAATTAGAAGGTAGTGAATTACCACAGGTTCTGAGTTATGCCGAAGTATTAAGAGGGGCAGCGGTAGGCTCTCGTGTTGCTGTGATCGGAGCTGGTGGTATTGGTTTTGATGTGAGTGAGTTTCTCTTACGACATCCAGAGACCCCTCAGCCACAACCATTGGCGGATTGGCAACAAGAGTGGGGAGTCGATAGCCAAGCTAATTACGACAGTGAAGGAGGCTTAGTACGTCCACAACTGCACCCGCCTTATCGTCAAATTTACTTGTTACAAAGAAAAACTACGAGCGTTGGAGCGGGACTCGGCAAAACATCTGGTTGGGTTCATCGTGCAGCGGTCAAAAAGGGTGGGGTAAAAATGATGCGTGGCGTCAGTTATGACCGCGTTAGTAGTGAGGGCCTTTGGATTACTGTGGATGGACAGCAACAATTATTGCGTGTTGATACCATCGTTGTATGTGCAGGTCAAGAGTCCGTAAGGGCGCTCTATCCAACTGATGATATAGTGACTCGTGCCAAATATCACATTATCGGTGGTGCAAAGTTGGCTGCAGAGCTGGATGCAAAACGGGCTATTCGTGATGGCGCTGAATTAGCGGCTTTATTGTAGTTTATTAGATAACAAATATTGCTCTCATTGCTTCAATGAGAGCAATATCTCCAAGGCAATCTCATGCGACTTTAAAAATATAAGCACCATTTGATTGAAACAAAATTTATGCTTCAACACATAGCGTTGTCAGCATTACTTACTGACGGCATAACTGTTCTTTTCTGATTCGATCTTTTCGATTAATTTTGGCGTACTTATAAAATAATTACAGCTGCTGCATACACAGCCATCGATTCGATCTTTTCTTTCTCGATTTGGAACTGCCTTGAATTCATGTTTACCGCATTTGGGACATTGAATATCGCATCTATCCATGATAATCGCCACTATCGTTCAAATAATGAACATTGTTTATAGCATATCTTCTAATGCTAAAACAGCCATAGCCTGTAGCATCGACTGTCAGTTCATGTATTAAAATAATTACGGATCTGTTTCCGACTTATCTTTTACAAAGCATTAACGCATGATAAACAAGTAGGATAGGCTCTTTATTATGATTGTAAATTGTGTTCAGGAGTTTTATGAAGTTACCTATTAAAGCTTTGGTAGTGATCGCAATGTTTACTGCATTAGCAGCGCCAGCATATGCGGAAAAAGACTGCAAATTGCTGGTCTCAGGTCTTGTACAGGGTCCTAAGTCAGCCAAAATACCCACAGGCTCAGTACTTGAACTTTCACTGTATGATTCCGGCATAGCAGATGCTCCAGCTTCAATAACCACTTCAGCATCCATCAAACGAACAGTACATGGTAAATTCCCGATTCGATTCAAAATAGGGTCCAATCATTGCATGCATATGCCCGCAGTATCGGCATCCATACGAAAAGACTCCCGCTTACTTTTTATCAACGATACGACTATTCCTGCTGAAACTGGGAAAAAAGTGCTATTGCCAGTGATCCGCGTCAAATAAATGCATTCGATCAAACTTAAGAGGTAAGTGATGGTGAATTTAGCGGCCTCTTAAGTTTGAGCGATATTCGATTTGTTATTTTTTGATGCTTAAATGATCAATTTGAAAGTTTTAATATATATTTATTGTGCTGTAGTTTTCTAATCTTTTATCTTAAGGAAAAGGAAAAATGTTCAAGCAAATATTATCGATTGTGATTTTGGCTGGAGTCATGACTGCGCCAATAGCTGCGCAAGCAGAACTTATTGACAAAACTACCACTCGACCAACCCATCATCATGTTCACAAGCATCATTCTTATAAACATTCCAAACACCATTCTTATAAGCACCACCATCGCGCTAAGCATCACCATCATGCTTACAAAGATAGCCATCATAGAACAACTAGCTTACCGGCTCGGCCTAACGACAGACCTAACATGTGAGTTAAGCACCCAAGAAAAACCCGCAAACAATGCGGGTTTTTCTTGCAAATTAATTAAAGATTTACAATGATAAAATCAGATACGGGACAATAAGATAAATAGCCAGCAAAACAAGCATGATTATGATTGCGACTAAACTCTTATTTTCACCAGGAATTTTCACCCCGACAGGAGTATGGTCAACAATACGAAGTGCAGTGTAGATCGAAAAAAAGAAACCCAAAACTGGAAAAATGAGATCCTGGGTAATAAATTGGATAATTTTAGAACCGAATTGTTCACCACCGAAATATGCAAGTAATCCTGCGATCAGAAGAACAAATAACCAAGGAAGCTTCATATACTTGTTGGTAATCGGTTTGGTTGGCATAGGTCAATCCCCTGTAGTCAAAGTCAGTCTTAAGCTAAAATATAGTCTGTCATGCAAGTCGATTATCATTTCCCCATCCAAGCCTATCCAGAGCTTCATGAATCAGATATCCGAAGCACTCCACATCGTAATAGGATACCCTTATAGTATGTCTGTAATATAACACCTTATCTAAACCGTCTTTTACGGCATTGTCACTTCATTGTTTTTAAATATTATTATGTAGATATGAAGTGAAAAGATTAATTCATGAATATAAAAAAATCGTATATTAAGTTTTACATCAGCACGCTTTTACATCTGAAAACTGTGAATAGTTGCAACACAAGCTTAGTGCTTTGCTATGAACTCTAGCAAGTTCAATACCAATTATCACCATGCTTTGGTGAAAAAATAAACCTAAAAGACCGCAGGTCAATGAAGAGATCAAAAATAAAGAATAAATTAATAAAGTTATACATTGAAGCCTTAAGGCCGCATTTTTAGCCATAGCCAACCTAACTTTACACACATGAATTATTAATTTTTAATTAAAATAATGACATAAGAATATCGCTACCGAAGAACTAGCACGGCTTTTTATGTTTTTGGTATAATCTTCAAGATTATCACCCCATATGGCCATTTTGCCTACTTCCACTCTTTAAATACTGATTGAACACCTGAGGTCACCATCATGCATTACCCAAAATCATACGATGTCATCGTCATTGGCGGTGGACACGCGGGTACTGAGGCTGCGCTTGCTGCAGCGCGGATGGGGCGTCAGACGCTACTGCTGACCCATAATATCGAAACATTGGGACAAATGAGCTGTAATCCAGCGATAGGTGGGATTGGCAAGTCCCATCTAGTTCGAGAAATTGATGCAATGGGCGGCGCTATGGCGCTTGCAACCGATCACGCTGGCATTCAGTTCCGTGTGTTAAATAGCCGCAAGGGTGCAGCTGTTCGCGCCACTCGCGCACAGGCGGATCGTATTTTGTACAAAGCTGCGATTCGTTCAATGCTCGAAAATCAACCGAACCTTGATATTTTCCAACAAGCTGCAGATGATCTCATTGTGGAAGGCGATACAGTAAAAGGGGTGGTTACTCAATCTGGTATTCGCTTTGATGCTCGGACTGTCGTGCTGACTAGCGGCACCTTCTTAGGCGGTATTATCCATATTGGTATGCAACAATCCCGCGGTGGGCGTGCAGGAGACCCTCCCTCTATTGCACTTGCAGACCGTTTACGTGAACTTAAACTGCCTGTAGGGCGTTTAAAAACGGGAACGCCGCCACGAATCGATGCAAAGAGTGTCGATTTTTCAGTGATGATTCCACAGCCAGGTGATACACCATTGCCGGTGATGTCTTTTATGGGTGATGTATCCATGCATCCACGCCAAGTGAACTGCTGGATGACACACACTAACCTAGAAACACACGATATTATCCGCAGTGGTTTGGATCGTTCGCCGATGTATACAGGTGTGATCGAAGGGGTAGGCCCACGTTACTGTCCATCGATTGAGGATAAGATTCATCGCTTTGCAGATAAAGACAGTCACCAGATTTTTATTGAACCTGAAGGCTTAAATACGCACGAGTTATATCCTAACGGCATTTCAACCAGCTTACCGTTTGATATTCAACTGCGTCTGGTTCGTTCAATGAAAGGGCTTGAAAATGCTCATATCACGCGTCCCGGCTATGCAATCGAATATGACTACTTCAACCCTCAAAACTTAAAACCAACCCTTGAGACCAAATCGATCAATAATTTGTACTTTGCGGGTCAGATTAATGGCACTACAGGGTATGAGGAGGCAGGAGCTCAGGGTCTACTTGCTGGGCTCAATGCTGCACGCCGTGCAGTTGATGAAGAAAGCTGGACACCAAGCCGTGACCAAGCTTATTTGGGCGTTATGGTTGATGACCTGATCACCCATGGAACCAAAGAACCCTACCGTATGTTTACAAGCCGTGCTGAATATCGTCTAATGCTGCGTGAAGATAATGCCGATCAACGTCTCACTGAAGCAGGTCGTAAGCTGGGCTTGGTCAGTGATGAGCGCTGGGCGGCATACTGTGAAAAAGTTGAATCGATTGAGCGCGAATCTGCACGCTTAAAAGGGCTGTGGGCCACCCCAAATAACAAGTTAGGCATGGCATTCATCGCGCAAACTGGTGAAGTCTTGAATCGTGAAAATAATGCTTACGACTTGTTAAAGCGCCCTGATGTCACTTTTGCGCAGATTGCTGAATTGACCGGTTCTAATGTTGCTCCAATGGTTGGTGAACAAATCGAAATTGCCGTGAAATATTCAGGTTATATCGATCGTCAGCAAGATGATGTGGCACATCTAAAACGTTATGAAGAAACAGCCCTACCTGTTGATTTTGATTACGATGCGGTATCTGGGTTGTCACGCGAAATTACCATGAAACTTAAAGCTGTTCGTCCAGCGACACTCGCACAGGCAGGACGTATTCAGGGTGTGACCCCAGCAGCGGTACAATTACTGCTGATCATGATCAAACGCCAAGGTATCAAACAGGCTGGTTGAGCGTGCTAAACTTACAAGAGCCATTTTGAAGAATGGCTCTTGTAGCCCTCGTTTAGCTCAACTCAAAAAATGTGCTAACACCATATCAGTTTGACGCATTCGAAAAAAAATATTTGATTGATATTTAAAAAATTTATTGAGAAAGTCTTAATATTTTCTTTATCAAAATATTCGCATGCCTTACATCCTGCTATCATTCACCCCTAGATTTTTCAAAGCAAAAAAAGACTATGCATCCTTTATTTTCCAAGCTCAAAGATGGCTCACTTAAACTCGGTTTGGAATTGTCCGACGATACACTGAGTAAATTACTGCAGTATCAAGATAATCTATCGTTGTGGAATAAAGCTTATAACTTAACAGCAATTCGTGATCCTAAGGAGATGCTAGTCAAGCACCTGCTTGATAGTTTAAGTATTATTCCTCATTTACCTGAAGGGCGATTATTGGATGTCGGGACTGGTGGGGGGTTACCAGGTTTCGTTATTGCCATTGTTCAACCAGAGAGAGACTGTGTTCTTTTGGATAGTAATGGCAAAAAAATTCGTTTCTTGCGCCAAATGACTGCAGATATGAAAATGCCAAATGTATTGCCAGTACAAGCCCGTATTGAAGAACCGCAAACATTAGCTGATTTAGGTCAATTCAATGTGGTCACCAGCCGCGCATTTGCTGCACTGTCTGATTTTGTGCGCGACTGTGCTGTGTATTTAAAGCCAAATGCCGTACTTGCTGCGATGAAAGGCCTGATCCCTAGGGAAGAAATGGCAGATATGGATAGCTGGGATCAGCAGACTATTACGCTTACAGTTCCAGCTCTAGATGAACAAAGGCATTTGATTTTACTGACTAAAAAAATGACTGCCTAAAAAAGTGACAAACGCAATTGCGAACATCCTTTAATATATCTCAACTTTACTATGTGTAACCTTTCGGAATTGAATGAACATGACCGACATATCTCCTCGAAAGAGACCTGAAATTTGGGCTGTGGCAAACCAAAAGGGCGGGGTCGGAAAAACAACGACGGCTGTCAATTTAGCCGCATCATTGGGTGTACTGAAAAAAAGAGTTTTACTTATCGATTTGGATCCACAAGGCAATGCCACAATGGGGTCTGGGTTACAGAAAACAGAACTGCCTTATAGTGTGACCGATGTCTTACTCGAAGTTGCGCCAATTGAAGCGGTTATTCAGCCAACTCAAGTGGGTTATCGGTTAATGGGCTCAAACCGTGATTTGGCTGGTGTTGAGATTTCATTGTTTGAACGAACAGAACGAGAATTTATTTTAAAGACGGCATTAGCAAAAGTCGAAGATCAGTACGATTTTATTTTAATTGATTGCGCACCAAGTCTCAATTTGCTGACTATTAATGCATTAAGTGCTGCAACAGGGGTGATTATTCCTATGCAGTGTGAGTATTATGCACTAGAGGGCCTGGCGGACCTATCTGCCACGATAGATCGCATACGTGACGCCTTAAATCCTGAGCTAAAAATTCGTGGCGTTTTACGCACCATGTTTGATCCGCGTAATACCCTTGCAAATGACGTGTCTCAAGAATTGTCAGTGCATTTTGGTAATTTAATGCTGGAAACGATTATTCCTCGTAATGTGCGTTTAGCTGAAGCGCCTGCACATGGGATGCCTGTCATGTTTTATGAAAAAGGTTCGCGGGGAGCTTTATCTTATTTGAGTGCAGCGGCTGAACTTGTGCGCACGGGTAAGCTTAAAAAAGGAAAGTCTCTATGATTCGTAAGCGTGGCCTTGCGCAAGGGCGTGGTCTTGATGCATTGTTGGGTTCAATTAAACAGGTTCGAGAGGAAGTAGCGGAAACTCATACTCTAACACCTGCGAATGCAGCGTTACTTGAGATATCGTTGGATCAGTTGCAGCGTGGGGTCTATCAACCCCGTCGTGAAATTGCACCAGAAAGTCTAACGGATCTTGCTGATTCGATTAAGCGTCATGGTGTCATGCAACCGATTGTAGTACGGCGTATTGGCGGCTCTGATGATGAAGCACAATATGAAATCATCGCCGGTGAGCGTCGTTGGCGTGCAGCCCGAATAGCGGGTCTTAGCGTTATTCCTGCGATCATTCGTGACCTGCCGGACGAATTAGCGATTGCCTTGGCGTTGATTGAAAACATTCAACGTGAAGATTTAAGTCCAATGGAACAGGCGTTTGCACTTCAACGCTTCCATGATGAATTTGGTATGAGTCATCAGGAAATAGCTGAAACAGTCGGAAAGGCGCGTGCGACAGTTAGTAATTTGCTACGTTTAATGAGTTTGAATGAAGAAGTGAAGACCATGCTGGATCACGGTGATCTGGATATGGGACATGCGCGTGCACTGCTTGCGTTGACTCTCGAAGATCAAAGTATTATTGCTCGTGTAGTGGTAGGTCGTGGTTTATCAGTTCGTCAAACTGAGCAGTTAATTCGTGAGCGATTAAATCCACCTGCAGCAAAACCAGTTCGTGTGGCGCCTGCAGATATCGGGGATTTGGAACGACGTCTTGCTGAGCGATTAGGCGCTCGTGTTGAGTTAAGTCACAATCCTAAGGGAAAAGGAAAATTGGTCATTCGCTATCACTCATTAGATGAGCTTGACGGTATTTTGGCTGTAATGTCGGTTCAACCTTGATCCGACATTATTTGCTAGGTTGACCTTGTTGTTTACAGTTGTTGATGTCTATGGATAATTTAACCAAAATTAGGAAGATTTAAGATGTGGGAGTTAATTAAGGCTGGCGGCTGGCTGATGTTTCCGTTAGTCATCTGCTCAATTGCTGCACTTGCAATTATCATAGAACGCGGAATCCGTTTACAGCACAAAAAAGTCGCACCAAACGGCCTCGTTCAATCATTGGAACCAAAGCTCAAACAAGGCACATTAACTACGGAAGAGTTAGCCGCTTTACGGCTCAGTTCACCACTCGGTGATTTGTTGGCAACAGGCATTCAGTATTCAAGTGGTGGACTTGAGTACATGACCTTGCAGATACAAAACCGTGCCAGTACGCTCATCCATCGTTTAGAGAAGCATCTTAATCTGCTGGGCACCATTGGTAATATTGCCCCTTTGCTGGGCTTGCTTGGGACTGTTTTGGGTATTATTGAATCCTTCTTAGCAGTTAATGTCGGCGGAAATACAGATCCAGCGATGCTTGCGGCAGGGATTTCTCAAGCGCTGATGTCTACAGCGGCAGGCATGTTCGTCGCTATTCCTGCCTTGATTGCTTATCGTTACTATCAACGAAAAGTTGCAGATCTTGCCGTGGAAATGGAAGAGCAGTCGGGTATTTTGCTCCATCTTATTCATGGGGTTCCTCAGCAAGCGAGTATTGCTGTTGTGTCGTTGCCTACTGAGAACATTCATCACGCTCCCTCGCATCCTCATTCTGCGGATACTGCTGGATCGGTATTTGCTCAAAAAATTGCACCAACACCTACAGCTGTGAAACAGAGTCAATCATGAAATTCCGGAAACCTCAGGTTGAGGAAATCTCGATTAATTTAACGCCTATGATTGATTGCTTGTTGTTTCTCGTTGTTTTTTTATTGGTTTCGACAAGTTTTAATAAATATAGTCGTTTGAATCTCGTACTGCCTCAGGCCACAGGTGTGCCTGAAGTAAAACGCCCTCAGAAAATTGAAGTGGGTGTTGATGCAAAAGGTGCTTATACTGTAAACGGGAAGCCATTAGTCACAGATAGCGAAGATGAGCTGCGTACAGCAATTGATACCGCAAGTCACGGTGATCGTACTCGACCACTTGTTATTGCTGCAGATGGTCGCGCTTCTCATCAGTCTGTGGTGAGAGTTATGGATGTTTCTGGCAAACTAGGGTTCGTTAATTTAAATATCAGTACGCGAATTCCGATGGGGAGTAAGTAATTGTCAGGTTTTGCAGTTTATCATCGGCTATTGACGTATTTAAAACCCTATTGGTGGGCCGGTCTTTTGGCGTTGCTCGGCAATATCATTGCTGCAGCGACAGAAGTCAGCAGTGCCAGACTTATCCAATATATTATTGATGCGATTAATCAGCAGGATCAACATGCAAAAAACCTGTTTCCACTTCTCATCATTATCCTGATTTTCTTCCGTGGGGTTGGTTCATTTGTCGGTGGATATTATATTTCCGTCATAGCGCGTAGCGTGGTGCATAACCTACGTGTGGAGGTCTTTGATCGCTTACTGACACTCTCCCCTGAATACTATCTGGCACATGCCAGTGGTTATCTGTCGTCAAAAATTATTTATGATGTAGAGCAGGTCGCGTTTGCATCGACTGAAGCAGCTAAGACCATCTTAAAAGAAGGTTTAACCGTCATTGGCTTACTCGGCTATATGTTCTGGATTAACTGGCGCTTGTCTTTAATGCTGATTATCATCGCACCGCTAGTTGGTTTCCTTGTGCGCAAAGCCAGTAAAAGAATGCGAAAACTGGCACATCAAATGCAAAATGCGATGGGTGAAGTCAGTCATATTGTCAATGAATCAATTAATGGCTACACCGTTGTCAAAAACTACGGTGGACAAGCCTATGAACGCGAACGGTTTCGTCGCGCCTCAGCTGAGAATCTGAAAAGAGGTTTAAAGATGGTCGTTACAAGCGGCCTAAACTCACCGATTATTCAGCTCCTCATGGCATTCGTAATGGCAGCTGTGGTCTGGATAGCACTAAGACCTGAAATCTTGGGAGCGACGACCAGTGCAGGAGCATTCGTTTCTTTCATCGGTGCGGCCGCAATGCTGAGCAAACCACTGCGTGCCTTAACTGATGTAAATGAAAAAATTCAGCGTGGGATCTCCGCTGCGCATTCCGTGTTTGAGATGATAGATACACCTCCTGAAGAAGATCAAGGCAAGCTGGTAAAACCATTAGTCGGTCAGATCACTTTTGAACATGTTGGTTTTTCATATTCGGATAATACTGCCGCTCTGACAGATATTAATCTAACCATTAATGCTGGGGAAACTGTCGCACTTGTAGGGCGCTCAGGTGCAGGAAAAACCACACTGATCAATCTACTCATGCGTTTTCAAAATATTAGCAGCGGTCAATTACTCTTAGACGGAGTACCAATTAAAGACTTCACGCTTGAAAGTCTGCGTAGCCAGATTGCGACTGTCGGACAGCAAGTCATTTTATTTGATCAAACCGTGCGTGAAAATATCGCCTATGGGCAGCTTTCCAATAAGTCCGATGCAGAAGTGCGTGCAGCGGCTAAGGATGCATTTGCAGATCAGTTTATCGATGCACTTCCTCAGGGCTTTGATACGCTGATTGGCGCAAGCGGTATGTCTTTATCTGGTGGTCAGCGTCAAAGATTGGCAATCGCGCGAGCGCTGCTCAAAGACGCGCCTATACTCATTTTAGATGAGGCGACCAGTGCGCTGGATAATGAATCAGAGCATTATATTCAACAAGCCTTGACACATGCCATGCATGGTCGGACGACTCTTGTGATTGCGCATCGTTTATCGACCATAGAACAAGCTGATCGAATCGTTGTCATGGACAAAGGTCGCATCGTGGAGCAAGGGACCCACGCAGATCTCTTAGCTCAAAATGGCTTATATGCGCAGCTCCATCAACGCGAGTTCGTAGATGTTGTCACAAGCAATGACTAGGACATTTTTCAAGATATTATTGATTCTTGATGTTACCTCGTATCAAGGATGGGTGTGATGAGTCTGCGCACGGCATTACCAAGAGCATGGGCTAATCAAGCACCGTGGCTGTTTTGGCTCCGTCCATTATCTGCACTCTATGCCGCTGTAACGGGGTTTCAAAGATTGCTCTATCGTTTAGACATCAAAAAAGCTTATGAATCACCCGTACCCGTTATGGTTATCGGTAATATTACCGTGGGTGGCAGCGGTAAAACGCCATTATTGATAGAGCTTGTTCGTTATTTACAACAAGAACAAAAGTTGGGTGTTGGTGTCATCAGTCGCGGTTATGGGGGAGAAGCGAGTACGTTCCCCCGCATCGTACATGCTGATGATTCAGCAAAAGTTGTCGGTGATGAGCCGCTACTCATTGTTCAACAAACTGGGGTACCAATGGCAGTTGGTGCGAATCGGCAGGCGGCAATTGAATGCCTATTAGCACACGTTGCCGCGGAAGGCTCGTCCCTCAACTTGATTTTGAGTGATGACGGTTTACAACATCTAGCTCTAGGTAGAAAGCTGGAGTGGATTGTTTTAGATGCCAATCGTGGAATAGGGAAGGGTTGGTTACTCCCAGCAGGCTTTCTTCGTGAAAGTCCAGATCGACTAAATACAGCCACTGTGATAGAGCATAGCGACTTCCCACTGACCGATGATCCAGAGGCAGGTCAGTCCATTTATCAGATGCGTTTAATTCCAGGAGATTTGCTACCCTTGGATCAATCAATGGATCCAAGGGCCGCGCCTCAGCCACCGCAGCGTGTTCATGCCGTCGCAGGTATTGGTAATCCGGCTCGATTCTTTACCAGTTTGAGGCACCTTGGATTTGACGTAATTGAGCATGCTTTTGCCGATCATCACCCTTATCAACTCAGTGATGTTCAGTTTAAAGATACTCTTCCAATCATTACCACGGCTAAAGATGCCCAGCGTCTACAAGGGCTTATTCAGCAAGCCTGGATACTACCGGTAAAAGCATGGCTATCTCCAGCTTGCTACTCCCTGCTGTATCGTCAACTCTTAGAAATTGGCGTTCTACCAGATCGACGACAAATTCAGCGTTAATATTTAAAATTTTCTTTGCGAGTTTTAGGAAAAATTATGCGTCATATTGTCATCCCAACTCGCTTTGCGAGTAGCCGCTTACCTGGTAAGCCTTTATTGGACTTGTGGGGTAAACCAATGGTTCTCCGCGTTGTTGATCAGGCACGCAAAGTTCAAGGGATGGATAGCCTGTGTGTGGCGACAGATGATGAACGAATAGCACAGGTCTGTCGAGATGCAGGCGTTGATGTTGTGATGACTTCAGCGGATCACCCCTCTGGAACAGATCGTCTTGCTGAGGTGGCTCGAATACAAGGATGGGATGCCAATGATCTCATCGTCAATGTACAAGGGGATGAGCCATTACTACCACCTGTACTGATTGAGCAGGTGGCAGCACTACTTGATGCACAGCCACAATGCGCAATGGCGACCTTATGTGAGCCTATACTCCATGTCGATGAATACCTACGTAGCAGTATCGTGAAAGTAGCCCGCAGTCTGACTGGAGAGGCCCTCTATTTTAGCCGTGCTACTGTTCCTTATGATCGGGATGGCTTTAAAGAAGGAGTGAACCATGTGCCTGCTTCAGCACGTAGACATTTAGGACTTTATGCTTATCGTGTATCGCTACTTCAGGATTACGTGAGCTGGCCTGTCGGTGTCCTAGAGCAGCTTGAGAGTCTGGAGCAATTACGTGTTCTTGAACATGGACGAAGGATCGCGATAGCGGACGCTGTGGTCTCGATGCCAGGTGGTGTAGATACTCCTGATGATTTGGATCGTATACGCGCACTGGGCGCTTCGGTTTACCTTTAATATCGTTTTATTGCTCCACTCTTTTCTTATTAATTACTTTATGACAGGTTAAACAATCATGGCGAAAGCCCCCGCTAAAGCGAAAGATGAAGAGATTGCTCAAGTCGCACACGAGCAATTACATTTTTTGCCTTTGTTGCCATGGCAACGTGAGGCATGGCATCGCTTGACAGGGCGTATGCCGAATTTACCGCATGGCATCCTGTTGACTGGAGCTGCAGGAACAGGAAAGCGTCGTTTCGCTGAGCATGTCGCAGGTTGGTTATTGTGTGATACGCCAACAGGTGATGGGGCTTGCGGGCATTGTGCAAGCTGTACATGGCTGAAAGTCGGTAATCATCCCAGCTTATTACGTATTTCTCGCGAAGTAGATGCTAAAGGCAAACAAAGTCGCCAAATTAAAATTGATCAGATTCGTGATCTAATGCCATTCGTTCAACAAACTGGGCAGGGGTGGAGGGTCGTTATTTTTGAACCCGCAGAAAGCTTAAATACGGCTGCAGCCAACGCACTACTTAAAACACTTGAAGAACCAGCCCCACGTGTTTTACTGATTCTTGTTGCTGATCAGCCGTTGCAATTACCTGCAACCATTCGTAGTCGCGTGCAACAAATTCCATTGGGACGTATAGAATCAGAGATTGCAATCGAATATGTGCGTGATGAGGTAGCTGTTTCCAAGGAACAAGCAGCATTGTTATTAGGTCTGGCCGGTGGTGCACCTTTAGCAGCAACTGCACTTGCGAATACTGATTCGTTTAAATTACGCGGGCAATGGTTAGCGACATGGCTTGCAATATTAACTGGTCGACGGTCTGTGCTTGATGCTGCTGCTTATTGGCAAAAACAATTACCGATTCAAAATTGGCTTGATTTAGTTCGCCAACTGCTGCGTGATGTGATTGCTGAACATGTGGGACAAGGAAGAATTCAAACCGATTTAGATGCAGCACAGTTTAATCAGCTTGAGAAATTGGTCTCTCTCGACAACTTACTGGATCTCGATCGTTGTGCAGTCAGTCTCATTGCAGGACAAACACAAAATGTGAATGCACAGTTAGTGATGGAAAATATGATGCAACGTCTGGCGATGCAATAAAAATACTTAAGCTGTGCTTATCAATGTTTTATATTTTTTACAAGTTCTGAACTCTTTTAAAATGTTAAAAAAAGAGGACAATACGATCCAGATCACATCTTGTTTATTCCACTAATTTGACAACATGATAATCCCCTTCACTATGATTGAGAATTCAAGCTGTAATCTTATTACTCCTGCGTGAGGAATTTTGCAATGACCACATTGTTTGCACTTTTAACCGAATACGGTGCGCTGGGTGTTTTCCTTGTGGTACTCCTTGTGCAGCTTGGATTACCCATCCCTGTATTGCCGTTATTGCTATTAATGGGTTCATTAGCGATGGCTGATCCACAATTAGGTTTAGCCGCTTTGTTACTTGCCATTGTTGCCTCTTTACTGGGTGATTTTGTCTGGTACTCCGCAGGGCGTCGCTACGGACATCGAATATTGCATCTGCTGTGTCGTATTTCGCTTTCCCCTGATTCTTGTGTACGTCAGTCAGAAACCAATTTTAATCGTTGGGGCGTTGCGACACTGGTGATTTCCAAATTTATACCTGGCTTAGCCACCCTTGCACCTCCTTTGGCGGGAGCACTTGGTTTACGTCGGTCTAGCTTTTTCATCTTCAGTACAGCAGGAGCCGCACTTTGGGCAGGGACATGGCTGGTCGTCGGTGCAATTTTTTATAAGCAAATTAATATCGTCTTGGTCACTATGACTCAGTTTGGCAAAATCGCCATATTCGTTATATTTCTCTTATTAATCACTTATGTCATTTTTCGTTGGTGGCAACGCTATCGAATTAAGCGCTTTGCCCTGCAAACGCGTATTACACCTAAAGAACTTGCTGAACTTCTTAACCAGGAGCAATTGCCGCTCATCTTTGATGCCCGTTCGTCTTTGGTGAAAAGCCTAGACTTAGCGCGTATTACAGGAGCTCGGGCTTTAGACCCTAAAGCATTGGCTGAAACTATTACAGATATTCCTTTTGATCAGGTGATGGTTATTTATTGTTCTTGCCCTAATGATGCTAGTGCCGTTCAAGTTGCTCGGGAACTCAAACGCCGCGGCTATACTCAAGTCAAATCCCTGTATGGCGGGATTGACGCTTGGCGCGCCGAAGGATTTTCCGTTGAATACTATGAAAGTCACGAGCATCAAATGGGACATCTCTTAAATCAGGATACGTTGTAGAACTAAAATCGCAAGAGATGTCGATTAAGCTAGAATTCATCTCTCATCCTACTGAAAATGAATTAAAAGCTCATTTTTTTATACTCAATTCTTAGCACGCAGTCATGCATTCATGGTATTTTGGTGCATGTTCAAAGTTTTAACACAAAGGAGTGTATATGCTGCCCACACGTGCAGGGGGAATCATCAATTATCCCATTCGGGATTTGCAAACGCTATATAGTAGCTACATGCCGTTTGTGCAGGGTGGGGCTTTATTTGTTCCCAGTAATCGAACCTTTCCTCTGGGCGAGGAGGTTTTTGTAGTCGTTACACTACCAGAATCGACAGAGCGCACACCTCTGACTGGTAAAGTAGTCTGGGTCACACATCGCACACAAGGAACACGTCCTGCGGGTTTTGCCTTGCAATTAGCGGGTGAAGAAGGCCAGAAACTCAAAATTTTGATTGAAAAGGCGCTCGCTGGCCTGCTGAACTCTGATCGTCCAACATATACTTTGTAGTATTGTATTTTTGCTTCATGTTGGGTTTAAAGTAGTCTTTTTTAGATAGGGTATTTTTCGTGTTTACCGATTCACATTGTCATCTAAACCGACTTGATTTGACACCCTATAATGGTTCGTTAGAGCGCGCCTTAGACGCCGCACGTTTAGCGGGTGTTACACGCTTTTTAGCCGTGGCGGTTGATTTAGATGACTATGAGATTTTGCTTGATATTGCGAATCATCATACGGATATCGGAATCAGTGTAGGTGCTCATCCTTGTGAGTCTGCTGAGATGCTCACTTTAGCAACGGTCGATACGTTAGTTTCATTGGCTCAAGACCCTAAAGTATGGGCAATTGGCGAGACTGGACTCGACTATCACTATAGTACTGAAAATGCAGAAGTCCAGCGTGAATCATTTTCAAGACATATTGCAGCAGGTCAATTGACGGGGAAACCAGTGATCGTCCATACGCGTGCAGCACGGGCTGATACATTGGGTGTTTTGCGTGAACAACATGCTCTTTTTGGAAAAATCCACGGTGTTCTGCATTGTTTTACAGAAGATTGGGCAACGGCTGAAGGTGCTTTAGCCCTAGGTTATTATGTGTCATTTTCGGGTATTATCAGTTTCAAGAATGCTCAAGACTTAAGAGATGTAGCCATTCGAGTTCCCCTTGATCGTTTACTGATTGAGACAGATAGCCCTTATTTGGCACCCATGCCATATCGAGGTAAATCCAACGAACCTCTCTATTTACCACATGTCGCGCGAGTCCTTGCAGACTTGCACCAAATTTCTGTAGAAAAATTAGCTCAGATCACATCTGACAATTTTGATCGGATGCTGCAGGATGCTCAGGAATCCCTGCAACGTTTAGATAAAATTCATGCAGCACTACAAATGAATAATCATCATTTAAATCAAAGTACACTAGACATATCAATCGTACGAGATAAAGGATTGACTGGATGACTACTGATCGTCAAATAGATCGTCACGCTCAGTTCAGAGCGCGTGAAGCGCAGATTTTTGATATGGCCGAGCAACTTTTACTGGACTCCGGTGAAGGTGGAATGACGCTCGATACGCTAGCGCTACATCTGGATCTGGCTAAAGGGACGTTGTATAAACACTTCCAGAGTAAAGACGAGCTGTACTTGCATCTTATTATTCGCCATGAACAGGCTCTCCTTGATTTATTGCTAGAATCGACAGCAGAATTTCAAGAGTTGCTCATCACCTATATGCGCCATCACTTGGATCAACCACAACGTACAGCACTTTTGCATCAGCTTGAGGAGCGTCTCGCGGCAGGTGGTGTGGGCTTGGGCAGCCTATTCTCCGATTTATATCGAATCAGAAAGCAACGTTTACGCCGCATCGTACCCTTAACAGGTTCTTATTTAGAGAGTATCAATAGTCGCTTAACGACACGTGATTACTTGGCAGCAGTCTGGGCCGTCACGCAAGGCGGGGCCGCAATTTTAAACTCTAGTTTTTACCAACGCTATTTAGGTGAACGTGAAAGCTTGAAGTTAGTATTAATTGAGCAAATGATTACTCTTCCATTTCCGCAAGCATCTCACTAATCAATGCCTAATTTTGATAAACATCAGGGGTACACATCAAAAGAGTCAGGTTTTACTCTGATTGAAGTGATGCTGGTTATCTTGATCGCAGGGATACTGACCACGATGGTGAGTTTATCACTTGGTGGGTCCGAAACCCGTAAACTACTGCAAGAGCGTGAAGAGTTGATTGATTCTATCGCGATCATTCGTTTAGAAGCACAAGATCAAGGACGGATGCTCGGTTTAGTGCCATTTTACCAGACCGCGACAGATCCACCACGTTATGCCGTTGTTCAATTCGATCCCAATGAATCCAATAAAGATAAACGGTGGAAACTTGCTGAAGATTTCAAGATTCATGATTTACCTCCTGGATCAGAGCTAAACATCACGTTATCACAGGACAATGCGCCGCGTAATCAGAATACAGCGCTTGAAAAATTTAAGGTTGACTCAGCTTTGAACCCTCAGCTTATTTGGTTCGGTAATGGTGAAGCAACTGCCGCTCGCTTACAAATTCTTCAAGATGCCAAACCTGTGGGCGATGCTATTGAAGTAACAGCATTAGGCAGGGTCAATAACGACTCATCGGGATCCAATAGTTCAATACATGGTGATCAATAATGTCTTCTGTTTCGATTGTTAAAGCAGAACCGCTGCAAGCAGGTTTTACATTGCTTGAAGTCATGGTCGCTTTAGCCATCTTTGCCGTTGCAGCCGTCGCATTAACGCAGGCGGGTATGGGCTATGTGAATACCGTCAAAAGACTGGAGACTCGAACACTGGCACATTTCGTGGCTATGAATAAAGCAGCCAACATTAATATTAATCAAACATGGCTTGAAGGGAGCGGTGAGGATAACATTGAGGAGCAAGGGCAGCATTGGCTTGTAAGAACCGAAGCATCGACCTTACCATTTTCACAAGATGTACGCCGTGTTCTCATCACCGTTGCACCCGTGGAATCAGGCGCAGACAAATCGGGTAATGCTGTGACGTCTTTGGTTATTTTCATTCAACGTCCAGCAGGGCAGTAGAAGTCTCATGTTCCCTGATTATCAAACTCAAAATCGACGTCATCGTACCCATCCAGCAATGTATTTCGAAAAGGGTTTTACGCTCATTGAGCTCATTGTTGCCATGGCAATATTTGCGGTATTAACGTTAGCTGGTTGGCAAGTCTTTGAAAATCTAATTCAAATGCGTGAAAGGACTGCGATCAAAGCCGAACAGATTAATGGTATTCAAGCCACTTATGAGCAACTGTCACGCGACTTCACGCAAGCAATCCCGCGATCAGCAACGATAGCAAGCAATAAAGAGTCCGCATTGCTTATCCGGGACAATGAGCTCCACTTGACCCGAACAGGTGTCATAGACCCACTACAAATAGGCGTATCGCCATTAGAACGGGTAATCTATTCAGTCCAACAAGGACAACTGATTCGCCAATCCTTTGCACAAGTTGATCAAACGGGCAACCTGATTCCGATCAAAACAGTGATGTTAGATGATGTTTCCGACTGGGCCGTGAGCGCAATCGATGACAGTGCGGATAGAGCCTCGACAACAAGCTGGCCAGTTGGTACGGATGGAACGATTCCCACCTCCTCAGAACCCGAGTCGCAAGCATTCATCAAATTACCTTTGGCAGTGCAAATTACACTGACATCCCATGGTCAGCAACTGAAGTGGTTATTTCCTTTAGTTAAAAACCTACCATCCTCAATGCAAGCCACTCAAAATACAAATGGTGCAGGTGCAAGTGCCGTGGCTCCAACAAATCCACAGAATGATACTAATGCCAATCAAGCGCCGACTACAAATATTAATCAGCCAGAAGATAATCAAAACACTGCACAGACCGCCCCTCAAAATCCCGTAGCGGATAATGCCGTACCAACAACAGGCGGAGGGCGAGATTAAAATGAAACACTCAACTCGCCTTCACTTAAAGGGTAACCAACAAGGGGTTGCATTGCTCACCATTCTACTGATGGTGGTCACTGCAACGATCTTGGCCGTCGGTTTATTGACACGCCAAGATCGTATGCTCCGTGAAACCAGCGTACTTTTACGCCAAGACCAGTCTCTACAATACGCACTTGCTGGGGAAAGTGTAGTAGGGGCAGGTTTAATGCAGAGTGCGAAACTTAATACGGGAGCAGATAGTCTAAAGGATGAATGGGCAAAACCCAGGCCGCCGATTCCGATTGAAGATGCCGTAATTAACGTACGGATCATTGATCAATCCGGCAAGTTTAATCTCAATAATTTATATTTAGCCGCGGATACAGATAAAGCTGCGAACTTGGCATATTTTAAGCGTCTCTTAAAAGAGGTTGGGATTGATCCTGAGGCTGCAAGCGCTGTGCTTGATTGGGAAGACGCCAATGATGAACCCACGGGATCATTGGGTGCAGAAAGTAGTTTTTACCTTGGACAAAATCCGCCTTACCTTGCAGCGAATAGGTTATTTGGACAACCTGAGGAATTACGGAAGGTGCGCGGCTTTGAGGGTGCAAAATATAATTTGATTGCTCCTTATATAACGGCTTTGCCAAGTGCTTCAAAAATTAATGTCAATACCGCACCTGCCGTAGTCTTGGCAGCATTGGATGATAGTTTGACTGTCAATGATATGACTGCATTTGTGACCCAGCGTGCGGGTGCAACAACACCGATCATAAAGAGTGCAGCTGCTTTTCTAAATGATTCGTCTTTTTCAAAAATCCCATTAACACCGCCGGAACAACGTAACAACATACAGAAACTTATTGATGTAAAAAGCAATTATTTCCAAGCTTGGATCAATGTCAACTCAAATGGACGAGAGCGCTTTCTCACCAGTGATTTAGTACGAACATCTCAAAGTGTCACGGCATGGCAACGTAGCTTTGCACCAATCCCTTATTTTTCTGTAAAACCAGGTGGATCATAGTTGTCAATACACCAGCCCAGTCTATGGATTTTTCTGTATGGTTACGACATCGCATCACTTAATCTAATCGGCCTCTTCGTAAAGTGTTCTGAAGGACGTATAATCAACCTCATGGCGCTGCCTTTGAACATTGTTATATCAGTCGCATTCCTATTCTCTAATCGTATGACCCTCAAAATTTAAGCTGTAAAAGATTATGTTGATTCGCAAGTTATTTAAATTTGAAAACGCTCATATCGTGCGTAATTGCACCAGTGATCGTTGCCGCCGGTCAATCCACGGGCATAGTTATCAGGTGGAATTGATCCTAGAGGCACATCGATTGGATCATGGACAAATGGTCTATGACTTTGGATTATTAAAAGGCCAGATTCGCGACATCATTGATAGCTTCGATCACGCCATTTGTTTTTGGAATCAGGATGATGAGGGATATATCGCATCATGTAAGCAATATAGTGCACGTTGGATATCGCTACCGGTTTCTCCTTCGGCTGAGCAATTCTCAAGATTCTTCTTCTTTTTAGCCGATACCATTTTGCGTCAGACTATTACGCATAATGGTGAAGGCGATGTGACGGTCCATTCAGTGATTGTTCACGAAACTGCTACTGGCTATGCCCAATGTTTTCGCGCAGACGTGGAAAATGAACAAATGGGTTTGCTCAAGCTACAGGATTTTGAATTCTCTGAACAAGTGCAAATTGAGTGGGCAGACCCGCAAATGTTTGAAAAAATGAAGCAAGGTCTTACATTTGAAAACCCATTGGTTGAGCATAGTGTAAGAGTAGATGGTTAATGTCAGCTGAAATGAATACAACAATAACGCAACCCACGACAAACTCGTTTGAGACATCTACTACGCCAGATTTTTCTGCAATCCGTCATCTTCCTATGGCCCGTGATCGTCATCGTTTATTGATGCTATTACGAGGGAAACATCAAGATGCAGTGCGTCATGCTGAGTTACTAAAAAAGTCAAATACCGAAGTCTTAGCACGCTATAGCCGCTTACCTAAAATCACCTTAAATCCAGATTTACCCGTGAGTCAATCCGGTGATGAGCTGGTTGAAGCCATACAAAAAAATCAGGTGATTATTGTTGCAGGTGAGACTGGATCTGGAAAAACAACACAGCTCCCTAAACTTGCATTGTTAGCTGGCAGGGGACTAACGGGTCTCATTGGGCATACTCAGCCCAGACGTTTAGCGGCACGAAGTGTCTCGCAGCGCATTGCCGAAGAGCTTGGTGAGCCTTTGGGTAAATCTGTCGGATTTAAAGTTCGCTTTAATGAAACCGGTGATAACGATGCCTTTATTCGTCTGATGACCGATGGAATTCTACTGGCAGAGCTGGCGCATGATCGTTTTCTGACCAAATACGATACGCTGATTATCGATGAAGCGCATGAGCGTAGCTTAAATATCGATTTCATCTTAGGCTACGTGCGCAAGATTCTGCCTAAACGTCCAGACCTTAAAGTGATTATTACCTCTGCAACATTGGATGTGAATCGCTTTAGTCGTTATTTTAATGATGCGCCGATCTTTTCAGTAGAAGGACGAAGTTTCCCTGTTGAGCTTCGTTATCGCCCAATTTCAGAGCTTGCGGTGGGCGGCAGTGATGATGACGCATTCGATGATTTTGAAGAAAATCTTCCTCGAGCCGTTGTTGCAGCCGTAGAAGAATGCTATCAAGATGCCACCACCAAAGGTAATCCTCAGCAAGCCGATATTCTTATTTTCGCCAGTACGGAATCTGAAATCCGTGAGTTGCAAGAGGCACTCACGCGTTATGGGCCAAAGCATACCGAGATATTGCCTTTGTTCGCACGTTTAGCCTTAAATGAACAGCAAAGAATTTTTAATCCATCAGGCAAAGGTCGGCGCATTATCATAGCCACAAACGTCGCCGAAACGGCATTGACGGTTCCTAATATTCGCTATGTCATTGACTCAGGTTTTGCACGAATTTCGCGTTATTCCTATCGCTCTCGTGTGCAGCGCTTACCTATTGAAGCGATTAGCCAAGCGGCGGCAAATCAGCGTAAAGGTCGCTGTGGGCGTATTGCGGCAGGGGTTTGCATCAGATTGTATAGTGAGGCTGATTTTCTAGGACGTCCTGAGTTTACAGAACCTGAGATTAGACGGACTAATTTAGCTTCCGTTATTCTACAAATGGCAAACTTAGGTCTGGGAACGTTTGATGAGTTTGAGTTTATCGAGCCCCCAGATTACCGCTTGGTCAACGATGGAACAAAGTTACTGGTAGAACTTGGTGCGCTGAATGAAGGTGAGACGACACTCACCACTATTGGCCAGCAGATGGCCAAGATGCCAATTGATCCGCGTTTATCTCGTATGATTCTGGCAGGTTCACATTTTGGGGTCTTGCATGACACACTGATCGTGGTGAGTGCATTATCGGTGCAAGACCCGCGTGAAAGACCCGCAGACAAACAAACTCAAGCGGATCAAAAGCATGCGCTATTTAAAGAGAAAGACTCGGATTTTTTGTTCTATACCAAACTATGGAAAGTGCTGGCTGAGCAAAAAGGGGAGTTGACTGAGAATCAACGCCGTAACTTTGCAAAGCAGCATTATTTAAGTTGGCTGCGTATTCGAGAGTGGAAGCAAACACACAAGCAGCTTCTTGAACTAGCAGAGCAGCTCAAGCTTTCATTCAATGAAACGGTAACTACTAATAAGCTGATTGATCAAAAGATCAAAGCTAAGGTGATTGAAGCTCCAGATGAAGATGGATATGTTCGTCCAGCGAACTATGAAAACCTTCACCGCGCTTTGCTCACGGGTTTGCTGTCTTTTGTTGCTCAAAAGACGGACCAAAAAAATGAATATATGGCAGTACGCCAGCAAAAGACACGTATTTTTCCTGCCAGCACTTTAAATCGTGCCAATGCAGCATGGGTCATGTCTTTCGAAATTGTAGAAACTAGCCAAGTATTTATGCGCACACTGGCCAAAATTGAGCCAGAATGGATTATTTCAGCAGCGCGTGGGTTGCTTAAGTATCATTATTTCGAACCGCACTGGGCGAAAAAACCAGGGCTCGTCAATGCTTATGCCCAAATTTCACTATTTGGTTTGATCATTCAAGCCAGACAACTGATTAATTACGAAAAAATTAATCAAACAGAATCGCATGAGATATTTCTGCGTGATGGTCTAGTTACTGGGGAGCTGGGAATAACGCCGCCATTCTTAAAGCACAATTTAAAAATGCTTGAAGATGTACAGCGCGTTGAAGATAAATTACGGCGTCGTGATTTGTTGGTTGACGAAGAAGCGCTGTTTGAGTTTTATCAAGCAAAAGTGCCTGAAACGATCGCTAGTCGTCGCGCTTTTGAAGATTGGCGTGGTGAGGTTGAAAAAACCAATCCTAAATTCTTATGTTTAACAGAAGCCGATATTTTAGCTGGCTCTGTACCTGACACCAATGATTTCCCTGAAAAATGGCAGGTCGGTAAGCTCACTCTCCCTACACGTTACATTTTTGATCCAGCTGGAGACGATGATGGCGCCATTGTCACGATTCCTGTTCAAGCTTTGCCACAGCTGAATGCGAACGCTTTGTCATGGGGAATCCAAGGCTGGCGTTTGGAGTTAGTTGAAGCATTGCTCAAGTCATTGCCGAAAGAACAGCGACGTAAACTTGTTCCTATTCCAGATACCGCAGATGAAATCTATGATCGACTTGATATGGATTCAGGTCAAAGCATTACCGCTGAAATAGTCCGCGTACTAAACATGCAGGATATTAAGCAAAGTAGTTTTGAGGTCTCAAACATCCCGCTGTACTTGCGCCCCTTGATTGAAGTCATTAATGAACGCAAACACGTTGTCGCAAAAGGCCGAGACTTACCTGAATTACAAGCTAAATGTAAATTACTAACCATATCACCGCTCCATCAGAATAGCGATCAGACCGAGAAAAATGGATTAATCACCACGTTCCCTGAGCGTTTCCATTTTGAAAGTAATCGGACAATATCTGGCCTACAAGTAAGTCAATTTCAAGCATTGGTTGTCGATGAAAAAACTGACCAAATTAAGATTCAGATATTCACTGATGAAAAAGCGGCAAGAGAAGCTCATAGACGCGGCGTACTCCACTTATTGTCGTTGCAAGTTGTAGAACAAGCCAAGCAGCTTAAAAAACAACTGCCCAAAGCCTTAATATTAACTTTTGCGCCTCTAGGCAATCAAACGCAACTTGAGAATATGCTGATTCGAGCCACGCTGGATGTGACATTTGCGGAATTGCCACTGACAAGTGAAGAATTTTCAGTAATGATCACTAAGAACAAAGCAAAATTCTTATCCGTTGGGCAACAGGTTCTTAAAGAATTGACAGAGATTTTTGTAGAGTGGCAAGCGATACGTCGCAAAATGATGACACTCGATCAGACAATTTTTGGCATTAATATGGACGATATAGAAGATCAATTGGATGCATTGCACTTGAATGATTTTGTGTATCGTATCGATAATGAACACTGGCGACAGTATCCTCGCTATTTAAAAGCACTTGCCATGCGTATAGAGCGCCTTTCAAACAGCTTAAGCAAAGATACTGATGCTGTTAAAACATTGCGCCCACTGATGGCAAGAATACAGGGTCGTGATAGTGAAACAAAATTGTCAGAATATCGCTGGTTATTGGAAGAGCTACGCATTTCATTATTTGCCCAGCCTATGAAAACGAGAACGCCCGTGTCACCAACGAGACTGGACAAACTCTGGCAAGCAGTTGAAACTAGCTGATCTCTTTTTTGAAATAGTTTTTTACAAAAACATTAAGTTTATCTTTTAAATGGTTTGATGACGAGGTTGATATGAGTATTCGCATTACAGGTACAGGATTGTACATACCGCCATTTTCGATTAGTAATGAAGAGCTTGCTACAAGTCTAAATACACACGTTGAACTTTATAATGCTGAACATGCAGCGGAAATTGCAGCGGGCACAATTGCGGCAAAACTCAGTACCTCGGCTGAATTTATTGAAAAAGCGTCAGGTGTTAAGGCTCGTTATGTCATGAATAAAGAAGGGGTACTCGATCCTCGTCGCCTCGCGCCCATCATCCCAGAGCGTCCAGATGATGAGATTTCTATTCAAGCTGAAATTGCCGTTGTCGCTGCTAATGAAGCGCTGAAAGCAGCAAATTTAACAGCAAATGACATCGATATGGTCTTGGTGGCTTGTTCAAATATGCAACGTGCATATCCTGCGATTGCAATAGAAGTCCAAGGCGCGCTAGGAATGACACATGGCTTCGGGTTCGATATGAACGTTGCATGTAGTGCTGCAACATTCGGCTTAGAGCAAGCGGCAAATGCAATTAAAGCCGGTTCAGCAAAACGTGTGCTGATGGTCAACCCCGAAATCACATCAGGGCACAATAACTTTAGTACACGTGATAGTCATTTCATCTTTGGTGATGTTTGTACAGCGGTTATCGTCGAAGAAACGGATTCTAAGCCAGGTTTTGAAATCATCAGTACCAAACTGTTTACACAGTTTTCTAATGCCATTCGCAATAACTTTGGATTCTTAAATCGTGGCGATGAATCTGGTATTGGTCAACCTGATAAATTATTCCGTCAGGATGGTCGTCGGGTATTCCGTGAAGTTTCTCCACTCGTCGCACAAATGATTACTGACCATGTCGCTGCGAATGGCCTTAATGTGCATCAAGTACGTCGTTTCTGGTTGCATCAAGCTAACGGCACCATGAATAAATTTATTCTAAAAATGATCCTCGGCAAAGAATCCGCGGCCGAAGCCACTGAAGATATAGAGCATGGCGCAGATCTCGCTCCGATTATTCTGGATGAGTTTGCCAACACCAGTTCTGCGGGCTCAATCATTGCTTTCCACAGAAATTCTCAAGATTTTGCGATAGGGGATGTTGGTGTGATCTGTTCTTTTGGTGCAGGCTATTCAATCGGCTCTGTCATCGTCAAAAAAGTGAACTAACCTCATACTTTGTAGTCAAAGAGTAGTATGTCACCCAATATCATTGCACTTGAAGGTCAATACATACGTCTTGAGCCATTAACTCTGGCTCATGCACATGCGTTATTGAGCATCGGACAAAAGCATGAAGATTGGTTGTATTTACCCAGATCTTGCTTTACAGATTTAAACGATGTGCATAGCTGGATTCAGTCTGCACATCGCCTTCTTGCACAAGGTGAGCAAATCCCTTTTATCATTATTAATAGATTTTCAAATCAAATCGTTGGAAGTACTCGATACCTTGATATACGTCCCCGTGATCATGTTATTGAAATCGGTTATACATGGTTAGCATCAATAGCCCAGCGGACAATGGTTAATACTGAGGCCAAATTTTTGTTGCTTCAATATGCGTTTGAACAGATGCAGATGCGCCGTGTTGAACTAAAAACTGACTTACGTAATCTACGTTCACAGAAGGCGATTGAACGACTCGGAGCCATCCGTGAAGGGATATTACGTAAACACAAGTGTGTCCAAAATGATTTTCAGCGGGATACCGTTTATTTCAGCATCATTGATGATGAATGGGCTCAAGTAAAGGCGAAACTTCTTGAACGTTTGGCAATAAAACCTTTCTAGAGTCGGGTGCGCGGAGATTAGCTACAGATTTTACTCGACTAAAGGCGCTGGAATAGCCGATAATCTGCGGTCAATAACAGCCACTATTCCATATCTCTTATGCAATACGTTTCAACTCGCGGCTATACCGCAGCTCAAAATTTTTCAGAAATCCTTTTAGGTGGTTTAGCGCCAGATGGCGGTCTCTACTTGCCTGAAGTCTACCCACAAGTGAGTCATGATGAGCTAAATGCTTGGCGCGGGCTCTCTTATGCTGATCTGGCTTTTGAAGTACTCAAGAAATTTATTACCGACATTCCCGAAGATGACATCAAAGCTTTAGTAACAAAAACCTATACGGCTGAAGTATATAAAAATGCGCGTGCAGGTGAAAACGCATCTGAAATCACACCACTTCGCATCCTTGAGGACCAATCCGGCCGTAAACTGATTCTACAAGCCCTATCGAATGGCCCCACCTTGGCATTCAAAGATATGGCTATGCAGTTACTCGGTAATTTGTTTGAGTACACGCTCAGTAAACAACATGAAGAGCTGAACATTCTTGGAGCGACATCTGGGGATACCGGTAGCGCAGCAGAATATGCTATGCGTGGCAAAAAAGGGGTTCGCGTATTTATGTTATCCCCCCATAAAAAAATGAGTGCTTTTCAAACGGCGCAAATGTTTAGCTTATTGGATGACAATATTTTCAACATTGCGGTTGAAGGCGTTTTTGATGATTGTCAAGACATGGTCAAGGCCGTATCAAATGATTTAACCTATAAAGCAAAGCAAAAAATCGGGACGGTCAATTCGATAAACTGGGCACGTGTCATTGCTCAAGTTATTTATTATTTCCGTGGTTATTTGCGAGCAACAACCCAAAATACTGAAAAAGTATCGTTCACCGTTCCTTCGGGAAATTTTGGCAATATTTGTGCGGGCCATATTGCGCGTATGATGGGACTACCGATCGCAAAGCTTGTTGTCGCAACCAATGAAAATGATGTGCTTGATGAGTTCTTCCGTACAGGCATCTACCGCGTGCGCAAGTCAGCTGAAACTTGGCATACATCAAGTCCCTCCATGGATATCTCAAAAGCATCAAATTTTGAACGTTTTATTTACGATCTACTTGATCGCGATGCTGTGCGGGTTGCCGCACTTTTCCGTAAAGTAGAGACTGAAGGTGGCTTCGACCTATCTGGTCAAACGGGCAGTGATGGGGATGAATTCAAAAAAATCGCAGCATTTGGTTTTCAATCCGGCAAATCTACACATAGCGATCGTTTAAACACGATCCGTCAGGTTGAGCAGAATTACGGCATTACAATTGATACGCATACTGCAGATGGTATCAAAGTTGCGCTTGAGCATATCGAACAAAATGTACCGATGATTGTGCTCGAAACGGCTCTTGCTGCAAAATTTAATGAGACAATCCAAGAAGCATTAGGTCGTGATGCTGAGCGTCCTGCAGGATTTGAAAATATTGAAGCATTGCCGCAACGCGTCAAAGTCATGACATCAAATGTTGATGATATGAAAGCGTTTATAGCTCAACATACTGGGCTATAAAATCTCACAAGTTGGCGTGGAAATTCATCAGAAATATTCACGCCAACTTTCTTCGATGCCACTATCAGGCAATCATCCACAATTTTTCATTCACATTAAACAAATATTTTATAAGAAATAATTAAAATAATAATAAATGACTACCCGATAAGAAATATACCCAATAAATGTTAACTTAAACAATCATATAGCACACATTTAGAATCGATAATGTATTTATAAGCAGAATATATTTAATACATCAACTTTTATCCAAATGCTCAACAAAAAGAAGATGTTGTAAGCCAAAATATCATCTTACGTAAGCATTTGCACCTTATTACCCGCAGTGATTGTTCGCAAAGGTGAATTGATCATTTGGTATACCATAAATCATTGAATAATTAATATATTATATTTTTATCTAAAAATATCACTTTTATAAAATGTATATTATGTCTCAATTAAGCATTATTTTGATATTGAATATTCTATAGATAAAGCGTACTGTTGGTTCATTGCTCTCATCCCTGTGAGAGCAATGAAACGCTAAATTGTAATAATGTAGTGACTGTGTTTCGTAATGATAATCCTGTTTTTCCATATAAGTTTAATTAATAATGGTGAATGAAATGTCAACACTTCGCGAACTTAATGTACAAGAAATCGATCAAGTATCAGGTGGTCTTTTGGGAATTAAACTACCTGTCGTTTATCCAGTTAGCCTTAATGTTGTCAAACAAGTTGATATCGGCATCAACGCGCTAGCAGTGGCTGGTTTGACTGCGATTAATGCAATCGGAGCTAACACCAAATCTACAGCATTGACCAATCCTCTAGCATTGGGTGTTGGGGCACTGTATCTAGGGGGTGCAGGTTTACTACTGCAACTTCAGCATCTACTCATCGACTAGTGTTTAAATAAATTTAGAAAGTCATTTCAAAAAAGGTACGCAATGCGTGCCTTTTTTTCATGGTCGATCATAATTAAAAGCTTTTATCACTTAAACTTATCACTTACATGACAAAAACGATTTTAGGTCACTTTATGCGTTGGCTCAAAGTATTGATAGGATGTCTAGCGATATACGCGGCTTATGATCATTACCGTTTTCGTGCTATTAAGCATCCAGAAGGGTCTATCGTTGCACCAAACGATCCGGTGCAGTTGGATACAAACGAACCAATGGCATTATTTAAGGGATATGTTATTCAGCCTCTGAAGGATTTTTCGATCGAAGCACGTGTTTTATCTACAGAACGCTATCGTTTTGATACAGGAGCAGATATTGTTCCTATTGATATTGCTTTAGGCTGGGGGCGTATGTCAGATAGCGCAGTAATCGAACAGTTGAATATCTCTCAAAGTGGTCGATTTTACCGTTACTCTTATAAAAACGCTCCACCGATTCCAATAGGAGACATTATTTCTCATAGTGCGAATATGCACATGATCCCAGCCAATGATCTTATTGCTAAACAGTTAGAAAATGTTCGCGTTGGACAGATACTACACCTATCAGGTCAATTGGTAGAAATTACTGATCAACATAAACGTTGGAAATGGAAAAGCTCTCTTACTCGCGAAGATAGCGGTGCTGGTGCATGTGAACTGATCTGGGTTAAACAAGTCTTTGTTAGTGATGATTAACTCGATTCAGACAAGGCCCATTCCGCAGCAAACTTTGCGTGCAGTGCTGTCGTATCAAAAAGTGGAACGGAACAATCCACCTGATGCACAAGCATTGAGATCTCAGTGCAGCCTAAAATAATTGCTTCAGCGCCGTTATCTATTAATCGCTGCATTATCCTGCGATATTCCCTAAGTGAAGAATCAAGAATTTGCCCTAAACACAGTTCTTGATAAATCACTTGATGGACTGTTTCACGATCTCTTTCATCGGGGATCACAATGTTTATATCGTGACCATTCTCAAATCTTTTTCGATAAAAATCCTGCTCCATTGTAAAGCGTGTGCCAAGTAGCCCCACGGTTTTAAACTTGGATTGTTTTATAGCCTCAGCTGTGACGTCTACGACGTGGAGTAGAGGGATATTCACGGCGCTTTCAATTGCAGGCGCAACTTTATGCATCGTATTGGTACAGAGCACGATGCTTTCAGCACCCGCGCCTTCAAGTAACAAAGCGATCTCTGCAAGTTGCCGACCGGCTTCTAACCAATTCGCTGTGTGCTGAAGCTCTACGATAGGCTGTAAATCAACACTATAAAGAATTATTTTTGCTGAATGTAATCCACCTAAATGATCTTTAATTGTTTCATTGATCATTCGATAGTAAGGAATCGTAGACTCCCAGCTCATGCCACCGATCAAACCAATTGTTCTCAAGTGAAAACTCCTAAATAGGGTATACCATCATAAACTCTAGATATGACGCTCCATCACAATCGCCTGACCTGTATATTGGAGGAGGGATTTACGATAAATTTCTTTAAAACCTTGTCGTTGCCAGAAGGAAAATGCAAGTTGATTGGTTTCAATTACCGCTAAACGGAGCATAGTACAGCCCCAGGATTTTGACATTTGAGTTGCATACTCCACGCCCTTCTTTCCCAAACCTTGCCTTTGATAATTTTCAGAAAAAAGTATCAAACCAAGATAGGCAATATGAGTCTCAGGATATCCCCTAATCATATCTATACATCCAACCAATAGGTGGTCTAGATAAAATCCCATGCATCGCTTATCTTCGATGCCTTTTAGTAGGGGAAGCTCAGTCAGCGTAAGATAGGCATCATTGTATTCAGGTGGTCGATCTTCAATGATGTGGAAGTAGTCAGATGCTTGCTCAAATAATAGAAGAAGCGCGTCAATGTCCTGTGGATTTGATGCGCTTAACTGACGCAGACTTAACATTTGAGATGGCTCGTTCAATCGATTTTCTCAGGTATGTATGCTGATGAATAATCGCGAATGTGTGGACTTAAACTTCTAAGACTTGTCCTGTCCAGCTTTCTAACAACTTCACCACTGCAGAAAAGTCGCTGTCTTCAGGCAGACTATTGCTCGCTGCACGGTATAAGCTTTGGGTCAGTGCAAGTAAAGGAGAGGGGAGTTTCGCACTGTGCGCCAGATCAATCGCAATACCTGTATCTTTTGCGAGTAGATTCAATGCAAACGTTAAGGGAAACTCACGATTTAATACGCGTTGAGGAAACGTGTTTTCTGAAGCCAAACTACGACCGCTTGAAGCATTGATGCAAGTGAGCGCGCTTTCAAGATTAACACCATGTGCTTTTAGGGCACTAAAACCTTCAGCAACTGACCAAAGATTTACGGCCAATAACATGTTATTGACGGCCTTAACAGCAAAACCTGCTCCGCTCCCTCCAACATGTTCAATCAGCCCTGCAAAAGGCTCAATTGCAGAGCGTGCACGTTCAAGTGCAACCACATCACCACCCACCATCACTGTCAAAATCCCCTTTTCAGCACCAATGGTTTGACCCGAAACAGGCGCATCTAAGAAGTGAACGTTATTTTCTGCAAGCTTTGCAGAAACGCGCTGAGCGGAGGTTGGCTCACCACTGGTACAATCTACCCAGATGCTTCCTGCTTTAGGTGGATAGGTGGCAATTAAAGCTTCAACTTCAGCACTAGTCGGTAAACATGAAAAAATAATATCAGCCTGAACAGCATTCTCAATAGAGCTGGCCTGTGTACCGAACTGTAGTGCATGGGCTTCTGCCTTGCTAAATGTACGATTCCAAACCCGTACATCCGAGAATGCTTTCGGTAAGTGCGCAGCCATACGCCAGCCCATAGCACCAAGTCCAAGAAATGCGATTGATTGAGTCATTTTTCAGGTTCCGTCGATATAACGTTGTAAAATATGCCTATAGATTAAATGTCTATGTCGATTTTGAGGGTAGTTATTTTGTTTTTTGACATTTTTAAATTTTACCATTCAGAAAATAAATTAACCACAACTATAAAAGAGACCTTACAATCGCACCCTTTGCAAAATATGAATGAAGCTTCTGAAGATTGGTCATCCCGTTAAACACGTTTGATGGACTGATTCAAATAATTTTTTTATAGCAATGGTGAATTCCAATGGTTCACAGATGACGTCATTCGTATCAAAAGTGATACTGCGCTAGGAATAAGATTTTATTATCATAACAAAGATATATAAGATCACCCAACGATGAACATGTAGGTCAGTCTTGGTATATATATTGCTGAACATTGCTGAGTGTCGAAGAATGAAATGATCCGACACGATGACAAATAATGATTCCCATGATTGATAGATTGCAATGATTGATTAAGCAGGAAGTGAGTATGAAAGCAAAAAATATCGTATCTTTAAGTATAACTGGCATTTTGGCAGGGCTTGCATTGCTGCCTTTACAAAGGGTCGATGCGCGCTCACTATCTGCCATAGAAAAAGATCATAAAATCATCATTGCGACCGAAGGGCAGTTTAGCCCCTTTAATTATTTTCAAGCAGGTAAGCTCACTGGTTTTGAGATCGACATCGCTAATGCGGTTGCTCAAAAAATGGGACTTACTGTTGAGTGGAAAAGTGTAGGCTTTGATGCGCTCATAGCTGGTCTACAACAAGATCGATGGGATCTGGTTATCGCATCGCACGGAATTACTGAATCACGTGCTAAAGTCGTTACGTTTACAACGCCTCATTATTGTACTGGAGGGGTCATTGTGTCTAAAGACCCTGCAATACGTAGTGTGGCAAATCTAGCAGGAAAAAATGTGGTTGTTCAGGTTGGGACATCTTATCTCGAAAATCTTAAAAAAGTTCCCAATATTAAAGATATCAAAACCTTCCCTAAAGATACTGATGCTCAAGCTGCAGTGACAATGGGACGTGCCGACGCGTGGGTTTCGGACAAATTTTTAGCTAAGGCTGCAATTGCAGCGAATCCCTCATCTGGACTTAAGATTGGTGATTTTGTTTTTGTTGAAAAAGTAGGCGCCCTTGTATCCAAAGGAAATATTCCATTAGCAGACGCTTATAACAAAGCCTTTAATCAGATCCTTGCAGATGGCACCTATGCCGCAATTTCTAATAAATATTTTAAAGAAGATATTCGTTGTAAATAGAATTTGACAGTATGGACGTTGTGTTCTTGTTGTATTGTTTATGATATTTAAGTAGTTGAGAAAATTAGTGTCATTAAAATTTTTAAGCTGGCCTGCCAGTTGGGGACGACAGAGCAAAAGTTCTGCGACGATTGCGATCGCCATCGTCATTTTGCTGCTATTCCTATGGCTTCTTGCGATTCCCCTAGCGCATATCCCATCACCCATCGGAGAAAACGCTCAGGAGTTTGCTAAAGCCACGCGTATAACAGTGGAATTGGCAATTATTGCAGGGGTAATCGGCGTCGTGTTGGGGGTGATAGCTGCATTAGGTAAATTATCCCGTTTTGGTATTATTCGCTTGATTTCAGGGTTTTATATTTGGGTTATCCGTGGGACACCACTTCTAGTCCAGATTTTATTTGTATATCTGGCATTGCCTATTTTTATCCCATCACTCCAGTTTTCCGATTTCACTTCCGCTGCAATCGCTTTAGCGTTGAATGCAGGTGCCTATAATGCCGAAGCAATTCGTTCAGGCCTACTTGCCGTACCCAAGGGACAAGTCGAAGCTGCACAATCATTAGGATTATCTGCTTGGCATACAGCAACTGACATTGTTTTTCCACAAGCATTCAAAGTCGCATTACCTCCTCTGGTTAATAATTTTATCGCATTGCTTAAAGACACCTCGTTAGCCTATGCGATAGGTGTGGTGGAGCTCACTAATGTCGGCAACCGTATTCAAGCCGAGACATTTCAGCCCATTCCAACGTTGATGACGACCGCGGTCATTTACCTATTGCTGACTACCATCCTGACGCAAATTTCAAATGCAGTTGAACGTCGATTTGATGTCGAGGGACGACAATCATGATTAAGCCATTAATTACCATTGATCACGTTAATAAATATTTTGGCAGTGCTCATGTACTGCAAAATATCAGTACGCATTTTAATGCTGGTGAAGTCGCCGTCATTATAGGCGCATCCGGATCAGGAAAAAGCACGCTATTACGTATGCTGAATCGTATGGAACGCCATGATAGTGGGACGATTATTATCAACGACATCGAAGTTGACGATGATTTACGTCACTTAAGTGCTTTGCGCGCCGAAGTAGGTATGGTTTTCCAGCAGTTCAATCTATTCCCACATATGACCGTCCTTGAAAACATTACACTTGCACCAAGACGGGTTCGTAAGTTATCCAAAGAGCAAGCAAATATCGAAGCATTACAACTCCTTGAACGAGTAGGGATGTTAGATCATGCTTCAAAATATCCCTTTGCATTGTCTGGAGGGCAGCAGCAACGTGTCGCAATCGCCCGTGCACTCGCCATGAAGCCAGAGGTACTGCTGTTTGATGAGCCAACATCTGCGCTTGATCCAGAAATGGTTAAAGAGGTTCTTGACGTCATGAAGGAACTTGCAAAATCGGGCATGACGATGATTGTTGTTACTCATGAAATGGGCTTTGCACGAGAAGTCGGTGACCGGATTCTATTTTTTGACCAAGGCTGTATCGCACAAGATGCACCACCAGAGCAGTTTTTTTCTGCACAAGAAAACCCTCGTATTCGCACGTTTCTTGGTCAAATAAATCATTGATTTAGTCTGGTTATTCGTCAAATAAAAATTATACCAATGAGTCAAATATTGGTATAATTTTGCATCAACTTGAATTTTAATTAAGCCATGGTCAAGTCTTGATCCAAATTGTTTTTTAAAGTTTTTTTGCTTACTCTTCTTATAAATTACGTTGCCCTAATATGAGTCGTTTACAGGCAAATTTATTGCTTCTGGTGGTTTCTCTAATCTGGGGAACCACATTTGTTGTGCAAAAAAATCTTGAAGGGGTTGGTGCAATCACCTTTACAGGGTTACGTTTTTTGCTTGGTACGCTCGCGATTTCACCACTGGTATACCGAGAATACAAAAAACGGCAACGAGCCATACAGCTCAGTGCTCAACCAAATACCTATCTTTATAAAAAAAATGATTTTTTTCAATTGGCAATGTTAGGTGTTTTTTTGTTTGTTGCAGCACTCTTGCAGCAAGTCGGTATTGCCAGTACGAGCGTGACTAATGCGGGTTTCCTCACCGGCTTCTATGTGCCTATGGTGCCCTTATTGTCTTGGTTAATTCTACGTCAGCGGCCCCATTGGTCTGTATGGCCCTTATCCATCGGTTGCGTGATCGGCATAGGGTTGCTTTCTGGCATTGATTCACTCACTTTTGGTTCTGGGGACAGCTGGGTACTGGCAAGTTGTCCATTTTGGGCGCTACAGATCGTATTTGTTGGACGCATCGCTGAGCGACTGAATTCTCCTTTTCTCGTCGCATTTTCACAGTTCTTTGTCGCAGGTGCTTTAGGGCTCGTTTGGGGCTTAATAAAAGAACCCTTTTCTCTTGCAGGCATGGAGCAAGCATCCGCTGCTATTCTCTATGCAGGTTTAATATCAGTTGGTATTGCTTATACGGGGCAGGTGATTGCGCAGCGTTATACTCAAGCTGCTGACGCGGCAATAGTCATGTCATCTGAAACTTTATTTGCATCCTTCTTTGGTTTTTTACTACTCGGCGAAATCTTGGACTTTGAAGGCATATTGGGCTGTATTTTAATTTTACTGTGTATTGTTTTAATACAGTTATTGCCTTTATTTTCGAATAGAAAAATACCATCAAATGTTCTTGATGGTTAATATTTTTGCTTGACCACAAAATGATTCACTCACAAATTTTGGAGTTTTAGATTATGCCTACTCACGAAATTCGTCATCCGCTGATTCGGCATAAATTAGGTTTAATGCGCCGCGCAGATATCAGCACTAAGAACTTTCGTGAGCTTGCACAAGAAGTGACGATGCTCTTGACCTATGAGGCGACTAAAGACCTAGTACTTGAAGATCAAGAGATTGTAGGATGGGCAGGTCCTGTGACTGTGCAGAGAATTGCAGGCAAGAAAATAACCGTAGTACCGATTTTAAGGGCAGGAATCGGCATGCTTGATGGTGTTTTAAACCTGGTCCCCAGTGCAAAAGTAAGCGTGCTCGGATTAGAACGGGATGAGGAAACACTTAAAGCTCGGACCTATTATTCGAAAATGGTTCCTGATATTGCTAATCGTTTAGGACTAATCATCGACCCAATGCTTGCGACGGGAAGCTCACTCGTTGCGGCGATTGATGTACTAAAAACATCTGGTTGTAAAGATATTCGCGTTATGGTCCTCGTCGCCGCACCAGAGGGGATAAAACGCGTTGCGGATGCTCATCCTGATGTTGAAATTTATACTGCTTCTGTTGATCAAGGGCTAAATGAACAAGGCTATATCGTGCCTGGATTAGGCGATGCGGGCGATAAGATTTTTGGTAGTATCCAGAAGATTATTATTTAATTTTAGTATTTAAACTTATTTTTTGTTTTCTCTCAGCAGTATACGCCCACCATGGTTTTGCTTCCTCGCCATCCATAAACCGAGTAATTGAAATAAAGGTATCAATCATACATGGGTCATGCTTAACACCTGTCTTTAAACAAATAGATTCGTATAAGACATAAGGATCGACACCGATCAATTGCTGGGGTTTAAAAAATCCGAGCAAATGTAGATATGCTGCACAAGCCTTACCAATATTTGGAAGATCTGTTAGTTGAGTGAGAAGATTTCGATCCACTTTGCTAGGATGCATAAACACTCCTATAACGCATACCATATAAAAAAAGAGAGCCTAGGCTCTCTTTTTAACATGTAGACATTCAGTTTTCAAAGTATTACTAAAAAAACAAAATTAGCCTTTAGCGCGTGCGCGGAATGAACCATCGCGTGAGTCAATTTCAATACGCTCACCGATTTCGATGAATGATGCAACTTGCAACTCATAACCCGATTTCAATCTTGCAATTTTGGTGACTTTACCTGAGGTATCACCTTTAGCTGCAGGTTCTGTGTATTCAACTTCACGTACGATGATCGTTGGTAACTCTACAGAGATTGCTTTACCTTCATACATGGTGACTTCACAAACATCAGTCATGCCATCTTCGATGAAGTTCTTGGTATCGCCTAAGTTTTCTTCTTCAACTTCGTACTGGTTGAATTCGTCGTCCATGAAAATGTACATTGGATCAGCGAAATAAGAGTAAGTCACATCACGTGTTTCAAGAATGATTTGATCAAACTTTTCATCAGCTTTATATACAGACTCTTGAGCCTGTTCATTCAACAAGTTCTTCATTTTCATTTTGACAACGGCTGAGTTACGGCCTGATTTGTTGAATTCGGTTTTCAAAACAACCATAGGGTTGCCGTTGACCATAATTACGTTGCCAGATTTGACTTCTTGTGCGGTTTTCATGTGGGGTGAATCCTATGGAGCGTTTCGGTAAGGCGCGATTCTACCCGATTTTTTAACCAAATTCATGACTGTTATGTGTGTTGTTATCCGGTTTTATGATTATTTGAAGGTTATTTACTGCTTATTGATAAAATGTTCAATTTTTAGCAGCCATTTGGTCATAGAAATGCATTAACCGCTTCGCAAGATCTGACTGCATGGTTAGATGTTTCTGCCAATCCAGTGCAGAGATGGTCCAACAGGATAAGTGAGCCAGATAAGATGCCCATGAATGATCTTGGGTACTTGTACTATTCCAAGCGTTCATTGCTTGAAGCCAAGAAGGATGGGTATCAACGCTAGATGCAACATAGTCTACGAATGCATCAAGTTTTAAAAGATGAGCATCATCTTCTTGCGGATAGATTTGCCAAAGTAATGGCTTCCCTGACCATTGTGCGCGAATAAAAGAGTCTTCCCCACGGACAATATTTAAATCACATGCCCAAAGTAACTGGTCATAATCTGTATGATTCATAAAGGGGAGAACAACAACAGTTAATGCTCCCTGTGTGATTCGATCACCAACCTCTAAATCACGACCCGCCCACTCACTCACGATCGTGAGTGCTTTACTCATAGGGATTAATAAAAGTGTTGAAAGATGGTCGGATACTAAATCAGACAACAAATGGGTAATGACTTCGTTCTCATAAGCAAAGAGTGAAATACGTCGATCAAAGTTCAGCGCATTACCAATGCCCAATTCTGTCCAAAAATCGGATTGAATGCTTGAATGATCGAGACTTCTATTGAGTAACGAAGCCTCTCGAATTAAACCACCACTTTCTGCATAGAAACTTGGAAACCAAAAGTATTGAATCAAACCCGTTTGCGGGTGAGTTGACGGCATAGCATGGCAGTCAACAACCCAAGCTTCGGCACTGAGATACTCTAAATTGATCCATACAGGAGGCTGTCCATCTGCGGATTGCTTGGCCATCCTATTGATCATGACATCGGGCAAACGACAACCAAACCCTTCAATTACGAGATCAAAGTGTTCACGAATATCAATGAGATCATTCTCTTGCCATAAGCAAACAGTGATCTGGTCTAACTTCTGCTGAGCTAAGCCAACTTCTAAAGTTGGCGCAAGTTTGGAAAAACTGGCGAGATCATCAACCCACAACACAACATCCATCTCATATTCATGGGCTAACTGTCGTGCAAGACGCCAACACACGCCAACGTCGCCGAAGTTATCGATAACCGTGCAATATATGGCGCATCTTAGAGTCAAAAGCAGATCCTCAACACACATTCTTTTTCAAAATGTGTGGCTAAAATTTGATTGTTAAAAATTAATCCGAGCGCTTTGCTAGCCACTCGCCAAGAACAGGCCAAAATTCTTTGGCGGCCGCTTCACTCGCAATCATACTCACATGACCACCGGGTAATGTGGCAAAGGTAGTATCACGACTGCCGACAAGATCAACCAGTGGTCTTACTGCATCAATGGTCACCATGGTGTCGGATCGACCGCCACCTGCAAGCAAAGCAGCATGAATGTCTTTTAGATAAACAGTCTTGCCACCAATTTTAAACTCGCCATGGGCCAGACCATTGTCCATCCAGACTTTAATGAGCATATCGCGGTTGATTCCACCTGGATAATCAACCATATGATTGAGAAATGCTCCGTGTGTTGCATGACTTTCTACTGCAGTTCGATTATCAAGTTGACGTAACATCGACAGATGACCTTTCAAGGTGCCTTGAATATCTAAGAGCTTAAAACCGAGAGCATTGGTCCACCCATAAGAATGCAATAAACCAGCAGGGAGTGTGCGAGGGTGGAAGCCGGTATGCTGTTCAATCCAATTCATGGCTTTGCCTGCACGTTGAAAGAATGCACCATTGGTACCGGATAGGTAAGCACTGACGGGTGTTCCTAAGACGATAATATTTCGAATATTAGGATCTTTAGTTGCTGCTGCGTAGAGAAGCGTGAAAACTCCAGACATACTCCAGCTATGCAATGATAGTTCCTGCTGTCCACTGTGTTGTCTTACTTGCTCAAGCAGTTTTGGCAAAAAATTCAATACATATTCTTCAAAGTTGTAGCGTGAGTGCTCTCGTGTTGGGCTTCCCCAGTCGGTCATATAAACAGAGAAGCCTTGCTCTAATAAGTAGCGAACCAGAGAGCGATCTTCAAACAAGTCGTAAACTAGCATGTTGATAGCGAGTGGCGCAACGATGACAACAGGCACACGGTGACGGGTTGGGAAGCCTTCAAGTGCTGGATAATGACGTAACTTGATGAGACCTTGTTCTTGAACATTATCGGAAACGACATTAAAAGGGGTTTTACCTGCTTGAACAAGACTCTCACTATCAAACATCCGGTCATGTAAATTAATAAATCGAGCAGACTCTGTTAGTTTCTTAATAGAAGGGACGTTAAAGCGTGGTCGCTTTAAGGAAGAACGCTTAACAGACGACATGAACGTGACTCCAAACCTGAATACAGTAATTTTTAGAATGTAGTGATGAGAAAAAGAGCGATGAATTCTAATGCAGCACTTATGCTTTAGCAAAGCCTGATCAATTTGTTTATTTTAACAATAAACATGGTGTTTATCTGTTGGCATGCCGCTCAAAATTAAAGTGCATGAGGTCAATGATGCTTCAAACTTTTTGTTAGTGACTTCGAGATGCTCAAGCACATGATTTTGTGCTTGACGTACTGCCTAGTGGCTTTCACAATGTTTGATTGAATGCTGAATAATAAGCTTTAAAGAATATATGCATTTGTGAAGAATGTTAGTTTTTTCCAATTTGTTTTTTTGCTTTATCTCAATGAGTAGTGTCATGACTGATTTACCTGAGCGTTTACCCCGTGGTTTGCAATACGAACTTAACCAAGATAATGATGGTCTTGCAGAACCACAATTTTCTTTTGATACCTTAGCTGTTCGTGCGGGCCATACTCCAACCCATGAGGCAGAACACAGCGAGCCAATTTTTCTCACCTCTTCATTTGTCTATGGCAGTGCAGCCGAAGCTGCACAGGTATTTGGAGGCGAAAAAACTGGCAACATTTACTCTCGGTTTACTAACCCAACGGTACGTATTTTTGAGCAACGCTTAGCTGCCTTGGAAGGTGGAGAGCGCTGCGTTGCTACCGCATCAGGCATGGCAGCCATTCTGTCTGTTGCGATGGCTTATCTTGCTGCTGGTGATCATGTTGTTTGTTCGCGTGCTGTGTTTGGAACAACGACAGCATTATTTGATAAATACATGCGTAAGTTCGGGGTAAGCACAACATTCGTTGACTTGACTGATTTGGCCCAGTGGAAAGATGCAATTAAGGATGGCAAAACCAAGTTGTTTTTTTGTGAAACTCCAAGTAATCCTTTGTCGCAAGTAGCGGATCTGAAAGCCTTGGCAACGCTTGCACATGAGCACGATATTCTACTTGCCGTAGATAACTGTTTTTGTACGCCAGCCCTGCAACAGCCTCTCAAGTTTGGCGCCGATTTAATTATCCATTCGGCAACGAAATATCTGGATGGGCAAGGGCGAGCATTGGGTGGAGCAGTCGTAGGTAGTGCTAAGTTGCTGGAAGAGGTTTTTCTTGTGACTCGCACACTTGGACCATCAATGAGTCCATTTAATGCATGGGTTTTTCTAAAGGGCTTAGAGACTTTGCGTTTACGTATGGAAGCCCATTCAGCCAGTGCGTTGAAATTAGCACTTTGGTTAGAAGCACATCCTGCTGTAAAGCAAGTGTATTACAGTGGTTTGCCAAGCCATGCGGGCCATGAATTGGCAAAAAACCAGCAGCGCGCATTTGGTGGAATTGTTTCCTTTGAGGTAAAAGGGGATACGCCAGAGCAGAGCCGTGCAGCGGCTTGGCAGGTCATTGATTCAACTAAAATGCTTTCCATAACGGGAAATCTAGGTGATACCAAAACCACGATCACTCATCCAGCGACAACTACACATGGTCGTTTATCTGCTGAAGCTAAGCAACTGGCCGGTGTGACTGAAGGACTCATTCGGATCGCGGTAGGGTTAGAAGATATCGAAGATATCCAACAGGATTTAGCACGCGGGTTGAATGCATTGGTTGGATAGTTCCAACCTCTTAGCCGCTACAAAACCGTATTGACAGTCAGCATTGTCGTCTATTAGATTCAAGACGTGCACTTCGATAGACGATAGTGCACTTATCAACGCCAAGGAGCTTGCGCGTGAATAACGATTCTGAATCTCGATTAGATCACTCATCAAATGATGTATTTGACTTCGATTACCTCGTGTTTATTGGTCGCTTTCAACCCTTCCATTTCGGACATGAGTCCGTAATCAGTGCAGCTCTAGCACGTAGTCGTCAAGTGATCGTGTTGATTGGCTCCGCATTCTTACCGCGTAGTACACGTAATGCATTTAGTTATGACGAGCGTGTACGAATGATTCTAGCTGCTTTCAATGCCGATGATGCAAAACGGATCCACTGTGTTCCTTTGAACGACTGTCTATATAACGATACGCGTTGGGTAGTACATGTTCAACAATCCGTTGCATCGGTTGTGGATATCGAGTCTAAAAAAAATGCCAAGGCACGGATTGGTTTAATTGGTCATAGCAAAGATAAGACATCCTACTACCTCTCCCTGTTTCCCCATTGGCCGTCTGTTCCGGTCGAAAACTATCAAGGCATTTCTGCAACGCCAATTCGGGAGAGTTATTTACTCGGTGCGATGCCTCAACCAGATCGCGTACCTGAAAGTACATCTAAATTGCTTGCGGAGTTTAAGAAAACATCTGCTTATGCACTTCTACAAGAAGAAGCATGGTTTATCGATACCTATCGCAAGCAATGGGAGCGCTCGCCGTATCCACCAACATTTGTGACTGTTGATGCTGTTGTTGTCCAGTCGGGTCATATTTTACTTGTAGAACGCAAAGCAATGCCAGGGCGTGGCTTGTGGGCATTGCCGGGTGGGTTTATTGGTGAGCGTGAAACATTGGTAGATGCTTGTATCCGCGAGCTCCGTGAAGAAACACGACTTAAAGTGCCTGATCCTGTGCTACGTGGATCGCTGCATGGTGAGCGTAGTTTTGATGATCCCTATCGTTCAGCTCGGGGTCGCACGATTACCCATGCATTTTACTTTGCATTAAAAAACGACCCAGAAGGATTGCCTCGCGTAAAAGGGGGCGATGACGCCAAAAGTGCTTTTTGGGTTCCCTTAGCAAATGTAACACCAGATTTATTATACGAAGATCACTATGCCATCATGAATGAAATGATCGGATTGTGATTGTCCTTATTGTTTTAGATCAATTTTAAGATGTTCAAAAGGAGGCGAGCCGATAGACGGCTGACTCTTATTATTCACTGCCCGACAGAGGAGTTCTGGCATGGCATCCGCAAATAAAATCGGTCAACTAACGAACCGTCTTAGCAACATGCTGCTGAATAGCGATAGCTACAAATACTCGCATTGGTTGCAATATCCCCCGGACACACGTTTTATCTCAAGCTATATCGAACCGCGTGGTGGTTTGTTTTCTGAAGTGGTATTTTTTGGTTTACAGGCATTTTTAATTGAATATCTATCGCATCCGATCACATCTACAGATGTTGAAGAGGCTGCATTACTATTAAATGCTCATGGCGTACCCTTTCACCGTGACGGTTGGCAATATATTGTTGATCAACATCATGGATTCTTGCCGATTGCAATTGAAGCGCTTGCTGAAGGTACTGTTCTTCCTGCAAAAAATGCCGTGCTACAGATCGTCAATACTGATCCGAAATGCTATTGGCTGACGAGTTTTCTTGAAACGGCATTGTTGCGCGCTATTTGGTATCCATCGACAGTGGCGAGTCAAAGTTATGCCTGTCGCCAGATCATTCACCGCGCGATGGAAAAAACCTGTGAATCACTAAGTGGGCTGCCATTCAAACTCCATGACTTTGGCGCGCGTGGTGTCTCAAGCTTAGAAAGTGCAGCACTGGGTGGTTTAGGGCATCTAGTGAATTTCATGGGCACTGACACTGTCAGTAGTTTAATTGCCGCCACACGTTGGTACGGAATGACGACTCCAGAACAAATCGCAGGATTTTCAATTCCTGCTGCAGAGCACAGTACGATTACCTCATGGGGGCGAGAGGGAGAGGTAGATGCCTATCGTAATATGCTCCGTCAATTTGGTGGTCCCGGAAAAATCCTAGCAGTAGTCAGTGATAGCTATGATTTGTGGAATGCCATTGATAATCTGTGGGGGGGGGAGCTACGCGAGGAAGTCAAGCAGCAAGGCGGTGTCTTAGTGATTCGCCCTGACAGTGGAGACCCAGTCAAGATTGTACGCGAGTCACTAGAACGCTTGGCCGTACGCTTTGGTTATCGTATCAATGAAAAAGGCTATAAGGTCCTACCAGATTATGTCCGCATTATCCAAGGAGATGGCATCAACGCTGTAAGTTTGCAGACAATTTTAGATGCAATTATCGTTGCAGGGTTTAGCGTCGATAACTTGGCATTCGGCATGGGCGGTGGTTTATTACAGCAAGTCGATCGCGACACACTGGGCTGGGCGATGAAAGCGAGCGCAGCGGATGTCGGAGGGATATGGCGTGATGTTTATAAAGACCCTATCACCAGCCAAGCCAAACGCAGTAAGCGCGGACGATTAGCCGTAATTGAAACTGAACATGGCATTGAAACAATTCGTTTAGATGAGCTTGTAGGAAGAAAAAATCTCCTCCAACCCATCTTTGAGAATGGCAAGCTATTACATGAAGTCACCTTGACTGAAATTCGTAAACGCGCCGGTTGGGGCGATTAAATGTCGATGATTTTGATAATACGAGCTGAATCATGAGTGGTGTATTGATCCGTAGCTTTGAACCTGTGATCTCTGATTCAGCCCGTGTTTTGATTTTAGGAAGTATGCCTGGCGTTAAATCTTTGACTGAAGAGCAGTACTATGCACATCCACAGAATGCATTTTGGCGCGTGATGTCACTACTTTTGGATATTGATCAAGATGCATCTTATCCAGAAAAGCTTATGCATTTAAAGTCCTCAGGCATAGCGCTTTGGGATGTACTCCGAACCTGTCAACGTCATGGCAGTTTAGATTCAAGTATTGTGCCGGAGACAGAAACTGAGAACGACTTTAAAACTTTATTCCAAAATTATCCAAAGATTAGGCACGTTTTCTTCAATGGTGCAAAAGCTGAAGCATCATTTAAACGCCATGCTTTAGCTAAAGTTAAGAGTTTCAATATTGAATATCTACGATTGCCATCAACCAGTCCCGCACATGCAGGGATGTCATTTGAGGCGAAGTTGGATGCATGGCGTATTGTACTGGATACTCTGAAATGATAAAAAAGGGGGAGGACTAAATCAGTCTTTGCCGAACCATTTCAAACATACATACCGCCCCTGCAACCGCAACATTAAGTGACTCTTGGCCACCAGGCTGTGGGATACTGACTGAAATTGCATTCTCTAAAGCAATTTGACTTGCACCTTGACCCTCATTGCCCATAAGCCATGCAATTGGGGTTTTAAGATTCAGCGCATATAAACTCTGATTTGCATGTGAACTTGTTGCATGTAACGGTATCGTTAAACGCTCAAGAATCTCTTTAATATCAGCATGCTCAATAACTTGTATGCCAAATTGAGCTCCCATACCCGCGCGCAAAACGCGAGGAGACCAGACGAGGGCAGTACCTTTTGTACAAATAACTTGTTTAATCCCTGCAGCTGCAGCGGTACGTAAAAGTGTGCCCACATTACCCGCATCTTGAACATCTTCAAGAATCAAAACATCCGTATTCAATTGCTCAGGCAATGCTACAAATGCAGTATCAATCAAAGCCATAATATCGATGCCCTGACCCAAGGTACGCATTTCTTTGTATAGCGCATCAGGAAGAATAAAACGCGCGACGCTAGGCCATGCATCCAACAGATCATTTGCTTCAGGATGTGTTTGTGCGCTTTCTGCAATAAAGATACTATCTGGGATCTTTCCCGCGCGTTGATAAGCATCCAATAAATGAATGCCTTCAAGTACCGTTTGGCTCGATTTTCGTCGAACACTTGCATGCTCAAGCAAACCACGTAAATGTTTTAAACGTGGATTGTCACGAGACGTGATCGGCAAAAAGGGTTTTTCGGGAAGCATAAAACAAACAATACCTTAATATGAAACCAAGAGAGCTAGACGCTTAATACTTTGAAATATCGAAGATTACTCTTGAAATTCGGAATTAGGCGATAAATGATAATGTGTTACACGTAACACCTCATTGCGCGAACCCAATACCACAGGAACACGTTGATGTAGCCCATCAGGATTGACATCCATAATACGTTGGCGACCTGTCGTAGAGGCACCACCTGCTTGCTCGATTAAAAAGCTCATCGGGTTAGCTTCGTACATCAAACGCAACTTTCCCGCTTTTTTCGGGTCTTTAAGATCGTATGGATACATAAATATGCCGCCACGAATCAAAATACGATGTACATCTCCAACCATAGATGCAACCCAACGCATATTGAAATCCTTACCACGCACACCCGTCTTACCTTCTAAGCATTCGCTAATATAGCGCTGCATTGGGGGCTCCCAATGACGCTGGTTTGACATGTTAATTGCAAATTCTTGAGTATCTTCAGGAATCGTCAACTTCTCGGAGGTGAGAATAAACTCACCGAGATCACGATCTAGTGTAAAGACGTCGACGCCATCACCCAATGTTAAAACAAGCAGTGTTGAAGGGCCGTAAAGTGCATAACCCGCGGCAACTTGATGTTGACCCGCCTGAAAGAAATCTTCAGTCGTGACTGCATTGCTGTTTGGACGCTCTAAAATCGAGAAGATCGTTCCTACACTCATGTTCACATCAATATTGCTTGAGCCATCTAAAGGGTCAAACAAAATCAGATAGCGACCAGAATCACTCGCCACAATCATTTCATCCATTTCTTCAGAAGCAATCGCTGCAGCCTGTCCACCCCCAAGTAATGTATCAACCATTAAAACATTAGAAATAATGTCCAGTTTCTTTTGTGTTTCACCCTGAACATTGTCTGTATTGGCACTACCCAAAATCCCTGCCAACGCGCCTTTATGTAACGCAGCACTGATCCCTTTACATGCGATTGCTGTTTGCAAAATCAATTGTGTCAGGTCTACGGATAAGTGATTAATACGTCTTGGAGAATGGCTATTGGCTTGACGAGTCAAAAGATATTGATTAAGTGTAATCGCAGACATAGAGTCACTCTGTGTAGATGAATTGATATAAATAGCTTTTTTCACGAACATGAGCGTCGTGATTAAAGGGTTACAGACAGCGAATTGGGCAGAAGGTTATTTTAGCGCGAATTATCCCAAAAAAATTAATTATCTTTAATCAAAATTTATAGACTCTTTTCGGGGAGTGCTAAATCACTATCCATTTCCTAAATAGCGTACTCACGAAGTTCTTCTAGGGTAACCACCGACAATGCCGCAGCATGGCATGCTTCTAATTTGACCTTTGGTGCAACACCAGCATCCAGAGCTTCTTTCCAACGTGTGACACATAAGCACCAATAGTCACCTGGTACCAAACCCTGAAAATCAAATTGGGGGATTGGTGTAACCAAATCATTTCCCATTTGCATCGAAAAACTTAAAAACTCTGCAGTCACTTGTACGCAAACCGTATGCAAACCGAAATCCTGTAATCCGGTATGACAGAATCCGTCGCGGTAATAACCCGTTATTGGGCTAAAACAACAGCTTGCCAAAGGTTCACCCAAAACATTGCGTGTATTAATGGATGGATCGGGGTGTATAGACATTCAAAAATCCTGTTTTTAGCATAAAGTATAGCAATTAAACTAACGCCGCTTTTGAGGCTGTTTTTATACGTAATGAAAGAAATCAAAAAAAATACTTATTCAATGAGTATAGCTCCCAAATACGGCAACCCTAAGACTATAAAGCAAAAAGCTACTTTTCATCTACAGGATATAACATCCTCGTGTAAAGAGCCGCTTATCCCCTTGAGTTTGTCACAGACTCAATTCTTGATTATGGATGAAGTTTCAACTCTGACAATATATCTGCACGTATAGGCAAGAGCTCAGCAGCTTGTTCTTGAAGCTGTTTTAATATGATCCAACTGACTAGGAGTAAAAGAAAAAAAATGCTGACTCTGAATAACTTTTTAACAGTAGGAGATCGTTGGTCAGTAAGAGAGAAAACCAATCCAACCAGTGCCCCAGTCAATAAACCACCAAAATGCGCCGCATTATCAATCCCTTGGACACTTAAGCCAAATGCAAAATTGATCGCCATAATGGCCAATAGCGGTTTTAGTTTCAACGTCTGATTAACATGCAGCCCACTTTTTGGACGCCATGCTGCAATAATTAAAGCACCTCCTAAACCCATGATGGCACCAGATGCACCAGCACTAATAGGGGGAATATCACCCTTAAACATCATCTCTACGCTAGCCTGATTATGCATAAGGCTCACTAAGCTTCCAACTAGACCTGCACTTAAATACAAGCCTAAATAGTAGAGTCTGCCATAATAAAATTCTGTATAAATACCAAATGCATAGAGTGCCCAGCAATTCACAGCCAAATGGATAATTCCTATATGCAAAAACATATTACTGAGTAACCGCCAGCTATCCCCAGTCAATGTCAGTGGTGCAAAGTTAGCACCCCAGCGAAGTAAATCGACAGTTGATGGACTAAAAACATTGACGCCATTCAATGTTTCAATAGTAAAAACTAAGATGTTTATTAAAAGAAAAAATCCCGTTAATCTCAAAGTCTTCACGTTAGATAAAAACATGCTCAATCAACTCCTAGTCTGTTGATTTTAAAATTTCAGATGGGATTTGGACTGCAGTCTGATGTTGTTCCTGATGCCACTGTATAAGTTCAACCAATGAAAAGGGCCAATGATGTTCTTCATGCTTGATCTTGAGAACGGGAATAAATAAGCCTAATCGTTCCGTTTCCTCTTGTGCTAAATCAATAATATCTTGATGGTACCAATCAACAAAACGAGCCATTGCTAGCTGCTGCAATAAAAGTGTTGCGTTTTCGCATAAATGACAGCCTTGTGTGGCGTATAGAATCCATGTCATCGATATCTAATAGACCTTGGTTAAAAGAAGTGATTGATGCGAATTCAAAGAAATATCCTAGTATTCAATGTATTTGTTGAAAATAGAATCAAAAAGTATTCATTTAATTTTCAAGAGGTGCTGTTTCCGAACATGAATCATCGTTAAATCGGCTATGCTTAAGTCATCTTAACTTTTTTTGATGCTTAGGCGTACATGAAAGCTCTATTGATTCGCAGCCTGTTGGTTCTAGTGTCATTATTCCTTGCCGTTCAGCTCTGGGTATTTGCATGTTTATTATGGTGGCAGCACTTTCCTGTTCATCACTCCATGTTTATGCGTGCTTATAGTTGGAGCTCCGAAGGAAAGCCGCTTGATCAACAATGGGTCGATGATGCAAATATTAGTATCCATGTAAAACGTGCATTGATCGCAGGCGAAGATGCCAAGTTTATATACCATCATGGATTTGATTGGGATGGTATCCGTGCCGCACTGCAAAAAAATGATAAAAAAGGGCATGTCGTAGCAGGGGGCTCGACGATCAGCCAACAATTGGCCAAAAATCTATTCCTGACTAATCAGCGTTCTTATATTCGTAAGGGTGAAGAGGCTATTATCACGTGGATGATGGAGCGAATGTGGAGCAAACAGCGTATCTTAGAAGTGTATCTGAATGTGATTGAGTTTGGACGTGGTATTTATGGGATAGAGGCTGCAGCTCAATATTACTATGGCAAATCTGCATCGCAAATTAATGCTGCCGAAGCAGCAAAGCTAGCAGGACTTGTGCCGAATCCTGTGTATTATCAAGTGAATCCCAAAGATCGTAAAATGCTACGTCGTGTTGGGCTCATTAGGCGCTACATGGAGTATTCTCGCACCCCTGAATAGAGTTGATGCGGCGAATGTAATTTGAGATAGTGTTGAAAAAGCTACGGCTCAGTATCTGTCAATAAACTGTCATATTCCATCTCCACAATAGAGAGGAAACATGCAAATGATTGTTAAAACACTATTTCAAACAGATTTCGATACCAGCAACCTGCATATACTCACCCCATTTTGACCATACTTATTTGAAAAGCTAGGAATATCATGAATCAGGCCGTCCAAACTTCTGAAGCGATTGAATACGATCAAAGCGTTCGCTATCTGAATCGCGATCTGTCCTTATTAGACTTTCATTTACGCGTACTTGAGCAGGCTGTTGATCCATTACACCCGGTCATTGAGCGCTTGGTTTTCCTGCTCATTTTCTCACGTAATATGGATGAATTTTTTGAAGTGCGCGTTGCAGGCTTGATGCAGCAGTTGAGTTATAGTGATGATACAACGACTCCTGATGGCATGCATCCATCGGAGATCCTTGCAAAAATTTCAGAAACAGCACATGCCGCAATTGATCGTCAATACCGAATTTTAAATGAAGAAGTATTACCCGCACTTGCCGAAGAAAATATTCGCTTCTTGCGCCGCGAAGAGCTAACTAATGACCAAGCGACTTGGGTTCATCAATATTTTCGCGAACAAGTTTTACCTGTACTAACACCAATTAGCTTGGATCCTGCGCATCCATTTCCTCGCTTGGTCAATAAAAGCTTGAACTTCATCGTTACCTTAGATGGTAAAGATGCTTTTGGCCGCGATATAAAATTTGCAATTGTTCCGGCACCACGCTCACTTCCACGTGTAGTTCGTTTGCCAGATCATTTAACCGGCGGATTTGAACATCATGTAATGCTGTCGGCAATTATTCATGAACATGTGAGTGAGTTATTCCCAGGAATGTCAGCCACTGGTTGTCATCAATTCCGTGTCACGCGAAATGCTGACTTAGAGTTTGATGAAGAAGCTGAAGACGTTGCCAAAGCATTGAAAGGCGGACTGAGTTCTCGCCGCTTTGGACGGGCTGTACGTCTTGAGGTCACTAGCCATTGCCCTGAAAATATCGTTGAATATTTACTACGTCGTTTTGGTTTGAATCAAACTCAATTATATAAAGTGAACGGTCCCGTAAATTTAGCACGTCTATTGTCGAACTTTAATCGACCTAAAATGCGCTATAAATCCTTCACACCGGCAATGCCTGCGGCGTTAAAAAGCTCTGAAGACATTTTTGCCGCAATTAAAAAGCAAGATATTTTAATTCATCACCCTTTTGAATCTTTTGCACCAGTTATCAATTTTCTCCGTGAAGCCGCGCGTGACCCACAGGTCTTGGCAATCAAGCAAACGCTGTACCGCAGCGGTGCTGACTCTGAGATTGTACAAATTTTGGCTGATGCCGCACGTCAAGGCAAAGAAGTAACCGCTATTATTGAACTTCGTGCACGCTTCGATGAAGAGTCTAATATGGAAGTCGCCAACATCTTGCAAGAAGCAGGAGCTGTCGTCGTTTATGGAATTGTTGGTTATAAAACCCATGCTAAAATGATTTTAGTTGTGCGTCGCGAAGGTGACAAACTGACCCGTTATGTACACTTGGGAACAGGAAACTACCACGCTGGCAATGCCCGGATGTATACCGATTACGGTTTACTATCGGCAAATCCGCAGTTATCTGAAGATGTCCATAAAATTTTCCAAGAACTTACAGGCATGGGGAAGGCTGCAAAATTACAGAAATTATTACATGCACCGTTCACTCTACATCCGCAACTTCTTGCATATATTGATGAAGAAATTGGCTTTGCCAAATCTGGCAAAGGTGGGCACATCATTGTTAAAGTAAATGCTTTGACTGAGCGCCAATTGATTGACGCGCTTTATAAAGCCTCGCAAGCCGGTGTAAAAGTTGAGCTGATTATTCGTTCTACCTGCTGTTTACGCCCAGGTGTTCCAGGATTGTCTGATAATATTAACGTACGTTCAATTGTCGGTCGCTTTCTAGAGCATACCCGTGTTTATTACTTCGGAAGTGGTGGAGAACCGAAGGTCTATTGTGCCAGTGCCGATTGGATGGATCGTAATTTATTCTCTCGCGTCGAGGTGTGTTTCCCTATAGACAATGGGCATCTGCGTCGTCGGATTATTCAACAAGGTCTGCAGAACTATCTTGAAGATAATCAACAAGCTTGGAATCTCACCAAAGAAGGTATATGGGAGCGTGTCGTCCCTAAAGAAGGGGAGCCATTACATATGGCTCAATCAATACTGCTTGAGAAATTAGCACGCTAGTCCTAGAGGATGCAGCGTATGAAGCTGGATATTTATTCAGCTTCATCTTTCTAAAATAAAAATTACTTGCTGTTTTGTGGCAACTGTTGACGATAAGACTCCATTTTCGCTTTCCAGTTTGGTCGCTCCTCTATACCTGAGCAATTGGATGTCAACCAATGCCCTTTAATATCAATATGTGTCTTTACTGATGCTGCGGTGATATCAATCGTTCCGATCATATTCTCTGGGTTTAATGCCTCGACGGTGATTAGTGCAGTTGAGGCGTGGGGTGCTGGGCAGGTACTCTCTAAAGTCATTTTAGTTGAAGAGCTGGAAATCACTTTCCTTGTACATGAGCCAAACTCATTGGCGCTCAGCATTTTATTTTGATCAAGATCTGCCTGCGTGATGCAACTTTTATTCACATGGGGTTTTTGATTGGCTTTAATTCCTGCTTCAATTTTTGCACGCATTGCTGGAGGAATCTTCGCAAGCGTTTCAGCGGGAAGAGTCATACCTTTGGCTGAACTTGACGTAGTCACCTCCCAAGCTCCAGCCTTAACGTTGAGTGTAGCGGCCTGGCAAATGAGTGGGATAAAAACGATAGACCAGATAGAACATGTTTTAAAGATATTCATCATCTAGACTCTCAATGTAGCATCAGATCCCATTTTGGAAATGATGATTTTTCACATCATTAGGACGGAGTTTTATACTCAAATGCCCAAAAATATTCCCAACTCGTAAATTTACATTGTTGACCCAAATCAATCATTAATGATTTGAATTCAGAAGCGCAAGGGAAATTTTTTAAAATTCGGTGAGCTGTACCATCTTCAAGAATTCGAGTTTGGTAAGTATTACCGTGAGCATCGTATTGAGTTAGTGGAGAACTACTCCCTTCAACGTACCGATTATCGATCAAAATAACTTTTGAACCCGGTTCAAGCAACGCATTTAGTCCGAGTATAAACTCACGACGCCTTGCTTTGGGGATATGGGAAAACCAGAACCCTGCGAAGGCCGCGTTGAATTTTCCGATATCATGTTCAAGTTCATACGCATCCCCGTCGATAAAAGAGACTTTACTATTGGTTATGCGCTTACGAGCCATACGTATGGTTTCTGGAGCGGTGTCTATCGCGACTATATGCTCGGCTGCCGGAGCAATGAATTGTGTCCAATATCCAGTCCCGCAAGCAACTTCAAGGACTTTGGCTTTTGAAAAGAAATCAGGTAACCAGTCTTCAACGATTCTTAGATTTTCCTGTCGCTCGGGCTTAAGGTATCCGTGGTCATATTCAGCGGCAAGAGCCGTGGCTTGAGTATAATAAGATTGAATGGATAGTTTATGAATCGACATCGTGTAACCCCTTTGGATGAGCACTATTCAACGTCTTAAGCCATATCTGATACTGATAATTATGTTATGGCGGTCTTTTTATTGAGTTGTATTACAATCTTTATTAAAGTTTATGTGAAATCTTGTTGTTTTTTACAGCGTGTTTATGGAAGTTACTCGCAAAGTTATAGTCCGTCAAGCGCTTAGCGACATTAGGAGACTCTAATATTTAATTTTAGATCATTAATATAAGTATATTAGATATTTATGGACATAAAAAATTACTGGAGTTGGCGGATTAGCTTCGCTAATGCGTCAAGTTCAACCTGCTGAGTTGTGCTTTTACGGGCTAATAAAGCTAAAGTCCGGGTAGGCGGTTCGATTAAAGGTTGACACACAAGCATCGGATAGCCTTGTAAAAAACCTGAATCAATTGCCATTTGGGGCATTAGTGTAAAACCGAGTTGAGCGGCAACCATTTCGATTAAAGTAGGCAAGCTCGTTGCTTCTAGATCCCCTAAATTTGCGCGATCACCTAGACTACACACACTTAGTGCATGTTCTCTTAGACAATGTCCCTCCTCTAAGAGCAGGAGTTCTTCGAGTGGTAATTGACTAACGCGTTGATTATTTTTTTGTGCTAAAAGGTCATCCTCATGGCAAACAAGTAGAAGCGGCTCTGTCTGTAGTGAAGTGACTTGAAGATTTTCAGTCGGATAGGGTAATGCAAGCAGTACCATATCCAAATCACCGTTTTCTAAGTCTTGGACTAGAATTTGGCTTTGAGCTTCATGTATGCGTAAGTTTAATTTGGGATATTGTGTGCGTACGGCGTGTAATAGCTTGGCAAGGACAAAAGGAGCAATGGTTGGAATAACACCAAGATGCAAATCACCCGTCAAAGGTTCACCAAGTTCGCGACTAAGTTTAAGCAAGTCCCCTGCATCAGCAAGCATTAATCTGGCTCGTTCAACCACTTGCTCACCTAAAGGCGTAAGGCGAACCGTTTGACGGCTACGCTCTACCAAAGCGCCCCCTAAAACACGTTCTAACTCAATAATCCCACCTGACAGTGTAGATTGCGTGACAAAGGAGCGCTTTGCCGCTTCAGTGAAGTGCAAGGTTTCCGCAAGTGTCACCAGATACGACAATTGGCGGAGCGAAGGAAGAGCAGACATAGATTATGGCTTTGAGTGAGATTTAATGTGTTGGGTAAAGAGCTTAACTAAGAGTGGAGTATAGCCTTTAGGGATATCGTGTGCCATGCCGCTAATCAAATGAAATTTTGCACCCTTAATCGCTTTAGCCGCCGCACGTCCATGTGCAACGGGTAATAGTCTGTCCTCGCTACCATGAAGAACGATTGTTGGTGCAGTAATTTTCTCACCTTCCGCACGAAGGGAACCCGTTGTGAGTACTGCGAGATATTGACGCATTACCCCTGCTGGTGAATAACTACGTCGATACAGTGTACGCGCAAATTCTATTTTTTCTTCTTCAGTACTTTGATCCGGCGTACCAATGGCAGCAAATAACTTCAATGAATGTTTAACTAGCCCGGCTTCATCTTGCGAATCAGGACGACCAGTTAAAGCATTAAACTGTTTTGGATAAGGTGGGGGGAGGAAGGCGCGATTATTACTACTGAATAATAGCCCCAAAGTTGCAACTTTTTCAGGATAATTTGCTGCCAAAATTTGCGCAATCATCCCCCCCATAGAACCCCCAATTACATGTGCTTTTTCAATGCCCAGAGCATCCAACAAACCTTTGGTGTCGTTTGCCATGTCGTATAGCGTATAAAGCGCCCCATCTGTTTTTAAACCAAAGGTGAAGCGGGCCATTAATTGAGCCTGACTGAAACGAGGAGATTTCTCACGCATTTTGCTAGATAAACCAATGTCGCGATTATCAAAGCGCACAACGCGATAACCTGCATCAATCAACCCTTTACAGAAAAAATCACGCCACAACAGCATTTGCGCTCCAAGGCCCATAATTAGCAAAATGACTGGCGCATCCTCTTTACCACCAATTTCAACATGAAAATCTAGATCCCCAACCTTTACCGTAGTTTGTTGCATGAAGTCAGCATAAGGTGATGGGCTAAAAATAATAGGCGTTTGCAATGAAGACATAATTTTTTCCGTGTAGTACGCGTTGTTTAAAGTATTAAGGTACTTAGTATTGACTTAGCCTAACATAATCTTCTGACAATTTGTATTGTCAGAAGATTATTAAATGTCAAGCGAATGCATTAAACCCAGTATAGATTGAGAATAAAAAAGCAAAAAAAACGCCTGCATAGTACAGGCGTTTTCTGGTATTCGCATTGAATTAAGCGGGCAAACCTAATAAGTCAGGGACCAACTTCGTCAATGCCATACGTTGCTTAGTCGCTGTTGGGCCAAGCAGAATAAAGCCTTGCAGTACATCACCAATTGTTGCTTTAGCGATCATACCGTCTTCGAGTTCTTCAAAATTCCAAGTCACCTCAAGATGGGGAGCTGGAGGAAGTACAACTAAGGGCGCGGCAGGCGTTTTAACACTGACTGGCATAGCAGGATAATGCACCAAGCTAGGATTACCCGTTAGTGTTTGCGCTAAAGCACGCGCTTGCTGCATTAATGGCATCACATAGGGTAATAAGTGACCTTCAACTTCAGCGCAATCGCCCATTGCATAAATATCAGCATGGCTGGTTTGCAACGATTGATTGACTTGAATACCGCGATTAATCGCCAATTCAGCTGCATGTGCAAGTTCGGTATTGGGTTTCAAACCAATTGCAGAAAGCACAATATCAACTTCAAAAGTTTGGCCATTAGCAAGTGTCACACTCAGCCCAGTATCTGTATGCGCTATATGCTTAACCGTTGTTGCAAGTTCGAAGCGTATCCCTTTGGCTTCTAATTGCTTTTGAAACGCAATTGCAACCTCCTGAGGCAATAAACGGCCTAAAGGGCGTGGCGCAAGATCGACGACAGTGACGTCGTGCTCAGTGGTTAATAAGTCATTGGCAAACTCACAACCAATCAAACCGGCACCTAGCAGCAGAACTCGTTTACTTTTCTTTTGTGCTAACGAGGCATGGAAGGTTTTGTAGTCGATTAATGAGTTAATCGCATAGACTTCCGAAGTACCATCGCCTTCAATCGGAATACGGATTGGGCTTGCACCAACAGCTAAAACCAGTTTTGCATAGGGTTGGGTGACGATACCTGCATCTGTTCTTAGTGTTAAGGTTTTATTTTCTTTATCAATTTCTAAAACTTGGGTATGTGCCATGATTGACGCTTTGAGTTGCTCAGTCATTTTAGCGTGATCGCCCATACCAATTTGTTCAGGTAGCTTTCCACCACTTAATGCATTTGATAATACGGGTTTTGAATAGTTGATAGCATCATCAGCAGTGATGATCAAAAGCGGTGCTTCTGCACTGGCTTTACGTAGCTCGCGAGCGAGAGTATAACCAGCCATTCCGGAACCAACGACAACGATGGGATTCATAATATTATCCATGTGAAGGCAACTACTTAAATTTGATTGATTCTATAAATATAGGGACATCTTTGCAGTATAAAACTAAGTGCTTGGAATCGATGTATTAAAAAAGATCAATATCATTCCTAATACAAAGCCATATGCTATTTCCGCAAATAGAACCAAAAAAGATTGCACATATATCATTTAGATATAAAAAACGCTTTGTTTCAAGATTTTACGCAACAAGTGCCTTTAATCTTAAATTCAAAGCGTTTGGCTGTACTGATTTAAAAAATATCAGCATGGCTGGTCAATAATGAGAAATTATACTTCGATCATTTCAAAATCAGCTTTGCCCACACCGCAGTCAGGGCAAACCCAGCTGTCTGGAATGTCATCCCACAGAGTGCCTGCTGGGATGCCATCATCTGGCCAGCCGATTGCTTCATCATAGATCCAACCACAAACGATACATTGATACTTTTTCATTACTTTCTCCGAAGGGCGCACGGTGGGAGTGATGTCATCGTGACATCTTGAGTCCTGCCAGTACGTCAAATTTGCCGCGATTATACAGCGATTGTTAAATATCTAAAACCCAAGGTATTCATTGAGCGTCTAAATTTCCCATATAAAACCCCAAAATGTCTTTTAAACCAGACCTGTTGGGCGAAAAATTCAACCAAAAAAGCGTCATTATCCCCGTGCAAGCAATTCATCAAGTGCATGTTGATAGTGATTGGCATGACGCTCCTCAACTTTTGCAAGCGCTGCAAAGCGCTTTGCTGCCTTTTCAAGCACAGCTTTAAACTGGCTAGCATGTACCTTCGATTCTTCAATCTGCTCATCGTATTCGGCAACAGCTGCGGTGTTTCCTTCTTCAATTGCCAAGTGACGAAATTGGGGATACATTTCAGTGTATTCGTATGTTTCGCCTTCAATAGCTATTTGCAATGCTTTTGCTGATGTCATTTCTGCTTTAGGATAAAGTAGATCTAAATGACCGAAAGCATGCATGACTTCTTGAGACGCGGTCTCTTCAAAAATTTTGGCCGTTTCTTCGTCACCCATTTCGCGGGCAAGCTTGGCGAAATAACGGTATTTGATATGTGCCATCGACTCACCGGCAAAAGCCGATTCAAGATTTTTGATGGTGATTGATTGTGTTGCTGCTGGGTTTGTCATGACATCCTCGCTATGAACTTCAGTAATCTTGCAATCTCGACTCTATAAAGTGTCTATTAAAGTCTTGATGAAAAGATCGAGTTAAAGAAAATTGTTTGATCGATGACAATCCAAGTTTTAATCGACTAAAACATGCTGTCGTCTCGATGAAGCAAAGATACAATTGGAGGAGTTATTTGTCTAACCGTTAATTCTTATACTTTTGATCGAAAAAAACGATTTAAAACTGTAAGAGGTAGCTTTTTAATATTTTTTCGATTGTGAATGCTGTGAGAAATGATGGCTCCATGTTTTAATCAGTGTTTTCAGAAGCGGATTGTCATTAATGTCAAAAAAACGGAGCGGAGAATAATGAAAAATTTTAAAAAAATATTTTCAAAGCGATTAACGCTAAAAATGAGTTTTATTGCGCTCTTTATGCTAAGTCCTGTTTTAGCATTCGCAGCGGACTGGCAGATTGATACCAGTAAAACGCTGATTCGTTTTGCTACGGCTGGGATCATGAAGGTCGATGGTGGATTTGATCGCCTTGATGGTCAGATTAAAGGTGATGCATTTGATCCTACACATATGGAAACCACTATTTCTGTTCAAGCGAATAGTATATCTACTGGATCGGGGATGCGTGATGACATCCTCAAAGGTAGCTCTTTCTTTAATGTCGAAAAGTACCCAGTGATCAGGTTTAAAAGTACGCTGGTCACTTTAATTGATCCTGCACATGCATTGGTACGCGGCGACTTAACAATGATTGGGGTTACCAAGTCTATTGAGTTTACCATGGCATTAGAAAAGCCGAAGTTTGATGCCACATCTAAAATCGTGACGATTAATACCAAAGCTAATCTAACAGTGAATCGTAATGATTGGGGCATGGACAGTTATTCGGCCATGGTTGATAAAAATATTTCGGTTCATGTAGAAAGTGCCTTAGTATCAAGTAATGTCTCTCCCGTGACACTGAGCAAAATCGCTGCCCAGTGATTAACGTGCAGGGAACGTTAATCAAAACAGCATGAATTAACTCGGATATAACTCAGTAGGCTACGAATGAATAATCAATCCTCTCATCAACCAACCACTACTCAATCCGCTGTATTTCAAAAAATCTATACCGTCCAACCCGCAGATATCGACGGGCTTGGACACATGAATAACACTGTCTATTTAAAGCTTATGGAAGATATGGCCTGGAGCCACTCGAATGTGTTAGGGATAACCGTCGAAGATTTTCAGCGTTTAGGATATGCAATGGTGGCCCGAGAGCATCATATGACCTATTTAGCAGCTCTGTTTCCTGACGAAAAGGTTCAGATGGAAACTTGGCTAGATAATAACAATGCCTTGAACTTACATCGTTATTATCGATTTACTCGATTATCTGATCAAAAACTTGCTTTTGAAGGGCATACCCACTGGGTCTGTATTGCGATTGATACTGGACGCCCACATCGTATGCCCCCAGAATTTAAAGTAGCTTATGGCGTCAAGTAAGTGCATTTAATGGATTCTTTTTTTTAAATGATACATATTAAAAAGCTACACCAACTCAGATAAGACCTCGTGAATTAAAGCGATATCGCTTTCGTAAGCGAAGCATCTTGCAAGAAAATGCGCTAGAATGCGGCACTATTTTCTTTTGAACCCTATAAGCCTACCGTGACTGATAAGCATACCGTGACTGACATTACGCATATTCGAAATTTTTCAATTATCGCCCATATTGACCATGGCAAATCAACACTCGCTGACCGTTTCATTCAGCGCTGTGGCGGCTTGCAAGATCGTGAAATGCAGGCGCAAGTCCTTGACTCTATGGACTTAGAGCGTGAGCGTGGAATTACAATTAAAGCGCACTCGGTGACATTATATTTTAATCACCCTAATGGTGAGCGTTATCAGTTAAATTTTATTGATACACCGGGTCATGTCGACTTCTCATATGAAGTGTCTCGTAGCTTAGCTGCCTGTGAAGGTGCATTGTTGGTTGTCGATGCTGCCCAAGGCGTCGAAGCACAGTCGGTTGCAAACTGCTATACCGCAATTGAGCAAGGTTTAGAAGTTGTTCCTGTCTTAAATAAAATTGATTTGCCTCAAGTTGAACCAGAACGTGTAATCAAAGAAATTGAAGAAATCATCGGAATCGCAGCAGATGATGCTCCACGTGTTTCAGCGAAAACGGGGATCGGTATTGATGATCTACTCGTTGCTTTGGTCGAGCGCATTCCTGCGCCGACAGGAGATCCTGAGGCGCCTTTACAAGCATTAATTATTGACTCTTGGTTTGACAACTATTTAGGTGTTGTCTCGTTGGTACGAGTGCGTCATGGTCGCATTAAAAAAGGCGACAAAATGCTGGTGAAATCTACGGGACAAAGTCATCCCGTTTCTTCAGTAGGGGTATTTAACCCTAAGCATTCAGAAACACCATATCTCCAAGCTGGTGAAGTGGGTTTTGTCATCGCAGGTATTAAGGATATTTTTGGCGCTCCCGTGGGTGACACGATCACTCTGCACGGCACCCCTGATGTTGAAATGCTGCCAGGATTCAAGAAAGTTAAGCCTCAAGTGTATGCAGGTTTGTTTCCAATTGATTCCAGCGATTTTGAAGCGTTTCGAGATGCCCTACAGAAACTTAAAATTAATGATTCTGCACTCTTTTTTGAACCAGAATCTTCTGATGCACTGGGCTTCGGATTCCGCTGTGGATTCTTAGGTATGCTGCACATGGAGATCGTTCAAGAACGTTTAGAGCGTGAATACAATCTTGATCTGATTACTTCTGCACCTACCGTTATTTACGAAGCGGTGCAGAAAAATGGTGATGTCATTCTGGTGGATAATCCATCAAAAATGCCCGATGGAAGTACTACAGAAGAATTACGCGAGCCGATTGCAGAGTGTCATATTCTTGTTCCTCAAGACTATTTGGGCAATGTGATGACCCTGTGTATTGAACGCCGCGGAGTGCAAAAAGACTTGAAGTTTTTAGGTAATCAAGTCTCCCTGACTTTTGAAGTACCTTTGGCCGAAGTTGTACTCGATTTCTTTGATCGCTTGAAATCAGTATCACGTGGTTTTGCTTCATTGGATTACAATTTTGTACGCTTTCAGCCTGCACGTTTGGTTAAAGTTGACGTGCTTATCAATGGCGAAAAAGTGGATGCATTAGCCATGATTTCTCACATGGAAGATGCACGTTTCCGTGGAAACTCCTTGGTAGAGAAGATGAAGGATTTGATTCCTCGTCAAATGTTTGATGTCGCTATTCAAGCGGCAATCGGTAGCCAGATTATTGCGCGCTCTACCGTGAAAGCCATGCGTAAAAACGTTTTGGCCAAGTGTTATGGCGGTGACGTGTCACGTAAGAAAAAACTGTTAAATAAGCAAAAAGAAGGCAAGAAACGCATGAAGCAGGTGGGCAGTGTTGAAATTCCACAAGAGGCGTTCCTTGCTGTATTGCAAGTCGACAAGAAATAAGTTAATTGAGCCAAGGGTACGATTGCAACAAAATCCTTTGGTTTTAATTCATCGATGAAAATGGGCTTTTAAAAGAAGGTTGTGCTGCAATGGATTTTGACTTTAATCTGATACTGGTTCCTGCAACACTGATTTTTTTTGCAATCTGGTTGCTGGATAAATTAGTACTCAAACAGCGCAAGCGCGTTAAATCGGGTGAAATTGCCACAGAAAGCATGTGGGTGAGTTGGGGTTATGATTTTTTCCCAATTCTTGCACTCGTCTTGATTGTCCGTTCATTCATATTTGAACCCTTTAATATTCCATCTGAATCAATGAACCCGACGTTGTTGACTGGAGATTTTATTCTCGTTAATAAATTTGATTATGGCGTCCGTTTGCCTATCACAAATACCAAAATTTTAGACAGCGGTGAACCTAAACGGGGAGAGGTAGTCGTATTTCGCTATCCGCTCAACCCTTCGACAAATTACATTAAACGCCTAGTAGGATTACCTGGTGACAAAATTGTTTATGACGAAGGAAATTTGACCATTAATGGTGAGAAGGTTGCAAAAGTTGCATTACCAGATATGGGTGACCCAGCTTATGAGCAGTTCTCCCGTGAACAAATGGGAACACACAGCCATATCACTCGCGAACTTTCTGGCGTATGGTCGGCATCACAAGCACCATTTGTCAATTCGCTTAATAATGGCGCATTTGTTGCGAGTAATGGTCACCACTGGGAGGTAACAGTTCCTGCTAAGCATTATTTCATGATGGGTGATAATCGTGATCGCAGTGCAGATAGCCGCTTTTGGGGTTTTGTCCCTGAAGAAAATTTAGCTGGTCGTGCAGTTTATGTGTGGATGCATAAAGAACCGGGCTGGCATTTACCTAGCTTTAGTCGTAATGGTGTGATTAACTAAAGACTTAAGATTTTTTCTATTTAATAGCGCAGACAGGGGCGTAACATGCGTGGACAAAAAGGGATGTCATACTGGGGTATTGTTGCAATTTTATTTATTGCATTTATAAGCGTTCAATTTACTTTAGCTGTAGGCGGTGTCTATCTCGATGATTTCACGATGAATAAGATTATAACCGAGCGCCTAAAAGCAGCACCGACCGATAGTAATCCAGAAGCACTTATGCGCGAATTTAGTCAACAGTTTGATATGAATGGCATTCGCGATGTTAAGGTTAGCGATTATTTAACGGTAACTACCGATGGTGGTATTGAGGTGGTTAAGCAATATGAAGTCCGCAAAAACTTTATTGCAAATATTGATTTGGTCATTCATTTCAAAAAGATATTTGATCAAAAGTCAATTCAGGCGGGAAATTAATTGTACCAACAGGTTAGTATAAATAGCAGTGCGTTTTTTTCATGACTGAGTCCTTAAAAGTTGTTCGATTACAAAAGGCTTTAGGCTATCGTTTCAGTAAGCTTGAACTATGCCAACAAGCACTGACCCATCGCTCGGTGAGTTCAAAATCCAATTACGAGCGGCTTGAGTTCATGGGTGATGCACTATTGGGCGTCATTATTGCCTGCTATCTCTATGATCGCTTTCCAAGCGAGGATGAAGGACGTCTGACACGTCTGCGTTCGACATTAGTGAGGCAAGACTCACTGGCCGCGATTGCCAAGGATTTAAAGCTGGGAGAGTATCTTATTTTAGGTAGCGGGGAGATGAAAAGTGGTGGTCATCGCCGTGAGTCTATTTTAGCTGATGCAGTTGAGGCTTTGATCGGTGCAATGTATTTAGATTCATCCGATTTAAATATTGTACGAGATGTTGTGCTGCAATGGTATGAGCCTTACCTGACAACACTAGTTCCTAAGGATACCTTAAAAGATCCTAAGACAAGGTTGCAAGAGTTACTGCAAGCTAAGCACTTACCTTTGCCTGCATATACTTTGACTGCCACTCAAGGTGAAGCACATAACCAAACCTTTACGGTGGAATGCCATGTCGAAGGTGCTCCCGTGACTGTCGGACATGGACAAAGTCGACGTTATGCGGAACAAAGTGCAGCAAGTGAACTATTACAGTTTTTGGAATCGCTTTCCCCTAAGATAAAGTCTTCGTAATATAATTACCAAGACATCTCCAACAATGACCCGTAATCAACGTATATTTGATATGTAGATTTATTTGTTCGATGGTTTTTTTAAAGCCTTCGAGATCACCTCTTCTTTATTTAAGCGATAATACAATGACTAATTCAAACAGCAATCCTTCGAACAAATACGACTTGCCTGAACACTTTCTGGATAATGACGCGTCTCAACTCACCAGTGAAGAGCTTGACACGTTGACTTATCATAAAATTGACATCACTGAAGAAAGCTCCGCTAGTTCTGCAAATCAACCAAAACAACAGAACAAAGCTGTTGCAGATGACCTTATTAGTCAATTTTTTAAAGACTCTCCCGTCGTTCCCGCTGATTTTCGGGCAGGGTTTGTCGCGATTGTCGGACGTCCTAATGTTGGAAAGTCGACTTTGATGAATCATCTACTCGGACAAAAACTTTCGATTACTTCGCGTAAACCGCAAACAACCCGTCATAAAATCGTTGGAATTGATACCCGTGATAATGTACAAGCGGTTTATGTTGATACGCCAGGCATGCATAAGAAAGAAGTACGTGCAATCAATCGCATGATGAACAAAGCGGCTACATCTGCGCTACGGGACGTGAACCTTGTTTTATTCGTCGTAGATGCTTTGAAATGGGTTCCAGACGATGAATTAGTCCTTGAGAAGCTGATTCATGCTGAAATGCCAGTCGTGCTAGTGATTAATAAGTCCGATACGCTGGACAATAAAAATACACTTCTACCGCATATCGAACGTTTATCTACACGGATGAAGTTTAGCGAAATTGTACCGGTATCTGCTTTACGAGGTTCTAATTTAGATCGTTTACATGAAGTTATTGGACAACATCTTCCTTTTTCTCCCCCCCTTTACGGATTAGATCAAATTACGGATCGTCCTGCACGATTCTTAGTTTCTGAAATAATTCGCGAAAAAATTATGCGTCAATTGGGCGAGGAAATTCCTTATGACCTGACGGTACAAATTGAAAGTTTTAAACAAGAGCCCGAAGCGGTTAAAGCAAATGGGCAGAAGAAAGCCGCTTGTACTTTCATTGATGCCACGATTCTCGTTGAACGTCAGGGCCAAAAAGCCATTGTGATCGGTGATAAAGGTTCACGTTTAAAGCAGATTGGTGTAGAAGCAAGGCAAGATATGGAAAAGCTACTTGAGCAGAAGATCATGCTGACGCTGTGGGTTAAAGTAAAAGGGGGCTGGTCTGATGATGAGCGAGCATTAAAAAGTCTCGGTTACGGTGATATCTAACAAGTATTTTATTTCAAGGAAAGGGAAGTGTAATGAAGAAAGTTTTATTGGCCTGTATCGCATCATCGAGCCTCTTATTATCAGGTTGTATTACGGATATTGTGACTGTTCCACTTGGCATCGCTTATGACGTCACTAAAGTTGCAGTTAAAGGAACGGCAGCCGTAGTCGGGGGAACAGTTGACCTTTTAACGCCCGATAGCAAAGACAAGAAAGATGATGATAAAAAAGATACGAGTAAAAGTGACGCTGCGAGTTGATATAAGTTTAATCAATCAGCTAAACGGAATTTATGATGCGTAACGAACCGCTTCACGGTTATGTTCTACATCAGCGTGCTTATCGTGAAAATAGTAAGCTTGTAAACTTCTTATCATTTGAAGCCGGACGGGTAGATGGGATTGCTCGGCAGAGTATCCCTTCGCTTTATCAGCCGACACTCCTATTCGCAACAGGAAAATCAACCCTTAAAACTTTTGCTAAAGCTGAAACGGTGGGGACTGCGAACGTACTCTCCGGAGACGCGCTATTTGCTGGATTCTACTTAAATGAATTATTAGTGAGGCTACTGCCTCATCAAGAGCCTTTGCCTATCGTCGTGACTGCCTATACCCATGCTTTGCAGGCTCTTGCTGACCAGCAATCTTTAATCGCAACCTTAAGGCGTTTTGAACTCGTTCTTTTGTCACAGCTGGGGTATGCCATAGACTTTAAAAATGATCGTTTAGGTGTACCCATTCAACCTCATTTGCTATACCGTTATCAGAGAGATGAGGGTTTTGCGCTTCATACCTCGGGTGAAACCGGTATGTCATTATTAGCAATGGGTGATCTAAGTGATGAGGTTCCACTCATACTTGCCGAAGAGTCTCTTCCCATGTTAACGCGAATTTTGCGTAATGCGTTGGCGGCACAATTAGGTGATAAACCTTTAAAAAGTCGGGCTCTTTGGATATCCAGTAAGACAAATATTTCGAAATAATATTATGCGTTTATGCAGACTAGAGACAAGCTTAAAAATTGTGCATACCTTACGATAGTTCGTTTACGCTATATAAAAAGATAAACAGTGTGTCCTATCCATCAAGCGTATATTAAAGCTTTGAACGAAGAATAGGGAATTAGGTTATCTTTTGACGTATATCAACAGCATTAAACCATAATCGTTATATGCTTATTAATATCATGATCTAACACAAATTATAGGAGCTTAAAAATGTCGCTTTTACTTGGGGTAAATATCGACCATGTCGCCACTTTGCGTCAAGCACGTGGCACCGCATACCCTGATCCAGTGGCAGCAGCACTCCTATGTGAACGTGTTGGAGCCGACGGCATCACTTTACATTTACGAGAAGACCGTCGGCATATACAAGATGACGATGTCCGTCGTATGCGCCCTCTCTTACAAACACGAATGAATCTGGAAATTGCTGTTACAGATTTTATGATTGATTTTGCATGTGAAATTCGACCTCAACATGTTTGCCTAGTCCCAGAGAAACGCAATGAGCTTACGACCGAGGGCGGGCTTGATGTGGTCCGCCAACATAAAAAAATTCAACATGCTGTGGAAGTACTTACCAAGGCGGGGTGTGAGGTGTCATTGTTTATTGATCCTTGCGTACAGCAAATTGATGCTGCGATTGCCTGCGGTGCTCCTGTAGTAGAGCTCCATACGGGCTCATATGCAGAAGCAGTTGGTGACCATCAGTTATTAGAACTAGAGCGGATTACCGATGTAACGGCTTATGCTGTGGATTTAGATTTGATTGTTAATGCAGGTCATGGTCTAAATATCAGTAATGTCGCAGCAATTGCAGCAATTCCAACGATCCATGAGTTAAATATTGGTCATGCATTAATTGCAGATAGTATTTTCATTGGTCTTGAAGCTGCGATTCGAGACATGAGGGCCGCAATGCTCGATGCAAGATCCGCTGCGCGTATACGATAAATTGATGCAAAATGTATGGTGACATGATTTTGACTCATCAAACCATGCATATTAAGTTACATCATGGACAGAATATGCTGATCTGAATCAGTTATATTTGAGATGTAATTCTAATACTGACGTCAGAACTTAATCTTAGCGTCAGATTATCTAGGGAAGTAATGATATGCTTGGAAGTTTTTTGATTGTTCTTTTGGTTTTGGTGGTATTTATCGGGCTACAGGCTATTAAGATAGTCCCTCAGGGTTTTCTATATACCATTGAGCGTTTTGGTAAATATAGTCGCACGCTTGAGCCTGGCTTGGCTTTTATTACTCCTTTTATTGAAAAAGTTGGAAAGCGGGTCAATGTGATGGAGCAGTTATTAAATGTTCCTCCACAACAAGTCATCTCACGTGATAACGCTGGTGTTACGATTGATGCCGTCTGTTTTTATCAAATCATGGATGCTTATAAGGCATCTTACGAAGTTAGTAATCTCCCCATAGCCCTTAACAATCTTGTCATGACCAATATTCGTACCGTCATCGGTTCAATGGAATTGGATGCCATGTTATCGCAGCGTGATCAGATTAATGGTCAGTTATTGTCTTCGATTGACCATGCAACATCGCCTTGGGGAGTAAAAATGACGCGGATTGAGATTAAAGATATTAATCCACCCGCTGATTTGGTCAACGCGATGGCTTCTCAGATGAAAGCTGAGCGAACTAAACGTGCCTATGTACTTGAGGCGGAAGGTCGTCGCCAAGCTGAAATTCTGACTGCAGAAGGTGAAAAACAGGCTCAGATCCTTAAAGCTGAGGGTGAAAGACAAGCAGCTTTTTTACAAGCCGAGGCCCGTGAGCGACTCGCTGAAGCTGAAGCCACTGCAACACGCCAAGTTAGTGAGGCATTGACCAATGGTAACGTTCAAGCCTTGAACTATTTCATTGCACAAAAATATGTTGAATCCCTCAAGGACATGGCGAAAAGCACAAATAGTAAGGTTATATTTATGCCGCTTGATGCTTCTGCGTTAGTAGGCGCTGTCGGGGGCGTTGCTGAACTCTTGTCTGAACGTACTGGGCAAGCGACCTCTGTCGCTCCCCCTAAACCATCACGATTCACACCGCCACAGGATCGCACATGAGTGCTTGGGTATTTTGGCTGATCATTTCCAGCATTATGCTTATTGCTGAACTAATGACAGGAATTCTATTCTGTCTATGTTTAAGTCTGGCTGCACTGATCACTGTTGCTGTGACATGGATCCTGCCGCCATTTGGTCAGGGTATCGTTTTTGCCATTCTATCAACGATATTTTTGATCATTTGGGCGCGCTGGCGCCAGCAACAAACAGCTTTAGAAAAACCTGTGATTTCGGAAATTCAGCATCATCTCATTGATCATGTATTGATTCTTTCGCGTGCGCTTGAGCCGACGGCTCAAGTCCGCGTAGGGGATAGTTTCTGGCTAGCACGAACAGAAGATGGGCTATCACTAGCAGAAGGAACCAAGGTAAAAGTCATCGCAATAGAAGGCACTGTATTAGTTGTCCGAGCGATCGATTAGATTATTTTGCTGGTGTTTCCACTGATGATATGAAAGCCTATATAGGCAGTGTGCTCGAAGCGGGCTGCCTATTGCAACTGAGGGATGCTCGAAATTTTCCTGTATATGACGCATCCCAATTCGCTCCATGACCCTTTGCGATTTCTGATTTAATAAAGCAGTAAAAGAAACAATCTCTGATAAATGAAGGACTTCAAACCCAATCTGTAAAACATGGCAGGCTGCTTCCGTCGCAAACCCTTGTCCCCAGAACTCAGCTGCTAGGCGCCAGCCTATTTCTACACATGGAGAAAAGGGTAGTGTCGCGGTCGGAATATGCAACCCCACAAAACCAATGAATTGCTGCGATGTCTTAACCTCTACAGCCCATAATCCCCAACCTCGCTCCGCAATCAAAGATTGACAGCGCGTTGCCATGGCATCACTTTCACTGACGCTCAATGTAGAAGGAAAGTGTGCCATTACCACTGGATCAGCATTTAATTCCGAAAATAACGGGTAATCCGAAAGTTGCCATTGACGAAGTAACAGGCGCTTTGTTTCAAATTGAATGATTGGAGGCATATTGGATAAATCATGATAATTGGGGGCTGCCACAAACTGTAATATAGCAGCCCTAATAACCCCAACGATGGCTTAATTAATTCAACTTTGAACCAAATGAACGACTCGCTGAGGAAAGGGGATGCCAATACCTGCATCGGTTAATTGTTCTTTAGCTTGCTCCATGAAGTCGAAAGTGACAGGCCAATAATCTGCATTGGCTACCCAAATTCGTAACGTAATATTGATGGCATTATCACCTAGTCCCGTCACATGAACTGCTGCTTCTGGCGTTGCAAAAACGCGTTGATCACGGGCTATATTCAGTAATACCTCACGAGCACGTTTAATATCACTATCGTAGTCGATCCCTAGGTTAATATCGATACGACGCATGGGCTCACGTGAGTAATTAGTAATATTTCCATTTGATAGGCTGCCATTGGGTACGATCACAACCTTATGGTCTGCTGTTTTCAACGTTGTATGAAAAATCTGGATGCTATCGACATTACCACTCACCCCACTTTGCGCTTCTATCCAGTCTCCGATACGAAAAGGACGGAATAATAGAATTAATACGCCACCTGCAAAGTTGGCCAAACTTCCTTGCAATGCCAGTCCAATCGCTAGTCCAATAGCGCCAAGCGCAGCAATAAATGAACTGGTTTCTATACCGATCATTGATGCGACACTGATCATTAAAGGAACTTTAAGGAGGATGTTTGCTATCGTACAAATAAAACTGTGCAATGCCGGATCGACGTTTTTTGTGCGTAAGATCCATCCAATCTTTTGAGTCAGTTTGTTGATTAGCCACCAACCGATAATCAGTGTAATGAGTGCTAAAAGTAACTTACCACTGTATTGCATGATGACTGGAAGCCAAGTCTGTGTTGACCTTGTAAGCTCATCGATACTCAATTGCATAAGAGCTCCTTAAATATAAGATGAAAAAGATTATTAAAAATAAAATTTTATTTTTGAAGGCTTAATAAATAGAATGACGTAAATCTGCAATTCGAAAATTTCTGAGAAAAATCAGAGAGAATGCAAGGAAGAGGGGCTATTATAGTTTGTATGCGTTGGTACTTTGTATAAGTTATTCAAAGCTTTGTTTATCTAAGTTTAGTTTCGGATTTAAATTGTTTAAACAAGAATGTAAGCTAACCAGAGTGTATAAAGAGTGGTTGTTTGTTGTATCATTTTTTATGAATATCAAAAATAAACTTATTTTGTTTATCGTCGTTAGGATGTTGAATACAGACTAAGTCTGCAATATCACAATATCGCTTGATATCTTGTTGACTCATTGGATCTGTCGAAATAAGGCGAATATGCACATCATCAGCTTGATCAGCTTGTTGACGTAAAGTCATTTTAAGTTTGAGTAATGGCATAGGGCAGTGTAAACCACTGGTATCAATTTCAAATATCATGGTGCTTAGGACTCACTTCCATATCTAAAACTTTCAAGTGTGTCAGTATAGATTCATCTTTATCGGCTAGGCTAGAAATGTTTCATAAAGAGATGATTTTCGTTGCAAAATCATACTATCGCTCTGAAGATTACCACTTGATAATTGATGAATATTGATCATGATGAGTTATTTTAGCATGCTAATAAGATGTAATCTTATTCTATGGACACTGGGCATCTCCGCAATATGTCCAATGCTCACTCATGCCAAGATAGAGTCAGATGTTTGGGATACGCAGGTCCACTCCTCAAGTGAAAGCTACATTTTACCCACTTTAGGTTCCCAGCCTGGATTAATTGATCAAGCGCGGGATAAGGCTATTGGCGAAGCAGTATTACGAGAAATTAATAAAGAAGTGCCTGTGGTCGATGATCCCTTGATTCAGGATGACTTGGAGCGGATGTATCGGCGGATTTATGCTCAAACCTTGCTGGGAACACCAACTGCACTATTACTCATCCAAGATGAGGAAATTAATGCCTTTGCTGTACCGGGAGGCTTAGTTGCAATGAACACGGGATTACTGCTCAGTGCGGATAATGCAGATGAGGTTGCAGGAGTACTTTCACATGAAATCGCGCATGTGAGTCAGCGTCACTATAGTCGCCAGACTGATGCGATGAAAAATCAAAAATGGTGGGCATTAGGTGGAGCCATTGCTGCAATTGCCTTGGCAAAAAAAGATGGAGATACTTCATCCGCACTTTTTATGGGAACGCAAGCTTCATTGATGAGTCAACAACTTGCATACAGTAGGGATAATGAGCGGGAAGCTGATCGAGTCGGGATGCAGCTCATGCAAAGTGCGGGTTATGATCCTAGAGCAATGCCTGATTTTTTTGAGATTATGCAGAAGAAAACCAGAATGGTCGGCTTTGTCCCGTCATTTATATTAACTCACCCCTTAACAAGTGAACGTATTAGCGAAGCAAGGCTCAGAGCAAACCAATATAGTTTGGATCAAGTCAGATCAGCTTCTTCTATAATGAATCAGAGTAATAGCATATTAGGTTCTGCACAGCTTGATGCATTTCATGTAATGCAATTGCGTGTTGCCGCTGTAACGAATACAACTAATATTGCGGCATTGATTCCACAAGCAAAAACAGATGATGCAGCTGCACTTGCTTTAGCGTATTTATACCAAAAAGCAGGAAGAATTGTTGAAGCCAGAAAACTTGTCACCCCCTTACTCACACGCTATCCAGATTCGGCTTATGTAACAATCACTGCAGCTGAAATTGAGATCGCTGATAATAAGTCTGCTATAGCAATCAAACTGCTTGAACCTTTATCGCGAGTTATGCCTGAAAGCCGCCCAATCATCATGACTTTAGCACGGGGCTATGTGCTTTTAGGTCAAGGGCAAACTGCAATTGAGTTACTGCGTCCCTGGACACTTAAACGACCTCAAGATATTCAGCTCTGGCAATTGATGAAGGAGGCTGCAGAAAAACTTCCCGCCACAAATAAAAATGCGATTACTGTCCTGAGATATCGTGCTGAAATGCTATTTTGGCAAGGTAATATAGACTCTGCTTTACGTTCACTTGATCGAGCAGAAGCGCTTGCAGATAAAAAATCGGTTGAGTTTGAACTCATTGCGCAGCGCACTAAATATATGGAGCAAAAAATGAAAGAGAAGCTGAAAGACTTATAGTTTTGGGTATTATTAACTCTGAAGAATGGAAAGCCTTAGAGTTCGCAAGTCTGCAATCAATATTTGAGGTATATTTGGCTTTTTTTATTAAGTTTTAAAACAACCAAATATACCCAATATTTCAATTAAACCGATAATTTTGCTTTGATACGCGCAGAGACATCACTAGCATCAGCACGACCAGCTATCAAAGGCCGCAGTGCATTCATAACTTTTCCCATATCACGGATACTGGTTGCGCCTTGGGCAGTGATTTCATTTGCAATGAGTGCTTCAAGTTCTTCACTCGTCATCGCAACCGGCAAAAACTCACTGATCACTTCCAGTTCAAATTGCTCTTTTTGCGCAAGATCATCACGTCCTGCATTCGTGTATGCACTAATGGACTCTTTACGTTGTTTGAGTTGTTTTTCCAGCAATGCTAAAACACGGGCATCATCTAACTCCTCGCGCGTATCAACTTCAATTTGTTTGATTGCTGCTTGTACACCACGAAGTACGGATAAGCGATCAGATAAACGCTCGCGCATTGCAGACTTGACTGATTCGGTTAAACGGAGTTTTAGCTCGGACATGAAATGAAATATCCTTATTTGGAATGACAATAAATTTAAAAGAGGCGTTAAACATGTAGCTAAAAAGATAAAAGCCGAGACATTGAGCTCGGCTTTAAATCTGATAACGCATTTACTGACACATTAATGAATTCACCAATGTGTGAAAATCATCTTAGTACAAGCGAGTTGTACGTACAGATTCACGTGACAGTTTTTTAGCGTGGCGTTTCACAGCCGCTGCTTTTTTACGTTTACGCTCTTGAGTCGGCTTTTCATAGAACTCACGTTTACGTACATCAGCCAAAACGCCTGCTTTTTCGCATGAACGTTTGAAACGGCGGATTGCGACGTCAACTGGTTCGCCTTCTTTAAGCTTAACTTGTGGCATGTAACTTCCTCGAACTTATTGTTCAGTTTAGGTTCAGTGATTCAATATCGGTTGGTCTACAGATGCTCATTTTAACACAATTTTCGCCGTGATCAATAAACATCCGTCTTGGTTAGACGAAGGCGGCTATTCTACCGTGAAGTTTTATGGGTGACAACCATGAAACGTAGATATATACAGGTTTTTTGCAAATTTTTTTCATTAAATCACAATGAAAACTCTATAATGCGCACCTTAGGTGGTCTTCTGATTATTGTAAAGGTTGATTTTATGCTGGTTTTGGGTTTGGAAACATCATGTGATGAGACCGGTTTGGCTTTATTTGATAGCGAAAAAGGTTTGCTTGGACAAGTTCTACATAGTCAAATCGCATTACATGCTGAGTATGGCGGTGTCGTACCCGAACTGGCATCGCGTGATCATGTCCGCAAAATGATTCCTTTATTAGAAACGCTTCTATCACAAACCCAAACTAAGAAGTCTGATCTTGATGCAATCGCATTTACGCGAGGCCCTGGCCTCATGGGTGCGCTGATGACTGGCGCATTATTTGGGCGTACGCTGGCTTTTGCATTAGACATTCCAGCGATCGGCGTACACCACATGGAAGGGCATTTGTTAGCCCCTTTGTTATCTGAGGCGCCCCCAGAGTTTCCTTTTGTTGCATTGCTTGTGTCAGGGGGGCATAGTCAGCTTATGGCTGCCTATGGCATTGGTCAATATGAATTATTGGGTGAGTCGATTGATGATGCAGCAGGTGAGGCATTCGACAAGGTTGCAAAAATGATGAACTTGCCATACCCCGGTGGACCCAATGTAGCGAAATTGGCTGAATCAGGTGACCCACAAGCATTTAATTTACCGCGCCCCATGTTGCATCAAGGTCTAGATTTCTCGTTTAGTGGTATGAAAACTGCTGTTCTGAATCAATATAAAAAAATTGAAGGCCAAGGACGCGATGCCGATTTGGCAGCGAGTTTTCAAGAAGCGATGGTAGATACCTTAGTCAAAAAATGTGTTCGTGCACTTAAGCAAACTGGTCTTAAACGCTTGGTTATTGCAGGGGGTGTCAGTGCAAATCAGGCGCTTAGAACACGATTACAGGAGGAGCTCAAGCGGATTGCTGCAAAAGTTTATTACGCTGAACCCGCCCTCTGTACTGATAATGGTGCCATGATTGCTTTTGCTGGGTGGCAACGACTAAAAGCCGGGCAGCATGATGAACTTGCCGTGACGACGACACCACGTTGGCCGATGACAGAACTCGACATACCGAGACAAGAATAATCCCCTAATATTATTGAATAATAATTGTTACATGTTATTAGTTAAAGATAACATGTAACTTGATGGGGTGAATCTTATAAGCAATTCGCTGGTTTTGGTAATCCAGACAAACGCGCCAGAGTGCGTGCAACGAGGCCCGTGTTGAAGAGTGCCATGAGATGAGCGTTTGTCATTTCAGGACCGATTGATTGCAACAAAAACTTGATCAAGGGGCGAGTTGCTGGCGCATGTTCAAATCGTTGATAAAAAATCCGCATTGCGAAAAGTACCTGTAAATGTACCTCCGTCAAGACAAGATCGTCATGTGCTGCCAACAAATGCGCAACTTCGGGTGTCCATTCTAGGTGATTGATTAAATGACCATCTGAGTCTACTGTAGGTATTTCGATGGGCAATATCAGTTCTTGGGTCAATTGATCTTTTGAGATGCCTTTGTCTTTCATTCGATTTAACAGCGCCATGTCAAGGTTCGTTGAAATACGAGGGTCCATTCGGCCCACTGATCTATAGTCACAATTTGTATGGGGTTAGCATCGTTTGGAGCGATACCCAACAGTTGCATGTCTGACTGCAGAATTGCAGTATGATCAAATGATGCTAATTTTATCGAATGATAACCCTGCGCCGCTTCTGCTATCAAAAGCAGTAAATCACCCCATTGCCACACCGACTGAAGCTGTGGCAATAGTACTGGCCAGTAACGTGGGGCTGCAGTGAGCAGATGTAAAGTATTATTGCAAGATTCTATTTTTAGTGTCTCTGTATTATTTTGCACGATATTTACCATCTCAGCACCCCGTCATATGATCCCAATACTGCTGAGTTTAATTCAACGAGTTCATACTCGATCATGGTCTCACTGAGTGTTGATTGATGTTGTTCTGCGTTGGTTTGGTCTACCCATATCGGAAGTAAATCATAGAATTCAAAACTTTCGATTAAGGCGTGAGCAGACTTAAAAGGGTGTAGCGTATTTTCTTCGTTAATGAGAGGTACTCTTAATAAGCCAATCCCATCACCAGTCAGCACTATTTTAATTTGGATACCATACGTCGCCAGCACCATCACTGCGGAAAGCGATTCTAGTAGTAATTGTCCTTGAAGTGGACTCTGACTAATGATGATGAGGAGTGTTTTCATATAAGTATTGGACGTACTGCATAAAAAATGCTCTGCATAGAGCGGTTTATAACACTACTTTTCGCAAAGAATAAGCCAGTAAATTTATCAGATTAAAGGTGAATAACGCGGTCGACCTGCAACATTGAATCGGCAAGATCACCCAAACCCACTAAACGAAATCCTTCAGCAATGTTTTCACCTTCTAACTGGTGACGTGTTGCATTATCTTTATCGGTAACACCGCGGAGTAAAGCAGCACTAACACAAACGGCACAGTCTAAATCAAGTTGATGCCATAATTGCGCCAAATTAGGTTCATCACTTGGCCGCCAATTCAGGCGATTGGCAATGCTTGCAGCATCTTGGTAGAAAAATAATTTAACCTGTGCGCCTTGTTGAAGTAGTGATTTTGCTAGCTCGACACTATACCATGCCAGTGGAGAGGTCATGGGTTCTGTCAATAAAAGTAAGACGCTGCTCATAAAAAAGTATAGGATTAGCAAGATTGAATTCATGGGCATAATAGCAGTTATCAAGAATTCATAGTCAAAGATATTGCGTAAGGAAAGTAGATGATTTTACTCACAGGCGGACTTGGTTATTTAGGTTCGCATATGGCTGCACGACTCGTTGAAGAGGGCCATGATGTTGTCTTGCTCGATAACCTTTCAAATTCAAATATTTCGGTCTTGCATCGCTTGAAACAATTAGTCGGGCGTGAGATTCCATTTGTTCAGATGGATGTCAGAGCAAAAAAACAGTTGCAGCAAATATTTGAAAAATTTTCGGTGACCAGTGTCGTGCACTTTGCTGGATCAAAGTCTGTCAATGAGTCAATTTCCCAGCCTTTAGATTATTATGATAATAATGTTAATGGTCTCATTTCGCTTTTACAGGTGATGAAATCTACAAACGTTAAAACTATTGTTTTTAGTTCAACTGCCGCTGTCTATGGTGAACCTGAGTCACTCCCGATTGCTGAGGATGCAAAGCAAGCACCGATCACACCCTATGGTCGTAGTAAGCAGATGTGCGAATTCATCTTACAAGACTTATCACGCGCTGAACGAAATTGGCGAATTGCAGTTTTACGGTATTTTAACCCTGCAGGTGCTCATGAAAGTGGTTTGATTGGTGAAATACCGCATGGCATACCAAATAACTTAATGCCTTATATTGCTCAAGTCGCAAGAGCGGAGCGTCCCTATCTACAGGTATTTGGCAACGATTACGCAACCATTGATGGTACTGGAGTGCGCGATTATATCCATGTCCAGGATCTTATTAGTGGTCATTCACAAGCTATTACTTGGCTCTCCGAGCAAACTGAGGCTTTTGAAATATTAAATTTGGGCCGCGGGGAAGGGATCTCCGTCATGCAGATGCTTAATGCTTTTTCAAAAGCTGTCGGGCATGATTTACCTTATCAGGTGGTTCCGCGCCGTCAGGGTGATTCTGCAAGTGTTTATGCTGATGTTACACATGCCAAGCGGTTACTAGGGTGGGAAGCTGTGCGAACGGTAGATGATATGGCGATTGATATGTGGCGCTTTTATCAAGGTTTAAATGCCGACTAATGATTATATTGACTGATGATTTGCTGGATCATTCGGTGTGCAATAGACCCAGTGGGGGGAACAAGAGGGAGTTGATCGAAGGCATAGAATGCCGCTTCGGCAATTTCATCCTCTTGTAAGACTAATTCACCACCTGCGTACTCTGCATGAAATCCAATCATAATATTGGAGGGGAATGGCCAAGGTTGACTACCCAAGTAGCTGATGTTTTTGACATCAAGCCCCACCTCTTCTTTAACCTCTCTTGCGACTGCTTGTTCTAGTGTTTCTCCAACCTCAACAAAGCCAGCAATTAAACTAAACATCGGCATATTAGATCGGGATGAACGCGCAAGTAGTAAACTATGTTGGTGACTAGAATCATTACGTGTAATGGCAACAATAACGCAAGGCTGTAATCTTGGGTACTGCGTATACTCACAATTAGGACAAACCATTGCATACTCATTGGCATGGGCAACAGTTGCTGTGCCACAGCGGCTACAGTAACCATGATTCCGGCGCCACTCTAATAATTGGATACCACGTGAGGCTCGCTCAAACTCAGCAGTAGACCAGCGGGTCAGAAGCTGACGTAATGGTGTAAGCGGGTAACCCACCAACTCCTGTCCAGGCTCCATTGCCCTAGCTACAAAAGTGGCATCACTTGTCACAGCAATAACAATATCAGTTGGATAGCTTTCTGAAAGGATAGGGAGTTGCCCGTCTTCATTGACAGCAATTGCATTGCCATCAATGAGGAGTCCGTAGGTTCTTACGTCAAAATTATTGGTTTGAGTTGGTGGCAAAGTACTCAACACGGTAATCCTTTAACTTCTAAGCCGCAATTTGATCAACAGGATAGCCTAATTTGGCCAAACTGCGCTCACCAAAATGGTAAGGATTTTCACCTGCTGGTTTTTTCTTCTCCATGCCTTCCAGAACGTAATCAACACATGCTATAGCATCCGTCAGATACTCAATGGATTGCAGGCTGGGTTGTGTGATTTCAAATGATTCGTGCACATATTGAGCCGCTGCACGAAGAATAGCTTGTCCGCGTGGTGCATTTAAAAACGCCATGGCGCCACTCACAGACTCACAAGCCTCTGCAATACTTTGTATCTGCGTCGCATCTGCATTGTTATCGAGATATGAAAGAATAACGTCCATCGCACCCGCTAAGCTTGTTCTGCTTTCTGCAACGATTAAGCTACGTGCATCGACCAACTGATGCAGCGAGATACGTAAATTTGTAAAAGGTAGCATGACTAACCCTGGAGTATGGGTCTGTTCCATAAGAATAATGGCATTTTCACTATCAAGTAGATGATCCATCAATGCGTTAATTTGGTTTTCATCAGGAAGACTTACCCATTCTTTAACCCGATTTGCTTGATCAACGAGCCCTTTACCAGCGTAGTTTAAAGTGAGTACTTCCAAAGTCTGTCCAAGCTCCTTTAAAGAATTACTCAACGTGTTTAAAGCATCATCGGGTTGTTGATTATTCACAATCAGATCCACAAGCTCTTTAATTTTGGCAATATCTTGATGTACTAATTGACTAACCGTATGAATCATCTCTTGGTCAGGCCCAAATAGAAACTGCTTATGATTTAGAGTTTCTTGATCTGGTTTCACCAAATCAGTTAAACCAAATTTTGCCAATAGTGGATTTGCATCATCCATAATCGCAGTCATGGCGAGAAGGTCCGCAATAGAATCGCGTGTGAGGGGGGTATTTTGCTGAGTAATGCGTCGCTCAATATGGATCAATACACGTTTACGACTATCCGTTAATAGGCTACTCGGCTTAAGCGTTGCAATCACTTGAGCGGCAACCTGCCAGTAAAGCGCCTCTGGTTGGACGCTCAAAGACGTCATTAATGTGGTCGCTTTATGCATTAATGCAAAATCACGTGCTTGGGATTTTTTTTGCAACACAGCCCGTAGGCCTGTTTGAAACATTTGTACAAGTTGGTCTTTAATGACTTGTTTCTGATTTTCTTGTAGTGCAAGGGGGGATGTTGTAGCAGCCGATGCATTTTTTTGTATCGCATCCTCATCAAGGTAAGGCTGTAAATAATAACCTTCCGAAAGGAAAGGAAGACCTAATAAATTACGGATTAGGTTGGTAATTGGTAATAACAACTGGGCAGATAACGTTTCATTCAACAATACAAATTCAAGATAACGGGTTAGCGTCATCAATCCTTCACTGAGCGCAGTGATTTTGCTGTCATCTGTTGTATCCGGATTCTCTGAAATATTAATCAACAGCAAACGGATTCCATCTGATAGCTCAATAGCGCCATCCATGCGTAACAATTTGAGAATACCCGTGACTTGATGCATCGCATCTGCCGCATCAAATAAGCCAACAGTGACACTTTGATCTGAAATAAATAAGCTTAATGCAGACTCGACCTGATTCAAGGATGCATTGATTTCCGATTTGACAATATAAAGAGAAGAGATATCAAAGTGCTGGACATCAAAATATGATTTTGGATTTGAGACGAGTGATGCAGGCATGTTCCTTTCCTGTTGTTGAATCCGTGCTATATCCAATGATGTCACGATCACTGATTTAACTCAATCATGTTTCATGACTAAACACTAAATATGAATAGAAATATATGGTTAAGCATAAATTAAGTTATTCTATAAACCAAATGTGCTGATCGCTTAATCACTTTTTATTCATCTTTCGATAAGCATGCTAATCAAGAGAAACCATTAATGCCAACTGATTCGCGTTCTAGACATCAGCTTGATGTATCCATGATGCTATGAAGTTTGACTTTGTTCCCATTTATGCCAAATAGAAATAGCGCCATCCCGACCACTATCCATTTCCGCTATCCATGCTTGATGAAGATTGAGTTCGTCTGTATGGGCTTTTACAACAGCGAGTTTACGCTGAATACGCGGACGGCTTTCATTGATTTGATTGCTGCGTTCCTCCTGAGTATCCATATCCAATGTAACTTGACCACCAGTCAACAGCAGATATACGTCCGCTAGAATCTCAGCGTCTAGTAATGCGCCATGAAAGGTACGATCACGCTCTTTGATTTCATAACGTTTAGCTAATGCATCCAGCGAGTTTTTTTGCCCTGGATGTTTGCGCTTCGCAATGGCCAATGTATCAGTGACTGTGATTTGCTCAGAAAGAGGCCGACGCCCAGCCATTTCCATTTCGGCTTCCAAGAAGCGCATGTCGAAGCTTGCATTATGAGCAATCACTTCCGCACCCACCAAAAATGCCTCAAGCTCATCGGCGATATCAGCAAATAAAGGCTTATCACTCAAAAAAGCATCGCTGAGACCATGGATGTTTTCCGACTCACCAACTAACCGTTGCGGATTTAGATAAACATGCAGTGAGTTTCCAGTCAATTTGCGATTAATCAACTCAATAACGCCAATTTCGACAATTCGATCGCCTGTTTTGGGATCAAAACCTGTGGTTTCTGTATCTAAGATGAGCTGACGTTTACCACTACTGGTAAATGCATCTAATCGCGCTGTATTGTGAGTGCGAACTATCCCTTGTGACTCTTCGGTATAAGCATCATCAGGTAGGGTAGGTGTCAAAGAACCTTGGGTTGCCAATGTCTCTTCAGCTTCATCGAAACGTTCATATGACTCTGACAGATCTTGATCTTCTTCATTTAACCAATTTGGTTCTTGATAATCATCAAACTCATCTGGTGGCAATAACAAATCCATCAGCGAAGTTGACTCGGTATTTTTGGCTTTAATGATAAGTGGCTTATCTTCAGGAGAATCCATATGTGCGGCAAGTGTCTGTTTTTTATCATTGGCTAATGCTATAGACGGTCCTTGAGTTTCTAAGCCCTGATTTGCCAGTTGATCTGCTTTTTCATTGCCAGCATGTCCCGCATGACCTTTAATCCAGCGCCAGTCTATTTTTCGATTTTGGCTGAGCTTGTCGAGAATTTTCCATAAATCTGCATTGATGACGGCACCGCCATCACTCTTCTTCCAGTTTTTTTTCTTCCAATTATGGATCCACTCGCTAATCCCTTTTTGAACATAATTCGAGTCTGTCCATACCGTTGCCGCAAGCGTAGGGTCTGTACGCGCTAATCCTTCTATTGCAGCCATAAGCTCCATGCGATTATTGGTGGTATGTGGTTCTCCGCCACAAAACTCTGCTTTTTTGCCATCCGCATACTCCACATAAACACCCCAACCGCCTTTACCAGGATTACCCCGACATGCGCCATCGACATAAAGCGTAATCATTTGGGATGAGGTTGTGAGTAGCGACATGGTGATATCCGAGTTTACTGATTAAAATTAAAACGATAGAAAGAGTACTAAATTGAATTCGGAATATTTTCTGAGCTTTCAGCACTAGAAAGATAGAAAATATTGCAGATACACAGCGAATAAAGAACTATTTAAGGCCATTATGCCGTAATTTTTCGTCAAGGTTTTGGAGTATTCGTGTGTAACAGTTCACATAACTTTATAAAGTGTAGGACAAGATACCACAAACGCAACATTCGCTTACGTCCAAACACTTTATGAGTATTGGTAGAGCATGCATTATCGGTCTACAATGTTAATTACATATGCGTTTGACTTGGAATAATACATGATGTCGTCGTTTTTGCTGCCTGCGCAAGTCGGTCCTGATGCAATACTTGCACAAACACCTAAACAAGATGGTCGCGTTGGTACCTTACCAATGCTATACCGTTATACCCCTCATGCATTAGTCCTTGCCATTGCCGGAATTATGGCTGGCTGTAGCTCAACGCCACCGCAGAATTCTGCACATAAGATTCCGAATAAAAAAAATCACTCAACACAATCACGTAGCAATCCACAGGATAATCTTGATCTCGAAAGTGCAGACTCCTTAGAGGAGTTACTACAAGCAACAGATATGGAAGCGGTAGAAGGCGATCGTCTTGCCGTTCTACGCTATGGTAATTTATGGAACCGTATACGAGTGGGTTATCGCTTGGATTTATCAGTTGAAAATCCGAGAATTAGTGCGCAACGTAACTGGTTTGTCAGCCGCCAGCCTTATATTGACCGCTTGTCAGCTCGAGCCAGCCGTTATTTTTACTATACCGTGACTGAAGCAGAGCGTCGTGGTATTCCAACTGAGCTTGCCTTATTGCCAGTTATTGAAAGCTCCTATGATCCTTTTGCAACAAGTAACGCCTCGGCAGCAGGGATGTGGCAATTTATCCCAAGTACGGGGCGTATCTATGGTCTACGCCAAGATGCTTACTACGATGGACGCAGAGATGTTGTTGAATCTACCCGCGCAGCTTATGATTTTCTCACCAGCCTTTATCAGAAATTTGGTTCATGGGAACTCGCATTAGCGTCCTACAATGCCGGACCAGGCCGTATCCAACAAGCGATCAATCGCAATATTGCGCAAGGGTTGCCAACCGATTACTGGTCACTGAAGTTACCTGAAGAAACCATGAATTATGTGCCGCGTTTTATTGCGGTTGCTCAAATTATCAAAAATCCAGAAAGTTACGGTATTCAACTAAATAGTATTGCAAACCGTCCACACTTCCGTGCAGTGACCTTGCAAGGACCTGTTGATCTCGCGAAAATTGTTGAAACAACCGGCTTGACCAGTAAGGAAATCTTCGAACTCAATCCAGCCTTCTTACAGGGTGTTACTGCACCGAATGGTCCTTATCGCGTTTTGATTCCGACCAGTCTTTCTGCTTCGGTGGACGCACGACTTAAAAATCTGCCTACTGTAGATCCGAGTCGATTTGGTGTGACCGATACAGGTAGTCTGCTCGCGATGAACCAGCCTATCACCCAGACGATTACTCAAACCATAACGCGTTCAGATGGTAAAACCTCTACTTCAGTCAGTACGCCTCAAGCTGCAGCAATTATGGCAACCGGTAACGTGGTGAGTAGCAGTAAGACAGCGAACATCACTGAATCTGTGACGGTTCGTAGTAATCAGCGAATTCCAAGCAATGCCGATGCACTAGCAGCCATGGCCAATCAAGCCAGCGTACCATCTCAAGCGAATGTTCAAAAAGCTGTTGCAAATGTTAACAACAGTGCGAATGCTGTACAAAGTCAAAGTACCGCAGCTCAAACGATTGTTAGCAATATTCCAGCCCCAATTGTCGCTAAAACCGATGCAACTACAATGACGATTACGACACGGCCTTCATCAACAGTGCAGCCCATTGTGAGTAATCCGAATATCTCAGCAACTAACATTACTGCAAATAATACCTCAACACCTACAGACAGTTCTGCGCCAGTGACTCAATCACCGATTATTGTGGCTCCTGCAACAACGTCGAATTCGGCTCCAATAGTCGCTGTGGCTATTGATCCGAAGAGTGCTGATATCAAAAACGGCTCATTACCAAATTTGAGTGCGGATGATAAAAGTAAAGTTGTCACTGAAATTAGATCGATTACATCATCCAACACCCCAGTTGTTGATCCATTGGACGGCAAAATTCAGCTGACGGCTATTCAGACTCAGCAGTCCGTGCTAGATAAGCAAGGTGAAACTCGTTCATTAAGTTATGACCAACCTTATTTAAAATCACCTACCGCAACAGATATCAAGACCCATAAGTTGACACCTGTTGAAACCAAAGTTGTAGCCGATGTCAAAGTAACGGATAAGCCTAAAGGCGTGCGGACAATTTATATCGTTAAAGCCGGTGATACCTTAGCGAATGTGGCAACGAAAGCAGGACTAGCATGGCGTGACATCGCTAAATGGAATCAGATGGATGCCAATGCGAATTTGATCACAGGAACACCTCTGTATCTATATGGTGCGAAAAAAATTGTTGAGGCGCCTACGACTTATGTAGTTCAGGCAGGAGATACATTGACGGACGTTGCCGCACAGTTCAACCTAACGAATCGAGAGCTTGCAGATCGTAATAATTTAAAAGTCACGAGTAATTTGATCACAGGAACTCGCTTGAATCTTGTGGCAAACGCTGATAGTTCTTCTTCCAAAGATTCTGCTGGTAAACTCGCCGACAAGGCGAGTGATTCAGCAGCAACTAATGCAAAATCCAGCACGATAAAAACAGATGACTATACGATAAAACGTGGCGATACCTTAGCCAAGATTGCTAGTCGTTATAATTTAAGTGTTGGTAGCTTAGCGAAACTCAATGATATCCCAGCAACAACCTCATTATTGGTAGGCGATACGATCAGTGTTCCTGCAATTGAGTTGCCGAATAAAAAATCATCTGCTAAAGATGACAAGTCATCTGCTGATAAAACACCAACAAGTGACTATAAGGTTAGAAGTGGAGAGACATTGGCCCGTATAGCAGCCAAACATGGGCTAACAGTCGTGGCTTTAGCCGATTTAAATGATATCCCCGCAGATACACGAATCCAAGCCGGTGATACCATCAGCATCCCCGAACCTGAAAAACCAGTAGCGAAGAAAAAGAGTCATCGCTAGTCATGTGCTGCAACCGCCCAAGGATGGGCAGTATTCAGGTTATTATAGTTAGTCTGGTATTTTTTCTAATCACACCAGCATCTGCCATCGTAACTACAAGCAATGCCATAGCATTGAATGGAACACCGTTACATGCTAAAGAATCATTTTTCCCTTATGCCAATCCCAATGCCCCCAAGGGTGGGACTTTTTCAACGATGGCACAGGGCACCTTTGACAGTCTCAATGCACTGATCAGCAAAGGGACTGCTGTGAATGGAACAGCCTATTTATCGGATTCTTTACTCGTAAGCTCATTGGATGAACCTTCTGTCGCTTATGGTTTGCTTGCAGATAAAATCACACAAGATACTGAAGATCCCTCGTGGATCATTTTCCATATTCATCCCAATGCTCGATTTTCTAATCAACTACCTGTCACCGCCGATGATGTAGTTTTTACGTTCGAGACGATCCTGACTCAAGCTGTTCCAGGTCTTCGATCTTATTACGGGGATATCAAAAAAATCACTGCGCTTGATCAGAACACGGTACGTTTTGATTTTAAAAACAAGCAGAATCGTAAAATTCCATTTGCGATTGGTCAAATGTCTATTTTATCCCGTCAAGATTGGAAGAATCGTTCCTTTGATCAAGTGACGATGACTCCACCATTGGGCAGTGGACCCTATATTGTCGAAAGTATTGATGCCGGTCGGAGCATTATCTACAAACGCAATCCTCAATATTGGGGACGTGATTTGCCCGTTAATCAAGGTAAATATAATTTTGATCGAATCAAATATCTCTATTACCGAGATTTAGATACTGCCTTTCAGGGTTTCAAAGTCGGGCAATATACCTTTCGATTAGAAAAATCCGAACGATCTTGGGTTCGTGGTTATGATTTTCCTGCCATTAAAAATGGTTTGGTTATTAAACAAGTTTTGCCGAATCGCAATCCCGTTACGATGAGTGGACTCGTTTTTAATCTACGTCAATCGAAATTTCAAGATATCAACGTACGTCAAGCCTTGACGCTTGCCTTTGATTTTGAGTGGCTAAACAAATCTGTTTTAAATGGACAATACACACGGCTTCAAAGTTATTTTTTTAATAGTGAACTTGAAGCAAAAGGTCTACCCACTGAAGCCGAGCTCGTCTATCTAAGACCATTATTACCCCATTTACCCAATGCAGTACAGCAAGGCATATTGACCGCTTGGCAAGCACCGATGAGCGATGGACAAGGCTTTAACCGCGACAACCTATTAAAAGCACGGCAGTTATTGTTAAATGCGGGCTATCGTTATGTGAATGGTCATTTATTTGATGCCCATGGTCAGCCTTTTAAGATTGGATTCTTAAGTAATGATGAGAGTCAGCAGCGTATTATTCTGCCATTCATTCGCAATCTCGGAAAACTAGGTATCAGCGCAAGCCTTCGTGTTGTCGATATCCCACAATATATAGAGCGAACACGGCGCTTTGATTACGACATGATCATGGATACATTTCCACAAACCTTAACACCGTCAAGCGAACAACAAGGCTATTGGGGAAGTCAGGTCGCAGAGCAACCAGGCAGTCTCAATACGGCAGGCATTCAAAATCCCGTAGTTGATATGTTGCTGAAGCAATTGGTGGTTGCTAAAGATCGACGCTCTATTATCGATTTGAGTCGCGCATTAGATCGCGTACTTCGCGCAGAATTCTATATGATCCCTCTATATGGCTTCGTGGGAAATCGAGTCGCGTATTGGAATCAATATCAAATGCCCAAACAGCGCCCCCTCTATGATATCGGCGTGGATTACTGGTGGATTGATGCCAAAGCGGAGCAAAAAATTAATCAGTATATAGGCAGCCAATAAAATGACTGCCTATATATTTAAACGTCTTCTATTAATTATTCCAACCTTGTTTTTAATTCTGCTGACGAACTTCATCATTGTACAGACGGCACCAGGTGGCCCAGTCGAGCAAGCTATTGAGCGTGCAAAATTCGGAGCACCAGGTTTAGGTCATGTAGGTGAGTCATCGGGTGAAGTGGGTAAGCTTGCGCAATCCAATCAAGCTCTGTATTTAGGTGCGAGGGGATTATCACCAGAAATCATTCAACAAATTAAAGTTCAATATGGTTTTGATCAAAGTGCCACTGAGCGTTTTTGGATGATGATTAAACAATATGCGTCGTTAAACTTTGGCACTAGTTTTTTTAAAGACAAACCTGTGATTCAACTGATTATTGACAAGCTACCCGTTACAATCTCATTAGGTTTGTGGAGTACATTGCTGATTTATGCAGTGTCGATTCCATTGGGCATAAAAAAAGCCTTGGGTCATGGTGGTCAATTTGATCAATGGACGGCCTTATTGCTGGTCGTTGGCAATGCAATTCCCATGTTTATCTTTGCAATTTTATTGATTGTCTTTTTTGCTGGGGGCTCGTATTTGCATTGGTTTCCTCTTCAGGGACTGATGTCTGAAAACTTTGATCAGTTAAGTTTTTTTGGACAGATAAGAGATTATTTATGGCATATGACATTGCCATTGATCGCTATGACTATCGGTGGTTTTGCTGCGGTGACCTATCTCGTTAAATTCTCATTCGTAGAAGAGCTAAGTAAACCTTATGTGCTCACTGCGCGTGCCAAAGGTTTGACCATGGGTCGTGTGCTCTACAGGCATATCTTTCAAAATGCGATGCTGGTGCTGATTGCAAGATTGCCTGAGACCCTGCTTGGGATCGTGCTCACCGGGAACCTACTGATTGAGATCGTCTTTAATTTAGATGGAATCGGCTTGCTGGGTTTTGAGGCGATACAACAACGTGATTATCCCGTTATTTTCGGCATCTTATTTATTTATACGCTTGTTCAACTGCTGCTCCGATTGATGAGTGATCTTTTATATCGCTGGATCGACCCACGAATTGATTTTAATCAAAGAGGGATTCAATGATCGATTTGACTCAATTAAGTCCGCTGTTGCAAGGGCGCATTCAACGATTTAAGCAACATCAGTTTGGTTATGTGTCTCTTTGGATATTTATCTTCGTATTGATCATATCCTTGTTCGCTAACTTGATTGCAAATGATCGCCCCCTCTTGCTTTCTTATAAAGATCATCTGTATACCCCTATATTCAAGCAATATCCCGAAACGATGTTTGGCGGTACTTTTGAAACCGAAACAGACTATCGTGATCCTGTGGTCAAAGAATTGATTAATAAAAAAGGCTGGATGATTTGGCCACTAATTCCTTTTTCAGACCAGACTCCTAATTTAGAACTCAACGTTTCTGTCCCCTCTGCACCATCTAGCCAAAACTGGTTGGGTACTGATGATCAGGGTAGGGATGTCTCTGCAAGAATTTTATATGGTTTGCGTGTATCAATTTTATTTGGAATTGCATTAACGTTTGCAGGTACGTTGCTCGCTATTGTTGTAGGTGCAGTGCAAGGATATTTTGGTGGTTTAATCGATTTAATCGGTCAAAGATTAGTAGAGGTCTGGGGAGGGATGCCTCAGCTCTTTTTAACAATGATCTTGGTAAGCATTTTCTCACCCAGTGTTTACTGGTTATTTGCCATTATGTTGTTGTTTGGCTGGATGAGTTTAGTCGGCTTAGTCCGTGCAGAGTTTTTAAGAGCGCGGCATTTAGACTATGTTCGTGCTGCGCAAGGTATGGGGGTAAGTCCATTTAAAATCATATACAAACATATCTTGCCTAATGTTTTTAGCTCAAGTTTATCGCAGATCCCTTTTATATTAACTGCAAATATTACCGCGCTATCCACCTTGGATTTCCTCGGTTATGGCCTACCGCTCGGGTCACCCTCTCTAGGCGAACTTTTTACGCAAGCACGTAATAACTTGGATTCTCCTTGGTTAGCTCTATCTGCATTTTTTACTTTTCTCATTCTACTCACCATATTAGTCTTTATCGGGGAGGCTGCTCGTGATGCATTCGACCCCAAGCGTTAATATAAAACAAAGTAATCTGCTAAGCGATTCTGTACCAATCTCTTTAGCGGTTAGAAATCTAACGCTTTCTTTAAAAGTGCAACACAAAACCTTAATAGACTCGCTGTCTTTCGATTTGTATCCTGGACGCACTCTTGCACTGGTCGGCCAAAGTGGCTCAGGAAAATCGTTATCAGCGCTCGCACTGATGGGGTTATTGCCTGATACCATCAGTGTTGTAGGGCAGGTGATGCTGAATGGTGATAACATTTTAACTTTATCCGAGAAGGCGTTATGCCATATTCGGGGTCGAAAGATTGCTATTATTTTCCAAGAGCCGATGACTGCGCTCAATCCGCTACATACTGTTGAAGATCAAATTGGCGAACGGATACTTTTATCAGGATTACCTGAAGTAAAAAAAAGACAACAAGTCATTGAGCTATTAATTCAAGTGGGTATGACAGAGCCCGAACAATATCTAAAACGTTACCCGCATCAGTTGTCTGGTGGTCAAAGACAGCGAGTCATGATTGCGATGGCGCTGGTGGGTAATCCAGACATTTTGATTGCGGATGAGCCTACAACAGCACTTGATGTCACCATGCAAACGCAAATTCTAGAGCTCATCAAGGAGATTCAGCTCAAACGACAGATGGCGTTACTCCTGATTAGTCATGATTTGAGCCTAGTGAGCCAATACAGTGACGATGTCATAGTCCTTCAGGAAGGGCGTGTCATTGAACAAGGCCGTACGGATCAAATTTTTAAGCAACCTCAGCATGAGTATACGCGAAGTTTATTGAACTATCATTTTGGCGATCCATTGCAAATTCCTTCAGATAAATATGCACAGATTCTTAAGATTCGAGATTTAAGTGTCCGATTCAACTCTCAATCATTGGGAGTGTTGAGTTACTTTCGACAACATAAATCTCATCTCAGTTTTGAATCCTTAAAGTCCCTAAGTTTTTCCTTACAACAAGGAACCGCTTTAGGAGTGGTCGGCGAAAGCGGATCGGGGAAAACCTCTTTGGCACTTGCGATTGCACGTTTAATATCAAGTTCAGGCGAGATTTGGCTCGGTGATGACGCCTTACATGGCTTAAAGCAGTCTGCATTGCGACCATTTCGCCATCGTTTTCAAATGGTATTTCAAGACCCTTTCGCAAGTCTAAACCCACGATTCAACATCGAAAGTATCATCGAAGAGGGCATAGAGGCACAGATTACATCAGCCAGTGAACGTCGTCAGGCGGTGGCATCGGCCTTACGGAAAGTTGAGTTACCCATAGACTTTATGCACCGCTACCCCCATGAGCTATCTGGTGGACAAAGGCAGCGTGTTGCACTTGCGCGTGCCCTGATCATGCAGCCGGAGCTACTCATTTTAGATGAGCCAACCTCGGCACTCGATCGAACAACGCAGCGCGCTTTAGTCCGACTACTACGGAAATTACAACAAGAAGAAAAACTCAGTTATCTATTTATCAGTCATGATTTAGCGGTCGTCCGCGCATTATGCCAACACGTTTTAGTCTTGCAGGACGGTCATATGATTGAGCTACAATCGACTGCAGATTTGTTTGCCAACCCTCAAATGGAGTACACCAAACGCTTGATCACTGCCTCATTATTTTAGGGGCGATGTCGTAGGAGTGCTTTATGTCAATTTTTGCTGTTCTGGACGATATCAAAAATCTGTTAGGATGAGCAGATTGAAGATTTTTTAATTTCACAGTTTTGATTTAAGTTCTAAATAAAGAGAGTGAATATGCTATTACAAGGTAAACGTTTCCTCGTGACAGGAATTGCTAGTAAATTATCCATTGCCTATGGCATTGCCCAAGCCTTGCATCGTGAAGGTGCAGAGCTGGCATTCACCTATCCAAATGAAAAACTAAAAAAACGTGTAGATGAATTTGCTGCATCATTTGGTTCAACACTGGTATTTGCTTGTGATGTTGCCAGTGACACTGAGATTGAGCAAACCTTTATTGATCTGGCGAAACATTGGGATGGCTTGGATGGCTTAGTACATGCTATTGGTTTTGCTCCGGGTGATCAATTAGAAGGGGACTTCACAACGGTCACCAATCGAGAAGGATTCCGAATCGCCCATGACATCAGCTCATATAGTTTTATTGCACTCGCACGCGCAGCGAGACCGTTACTCAGTGTCCGCCAAGGTTGTTTGCTGACTTTAACCTACCAAGGCAGTGAGCGTGTTTTACCGAACTACAATGTCATGGGTCTGGCGAAAGCATCTCTGGAATCCAGTGTTCGCTATCTTGCGACGAGCTTGGGCAGCGAGGGAATACGGGTCAATGGCATCTCTGCAGGTCCGATCCGGACATTAGCCGCCAGTGGTATCAAAAGCTTCCGCAAAATGCTTGATGTGAATGCACAAATCGCCCCTTTACAGCGTAATGTAACTATCGAAGAAGTCGGCAATGCAGCATTATTTCTTTGCTCGCCATGGGCTTCGGCAATTACGGGCGAGATTCTTTATGTCGATGGTGGTTTTAACACCGTGGCAATGAGTGAACGGATGATGGCGGACTAATTTCAAGTCTTATGTTGCATCAACATCATGAGTACGAAATGTGTACTCATGATGAGGCCTATTTATTTAGAGCCGTCTATCTAATAGTTTATAAGGTTTATCATGACCCATCGTTTCGAGAATGAATACGTCACTTCAAACTATCGCTATATTTCGGCCTATAACGAGTTAAATGCACGTACTTCCCAGCGTCAACAAGCGCTCACCATTTTTATCAGTTTTTTTGTTGGGTTACTTGCCGCGCTGATTGCATCCCATAGTGCATCGGGTCTGGATAATGCTCATATTGAGTGGATTTTGCTGGGTTTTCCGGTTGCTTCAGCAAGCTTTGCCTTCTTAAATTATAAGTACGAGTTGATTATTGCCAATATTCGTGCCTATTTAGCGCAACTAGAGCAACTCAATGACGCTCACTTAACTTTACCGAGCTATAACTCAGATATCGAATGGATGATCAATTCAGCTCATGCCAGACGTTTTCATGACTATGCCTGTGCGATTTTAATTTTAGCTTGTAATAGCATTGGCCTATCGGCTTTTTATGTACTCTATCCAGTGCGGTTTGGACTCTCAACATGGGTGATTTGGGTCGTTGTGATTGTGGCTATACTGACTGCATTTATGCATTGGATGCTGCCTAAGTTTGGTGTGGGTAAACGTAAAAGAGTGATTTGACCCCTATAAATTATTTTATATAAAAACCGAGGTCTATCATATGGATATGAATTTCGTAGCGCAAATCCCCAATAGTGCAGTTGATTTTCTTGAAGTACATACAAATACACTCTCGGCTCTGCTTGAAGAAAGTGAGAGGGTCTATAATCTTTGGCATGTAAGCATTGACTCTATTGGTAATCTTCAAAAAGGTGTAGGACTCCCTCCGGGTAAACTTTTTGATTGCATTTGCTGTGATGACATCATGCCGTTATCTCGGTCACCCTTTAATACATTGATCAGACTGCGGGAATTATTAAAACCAGATGGCTGTATCTTATTCAGCGTTCCGAATGCCCAACACTGGTTGGAACTGAATAATTTGCTGGTTGGTGATATCCAGAGAAACCAGTATTTACATACCTATGCCAGTTTTATTAAATTGCTCTTAGATACAGGGTATGAGCCAACTATTCCTCTTTTTTTACTCGATCCACCAATACCTGAAGCAAGCTTTCAGGCTATGAAACCATTATTGACCTCCTTAAATTTGGATGATGAACGAAGCAAACTATTTTTATCGACGAGTCAATACGTCTTTAAAGCCATTATCAACCCCTATTATGCAATGTCTAAGATGGCCATTTTTCCAATATCTTTCATCGTCCCAATGAATGATCAACGAGTAATGATGGACAATTTTTTAAAGTCCCCCATTTTCCATGATGGACATCTTCATCAAATCATCCCTGTGACAGCCAATAGTGCAGCCGAGGCATTGGAAATTGGGATCTCCTATGCACAGCACGATTTTGTCGTTTACGCTCATCAAGATGTCTATTTACCACACTCGTGGGACGCAACATTTTGCCAACATGTCATTAATGCCAAGCAGAAGTTTGTAAATGCTTCATTATTTGGTTTATATGGCGCAGGTTTTAATGGAGATCAAAATTATGCAACAGGCATAGTTGCCGATCGACATAAGCTGTTAAAAGGAGGAGTATCTCCCAGTGTTGTCAGTACGCTTGATGAGTTCTTATTTGGTTTTTTTAAACAAGACTATGTGGGTAGCGCTGCAGAACTAGGGTGGCATCTCTACGGCACAGACATTCCTTATCGACTCTTAGAGCAGGGGAAAGAGACTGTAGTGATCGAGGCTTTATGTTTTCATAATAGCTTAGGAAGCTCAGAAGTTCCCGAAGCCTATTATGAAGGGATGAGTTACATTCGTAATCGCTGGACAAAATATCTACCCATTGCAACGGTTTGCTCTGAAATTTATCCAAATCCAGCATAGTGGTTTTTAACCTACTCCCGCGCTAATGCCACAACAGGATCTAAGCGTGCGGCGTTGCGAGCCGGTACAAAACCAAAAACAATACCGATGAGTGATGAAGAAACGCATGCACCCACCATCGAGACTGTAGAAAAACTCATTTGCAACGTCCCTGCTGCAAAGTGGCTAAAGACAGCACCTACTAATAAGGCAATACCAATACCTAATAGCCCACCGACTAAACAGACTAGGACGGCTTCAATCAGAAATTGTTGCAGAATATCACTTTGTCTCGCACCAACTGCCATGCGTACGCCAATCTCTTGAGTACGCTCAGTCACAGAGACCAGCATAATGTTCATGACCCCAATTCCTCCAACCATCAATGAAATCAAGGCAATTGCAGAGACCAAGAGCGTCATTGTCGACGTTGTTTTCTTTATCATGGTTCGTATCGAGTCACTACTTTGAGTAAATGTATCTTCGGCACCATGTCTTAGTGTCAATAACGTCGTAATGGCAGCCTCAGCCGCACTGCTGGGTGTGCTATCTTTTAAACGAACAACGATACCACTTAAGTATCCTTGTCCAGAGATACGGCTCATGACCGTACTATAGGGGAGCCAGACATTCAGTCGGTCACTTTTTCCAAATACGCTATCTTGAGGTGCCGTGACACCAATGACTCTGCTCGGTAAATTATTGAGTAAGATGACCTGACCGATGGGATTTATGCTTCCAGGAGTTCCTTCTGCACCAAACAAGGCTTTTCGTGTATTCGGATCAATTACTACGTCTTGATTCTGTTCACGAACCCCATTGCTGTCAAAACTTTGGCCCTGCGCAATTGTTAATCCATCGACTCTAAAATAACTTTCTCCGACACCATTTATGGTCGCTTTGGACTCAACATTACGGAAGCGAAGTGTTCCAGCGCTATTAACAATAGGGCTCACGCTATCAATATAGGGCTGATCGGCCAGGGCAGCAGCATCGCTGGCTCGCAATGTTTGAATTTTGCTGCTCTGCATATCACCAAAGTCTTTACCGGAGTAAATACTAATCGTATTGGTACCCAGTCCACTGATGTTGCTCAGAATCTGTTTTTGGGAGCCATTACCCAAAGCAACAACAGAAACTACCGATGCAATCCCGATAATAATCCCGAGCATCGTCAGAAAAGTGCGCATACGATGTGCATTCATGGCAAGAAGCGCCATACGAAATGCTTCAGTCAACCGACCAAATAACGCATTAAAAGAAGATCGGTCTGAAATGGATGGTCGTACTAAGGATTTTTTTTGATCGAGTGGGGGCGTGGGGGTATTAGGTCGATCAGAGATAATTCGACCATCACTGATTTCAATAATTCGACCCGTTTGTGAAGCAATATTGGGATCATGGGTCACAATAATAACGGTATGACCTTCGCTATTTAACTCCCGCAAGATATTCATCACCTCAACGCCACTGTGTCGATCCAGTGCACCTGTCGGTTCGTCTGCTAGAATGACATCACCACCATTCATGAGTGCTCGAGCTATACTGACACGTTGTTGTTGACCTCCAGAAAGCTGACTGGGTCGGTTGTGAAGACGTTGTTCGAGTCCTAAACGTTTCAGTAACATGCTTGCACGTTCATGTCTTTTCTGACCACTGAGTCCTGCATAGATAGCAGGAACCTCGACATTACCCAGTGCACTTAAATCACCTAAAAGATGATAACGTTGGAAAATGAATCCAAAATTAAGCCGACGTAGCTGAGCTAAATCATCAGGTTCTAAACTCCTTGTTTCCTGAGACTTAACGCGATAGCTACCCGCACTTGGCCGATCCAAACACCCTAAAATGTTCATAAGGGTAGATTTCCCCGAACCCGACTGTCCGATAATAGCAACCATTTCACCTGCATAGATGCTCAGGTTGACATCATCTAAAACACGCACAACGCTCTCACCCGCGGGGAATTCCCGAACAAGATTTGTTACTTGTAACAATGGTTTTAATTTTGGATTTGTTACATGTTCTATATTATCAGTAGTGAGAACCGGAAAATTCATAATTTACATTTCCCGATCACGTTTTGCTTTTTTTGCATCCGTAGTATCAGAAGCATTCCCGATAATTACTTTTTCCCCTGCTTTAAGGCCAGATAGAACTTGTGCATTGACACGATTATTTAGACCAATTTTGACCGTACGTTTTTGCGCTTGCCCAGTCGCATCTAAGATTCGAACGCTTTGTGTCCCATCGGCCGCCTTTTCTAATGCCGCAGAAGGTATAAGGAGGGCATTTTTTGCATCTGCCACTACAATATAAACTTGAGCAGTCATCTTGATTCTTAATTCGCCATCAGGGTTCGGCACATCAAATAAACCGATGTAATAAACCGCTGTAGTGCTTGAGCTCGATGTAGTTGTATCTGTTGCAATTGACTCGGGTGCAGGCTCGATACTCCGCAGCTTTGCATAGTATCGTTTATCAGGATTCCCTAAAATCGTAAAATAAACGGTTTGTCCTGATTTAACTTTGACAACATCCGCTTCAGAAATTTGCGCACGGACAGTCAATGTATCAAGCTTTGCAAGCTTGATAATGGTGGGTGCCGTTTGATTGGCGTTTACGGTCTGCCCTTGTTCAGTGACGATGGCAACAACAGTCCCATCCATAGGCGCCGTTATTCGGGTGTAGCCCAGATACTCCTGCGCATTATTCACCTGAAGTTGGGCTTGCTCAATTTGAGCATCAATCGCCGCGATATTCGCCTTAGAGACTTTTAAAGTTGATGTAGCGGTATCGGCTTCTGTTTTAGATACAGCCTGATCATGCAGCAAGACCTTCATGCGATCTGCCTGCACTTGAGCAAGTTCAAGATTGGCTTGATTCACCAGTTTCTGCGCTTCTAAATTTGCCACTGCAGCTTGATTATTTTTAAGTGTAATTTGTTGAGTAGTCGAATCAATTTGTGCAATCAATTGCCCTTTTTTAACATCGTCGCCGAGTTTGACCGATAGTTTTTTCACTTGTCCAGAGACTTGTGCACCGACACTGACTTGCTGGGCTGCCTGCAAGGTCCCTGAAGCCAGCACATTGTCCTCAATATTTCCAGTCACTACCGCGGCAGTGATATATTCTGGAGTTGTATTTTGGGGCTTCAACACATACCACACTAAGGCAATACTGATAAGCACTATGACTGTGATGATGACGAATCGCAGTGGGCGTGAGCGTGGCAACATAAAAAGAAACTCGAATAGTTCAAAAGGTTTCTGAACGAAATAGAAAAAATAATTGAAGAAAGAATAACCCAATTGCAGGGAATATTATTGTGCCAAGTCTGTGCTAAGGGCTGAAATTTTCTATATTTTTGTTAATCAATATTTTTAGTTATTTTACGCTTTGGGTCAATTAATGCAAAATTAGGAACTCGATCTGGCCAATCAAAATCATAGATCTCTTCTAAAAGGGCTTCGTAATCAAAACCTCCTCGACCAGTAATTGTATAGCCAACACCGGGTAGCTGGCTCGATTTACTCACAGCCAAAGCAACAATAGGGGGAAGCTCATAAATCAAGCAGTACTGATAGATTACGTTAAGTAAATGAGTCGCAGCGCGTGGATGTAGACCAATTGCACCACACAGTTCACTATAACTGATACGCGCTCTTCTTCTAGCTGTTCGTATGAGAATAGGCCATGCTGCTTGGGCGCGTGTAATATGGTTGATTGCCATTTTTTAATTTGCTGAGCTACGCAACGCACCAAATGCGCTGGTATTCGCAGGGCTGGTCGGAGTGAACGTTGCACTGGCTGAGCCATCAGCATTCGTATAGGTAATAATAGGACGTGATCGCGCACCTAAATTTGATTCACTGCCGTTATTTGAGGAAGTAGAACTCGCACTTACTTTAATGCCATTACTGTATAAGTTATTAAAACGGCTCATCACGCGTTTCACATAATCCTGAGTTTCCCGAAATGGCGGAATACCATGGTATTTATCGACGTTTCCTTCTCCAGCGTTGTATGCGGCAATCGCCAGTTCGTGATTATTATTATAACGTTTAAGCAGGAAATTTAAGTACTTCACACCACCAGAAATATTTTGGGCAGGATCAAAAGAATCATTAACAAAGAAGCGCCGCGCTGTTGCAGGCATAAGCTGCATAAGACCTTGTGCACCAACAGGTGAACGCGCACTGGGATTAAACCCCGATTCGGTATGCATGATGGCTTTAACAAGGCCTTGATCCACGCCAAACGTGCTTGCAGCATTGGTAATCAGGTCATCATAAGCATTGCGGTTGCGGCTATAGCTGGGGAGAACCGACGCTTCACTACCACCCCAGTTTCGATAGGCGTGGACGTTAGTATCTGGATACCATGTCACCTTCACTTGGCTACTGTATTGGCTGAGTTCACCCTTTGGTTTTTTATCACGACCAACCACATTAGTCAGCAAGGCATTACCATCCTTGTCTTTGAAAATATAAAGGTTGGCAGCTGAAGCATGTGGGATATGAAAGAGCAGACTGAGCGGCAGAGCCTTAGTCAAAGCAAAGTGAATGATCTGACTAATCATACGCATATCAATAGCCAACCTGAAAATTTTGATCTTGTTTAGCCACAAATGCTAAAGAATCTTTGTAAGCATAAAAACTAGTCATCAGCTCATCCTGAGCAGAATTCCTTTTATAACGCATGATTAAATGCCTGTATCCATTTGTCTTGATTTTAGCAGTCTTTTGTAGGATGCGCGATAGATATGCATCATGTAGAAATACCCTATTGCGTGATGTAGCGCACAGGTCGCATGGAAAGTCGTGTGAATAACTCATAACCAATGGTCCCCGCGGCCGCTGCGATTTGGTCCACGCTGATCTCGCCCCCCCACATCACGACCTCATCATCAAGATTCGGAGAAGTCGATAGATCCGTTAAATCTACGGTGAGCATATCCATACTAATACGGCCAATGATTGGAATCAGCTGGCCATTGATACTTACCTGTGCATGATCAACAACCCGTGGATAACCATCGCCATAACCCATAGCAACGACACCGAGGTGTGTAGGCCGTGTCGTGGTGTAGCGTGCACCATAGCCAACTGTCACGCCTGCAGCAATCTGATGCATCGCGATCAAGCGTGTTTTTAGGCTCATCACAGGTTGTAAATTCAATTGTTGAGCGGTGTGATCAGCAAAAGGAGAGCTACCATACAGCATGATGCCCGGACGCACCCAATCCAAGTGAAGCTCAGGCCATTGCATGATGGCTGCCGAATTGCACATGGAAACTTGGATTGGCTCAAGCTGGGCTTTTAGAGTTAAAAAAGTATCAATCTGTTGTTGATTGATCGGATGATCAGGCTCATCAGCATTGGCAAAGTGAGTGGTTAGGATGAGCTGATAACCGGCCGCACGTAATTGTTCTGCTGCGGTAATCGTTTGTTCTGGTGTTAACCCGAGGCGATTCATCCCTGTATTCACTTTAAGCCAGATCGTTGCATTAGGGATGATATGCTGAAGTGCCCACTCTAACTGGCGCTCTTGATGAATCGCACATTGGGTACCGATCTTTGAGGACTCAATCCATTCTTCTAAGCTAAAAGCACCTTCGATGACTACGATAGGCTGCGTATTGCCCAGTGCACGAATATCCCGTGCCTCCTGAAAAAATGCAACGCCTAGTGCATCAGCGTCCTGTAATGCACTTAATGCGAATGCGAGACCATGTCCGTAAGCATCCGCTTTGACCATGGCTAAAACATGACTGTGAGGGGCGTATTCACGAACACGGTGAAGATTGTGAGTTAAAGCTTTGGCGTTTAAAAGAACGCGGGCATCCCGCATGTTAAAAAATCCTATATCTATAATTAACTGAGCGCACTCAAGCAGATGCAGCTTGAGTCAACTTATTCATCATCCTCTGGACGATAATATTCAGGAGACAAATTGGTAAATCGCGTAAATTGTCCTTGAAAGGCAAGACGTACGGTCCCAATCGGACCATTACGTTGTTTACCAATAATGATTTCAGCTGTACCTTGCTCTTTAGACTCTTTGTTATAGACCTCGTCTCGGTAAATAAACATAATTAAGTCAGCATCCTGCTCAATCGCGCCAGACTCACGAAGGTCAGACATGATCGGCCGTTTGTTGGGGCGATTTTCCAAAGAGCGGTTTAACTGTGATAGTGCTATGACGGGACAGTTCATCTCTTTGGCTAGGGCTTTTAGGCTTCGTGAGATTTCAGAAATCTCACCAACTCGGTTATCGCCCATACCTGGCACTTTCATGAGCTGTAAATAGTCGATCATAATTGCGCCAATTTTACCATTGTGCATCTTGGCAATACGTCTAGCTCGAGAACGCAATTCATTGGGTGGTAGTGCAGAAGAATCATCGATATATAAATGTTTACTTTGTAACTGACTCATAGTGCTGGTTAAACGGACCCAATCACCTTCTTCTAAGCGCCCTGAGCGTAAGCGGCTCTGGTCAATTGAACCGAACGAAGAGAGCAAACGTACTGCAATGGAGTCAGCAGGCATTTCCATGGAGAACACCAAAGCGGGAAGGTCGCTACCAAACAAAACATTCTCGATCAAGTTCATTGCAAATGTGGTTTTACCCATACTCGGACGTGCTGCGACAATAATCAGATCGCCTTTTTGCATTCCTAACGTTTTATTGTCTAGCTCAACAAAACCTGTTGTTAAACCGGTAATTGCGCTGTCGGCATTTTGCAACTCTTCAACCTTGTTCAGTACAGTTTTCAATACCGCATTGATGGCTTTAGGGCCACTCTCAGCCGTTCGATTATTATGTTGTTCACTAATCGAAAACACCTTACTTTCAACGGCATCTAAAATTTCACTGACCGGCTGCCCTTTAGGGTCGTAAGAAATTTGCAGAACTTCATTACCAACAGCAATTAAATCGCGAAGTACTGCATGTTCACGGACTTTTTCGGCATAAGCTGGGAGGTTGAATAAACTCGCTGGGCTTTCAGCAAGTAACTGCATCAGATATTCTTCACCACCAATGTCATCAAGCAGATGTTGACCACTTAACCAATCACTGACCATGACCGCGTCATAGGGCATATTGGCAGTAGACAAATGACCAATAGCTTTAAAAATTAAACGATGGCGTATCGCATAAAATGAGTTTTCATTAATGGTTTCACTGACCTGCTCCCATGATTCGCTGATCGTCATGAGTGCGGCAAGTACGGCTTGCTCCATCTGAATACTATGCGGTGGCACACGTAATTCACGCGTCAACTCAGTGCTTTTTTCAGCATCATTTTTTTTATTCGATTTACGAGCGACTTTGGTATTACTCTCTGCAGAGTGAGTCGATAGCGTCGCGACACGATTTGGCGAAGCTGGTGCGTCTGGCATGATCAAACCTGTACTTAAGTGTGTAGTGGAACGTGAAGCAGGTACAACAAACTAAAAAATGAGTTGCTTAGGATACCTTAATTGACAGACGTGGGCAGTAGTAAAATCATAATAAACTGACGTCACCATTTTTATGGTTATTTTATGAGGAAGATAAAGCGACAGCGGTCAATATCATCCAGTCATTATTTCTGTTTTTTAAATATCGTATTCACCCAGACAAAAAAAGCACGCTTTCGCGTGCTTTTTTAGTTCATATTGCCTGTTCAGAAACGATTATTCAGCAATAATCGTAACCAAAACTTCAGCCGTCACATCGTGATGGACTTGAATTGCAACATGGAATTCACCAGTGTGACGCAATGCGCCATTTGGTAAACGAACTTCAGCTTTTTCAACTGGATGACCAGCAGCAGAGAGTGCATCAGAGATGTCACGTGTGCCAACAGAACCAAACAGTTTGCCTTCATCACCAGCTTTCGAGGTGATAACTACATTCAATTCGTTCAATTGAGCAGCACGCTCTTGTGCTTTGCCAAGCGATTCGGCTTCAATGCGCTCAAGTTCAGCACGACGTGCTTCAAATGATGCAGTGTTTGCTGCAGTTGCAGAAACAGCTTTGCCTTGAGGAATCAGAAAGTTACGGCCATAGCCTGACTTTACAGAAACCTTGTCACCGAGTTGACCCAAATTAGCGATGCGTTGCAGTAGAATAACGTCCACAATTCATCTCCTTATTGATGGTTATCGGTATACGGAATCAATGCCAAGTAGCGTGATTGCTTGATCGCAAGTGCCAATTGACGTTGATAACGGGCTTTAGTACCAGTGATGCGTGAAGGAACGATCTTGCCGTTTTCAGTCACATACTGTTTCAGTGTTTCTACATCTTTGTAGTCGATGTATTTTGTGTTCTCAGCTGTGAAGCGGCAGAACTTGCGACGACGATAAAAACGTGCCATTGTCGATTGCTCCTTAAGCTTCGTCAGCGATCATGTCAGAAGAAGACACATCATCGTTACGCTGTGCTTTACGCGCGCGTTTTTCTTCAGCACTCTTAGCGAGCAGTGATTCTTCGGTGATTGCTTCATCGCGACGGATGATGAGATTACGGATGATGGCGTCGTTGTAGCGGAACAGCTCTTCAAGTTCATCAAGAGTTGTTTGGCCACATTCGATGTTCATCAAAATGTAGTGTGCTTTGTGGATCTTGTTGATCGGGTAAGCAAGTTGACGACGACCCCAATCTTCGAGGCGATGGACTTGACCACCTGCATCTTTGATTTGAGTCAAGTAGCGTTCAACCATGCCAACAACCTGATCGCTCTGGTCTGGATGAACCAGAAGTACGATTTCGTAGTGACGCATGTATAGCTCCTTACGGTTTGGGCAGCCCCCATCAGAGTCTTTCGACGCGATAGAAGCAAGGAGGCACGCAGAAAATGTTATTTAGAAACATTTTTTTATAAATAGCTTATAAACAAAAATCTATGCGTGATCGCAAAAGCGAAGCGCGGATTATAATACCAGTCTTATTTTTATACAAGAGAAAGGTAATCAATACCTTCCCTTTATTTATCACTTTATCAACAAATATAGGTTTATCGCCTTAACTATTACGGAAATTAAAGCTTCTTCTTGCGCTTACGGCGCTTTAAAGGATAGAGGAATTGCCCAACAAACCCCTCGGGAACTTTTGTTTCAGCAGTCGTGCCATAACGTGTAGGTAAATGGGCGGGCATATGAGCGGTTTTAAAAATCACATCATAAACGGGTAGAAATGCGGCAAAGTTGATATCTAAAGCTTCTTTTTCAGAAGAGTGATGCCAATGATGAAATTCTGGAGTTGCGAGCACCCAACGGAAACCTGGAAAGCGAAAGCGGACATTGGCATGGATAAAAATTGCATGAAAAGAAATAAAGACTAAGTAGGCGTAAGTTGCAGCAGGGGAGAAGCCCATAAATAGTAAAGGAATATATCCAATAAATCGGTTAGTGATAATCTCAATTACATGAACCCGGCTTGCCGCTAGCCAATCCATATGATGCGAGGAGTGATGTACTGCATGAATACGCCACAATCTCGGCACTTTATGCATCGAGCGGTGTATCCAATAGCTGAAAAAATCGACAACAATGAGAATTTCAATAAACTGTAAAACTAAGGGCTGACTACTGACCAGCTGCTGCCATGTTGGATTTAACCAGCGGTTAAACATAATTTGAGCAGGGATGATGGTAAAAAAACTAATGAGCTGCAATCCGATATGACTAAACATAAAATATTTTAGATCGGTAACCCATCCTGTCCGCAATAGTTTCTGCTCTTGGTATTTAGCAAAAAAACGCTCCATCGGAATAAAGATTAACGCTGCAATGAGCAAAGTCAGAACAAAATAATCCAAACCCGCATATACACTGCGACCATGATAAACAGGTTCAATCTGGCCAGATGCAAGCAGTGCTGCCAAAGCATTCAATAACATCCCAGATAATCCCCAACGACGATTGAGATTACGAAATGCACTAATCACACCAGAAATAAAACCAATAGCGATACCCAGAATTAAAAGTTGGCGTAAAAGGTGGGCATTATAAAGAGGACGAAATTCTGGAGTTGTTAGCAAATTAGGAAATAAAAAACATAGCGCAGCCAATATCGCCAATATACCCAGCGCGATAGAGATAAAAGCCGAGACTTTACCGGCTCCTCGCGTCAACTCGCGGTTTTCTAGATTTCGCCTTAGTAGCTCCGTCATTTGTTATTCCTATTTGAATAAATATCGTTATGGGTGATTTGATCTAGAGAAAATCCTTGCACTGCAGTACATCTACACCTAATACACGGTCATACCATGTTGGCAACGGCTGACGAAGAAACCCTAGTCCAAAAGGTAAAAATACGCCAAATAGCACGCATGAAGCAAGGACGATTTTGAATAGAAAAATAAGCAAAGTTAGACTTCCCTCAGGCTCAATCAATGAGAAGTCGGAGAGTGACATCGGCTGTATTGTCGGATTAAAGAAAATAATGAATACCAGAAAGACGTGGAGCAGCGGCAAGCCAAGACAGCGACTGACCAAGCCATGCCCCCAAACTTTAATAACACTGATTAGATTATTAGGCGATGATTGAAATGGTTTTTTGTAAATTCTATTGAATAACTGCCCTATGCTTTGTCCACGCCTGACACAGAGGAATAAATCAAACGATGAAAGTGCAACAATAAAACTGATAGAAAATGAAAACTGAGAAGCCAATGAGGCGATTATAGAGCGGGCATCACTTGCAGTTTCTAAATGAAAGACAGACCACAACGCCATCGCCATTAGCCAAAGCCAGATGGTGCTATCGATTGTATGATCGATAATGCCAGCCCGTATGCGTTGATCTCGGCTGGCAGCATAAACTACGCGATAGGCGACTTCAGGAGGAATAGGTGGAGGGCTTTGTGCTGATGGCTTGTCCATAGCGATGTCACTTAGTCTTGTTCGTCAAGATCATCATGGCAAATGAGCGGTGTAGCAAGCACTTTATCAATACGCTTACCATCCATATCGACAATCTCAAGCACCCAACCAGACCACTCAATTTTGTCTGCCGTTTTTGGAATGCGCCCAAGCTGCATCATCATTAGCCCTGAAAGTGTGTTATACAACCCACGCTCTTCTTCTGGTAAGCTTTTTATTTTTAATCGGTCTTTAAGATCGTGACTTGGAATTAAGCCGTCAAGTAACCAAGATCCATCATCACGTTCAATGGCATAGGAATCCTCTTCGTCATCCGTCTGAAATTCCCCAGTGATGGCCTCAAGTAAATCTTGCACGGTCACGATACCTTGAATATCACCATATTCATCAACCACCAAAGCCATCTCAGTCTGAGAACTACGGAGCAGGTTCAGTAACTCCATTCCATTCAACGACTCTGGCACATAGAGAGGCGGTTCCATAATCGACTCAAGATTGAGGAGCTCTTTATTGAGGGCTTGGGTGAGCACATTTTTTGCCATCACCACACCCATCACATCATTGATACTGTCACGGCAAACAGGGAAGCGCGAAAATTCACTTTTTTCAATAACATCTAAAATCTTTTCAAGATCGTCATTAACGGATAACCAGGTGACATCCAAACGAGGAACCATCAGACTGGCAATTTTTCGATCGTCCAATCGAAAAACGTTGCGCACCATTTGATGCTCTTGCTCATCAATCAATCCACTCTGTGAGCCTTCAACGAGAATCGCATGAATCTCATCAGAGGTCATTTTAGGACCTTGGGTATTTTTAATCCCTATCAATCGTAGAACTAAATAAGTTGATCCCGAGAGAAACCGCACAATAGGCAACATGACCGCAGTTAGCCATAGCACGGGTCTAGACACGATGCGTGCCACATTCTCAGGAGCAATCTGCCCCAGTCGTTTGGGGGCCAATTCACCAACAACAATATTGACATAGGTAATGATGGCGACAACAAAGACAATCGATAGTGGCCTTGCAATCGCATCGCGCATGCCAAAGTCGAGTAAAAACTTCTCAAGTGGTTCAGATAGGGCAGCCTCACCTAAAATACCACTTAAGATCGTAATCGTTGAAATACCAATTTGCATGGTAGACATAAAATCAGCGGGGTCTTCAGCCAATTTGGCAGCAGCAATGGAGCCTTTATCCCCGTCATCGATTCTTTTTTGCAGGCGAGCTTTACGTGCGCTAACCAATGCCATCTCCGACATTGCGAATACGCCATTTAAGACGATTAAGAGAAATAGAATCAGAATCGTCATACGACCGCTACCATTTTAGTATTTATCCTTTACTTTCTTTAAGGTTTCTAACACGTTTTTATTGCAAATTCTATGTGTGATATCAAGCGATTATTGTGCCAATACCACACATTTTTATAAAATTTACTTAAGATTTAGGTTTTTCTAATTGTACAGGCAACGCATTCACGACCAAGGTTTTAGCCAGACGGTCATGAAGGGTGCGATTCTTTTCTGTAAATAAAGAGATAAAATCAACCATAAAAATGAGAGAGCCCACTAAAGGTAAATTATAAGCAAGATTGAACAATAATGTTCTGAGTACTGCTCCTTGCATGAATCCTGCTTTTAAGCCGCTTTTTTCATCTACAATTCTAATTTTGAATAAGATTTTGCCGATACTCTGACCACGCCAAATGATCAGAAGAATTTGCACGAAGGCCACAACAGCAGCAATCAGTAACACTTGAACCTGCACTTGTGGCGGAATTAGCGCATAAACTTGCTGTTGCAACTGCAACGTCGTCTCCGATGATGCTTTTTCCATAATCGCACTAATTTTTGCGATCGTATCTTGCGGCAAGATTTGATACATCGCAATCGTAGTGATAACGAGTAGTGTTAATAGATCAACGACCGCTGCCCCAATCCGCGTACCAACATTTGCAATTGTTGAACCATTAGCAAAAAAATGATTTGCATCAATTTTTGTTGATGTCGTTCTCGAATAAACACCTGCAGTCTTATTAGCACTGGGTGTAGTTGGTGTTGAAAATGGAGAAATGACAGCGCTTTTATCTGAAGATGGAATATAAACCATCTTACCGCCAGTCAATTGACCTAACGGTAGCCAGGTTTCCATGCCTTCATGCCATGCGAGATCGGTCAAAACAATTTGAGTATTTGCCAACATCGCATTGACTTGTTCAAGAGTGTAGGGACCCGCTTGTTGATTATTCCGAGCTAGGTAAATTTGCATGTTTAAGAACGCCTGCGCATATAAATGTGAAAGTTTAAACTGAAGTTCTCTCTATTGAGATATGAATCTGAAGAAGATTTTTCTTTGGACAAAAAATGGAATTAAACACAATATCAAAAATTGTAATCAACAAAAAGCTCGTGTAAAACGAGCCTTTTGTAATTGAAGATCATACTAACAATCTATAACACGAATAAGCATAGGTACTATTATTGGCTTTGAGCCAAAAAGAACCAGGTATCGAGAACCGAGTCTGGATTCAAAGAGACAGAATCAATCCCTTGCTCCATGAGCCACAATGCTAAGTCAGGGTGATCAGATGGGCCTTGACCACAAATCCCAATATATTTATTAGCTTTACGGCATGCAGAAATGGCCATTGAAAGTAAGGCCTTAACCGCGTCATCACGCTCATCAAACAAGTGGGAGACGATACCAGAGTCACGATCTAAACCCAACGTGAGTTGTGTTAAGTCGTTTGAACCAATTGAGAAACCATCAAAGTGTTCGAGAAATTTGTCGGCAAGCAATGCATTGGTTGGTAACTCGCACATCATAATAACGCGTAAACCATTTTCACCTCGAACCAAACCATTTTGTGCGAGTAGCTCAATCACACGAGCCGCTTCGCCCACAGTACGCACAAATGGGATCATGATTTCTACGTTAGTTAGACCCATTTCATCACGAACTTTTTTCAGCGCACGACATTCAAGCTCAAAACAATCGCGGAAGTTGTCAGAAACATAGCGACTCGCTCCACGGAAACCGAGCATTGGGTTTTCTTCTTCAGGCTCGTAGAGTTTTCCACCAATCAGATTTGCATATTCATTTGACTTAAAGTCAGACATCCGCACAATGACAGGTTTACCTGCGAAAGAAACAGCAAGTGTTGAGATACCTTCAACCAATTTCTCAACAAAAAATTCAACCGGCGTTGCATAACCCGCAGTACGAGCAAGCACTGCAGCACGGGTTTCACGCGGTAAGCTATCAATGTTGATCAATGCTTTTGGATGTACGCCGATCATACGATTAATAATGAATTCCAGACGAGCCAATCCCACACCTTGATTAGGAATCTGCGCGAAATCGAAGGCGCGATCTGGATTGCCCACATTCATCATAATTTTGAATGCGAGGGGAGGCATGGAATCGATGGAGTTCTTTTGAACCTCGAAATCAAGCGCACCCTCATAGATATAGCCAGTATCACCCTCTGCGCATGATGCTGTAACTTCAGTACCGTCAACCAATACTTCAGTCGCATTACCACAACCGACGATAGCTGGAACGCCTAACTCACGCGCAATAATTGCAGCATGGCAAGTACGACCGCCGCGATTAGTGATGATCGCAGAAGCACGCTTCATGACGGGCTCCCAATCTGGATCAGTCATGTCAGAGACCAGTACATCACCAGGTTGGAGTAGATCCATTTCTTTGATGGAATTGATAATACGAACTTTACCAGAACCAATACGTTGGCCAATGGAGCGTCCTTCGCAAAGAACTGTTCCTTTCTGTTTGAGCAAGTAGCGTTCCATGGTGCCGACGTTTTGACGACTTTTTACGGTTTCTGGACGTGCTTGGACAATGTAAAGCTTACCGTCATCGCCATCTTTCGCCCACTCAATGTCCATGGGTGAACCATAATGCTTTTCGATGATCAAAGCTTGCTTGGAGAGCTCAACCAACTCCTGATCATTTAACGCAAATTTTTGGCGATCAGCTTTATCGACATCAACAATAACGGTTGAATGGCCTGTCACACCACTGTCGCCATAAACCATTTTCTGATGCTTACTGCCCAAGTTGCGACGAACAATAGCGTGTTTGCCACTTTCAAGCAGCGGCTTGGACACATAAAATTCATCGGGATTGACTGCGCCTTGGACCACGGTTTCACCCAAACCATAAGCCGCCGTGATAAACACGACATCGCGGAAACCTGACTCAGTATCCAGAGTGAACATCACGCCTGCTGCGCCAGTTTCACTGCGGACCATACGTTGGATACCGGCAGACAATGCAACGCCTTGGTGGGCATATCCTTGATGCACACGGTAAGCAATCGCACGATCATTAAACAATGAGGCAAATACTTCTTTAATTGCGATCAAAACATTGTCGATGCCACGAATATTCAAAAAAGTTTCTTGTTGACCTGCAAAAGACGCATCCGGTAAATCTTCTGCTGTAGCGCTTGAACGAACGGCAACAGCTACATCAGGATTACCTTCCGAGAGGGTAGCAAAAGCAGTACGAACATCTTGTTCCAGTTCAGCCGTTAGTGGTGTTTCTATAATCCACTGACGAATTTGCGCACCAGTTTTGATCAAGGCTTGAACATCATCTACATTTAAATTTTGCAGTGCACTCTGAATGCGTGCATTCAATCCGCTTTGCTCTAAGAAATCGCGGAATGCTTGCGCAGTTGTTGCAAAACCACCTGGGACGCTTACACCAGCACCGGCAAGATGGCTAATCATTTCACCTAGGGATGCATTTTTTCCGCCGACGCGGTCGATATCATTTTTGCCGAGTTTGGCGAGGTCTATTACACGTGGTTCCAAGATGCAACTCCCAAGATAGTATTAGCAGGCTTAAGCTGCTAGGTTGAAATTCGTCTATGAGACAAACGAATAACATGTTAACGCAGAAAATTCGCAGGTTTTGATAGTATTTACCATGTTTTTGATTGGGGCAGATCTCATCACTTCAATGTGTATTTTTGCACTTCAAATCTGACCGTTTTTCTCAAAAAAACATTAGCAAAAAACAATCTAACAATATACTGACTACTATAAAGACTCTATGGCTGCAAGACAAACGCATCATCCGTATGAATCGCTTATTGTTGTTTGAATTATGAGCAAGTAAGTCTTTATTTGTAAGTCGATACTTTAATTCGAAAAGATGACGTTGTGGTGAAGGATGTTGTTGTTATTGTATTAATGCTCATCAATAGAGTGAGAACAATAACCCGTATCTCGACTCTAAGCGCGTGTATAGCTCTGCCTTCAAAAATTAAGCATGGAAAAAATAACAATGGTCAGGCTATAGTAAGTAAATTATCTGCTGATCACATCTGCCATGACTGAATCATCTTCCACTACATCAAATAAATCCAAAAAACTACATCGGACTGTTTTTTTTGTTTCTGACGGGACAGCGATTACGGCGGAAACATTAGGGCATTCGTTACTCTCTCAATTTCCACAGGTAGAGTTTGATATGCGAATTCTGCCTTATGTGGATAATGAGGCCAGTGCATTTGATGCAGTTGGAGTGATCAATCAAGCCGCACACGATGACCAAATGCGCCCACTGGTTTTTGATACATTAGTTGATCCCGCTGTTCGTGACATTATCAATACCGCTTCCGCTCTGAACCTAGATGTATTCGAAGGAATTCTTAGTAAAATTTCTACTGAACTTGGTGTTCCACCAGAACCTATCGTTGGTAGTTCTCACGGTATGGTGGACTCACAGGATTATAAGTCGCGCATTGATGCCGTGCATTTCGCACTGGATAATGATGACGGGGCACGTACGAGGCAGTATGACCTAGCCGATATCATTCTGATTGGGGTTTCCCGCTCGGGTAAGACCCCGACCTGTATTTATATGGCACTTCAATTTGGTATCCGAGCGGCAAACTATCCCATAACTGAAGATGATTTAGATGACAATCGTTTGCCCAAGGTTCTAAAAGAATATCGTCATAAATTATTTGGATTAATGATTGATCCGGAGCGTTTAGTTGCTATTCGTAGCGAACGCAAAGCCGGAAGCCGTTATGCGAGTTTCCAGCAATGCCAAATGGAGTTACGAGCGATTCAAGGCATTTATATCAGTGAAGGTATTCCAAGTCTGAATATTTCTGAGATGTCGATTGAAGAAATCGCAACGCGCGTAATTCAAACTAAAGGGCTAAAGCGCCGTATTGGTTAGTTCATTAAAGAATTCAATTTATAAATGAGTGTTTAAGCAGAAGCCCCATTTGCACCCAAACGCTGATGCTGTCAGACTATGCGCCCTTAATATTTTTTATTTACTGAACCGAAAGGAATTCTTCTGGTTGAATTAGATTTTATATATAGAGTCTAATATTTTTTTGAATTTCTGTTCTGTTAAGTACTTGCCTGAATTGGATGCCTGCACATGAAGCCGTCGCTTCGCCAACGTTTAGACCAACTGACCGATCGTTTTGAAGAGTTAAATGCATTGCTGTCGGATAGCAGTGTGATTAGCGATAATAATCGCTTTCGGGCCTTATCGCGCGAACATCGCGACTTAGAGGAATTAGTAAAAGTCTGGGGCCAATTTACTCAAGCTGAAGCAGATATCAAAACAGCTGAGGAAATGGCGAGCGATCCGAGTGCTGACAAAGATATGCGCGATATGGCGGATGAAGAAAAGCGTGATGCTCAGGCTCGAATAGTGGATTACACCAATCAACTTAACATTCTGATGATCCCCAAAGACCCAAGCGATCAAAACTCGGCATTCCTTGAAGTTCGTGCGGGGACAGGGGGAGATGAGGCCGCTATTTTTTCAGGGGATTTGTTCCGCATGTATTCTCGTTTTGCTGAAAAAATGCGCTGGAATTTGGAAGTTCTCTCTGAAAGCCCAGGGGAGCATGGGGGCTACAAGGAAATTATTGCTCGGATTGAGGGCGAAGGTGTTTATGGTCGGTTGAAATTTGAGAGTGGTGCTCATCGCGTTCAACGTGTTCCCACGACTGAAACTCAAGGTCGAGTCCATACTTCCGCATGTACTGTTGCAATTTTACCCGAAGTAGATACAGATCATACCGTTGAAATTAATCCTGCCGATCTTCGAATTGATACTTACCGAGCAAGCGGTGCGGGTGGTCAGCACATCAATAAAACCGACTCCGCAGTTCGCATCACCCATATTCCAACGGGTACTGTTGTTGAGTGTCAAGAGGAGCGTAGCCAACATAAGAATAAAGCTCGTGCAATGTCATGGCTAGCAGCTCGATTGGAGCAAGCAAAGCGTGACGTGGCCGATGCTGCAACAGCCAGCATGCGTCGCGATCTGGTTGGTACGGGGGATCGCTCTGAGCGAATTCGGACGTATAATTTCCCTCAAGGGCGTATGACCGATCATCGTATTAATCTGACTTTATATAAGCTTGATGCCATTATGCAGGGCGATATGAATGAGCTATTAGACGCACTACATCGCGAACATCAGGCTGACCAACTCGCAATGTTGGCTCAAGAAAATGGTGGATAATATGGCTTCCCTCAATCTCACGATTGCTCAGGCTCTACAAATGACAGGGCCGGCGGTTCTTCAACGTGAGCTTGAACAGGTTCTAATGCATGTTTTAAAACAAAATCATGCATTTTTGCGTACGCACCCTGAACGTTTGCTCACGACAGAACAAACAGATTTATTTCAAGAGTTTCAACAACAGCTTGTAGAAGGAATTCCCTTAGCATACGTCCTCGGCACACAGGCATTTTGGACATTGAATCTAAAAGTGACATCTGCAACGTTGATACCTCGCCCAGATACCGAGATGGTTATTGTGACTAGCCTAGAGCTATTCGACAAAGATCAAAAAATCAGTGTGTTGGATTTGGGAACAGGCACGGGGGCTATCGCATTGTCTTTGGCCAGTGAGCGACCATCATGGAGCATTACTGCCACGGATTTCTCATCCGATGCATTAGCGGTTGCGATGGATAATGCCCATAGCCATCATTTAGATCATGTTCGATTCTTTCAAGGCAACTGGTTTGAAGCACTACCAGACACACTCTCCTACGATTTGCAGGGCTCTAATCATCGTGAAAGCTTCGATCTCATTGTCAGCAATCCCCCCTATATCGACTCTAGCGATGCACATCTTGCTAACCTCACTCATGAGCCAATCAGTGCTTTAGTGGCTAAAGATAGCGGTTTGGCAGATTTAAAGATCATTATTGAGCAATCTCTTAATCGCTTGAGTTTGAATGGCTGGCTGGTTTTAGAGCATGGGTACGACCAAGCAGATACGGTGCGTCACCTACTGGTCAACGCGGGATTTAATAATGTGCGCACTGTGCGTGATTATGGTGGCAATGATCGGGTCAGTGTCGGCCGTAAAGCAGGCTTACCGTCATGCTAGATGATGCGCAGCTATTGCGTTTTAGTCGGCAAATCTTATTGCCTGATTGGGACATTGACGCCCAGCTCAAGTTATCGCAAGCACGTGTATTGATGATTGGAATGGGAGGGCTCGGTTGCCCAGCAGCAACAGGTCTAGCACGTGCCGGATTGGGTTATTTAAGGATTGTAGATTTTGATACGGTTGACGAAAGCAATCTTCAGCGTCAAACTCTTTTTATAACTCAGGATCTCGGTCAGCCTAAAGTCACAGCGGCTAAGCGTAGTCTACACGCGATCAATCCATGGCTTGAAATCGACGCCATTCAAGATCGAGTTTCTGAGCAAAACCTACCATCATTATTAGAAAGTGTTGATTTAGTACTTGATGGCTCAGATAACTTTGCGACTAGAGATGCTGTAAATAAAGCGTGTGTAGGAGCTAAGATTCCGTTATTGTCAGCAGCGGCAATCGGCTTTGAAGGTCAAATGACGCTGATCATGCCATCGAAGGCATGTTATCGTTGCTTATTCCAAGATGCACCTGATGATGATGCACGACGTTGTGCAGATACTGGTGTGTTGGCTACAACGACGGCAACAATTGGAGCCATGCAAGCTCATGCTGCACTTTTGTTTTTAGGCATGGGATTAACCCCTTTAGCTGAGCGTTTGTTACTATGGGACGGTTTAAATCTAAATCAACGCCAAATACGCTACCATAAAGATCCGCATTGCTCAGTATGCGCATCGACAAACTCAATATGATGAATGGTGTGGCTTAGAATTATTATTATGTTGTCGCTTTAAGGTTACGGTCTTTAAAAAAACTTTCTTTAGGATTGATGCGAATGTCAGAAAATCATCTGTTACTCAATAGCTTGCGCAGCATCGCTCGTATCGGTGAAACCACGCTCGTTTTGGCAGCAGCAGGCATTCGCTATGCCAATCAGAAGCCTCCGACATCCCTATTGGTTCGTGAAACCTTTGAGAAGCTCGGTGCGACTTATATTAAACTGGGGCAGTTTATTGCCAGTTCACCATCACTATTTCCTCGTGAGTATGTTGAAGAGTTTCAGGGGTGTCTGGATCAAACAACACCTATTCCTTTTTCTGAGATTCAGGCATTACTCGTTGATGAGTTTGATCGTCCTTTGACTGAAATTTTTAGTCATATTGAGCAAAAACCTCTGGCATCAGCTTCCATTGCACAAGTGCATGCTGCGACACTGGTTACAGGTGAAGACGTTGTCATCAAGGTTCAGAAACCTGGTGTCGAAACTATTTTGCATACGGACCTTGGTTTTGTTCATTTTGCAACGAAACTGCTTGAGCGCTTTGTGCCAAAGCTTAAATTTGCATCATTAGCGGCGATCGTCAATGAAATTAAAATCCGCATGGTTCGTGAAGTAGACTTTATTGAAGAAGCACAAAATATTCTAGATTTTCAGCACTTTTTAGAAAAAACAAATAACACTCAAGTCGTCGTTCCCAAAGTTTATGCTAAAGCATCAACACGTCGCGTATTAACCATGGAGCGCTTTTATGGCGTTTCAATGACTAATATTGATGCAATGAAACAATATACCAAGGATCCCGCACAAGCATTGATCACTGCAATGAACACCTGGTTTGCATCATTGATGCTATGTAAAAGTTTTCACGCAGATTTGCATGCAGGCAATCTTATGTTACTCACAGATGGTCGTGTCGGTTTTATTGATTTTGGGATCGTTGGACAGCTAAAGCCTGAAGTATGGCAGGCTTCCATCAGCTTTATGCAAGCATTGCAAACAACCAATTATGCATTGATGGCCGAAAACATGGTTAGCATGGGTATGACTCACGCCAAAGTTGATCTGAAGGTTTTACAAGCTGACATTGAAAAAATGTTCCAGACGCTACTCATGGCGGATCCGCAAAAGATTATTTCTGGTGAGACTGGCGATTTGAACACATTACTTATGGATATGGTTCAGGTTGGCGAACGTCACGGGATTCGTTTCCCCAGTGATTTCGCGCTACTCATGAAGCAAATGTTGTATTTTGATCGTTTCATGCAAGTGCTGACTCCTCATATGGATCTATTTGGCGATGCACGTTTACAACTTGTGGCTGATGTTGAACCTGTATCAAAGTTAATTCATTGATGACATGAGTATTTTTAAAATGCTCATAAGAAAATAAGGTAAGCAATGGATAAGGTTCTGATTGAAGGACTGCGTGTTAATGCAGTTATCGGTGTATTTGATTGGGAGCGGCAAATTGAACAACCCATATTGATCGACATCGTAATGCTTGTTGATACACGTGCTGCAGCTGTGAGCGATGATCTAAACGATGCTGTCAATTACGCTTTGGCTTCAGAACAAATCACGGAGCTTACCCAATCTCTACAACCTCAGTTACTTGAGACCCTTGCCGATAGATTGGCTGAGATGTTATTAAATAATTATCCAACTGTTGAAAGTGTACAAGTTCGCGTCAAGAAACCTTTGGCAGTCAAAAGTGCTCAGGCTGTCGGCATAGAAATTATACGGGAGCGACATGCGCTATTGGCTCGCTCTGGGAAGTAACGATCAACCTCAACCAGCATTAGATTTTGCTTGTGCTTCTCTGGAGAGACTGGGCGCTGTTCACGTTTCCTCGCGTTATGAGTTTCCACCACGTAGTGGTATCGGGGTGGACTACATCAACATGGCTGTGCAGCTTGATTCTGCGATGGGTATCGACCGCCTTCGACAACATATTTTTGAGCTTGAAACGACCGCCGGTCGTATTCGGCGGTCAAATACGGTACGTTTAGATATCGATCTAATCGCATGGCAGGAGGAAGGGCAGGCTGTCGTTTTCGACCCAAACCGGTTTCCACTTCCACAAGATGTTGTTTTGCCTATGCAGGAAATCTGGCAAGAGTGCACCATTTCTTTACAACAATTCGCACGAACTTAATTGTCGGATTATTTCTTTAACCACGTCGATGTTCTACGAATCCACTGCCTAAAACCATGCTGAGCAACGGGCAAAGATTCATGTTCAGCCAATAATGTCTGTCCAGTATGCTCACGAAGGCTTAATAAATTCGAAAGTGCATCGCCAACTTCCGCACGAGCTTGGATAAACGGCATCAAATCATCCTTTTCTATGCGATAAACCATAGTCGGTGTTAACGTTCTAAAGTGCGCCCGCATAGGCGTATTTTTCAAAATGCCTGATTCACCGATAACCTCCCGAGGACCCATTCTACCTGCTTCGATTACCGAGCCATCTTGGGTTGCTAGACATACAGAAATAACCCCCGATTCGATAATAAGCAAATAGTTCGTCACCTCACCAAAAGTAATGATTTCTTCACCTACAGGGTATTCGTGCCCGACCATTTTTGTGCTTAAACTTAATTTCTCATCATCGGTTAATGTCCTGAAAATGCTAATTCCATCCAGTAATATCTTTTGATGCGTCGCTTGAGGCGGGATCACCATCGGGAGGGATAAGTTATGCAACAGGACACCTGTAGCCGCAAGATGTCGATAGGCAAGGTCATATAGTAAATTACAAACACGCGTCTTTTGGTCCATTGAGCGCACAAAACCATTAATCTCGTATTCAATAGAAATTGCTTTTGCATGCTTAAGCTTTGCACTGGCTCCAGGTGTTGTGAGCAATTCGCTGCACCCCTTAATCGCTCGATCAAGGGCTTCAAGCACAGTACGAGGGCGTGCTTCAGGAGTGACTTCAATGATGATTGAAATGCCGTGAACATTACTGGGGCGACTTAAATTAATAATTTTTGTTTTTGCGATTAGTGAGTTGGGCAAAATGACGAGACTACCTACACCGTTCAACAGATGTGTGGAACGCCAATTGATCTCGACAACTTTACCTTCGGTCGATTCAACGACAATCCAATCATTCAGTTGATAAGGTTTTGTAGTATTGAGCACGATTCCAGAGAACACATCGCTCAAGGTACTTTGTAATGCCAAACCCATAATAATTGCGACTGCACCAGAGGTCGCAAGTAGACCTTTTACAGGTAATCCCATTACGTACGCTGTTGCTGCAATCACCGCGATGAGAAAAATTACTGCCCCAAGCACGTCTGTTAATAATCGACTTTTTTTACCGACCTCGGGAATAAATAAAGTGTTAATTAATATCGTTAATGTTCGCGCTCCCAAAAGCCACCAAATTATTTCAAGTCCCATGGAAACCAGATGGAGAAGGGGTTCTTCTGACCACGGTGCTGCTTTAAGAGGACTCATTCCTGCTTTTAACAAAATGGTACTGTAAAGCAAGAAAACGATGAGTCTTCCTGCCAATCGCCAATACTTAAGAGTCTCTGGAATAAATCGCCAAAACGCGACATCCAATAATAAAAGCGTAACTGCGCACTCTAAGGGGTGGGAAAGAAAAATGGCTGGCATAACTCAAATCTTAAGAGAGTGTTAAGGTTTGAGTATCGCGCGTCGAACATTGAAGTACAAATATTTTTTTACTCGGAATTGATCCTAAAGGTCATTGGATATTGAGCTAAAAATAGTTCAATATCTTTAAGTAAAAACTGATTTTTAATCCTTAGAATCGTCTTTTGCTCTGCGAGAAAGCTAAATAAAAGTTAAAGTCGATCGTTCACAGCGGTTTTTTAAACAAAATAACTGCTTTTTGTCATCACTTTAGATACGACTCCCATGACTTTCTTCACAGATTCAGGAGGCTCTTTACCACCCGCCTCCAAAGCTTGTGCACGGTGATGAAGTTCATCTTCATGCATTTGCTCTAGGATTGCACGGCTACGCTCATCATTTTCAGGTAAAGCTTGCAAATGTTCATCAAGATGTGATCCAACCTGACGCTCTGTCTCAGCTACAAAGCCCAAGCTGTATTGATCCCCAGCTAAGCCTGCAATAGCTCCAATTCCAAAGGACATGGCGTACCAGAGTGGGTTGAGTAGACTCGTATGGCTATCAAGTTCCTTTAAGCGCGTCTCACACCAAACGAGGTGATCTTGCTCTTCACGAGCGGCCTGTTTCATTGCTTCGCGAACATGGGGAAGTTTGGCTGTCAATGCTTGTCCATGGTAAAGCGCTTGAGCCGCGACCTCACCACTATGATTTACACGCATCAATCCAGCGACATGGCGTGCATCACTGACATTCAGTGCACTGGTTGCTTCAGGATGTGGAAGAGGACGATCCGCTTGTGTGCTATGAGGCACCACACTCCGTAAAGCTTGATCAAAGGAGCTGATAATCCGATCGGCTAAAGTCTGGCGGCGCATTGCAATTACTCCAAGTTTTTTGTTGAGTCTTCTTGACCATTATTTCGTAAATGACGGATAACAATCAATGAAACTAAGGTACTCAATATGGCTGTGATTAAAAACAATTCTGGAATTGTACGATGTAACCCTGACAAGATCGCGACAGACACTAGACTTGAAATCACCATAAATAGTGCATTCATAATGCTATTTGCTGCAATCACGCGTGCTCTAAAACATTCTGGTGCGTCAGACTGCAAATGCGCATACAACGGCACAATATAAAAACCGCCAAAGACTCCAATACCGAACAATGAAAATAATGCGGGCCAATATTGGGATTGGTGGACCACTTCTACAATATTTTGATGATGGGTTACATGGACGAGATTTTGGGTGGAGAGATAAAGTATTGCTGAGAATACCGCAAGACCTACGGCACCCACAGGCACTAATTTTAAGCTAGCGGTATGCCCTGTAAAACGCTCACACAGCAAAGAACCCAATGCAATTCCGATGGAGAAAATAGTCAATAAAAAGGTGACCACACTTTCCGATCCATGTAGCACAACACGGGTAAATTCTGGAATTTGAGTCAAAAAGGTAGCGCCGTAATACCAAAACCAAGAGATTCCAATGATTGTGTAAAAAACATCACCTAATTTACTGGCATAAACTAATGTTTCTTTAGTAGTTACAAAAACATTCCAATTTATTTTTAATTGAGCATGTCCAACAGATTGCGCAGGAATTTCATGAGAAAACAAATATCCAATCACTGCAATTGCCAATAAAGTTCCACTGATCCACGCAAAATTTCCACCCGCATTGGCCATAATTGCACCACCCAAAATCATGCCAGCGAGGATTGCAAGAGAGGTTCCTGTTTCAAACATGCCATTGCCACCCACCAGCTCTTTCTTCGCAAGAAGCTGGGGTAATATGCTGTATTTTATAGGGCCAAAAAAAGTCGAATGCGTTCCCATGAGGAATAAAGCAAACATCAGCAGCCAAAAATTATGTGTAAAAAAACCTATTGTTGCCAACAACATAATGCAAATTTCAAAGATTTTGATATATTGAGTAAGCTTCGATTTCTCAAACTTATCTGCGATTTGCCCAGCCGTAGAGGAAAATAAGAAATACGGCAAAATAAATAAGCCTGCAGCAAGGTTATTTAAAATAGTCGGCTGAATATGCATGATTTCAGCAGCATGAAATGTGAACAAGATCACTAAAGCTTGCTTAAATGTATTGTCATTTAATGCACCCAAAAATTGGGTGATAAAAATTGGTAAAAAACGTCGTGTTTTTAGAAGTGAAAATTGGTTAGGCATGAACCGCTCAGCTAGAATACAGGCGACTGCTACCATAACGATCTCTGAGTTCACTAGCAAGCTTTAGGACAACACGTTATTATTCATCTGGTCACCACTCATCCTATTCGGTAGTCAAACAGGTTCTTTTGCATGCCAATTTCGCGTTTTTCATCATTTGTGTGGATGGTCGTTGGTGCTAGTTTGACATCAACAGCGATTCAAGCCGCCGAGCCGGTACAATCACCACCTATTGATTCGACTCAAAATACTAATGATACGAACACTCAAGTAAACGCGGATGCATCCAACAACTCATCCACTGCTAGCGATGAAACCACTACAACCAAAGTATCGGCTGTGACTTCAACTGAAGCAGGAGCCTCATCAGCAGTAGCTCGTCAACCCACGCCGTCAACAGCCAATACAGATACTCCTGTCGCTACACCAAAAGCCAAGCCCGGCTTCTTCAAACGCGTGCGAAATACCATATTTTTTTGGCGGAAACCGGATACAACGGAAGAATACGTAGCAATGCCCGCTGAGCCTACCATTTCAGTTAAGGTCAATGGCGCCCCTGAAGAACTTGAGACAAATTTAATCGAAACTTTAAAACAGGTAACGATTTCTGATTTCGAAGATTTCCAGTTTGGTCTTCCTCGTTTTAGAAGCCTAGCAACAGATGCTGCACAGGCAGTGGGCTATTACGATGCCAATTTCAGATTCAGCAAAAATGGCACGGATACCTTAATTATTGATGTCGTACCTGGTGATCCAGTGAAAGTTGCAAGTCAAAAAATCGAAATTACTGGTGAAGCTGCAAAAGATAAACCCTTTATACGTCTGCAAAGCTCGCCAGATTTACAAGTTGGTGATATTTTCAACCATGGTGAATATGAAAAAACAAAAAATAGAATTATTAATATGGCAACAGATCGAGGGTATTTTTTAGGGCATTTTCTTGCCCATGATGTACAAGTGACGCTTCCAACCAAAACAGCAGATATTGTTTTGGCATATGAGAGCGGAGTACGGTATAAGTTTGGTGATGTGATTTATAAAAATACCAATGGCAGCACTAAACTACCCATTAAGCCTGAGGTACTTGCTACATTACAACCGTTCAAACCCGGTGACCCTTATAGTGCAAACGCACTTGCAAAATTATCTCGCAATTTATTAGATACGCGTTATTTTAATAATGTTCAAGTTGATGCGCCAACGCCAGATGCGTTAGTTGACGAGGCAACAAGTACCCCAGCAGTTGCAACAGTATCAAGTACAGCTGAGATTAAGCCGCCGACAGACAGCAACTCGGCTGCGAAAGATGGTGCCTCTCCACCAAAGACTAATGAAACTGAATCTCCGACAGCTAGTAAAGATGCTACGCCGGCAGCTCAGGCCAAGACAGCCTTACAAGGGGCTATCGATTCCTCAATCTTAAATGATCAAAATACTGGCCTCGCTACTGTCAAAGCTGTTGACATCAAAGATGATCACTCACCAGCTACTAACAATGCGAAATATAGCATTCCCGTCATTGTTTTACTGAATGCGGATCATCCTAACAGCGCTGAGGTCGGACTGGGCTTTGGAACCGATACTGGACCTCGAATTCGGACTCAATACCGCCGTGCATTGATAAATGACTCAGGACATAGTTTCGATGCCAATGCTGAAGCATCAAAAATTCGTAAAGCCTTGGATGTGAAATATAACATCCCATTGGGAAGCCCACTTGAAGACGTGTTTAGTGTGTTCGGTGGGTTTGAAGATGAAAAATTAAATGAAACCAGTGGATTGGATGTTAATACTAAAACTATAACGGTGGGGGCACAACGTGCTGTTAAACCTGCTGGGGATTGGCAACGCACATACTCGATACGTTATCGTTTAGATCAGCTTGAAAACAATGCTCTTGATAATGTTGACCCCTCAACATTACCTCCGCCATTTAACGTTGCAGGGATTAGTACCAATCAACAAGCGCTGCTCTTTGGATTTGGACTCAATAAAGTCACCTCTAAAGGAGGAATTAATCCGACTTCAGGTTTTCGTCAATTTTATCAAATCGACACTGGTGCTAAAACCGCGTTTTCTGATGCCAATATGGTGATTTTACGTGCTGGATTTCGCGGATTACAGACCTTTGCAGTTAAGCATCAGATTGTTGCCAGTGCGGATCTAGGATCCATTATCACCACTAATTTTGATGATGTTCCTTATAATCTGCGCTTTTTTGCCGGTGGAGATCAGAGTATTCGGGGGTTTGACTATAAGAGTTTATCGACTCAGCGCAATGGCTATAATATTGGTGGTCAGAACCTTGCCGTAGGATCCTTTGAATATAATTATTTATTTAAACCCAAATGGCGCGGGGCGGTATTTGTTGATGCGGGTAATGCTTTCGATAAACGATTTACGGATCCTGTTAAGGTTGGTGCTGGTTTTGGTGTACGTTGGGCTTCTCCGGTAGGGCCGGTTCGAGTGGATATCGCTGCTGGTGTTTCTGAAAGAAGTGTACCTGTTCGTTTGGTATTCTACATAGGAGCGCCACTTTAATGACTGCTCCTGAACAATCAACAACTCAACCAACATTACCTAAAAAAAAGACATTGCGACGTGTATTAGTTGGTGTCTTTAGTCTAATTTTTGGTCTGCTTGCCCTTTTAGTTATTGGTCTCTTTGCTCTTGCAGGATCGGATTCTGGGACAAAATTTCTACTCGACAAGGCTGGCACGCTTCAGCATCTAGTTACCTATCATTATGTAGGCGGTAACTTGCAAAATGGCGTGACATTAGATCAATTTCGAGTCAATTTAGAAAAGACCGATATTACTGCAAAGAAGATAGTTGCTCGAATTGGCTGGCGTTCAGTACTTGCAGGAGAAGTGCATTTAAGTCATGCCGTTATAGATGATTTGGTTATCCATTCAAAAACCCTCTCCAACGGCAAGCCTTTTACCTATACCCCGATTAAACTGCCGGTCGTACTTCGTGTGAATGAAGGCATTATTAATGGTCTAACTATTAGTCAAGTGGTTCTTGATCCCGTTTCCCATCAACTTGAACCTAGAGTTGACATTGTTTTTACTCAAGTCCATTTGAGAGAAGCGCGCTGGAAAGAGGATTTACTTACTTTAAAAGATTCCAGTATTAAGAGCGCAGAATTTGAAGCAGATCAAGTTACTGGTGACATGGAGTTTAATCGTCATTATCCCATCAAACTTACTGGTCGCTTAGCAATCCCTTTGTTGCATAAAGAAGGCTTTCCACCATTCCAAGTCAATGTTACTGGTGATTTAGAAGAAATACATGCAGGTCTTGTTGCACAAACAAAGGATGTGATGGGTGGCAATCTTATTGTACGTCCCATGGATCATATTTTATCGTTGAAAGGTAAGTTAAATTGGAATGATTTCCATTGGCCCATTGTCACGGACCAAAATTTCTACTCAAAAACGGGGCAAGCTGAAATTTCAAGCCTCCCTCATGGTATAGATATTCATATCGTCACTGACTTCATGGGTAGCAGCGTTCCTGCTGGACAATACGATGTTAAGTTGTTTACGGACTACAAGGGTCTGGATATCCAATCTTTAAATGCAAAAATTGCACAAGGGACAGCAACTGGTTTTGGGCGTTTGGATTGGCAGGGTGATTTACGTTGGTTTATCCAAGGGCAATTTACAGGTGTCAAAGTCGCCAATTTACTACCAGAAAATATAAAACCTTATTCTACGTACCTACCTGAAACATTAACTGGACCATTTCGTCATACCGCATTGATGGGGAAACACCATACCCAATTGGGGGTCAGATTAATTAGTTCTGTAGGTGAACAATGGATTGTGGGCGTGGGGCGTGCAGGAAGCATGGGAAATAATAGCCTTCCACTTGCCGTAGATGCACGATGGCAAAACCTGAGTCGTACATTAGCTGGGGCTGGACAGATTAATACTGGAAGCGGTACTGCAAAAATCGGAATGCACCAAGGTCTTACAACCATTAATACAACGATTGAAATGCTTCCCAGCCAGCATGTGCCATCTGGGCATTATGCAGCCACCATTATCAGTCAGCCAACGGGTGTGAAGATTCCGATTTTGACGTTCAAAGGAGATGCTGGGTCTTTAGGTGCTGCAGCAAATATTAGTTTTGCTACCAAAGCAGAGAAGAAGAAAGCCGCCAAACCGATGACTTGGGCTGCTTCAGTTGCAACCAAAGGTTTAGACCTTACTTCTATTGTCTCTTCACCAATACAACGCTTACAGGGTGCAATTACAGCTTCGGGAATCAGTACGCAAGCACAACAAACCATTTCTGTACAGCCTGAACTAACGGGAATCCTTCAATCAGAATCCGTACAAAAAGGAGCTAGTACTCCATCACGAAATATTTCTCTTACAGGAAAGGGACAAGCAATTTTGCTGATGAATACCGCTAAGAATACAAGCGGTTTGAAATCATACTCCGCAAAATTTGATGGTGATTTAAAAGGTAGTGAAGCGCCCACCGGGAATCTGAATATTCAGGTTTCAGGTACACCAGACCTCACCCGAATCGAGCGTTTTGAACATAACGGCGCAGCAGGTCAGATCAGTGCAACAGGTCAAATTATGACCAAAGCTGGTCTTCAATGGCAAGCGACAGGTCGACTCAATAATTTTAATTTAGGTTTCTTTGTCCCAACTTATCCAAGCGCACTCAGCGGTGCCTTTAACACAACAGGACAATGGGATGCTTTGGTACGCAATGTTCAAATTTCACAATTAGATTTAGCAGGATCATTGAAAAAACAACCTTTACTGGCAAAGGGCTCTTTGAGTGCCATTTTCAATCCCAAAGCAGTATCGCCGCTACCAGAACGTTTAATTGCCAACAACTTTATGGTTGATTGGGCTGGTAACCGTGTTACTGCAAATGGTGGTGCCAGTGCGAGTGGTACAGGTGCTCCTGTTGGTAATTTCTTGATGAATATTGATGCCCGGAATTTAGGGCAGATTAGCCCAAATTTAAATGGTCGAGTCTATGGAACAGTTTCTCTCTCTGGCCAAAGCCAGTCACCTGATGCGCATATTAATTTGTCGGTAGAACAATTAAAAATGCCTGAGCTGACCATCAAAAATGCCACTCTTATTGGTGATATTCCTCAACTAGGGCTCCAACCGAGTCAATTGACACTCAACGTGAATGACTTGCGTCGAGGGAAGCAAGTTATAAACAATGTTAATGCCAAGCTTACAGGCACACAAAAATCTCATGCTTTAGATATGGCAATTAAAACACCGAAAACACAATTTTCGGTGCAATTAGCTGGTGGCTTGAACGAGCAAATGGATTGGATTGGTCAGATACGCCAAGGCGCCTTAAGTACGAAGCAGCTCACCTTAAAACAAGAGCAAGCTGCGGCACTACAATATTTACATCAAACACAAGCAGTCACATTAGCCGCACATTGCTGGTCTGGTGCAGGTAAATTATGCATTACGGAACCTTTGATTGCCAGTGCGCAAGCTGGTCATGTCGCAATTGCACTTGATGCATTAGATCTAGCCGGTTTCAATGACGTGATGCCAAGTGGCATGGTCTGGACTGGAAAATTACAAGGTCATGCAACGGCCAGTTGGCAAGCCAACACATCGCCGCAAATCAACGCCCAAATCTCAACAGACAATGGTTTTATTGGTTTGGCTGCGGATGATCCACAAGACCCACCAAGTACCATGCCATATCAACGCTTAAGTCTACTACTGGCAACTGAAAGTGATGGTATAAAACTCCGTTTTGATGCTAAAACTCCCAGTATCGGTACAGGGTATGTTGATGCACTGATTGATCCAAAACCTGAAACAAAAACCATTAATGGTGCGTTGGTTTTAGATGATGTACAACTGCAAGTCTTGAAACCGTTTTTACCCGGTATTCGCGATCTTTCAGGTGTTGCATCACTTGCAGGCGGGATGAGTGGTCCACTTACAAATCCTGCATTCTATGGTGAATTTAAGCTTAATAATGGTCGCATTGTTGCGACAAATCTACCGTTGAATCTGCATGACATCAATTTTTCATCCAGTATCCGCGGGACTCAAGCCAGTATCAATGGGCAATTTATGAGTGGAGACGGAAAGGGAACTTTGACTGGATTAGCAACATGGGTTGATAAGCCTGAAATTAACTTAAAATTAGTCGCAAAAGAATTAGAAATACGTCAACCGCCGATGGTCGCTGTATGGGTTAGTCCTTCAATAGATGTTCAGGTCTTACCTATAGACAAGCAAGTAACAATTAATGGTCGTATTGATGTCCCTCGAGGCTCTATCACTCCTGGCGCAAGCACAGGAAGCAATGCAATCTCAAAATCTGCAGACGTCCGTGTCGTGCGCTTGGATCAAAATGTCGATACCGTACTTCAAAATGTAAAAGCATGGACAATCAATGCGGATATCGATGCGGCTTTGGGCGATGCTGTTTATTTTAGGGGCTTTGGTTCTAATGCGAAACTCCTTGGTCAATTGCATATACGCCAGCGCGGACAAGGTGGTATGACTGCCGTAGGACAAATTGCATTGCAGCGTAACGCACGGGTTGAAGCTTATGGTCAAGCGCTGACGTTGAGTAAGAGCAATGTCATTTTCAGTGGACCTATGCTGCAGCCACAATTGGATATCGAGGCATTTAAGATTATTGATAGCCATACTGTAGGGCTCCGAATCACAGGTCGTGCAAGTAATCCTAAGATCACCACATTTAATGATGCTGGGTTAACCGATCAAGAAACCTACAGTGCGATTTTATCGGGACATATCAACTCGACGAGCTCAACGATTAACAACACCGCGGGTTTCCGTTCAGATGTAAACAATGCCATAGCCGCAGCAGGTATTAGTGCGGGGCTAAGTGGCTCTCGTGGTTTTACCAATAAACTGGGTAGTGCTTTTGGTTTAAGTAATCTGACTTTTGATGCAGAGGGAAGTGGCGATGGAACTACAGTCAATGTCACTGGCTATATTTCACCTGATCTCTATCTGCGTTATGGGGTTGGCGTATTTACACCGATCAACAAGCTGACACTTCGCTATCAAATGACGCAACGGCTATATATGGAGGCGAGTTCCTCTCTGGATCGTGCAATCGATTTCTTCTATAACTGGCGTTTCTAGATGTTACATCTGATTTGCGAGACAAAAAAATTATGAATCAAAATCTAGATTGGGGAAAGGCAACTCAATCTAGATTTTTGATTGAGCTATAATCGAAAGGAACTCGTTTTTTATTACTAAGGCTAAATGTTCAATGTTTGGTACTTTAATTAGCACTCTTAAAATTGTTTCCCTTATTCTTTCGGCTCATTTTTTGCGAGATTATTTTGTTCACGAGTCGGTAAAATAATATCGCTACTGTCATGAATAGTCTTTTGAACATCTTCATCTATTTTTTTATTTAAGAAAGCTGGATGCCAATGACGTCGCCACCATAAAATTAAACCAATAACCAACGCAACGGGTAAAAGCTTCCAATAAATCGGAAGATCACCTAGTTGTACACCTACCCAGTAAATTAAGCTGAAAACGGTACCCGTCCATACGATACCCGACCAAAAAATGACTTGGCCAAAACGCCAAATTGGCATGCGATTGATTCCACACCAAGCATATGCCACAGTGCGCAAACCAGGGACAAAGCGACACATAAACAATTCTTTGTTTGAAATTGCAGCATCACTATTAAATTGTATATTTCCCATGGGTTTGCGCAGTATTCTGGCAATCAAATATATTGTCAGATCACCGGTGCAGATTCCAAAGAATGCACCAGCCCACGCATAGAAAGGCGGAACAACACCTGTTGAAGCAAGTGTTGCTGACAAAATGAGACCCGCATCCTCCTGAATATAACAAAAAAAGATAATCCCAATCGTCGCGCCTAAAGCACCATGATTGATGATTTCATTGATAAAAGAAGGAATTATCATAATTTAGTTTTTCCAGTTGTTCTTATTTACACACAATAACCTGTCTTTAATGACAGTATTGAGTGCATTAAACAGCCGGTCTTAATAAAAACTCCATAAGCGCTTTTTGGGCGTGTAAACGATTTTCAGCCTCATCCCATACGACCGCACGCGGATCATCAAGCATATCTTCGGAAATCTCTTCACCGCGATGCGCTGGTAAACAATGCATAAACAGGACATCATCTGCCGCTAAATCGAGTAATCGAGGAGTGATTTGATAAGTTGCAAATCGACGCTTACGAATATTTTGTTCAGCTTCTTGCCCCATACTGGTCCAGACGTCGGTTGCAACGAGATGTGCGCCTTCAGCTGCAGCTTCACTCGACGAGACTAGCTCGGCACAATGTGCGTATTCAAATAACAGTGCAGGATCCGGTTCAAACCCGTATGGCGAAGCAATCTTTAACTTGAATCCTAATTGATGTGCCGCATGGATATAAGAGTTACACATGTTGTTACCATCACCGATCCAGGCGAAGGTCTTCCCAGCAAAGTCACCACGCATTTCTTTATAGGTTTGCAAGTCGGCCAAAAGCTGACACGGGTGGTGATCATCAGTGAGTCCATTGATCACAGGCACACGTGAATAGGCGGCAAAACGTTCAACGGTTTCATGCGCAAAAGTACGAATCATCACGATATCAACCATCCGCGAAATAACCCGTGCAGAGTCTTCGATCGGTTCACCACGGCCCAGTTGAGTATCACGTGGTGACAAAAAAATCGCACTTCCTCCAAGCTGACTCATGCCAGCTTCAAAAGATATCCGTGTGCGTGTACTGGATTTTTCAAAAATCATCCCAAGTACACGACCATGAAAGGGCTGATGCAATAAACCCTGACGATGCAATGCTTTAAGCTCGATTGCCCGATCTAAAATATTATGCAGTTCCTCGGGTGTAGTATCGAGTAAACTTAAAAAGTGCCGTGGAGGCTGACTGGCTAACCGCAACATGCTAACTCCGCGAATTGTTGCAAAAAAAACTTCTCGCAATTCTATTATTCGTTCATTTTCTAAAAACGTGAGATGGCCTAATCCAATCTTCACTTAAGCATATATGTAAGCAATAACCGCACTTCCATACGCCAAAGATTAGAAAAACCAGAGATTATACTTGATAAATATGAAGGGCAGGGAGAAATACTTGCGCTTACGACCTACGCGCAAGTTCATCTTATTGATTTAGTCATAGAAGCCATGACAGATATTTTTAAATATGGGGACACAAAGTGAGGCTTTTTGAACGGGTGTCAATTACCTCTTAGCTGCAAAATGAGATAAATAACGTGAATTGTTAATGAACTGGTCTATGGCTAGGGTGATGTGCTGCCAAAAAACGATCAATAAAAAATTCAAAAAAATCATCAACACTTACATTTTCTTCTAATGGTGGGAGCCCGATCAGTATTCGCCACTTAATATGCTGCAAGAAACCGCCAAACATAACAGTCGATTCAAAAGGGTGTGGACAATAAATATCTCCACGTGCATCAGCATCCATTAATATCTTAGCCATTGTGGACTGTCCGCGTGCAGGTCCAAGTTCATAAGCAATACGACCAATTTCTGGATCGCGCTGTGATTCACGAACAATTAAACGCATGAATGCGATTTTATCTGGCTGAATAACAGCATTGTATAGCTTCAGCGCGGTATCTATAAGAACTTCGCGCACACTTGATGTACCAAGTTCTGTAGGTAAGGCATTTTCACCGAAGAAACGTTCATGCCGCCGTTGAACCAGAGCAACTAATAAACCTTTTTTGCAACCAAAATACTGATAAATCGATGCTTTAGAGCCACCAACATGCGCAACTAAACTGTCTAAACTGACACCGTCAAAACCATGCTGCAAAAACAACTCATCTGCCGCTGCCAGTAATGCCTCGCGTCGATCAATCCCACGTTTTGTCTGCGGTAAATTAGGCATCGTATCTGCGATAGAGTGGATTTGCGTGTTTTCGATTGTATCGGGCATTATGAATTCCATGGGTTATTGACAAAAAATGTCCAGCCTAGTCATCTCAAAACTTGCAGTATTTTGCTGAATTTCGTGTATTGATAAAGCATGAATGAGTATATTTTGAATGTGCTCCCTTAATACACTCATTATCGTACTGTACAGTACAGTACCATACATCATCATTCTCACTCAATACAGAGTCGTATCAAAATGCAACTGATTTATTCAGATTGGTTGTAGCAACGCTTTTATGAATACATATGAACTTAATAAATTGATGGGTCGTTGATAAGCAATAATTGTTTCGCTATGAACAAATTGTGTGTTTAGGTCACTAATTAGATAGTAAATACCCGAATTTATGTGAGCCAGTACGCAAACAAAAAAACGTGCACACTTTTATTCGAATCTATAATAAACAGTCTGAGTTGTACCTAAGTAGATTAAAACTTAGCATGCTTGGCTTAGTGGATTGAGTAATATAAAACAGGGAAGGATTTCATGGCATCTATTTTGATGACAAATCTCATTTTAGCAGAGAGGTCCGGGACGGAGATTGCTACAGTAGAGCTAGCATATGCCTTAAAGGGTCGAGGGCATCGTGTAGCGATATATAGTCCATCACTAGGACCTACTGCACATAGGGCAAGAGTTCTAGGGATACCTGTTACTAATCGAATTGAGTCGATCGGCTTCGTACCAGATATTATTCATGGACATCATAATACAGCATTAACAGTTGCATTGATCCGCTTTCCAAAAACCCCGGCCATATTTGTGTGCCATGATTCATCAACCCCTTATGATGCTGCCCCCCCGTTAGTAAGCCGAATTGGTGCTTATATAGCTATCGACCATGCATGCCGCGATCGAATGGTATTAGACGGTGTTCCTGACACAAAAATTCAAATTATAGCTAATGCAGTAAATCTAGACTTATTTAAGCCTCGAATAGATTATGCGATCACCCCCAAATCAGCATTAGTTGTAACCAAACTGAATACCGATTATGTTGCTGAAATAAAAAAAGCATGTGATCTTAGAGGGATTGAGCTTAGTGTTGTCGGTGTTGGTGTCGGAAAAGTTGTTGATGATTTAGCGATTCGATTTCAAAAAGCTGATGTTGTCTTCGGCTACTCAAGAAGTGCAATTGAGGCGGCTGCAACAGGCGCAATGGTTATCATGACTGATGGAAGCGGTTATGGGGGCATTCTCTCATCGAACATGATTGAAGAATGGCCAAATTGTAATTTAGGTCGCCGACACTTTTTAAATAAACATGTTAGTTCTGAAGATATCCTTACAGCGTTAGATAGTTATAACGTCGAAGAGCTCAAAAAAATATCATATATAGTGCGAGAAAAAGTTGACCTTAATGCATTAGCACTAAAATGGGAAACATTATATGAGGAGGTAATTTCTTCACCTAAACGTCTTGTCAATCCTGCACATGACGATGCCTTGCTTGCATCTTATGTTGCACACATGACATTCAACGTAGCTGAGAAGTATTCTGATGATGATATGGAGCGTTACGCAGTTTATCGTTTTGATGCAGCCAATCCTCGCTTGAAAACCTTAGTTGGAAAAAAAACCAAATCAGCCCTTACAACAACTGGGGTAGCAGGTTTTCTTTTATTTGGTCCGTACATCCCTCTAAAAAATGGTTATTACCGAGTTAAAATTTTCGGCAATATAACCTTTTTAAATGAACAGGACTATGTTGATGTTACGATAGAAAGAGGGATGAAAAAATTAATAAAAGTTCCGCTTAGTCATGTACCGAGTAGTGATCTAATTGTAGATATCCCACTTTATTTGAATGAATCTGCGACTGATATCGAAATTAGAATCAATGTTTCAGCTGATTCTCGCCTAGAAGTGTACTCAATAGAAATTTCTCCTGTTGATCATGAGTTACAGGAAAGCGAATTCAATTTAAATCAATATATTGCCTAACTACAAAAATTCTCCGTAGTTTATTTTCTACATCATAATATCCACCTTTTAATAATTATTCGATTTTAATTTTCCATGACACCTTCATGGAAAATTAAAAGTAATAGCTACAAATTTTCAGTGTATTCAGTTGCTTTTCCAATAGTCTAGAGTTATAAAACCTATAAAGTTTTGTTTTATTTCTAATAATCATCATCTAAAACTCAGCTTTATATAATAAAACTTGGGGGAATAAGACCTATGCTTTCGATTTTAATTACAAACATCATTTTATCTGGGCGCTCCGGTACGGAAGTTGCGACGGTCGAACTTGCATATGCCCTAAAATCTAGGGGACATCGTGTTGCAATCTTTAGTCCTATGCTCGGTGCAACCGCAAGAATTGCCAGAACGCTGGGCATCCCCGTCACAAACCAAATCGGGAAAATCGGTTTTGTTCCCGATATTATTCATGGTCATCATAATGTCGCTTTGATCGCCGCTTTAATCCGTTTTCCAAAAACTCCAGCAGTTTTTGTTTGCCATGACTCCGTTTCTCCATACGATTCGCCACCACCGCTCTTAAATCGGATAGGAGGGTACGTTGCTATTGATGCCGTATGCCGTGACCGAATGATCGTAGATGGTGTGCCCGAATCAAAAATTCAAATCATTGCTAATGGTGTCGATCTCACAAAATTTCCCTTACGACAGAAGATCGCAAAAAAACCCTCTAAAGCATTGATCGTGACAAAACATATCGCAGACTTTGTGCCTGAGATTGAAAAAGCATGCAAACTTCGGGGAATTGAAGTTGATGCTGTAGGCAGTGGAGTCGGAAAAATAGCCACCAATTTGCCCGAAAGGTTTCTGGAAGCAGATGTCGTATTTGCTTTTTCACGCAGTGCCATTGAAGCATCTGCCACAGGAGCAATGGTCATTTTAACCGACCATAATGGCTTTGGTGGGATACTGTCATCTGAGCTGCTTCAAGATTGGCCAGACAGTTTTATGGGATGTCGTAAAGTTGTTGAGCACACCATTCGTACGGAATCGATGCTGCATGCGCTTGAACAATATGATGCTAAGACTATTACGGAAGTATCATCGACATTGCGAAAAAAAGTCGGACTGGATTCGGTCATTCAGCAGTGGGAAGGATTATATAACGATGTCATTCAAGCGTGGAAACCTGAGCTTATCGACTCGGCACATGATGATGCGCTGCTTGCAGCGACTGTTTCAGAGGCAACGATGACACTCTATGAGACATACGATAACTCAAATTCGATTTCTCGCTTTGATGGTGCAGATATTCGCTTGGCGACTCAGGTTGGCAAAAAGTCCGGTACAGCCATTCGTACAACTGGCGTACAAGGATTCCTTGTTCATGGCCCATATACCCCCCTTGAGGCTGGGCAATATCGCGTTAAACTTTATGGTGAAATTAGGTCATTAGGCGGTGAATTTCATGCTTTCGCACAAGTGACAATTAACAAAGATAGGGTCGTTATTATTGACAGTTACCCATTGATTAAAATTGAAGACAGTAACTTAATTCTGGATATGCCACTTTTACTCGATGACGCAGTTTCTGAGTTGGAGGTACGCGTCTGGGTCTACGCAGATTCAAGTCTGGACGTGAATTTATTAGAAATAATAGCAGTTGAAGAAAAAGAATAGCATTTCCTTAAATCTTGAAGAGCCGTATGAGATTGCTCATACGGCTTCAGATATACAAAAGTATGGTCAGTCTGCCTTTCTCCATGGTACGGCAGGCGACCCAGTCCATGCGCTTGATGGCGGAATTTGCTCACCCTTCATTACCAAGGTCAAAGGCCCGAGGTAGGCATCATGGCCCACTTCTGCATGATATAGAATAATACTACGCGCACTCACCGAAACCCGATCACCGATGATGACGTGCCCAATCTTCATGATTCGGTCTTCAAATAGATGCGTCTGTGGTCCACAGAAACTATTCATTTCTACATGATCACCAATTTGTACGCAATCATATTCAGTGATATCTGTGGTATCTAGATAGACCTGTTTACCAATTTTTGTACCCATCAAGCGGAACATCCAAGGCAACAGTGGTGTACCGCGTAAATAGTTTAGGAAGTTTGGGACTGAGACAGACTCATGGAGACTGGTTACCGCTTCACTGAGCCAAACAAAGAGTGTCCACATCGGCACAGACTTAGGTTTGTAGCGCCCGATCAAAATCCATTTGAGCAAGCCAACAAAAATAAAACAGCCAACCCCATAAAGCAGTCCACATAAAATCAGCATAGCAAACCCAGCAGTCCACCCTTGATTTTCTGTCGTTTCAATGACTGAGAGTACGACCATGTAACCCACACCAATCGTAAGCGCAAGTGGTAGCACTATACGCATTGCTTCGATGAAGCCCCGCGCAATACGGCGCAATATGGTCGGCTTAAATGTTAACCCTTCGGTAAAACCCGTCATCTTCTCGCGAGCAGGGAGGCGTATTGGCGGTGATCCAAACCATGTTTCCCCTTCGTTAATCGCATGCTCTGGCGCTTTAGACTGCACACCAATCAAGACCCCATCAGGAATTGTCGTACCATCTGGGACATACGCGCCATTACCGACAAAACTGCGGTTGCCAACAACAGTGGGTTTTAGAATCATCCATCCTCCACTGATTTCCTCATCACCGAGCATCACTGCATCGGCAATAAAGCTCTCATCGCCAAGAGTTAGCATGTCTGGCACAACGCCCATAGCCGTTGAAATCTCAGCATCACGACCTACTTTAGCACCCAGCATTCGATACCACGTTGGTGCATAAACGGTGGCATAAACCCCACGTAGGATTTGCAGGCTGGATTCCTGAATCTGGTTTGCAAACCATTTGCGATAATACGTTTCACTATGAACTGATGAGATTCCCGGTTTTAGACGTGGTAACGCAATCCATCGAATTGCCACAGACAATAAAGCAGTCACAATAATCATAACGGCGCTAGCAGGGATTGCTAAGATGAAATAATGCACCGCAGTTAACGTAATATTGTCAGCAGCAAGAAGTGGACTTAACCAATGTGCATCAAACCAGTCAACAATAATAAACGTTGGGAAAATCGGGATAAAGAATAGACAGGCCACAACCATGACGCTGGCTAAGAAAAATACAAACTCTCCAATCAATCGTGTATTTGATACAGCTGGACGTGGCGGGTAGCTAGCGGGATCAAAAATTTCGACTTTCTTAGCCGGTGCACCATCCCAAACTTCATATTCATTGATTGTCTGTCCATGGGAGAGTGCGGATAAACCATTCAAACGCCCATAAGTTTTGATCGTAGTATCACTTTCTAAGATTGCATAAGATCCAATATAACTTTCCTTTTCGAGATTAATACTGCCTAGAACCAACCAGCCGCGTTCAACGCGAGCATTCTCCAGATTCACCGATGAACCAATGCTAACACCATCACCAATATTAACAAGGGAAGGCATGCGTACATGAATAGAGCCAATGGAAACATCGTGCCCTACCTTTGCCCCCATACCTCGTAAATACCAGTGATATAAAGAAGAGCCCGATAGCAAATGCACTGGTGCAACGTCAGAAAGACGATCAGCAAGCCACCAACGTAAATAAACAACGCCCCAAAGTGGGTACCTTCCCGCTTTGATATTTAGAAGCAATAAGCGTTTGCCGAAGATCGAAACTGCAAAACCAGTAATTTGTGTCAATAAAAATACGGCAAGTGAAACACCGATTGCATACCAAATATTATCGTCAGGGCTACCTGTCAAAAAGTGGTAGGTGAAGAAGGGTGCAAGCCACTGCAGAATATGCAGACTGATGAGGAAAGGCAACAAAATGATTTGAGCCAGCCCGCAGAAGAAACGGCGTGCTGTATGATCTTGTAATTCTTCCGGTTGCCACGCCGCAATATTATCTTGTTGGGCGGATTGCTCAGCCATTTTCTCTGCAATTGCCCCAACACGACGTTTCTGATAAAGATCATGAATCGTAATGTGGCTGTATTCTGGAAAAGCACGTAAGCCTGAAACTAAACGTGCAGCCAGTAATGAATGGCCACCTAGATCATCAAAAAAATCGGCACTCAGTTGAATTGGAGCATTCGGAAATAACTTATTCAGTACGCCGAAAAGTGCAACTTCGGCTGGATTGGTTGGTTCGTCGGAAGCAGCACGATCGACGATTGTCGTCAGTGGCAATACACGTAGCGCTTTGCGATCAATTTTACCAGAGAGTAACCGCGGAACTTGTTCGATGACCTCAAAACGATTGGGAACCATATAAGGCGGTAGTTTTTCACGTAACTTTGCCCGTAAGTGAGTGCTACTCAGACTTTCCGTCTTGGCTTGTAAGTCGTGTTCTTGTGATCCATCGGGGACGATAAATGCGATCAACTGATCCATGCCATCTTCATTTCGCAGTAGCACTGCAGCGGTACCTATCCCTGTTTGTTCGGTGAGTATTGCTTCTATCTCGCCAAGTTCTACGCGGAAACCACGAATTTTGATTTGATCATCAGCACGGCCCAGCAGTGCAATCTGACCAGTTTCATCCAAAATCGCGAGGTCACCCGTTTTATATAATTTAGATTCTTCTGGTGTCTGGGCCCATGGATTATTTAGAAACTTCTCAGCGGTGAGATCGGGACGACCTAAATAACCATCAGCAACGCCCATACCGAAAATACAGAGCTCACCGGTTTCACCGATATTGAGCAAATTAAATTGGTCATCGACCACCAGCAGACCATAATTTGGTAATGGTTTACCTATGGTCACCGGATGTCCACGATGTAGATTCGCTAAACTGGCGGAAACAGTCGCTTCTGTCGGGCCATAAGTATTAAAAATTTGATGATGGGCTAGTGCCCATCGCTCAACCAACGAATCTGGGCACATTTCCCCGCCAAGATTGATAATGCGCAAATTCGGGACATCAATGCTGAAAAGTGCCAGTAGCGTAGGGACAGCATGTAATACCGTAATCTGGTTCTCGATCAATGCAAGAGGTAAGGCATCGGGATCTGTTGTTAATGATTTCGGGGCAATCCATAAGGTTGCACCGACCAAATAAGAAATCCAGATTTCTTCAAAAGACATGTCAAATGCTGTTGAAAAGCCCTGATAAACCTTATCACTTTCTTGCACGCCCAAAACCGCATTTTCACTACGTAAGAAATGACAAATACTACCTTGGTTAATCACAATCCCTTTAGGCTTTCCTGTAGAACCCGAGGTATAAATGACATAAGCAGGATGACTCGGTAAAAAATTTTGCCGATGACTTAAAACACCGCTAACTGGGGCAAGTAAGGCTTCTATTGTCCAAACAGGTTGCTCAATAGGTGCTAATCGAGAATGCCAATTTGCATCACTGATTAAACCCGCAGCACTGGCATCTTCTAGGCAGACCATAATACGATCTACAGGGGTTTCTGTATCAAACGGAAGCCATGCTGCGCCTGCTTTGGCTATACCAAGTTGGGCCACTAATAACTCAATACCGCGCGGCAGCCAAAGACCCACGATCTGGCCTGAAACAACACCGTTTTGGATTAAATGATGAGCCACCAGATCCGCTTGATGATTCAGTTCTGCATAAGTCACAGACCGCTGCCCTAAATTTTCATCATTGAAAATGAGCGCAATTTTTTCTGGTACTCGAGAGACGGTCTCCTCGAACAAATCAGCAAGAACTTCATGCTTGAGTAAATCTGGACGGTTTTCGCCACGAACAATAGCTCGTATGTCTGAGTGATCAGTGTTGTTTTGATTTTCTTGAGATGCAGAGTTCACAAAATATCCAATTACAATAGAATAAATTTAATAAAGAAAGTATTGTCGATTAAAAGTGTCGCTCCGACAACTAAAGAGCGCTATGACAAGTATTTAGCGCTATCCTACGATGGCGTGCAAGTAAATTTGAGTAATCAATAGTGTCTATCGTCAAACTAAAGTTACCCGAAGGGATTCATTGTGAAAGCCATGTATTTCGTAGCGATGAATATGCAGAAATTGTGCATCTTTTCCCTGAGTCTATTCGTGAATTAGCCAGAAATTTGGCTCAAGAACTCAGCACGGCCTCTCCTCAGCGCAAAGCAAGCTTTCTAGCTGGTCGCTTAAGCGCCATACACGCCTTACAGAGATTTTTGTGTCCTGAGGAACAATTAAAATCTGTTATGGGACGCACCGCTCAAGGTCTACCTATTTGGCCTGTCGAGTTTATAGGATCAATTACACATAACATGCTTGAAAAAAATGGTTTAGCTATTGCGATCATTGCTCAAAAAAATCAATACGCTTCGGTTGCTATAGATTGCGAAACCATTTTTTCGATCGACCATGCAAACGACATCGTTAAATTAATAGCTTCAGAAAATGAACTGCGATTGGGAGAGAGAATGGCAATTGAGCGAGAAAAATGGCTCACCATGATTTACTCATTAAAAGAAACACTTTTCAAACTTTTGTTTTTCAAAGTAAATCGGTTTATGCCGTTTGAAGCTGTTGAGGTTTTATCGGTTGATGAAGCCCTAGAACTAGCATGTTTGATGTTAACTGTAGATTGGGGAGACTTGTCTGCTGGGCAGCGTTTTTGGTTAAACGTAGAAAAGATTGGACTAAAGTCATTAGGTGAACAAATCGTGTGTTTCGGTACATTAGAAAGGACTAATATTGAAGATTAAGTGGCGCTTTCAACTCTGTATTGGCATTAAAGAAATTTGCAACACAAAATATAATAAATGCTCAATTGGCCACCATTTCCAAAAAAAATATTCATCATTGCGCCATTACACTGGCGTTATGCCTTTATCTGATTAACATTTAGTGGAAATTCAAGTACCATTCCCACACCTAGGCAGCGTCTCGATTTGCATGGGATGATTCGATGAGATCATTCAGGCAATAACCGCTTTAATTGTTGAGCGAAGAGCAGGGCTGAATAAAGTCTCTTTACGCTGTAGTTTTCTGTAAGGATCGCTGCCTATCAAATTTTTCCCTTAATATTACTAAAGGACAAAACCATGCTAGAAGCCTATCGCCAACACGTTGCAGAACGTGCCCTACTTGGTGTCCCACCAAAAGCACTTGATGAAACTCAAGTTGCAAGCCTTGTTGAACTCCTAAAAAATCCTCCAGCAGGCGAAGAAGCTTTTTTGGTTGATTTACTGGAAAACCGTATTCCACCAGGCGTAGACCAAGCTGCTTATGTGAAAGCTGCATTCTTAGCCGCAATCACCAAAGGTGAGGCAACATCACCACTCGTGACCAAAGAGCGCGCTGTATACCTGTTAGGCACCATGCTGGGTGGCTACAACGTCGAGCCATTGGTTTCTGCACTGGATAACCCAGAACTTGCTGCTGGTGCTGCTGAAGCATTGAAAAAAACCTTATTAGTATTTGATGCATTTCATGATGTGCAAGAAAAAGCACAAGCGGGCAATGCACACGCTAAAGCCGTACTTGAATCATGGGCAAACGCAGAGTGGTTCACCAGCCGTCCAGAAGTTGCACAAAAAATTACTGTAACCGTGTTCAAAGTTACCGGCGAAACCAACACTGACGACTTGTCACCTGCTCAAGACGCATGGTCACGTCCAGATATCCCACTTCACGCCAATGCAATGCTGAAAAACGCGCGTGATGGTATTACTCCTGAGAAACCAGGTGAAATTGGTCCAATCAAACAAATCGAAGCATTAAAAGCGAAAGGTCATACAGTTGCTTATGTGGGTGACGTGGTTGGTACGGGCTCAAGCCGTAAATCAGCAACCAACTCTGTCCTTTGGTTTACTGGCGATGATTTGCCGCACATCCCAAACAAACGCGATGGCGGTGTGTGTATCGGCTCTAAAATTGCTCCGATTTTCTTCAACACTATGGAAGATGCTGGCGCACTGCCATTTGAAGCAGATGTTGCTAACTTGAACATGGGTGATGTTATCGACATTTTCCCATACGAAGGCAAAATCACCAAAAACGGTACTGATGAAGTACTGTCGACTTTTGAACTGAAATCACAAGTATTGCTGGATGAAGTTCGTGCAGGTGGTCGTATCAATTTGATCATCGGTCGCGGTTTGACTGGTAAAGCACGTGAAGCGCTTGGCCTGCCAGTTTCAACCTTGTTCCGCACTCCAGTACAACCAGCCGACACTGGTAAAGGTTACACCCAAGCACAGAAAATGGTTGGCCGTGCATGTGGCTTGCCAGAAGGTACCGGTATCCGTCCAGGTACTTACTGCGAACCAAAAATGACCACTGTCGGTTCACAAGACACCACTGGTCCAATGACCCGTGATGAGTTGAAAGACTTGGCATGTTTGGGCTTCTCAGCTGACCTCGTCATGCAATCGTTCTGTCATACCGCTGCATATCCAAAACCAGTAGACGTAACGACTCATCACACCCTGCCTGACTTCATCATGAACCGTGGTGGTGTATCACTGCGCCCAGGCGACGGTATCATCCATAGCTGGTTGAACCGTATGCTGTTGCCAGATACTGTTGGTACTGGTGGTGACTCACATACCCGTTTCCCAATCGGTATTTCTTTCCCAGCGGGTTCTGGTCTGGTCGCGTTTGCTGCTGCGACAGGTGTTATGCCACTCGATATGCCTGAATCAGTATTGGTTCGTTTCAAAGGCAAAATGCAACCTGGTATCACTTTACGTGACCTCGTACATGCGATTCCTTACGCAGCGATTCAACGCGGTGAATTGACCATCGAGAAGAAAGGCAAAAAGAACGTATTCAACGGTCGTGTACTTGAGATTGAAGGTCTGGAAGATCTGACCGTAGAACAAGCTTTTGAATTGTCGGATGCGTCTGCAGAACGTTCAGCGGCTGGTTGTTCTATTACATTGTCTGAAGCATCCGTTGCTGAATACCTAAACTCCAACATCACCATGTTGAAGTGGATGATTTCTCAAGGTTACGGCGATGCTCGTACTATGGCACGTCGTGTTGAAGCGATGGAAAAATGGTTGGCTAACCCAAGCTTACTGCGTGCTGATGCCGATGCGGAATACGCTGCAGTTTATGAAATAGACCTGAACGAAATCAAAGAACCGATCCTGTGCTGCCCGAACGACCCAGATGATGCGAAACCATTGTCACAAGTTGCTGGCACCAAGATTGATGAAGTGTTCATTGGTTCATGTATGACCAACATCGGTCACTTCCGTGCTGCTGGTAAGCTGTTGGATAAAGTTGAGGGTGGTTCACTCGCAACACGTCTATGGCTTGCTCCGCCTACACGTATGGATGAACATCAACTGATGGAAGAAGGTTACTACAACATTTATGGTCGTGCTGGTGCGCGTACTGAAATGCCAGGTTGTTCACTGTGTATGGGTAACCAAGCTCGTGTAGCACCGAACACCACCTGTGTATCAACTTCTACCCGTAACTTCCCGAACCGTTTGGGTCAAGGTGCCAATGTGTATCTGGCTTCTGCTGAATTGGCTTCAGTTGCAGCTGTCATGGGCAAGCTGCCAACAGTTGAAGAGTATATGACGTATGCCAATACCATCAACAGCATGTCAGCGGACATCTACCAATACCTGAACTTCGACAAAATGTCTGAATACACCACTCAGGCAGACAAAATCGAAACTGGTAAGATCAATGTTGCTCAGTTGACTTAATGGTTCCATTGAGTTGAATTGAAAAAGCCCTTACTTTAGTAGTAGGGGCTTTTTTTATTGTTGAAAATCTTGATTGTCTAATATAGTGTTGATGCTTCTAAATGATTCACACAGTAAAAAATTTACAAAGATAAGGACAGTCTTGATATGAAGAATATTGTTAGTGCAAAACAAGATCAGAAATCAGATGTTATGGGAGACCATGATGCCGTTGCTTTATCCGAACTACTTCTTAAAGGCGAGATAAGCCCACTTGAGTTGACACGTGCTGCGATTGAACGTGCGAAAGCTGCGGAACCCTATATTCATGCCATTCAAGAAGAAGCTTTTGATCTTGCAATTATTCAAGCGAAATCACAACAAAATTTAATATGCCAGAATTCAACGAATCTGTATTCCATCTTTGCTGGTATCCCCTTTTTTGTCAAGGACAATACTGACGTACTTGGGATGAAAACAACTCAAGGTTCACACGCATTTACGCCAAAAATAGCCTCTCAACACTCGCCGTTAACGCAATTATTCATCGATCAAGGTTTTAATATTCTGGGTAAAAGTACTTTGCCTGAATTTGGTTTAAATGCCTCAACTGAATTTGTGGGTCAACCAGCAACGCGCAATCCTTGGAATTTGGACTATTCCTCAGGCGCATCGTCAGGCGGTTCGGCAGCGCTTGTGGCTTCAGGTGTAGTGCCGATTGCCCATGCCAATGATGGTGGCGGCTCAATTCGTATTCCTGCAGCGTGTTGTGGTCTGGTGGGTCTAAAACCCTCACGCGGACGACTGATGTCCCCACCTCAAGCCGCTATTTTTCCGATTAATATTATCAGTGAAGGGGTAGTGACGCGCTCTGTACGCGATACCGCACATTTCTATGCCAGTGCGGAACAGTATTATCAAAATAAGAAACTACCGGCTCTAGGTCTAATTGAGCGACCCAATTCTAAGCGCCTACGCATTGGAATTTTATTCGATTCAATTCGCTCAAAAACTGATGCTGAGACTCGTCATACGTTAAGTAGTACAGCAAAGCTTCTAGAGGGCTTAGGGCATCATGTCACTGAGATTTCCATGCCTGTGGCATCGACGTTTACCGACGATTTTCTACAGTATTGGGCCATGTTGTCATTTTTAGTATCGAAGTTAGGGCGCGTAGCTTTTAATAAAGATTTTGACAGTCAAAAGCTTGAACCTTTGACTTTTGGTTTAATGCAACATTTCAAAAAGAACTTTTTTCATACTCCTAAGGCGATATCACGTCTGAAGCAAAGTGCTCGAGATTATGAAAAGTCTTTTGATCAATTCGACGTCATCATGACCCCTGTACTTGCACATACGACGCCAAAAATAGGCTATCTCGGTCCAGATGTGCCTTTTGACAAATTACTTGAACGATTGCTCGATTATGTGGCATTCACACCGATTCAAAACATCACAGGAACCCCAGCTATCTCCTTGCCCATGGGCGTGTCTCAAGTTGGTCTACCTATTGGTGTGCATTTCTGTGGTAAATATGGTGATGAACGCACACTCATAGAATTGGCGTACGAGTTAGAACTAGCGCAACCTTGGGCGAAATCACGGATACCTGCTGCATAAATAAATCAGCTTTTTCTGCGCTAAAGATACTGAAAATACACAATTTAGATGCTTAACTTGGCACAATAATTGTAATATCGGACTGTTTGGAAAAATTAATCAGGCATCGAAGGCAAGTTTATGAAAAGTAGAATTTTGAGCTTAAGTCTTAGCATAGGTTTAAGCATGGGCATGATTAATATCGCCCAAGCAACAGAGACAAATACTGCGACTCAGCAGACCGATGTGACATCACGTGTAAAAGCCTTGAACGATTTACTCTCAGAGCAATGGCAGTACAATTTAGAAAATACGCCAGAGTTTGCAACGACTCTTGGAGACTTACGCTATAACGACAAGTGGTCGGATATGTCTTTGGCACATATCAAAAGCGAGCATAAAGTTACAGAAAGCTTTCTAAAACGCTTTGAATCCATCGATACCAGTGGTTTCTCAGCAGAGGATAAACTTAACCAAGAGCTAATGGTCAGACAACTGAAAGATAGCTTGCGTGGATATGATTTGAAATTGTATGAAATGCCCTTTGATCAAATGAGTGGCATCCATTTACAGCTTCCGGGATTTGTCAGCTCAATCCCGTTTACAACGACTAAGGAATATGAAGATTACATCAAACGCTTAAAAGCGATTCCAAAATTGCTTGATCAATCTATGGGAGTGGCTAAGCAGGGCTTGCAGGATGGCATGATGCCACCAAAATACTTGCTTGAAAAAGTAGTTGTGCAGATTGACAGTATTGCTAAGCCCGCTGGTAAAGACAGTGCGTTTGCCGATCCTTTAAAACACTTTCCAGAGAGTATTTCAGAAGCGGATCGTAAGCGTTTAAGCGCGGCGATTATTGATGCTATTGATCATGATGTTCGTCCTGCGTATAGCAAACTGGGTAAATTCATCGCAAAAGATTACGCACCGCATGGTCGTAGTCAACCTGGTGTGTGGCAGCTTCCGAATGGAGATGCGATCTATCGTTATCAAGTCGAGCAAATGACGACAACCAAAGAAAGCCCTGAGCATATCCATGAGCTTGGTCTTGCTGAAGTAAAACGCATTGAAACAGCCATGACGGAAATTGCTAAAGCTCAAGGCTATAAGGATTTGGCTAGCTTCCGCGCAGCTTTAAAAACAGATCCGAAAGTCCATCCAAAGTCCCGTGAAGAAATTCTTGAAGCCTATCGCGGCTTTATTGCGGGAATGCAACCGGAGTTACCTAAGTTATTTGGTTTATTGCCAAAAACTAAAGTCGAAGTTGTCCCTGTCCAAGAATACCGTGAAAAAGAAGCTGCTGGTGCAGAGTACCAACAGGGCACTCCCGATGGTTCAAGACCCGGTCAGGTTTTTGTGAATACTGGAGATTTTGCGAATCGCTCTTCAACAACGTTTGAATCGACTGCTTATCATGAAGCAATTCCTGGTCATCATATGCAGATATCCATTGCACAAACCTTACCCGCATTACCACCGTTCCGTCAGCAAGCAGGTTATACGGCTTACATTGAAGGCTGGGCTCTCTATTCTGAACAACTGGGGAAAGATATTGGTTTTTATAAAGATCCTTTATCAGACTATGGACGTCTTTCAAGTGAGCTGCTAAGGGCAGATCGTTTAGTGCTGGATACTGGTGTGCATTACAAGCATTGGACACGCCAGCAAATGGTCGATTTTTTCCATGCCCATTCCAGTGAGGATGAACCTGATCTGCAGGCGGAAACTGATCGTTATATTACATGGCCGGGTCAGGCATTAGCCTATAAGATGGGACAGTTAAAAATCCTTGAACTACGAGCTCTTGCCAAAAAAGAGTTAGGAGATGCATTTGATATCCGTGCGTTCCATGACGTGATTTTGGATGGTGGCGCATTACCCTTGGATGTATTGGAAACCCGAACCAAAGCGTGGATTGTCGCGACCAAAGCAAAGACCAAGGGTCACTAAATCATGTTTTTTTAATCTCGCTTAATCAAAAAAATCCCTTGTTATAAACAGGGGATTTTTATTTTAAGGCGGTCTTTAAAATAGCGTAAAATTCCCATGAATTTAAAAACCATGAAAAAGACTATGCAACTCGAAAAAATTATTCAATCCCAAGGTTTTGGCAGTCGAAAGCAATGCCGCTTATTAATCGAAAGCGGTAAAGTCAACGTGGAAAATACGCCTTGTTTTGATCCGAAAGCCAACTTTCCGATAGATCATTTTGAGTTTTCAGTCATGGGAAAAACATGGCAATATCGAGAGAAAGTTTATATCGCGATCAATAAGCCTCAAGGTTTCGAATGTTCACACACACCACAGCATCACCGCAGCGTTTTTAGCTTATTTCCTCCGCAGCTTATTGAACGAGGTTTACAGTGCGTTGGGCGTCTGGATCAGGATACAACAGGGCTATTATTATTAACGGATGATGGCGCGTATCTACATGCATTGACACATCCACGCCGGCATGTGCCTAAGCGTTATCGTGTCACCACCAGTGAACCGATAACGCCTGAGCAAATTGCACAGTTACAGTCAGGCGTTGAGCTCATGGGTGAAAAATCATTGTTGCTGGCAGATCATTGCGAATTAGAAGATAGTCATATCCTCAGCCTGACGATACATCAAGGCATCTACCATCAAGTGAAGCGTATGATCGCTGCGGTAGGGAATCATGTGATAGCCTTGCATCGTGAGCAAATTGGACAGTTCAAATTAACGGATGTAGAGGAAGGGCAGTGGATTTATCTAGATCTATTGCAACAGCAAGCTGCAAAACAGATTTTGGACCCAAACAGTGTCTAAGGAAACTTATGAAGCAACCTCGTATTGTTGTTTTGACGGGTGCAGGTATTTCTGCCGAATCAGGGATTCGTACCTTTCGGGCTAGCGATGGGCTGTGGGAGAACCATCGCATCGAAGATGTCGCAAGCCCTGAGGGCTTCAAGCGAAACCCGTCATTAGTGCAACATTTTTATAATAAGAGGCGGGAACAGTTATTTGAATCGACAATACAACCCAATGCAGCGCATATAGCTCTTGCAGAACTGGAAGAAGCGTTAGGGGATAATTTTTTATTGATTACCCAAAATGTAGATAATTTACATGAGCGTGCAGGCTCAAAACGATTATTACACATGCATGGTGAGTTGCTCAAAGTTCATTGCAGGCATACAGAGCAAGTTTTTAACTTTGAGGATAAAATTGAATCAGATACACGCTGTTTGTGCTGTGATTTAACTGGTACTTTACGACCTCATATTGTCTGGTTTGGTGAAATGCCTTTATATATGGATGACATTGAAAATGCATTGAGCCAATGTGATGTTTTTCTCAGCATCGGCACCAGTGGATCTGTTTATCCGGCTGCTGGATTTGTAAGACTGGCCAAACATGTCGGTGCAGAAACCATTGAAATCAACTTAGAGCCGGCAGCGAACAAAAGTGCGTTTGCGCACCATATCTACGGCGCAGCAACTCAGATTGTGCCTCAATGGGTCGCAAAGTTTTTGGCTCAAAATGAGCGTTCTATATCCCCTATAAAATAATGATGTTTAAAAAACTTATTTAAATAAATTCTGTTATATTTTAATCGCAGTGATATCTAGGGAAGAGGTGCTTTCATGTTTGCGATATCCAGAGTTGGGATAACACTAAGTAGTATCATACTGTTATCTGCTTGCGGCGATGACAACAGCATTGCAAATACCGATAGCAGTCGTTCTACTCCTATTGCCGCTGCTGCACTTAACAATCAAAATTTAGCCACCACTTCTTCCAGCTCACCTCAGTTACTCGCATCCATGTCGGCGGCACAGTTAGCCAGTACATTGAATGCATCTCCATCAGGGCAACAAATCTTAAAAGTGACGGGCAGCCCTGTTTGCGGCGTCGATTTTAATTACATTAAATACAATACTATTGGGGCTGCCAATGAATCGACTACGGCGTCCGGTGCTTTAATGACACCAACAGGTGGTCCAGGATGCACTGGGCAACGGCCTATCGTTATCTATGCTCACGGCACACAGACAAATCACAGTTATAATATCGCTGACGCAACGAACATCAATAATCCCGCGGCTTCAGAGTCCATGTTTATAGCCGCAATGTTTGCGGCACAAGGGTACACCGTTATTGCACCCAATTATGCAGGATACGACTCCTCAACGTTGTCTTATCACCCTTATCTCAACTACAAGCAACAATCCCAAGAAATGATCGACGCACTCAATGCAGGGCGGCTAGGACTTCCTCAGGTTTCATCGGGCCTGATAAGCGACTCTGGTAAACTCTATGTCACAGGGATTTCAGAAGGTGGATATGTAGCCATGGCGGCATTGAAAGCCATGACTACAGCGCATATTCCTGTTGCAGCAGCTGCACCGATATCGGGTCCCTATGCACTTGAAGCCTTTGGTGATGCTGTATTTATGGGATATTTAAATCGAAATTCAACAACATTTATCCCGCTACTCACGACGGGATATCAAAAAGCCTATGGCAATATTTATCAAACACCAGCCGATATATATACCCCCAATTATTCATGGACGGTAGAAACGACTACGCCTAGTACCAATGTATTATTTCAAGCTACCCCAACTGGCAATACACAACTGGATGCGCTATCACCAGTCAACCCTGCCTATACCTTTGGATTTTCAAGCAATAACTACCTTATCAATACGAGCTATAGACTCGCTTATCTGGCTGATATGGGGCTACATCCAGATGGTGTCATGTCTGGCAGTAATACTTTTCCAGCAGCATCCCCCCAGAGCACATTGCGTCAGGCGCTAAAGACCAATGATTTACGCGGAATGACGCCTACTATGCCGGTGCTGATGTGTGGCGGGGGGCGGGACTCAACCGTATTCTTTGCCAATACGGTGTTAATGAGCAGTACCTTTGCTGCAGCATCTGCAGCGGGTATTCCTGTGACCTTCGTTCAACTCGATATTGATGCAGCATCAATCATTCCACAAACATTTACCCTGACAGGGCTAAATGCAGGAATGCAAAGCTTTCTATCATCGACTGCAACGAAGTACGGTGTAGGTCAACTTGGTTTGATGAGCAGCATCGGTCTTTCTTCTTCTATTGCTCAAAACATGGCGAAATCAGCGTTAAGCCTCCAAACAAAGTTTCTCAATGACATTAGTACCATGACTCCGGATGCCCTTACTGCTAACTACCACGGTGTCTTAGTTGCTGGTTATTGTTCTGCGGCAGCCAGAGAGTTTTTTAAACAATATTAATCCTTGTATTGTTGCGAATAATTAAACTATCTACGCTATAAGACTTGATTGCTCTCATGACATCTGGAAGGAAGGGCACGCATTAGTCTGTCAAATTTGATGTTGTGAAGTTGCTGATCCTAAGCTTTTATTACGAATCCCATGAAATTGTTAGACAAAATTTACTTTGAATAAGATCTTTTCATATATTTAGAAACAACCTATGCAATGTTTTTAAGAACTAATAAAATCAAGGTCTGATGATGTACCAAACAGTCTACAGGGTTGCTATGATTGTCTTGATTGTAGGACAATTATATGCTATTTCTGATTAGCTAATTTTGGCAAGGAGTGCTGTAATGTTTCAAAAAACAACAATGGCTGCGGCTATCACAATCGCGACGAGCGTATTACTTGTTGCATGCGGTGACAGCAATGGCAATAACAATGGTGCAGTGGTTGGAGGGGGTACAACACCAACAACAACTCTATTAGGCTCAGAGCAAAAACCAGCGCTCTCAGCAGCAAATTTCAATGCAAGTCTCGGTGCTTCAGCAAGTGGTAAACTAATTCTTAGCGTAGCAGGTCAGCCGAAATGTGATGTCAGCATCAGCCATATAGAGTACTCAACGATTGGCGGTGCGGGTGAGGCGACAACAGCTTCTGGCGCACTCATGGTGCCTACAGGCAGCGATCCATCCTGTACGGGTAAACGTCCTGTGGTCTTATATGCCCACGGCACGACAACAAGCAAAGGCTTTAACATGGCTGCGTTGACTACAGATCCAACCAATGCCGCAGCAGGTGAGTCCACATTAGTCGCTGCTACATTTGCTGCGCAAGGTTATATCGTTGTTGCACCGAACTATGCAGGCTATGACACCTCAACTTTAGCGTATCATCCCTATGTCAACTACAAACAACAATCTCAAGAAATGATTGATGCGTTGAAAGCTGGGCGAGCAGCTTTACCAAAAGATGCTGCGGGGACTACAACGACGGACTCTGGTAAGCTTTTTGTTACCGGTTACTCTGAAGGCGGCTATGTCGCAATGGCTGCATTAAAAGCCATGGATGCCGCTCATATCCCTGTAACTGCGGGTGCACCAATGTCTGGACCATACTCATTAGAAGCTTATGGCGATGCGATTTTCTACGGAAATACTCCTATTGGCGGCACTGTGTTTGCACCATTACTCACCACAAGTTATCAGAAGGCCTATGGCAATATCTACAATATAACTTCTGACGCCTATACATCAGCTTATGCTGCCAATATTGATACCCTATTACCAACCACACTCTCACAGAACGTTTTGTTTACCACAGGAAAATTACCACAACTGGCATTATTCCAAAGTGTGGCGGGTTCAAGTGGCGGTCAAGTTGACCCTATAACGGGAGCAGATCTATCGACCAGCCAATTTAGTTTTGGATTTGATCCAAGCAGCTATTTAATTAATACGAGCTATCGTGCTGCATACTTAAAAGACGCTGCTGCAAACCCAGATGGTGCTGTACCTGCTCTCACCGCAAGCCCATTACCAGCGACAGCGCCACAGCATCCACTGAGGAAAGCTTTTGCTCTCAATGATCTTCGCGGCTATGTTCCATCCATGCCAGTGCTGATGTGTGGAGGTAATCAAGATCCGACAGTATTTTTTGCACCTAACGCACAACTTATGGCAGGGATCTTGGGTAATATCGCTGGTGCTGGCGCTCCTGTGGCCTTTGCTTTACTTGATGTTGATACCACATCAAAAGCACCGGTCGGATTTAGTAGTGCTGGGTTAAACACGTCTGTCACCACAAACATGAAGGCTGTTGCACAACAAGCACAGACTGGATTTGGCACTATTCTAGGTGCTACAAAAGATGCAGCAATTGAAGCCGCGAAGGTTGATCCAAAAGTTGTTGCCGCTGCAAATGCTGCAGGGCAAGCAGCTTATGTTAAGGTACTGACTGCAGGAGGTAGTCAAGCCGATGCTGCTGCTGCTGCGAAAGCTGCAGGTACTGCTGTTGTGACCGCCGCAGCGACAAGCGCAGCGACTGCAGCAGTTGCGAGTAGTTATCATGGCAGCTTGGTTCCACCATTCTGTACTTCAGCAGCGCGTGCATTCTTCCAGCAATACTAAGTTGATGCACTCCATCTGAAACAGTTTTAAAGGCGGTATAAAGCAGGTGCTTTATACCGTTTTTTTTAGAAAATTGATTAAAATAAATGATTCTCATTGACAATTGCAGTTTGCATTTAGATACTGCTTCACAATTATTTTTAGCAAAAAAGACGATTTTAATATGTCTATCGAAGCTTCGGGTATTCTCGATCCTGCAAAAACTGAGCAAGAAATCATTAGTCAACTCACAGGAACGCCAGAACAAGTGGCACTGGGTCTTCTCGCTGCGGCGAAACAAGGCTATCCCGAAGCACAAGCATTATATGCTCAGTTATTATTAGATGGCCAAGGTGTCGATATTGACCAAGTTCAGGCTTTGCATTGGTTTAAGACCGCAAGTTTAGCAAATCATGCTATGGCCATTAATATGGTGGGTCGATGTATAGAAAATGGATGGGGAGTGGCAGCAGACCCCAGTAGCGCCGCCGAATGGTATAAGCGTGCAGCAAATTTAGACCTTGATTGGGGTATGTATAATTATGCCAATTTACTTGCGCGTGGTCAGGCCATCCCACTAAATCGAAAATTAGCATTTGAGCTTTATAACAAGGCTGCTTCTCAAGGTCATGCCAAATCCATGAATGTTATTGGCCGTTTCATTGAAGAAGGGTGGGAGGCTAAACAAGATTCAGCATTGGCAGTTGATTGGTATCGACGATCAGCAGAAGCTGGTGATTTTCGCGGGCAATTTAACCACGCTTCTAGGCTTGCAGAGCAGGGGAAAGATATAGAAGCTGCGGCTTGGCTGCGACAATGTGCAAGCACTGCGACATTGGGCTTCAAACAAAAAATGGCTCAGACCTTGCTGAAATCAGGAAAGGCACCTTTTGTTAAAATCGCAGCCGAAATTTTGGCTGGTCATGGCGTTGAAAACTAATCCTATCGTTTGAATAAACTTAACGTCATTTTTTGCTATCTATGGTCAAAAAGTAATTTGCAATTAAACGATTGGCCCAAGATTTGGCTTGCCAACCTTCGTAGTAGGCACAGTGGCTACCTCGTTCAGTTGTCACCAGAATTGAACTGGGGATTAAATTGTTGGAGCGAATATACGCATCCACATTTTCTTTTTTACAAATGGGATCGTCTTCAGCATTTAAAATCATCAGAGGTGTTTTGACTTGACTAAAAACATGGAAAGGATTCGATAAACTGAAATATTCCTGCCGACTACCATGACCTGAGACTTCATAGATATGCTTATGAAAATCATCTAAATTTCTTGATTGCTCAAGTTGGTTGAGGGTATTCAAGTGTTTAAACTGATGACGATTTGGCGTAATAAACTGCTTGATCAGTTTCTTAGTCATTAAGCGGCTATAGAAGGGTTGTGTGTATTGAAAGGCTTCATCCATATTGTAGCCAGGACAATAAGCAAACCCGGCGCGAAAGACAGATTTTTCAGCTTCCTCTCCCAAATATCGCACGAGCAAACCCGATCCTGCAGAAATACCTACGCCATAAAGTGGTGACTGAGGAAAACGTTGTTGTATCAGGTTTAATTGCTCACGGAGATCGTCTGTTGAACCCATTGTATTGATTTTTGGTACCTCGAGCTTTAGATCAGCATGACCTCGACGAACGCACATCACTACTCGCCATCCGGTCATCTGTGCTAGATCTTTCATGAAACCCCGCATGCTTTGTGGACTACCCGTAATCGTATGCAAAACGACTATGGTTGGTGTAGTGGGTGCACGATCATACCCTAACCATGCTAGAGCGGTATGGCCGCCGTCCGCCATATTTAAAGTTTCCACTTTGTCATAGCGCAAAGCAGGTGCGAATTTTTTCGTCAGGCCCAATGCGATAAGTTGTAAATGCGTGTTATACATCCATGGTGTTGGATAGTACTTTTTATTTAACTGATCAATATTTTGAATAATATATTGATTATCCTCACACTTTACCGAAAATAATTTAGGTTTTTTCGCAGCGCGAAACCAGTAATTCAAACCAAGCATTGTCGTTACTGTAGCTGCAATTCTAAACATTAAAAGTACCTCTCATTAGGTCTTGAGTGTATGGACGTATAGAGTAGTGATTGGATCAGGATCAACGATAAATAAAGCGGTTTATGATATCTTTCAATGATGATAAATATGCAATTAGTTGCATAAATATAACGAAAGCAATGAGACATTGCAACGGTGCATCGAGGGGCGACAAAGATGGATAAAGTTGAAAAAAGCCCACAATAAGAAAGCATGCAAAGGTTTTACCCATCTGACAAAGAGCGTATCATTCTTTTTTGGCATTACTTTTGAGCTTAAGCTCGTATATTCTTGGATGAGCCATGCATTTTTTTCACACTTCAGACTGGCATTTAGGGCAAAGTCTTTATGGTCAATCGCGTGAACATGAGCATGCAGCATTTCTATCTTGGTTATTAGATCAAATTACAATATATCAACCTGATGCATTGCTCATTGCTGGTGATATCTTTGACACAGTCAATCCCCCAATCTCGGCACAAGAGCAACTTTATCGCTTTCTGGCGGAAGCGCATACACGCCTACCTAGTCTGCAAATCATCATGATCGCAGGCAACCATGATTCTGGGGGGCGAATTGAACTACCGGCACCTCTACTTAAAGCGCTGAGAACTCACGTTATAGGTCGTGTCAGGTGGTTGTCTGCGGGCGTTTTAGATACCAAGCAATTACTCATCCCGATGACGAATCAGCACAACGAGATTGATAGCTGGTGCTTAGCGATGCCTTTTTTGCGACCTGCCGAAGTGACTGCAGGTGGGCAGGGCTTACCCACAATGGAAGCGGTTACTCATGTTTATCAACAGTTAATTACAACTGCAAAAGAACAAGCGAAAGGATTGCCATTAGTCCTCATGAGTCACGCGCATTTGGTAGGTGGTGCAACTTCAGAAGAGTCTGAACGATCTATTGTGATTGGAACTGCAGAAGCTCTATCAACGGATTTATTTCCATCTGATATTAGTTATGTCGCATTGGGCCATTTGCATCGACCTCAATCGGTTGGGCAGGATCGAATACGTTATTCAGGATCGCCTATTCCCATGTCATTCAGTGAGGAAGGCTATCAACATCAAGTGCTTCATGTTGAGTTACATCCTGATCAGCCAGCAAAGATTGAATCATTAGTGATCCCACGCGCAGTCGCTATGATTCGAATATCTGGTGTATTAGCAGATGTGCTAGCGCAGTTGGCTCAATTGGACCCAACACCGCGCGTTATCAGCGAGCAACCGTTTTTAGAAGTGCGCGTTTATCCAGACAATGCGCCATTTCCGCCGGATACAAGACAACAAATTGAAGCCGCACTTCCTGCGCAGGCGGTACGATTAATACGTTTTCGTAAAGAATCATGGGCACGTGAAGGTGATGGCGACGCTCGAGATCATAAGCAAATGGTCAAAGAGCAAACACCACAATCATTGTATGAGAAAGTATGGAGTGAACTCGGGCATAGCCCAGATTCTGAAGTCTTTGCAGATTTTGCGGCACTCATTGATGAATTAAACCAAAGCGAACAGGATATCATCAGTTGAATCAACACGTCATAAAAGCTCGTTTGATGGCAAAAGTACAGAGTAGAAATAGACAGATATGAAAATTTTACGCCTTAAACTCTGTAACTTAGCATCCCTCGCAGGTGAGCAAGAACTTGATTACCGTACTGAACCCCTTGCAAGTGCAGGTCTCATGGCTATTACCGGACCGACTGGCTCTGGAAAAAGCACGATATTGGATGCAATGTGCCTAGCTTTATTTGGACAAGTACCACGTTTACGTGCTGCTTCAAAAGGACAAGAGGGTAAAGTACCAGATGGGGTGGAGAATGACCAATTATCTATGCACGATCCACGCACCCTACTAAGGCGTGGTACGGCCGAAGGCTATGCCGAAATTGAATTTCTGGGGCGCGATGGACGTATTTATCTGGCTCGCTGGCAAGTCAGACGCGCAAGAAACAAGTCTACGGGAAAATTACTGGCTGCAGAAAGAATTCTGATTGATGTCGGAACAGGACAAACGCTGGCTAGCCAAGTACGTGAATGTGACCTGCGGGTTTCGGAAGTCATTGGGCTTAATTTTGAACAATTTACTCGGGCTGTAATGCTCGCTCAATCGGAATTTGGGGCGTTTCTCAAAGCCAGCGATGTTGAGCGAGCCCAACTTCTTGAGCGCTTACTTGAGACAGAAATTTATCGTCGGATTGGTATTTTTGCACACGAAAAACGTAAAAAATATCAGGACGCCTATCAACTTATCAAAAATCAAATCGGGGGAATTGAGCCTCTTGATTCTGATGCACGACAAGCATTAGAAAATAGCCTCGTGACAATGGGACAACTCAGATCCCAACTACAGAAAGTTCAAAACTATTTGAATGCAACACAAGCGTGGTATCAGACTCAAACTCGGTTAGACACACAAATCCACGAAAGTCAGCAGTCTTTAGCTACCCATACCCAAAACTGGCTTAACCTTGAGCCTCTCCGCCTAAAAGCAACGCAGCTTGATCAGATTCGGGAAATTCGTCCGCTTATTCATCAGAAAAACACTTTGATTGAGCGAATGACTATACGGAACCAAAGCCTGGCAAAACAAAAAATACAAGTACAGGTTCTACAGGAAAAACTTGCACACTTGCAACCCCAGCAACGTGATGCAGCGCTTCACTTACAAGAGCTACAACAGAAACATGCCCTTGCATTGCCAAAGATCATGAATGCACAGCGTTTAGAACATGAAATTGCACGCATTTCCGAAGAACAAGCTCAACAGCTAGCGCATATCAAGCAACATCATACCCAAGCTCAAATAACCACCCTTGCGCTCCTGAACAATACTCAGCAACAAAATAATACTTTAGATCAATTACAAAAAATTGGTCTGCAATTACAAACTACTCAATATTTAGCAGCACTTGAAGATCAATGGCTATCACAACTCGATCGTATGCGTGATGCAGAGCGCTATACGCAACAGTTAAACCAATTAGAAAGTCATATCCCTAAACAGCATCACGAACTCAGCGAAGCGACCTCTTTACTTCAAGTGCTTTCATCAGATTTAGAGCAGCATCAGCAGCATTATGGAAATGCAACTAATAAAAGCGATAAATTGCAATCACTTAAGAAGGATCTGATGATATGTCGTCAGACCGACTCTGAGCTCCATGTTCTTGCGCAAAAGTATCAAGATTATCGGCACATTTTAAAAATCGTCACGGACTTAAATTTAAAGCAGAAAACAGCCCTTGAGCATCAAACCGGATTAACACAGAATCTTGTTCATACACAGAAAAGTGTACAGCACGCAGAACTTGAGCTAAATGCCTTGCTGAAAGTACTCTCTAATCAGCGTTTATTGCGCCATAAAAATGTCGAAACATTACGCAATCAACTCCTTCCTGATCATCCCTGTCCTGTTTGCGGGAGTACAGAGCATCCTTTTTCTATAGCTGAACACCTGTTTGATGCATTAAAGCATGATGATGAGCAACAAGAAAAAATGGCCAGAACTGCGCTTCTTGATGCTCAGAGTCTCCATCAAGCGACGACAACGGAACTGAAATTATTGAATCAAGAAATTGATCTACGCTCAGTCGAATTACAGCAACGCGTCGCTGAAGAAAGATCAATAAAGGGGGTGATGCTTCAACTGCCTTTTGCAACTGAACTGCGCTCATTCTCACAAGACGACTCCGCTCGTCAGGCGTGGCTCGTACAGAAAATTACGGAAAATCAGACGAGTGAAAAAACGATACAAACTAGCATTACCGGGCTTGAAGCGTTGCAAGAGATTGAACAAAATCTGATTAAACAAATCGATCAAGCACGTCATCGGCAATCTCAACTTCAGCAGGTTTGGCAGAGTGCGGTCGATCAACAAAATCAATTAAAATCAATACTTGATAAAACTGAGCAATACTTCTTACCTTGTTTTGATCCCGATATACAGAACAAGTGGCAGGAAAACAAAAGTGAAACGCTGCTTTTTCTAGAAAGGCACATGACTAATCGTCTAAACCAATTGGCGACTCAACAACGTTTGCAAAATGAAATCATGGCTTTACAGCAGGCGGATCAGCTTCTGAAGCTCAAACAATCTCAAGAGCAAGCTAAACACCATGAATTAGAAGTTTCATTACAAAAGCTTTCTCACGCACTCACAGCGATCCAATCACAGTTCAAAGACCTGCTGTCTGAAGCGACTTCAACTTTTGGAGATGTCATTAAGAGTTCACTGGATTGGCAAACCTGCTTTGATAGCCAGCTCACAAATGCGCAAAATACCCTGCGGTCTATGCAAGATCAAATTGATCTCATTAATCCCGAACTGCATAAACTCACAAGCACTATTGAGCATGCAGAACAACAACAAAGCTTGGAAGAGCACGAAAATACCGAATTAACCACAAAAATTAATTTGTGGTACCAATCTCAGCCCATTCACTCTGAAGAGCTGCTACATGAATTGCTGGCGGTTTCAAATGATGACGAGCAGTTAATCAAACAACAAATTGAACAGGTGCAACATCAACTGATTGAAGCCCAAACGCGTCTAACTGAACATCAGACACAACTTGAACATCATCAATTGCAGATACCACCTAGTCCCGATGATCAAAGATCTCAAGTATCTCATGTGGATTCATCTAACGTTATAAAACCAGCATCGACTATGATATTGGCGTCTGAGATCAGTCTAAAGATTTCAGACAATAGTCACCAGCTTGAGCAAGTGCAAAATGACTGGATCTCACTCCAACTTCAGATCTCTCAAGACAATGAGCGCAAAGAAAAAGCTCTGGATTTACAGCAAGAATTAGATCATGCCTACGCAGCATATTTACGTGTTGATCGTATGGCCAGTCCCATCGCGAATGCAGATGGCAAAGTTTTTCAGAAAATCGCCCAAGGTTATTATTTAGACTTATTACTTGAAGAAGCTAACCAGCAACTTGAACAGCTTAGTCGTCGTTATCAGCTTATTCGTGCTGCAGATTCTTTGGGGCTGTTGGTCATTGACATGGATATGGGGGATGAACGCCGCTCAGTGCATTCTCTTTCAGGTGGCGAGTCTTTTCTTGTCTCATTAGCTTTGGCACTTGGACTGGCGGCAATGGCCTCTGGACGGTTACGTATTGAGTCACTCTTTATTGATGAGGGATTTGGTACACTTGACCCAGAGTCGCTACAAGTTGTCATGGATGCCCTAGACCGTTTGCAAGGTCAGGGTCGAGTTGTAACCGTGATTACCCATGTACAAGAAATGCATGAACGTATCCCTACACAAATTCGCGTAGAAAAACTCGGAAATGGCCAAAGCCAATTAACAGTGATTTAATCACACTCAACCCTGATAACGATTTAGAGGATGATATGGACTATCAATACAACACCTTACATACCGCATTGGATCAGGGAGTTTTAACGCTCACTTTAAATCGTCCTGAGGAAATGAACTCTTTCACAGTTGAGATGGCGAATGAGTTAATCGACTTTTTCACCCGGATCAATGATGACGATAAGGTTGGCGCAGTCATAGTGACAGGCTCTGGGCGAGCTTTTTGTGCGGGTATGGATCTGACTCGTGAAGGCAATGTTTTTGGGTTGGATGAATCGCTACAGCCTAGTTTACAAGAACTACAACAACGCGGTGAAGATCCCATGATCAAACACGGTGTACGTGATACGGGTGGAAGAGTGGTACTGTCTATTTATGACTGTAAAAAACCAGTCATTGCGGCAATCAATGGCGCGGCCGTTGGGGTCGGGGTGACCATGACCTTAGCCATGGATATTCGCTTAGCATCAGAGAAGGCTAAAATTGGTTTTGTTTTTGGAAAACTAGGGATTTGTTCAGAAGCCTGTTCAAGTTGGTTCTTACCGCGCATTGTTGGTATTCAGCAAGCTTTAGAGTGGGTTTATACAGCCGATATTTTTGGTGCTCACGAGGCATTAGCAGGACGCTTGGTTAAAGCGGTTTATCCTGCAGATCAATTGTTGATTGAGGCACAAGCTCTGGCACGTCGTATCGTTTCTGGAAAATCTCAAATTGCAACCGCACTTGTACGTCAGATGATGTATCGAAATAGCGCGGCACCCCATCCCCGTGATGCACATAACGTGGACTCATTAGCCATGTTTTATAGCAGTATCGGTGATGGAAAAGAAGGTGTAGCAGCATTTTTAGAGAAACGTGAAACGCAATTTACTGGTAAGGCTTCAGCGATGCCGTCATTTTACCCATGGTGGGAGTAGTAGAATGTGACCAAGAATGGTTATCCATCCTTGGTCACCAACCTAATTAGCTGGTTTTCTTGACCACTTTTTTCTTTGTTTTCTTCTTAGTCGCTTTAGTGGTTGTTGTAGCAACTGCAGCAGTAGTCGCTGCTGCTGCAACAGGGGCTGCAATTTGTGCCGGAGCTGGAGTCGGCGTTACGGTTGTTGAACCGGGGCAGTTTTTGTATTTTTGATAAACCTTGATCTCAGCCGTTTGTTCATTCATTTTTTCAAGATTTTTGATCTCGATGTCTAATGCGTTGCTATTTGCATTGGGATCACCTTTCATATTCTGATAAAGCTTGGCATATTCGCCAGTCTTTCCACCGCGCTGAGCAAGTATCAATGCACCAATATCAGCGGCAGCACTGGCTTGGCTTTTTTGCTGACCTTGTTCCTGTTTTACTGTCGCAAGTAAGTCAGTAGCATTAGCTTTGGTTTTATTGATTGCATTATTAGTTCGTGTTGAAGCCAGCTCTAACCCTAAACAATCCATACCTTTGAGATCATTATCAGAATACAGTACAGGTTGAGTCGTCAGACTTGTATTTGTAGTTGCTGCTCCGCCAAGACCTAATGCACCGGCATATTGTCCAAGCTGACCAAGCCCACCGCTATTAGATGGGGATGTCGAATTTGCTGCACCTTGTTGTCCACCGAATGCACCAGCAATTTGCCCAATCTGATTATAGGTTCCACTATTGTTTCCGCCTTGAGCACCCATTGCCGTTGCAACTTGTCCAATGGCATTGATGGTTTCAGTGTTATCTGCAAATACTGGAGCCGTTATTACACATAGACCAGCAAGCAGCGTTATGCGAGTCATGAGGAGAGTATTTGATTTAAAAGTCATAGTGAGTGCGCCCATGTGATCATCCATATTTTTGAATAATGAAAATTATTTTGAAACTTGCGAAAAATATAACGTATTAATGCTTCAATAATTTTAAAACATCTATTGAAATTAATTAAACAGAATAGCCATAAACAATAAAAAAATCATGACCTTTACCGTCATGATTCAATTGATATTTTGTAATGAGATGTATTTATGTCTAGTGATTAAAACTATCCATAGTCAGACCAGCTTAAAGTCATCACCCAGATAAACTTGACGAACAAGCTCATTGGATAAGACTTCTTCCGGAGAGCCTTCGGCAATCACTGCGCCTTCACTAACGATATATGCTTTTTCGCAAATCGCAAGCGTATCCCGTACGTTATGGTCAGTTATAAGTACACCGATGCCACGGCACTTCAGACCCTGAATAATCTTTTTAATGTCGGCAACTGAAATAGGGTCAACCCCAGCAAAAGGTTCATCCAACAAAATAAATGTAGGATCCAAAGCCAAAGCCCGTGCAATTTCTGCACGTCGACGCTCACCACCAGAAACACTCATGCCCAGTGAGTTGCGTATATGCGTAATGTGGAACTCTTCAAGAAGAGCCTCTAAACGTTCCTTACGCTGGGCTTTACTCAATTCATCACGGGTTTCCAGAACTGCCATGATGTTATCAGCAATTGACAGCTTGCGAAAAATTGAAGGTTCTTGGGGCAGGTAGCCAATACCGCGCCTAGCACGTTCATGCATGGCTAAAGAAGATAAATCTTTATCATCGAGGAAGATGCGTCCGCGATCCATTTGCACGAGACCAACCAGCATATAGAAACTGGTTGTTTTGCCAGCACCATTCGGTCCCAAAAGCCCAACAATTTGACCACTGGTCAGTTGAAAAGAAACATCACGCACAACCTGACGTTTATCATAGCTTTTAGCGAGATTTTCAATCGTTAATACTTTATGCACGATTGCTGATGCAGGCTGCTTTGTTTCCATTTCGGAGGGCATGATTAAAACCTATAGTAAGAGCTCTGTGCCTAATGGCTTACAGTAAAAAAATGTAAGCATCTATTTTCATAAATAAATTATAAACCTCTCAAAACATGATTGAGAAGGTCTTATTTTGATTTCACACTGGAGGGGGTCCGTGTCGCACTAGGAGGAATGACCATTTGGACTCGCTGTTGTGCATTACCATTCCCTTCGATATCCCCTTGAGTCATACCGTAGCGTAAAGTATTGCCAACAAAGCTTGAACCATCTTGATTCAATTTGGCATTTCCAGTTAATGTGACTTGAGAAGATTTTGCATCATAAAACACCTGATCGCCTTCTCCATACACGATCCCCTTATCAGGATTAATTTTTTGTTGGAATTTAGCTGGCTTTCCAGTCGCGGTGACATCTTTGATGGACTTATTTTGATCAAGATTTGCAATTACTGAATCAGCTTGTAAGCGAATGGTCCCTTGAGTGATCACGACATTACCAGTATAAACAGTCACGCCTGTTTGTTGGTTATACACCGCACGATCCGCCTCAAGGTGGACAGGTTGATCATGGTCACTTTCAAGAGCATAAACATATTGACTGATTAAAAATGACGCAAATATGCCAACACTGCTCAGCAATATGCGCGGTATTGTTAACTGAACTTCGGATACAAATCTACGGACGGGGAGTTGCATAAATTCCTCTTAATTTGAAAAATTCGTATTGACCTATATTGAGGTCAGCGCGAACGCCTTGTGAGACGAGATTAGATTGAGCACTTTTTATCGTGACGACTTGATCCGTATCTACTTGCTTGGTCTTTGGGTAACCATTCATGACTGTGGTATACAAATCAGTAGGCGCTTTACCGTCTTTTGCCAATTGTTGCACATGTACATTACCGGTGAGTACGACTTTGTCATTATTTTGAAAGCTCACGCCTTTATCCGCATTTAAGGTGGTTTGTGGTAAGCCGCCCTTATACCAAGTCGACGTAATTTGATCGAGTTCCATGCGATCGCCATCAGGGTAGTGTCTTAAAGCATCCGCTTGTAATTGATTCTGTATTTGACCTTGCTCATCAGTTTGACGTGCATTGATGGTACTGGCTGAAAAGTCGATGTCAGAATGTGTCGCTACTTGCTTTTGTACTTTTTCGCGATTTAATGAATAAAAAAGTACGGATGCAGCCATAAAAATCAATGCAATCAAGTAAAGAATTCGAGTACTCATGATTTACTCTTAGCGAGTGAGTGCTTGGAAGTATGATGGATCGCAAATGAGCGTGTGTAGTGCGTCAGTAAATCGTCGTAATGACCTTGAGCTTGAAGTAGTAAATCACAAACTTCACGTACAGCTCCTTGACCACCTCGGTTTTGTGTCACGAAATGTGCACGTTTTCGAACTTCGGCATGTGCATTTGGAGCAGTTAAAGCTAAACCGACTAAACCGAGCGCCGTTAAATCGGGCCAGTCATCACCCATATAAGCCGTCTCAAGTAAGTCAATATTTAGTTCTTGGCAAAGTGTGCGTAGAGCAACGCCTTTATCCTCTCGGCCTTGAATAATATGGGTAATGCCTAAAGCTTGCATACGATTTTGGACAATATTGCTCGAACGCCCAGTGATAACGCCAACAATGATGCCAGCATCCTGAATACATTTGATCCCAAAGCCATCCTGAACATCAAAAGATTTGAGCTCTTCGCCACTATTGGTGAACGTTAACCGCCCATCACTAAAAATACCATCAACATCAAGGACAAATAAACGAATTTGTTTTGCACGCTCTTGGACACTATACGATGCCATTTACATTACCCCAGCTTGCAGCAAATCATGCATATTGAGTGCACCGACCAATTGGCGATCATCATCGAGCACAAGGATACTGTTAATTTTACGCTTCTCCATGATAGCAAGCGCTTCAGCAGCAAGAATTTGGGCAGTTACGGTAATGGGGTTTTTAGTCATGAGCTTTTCGATCGGCTGATCTAATAAATCATGTGACAATGCGGACTGCTTAAGTACACGGCGTAAATCACCGTCAGTGAATAATCCAAGTAGGTGTTTAGATGTCTCGTCAACAACCGCAGTCATTCCTAGCCCCTTTTTGGTCATCTCAAGCAGAGAGTCTGCAAGGGAGGTTCCTGTCGTCACCATGGGTATCATATCGCCGTGATGCATGATATCGGAGACCCGTGTTAACAGTCGGCGTCCTAATGCACCGCCTGGATGAGATAGTGCAAAATCATCTGCAGTAAAACCGCGAATATCAAGAAGCGCAACGGCTAAGGCATCACCTAAAACTAGCGCTGTGGTTGTACTTGAGGTCGGAGCAAGACCGAGTGGGCACGCCTCATTGCTTTCGCCAGATGTTAGAGCAATATCGGCTAAACGTGCCATGGTTGATTTTTGATTACGGGTGATGGTAATTAAGGTAATTTGATGACGCTTTACAACAGGAAGTAGCGTTAAAATCTCAGTGCTTTCACCAGAATTTGAAATGGCGATTAAGACATCATTTTTGGTTAACATACCCAGATCGCCGTGACTGGCTTCGCCAGGATGCATAAAAAATGCGGGGGTTCCTGTTGATGCAAATGTTGCCGCGATTTTTCGTGCGATATGGCCAGACTTGCCCATGCCGGTCACGACCACTTTACCTGTACATGCTAATAGAACATGACACGCTTTTTCAAAGCGCTCATCTAACTCGCCTTTAAGAACATCAATCGCATGTTGTTCTGTTGCAATCGTTGCAAATGCAGAATCCAATAAACTTTTAGGTGCTGGTTTTAATGTAATAGGCATTGGGTTAACCGAGTTCACAAACAAGTTCCAGATGATTGATATAGATATACGCCATTATGGCAAAAACAGTGCCGTGCACGCAAAGTGATTCTACAGTCATTTACGCAGCGCTTATACCTTAATTGTCAACGTGTTCATACTTTTAATAAAGCCAGAATTTGTTGGCTTTATTTTTTGGTGCCATTTCGTGGCAAATCGTGCTGTTTTACACGTACCTTCATACTTTAAGATATGTTACTTTATTACAAGAGCTTTTATTTAAAGCCTTTATCTTGTAGCTTGCCCCCTGTTTTTTTCTTTTTATTCTTTAAAGGATGTTTCATGACCACCGCAACTGCTCAGCCCTTAACCTCGTTAGTTCTCCATAACTCAGAAACACGACGCAAAGAAGTATTTGTACCGCGTGTTTCAGGCGAGATTGGGTTGTATGTTTGTGGTATGACCGTTTATGACTATTGCCATATCGGACACGCTCGCGTCATGGTCTCTTTTGATTACATGGTTCGTTTCTTGCGTGCGCAAGGTTGGCGGGTCAAATATGTGCGTAACATTACGGATATTGATGACAAAATCATTGCTCGGGCAAATGAAAACAATGAATCCATCCAATCATTAACAACACGTTTCATCGACGCAATGAACGAGGATGCTGATCGTTTAGGTTGCGCACGTCCAGATCAATCGCCACTTGCAACCGAATATATTGACGAAATGCAGGGCATGATTAGCACTTTGATAAAAAAAGATCATGCCTATGCCGTTGAGGGGGGGGATGTCTATTATGCAGTTAATTCATTCCCACGTTATGGACGTTTGTCTGGTCGTGCGCAGGAAGATTTACAAGCAGGTGCCCGAGTTGATGTCGATAGCGATAAGAAAAATCCTGCCGACTTTGTCCTTTGGAAAGCGGCTAAACCTCACGAGCCTTCTTGGCAATCTCCATGGGGAATTGGGCGTCCAGGCTGGCACATTGAGTGCTCAGCCATGTCGACTTGCAATTTAGGAAATCATTTTGATATTCATGGTGGTGGCGGAGATCTATTGTTTCCTCACCATGAAAATGAGATCGCGCAGAGCGAAGGAGCCACAGGCGAGACATATGTCAATACATGGCTACACGTTGGCTTTGTTAATGTCGATGGTGAAAAAATGTCGAAGTCATTAGGCAACTTTTTCACTATTCGTGATGTGATGCGACAGTTTGCACCAGAGGTCATTCGTTACTTCATTGTTGGAAGTCATTACCGTAGTCCACTCAATTTCTCGGACAGTGCATTAAAGGATGCAAAGCAAGCACTTTCGCGGTTTTATCAAACGCTAAAAGCGACCAAAGAGCTACATGTAACTGAAATTAAATTACATGAAACATATGAAAAAGTTATCGGTAACACTTTGGAGCGTTTTAATGCTGCCATGAATGATGACTTTAATACACCTGAAGCTTTGGCAGTATTATTTGAGTTAACACGTGAAATCAATAGAGTATTGCGACTTGAAACCATCGAAGAACGCACACAAGCGTTACCGTTAACGCAGCATCTACGCGATCTGGCTGGAATTCTCGGATTATTGAACAGCAATCCGGTAGACTTCTTACAAGGTGAAGCTGATGCGGGGCAAGGTCTCACGAGTGAACAAATTGAGCAGCAAATTGAAGCACGGCAAGTAGCAAAAGCTGCACGCGACTTTGCGAAGGCTGACCAGATTCGCAAAGAACTGTTAGATGCAGGTGTGGTTTTAGAAGATGGTAAAGGGGGGACAACCTGGCGCCGTGGTGAATAAGCGTAAATCATTCTGAGTAGGCGACATTCAGAAAAATGTCGTCTATTAAGTATAAATCTTTAGATATTTAAAATAAGAAGTAATCATCATGAATGAATCAGCCAGTCAAAGCGAAGTCGAAGCAGGTCAAGCTGTTTATTCAAAATATACGCTTATGGCTTACGATGCATTTGTTCTGGGATTTTCTAATCGATATCTCTGGCGATGCCCAACTACGCATATTGAACAGCTCTACAGAAAGCATATCACTTCAAATCATTTAGATATTGGTGTTGGAACGGGGTATTTTCTTGATCATAGTCCGTTCGCATCAGCACCTCGCATAGCATTGATGGACCTCAATCCACAAACTTTAGCTTTCTGTTCGAAGCGTATTGCAAGATATTCCCCTGAAATTTATCAACGCAATGTGCTGAAAACGATAGAAATTGATGCTAAGCCATTTGATTCAATTGCCATAAACTATCTGCTTCATTGTTTACCAGGTAATATTGCATCCAAAGCAGTTGTCTTTGATTACATCAAGCCTCTGATGAAGCCTGAAGGAGTAGTTTTTGGCTCCACAATTCTTCAAGGTGATCTTCCACGCAACTGGGGTGCAAAAAAGCTAATGGCTTTCTATAATAAAAAGGGCATTTTTTCGAATCAACATGATCAACTAAATGATCTAAAGCAAGCATTAAACGATCGCTTTACAGATGTCTCAGTAAAAGTCGAAGGATGTGTTGCCTTATTCTCGGCAAAAAAATATCAATAAAAAAGAGCCAAATAATGGCTCTTTTTACATCCAGATCGCATAGTTCTAATCTTACATTAAGAAAAAATCTTGCGTTGGATCGCATAGCCATTACAGGAGTAATCACGATCAATATCTGCTTTTAGCTGCTGATGACTAATATCACTATACGATGTTTGCCATGAAGCGATAAGCTGATTTTCGATATCTGTTTGAGCAGCAAGGGTATAAGCAGTTGTATACTTTAAAACAATACGCAGTATCGGCTGGTCTGATGCCTTTGAAGAAACGCAAACACCATTTGGCCGCATAGATAGATGCTTTTTAGATGATGTATTAAGTTCAAAGCGATAAGCTTTTCGTTCAACATATTTCTGCTGCACATGACTCATGGAATCGGGTACCAAAAAACTAAAATCAACATATTGTAGATAGCCTTGCTCAGCTAAAAGTTCAATATCATGGCAGTATTGCTCGATTTTCTTATCCGTCAACTCATACATCTCACGAATACCTTGTTGATTCACAATTGATTTTAGATCATGAATCATACGTTGCACGACATATTGTACATCCTGAACTGGATATGTCTTATCAACCACATTTTCAGCCTGAATCGTTTTCATCTTTCGACGAGCATGGATACTCAGTCGGAGTGCCTGCCAACGACTTTGTTCTTTTCTGGGTGTTGCAAATGGTGTATGAATATCGTGTACATAAATATTCGTTTGTGGCTGTGTATATGCATGACTACTGTATTGATTAAAGCCTTGGCCGAATGTGCGTGTTGAATGCTCTAGCATCATGTTCCATTTTTCATCATGAAAAACGGCAGTTTGAGTGTGCTTGTTCATAACATTGCCTCTTTAAATCATCGTTGATTAATGGATTGAAGCTAGCGCATGTAGCTAACGTTTTTTGTAAGATACATCTAACGATTTTATCTGTCAACTAGTGACATACATATATGTTCGGGTGTATCTTATACATAGCGTCTAACACCCTTATATTTTAGAAATTTTATTTTTTTTGGAGAGTTAAAAATGTCTTTAGGTTCAAAGCTAAATGAGCTACGCGCCAAAAAAGGGGAGTCTTTGCAGCAAGCAGCTGATAGCTTAGGCATTACTAAGACCCATATTTGGGAACTTGAAAAAGGTAAAAGTGCTAACCCTACAGCCGAATTGCTCAAGAAATTGGCGGACTACTATAAAGTAACCGTTGATTTTTTGATCGATCCGAATCAATCAGAACCTGGATTGAATGATGAGGCGATGGTGTTCTATCGTGATTTGAAATCGCTTGACCAGAAGGATCAAGAAGTGATACTTAATGTGATGAAAACATTACGTGGAAAGGGGTAGCGGTGACGAGTGCATTAACGCTTGATTTGATGGAACTGGATGACAAGAAAACACCATCCGATGTGGTAAATGAGATTCTCAAGCAGAATCCCAATCTGTCTTACCCATTTCCACTCGAAGCGTTTGCGACACTCGCCGGAATTGAGTCTATCAGTGAACTTACAACCGATGGTTTTGAGGGGATGCTGATTACCAACCCTGAGAAATCACGCGGTGCGATCATGATTAAAGCAGGAACATCGTATCGCAGAAGACGTTTTACTATTGCACATGAATTAGGGCACTATTTGCTGCCATGGCATAGACAAGAAAGCTTTCGCTGTAAATCCTCTGATATTAAAGATAATACAGAAAATCGTTCGACATCTACTACTCATAGTTTAATGACGATAGAGATCGAAGCCAATAATTTTGCTTCTGAGCTTCTCATGCCTCAGTCTGAATTTAAGCGCATTTTAGATGAGTATGGAACGCCAGAACTTATAGACATATCTGATTTAAGTGATTTTTTTGATGTGAGTTTTGAGGCTGTTATTCATCGTTATAAAGTACTTACTGACTACCCACTTGCATTTGTTTTCTCACATCAAAACACCGTACGCTACTGGGTTAAAAGCGGGGTTATGCCATATTCTTTAAAAGTGAGAAAAGATCAACCACTACCGCTTCGCTCACCCAGTAGACAGGCGGGTGAGTACATTTCTGATTGGGAAGCAATCCCAGCGCATATCTGGCTTGAACCTCACAATGAGTTTGATTTCCCCAATAAGATTTTAGAACAAACTATTTATCAATCCGCAGGTTATAAAGTCACCATGCTTTATGTAGAAAGTCTAGCCGGACTTGAGAAAGATAATGATATCGAGCCTGATGAACCGCAATACACTATCGAACCGTACTACGATTAAAACCACTTAACCATTCAATCTAATTCATTTAAAATCGACGTCACGAATGATCGTGCTAAATCACGCCAGACTTTTAGACATAGTTGTGGCATAATATGCGGTCGTGAAAAACACGTATCAAATATTTACCAACCATATATCAATAACGCGGGAGCAATGCCATGCGCTTTGTCGATGAAGCAGTGATTTATGTCGAAGCAGGCGCGGGTGGCAATGGCGTGGCCAGCTTTCGACGTGAGAAATATATTCCGTTTGGCGGCCCAGATGGCGGTGATGGTGGAAAAGGCGGTGATATCATTATTGAAGCTGATGTAGACGCCAATACCTTAGTTGACTATCGTTACACTCGTAAGTTTCGTGCTAATCGCGGTAATAATGGCCGCGGTGCAAACTGCTCGGGACGTGGCGCTGATGATGTCATTCTTAAAGTACCTGTTGGAACAACGGTCGTTGATGTCGCTACTGGTGATGTGATCGGTGATTTAACTCAAGGCGGAGATCGCTTGTTGGTAGCCGCTGGTGGCGGAGGCGGACTTGGGAATACTCACTTTAAAACCTCAACAAATCGTGCACCACGTAAAGCATTGCCCGGATTTGCTGGTGAAGCACGTGATATCCGCTTGGAACTTAAAGTCATTGCTGATGTTGGGCTCTTGGGTTTGCCCAATGCCGGCAAATCAACGTTTATCCGCGCTGTGAGCGCAGCTAAACCTAAGGTTGCTGATTATCCATTTACCACGCTGGTTCCAAACCTTGGTGTGGTCGACGCAGATCGCTATCGCTCATTTGTGATGGCTGATATTCCTGGACTGATTGAAGGGGCTGCTGAAGGCGCTGGACTAGGCATTCGCTTTCTGAAACATCTAGCCCGTACTCGAATCTTACTGCATCTCATTGATGTACAACCTGTTGATCAGTCGGATCCTGCGCATAATGCCAAAGTCATTATCGACGAACTGGCTCGATTCTCTCCTGCACTTGCTGAACTTCCAATGGTTCTGGTCTTGAATAAACTCGATCAAGTCCCAGAAGAAGAACACAATGCGATTTGTACTCATATCGTCGCAGAATTAGGCTGGACTGGACCCGTATTCCGTACTTCAGGCCTCACGGGTGAAGGAACAAAAGCTGTGGTCTATTACCTGATGGACCAAATTGATCTTGAGCGTGAACGTGAAGCTGAGGAACCAGACTTTGCTGAAGCTCAGCGCCAACGTCGCCAACGTCTTGAACAAGAAACCCGTGAAAATGCGATTGCTCAACGTGACGCACTGCGTGCGGCACGACGCGCTGAACGTGAAGCCGCAGGCGAAGACGATGATGACGATTGGAATGAAGATGACTATGATGTTGAATATGAGTATGTTCGCTAATCCAATTTAGCCACATGCATAGGGAAGGTAATGAGTCATTATCTTCCCTATTTTTTTTGAAAAAAATGGACTTCTCATAGCAAGGTTAGGACAGAGCTTCAAGAATCCCCTATAATTCCTCGCTGCACAACTCCGCAATGAGTACTGCGTTTTTTAAAGCATCACATTTAGAGCCATACATGAAAAAGCGTCAACTTGCCTGTAAACGTATTGTCGTCAAGATTGGTTCAGCCTTACTGACTGCCAATGGCCTTGGGTTGGATCGTCAAGCGATTACTAGCTGGGCCAAGCAGTTGGCAACTCTACATGCACAAGGCTGTGAAGTCATTCTGGTATCTTCAGGGGCTGTTGCTGAAGGCATGGTTCGTATGAAACTGTCAGGACGTCCTGATAATTTACCTGCATTACAAGCCTGTGCAGCAATTGGGCAAATGGGTCTGGTCGAAGCTTGGTCCTCTGCATTACTTGATCATGACATCCAGACTGCACAAGTTTTGCTTACACATGATGATTTGTCAGATCGTCAACGTTATCTTAATGGTGGCAACACCTTACGCCAACTTATCGACTGGCGCGTAATTCCTGTGATTAATGAAAATGACACTGTCGCAACTGACGAAATTCGTTTTGGAGATAATGACACGCTAGGGGCATTAGTCGCAGCGCTGGTCGGTGCTGATTTACTCATCATTTTAACGGATCAACAAGGCATGTTTGATCGAGACCCACGTAAAGATAGTAACGCGACATTACTTTCCAGCGTGCGCGCAATGGATGAAACCTTATTCGAAATGGCCGGTGGTGGCGGTGTACTCGGTCGTGGCGGGATGGTCACTAAAGTACGCGCAGCGCGTTTAGCTGCTAAATCAGGTTGCCCTACACTCATTGCCAGCGGTCAAGCAGAGCAAGTCTTATTGCGTCTCATCGATGGTGAGGAGTTAGGTACATTACTCACGCCTGATGCAGACCGTCTAACTGCACGCAAGCAGTGGCTAGCTGCACATTTACAGACCGCAGGGCGTTTGATTCTGGATGATGGCGCGATACGTGCCTTAAAAATTGATAAACGAAGTCTATTACCTGTTGGTGTACAAGCTGTAGAAGGGGCGTTTGAGCGTGGCGATGTGGTGGAATGTGTCAGCCAACAAGGGCAGCGTATAGCTGTTGGAATCGTCAACTTTGACTCAGCATCAGCAGCGCTTGTTGCACGACAGCCGTCTTCAAAAATTACCGCACTATTGGGTGAGCAGAATTCGATTGAAATGATTCATCGCGATCAGATGGCAGTTTTTTAATTTCAGAAAACAGTCTACTCATCGTCATTATCGCTTAATTTTTCAGATGTGAAGCGTAGTCTTTTACCTACACTAACGCAGTGTAGGTAACGACCATTCACTCGACTTGCGTACCAATTTGTATTGTAATCGCGGCTTAGCTTAGGTCCAGAAATAACCACCTGAGGCATGATGGCGTAAGGAGCTTGTTTATTGAATTCGTTGAGATAGATTTCATTTATTTTTTTATACGTTTCAGTTTCTTCAAGATTCTTTTCTTTTTCTTTTAATAAATCACCACGAATATTCGCTGCTGATAATCCTAAATTATTTTCACGAGCAATCATCGCAATTTGGATCTCGGTATTAGAGCGTTGGGATAACGCATTTTCATCTTTGTCATAAGAAAGAAGATCACCATCATAGGCAAGCGGAATATCCGATAACTTACTAATTGCCTGCTGAAAAGCCGCATTCCGACTGGAGTACATCCCAGAATTATAGTCTGCAAAGCGATAGATCGGCTTATCGTAAGCCGCGTCATAATCCATAAGTCTTAATATACCGTAATACATACCACCATACTGGGTATACATTTCATCACGGATGTCATCAGTCTTTTTTGAATTGTGAGGGTGGCTAAATGCAAAATTGACATGAACTTGCATCGATCCTAAGGTCTTAATCGGGTTCAAATACTCTTTCATATCATGCCCAGAAATCAAGCTTGCGGCACCTGTTAATAAGGAAAGGTTGTAGTGATCTCGGAAATAATCGAACATTTGTCGATATAACAGATCTAAATCTCTCTCCGTTTTGATTTTATCGATTTGCATCATAAAATTTTCGTCAGGCGCAGGCTTACTCTTCAACATTGCTTTGAACTTATCAACACCAGTATCCCCAAGTTTGTCTTGAATACGTTCAAACAGTGCTTCTTTGGCATCTCGCGATAGACCGGCAACTGCGGGATCAGCATGAAAATTGGATTCTTGATCGACAATCGCCACAATGCTGCAAATATTTTCAAGCGTATGAGGAACTTTTGCTTCATCCATAATGGAAAGCATATCCTTGGCCCAACCTTTGCGATCTTTGACACGTGCAGGAATCAGACGAACAACTTTGTCACTCTCAGCAAAGCGTGTAATTGGTTCCTCGTCATTTTTTTTGTCACAACTGGCGATTGTTAACGATGCTATTACAGCAAGAACTACAGGTAACTTGGATAGATGAAGTACGGATTGACGATTTGAGTGTAGAATTTTTTTTGACATTTATGACCTCATAATCCGTATGAATACAGGCTGATAAGACAGCCATTATTTAGCATTTGCAGTAGGATTCTGCATCACTTGAGTATGTCATACATTATGGAAAATTATTTTTCAAGCCAAGATATTATTTGTTAGCATTGCACTGCGACTAATTCTTGTAGAGCCTTTCCACAACGGCAATATACATATCAAAACGAATTTAACGATCATGTAAAGATCATATTTAAAGCTCATAAAAAGCCCACTTAAATAGTGGGCTTTTTCACTTACTCGACATCAGTTGGCGGGGCAGTAGGGTATGTGTGTTCGGGAACATGAGAAACTTTAGACTTCTTGCTAGGCTTCATCTTTTTATAAGCGACTACGCCTAATGTTGCTAAAGCAGCGATATAGAGGGGTTTCATAATTGACTCCTTGTGCCATGAGTGCTTAGTAATTAAGTATCTTTAATTCTAGACCCTTTATGGCATAAATTAAGGTTTACTCAAGGAAGTCGTACAGATCTTTACCCAGGGGCTTACATCACCCTGTTTGAGTATTAAGAAGTGCTTAGAGATGTAAATTGCAGATGGTGCCGGAAATAGGAATCGAACCTACGACCTTCTCATTACGAATGAGCTGCTCTACCGACTGAGCTATACCGGCTAAAAAACGCATGGAATCATACTTAAAAAGTTTTTTTGTAGCAAGGTTTACTCGCATAGGTTTCTTATAAAATACTCCCTATACTCGATCTATTATAGAATCCTCTTAAGACACACGCTATGCCTCTTTGGCAGTTATAGATTTTGAAGAATGGAACCGTGATCTACCATGAATTTATCCGAATCCCTCATTGCGCGTTTAGAACAACTCGTTGAACAGGCCCATCGTGTACTACCACCATTACCGACGCCTCCTGATTTCGATGCACCCGCATTTATTTGGCAAAACAAAAGCTTAATTTCTGTTTACTCTAAACAGCCTGTAGCTTTAAGTGATTTACTTGGGATTGAGCGTCAAAAACAGCGCATCATCCAAAATACACAACAGTTTCTGGCGGGTTTTCCTGCCAATGATGTGCTGCTCACCGGTGCCCGGGGAACGGGGAAGTCATCTTTGATTCGTGGTCTTTTAACCGACTATCAGCAGCAAGGTTTACGTGTCATTGAAGTTGCACGCGACGATTTAGCACACCTATCGCAAATTCGTTCGATGATCAGCGGGCGGCCAGAGAAGTTTATTGTCTATTGTGATGATTTGGCATTTAACGCCGAAGATGAGAATTATAGAGCGCTCAAGAGTGCTCTTGATGGCTCGGTTCAATCCAATTCTGGCAATGTACTGATTTATGCAACCAGCAATCGTCGCCACTTGCTACCTGAGTTTATGCATGAGAATCAGCCCGTAACACGTACAGATGCTGCATTCCAAGGAGAGATTCATCCGCAGGAATCGGTGGAAGAGAAGGTCTCTTTATCTGATCGTTTTGGCTTATGGCTTGCGTTTCATCCGATGGATCAAGATACCTACTTAGATATCGTGACCCATTGGCTCAATAAGCAGAATATCCCACTGGATGAAATTGCACGTGCCGAAGCTTTAAAATGGTCACTGGCACGAGGCCAGCGTTCAGGCCGTGCAGCCGCCCAATTTGCACGACATTGGTCCGGTTTAAAGTTACTTGAGAATAGCGGGTTAAAGTAATGAAGATGAGACGAACTCCTCCTGAACAAAGAGGAGTTCGTTTGAGATTAAAACTTCAATTATTTAAAGATCAAGCCCATCATAAGAGGTGTAGGTTCGACTCCTGTTTCCGGCATCATCTGCTCATTTACCAAATCAAAATATTAGATCCTTGGTCTGCTATCCCACATATTTTGAGCCAGATGCATCGCAGCTTCCATGGTTTGTGCTTTTTGAAGTGCCATCAGTGCTAAAGCAAGCGTTCCAACCACAGCTTTTTCACCATAAGTATGCTGTGATTTTCCTTTCCATACCGAGATAAAGTGATCTAGATCGAAATTCTCTTCAACATCACTGCGTGCCTCATTCAACATTTCCCATTCTGTTTCATAACTAATACCATCCTTGATGCCTAGTACCAAGGTCCGTGCATCAGGATTACGCTCAAACTCGCCCCCTTCACCCTTAATGACTGCTGCATTGGCATATCCTAAGCGGAGTGCGGTTTGTTGATGTGAAACCCGATATGCAGGGTGAAAAATGGATTGCAAGGTTACTGGGGCATCAAAAGGGTTGATAAGTCGGGCCAGCGTATGTACGGGAGAACGCAAACCCATCACATTCCGTAGCTCAATTAACTCGCCAAGTTTGGGAGAAAATACCGACAAGGGTAGATAGGCAAAATGATATTGCTCAATTGCCGCTTGAACTTCATCGGCAGATTGGCAAATAGGGAAACCTAGCACTGGAAGCACGTTTTCAGTATAAAGGCGGTTGATGGTGTGACCCGCTGCACCGTGCATAAAGACACGAATACCAGATTGTGCCAGAGTCAATGCTGCCAATAAGAACCAAGGATAATGCTTACGCTTACCCGCATAGCTTGACCAATCTAAATCGACGGAAAGGGCAGGGAGATTTAAACGTTCACGTGTAGCCGTCACAAATCCAGCCAACTCATCTACGGATTCCTCTTTAACGCGTAGCAGCATTAAAAATGCACCTAACTGCACATCCAAGACTTGGTCATCTAGAATTTGACCAAAGGCGTCTGTTGCCTCTTCAAATGTGAGTGAGCGGCTACCGCGCTTTCCCTTGCCTAATATACGGACATATTGAGCAAATGGATGCTCAACATCCTTGTATTGATTGGGTTGTGGGCGAGGTCTGGGGGTATTCATGCATTATTTCCAAAAGTGACTAAAACTGAGCTTCACCGCCAATTAAAATAGCCTTAATGATTGGCAAATTGTGCAATCCAGTTTTGCATTAATTTATCAGTCCATCATAGCGTGGCTTTAGCTTATAATCAGTGTTTTGTTGCATGTGATTTTTAATTTTCTCTTGCACTTTTTTTCAAAATACAACGTAAGGACGTCCTATGCTGGCTCATGATTCAGATCTTGAACTCTTCCGTGATAATTTCCGTCGTTTCATGCTCGATAACATTGAACCCTATTATGCAGCATGGGAAAAAGCTGGCATCATGCCGCGTGAAGTCTGGAACCAGCTGGGTGAAAACGGCTATTTATGCGTGGACATGCCTGAACAGTACGGTGGTTATGGCGTACCGACAAATTACTCCTTGATGCTGGTTGAAGAAGCTGCTCGTGCAGGTTACGGCGCATTGTCTACGGCGATCTCTGTACATTCTGAAATTACGGCACCATACATTCTACACATTGGTACTGAAGCTCAGAAACTGCAATGGATTCCAAAGCTGGTGAGTGGTGAAGCCGTTGGCGCCATTGGTATGACAGAACCTGGAGCAGGTTCTGATTTGCAAGCTATACGCAGTAGCGCAATTTTGAATGGCGATCACTATGTTTTAAATGGTTCGAAAACCTTTATCTCCAACGGTCAGCATGCAGATTTGGTCATTCTTGCCGCTAAGACAGACCCTGCTGCACGCGCAAAAGGGGTTTCTTTACTGTTGGTAGATACCCATCTAGAAGGCTTCAAAAAAGGGACTAACTTAGAAAAAATTGGGATGCATAGCCAAGATACCTCTGAGCTATTTTATGACAACGTCAAAGTACCTGCAGATCAGTTATTGGGTGCAGCAGGGCAAGGTTTTGCATATTTGATGCAGAACTTACCTCGTGAGCGTCTGGGCATTGCCGTTACAGCACTAGGTGCAATATTTGGCTGTATCGATGTAACCGTAAAATATGTCAATGATCGCCAAGCTTTTGGTCAAGCGATTGGTAAATTCCAAAACACGCGTTTTACTTTGGCTCAAGCCAAAATTGATGCATTGGCAACTGAAGCCTTTGTTCGCCAAAGCATTGAACAGTATATGGAATCTAAATTAGATGTGCCAACAGCAGCAGCTGTGAAGGCTTATGCATCCGATGTGCAATGTAAAATTGCTGATAACTTACTGCAATTATTTGGTGGATATGGCTATATGACCGAATATCCAATCTCTCGTTTCTATGTCGATGCACGTATTCAACGCATCTATGGTGGAACCAATGAGATTATGAAAGAAGTGGTTGCACGTGAATTGTTGGGTCGTTAAATACTTCGCATACTAGGCTTTTTAAAGTTTTGTAGATGTACATAAAAAAGCCCAGATTATCGATCTGGGCTTTTTACATCTCAGAGCAAATTATTTGCTTGGATCTTGTTTGTCATAACCAATTTCTACACGGCGGTTTTCTGCCCATGCTGCTTCGTTATGACCTTCGTTTACTGGTTTTTCTTTACCATAGCTTACCACTTCGATTTGGCTTGGTTGTGCGCCGTTAGTCACCAAGTAGGTTTGTACAGATTTAGCGCGACGTTCGCCCAGTGCCAAGTTGTATTCACGGGTACCACGTTCATCGGTATGACCTGTCAATGTGACATGTGCTGCACTTGAGCTTGCAAGGTATTTTGCATGGGCATTTAGTACGGCAAAATCATTTTGAGCAATTTCACTGCTATCAAGTTCGAAGTGAACAACACGACCTAAGAGCGCGCGACGTGCTGCTTCTTCTGGGCTGAGTGCTTGACCATTTAAGCCACCATCGTTACCGAGACCAGAAGTATTTGCGCCATCACCAACAGTCGCAGTCGGTGTACCAGTCGTTTTGGTTGGCTTGGAAGTACAGCCAGTGATTGCCAAAGTCGCAAGCAATGCAGATACCGCTAAAATATGAACGTTTTTCATAATCAATTTCCTTCGTTTAAATAGGGGGGGAGCATCTTTCTACATCAATAAATGACTTAAATAACTGATCGTTTCAATTTCAAAAAACAAGACTCAAATTACGAACTGCATTTTTACCACTAGATATAAAATTATCGCTATAAAATCAAAAACTAAATCTTTACCAATTTCACGCAAACGTCACTACTTACTACACTAAATTGACTTGATGAAGATGTGATTAAATATCACATCTTCATCCAAAGTTTTAGTTTGAAGGTGCCCAAGCGGCTTCACGGACCTCGCCACTTTGGCTAGGTAGACGCATTCTAAAGCGACCATCGGTTGAGATAATCGACAATAGACCACGGCCGCCTTCACGTGTTGCATATACAACCATTTGACCATTCGGAGAGAAGCTAGGTGATTCATCCAAAGGTGTTTGAGTCAAAATATTGATAATTCCAGAGTTTAAGTCTTGAATTGCAATTTGATAATTTTGTCCACTTTGGCGATGAACCAATGCCATACTTTGTCCGTCACGACTGATACTACCGCGCGCATTGAACGTCCCTTTGAAGGTTAGACGACGAGAAGACCCATCTTCTAAGTTATAACGATAAATTTGCGGTGTGCCGCCACGATCAGACGTGAAAATAAAGCTTTTACCATCAGGTGCATAGCGTGCTTCGGTATCTATAGCACTATCATTGGTGATTCTACGTAGTTGTTTTGTTGCAAGATTCATCTGATAAATATCAGGCTCGCCATCTTTTGAGCTGGTAAACAACATACTTTGCCCATCAGGTGAAAAACTCGGAGCACCGTTTAGACCCTTAAATTGTGCAAGGACTTCACGACCACCTGAAGCCAAATCCTGTAAATAAATGGCTGGGCGCCCAGTTTCGAACGAAACATAAGCAATTTTTTTGCCATCTGGCGTCCATGTCGGTGATAGCAATGGCTCATGGGATGACAATACTGTACGTGGTTGTTGACCATCAGTATCCGCTACCTGAAGGGTGTAGGTACGTTTTCCATTGGCTTTATCCAAGAGCACGTAAGCGATACGGCCTGAGAAATCGCCTTTAATACCAGTTAAAGCTTGATAAATTTTATCTGCGATCAAATGTGCTGCTTCACGCATACGATTTGCGGGAACCACGATATTTTCGCCGAGAATTCGAGTCCCTTTTTGGATATCAACCAGCTCGTATTGCACATTAAAATTTGCACCCGCTGGATGGACTTGCCCAACGACAACATAAGGAATCTGAGCATTCTGCCAAACAGCCGGGACGATATCCTGACTTTTGGTCGGTGCTGCTGGCAAGTTAGCGCTGCTGGCAAATTTACCTGAACGTTGCAAATCACTCTGAATAATCGGTTGCAAGGTTGAATCCGACTCAAAAGGCACGATCGCAATCTGTGGTGCTTGATCTGGTGCTTTCACGATTTCAAGTTGCAACTCCGCATGGCTTGCACTTAAAGGAAGCAAGCCAAACATGAGGATTGCAAAAACACCTTTTTTTGTCGACAGTATTTTACTGTGCATTGGTCTTACTCCGGCATATGTATCTGATGAAATATGAAATTGTCTCATTAAGGTGCTCTAAAAGTGATCACCAATGGATTTACTTGTCTAAACGTATCTGAATCATCGGGAACGGGTAATCCGCCATGGCTGCGTAGCGCTTTAATACTGGTATCAAAGTCATCATTCCCACTTGAAGAAGTAATCACGATACTTGCTATAGAGCCATCAGGTGTCAATGTAATCCGAGCAGTTGCCTTAAGACCCGAACTTGCAGATGGAACTTTCCAAGCATTTTTAATACGCGACTCAATCTGAGATTTATATTTACCAATGCTATTAGCTTTGGCCTGCGCCGCAACCTGACCTTTGAGGTTGCTCACTTCAGCATCATCATCACCTAAAGACTGCGTCAGTAGTTTACGTCTCGCTTCAGCGGAAGCCTTCGCAGCATTGGCTTTATCCTTCGCTTCTTTGGCCGCTTTTTCTTTGGCCTCTTTAGCGTCACTCAATGCCTGTTCTTTTGCAGCTTTTGCTTTTTCAAGCTTGGCTGCTTTTTCCTGTGCAGCTTTAGCTTCTTTATTCGCATTTTCTTTCAATAGTTTGGCGTTTTCAGCTGCTTCTTTTGCGGCTTGCTTCTTTGCCAATTCCGCATCGGCTTTTTGCTGAGCAAGTTTTTCAGCATGAGCGCGCGCTTTTTCATCTGCCTTTAATTGAGCTTTCTTGGCTTCCTCTTGTTGAGCCAAGGCATTCAAACGTTCTGCTTTAAGTTTTTCAGCTTTTTGCTCAGCTTGCTTAAGCGCATAGGCTTGCTCAATCTCTGCTTGTTTGGCTGCAGCCTTAGCTGCAGCTTGCTTTTCCTGTAAAACTTTTTCTTGAGCTTGAGTACGTTCAATTTGCTTTTGTCGGTGTTCGGCAGCTAAAGCTTCTGCTTTTTGAGCTGCTACCGCTGCTGCTGCAACTTCGATAGCCCGTTTCTCTGCACGAGCAGTTTCCGCAGCTTCCGCTTTCGCTTCTTCGCGTTGCGCTTTTAATTGTTCCTGCTTTACTGCTGCCTTCGCTGTCGGGTTAGATGGGGTAGGAGTAGAGGTCTGCTCCGGTGTAACCGGTACATTACTATCGGTTGCTGGTGCTGATACCATCACTGCTTTGATATGCTTTGGCTCAGGTAGTGGCACCAGATTTCGCCCAAACCAAATGAATGCTGAAAGCACAACAATATGCAGCAACACAGTAAACACTAGAGGACCAGTCGCAGAATTATTATCCTGCGTCATCCCATGTCGTTGTCTTTCAGGCGTTACGTTAATTGAATTCACAGTTTAGTTATCAACATAAATTAAGTCTAAGCAATCTTGGGTGACACGTTAAGGTTTAGACGGTGACAATTGCTCTGTCATCAAACCCACTTGAGGTAGACCACTGGCTTGTAGCGTTGCCATCAACGTGACTACATCCCCATAAGGCACCTTTCTGTCCCCTTGAACCAATACAGCAAGATTAGGGTTTTTCAATTGGGCTTGAGCCAATTGATCGCTAAGCTCTGATTGAGTCACCGTCTGATCTTTCTCTTCACCAAAACGAACCGAGAGTTTGCCATCGGCTTCAACGGTCACTATTGCAGGACGATCTTTAGATACAGACAAGGGATCACTAACCGCTTTTGGTAAATCAACAGTCAAACCCGCTGTAATCATTGGTGCTGTGACCATAAAGATCACCAGCAATACCAACATAACATCGATATAAGGTACGACGTTCATATCGCTTTTAAGCGGTTTTTTTACCCGTGCAAATGGGCTGCCAGATAATGCCATTTAGCTTGCCTCACGCTGCAATAAACCAGTCAGCTCTTCTGCAAAAAGAACACGCTGTTGATAGACAGCTTCACTTTTTGCGCTATAACGGTTAAAAGCGAGTACCGCAGGGATTGCCGCAAATAGACCGATCGCCGTCGCAATCAGCGCCTCAGCAATACCGGGTGCAACGGCCGCCAAAGTCGCTTGTTGAACTTGGGATAGCCCCATAAAGGCATTCATAATCCCCCAAACGGTACCAAACAAACCGATATAGGGCGCGACAGAACCAATACTTGCAAGCAGTGGTAGACCTTGTTCGAGTGGCGTTTGCTGACGTGCTAGTGACACACGGAGCATACGCTCAGTGCCTGCTAAGCGTTCTTCACGGCTTACACCCTTTTGGCGTAACTTCACGAACTCAGAGAAACCCTCATAAAAAACAGCTTCATAGCCTTGTTTTTTGGGATTCACTTGCGCTTTTTGGAATAAGGTTTTTAGCTCCGCACCAGACCAGAAAACTTGTTCGAAATGATGATCTTCTTTAGTCACTTTACTGTGTAAAAGTTCAAGTTTAGCAATCAGATACCAGCCATAAACAGATGCTGCAAAAAGCAGAATCATCACAAATTTAACAATAACACTCGCATGAGTGACTAAATCAATAAAACTAAGAGTAGGAGCGGCCATTGGTTATCACTATCTAAATAAGAAAAAAGGTTCAAAAAATCATATAAAGCAAATAAAAACATCAATAAATCAATATAAAAAACTTTTAAAGGCGTTTACCTTCTTAGCTTTGAGTCATCTAATCTTGTAATGCAAGCTGGACCAGATCACGAATATTATCGGGCAGGCGACGAGGCTTTAATTTGCCATTCAAACACGCCAAGGTCACCGCAGCCGTCGCAATAATAACGCGCTTTACCACGCCATTAATGGTGTCATCACGTTCGATTCGTTGTTTAAGCACAAAAGATGCTGCACCACAGGATACTGCCTCAATGGTTACAATGAGCAGGTCATCCATGATTGCAGGTTGGTGATACGTGATTTGTAACTGATGCACCACAAAAGAAAAAGATGACTTCAGTAAACTTTCTTGATCATTTGTGAGTTGACTTGTGTCTAATGCATTGTTTTCACCACTAAAAAGATAATGATCTATCCCTTGTGCCCGTAGCCATTCGGTACGGGTTCGCTCCATATATTTCAGATGATTAGCGTGATAAACAATGCCGCCTGCATCCGTATCTTCTATATAAACGCGAAATGGGTAAGAAAAAAACTTTCTATGTGGCATAAGATTGACGCACTGTAAATAAAGAATCGGGGAGTAATAAGCCGTTCATCATAAAGAGCATAAGAAAAATATTAAACAGACCATCCGTTTAACTCACGATAGATTTTGGTAACAGCACGATTCGAATCCGCTGTTTACACCTTGATCGTAGCTTAAATGGCTATTCGAAAACCATCTTGTTGTCATACAAGCTGGAGTGATTTATATGAAACACACTGTTTTGTTAGGCATCAAAAACTCAGTCGGTGAAAACATGAGGTTAGGCTCTAAAAAAGACACCACCATCAGAATGCACTTCAATATCAATTTTGGTCAAAGCTTGGCCTTTACATGGGCCAAACACACACAGTCCATCTTCAACTTGAAATAGTGCACCATGATTTGCGCAGATGAGGAACTCACGATCCATATCCATAAATTGATTTTCTTGGAACTCAAGACTGACCCCTAAATGCGGGCAATGGTTCAAATAGGCATAAAACATTCCATCCCGCTGAGTGACGATCACTTCGCCTTTCGGTGTATCAAAGCTCCGGGCATCACGTTCATCGACCTGTTCAGTTTTACATATCATTTCCACGGCACACCCCGCATTGATGGATCTATCACTTTTCTTAAAATTACGCTTTAGAGATGGTCTTATCTAAAATCTCAGCATATTGTTCACGACGTAGACGTGCACCAAACTGTCCCACCAGAGTCGATGAAATTGCCGTTGCTAAAAAGCCGCAATCACTCAGGGTGAAGCCGCGGCTTAAGCCAAACAAGAATGCGCCCGAAAACGCATCGCCAGCACCATTGGTATCCAATACTTGAGGTGCAACTTGGGGAGGGACAGGGATAATGACATCATCATACCCAATCAGTGCCCCTTCAGCACCGCGAGTAATCACGACTAATTTACTGTGCGTAAGCAGTGCAGATAGCGCTTGCTCAAGCGCAGATTCACCAGTAAACATCTGAGCTTCTAACTCATTGCAAAATAAAATATCTACGCCATCGTCAATTAAGTCCACTAAACCTTCTCGCGCATATTGAACCATCGCTGGGTCTGATAAGCTGATTGCGATTTTTGTTTTTTGTGCACGTGCCTGAGCACGGGCATGACGAACGGCTTCACGGGCAGTTTGACTGGTGGCCAGATACCCTTCGATATAGAGATACTGCGCACTCTCTAGGGGTTTTAAATCGACTTGATCAATAGATAAGTCGGTCGTGATGCCTAAATGGGTATGCATGGTGCGTTCACCATCTGGCGTAATCAATACCAAGCAAGTGCCCGTGGTTCCAGTACCTTCAGAAATTGGTGAGACATGCACATTCGCTGCAGCCAAATCTTTTAAATAAAACTGACCTAAATCATCATTTCCTACACGGCAAGCATAGAAGGCTTGGCCGCCTAATGCACTGAAGGCATAAATGGAGTTTGCGCCTGAACCGCCACTGACTTGGCCAGCACTTGTAGTGTGATTGTTCAAAGCGCTGATAAGTGCATACTGAGCATCACTCTCGGCTAATTGCATGGTACCTTTGGTTAAACCCGTTGAACTCAAAAAGTCATCCTGAATTGCGTATTCTTGATCGACAAGCGCATTACCAATTCCATAAAGTTCAACTGACATATCGGGAGTTTCCAAAGTACGATTTAAATTTAAAGAGAGGCGATCATTTTTACTGATGAAAAGTGATTCAACGAAGTAAGATTGATCCCGCGTGGTGAGTCAATACGTTAAATTTGCTTATAAATGCGCTTAATTATATGCTAAAACTAGCCAAAAATGCATACAAGATCAATGAAATTAGCTGCTTGTATGATGTTAAGACTTGACTTAGACACTGTAATATTGAAACACAAAACGCATGCTCTTGCACTATTGTGATCAGGAGAGGCGTGAGGAAGAGCGAAATTTCCATACGCCATTTTAATATTGAGCTCGAATAATAAAACTTTCAAATTTAAATAATCATTGACTTGATATTTAATTACTCTTAGGGTTATTTGTAATCTTCTACATTTAATGATTTTTACAGATTGATCATTGAATCAAATTGATGAATTATAAAGAATGAGATTTTAATTACATCCACTGCCCAGCAATGAGAGTGATTAGATGATGAAGAAAACACTGCTGGGTTTGTTTATTCTGGCGATAATATTATTTATTATCGTGCTTGCTTTTGCCTTCTGGCCAACCAAAACACCTCCTATAGCAACTGAGCCAATTAACTCGGCACTCGTCGCACGTGGTCAATACATTGCCGTTGCCAGTGATTGCACAGCGTGCCATACAGCGCCCCAAGGCAAGCTGTTTGCTGGTGGTCTAGGTATGGCCTCACCAATCGGCACTATCTACAGCACCAACATCACCCCTGATAAACAGACAGGAATAGGACACTATACGCTGTCTGATTTTGATCGCGCTGTTCGACATGGGATCCGCCCTGATGGCTTAACGCTATATCCCGCCATGCCATATCCATCCTATGTGCGTCTGTCTGATGAAGACGTACGGGCTTTGTATGCCTACTTTATGCAGGGAGTTAGCCCTGTTCAGGCTGAAAACCGCGCAACTGGTATTCCTTGGCCATTATCAATACGCTGGCCTCTAAACATATGGCGCAAACTATTCGCTCCAAGCGTGGATGTTAAGTTTGATGCCAAACAATACCCCTCACCAGAAATTGCGCGGGGTGCATATCTGGTTCAAGCATCCGGACACTGCGGCAGTTGTCACACCCCTAGACTACTGACAATGCAAGAAAAAACTTTAACCGATTACGGATCAAATGGTGCGCATTATTTAGCCGGCGGACAAGTGATCGATGGCTGGTTTACCTCTAATCTCCGTGCGGATTTAGCCACAGGTTTAGGAAGTTGGTCCGAAAAAGATATCGTCGACACATTAAAAACAGGCAGAAACCAGCATCACACAGTGATCGGTAGTCCTATGAATGATGTCGTCATTCACAGTACGCAAAACATGTCCGATGCAGATCTAAAAGCAATTGCCGCTTACTTAAAAACATTGACTCCGAGTAAAGAGAGTAAAGCCTCCTACACAGCGGATGACGCAATGGCAAAAGCACTCTATGCAGGAAAAAACCCTACCCATGGTGCTGCGTTATATGTCGATAACTGTGCAGGCTGTCATCGTAGTGATGGTCAAGGATATGCTCGCGTATTTCCGAGTATTGCCAATAATCCTTCCGTATTATCAGACAACCCAATTTCAATGATTCGTTTAATTCTAACGGGCAGTACCTTGCCGCAAACCCATACGGCGCCATCAGATTTGTCTATGCCCGGATTTGCTCAACGGCTGTCAGATGATGACGTTGCTCAATTGGCGACGTTTATCAGACAGAATTTTGGTAACCATGCATCCAGTGTTGATTCATCTCAAGTCCATAGCGTGCGTAAAACTTTAAAGCAATAAACTTTGTAAGAGGTATAGATGATGGCGGATAAACCACAGGATCGATCACTCTCACGGCGCAAGCTGTTTCAAGGGCTTGGTGCCGTTGCGATAACCGCAGCAGTTTTACCGCAATGTGTGCAAAGTGATAGCAGCCAATCTGCAGCTAAAGAATATAAACCGACATTTTTCACTCAAAATGAATGGACTTTTATACAAGCCGCAACCGCACGGTTAATCCCACACGATGAGTTGGGCCATGGTGCCTTAGAGGCAGGCGTTCCAGAATTCATTGATCGGCAAATGAATAGTGAATATGCAAGGGGAGCGCTGTGGTATATGCAAGCACCTTTTCAGCCAGATGCACCGTCAACACTGGGCTATCAATTACGCCTAGTGCCTCGTGATATCTATCGTTTAGGCATTAAAGCAGCAAACCAATATGTCCAGCAAATCCACCATAAATCATTCGATCAGTTATCTGCTGACCTACAGGATCTAATGCTGAAAGACTTTGAATCCGGGCATGCACAATTCAATGATGTTCCCTCCAAAACGTTTTTTTCCTTTTTATTACAAAACACACGTGAAGGCTTCTTTTCTGATCCTGTACATGGGGGAAATAAAGGGCTTGTAGGCTGGACATTGATTGGATTTCCCGGAGCTCGAGCTGACTTTATGGATTGGGTTGATCGCAATGAAGCCTATCCTTTGCCCCCAGTGTCGATCAATGGACAACGAGGTTAGTATGGTTGCTAGTCTGAAAAAAACAAATGTTGTCGTCGTCGGCTTCGGTTGGGCTGGGGCCATCATGGCTAAAGAACTGGCTGATGCCGGTTTGAATGTCGTTGCCTTAGAACGAGGCGTAATGCGCGATACTGCGACCGATGGGGCGTATCCAACCTCCATTGATGAATTAACTTACAATGTCCGCAAGAAACTCTTCCTGAATTTATCTCGAGAAACCGTCAGTATTCGCCATACCATCACTGATACAGCCTCTCCTTATCGCGTCTTGGGTGCGTTCTTACCAGGTGAGGGGGTGGGCGGTGCAGGTTTGCATTGGTCTGGAGTACACTTTCGTGTCGATCCTATCGAGCTCCGCTTAAAAAGCCACTATACCGAAAAATATGGGGCTCAGATCATTCCAAATGGCATGACCATTCAAGACTTCGGAGTTTCCTATGAAGAGCTAGAGCCGTATTTTGATTTTGCTGAGAAAGTCTTTGGTACATCAGGTTCGGCATGGTCAGTCAAAGGACAAGTGGTCGGAAATCAGCGTATAGAGGGCAGCTTTGGTGGTAACTTTTTCTCACCAGATCGTTCTAGTGAGTTTCCACTTGCTGCGCAAAAAAATACGGTTTCCGCTCAGCTATGGGGGAAAGCCGCTGAAAGTCTTGGTTATCACCCCTATAACATGCCTTCCGCGAATACATCTGGACCCTACACCAATCCGTATGGTTGCCAAATGGGTCCTTGTAACTTTTGCGGTTTTTGTAGCGGCTATGCCTGTTATAACTACTCAAAAGCATCTCCTAACGTCAATATTCTCCCAGCGCTGCGTCTATTGCCTAACTTTGAGTTAAGACCTCAGTGTCATGTGCTCAAGGTGAATCTCAGCGAAGATAAAAAGACTGCAACGGGCGTCACTTATATCGACCCCAAAGGCCAAGAGGTTTTTCAACCCGCAGATATTGTCATTATCTCGATGTTTCAATTCAATAATGTCCGCATGATGCTGCTCTCGGGTATAGGTCAGCCTTATGACCCAGTTACGAATACAGGTGTGGTCGGGAAGAACTTTGCCTATCAGAATATGGCGACCATTAAGGCTTACTTTGATAAAGATGTACATGCCAACCCCTTTATCGGTGCAGGAGGAAACGGCATAGCGATTGATGATTTTAATGCCGATAACTTTGACCATAGCCAAGTAGGATTCGTGGGTGGTTCGCCTTTTTGGGTCAACCAAGCTGGGGTCAAGCCAGTGAGTGGAATCTCATTACCCGCAGGAATTCCAGCATGGGGAAGTGCATGGAAGAAAGGTGTTGCTGACTATTACGCTCATACAATCTCCATGGATTGTCATGGTGCCCATCAATCTTATCGCGATAATTACCTTGATCTTGATCCCACGTATCGTGATGCTTATGGGCAACCATTATTACGCATGACATTTGATTGGCAAGATAACGACATCAAGATGAATCAATTCATGGTAGGAAAAATGCAAGGCATCGCCCAAGCCATGAACCCTAAATCCATTAGCATCTCAGGTAAGAAAGTCGGTGATCATTTTGATACGGTGAGCTATCAAACCACCCATATGAATGGCGGAGCCATTATGGGGACTGATCGTCAAACCAGTGCACTGAATCGATATTTACAAAGCTGGGATGTACACAATGTGTTTGTTCCGGGTGCGTCGGCTTTTCCTCAAGGACTGGGTTATAACCCCACAGGGCTTATTGCCGCATTGTCGTATTGGTCCGCTCACACGATCCGAGATAAATATCTAAAAAATCCCGGACCGCTAGTTTAAGGTTAGTACGTGCTTGAAACGATAAAACCTATTGATTACTAAAAGATTTTATCGTTTACTTCTTGCTATTTTTCAGGAACAAACTGAAGCATCGAAGGTGCCTTGACATTCACTTTCTGGATTGATGCACCCAGCTTTCCATTTGAGGGATCACGTTTAAACGTAACAATCTCATTCGAAAATTGATTCGTTACCAACAAGTAGTGCCCATCAGGAGATATAGCGAACTCTCTGGGTTCTTGACCTTCCGTAGAGCGGCGTTGTATTTGACTGAGGAGACCAGTAGTCGGATCCACGCTATAAACCAATATTTTATTATCTTTACCGCGATCACTCACATACAGAAATTGTCCATCTGCTGAAAGATGCAAAGCACCAGCTCCTAACTTGCCTTTAAAGTCACTAGGTGTCAAAGATATGATTGCACGTTGTTTGAGCTCGCCATCAAGTACATCAAAAACGGCAAGCTTCCCAGCCATTTCAAGTGTAAGGTAAGCATGATGACCATCGGCAGAGAAGATCAAATGACGTGGGCCAGAGCCTGGGGGAAGGGCGGTGTAAGGTACTTTTGCCGGAGTGAGCGGATGTTTAGGATCGGATTTAGCATCATAACGGTAGGCATAAACGCGATCACCTCCTAAATCCATCATAAAAACGTATTGCCCATCAGGTGTTAAGGTTACGCGGTGTATATGCGATGACGCCTGACGTTCAAGATTAACATGACTGGCCTGATGAACGAGTTGTTGCGTCACTGCACCTAATTGACCATTTTGATCAATGGGTAGAACAACAAGACTTGCACCTGTATTTGGATTCACGGCGTAGTTTGCTACAAATACATAATGTCCATCTGGGCTATGCACAACAAAAGTCGGCTCATCGCCTAATGTCGGCTGAGTATTGATTTTATCAAGTGGCTTGGCTGGATCTAGTAGCTTAAAGCCACTGACTTTTCCTACAGGTTTCGTCGATTTTGAGCCAATCTCATCAACGGCAAACAATCGATTTCGCTCTGCGTCAACGGTAAACCAAGATGCATTATGGGCAGGTGTTCGAACAATCGTGCTTTGTTCAATTTGACCATTGCTTTGATTAAACACATAACTTGCGATTGCATTGTTATAGCCACCTACGAGTAGTCGTGTTTGTTCATGAAATGGCGATGCAGATGACAAAGCCGATAGCGCTAGACTTAATCCCAATAGCAGAAACTTTTGATTTTTATACATGTAATAGCTCCTAGTACAGTGACGGGCTTACATTGTCGTTTCGAATGATTTATGTGCAGTATCTGGATATTTAGAAATAGAAGCTACCATAATTTATAGGCTAAACGTGTTTATTTTTAGGTGATTAAATGATCATTATGGATGTCGTATAATGTTTAAACCTAGCACTAAATTACAAGTAAATAGGGGCATTGATGCTGTTAATTAATTACTGATCCCGTAAGATATCTTTTTTATACTCTTAAGCTTCTGATATCAAATAACTAGTGAAATTTTAATGTCTAAAATAGTCGTTTTTGATTTAGATAAAACGTTATTGGCGGTTGATTCTACCGAAACGTGGATACGTGAGCAGATCTTTGGTTCGCCATATCGCTTTGCCATGGGGGTAGTCAGTGCACCGTTAGGTCTGATGCTCATGCATTTTCCAGAGAAACGTAAGTTCGGTGCATCTATTTTTCTTTGGATTGCGACGGTTGGCTTAAATGAATCTCAAAAGATGGAAAGTATTGAGCAGTTTAACCAAAGATTTCATGCCGGGCTAACCAAATCCTATTGGTTTAAAGACGGTATTGCCGTGCTTGAAGAGCATATTCAAAACGGTCATAAAGTCATTATCGTTACTGCTGCACCGAAATTACTTGCAGAAAAATTGTTTGAACCCTGGAAAGACGAAGTTGCCGTTATTGGTTCTACAGTGCGCGCCTTATGGGGTGGCTGGATTAGCGATAGGCTTTGTCGGCACTCAGAAAAATGTAATTTCCTTATGGAAAATGGTTTTGGGGTTAATTGGGATTTTGCTTATAGTGATAGTGAGGATGATATACCAATATTAGCCGCAGCAGAAAAAGCATATCTTATCAATGCATCAAGAAAAACGACGAAAAGAGTTCAGCGTAAAATTCCATCATTGATTGAAAATCTAGTGTGGAAATAGTCAGGATAAATTTTCAAATAATATATTGATCAAAATTACGAATAGTCATTATTTGGGAGTGCTATTTTTAATTGGAGGCATACTCATGTACTGTGCTACAGAATAGCCTCATTTATGTGTGTAATGATGATACCGAATCTTAAATCAATTGATCATATACACATTGCTGTAATTGATCGCAGCGTATCAGAAAAATGGTATGAACGAGTTCTGGGCTTAAAGAGAATTGAGAGCCTTGTTTTTTGGTCAACTAATGGCGGACCGCTGACAATTGGCAATGAATCAAATTCTGTCCATTTAGCGTTGTTTGAGAATACAAAGAAAAAAATTAGTTCAACAATTGCATTCGATACTTCAGCCCAAGAATTTCTTGGATGGCATGTCCATCTAAGCGATGAGCTCGAACAGCAAGTAAAATTTGTCGATCACGATGTGAGTTGGTCAATGTATTTCACTGATCCAGATGGCAACCCATTTGAGATAACCTGTTATGAGTATGATCAGGTAAAGCAAGCAATCTATAGTAGTAGATAATAACGATGAGGTCTTTAGAAGTGAAAGAAAGCCTAGGGCAATGAAATTAACCCAAATTGATTCAAACAAATAGGCTCATGCCAGTAGTGATTGATTGCGTAAACTAAGTAATCTCTATTAAATGTTGTCTTATAATTAGTAAATATGACAAATACTTGTGTTAAATAGTAATAAAACTGTGTTGCTTATACTCTTGTGTTACTAATGTTGTTTTCAAGCATTTCGTTTCAGGCAACAGTTATTCCAATCGAAATAAGACAATAAAGCTTATTATGATGTGAGTGTTGTCGCACCTAATTAGATGATCTCCAGGCACAACTATCACTTGAAAGATCAATATCATCAAATACAAAAGACAGCCATACATGATAAATTAAATAAAAACAAACAATTATAAAACAATTTCATATCAAAAACTCATCAAAAAAGATCTATATTCGTTCAATCTGCCCTTGATGGAGTGTTTGCTATGACAACAGTTAACAGCTATCTCAAAAAACAATTGAATTACATAGATTTTGGATCTCTATGGGCTCCTAGGATATGGAAAAGAGGCGTAAAATTTATTTCTTTTTTTACGCTTGTCCCCATTCCTGTTGTCTTATTCAGCAATGAACTAAGCGTAGGAGTTACAAAGGAATATTTTGATAATGCTATTGCTGAGGCAAACGGACCCCACCTCTGGAACATTGCAGCCTCTGCTGGTTTCCTGCTCTTTGCCGCACTCTTCTTATTTCCGAGATCTGTTCGTCTGGCCGGACTCACAAAATTTACTCTTGACAATGCACTTGCAGTTGGCGCTCTATCATTGGGTGTAATAATTGGGCAAGTATTAACAGCGCTCATGAAAATGCAAAATATTAGTAGTAATCAGCTATTTACACTGTTTGCGTTAACATTTTTTGGTAGTATTTACATTTTCTCGGCCAACTTTATTTTATGGTACTGCAGCAAATTAACAACTATTAGAAATCAAAGCGCAGAAATAATATTCCTTACCAATATTAATGGAATAGATATTAAACTCAGACTAGTTGCTTTCTTGATCGTACTAATTTCATTCATAGCAAGTATAATTATCTAGTTGTGCTTTATACCTCGCAAACCAAGCATTGATTCATATTAAATATGAATCAATGCTTTAAGATAAAAATTTCCATATGCTTCATCTCTAAGGCTGTCAAGACCTATAACCATGGTTGTTCCAGTACTCCAACACTGCAGGTATTGATGTACCAGGTATTTTTCCTTTTCCTGAGGATTGGCGTGACACGCCTGAAGGCTCTGTGGTGTTTGTTGACGAAGCCTAGATGCTTCCAATGCATAAAAAGAAAGATTTTAAAATCATGAACATGAACTAAGGCTTAAATATGAGAATATGCGGGAAAAGCTCCAAATTCAGCGTCACATTGGGCATGACATTATTTTCATTACCCAGCTTCCTCCGTTGTTGCATCCTGATATTCTGGATTGGTAGGGGAGAATTCACGCTATCCAAATGAGTAGACTAAGCGGCACAACCGCTGAAATCCATGAGGGAAATCATATCGCTAACTCTTCGTCTGGATCATCTTTATCGGTAATAATCACGTTCCAGGTGAATGAGTTATAAACGTGAAACTCAGGCAGCCAGCTCTTTACTTTCCTGTCCTCAAACCAATGGTGGGCAATACCAGGAAACATATCGGGATCAATCTTGTGTTTCGCATTTGGGTTGTGGAACATCGAAAGTCCTTCTGCCCAAGTCTCAGTCACAACCCCCTGCTTTACTTCATGTAAGAAGGGGTCAGGCAGCGCAGCGTTTGGATCGTGGCGATGCTTTACACCACATCGGAAGATTTTCTGGTTTGGGAGGCCAAAGCCTGCAAGCAGCCCCATGCGATTGAACTTTGAAATTGTACCAGACGATGAGAACAACACTGCACTTATGTTCTCCGCTCCCGGTAGCAGGAAGTAGCCAGATGGAATAGTCTTACCGCGGTACTCATGTGTTTCAATCTTTAGTGGCGTAATGACTAACTGACCCGAGTCGTCAAATATGAAATCGTGCGTGACACCGTAGAGGTATTCAAGAAGCGCCGGTGAAGTCCAAGTCATGGACTGGTTCTCGTGAAAATCAGCGACTGCAAAGACCAGCGGATGTCCTTTAACGTGCCGTAAATCCCAATATTTGATTTTCCGGTTGAGCTTGGAATACAGTGCGCTGCCGAATCGAATAGGTGCACGGGTCTTCAATAGCTCCTTGATCTCTTCAGGGCTACGCATTCTAGGCATGCCATTATCAGTTGGATGAAGAGGGGGATCATTCGGAGATGGACCGACGATAACGGCTTCGATGAATACCTTGCTTTGCCCATCGCTAACTTCGAAGTCAGGTGCCTCGTGTTCCTTGTTCACGAAGAGGTCAAGTTCCAGTAGCGCAGCATAGAGATATAGCTCCCAAATTCTTGAGTCGAATGCGGTCGTCTGAAACTGCTCTACGAAGTTGCCGTCAACGTCAACAAAGTGGCGCATCATTTCAGACATGATCCCCCGTGCTGGCACCCAATGCGGCTCTGAACATAGCCTTTTAAAAGCTTGGTGCTGTTGGTTGACGGGAAGCTTTGAGTTGAAGAGGTCAACACCTCCTTTGTCAGTCTTCTCATCGCCTTGGGAAAAGACCTTTTCCCCACGTGAGAGATGCTTTCTAAACGATGCGAACAGAGCGTGTCGCGCGTTCGTTCTAGTCATGCTGCAATTCACGTCGATACAACGGAATCGACCCTTGAGGTCTCGACCAAGCATCACAAAGCCAAAATCCCGATCAAATTGATCCTTTATTAGAACGCCAATCAATGTCTCAGCCGTATCTGAAAAGAACTCTAATTCAATGCCAACAGCATCAGCGATCGGGGAGCGTGTCCAAGCTATATATGCGTTGTATCGTTCGGCTGTCATCGGAATTACGCCGCTCTCATTTAGCAGGGTGGCTATCCGTTGCGCTTTTGTACCCCTGCGTTTTGCCTCACCCATACACTCCCTCTCATCGTTAGTGAGCGTGCTCACTATTTATTATTCCTAGTACCCGTCAACAATTTTATTCCACCTTGCCGCAATTCTACTCTGGGTGAATATAATGGTACAAAATTTGCCGCTTGATGCCCTGTCAGGTCATCCATGGTGTTGACCAGTTGGCGTAGGTCATGCCCAAGCCGAAACAGTCCAGATGTTCGGTCCTCTTAAAGATGCGCTAGACTGATGCTGGCGGCCACCAGCGCGTCGCGCGTGACACATATTTATTCGACTATGTGATAGTGTGAATCTGAAAATTCAGATAGTCAAAATGTATCACTTAAACCGTTGTTTAGTCTAATTAAGTGTAGTTATGTCTTCCGTATTTATTTCTGGCTGTGGTCAATCGCAGGAAGAAAAAGCAAAGGCGAGGGCACATAATGCGGTGATGGTTGATCGCAATCATGTTGTATGCAACAAAGTACATCCGTGTTCATGATTTTCGCTTTTGAATTTCCCACTCTTGACGGCTCCCGAGAATTCCCAAAGAAACTTACAGAACGCAGGTTTTGAGAGTCGAAAAACCTAGTGTAGTGAGTCATCATATTATGCAAACTACTTCAAAATTTAATTTTGATTTACTTAAAATAAAAGAATGTATTGGCGTAAAATCCTACTCTGTGCCACGCAATATTACATTTGATGAGTTTTTAGGATGGATTGAAATTGATCATGATAATGTGTCCATTGTATCTGAAGCGGTGCTGACAAAATGAGTAAAAAACTTTTAGTACGTTTTGAGCAATTAATTACCGAAGCTGATTCTATTCAATCAATGGTAAATAAGGGCTCTGAAACATTAAATGATGAAGGAATTGCTTTATTTTCAGAATGGATAATTAAAACCAAACATTTACTTATTTTGGCCTGCGGAGAAAAATCTGTTCATTTAGAGTGGTTTATTGTTGAAACTAAACCAAGGATGCAGGATTCAAGATTAAAAACTATTAAGCGTGTGCAGCCAATTCTCAAAGCTGCATATGATGACCTAAAAAATGGTTATATAACTTCGTTTAAGCAGTTAGTTCAGGCAGAAGTATTTGATGATGAATTAGAGCAAGCAAAAGAGCTTTTGAAAAGTAGCTATGTATCTGCGGCAGCTGTTATTGCGGGTGTCGTACTTGAGACGACGATTAGACAACTTTGTAATGATAATGGCATTAATACTGTAAAAATTAAGCTAGAGATTATGAATGCGGATTTAGTTAAAGCTGGTGTATATAACGTACTTCAACAAAAGCAAATCACCGCTTTAGCTGCTATAAGAAATAGTGCGGCTCATGGCAAGTCTGATGAATATAATGCCAATGATGTTGCTTATATGATCAGTGAGGTTGAACGGTTTTTGACTAAATATCTTTCTTGAAGATATCTTTTCCGATGCAGCTTGAAGGTAAGAAGTTAAATAAGGTCCAATACACAATAGAATAAAGTCAACATAATCAGAATGATAGGCTCATGCCAGTAGTGATTGATGTCGCATAATGTTTATATTTATGCTAAATGATGCCTAAAATAGGGGCATGAATCCTGATCCCATCATTGATTACAAATCTAGCGTGGAAATAATCAGGATAAAGTTTCAAATAATCTATTGATCAAAATTAAGAATAGTCATTATTTGGGAATGCTATTTTTAATCGTAATGCAATATCAAAGATTAATCATTGTAGATTAAGAGGTTAACTCACATATGTCAAAAACGCGTGATCTTATACAAGAAATAAAAGAAGTTAGACATCGTCGACAGTTTGGCTCAGCAATGGCAGAACTACCTTCAAGACTATCTGAACTCGAAAGAGCATTTAGCATCCATACTCCTGATAATCATGAACTTACGCGTTATTTCCCCGTTGCTCTGATTGCAACAGTTGAAGGTTATTTTCGACTAGTAATTAAAGATATTGTTGATCATGGGGAACCTTACTTTTCAAATGCAGAACGGTTAGCATCGACAGTTAAACTTGATTTTTCCATTTTTAAGGCAATGCATGGTAAATCGATTACTTTTGGAGAACTTATTGCTCATGTAATTCCGCTCAGCCGGATTGAGAACCTTGATACGACACTGACTTGTCTGATTGGAGAGAAGTTTCTAACAAAGCTTAGTAGCGTTACAAATCGTTGGGATCACGAAGTTTTAGGCAAACCAAACACCCCAATGATCGTTAATTCTGACCAAATTTTTGCTGACGTTTCTAGAACTTTTGAACTTAGGCATATAGTGTGCCATGAGCTGGCAAGTGCATATGAGATCAAATACGATGAAGTTTCTAGGTGCTTTGAAAGTTGTGTACAGTTCTTAAGAGCAACGGATGAGTTAATTTCCAATCTACTTTATCCAGATGCGGCATTAACTCAAGTGGACATGAATATCGCTGCCTACAAGGCTCTTGAGGAAAGCCGAAATGAACTTTCTGAGCTAATTAAGAAATTGTATTCTCGTCTTGAATCAAATAAGTATAGTTCCTTTAATTCGGCTCAAGAAAAATGGGAACAATATTGCGAAGAATGGTCAAGGTTTAAAGCTTCCGATTACGAGGGTGGCTCAATTTGGCCAACAATTGTTGCTAGCGCAGAAAAAAACATTGTAAAAGATAGGAATGATGAGATTAAAGGTTTCATTGCAACCTTAGATGATCGCTAAGCTGAAACATGAAGACCTGCTGTGAGGTAGGTCAAATTAAAGTGAAAACAATCAAAATAATAGGCTCATGCCAGTAGTGATTGATGTCGTATAATGTATATTATGTTAAATAGTATTTATGTAGAAGCATCCCCAGTGTTCGAAATATGCTCTCGCCTTTAAGACATTCACTTTCGATTAATATTTTTTTCAGAATCTAAAACTTCATCAATTTCTAGGTTCAATGCTCTTACTGATAGATGTATCTCTCTTAGAGCGAGGATTAAAGAAGCCAGCATGAAAATCATTGCACATCCAAACAAAATACTTGCCGTGTATTGCCACTCAATAAATAGTGAGAACATACTGCACGTGCACATCAATAAACTCAAAACACCCATTGCTTGGCTGTACTGAATAAGTGCAATTCGAACTTTCAAATTATTAATTTGTGCATGTATTTTGGGGTCTGGTTGCTTCTTGTATCTGTCTACAAGTTGACGTACAAGAGTCGCAAGACCAAAAAATCGATTTGTATAAGCCAGCATCAATAAAGAAATTGCAGGAAACAGCAGACCTGGAATGCCATAGTTAAATCCTGTCATTTATTTTATCTCTTGTAATCGTAAGCCTAACCCGATAAAGCCGCCATTTTAGCCCGCGCCGTATGCAGTTTTTTATAACTGTCGATTAATCGCAGATGTCGATCAAGACCCTCAAGTTTCATACTTGTAGGTGTTAAACCAAAAAAGCGCACGCTACCGTCCAAAGATCCCAACACAGTATCCATCCGCGCGTTGCCAAACATCCGTCGGAAATTGACCATGTAATCATCCAGCTCAAGCTCATCGTCAAGTTGAACTTCTAGCACCACGTTCAAGCACTGATAAAACAATCCGCGCTCAACCGTATTGGTGTTGTACTGCAAGAAGGTTTCCACTAGCTCTTTGGCTTCTTCGAACTGCTTTAACGCAAGATGAATTAGCAACTTTAACTCTAGAATCGTTAATTGACCCCATACGGTGTTGTCGTCAAATTCTATACCGATCAATGTGGTTATTTCAGTGTAATCATCGAGTTCACTGTCTTCTAAACGTTCAAGCAGGGCTTTTAGGCTCGCATCATCCAAGCGATGCAAGTTTAAAATATCGGCGCGGAACAATAGCGCTTTATTGGTGTTATCCCAGATTAAATCCTCTACCAGATATATCTCTGAATAATCGGGGACCAAAATTCGGCAGGCCGTCGCGCCTAAATGCTCATACACGGCCATATATACTTCTTTGCCCATCTCTTCGAGTATGCCGAATAGCGCTTCAGCCTCCTCTGCATTGGGATCGCCTCCCCAGCCCGAAAAATCCCACTCCACAAAATCAAAATCGGCTTTGGCACTGAAAAAGCGCCACGACACCACACCGCTGGAATCAATAAAGTGTTCAACAAAGTTGTTTGGCTCAGTTACAGCGTTACTTTCAAAGGTAGGCTGAGGTAAATCGTTCAAGCCTTCAAAACTGCGGCCTTGCAGTAGCTCCGTAAGACTGCGTTCCAGCGCCACCTCAAAATTTGGGTGTGCCCCGAAAGAAGCAAATACACCGCCCGTACGCGGGTTCATCAAGGTGACGCACATCACTGGATACTTTCCACCCAGCGAGGCATCCTTCACCAATACTGGAAAGCCCTGCTCTTCCAATGCCTTAATACCAGCCAGAATACTAGGATATTTGTCCAAAACTGCCTGCGGTACATCGGGAAGCGTCATTTCGCCTTCCAGAATCTGACGCTTCACCGCACGTTCAAAAATTTCCGATAAGCACTGTACTTGAGCTTCTACCAACGTATTACCGGCACTCATGCCATTGCTGAGAAAAAGATTTTCGATCAGGTTCGATGGGAAATACACCACCTCGCCATCCGACTGACGTACAAACGGCAGTGAACAAATGCCGCGCTCTACATTACCTGAGTTGGTATCGTACAAATGTGAGCCACGTAGTTCATCATCTGGGTTGTAAATCTCTAGGCAGTACTCATCGAGAATTTCTTTTGGCAGGGCATCTTTAGGGCCCGGTTTGAACCATTTTTCATCGGGATAATGCACAAAATCAGCATTAGCGATGTCTTCGCCCCAGAACTGATCGTTATAGAAAAAGTTACAGTTTAAACGCTCAATGAACTCCCCCAAAGCCGATGCCAACGCACTTTCCTTGGTTGAACCCTTGCCATTGGTAAAGCACATGGGAGATTGCGCATCGCGAATGTTTAAAGACCATACATTCGGAACAATGTTTCGCCACGAAGCGATTTCAATCTTCATGCCCAAACCTGCCAAAATGCCAGACATATTGGCAATGGTTTCTTCTAACGGCAGGTCTTTACCCGGAATATAAGTACTACTTTCTGAAGCTAAGCCGGGCATCAACAGTGCTTGTGCGTCGGCATCAATATTCTCAACGTGTTCAATCACAAACTCTGGGCCGGCTTGCACCACTTTCTTCACAGTACAGCGATCAATCCAGCGCACAATCCCTTGGCGATCTTTGTCTGAAATATCGGGTGGCAGCTCAACCTGAATTTTAATAATCTGTTTGTAGCGGTTTTCTGGATCAACAATGTTGTTTTGTGACAAGCGAATGTTGTCGGTGGGAATATTACGCGTTTCGCAGTACAACTTTACAAAGTACGCCGCGCATAAGGCTGACGAAGCTAAAAAATAGTCAAACGGTCCCGGTGCTGAACCATCGCCCTTATAGCGAATGGGTTGATCAGCCACCACTGTGAAGTCATCAAACTTGGCTTCAAGTCGAAGTTTGTCTAGAAAATTGACTTTGATTTCCATGCGGGCACCTAACTATTTCTCTATGTCGCCACTGGCACAAAGAAATCCAAATATTGATATATAAGCCGAATCACGGATAAGAAATTGACTTGAAAAAGAATGTGCAGAGCCACAGCTTCAGTATTCTCACTGAGTGCGTGGTTCTTGCAATGATGTGGGATTTTACAGAATTATTTTGCCTAATTAGTAATTTTTGTCTGTATTTACAGATTATTTATAGAAAATGATAAAAATAAGAATGACTTAAATAAAGATTTTGATCGATCTATTTCAAATTAATTAATCGGGAGCATCTTTCCCCTGATAATAACCTTTCAAGTCGGCTACTAGTCCGACTAAAGCTTGTATTAGCGACTCCATAGACAATTCAATCCTCCACAATTTATCTCAAATCACTACATTCCATTTCATTTCACCACATAATCACTCGCACTATAGTGTCTAGCTTCGGCGCTACAATCATTGCAATTGAAAATTTTTCTGGATGCATGGGCATGATCAAACGGCGATTTGCAATTTTGGCACTGCTTCTCTCGATGTCTCAGGGAAATTCTGCGTGGGCAAATTTTGATATTGATCAGAAAATGGATGAACTCAGCGCAAGGGCAATGTTGAGTCGATTCGGCTATGGTGCGGATGAGTCAAGTCTAAAAGTCGCTATGCATCAAACGCCGCGTCAATATCTCATGCACTCCATCCAGGGAGTGTCTCACCTACCCGTTCCAATTGTCACTCAAATTCAATCTTTGCCTATCAGCGGTTCAACTATAGCCATGTGGAGTCAATACGGGCCGGGCGGTACATTAAGTGATAAACAGCAAGATCCTGAAGCCCGCAAACTGGTACAGCAGACTGAAAACCAATATATGGATGCAACAATCCAAGCCAGATTATTAACTATGGCCAATTCGGATAATCAAGGCCATGAAGCATTACTTTCATTTTGGCTGAATCACTTTTCGATCTATGGTCCCAAGGATTATGACAAATTACTGGCTTGGGACTATAGCAATGCGCTTGAATGGGCCATGCGTGGCGACTCATTTGAGTCGTTGTTACGTGCAAGCTTTTACCACGCGGCTATGCAAATTTATCTCGATAATTTCCAATCTACAGCGCCCACTTCTATTACGGGTACCATTGTTGCAGCACGTGGAAAACCAACTGGCATCAATGAAAATTTAGCACGCGAGTTGATGGAGTTGCATACACTAGGCGTAGACGCTGGATATAGTCAGAAAGATGTGCAGGAATTAGCACGTATTATTACCGGTGCAGGTATTTACACACCCAAAATGCAGGATCAGGCTTTATCTAAAGCAGGTGCTATACGCAAAGGAATTTTTCTCTTTGATCCACGAAGGCACGATTTCGGTTCTAAAACTTTCCTTGGCAATACTTTTCCTGCAGGTCACGGTCTAGATGAAATCGACCGCGCATTGCACATTCTTGCGATGCATCCTGCGACAGCACATCATATTGCATTCAAGCTGGCACGTCAGTTTCTATCAGATAATCCACCGCCTGCTCTCGTCAATGCGATGACGAACGCTTACCTTCAGAGTAATGGTCGAATCTCAGCAACGTTAATACCACTCATGACATCCCCTGAATTTGCAGCATCCTTGTCAAACCCATTGAAATTTAAAGAACCTTTAGATTTTATTTTATCTGCCGCTCGTACGACTTGCTCTGGTATGCCTATCGGGAATCCATCCATTCTCGTTTTTAATGCCAAGGATATGGGAGAAGCACCTTTTATGCATAGTACGCCTGATGGCTATGGCGCGACAGAATCCGATTGGCTCTCGCCAGCTGCGATGGCGGAGCGCACGCGTTTTGCAGTAGCCATCGCAATGGGTAAAGTGCCTCTAGTGAGTAAAGCGGAGAATAATTTGAGTCCCCCCACTGCAACTTCCGCCATGCCTTCACCTATGTCCATGACTCAGGCAACAGCCACCCCAAATCTTGCAAAAGGGATTTCTTGTCAGCCTGACTTGAATACCGTCACTCAACTCGTTGGGCCAATCTCAAGTAATACGAAAACTGCTGAAAATGGACTATCAGATCCTGAGAAAATCGTATTGCTATTGACCAGCCCAGAATTCATGAAGAGATAGGAGAATAGATCAATGATTCACCGTCGAGAATTCCTAAAGCTTGCGCTGGCAGCCAGTGCCACATCGCTCAGTTTAAGTGTCCATCAAGCCTTCGGATTCGAAAGTCCTTCGGGCTCATCGAATGGCCGAGTCATTGTTATTTTTCAACGTGGTGGCTTAGATGGACTATTCGCCATTGCTCCTATCGATGATCCTCAGCTCCCTATCCTACGCCCTACTCTGGCTAAAACTGTACTTGCAAGTGGCATTCGATTAGGTCAGACAGGCTTCGCGGCTCATCCATCATGTACTCGGCTTGCTGAATTGTTTAATGCAGGTGAATTATCTTTCGCTCCGTGTGCAGGCACTACGGATAAAAGCCGTAGTCATTTTCAGGCTCAAGACTTCTTCGAATTAGGAACAGGGCAAGCTCATGGCAATAGTGGCTTCATGGCACGTACCGCAAGAATACTCGGTGGATCGGATGAAGCGATCAGTTTCACTCAGCAAGTCCCGCTTAGTTTTCAAGGCTTAGAGACTCCTCCAGAAATTGCACCGCTGACCGGTACTGGGCTCAAGCTACCTTCTGGTCGCCTCCGAGAGGCCATTCTTCTTGCCAATCAAAATGCCAAGACTGGTCAAGCGCTACAGCAAGCAATCACGACTGAAGCAGAGATTGAATCCAGTATGGGTATGGATGTAACTGCGGCACGAGGTGCTGCTGCGGTCAATGGCTTTCCAAAGATTGCTGGGCAGATGGGACGTTTGCTACGAGCGAACCAGAAGTTATCACTGGCTTTTATAGATTTAGGCGGATTTGACACTCATGTTTCAGAGGACGGTATCTTAACGCGTTCGCTTGATAATTTCTCTGAAGGCTTAATCGCATTAAAAGAGTCTTTAGGGGCAGAGGAATGGAATCGTACCCATGTAATCGTGATGACCGAATTTGGTCGTACGGTGCGGGAGAATGGCACTCAAGGCACGGATCATGGGCATGGAGGGCTTGCATTACTCCTAGGTGGGAATATTCAGGGCGGAAAAATGCTTGGAGGGTTTCATGGTCTTTCAGATCAAGCGTTAAATGAAAATCGCGATTTACCCGTATTGGTGGATTGGCGTGATTTACTAGGGCATTCCATGCGACATATTTATGGGCTTAATCAACAGCAGCTAAGTCACATCTTTCCTGAACATGGTTTCCGAAATATCACTTAGCCACCCATAATCAAACTTGAACCCATAATATTTGCCAGTTCAGAACTTGCTCAATAAGCCACAAATCAACTATTTCTTCATCCTTACCTTAACGGTCAATCGCTATCATCACTTACTTCGAACGCTGAAGTTAGCCTAGAGGTTTACATCATTTTAGAGAGCTATATAGCAGTGAAAATGTGAACTTTTAGTGACGGAGCATCCCTTAAACCATTTTAATATTTACCATGAGGACACAATCAGTTAACGTGCTTAACTGCGTAAAAGTCTTAAAAATCTGAAGTTGTTAATTTATGAGTATAAAGATGCAATTAGATCCTGTATCTACCCTACCCCGCGCGCCACAATATGTGCATATCCGCGACTCTTTGGCGGCCCGTATCGAGACAGGTGAATTGATCGCTAGCGCCAAGTTACCTTCCGAACGTGAACTGTCAGAGAGTTTTAATACAACTCGGGTCGCAGCACGAGAAGCCCTGCTGGCACTAGAAACCGAAGGCTTAATATATCGGCTAGATCGTCGCGGCTGGTTTGTTAGCCCTCCCCGTGTTGTTTACAACCCAAGAAGTACCAAGAGCTTTATGCAGTACGTCACAGCTCAAGGACGTATTCCAACGACTGAACTTATTTCGGCAGAGCAAATCGGTGCTTCGGAATGGGCGGCCAAACACTTAGGCATTAATGTCGGTGATCCTGTGTATTCTATTTGGAGGCGTCGATTCATTGATGGTCGACCAGTCATGGTTGAACATATACGGATGAATGCTGAATCGTTTCCAGATTTTCTAGAGATTCCTCTTAATAACTCTATTACCGAAGCGATGAGTAAGTTTTACTCTGTTGAACTAACACGGGTGAAAATGAATCTTTATCCGTCATCGTTATCTGCATCACAAGCTCGTCATCTCCTTGTATCGCCCGGAACTTCTGGATTATATATCTGCCGCAGCAATCATGATCAACACGGAAAAATTACGGATGTTGACCAAGAATATTGGCTGCATGATGTGCTCGAGATTAGTCTAGAAGCCCACAAAGAACAATCAGAATAGATCTAATATATTGTAATTTATATTATTTAATTTTTAAAAGAGAGTAATTTTTACTCTCTTTTTTATTGGTAATAATTTCTCGATCAATCCAATCTGGTTTATACCAGATTCATCAGTCTGTCATATTTTGTTGTTTTAATGCCCTCTCGAAATGAAATCCAGTGATCATTTTTTAGGGGGTACAATGATGAATTCAATATTTAAACACTTGATGCTAACAACAACTTTTACATCGATAGCCTTGTCATGCAGCTTAGCTACTGCTGGGCAAATTACTGTTTATACAGCGCTTGAAGCTGATCAACTTGTCGCCTATGAGGCCAAGCTCAAACAAGCCTACCCTGATTTAAGCGTTAAATGGGTCCGTGATTCTACAGGTGTAATCACTGCTCGCTTACTGGCAGAGAAAGCAAATCCTCAAGCTGATGTCATCACCGGACTGGCCGTGACAAGTCTTATGCTCATGGACCAGCAAAACATGCTTTTGCCTTATGCGCCTAAAGGCGTAGAGAAACTCAATAAACTCTACGTCAGTCCAAAGAAAGTACCGACATGGACCGGAATGGATGCATGGGAGTCAGCCGTATGTGTGAATACGGTTGAACTTAATGCACGCAAGCTACCACTGCCAACATCTTGGGCTGATTTGACCAAGCCGATCTATAAAGGTTTGGTCGTTATGCCAAATCCGGCATCAAGTGGCACTGGCTATTTGGATGTTTCCGCATGGCTGCAGACCCTCGGTGACAAGAAAGGCTGGGCCTATATGGATGCACTACATCAAAATATTACCCAGTATACGCACTCGGGCTCAAAGCCATGCAAAATGGCAGCTCAAGGTGAAGCCGTGATCGGTATTTCATTCGGATATCGTGCATCTCAGCTTAAAGAAAAAGGCGCACCTTTAGAAATCGTATTTCCTAAAGAGGGCTTAGGCTGGGATTTAGAAGCTTCAGCGATTGTTAAAGGCACCAAGAATCTATCCGATGCCCAAAAATTTATTGATTGGAGTGTCAGCAAAGAAGCTAATGAGGCCTATGCGGATAACTTTGCAGTAGTTGCATATCCTGGCGTCGCAAAACCCATTAAGTTCCGTCCTGCAAATGTTAACGCACTCATGATTAAAAATAATTTTGATTGGGCTGCCAAAAATCGTGACCAGATTTTGGCGGAATGGTCTAAACGGTACGACAGTAAATCTGAACCAAAATAATCGTTTATAGCGAATGCTCCAGCTCATTAGTTGTTTTAATGAGAATATTTAAACTCAAAGCACAGTTGAGTATGTCCATTTTTTCAGCTGTGTTCTTTTTAAATCTTTTTTAGAAGATAGTTGGCTCATTATTTGTAAGACCATAAGGTCGAAGGGTGGATAATATGGTGGACACAATGAAAAAAAACTCAACGGGTGAGCCGGAACAAACACAGCCCGAGATCCAATCCACAGAGATTCATGCCAGGTTATTTGATCACCCTATGCCTGATTTGAGCACATTAGTCTCTCACCACAATGCCATACCCTCAAATCTACAACGCCATCAAGCTGCATTAGAAATCCGTGGTGTACAAAAGCGATTTAAACACTTTACTGCGCTGAATCATATTGATTTAGAGCTTCGCAAAGGTGAGCTGCTCTGCTTCCTGGGTCCTTCGGGTTGCGGTAAAACAACCTTACTCCGCCTGATAGCAGGTCTTGATCAGATCGATCAGGGGCAAATCTTTAAAAATGGTGAGGATATCAGTTACCTCAAAACCGAAAAGCGGCGCTGTGGAATAGTCTTTCAGAATTACGCGCTATTTCCTAATTTGAGCATAGCCGAAAATATCGCCTATGGACTTATCGGTAAGCGTTGGAGTAAGTCGTTGCGCCAATCCCGTGTGGCTGAACTACTCGCTTTAGTCGGACTAACGGGATCGGAACAAAAGTACCCACTCCAGTTGTCTGGTGGCCAACAACAACGCGTCGCCCTGGCTCGTGCCATAGCACCCGAGCCAGATATTCTCTTACTGGATGAACCTTTATCCGCACTTGATGCACGAGTTCGACTGCATTTGCGTCAGGAAATTCGCTCATTACAACAACGTTTACACATGCCAACGATTCTGGTTACACACGATCAAGAGGAAGCATTAACGATGGCTGATCGCATTGTGGTGATGAACCATGGTGTTATTGAACAGGTTGGTACACCAGAAGATATTTATCATCATCCTAAAACTCGCTTTGTTGCAAATTTTATTGGGCAAATGAATTTTTTACCCGCCAAAGTATTATCTGGGACGGAATTATTGGTTGCAGGGCACTTACGTCTATCACTTCGTCAGTCGGTTGATCTTCCTGTCAATACTGAAGTCGAAATTGGCTTCCGTCCTGAAGCCGCATCACTGGTTCATTCAAACGCAGTTGAACAACAAACAATCATTTTATCGGTACATTTGACTGCAAAAGAATTCTTAGGCGCCCAAACACGTTTAACGGTGGCAATTCGGGGTCAACAAACTGGTGGCACAAGGCCAACGGAGTATTTAATACAGATAGACACAACGCATCATCATGCCGGTCGTCTCTCCGATCTCGTGCACATTTCACTTGATGAAACCCAACTCCACGTCTTTGATCAGGCAGGAAAAACATTATGCTAAATCCTGCTTTGTCACCCAACGATCAAACGCTGAAGCAAAGACGAAAATTTACTCTGTCATTACCATCTGCGGTATTGATGAGCCAATGTCTGATCTTGACCATACTGGTTCTTTTCCCATTAATTATGCTTTTTTTCAAAGCATTATTTGATAGAAATGACGAGTATGTCGGACTCAATAATTTTACGCTTTATTTTTCTAATCCTGCATTGACCAGTTCGATTGTTCATTCATTAGTCATTGCATTGACTGCAACGATGATCACCTTGATCATCGCAACTATCTACGCTTATGCAATTACAACTAGTCGTATTCCTTTTAAGGGTTTCTTTCGGCTTATTGCACTCTTACCCATTCTTGCCCCATCGTTATTACCTGCAATAGCATTGGTTTATCTCTTTGGTCACCAAGGCATGCTTAAATCTTGGCTTGGGACTGCAGAGATTTATGGTCCCATCGGAATTCTGATGGGCTACTGTTTCTGGTTGTTTCCATCCGTACTTATGATTATGGTTCCAGCATTCCGCGGCCTAGATGCTCGTTTATTTGAAGCCAGCCGTAGTTTGGGTGCAGGAGCGATTCGAACGCATATCAAAGTCATGTTTCCGGCCATTCGCTATGGACTCCTCAGCGCAACAATGGTGGCATTTACCTATGTTTTGACTGATTTCGGTATTCCTAAAGTCATTGGTGGTTCGTACAACATGATGGCTTTGGATGTGTACAAACAGATTATTGGCCAGCAGAATTTTAGTATGGGGGCCGTCGTATCCTTGATGCTGCTGGTGCCTGCACTGCTCGCTTTTGTCATTGATCGTGTTCAAAAGCAATCCCAAGAACGTCTTCAACAGCAAGAAGCACGTCCGTATCAAGCTAAGAAAGACCCGTGGCAAACAGTAGTCCTATTGGTTTTTTGCTCTGGTGTAGCTCTATGTCTACTAGCGATCGTAGGTACGGCAGTATTTGCATCATTTGCCAAGTACTGGCCCTATGATTTGAGCATGGGCCTCATGCATTACCATTTTGAGTTTGTTGATGGTGGTGGTTGGAAGTCCTATTTCAACTCACTCAAACTCGCCTGTTTAGTGACAATCATTGGTACAGTCTTTGTCTTTATCGCGGCGTTTAGTAGTCAGCGATTAAAAGGGCTCGTATTACTGAAGAATTTGCTCCAAGGATTAGCATTATTGCCGATGGCAATTCCTGGATTAGTATTAGGTATTGCTTATATCTTCTTCTTTAATCATCCGAATAATCCGCTTAATTTCTTATATGGCACTCTGACTATATTAGTTTTATCAACCATTGTTCATTATTACACGGTTCCCCATTTGACGGCGCTAACAGCACTAAAGCAGTTGCCTATTCAGTTGGATAGTGCCGCAATTTCATTAGGTGTCTCCGTCCCGACCACATTCTGGCGAGTCTATTTACCGGTATGTTTACCTGCGATTCTGGATATTTCGGTTTATTTCTTCGTTAATGCCATGACCACTGTTTCGGCTGCAATATTTTTATACTCTCCCGATACTACTCTCGCCTCAGTTGCTATTTTAAATATGGATGATGCCGGTGATACCGCGCCTGCTGCTGCAATGGGTGTGCTGATTCTAGCAACATCTTTGGTTGTTAAAGTTCTACATTGGCTCATCACGAGTCAACTCTTAAAACGCACCCAACGTTGGCGTCAAGAGGATGGATAAGTTTTTAAACAGTTTCTAATGAAGATGCTTCATACATCTAGCGTCATTTAAGTTTCCAGACCCTCGTTTTATTCAATTTTTTCGAGTCATCGAAAGAAGTGGTTTTTTACGCCTAAAAGAAAGTTTTGGGCATCCAGTGTTGTAGATGTTGTATTTGTTTTTGTTTTTTAGTGATCCATGTTTTTTTATTCAAAAATTTAGGGGAATGTTGTGGAAAAACTTTTTAATTTAAACGTGCTAGCAATATCGATCTGTCTGGGGATGACAGTTTCTACGGCTACTGCGGGGGTAGTATCAACCGAAGGTCCAGACATCATCCTTAAAACAGATGGTGGATTTGGAGCCAGAACTGCAGATGGTCAATTCAGCTTTGATGTAACGGGGCGCCTCAATTTAGATACGTCTTATTCAAATGGCGTACTCAATAATGCAACTCAAAATAAATCACGTACAGATACATACATCCGCCGAGGCTATTTTGGTGTGACCGGAACAGCGTATAAGGACTGGTACTTTGAAGCAGTCATGAATGGTACTGGCGATCAAGGTGACGGTGCGCATTTTGAGTGGGATACCTTCTACTTGAAATATACAGGATGGAATCTAGCCGATATTACTTTGGGTCGTGCTGTACGCCCATTTGGCTTAGAGCAGTCAACTAGTTCAGGGGCAATTTCTACAATTGAACGTGCGGCAATCTGGGATCTGACCAATGCCGGTGATACCGAGTCTAGCCAACAGTTTGAACTCAGTAATGGCAACAAAAACATGAGTTGGGGTGTTTCTATCTATGATAACGGTAATACCAGTCCATCCAAGAACTCGCGCTATGGCTATGATGGCCGCTTCACTTATGCGCCTATCGCAGAAAAAACTGAAGTATTACATTTAGGCGTTTCACTCGACGATGCCAACATCAATACCAGTAGTCTGAGTGCAAAAAGTACACTGGGTGCCAAAAAATCTGATGGTGTGGTTTTTGCCACCGGTAACTTTGATTCAGATCGTTCCGGCGTACTTGAAGCGGCTTACATGAATGGTCCTTTCTCTATTCAAAGCGAGTACCTGCGTCGAAACTTAGGCAGTGCTGATGCTAAAACTGTTGATGCCAAAGTATCGTCATACTATGTCATGGGCACATACACCCTCACGGGTGAGTCCCGTGGCTATAAGGCTAAAGCAGGTAAGTTTACCAATATCAGCCCTGTTAACTCATATGGTGCATGGGAACTTGTTGCACGTTATCAGCATGTCACTGGTGATCAAGGGATCAGCAAAGAGGCCAATATATACCTATTGGGGATCAATTGGTACGCCAATAAAAACGTCAAAGCGATGTTTAACATTCAGGACATTACTACTGACAACATCGCAAAACCAGGAATGGATGAAACTGGTAAATCTGCGGCCTTCCGTCTGCAATACAACTTCTAAGAGATCCTCTTTGTAAGCCCCTTCACTGGGCAAATGATTACATGTCTATTTGCCCAGCATTTTTTATCATATTTGAGTATTTTTGCAATGAGTTCACCTTCTGAACGATTAGCCGATTTATTGATTGTCGGTGCTGGGATTTTAGGTTTATCTGCAGCAATTCAAGCTGCAAATGCTGGTTTACGTGTCATCATCTTTGAAAGAAATGTTTCGCCTGTGGGTGCGACTAGGCGTAACTTTGGGATGATTGGTACGTCCACACTCACCCATCCCAGTGGCATCTGGCGCCAATATGCTCTCGAATCGCGAAAGTTTTATCAAGAGATTCAAGCTGAAACCAATATTTCATTTCAGCAACGCGACGGTTTATACCTCGCCAATACCGATGAAGAATGGCAAGTCCTACAAGAATTTGCGAATATCTCGCCAGACCATGCGATTCCAAGTCAATTACTCAGCAATGAGCATCTTGCAGAAGATTATCAATATCTCGATGCAGATCGGTTAAAAGGTGGGTTATTGCTGTCTGAAGATTATTCAGTTGAACCAGGCCAGATCGGTCATTCACTTCTTAATGTCGCACGTGCACATCACAACATCCGTGTTTTAACTCAATCCTGTGTCACTCAAGTAAAAAGTGCTGAGAATCATGTTTCGCTGAAACTCGCAGACGGGCAATATTTCTCTGCAAAAAAAATGTTGATCACCCATGGTGACGTCACCGACATTCTTTACCCGGATGTGCTCAAGCAGGCAGGCTTGAAGCGATGTACGCTGCAAATGGCTAAGACATTACCCTTTCATCAATCATTAAATGCCTCTTTATATTCAGGCTTATCGATACGCCGTTATCCAGCATTTGAAATTTGTCCTAGTTTCAACACGCTAACAAAGGCACAAGTACCAGAAATCGTGGATGCCTATGGCATTCATATTCTAATTAAGCAGACTGCTGATGGCGGCTTAATCATTGGCGATAGCCATGAATACCATTCGTTAGATGAGCCTCCACAATTCCATCAACGAGAAACACTGAATAGATTCATTTTGGACTACTGTCATGATCAATTAGGCATAAAACTACCAGCAATCCAAGAACGCTGGAATGGCTATTATCTGACACATCCGACAGAGCTGGTATTCGTAGCTGAACCCGACCCCAATATACACATCATTAGTACGATTGCTGGAAAAGGCATGACAACAGGACCTGGTTTTATGATTAATTTCATTAAAAACAGTATTTTATAAATGATATTTGAATAATTTTTATGCAAATTTTCATAAATATTTAATACTCTATTTCATTCAATCTGGTTTATACCAGATTGAATTTGTGCTAAATTACGTTAATCAATCATGCCAATAAAAGTATTTTTTATTCGATTTACACAGCGTGCTTATTTCTAAGGTGTTTTGATCTATGGCTACTCTTGATTTACCAACAAACCCTTATTTATTACTTACCCCAGGGCCGTTATCAACATCGGCAACGGTGAAAGCAGCCATGCGCCGTGATTGGTGCACATGGGATGCTGAATATAACAACCTCATTCAAGACATCCGTACCAGACTTGTCGCATTAGCAACATCCAAAATTACTGACTACACAGCAGTATTGATGCAAGGTAGTGGCAGCTTTTCTGTGGAATCAGTCCTAGGTTCAGTTGTGCCCCATTCTGGTCGTCTATTGATTATTGCCAATGGCGCATATGGCGAACGCATGGTGCAAATGGCAACCCGCATGCAAATCGCCATCTCGGTACTTCGCGTGTCTGAACTTGATCGTCCAACGCCTGAATTAGTTGCCGAACGCTTATTGCAAGAATCAGACATTACACATGTTGCTTGTGTCCATTGTGAGACAACAACTGGAATGCTGAATCCTGTGCAAGAAATTGGCAGTGTCGTTAAAGACGCAGGAAAAATTTGGATCGTAGATGCAATGAGCTCATTTGCGGGTCTGCCAATTGATGTTGCCAATTGGGATATCGATTTTTTGATCTCTAGTGCCAATAAATGCATTCAAGGGGTGCCGGGTTTTGGTTTCGTCATTGCAAAACGTACTGCATTGCTAGAATGTGCTGGCATTGCGCGTTCAGTCAGTTTGGACCTTTTTGATCAATGGCAAACTATGGAACAACAGAATGGCAAGTGGCGCTTCACATCGCCAACCCACGTGGTACATGCCTTTTATCAAGCGATGCTTGAACTGGAGCAAGAAGGTGGTATTGCAGCTCGACATACTAGATATCAGGAAAATCAACACTTACTTGTTGATGGCATGCTGGCTTTAGGATTCAAACTCGTCGTTGAAAACCTAGCATGGCACTCTCCGATCATCACCACGTTTCGATATCCTGAGATTGAAAATTTTTCATTTAGTCATCTCTATGAACAGCTCAAGACTCATGGTTTTGTCATTTATCCTGGCAAAGTGACGGATCTGGATTGTTTCCGTATTGGTAATATTGGTGAGGTTTATGCCGCAGACATAGAACGTTTGCTCGTGGCAATGAAAAAAGTATGCCTAGAATTCAAAATGGATCCTGTTTCAGCATGAACTCAACATCTGAACAAATGTTTGCAAGGCCTGCGCTAATTGATGCTTGGCTCGACCTGCTTTTCTTGTTGATGCAAACTCGTGGAATTGCACACTATGGCGAGGGCGTCAGCCAATTAGATCATATGTTGCAAAGCGCCCAACTCGCTAAGGATCGGGACTACTCCGAACATTTGGTTGCAGCCGCATTGCTCCATGATATCGGTCACTTATTGGGAGATGAACCGGAAGATGCGGCCACACAAGGTATTGATACTAAACATGAACAACGTGGTTCGGCATGGTTAGCCCAAGTTTTCCCTGAATCAGTATATGTCCCCATTGCACTCCATGTCGCAGTCAAGCGCTATCTCTGCACAGTAGATTCCAATTACCACGCAAACTTAAGTCATGCATCTCGCCTAAGTTTATCTCTCCAAGGTGGACCAATGAATTCAGAGCAGGTGAAGGCATTTGAGAACTCACGTTGGTTTAAAGATGCGATGGCATTACGCTCGCTTGATGATCATGCCAAGCAAACCAATGCAAGACCCTCTGATCTTCAGAGCTATCGACTACTTCTGAAGAAAATCATCCTGAATCAATGAATTTAAATTCAATCAACCGCTTAATAAACTTGAGGTTTATATGTCTTATCGTTATCACCGCCAGTACACTGGTTCGCTGCAAGCGATTGTTTTTGATTGGGCCGGCACGACTGTAGATTTTGGATCACGTGCCCCAATTCTCGCATTTATGGCGTTATTTGAAGAAAACGCTGTACCGATTACTGAGCAAGAAGCGCGTGCACCAATGGGTCTGGAAAAGCGTGAACATGTTGCGGCTTTGCTGGCGATGCCGCGCATAGCTGCTGAGTGGCAAAAGCATTATGACCAAGCATCTACAACAACAGATATCGATCGTCTTTATCATGATTTCATTCCCTATCAATTAAAATCAATCCCCCGATGTGCTCAGTTATTACCAGGCGCATTGGAAACTTTTGCTGAAATTCGCACACGAGGCTATAAAATCGGCAGTAATACAGGGTACGCTCGGATTATGCTTGATGCGCTATTACCAGAAGCCAGTAAGCAAGGGTTCACCCCAGATGCAACTGTCACTGCCAGCGATGTTGAGAGGGGGCGCCCATACCCAGATATGCTATGGAAAAATCTGATGGCACTAGGTGTACAGAATATTGCATCAGTCGTTAAAGTGGATGATACACCTGTCGGTATTGAAGAAGGTCTAAATGCAGGATGTTGGACCGTCGGTGTGGCGATTAGTGGTAATGAGGTCGGTTTGAGTTTAGAGGCATGGTCAATCCTACCCACTGAAGAGCAAGAACAATATCGCTCTAAAGCGTATGAAAAGCTTGCAGCTTCCGGAGCCCACTACGTTATCGATAGCATTGCTGATTTGATTCCCGTATTAGATGATATTGAATGTCGTTTGGCGATTGGAGAGAAACCATAAATGTCATTAATAGCGCTATTGCTCCTCACCCTTTCAGCAGTAGCGCATGCTTCTTGGAATCTTTTTGGTAAGCGTGCTGGACAAGCTGGGGTTACATTCTACTCCCTGACAACTGTTGCTACAGCAACGGTTTCTCTGCCATTTTTGATTTATTTCGGCCGTTGGTTTATCGAGCTTCCATCTTTTTTTTGGCTACTTGTTTGTGCGACAGGAATTGCACAAGGTGTCTATTTTATTGGATTAGCAGGAACATATCAGCATGGTGCATTTGGACTAAGTTACCCGCTTGCTCGTGCATTACCTGTATTACTGGTTCCCTTAGGTAGTGCCATATTTCTAAACGGAGAACCAGATTCTATTGCAATTTGCGGTATGGTGATCGTGGTTATTGCGATGCTGAGCCTCGTCAGAATTCATCATTCGGAATCGAGTCAAGTGATCGCAATAGTCTATGCAGTAATCGCAGCATTGGGTACAGTCGCATATTCATTAATTGATTACCATGCCCTACAAAGACTACAAGGTTGGTATCCGCACGAGCCAAAGTGGCATCTGATGTTGTTTTATGCAAGCTGTGAAGCATGGGCAACGATGATTTTTCTTGCCTGTATCTTCTTTTCCAAAATTCAGCGCATTAAACTTAGAAACACTTATCAAATCCATGCCAAAACTGCTTTTTTGGCAGGTGTGATGATGTTTATCACTTATGCTTTAGTCCTTTTGAGCTATATGCTCGTGACAAATGTCAGCTACGCGGTAGCCTTTAGGCAGCTCAGCATTCCGATCGGTGTGTTTTTGGGCGTTGTTTTCTTACACGAAAAAATCAGTCTAAGGGGAGTGTTTTCGAATATATTCTTATTGCTTGGACTTGTCATGATTGTTATAAATAGCTAAAAAGATGACATAAAATAAATTTAATATACAAAAAAAGCCCTCAATTGAGGGCTTTTTTCTGATGATTAAGAACGGTAATCAGCGTTAATTTTCACATAGTCATATGAAAAATCACAGGTCCACACGGTATCCACAGCCTCTCCGCGACCTAGGCTAATGCGGATGCCAATTTCAGGCTGAGCCATAACGGCTGCTCCAGCTGCTTCGGTGTACTCCGGGTTTGCACCGCCATCTTTCACGATCTGTACATCATCCAAAAATACTTGCACATTGGATACATCAAGACTGTTCACACCCGCATTACCTATCGCACAAACAATGCGGCCCCAGTTTGGGTCAGAAGCAAAGAATGCTGTTTTAATGAGTGGTGAATGCGCCACACGGTATGCAACATCACAGCACTCTTGAGTATTCGCGCCGCCTTCAACGCGTACAGTCATGAACTTGGTTGCCCCCTCTCCATCGCGCACAATCAGTTGTGCTAAGCGTAAGAATACACGATTAAAGGCAGCCTCAAAGTCACTATAGCGGTTATCAGTCACTGATGACAAAACATCGCCACCAGCTTTCCCTGTTGCGACCAATACACAGGCATCATTGGTTGATGTATCACCATCAATGGTAATACGGTTAAAGGACTGGTTGACTGCATTGGTCAAGAGTGTTTGTAATACATCACGTGCAATCGGTGCATCAGTTGCGACAAAGCTCAGCATCGTTGCCATATTGGGGCGGATCATGCCTGCGCCTTTGCTAATACCAGTAATGGTGTAGGTATCGCCATTTAGCATGAGAATTTCGCTGGCACCTTTCGGTAAGGTATCCGTCGTCATGATGCCATGTGCAGCTTCGGTCCATGCATTTTCATCGAGGGCTTTCAAAGCAGCCGGTAAGCCTGCAACTAAACGATCAATCGGAAGTTGCTCTCCAATGACGCCCGTAGAAAAAGGTAAGATTTGATTGCTTTGGGTTTGTGTTAATGCCGCAAGTGCTTCACATGATGCATTTGCATTTTTTAGACCCTGTGGCCCCGTTCCCGCATTGGCATTGCCAGTATTAATCACTAAATAACGAGGACTATTAAGACCTAAATGCTCACGAGCCACGAGTACAGGGGCTGCACAAAATGAGTTTTGAGTAAACACAGCAGCAGTGGTTGAGCCTTCTGCAAGTTCAAAGACAACCAGATCGCGACGGTTTTGATAGCGGATATAGCTTTCAGCTATCCCGATGCGAACACCTTGAACAGGTTGCATTACCGGCATCTGTAAATCGCCAACTGCCATGATATTTTCCTTTATGTATTGAACAATGAAAAAGAGAGATATGACCTTAAAAAATCGATCTCTCAAAAGTGTTGATATTATGCAGTAGATTTTACTTCACTGGCAGAGGTTCATATCATTGATGATTAATTAAATACAGGAATGAAACAATAAAAAGATAGATTGTCGCTGTTGTTTTGCAAAGCGTTCCAGTTGCATAAAGTCACTGAATTCTGCTAGCGCTTTTTCATTTTAGTTTGGCATACTTAGGCACGTTTTCCTCGGTCAAGATACTACTCCAAAGCACCAGCCACACTATTGCCAGAATACATGCAGGATTAGAGTTATGACGGACAAAAAAATCGCAGAGCATCAAATTTCTCCAACACACAAAACCAGAGCATCTCCCATCGCCCGCTATGCAGTCTGGATTATTTTTACCCTTTTCACAATCCTATGCATTTATGAACATGTTTGGTGGTTAGCGTTAATCACAGGCGCATTTGTTGTACTGGGATTTCGTGATCGCTTTCAAAGTCATCACGCAATCTTGCGTAATTACCCGATAATTGGGCATATGCGATTTCTATTCGAAGAATTCCGACCAGAAATTCGTCAATATTTCATTGAGAGTGATACTGACGAATTGCCCTTTTCCCGTGATCAGCGCTCACTCGTCTATCAACGCGCGAAGAAAGAAAATGATACTCGTGCTTTTGGCACCATCAGTAACTTATACGAAGGCGGCAGCGAATGGATGACACAATCTATTGGCGCCATGACGTTAAAAGATCATGATTTCCGTATCGTAATAGGCGGCAAAGACTGCTTACAACCCTACTCCTGTTCTGTGTTCAATATATCAGCCATGAGCTTTGGTGCTCTCTCAGCCAATGCTATTCGCGCTTTGAATCGAGGGGCCGAACTTGGCAACTTTTATCATGACACTGGTGAGGGCTCGATGAGCCCTTATCACCTTGAGTCAAAAGGTGACATTGTCTGGGAAATCGCCTCAGGCTATTTCGGTTGTCGAACTTTAGAGGGTAAATTTGACCCTGAAGAATTCCAAAGTAAAGCGACCAACCCACAAGTTAAAATGATTGAGATCAAAATCAGTCAAGGTGCGAAGCCTGGACTTGGAGGTCTTCTCCCCGCAGGTAAAGTCACGCCAGAAATTGCACGAACGCGGGGGATTCCTGTTGCACAAGATTGTGTCTCGCCCCCAGCGCATACCGCGTTCACCACGCCTCGAGAGCTCATTACTTTTATTAAACAATTACGCGATCTTTCAGGGGGTAAACCCGTCGGTTTTAAATTGTGCATTGGACATCCGTGGGAATTTATGGCCATAGTAAAAGCCATGCTGCTCACCGATACTTATCCAGACTTTATTGTTGTAGATGGTGCTGAAGGCGGTACTGGCGCCGCGGATGTTGAATTCATGGATCATATCGGTATGCCACTGCGTGATGGCTTTTTGATGGTGCATAACACGCTAGTAGGCGCAGGGATTCGTGACAAAATTCGGGTCGGCGTTAGTGGCAAAATTATCAGCGGTTTTGACGTTGCGCGTATGCTGGCTCTTGGTGCTGATTGGTGTAATAGCGCACGTGGCTTTATGTTTGCTCTAGGCTGTATTCAATCTCGCTCGTGTAATACAGATCGCTGCCCCACTGGCGTGGCAACCCAAGATCCTTATCGCCAACAAGCATTGGTTGTTCCCGATAAAGCACAGCGTGTCAAAAATTTCCATGAAGGCACACTTGCTGCACTTGCAGAAATTATGGGCGCTGTCGGTGTGACTCATCCTGATGATTTGGAACCTTACCATGTGATTAGGCGTGGACCCGATGGACAGATTAGACTGTTCTCAAAGCACTATTATTTCTTAAAAGAGAGTAGCCTGATTACTGGTGAAGAGCAGTCTGATGTGTATACTCAATTGTGGGCAATGGCCAATCCTGACACGTTTAATCCCAATGCCGGCTATTTAATTCCTCATGGTACTGAATCGCCAGCAACTCAGCGGGTTGAGTTGGTTAGTCATTCATAAAATCTTATTAAGTCTCTCCCTCAATCAAAAAAGTGCATTATCAAAATGCACTTTTTTATTTTAAGTCCGAAAAACTTTAGAGGTTTAGCGTCTCGCCCAACCGCCTCTGTGGAAGTGGTATCGACCGCCACCATCACGTCCCCAACTGGGCTGATGATAGAAATAGCCTGGACGACCATGCTCATAACGGCCTGGTATCCAAGTATGTCGCCCGCCCGACCATCCCCAATATCCACCAATCCAAATGGCGCCTGGATAAGGGACCGTAGGGATGACTTCGGTGTAAGGGGGTGGAGGTGCTGCATCTACAACAATATCATCCGTAGTTTGGTATGCGTACCTAGGATATGGAGCAACAACGCAGGCTGATAGGCTGAGCGCGCCGGCAGCACTGGCGGCCATTAATACTAATTTGAGATTGTTCATATAAAGCCCCTCGACTTTAGAAAATGCATCATCGACATTGTTCCGCACTAATTTTTAACTCATTCAAATGAATGGCTAGAGCAATGCCAAATGTTCCTGAAAAAAGTATGAACCCTCATAAAAAGAATTGCTGTAACTTGTATTTGTATGTTGTGCAACAACATATCTGCAATGTGAAGAAAAGACTGCAATTGTGAATAATACTCCCCTTTTGTGTAATGCATTTTTCTTGATTTTGATCTCTCACCATGAGTACCGATCATAAAAAAGCCAGCATTTAAATGCTGGCTTTTTAAATCAAAAACACAAGGGAAATTAATTTGGGATATCGCGTTGTGAAACTTCACGAATTTTTTGTTTTAAGGCTTCATAACCATGCAGCGCTTCAAATTGCGGAAATTCCGCAATCACGTTTGCGGGTGCATCAAATAAGAACCCATGGTCAGCCTCACCGAGCATTGTTGTATCATTGTACGAGTCACCCGCAGCAATCACGCGAAAGTTCAGGCCATGCAATGCTTTAACGGCTTGGCGCTTCTGATCAGGTTGACGAAGTTTATAGTCGGTAATCATGCCATTGGCATCAGACTCTAATTTATGACAGAAAATGGTTGGCCAGCCCAATTGACGCATTAAAGGATGCGCAAACTCATAGAAGGTATCAGACAAGATAATCAATTGAAAATGAGTACGCACCCATTCTACAAACTCACGCGCGCCTTCAAAGGGTCCCATATCTGCAATGACAGCTTGGATATCAGGTAAACCCAAATTGTGTTCGCGCAGAATGCGTAAGCGCTGAGTCATCAATACATCGTAATCAGGAATATCACGAGTTGTGGCTTCTAATTCCTTGATACCAACTTTTTTTGCGAAATTAATCCAAATTTCTGGAACCAACACCCCTTCCAAATCTAAACAGACCAATTCCATGCCGCACTCCCCTTTAAACAAATGATGAATGTATCGAATGAAGTAAAATATGGGCGCACTCTACAATGGATTGAATCATTCGTCCATGCACCTCAGCACATTCGTATTAAAATAGCGCTCATCTGTAGTAATTAGGGATATTCATATATTGATTTGGACACCAAACTCATCCCATTACGAGACGATCTTCACGATAGCTCTGTCAGTTTTGCCTGTGATTGAGTAGAATATATGCCTTGAAAATTATCACCCAAGCCAGCCGCTAGGAGCCTCCATGAGTGCTGTAATTCCAACCATCGATCAAGTGGCCGCACTTGCTCAAGAATACAATGATCAGTCACCACAAAAAATCGTAGAACTCGCATTAAGCCAAGAAGGTGAAATCGCGATTTCATTTAGCGGTGCTGAAGATGTGGTGCTTATTGATATGGCACATCGCTCGGGCAAGCCATTTCGTGTATTCAGTTTGGACACCGGGCGCTTACATGTCGAAACTTACCAATACCTCGAAACTGTGCGTAAGCATTACGGCATCACCATTGAAATTTGCTTCCCTGAGCCTGGACCCGTCCAAGCCATGGTGAATGCAAAAGGCTTATTTAGTTTTTATGTCGATGACCATAAAGAATGCTGCGGCGTACGTAAGATTCAGCCTTTGCGTAAAAAACTCGCAACGCTAGATGGTTGGATTACAGGCCAGCGCAAAGATCAAAGTCCTGGCACACGTTCAGAAGTTCCGGTGATTCAACCTGATCCAGGCTTTAGCGGTGAAGGTAAATCACTGATTAAATATAATCCCCTTGCCAACTGGACCAGTGCTGAAGTGTGGAACTATATTCGTATGATGGAAATTCCATACAATCCATTGCACGAACGTGGTTTTATTTCTATCGGATGCGAACCATGCACGCGCCCAGTGCTACCAAACCAGCATGAGCGTGAAGGCCGCTGGTGGTGGGAAGAAGCAACTAAAAAAGAATGTGGTCTGCATGCTGGGAACATTGAAGGCAAATAAAATTCTTTGCAGAACAAAAAAAGCCGCATTTAAATAATGCGGTTTTTTAATTTGAAACTTATAAAATGCTTCAAGCAAATCCTAAGAAAACGATCAACGCGCGATCGACCGCTTGTAGAATATCAGGATCCAACTGCCCTACAACCTCTCCAATCTTATCTCGAGAAAGGGTCTGTGGCTTATCTACCATAACTTGCGAAGCTTGGAGTAAGCCATTTAACTCACTCGGCTCAACATGAACGCGAAACAAAGGAGCCTCAAGTCGCTCGTCAGTAATCGGTAAGATGACGATTGAAGGGTGTACAGAAAACAAATTCGACTGTATGACAAGCGCTGGGCGACGTACTCGGTAATCCCCTTGTACTGCTACGGTGACGATATCACCACGCTTAAAAGTCGATTCGACTAGTTCACTGGTCAATGCCAGCCCTCCTGATCACCAAACACATCTAGCCAGCCTGCAACCTCGCGTTCAAGCGCGGCACCCTGAATAGACAGCGATTGACGACGACACTCCTCAGCAAAACCTTTCTGCCGAGTATCTGCCACCCATATCTGTACGGGGCGTAGCCCTGATGCACGCAGAGCCTCCCGATGTTTTTGCACTCTTTCAGCAACACTCATGCGCATAACCGCATCGCTCTTTGAATCCTTTAGATCCTATTTATAAAACAAATTTAAGTTGCATGCAACAAATTTGCACTCGAAACCACAATGTTTCATGTATCTAAATCAAAAAAAAGTTTCATGAAACTAAAAAATAATTTGAGTAGCACAGTTACATGATTTCAAAATAATCAATAAATTTATATGCTTAAATTAAATACATTAATTCCAAGCCTATTTTTAAGCTCATTATTCATCATATCAATAGTAACAGATTTAAATGATCATTCATCGGAGTGATAGTGGGAGTTAAGGTTCTCTTTAGGAAACATTTTGGAAACTAGATGAACAAATGCTTTGTCCTTTGTGGTTAAACCGATGGTTCTAGAGATTAGAAATTAATTTTATGTGCATATTTAAGATCTGGTTTTAAGTCAAAAAACATAGAGGATGATTTTAGATTTACTTATCGATTTTTGATGGTTCGTAGCTGCCCTTAATCCGAGTAGGATTTCGGTTAAGTTCTAGCCATCAACTAAGGATCATATGTAATGTCACTACGAGACATCATTTCGAATACCACCCGCACGCTATCTCAGAATCCGAATGCAGCCAAAGCAACCTTCGATGCCAGTCATGCATTAGTCGGAGTAACCGAAGTTTCTGTACAGGTAGGATCCGGTCATAAATTTACGGTTGATGAGCCCGAGGTTTTAGGGGGACAAAATCATGGCGCTAATCCGGTTGAACATGCACTTGCTGCACTCGGTTCATGTCAGGCGATTACTTATCGAATTTGGGCAACCAAACTTGGAATTCAAATCGACAAAGTTGAAGTTTCTGTAAAGGGAGATATTGATTTGCGGGGATTCTTTGGTGTCGATGAAAATGTACGTCCAGGTTTCGGCGCCATTCGTGTTCAAGTTAGATTGAGCGGTCCAGAGACTCAAGATCGTTATACTGAATTGACCGCTGCAGTTAATGCCCACTGTCCCGTTTTGGATCTTTTTGCGAATCAGGTTCCCATTGAACACCATTTGATCTCTGACGTGCAATTGCAATGAAACGGATTTATTTTCTAAAAAATATGAGGCTGTTCAATTTTTATAAATAAAAACGCCATCCTAAGATGGCGTTTAATTGGATCAGTTCAGTCAGTACGTCAGAGAATAGCAGCTAATTCTGCGCCATCTCGAATCGCACGTTTTGCATCAAGCTCTGCTGCAAGTTTTGCACCACCAATGATGTGATACTTTGCGCCAGTGACAACCCCTTCTTCAGGATATAGTCCTCGCACGGACTCTTGGCCCGCACAGACAACCACAGTATCAACGCGCAATAATTGCTGTTGACCATCAACAGTAACCCAAAGACCTTCAGTCGTAATCCGATCATATGACACACCGCGCATCATCCGCACACCGCCTTTTTTCACTGCAGCACGATGAACCCAGCCTGATGTTTTACCCAATCCAGCACCAACACTTGTAGTTTTACGTTGCAGCAAATAAATCTGGCGATAGGGTGTGTGCAATTGAGGTCGAACCAGTCCACCTTCGGTCGCATAGTTAGCGTCACTATCCACCCCCCATTCCTGCTGCCAATCTGCTAGGGGCTGAGGTTGCGGGGTTTCTGGATTACGCAATAAAAACTCACTTACGTCGAATCCGATACCACCGGCTCCAATCACAGCTACACGCATCCCAACTGGCGCGCCTCGCAAGACATCTGCATAGCTCAGCACTTGTGGCATGTCACTACCATCCAACTTTAACGGACGTGGGATAACGCCAGTGGCAATAATGACATCATCATAACCCTCACGCTCCAATTGCTCACGATTCACCTGAGTATTTAATCGCAGTTCAACACCAGTTTTGCTCAAACGCTTTTTAAAGTAACGAATCGTCTCATGGAACTCTTCCTTACCCGGCACAACTTTTGCCAAATTAAATTGACCACCAACATCCGCCTGTGCCTCAAATAATGTCACGGCATGACCACGACTCGCGGCAACTGTTGCGGCAGACATACCTGCAACACCACCACCGACTACTGCAATTCGACGTGGGCGTTTAGTTTTAATATAAACGAGTTCAGTTTCATAGCACGCTTGTGGGTTAACTAGGCATGAGGCGCGTTTATTGGAAAATGAGTGATCCAAGCAGGCTTGATTACAAGCGATACAAGTGTTGATCTCATCAACACGATTCGTTGCCGCTTTATTAACCCAATCCGGATCTGCCAAAAATGGACGCGCCATTTGTACCATATCTGCTTTGCCGCTGGCTAAAATTTCCTCGGCAACATCCGGCATATTAATCCGGTTAGAAGCGATGACGGGAATACCGACATGCTTACGCACATTCGCAGTCACATCAACAAAAGCTGCACGAGGAACAGAAGTCACGATTGTCGGAACACGTGCTTCATGCCAGCCAATGCCGCTGTTGAGCAATGTGATTCCAGCTTTTTCCAATGCCTGAGCAACTTGAACCACTTCATCCATGGTATTACCATCTTGAACAAAGTCGATCAATGATAATCGGAAGCAAATAATAAATTTTTCACCAACTTTTTCACGGATGGCTTTGACAATTTCAATAGGAAAACGCATCCGATTCTCAATATCGCCGCCCCATTGATCGGTGCGTTGATTTACATGGCGACTTAAAAATTGATTGATCAGATACCCTTCTGATCCCATGATTTCTACACCGTCATAACCTGCAAGCTTGGCAAGCTTGGCACAGTAAGCGTAGTCATGAATGGTAGACAAAATATTGCTATCGCTCATCTCACGTGGTTTAAACATCGAGATGGGTGATTTGATCGGACTGGATGACACCACGAAAGGTTGATAGCCGTAGCGTCCAGAGTGCAAAATCTGCATTAAAATTTTGCCGCCATGTTTATGCACTGCATGAGTGACCAAGCGATGATTCAATGCATCGGTCGGTGAGTTCATACTACCGCCAAATGGCAATAACCAACCTTGGCGATTAGGGGAGATCCCACCGGTGATAATTAGCCCAACGCCGCCTTTGGCACGCTCTCCAAAATAAGCAGCTAGTTTAGGATATTGGTAAAAACGATCCTCAAGCCCGGTGTGCATCGACCCCATCACTACACGGTTTCTAAGTTGAGTAAAACCGAGATCAAGCGGTTGCAACAAATGAGGAAACGCATTCACTTTCATATTTAAAACTCTTAAAAAAATTCAGAATCGAATATTTATCAATGCTTAGATCAAAACTTCTATACAGAATCTCTGTCGTTCATCGAAATTTAAACCTGGCTTTACCACTGAATTCATTGACATCTATATAGTTATCCGCGTTGTTGGTCTGCGAAAAATTTAACCTTATAGAGCTATCATTATATCTGGCAAGTTTAGGCATCTATCACTTGAATTGCCAGTGGCTTTGTACTTTGTTTTTTGGACATTTCAGGTCAATTGAGAATAAATTTTAAACAAAAAACTTCCGCAAATTAAATCCCTCATTTTGATCTAACAATTGTATGTTTTTTGTCGAATTTATATCGGATTGTGGATGTCGATAGTCATACTCTTTTTTTTAAAAAATTTATTTAAATAAAACAATATATTGTAAATTTATTTAATAATTTAAACAATTCTAGTCATCCGACAAATGGCTGTCGATTTATTTCAAATTGTGTTATTTTGTCTAACAATCTTGGTTAAGTCGCATGATGCGCACCAAAGACGAATCACATCCAGTAATAAAAGGAAATTACTATGCGTACAAAATCACTAACCGCACTCGCCGCTTCTATTGGTGTCATACTGGCCACTGGCAGCACGCAAGTCATGGCCCAAGGATTCGGACTGTATAATTCTGATGTTGCGACTATGGGATCTGCCTATGCAGGTAGTGCCTCAAACAGTGAAAACGCAACAGTGGTCCAAACCAATCCAGCAGCAATTTCTCGTCTTGAAGGTATCCAAGCATCTACTAATGCTACTTTGATTTTGGCAAATTCAGATATCAAGAACCCGGTTGGTTCTGCTCCAGGGACTAACAAAGGTGATATGGTTCCCCAAATTATAGTTGGTTCGACTTTCGTCACGGTTCCCCATGTTGGTTTAGAAAATTTATCACTAGGTTTTGGCGTTTATGCGCCTTTTGGTTTAAAAACCAACTATGAAGATACCTTCCAGGGTCGCTCTTTTGGCGATAAGAGTGTTGTTACCGTTGCGACATTCCAGCCTACTGTTGCATATGCCTTTGCACCAAACCTCTCCGTTGGTGCGGGTTTAACCATCAATCATATTAATGGTCTACTCTCCAGTGGCGTGAGTCCTGCAGTGCCTAATGCATCGACAGAACTTGCAGGAAGTGACAATGCACTTGGTTATAATGTTGGTGTGATGTTCTCTCCGATTAAAGATTTTGATCTGGGTTTAACTTATCACTCTAAGGTCGACTATAAATTAACAGGTTCATCTGAAGCGTTAAACTTACCCATTACCAATACGCCTTATACGTTCATGGCGCGCGGTGATGGAAGCTTAAAACTGACTACACCTGATAGCTTAGAGTTTGGTGCATCGTTTAAACTGATCCCAACGCTGGATGTTAAATTTGGCTATACCCGTACATGGTGGAGCACCATCAAGACTTTAACACCATCAAGTCATTTCACTTCTGCTGGTATCACACCTTCTGTTCCCCTACCGGCTGTTTATAGCGCCCAAATTGCCGCAACCTTAAATGGCAGTAACGCATCAGCCGAAGAGCTGAACTTTAAAGATACCAACATGTATAGCCTTGGTGCTGCATGGCAAGTTCATCCCAAAGTGACTTTACGTGCTGGTGTGGCTTTCGATGAAACCCCAATTCAAGACAAATACCGTAATGTGCGTTTGCCATTGGGTGATCGTACAATCTTTGCGGTTGGTGCAAATTATAAAATCACAGATAAAACCAATGTCGACTTTGGCTATAACTATCTGATGGAACAAGACGCTAAGATTAATCGCGCAGATGCGACCAAAGGTATCTACCAAGCGACTTTCCAAAACTCAGGAAACTTAGTCGCATTACAGCTCAATCATCAATTTTAATGGATTGAACGAGACATAAAAAAGGGCAATGAATGCCCTTTTTTTATGTCTCGTAAATTAATATTCATGTTAAAAAAAGCCCATTCAAAAGAATGGGCTTTTTTTTAGATATCCGATCCGCTGAGTTTATTTTCCAGCGCGTTGTGCAGCTTTGGCAGCTAAACGACTACGGTGCAAAACAGGCTCAGTATAACCATTAGGTTGAGCACATCCTTCAAGGATTAACTCACGCGCAGCTTGGTAGGCAATGGAAGTATCAAAGTTGCCAGCCATATTGCTATACAGTTTGTCACCCGCATTTTGCTTATCAACAACAGCAGCCATACGTTGTAATGTTTCTTCAACTTGAGCAGTTGTGATGATGCCGTGTTTCAACCAGTTTGCAACGTGTTGGCTTGAAATACGCAGAGTTGCACGATCTTCCATCAGACCGATGTCATGCAAGTCTGGAACTTTAGAGCAACCAACACCTTGGTCTACCCAACGCACGACATAGCCCAAGATACCTTGACAGTTATTATCAAGCTCTTGCTTGATGTCTTCTGCAGACCAATTTGTATCTGGAGCCAATGGGATTGTCAGGATATCATCGACATTTGCAGGAACGCGTTTCAGCAATTCTTTTTGTGTCGCGAACACATCAACTTCATGATAGTGCAGCGCATGTAAGGTTGCGCCAGTTGGCGATGGAACCCATGCAGTATTGGCCCCTGATTTAGGATGAGCGATTTTTTGTTTAATCATCTCAGCCATTAAGTCTGGCATTGCCCACATGCCTTTACCAATTTGTGCTTTACCAGACAGACCCGTTGCAAGACCTACATCAACGTTTTGGTTTTCGTAAGCGGCAATCCATGTCGATGTTTTCATGCTGTTTTTACGAATCATTGGACCAGCAAGCATCGAGGTGTGAATTTCATCACCAGTACGATCCATGAAGCCTGTGTTGATGAACATCACGCGATCTTTTGCAATACGGATCGATTCTTTCAAGTTAACTGAAGTGCGGCGCTCTTCGTCCATGATGCCTACCTTCAGCGTCAATGGGGCAAGACCAAGTACTTTTTCTACACGTTCAAACAGTTCAACGGTGAATGCAACTTCTTCAGGACCGTGCATTTTAGGCTTAACGATATAGACCGAACCAGTGCGTGAATTTTTTAAACGACCATTGCCTTTCAAATCATGGATAGCGATCAAGCTGGTAATTGCGGCATCCAAGATACCTTCAAATACATCTTCGCCATCAAAACGTGCAGCAGGGTTGGTCATTAAATGACCTACGTTGCGATTTAATAGCAACGAACGACCGTGCAAGCTAAAGTCTTTACCACTTGGGTCTTTAAATACTTTGTCACCATGCATTGTGCGTGTATGTGGCTTACCATCTTTTTCAAAGGTATCCGCAAGGTCACCCTTCATCAAACCTAGCCAGTTTTTGTAAACTTCAACCTTGTCTTCAGCATCTACAGCGGCAACAGAGTCTTCACAGTCTTGAATGGTGGTTAGAGCGGCTTCAAGCTCAACATTTTTAATGCCTGCCGGATCGGTTTTGCCGATTGGGCTTGCTGGATCGAACTGGATTTCAATATGAAGTCCGTTATTTTTTAATAAAATGCTGCTTGGCGCGGCGATATCACCAGCAAAACCAACATATTTAGCTGGATCTTTCAATGTGGTCGTTGAGCCATCTTTAAGAGTGACTTGCAATGCGCCATCAACCAAGCTGTATTTCACCGCATCAACATGGCTGCCAGTGACAAGTGCCGCAGCTTTATCTAAAAAGTTACGTGCAAATGCAATGACCAAGTTGCCACGAACTGGATTATAGCCTTTGCCTTTTTCCGCGCCATTATCAGATGGAATTGCATCTGTACCGTATAACGCATCATACAAGCTACCCCAACGTGAGTTAGCAGCATTCAGGGCATAACGCGCATTCTTAACAGGGACAACCAATTGTGGACCTGCAAGTGTTGCAATCTCTGAGTCAATATTTTGTGGGTTAACTGTGAAATCTTCGCCAACAGGCACGAGGTAGCCAATGTCTTGTAGGAATTGTTTATATTCTGCGAATGGTTTGTCTTTGCCACCATTTTGATAATAGGCATCGATCTTTGCTTGCAGATCATCACGTTTTGCAAGTAATGCTTTATTTTTTGGAGTCAAATCCGCGACAATTTGTTCTAGACCTGTCCAGAATCCTTCGCTGGTCACGCCGGTATTTGGCAATGCGTCCTGTTCGATAAAGTCGTATAACTCTTGGGCAACTTCAAGTTTGCCTTTTTGAACATATGTCATGGTCTGTCCTAATTTTGCTTCAGTGGTTGCGATTGAGCATCAAGCCGCGTCGTTTTTTTGAACGCAGCAGAAAAGAAAGGCTGTAATTATACTTTGTTATGAGGGAATTTGCAGCTTATACAAGTGTTAGTCCTCTGTGAAGATTAGTGAGTTGTTCACATTACTATTCATATGCTGGCGCTATGAACCTTATAGTTGCGATAACGCCCGTTTTAAATTTTCTCGAGCAAAATGTTCAAAATGAGTAAAGAAATATTCCGAATTAAATATTTGTGATCGAGCCAAAAAACCTCCTAAGACCTCTCGACGTTTTTCCTTAAAAATATCATCTGCAACCCATGCGTATTCCTGTCGAACTTGTCGATCATATTCATCAAAACGTTCCATGCTCTCACCAAGAATGGATAAATCAATATCCACCAGTACTTTCTCATCGTGCGTTTGAGGGAGCGCAGAATGCTGGGTTATCATGATCAAATCATAAATTCGATTACCTTCATCTACAGTACCACCTGCATCTAAAACACTCTTTTTCGCCCAATCTGCACTCATACGTTCATTATCATGGCCTTTCACATCATAGATGGCATCGTGAAACCAAAGTGCAACTTCGATTTCTCTTGGATGGTCACTTAGTTCAAACACGCGTTCAAACTTAGTTAAACACTCCATTAAATGTTGAAGCGTATGATAACTACGCTGACTTTCGCTATATGCCTTTAAAAGTTGAGTAAACAAGGAGTCAGATTGGTTCTGGCTAAACGGATAAGTCTGAAAAGAACGTCGCCATGACCGCTCTAACAGTTGCAAATTTTGCTCATCAATCATGACAGCTCCTGATGCCTTTCGTACTTGAGTGAAGGTTTAAACTGAATCACGGATTAATAACAGTGAGTTCATATTAACTGGTCTACAATTTATACACATCGATTTAGCTCAAAGAAATAAGATCATGACTGTTCAACATAAAACAATTCTTCAAATAACGCACGGTACGCCAGAACTAACTGAGCAACTTTCGGTTTTGCTCATTAACAGTGTTGAAAACGGTGCCTCTGTTGGTTTTCTTTCCCCTCTATCACCAGATACCGCACGCTTCTATTGGCAAAATACACTGAAAGGGCTAGGGTCTGATTTAATGTTATGGGTAGCGATGAGTGATGATCAAGTCGTTGGTTCCGTACAGCTTTCATTATCAACTAAAGAAAATGGGCAACATCGTGCTGAAGTGCAAAAGTTATTTGTGCTCAAGGCATATAGAGGTCAAGGCATTGCTAATCAACTGATGCAAGCATTAGAAAATACAGCAAAAGAACACGCTCGAACATTATTAGTTTTAGACACACAATTGGGTTCAGATGCGGAGAAGGTCTATCAGTGCTTGGGCTGGAAGCGTGTGGGTGAAATTCCTGGTTTTGCGGCTGATCCAAATGGTCAACTACGTGCAACTGCTTTTTACTACAAGACGCTTTAAAAAGCGTGATTAGAATATAGTTAATATTATTATCTACTTACAATATAAAAAACCATTCTAGCAAAATCTGTAATGTTTCAAAAAATGATAATCTGCTATTCTTATGTTTAGATTTTCGATTTTTAAATGAGACTTGCCATGACCGTTACCCTAGGAACCCCTCTTCAATCTTCTGCTTTTCGTGTATTGCTGTTAGGTTCTGGTGAGCTGGGCAAAGAAGTTGCAATTTCTTTACAGCGTCTTGGTGTGGAAGTTCATGCTGCAGATCGATATGCCGATGCTCCGGCCATGCAAGTTGCACATCAGTCTCATGTTCTGACGATGACAGATGCCGTAGCATTGAAAGCTTTAATCGAAAAGGTCAAACCCAATCTCATCGTTCCAGAGATTGAAGCCATTGCTACTGAAGTTTTATTAGAAGTTGAAGCCGCTGGGACGGCAACTGTCATCCCTTCGGCAAAAGCCGCAAATCTGACGATGAATCGCGAAGGGATTCGTAAACTGGCAGCAGAAAACTTAAGTCTACCAACCTCGTCTTACCGTTTTGCTGATAGCCTAGAAAGCTTCAAAGCGGCGTGTGACAATATTGGCTACCCCTGTTTTGTTAAGCCTGTTATGTCTTCTAGTGGGAAAGGTCAATCACGTGTAACGAGTTACGATCAAGTTGAAGCAGCATGGGCTTATGCAATGGAAGGTGGTCGCGTTAACTCTGGTAAAGTGATTGTTGAAGGCCAAATCAATTTTGACTTTGAGATCACCCTTCTCACAGTACGTGCAAAAAATCCTGAAACAGGCACTATTGAAACCCATTTTTGTGATGCTATCGGTCACCGTCAAGATGCAGGCGATTATGTCGAAAGCTGGCAGCCACAACCCATGACTGAAAAGGCGCTCATTGAAGCCAAGCGTATCGCAGATGTTGTAACAACTGCACTCGGTGGCTGTGGTTTGTTTGGTGTTGAACTTTTTGTCCGTGGCGACATGGTTTGGTTCAGCGAAGTATCACCACGCCCACACGATACTGGCCTCGTCACATTAGCCAGTCAATTTCAAAGTGAGTTTGAGTTGCATGCCCGTGCAATTTTAGGTTTGCCAGTTGACACCACACGCCATAGTGCTGCGGCTAGTGCTGTTATTTATGCAGGGCTTGAAGGTAAAAATCTAACTTTCACTGGAGTCGAAAAAGCGCTGAGCATTGCTGGTAGTGATTTACGTTTATTTGGTAAGCCTGAAGGTTTTGCGCGTCGTCGAGTTGGTGTCGCGACGGTTCGTGCTAAAGATACCGATACGGCTCGTCTACTTGCAAAACAATCTGCTGACTCTGTCAAGGTTGCTAATTAAGCCTTGTTGAAAATTGGCGTGAAGATGATTAAAGGTATTTGTCATTAAAACATGATAAGGCGCAAGAAATGGATAATTTGCTCAGCTTCACGCCGCCATCTCCTTCAAAAATAAAGCGACTCTCTCGTCCGCTGAACGCATGGTTTGCAACGACATTCAGTGGACTTGAACATCTGGATCGGATGAGACCTGCTCTCTATATCGGAAACCATACAATTATGGGTTACGATGTATCTTCACTGATCACGGGTCTATATCTCAAAAAGAATATCTATTTGCGGGGCGTAGGCGACCGAATCCATTTCCAAATCCCTTTTTGGGGAAACTTCTTACAGCGCTATGGGGCTTTTGAAGGCACTCGGGAATCCATTCATGAACTGATGCAGATGGGTGAGCATATTTTACTTTATCCTGGTGGAGGCCGTGAGGTACTTAAAAATAAAGGTGAAGCCTATCAACTTGTGTGGAAGAGTCGTTATGGTTTTATCGAGCTGGCACTGGCCCATGGATATGACATCATTCCTTTTGCCGCGATTGGTGGTGAAGAGTTAGTCGATATCAAATACGACTCTAATGATTTTAGAAAATCACTGCTGGGTAAAGGATTACAACGCGTTGGAATACTCCAGCGGATGCGTAATGGAGAGGCCTTTATTCCAATTACGACCGGATTTTTAGGAATTCCATTTATACCGAAACGTCATGCTCTACACTTCAAATTTTGTCCACGGATTGAAACCTATCAGATCCCAATTGAACAGCATGAGGCGGTCAAAGCTGAATTAAGGACACGGGTCGCCACCGCAATTGAAGAAGCACTTTCTCAAAAAACACATCTATAAAAAGAAAAATGCCTAGTATTTATAACCTAGGCATTTTCTAGAAAACTGAAAATATTTAAAAATTAGAACAACCGATTCATACCATTTAACGCCGCTACGCGATATGCCTCTGCCATCGTAGGATAATTAAATGTCGTCTGGGTAAAATAATGCAGACTGTTATTTGTTTGATTCAGCATCACGGCCTGACCAATATGAACAATTTCCGCGGCATTATTGCCAAAACAATGGATCCCTAAAATTTCTAAAGTTTCACGGTGGAATAATAACTTCAGTACGCCAACCGTATCACCAGTAATTTGTGCACGTGCAAGATGTTTAAAAGAAGCCTGCCCGACTTCGTAGGGTACTTTTTCTTCGGTGAGTTGTTGTTCAGTTTTGCCAATTGATGAGATTTCTGGAATGGTATAAATACCGGTGGGAATACTCGTAACTGGGGGCACATTCTCCTCACCCACCATATGCGCACCTGCGCAACGTCCTTGATCGTAGGCGGCTGAAGCCAATGACGGCCAGCCAATCACATCCCCTGCTGCATGGACATGCGGAACACTTGTTTGATACTGATCATTGACGGATAGTTGGCCACGACTATTGGTAGTTAATCCCAAATTTTCTAGTCCCATACCATCTGTATTCCCAGAGCGGCCATTACACCAGAGTATCGCATCAGCTTTGATTTTTTTGCCGCTTAACAGCTTAAGAATGACATAGTCATCATCAGTCTCTAAGGATTCGATGGTTTCGTTATGACGAATAAGAACACCCAATTCGCGCAGGTAGTAAGACAGCGCATCCGCAATTTCATCATCCAGATAGCTCAATAATTGTGCTTGAGTATTAATCAATTCAACCTTATAGCCTAAACCAATAAAAATGGATGCATATTCACAACCAATGACCCCAGCACCATAGATAATAATTTTCTGAATTGGATAGTCGAGCGTTAAAATTTTATCGCTATCAAATACGCGAGGATGATTAAAATCGATATTCTTAGGCTGGTAAGGGCGACTACCTGTCGCAATCATAAGTTGATCAAACGTTAATGTTTCTTGCCCACCATCACGCAAATGCACAGTGAGCGAGTGTGGACCATTAATGATGGCATGACCATGATAAATTTCAATCTGATTACGTTCATAAAAACGTGTGTGGGTTTCAACCTGCTGATTGATAACTTTACGTGCGCTGCTCAAAATTTTGTTTAACGGGACATGCTTCCACTCACCGACTTTTTGGAATAACGGATCACGCTGATAACGCATGATGTTAAATACAGTCTGACGTAAGGTCTTACTTGGGATTGTACCGACGTGCGCACAATTCCCTCCAACCACATCGCGCAAATCAACCATCGCAACGTTTCGCCCACTTTTGGCAAGCTTCATTGCTGCGCCTTCACCTGCTGGCCCTGCACCGAGAACGATGGCGTCAAATTGATATTGAGGTTGTTCTTCAGACTTTTTTTTGCGTGGCATAGCAGTTCTCGGTTTCTCTACAAGGGACGATAGCAAATGACTTCTTTTATCAAAGATATAATACATTGAAATATGAATGTATTAATCAAAAATCAACAAAAATGAATAAGCATAGGTTCTGCATCACGCGACTCCTTGCTTGAAGAAAAAACAACATTATCCAATGTTGAAAAAACGACGAATGACCTATAATAAAGACATACTACATAATATTGCTTGAATCAGCAGAGGCTACGGCTTTCCATGTCTACAACACCCCTCGCAACAAATGCAATGAACATCACTACATCCACCGATACACCCCGCCCCGCGCCCCAAAGAGCTGTCCAAGGTGAAAAACTGCGTGGTGCTGAGAAGATGGCTCGGATTCCTGTCAAAATTATTCCAACGACGGAGTTACCTCGTAAGCCTGATTGGATTCGTGTCAAGATGACCGCGCCTGCAGAAGTGCAACGTATCAAAGATACACTGCGTGCTCAGAAGTTACATACAGTTTGCGAAGAAGCGGCCTGCCCAAACCTTGCTGAGTGTTTTGGTGGGGGTACTGCCACTTTTATGATCATGGGTGATATTTGTACCAGACGCTGTCCATTTTGTGATGTGGCACATGGTCGTCCTAATGCACTTGATCCAGACGAACCACGTCATATGGCAGAAACGATTTCTGGTCTAGGTTTGAAATATGCGGTCATTACCTCTGTTGATCGTGATGATCTGCTTGATGGTGGCGCCCAGCACTTCGTAGACTGTATCGTGGAAACACGTAAAACTAGTCCTGATACATTGCTTGAGATACTCGTTCCTGACTTCCGTGGTCGCATGGATATCGCTCTGCGCATTATGGCGGAGTGTCCTCCCGATGTATTTAACCATAATATTGAAACTGTTCCACGCCTGTATAAAGCCATGCGTCCTGGATCAGATTACCAACATTCATTGAATCTTCTGAAAAAATTTAAAGAAGTCTGCCCTGATATCCCAACTAAGTGTGGGTTAATGGTCGGTTTGGGTGAAACTGAAGAAGAAGTCCTTGCGCTTTTAGATGATTTACGTGCGCATGATGTTGACTACATCACTATCGGCCAATATTTGCAACCTTCAAAAAGTCATGCACCAGTTGAGCGCTTCGTCCATCCCGATGAGTTTGAACGCTATACCGCTCATGGTCAAAGTTTAGGTTTTAGAAATATTTGGGCGGCACCGATGGTTCGTTCCAGTTATTTTGCAGATCGTCAGTACCGCGGTGAGCCGGTTCCTCCCGTACGTCGTAGTGCAGCCGTCGTTGCATGATGGCAAGTTGAAATTAGATGTGAGTGACTATCAAATAGCTACTCACTCACTAATGATCGAACTTCCATTAAAGCAAAACCTAGTAAATTGAGTCCTTGCCACTTTTCAGGTAACTCAGCAAAAGGTGATGCTGCGTCAAGACCAATTCCCCATATCTGGTCTACTGGGCTGGCTTCAACTAAAACTCGGCTTTGAGTACTGAGCAAATACTCTTTCAAACGTAAATTTTGTTGAAATTTATGAATATTTGCTTGTACAACAATATCCCATCGATGTTTTAACCAAACTTCATGATCAAATCCGTCTACCAAACGACCTAATGCCTTCGCTTTCCCAGGATCCTTTGCTTTTAAAATTTTATTTTTTATTTCTATATCACCAAAAAGTTCGGCTTTTTTTGCCATCATGAAATGCTCAGCCGTTAAATAGTGGTCGCTTTCAACATCAAATGAGGCTTCATACCATTGGCTAAAGCATGTTTTTGTGACGCTCTCAGCTTTACTTTTCTGATGCCCCCAGAAAAAAATATATTTGGGCTGCTCTCCTCGATTAATTATTTCAATCAAGGCATCCTTACTACGGACACTATTAATTGCCAAGACCATAAATCCCTAAGAGAAAAATAATCAAGAATTGTACGGACTTAATTGTCAGTAATACATCATTTTCATGGGAAAAATAGAAAAACCGCTTGAACCATAAGATTCAAGCGGTTTTTTTGAACTTTTAAAAGGTGCTTATTTGGTATAAGTCTTAGTAAACGCAAGTGTTGTTTGATCGCCTTTCACGGTATATGCAGTAACGTCTAAACGTTTACCGTTGATGGTAAATAGCATAAATCCTAGATCGCCATTTTTATAGGTATCAAAGACTAGACTATAATCATTGTTGTGATCTGTTTGCGTTTTTGCGGCCGCGCCTGAGTTGATCATATTCGTGACACCGCTCCCGCAGTTTTCCTTCTGATCTAATACTTCCATCGCATGTACGTGCCCTGCAAGAATAAAGTCAACTTTCCCACATAATGTTGATTCAGCAAAGCTGGCCTGACTTGACCACCAGTATGGTGTGATAATTTCTGAACCATTTGATTTGTATTGGTGATGTGCAAATGCAAACTTCCAAGTCGCTGTTGATCCGGCTAAGGTTGTTTTGATCCACTGTGCTTGATTTTGCATATAGGTACCTTTAGGCCACCAGTATGGATTCAATTGTGGTAAGTAGGTTTTCATTGGATTGGAGTCATACGCAATGAGTAAAGCATCAGCAACTGAGTTTTTCGCATTGACTGAATAATAGCGTGTTGGCATTTTCCATTTAGAGCTATGTGCAGAGTAATTAACCTCATCACTGCCTTTCCAATAAGCAACGCCATCACCAGCCATGACCAAGCTTTGATCATGATTTCCTAACGCCATAAAGAATGGAAAGTTTAGGTTGGCGTAAGGTTTTTCAAACTTGTCTTGAAACTGCGGGTCTGTCGCAGAATTTGCACCATATTCATAGATATTGTCACCCATGCCTATCGCGAAGTTACAGGTCTTCTCTTTACATATTTTTTCAATAGCATGAGCAACTTGGTATTGTGCGTCTGCACCAGTACCAGTATCCCCCATGACAATAAAGTTCATGGTTTCTGGCGTAGCACTGTACCCTTGAGAGGCGATTGCCAATAGTGAAATACTTAGAACTGTCTTTAACGTATTAAAATACATGATTTTATATCCTAAAAATTATAAGTTGGATGAGAGTGAGGACTTGCTGTGATTAATGTAAATAATGCGTTGATTCCCCTGCGCTGATGTCAGTTGAATCATGGTGGGGTTATTTTGAAAAATGAGGTTTTTGGCACTTTGATAGTCCGTCACTTTGGTAAGAGACTGTCCATTGATACTATCGATGGTGTCGCCTTTTTCGACTTGTCCTTGATAAGCCTGAAGCAGTGATGACTCTGGTGAAACCTGATATTTACAGCCATCCATCTGGCACACTTGATTGATCCCAAAGCTTGCCAATACGGCTTTACCGTTCTGATGATATTCTTGATATAAAACGTCAATCAGTTCTGGCGACATATACTGTGCAGCATATTTGGCTTGCGCTATCTTTGCGGACTGTTGTGTTTCGTCTTCTGATTGAGCTGGGCTCGTCATCGTCAGTTCATGATTGATCTGAACCACATGATTCTCTTTAAATGAAGGCTTAGGCGTTTCACTCAGTTTCCAAGGTGTATTCTTAGTGTGTTCGTTCACCAGTTTTACAATACGTGGATCTGCAAGACGCGCATCTTCTGTCTGCTCTTCAGCATCTGGAATAATGTTCGTTGTAGAGACTTGTGGAGTTGTTTTAGGGCTATAAAAATAAAAGAATACAGTGAGCGAAGCTGCAATCAGTATGAGGCTCCCAGAAATGATAAATATTTTTTTACGATTCTTTTGGGGAGGCTTTGATTCTGGGGGCTGAGATTTCGGCATTGCATTTACTTCTGCACAGATAATTTAAACAGTGCATAAATTAACCGGATATAGTGACAAATCAATTACCAAGAGATGACAAGCCTAAGAAAATGAAGACGCTGTATACACTTTCTAGCCAGGGTTTATTTAATAATAAATTTAAAGTAATAAATTGGATGATAATAATTATTTAAACTTTTTTTAATAGAAACCCAATCTAAGCCGTATTATTATCGTCATAATATTTCGATAGGCTAATTGACCTTTGTAATACGAGTTCATTACGCATGCCTGAATACAGCCTTTCTAATCCAATCAAACAACCGATATTGAGAATTAGAATCATCACTATGGCATGTATTCTTGTCCTACTCAGTGCTTGTGGCTCCAATAAACAGGAAGATTCACAACAGAATAAGATTAAGGTTAATTACGATCCATATACATCTACTCCCTTAAGCACTCGCGCAGAAATGGGGAGAAAACTATTTTTTGAGCCTGCCCTGTCCGCATCAGGAAAAATCTCTTGTGCAAGTTGTCATAATCCCTCCTATGCATTTGGCCCACCCAATGCTCTAGCAGTACAACTGGGTGGAAAAGATCTTCATTTACAAGGAATCCGCGCTGCGCCTAATCTGACCTATGCTAAAGAAGCTCCACAATTTGCCATCGGACCGAGTGATGATGACCACCCACGGGTAATAACGGTCAATAACAATCATTCCAAACTCCTCACACCGCATGGAGGCCTTTTTTGGGATGGGCGGGCGAGCTCTCTGAAACAGCAAGCCATCGGCCCACTCATGAATCCACTTGAAATGGCAAACTCCTCAAAAAAAGAACTCATCCAGAGCATAAAAAAACTAAATTATTTCAATGATCTTAAAAAGTTAATCGATCCTCAAAAAATTGCCAATGATGACTTATTTCTTTCTGAAGTCATGTTTCTCATTGCTCGCTATCAGTCAGAGGATCGAGTATTTTCCGCCTACAACAGCAAATACGATCTATATTTACAACAAAAAGTAAAACTAACTGATGCAGAAAAGCGCGGATTGGCGTTATTTGATGATCCGAAAAAAGGCAACTGCGCAGCATGCCATCTCGATAAACCTCGCGCAGATGGCAGACCACCTCTATTTACTGATTATGAGTATGTCGCTCTTGGTGTTCCACGTAACTTTGAAATCAAAGCAAATAACAATCCAGCATTTTTCGATCTTGGGATATGCGGTCCAGGTCGAACAGATATATACGTGACACAATCTAGTAATTGTGGTCTATTTAGAACGCCCACTCTACGCAACGTTGCATTACGCAAGGCTTTCTTTCATAACGGGAAATATCATAGTCTAAAAGACGTCATTAATTTTTACGTTAACCGAGATACCCGCCCTGAACGGGTTTATCCCAAACGTGCGGATGGAACAGTCGATAAATTCAATGATCTACCCGCCAAATACCAAAATAATATTAACTTTAGTGATGCTCCATTCACTAAAACAGTCGGCAGCTTACCGGTTTTGTCTGATGCCGACGTTCAAGACCTTATCACCTTCTTGGGGACACTGACTGATGGTTATCAGAGCAAAGCTAATCCATAGCATTTTAGAAATAAGTAAATTTAAAGAGTTTATAGATTTTAGAGACTTATCTATTGATCAGTCGATAAGGTGATGAAAGAAAAGCACATGAAAAACATAGGTGGCCACGCGGTAGATTAACAATCCTCCGCGAATTTAAGCTACAATCCCTCACGAATTTATTAGCTTCTCTCTTGTTTTACAGATATTAAATGGACTCTCCTATGACTCAACTTGCCAGCCTCATCGAACAAGCGTTTGAAGATCGCCTCCAATTTTCTCCAAGCAACGCACCACAAGATGTGCGCGATGCCGTTGCAGCAGCACTTGCAGGATTAGACAATGGTTCACTCCGTGTTGCTGAGAAGATCGATGGCGCATGGCAAGTCAATCAATGGCTCAAAAAAGCCGTATTACTCTCATTCCGCCTGAATGACAACGTCCCGATGAGTGGCGGTGATTCCATTCAATACTATGACAAAGTACCAACTAAATTTGCCGACTGGAATGAAGCACAGTTTCAAGCCGCCGGCATCCGAGTTGTGCCATCAGCTGTAGCCCGTAAAGGTAGTTTCATTGCTCGCAATGTGATCTTGATGCCCTCTTATGTCAATATCGGTGCATATGTTGATGAAGGTACTATGGTCGATACATGGGCAACAGTTGGGTCATGTGCGCAGATTGGTAAAAATGTCCATTTGTCCGGTGGAGTTGGTATTGGCGGAGTACTTGAGCCGCTGCAAGCAAACCCAACGATTATCGAAGATAATTGCTTCATCGGCGCACGCTCAGAAATCGTTGAAGGCGTGATCGTTGAAGAAGGCTCTGTCATCTCTATGGGCGTGTATATCGGTCAATCCACTAAAATTTATGACCGTGAAACTGGTGAAGTTACATATGGTCGCGTTCCTGCTGGATCGGTTGTTGTTGCAGGTAATTTACCCGCTGCGAATGGTCAATATAGCCTCTACGCTGCGGTTATTGTAAAGAAAGTAGATGCCCAAACCCGCTCAAAAACTGGTTTGAATGAACTGCTTCGCGTCGATTAATTACCTGAATTAAACCAATAGCACAAACAAGAACTTTATCAGCGATGTCATTCTTGTTTGTGCAGTTATTTCAATTGACTTGAAACCTGATTTGAAATTTGGAAAGCCAAATGTCAACATTACAACAAGATCCGAAGCATCATTTTTATATTGTTTCAGATGAGCAAACGGGCTCATTTTTATTTAGAAAAATAATAAGAACTGTGCAATTTAGTGCAGACGATTTTGAAGAGTTTTCCAATCATTTTCAGCGTATGAGTGATGAGCTAGCGATATGGGTTCAAAAAAATGGACGTAAGGCACATCTGCTCCATATTGAAATTGAGGCTCATCCTTGGATTTTAAAACGGGTTAAAGAACGAATATCTCAGAGATTTCCTGAAGGCCATCCTTACGGAGACTTTTCAAGAAGGCAGACCATTACATTGCGTCTTTATGATCATCTTGATCCAATTGGACAGTGTTATACCCTTTATAAAGAGGGTAAGTCGTTTATCAATCAGATAGAAACAACAACTCAAGCATCAAGTGATTAATTCTTCGCCTTCCAATCACAAAAATGCATAAAACCATCAGACTAAGGCTATCTAGTTATCATCGATCTTGTTATGATACGCGCCGCTGGGGATGTGGCGAAATTGGTAGACGCACCAGATTTAGGTTCTGGCGTAGCAATACGTGAGAGTTCGAGTCTCTCCATCCCCACCATTTACACGATTTCATACGTTGCAACATGACTCCATATGAATCACTAAAGGCTTAAACCGTAAGGGTTTAGGCCTTTTTTTATGCACCATACGAATCCATATGCCATAATACAGCCACGAATAATGAGCACCCAAATGAGCACCCCGCTTTCATGAGGTTTTATCATGGCAAAAATCACCAAGCCCCTAACAGATGCTCAATGTGTTGCCGCAAAGGCAAAACAAAGTAGATATGAACTATTCGATGGTGACGGTCTGATCTTCCGTGTAAATCCGTCGGGTACAAAAACGTGGCGCTACCGCTATAAAAACCACAATGGGACACCGATCATCACCATAGGCGACTACCCCGCCGTTACCTTGACAATGGCAAGGGACAAGCGGCGTGAATTTGAATCTATGCTGGCTAACGGCATAGACCCCAAAGAACAAATAGAACTACAGCTAACAAAGAAAGAAAACGCCCATTCATTAGAAAAAATTACCCGCGCATGGCATGCCGAGCTAACACTCAAAGGAGCATGGGGAGATGATACGGCTCTAAAGACCATGCGGAAATTTGAAAATCACTTATTTCCCCTCATAGGTCACAAGCCTATTGATAACATTGAACCGCAAGACATTGCTCAAGCCATTACCGCCATTGACGATAAAGGCATCAACCGTGTAGCGCGTGACTTGAAAGCTCACCTTGTGCGGATATTTAGCTATGCAATTCAGAAAGGATATGTAAAACATAATCCTGCCCGTGAAATGGATGGCTTATTGATTGCCAAGAAAAAGAAGCACTATCCACAATTAAAACATGACCGTCTGCCAGAGTTTTTCCATCGCATTGACCTTTACCAACGAGGCGCACCAATTACCCGCCTTTGCACCCTACTTGCACTGCATGTATTCAGTAGATCATCCGAGATACGCTTTGCACGCTGGACAGAAATAGATTTTGATCGGCAGCAATGGGTAATCCCCGCAAGTCGTGAAGCTGTAGAGGGTGTGCGTTATTCTGACCGTGGCGCAAAGATGGCAGAGGAGCATCTTGTTCCACTGTCCCCTCAAGCAATCGCAATTTTACGACAAATTCAGCAATACAGCGGCAACTATGAAAACGTGTTCCCTGGTCGTGATGACCCTAAAAAGTTTATCAGTGAAAATACGGTGAACAAGGCTTTGCAGAGAATGGGCTATGACACTGAAACAGATGTCTGTGGACACGGTTTTAGAGGCATGGCCTGTAGTGCCTTGATTCAGTCCAAACTCTACAGTGAAGATGCAGTTGAGCGCCAGATGAGCCACAAGGAGCGCAACGAAGTACGCGGGGCATATACACACATGGCAGAGTTTTTAGAAGAGCGACGCAGCATGATGAACTGGTGGAGCGACTATCTAGACCAAAATCGTCAAGAGCACACTACCCCGCATGATTATGGATTGATCATCAAAGAAAGACTAAACGGCGTTAAAATTGTTCCATTTCCAAAAGTCGCTAGCTAGAAACTTTGCACCACACGCCACCAAACGTTTTCGTAAGATAAATCTTATGATAAACTAAAAATGAAATGGCAGGCTCATGCCACCAATCTAGCAAAGTTACTAGATAGCATTTTTGGAGGTGAAAAATGGCGACATTACGGGAGTTGCACGGCAAAGCTGGAAATCCAGACTTGACTCATTGGAAAGATATACAGTTGTTTAGCATTGTTGAGGCAGCATTGCTAACAGCAGGAATTGACCCTCTCATTTATGAATGTATTCGAGATGAAAGTATTTTGATTGGTTCTCTTAAAACGAATGAACAATCCAATTGGAAACACGCGGCGATTATGATTAGGGCAATTAAGCAAGCTGTCTGTACTAGTGAAATTGATTGCAAGATAGCATTTGTCAGCAGAGAAAACGACTATACTCAATGGTTTGAAAATATTACTCCTTTAAATTTAGGGCTAGAAGATCTAGATAATATTGTTGTCCATCAAACAAAAATCAGCAGAAAAGGGTTAGAAAAATGGCTGAATAAAAACGGTTATATAGAACCAATGACACCAGCCATCAACTACGCAGCGCCCATAAGCACTCCCCAAGCCAACAATCATGTACTGATATCGTCATATTCAACTCCAGCTCTTGAAGTCGCGGAAGCAGTTGTCAAGCATTTTTGGGTCGGTTTTGATCCAGAAACAATGCCCCCACCAAAGCAAGAAACTGTTACGAGTTGGATCAGAGAGAACCATCCACATATAGAAGCAAAGCAGATACAGGATGCTATCGACAAAATTTGCCGTCACCCCAGCGCAAAGAAAGGTGGGGTAAAGCTGTTAAGACAAATTAAAGATATTACCCATTAAAAACATTCATAAACAATACTTTAAATATGGTGTGATAGCAAAAATATTGAATGCCCTTACACCTTTAACGCTTGCTCTCACAGCATAAGCATTTGCTTAGATCCCTCATACCGCACCGCTTCCCCCTGAACGGTGCACTATGAGGATTACGATATGCCACTCAAAAAACAAGCCACCGTCTGCAAAGACCTCGCCATGAGCCGAAACGGGCTATTCAAGCTCGCAGCCAAAGACCCTACTTTCCCGAAACCCATCAAGCTAGGCGAGACCCGACAGTCACCCGTCTACTACGACGCAGACGAACTGACCGCATGGATCGAGTCAAAAAAAGCAGCACGGGGATAAACTATGAAGCCCCCAGAGCAATCCACCCCAGAGACGTTATTAGCAACATTTCCCCGTGCCGACGCCCAGCACGACGTCTACGGGCAATACGGCTTGACAGCTACGCCGTTCTATACATCGCACGCAGACGGCGACATAGGCGGCAAATCGGTAGGCGGCTGGCTGGCATTGCCCATGTACGACAGTAAGCGCGCAATCGTTGGTATCGCCTTCCTATCGCCATTTCGTGCCGATAAACCCGTGTACTATCCAGAGCCTTACCCCGTCGGCGCGACAGTCCTTGGCACACCCGCCAAAGATAAACCGCTATTCGTGGTCAGCAGCCCAGAGGCAGCCTTTGCAATCTCACGCACTGGCCTACCCTGCCTGTTAACGTTCACACCCCGCGACTATGGCGGCAAGCATGATCCTGTGCCTAAAGACGGCGGCAATATGACCCACGTCATCAAGTCATGGTCTATGGCTGGCTATGCGCAGCTCTACGCGCCTGTAGGTTGTGATATAGCGACGACCTATCAAGCGTGGTTTAAAGACTTACCCATACAAGTTTTAGGGCTTACCGCACCAATAAATCAGTATCAACCCACATCAGAGTTAACAGCCGAGCTAACAGCACTCACAGATGCAGCAGACCACACCCAGACCACCGACGCACTTGCCACTATTGAATATGCCTTTCTACAGGCCAATGACCGTGACAATCCGAACGTCGGTGCACTGTGGGAAGCGCAGACCCTCGCAGCATTTCAGCACATTTACATGACCAGCAAACCTGAATGGGCGCGTTTACGGGTCAGACTTAAACAGTGTAAAGCGGTCAAGCTGGCAGACATTGAACGCGAGATTATCGGTCAATCCGATGAAAGTGGCTATAACGATACCTGTTCAATGCTGATCGACGTGGCATCATCGGCGTGTACCTTCGTGCACGATCCCGACTCAGAACCATACGCGATATTAACCGTGGGCAACGTACGGCAATGCTGGCATCTCAACAGCAAGTCGTTTCAAGAATGGCTATCCTATGCCTACTACAAAAGCGAAGGCACAGCCCCGAGCGATTTATCGCTCAAAGCCGCAATCAGCTCACTTTCAGGCCGCGCCAAGTTTGACGGAGATCAAGTCAGTGTCAACTGCCGTACCGCCAAGCATGACGGCGCGTACTGGCTAGACTTATGCAACGACACATGGCAAGCCGTCAAGATCAGTGCGCAAGGCTGGCAAGTGATCGATCAGCCGTCTGTACTTTTTACCCGATCATCTTCAATGCGCCAGCTACCAATGCCTACCGCTGGCGCAGGCAATCTAAATGCCCTATGGGCAGTCGCCAACATCCCCGAATCGGAACGCCTCTTGATTGTGGCGTGGCTACTGGAATGTCTACGACCCGAAACACCCTATGTCGTGCTGGAGCTATCAGGCGAACAAGGCAGCGCCAAAAGCTCAACACAGGACGCCCTTAGAAATCTGATTGACCCTAATCGCAGCAACCTACGCACCGCCCCTAAGAACAAGGATGACGTTTTTATCAATGCCCGTAATAGTCACTTGGTCAGCTATGAAAACCTGTCTCACCTATCGGCAGACTATCAGGACGCCCTCTGTACCCTTGCCACTGGCGGCGGCTTTGCCAGTCGCACCCTATATACCAATACAGATGAAACGGTGATCGACCTTAAAAAGCCCATCATCCTAAATGGTATCTCTGTCATCGTCACTGCGCAGGATTTACTCGACCGTGCGATTCATATCGACCTGCCCGTGCTATCCAATACCGTGACCGAATCAGAACTCGACGACTATTGGCAAATCCATCACTCAGGGATTTTTAGCAGCTTGCTGGACGTGTTTGTAAGTGCACTCGCCCAGCTACCACATGTTGACCTATCCGACGAACGCCTACCCCGTATGGCGGATTTTACGTTGTTGGGTGAAGCGGTCTATCAGGCGCACGGCCAACCTGCCAAAACTTTCCTTCACGATTATCGAGAACGGCGCAAAGATGGCATTTATCGTACGTTAGAGGCTTCCCCCGTCGCCATGGCCATGCAGGAACTGTTAAGAAAAAGACCCAGTGGCTTTGTCGGTACGGTGCAGCAGCTACTCAACGAGCTGGAACACTACCGCGAGGATAACGACACATGGGTGAAATCTGCCAAGGGATTAGCCGACTTGATCCAACGTCTCAAGCCTGCCATGCGACAGATCGGCATCTATCTTAGCAAGGACACCAAACGTAGCAGAAATGGTTTTGGCTGCACCTTGCGCTATGAAACACCGACATACAAAACCGAGCCTAAAAGTACCGAACCAAGTGCATCAAGTACACCACATACACCCGACAGCCTAAAACAGCCCCGATTCACTGAAAAAAGTGCACTTGGTGTACATGATGCACATCGAAAGCCAGATTTAAACCGTGAAATACATAATGCATGACGCATAGGAGCAAATCCATGACTACAAAGACCAAAACAGCCATTCTCGAACTGGACTCAAAATTGACCGAAAAAGAGAAGAAAGATAAAGCCGCTGGATGGCTATTATCCCCCGAAGTCAGCAGTGCCGCCGTCACTGAAGCGTATAGTAAAAACTATACGGGGAATGATGTCAGCTTCAATCACATGATTGACGCCTGCAAAGAAGCCACCCGACAACTCATACAAGACAATTCAATGGAACATACCGAGCGTTTGCTCATGAGTCAGTCGATTGCCTTAAATAATCTATTTGTCAGTCTGGCACGCAAGGCATCGAGTCAAGAATACGTCAAGCAATACGAAACCTTTCTACGCCTCGCGCTGAAAGCCCAGAGCCAATGTCGCGCTACACTGGAAACACTTGCAGCCGTCAAGAACCCGCCAGTGGTCTATGCCAAGACAGCCAATATTGCCCAGAACCAGCAGATCAACAATGGCGCTCCTGCAACGCAACCCCAGCAAGCTCATGATGTACTCGCTCACAATCAAAGCGAATCAGTACCGAGCAAGCTTAGCAACAAGCAAGAGGTCAACTCATGAGCGAATGGACAGAGGAACGACGCCAAGCCCAGCGTGAACTCATCATCCGCGTTAAACCATGGCTTAAATCCACAGGCGCAAAAACTCCAGAGGGCAAAGCAATTAGCGCTATGAATGCCTACAAAGGCGGTTTGCGTCAAGAGCTACGGCGGCTGGTTAAAGAATCTAATGACATGCTGAAAGAACAACGGGAGGCAATCAAGCGGGTTTGAGTCGTTATTTTCAGAGTCGTACCCACGCGCAAGAAAAATATTTTTCTTGCCGAACGAACTGAATTGGGCTTAAGTGAAAAATATAGTTTTATTTAATTTAATCATGTTATTGCTCTGAAATAAGTTACCTTTACAAACTAGGATAGTGAGTGCTCTAGCTGTTTACAGATTGTAGTCATTTCCCTAAGGCTTCGGTAAAATAATTCAACCTTATCGAACTCTGGAAAGCCTGCCAGGTGATCAAGGATTTTTCCTTGCAACTAAGATGATAGTGTGGCGTCTATCTGATGAGGCATTGGAGATTTAGACGATAGCTTTCGAGCGCGTGTAACTAAATTTCTAAGCACCAGACCCGCCATTGTGCGGGTTTGTTGTTTTTGGTGAACCAGTTAATCGCTTAATCGTATCAATGCCGATTTTGTTGCATTATCGATGCCGCAATTCGTTCAAATTTATGCTAATTATGGTATAGTTATTGTAATTTTAACCATTCAATAAAATTCTATTAGCAGCATTAAGAGGCAGGTTCATTCATGGAAAACAGAATGTTGAGCAATATACCCAGTATAAAATTGATTGGCTGCACTTGGGCAACGATCTCTATTCTATTATTGATGAATTTGGCTGGCTGTGAAAGTAAAGCCGACAAGATCACAAAACAACATCAGCAAGAAGCGATTGATCTAGCGAATCAACCCGGTGATTTCAAAGACTTGCCTAGACCTGTGCAATCTGCAAGTTAACCCATACTCATAACGATCCTCCCTTTTTTTGCAAGAGTGTCCTCTAGTGATCCTCTTATCCGACTTTATAATTTATGTGAATAATCAAAATGATGATACTCAATAGTGCCGACAAGCAAGTTGGAAAGAACAAATCTGAATCAATCCGAAAGCTTTCGATGTTTGTCACTATTTTGATGGGTATTTTATTTATTATTTTGCATAGTTCCGCATATGCTGCGATGGCGGAATCTCAATATAAAGCCGCACAAATGCCTAATACACAGAGCTGTACTGTAGGTCGTGATCTTCTTAGTGAGGAGACAGAATACGATAAAACAGATATTACAGGTCCTTTAACGTATTCAAGGCACTACGAAACAACCTTATCTTATAATCAGAATCGTACCGATGATATGACCAATGGTTTGAAATCCATAGGAGGTTGGACGGATAATTATAACAATTATGTATTAGTAGCACCTGCTGGTGATGGTGTTCAAGCTATTATGCGTCTGAGATTACCTGGCGATAAAGATGACACATATTATATTGTGAACTTGAACACTAGGAGTGTTCAGAGAATATATTCTCCGACACCATTGATCTTTGAAGCGGCTTATATCGCTAGAGGCGATGGTAATGCTGGCGGCGCGGATAATATCGGCTCTATATCAACTGACCATCGTGATCGTAAGTTGATCATGTATAGTGGCTCAACAACAATCACAAACCTTTCTTTTTCAGTCAACAATCTCGGGACTGTTTACGATTTTCAGTATAAGAAATCAACAGCGGATGATGGAACGGCCGTCTATAAGATGGTTCGTGTCACCTATCCTGATGGCCGCAGATTGGGTTTAAGTTACGAAACTTGGGGTGGTGTAGGATTACTGTCAGTTGCAGATAATCGAGGTCATTTGTTAACGTTTACACGTGGACAATTTATGGACGGCTGGGCCATCCGAAGCTATGTCCAGAAGGTTAGCCTAACTGCATCGAACGGAAGCACATTTCCTGATCAGCAAACAGCAACTTATCAATATCAAGCTTCTGATTGGGCAAATTTCAGAGTTAAGAATGAAGAGAATCAACGTTTTTATACTATTTCAAGTGCTACATCCAGTTTATATGGGACTGAAACCTACACCTATACTCCAGCAGCTTTGTCTACTGCACAGTTTAATGGAGTAAATTACTTTGGATCTCAGTACCAAGTCCAAGTCTTAAACAACGTCAAGAATACAGCGGGCTTAACACAGTTGCATTGGGATTATGGCAATGGTCCCGGTGCCCAATGGACAATGCTGACTAATTCTTATCAACCACTGTCACCAAAGAATGTGCAAAGTGTTGGACGCACTGCATGGGGAAATGGTGTTATCTCTGGGGCTTCTTTTACAAGTTATGCGACTTTCACGACTGACTTTAATTCGGCAGGGTCATCTCAAACCACATCCGGTCAAATTGCATCATTTGCAGATAGCAATAGCCCTTATACTACTTTCAAATTTACAGGATTTCCATGCGTTACTTATAATAAAGTTCCTGTTAGTCAAGAAGATATAGATATTCATTTTAATAATGTCAAGGATATCTACGATTACAATGGTAACCATACGCACTTTACCTATGATGGTATGAATCGTGTCGCAACAGTTGAAGAAGCTGTTGGTACTGCTAAGGCAAGAACAACGACCTATGACTATGGACTTTTATCTGATGGTTCCACGAACACGTATAACATCCCAACAACGATTAAATATAATATTACTAACAACATCCCTTTGATGACGGTTACCAATACCGTTGCACCAACGGGTCGAGTCACCAGAACAGTTAAAAGTTATACTCAGTCAGGAAGTGCAACGCAAACATTTGACTATACTTACTATGAAGATCCTACTCAATCAAATTACGGCTTACTGAAAACATTTGATGGGCCACGTTCTGATGTCGATGATACCGTATCCTATACTTATGATCAATTTGGTAACATCGCTTCAAAAACCAGTAAGGTTGGACATACTTGGGCGAGCGGTGATACGAGCTATACGACGAGCTACTATAATTACAACAGTGCGGGTCAGCCTCAAGTCATTACTACACCTGATGGGCTGAGTGATCAGTTAATCTATGATGGTCATTATAATCTCACCACAAAAATCCATGGGCAATGGAATGGTACTAGCGTTACAGGCTTAGTTACGACCAATAACTATAATGATTTGAATCAACTTTATCAGAGTACTGATGAAGATGGAATCATCACCAAGTTTGAATATGATGCATTAGGACGTTTAACCAAAACAACCTATGCCAATGGCAACTCAGAAATCCGTACCTACTTCCCCAATAACGTGCTCAATGGATTAGTGCATTTTAATGCGTCTGGCGCTTTGACCGAAAGCACATGGTATGGAATTGATGGCAATGGTCGAGTTAGTTACACCAAGCAAGGTTCTGGAAACAATCTGCGTTGGGTAATCACTTATTACGATCCGAATGGGAATCTCAATCGGACGCAAACCGCGTATGGCATCAATAACTATTGGACATATGACGCCTTAAATCGAGTCGCTACACATACGGATGGCAATGGTAAAGTCGATACCAAAGATTTTGATAGTGCAGATAATGAGTTTTCGACTAAGGCTGCGAATTACGCAGGATCAAACCGGACGTTCGTCAATCAAAATATCTTAAGTACAGAGAGCAATAATGATTATGGCTCATCCAGTTACTCTTATAACCTTGCCAATGACCTCACCACTTCTGTCCACGATGTTCGCCGTTGTGACTATAACAACATTGATCAGCTTGGTCGAAAGCAGGGTAATACTTGCTACTTCAATGGGGGGAATACCGATCAGCAATTACTCGTAGCAGACAACTATACATATGACAATACCGGCTATGGTCGTTTAGATAACGTATTCTCTAGGACAGGTAATGGTAGTGTCACAGGCTATGGCTTCGACACGTATGGGCGCATCATCAGTAAGGCGCAGCACAATAATACACCCGTCACATGGGGCTATAGTAGCTCTGCCTTGAGTAATGGATATAGCTACAGTAATGCAGGTCGCCGTACTCACATCACACTGCCATCAGGTAATCAGATTGATTATAGCTATGCCAATGGACTTATAAGCAGTGTCAAGGTCAACAACCAATATATTGCCAATGCCATCGCTTACGATGGCAGCAACCAATTGCAAGGCTGGCAATGGGGAAATGGAGCCACGATTTATTGGATTGAGCGTAATGATGCTAATGAGATCAAACGTGTACGTAGCTCGAATGTCTCAGGTGGTCAGTTGTTTGATACCATCCCCTCTTATGATGCAGATGGTCGTATATCGACTATCGATCTCGCCAATGTCGGCACTTATATTTATTACTATGACAATAATGCTCAAATCACGGGTGAATCAGGTCCTGGATATGGGGTGAATTACAGCTATGATGATAACGGCAACCGTAAGACCCTAACGGGTACGGGCAACACCGGTCTAAAATCAAATAATGTCACCTATGGTTATACAGGCAATAAAATGGCCTCTTGGAGTAAAGATGGCCAGTCTCAAAGCATTTGGTGGTTGCCAACTGGAGAAATGCTCGACTATACCAATGGTGCTTCTACTTATGATTATCAGGGACGTCGACGTAAAGAAGCTAGTAATCCCAGTATGCCGCAATATACTGGCATGTACATGGACTACAACTTTAAGAATGAGCGCACTTTCCGAGGTGGTTCCTATATTGATCGTCAATATGTCTATGATGAAAGTAGTCATCTAATCGGTGAATATGGTCTTACAGGCAATATGATTGTCGAATACGTTTGGCTGGGTGAGAAACCGATTGCCGCACTGTATCCCAATAATCGTATTATCTATCTGATTACCGATCAGCAAGATAAACCACGTCGTGGCGTAGATGCCTCTAATCAGCAAGTAGTATGGTCATGGGACCCTGATGCATTTGGCAATCGTCAGCCGACGGGTTCAATCCAAATGAATCTGCGTTTTCCGGGTCAGTACTATGATGAACAGACAGGTCTATACTATAACCAGAATCGCTACTACAACCCTGAGTTGGGTCGGTATATGGAACCTGATCCCCTTGGACTCAAAGCAGGGTTAAATCCCTATGCTTATACGGGGAATAATCCTGTTAACCAAGTTGATCCGACAGGGTTATGCATTGAAGATTTATGTGTTGGTGAAATAATCGCTGCACGATATGCGATTATGATAGCGACTCCTTATGTTGTCCAAGGCGCCAATTATATTTATATGAATGCACCGCGTATAGCTGCTGCTGCTGAAGGCTTACTGCCATCGTCGGCAGGGGCTGTGAGTAGCGCATTGGGGGGAATTACAGCGAAAGTTGAGGGGGTAGTAGCTAGTAAGGGCTGGAAGGTCGGAGATGATGTTTACAAAGCTACTGCTAAAGGTAATGAACCTGCATGGTCTACTGTGCGTTCTCGTTTCTGGAAAAATGAAAATGCTACTGCAAATTCGGCTGAGAAATATGGTGCAGAAAATTCAGAAAGAATGAGCAAGGGTTCTGCGCCACAACGATACAATGATATGAAAGGAGATATGGAATCAATGGAGTTAAGCCATGAACCTATACCTAAACGTGATGGAGGCAAAGATTTTATACCTCGATGGCCTCAGGATCATGCTGCGGTTGATACTTATAGACGCCCAGGATACTAAATATGGTAGAAACACTTTCAGCTTCATTTCAAAAAACTAGAGGTGGAGCAATTGAAGTAAATGGGATTGAAGTTTTCCCCAGTTTTCGCATTCAGTTGGAAAAAGGAAATCATCGTTTTATATTGAGTAGATTGCAAGTAAAGTCCCGTTTCTTGCAGGGTGTCAGGATAGGGATTAAGAAAGGAGTTCTCATTGTAAATGAGCAGCAAATACAAGATGCGGTGTTATGGGCTGACACTAGCCCAGATAAGGTTGAGTTATTAGTTAAGGCAAAAAGTGGCTGCGAACTAATTGTCTGGAATATATGGAAAATTGATGACCTAATGCAAGCTTGGGTCGGGAATGCTGGGATAGTTATAAAGAAAACTGATGATGCAATAATTTTAGAGTGTAGTGATGGTGTTGGTGAAATTGATTTTTCAAATCTGATCATTGAGCTAAAAAAGACATAACAGAATCATAACTATGATGCCACGATAAAGTTGTACTACCAATTTTACTGGTAGTACAACTTTATCGTGGGTATCTACATGGAGCCTGATCCCCTTGGACTCAAAGCAGGGTTAAATCCCTATGCATATACGGGGAATAATCCTGTTAACCAAGTTGATTCGACAGGGTTATGCATTGAAGATTTATGTGTTGGTGAAATAATCGCTGCACGATATGCGATTATGATAGCGACTCCTTATGTTGTCCAAGGCGCGAATTATGTTTATATAAATGCACCTGGTATGGCAACGATCATTGAAAGCTTACTTCCTTCTTCAGCAGGTGCTATGAGTAGTGCACTGGGGCTGGCATCGAAACCCGAAAGACAGATATCAGAGTGCGTCTTAAGTAGAGCCTACAAAGATGAAGTAAAAGGTATTGTGGGCAATGAAGATCATGATGGCTTTATAAGTAAATACTTCGCACTACAACAAAAAGTAACAATATGGAAGTGCTTTGAAAAATGAGCACCCCAGTGAGCACCCAAAAAAACAATAATTAAAATTTATTAATATATAACAGTATTTTAAATATAAAGTTCGATTGCCTCCATCCCACCATTAATTTGCATTAATAAAAAAGCAACCTTCTCTAGGTTGCTTTTTTATTGGTAAAAAATTAATTGTCCGTGTCGAGAGGCATTGGGAAACTCATCAATGCATCTCGACTAAAAAACTATTTATCCCGCATCATCCTCATCATCCACCGTTGAGATCCCAAGCTCTTTAAGCTTGCGAGTCAAGGTATTACGCCCCCATCCTAAGAGCTCAGACGCTAAACGTTTTTTCCCTTGACTATGCTCAAGTGCGGCATCAATCATGGCACGTTCAAACATCGGTGTTGCGGTATTAAGGATCTGTTGCTCCCCTGTCATGAGCTTCTGACGCGCCCACGCACCAAGAATTTCTTCCCATTGCCCTGAAGTTGCAGTAGCCGTTGAAACTGTTGGAGACGTACTAAACTCGACAGGTTTAACTGACGGCGATGAAGGTGCGGCACTAGGTGCACGCAGCTCTGGTGGCAGGTCTGTCGGCAAAATCTCACGACTGCTCGCCATGACCGTCAACCAGCGGCAAGTATTCTCTAACTGACGCACGTTGCCCGGCCATGGCAGTTGCTGTAAATACGCAGCTGTTTCTGAACGCAATTGTTTTGGCTCTACCGATAACTCATGACCGGCACGCTGTAAGAAATGCTCGGCAAGCATTGGGATGTCTTCACTACGCTCACTAAGTTTAGGAATATGAATACGAATCACATTTAAACGATGATATAAGTCTTCACGGAACTTACCTTCCAGTACTAGTTTTTCAAGATTCTGATGCGTTGCTGCAATAATCCGTACATCGACTCGAACAGGGACATGTCCGCCTACACGATAAAACTCACCTTCAGCCAATACGCGAAGCAATCGAGTTTGCGTTTCAAAAGGCATATCACCTATTTCATCAAGAAACAGGGTGCCTCCATTGGTTTGCTCGAAACGTCCTTGGCGCTGAGTATTGGCACCTGTGAAAGCACCCTTCTCATGTCCAAACAACTCGGTTTCGATCAAGTCTTTGGGAATTGCAGCCATATTCAGCGCAATAAAAGGTTTTGCAGTCCGCGGGGAATGTCTATGTAGGGCATGGGCAACAAGCTCCTTCCCTGTCCCAGACTCCCCATTGATCAGTACGGTAATATGCGACTGAGCCAAACGTCCAATCGCACGGAATACTTCTTGCATCGCAGGGGATTCACCGATGATATCAACAGAACGAACAAGTTTAGTCGGTGCCAAGTCATCATTATTTTTTGCGGCGATTTGAGCAGTATGCTGTATTGCACGCTGTACTAATGCTAATGCCTCATCAATATCAAAGGGCTTCGGTAGATACTCAAAAGCTCCTGTTTGATAGCTGGATACGGCAGACTCCAGATCAGAGTGCGCAGTCATAATGATAACTGGCAAATCCGCAAATTTATGTTTAACACGAGAAAGAAAAGTCAGTCCATCCATGCCGGGCATACGGATGTCAGTCAAAATTACATCGGGCTGTTCTGTTTCTAGGCGATCCAGCGCGCTTTGACTTTCCTCAAAACTGACAACATTCAACCCTTCTTCTTTGAACGTTTTTTCCAGCACCCAACGGATGGCTCGATCGTCGTCGATGATCCATATGGTCTCGTTCGACATAAATTACTCCCAAGGTAAAAATAAACTAAACACGGTTTTGCCCGGTATGGAATGACATTCAATCATTCCAGCATGTTGATGAATAATATCTTGTGCAATGCTCAAGCCAAGTCCAGTCCCGTTTGCACGTCCTGTAACCATTGGATAAAACACCGACTCAATAAGTTCTTCTGGAATGCCTGGTCCATTGTCTTCAATATCTAACTGAATCACGCTGCGATGCAGCACACTATGAATCGTAAACATCCGTAAAATACGACTTCTAAAAATCAGCGTAGGCGTACGCCCCTGCATATGGTCTTTATTCTCAGTCATGGCTTGCACTGCATTGGCAGCGATATTAAGCATGACTTGAATTAACTGATCCTTGTCAGCACGAATTTCTGGCAGTGAAAGATCATAATCACGAATAACTTGTAATTGATCTGCTGGAAACTGACTTAAGAATTGACTGAGTATCAATGCCCGAACTCGCTCCAATGGCTCATGCACATTGACCAGTGCAAAGGCTGGTGGCTTTCTGGAGCCCAACATGGTATCTGCCAAATGGCGCAAACGATCTACTTCACTGATGATGACATCGGTGTATTCAGCCCCAGCCTCTGGCAATGTCCGAGCAAGAAGCTGCGTTGCGCCTCGAATCCCTCCTAAAGGGTTTTTGATTTCATGGGCAACCCCGCGTACAAGCTGTCTTGCAATCGCATGTTGCTGAGTGAGATGCTCTTCTCGACTGATACGCAGTAAACGATCCATCGGTTGAATTTCAAATAAAATACGATGCCGTGCACGATCGTCAGGCGCATCGTTATCAACAATCAATGAAGCGGTGTAATCCACAACCTTATCCCGTAAACCAATTTTCAAAACGGCTTCACGACGCGTATAGGGTTGTCCATTTGCCAATAAGCGAGATAAGGCAACTTGTGCATCAAATTGATCATCCTGATCAATCAAGATGGATAACAGTGGCTGCTTCAAAGCTCGAAATTGGCTGAGCTCTAAAAGTGCCTCACAAGCTGGATTAAGATACTCAATACTCAGGTCTGAACGCACCAGAATAATAGCAGTCAGCATGTGATCTGTTATTCTTTGATATTGTTCAATATTCATAAGTAACCGTTATTGATTATGCGTAATATGATCATTCAATGAGCCTTCCACTGGATAAAAGTGCACTTTAAAGTTGTCATTTGTAATGAGACTCTTCGTTCCGATGCCTAAAAACGCGCCTATTGCATCATGATGGAACAAACTTGATTTCATGTTCTATAGTTCCTCTAAGCAAACTACAAGCCAACTTTTTGAAGTCTGAAACTGAAAGGTCAAGTTAAGACCTTCTACTGTATTAGTAATTAACCAGCGCAATAATCTTTGATTTGTAAGGAAAATTTATCATAATGATACAAAATACAACCATTTATCCATGAATCATCCACAAAATCGCCCATGCGCACCAAAATAAAACATGAATTAATATAGCACCAAAATAGGGCAATAATTTTGAAATTATGCTGAATATAAGGAATAAATAGCATCAATGCTTACGTCAGCGCCACAAAGCGCATACAATATACAAGTCAAATGCTTGTTAAGTAGAAATGTCGTATGAGTTCGCCAAAAGTTGGTTTTGTTTCATTGGGATGTCCTAAAGCGCTGGTCGATTCTGAAAGAATTTTGACCCAGTTACGTATTGAAGGCTATGAAGTTGCTGCAGACTACTCAGGTGCAGATTTAGTCGTTGTTAATACCTGCGGTTTTATTGAATCGGCAGTACAAGAATCCCTTGATGCGATCGGCGAAGCCATCAGTGAAAATGGTAAAGTGATCGTAACTGGTTGTTTAGGCAAAGACGAAGCAAAAATTCGTTCGATGCATCCCAGCGTCTTGAAAGTGACAGGCCCGCAAGCCTATCAAGATGTGATGAATGCAGTACATGAATATGTTCCTCAGCCCCCAGAACACAATCCTTATCTTGATTTGGTCCCACCACAAGGGATACGCCTGACACCTAAGCATTATGCATACCTCAAGATTTCAGAAGGTTGTAATCATCGCTGTACATTCTGCATTATTCCATCATTACGCGGCGACTTAGTTTCCCGCCCAATCGGCAATGTGATGGAAGAAGCACAAAATCTGGTCAATGCTGGCGTCAAAGAAATTCTGGTGATCTCTCAGGATACCTCCGCTTATGGTGTAGATTTAAAATATAAACTCGATTTTTGGAATGGCCAACCGCTGAAAAGTAAGTTCATCGACTTATGTGCAGCACTAGGGCAAATGGGTGTTTGGGTGCGTCTGCACTATGTTTATCCGTATCCACATGTTGATGCAGTCATTGACTTGATGGCGGAAGGTAAAATCCTGCCATATCTGGATATCCCTTTCCAGCACGCAAGTCCGCGGATATTACAATTAATGAAGCGCCCTGCGCATAGCGAAAATACGCTTGAGCGTTTGGCGGTATGGCGTTCTAAATGCCCAGATATCGTTATTCGCTCAACTTTTGTTGTGGGCTTCCCAGGTGAAACCGAAGAAGACTTTGAATACTTGCTGAACTGGCTTAAAGAAGCCCGTCTCGATCGTGTCGGCTGCTTCACCTACTCTCCTGTTGAAGGTGCTGTGGCTAATGATTTGCCTGACCATGTGCCAGTCGATGTTCAACAATCTCGATATGAACGCTTCATGGAAGCCCAGCAAATTATTTCGGCTCAAAAACTTCAGGAACGTATTGGTCGCACATTAACAGTTTTGATTGATGAGTTCGATTTAGAACACTCTGTTGCGATCGCCCGTTCTTATGCAGATGCACCAGAAATCGACGGCCATGTTTATATTGAAGACTTGACCACTGAAGACCTATCCCGTTTAAAATCTGGCGACAAGGTCACTGTGACCATCACTGATGCGGATGAATATGATCTCTATGCTAATTTAGTAACCACAAATTAATTTGTGATCACTATTTGACTACAGCAAACTCAAAGCGCGTTTTATATAGCTGACATTAGGCTACATAAAACGCCGTTTGGAGTAATTAAAATTAAAGTACTATTTTGGCTCTAAGGCCATACGCCTCTCTATCTCTTCAAATGAAACATCTTCGATATGCGTATGAATCCACCATTGATTGCCACTCAGATCAGTCACACCTCCTGAACGATCACCATAGAGTTGGTCAGTAGGCGGTCTAACAGATTTAGCCCCTGCCATAAGTGCACGCTGATAGGCCTTATCTGCATCTGGCACATAGACAACCAAGACAGCAGGTGTTACCGGCATGTCTCCAATCGCTTCACTCAGCATAATACGAGATGTCCCCAATTGCAGTTCTGCATGAGAGACCTTTCCATCAGGATATTTAAGCCGACCAACTTCCACTGCATCGAAAACTTGTATCAAAAAATCAATAACTTGATCTACTTTCTGAATTATTAGATATGGATTAACTGTGTTGTAACCCTCAGGCAAATAATGAACTGCCATGATTCCCCCCTTATTTTGCGTATTTAAAAATTAGATTTTTACGCCGAGGTATAATCATGGCATTAGATGCCTGCAGATCACTGTATAGGTTTTGTGCATTAAAAAGCGACTTAAGTCACACTTAAGTCGCTCATTTTGATGGTCATAATAATTTGAAATGGTTACTTAAGAACAAACAACATCTGTTGATGGAGTACCATGATCAAAAGCTAAGATGGAAGATGCAACGGCCGCAGAGACCTTATCTAAAGACTGACGAGAGGCAATCACAATCGCATTAACCCCTGTTCCGAAACTACTGTCTACAGGCGTATTAAAATCCATTCGACATGCAATTTGACGATCTGGATGAGTATCCGTAATTTCAACCTTCTTAATACTCCATGTGACAGATACATCGATACTATTGGATACCGACTTTCCATCCACTACGCGCTGCCCTAAAATATCAAAATGTGCAAAATCTGCCGCAATACGATAAGTCGGCTGCGTAGTCACCATGCCGCTATGATAACGATCAACGGCCCCTAAGCGCTGCTGAAGATTCGAGGACAAACCATCACGTAACTCTGAACTTAAGGCAGATGTCCAGCGTTGTAGATCCAATATTTTTGATTTGCCAGAGTCGTCTTGCAAAATCAATTGTGTGCGATCTAAACGGTCAGGCAAACCTATGGGTAAAACTTCAATTGAGCGTATGGTCGAACCCGGCAACGCCTTTGCTGTTGAAGCCAGTGTGTAATACGTTGGTGTCGATGAAAAGCTGCAAGCAGTTAAAAGTGCCACAGCGCCAATACTCAATACTGCGATAGATCGCTGCAGCAACGACTGGTTAAGATGCATCATGGTTGCTGCTCCTTGTTATTAGATGTTGCTTTCCCACGAATCAACGACTCTGGATGCTCTTGAATATAATCGGACATGATTTGCAATGAAGCTGCGGCCCGTGTCATTTGTTGAACAGCACGGCGAACGTCTTGTTGCAAAGGTGCATCGCTGGACAGAATTGTCTCTGTCGATTTCATTGTTTTGCGAGCATCATCAAGGGTTGCCTGCATCGCTGGTGCGACCTTACCATCCATTTGTTTGACCAATTTATCCGTAGACTCAATGGTCGTATTCATCGTCGCCAATGTCTTTCGAACGTCCTGACCAATTTCATTTAATGGGAACTTAGTCAGTTTATCAGCGATTTGCGAAACTTGTGCTTGTAGACCACTCAGCTCTGTTGGAATCGTCGGAATTTCATCAATACCATTTACTTTATGATATTCCGCAGGCTTGGCTTTCGGAAAGAAATCCAGTGCAACGTAGTTTTGTCCAGTCAGAATATTTCCAGGACGCATTTGAGCACGTAAGCCACGTGCGATAAATGTTCTTAGAATTTCACGATCAGGATCAAACTCATGCCCTTTTGAAAGCCTTGAAGGAAAGACTTCAGCGATCACAGGCAATCGAATCTGTTTGAAGTTTGGATCGAATTCAATACCCACGGATTTAACTGTTCCAAGTTCAATGCCGCGGAAATCAATTGGTGCACCTTTAGCCAGACCTCTGATCGACTGATCGAAATACATAAGAATCTGTTGCGGGGTACCGTCATTTTCTTTCAATGCTTCAGCTTGATTGGTCGACAAAGTAAAGACAGTATTCGTAGGCGCAATTGGAGCATCCGAACCTTCAGGAAAACCAAATGCTACACCACCCGCCGCAATACTTGCCAAGGATTGGGTATTCAATTGGAAACCTGATGCATTGAGCGATACATCTATACCACTAGCATGCCAAAAACGCGTATCTTTGGTCACATATTTGTCATAAGGGCTTTGGATAAAAACTTGAACTTCAACACTTTTACCATCACCTGCAAGATTATAGCCACTCACTTGACCCACTTTAATTCGGCGATAATATATGGGTGAACCTGCATCTAATGACCCAAGATCATTCGACTGTAATAAAAAGCTTTTTCCAGGCACATCAGCCGCAATAACCGGCGGCGACTCAAGCCCTGTAAAATGCTCTTTCAAAATATCTGACTTACCGCCATCAACACCGATATATGCCCCAGAAAGCAGAGTATCAATTCCTGAAATCCCACTTGCGCCAACACGCGGGGTAACCACCCAAAATCGTGTATCTTTTGCAGCAAAGCTACTCGCTTCTTTTTTTAATTCAATTGCGACAATGACATGAGAGCGATCTTTAGCAAGCGCAATGTTTCTTACCAAGCCAATATTAACCTGCTTAAACCGTACCGTTGTTTTACCTGCAGTAAGACCATCCGCTGTACGAAAAGTCACATCAATGGTCGGTCCCTTTTCTAGTAAGCTTTTGGCAACCAGCGATAAACCAATCGCCAGGGCAACTAAAGGAATGAGCCAAACCAATGACAACTTCCAACGTTTAGGCTTTGCAGTACGTGGCTCAGGAAACTCAACAGAACCACTTCTATTTTCAGGAGTCTCTGCGGCTTTATTTTGATCATCACTCATTTTATTGTCTTCAGTCATATCAATCTTGGCTTGTGGAATTAGGAAGTGCTACTGGTGTCGCATAACGATAATAGTTATCCCAGATAATTCGAGGATCAAAACTTAGTGATGCCAGCATGGTCAAAACAACAACAGCCCCAAAGGCCACTGCCCCAGGACCCGCAGAAATCGTAGCAAGGGATTGCATTTGAATCAATGCGGTGAGCAATGAGACGACGAACACGTCAATCATTGACCAACGACCAATGAATTCAACAATCCGATATAGAACTGCACACTGCTCAGGACGCCAACGCTTTTTGTTTGAGGATTGACGCCGTACAGCAATAAGCAGGAAAGTAAGAATCATGAGCTTCAACATCGGCACAAAGATACTGGCAATAAAGATCACGCTAGCAACGAGGTAATCATTACTTTGCCAAAAGTAAATCACCCCACTCATGATCGTATCTTCCTGACTTCCTAAAAGAGAATCCGTTCTAGTCATCGGAAGCAAGTTTGCTGGGATATACATAATGACAGCGGCAAGCATAAGTGCCCAAGTTCGGTCCAAGCTTGCAGGTTTACGAATATGTAAAACCGCATGGCATCGCTCACAATGCTTCCCATCCTCGGTCAAGGCATTCAAATGCCCACAACTATGGCAAGAGATGAGCGACAAATCTTTTGCGGTATAAAAGTGCTGACGCTCAAAATCTATTTGCTCTGGGCTTGAATCATCCGATGACTTAAGATCTGGCTTAGCGGTAATCATTTTTTTCAACCTCATCCCAGATATCTGTCACTTTAACTGAGGTTACCAAAACCAGAAAAATACTTAATACCGCAAAAGACCATAAGGCAATACCCGGAATGACCACAACCATACCGGCAAGTTTGACTAAAGTGACGAGCACACCGATTAAGAACACCTCAATCATTCCCCAATTTCGGAAGACCCTAATCACTCTGAGTGCAAAAGCCATGCCTTGAGGCTTGGTTTTGAAAAGATTAATGGGGATTAATACATACAATAGTAGAAGGAGTTCAAATAAAGGAAAAACGAACGTAGTTAAAAGTACGAGTATCCCGACTGGCGCTCGACCAGCATGGAACATGGCCATTGCAGCACCGAGTAAAGTCGTTTCGGAAAGATTACCTTGCAGATCAACTTCAACAATCGGAAAAGCATTGCTAATGATAAAGAAGATTAAACTGGTCAAAACTAAAGGCAGCAACTCACTAAGCGTACGTCCGCGTCGGTATAATTCTGCACCACAACAAACGCAATACGCTTTATCGCCTTTTTTGAGTTCGACACGTTGATAGACCACATCACACTCTTCACAGCATGCAAGATTGCTTGTGTCACGGACATCAAATCGCACGCCATGTTGCAATGGCGTCAATGAAGAGTGTGATTGAGGCAGTGAGGTTGTGTGTTCTTGTTGCATTGTGCCCGATTTCGCCTTTAATGTTTATCTGAACCGAAGCCAGTCTAATCGTTGCCGAATACGCAAAAAAAGAGACTGGCCAGAATGATTAAAAGGTATAAACATTAACCTATCACAAATTCATGCAAAATGTATGAATTGGCGAAGTAAATCAGATGCCTATTTCATTAAACACGATCAATCGAAAATCCAAGTGTAATTAACTCAGCCTCTTTCGCATAAGGTGCAACAACCGAGCGACGTCGTAATTCTGGTTTCAAATAGGTCTGTGCTACCCGTTGCAAATCACTCAAGGTCACGGCCAACAATGCTTTACGCAGTGCACGGCGTTGTTCTGGCGTGCGGCCATGAAGTAACGAATGGCAACTGGATACCGCCTCTCCTGCTGGAGAGCTGGGTTTATCCATAGCACCCATCAACCCCAGAATTGCCTCTTCCAGTTGATAGGATTCTTGTGGTGTATCAAACAACCATTGAATACTTGCTTCAAAATCCACAAAAGTTTCCGCTAAACGTGGATCGCGATAACTATGGAAGCGAAATGCACACGCATTACCGTCATAACCCGCACCACCACCGTATGCACCACCCTGCTCACGCAGCGCACGATGTAGAAAACCATTGCGTAAATAAGGACCTAGCACCATGAGTGGCGCCGTATCTGGATGATCAACGACTGGTGCAGGATATGCGGCAGCACAGAACTGTACATTGGCCTGAATCAACCATGCTACATCTACCGCTTTCTCTTCATGAGATATTGTCGTCACTGTTTCTGTCGTTGGTGCGAATGCCGTATTTTTCCAAACATGCTCAATTACAGATGTGAGGTCAGTCAGTTTATTTTCTTCCGCGACCAACAAGAATTGGCGGGGTAATCCAATAATCTGTTGATGCAATGCAGATAAATCACTCAGTAGCTGTGTTTTAACCGCATCATCCTGTTCAATTTGAGTCAGTAGATCTCGAAGCCATTGCAGCGCCGGCAATCCGGTATTTTCATATTCATAATGCGTTAACGCACTAAGATCACGTGCAGATGTTTGCATCGCATAAGCATGACCTGAACCACTGATCCGCGACTGCCAACGTGATTTACGCTGCTGAAGTAGCTCAAGGATTCGATCCTCCTCATCTAAACGTAGCTTGATAAATGCATCGTGTAGAAGTGATATTGCTTCAACTTTATGTGCCAAAGATTTTGTTGATAACACCAAGAAAGAACTAATCCGTCCTTGATCATTAATCGAAGTCCTTAGACTTGCTCCGAGATTAATGCCACCACTAACGGCAGTTTGGCGTTGTTGAATTTCAAGATAATCCAGCTCACCTGCACCGACTGAACCAACCAAAGACACGTATAGCGACAATAGCTTCCCATTCAACAACGATTGAGGGACTTCTATCAGCACTTGCTGATAATACAAACCATTGGTACCTGCAGCATAACTATGGATCGGTGCAGTCGTATTCGCCACATTCAGCGTCTTTGTTTCACCAGTCTGGATCTTCAAGTCAACGGGAATATCTTCTAGTCCAACTTTAGGCAAAATGGATAAATCATCAATAGTCGCTTGACGCTCGGCCAGTGCCAAAGCATCACGCTCCAATTTGATACGATCTTCAGCAGTTAAATGGGCTTCGATTTGATCTAGTTTTTCTTGCTCAAGCTGTTGGTCATGAGCTGTTTTCTCACTATCGGGACTCAAGATGAGACGAACGCGATGCGGATTCTCTAATAGATATTGACGAACCAGATTAGGAAGATAATGAGCATCTTTTAAGTTTTCTCGCAACTCCGCCAACAAAGGCTCAAGTTGCCACACCGCAAGTGGATCACCACCATGAATAGCACTACCTAAGCCATTCAGCAATAATTGCAGCCCGTAAGGATAACTGCCTCCGCCGATTTCACGTTGCTGTAGTTCAATCTGGTGCAGAACCGCTTCGACCTGCTCAACATTGACTTCACCCGCAGCAATACGTTCAAGCACAGCCAAGACACCTTGCTCAAAAGCATCAGCTTGCTCAGCATTTGATCCTTGAAGACCGCAAAAGAAGCTCATCTCAAAATTGCTGTCATCCAATCCAAGCAGTGGTGAGGGTGACTCCCCGAGCCCACAGGTCTCTACATAATGACGCAAAGGCGATGCAGAATCTTCAAGCAGTACACCCTCCACTAAGCGAAGCGCAAATCTCGCTTGAATATCCGTTGTTTTTGGCAATAACCAAGCCAACACGAGATGCGTGCGATTTTCAAGCGTCTCACCTTCACTGATATCAACAGCATATGTCGCCTCAACACGTTGTGGCTCTGTATAGCGCACCTCAGGAACTGATACTCGCTTCTCTCCCATTTGGAATTGACTCAGCGCTTGTTCTTCAAAGTACTGCTGTAAAACCGCTGGCGACAAATTTCCATATGTCATAAATACCGCATTACTCGGGTGATAGTGAGAACGGTAGAAGTCAACCAAAGTCTGATGCGTTAGCTTCGGAATATCCGCAGGATCTCCGCCTGAATTATAGTGATAAGTCGTGGTTGGATAGAGCGTGTGGGCAAGCTGGTGATAAAGCTGATCTGTTGGCGAGCTCATTGCACCTTTCATTTCATTGAATACAATACCTTTATAGACTGGTTTCCCAGCTTCCAGTTCAATGCGAATGCCCTCTTGAGCAAAGTCTAATGGATCCAGATTGGCAAAAAATGCTGCATCCAAATACACCGATAATAAGTTAAAAAAATCCGTTTCATTTTGTGAAGCAAATGGATAAGCCGTCCAGTCCGCAGATGTGAACGCGTTCATAAAGGTATTCAGTGAACGTTTAATCATTGAAAAGAATGGATCTCTGACTGGGTAGCGCTTAGACCCACATAGAGCTGTATGCTCGAGCACATGCGCAATGCCTGTTGAATCCATAGGCTGCGTGCGAAAGGCAACCATGAAAACATTCTCATCATTATCCGCAGCCAAATGATAATGCACGGCACCCGTCACCTTATGACGAAACTCAAATAACTCCGCAGATAGAGCTTCAACTGGCTCTCGTCTTAATAAGTCAAAAGTTTCAAAGGCGTTGACTGTCTGGAGATCAGCAGGTGACGTTTTAGATGGTTCGGTAGGCAATGCAGCGGTCATGGAGACTCCAAAGGCGAAATAACACTTCGTCCAATTAATTTGTTTGATCGATCAATGGATAATTATTTGGGCTTTGGCACGCAGATAACAAGTGCAAAATCGTGTTATTTGTCAAAGGATTTCCTGATTTCGATCTTTTAAAACACGATCAAACGAGATTGAAGGTTTTGAAATACAACAGGAGACACCTTAAATTCAACTTAATATAAATTTTTTCTATATAAACCTATCACTAAAATGTATTTCTATCATCAATTCTTTCTCTCTAAGATGAAACATCGATTCCATATTTACACGTGTTGGAAAACTATTACGGAGAAAACTGATGGTGAAGCTTCGCATTATCTCACCCCACTTTACCAATGAATCCAGCGAAATCGCTGCAGATCTGAAGAATTATATTAAAAGTTTGCAAAAAGACGATTTAGAAGTTTCATACTCCACATTGGTTACAGGGCCTTCTTCAATAGAATGCGAATTAGACCGGGCATTGGCTACACCGGGTATCGTTCAAGAAGTCGCTCGTGCAGAAAATGAAGGTATAGATGCTGCAATTATTTCCTGCTTTGGAGATCCTGGCCTTGCAGCAGCGCGCGAGGCAACCAATATCCCAGTCTTTGGTCCAGGGCAAACATCAATGCATGTGGCATCGCTCCTCGGACATAAGTTTTCGATTGTGACCGTTGTTGAATCAGTTCGACCCATGATTGAAAACCTCGCCCGCCAGTACGCCGTGATCGATAAGCTAGCATCGATTCGCGTCATTAATATTCCCGTTTTAAACCTTTTAACTGATACCTCAGCTCTGCACAATGCTTTAGCTGTAGAGGCAGCTGCAGCTGTCACTGAAGACCGTGCTGATGTGATAGTCCTCGGATGTACTGGTTTTTTGGGTAGCGCGGAAGCGGTCACAGCTCAACTGAGAGCCCAAGGCATTTATGTCCCTGTGATTGACCCTGCGCCAGTAACCATCGCAATAGCGCAAGCCATATGCAATCTGGGATTAAAACATAGTGAACGGGTCTACAAGTTCAACGCCAGCAAACCCACCAAAGGTTACGACTCGCTTGCCGAAACCCTAGGTAATCGTCAGTTTAAATAATCAATCACATAGCAATCTCTAGAGGATCACCCTGCTTGGTGCGAGCTCTTAAATGCGCGCACCCTGGGTGTTCTCATTCTAAAACCGTGAAAGTCTACCAACAATGACTTAACTAGCAACTTATAACAATAATGAATATAAATATCATATATTTAAAATAAATATTTAGAACAACAGCTCAAAATTAAAATAAAAGTTTTTTATATAAACCTATCATTAAAATGTATTTCCATTATTTTAACACTATCCCTATGATCAGCCTAACACGCAATTTGTGACTCGTTTTGTACACAAATTTGCATTTTTGATCATAACGATGGTGATGCTATGGCTTTAAACAGACGTGAACTGCTGATTGGATTATCTACCCTTGGAAGCTACCCATTCCTCGGTACACGTGCTGCGGCTTCCACTTCCGCAAGTAGCATTGCTGATTCGTCCACAACCACAACATCCCTTCCCCAATCAACAACACAAGCTTCAGGTAAGAAGGTCATCGTCGTTGGTGCAGGGATTGGTGGTCTGGTCTCTGCCTACGAGTTACAGCGCGCTGGATTCGATGTAACCGTAGTTGAGGCACGTGATCGTGTTGGAGGACGTAATTGGACACTAAGACGTGGTGATAAAGTCGAATACACGGATGGCACAACCCAAACGGTACAGTTTGATCAAGGCTTTTATTTCAACGCTGGGCCAGCACGTATTCCAAGTCACCATCAAATCATGCTGGGTTATTGCCGAGAACTGGGTGTAGCGCTCGAAGTGGTCGTTAACACGAGCCGCAATGCTTTGGTCAGACCTGATCTCACAGAACCTCCCTTTCAATTGCGTCAAGCAGTGAATGACGCACGAGGTTATATTGCTGAACTACTCACCCAATCCGTTAGAAACGATTCAGTACCTCAAACACTGTCTAAAGCGGACCGTAAAAACCTACAAGACTTTCTAAAAATCTGGGGCGATCTTTCAGACAAGCAAACCTATGAAGGATCTGCACGCTCTGGCTATAAAGTACTTCCTGGGGCTGGGGATCAACTTCCTGTGAAACGTGCCCCACTACCGCTCAAATCATTGTTGAACCCAGCACTCTGGACTGCTTTAGTCATTGATGAATATCCAGAGTTCTCCCCAACCATGTTTCAACCGGTTGGTGGCATGGACCAAATTCCCAAAGCATTTCATAAACGACTTGGGCAACGCGTCCGCTTCAATAGCGAAGTTCAAGTTATCGAAAATCAAGAAGCATCAGCATCTGTGGTCGTAAAAGATCGTTTAACAGGTCAGACATCTACCCTCACGGCAGATTACGTTGTAGTCACGCTACCTTTGCCATTACTCGCAAAACTACAGACCAACTTCAGCCAGCCTGTCAAAGATGCTATCGCGGCGACTGAATTTGGTTTTGCCAATAAAGTCGCGTGGCAATCACCGCGTTTCTGGGAGACTGATCTACAAATTTATGGTGGATTATCATTTCTTAATCACGATGCCTACAGCTTTTGGTATCCCAGCGGTGGATTCCAGCAGCCTGAAGGCGTGCTGATCGGTGCCTATAACAATGGCGAGGTAGCGCGCCGCTTTGGTGAAAAAAGCCATCAAGAACAGATCGCGTTATCTAAACAAGCTGTAGAACTACTGCACCCTAATCGCAGTCAATTACTCAAAAATCCTGTAGCCATCTCATGGAGCAGAATTCCTTACAGCCTAGGGCCATGGTCATCTCATGAAGTAAAACAACCTGCCTACGACCTTCTCAATCAACCACAAGGTCGGGTCCATCTAAGCAGTGACAGTCTCGCCCATAGCGGCATTGGGATATGGCAAGAGTCCGCCGCGGCATCTGCTCGTCGAGTTGCACATGTAATTTTACAACAAGCAACCCAAACAGGTTCAGTGACTCAGGAGGCTGCTGCATGACATCACCGATTTTTCTGAAATTTAAGTCTAAACACAAGTTCTGATATGCAATATCACTGATTTTAGACAGTTTTAAGTTTTCTTTTCGGTTGTGGGTTCACAACCACGATTTAACCAACGGGGTATTTTTTCAATGAGCATTAAACGATTTTTTAGCAGTAGTCTGTTTGGTTTGGCACTCCTTAATAGCCAATCCCACGCAGACACGATTCAACGCACACCATTGCCACACTCAAGCTTCCCAATTTTGCAATCCGTGACACTTGGGGCTGGTACTGAACTCACTTATTTCAGTGGGCTATTGCCCGATCCTGCCAATGCTGGTGCACCAGCCGAGGAGCTGCATGCCAGTGGAGATACCGCATCGCAAACTGAAGCCGTCCTAAAAAAACTAGATGCAGCGCTTAAGCGTCAAGGGCTTGGCTTTGGTGATGTGGTTCAGCTGCGCATTTTCTTGGTGGCTGATCCCGATAAAGGGAACAAACTCGACTTTTCAGGATTGCAAAAATCCTATACCCAATTTTTTGCCACTAAAGACCAACCGAACGTTCCCACTCGGACGACGGTCGGTGTTGCCAGTCTAGTATTGCCACACGCCCTGATTGAAATCGAAGCTGTCGCTGCGCGCGCGTCTTCAGCAGTGAAAAAGGCAGACTGATCATGATCTTAAATTCTCAATCAACAAAGTCAAATACTTCATCTCGACCGACGTTCCGTCTATCGTTACTCACGCTCTTGATCACAACAGGATTAAGTCACCAATCTTATGCGGACTCCGCAAATCTAGAAAGTGTACAAAGCACGAGTGATGCATCATCCCCTGTTGACTCGGTCATTGTGACGGGTAATAGAGGCACGACCCAGCGCACAGTCACCAAAAGCCTGTCTCCCATTGATGTCATCACAGGCAAGCAATTAGAAGCTGTCGGCAAAGTTGGGCTACTTGAAGCGATAGCTAACTATGTTCCTTCATTCAACTTACCAGACCTCTCTGGAGGTGATAAAGAGGCCATTGTTCGTACACCAACTCTACGGGGTCTCAGTGCCGGTCAGATTCTGGTACTGGTCAATGGTAAACGCCGTCACACCAGTGCTGTACTTGGTATCACTGGTTTAAACAGTGGGACCGCACCTGCGGATCTCGACTATATCCCAACATCACTCATTGAACGGGTTGAAATTCTGCGCGATGGTGCTGCCGCACAGTATGGTTCGGATGCCATTGCAGGCGTCATTAACATTATCCTCAAACAAAAGACTGGTGGTACGGCAACAACGACGGTCGGGCAAGATTTTGATGGTCAACGCGATACAGTTCAACAAGCTATTAACTATGGCTTTGAAGTCGGGCAAGGTGGCATTTTACAACTGGCTTTAGAAGCACGCTATCAAGACAATACCAACCAAGCCAGCCCAAACACTTATAAAAATCTTTACTTCCCATTAGCAAATGGAAGTCCAGACCCTCGCGAACCAAAAACGCATCAAGTAACCTATTTAGGTTATGGTCTACCGCAAATCAAGTCGACTAATCTCGCCTATAACTTTAATTTACCGATTAATGATCAATTAAACCTGTATTCATTTTCAACACTGGGCTTTCGCCAAGGTGAATTGACCATGAATTACCGTGTCCCGAATGGTCGTAATACGATTACTGAGGGTCCTCATGGCTACCCAGATGGCTACTCCCCTGTGTGGCGGATTGAAGAACGTGATTTTCAGACTGCGATTGGGCTTAAAGGTCAATGGGCAGACTGGAACTGGGACCTTAGCAGTACGCTTGGCGAAAGCCATGCAGATCAATCCACACGCGATAATCAAAACGCCTCATTTGGCCCTGCAACGCAAAATGAGTTTGATGCAGGAGGCTGGGTTTCTCGTCAGTGGGTCAACAACTTCGATCTTTCACGCGCATTGGATTGGGGACTTGCAAAACCCACCTCTTTATCCATAGGACTTGAGCATCGCTACGACAGCTATGAAACTGTTGCAGGAGAATATGCCTCTTATGCCGATGGAGGATATATCTACCCCAAAGGGAGTCCACTCGCAGGACAAAAACCTGATGCTGGTTCACAAGTGACTGCCGGAATTACGCCTACCGATGCCGCCAAAATTAGCCGCAATAACTATGCGGGCTATCTTGAGCTAGGGCTACAACCGACCTCAGCATGGAGCATTAATCTTGCAGGGCGGGCTGAGGAATACACACGTAATGTCGGCTCAACCGTCAGTGGCAAGCTCAGCACACGCTATGAATTTACCCCCAGTTTTGCACTGCGCGGGACTCTGAGCAACGGTTTTAGAGCCCCACAGTTAGCCAATGAAATCTATACCACGCGCTCAACTGCCTTTACGTTTATCAACGGCGTCTATCAGTCTTATAACTACGGGGTGCTTCCAGTCAATTCAGCCGCGGCGAAAGCATTGGGTGCAACACCACTTAAACCGGAACACTCCAACAACTATAGTCTGGGTCTGACATGGAATCCCATTCGAAAACTCAATATCAGTTTAGATGCGTTCCAAATTGATATTAAAGATCGCATTTCGCTGAGTGGCACCCTACGCGGTACGGAAGTCCGTCAGATTCTTGAGAAGCAGGGCGTACTTGCTGCAGATGGGGGGCAGTATTTTACCAATGCTGTCGATACCCAAACCCGCGGTATCGATCTCGTCACCGACTATAAGCAAGACCTTGGTACTTGGGGAAGTGTGAATTGGACCGCAGCCTATAACTACGGCAAAACCGAGATCACCAATGTCAAAGATAACCCCGCAGTACTCTCCAACTTAGGGGGTGGCTATCAGTTGATTGATCGTCAGGCCCGTAATCTACTGACGACCGCGATTCCAGCAAGCAAACTCATTTTAAGTGCTGACTGGGCTTACCAAGACTGGTCTTTCCTGCTGCGTTTAACACGCTATGACAAATATACCTTCGTGTACGATCCCGCCGATCCGAAGAAAGACAGTACCTTTGGCGCCAAATGGATCAGCGACCTCGAAGGCAGCTATCGCTTTAACCCTAAACTCACACTCGCTCTGGGTGCCAAAAACATCTTCAATATTTTCCCAGACAAGAATGGCTTTATCTCAGCCTCAGGCTTTGGCCAATACGGTCTCTATTCTCCATTTGGCTTCAATGGTGGCTTTTACTACGGCCGCTTAAGTTATAAATTCTAAGGGGGATAATAATGAATATTAAAACAAATCCAACGCTACTCGCAGTCAGTATTCTTTGCTTGATGACGGGGACCACCTATGCAAATGAAGGCATTGCAACTCCACAAAACGAGTCACCAGTTCTACAGAGTACAAAAGAAAAATCGGATAGTTCTTCGGATAGCCCTGATGCAATTACCAATGTCGTAGTCACAGGTGTTCGTGGTGGAACGCCTCGGACGGTCACTAAAAGTACAGTTCCTATTGACGTCATCTCCAATAAGCAATTGCTACTAACAGGTAAAAGTAGTCTCAAAGAAGCGCTAGGTGCGGTTTTACCTTCGTTCAATGTCCCTACGATTAATGGCGGCGGTTCATCGTATCTGGTACGTGGCCCCAGCATGCGCGGTCTCAGTGGCGATCAAGTACTGGTCTTGGTTAATGGTAAACGCAGACATAACACAGCGTTGCTCAATAACTTAGCACGGGTCGGTGCCGCTTCTGTTCCCGTGGATCTCGATTTAATTCCATTATCAGCGATTGCACGTATTGAAGTTCTGCGAGATGGTGCTGCTGCACAATATGGTTCCGATGCCATCGCTGGTGTCATTAACATCATCTTAAAAAAAGATGATAGCGGGATTAACAGCGAATCATCACTGGGGCAATATTACAAAGGCGATGGTGCAACGGCATCTGAAGGAATTGATGGCGGTATTAAAGTAGGGTCTGATGGCGGATTTGCACACTTTTCTTTAAATGCCCGTACTCAACAAGCATGGACTCGAGCAGGAGATGCGACAGGTCAACTCTATTTCAGACTGCCTAATGGTCAACCTGACCCTCGTGAAGCCAATCGCTCAGGCTGGGGCAAAGAATATGGATTAGGAGGTGACCGTACTTTTAGTACCGCTTATAACCTTGAGCTGCCCATAGACGATAAAACTTTCTATTCCTTTTCGACATTAAGTTATAGAGAAGCGTTTAAAGATTTAGCGCATCGCTTACCAACTGACTTAACTGCACTATCTGGAGTCGCTGGGAGCCCATTTCCAGATGGACCACAAGCCAGACGCTTATTAACCGAAATAGACTATCAAAGCGCGGTCGGACTCAAAGGGCAAACTCTGGGGTGGAACTGGGATGTTAGTACGACCTATGGTCGTGATCAGAACAAACTAGAATCTTCCAATAATGCAAATTTATCGCAAGGATTAAATGGTCCGAGTCAATTTTTGCTCGGTGAGCAGTTTTTTAGTCAATGGACCAACAATCTTGATTTTACCCGCGCAATCAACATCGGTTTGCAAAAGCCAATTCAAGCCTCCTTTGGCTTTGAACACCGCTGGGAGCAGTTTGAAATTACTGCAGGAGAACCACTTTCCTATAACCAAGGAACTTGGGTTGTTCCATCTGGCCCATTTAAAGGACAACAACCACAACCGGGTCTGATTTCTGTGTCTGGTATCACACCTGCCGATGCCAGTACAGCTGATCGTAATGTTCTAGCGACCTATCTGGATTTAAACCTACCGCTGACCTCACGCTGGGATCTAGGAGTAGCAGGCCGTTATGAACACTATGATGGCGATGTCGGTAGCACGACCAGTGGCAAGCTGAGTACGCGATATGAATTTATCGATGGCTGGGCGGTGCGTGGCGCCATTAGCAATGGTTTTCATGCTCCCTCACTCGCCGAAACTGCGTTCTCCAGCACCAGTACCATTACCAGTGTGGTTAATGGCAATCAGGTTCGTAACCTGACCAAGCTTTTACGTGTCGACTCTCCGGAAGCAAAAGCACTGGGGGCAACACCGCTTAAACCTGAAACCTCAGTCAACTATAGCTTGGGCTTAACTGCGGAACCCATTAAGCGTCTCAAACTGACTGCGGATTTATATCAAATTGATATTGATGATCGCATCGTACAAACAGGCATCTTAAAAGGTGCGGCCGTGTCCAAAATTCTGCAAGCCAATGGACTGCAGCCCAATCTGGCTGGACAGTACTACACCAATGCCGTCAACACTCGAACCAAAGGCATCGATGTCGTTGCGGAATACCTCCAACCACTTGATGAATATGGTCAAGTCAAATGGAGCCTCGCATTTAATCAAAATACGACTGAAATCCTTGATCTCAAAAAAACACCTGCGGCTCTTGCAAGTCTGGGCAGTGGATACAGTTTATTCGATCGTCAGCAGCAACTTGATCTGACCAAAGCGACACCAAAAAACAAACTCATCGTCTCGGGTAACTACAGCATTGGAGATTGGGCGGTGAATTTAGCGTTTTCACGCTATGGCAAATATACCGAAGGCGCAGTGAATGCTGTGGATGACCGTACCTATGCCCCGAAATGGATTACAGATCTCGATGTCGCCTACAAATTCTCTGAAAAAGCGACTTTCGCAATTGGTGCCAATAACCTCTTCAACATCTATCCGAGTGAAGTCGGTATCAAGGCATGGGCTGGCACTTATCAATACGGCATGTTCTCACCATATGGCTTTGCCGGTGGGTTCTATTACAGCCGTTTGTCTCTGAAGTTTTAAACAAGAAGGGTTAGAGCAATATGACAATCGCCAAGCCACAACCAAAACAACCGAAAATCTCAAGGTATTTCATTCTTGGGTTGGTCATCGTGTTGAGCTTGGTGATTGTCTACCTACTCATAAGCATCAATCACAAACAAAAAGCAATTGGACTGCATGTCGGCAGTCAAAAAAACTCCCTAAAAATCTTGTTAGAAGCATCTGGCGAACTTAAAAATTTGCCCTACCCCATTGAGTTTGCGTCATTCCCCTCTGCTGGACAAACTGCACAAGCCTTAAGCAGCCATGCTATCGATATCGGGGTACTCGGCGATGCCTCATTGGCATTTGCACTTGCAGGCCATGCACCACTGAAGGTCATTTCAGTCGTCCGTACTCGAGTCACACCAACTGCCGTCGCCGTCGTGGTCAATAAAAACTCACCGCTGCAAAAGCCTGAAGACCTCATTGGTAAACGCATTACCACCACTAAAGGTTCCGTCGGTCACTACCTCGCTTTGGCGGTTCTCGACCAACTGGGTCACAGCGGTCGTGATGTAGAATTTATTTTCCTGCAGCCCGGCGAAGCCCGGACTTTACTGTCCAATGGTGGGGCTGATGCATGGTCCACTTGGGACCCCTATACCAGCATGGCTGAGCTTGAAGGCAACGTTCGAGTCATTGCCAGTGGGGAAAAACTCTTTGCAGGCAACATCATGCTCACGGCCAATCAACAAGCGATCGATACTAAACGTGCGCAACTCGCCGATTTTATTCAACGCGTAACCCATGCTTACCAGTGGGCCAATCAACATCAGGAAGAATTTGCAAAGCTTCAAGCCAAAGCAACCGGCCTTCCAGTCCGAGTGCACTATCTATCTAACACCCATGGTCACCCACATGTCATTGCTATCGATCAAGGTGTGATTGATGACATGCAGACCAGCATTAATCTTTATGTCAAAGAAGGACTGCTTCCTCAGAGCATCATCTCAAAGAGCATTTTTGATCCCAGTTTTAATCATACGCAAAGTGAACAATCAAAATAGGAGTTATCAGCATGTTTCAATCGCTGTCATCGTTGTCAGAGCTCAATCATGAGCACATTTTAAACGTGGTCAATGGACAATCTTTTGGAATTCATATTAAGAATTTTTGTCCCATTGAAACTGTTGAGCATGCCAAGGATGTGCTCTATCAGCATCAATCTCAAACAATGCTTGATGCATCAACACCCTATGTTCGTATTGGCAAGGGACTGATTGAAATCAAGAGTGAAACCGACCGTGCACACTATCACGAAGTCGCTCTGGATAACATTCGCTTAATTCGCAACTCATTTAAGCCCTATGCCTCTCCGATAGACCAATTGCGTTTATTGCTGGATGAAGTTTGGCCGACAGGTGCAAAGCTTCTTCAGGTTAATGGCAAAAAATGCTTTGTCGGGATTTGTCGTTTTCAACGGGCTGGTATGGATCTCATCCCTCATACCGATAAATTAGAACGGAATACGCCTTCACATGATCAATCCGAGCTGCTTAAGCAGCTTTCCGTGAATATCTATTTAGAAATTCCTGAACACGGCGGAGAGCTCGAAATGTGGGATATCGAGCCCTCTGAAGAAGAATATCAAAAGCTTCAGGGAGACCGCAAATACGGCCTTGATCGAGAAACGCTTCCCCCGCCAGCAACCTCAATCAAACCGCAACCGGGAGACTTGATACTTCTTAACCCTCGCTTAATCCATGCAGTAAGGCCCTCAAGCGATAGTGTGCGTGTTGCATTGAGTGCCTTTGTCGGATATTTCGGCGAAAACCAACCACTGGCTTATTGGAGCTAAAGGAGAAAAATCATGACTACAATTTATGAGATCAATTTAAAAGCCTACTTTAACAAAGGCGGTGAAGAGCATGACTTTACTGGCAAACGCTGTGTACTTGCCATTAGTGTCGGTCAGGACTATCACGAAGACCAGCATTTTTATTCAGCGATTCACTTACTCAATGAATCGGGATTCTCACACTGCAAGGTCGTGGTTGCTGACACCTTACAACGCCATAATATCAATGCGAATAACACCGCAGAAGCACTCACTCGCTCTATCCAAGCTGGCGAAGCATGGATTAAACGTAATCAACCTGCATTGTCTGCATTAAAAATGAATGTGGAAATTAAGCGCTGGACGGATGAGCTCTCCTCTGAAAGTTATAGCGAATGGCGCAAAAAAATTGAACATACTTTTGAGCAGTCTGAAGACTTTCGCAGTGCCGTAGAATCCACCATCAACGTCTTTATTGATCGATTAAAACTTCGTGATCCTGATGCAGACTTTGAAGCAGCTGCAGCCAATTGCCGTGAATATATCTTTGAGGAAATCCCCGTCATTATGCCGCTATGGGCTGAGCAAGGGTATGACTACATCATCTATCCGCAAAAAATGACTGATGCTATGGCTGCAAGTCGTGTGCATTTTGTCGAGCCATTTTTACCTGATCGTGCACGTTGGCTCCCCATCAAATTTAAAAAACGTGGTAACCCCATCCCTTTCATTCATCGCACCTTCGTATCGCGTTTACCGCGTTTTGCTATTGCCATTTAGGAACTACTTATGACGACATCAACTCTCGCTAACCGTCGATGGCTCGCACTCGCCGCGGTCAGTATTGCTAGTTTTTTAGGGTGTGTTGACTTTACGGTAGTCAATACCGCTCTTCCTGCATTGCAGCAGCATTTCGGCGTATCTGTGCGTGACCTTCAGTGGGTCATCAATGGTTTTATACTGGCGCTATCCAGTACAGCAGTTTTATTTGGGCGCCTTGCTGATTTATTTGGCAGGCGTAAAGTGCTTTATTTAGGTTTAATTGGCTTTGGTGCAGCATCGCTGTGGGCGGGTTTAGCCGGAGGTGTCAATGAGCTGATCATTGCACGAGTCATTCAGGGGCTCGCCTGCTCTGTACTCTATACCGCATCAGGTGCCATTGTTGCTAATACCTTTGCACCTGAAGAACAGGGTCGCGCCTTTGGAATTCTGTTCGGGGTGAATGGTATCGGGCTTGCCGTCGGTCCAGTTGCAGGTGGACTGATTACCAATGCTTTTGGTTGGCAGTGGATATTTTTAGTGAATATTCCCTTTGTACTCTTAAGTTTGGGACTCATGCGTATTAGTGTAAGCGAGTCGCGTGCAGAAACTGTAGGCCGCTTAGATTGGCTGGGTAGCGCATTGCTACTTATCGGCCTACCGAGCCTGATTCTGGTGATCGTGCAAGGGGCTACTTGGGGTTGGATATCTCCTGCAATTCTGGGTGCCTTAAGTCTATCAGTCATTGCATTGATCGCATTTATCGTTGTAGAACTTCGTGTTTCTTCACCGATTGTAGATCTTCGTTTATTTGCAAATCGCGCTTTTGTCGCCAGTGCCACTGCCAGTGCCGGCCTTGCTGTTTTTTACTGTATAGCTTTTTTTGTCATGCCGCTTTATCTTTCTGTCGTGCGTCATGAGAGTGCTGCAGCGATTGGCTGGCTATTACTTCCCACCACACTCGGTGTTGCGCTACTGTCTCCAGTCGTTGGCCGATTAGTTGATCGTCATGGTCCAGCACCTCTACTTAAAGCAGGACTATCCTTATTTGTTGTCTCCGCAGCCATTCAAGCCACTTTCTCAGCCAGTACCAGCATCCTCATCATTTTGACGGCATTTGTCCTGATGGGTATCGCATGGGCAGCCATATTAGGGCCATCTACAGTGCAAGCCATGAGCTCAGTACCTGCTGATTCTAGTTCACTGGCTATTGGTTCGGTCATGACTCTGCATAATATCGGTGGTGGTATTGGAATCGCAGTAGGTGTCGGAATTTATCGCTATTTTGCGGCAGAAGAGTTTGCAGGACTCAGTAACACCGCAGCGCAGACCCCTTGGCTACAGGATGCGATTTCTAATCCTGAACATGCAGTTCAGCTTTTCTCCAGCCACTTGGGCATTGCACAAGATACTCTTCGACACTGGGTGGAAACGTCTTTTGTACAAGGATATCAAACAGTGATGTTGTTCTTGGTGGCGACTACATTGATCTCTCTTGCAATCGTTACGATTGCTTTGCGACAGCCAAAGACTGTCGAGATTGCTCAGACCGTAGAGTCGGCAACGGAATAAATTTTTAGTCCTCGCATGCACGCCTTCTCATCTTGAATGAGAAGGTTTTTTTGATGCTTATGTTTCACTTTTTTGCATTTAAAAAAACCTCGATTAAGGAAATCTTTTATGGGCCAACGACAGGATCACATCCGACTAGGTGGTTTTTTATCTGGTGCGGGCAGTCATTTTGCGGGCTGGCGACATCCCAGTGCAGATCGTGATGCCGCTTTTAATATCCAGCGTTACGTCAACTATGCAAAAACCTTAGAGCGCGGCTGTTTCGATGCGTTATTTCTCAATGATAATTTTGAACTAGGGGATCTGGGCGCGAAGGGATTTTCCAGAAATACCCATACATCACGATGGGATCCCATGACGCTATTGACTGCTCTCTCCATGGTGACGAACCATATTGGCTTAGTGGCAACGGTTAATACTAGCTATAACGAGCCCTTTAATGTCGCCAGACGATTTGCTTCGCTTGATCAACTCAGCGGTGGTCGTGCAGGATGGAATCTAGTTACATCCTTAGGGGGTGGTGAAAATTTTAATCGCACTGATCATCTGCCCCATCAGGAGCGTTATGCCAGGGCAGAAGAGTTTTTCGATGTAGTCACCAAACTTTGGGATAGCTGGGATGATAATGCATTTTTAAGAGACCCTGTTTCTGGTCAATGGGTTGATCCAGCTAAACTTCATTTGGCTCAACATCAAGGAGAATGCTTCTCCGTACGTGGACCATTAAATACCCCACGCCCTCCTCAGGGTTGGCCAGTCATTGCTCAAGCGGGTTCATCTGGAGAGGGTCTCGCACTTGCGGCACGTGCAGGAGAATTAATTTTCACTGCTCAGCAAACCCTACCTGCGGCTCAAGCTTTTTATCAAAAATTAAAAGATCAAGCGATAGCACTGGGACGCTCCGCTAATGATGTATTGATTTTGCCCGGTGTAGCGACAGTTGTCGCGCATAGTCGAGTGCAAGCAGAAGAAAAATATGAAGAGTTACAAGCACTGCTTGATCCTGTCATGATCTTTAGCAGCATCATTGATTTCTTGGATTTGGGCGTAGATTTGACGAGTTTGCCTTTGGATGCCAAAGTTCCCCTCCCAAAGAACCCACCACTGACACAAGGTCATCAGAGTCGTCAGCAACTGGTGATTGACTTGATCCATCGAGATCGCCCTACAGTTCGAGAGCTTTTACGTAAGCTAGCCTCTGGAGGTCATCGTACTATCGTTGGTACGGCGAGTGATATTGCAGATGACTTTGAGCACTGGTTCCATCATTATGGGGCGGATGGCTTCAATATTATGTTCACCCATCTACCCACTGCGGCAGATGACTTTGTAAACTTGGTTGTTCCTGAACTACAGCGTCGAGGGTTATTAAGAACAGCCTATGAAGGAAAAACACTGAGAGATCACTTAGGATTAAAGCGAGTTGAAAATAAACGGGGGTAGCTAACTAGCCCCATTTAAAACTTCGATCCCAAATGCCACTCACATCGACATGCTGTTTTAATAACCCTGCTTGAAAGAAGACATCAGCGACCTCCTGTTGAGACTGGATGGCTGCGTCATCAACAGGAACAAGGACTCGCGGTTGGCTTTGATGCTTGAATTGCTCAAGGAATAATGCCTTTGGTACCCCCATAATCTGCTCAGTCTTGGCCGCCCACTCTTCTGGATGCTTTTGGATCCAGTTCCAAACCTGATACTCGCGTAGAATATAATCGGTAATAGCCGCATGTTTACGCGGGTCAGCAATCGACTTGGCATTCGCGGCAATCACAAAGTTACCGGATAAATAGCCAAGCCCAGTTTTCAAAATACGAGCATGGGACTTTTGCTGGGCGAGCTGAATGTAGTAACCAATACTAGACCAAGCATCAAGCTTCCCACTTTGAAATGCAGCTGAACCATCTTGCGGCGTTAATGCCACAGGAATAATGTCATCAAAACTTAAGCCTTTTTCTTTCAAGACCTTCAGCAACAAATAATGCGAGGTCGTAGAACGTACGTAGCCTACACGTTTTCCCTTTAAGTCTTCAATAGATCGAATAGTCGAGTGCTCAGGCACAATAATCGCCTGATTATTGACATCCCCGCGTAGAACGCCAATGATTTTTACAGGCATATGACGTTCAATGCCAAAAATCGGTGGAATCTCACTCATGGGACCGACATCGACTGTTCCACTGGCGATGGCTTCGTAGGTGAGGTTTCCCCCACCAAGCTCTGCATATTTCACCGTATAAGGGGGTGGCTTGACGCCAGCCTCTGTCATGTAATCACGCGCAGCGCCTTTATAAGTCGCTACATTTAAAGTGAGATTATCCCAATCAGATGGTGTCTTCGAATCTGATGATTTGGAGCAACTGGCTACACCAAATAAACTCAGTGCTGCAAATCCGCCTAAAATTTCCCGTCGGTTCATTTGTTATCTTTCCATCAATAAAATTATGCTGATTACAGTAAAAAATCGGGTTCTTCAGCCACTACACGATCCCAAAGAGGCTGAAAACTAAACCATCCACCAAATTCCGTACCCACTTGACGTGCAGTCAATTTGGCAACCTCTTCTGGAATGGGAATCGGCTTACCCGCAGCCTCTGCAAGCAGTTGGGTATGTGCCGCATTATCGAGGGCAATAAAACGCCAAACTGCTGCTTCAACGGTACGCCCAACAGTGAGTAAGCCATGATTTTGTAGAATCAACGCTTTGTGTGAGCCCAATGTTTGCGCGATACGCTGTCCTTCATTGAGATCTAATACAACGCCGGTATAGTCATTAAAGAGCGCATGATTTTCATAAAAAGCACAGGCATCTTGTGTGAGTGGATCCAATAAACGACCAAGACTAGACCATGCTTTGCCATATAGAGAGTGCGCATGCGCTGCCGCAATGACATCTGGCCGCTCGGCGTGAAGCGCGGCGTGAATCGTAAAGGCAGCTTGATTCAACAGCCCCTGACCTTCGACAATTTTTCCTTGATCGTTGACCAGCAACAGATCAGATACCCTAATTTGAGAAAAATGCACCCCTACAGGGTTTACCCAAAAGTAGTCTTTCAACTCAGGATCTCGTACCGTGATATGGCCTGCACCCCCCATATCAAAACCATAGCGTGCAAATAGGCGAAAAGAAGCCGCCAAACGCTGCTTGCGATACAAACGCTCTAATTCAACACTAGCTTGTTGGGGTGGATGCTCCCAACGAATGACATGATCACCATCACGAGCCAGACTATAAGCCTGCGGCTGTAAACGGGCCTGTGATGATGCACTGGTTGATAAAGTGGAGATAACTGAGCCCATCATTAATACCCTCGTGTTATATCAACGACATTGTCTAATGGTTGATCTAATTTAAATTTATGAAAGTTCTCGGCAAATTGCTGCGCAACACGCTGATAAATTCCAACCACTGAGGCGGATGTGTGCGGAGATAAAAAAACGCGAGGGTGACTGTATAAAGGATGTCCGGCCGGCAACGGTTCTGGGGTAGCAACGTCTAAACTTGCTCGCGCAATTTTTCCCTCATTCAGTGATTTCAGCAACGCTTCTTGATCAATCAATGAACCACGGGCGATATTCACTAAATGCAGATTGGACTTGGCCGCAGTGAGCACTTCTTGATTGACGATATGTTGTGTATCTGGAGTCGCTGGCGCGGCCAAGACGACGTGATCGGATTCAGCAAATAGTGCCTTGATATCTGGAACGACTTGTACACCGAGTATATCAATCGGCTGGTTGGTCTTTCGTACAACAAGGACTTTCATACCTAAGGCTACTGCATTTTTTGCAAGCTGTTGACCGATCGCACCATAGCCAAAAATACCTAGTGTTTGACCCGCGACGGTTTGCATAGGTTGACGTTGCCACTGGGTTGGCTCACGAATCCAAATTTCCGGCATATTCTTCGCCGCAGCAAAAATCAATCCCAGAGCAAACTCTGCAAGCGCGATAGCCGTCGTTCCACGCGAAGAGGTGACGATAGGCCCATCGAATAGCCACCGTGGATAAGCATCTATTCCTGATGAAATCAAATGAATCCACTTTAAATCAAAAGGCCAGCCTTGCGGTGGCTCAAGTGACCACGCAGCAGGCGCTGCAAGAAGCACTCTTGCATTGACATCTTGGTGATATGACCCCCTTGCAATAGTTTCTATGGAGACATTCCTTTGCGTTTCAGAAGCACTCAACGTATTCAACAAGAGTTCAGAGAACTCAATGTCTAATTGACTTGCAATTTTGATTGCAGTTGACTCACTCATACTGCTGCACCACGAGGTTTACCACTCAGTGCTGCACGTCCTGCAGCCAATAAAATCGCATCATTCTGTGGGGTATGGATACGGCTACAAAGAACATCTCGATAATGTCTCTCTAACGCATGGTGACGTGATAACCCGGGATTTCCAGTCGCTGCAATGGCCTCCTCAACCGCCTTGATAGCGTTACTTGTAACGATGTATTTGATTTGAGCGGCGGACTCAAGAGGAACATGACCTCCAGCAGCCGAATCAAGTAATATCTTATTATTTAATAATAAAGCATCAATACGACCAACAATTTCTTGGAAACGAGGTAATGTTGCCAAAGAAGCACCTAGATTTGCAGGTACGCGTCCATGCAGCCACTGGACAAGCCAATCCCTAGCCGCTTGCGCAACTGCATCATAAATAGAAGACAACAAAACACTCAGCCATAGCACACCCTTGGTATCCAGCTCCGAGGTACGATCATGACCAACAGGACGAACATCAACTGCATATTGCTCAGGAACAAATACATCTTCAAAAATCACGTCATGGCTACTGGTTGCGCGCATGCCTAAGTGATCCCATGTCTCAACAACCTTAATGCCAGGCGTATCACGATGCACAAGCCACGAACCTACTTTCGGCTCTGCTTCATCTGAGTGTGCCCAAACGGTTAACCACGTGAGCCCAGCGATCCCCGTTGAATAGATCTTATGGCCATTAATCAGCCAGCCATCTGCATGACGTTTTGCGACGGTTTTAGGCAAGCCACCGCGTGCGGGAGTCCCCAACTCTGGCTCAACACGAAGTGCATTGGTTAACGCACCGTTTTTCACCGCATCCAGAGCCACTTGCTCACGCAAAGATAAAGGCCATGCTTGATTCTGCTGCAAGCGGGAATGTTGTAAATACTGCATAACTAAAACCAAAGCGGTGGATGGCTCACCTTTGGCAACAGCACTCACCACGCGTCTCGTTTGGGATAGTGTCGCGCCATAGCCTCCTAATTCAGTCGGTACAGTAAGTGCTAGAAGGCCATGCTGATGTAAGCGTGTGAAGTTAGCATGTGGAAATTCGCTATTGCGATCAAAATCAGCCGCAGTTTCTGCAAAATCTTTCGTCAATTGACTAAGCAAAGCTGCAAATTCGCTGGAATCTAAATAACTTACTGGCTCAGGAATAAGTGGTGCGGCGTTATTCGATTGAATATCAGTTAAATTTGTCATACCAAATTTGCTCCTAAATGCAATTTTTCTTGTATTTCTGTATGGACCGGCTGTAGTTCTACACCCAATCGTGATAATAATTTACGACGCAGTTGCTGGAACTCTGGGGTCGCTACGTCTCTGGCACGCGGTAAATTGATCACTAACTCTTCAGCAATACGACCATCGGCCAAGACAAGAACTCGATCAGCGAGCAATATAGCTTCATCCACATCATGTGTTACAAGTAACACTGCAGGAGCATGGGTCTGCCATAACTGGATAATCAATTGATGCATACGAATTCGGGTTAATGCATCTAAAGCTGCGAATGGTTCGTCAAGCAGTAATAGCTCAGGCTCACGGACTAAAGCACGTGCTAATGCAACGCGCTGCGCCTCTCCACCTGATAAGGTACTAGGCCACGCATCGGCTCGATGGGTTAAACCAACTTCAGCCAGTGCAGCATGTGCTTTCTCTATCGCATCAGGATGGCGTACCCCCAAAGCTACATTCCGCCATGCTCGCTTCCACGGCATGAGCCTTGGTTCCTGAAAGACTGCCGCACGTGCTTGAGGAATTTTTAATGAGCCCTCATCAACTTGGTCCAAACCTGCCAGTGCTCGAAGTAATGTCGTTTTACCCGACCCACTTCGGCCTAGCAAAGCAACAAACTCGCCTGCAGCAATACTCAAATTCAACCCATCGATAACGGTATTCGCCCCAAAGTAACGACTGACGTCTTTCAGTTGCACGGCTATTGGATTGTTCTGATCAATTTGTATAGTAGTCATCGAGAGTTAATTTCCTACAAAAGTAGTGCGCCATACCAAAGCACGTCGCTCAAGCCAGCGGACCAATGCATCAATGGTTAAGCCCAGAACGCTATATACCAATAAACAAATGACGATCACATCGGTACGCATAAAGTCACGCGCATCATTGACAAGATAGCCGATTCCTGAGGTCGCATTGATTTGCTCCACCACAACAAGTCCAAGCCAACTAATACCAAAGGAATAACGCAATCCAACAAAAAAAGACGGTAAGGCTCCGGGCAAAATGACATGCCAAATGGTCTCACGCCGATTAAGCTCCAGCGTTTTAGCTGCTTCTATTAATTTGTAGTCCAGATTACGGATCCCCGAAAATAAAGACAGATAAATAGGAAAAGTTGTCCCAAGAGCAATCAATGCAATTTTGGGTGTTTCTCCTACGCCAAACCATAAAATAAAAAGAGGGACCACCGCCAGGAATGGGAGTGTCCTGAGCATCTGCATCGGAGAATCAACGACAAGTTCACCACGGCGTGATAAACCAGCCACTAATGCCAAGATTGTTCCAATCGATACACCAATACTTAAACCCAACATCGCCCGCTGGAGAGAAATCCAAAGATGACCAGCAAGAGAACCATCCGTAATCATCTTCCAAAGCGTTCCACCAATAGAGCTTGGGGCGGCAATGATCTGTGTGGGAAGCCAGCCAATCCGTGAAGCACCTTCCCACAGCACCAGCAAAACCAGCGGACTAATCAAACGCAATAAACCATCTACCCATGACTGCTTGGCAATCCAGATACGGAACTTAAATGAGCGCCGTCGCTTCAGTGGCTTGTTTAATGGCAAGGACTGTAAAGCAGAGGGATAATGTAAATCTGTTGTTTTAGGCTGACTCATGCCGTACGCTGCTCCAAATCAAAACAATTAAAGACCAGTAGGCAGGCATAGAAATAACTCACCCTATTGGACTATAAGCATAGTAACGGTTGATTTGCCTCAAACTAAATTCGTATTTATGCTATCTTAATATGCAAAATTAACATTAATGATTCATTTAAATATTTTTACTATTAATTTTATTTATATTACAGCAAGAACTATGAAGACAATCGATGAAGATTGAAACAGCGTTTTTACCAAAATATTCTTAAAAAACAAATGATCTCTTTTATTCAACCCAATGCAATTATTTCGGTCATAAAAAAACCTCCCAAAGGGAGGTTATGGAAATCAATTAGGGTTAAACAGCTACAGCTGCAGTAGTCCGAATCAACCGCTCTCCTAAACGGTCAACGACTAATTGTCCAAAGGTGCTGATAGGCGCGTATAAATTTCCAGTGAATCGGGGATGAATCAACCATAAATCAATGATCGGCTTAAAATCAGACACAGGTACAATTTCAAGTTGGTTGCGATAGCGACTGCCCTCGAGCAGCGGCTGAGGGACTAGACCTAGTCCTTGACCATTAGCAACCAAACCTAACTGTAATTCGGTGCCAAAAGTTTCCATATTAATTTGTAGACTGAGCCCTTCTGCAATCAGGGCACGCTGTAGACCCGCTCTAAAACCGCATCCATCTGGATTAAGTACCCAGCCACGCTCATAACAGTCTGTCAAACGATAAGAACGCTTTGGCCATTCGCCCTTTGCTGCAACGACAACCAAATTCATTCGACCCAATGACTCTCCAACTACACCTTCAGGAAAGACCTTACCTGCCGGAAATAATACTGCTGCAGCGTCTAGCTCACCATGCTCGACTTTTGAGAGCAGGTTACTCCCCCAGCCTGTCGCGACTTTAGCTTGCAGATCAGGATAACGCTGACGAAGCTCGCTCAAAGCATCTAACAGTACTGCATCACCAATGGTTTGAGGTACGCCAAGTCGTAGTGCTCCACTGGGTAAAGCATGTTGAGTCACTAAATCACGCAAAGTATCAATCTCACGCAATACGGCTCGACACTTTTCATAAACACGTAACCCCATGGATGTCGGCTTCAGCGGCTTGGTATTTCGATCCAACAATTCAACACCCAAACCCTCCTCAAAGTTCTGTACACGTCGTGTAATTGCAGGCTGGGTCAATTGCAGGGATTCAGCAGCAAGACTGATGGATTGGCAGCGGATCACGGCAACGAATGCCTCAATATCATCTATCTTCATGAGAAATAATCATAATAGGTTGGTTGAAAAATGCATATAACAAATATTATCGTTAGCGCACTAGGACAGTCAACCAACTTTTTCATCGAACTATAGGAGCAAATTTCAATGTCTAATCCTGCTCTAAATTACCGGTTACGCCAGTTTATTACTGACTTTGCTGAACTTTTGACTAAAGAGTCTGCAGAACCTATTGTACTAGAACAAGGTAGTCAGCTTCTCAAACAGCTTATCGAGCATGACGATTGGCTTCCCGATGCATTTGCCCAACCGCATCCTGATCGCTATCAACAGTATTTACTACATGTTGACTCTGCACAGCGCTTTTCGATCGTCAGTTTTGTCTGGGGTGCAGGACAAAAAACTCCAATCCACGACCATCGAACTTGGGGGCTGATTGGTATGCTCCGTGGCTCAGAGCTTTCTCAGCATTATCAAAGATCAGTGAATCAATCGCTAATTCCTATAGGACCAGCACATCAACTACAGGTTGGACAAGTCGAAACGGTCTCACCAAGCACACAAGATATTCACCAAGTCAGCAATGCCTATAGTGATCAAACGTCAATCAGCATTCATGTTTATGGTGCCAATATCGGGGCCGTCAAACGTGCGACTTATCAACCTGATGGCACAGAAAAATCATTTATATCAGGATATTCAAACACCCTATTACCCAATATTTGGGATTTGTCCAAGGAGCCTGCTACATCATGAGTCAAATTAAAACACGTCAATTCACCGATATACGCCACGCTCTACTGAACAAAGAAGAACTCGCATTAATTGATGTACGCGAAGAGGCGCCCTTTGCCAAAAATCACCCACTTTTTGCAGTAAATATCTCATTATCACGGTTAGAATTAGAGATCTATGCGCGCGTTCCACGGCTCAGCACCCCCATCACGGTCTATGATGATGGTGAAGGACGAGCAGAGATTGCAGTTGAACGTCTGATTCGGCTGGGCTATCAAGATGTTGCATTATTAGAGGGAGGCCTAGCGGGCTGGCGCAATGCTGGCGGAGAGTTATTTGAAGACGTCAATGTACCGAGTAAGTCTTTCGGAGAGCTCGTCGAGAGCATTCGCCAGACGCCCTTTCTTACTGCAAACCAAGTCAAAACACTGATCGATCAACAAGCTGATATTGTGGTACTGGATGCTAGACGTTTCGATGAATACCAGACGATGAATATCCCAGGTAGTATCAGTGTCCCAGGAGCAGAACTCGTCCTGCGTGCGCGAGAATTAGCGCCAAATCCTCATACCCAGATTATCGTAAATTGCGCTGGGCGCACTCGGAGTATCATCGGCGCCCAATCCTTGCTCAATGCTGGCATTCCAAATCCGGTAGCAGCCCTTCAAAATGGGACGATTGGTTGGACATTGGCAGGCTTAACATTACAACACCAACAGAATCGTACATTTAATCCCGTCAAAGACACGACGAAGTATGAAGCAAGCCAACAAGCCAACCACATTGCAAATCAAGCGGGTGTTGGCAAAATCTCATTACAAACCTTGGATCAATGGCAAAATGATCCTACGCGAACAACCTATGTATTCGACGTCCGCACAGCTGAAGAATATGAACATGCCCACTTGCCTCATGCTCGTCATGTTGCAGGAGGGCAACTTGTGCAAGAGACAGATCACTATGCTTCGGTACGAGGGGCCAGAATAGTTCTTATTGATGATGATGGCGTACGTGCCAATATGAGTGCATCGTGGCTAAGGCAGATGGGATGGGACGCCTATATTATTGATAATATTACTGTAGACCATTTCACTGAATCTGGTCCATGGAAAGCACCTCTACCACTGCAAAATTCAACTCAAGAAATCAGTCCAATAACATTACACGAATGGCTATTACACGATACGGCAACAACCAGACTTTCGACAATTGTCCTAGATTTCACCTCCAGCGCTAATTATGTCAAGCAACATATTCCAAGCGCATGGTTCACTTTGCGTGGTGACCTACCCCAAATTTTGAAAATACTTCCACCAGCAGAGCGCTATGTATTAACTTGCGGAAGTGGGCTCTTAGCTCGGCTAGCGGTATCCGAACTACAGGCATTGACCGATAAACCGGTCTACCTACTTACAGGTGGAACTCAAGCATGGGTTGCTGCAGGCTTACCGCTAGAATCTGGCGAAACACTTCTCGCCTCACCGCGAATTGATCGTTATCGCCGCCCCTATGAAGGCACGGACAATCCAATTGAAGCGATGCAAGGCTATTTGGATTGGGAATATGGTCTCGTAGAACAGTTAAAACGAGATGGGACGCATGGTTTCTTTGTTTTATGATTCATAGATCCTATACGTAAATTCTAACAATGATGGGGCAAAGCCTCATCATTGTTATTTCCTAAAAATATCTTTTAATAAATTATCAAACTTTAAGTTCCTAAAAAGAACCAATATAATAAAGACAAGCTATACTAGACCGCATAGTCAATAAATCTCACGCAAACTTTATCAGTCTCTGGCTATTATTCATAAAAACGTATCAGAACAATCGTAAGAATATGTCTCTAGTTATTGGTAAATATGAGAACTGGTCAGAATTGGATTATTCGACTAAAATATGATAAATCAGACAGGAGTGCATTTATGAAATGGCAAGATGTAGGCGAAATGCCATGCTCGGTTGCTCGCGCCTTGTCGGTAATCGGTGATCGGTGGACTATGATGATTGTACGTAACGCATTCATCGGCATACGTCGCTTTGACGATTTCCAATCAATTTTGGGGATGACACGTCATGTTTTAGCGGACCGTCTGAATAGACTGGTAGAGTCCGATATTCTGAAGAAAGTTCCTTATCTAGAAAAGCCTCCACGTTACGAATATCGCTTAACTAAGAAAGGAATGGATCTTTATCCCATCTTACTCGCTCTAACTACTTGGGGTGATAAATGGATGGATCAGGGTAAAGGTGCTCCTATAGAATATTTTCATCAGCAATGTGGCCATAAATTTACCCCAACGATGGTATGCTCAGAATGCGGCGAACCCGTTCACGCAAAAAATGTGACACCCATGATTGGTCCTGGGCTCCCAGGTTATGCGGATGTAGATCCCGTTAAGTCGGCATAATAGAGCTAAATAAAAAAAGCTGATTAATTAATCAGCCTTTTTTTATTTAGCTCTAGGAGGGTTTAGTAACCTTCAGGGCGCTCTAATGGCAGCTTTTGCCCAATGGCTTTCTCAAGATCTGCTAATAAAAAAGAATCGTCTTCACAAGCAAAACTAATACTAACCCCTAAGGCTCCGGCACGCCCAGTCCGACCAATGCGGTGCACGTAATCATCAGCCTGCTCTGGCAAGGTATAGTTAATTACATGGCTAACACCATCAACATGAATACCCCGCCCTGCGACATCCGTAGCGATCATAATCTGTGTTTTACCAGACTTAAATTGATCCAGCATTTTAATACGTTTATCTTGCGGAATTTCGCCTGAGAGCATGCCAACTTTATAACCTTGCGCCTTTAATCGATCAAACAGCTTACGCACCTGATCGCGACGATTTGCAAAAACCATCACTTTATCTATAGTCTCAGACTCAAGTAATTCTTTAAGCAGTCGCTCTTTGTCACGACGACCGACTATAAATACACGCTGCTTAACGCGATCACTTGTTTTTTGTTCAGGTTCAATTTCTACTGTGACAGGCTCAAACAGCCATTGCTGAGCTAAGTTCAGAACGTCATAACTAAAAGTCGCAGAGAACATTAGCGTTTGACGATCTGCTTTGGGCGGAGCCAAACGAACAATGCGTTTTACTGAGGGAATGAATCCCATATCCAACAAACGATCTGCTTCATCAATCACTAAAAACTCAAGGCGGTCAAGCCATATTTCTTTTTGTTCTAAAAAATCAATCAAACGGCCCGGCGTGGCTACGATAATATCGACGAATCGCTTATCAAGTGCTTTACGTTGTTTATCATAATCAACCCCGCCAAGAAGGGTAACAACACTGAGTTTGGTATGCTTGAGCAGTGCAATTGCGTCACTTTCGATCTGCAATGCAAGCTCGCGCGTTGGTGCTAAAATGAGTGCACGCGGCTCACCACGAAATCGTTCATCTGCAACAGGATTTTCTAATAAATCATTAATAATACTAATTAAAAATGCAGCAGTTTTACCTGTACCAGTCTGTGCACGACCAATGGCATCATGTCCTGCCAGAGTAAAACGTAAAACTTGTTGCTGTATCGGTGTCATCTGGGTAAAACCAAGATCAGCAATTCCCTGCTGTAATTCAGGGTGTAACGCGACTGAGTCGAAACTCGAACTCATTATATTTGATACTCCAATACACCACGTTAAATACGCAATAAATTTAAATTATTGTTGCGCAAAATTTTACGCTCATATCATTTTAGAGATTTAAAAATAATATCGTTAAAATCAAATTTACATCAATTTCAAATGCCACAAAACAAAAAACCGAAGCATGGCAAGCCAAACTTCGGTTCATTGAAACGCCCAAATCGACACTGCCCTTTGGCAATGCCGATTTAGAAGCGATAGTTGATGCTGGTAGAAAAGTCTTAAAGGACTCAGCTACCAATCATCAATTAGTCAACTGCGCGAACTTCTTCAGCTTGAAAGCCCTTTTGGCCTTTCACAACTGTGAACTCAACGCGTTGGCCGTCACGCAGAGTGCGGTGGCCGTCGCCTTGAATAGCGCGGAAATGTACGAATACATCGTCGCCGCCATTGCGTTGAATGAAACCAAAACCTTTGGTATCGTTAAACCACTTTACTACGCCTTGTTCACGTGTCGTCATGTTTGCAATCCTCTATCGAGACAACTAGAAAAGCTTGTCCGGTGTTGAATACAGCAAAGAAAACACGAAGCAAAAGCTGGGCTCATTTCCGTTGTCATTCTGTGAATCATTCAGCAGTTCCGGTTCAAACCTATTAAAAAGATAAAAGGACCTAAGAATTAAGGTCGATTTACAAGCCCAGCTTAACACGAAGTAGCACACATGCAAACCCCGTCGTGAGTATTATCACTACAATAATCCAGCTTATATCTTCAATACGTAATCCTTTACGCCACAACAGGCCTAATCCTAGCCCAGTTAATAGCAAAATAATGAGTAATATGCTTTGTTTATGCCAGATATTATTCACTATTTCTATTGAATCGGCAGTAAATGCACTCATTGCACCCCCTTGCACCATTTCTTTCACTAATTTTCCCTCTTAAGCGATGGTTAAACATAAAAATGTATCTGAATATTTCAATATATATGACATTTAAACCTGCAAATGGCTACTTAAGCCATTGCATCGTTCTACAATTTTGCGTATCTTACTTACAAAGTATGGTATAAAACGGCATATTTCGAAGGAGTTTTTACTTCGAAGGATTTCCAAGCACACTACTGTTTGCGTTGTAAAGAAACATTTAGTTGCATTATTCTCTATTTTTAACATTTTATATCCTATTCTGTTAAAAATTTGTATACATCTACCCTGTATATAGTTGAGAAGGGTTTTTTATCGCGATTTAGCAGGAGCGCTTTAGATGGTCGATGTTTTGGTATTGCATGGTCCGAACCTAAATCTTTTAGGGCAACGCGAAACAACCCTTTATGGACATACCACATTAAATGACATTAATGCCTCACTAGCTATCCTTGCAGAGAAATCAAGCCTTCAACTTGAAAGCCTTCAAAGTAACTGGGAAGGCGCCTTAATTGACAGAATTCATTTAGCCCGCACAGATGGGACTCGCTTTATCATTATTAACGCTGGTGCACTGACTCATACCTCCATCGGAATCAGAGATGCCCTCCTCGCCGCAGAAAAACCATTTATAGAAGTTCACTTATCGAATGTCTATGCTCGGGAATCATTCCGCCATCATTCTTATTTGGCAGATAAAGCCGTTGCTGTCATCAGTGGTTTAGGCGCAGCAGGTTATCGCGCCGCGCTAGAATACGCCATTGCACAATTGAATTTGTAATCAAAAAAACTAAGGACATACATATCCACGGTTTAACTCCACGTGGAAGAACCTAGAACATAAAAGCTGAATCTTGACCGCATTTTTATATCAACGTTTTGATTTTTAAAGAGACTGAACACATGGATATTCGTAAAATTAAAAAACTCATCGACCTTATGATTGAATCCGATTTAGAGGCAATTGAGGTGAAAGAAGGCGATCAATCCATTGCATTGACACGTCGCCGAGTTGTTAGCACGACTGAGTCCTATGCCCCTGCATCCGCACCATTAAAAATAAATACCGATGTAAGCCCTGCACCGAATTCAGGACGACTTGAAACATCTCCTATGGTCGGCGTGTATTATGCTGCCCCTAATCCAGGTGAGCCCGCTTTCATTAAAGTCGGACAAAAAATTCAAGCAGGTGACACCATTGGTATCGTTGAAGCCATGAAGATCATGAACCCTATACAAGCTTCTCAAAGTGGCACGGTTGCGGAGATTTTGGTTAAGAATGGTGATGTTGTTCAATTTGGTCAGTCTTTAATTCGTTTACAGGATTAATCAGATGCCGCAACAGCCAACCAAAGACTTAGGGAAAGCTCCCGTGACCAGTATGGAAAAACCGCTACTCGGTAAAGTATTGATTGCCAACCGCGGTGAGATCGCCTTACGCATCGCACGTGCTTGCCGCACCTTAGGGATTAAAACTGTAGGTGTTTACTCTAGCGCAGACAAAGATCTTATGCACTTACGCTTCGTTGATGAGGCGATCTGTATAGGACCCAGCTCAAGTAAGCAAAGCTACCTGAATATCAATGCAATCCTTACTGCAGCCGAACTCACCGGCGCGGATGCAATCCATCCAGGTTACGGTTTTTTATCTGAAAATGCCGAATTTGCTGAAGCCATTGAAAATGCGGGGATAGTTTTCATCGGTCCACGTCCAGAACATATTCGTTTGATGGGCAATAAAGTCTCTGCCATTAACGCCATGAAAAAAAGCGGGGTTCCGACGGTTCCTGGCTGCAATATTGCTATTACTGCAAAAAATGCATTATCTGAATCAGAAAAAATTGGTTTTCCATTGATTGTCAAAGCTGCCTCTGGCGGTGGTGGTCGTGGTATGCGTATCGTGCATTCAACCGAGACACTGATTGAATCCGTACAAGCCGCCCAAAATGAAGCAGCGATGTGGTTCAACGATGAAACAGTATATATGGAACGTTTCCTGTTAACGCCCCGTCATGTTGAAGTTCAAGTATTAGGAGATGGTGAAGGTCGCGCCATTCATCTTTATGATCGCGACTGCTCCTTACAACGTCGTCATCAAAAAGTGCTCGAAGAAGCTCCTGCACCAAACATCCCAGAACAAGCACGTGCAGATATCCTAGCCGCTTGTGTACGCGCATGTGAACTAATGCAGTATCGAGGTGCAGGAACTTTCGAATTTTTATTTGAAAATGGTCAATACTTCTTTATCGAGATGAATACGCGCGTGCAGGTTGAACATCCGGTAACAGAAGCGATTACAGGAGTGGACATCATTGAACAACAACTTCGCATTGCCTCAGGATTAGGACTTAATCTTAAACAGGAAGACATCGTTGCCCGTGGTCATGCCATCGAGTGTCGTATTAATGCCGAAGATCCGAAAACTTTTGCACCCTCGCCCGGTAAGGTCACGCAATTCCACATCCCTGGCGGTGCGGGAGTACGCATGGATTCACATCTCTATAATGGCTATACTATCCCACCATTTTATGATTCATTGATTGGCAAGCTGATCGTCCACGGCAAAGATCGTCCCACTGCTCTTGCGCGAGCGCGACAAGCACTCGATGAAATGGTCATTGAGGGCGTGAAAACCAATATTCCTCTACACCGTGATGTCATTTTAGCTGATGAAACGTTTAATCAACATGCTGTCGATATTCATGATTTAGAGAAACGCTTGTTAAAAGAATCGCATTAATGGCAAAACCCAATTCACCTTGAATAAGGCAAATTAACCCATTGCGCTCTACACAAATTCCCGTCACTGATCCAGCCGCAGGGCTGCGCATCACTGAAATTTTTTATTCACTACAAGGCGAAGCCCGTGATTCGGGCTATCCAACAGTCTTTGTGCGCTTAACTGGTTGCCCATTACGCTGTACCTACTGTGATACGGCCTATGCATTTGAAGGTGGAATACGCTGGTCTCTGGATGCTATTTTAGCGGAAGTCGCACAGCATGAAGGTGTTCGTCATGTTTGCGTGACGGGCGGTGAACCGTTGGCACAGCCTAACTGCATTCCGTTATTACATGCACTTTGTAACGCTGGTTATGTTGTATCACTTGAAACCTCAGGTGCAATCGATGTCTCTACAGTAGATCTACGCGTCTCTCGTGTTGTTGATTTAAAGACGCCAGATTCTGGCGAAATGAAGCGTAATTTACTGACCAATTTACCGCTCTTAACTAAGCACGACCAAATCAAGTTCGTGATCACCAGTCGTACAGATTATGAATGGTCACGCGACATGCTAAAAGTGCATGAATTAGATAAGCTGGTCGGCGAGGTCTGGTTTTCACCTTCTTTTGCTATTGAAGTTGGACAAGTTAAGCTCCCAAAACTTGCACGCGAACTCGCCGATTGGATCGTAGAAGACAAACTCCCCGTTCGCTTCCAGCTCCAGTTGCATAAGTTACTTTGGCAGGATGAGGCCGGTCGATAGTTTATTGATAAACAAAGGATCTACCAAAAAAACCTCATTTTAAAGTACTAAAATGAGGTTTTTTGTTGGAGTAAATAAAACGTTAGCCCCCTAAAACATTTTGATCCTTCAGATGCTGTCCGGTCCGCAACTTATGATGAATATGCGGGTCATGCGATGCATACTGAGGGATGAGGGATCCGATCAACATCCCTAAAGCACTCGCTATAACGCCTACGCCTTGCGGAGTTAAAACCTGTAGCGGCTCAACAAAAGCAGGACCGATCAGCATCGTAATCCAAGTGACTAAGCCCATAACAACCGCAAATAAAGCCCCTTGATTAGTTGCTTTAGACCAATAGACACCACATAACAAGGGAATAAATGCAGCAACCAAAGTTACTTGATAAGCATTTTCAACCATCTTAAAAATACTGGCTTTAGAATGCATCGCGTATAACGTCACAATGATCGTAAAACAAACAGTCACTATACGCATATTGCGCAATAATTGCTTATCGGTCATTTTCGGAAACATTGGCTTTAAAATATTTTCAGTAAAGGTCACTGAAGGCGCTAGTAAAGTTGCAGAAGCACAACTCTTGATGGCCGATAACAGCGCACCAAAAAATAATATCTGTGCGATCAAGGGTGCTTTAGTCATCACCAAGGTCGGTAAAATCTTTTGAGGTTCTGAGTCAATCAAACTTGAGACCATGTGAGGATCAAGAAGCGTTGCCGAATAAGCTAAAAACATGGGAATAAAGGCAAATACAAAATACATGACACCGCCAAGCACTGTTGCCCATACGGCGATTTTAATCGTCTTAGCCGATTGAACTCGCTGAAAAACATCCTGCTGTGGTATTGAACCAAACATCATCGTACACCACGCTGCTATAAAGCCAGCTATTGCAGCAAAATTATGTTCGGGCCAAAAATTAAACTTCCCAGCATTCCAAGCATGTTCTGCAACAACACCCACACCACCAACCTGCCCAGAGATTTCCCCGCCAATCCATAGCATTCCCAAAACAATCACAATCATCTGAATAAAGTCAGTAATTGCAACTGCCCACATCCCACCAAAGAACGTATAAATTAAAATAGTGATTGAGCCGATCCACATGCCTTGCACATTGGTAATGGCACCATCGGAAAGGAGGTTAAAAACCAGACCCAATGCGGTAATTTGCGCACCAACCCAGCCCAGATAAGAGATGACGATCGCAATCGTCGTCATAAATTCAACTTTACGACCATAGCGGAGTTTATAAAAATCACCAATCGTCAATAACTTCATGCGGTATAGCGGCGCTGCAAAAAACAATCCCACCAGAATCAAGCATAAAGAAGCACCGAATGGATCAGCGACAATACTATTTAAACCGCCTTGCAAAAAGGTAGCGGGAATCCCTAATACCGTTTCCGAGCCAAACCACGTTGCAAAAACTGTGGCTGTGACGACATAAAAAGGCAAATTACGTCCAGCAATCGCAAAGTCACGTGCATTATGAACAAGACGACCAGCCCATAAACCAATGGCAACAGAAATTACCCAGTAAGCAATGACAAACCCAAATAACATTCCCCTTCCCCCATCAAGTCAGTCATTAATTTAAACGGCAGAGAATAACTGACAGTGAACTAAAGAACAACGTTGACTGCACAGCTTTTATCTGTTTCTAGTATGCACAAATCATGCAATATTAAAGAATTTTGCTTACTCTCCTAGTCTTGCTTACCATGAAGATTCAAATTTGGTTAACACTATAAATAAAACAGTACTTTATCTAGACTTAATGGTGGCATGACAAATGCTTATAGGAAAACATCAATATAAGTAACAATTGAGAATAAGGATGCTAGAAATGATCAGTTACGAGGCTATGCTCGAAATCGCACTCGAGGAAGCCAAAATTGGGCATGCGGAAGGTGGTGTACCTATCGGTGCCGCCCTCTTTGATCGTATCACAGGAAATCTTCTAGGGCGTGGGCATAACAAACGTGTTCAAGATGGTGACCCTTCATCTCATGGTGAAACCGATGCCTTTCGTAATGCGGGCAGACAACGCAGTTATCGAGATACGATCATGGTCACTACCCTTGCCCCTTGTTGGTACTGTAGTGGACTAATTATCCAATTCGGCATAGGAACAGTGATCGTTGGTGAATCTGAAACATTTCAGGGCGGGATTGATTGGCTTAAAGAGCATGGTGTAAAAATTATTCAGATGGATTCCATAGAATGTAAACAGCTGTTGAGTGGGTTCATTCATGAGCATCCTGAGATTTGGAATGAAGACATTGGCGAGTTATAGGCTCTGCATAAAAAAACCGCTCTAATCAGAGCGGTTTTCATTCGACAGACTTAGAAATTAATGACCGCCGCCATTAACTGCTTTATACATGTCTTCGATAACTTTCTTCGCATCACCGAAAACCATCATTGATTTATCGAGATAGAACAGATCATTGTCCAGACCTGCATAACCTGTCGCCATAGAACGCTTAATGATCATGACTGTACGGGCTTTGCTGGCTTCCAAGATCGGCATCCCATAGATTGGTGAGCTTGGATCATCTTTTGCTGCAGGGTTTACGACGTCATTCGCGCCAATAACGAGTACAACATCAGTTCCAGCAAAGTCAGAGTTGATCTCATCCATTTCAAGAATGTCTTCATAAGGTACGTCTGCTTCAGCCAATAGAACGTTCATATGACCAGGCATACGACCAGCTACAGGGTGGATTGCAAAGCGTACTTTTACGCCTTTTTCTTTCAAGGTATCAGCAAGTTCTTTAACCGCATTCTGCGCACGTGCTTGGGCCATACCATAACCCGGTACAATCACTACGCTGTCCGCATTAGACATTAAGAAACCAGCATCTTCTGCAGAACCAGAACGGTAGTTCTTTTGCTTTTGCTCACCCTCAGCAACTTCAGCAACAGCTGCTGCACCAAAGCCACCAAACAATACGTTGAACAATGAACGATTCATTGCACGACACATCACATACGACAAAATCGCACCTGATGAACCAACAAGAGAACCCGCAATGATCAACATTGAGTTGTTCAGCGTGAAACCAATACCTGCTGCTGCCCAACCTGAAAATGAATTCAGTAAAGACACAACCACGGGCATATCACCGCCACCAATAGGAGCGATCCACACATAACCAAATGCCAAGGCAAATGCAGTCATGGCGTAGAACGATGTCATTGATTCAGTGGTGAAGTAATGAATACCAAAACCAATCATGGCAACAAACAAGATCGCTTGTACAGGTTTAACCCAGCCACCCTTGATGGTTTTTGCCCATTTTTTAGCTGCTAATTTACCGTAAGCAAATAATGATGCGGTAAAGGTGATCGCACCAACAAAACAACCAATGAACAATTCAAAGCGATGGATACCATCGTGGTAAACGCCTTCATGCAAAACAGCAGCAATCGCGATACAGACCGCAGACAGACCCACTGCAGAGTGCATCATCGCCACAGTTTCAGGCATATGAGTCATAGCTACGGTGCGCGCGCGATAAAAACCAATCGCACCACCAGCAACCATGGCAGCAATAATCAGCCAAACAACTGGACTTGCAGGAGCAGGAACAACGAAGAAAGTCGTAACAATCGCGATAGTCATCCCGATCATACCGTAGCGATTACCTTGAATCGCTGTTTTTGGACCAGACAAACCACGTAAGGTCAGAATAAACAATACGGCACCAACGAGGTAAAACCAATCGGCGTATTGCGATACAAAATCATGCAGTGCTGACAATTCGTATTCTCCTTATTTCTTTTTCTTAAACATAGCAAGCATACGTTCGGTGACCGCAAAGCCCCCGAATATATTGATGCTAGCCAAGAATACGGCAAATGCACCCAGCAAGCTGGTCGGGGTAATATCTTTAAATGCTGCTGGATCAGTGCCCGCACCGCTGCTAACAACCTGCAGCATCGCACCTACAATAACAACACCAGAAAGTGCGTTCGTTACTGCCATCAAAGGCGTATGCAATGCAGGTGTAACACCCCAAACCACGTAGTAACCCACGAAGATTGCCATAACAAAAATAGTGAATATGCTCACGAATGGAACACTGGCTGCATGAGCAACGGCTTGATTCATGATTTCAACAGGAAGAACTTCAGGATTCATGTCTTTCTCCTTAACCGCGCTTCAGTAGTACTTGACCACCATGAGTGACAAGCAATGCCTTTTGGATCTCTTCTTCTTGATTAAGTTGCAGATTGCCTTCTTTATCAAAGAGTGTTGATACAAAATTAAAAACGTTACGCGCATACAACGCAGATGACTCAGTCGCAAGCGTTGCAGGAATATTAGGAATCCCTAAAATTTTAACGCCGTTTTCAGTCATTACGGTTTCGCCAACAACGGAACCTTCAACATTCCCACCCGTTTCAACAGCCATATCGAGAATGACAGAACCGGGTTTCATTTTAGCAACGGTAGCTGCTTTGATGAGACGTGGTGCATTACGGCCTGGGATCAAAGCTGTTGTAATAACGATATCCGCATTAGAAACCGCTTTATCAACAATAACCGCTTGATCTTGTACATATTGCTCAGAAGGAATCCAAGCATAACCACCTGTACCCAATGCTTTGGCTTTCTCTTCATCCGACATAGGTACATCAAGCCATTTAGCACCAAGCGACTCGACTTGTTCTTTTGCGGTTGGACGCAAGTCAGTTGCTTCAACCACTGCACCCAAACGTTTTGCGGTTGCAATTGCTTGCAGACCAGCAACACCGACACCCATGATGACGATACGTGCAGGTTTCACAGTACCTGCTGCAGTCATGAGCATAGGGAACATACGCTGGTATTCATTTGCTGCCAATAGAACTGATTTATAACCAGCCAAGTTGGCTTGCGAGGACAAGACGTCCATATTCTGTGCACGTGACAATGTGCGAGGTAACAACTCTAGTGCAAACGCAGAGACACCTTGAGCCGCAAATGCATCCAAATCAGGATTGCGGTACGGATCAAACATCCCAATCACGATGGTGTTTGCACTAATCTTTTGAATTTCTTCGGCTTTAGGCGCGCGAACTTTCAAAATAATTTGGCTGCCTTGATAGGCATCATCCGTAATCTTTGCACCGGCTTGTTCAAATGCGCTATCGATGTATGAGGCTTTAACGCCTGCACCACGTTCGACAACAATGGTATGACCGGCTGCAATGAGCTTTTTAACGGTTTCAGGGGTAGCAGCGACGCGAGTTTCGCCTGCAACGCTTTCGGCTGGTATTCCGATTTGCATGAGTATTCCTCAAGCTATGATTGTGGGTATGAAAGCTTTTGATAAAAATCTTTCGTGCTAAGTCCTACACAAAGGCGTGTGATTGTACTGCAAAATACTACCTATTTTGCCAGTGAATGACGATATTTTTTTATAAATGTTTACGTAGTGACCAAAATTGTCTATATGAATAAAATAACCTTTTGTTTTATTTTAATAATATTGAAACTATCAACATGCAATAATCTATCAATTGTATGCTTTTTAGAACCGTGATAACTTTTCAAAGAACTCGAATTCAGGAAGACAATGGTCGTGGACGCTTTCTTTTCTAAGAATTATGCAATTGCACGCGAACATTTTAAGCAATCAGCCAAAAATTTAGGAATGACACTGGAAAGTATCCCTATCGGCCAATTCGGGCCCAATGGAGAAATGCTTAGCATTGATGTCGCTATTCAATCCGGAAGTATGCCTGATCAGGCTCTGCTTATTTCCAGTGGATTACATGGAGTCGAAGGTTTTTTTGGCTCTGCAGTCCAATTAGCCGTCATGAAAAAATGGCAAGATGATCCGCACTTACGCCCCACACAACGACTTATTTTAATCCACGCCCTAAATCCTTATGGTTTTGCATGGCGCCGCCGTGCAAATGAGGATAATGTCGATCTAAATCGAAATCTTATTCTCTCCTGTGAATCCTTTCGTGGTAGTCCAGCCATTTATAAAGATATAGACCATATCTTGAATCCCAAACGCCCGCCGTCACGTTGGGATTGGATCAATTTTAGATTGATATGCCCTACGGCTAAACATGGACAAGCGATTCTTGAGCAAGCAATCACTGCTGGTCAATATGACTATCCTCAGGGACTCTTTTACGGAGGAACAGAACCTTCTCATTTAAGTAAAATACTAAGCGACAATCTAGACCGCTGGTTAGGCTTAAGCCAAAAAGTAATACATCTGGACTTTCACACAGGATTGGGGGCTTGGGCAACTTATAAATTACTCTTCGACCATCCACTCAGTGATAACCAATATGCATGGTTAAAATCTTATTTTGGCAACGAATCTGTCGAAGCCATTAGTGATGAACAATCGGGATGGAAAGGCGGTTTAGGGCATTTCTGTAAGACGCATGCAAAAGATCGTGACTATATATGTGCTTTAGCAGAGTTTGGAACCTACAAAGGATTACAAGTCCTTGCCGGACTTCGAGCCGAAAACCAAAGCTATTTTTGGGGTAATCCAAATAGCCGCATAACAGAATATACTAGGCAACGCTTAGTCGAGTTGTTTTGTCCAAAATCCGCAAGTTGGCGCAAAGACTGCATTAGACAAGCCATTACATTGGTCGAGCAAGCGATTAATGGGTTAAGTACAAAATCTTAATGATGAAGAGCGTCATATGAAGAAAACCACCCTATTTATTTTGATTGCTGCCCTATCCTGGCTTAGCGGATGTACCTCTATCGGACATCAATCAGGCTCTCTGCCAAACGATGCGCCGTTATTCAAAACAATCTCAAGTCTTGATCAGCAGGTATTCGATACCTTTAATCATTGTGAAGTTTCTGAACAACTCCAAAAACATGCAAGCTACTTTTCGTCAGACGTTGAGTTTTATCATGATACTGGCGGTGTGACATGGACTCGCCAAGAGATGCTTGCGAATACTGAAAAATATGTCTGTGGGAAGTTTCAGCGTGAACTGATTGCCAATAGCTTAGAAGTTTTTCCAATCAAAGGATTCGGCGCGATCGAACAAGGTACGCATCGTTTTTGTCAACTGGCAACCCATACCTGTGATGGTATCGCCAACTTTATAATCATCTGGCGTCATCAAAATGATCAATGGCAAATTACCCGGGTTATCAGTTATGGTCATCGCCCCAATAATTAGCTTAAGGTACGCTCTTTCTGGAAGCCAAGGCCAACCATCCACGCACTATCCGATAAAGATGCCAAAAAATCACAAATATCCAAAGTAAAACACCCGCAAACACCAGTATCCCACTTAGAGAGAATAAACTAAATCCTGTCACTGCATCATCAGAGAACACTGCGGCAAATCCTGTGGGCAACCCCAAAATCAATAGAAAAGTCGCGACGACTGCAAAAACAATACTGTACCAAAACGTATGAATCTGCCAATCAAAATGACTTTGTAGCCAGGATCCTTGTGCTTCACTACGTTTAACATAGTTGATGATAATCGCAACAAGCCAAGTCAGCCCTGCAGTAAAATAACTCAAGAAGTAAAGTGCATAAGTAATATGGTTGATAAAGACCAAGCCATCATCATTTGGGGATAACAACTGTGTCTGGTTTGTAGTGACATTACTCATCATCATTTCCCCTTCTCATCAATGAATGAAAACTCAAATTCAAGCGCTTTATGGCTTTGTTAAAGTCGCTTGTAGCTGCAAGACGCCGCCAGCTTGTTGCTCAATATCTAACTGATCGACCTGTATGCCTGATTGTGCAAGTCTGGTCAGCCAGCTACCCAATACTGCAAAACTTTGATGACTCGTACTCACTGCAATTTTCCCTGCAGTTTCGGTTTGAGTCACGGTTAATCCTTGCTGGGCTGCAGCGTCTTGAATAATTGTTGAAAGCGGTTGAGAAACACCCGTGGTCGCCTGCAGATGCGGAGCTTGGCCACGCATCCATAATAATAGTTGACGAGCCTGATCTGCATTCTCTTTGGTCACTTCAGCCTTATGATGTAACCAATACCCACCGCCAAAAACAATGAATATTGCCAAAAAACCGCCTAGGATTTTTAAAGCCAGTTGATCACGCTTTGGCAATTGCTCAAAAGCTGCGTGTAATTGTGCCAACTTTGCATTCATTGAGACAACCAATGAACTGGTCTCGATCTTTGCTATCGACGTTTTAAAGATATTGTTCATTGTTTCACCCGAATAATGCCTGAGACCTGACCAGAGGTAGCTTGATTTGGGCCTGCGGACTTACCTGAAGCCGAGTTGGCAGAGCCTAGCTCGGCGACCAACCCTTGTGCAGCAATCTGTGTTCGGAGACTCTCTAATGCCGGTAGACTTGAAGCGTTGATTTGAAGTTCCAACTGTCCTGTTTTAGCACCTTCAGCACTTGAACTTGTAAAATGAATCTTCTTGGCAGGCAAATTCGCTTGACTCAGTACAGGCCCCACTTGACTCAACAATGTCAATGCAGTCATATCAACACCGCCAGCCCCGACGAGATGAGCTTGCATTTGACGTTTAATATTTAAAATACGATGTTCATCAGGGAACCATTGGCGATACTGTTGTTCAATCTGGGCTTTCGTCGCAATCTCCACAGCGTGGTAACGCCAGATTCGTACTGCGTCATAGATCATCTGAACGGCGATTACGGCCACAAAAACTGCAATAACCACCTTCCAATACGACGACAGACTACTCTCTTGCACATTGGTGACTAAATTATAGGCGTGCTTAGTCACCTTTTGATCGACCGAGAAAACTTCAGATATTGGCGTTTCTAACAAGTTCCAGTCCAAACCACTGATATTTTTCTGTGCATCCAAAATAACTCGATCAGCCTCTGTTAGCTCCCCGATAACCTGGATTTCTTTAACTTGACTAAGACGCGCTAACGTAATATCTAAATGATCAGCAGATACTGCATAGGACTCATCTAGTCTGAGAATACGATTATGTCCATCCAGAAACAAAGTCGCACGTCCGGGAGTCAGTGGTAATAGTAAAAAGTCCGGTAACAACCCAACCACCCGCCAAGGCATTAATCCTAAAGCTGATAAAAGTGTTGCCACATCATGCTGGGGTTTCGCAAGAACCGTCAGCAGATTATCGCGAAGCTGATAGCGCACATCGAGTTGATCAATAGGCGTCAATGAAAACTCTTCAAGTAAATAGCGCACCCCTTCCGTTCCAATCTGACGTAATTGTTGGCGTGTCATGGGTTGATTTAGCATTTGAACACTTGAAGTTGGGAAAAACACCACGACCTCAGATTGAGCTTCAGGTGCTGTGGCCGCCAGCAGAGCATCCCACCCCACGGCAGTTTGCCAACCGACAACTAAATCATTGCTCTTGGACACTTCGCGAGAAACGCGCCAGCGAAATATATCTTGTACGCCCCCACCATCACCACTCGGATGAAAAGCACTGCGTTCCGGCATCCATAAATACAGCATTATTTTCCTCTCCGGCTCATCGGCCTACATCCGCAGATGGCACGAAACGCGCACGCTCAACAGAAAATCCTAACAAAATTAAAGATTGCTCAAATACACGAGCTTCTGCTAAATCAAAGCCTTCCGGATCTTCATCAAGCAATAGCCCCGCCATATAAGCAATAACATTCATGTGACAAACCACAACGATACACTGCGCTGCATACTGGGAAGGCAGCATCGACAATTGATCCAATGCTAAGCGAGGATCCGAATCTGGGGTGATGCTGTCCAAAATTTTGACTGGAACAGTGGGTAATTGGTCCTGAAAAGACAGGAGCGTTTGTTGTGCTCTTCGATACGGGCTGACAACCAATAAATCGGGCGAATATTGAGCCAAGATTTGTTGGGTTGTCCACTGGGCTTGGCTAATACCACGTGCAGTCAGATTTCGTCCAGCATCGTCAGCCTGATAGGGCTCCGCCTCACCATGGCGGATTAAAATTAACTGCATAACCGATGATTATCCTTAGGGAGTTACTTCAATAAATAGCGCTAGCTTGAAATTAAGATGCTGGCGTTGTATTAGGTAACACAAATTCAACATCACTTCTATGACCATTTTGCATAAGCGCCAACGCGATGCCAAGCGGTGGCTTACCTTCATAAATGACTTCGTATAATGCACATGTAATCGGCATATACACATCTAAAATTTCTGCCTGAGCACGCACTTGACGAATCGTATTAATCCCTTCTGCGGTTTGCCCTAATGCTTCAACTGCTTCAGCAAGTGTCTTCCCTTGTCCAAGGGCCAAACCAATCTGATAGTTTCGGCTTAAAGGGCTACTACATGTCGCGATTAAATCGCCGACACCGGATAAGCCCAAGAAGGTTAAGGGATTTGCACCGAGTCGAACGGCAAAACGACTCATTTCAGCCAAGGCACGTGTCAACAACATGCTGCGCGTATTTTCACCCACATGGTATGCGGCTCCCATACCCATCGCTACAGCATAGATATTCTTTAAAGCGCCTCCAAGCTCTACACCTTGTACATCAGTATTCGCAAAGACACGGAATAAAGCACTTGCAAGTGCTTGATGCACAGCAAAGCGTACAGCCTCACTCGGACTTGCAATAACAGTTCCAGCAGGAATACCGGCCATCAGTTCTTTAGCAAGATTAGGACCAGACAATACGCCATAAGCCACTTGCGGTAACTCTTCCCGAATAATATCACTCATCAACGCAAAACTATCGGGCTCTATACCTTTAGTCAGAGAAACAATCGCTTGTCCTGAAATAAACGGTGCGATTTGGCGCAACACCTCTCGAAATGAACTACTAGGTATTGCAACTAAAATGAGATCACGATCCCGAACGGCATACTCAATATCGCTGGTAAACGACAAGTTCTCATCCATTACAAAATCAGGTAAATAACGCTGATTACGGCGAGTCTCCTGCATTTCTTTGGCAATAGCCGGATCCCGAATGAACATACGCGTATCACAACCATTGCGTGATGCGACATTTGCCATTGCTGTTCCAAAGCTTCCACCACCCAGAACCGTAACACGCATCGGAACTTTCAGACTGGGAGTCTCAGGTGAAGGTTTTTTCTCAATCGCAATATCAGTCATAAATCTCAAATATCCATTTTAATATCAATAAATTTAAAGCAAATACTATTATTTCTTCATTTAATCAGCATTAAATCCACTCATGGAGAAAGTGATTAACATCAGGTAGCTCACGTGCTGCAATCTCACGCGATAAGGAACCAATATAAACAAAGCCCGCAATCACATCATGTTCTTTTAATCCAAACGCGGCTTTCACTACTGGAGACTCTGTAATCGCCCCCGTACGCCACATCGAACCATAGCCTAATGCTTTTAACATTAACAATATATTTTGAATTGCTGCCCCCATACTCAAAACTTGCTCGACTTGAGGAACTTTAGGGTGTTCTTTCGTATCAACAACACAAACCAAAATCATTGGTGCACGCAAGGGTTGCCCACGAACCTTATTCAAAGCTGCTTCATCAGTCTCACCGCGTGCAATTAAGGCTTGCCTTAAAACCTCACCCATTTTTAGTCGTGCATCCCCACTGACTGTCAAAAAACGCCAGGGTTGCAGTCGATGATGGTCTGGTGCGGTCAATGCAGCCTGCACAGCTAATTGCAACTCATGCGAACTTGGCGCAGGTGCAGACAACATTCCATCGGATTGACGCGCGTTAATCATGTCAAATAACGTATCGGCCTTTGTTTTCATATGGGTTCAACTTCTGCAAGATCAGACCTTAACTCAAGCCAATCCGCGGCAATCACCCATGTGGAATGTGCTGCGCGACTTCCCGTAAAAATCCCAGCATGGCCGCCAGAAACGACCTGAAAAGTCTTGTCTAACGAACCCACAACATTCATGACCGCACTAGCAGAAGAAATACTGGTAATAGCGTCACGATCTCCGGCGAAAGCCAACAAAGCACTTTTTATACGGCTAAAGCTCACCTCATGGCCACCCAAATTAAAATGTCCCCGATTCATACGATTAGCAATACCAAGTTTTTGAATCAGTTCAAGCACTGTCGCTCCCGGATAATCAGGCATATTGCTAAACCACTCATTCATCGTCATATAACGGCTGACATAATCATCATCTGCTAAATTCTTAATTAAATCGATATAACTTAATACCGTAGCAGCAGGTGATGAGGCCTTAAACAAAACAGATAGAATCTTACCGTCCACATGAAATAAATTTGGGTCAAGTTTAGAAAGCTGAGACCCTGTTACCCGTCTAATTAACCCTGTCGGCCCAGAAATTAACAACGATAACTTCCCAATCCCATTTCCCATTTGATGCAGATTCACAGGTGACGCAATCGTAATGAGATTCCGCACAACATCCGTACCCCGAGCTGCGGTATACATCAAAGATAACAATCCCCCCATACAGTACCCTAAAACGGATACCTCAGTTTGACCACTATGGGCTTGTATGGCTTTAACAGCTTTTGGAAACCAGTTCAGTGTATAGGTTTCTAATGACAATTCTGCTTCGCCCCGACCCGGTTTCCCCCAATCAATTAAATAAACCTGAAAACCACGGACTAGAAAATACCGTACCAATGAACGCTCAGCCATTAAATCAAAAATCCACGCATATACTCCCAATGGCGGAACAAGTATTAAGGGAATCGAAAAATGCTTTTTGTTGACAGGCAGGATTTCCCCCTCGATATCAACGCGATTCTCTGGTAACGGTGGATAATAATGAACAGAAAATAAACCCTCACGTAAAAGCTCAATCCGCTCTGTCTTATCTTGTAGCCAATACCGTTCAGGGTGGCTACGACGATTGATTGAATTGCGCAGCCCCATGCGAGTCTGTCTAAAAATATAAGTGATGGGTTTCAATATGGAGGGCATTCGTTTCGCCTTATACTTATGCATTAATTTCCTTTTTTCATTGTAGGGAATTTAAGACCATGTGCAAGATGCAAAGCGTTAATTAGTGAGATGAAATCATTGAAATAACGAATCCTTAAAAATAAAAAAACCCATCACAAGATAGGTTTTTTTATCAATCAAAAGATCAGTAGTGATTAAGAACCACTTTTACTCTTCGCGCTGAATTTTTCAATTTTGGCGTGACCTTTCAAGTATTCAACATAATCATCAAGTTCTAGCTGACCACTTAAGCTATTCAAAGACTTCTGTAGTTGCGGACGTTGCTGAAGCATCTCAGGAGAAACTCCACTAGTCACTTTACTCACGGCGACAACTGTCACACCGCTAGGCGCTTCAACAACAGTTGCATTCACGCGACCATCCACAGGTGCAGCCAAACTAAACGCCGCTTGCGACAACGCCTTGGTTGGTAACCCCCCTTGGCGTCCTACCCCAGTCATATTCTGAAAGGTTGTCGCAAACGTTTGTGCAGTTTCAGCCAGCGACTTTCCAGAATTTAAAGCTGCTGCAATCTCCTGAGCTTTTGCTTTCGCAATTGCTAAAGCACCTTGCAATTGCAATATCGTGCGAATTTTCGGCGATGCTTCTACTAGCGTTAACGGCTTCACAGGTAAGTATTGGGTCGCTTGCAACCAGACAGTGCGCGTAGGAGAAACAGTAATACCACTCGTTACTTTACGATCCTTAACGGTTTCATCACTGAATGCAGTACTCAGTAAATCTTTGTTTGCAAAATCACCACTACCACCGACACGACCAATCAACCCAGAATGAGAAATTGAAAGATTATGCGCTTTAGCCAAATCGACAAGTGAATCTGAACTTGCGGCTTGCTCATTAATCTGACTGAGCGTGTCCGCATAAATTGCATCTAATTTGGCTTGATGCACCTCAGTTGCAAGTTGCGCTTTCACACTATCGAACGAAGGGGCATTGCCCTTTTTAATTTCAAGCAACTTAATAATGTGGTAACCAAATTGAGTTTTAATCGGTTCAGAAACCTGATTTGGCTGCAAAGCAAACAAAGTTTTCTCAAACTCGGGAACATACATCCCGTGACCAGCGAAACCCAAATCACCATTGTTTGCCGCTGAACCTGGATCATCCGAATTTGCTTTTGCCAGAGCACCAAAATCTGCGCCAGCTTTAAGCTGAGCAGCGATACCATCGATTTTCTTTTTGGCTGCATCCGCACTTAGCTTATCGGTTGAAACCAAGATATGCTGAGCACGGCGTTGCTCGTCACCTGCCGAAGCCTTAATCATATCTTGATAACGTGCTTGCAAGTCAGCATCAGTCACTTTCACTTGTTCATTTAAGCTACTGCTATCTAAAGCCAAATAATCCAGATTGACTTGCTCCGTACTCTTCAGCTCAGTTTTATGCGTATTGTAATAACTCGCAATTTGCGCATCAGTAACATTCACTTGAGGAAGATAGGGAGAGGCCAAGACTGTAGCAAGCTCAACATCACGCTTTTCAGACTCTAATGCCAAAATACGATCAGTCTCAGGGCCGCTAATCAAGCTAGAATGCGAGATCCCTTCAATCAACAAATTCTGAGCAGACTGATCACGAATCATTTTAAAAAGTGAATTACGGTCATTTCCACTATTTTTTAAATACGCTTGAAATAGCTCTTCAGAAAACTTACCGTCCTGCTGAAAATTTGGTACCTTATGGATTACACCAATAATCTGATTATCACTCATGGTAAAGCCTAAGCGCTGCGCTTTGGCAAGAACCACATTCTGTGCAATCATTTTATCTAAGATTTGCTGATTCAACACAGTCTCATCGATCAAATCGTCATTACCACCCACTTTAGCCAGCAAGGATTTGCGTTCATTGCTGACACCCTGCTCAAGCTCAAGTCTTGTGATCTTAGTTTTATCAACGGTCGCGGCAATTTCACTATTGGTACTACCGCCACTGAAGTAACTTTCAACGCCGAATAATACGAATGGTAAAGCTAGAATTACCATGAGCACTTTGCCCAGCCAACCTCGTACTAATGTTCTAAAGCCTTCCATAAATCCTATTTCCAGTTCAGCAGGCAATTAAAAAATGAAAAACGCGCCAATGGGCGCGCCTCTTGAAACACAACAACTGAGAAAGCGTAGCCTCAAGATATTCTACTCTTAATCCATAAGAGTGAATTGTTTCTTAAGCAACGATATCTTTTAAACCTTTACCCGCTTTAAAGCCTGGAACTTTGCTTGCAGCAATTTGAATTGCAGCGCCAGTTTTAGGATTACGGCCTGTGCGTGCCGCACGTTCTTTAACACTGAAAGTACCAAAGCCTACGAGTGTCACAGTATCACCTTTCTTTAGCGCTTCACCTACAGAAGAGATTACAGCATCCAATGCTTTAGTCGCGTCCGCTTTAGAAAGAGAAGCTGTAGAGGCAATCGCGTCAATCAGTTCAGATTTGTTCATAAAAAAAATATCCTATATCGTTGTTAAAAAATTGTGTCCTACAAGGGACGTGCGCCCTTTATATCAATGAGTTTAAGGCTTGGCAAGCAATACCTGAGCAGAACGTTAGAAATAAGATGAATATTATTACATACTGATTAGAAGTATAGAATCATATGCAAAATCATTTTTTCCTAAATGAATCTTGTAATGCATTAATATCCTTCGTTAAATTTTCAACTTGAGCAGTCAAATTTTGAATATTGGCTGTCAACTCATTAATTTCACGATGTGAAGCAAATCCTAAACGAGAAATAGCCTGATTAATACTGTCATCTAAAGCTTTTTCAACTTTATTTCGTGTTCCAGTCACACGCTCATTCACTTTTTCACGCACTTCATCAACCGCTTCTGTTGTTGTATCAACAATTTCTGTAGTTTTTGATTCTAACTCTTCACCAACTTTGACCAAAGAATCAAAAAGACGAGTCCCCTCCTCCTCTGCACGCGAGAAAGCACCTAAGCCCGCCAACCAAATTTGCTGGGTGTATTTTCTAAAATCAAGACCAGCTTTGCGACGCGGCGGCTCATCCTGAACAGACGCATCTGTCTCAGTAATGCTTTGATCATTTTCTATTTGTAGATTTTGGTCTTTTGAAGATTTTTGGTTCATAATTACAAATCTATCCTTTGCATGAATCGTGCTGATTAGAGGCGCATGTCACATTTACAGTTCAATAAAGCACGGCATGAAATTGATGGGTCCACCAAGATTGGCAAGCCTTTACAACAACTTCAAACGTTCAATAAACAGTATTGGCTCGCTCAATTGTAGCATAGACCATTTCTCTTGGTGAGTCGTGCAAAAAAAGGATCATTTTTATTTGCAACAATATGAGTCTGATACCCGCAATCCCTTGCGCTTAAATTGAAGCTACTAAAAAAACCCGCTAACTTATGTTAGCGTCAAGAGAGGGCTTGTGATATCTTTGGCACACTCGTGAGATTGTTTGACAAAAGTACAACTATGTCACATCAAAAATTAGAATTTGATCAGCCTACTAAGCTTGTATGCTAGCTGACTTTGTTGATGGAGCTGGATGTTCATGGTAGATCGATCAGAGCACATAAGTCTTGTGGATTTAGTGCAATCAATTGTGCTGATCGTTTTGGAAGCATTATTAACTTTTTTACTGAAATCCGATCAAGAATCAAAGAAACTTGCGCAAAATCTCATCAAACAGCAAGCGCTAGTAGAGCTCAGAACATCTTTGCCTTCGATGATCATATTTGTGACATTTACTTCACGTGGCGTTCTGCTTGATGCAAAAAAACCCGCGCGGCCCATTGATGCCGTTATTTCAGCTTCATTTAAAGATTTACTACATAGCTTTATGACTGCGCCAGCTTCATCACTAAAAAAAATTGATATTGATGGTCCGATTGAACTTATTGATGATTTGAGGGTACTCATGGGTAGCTTTAACTTACAGCAAATTATTAACCACTGGATTCAATCAGACTGGTTTAAGTCTTTACTTCTGCCAACTAAAGATATTGATGAAAATGGCGAGCCTATTGCCCATCATGGTCGCGCCTCAAACCGCCATAGACAGCTACTCAAAAAACTCAATGAACAACAGATCTTAGTTGATCAGATGAGCTTACAAGCCAAAGAAAATGCTTTCGTTATTCATCAATTGAATCGACAAATTAAAATGCTCATCATTGCCGGCATAGTCTTAATGGGCTGCTTAATTGCTAGTCTGATCGGTACTCTGATTTACTTCTTAACTTAAGCTACCCATCAACTTAAACCACAATCGCCTTGCTAATGATTTTATTTAGTATCAATTTCTTGTATCATCTGCGCCGCACCAGAACTTATGTAAAGAATAGTATGCCCATATCTAGCGTGTGGATGACTATTCAGAGCCTACCCACCTGTCACAATTATCTTCTATTTTAATCTTGACTAATTTAGTCGGAATTAACTAAAATAAGCATAGTCTCACTCAAAACAGATCTTTAGGTCTGGAATTTAAGCTTATGCGCCTGACCACTCGCGGTCGTTACGCTGTGACCGCCATGCTTGACTTAACGCTCCAGCAATCTTCCGAACAGCAGCCTATAACGCTTGCTGAAATTGCGGATCGTCAGTCGATATCTATTGCTTATCTAGAACAGCTTTTTGGCAAGCTGAAACGCCAAGGTCTAGTTGCAAGTAGTCGCGGAGCTTTGGGTGGTTATCGACTCGCTAAACCCAGTCATGAAATTGCCATTCTAGATATCATTGAAGCTGTTAATGAGTCGGTTGACGCTACGGCTTGTGAAGGTCAAGGTAATTGTCGCAAAGGTGCGAAATGCTTGACTCACGATCTCTGGCACCAATTATCCATGCAAATCGAAAACTACCTTGCAGGTGTCACACTTGCTGATCTTGTTGATCAGGCCGACTCTGCGAATGACCTCAAAGGTAGTGTTCATGTGATTACTGGGCTGATTCCTCATGCTCAACAGTCCAGCGTTCCCAGTTTGTGATTTTGAATATATTGTTTGAAATAATTGTCATTGATTAATAATTGCTTGAACACCCAACGAGTGCTTGATATGAAACGCCCAATTTATCTTGATTATGCTGCGACTACCCCTGTTGATCCACGAGTCGCTAAGCGTATGATGCAATTTCTGACCTTAGATGGCGATTTTGGTAATCCAGCGTCACGTTCGCATGGCTACGGCTGGCAAGCAGAAGAAGCAGTTGAACACGCTCGTGATCAGGTCGCAAATTTGGTCAAAGCTGATCCGCGAGAAATCGTGTGGACTTCTGGCGCAACGGAATCAAATAATCTAGCAATCAAAGGTGTTGCGCATTTTTATGCTAAAAAAGGCAAGCATATAATTACCAGCAAGATCGAGCATAAGGCTGTTCTTGATCCATGCCGCCAGCTTGAAGATGAAGGCTACGACGTTACTTATCTGGATCCAGAACCTACTACCGGTTTAATCCACCCCAGTGCTGTAGCCGCAGCTTTCCGCGAAGACACCATCTTGGTTTCATTGATGATGGTGAACAACGAAATTGGAACTATTACCGATATTGCAGCAATTGGTGAATTGACCCGTGCACGTGGTATCTACCTCCATGTTGATGCTGCACAAGCGACAGGTAAAGTTGAGATTGATTTATCGAAACTGAAAGTCGATCTCATGAGTTTTTCTGCACATAAAACGTATGGTCCAAAAGGCATCGGTGCGCTCTTCGTACGCCGCTCACCACGCGTACGTTTACAAGCACAAATGCATGGCGGCGGTCATGAACGCGGTATGCGTTCAGGTACACTCCCGACTCATCAGATTGTTGGTATGGGCGAGGCCTTTGAAATTGCTGGGCAAGAAATGGTTGCTGAGCAAGCACGCCTAAAAGTTTTACGCGACCAACTATGGAACGGCTTCAAAACACTGGAAGAAGTCTATTTAAATGGTGACGCAACAGCACGCGTTGCCAATAATTTGAATGTAAGCTTTAATTTTGTTGAAGGTGAGTCACTAATGATGGCACTGAAAGATCTCGCTGTTTCCAGCGGATCGGCCTGTACCTCAGCAACGCTTGAACCTTCTTACGTGTTACGCGCCTTAGGTCTTTCAGATGAAATGGCTCACAGTTCAATACGCTTCAGCATAGGTCGCTTCACCACTCAAGAAGAAATCGATCAAGTCCTCGATTTTGCACGTTTCGCAGTTGATAAACTCCGCGCATTATCCCCACTTTGGGATATGCATCAGGAAGGTATTGATTTATCAACAGTTGAGTGGGCTGCACATTAATCACTTGCACGTTACATGTATCACAATCCAAGATACATGTAACAGAAATTTTTGAATAAATGCGGTAGAAATACAATTGAGCGGGGCGTATTACACATGCATTTTTGCATAATACGCCCCATATAGTAATTAGATAGACGCTACTCATCCCTTTATGGGAAAACAGGAGACGTATCATGGCTTATAGTGACAAGGTCATCGACCACTACGAAAACCCACGCAATGTTGGCGTGTTGGATAAAAACTCAGCGGATGTTGGTACAGGTATGGTTGGCGCCCCTGCTTGTGGCGATGTAATGCGCTTACAAATCCAAGTCAATGATGCTGGCATTATCGAAGATGCTCGTTTTAAAACTTACGGCTGTGGTTCAGCAATTGCTTCAAGCTCACTCGTTACAGAGTGGTTAAAGGGCAAAAATCTGGATGAGGCCAGTCAAATTAAAAACTCTGCGATTGCTGAAGAATTAGCACTCCCGCCAGTGAAAATTCATTGCTCAGTACTGGCAGAAGATGCGATCAAAGCTGCAATTGAAGACTATCGCAGCAAAAAGCAGATCAAAGAAGTTGTTTGATTATATTTTGCTGGATCATCATTACAGCGCGATTAGATCAATAATCTTACCCTTGATTGGGTAAGGTGTTATGAGAATGTAGGAGTAACCCAGATGACATCAATGGTAACAGCGACTTCAGGCATTAGCCTAAGCGAACGCGCAGCCGCACATGTACGTGACTACCTGACCCATCGCGGTAAAGGTGAAGGTATCCGTGTCGGTGTAAAAACATCTGGCTGCTCTGGACTCGCTTATGTACTTGAGTTTGTTGATCAGGTTGACCCACATGATCAGAAATTTGAAGCACATGGTGTCAACGTTTTTATCGATCCAAAAAGCATGGTTTATTTGGATGGATTAGAAATGGATTATGTGAAAGATGGTTTGAATGAAGGTTTTCGTTTCGAGAATCCAAATAAAAAAGGCGAGTGTGGCTGCGGCGAATCATTTACGGTTTAAGACACAGTCTTCACCTCCGAAAAACCTGTGCGAAAACAATAGGTATTTGCTTTGAATTTTTTTGAACTCTTCAATTTAACGCCGGCATTTGATCTCGACGCGGGTCATCTTACGGCGCGCTACCGCGAACTACAACGCCAGCATCATCCCGATCAAATCCAACATACGCAATCTCAAGATACTGACTCCTCCGCAGTCCTATCCGATGCTCTTAATTCCGCTTTAGTCAATGATGCATACGATACACTCCGCATCGCAGCCAAACGCGCAGCTTATCTACTTGACCTGAAAGGACAAGCCACCGCATTAGAGCAATCCATTGGTGATGTGGACTTTCTATCCAATGCTCTGGAAGTACGAGAACAATTAGATGAAGCAGACTCTGCGGATGCACTCGAAAGTTTACGCTTAGAGATCAACCAATGGATCAGTGCACTATCGAATGAATTCAAGATCGATTACGCCGCAGAAGACTGGCCAGAAGCACGGGATACCAGTAGAAAGCTAGCCTTCATGCAGCGTATTTTAAACGATATTGATTCTGCTGAAGACCGATTTGATGATCTTGATGACTTATACTAAGCCACTACATTTTCATTAATTATTCGCAAACTAATAGTCACCCGACTCCCCATTATATATTTAGGATTTAACCGCGCCATGGCTTTGCTTCAGATTGCAGAACCCGGTCAAACGACAGCCCCACACCAACATCGTCTTGCGGTGGGTATCGACTTGGGAACAACTCACTCTTTGGTGGCAAGCGTACGCTCTGGCCGACCCGTGATTCTAGCCGATGAACAAGGCGACTTGTTGCTGCCTTCTGTTGTTCGCTATGAACTCAGTGGTTCAGATGAACATTTAGCGTCCAAAATCTCTGTTGGGCATAAAGCACTTGATGCCGCAGTCCTTGATCCAACAAATACGCTGATCTCAATCAAACGCTTTATGGGGCGTTCGAAAAATGATATCCAGTTTGAGCATCCATACGAACTCATAGGCCAAGATGATGAAATGCCAGCTTTCATCACTGTACAGGGCAGGAAAACTCCCATTGAGATCTCTGCTGAAATTCTAAAAACACTAAAAATACGTGCCGAACTCGCCTTAGGTGGTGCGCTTATAGGTGCAGTCATCACTGTTCCGGCTTATTTTGATGAAGCGCAGCGCCAAGCCACACGCGATGCTGCTGAACTCTCAGGAATCAATGTTCTCCGTCTTTTAAATGAGCCCACAGCCGCTGCGATTGCCTACGGACTCGATCAAGTACTCGATACCACCGATGCTCAAAGTGAGCGCATTCAAGTCGTCTATGATTTTGGCGGTGGCACATTTGATGTGTCCATATTACGCTTAAGTAAGGGTGTTTATGAAGTGCTGGCAACGGGTGGGCATACTGCGCTGGGTGGTGACGACATTGATCGTTTGATCGTAACTTGGTTAAGTAAAGAAATCGGATTAACCAATCCATCCCGCTCAGATCAACAAGCCCTGCTTAAAGCTGCGCGGCATGCGAAAGAGTCATTAAGTCGTCAAGAAAACGTTACTGTAACCATTAAAAACAAATCAATAGTGTTAACTGTAACGATTCTTGAAACACTGATTAGCCCGCTCATCGAACGTACGATCGCTGTATGTAAACGTGCACTTCGTGACTCCAAACACTCTATAAATGAAGTAGATGCAGTTGTATTGGTTGGCGGTTCTACTCGAATTCCACTCGTTCAACGCGCTGTCGCTCATTTCTTCAAACGAGAACCACTCTGTACGCTTGATCCTGATCAAGTCGTTGCATTAGGTGCTGCGATATCGGCAGATCAATTGGTTGGTAATGGTAAAGATGGCGCACTCCTACTCGACGTAACGCCTCTATCACTCGGCTTAGAAACCATGGGGGGATTAGTTGAGCGATTAATCCCACGGAACTCCCCCATCCCCATTACACGTCAACAAGAGTTTACAACCTATAAAGATGGTCAAAGTGCAATGCTCATTCACGTGTTACAGGGTGAGCGAGAAACAGTTGAACACAATCGCTCTTTAGGTCGCTTTGAACTCCGTGGAATCCCACCGATGATGGCTGGTGCTGCACGCATCCAAGTCAGCTTTCAAATTGATGCAGATGGTTTACTCTCAGTCTCAGCGAAAGAAATGACAACAGGCATCCAAAGTGAGATTGTGATCAAGCCATCTTACGGCCTATCTCACGAAGATGCGGAACGCTTTCTTACGGAGGGATTCCAGAATGCGCAAAGAGATAAGGACTTACGCAGCCTTTCTGAGACCAAAGTGGAGGCTGAACGTGAGCTTCTCGCGCTTGAGCAAGCAATACATCAAGATAGTGCACTACTGACAAACGATGAACTCACCGCATTGAAACATGCGATTACAGCGCTTAAAGAAGTACTGAAGACAGACGATTTACCTGCAATTCAAAATGCAATAGATGCTCTAAAACGGTATAGCGATGAGTTTGCAGCACATCGAATGAATCGAAGTGTGAGTCAGGCCTTGAAGGGTACTTCTTTAAGTGATTGGCGTTAAACGTCGGCTCAATAAGCAATAGATTGTAGATATTAAACGAAAACGAATTGGAAGCTTGCGATTATGACGCGTATCAAAGTAATGCCACATGCTCAATTCTGCCCAGAGGGTGCAGAATTTGAAGCGAAAGCTGGGCAAAATTTATGTCAGTTATTACTCGATAATGGTGTTTCAATCGAACACGCCTGCGATATGTCAGCCGCTTGTACGACATGCCATGTGGTCGTTCGTAAAGGATTTAATGCGCTAGAAGAGATGGATGATGTTGAGGCCGATTTACTCGATCGTGCTTGGGGTTTAGAGCCAGACTCTCGCCTATCCTGCCAAGTCGAAGTCAATGATACGGATCTGTTGATTGAGATCCCACGCTATACCATTAATCACGCATCAGAACGTCATTAAAAATATAAACCGTTCTAATTAAGACCAGGGCGGTCGAGATTCTCGATCGCATGCTGTAACGCACGTTTGATCCGATCTCGATCATAAGATTTCACCAGATCCATATCCAACTGTAGGTTAAATCCTTCTAGCTCGTATTCGCTCCAGCGTCGCTGATGCGTCGGTACATTCTCGTACCGACCCGCTACTTGCCAAGCCTGCACAGGTTGAGCAATACCACGAAGCATGATTTCCCCTTGATCGATACAGTTGACCTGATCCCGAACTTGTTCATAGGTCTCTTGTGACATCAAAATTTCATTTGGCGCAGCTGCTGCTTGCAAACGTGCGGCAAGATTTGCTTCCCGACCTATCACGGTATAACTCATTCTAGACGCGCTACCAAAGTTGCCAACGTGACAATACCCCGTTGTGACGCCCATCCGAACGTGTAGTTGACCTAACTCTGAATTATTACTTTTCTGTCGTAAACGCTTCATTTCTTGCTGCATCGCAATGGCCATATCGATACATGCAATCGCATCATTTTTGGTACCACTACTGGTTGGATCACCAAAAAAGATAACCAAAGCATCACCAACAAACTTATCAATGGTGCCGCCATATTTACGTGCAATATTGGACATCTTCTCAAAATAAGTATTGAGCAAAGCAGCTAGATCGTCGGAAGAAAGGCGATCCGATAACTCAGTAAACCCCTCAATATCGGAGAAAAATATGGTGAGCTTTTTACGCTTGTTGTAAATTCTAGACTCAAATGTTCCATTCACTATGGCTTGCCACACCTGACTTGGGGCATAGCGAGCAATTTTATTGGCCATCTTAATGTATTGATGGTTTTTCTTTTCAGACTCAATGAATTTTTTCTTCAAAACCGCCACATGCTTTTCAGCATAATTCAACGCAAAAACGATATAAGTGGCGAAACAGACGATACTCCCTACGCGCAATAGCGCAGACCCATCAGACACCCCTTCATGCAGAGCAAATGTATGGGTATTTACCCCCAAAACATATGCAGAGATATAGGCGCTCAAAATGCATACCAAGACGCTCACGATAGAAAATAACAGACTATTCAATTCAACCAATCTGACAATCAACATCACCATAAAGATCATCGAAGGGGTCAGAGAGAACTGCAAATAGCCTATCGCCAAACCGACACAAATCGCATCAATGCAAACGATTGGCCACATCAGTTGAATGTTTTTAGAGTGATCAAATTCGGTATAGGTTGTCGATGCGACGATTTGATGATTTTTACCATGCCGCTTGAGCAGATAATTTGCCAGTTTGAACTGCAAATAAGGCATTGCAAGCATCAGTACTAGAAAAAAAATAGACTTAAAACTTAAAAGTGAAATATCAGTGCGGTCATTTAAACTGATTAAGAAAACTACTACGAATACCAAATATGCGACGATACGGCGTTGTTGGCCAAACCGCTGTAAGAAGCTGATTGGAGTATCAGATGCCATCGTCGTCATGCTCGTGTTAGTTTAAATGATATCTGCGATAACGCTATTTTTATTTGCATTATGAAGATTCTTATCATGAAATGCTGATTGTCGCTCATTCAAAATAGAAAAAATCAAAGAGCTTTGTTTTACAGCTGCTGGCAAACTGTAAGAAACAAATCATTAAGAATTATATCCACCCCAAATGTAACAGAATTCTGTCACATTTTCGATAATCCTTAATCCATCTTCCAATCAAAAGGCATTTCACTTTGCCCTCTTAACGCGAGCATCAATGTCTGACGCATTCTTGCCAATGCCTCCACTGTATAATCGACAGAACGATTGCCCCAAACTGGATTTGGCCAAGCTTGGTCATTCTGATAACGAACTATATGGTGGAAATGCAATTGAGAGACTTGATTACCCAAGGCAGCAACATTCATTTTGTCTGCACGAAAAATACGCGCCAACTGACTTGATAGCCAGCTTGATTCGCGCAAAAATTGAGCTTGATCTTGCTGAGACAATTCGTAAAGCTCGGTGATCTGAGGTACTCGTGGAACCAGAATCAGCCAAGGGAACTGCATGTCATTCATCAAACGACAGGTTGATAACGGAAAGTCGCCGATCAGGAATGTATCCTGTGCGAGTTTTGGATGCAAACTAAACATAAACAAACCAAAGTCAAGAATTTCAAAGTCAGTAATGTTACCACAGCTCTCATACTATCGTGTAAGTAAGACCCTACAAAGGAGTACTTTATCTATACAATTAGATGAACTTATATGTTGTATTCATGTTTCTTTAATAAAAGAAATTATCCAAAAAATAAAAATACTTTAAATAAACATGATCTTGAAGATTGACGCTTTTGTTGCAACCTTACAAAAGCGTCTATACGTTGATTACAGCTCTACGGCATCATCAGCCACGTCATAACCGCCATTTTCAAACTCCAAATCTAGCTCTTCAACTTCATATTCGAATGCGGCATTGATATTCATTTTTAACATAGTCCATATTCCTCACTATTTCTATTTTAAAGTGACGGTCGTACGTTGATCACTAAAATGAATGAATCGAAGCTCTTGAGATGAACTTAATGATGATAGGTCTCGATATTCTGTATCGAGATCCTCCTGACCAGTGCCACGAGGGGTATTTACCACCATTTAGTTATCAATATAACCAATCAAAATCAAACATTTAATCAGGTGTCAAAATATCAACCGATTCATTATTTTTTGTCGTATAGATCTTACGAAGGGGTTTAACCACCACTTACAGCATATACGACACAACACGTTAACTGTGTTGTCATTGCCAAGCACCAAAAAGGTACGGTCCCATAAAACCATACTTGCATGATATTAATGTGACATATTCATTGCAATTGAATGAAAACAACTCATCGCTATCTAGGCATGTAGGTCTTATATCTTGTATAAAGCTGGCTGCAATCCAATCTCGGAAGGATAACAATATCTAGTTCTTTGCATTTCAGTAGTTTGGTAACTTCTTCTCACCAAACAACGCCAACCTTTTATATTTATACCGTCGATTGTAATGACGGGTCAAGCGCAACAACGTATAAACACTATAAATTTATCAGCAATATTTATACCAAATATTTCTAAAAAGGAATATTTTTGATGCCACATACATGGAAGATTCAAATCATTTTCCCATAAAAAAAACCAACTGCGAAATCACTACAGTTGGTCTGTTCTTAAGCGACATTGATAAAGCAGCCATCCCGATGGCAATCAGGGCATTATTTAAAATATGCACCTTCACGTTTGGTATGATCCGTTTTATCAATAACTCTGCCAAGCTCTGGTATATGTTCTTTCAGGGATGTCTCAACACCTTGCTTTAAGGTCATATCTACAGCAGAACACCCTTGGCATCCACCGCCAAATTGCAGTACAGCCGTTAGCCCATCGGCAGGATCATCAAACAATTCAACCAATGAAACATTCCCGCCATGTGCCGCTAAGCCCGGATTAATTTCGGCTTGCAAAACATAACCAATACGCTCTTCAATAGATGCATCTGCACCGATACGAGGAATCTTTGAATTCGGTGCTTTAAATGTGAGCTGACCACCAAAACGATCTTTGTTGTAATCAATCACTGCATCCTTAAGATACGGGATGCTTGGGTTATCAAGATATGCAGAAAAATCGGCATAATCAATCTTGGCATCATTAAAATCTTCCTCACCTGGTGTGCTGTATGCCATGCAGCATTCCGCACGTGGTGTACCTGCATTTTCAACAAAAATACGTACACCAATGCCAGGCGTATTTTGTTTGGCGAGTAGATCTTTTAGATATTCCTGCGCCGATGGGGTGATGACCATATTAGGGGTCGTGTCTACCGTAATCGTCTCTAGAGCATCTAAAATAGCAGTTTCGCTTTCTACATCTGACATTTTGATTCCTCGCAATATTTAGTTTGCACTGTGCAAACTGAATTGAAACGTATTTGGTGATCTCTACACGCTAGATTATCAATCACCTAATCTCAGCAGTATCCATCAATGCTTTCTATTATAACATTTATGGGGATTCACTGGGGATTTGGCAAGGTGCATTTTCGTGATGATGTGATATTAATTCCCGCGATATCATATGAGCGTTATCAAAATGCTACTGTTGCAGAAACAAATGACTTCTAAATCATCCACGCTTTAAAGATTGTGTTGCTTAAACCATTTTTCAAAGGAAATGCGCTCATCAACGGTCATGTGTAAACCGCATTTCGTTCTACGCCAAAGAATATCTTCTGCTTGCCAAGCCCATTCGTTTTGTCTTAAATAACGAACTTCACATTCATATAAGCCACCACCAAAGTGCAAGCCTAAATCACTTACACCAAAGGGCGCTGACTGTGATTTAAGGCTACTGAGAACTTGAGGTATCAACGTACCATACCGCCGAGTTATACTGGCAAGCCACTCCGAATCGAGATCTGGATACTGCGCGATAAATTGAGTCTGCCAAGCCTCAAAACCATGCCAACCATCAGGAATATCCCCACCAGGTAAGACTTCCTGATCTGTCCAACCTTTAGGCAAATCTATACAGAAGTCAGATAAGTCATCCAGCGCATGTTCTGCGAGTTTACGATAGGTTGTCAGTTTCCCGCCTAACACCGTCAGTAACGGCACTACCTCATTTAATGCCTCGATTTTAAGTTCATAATCACGAGAAACTGCGGATGGATTATCCGTATCCCCTTGATCCATGAGTGGACGCACGCCACTATAGCGCCAGATGACATCTTGTGGTTTGACAGGGTGCTCTAGATATTGATTAACTGCATCACACAGATATTCAACTTCAGCATCCGTCATTGTTGGCTGTTGATTTGGATCAGTAAGCGGTAAATCAGTCGTTCCGATCAAGGTATAATCATGCTCATAGGGCAGCATAAAAATAACTCGTCGATCAGTATGCTGAAGGATATAAGCATGATTTCCTTCATAACATTGTGCAACAACCATATGCGAACCTTGTACTAATCGTAATTGGCCAAGCCCCGCCTGCTTTTGAGTCTTGATGTTCGATTCAAGAATCCCTTCATCAAGAATAGAATCATTCAGCTCAATACGAGCTCTCACGCTTTCTACCCACGGACCACTGGCGTTGACCAGCATTCGAGCTCGGATATGGGTGGGTATCTGTTCTGGTGATGGATGAATTTCTGTCGGCTTAACCTCGATATGCCAAAAATGACCTACCCGCTTGGCTTGCTCAAAACTCACTCGCGGCAACAATTGCGCACCATGCTGCTGCGCAGATAGCGCGTTTAATACAACAAGTCGCGCGTCATCAACCCATGCATCTGAATATGTGAACCCTTGACTGAATAAGGCTTTAAGCGGCTTTCCCAAAAGGGTATTCGTCAAGGTGACCGCTTTAGATTTTGCCAAGGAAATGCGACCACCCAATCGATCATACAAAAAAAGCCCTGTACGGATCATCCAACGCGGACGTAAACCTGCGATATGCGGCATAACAAAACTCATCGGCCATGCGATATGAGGGGCAATGGCAAGGAGTCGCTCACGTTCAGCCAAGGCTTCGCGAACTAAACGGAACTCATAATATTCAAGGTAACGTAAACCACCATGAATAAGCTTACTGGATGCACTCGATGTCGCTCCAGCAAAATCCCCTTTTTCAACCAACAATACACGTAAACCACGACCTGCTGCATCGCGTGCTATTCCCACGCCATTAATACCACCTCCAATAACGACCAAATCGTAGATTGAATCATTCAAATCAGGTTCTGCTGCCAAGCTATCGTTTGTCATAATGGATATGTATTTTCCGTGTTTAATCCTTTGAGTCACTATTTGCAAGCTTTGCTTGTTCCGCAAGCAATTGCTGCTGTGCGATACGCTTTAAACGAACAATGGTTTTTTCTAAGCCATCAGCAAACTGTTTTTTGTCACGATCATTGAGTGGGGGCGGCCCACCAGTCTGAACCCCAGCACCACGAAGACTATCCATAAAATCACGTAAATGCAGTCGAGCACGAACATTCTCTGTGGTGAACACCTCCCCCCTAGGATGTAAAGCTGTACCCCCCTTCTCAATCACTTGTGCTGCTAAAGGAATATCCTGAGTCATCACTAAATCACCGGCTTTCATACGCGATACGATTTCTTGATCCGCCATATCTGCACCGCCAGAAACCTGAATTGATCTGATCAATGTCGAAGGTGTAATACCTACAGGTTGATTCGCTACAAAAATCGTCGGTAATCGGTGGCGATCCGCTGCACGAAAAATCACTTCGCGTAGGATTCGGGGGCACGCATCCGCATCAATCCATAATGTCATCGTCGGCGAAATACTCGACGATTCAACTGAAGGTTGAGGGGATGGATTAACTGGTGTATGGCTCATTAGCGTGGTTGCATCCTGATGGCACCGTCTAAACGAATCGTCTCACCATTCATAAAACGATTTTCAATGATATGCAAAGCAAGCTTCGCATACTCTTCTGGATAACCTAAACGCTTTGGAAATTGAGTCATTTCTATCAACGGTAATTTCACACTATCAGGCGATGCATTCATCAAAGGGGTATTAAAAATACCCGGTGCAATGGTATTTACGCGAATTCCGATCACGGCAAGATCCCGAGCGAGAGGCAGAGTCATCCCGACTACTCCTCCTTTAGAAGCGGCATAGGCAACCTGCCCAATCTGACCATCAAATGCTGCAACTGAGGCTGTGTTAATAATCACACCGCGCTCATAGTCCGTATTCTCATCTGTACTGTCTGGCGTATTATGCTGCATGGCTTCAGCTGCAAGACGAGTTACATTAAAGGTACCAATCAAATTGATGGTAATTACTTTGCTAAAAAGCTCTAATGAATGCGGTCCATTTTTTCCCACTGTGCGACTCGCCGATCCGATTCCAGCGCAATTCACCGCAATGTGCAGGCCACCAAAATCCTCTACAACTTGATCAATTGCAGTTTTAACAGAGACTTCATCACTGACATTCACAGTATAAGCACGGACATTTGTCCCCAATTCAGACGCAACCTGATCGGCTTGATCACGGTTGAGGTCAAAAATAGCCACTTTGGCGCCCTTAGCAGCCAGTTGCTTTACAGTTGCTAGACCTAAACCTGATGCACCACCCGTGACCAGCGCAACTTTCTGTTGTAATGTATCGTTGAAATCCATCTGGACTATCCCTATTAACAATGTGTGATGACTTTGCATATATCTATTGCAAGAATCATTGATATTAAATGAATACTGATTATGACTATAGTAGCTTAGGTGATTTTGTCTATTTTTGTCAGTCTGATGGATAAGATTGTTTAAACCGTTATTGACCTGATCATCAGTACATAGGCCTTGATACATTGCACTACATAACCCCGCTTGGAGCTAAGAATGACCGAACAGCTGAATCAAACTATAAATCACTTAGCACAATCGGAATCAAAGCAATCTAGATCACATAACTCCCCGCCAGAACTTTTAAAAGTCGATTGTGCAACATTAGGCGATCATGGTGCACACTGGGAAATCCTGACCGATAACATAAACGTCGTCGTGCCTAAATGGTTGGAACACTCCATTGATGATGCGGTGATGCCTCGAGGTTTAGCTTTTGATGTTGATCCCAATACAGATGATCAAGCCGCACACTGGCTGATTACAGGTCCAGAAGGCACAATTCAAGTCGCACAGATATTAGATGTCAAGGATGGTCGTCCTACCGCAGTTCGCAGCGCCTATCCTTTCTTGGACAGTAAGTGGTATACCGAAGTCCGCGTAAGTCGCGTACTACATTGTGAGCATTCTCTTGAGGCTGTATTGACCTTAGAAACGTCTGATGGTGCCACACTCTATGCATTCGATGCACTCTATGCAGTCAATCAACATCGCTACCAGAGCAAAGTCATTTATCACGCGTATCTAGGGGCTTTTGCTTATGAGATTGAACGCGTTGGTAGTGGGGAGACCATCGTTGTCGACGATCCAGCTGCGATACGTCACCACCGCGCACTCAATGAAATTCTCGCGAATAACAACGGTGTTGCGCCTGATGATCTCCAAGAAAAACTAGCCGCATGGCAAGCCAAAACACCCGATGATGAAGCACCAGTCACCTTAGATTTATCCAATATGGTGGCTTATTTATTCGGTGAGAATTTCGGTCAGGAAGATGAAGCATGGTTCCAAGGAGAAGTGTTAGGTGTACAACCCCTGAACTTCATGTCAGAAGCTGGACAGCTACTTGATGTCGTTATTCTACGCGAGCCTGATGCGAAACCTTTGATCATTCAAATTGCTTATTTCCCGCGTGGTGAGGCACCTGCAAACATTCAAGCGGGTGAATTTATCCGCGGTAACATCTGGCTGCAAGCTGCAGTCTATGCCCCAATAGAAAGAATGTAAATAAAGCATCTTTGAGAAAAAATAAACCCGCTTGAAGAAGCGGGTTTATTTTTAGAGAGTATCCCATCAGCATTTGCTAGAGAATCTTCCTCTCAATTATTCAGTTTCTGCCAATACGCTTTTGAACAAGTCTTTTTGTTCTTGGCTTGGACGAGCAGTTTGCAACGCCATCAATTGAGTCATGTCGCCTTGTACTTTGATTTTACCTGACATGAACGCTTGCATTGCTGCAGCCATATCAAACTCCAAAAATACTTTACGCAAAGTTGCTGCATCTAATTGCAATGTTGCTTTTGCATTTGGGGACAGACCTTTGACAATTTTTCCACCATCAAGTGCCAGATCAACATCACCATCAGCACCACCGCTGACGTTCATATTCAATGCCAAATTGGCAAGTGCAGGTGGGAGGTTAAGATCGCCAGCTGCCTGAGTCAGTTGATCAACTTTGTCAAACCATTCATTTGTCAAAAAAGTTGCCATGTCCATTCCTCGTTTTATATGTCGTTAAATAGTATTTAATAAACCCAATTTACCACGCTATCCTAAAATTGCATGAACATCATCGAGTCTATCATTGCCATAATGCAGGACAATCCTGCCCTTACTAAAATGCACATGGCTTTATAACAAAATCATTGAATAAGCGATATAGCACATCTGTTGTTTTTATAGGGAAGAATGATCAATTTAGTCATTCGTGAGGGGTTGAAGATATAAATGGATATGAGATGTGCAAAACAATATGCTTCTTCATGACTTAAACTTCGATCAGGAATACCTATTTTAAATAAACTGAGAGATCAGGCACTCCACCACTGCGGTAGCACCGTTTTCTTCAACAATTGCCGATCGTTCGCAAAAGTTGGGCAAACTGCCATCATCTCAGCCCAAAATAACGGTGAATGATTAAATTGTCGGGTGTGGCAAAGTTCATGCAGTAACACATAATCCAGAAGCTCCGGAGCAAGTAGGATCAATGACGCATTCAAGTTGATCTTACCTTGACGTGTACAACTTCCCCAACGCGTACGAGCATGACGTATCGTGCAGCCCGTATATTGAAAATGGTGAATTGTAGCAAGCTCTGCCAAACGAAGAGGGAGATAAGACTGTGCTTGGTGCTTTACCCATTGCTTTAAAGAAGCTGACGCATTGACTTCTGGGATAAAAATCGTTTCGCCGCGTACTGTTACTCTTTTATGTGCATCTGAAATTTCCAAACGCCAAGTTTGATTAAGCGCAGGAAGACTAAGCTCCGTATTATTGGTAATCGATTGACTGACATCTTGAGGATGATCAGCCAAATGCTGCTCATGTTGTCTTTTGATTTGCAGTTGCTTTGCCCAATTCTCTTTAAGCCAAAGCTGGGTTTCTTTCAAAAATTTTCTGACAGTTGTGTCTGATGTACGCGGTGGTATCGTGACCCATACTCGACCAGATTTGAGGGTTAAGCGTAAACGTTTAGCCCTTGAGTTTACCCGCCACTCAATCTCAGGTAAATCAGTCTCATCATCTGCCGCTTTGCGACCCCAAAAAACCAATGTTTTAACCTACCACTTAACGAGAGACTTCGCGCACCCCATTGGGTCCTGCGAGTAATGCCAAATCTGCGCCTTGCTTCGCGAACAGCCCATTGCATACCACGCCAGCAATATCATTCAGCTCACTCTCTAAAGCAATCGCATTTAAGATATTCAAATTATGAACATCCAAAATCAAATTGCCGTTATCGGTCACGAAGCCTTGACGATAAGCAGGGGATCCACCCAAGGTGACAAGCTTACGACCTACCGCCGAACGCGCCATCGGGATCACTTCTATAGGTAAGGGAAAAGCTCGACCCAATTGTTCGACCCATTTAGATTCATCCGCAATACAGATGAATCGTTTAGCGACTGATGCGACAATTTTTTCACGTGTTAGTGCGCCGCCGCCACCTTTAATCATATGCAAATGACGATCAATTTCGTCAGCACCATCGATATAAACATCCAAACTACCCACTTGATTTAACTCAACAACCTCAATACCAACAGCCTTTAAGCGATCTTCTGTGGCTTTAGAGCTCGCAACAGCGCCAGCTAGTTTAAGCTGAGGGAGCAAATCAATGAGAAAATTAACCGTACTTCCTGTACCAACACCAATCACTCCCCCTTTGGGCAAATGAGCCAACGCCGCTTGTGCAACAGCTTGTTTTAATAAATTTTGTTGGTTGGTATCGGACATACAAAGGTACTCGAAAATATTGAAACATGACATGTTTTGAATATACGATAGTTTATATGAATTCGTGTTCAGGCTAAAGGATTACACAGTTTTAATCCGTGAAAAATGTGCTGCTGTAGAAAGTATTATAGGATTAGCTTCAGTTGGAAATGACACCCCTCCACAGGAACAAACATGTTGTCTTGAAGGAGTGCACTATTTTAAACGCTTAAAGCCCCGCAGTTAAGCTACGATTAATTTTCGCACGTAACTGAGCAAGAAAGTCTGCTACCTTATTCGACTCCGCCTTTTGTAACGGATCTTGAATGCTCTCTACAACTTGTGTTTCAAGGCGTTCTGGCTGGGCATTTAACGTACGATAACGTACGATCGACGATTCAATACTCTTACCGAGTAGACCCTTCCGAACTGGTTTTGGCAAATAACGAAACACTTGAGCTTGATTGATCAACTCAACGAGTCGCGCAGTATCTTTAAAATTGGTCAGAATAATGGTCAATAATTCAGGATGTTCTTGCTTGAGCGTCTTGATCATTGTGCTCAGATCCACATCCCCTAAACTCAGTTCGGTCACCATAATAGCCACGGAGCGGCTGGTCAAAACGGATAAAGCAGAATTGACATCTTGACTCCAGACCACTTCGTGGGAGTTTCCCAATATTTCTTTCACGACGAGATAAGTATTTTCATCACGATCTAAAACCAAGCAAACCAATCCCTGATTGCTTATAATTTCTGCTCGCAATATCGGAACTTGCTGTAATAAAGGCTCACTCGGTAAGGCTTCAAGTTTTCCAGCAATATTTGCAGCCTGCGCAATCGTTTCTCGCAACTCTTTAGGTCCCCAAGGCTTATTGATATAGCGGAAAATCTCACCATCATTCAGTGCATCTAATGCAGCATCAGCATCAGAATAACCCGTCAATAAAATGCGAATGGTATCCGGTGCAATCTCTTTCGCTTTACTGAGCAGCTCTGTGCCGGTCATGATTGGCATACGCTGATCGGAAATAATCACGTGAATTTTTTCTTGGCCCAAAATTCGTAGCGCTTCGTGACCATCGCTCGTTGCAAAGATTTGATATTGTGTACGGAGTAGCATACTGAGTGAACGTAAGATACGCTCTTCATCATCCACCAGCAAAATCTTTGGTTTTTCTTGCATCTTATTACTCCTGCCGATGTATTGGCTTGTGACTAGTCATGACGCTTAATTTTAGTTGGCTCATTAGACTTCGGCTAAAACGGCTTGGATAACGGGGACCGCTTTCTGCTTTCTTGGTAACGTAATTCCAAAACGTGTGCCACGTCCTACTTCTGATGCAACTCGAATACGACCGCCGTGTTGTTCAATAATTTGGTATGAAATTGACAAACCCAGACCCGTCCCTTCTCCCACCGGTTTGGTGGTGTAGAACGGGTCAAAAATTTTGGCAAGTACTTCGGGTGGCATCCCTTTTCCCGTATCCTGGACAGAAATATAAACATTGCTCTCATCTGACCACGTCTTGATCAAAATTTTGCCATTACCGTTCATGGCTTGAGCCGCATTGGTCAAGAGATTTAATAACACCTGATTAATTTGCGACGGTGCACAAGAAATTTTAGGCAAATCGCCAAATTGCTTGATCACTTGAATTCCATTTTTCAAAGTATTTTTAGCAATGAGCAGTGATGAATTCACACAATCATTAAGCGATACGCTATCTGTCATCGCCTGATCAAGTCGGCTAAAGTTTTTAAGTCCTAAAACTAACTCATTGATCTGCTCTAAACCATAGTTGGTATCATTAAAGATCGCCAGCATATCCTCAAAAAGTAACTCCGGTTGAATCATGCTTTGTAAGTCATCAAGTTCAGCTAACTTCTCAGCAATCGCAACGTCATTGCCTTCTGGGGATAGAATCACGCCAACTAAATCCTGATGCATGCCATTCATTTGGCGTAGCTGTTCAATGAATTCTTGAACAATCTCAACATTATTTTTGACGTAACCTAGAGGCGTATTAATCTCATGAGCTACACCAGCAACCATCTGCCCGAGTGACGCCATTTTCTCAGACTGTACCAATTGGGCTTGAGAGGACTTTAATTCACGATAAGCATTTGAAAGTTCATGAGCATTCTGGGTGACTTGGCGCTCCATGGCACCTAGAAGCGCAATTACAGAACCTAGTCCGAGATAGCGCCCCTGCTCCGTTATGACAAAATCTTCCGATAGCGGCTGCTGGATGTTTGCAGAGATATAACTGGCGGCATCAGCAACTGGCATATGAACATCGACGACCAAAAAGTTTTTTTGCATAAACTCAGCAATTGGCTTGCGGCCAAATAGCTCGCGACCAAAGTTTTTCATAAAGATGTTATGCAGTTGGTAACGTGTAATGACACCAACAGGAATACCATCATGTACGATAGGCGCAGAAAGAATTACCTGATAATCTGGCTGCATAAATTGTGCAGCCACATCATTCACGGTATCGGTTGGAGAAAATGGAGGAATATGCAAAGCAAGCGAGTATATATCCGCAGCATTATTTGACCCAGCTTTACCAGTATTGGTCATCATATTACTCATAAACGTGCTCTTCCATTTCCATGTTCTGGCTTCACATCCTTTCTTGCAACGACTGACTACACATGCATTGATGTTGGAGCGGTTACACATGTGGTCGAAATGAGTCTGCTTTGGCTATATCTTTTCAGATGAGTCAATCATCAACAAAATAATAACTGCGAAGACAAAACGTTTTGACTTACAGAAAGTAAGGCAAAATGAGGATATGAAAATTTCAAAATAAAATTTCAACGAGGATCATAAAACGTCAATATGACAATTTAGTTACAACTCAAGGCTTTCGTATTAATTATTAATAGTATTGTAAATTATTGATTTAAAAAGAACAAAAATGATAACCAGCACACACATTGACCCTCTTTTATATTTAAAAGAAGGTCTTCAAAAAAGTCTTATTTAAAATAAATCGCACTTAGTTCATGAACGGCATCAACAAAGACACCTGCATGATTCGGATCAACCCACTGTGTTATCCCATGACCTAAATTAGCAACATATCCCGTGCGTTCTTGATTGCTCGCATATGCATCAGCCAGCATTGCTGCAACAGATTTGCGAATTTGCTCAGGAGAGCCATATAACGTATTTGGATCTAGATTCCCTTGAAGCGCTACCCTAGATGCAGCAATCTTGCGTGCATCAGCAAGCGATGTCGTCCAATCTAGACCTAGTGCATCGGCACCACTGTCGATCATTTGTGGTATCCATTGCCCCCCACCTTTGGTAAATACTATGACAGGGACTGAGCGTCCTTCATGCACTCGGATCAGACCCGAAATGATTTTTGTCATATACTTCAGTGAGAACTCAACATACTCGCGATGTGCAAGTGCCCCACCCCAGCTGTCGAAAATCTGCACAACCTGAGCACCCGCCAGAATCTGGGCATTTAAATAGTCTGTGACTGCAACTGCAAGTTTTTCTAGCAAGGCATGCAACAATTCCGGTGTGCGATATAGCATTTCCTTAGTATGACGGAATTCGCGAGAACTTCCTCCTTCCACCATATATGTTGCAAGTGTCCAAGGGCTTCCCGAAAAGCCAATCAATGGCACGCTACCACCTAGTGCAGAGCGGATAGTACTGACCGCATCCATGACGTATTGCAAGGAATCATTAGGGTTAATTTTCGGTAATGCGACAATATCGGCTTCGGTTCGTACAGTCTTTTTAAACTTTGGACCTTCACCCTCTTCGAAATAAAGTCCAAGGCCCATTGCATCAGGTACTGTCAGAATATCACTAAATAAAATCGCAGCATCAAGAGCAAAACGACGTAAAGGCTGTAACGTTACTTCACAAGCCAGGTCTGTGTTTTTACACAATGAAAGAAAATCACCAGCTTGACTTCGCGTTGCCTTATATTCAGGTAGATAACGACCTGCTTGACGCATCATCCACACGGGTGTTGTATCAACAGGCTGGCGTAATAATGCGCGAATAAAACGATCATTTTTCAGCGCTGGCTTTTCGGCTGTGCTCACATCACTCATCATCACACTCTACTGTTATACGTTCAAAATTGTTAGCCCGTTATCAGACTCAAAAGGCGTGCATAATCATAGCAAATCATTGATTCACATATTATGGTTAATACGTAAAATGTGAATTGATCCATATGGATTAATTTAAAAGGGGTACGCCACTATGAAATCGAATCTCGTTATCTGTTGATTCAATCAGCTCTCGCTCAACATCGCGAAACAACGCAATACGTTCATCAATCGAAATACGCTCCGAATCTGCAACCAAAGTACGGGCTAAAGTCAGATAATCCTCAAAATGCCGCGACTCAGACTTTAATAGATAGCGATAGAATTTTGCCAACTCCTCATCGACGTATGGTGCCAACGCTGCAAAACGTTCACAAGAACGTGCTTCCACAAAAGCCCCGACGATCAGTACATCAACTAATGCAGCAGGCTCATGGGTACGAATATGTTTACGCAGACCCAACGCATATCGACTCGCACTAACCGCCTCCCATACTTGACCACGCTGACGCATGATTTCTATGACTTGTTCATAATGCAACATTTCTTCACGAACCAGCTGTGCCAGTTTGACTTGTAATTCAGTGTGAGCTCCGTAGCGAAACATCAAATTCATTGCCGTACCAGCAGCTTTTTTTTCACAATTTGCATGGTCTTGTAGCAATAGAGGGATATTTTGACAAGCAGCATCTACCCATGCTTGCGGTGTACGGCACGCCAGAAAATCATATATAGGCTTTAATAAATCAACCTGAAAACTCATGCAACTTGCTCGATATTTATAAAAGGACGCTATGGTAAAAAAAACTGACATCAATGTGGAGTCATTATTGAGATTTATTCATACTGAATACGATAACATCAACAAGCAACTAAGCTTAGCAGTTCGAACAGCATTAGAAATGCTCAAGGTTGCTTGAGCACTTCTAATGCTATGATCATTTTAACCATATGAAAATACTAAAAGCTTCACAGTTCGCGTATTATTCTTGATGCATCAATTAACTAGAACTATTTATTTGCATATCATATTGTCTGATCATGAACAGAATCATTCAATCGTATTGAAATAAGACAAGGCATTTACTTTAGCAGGGAACTTACGCATGAAAAAACTCTATCTCGCTTTCTATATTCTTTTGAGTGGATTGCTCGTGCCCTCGATCAGTTATGCCGCAGCAGATGCGCATGGTGAACTAGGTGGGATTCTATTCTCACTATTCTGTTTGGTCTTCTCCGCACAAGTACTCGGTTGGCTTGCCTCACGATTAGGCCAACCTCGTGTGATTGGACAAGTCTTGGCCGGTGTTCTCGTAGGTCCTAGCTTACTAGGGTTTGTACATGTCAATCTCACCTTGCAAGCCTTGGCTGAATTTGGTGCGATCTTTTTGATGTTCGCCGTAGGCCTTGAGAATCGCCTACGCGACCTACTTGCTGTAGGCAAAGAAGCCGTGATCGTGGCGATTCTCGGCATTAGTTTGCCCATGCTTGGGGGCTATTGCTTTGGCTTCTTTCACGATTTATCGCAGATCCAAAGTATCTTCATCGGTACGGCTATGGTTGCAACCAGTGTTGGAATTACCGCTCAGGTCTTAAATGATCTTGGCGTGATTAACAGTAAATATGCCCGAATTATCCTCGGTGCTGCAGTGATTGACGATATCTTAGGTCTAGCAATTCTCGGTGTTGTATCGGGTATGGCTAGCGGTGAGGAAGTTTCAGCCATTGGCGTAGCGACTACACTAGGCATTTCACTAGGATTCGTTTTTGCCGTTCTTCTGGTTGGTGTTCCACTGATTCGTCGTATTCAATCTCACTTAAACCCGCAAAAAATTTCCGGTGGCTTTGGTCTCATTATTTCTCTGAGTCTAGGCTTTGCCGCATTATCTGGTGTCGTCGGACTGGCACCGATTATAGGTGCATTCCTGATCGGGATGGTACTTGCCGAAGTCAGCGACAATTATGATTTCCAGGACAAAGTTCATGCTCTCGAGAGTTTTCTTGCACCTGTCTTCTTTGCTATGGTTGGTGTGCAATTGCCGCTCGCGCTCCTTGCCGATAGTGAAGTGCTTTGGAATGGTGCAGTTCTGACCATCATTGCCATCCTTGGAAAATGGTTGGGCGGACTGGCGATTGCACCTCAGCAAGGCTTTGAGGTTGCCAATAAAGTAGGTATCGGCATGGTGCCTCGCGGTGAAGTCGGATTGATTGTGGTAGGTATCGGGCTTAGCACGCAATTGATTGATAATAAATTGTTTGCCGAAATCGTTGTGATGATTATTGCTACGACCGTCTTTGCACCGGTGGTATTGCGAATGATCATTAAACCTGTGGTTGCCCCACGTTTAAAAGAAGCGGATGCGCTGGGTACTTCCGATGGCAAAGGGATCTGATCGCTTGATCCGCAAGATCAAGTTCATAAAAAAGACACGCCGATGCGTGTCTTTTTTATTTGATCAGGCTCACTTCTTAGACGACATTAAGTGTGACATCAATATTGCCACGTGTGGCATTGGAATAAGGACAAACTTGATGAGCCTTTGCCACTAAGTCTTCTGCAATAGCGCGCTCCACACCGGGAATCGAAATATTAAGTGTCGCCTCTATGCTAAAGGCTTGCCCAACTGGACCAATACCCACATGACCCTCTATGGAAACGTCTTGCGGTAGCTTTACTTTTTCGCGCCCTGCGACCACTTTCAAAGCGCCAATAAAGCACGCGGAATACCCTGCAGCAAAGAGCTGCTCGGGATTGGTACCTACAGCACCATTGCCTCCCATTTCTTCTGGAATGGTCAACTTAAAATCAATCACACCATCATTTGAGCGTACGGTTCCATCACGACCACCAGTAGCGGTTGCGACGGCAGTATAGAGCGTTTTATCTAGAGACATGATGCGACTTCCTTTGATGAATAGTTAAACGAATTAAACGTCAATAACTCATATTCCATGCAAACTGTGCCATAACATGTCATAGTTTTTGCGATTGCAATGCACTCGATAACACAATCATACTTAAGCCCAACGACAAAACACATTCGTAATTTGGAAAATGAACACTATGGAAGAAAACCGACCCAATAACCGGGCTGCTCATATTAATCAACTGATTTTAGAAGGAATACCTGCATCGAACGCCAGTGGCTTTCGCGTGGATCAAGTGGATTTACCAACAGTAACCTGTATCTTGCCTTTTCACGCAAAGCAGATCCGTCCCGGTAATACAATATCTGGTCCAACGATGATGATGCTTGCCGATGCAGCAATGTATGCATTAATTTTGGCTTTAGATGATACGCAGCGCATGTCTGTAACGCAGGATTTGCATATTCACTTCTTGGCGCGCCCTGCAGCAGCGCAGGATTTACAAGCGATTGTGACATTGGTTAAACAAGGTCGACGCAGTGTCGTAATGCGGGTAGATATTTATAGTGTGGCCAGTGAGAGTGAGAAGAAGTTAGTTGCATTTGCAACGGGGACTTATGCGTTGGTGATTTAAGATTACGATACAAATGCGATGCGAACGATGCCAAACTGATAATATAAAACGGTTAGCTATGTAGAGTTTGAGGAGCCTTCGATGAATAAAAGTAGCACGGGCTTTAGCTTAGGTGTGGTGATTGCAGTTGCCTTATCATGGAGTGCTAACCACTCCATTCTATGGGCTATTATTCATGGCTTTTTAAGCTGGCTTTATATCATCTATTATTTTGTTATCTTAAAACATTAAAAGAAGAAACTGGTCTTTATCCCATCACCCCACATAAATCCAATAACCGATTTGCATAACCCCACTCATTATCATACCAAGCCAATACTTTGGCTTGTCGCCCTGCAACCATCGTCTGCAAACTATCCACCACCAGCGAAAACGACTGATGGTTAAAGTCACTCGAAACCAAAGGCTGGTCGGTCACATCCATAATATGTCGATAATGACCTTGCGCCGCGTCGATTAAAGTCTGATTGATTTGCTCAATCGTCGCTGGACGCTCCATCACAAAAGAAAGATCAATCGCAGCGACATTTAATGTCGGTACCCGAATGGAATAGCCTTCGATACGGTGCTCCATATGCGGTAAGACACGCTTTAAAGCCCCGAGTGCACTGGATGTCGTGGGAATGATATTTTGAGCAGACGCGCGCGCACGACGGGGATCACGATGCGCATGATCGAGTACCGATTGATCCGCCGTCATAGCATGAATTTCAGTCATCAATGCGGACTCTATACCAAAGGCATCATCCAATATCTTGACCAAGGGAACGAGAGCCTGTGTCGTGCACGATACACTCGAAATCACTTTATCTGACGGTTTTAGCAGCGTCTCATTCACCCCAAATACAATGGCAGCATCTACCGTATCAAAAGGTGCCGCACTGATAATCACGCGCTTAGCACCGGCAGATAAATGCCTTGATGCATCAATTCGGGACCGAAAGTGACCACTGCACTCTAGAACTAAATCGATTTCCAAATCAGCCCAAGGTAACAATGAAGGATCGGCTTGCTGTAATAGTTGAATTCGCCGAATTTGCTGTGAACTTGCTACAATCAATTCCGAGCCTTCTAGCCCAACAGTGCCTTGAAACCGTCCATGCGCACTGTCAAAACGCAAGAGATGCGCCAAGATATCAAATGAGGCAATATCATTGATGGCAACGATTTCAATATCAGGAATGCAATTGTTTTCAAACCATGCCCGCAAGACATTGCGACCGATCCGACCAAAGCCATTAATTGCGACGCGCAAAGGTCTTGGAGTAATTTGATCTATAGCGGGTTTCAAGTTTAATTCCTTTAAGATGCCAAAAAATTGAGATACAAATAAAAAATGAGATCAGGAAGTGCAATAAATGTTAACTGCCTTCCCTACTCTCATTTATATTGTCTGTATTCATTAATCTAAAGCCTAATTATAAAAATTAGGCAAAATTAAACGATTAGCCCACCAACTCATTAACAGCATCAACAACGGCCTGAGTTGTGATGCCAAAATGTTCGTATAGTTTTCCTGCGGGTGCAGACTCACCGAATGAGCGCATACCAATTACACGACCATCTAACCCTACAAACTTCCACCAGTAATCCACATGCGCAGCTTCAACAGCAACACGAGCACGAACAGCACTTGGTAATACCGACTCGCGGTATTCTGCAGATTGCTCAATGAAGACTTCACATGACGGCATGGATACGACGCGTACGCCGTCAAGCTGAGCATGAGCCTCCATCGCCAAAGCAATCTCAGAACCCGTTGCAATGATGATCGCTTTAAGTACCCCTTTCTCTGCAGCAAGCACATAACCACCTTTAGCGACATCCGCCAATTGGGCCACTGATCGAGTTTGAAAAGGGAGGTTTTGACGTGAGAAAATCAGTGCAGTTGGACCATCTTGACGCTGGAGTGCAAGTTTCCAAGCAACTGCTGATTCAACAGTATCTGCAGGACGCCAGAGATGCAGATTTGGTGTACCACGCAAAGATGCAATTTGTTCAATAGGTTGATGGGTTGGACCATCCTCACCCAAGCCTATCGAATCATGCGTATAAACATGAATGACGCGTTGTTTCATCAGTGCCGACATGCGGACCGCATTGCGTGCATATTCCATAAAAATCAGGAAAGTTGCGACATAGGGAATAAACCCACCATGCAGTGCAATGCCGTTAGCCATGGCTGTCATACCAAACTCGCGGACACCGTAATGGATGTAATTTCCCGCGGGATTATCCTGAATACCTTCGCAGCCTTTCCAGATCGTAAAGTTTGAACCTGCCAAATCTGCAGAACCACCCAATAACTCCGGCAAAATTGGACCCAAAGCACTGAGTGTATTTAAACTTGCCTTACGGCTTGCGATGGTCTCTGCTTTTTCATTGCAGTCTGCGATAAAGGCATTTGCTTTTTCTTCAAAATCAGCGGGTAAAGTACCACTCAAGCGGCGTTTTAATTCTGCTGCCAGTTCTGGATAACGTGATTGATAAATATCAAACACAGAATCCCAATGCTGCTCAAGTGCAGCACCTTTGGCCTTGCCATCCCATGCTTCATAGATTTCATCGCTGATCACAAAAGCATCATCGGTCCAACCGAGTTCTTCACGGGCCAGTAAAATTTCAGCAGCACCCAAAGGTGCACCATGAGACTCTTCTTTACCTTGTTTATTGGGTGAGCCTAGGCCAATGATCGTTTTACAAATGATCAATGATGGTTTAGCGCTTTCTGCTTGAGCAGCAAGTGTTGCTTCACGAATTGCATGTGCATCGTGACCATCAACCTTGATGACATGCCAGCCATATGACTCAAAACGCTTTTGTGTATCATCACTGAACCAGCCTTCAACTTCGCCATCAATAGAAATGCCATTATCGTCGTAGAATGCGATCAGCTTGCCTAATTGCAATGTGCCTGCCAGGGAACATACTTCATGTGAGATGCCTTCCATCAAACAGCCATCGCCTAAGAAGCAATAAGTGAAGTGATCAACAACAGCTAAACCATCACGATTAAATTGTGCTGCTAAGGTTTTCTCTGCTACAGCAAAACCTACGGCATTTGCAATACCTTGACCCAATGGGCCTGTCGTTGTTTCAACCCCAACGGTATAACCATACTCAGGGTGACCTGGCGTCTTGCTATGTAGTTGACGAAATTGTTTGATGTCCTCAATGGACACATCATAGCCTGTCAAATGTAGCAGTGCATATTGCAGCATGGAGCCATGACCATTGGATAACACAAAACGATCACGGTTCACCCAATCTGGGTTACTGGGGTTATGACGTAAAATCTGACGCCAAAGCACCTCAGCAATATCTGCCATGCCCATGGGCGCACCAGGATGACCTGAATTAGCCTTTTGAACGGCATCCATAGCAAGTGCACGAATAGCATTTGCAAGAGGGCGCTGATTCAAAGGTGGGTTAAAAACTGGCTGACTATGAGAGTGGGTTGATTGATTCATAACAAACACCTAGGGGGCAGATCGTTGCGCAAAAATATGATGGGCTATTGTCGTTGAATTGGCATAGTGGGTAAAGCATTCTTGATAAAGAAACACATTTAGTATGAGTGTACATGCGATATCGGTCGTTTGTAGTGCGTTTTTACATGATCAATGCTAGTCGCTCGTAAAAAATCGCGTTATCATGACTCGGATAATACTTTTGATAAGCAAGTGGTTTTTACATGCGTGAATACTCTGTTTTTACTTCTGAATCGGTCAGTGAAGGCCACCCTGATAAAATGGCTGACCAAATCAGCGATGCTATCCTTGATGCAATTTTAGCCCAAGATAAACATGCACGTGTGGCCTGTGAAACATTGGTAAAAACCGGTGTTGTCGTTTTAGCTGGGGAAGTCACAACTACCGCCAACGTCGATTTTGAAAAAATTGCACGTGATACCGTAAATAGTATCGGCTACAACCATTCAGACTTAGGTTTTGATGGTTCGACATGTGCCGTCCTAAACATTTTAGGCAAACAGTCACCAGATATTGCACAAGGCGTTGATCGTCAAAAACCGGAAGACCAAGGTGCAGGTGACCAAGGACTCATGTTTGGCTATGCATCTAACGAAACAGACTCTCTGATGCCAGCTCCGATTTGCTTCGCACACCGTCTTGTCGAGAAACAAGCCGAACTGCGTAAAAATGGAACCTTGCCTTGGTTAAGACCCGATGCAAAAAGCCAGGTGACCTTTCACTATGAAAATGGTGTGCCTAAATACGTTGATGCGATTGTACTCTCGACACAGCATGATCCTTCAATTTCTCAAACGGCATTAAAAGAGGCCGTTATGGAAGAGATCGTTAAATCAATCTTCCCTAGCGAAATGCTTCATGCCAAAACCCAATACCACATTAATCCGACAGGCATTTTTGTGATCGGTGGTCCTGTAGGCGATTGCGGACTAACAGGTCGTAAAATTATCGTAGATACTTATGGCGGTATGTCGCGTCATGGCGGCGGCGCATTCTCTGGTAAAGACCCATCTAAAGTAGACCGCTCTGCAGCTTACGCTGGCCGTTATGTTGCGAAGAATATCGTTGCGGCAGGACTTGCTGATAAATGCGAAATCCAAGTCAGCTATGCTATTGGTGTTGCAGAACCCACCTCCATTTCAATCAATACTTTTGGAACTGGAAAGGTCAGTGATGAGATCATCATCGCGCTAGTCCGTGAACACTTCGATCTGCGTCCATACGGTATCAGCCGTATGCTTGATTTGCTTCACCCCATTTATCAAGAAACAGCGAGCTATGGTCACTTTGGTCGTCAGGCTAATGGTTTGCACTTCAGTTGGGAACGTACTGATAAAGCTGCGGATCTGAAAGCAGCACTGTAAAAATCTGACGCTATCTCCCCCCCAAGCTTCTATCTTGCAAAAACACCCTCTAAATAGAGGGTGTTTTTATAACAAAAACAAAATTAATTAATTGTCCCAGTTTTCCAACTCCATTTAGGAGTTAAAGAGTAAACGACAAAGTTACCATCATCTTGAAGCAGCGCGTACGCTCCTTTTTTGCCAGCAGTTTTCGTATTCCATAGCGGCACATTTTTCGGTGAGTAAACTACAAAATTCCCATCCTGCTGCATCACTGCACGATTCCCTGCACCTGATGTACCACTACTGAAGATTACCGCCGAGTTGGATACACGAGTAACAACAAGATTCCCACCTGCTTGCATGGTAATCTTGAATTTACCATTTCCTGAAGTTCCACTTTGACCTGATGTCAATGTTTGACCCGGAGCGATCACGTAAGGACCTGTGGCACTGGTGCCTGCAGATGGGTCTGAGAAGCCTGCACTAAATGGTACGAGTACGGAGTAAACCGCTAGATTGCCATCGTCTTGGAGCAATAACAATGGTGTGGTTACTGATGTTCCAGCTGCCCATTTGGTAGCATCGGAACGATCATAAATTGCAAAATTTCCTGTCGGCTCAAGTACTGCACGTATTTCTGTTTTTGGAACCAGTGGATCAATCGGCGTGGTATTCGAGGTCCAAATTTGGACATTCGAACTATTCTTGATCACTAAGTTGCCGTTCTCTTGGACCGTCAGTTTATATTGACCATTCGGTGAGGTCATCGTATCCAATGGACATAAGGTCGTGCCTTGGATCAAGAAGTAAGGCTGATTGATATTTGGCGTATTAAAACAGTTCCAATTCTTATGCGCACGCAAACCCGCTAAAGTCGCCGCATTGTCATTCAGAATTTTTGCGTTATTTTCCTGAGCGACAGTTCCAATCGGAATATCCTTTTTGACACCATCAATGGTAGCAGAGTGCGTAATATCTGGATTTGAATAGTAAGGGATTTTTGGACAGACACCTGAAGTACATGCATAAGCCATCACAGTACGCCAGTTACCAGGGACTAATAAGCCATGCGCAACCCCTGCAGCAGAATTGTTTGCGATATCATGTCCTGCGCCATAGATGTGTCCTGTTTCGTGAGCAAATGTATGATTGGATATAGAACAACCATCATCAACAACACCAAATGCATACGCAGTATTTTTAACACCCACATACGCAATACCACAAAGATTTGATCCCACTTTACTGGTGATCAAAACCGTGATATCCGTCCCTGTTTTACTGACTCTTGCATGAATATCATCTAAGCTACCATCTGTGGTGCCTCTGAGATCATTTAAACTTTGCCCCAGATCCGTTGTGCCAACATAATCAACACGAATGACATCCACTAAACGCATTTGTGCATTAATAACACTGTTAGCATAATGCTGATTGGCATCGTCGATCATTAGTTGTAGATGTGCCATCAACGCAGCTTTATCAGTGTAACGCGCTTCAACTTCTGGAGTATAAACGAGTGTTGCATCTACTATCGGCACGGAATCTTGCGCAGTAGCAGGCTTGGTGTCTTTTGAACTTGCTGGCAAAACATCTAATGAGGTACTGGGAGAGGACACTAATTTTTGATTGAGTGCTTTATCAGGTTGAACGGTATCAGGTCGATCATAGCGTTCAGGAAATTTCGATTGATCAATCTCCGTAATGACCTGTAAATCTTTGCCGAGTGATTGAACACGATAGACGTTAGGGCCTTGATGAATAATGCCCTCGACAGCATCGCCATTTACACTGAGTATCGTACTGCCCTCACTTGTCTTTGCAAACCATGAATAGTTTGTTTGTGAGCGTTTGACTGTCATGTAGTTGGTTGCAGGCAAGACATCAGCTTGGGTTGGATTGATGTCCACACTTGCTTGGTCTAATGTTTTGAGATTCATTTTAACGAACTGATAACTCTTAACCCCAGGATCACCTAGAACCTTCGCCAACTGTGCTTTTTGACTGGGTATCAGTAATGCATCCGCATTACTTGGAAAGGCGGGGGAAAATAATGGTGCCGCATACACCCCTGTTGCAAAACAACAAGCAAATGCGGTAAGTAAAAATTTGATCTTTGTCATCCTTGAATATCTCCACGTTAGCTCAAAACACTGATAAATCGCGATGTCTTCCTTTGACCAATCAGTAGCGCATGTATGAAGATTATGGCAAAAACTCAATCAAAAATATATCATTAATTCTTTATAACTAACTTATTTATATTATTTTTTTAAATACGCGAACCAATTGACACAAATAATCCGATTGTCAAACCGATAAAAAAAACCTAGGTCACCCTATACCACGATGGACAACGAGACGTATAAAAACACCCTCTAAATAGAGGGTGTTTTTATAACAAAAACAAAATTAATTAATTGCCCCAGTTTTCCAACTCCATTTAGGAGTTAAAGAGTAAACGACAAAGTTACCATCATCTTGAAGCAGCGCGTACGCTCCTTTTTTGCCAGCAGTTTTCGTATTCCATAGCGGCACATTTTTCGGTGAGTAAACTACAAAATTCCCATCCTGCTGCATCACTGCACGATTCCCTGCACCTGATGTACCACTACTGAAGATTACCGCCGAGTTGGATACACGAGTAACAACAAGATTCCCACCTGCTTGCATGGTAATCTTGAATTTACCATTTCCTGAAGTTCCACTTTGACCTGATGTCAATGTTTGACCCGGAGCGATCACGTAAGGACCTGTGGCACTGGTGCCTGCAGATGGGTCTGAGAAGCCTGCACTAAATGGTACGAGTACGGAGTAAACCGCTAGATTGCCATCGTCTTGGAGCAATAACAATGGTGTGGTTACTGATGTTCCAGCTGCCCATTTGGTAGCATCGGAACGATCATAAATTGCAAAATTTCCTGTCGGCTCAAGTACTGCACGTATTTCTGTTTTTGGAACCAGTGGATCAATCGGCGTGGTATTCGAGGTCCAAATTTGGACATTCGAACTATTCTTGATCACTAAGTTGCCGTTCTCTTGGACCGTCAGTTTATATTGACCATTCGGTGAGGTCATCGTATCCAATGGACATAAGGTCGTGCCTTGGATCAAGAAGTAAGGCTGATTGATATTTGGCGTATTAAAACAGTTCCAATTCTTATGCGCACGCAAACCTTGCAGAACACCTGCATTATCAGTCAAAACCTTAGCATTATTCTCAACGGCGACTGTTCCCATGGGAACATTCCCATCAGCAATGGTCGAGTGGAGGATATCTGGACTAGACCAATAAGGAATACGCGGGCAGCTATATTGTCCTGGGCATGCAGCAGGATACGCCATAACCGTACGCCACTCACTCTTATAATGGAAACCATGCGCATAAGGTATCCCTCCTGCACTAGAATTGGCAACATCATGTAAAGCACCATAGAGATGTCCAATCTCATGGGCAAATGAGTGATTACCAATCGCGCAAGAATCCTCAACGATGCCAAATGCATACGCTGTAGAGTTTGCACCAACGTATGCCAGACCACAAGAATTTGCACCCGACTTACTGGTAATTAAGATCGCAATATCAGCACCCACCGTATTTAAACGAGCATGGATGTTGTCCATTTGACCATCAGTCGTACCCTTCCAAGCAGCCAAGCTGACACCCAGATCTGTCGTTTCGACATAATCAACTGCTTGGGTGTCGACTAAGCGGAGTTGAGAGTTCACGGCACTATTAATATATGTTTGGTTTGCATCATCAATGGCTAACTGAATATGTGCTAAAACGTCCGCATCACTGTTGTTATACAATGCCTTGACCGCAGCTGTATAACCCACAAGCACATCTACGACAGGATTAGGATCAGCCGCAACAGTAGGCGTTACAACTGCATCTGAAGAGCGGCTTGTCGCATCTGATGATTGCGAGGCGGCTGATTTAGCGACTTTGCCAGAGGGCATCTTAATGCCGAGCGGCTCATCACTTGGAAATTTGGACTGGTCTATCTCTGTCAGGGCTTGTAACCCATCCCCTAAAGTACGGAGTCGAAATACTTTAGATCCTTTATGAATAATGCCTTCAACAGCAGAACCATTCACACTGATGATGGTATTACCATCTACCGTTTTACCAAACCATGAATAATTGTTAGCCGACCGCTTAATCGTCGTTTGACTCGTTGTCGTTGAAGCATCACTAGCGGTAAGATTTACACCAACATTGGGTTGAGTCAGCGCATTAAGGTCGGTTCGAACCAAGCTATAGTTTTTTACAGCAGGATCATTTAATACCGTGGCCAACTGCTTAGATTGGGAAGGCTGAAGAAGGGCATCACTATTACTAGAAAAAGCAGGTGAAAAAAGCGGTGCCGCATATAGACTAGTCGTTATACTGCACAATAACGACGTTAAAATAAAAGTGGATTTTTTCATTCCTTATGCATCCCTAAAGCCTAATTTAGTATCAATGTTGTTATTACATTGATAACTTTAGCAACTTAGCATATTTTTTGAAATTTTCCCAATATCAGCAATCGAATTAAAAAAAATAAAAAGTTATTTATTATCAATACTATAAATAAAAATGAAATAGAAAAGTTAGCCTTTTTGAGATCAAGTAGGCATATTAAATTAGAAATTTAACTGATCAACATTTAGTAAATATAATAAAAAAACGAATATATTTTTCACTTCACATGTAAATAATGCACAATACATCACATTTTACCATTTAATAAAAATAATGCTACTGGATAAATCACAGTAGCATTACTGGGGAGGTCAGACACCAAGGTTACTTCGCCTGCCCGACCACTTCTATCAAATGCTTACGCACGGTATCAAACGGAAATTTTTGGGCCGCTAAACGCTTAGGCAAAATCTGCGCACTCGTCTGCCCCTTTTGACTTGCAGTGATAAATATGAACTTATCCGTTTCCTGCCACTCCGTGACTTGCTTCCATTCGATGATTCCACGGCCTTCTTGCAAGCCCATTTTTTGAATCATAATCAGCCCTTGAGGCTGCACACCAATTTTAATGCCTTTAATGTCTTGCACTGAATATTTTGCAATTTCACGTTTGACATACCACGCCATGCCGTAAACACGCAAAATTAAATATAGTGCCACACCCACTAATAGTATCCAAAAAAACACCGTGGAATAGCCTCTTAAAAATCCAATTCCTGCGATTGCAGCTACACAAATCGCAGCGAGAATAGCCCAGACTTTGGTACTAATGCGATTGTTCTTTTTCCAAGCTGCGAATTGAGCCTCGCGTTGCTCAGCAGCAGTAATCTCATAGGGAATGGGTTGTAGCGTGTAAGCATAGGGTGACGACATAACGATAAAGCACCTAAAATTTAAAATAACTAAAAAATCCAAACCATTATAGCTTTGAAATCAAATCACCAAATTATCCTCATGCGGGTAACTTAGCGGTTAAATGGTTTAATGTGCAACGCCCCAATTAATGCCGCGTCCAACTTCAATTTCAAGAGGCACATCAATCTCAGCTCGTCCTTTTAAGACTGCAGGCATCAACTTTTTTAACAACGCAGTGACTTCATCCGCTTTGTCCTCATCCACTTCGAAGACCAATTCATCGTGCACTTGCAGTAGCATTTTAGCATATTGTTTAGGTAAAGCTTGATCTACAGAAATCATTGCGAGCTTAATAATATCAGCTGCTGAACCTTGTAAAGGCGCATTGATTGCAGCGCGCTCTGCGGCTTGACGAACCATCGCATTCCCTGCACGGATATTTTCCATATACAAGCGGCGACCTAAAACCGTTTCAACATATCCCTGCTCGGCTGCAAGCGTACGCGTATTTTCCATATAGTCGTGCACACTGGGATAGCGAGAGAAATAAAGCGTGATGTATTCCTGAGCTTCTGCGCGTGATAGATTCAATTGCTTAGCCAAACCAAATGCAGACATGCCATATAACAGCCCGAAATTAATGGCTTTTGCTTGACGGCGTTGATCTGAAGTGACGTCAGCAAGATCAATACCCATTACTTCAGCAGCTGTTGCCTGATGGATGTCACGCCCTTCACGGAAGGCTGTCAGTAATGCAGCATCTTGTGAAAAATGTGCCATTAAACGCAACTCAATTTGTGAGTAATCGGCAGCTAAAATAATCCGACCCGGAGGCGCAATAAAAGCTTGGCGAATCTGACGCCCAACCTCACCTCGAATCGGAATATTCTGTAAGTTAGGATCTGTAGAAGATAAACGCCCTGTCGCAGCAATTGCTTGGTGATAACTGGTATGCACACGATGTGAGACTGGATCACTTTGTGCAATTAAGCTATCGGTGTAAGTGCTCTTTAGCTTAGACAATGAACGATACTCTAAAATCGTCGCAATCATTGGATGATCAATTTTCTCTAAAATTGCCTCTCCAGTTGCATACTGCCCACTAGCAGTTTTTTTGCCGCCAGCGATCCCCAGCTTATCAAATAAAATTTCACCAAGTTGCTTTGGAGATGACACATTAAAAGGTTGCCCAGCAATTTCTATTGCTTGAGCTTCAAGGCCATGAATTTGCTCACCAAATTTTTGCCCTAATTCCGCCAAGAAACCTATATCTAAGCGAATACCATTATTTTCCATCTCATACAACACTTGCGCTGTAGGCATTTCAACATCGAGTAGCAAACGCTGGAGTTTCGGGATCTTTGCCAGCTCTTTAGAGAAATGCTCATAGAGCCGCCAAGTGATATCAGCGTCTTCTGCTGCATAGGGAGCAGCACGCTCTAATTCAATTTGATTAAAAGTGAGCTGCTTGACGCCCTTACCCGCAATCTCTTCAAATGTCGTTGTTTTATAATCTAAATAATATTGCGCCAAATCATCCATGCCGTGGCGTGTTGCAGTAGGATTTAAGACGTAGGATGCGAGCATTGTGTCAAAGGCCCAGCCCTGTAAGCTAATCCCATGATTGTTAAATAGGTGAGCATCATATTTCATATGTTGACCTATTTTACCAATTGCTGGATTTTCTAAAATTGGCTTTAATGTCTCGAACACGAAGGTTGCATCCAATTGCTCTGGCGCACCCATATAATCGTGCCCAATGGGAATGTAATAGGCCTCCCCTGCTTTTAGCGCTACGGAGATCCCCACAATTCGAGCAAGGCGATAATCCAGACTCGTCGTTTCAGTATCGACTGCAAAACGAGGTGCTATCTTTAGACGCTCAACCAAAGCCAAAAACGCTGACTGATCCAAGATGGTATGGTATTTCGCTTCAGTAATCGGTGTACTGCTTTCCAATACAGCCATTGATTCAACATTTAAAACCTGCGGGATATCCTCTTTTTCTTTTGTCTGAGATGGTACTGAAGACTCATTACGCTGTGTGTAGTCTGGTTGATTATCAGGATTATTGGGATGCTCTAACGATTGTAATAAAGCTCTGAACTCAAGCTCGGCATAAAGCTTCTTCAGTGCTGGTACATCAGGTTTACCCAGTTTTAATTCATGCCAATCTAATGCCAGAGGTAAATCACAGACGATACTGGCCAGTTGATGATTCAAGGGAATTTTGTCGGCATTCTCACGAATGCTCTCACCGACTTTACCCTTAATGAGATGGGCATTTTCTAAAATGCCACCAATCGTTTGATATTGATTTAAGAGCTTAGCCGCTGTGACCTTGCCCACACCCGGTACGCCTGCGATACCATCAGAGGCATCGCCCATCAATGTTAAGTAATCGATGATTTGATCTGGACGCACCCCAAATTTTGCGATAACGCCATCATGATCCAGTACCTGATCACGAAAACTGTCTTCTAGTTTGATATGGTCATTGACCAACTGCGCCATATCTTTATCACCTGTTGAAATCAACACGTGATGACCTTCAGTCACAGCACGTTTAGCCAAAGTACCAATCAAATCATCAGCTTCTGCACCCGGCAGCAATAATAATGGAATCCCTAAACCTTTAATAATTGCATGGAGGTAAGGAATCTGTGTCGACAGCTCTGATGGCATTGCTGGTCGATGGGCTTTGTACTCGGGGGAAAGCTGATGACGAAATGTCGGTTCAGGCGTATCAAACACCACAGCCATATGGGTCGGTTGCATACGGCGCATCAATTTCTGTAGCGCAGACAAAGCCCCTTTAATCGCATTGGTTGTTTGACCTTGCGATGTTGTTAATGGTGGTAAGGCATGAAATGCACGGAATAAATAATATGAGCCATCGACTAAAATAAACGGGGGCATTGGGCTCTCCAGATGCGATGTCTTTATAAGATAAAAATAAATGACAGGATAAATTTGAATGAATAGATTTTAAAGTAGAAATCAAAATACTGCTGTTGTTTATTGCGGTTTCTTCTTGTATTGATGTAATAAGTGGTTAGACTCAATGCAGTTTTAGGTGATTAAAATAATTTTAGGAGAATTTGATGACTACACGTCTTCTCGCTTTTTCAGGCAGCACCCGTCACGGCTCATTAAACAGCCAAGTGCTACAGACTGCAATTGCAGGTGCAGAATCCATTGCAGGATGTACCGTGACGCTCATTAATTTGAACGACTACCCTATGCCGCTCTATAACGGAGATGATGAACAGGCCCACGGTATGCCTGAGACCACTCAAAAACTACTGCGCTTATTTGAGGAGCATGACGGCTTACTGCTTGCATCACCAGAATATAATGGTTTCTTTACCCCATTGATTAAAAATACCTTTGACTGGATGACGCGTAATGAACCCGATGGACGAAATGGTATGCGAGTTTTTAAACGCTACCCTGTTGCATTGCTTTCTTCAAGTCCAGGAATTGTCGGCGGTCTTCGCAGTTTAATGATGGTCCGTATGTATCTAAGCAACCTAAACTTTCTTGTTTTGCCTGAGCAGGTGGCTGTAACTGGACAGAAAGTGCATGAAGGCAAAATTACGGATGAACGCTTAGAACAACAAGTTTTCGCTCTAGGTGCAGGACTCGCGGAGTGGGTTCAAAATTAGTTTCAAATATTGATAGAGGTATCCATTTGCCAAGTTTCGCCCGAAAAAATATTCTTTTTGTCTGTAGCCGAAATCAATGGCGTAGCCCAACCGCTGAGCAAATTTGGTATAACCATCCGAATTACTCAGTACGTTCGGGCGGCACAAGTCGCAGTGCAAGACACGTCGTCTCAGTCAATGACATCCGATGGGCAGACATAATATGGGTCATGGAGGAAACACATAAGGTAAGGCTTACTGCTTCTTTTCGTACACTCTTAAACAGTAAAAAAGTTTATGTCCTCGATATTCCTGATGAATATCAATTCATGGATTCTGAATTAATTGAACTGCTCAAACAATCTGTCAACGGTATTCTAGAATTACCCTAGATAATTGTATGCCCATGATTCATCCAATAAAAAACCAGCTTGCGCTGGTTTTTTATATTCAGATCACTGAAAAATCAGTCATCCATATGCTCGATTATAGCATCACCAAATTCAGAACTACGCATCAATGTCGCACCAGGCATTAAACGCTCAAAGTCATACGTCACTGTCTTTGCAGCAATGGCATTCGAAATTCCTTTGATAACCAAGTCAGCTGCTTCAGTCCAGCCCATATCACGCAGCATCATTTCAGCAGAAAGAATGATTGAGCCTGGGTTAACTTTATCTTGGCCTGCATATTTCGGTGCCGTACCGTGCGTTGCTTCATAAACAGCAATCGCACCACCAATATTTGCCCCTGGCGCGATGCCGATACCACCAACTTCAGCGGCCAAGGCATCAGAAATATAGTCGCCATTCAAATTCAATGTTGCAATCACAGAGTAATCTGCTGGACGCATTAGAATTTGTTGCAAGAACGCATCAGCGATTACATCTTTGATGATGATGTCTTTACCTGTTCTTGGATTCACAATTTTGACCCAAGGACCGCCATCGATCAGCTCTCCGCCAAAACGCTCACGAGCGAGCTCATAGCCCCACTCTTTAAATGCCCCTTCGGTATATTTCATGATGTTGCCTTTGTGAACGAGTGTCACACTTGGCTTATCATTGTCGATCGCGAACTGAATCGCTTTGCGTACTAAACGCTGTGTACCTTCTTTTGAAACAGGCTTAATACCGATACCGCAGTTCTGATCGAAACGAATTTTAGTCACGCCCATTTCTTCTTTTAAGAACTTGATAACTTTAATCGCTTCAGGAGAATCCGCTTTCCACTCGATACCCGCATAAATGTCTTCTGAATTTTCACGGAAGATCACCATATCGGTTAATTCAGGGTGTTGAACTGGGCTTGGAACCCCTTCAAACCAACGTACTGGGCGCACACAAACGTATAAATCCAATTCTTGACGCATCGCAACGTTCAAAGAGCGCATACCGCCACCAACTGGCGTTGTCAAAGGACCTTTAATCGAAATAATAAATTCGCGAAGTGCTTCAAATGTTTCTTCTGGCATGTAGGTGCCATATACTTTATTGGCTTTTTCGCCACAATAGACTTCCATCCACACAATCGCACGTTTGCCGCTATAGGCTTTCTGTACTGCCGCATCAACGACTTTGATCATAACGGGAGTGATGTCGACACCAATACCATCACCTTCAATGAAAGGGATAATCGGGTGATTGGGGACATTCAGGGATAGGTCGGCGTTTACGGTGATTTTGTCACCATCAGTTGGAACCACGATCTTCTGATAACCCATTATAGAGGCGCTCCCTTTTTCAGATACAAGCTTAGATTTATAACCATGACACAGATGTTTGAATATCTATAGCACAGTAAAAAACAACTACAGCAAAACTTTTAGACGCTATAACTTAATTTTTTAAGTCATACTTTACGAGAACTTTTCGCGGTCAGTAGATTAAAACCAATGATCTTTAATCCTCTTTCCAGCCACGAGCTATGGTAAACAAAGTCACGGTCATTCGGAATTTAGATAACAAATAGAGATATTTTCAAAGATGATAGTCAACCCCAATTCGATCAAAAAAAGTGCTAATACAAGAATTTTTCACTAAATATCGTTAAACTATTCTCAATAGTTGCATATTTTAAAATTCAACGATACAAAACCCTCAGTGTGTAATACCGCTAAAACCAATTGCTGAAAAAAATCCCATGCCTAAAATCGTGCTTTTTAACAAACCTTATGATGTTCTCACTCAGTTTCGTGCCGAAGGGGAACGTAGAACACTTGCTGATTTTATTCATGATCCCACTTTACGGGTTGCGGGTCGTTTAGATCGGGACTCCGAGGGTTTATTGCTATTAACTAATGATGGTGTAGTCAACGCAAGACTGACACAGCCCAAACAAAAACAATTCAAGACCTATTGGGTACAAGTTGATGGTGACCCTACCGAAGAATCTCTAGCTGCACTCAGGCTTGGTGTTAGGCTCAATGATGGTATGACTCTCCCAGCAAAAATCAAAAGGATGGATACACCAACTATCTGGCCTCGGAATCCACCCGTACGTTTTCGGGCTCAGATTCCGACAACATGGCTTGAGATTCAAATTTGTGAAGGTCGGAATCGTCAAGTAAGACGTATGACTGCAGCCGTCGGACATCCTACACTACGTCTGATTCGTGCACAGATTGGACCTTATCAACTTGATGATATTGCACCGGGTGAATGGCGAATTGTCGATTATATTGCGGTTTGAGTTTGAACAAATTCCCTTAATCAGGTCTTACCTTGATTTTTTAACCATCATGAAATGTTCGAATACCGCTAACGCATGTTTTCGTGCGTGTACATAGTCTACGATTGGTAATGGATAGTCTCGACCCAACTCAATACCATAATGGAGTAATTCTGCTTGATACTGCCAAGGTGCATGCAGGAATTTTGCAGGAACATCTGCAAATACAGGCAGATACTTTTTGATAAATATCCCCATGGGATCAAATTTCTGACTTTGGGTCATAGGATTAAATATCCTAAAAAAAGGCTGCGCATCACAGCCTGTCGATGCTGACCACTGCCACCCTCCGTTATTTGCTGACAGATCAAAATCTAATAATTTTAAAGCAAAATAGCGTTCACCCAAACGATAATCTATCAGCATGAGTTTGATCAGGAATGAAGCCGTCACCATGCGCAAGCGATTATGCATAAAACCTAAGGTATTAAGCTGCATCATAGCGGCATCGACTAAGGGGTAGCCTGTTTGCCCATTACACCAAGCCTCGAAGCCCGCAGGATTATCGCCCCAAGGGAAATCGATATATTGTTTTTTAAAAGGTAAAGTAACAACATGAGGATAATTGAACAGTATCTGAAAGTAAAAATCTCGCCAGATCAACTCATTTAACCATACCTCACAACTCTCTTTTTGATCCCCGGTTAGTGCTTGAGAAAGCCGGACCACATCACGAACAATTTTGCGAATGGAAATGGTCCCAAAGCGTAAATGTACCGATAGAAATGATGTGCCATTGAGACTCGGAAACTCGCGGTCATTTTTATAAAGAAGAATCTTATGCGCTTTGAATTGTTCAAAAAGGAATTCGGCATGTCGTGTCGCCTTTGAGATTTTAGCATCAGCAATACCAGCCTCGACAAAACCAAAATGGTCTAGAGCCCGCATAGGTGCCGGATCAAGTCTTTCAAAGTTACCCAACAGTTTTAAGCTGGGATAAGATAAATAATCTGCAGACTCAAGCCGCTTACGCCATGCGTTTTTATAATGGGTATAGACATGATAGGGTTCATCTTGTTGCGTCAATATTTCTTTTTTTGCGAAGATCACAGTGTCTTTATAAGAATAGAAAGCAATCTTCAGTTGCCCTAACGCACTTTTAATATTGTCATCCCGATTGATACTAGAAGGTTCATAATCCTCATTACAATAGACCGCATTGACATTAAATCGTTTTGCCAGCTCGACAACATCAAGAGCCGTACCATAATTTACAACTAAGTCTGAACCTTGTTCATTCAATTGTTTCTTTATATTTTGGACACAATACCAGATGAACTCGACACGTTTATCTTGCTTGGGTAAACCGCTGAGAATTTCTTGATCAAAAATGAAGATAGGAATGACCTGATCATTCTCTTTTAAGCAATGATAAAGTGCACAATTATCCTCTAAACGTAGATCACGACGAAACCAAAACAGTGCACGCCGCATAAAGATTATCCGAGAGACTTGAGTAAATTATGTTTTTTCAGAATTGGGAGGTAACTGATTACTTCTCTTTATCTGGATCTGGTTTATCATCTGCCGTTTTTGCAACAATTTCGTCCATTTTCAATACACTCCCTACTTTTGAAACGACTGATGCAGGTAACTCCTGAAAAAGGCGACGTAGAACTTTTCCCATTGGGCCACGCGGGACTTTATCGACAAATACGATTTTATCGGGAATTTCATTCGTTTTAAGATGACTTTGTAGATAAGCAGATAAGCGTTCTGGTGTCAGGCCATTTCGGGCAACCACAAACAACTTAATAATTCGCTGTGTCGCATCATCGCCTTGCTCATTTTTCAGTATTTCTTGTACTGCGACACAATCCACAACATCTTCATGCTCTGCAACCGCACTTTCAATTTCTTGTGGAAAAACAAGTTCATTATGTACCCAAAATACATCTTTTTTTCGTTCAAGTACCCTAAGGTAACCATCTTCATCTAAGGAGGCAATATCGCCTGTCCGAAGCCAACCATCATGCGTAAGCACTTCACTCGTTGCTTGGGGAAGCTGCCAATAGCCACGCATAAGCTGTGGACCACGGACCCATAGCTCTCCGGCTTGGTTGAAACCTAGCGGATCACCTTGATTGGATACGATTCGAACTTCTGTTTCTGGCGTAATAACACCCGAAGTACCAATGCGTACACGATGTGGAGGTGTCGCAGATATGAGCGGAGAAGCTTCACTCAACCCATAGCCTTCAATAATGTAATTACCAGTATGTTCATGCCATTGTTTTTGCAAGCTTAGACTGGCTGACCCACCACCGCAAATAAACAATCTAAGCTTCGGGTTAACTTTAAAATTAGTCGATACCTTTAACAGTTGATCGTAAAGTAATGGGATGCCTAACATCACATCGTAAGGCTTTTCTAATAAAACCTTAGGATTATCCATTAATGCACTGATCGTGGACAAAACCAATGTACCTCGCACGCTCACCGTCAATAAGAACGTACTTAATCCAAGAATATGCTGCAGTGTTACGGGGCATAAAATGACACTACCCGACTCTAGACTTTTACCTAAAACATGCTGTCCTTGACGAAGGCTAGCAAGCAAACTGCCATGCGTTAACAATGCTCCTTTAGCTCGTCCTGTCGTTCCACTTGTATATTGTAATACCGCCAAATCTTCAGATTCGACCACAGGCCACTCAACACGATGGCTACGTTTTGACAAAATTTCACGTAATCGCGTATGCGTTAGCAATGTTTCTTTACTTTGGATGAGTTGCAGCCAGCGCTTGGGAGATACAAGCTCACGCAAAATAGATTGCACGCTCGAATAATCATTCCTACGCGTTGTAACGATATGGCGCACACCTGTTTGCAAAAGCGTGGTTTGGATATCGGCTAATAAATTGGGTGTGGTAATCAGAAGTTTGGCACTGGAATCTTGTAATTGGAACAAAACATCGTGATGGACCACAGCAACACCAAGATTCACCACCACAGCACGAGCTAACCATGCTGCATAGAGCGCAACACCATAGGACAAACTATTGGGTAAATAAATGGCAATCCGATCACCGGGCTTAATATGTGCTTCGTGAATCATCCAGGCTGCAAGTGTCTTGGCACTCATAGAAAGCTCACGATAACTGAGCGTGTCTTTTTCAAAGGTTATCGCAGGTGAATCTAAGGTTTCCTCAATGGCTTTTGAGAATAGATCAAGTAAAGTTTTTTGCCCATTGAATGCAATTCGCCCACGACCAACGTATAACGCCACATCCCGATTAGAGCGGGCAACTACAGATGGAGCATTTTTTTTTGCTTGCGCCACTAGATACCCTCACGCAATAAATCACTGAAGGTTACCGAGACAATAAATGATCTAAAAACTGCTCTCATAGGATTTCGCCTTGAATGATTATCCTAGATATTCCATTGATCAACGCCCCTTCAATGCTAAAACTTACACGCAACGAATACCTTATAACCACTTCGCTGAACGCTCTGTATCCTCAACAGTAAAAGAGACATGAGGAATTACAGATGCAACAGGCTTCACTTGAATCGCCATTAACTCATCCCGTCGAAATACATGGCATGTTATGGACTCGCCAGTGGATAGAGTTGCTTCAGCATTAAAGCCCGAGACATCTGCCCAATGGTTTAATAAAGTTGAGGATGCACGTATTCCTTCAATCGCAATCAGTACATCCTGTGCAGATAATCCAGCTTGAGCACCGACTGAATTACGCAAAACCTGTTGAATCAAAAGCCCATGTGACGAATCCACTACTTTAAGTCCCAGCGGCCATGTTTTATTCTCTAGGTGAGTTTTAACACCGACTTCACTTAATAATTCGACAACGGGCAGCTCTACGGTCCCATCAACAAAATCAGACCAAAAATCCGTTAGGCGATCACCAATCAAAGCCTCACATAAATCAGGAAGAGTGTTTGTATTGAGATAAAGTCCTTGCTGTGCAAGTTCATAAAGTTTGACCATAATGACATCAAGAGAACTGCCATTTGCACGTAATTTCAAGTCTAAGCATAACGCGATTAATGCACCTTTATTGTAATAGCTTGTACTTGCATTCTGAGAGTTTTCATCAGGTCGATAATACTTGATCCAAGCATCAAAACTTGAGTCACTCACACTCTGATGCGCTCGTCCTGTATTCTGTAAATAACGAGTCAATTGCTCTGCCAACAACTCTAAATAAGATTTCTGATCAATAACACCACTGCGATAAAGAATCAAATCATCATAATAAGAGGTAAACCCTTCAAAGACCCAAAGCATCCGCGTATAAACTTCCCGCCCCAGATCCAACACCGCAAACTCTTGCGGGCGAATAAATTTGACTAACCACGAATGAAAATATTCATGGCTGCATAATCCTAGAAAACGGCGGTAAGAAGCAGATGGTTGTTCTGGCTCATTAGGCTGTGGTAAATCTTCACGAGGTGTGATCAGACTCGTACAATCTTGATGCTCAAGCCCTCCATAACTGGACCCCGTCGCCATGACCATAAATAAATAATGAGGAAACGGTGCACTGCCAAAAAACTCAATCTCATAACGACAAATTTTTAACAGATCCTCTGTCAGACGTTTAATGTTAGTACGATGTCGACCAGAGATTGCGATCTGATGTGGGATCCCGCTGACTTCGAATTGAGCGAGTGTCTGCGCAGCAATTTCAAATGGATGATCAATCAGGTGAGTGTAATTTAGTGCTTCAAAATGGAACTTATGATGAGTCTCATGATTCTGCTGACTTGTTTTATCTTTAACATTTAGCGGATCTAAAGAGCATGCTATTGGCAAGTTGGCAAATGCGCTACCAGGATCAATCGTCAGTAAAATAGACTGATGCTCCTGCCCTGCGACAGCAAGACATATGCAGGCTGGATTGGCATAAGCCCGCGTTTGGTCGAGATAAGCTCCACGTACAGATAAATCAAAAGCATATACTTGATAGCGTATTTCAATGTGTTCACCCGCAGCAGTATCAAGACGCCAATGGTTTTTACTGATTTTCTCGATAAAAATCGACTTCGTAACTGAAAGATTATTCCGAATGGACTTTGCAACGGGTGTACTGACATGACGCGAGAATTCACGAATTAAATAGCTTCCAGGCACCCATGCCGGTAGCCATAACTCTTGGTGTGCTTGCGCGGTAAACGTCATCACAACATCAATCAAATGTTGCCCAACGTTTTCAAAAGACAATGCATAAGCAATGGTTGGCTGTACTGCATGTTTAGCGATATGATCTTTAATCAGAGTATCTACTTCTGAATTCTGCTGGGTATTCATCGCATCATCTGCCATCATTTATGCTTTACTCCATTCGCCAGTCAGCTTCTTTGCTATACGACGATGATTATGATTCATTTTTAGTCTTAAGCCATTAGCGCAATAATGGCGGGAATCATGCGCTAATTGTAGAACAATTGGCAAATTTATTTAACCCTATAACTGTCATATTATTTTAGCGATAGGCATACTGATCACAATTATCTTTTTGGGCTACTTTCATTTTTGAGCCTCCGTAAATATTAAAGCTTTCTCAAAACTAGGTGTTTTAACATGACGCAATCCACTAAAACAAAATCTTCGAACTCACAGCATCGCATTGTTATTGTTGGAGGTGGTGCAGGTGGTTTAGAACTAGCAACACGGCTTGGAAAAAGCTTAGGGAAACAAGGTAAAGCAAAGATTATCCTTGTTGATGCTACATTAACTCACATCTGGAAGCCCTTATTGCACGAAGTTGCGGCCGGGACGATTAATTCCTTTGAAGACGAACTAAATTACTTTGCACATGCTTCAAAAAATTATTTCGAGTTTCATCTAGGACGAATGAAAGATATTAATCGTGTAGATAAGCGGCTAATTTTAGAGCCTCTAACTGATGAGACGGGTCATGAGATTGCTCCTGAACGCAGTCTACGTTATGACAGTTTGGTGATCGCTATCGGTTCAACATCCAATGATTTCGGTACTCCTGGGGCAAAAGAGAATTGCATTTTTCTCGATTCACGTGCCCAAGCGGACCGCTTCCAGCGTGAATTTCTAAATCTCTACTTACAAGCTCAAGCACGTGCAATTGAGAATCCTAGTCCTCAAGATCTCAATATTGCCATTATTGGGGCTGGCGCGACGGGCGTAGAACTGGCTGCGGAGCTACACCATGCTGCGCATGAATTTACTCGATATGGGCTCAATAGCATTGATCCAGGTAATGTCAGAATCACCCTAATTGAAGCCGCAGATCGTATTCTCCCTGTCCTGTCAAAACATACCTCATCCACAGCAACGGATCAATTGGTGGATTTTAATATACAGGTACTGACTAGCCGTCGTGTGACCGCGATTCATAAAGACTCTGTCGAATGTGACGGCGACATTTTTATACCCGCTACGCTGAAAGTCTGGTCAGCAGGCATCAAAGCACCAGATGTTTTAAAAGATATCGCAGGGCTTGAGACCAACCGTATTAATCAACTTGTTGTCCGCGCTACACTTCAAACAACGCGTGATGACTCGATCTTTGCATTTGGAGATTGTGCGAGCTTTACCCCCGAAGGTGCAGAGCGTGCAGTACCTCCGCGCGCGCAGGTGGCTAATCAAGAAGCGATTGTATTGGCAAAAATACTCAAAGCAAAACTTCAAGGTAAACCTCTACCCACCTTCAGCTTCAGTGATAAAGGATCGCTCATTTCTTTGGGTGAGACTAATACTGTCGGTAACTTGATTGGAAAGATTAACGTTCAAGGCTTCTTTGCACGCATCATGTACTTGTCTTTATATCGTTTACATCAGGTCGCACTGCACGGCGTTTTCAAAACCGGTGTACTGATGTTCAAAGATTTACTTTCCCGTAATTCTGGACCCACCCTGAAGTTACATTAAAATTGATAGAATTGTCAAAAAGCCATTGGGATATCCCAATGGCTTTTTAATTTCTAAAATCCGATAGTTGATTGGTCGACTGCTACTAAGCTTTAGGGTTCATCCCATACTGATTACTTTCGGATTGACCTTCGGTTGCAAACCAGACAATAAGAATAATGGTACCAATAATGGGGATAAGGCCAATTAACTGCCACCATCCACTTCGATTCGTGTCATGCAGTCTGCGTGCGCTTAAAGCGATACAAGGAACCAAAAGCGCTAGCCAATAAATGGCTCCTAAAATCCGTGTTCCCAAAATTGCATCAACGACATTTACGGCGATACTGATCAGAATATAGACCAGTATAAACATCCAGAACTCTTCACGACGTGCACGCCCTTCAAATTGTGCATATCGATTTTTTAACACATCGAGATACCAGTTCATTTTTCTATCCTTTATAAATTCTACTATTTAAGATCAATGATACGGTTAGCATTAAAACATGAAATAAATGGCCAAAAAACACCCAGCACCGTATTCTCGTTTATACAGCAAATAAAGAGATTTCAATATAGAGTGGACATAATTTTCTTGAAATATTTAAGCCATAAAAAAACGCACCCTTGAAGATGCGTTTTTTATTGATAAGAGTTTCTTAAAAAGTCTCACGCTCAAAAGTCGAAGAAACTTTGTGAATCGTCAGATCAGCGCCTTCGTATTCTTCCTCTGGGGTTAAGCGTAATCCCATGGTCACCTTCAGCACACCATAGACAACAAAGCCTCCAGCCAATGCAATCACGATACCTAAAACAGTGCCAATGATTTGCGAGAAGATGGAGACGCCGCCTAAACCACCTAGGGCTTGAATACCAAATATACCGGCAGCAATGCCTCCCCAAGCACCACATACACCGTGCAATGGCCATACACCAAGCACATCATCTATTTTTAGGCGATTTTGAGTGAAGGTAAAAAGATAAACAAATAAACCACCTGCGATTGCGCCGATCACAAGTGCGCCTAAAGGATGCACAATATTGGATCCTGCACAAATTGCAACTAAACCTGCTAATGGACCATTATGCATGAAACCTGGATCATTCTTGCCAGCAAGGTTGGCTGCTAAAGTACCACCGACCATCGCCATCAATGAGTTAATCGCAACCAAACCTGAAATGGCATCTAAACGTTGTGCACTCATCACGTTAAATCCAAACCAGCCCACAATTAAAATCCATGAACCCAGTGCAAGGAAAGGAATGGATGACGGCGGATGCGCCGCAACACGCCCATCTTTTCCATAGCGACCTCGACGAGCACCCAGTAGCAGTACAGCAACGAGTGCAATCCAGCCGCCAACGGCATGCACAACCACTGAGCCAGCAAAATCATGAAATGGTGCACCAAAGGTATCTGTAAGCCACTGTTGCACACCAAAGTTATTATTCCAGCTAATACCTTCAAAAAATGGATAAACAAAAGCAACTAACAGTAGAGTCGCAATAGATTGCGGATGGAATTTTGCGCGCTCAGCAATACCACCGGAGATAATCGCTGGAATAGCAGCAGCAAACGTCAATAGAAAGAAAAACTTAACTAATCCATACCCTTTGTCCGCCGTCAAAATCGTTGCAGAATCAAAGAAGGTGATACCGTATGCCAACCAATATCCGACAAAGAAATAAGCAATTGCTGAGATTGAAAAATCGGTCATGATTTTACCCAATGCATTCACTTGATTCTTGACTCTCACCGTCCCTAATTCAAGAAAAGCGAAGCCTGCATGCATGGCCAAAATCATCACAGCGCCTAACAGTATAAACAGCACATCACTACTGCTATTCATTTCACCCCCTCATTGCTCAATCAATATTGTAGGAAAAGACTTCAGAGCACCTTAACCGCACCAAAACTATGCAATTTAAGACCCTCAGATGTTCCCCAAAAAAGAGCGTCATATTGCCCCAAAGCTGTGCAATTCGACAAGAAACTTTTACAGTTTTTTTTATTAAGTGATAGGCTAGTCAAAATAGTGATGCTTTTCTTGATGATGGAATAAAGCAAAGCCCCTACTTAAAAAAGGAGGGGCTTCAAACTTTCTCTTCAACGATTTGGCTACACTGCATAGATCTTCTGAACTATGAAAAAAAATTAACCCATTTGCTCAAGGAGCTCTTTTGCAAAGTTTAAACGTTCTTTTTCATCGATAAGATTCGCTGTCACGCGCAAACGGCGACCACCTTCCATCTTAAAAAATTTCGGTTTAGCTTGAATAATTTTAATGATGGTCATCGCCTCAACAGGTGTTTCCGTTGAGAACTCAATAATGCCGCCTTTCGCATTAAAATCCATTTTCTCAATACCCAGCTTTTCTGCCTGAATCCTTAAGCGATGGACATGAAATAAATTTTGTGCCTGATTTGGTAACATGCCAAACCGGTCCATCATTTCGACGCGAATTTCATTGAGTGATTCGGAATCAGAAACATGACTGATACGCTTATAAAATAATAGTCGCTGATGCACATCGCCTAAGTATTGATCTGGAATTAAAGCCGGTAAATTTAAATTAATATCACTGGTCAACGATAACGGTGCATCGAGATTTGGGGCTTTACCATTTTGAATGGCTTTCGTTGCACGTTCGAGCATATCCATATACAAACTAAAACCGATGGCTTGCATATTGCCGCTTTGCTCTTCGCCGAGAAGCTCTCCTGCCCCACGAATTTCCAAGTCCTCAGTCGCTAAAATGAATCCCGCACCAAGCGTCGATGCACGCTGAATTGCATCAAGGCGCTTTTCAGCATCCCCTTTCAGATTTTTAACCGAAGGCACCATAAGGTAAGCATAAGCTTGATGATGAGATCGACCTACACGTCCACGTAATTGATGCAATTGTGCTAAGCCCAATTTATCTGCGCGTTCAATAATGATGGTATTGGCATTAGGGACATCAATCCCGGTCTCAATAATCGTTGAGCAGACCAAGATATTGGCTTGCTTGTGATAGAACGCTTGCATAACCTGCTCAAGTTCACGCTCACGCATTTGGCCATGAGCAACGGCAACACGCGCTTCAGGAATCAATGTCCGTAGTTCTGTTGCCGCGCGCTCGATACTATCAACATCATTGTGCAAGAAATAAACTTGTCCACCACGGAGTAGCTCACGCAAAATTGCTTCTTTCAGCGCTGCGCTGGTTTTCTCTAGCACAAAAGTTTTAACCGCGAGACGACGCGCAGGTGGCGTCGCAATAATAGACAGATCACGGATGCCTGAAAAAGCCATATTTAACGTTCGCGGGATCGGTGTAGCCGTCAATGTCAGCATATCCACATCAGCGCGAATTGCTTTAATTTTTTCTTTATCCCGGACCCCAAAACGATGTTCTTCATCAACAATCATGAGTCCTAGATCGTGGAATTCTACCCCCTCTTGAATCAGCTTATGGGTGCCAATAATGATATCCACCTGACCGGCCGCAAGATCTGCTAGGATCTTATTATGGTCTTTCTTACTGCCAAAACGCGATAAAACTTCGATGCGCACTGGCCAATCGACAAAACGATCTACGAAGTTCTCATAGTGCTGTTGTGCAAGCAAAGTCGTTGGAACCAATACAGCGACTTGTTTTCCACCATGAACTGCAACAAATGCCGCACGCATAGCGACTTCAGTTTTACCAAATCCAACATCCCCGCACACCAAACGATCCATAGGTTTTGATTGTGCCATGTCATGCAGCGTTGCCGTGATCGCATTGGCCTGATCTGGGGTTTCTTCAAACGAAAATTGGCTACAAAAGATGTCGTAGGCATGCTCATCAACCACAAAGGCATGCCCCTCTCGCGCTTGCCGACGCGCTTGAATATTGAGCAATTCGGCAGCAACATCGTGGATTTTTTCTAATGCCTTACGCTTGGCTTTATTCCAAGTATCCGTGCCTAGTTTGTGCAGTGGCGCATGATCGGGATCACCACCGCTATAACGGCTAATCAGTTGCAAGTTGGCAACGGGAACATAAACCTTAGCATTATCCGCATAATCAAGTTGCACAAACTCATGCGTTTGATTATCGATTTCTAGGGCAACCAACCCACCGTAACGTCCAACTCCATGATCGATATGAACTACAGGCGCACCAATAGACAATTCTGATAAACTTTTTACCAGAAATTCTTCGGAGACTTCGGAGACCTTACGACGACGGCGCTGAATGACCCGTTGACCAAATAGTTGATTTTCAACAATAACAGCAAGCTGATTATCGAGCAACAATCCGCGTTCAAGGGCTGCCGTGCCAAGCGCAATAGGCATTTTGCCATTTAAGAACTCGTCCAAGCTCTCAACAACGGGCATTTTCCCCAGCGCTGGGCTAATCAGCTCTTTGAGCGTCTCACGTCGGCCTGCACTTTCGGCAATGATTAATACTCGCCCCTTAAAAGTCCCGACAAAGCTCGACAAGGCTTGTAATGGATACTGACTCTTATGATCAATTGGTAATAACGGGGGAACATGCGCTTCGACATTATACGTGCCCTGACGTGGGCTAAATGGCTGCTCGGATAGCACCAGTCGGCCAAATGCTTTAAGCCGGCCAAATAGTTCATTGACCGTTAAAAATAATTCATTGGGGGGTAATATCGGAAGCTCGGCATTGTGGCGACGATCTTCATAGCGTTGATTAATATCCACCCAGAAATGATCTAATACTTGATCAACTTCTTGATCAGAAACAATCAGCGAAGATTCCGGAAGGTAATCAAATAAAGTCCCGCCTTCAATAAACTCGTCACGTGCAAAGAATAGGGGCTGGTAATACTCCAGTCCTTGGGCAGATACTCCATTTAAAACATCCTGATAAAAGGGAATACGCTTCGGACTCGCATCAGGGAATAAGTCTCCAAAACGCTCACGAAACATACCGCGCCCATCAATCAGCGGAAACTCTTGTGCGGGTAAAAGTCTAAAATTTTCAATATGTGTCGTTGTACGTTGTGTCTCAGCATCAAATAACCGCAGCGACTCCACTTCATCATCAAAAAGCTCGATGCGAATGGGTTGAGTCTGCCCCATCGGGAAAATATCCATGAGGCTACCACGAAGTGCATATTCTCCGGGTTCAAAGACGGTTTCAACCGCGCGATACCCTGCACGGCTTAATCGCTGACGCTGACTTTCAAAATTAAGCTTCTGACCTTTACGAATATCAAAGTGCTGACCCAATAACCATTTTGGCGGTGCAATACGTTGAGCCAGAGTTGTGGCTGCAACTAAAACCACACCTTGCTGAGGCATATTCGACAGCAAAGATAAACGCTCAGAAATAATACTTTGATGAACTGAAAGACGATCATAAGGTAGTGTTTCCCAGTCAGGGAAAATATATGGTGTCACGCCAAAAAAACGTAACTCTTCATCAATCAGACTGACTTGAGCACTGTCTTTTGCAACCATCACAACCAGACTCGTAGTCCGCTGAACCAGTTCAGCAAGAACCAGTGACGGTAAAGCACCCGTCAAATTACCTAGCCAGCGACGTTCACCAGCGGGAATTTGAATAAGTGTTTCTGTGATTTGATTAAGGTCAGACAATACCGCAAGCGTCATCGGAAATTAGCCTTCTTTACGTCTCATATGAGGGAACAAAATCACATCCCGGATACTTGCAGCGTCTGCAAATAGCATCACCAAACGATCAATCCCAATCCCTTGCCCCGCAGTCGGTGGTAAGCCATATTCCAGCGCCTCAACAAAGTCAGCATCGAAATGCATCGCCTCATCATCACCTGCATCTTTCTCTGCCACTTGTTGACGGAAGCGTTCCGCTTGATCAATCGGATCATTCAACTCGCTGAAACCATTTGCAAGCTCACGCCCACCAATGAAGAATTCAAAGCGGTCTGTGATATGCGGGTTATGGTCATTACGACGAGCCAACGGCGAAGTTTCCGCAGGATATTCCGTAATGAAAGTGGGTTGACGCAGTTTAGTTTCAACGGTCTCTTCGAAAACGATTGTTTGCAGTTTCCCTAGACCAAAACCATCTTTAACTTTTTCTTTGAGTACAGTTTGTACAAAATTTGCCAAGAACTCACGGTCATTCACTTGCTCTGCATTGATTTCAGGATTATGTTCCAAAATCGCATTAGCCATCGAAATCTTTTTATATTCGCCTTTGAAACTGAACACTTCACCTTGATATGGCACATCAGTCGTGCCCAAAATCTGCAGTGCCAAATGCTCAAGCATATCTTCAGTCAGTTTCATCAAGTCCTTATAATCTGCATACGCCTGATAAAACTCAATCATGGTGAATTCGGGATTATGACGGGTAGAAACACCCTCATTCCGGAAGTTACGATTGATCTCAAACACGCGCTCAAAACCACCAACAACCAAGCGCTTTAAATAAAGCTCAGGTGCAATACGCAAGTACAGCGGCATATCAAGTGCATTATGATGAGTTGCAAATGGACGTGCAGCAGCACCGCCAGGAATAATATGCATCATCGGCGTTTCTACTTCCATGAAACGCTCATTCAGCAAGAATTGACGAATACCCGCAATAACTTGCGCGCGAATCATAAAAGTCTTGCGTGTCTCATCATTGGTGATGAGATCTAAATGACGTGCACGGTATTTTGCTTCGGTATCACTCAAACCATGAAACTTATCGGGTAATGGGCGCAACGATTTGGTCAGGAGCTCAATGCGGGTTGCATGAACAGACAATTCGCCCATTTTAGTGCGAAATACATAGCCCTCTACACCCACGATATCGCCTAAATCCCATGTTTTAAAGTCATCATAGGTCGCTTCGTCAATCTCATTTTTAGAGACATAAAGCTGGATGCGGCCACTCATATCTTGAATGGTAAGGAAGCTTGCTTTACCCATGACGCGCTTGAGCATCACACGACCAGCCAGTTGCACCACAACTTTATCTTGCTCTGCGAATTGCTCCTGAGTCACATCAGCATACTGCTCATGCAAATCCTGCGCATAATGGTTGCGGCGAAAAGTATTTGGAAATGCATTGCCACCAGACAGCGCAGTTTTTTCTTGAATTGCTTTTAACTTGGCATGACGCTGGGCAATCAGTTCATTTTCTGAAACTTGAGGTTCGGTAGTTACTGATTTTTCGGAATTAGCTGGAAATTGCCCTTGCTGCGTCATGGTGTGTCTCGTGTTGATCTATATGAATCGGAAAAAATAAAACTGACTTGCTCATCAAACTGTTAAAGCTAAGCTGTAAAACTAAAATCATTAAAAAACGAAACGGCAAGGATAGCAGATTTAAGACTCTGGTTCATGTGGCTAGAAAGATTTGCTGCAATGTTTGCGTGAAACAGATTGATATAAAAATACCCGTGAGTAAACACAGGTATTTTTATATTGCTAAAACTAAACTGCGAAATTAGGCTCTTAATGCCTTTTCGATATCACCAACCATAGATTCAGGTTTAGTGGTAGACGCATAACGGTCAATCACATTACCGTCCTTACCAACCAAAAACTTGGTAAAATTCCACTTCACAGCTTCAGTACCCAAAATGCCCTTCGCTTCTTTTGTCAGGTATTTATAGAGTGGATGCGCGTCATCGCCATTCACATCAACTTTGGCAAACATCGGGAAGCTGACACCATAATTGCGTTGGCAGAACTCTCCGATTTCAGTGTTTGAACCTGGATCTTGAGAGGCAAACTGATTACATGGGAAACCCAAAACTACTAAACCACGATCTTGGTATTCTTTGAATACGTGCTCTAACCCCTCAAACTGCGGAGTAAATCCACACTTACTTGCGGTATTTACAATCAATAGAACTTTACCCCTGTAATCTGCAAGACTCTGCTCACCACCTTCAAGTTTTTCAGCACTAAAATCATATACGGTTGTCATTTTTAATGTCCTTGTTCACTTCATTAAATGAAATAGCTTAACCACATAGAGTTTACCTTGATTACTTTTCCTCATCCAGTTTTATGGATGCTGAATTTATACAATATCGCAAGCCGCCCTGATCTTGTGGACCATCAGGAAACACATGACCAAGATGCCCGCCGCAATTATGGCAAGTAACCTCAGTGCGAACACGACCAAAACTTAAGTCTTCGTGCTCATCAATAACATGCTCATCAAACGGACGAGTAAAGCTCGGCCAACCACAGCCTGAATCGTATTTACTGGTAGATTCAAACAGCTCGACATTGCATGCCTTGCAACGATAAATCCCTGCGGCATGATTATCCCAATAAATCCCTGTAAATGCAGGCTCAGTACCTTTTTCACGTAAGATATGAAAGTCTTCAGGCGAAAGCTCTTGCTTCCACTCCTGCTCTGTTTTCTGGATTGCCATACGGGCACCTCTATTAAATTAAAACTATTGCCTAAACACTCAGATTGCTTTGGTTAACTTTGCCATAAATTCAAATCTAAGCGTGTGTTAAATCGGTTAATTCAGAGAACCTCCTTGAAAACAAACCGCAAAAGATAGATAGCAAGAAAATTAGACAGATAGTGACCCTTCCAAACTACCAAAATAGTGTTGTCTATTTGTGCTTGCAACCATCGTCCCGACTATTTAGAGATTGATATTAACTATCTACCGTGATACTTTATCTGAAATTAGATGCTTTACTAGGCTCTACGGAGGGCTTCATGTATTTTGTTAACAAAAAAAATCACATTCAAGTTCTTGTATATGCTGGATATGATGCAGATAAAAAAAGAACGAAGTCCAAAAATCTAGGAACCATAAAGATAGATAGCCTAGAACTATCTACCTTATTAATGCAAAATATTACAGCTCATCCTGAAGATGATGCTGAAACACAGACATACAAACATCAACTTAGAAAAAAAATAGAAATCAAACTTGATGAGCTAAAGCAACAAAAAAAAATACCACAAACAATCAGTCATTCAAATTCAATAACTGCAACCTCTATCACCTCTGACACAAAGAGACCAACCATGTCACGTTCTATTAATAAATCTTCAAAACTAGACAAAGTTTGCTATGACATTCGAGGACCTTTGCTTAAAGCGGCGAATGCGATGGAGGAACAAGGGCATAAAATTATTAAACTGAATATTGGCAACCCTGCCCCATTTGGCTTTGAAGCACCACAAGAAATCTTATCTGATATCGCATTTAATCTTCCGAATGCAGTTGGCTATAGCGACTCTAAGGGAATATTCTCTGCCCGTAAGGCAGTCTTACAGTATTACCAACAAAAAGGGATGACCGAAGCCGTCAACGTCAATGACGTCTATATTGGTAATGGTGTTTCTGAATTAATCGTCATGTCCATGCAAGCCTTACTGAATAGTGGCGATGAAATGTTGATTCCAATGCCGGATTATCCACTGTGGACGGCGTCAGTCAATCTAGCAGGTGGACAGGCTGTTCATTACAAATGCGATGAAGAAAATCACTGGTATCCTGATATTGCGGATATGGAATCGAAGATTACTGCACATACTCGCGGTATTGTCATCATCAACCCAAACAATCCAACAGGTTCGGTATATCCAAGACACATTCTGCAGCAGATTGTCGATCTCGCACGGAAACATGATTTGATTCTTTTCGCGGACGAAATCTATGACAAGATTATCTACGATGGAATTGAGCAGGTCTCTGTTGCTACCCTCGCACCCGATTTGCTCTGTGTGACGTTCAATGGACTCTCAAAATCACATCGCGTAGCTGGCTTTCGCTCTGGGTGGATGCTGATTTCTGGGAATAAATCCAAAGCGGGTGATTACATTGAAGGCTTAGACATGCTGGCCTCCATGCGCTTATGTGCCAATGTTCAAGCGCAATATGCAATCCAAACCGCTTTGGGTGGTTATCAAAGTATTAACGACTTAATTCGCCCTGGCGGACGTTTTTATGAGCAGCGCAATATTGCTTGGCAAATGCTGAATGAAATCCCTGGTGTTTCTTGTGTGAAACCAGAAGGCGCACTGTATTGCTTCCCGCGTTTGGATCCTAATGTTTACCCCATAGAAGATGACACCGCCTTTATGCTTGATTTATTAAAGGCTGAAAAAGTATTGCTCGTCCAAGGCACCGGTTTCAATTGGCCCACACCTGATCACTTCCGCGTGGTGTTTTTACCCGCAGAAAGTGAATTGAAAGAAGCCATGAATCGAATTAGTCGTTTTTTAGCCACCCGTAGATAAACAACAAAGTAATCTGCCCTCAAAATCGAGGGCAGATACGTTACAGCAAAGAGCTGCTCCGAACATCCATGCTTTCCATCTAAAAAATGAGTATTGCATCACGTTATGTATTGCCAGTTTCTCTAAATTAGAGCAGTATATATCCAAAGTTTTTTTTCTAATTTTCTTTTTTCAATCATTGAAAAAATCAGCATGGGGGCATGATATGTATAATAAATTGTTAAGCGCTTTATTCGTTGTAGTGTCATTGGGATCAGCCAATAATTTGGCGCTTGCCGATGATGCACAGCTACCTGCTAACTGCCCTGCCCCTGCAGCACCAACAGAAACCACCGAACCCACTCTTGCGTCACAAGGTATGTGGAAAGACCCTAACACTCAATTGATCTGGTCTCGTTGTGCACTGGGTCAGGAATGGGCAGGAGACGTGTGTACAGGTGAACCTGTTAAATTAAGCTGGAAAGATGCTAAAGACGAAGTCAGTAAAGTTAAATATGCTGGAAAATATGGCTGGCGCTTACCGACCTTGTATGAACTAAAAGCATTAAAACTTAGAGAAATGTCTAACCCCGCAAAAGCCTGTAACGCACCGTGGTTTTTTAAATCTACAGAAGGTTACGGCTGGAATTGGTCATCCACGCCTTATAGCTATTTTGGAGGAAGCTTAGCTTGGGGTGTTGATCTCGATTCAGACAAATGGGACTCTTTAGACAAATCACGGGAACTGCGCACATTCCTCGTTCGCCGTGATTAAATCAATGATCATGCCCTCTCCATCATTTTTCTACACGTTCTCCACACTATGTGGTTTAGATTGTAATGAAGTGATGGTGTTGTGCTGAACAAGTAGTTTCTCTATTTTCAGGCCTATACTCAAAAGCGAACCGATAACATCAGTTCGCTTTTTTTATAGCGTAATCTAGAGGTGTATTATGAAAAAAATTCTCATACCGATGCTGGTTGTCTTATTCTTAAGTGGTTGTATTATTGTCCCGCCTGGACACCATCATCATGGCTATTACGATTAGTCACCCAAAGTCCAATAACATCATACATTATGATCACAAAACATTCGTATGGAGCAGGATCTGTAAGTATAGGTCTTGCTTCTTTAACTTTAAGCCGCATGCGATGAATCACTGGCGATAAATTTAGAAATAAAATCAATAACTCTTAGGTTTTATTCAACCAATCTGCATTCATTTTTTCAGCATTTATTACGATCATTCCACCATCCTATCGGATAGATGAATTCTCTCGTGTTATCATCTCGCTTTCCTTAATAACAAGGAAGCTTAAGTGGTTGGCGTGGAGCGGTTATGACTTTTATTCATCTTGGTGTGCATAGCGAATTCTCGATAACGGACTCGATTGCACGCGTTGGCGACTTGGTCAAACAAGCTGCAGCCTTTAATATGCCTGCGCTTGCACTTACAGATTTATCCAATTTATATGCTGCTGTAAAGTTTTATACAGGCTGTCGCAACAAAGGCATTAAACCCATTTTAGGCAGTGAATTACGCCTTGAAGACGCACAAGGCCGTGTAACACTATTGGCCATGAATCAAGTGGGCTGGCGCCACTTGACCGAAATTGTTTCTCAAGGATTTATTGAGGGCCTAAGTCTAGGTCTACCGCTGATCAAAACAGATTGGATTTTTCATAAAAATAACGGATTGATTGCTATATTGGGACAATATAGTGATGTCGGCCAGGCTCTTAGAAGTGCAACACCAGAGCGTGCAGAAACTCTTATTGAAGCATGGCGTGAACATTTTGGCGATCGCGTTTATCTTGCAATCACCCGCACGGACCGCCCAGGTGAAGCCGCTTATGTTGACGCGGTGCTTGAGTTAGCAGAACGTTTACAGATTCCAGTGGTTGCCCATAATGATGTTCGTTTCTTGCATACAGATGATTTTGATGCCCATGAAGCCCGAGTTTGTATTTCAAGTGGTCACGTTCTAGCCGATGAGCGCCGCCCGCGCGAATACTCCAGTGAGCAGTATTTTAAAAATACCGAGCAAATGGTCGCATTATTTGCGGATGTACCCGAAGCTATCGCAAATACGATTGAAATTGCGAAACGCTGTACGGTGACTATTGAGCTCGGTAAAAACTATTTACCTGACTTCCCTGTTCCTGAAGGCTATGACATTGCAAGGTTCTTTGCAGAAACCTCTCAAGAGGGGCTCAATATTCGACTAGGTGAGCTCTACCCAGAGTCCGAACGCGATGAAAACTGGCTCGAGCGTCGCAAAGTCTATGATGATCGTTTAAATTTCGAGATCAAGACCATTAACGATATGGGCTTCCCCGGTTATTTCTTGATCGTTATGGACTTTATTCGATGGTCTAAAAATAACGGCGTCCCAGTAGGACCAGGTCGTGGATCGGGTGCAGGGTCTCTGGTCGCATATAGTCTGGGTATTACTGATCTTGATCCGCTGAAATATGATCTTCTCTTCGAACGCTTCTTAAATCCTGAGCGGGTATCCATGCCCGACTTTGATATTGACTTTTGTATTGCCGGTCGGGACCGTGTGATCGAGTATGTTGCCCAAGCATACGGTCGTGAAGCAGTATCTCAGATCATTACGTTTGGAACTATGGCCGCTAAAGGCGCAGTACGAGATGTCACTCGAGTACTGGGTAAAGCCTTTGGACTAGGTAATCGTATTTCAGCGCTAATTCCTTCCAAACCACCAGGCATAACACTTTCTGAAGCGCTAGAAGTTGAGCCTCAACTCAAAGACTTAGTCACCAATCCAACAGGTAATGACTATGATGATGTGACTGAAATCTGGGAAATGGCAACCAAGCTGGAAGGCATTACACGTAATGTCGGTAAGCATGCCGGTGGCGTGCTCATTGCACCGAGCAAAATCAGCGACTTCTCCGCAGTCTATTGTGATGAAGAAGGCTCACGGGTCAGTCAGTTTGATAAAGATGACGTTGAAAAAGTAGGGCTTGTTAAGTTCGACTTTTTGGGACTGCGGAATTTAACGGTGATTGACCAGGCCGTTGAAGCGATCAACTTACGCAATCAACAAAACAATGAGCCGATACTCGATCTCAAACATATCGCGCTTGATGATAAAAAAGCCTTTAAAATTCTTCAGGATGCAAAAACAACCGCAGTATTCCAGCTTGAAAGTAGTGGCATGAAACGGATGCTCAAAGAAGCAAAACCCAGTAAATTTGAAGAAATTATTGCATTTGTTGCACTTTATCGTCCAGGTCCCATGGACCTGATTCCAGACTTTATCTACCGTATGCATGGTGGACAATTCGAATATCTGCACCCGCTCCTCACCGATGTCCTCAAGCCTACTTATGGCGTGATGGTCTACCAAGAGCAGGTTATGCAAGCCGCGCAGGTTTGCGCGGGTTACTCTTTGGGTGGTGCAGATTTGCTGCGCCGAGCAATGGGTAAGAAGAAACCCGAAGAAATGGTGAAGCAACGTGTCACCTTTGTCGAAGGCGCTGCAACCAAAGGGATTGATGAAGCAAAAGCAAACGAAATATTTGACTATATTGAGAAGTTTGCGGGCTATGGCTTTAATAAATCTCACGCCGCCGCCTATGCACTCCTCTCCTATCATACTGCATGGCTGAAAGCACACTATCCAGCCGAGTTTATGGCTGCGGTTCTCACATCTGAAATGCAAAATACCGATACGATCGTTTTCATGATCAGCGATTGTCGCGAGCTCGGATTAAAGATCCTGCCTCCTTCGGTAAACTGGTCTGATTACCGTTTCAGAGCATCGGACTCAGGCACGATCATTTATGGTTTGGGCGCGATTAAGGGTGTTGGTGAGGCTGCGATGGAATCAGTCATGCAAGCGCGAAAAGAAGGTGGCGAATTTAAAGATATTTTCGACTTTTGCCAACGTATTGACCTCAAAAAAGCCAATAAGCGTACACTCGAGGCATTGATTCGATCAGGCGCATTAGATTGCTTATGCCCATCCAATAAAATCGAAAATAGTAAAGGTGAATATCGTGCGGTGCTTGCTGATCAACTAGAAGAGGCAGTGCAAGCAGCAGAACAAAATCGTCAAAATCTCGATAGCGGCATTTTTGATTTGTTTGGTGAAATTGAAGTTCCTGCGCGTAAAGCTCCACCGAAATCAATCATATGGTCTGATGAGGTTCGCTTAAAAGGTGAGAAAGATACCTTAGGTCTTTATCTCACGGGACATCCCATCGACGTCTATAATCCTGAACTTAAAAATTTCATTAAATGTAAACTTGCAGACATTGAAGCAACTAAGCGCGGCGTAACAACGATATTTGCAGGATTGGTTATTGATGTTGCAAATTTTCCAAACCGAGTTGTCATTACTTTAGATGATGGTACGGCACGTATTGATGTTAATTGTCAGCATGAAAATTTCATGCGTTATAAAGAAATATTAAAACCTGAAACGATTGTTGTTATTGAGGGAGAAATCAGTGAACGGGAGGGATATGATCGCCCAATCGGACGCTTGCGCAAAGTCTTTACAATGAACGATATCCGCTCAAGACGTGCAGAGGCCATTGTATTAGATCTCGTTTCAAAAGGCTTGAATCAAGACCTCGTACAACAATTACAGAAAACATTGCCGCTTTTCAATCAAGAAAACACTGAACAAAGACGAATTCCCATTCATTTTCAGATTGATCATACCTATGCGAAAGCCACCCTCAGTGTAGGTGAACGCTGGTACGTACGACCAGAAGATGAGTTACTGAAGCATCTCCGTGAGCACTTCGGTAAGCATGCCGTCAGTATTGTTTATCAACGTAAAACACATGCGACTGAGAATACAATCACTGCACATTCAAATTAAGATAAAGTGATACCCTGTAGACATATTCCAATTCTTACATTGTAAATAATTATGTCATCAACAGATGATAGTATTTACCTTAATTAAAAAAAGCATTAGTTTGAGTATAGTTTACAGCAAGTAAATAATCTAAAAATGACAGGATGTCATATGAAAACTGGAGTTTCACACGAAGTCTTTTTCGTGTGCAGACACGTCATTAATAATTTTTTAATTTAGTGCGTCCCAAAGAACACTTATCATTTCATAGACAATAAATCGAGAACTGTGATGTCAATATCAAATAACGCACAAATTAATGAACTTCAAAGTTTACTTGGAAAAGATGGTTTTCAGGGCTTCTTAAGTAGTTACCTCAACGATAGCCAAAGCTATATGAAAACAATTCAATCCGCTTATGAGCAAAATGACAATGCATTGGGCTTAACCGCAGTTCACTCACTCAAAGGTGAAATCGCAAATATCGGTGCAACAGAGCTCGGAACACTTTGTCAAAAACTAGAAATTGAATTCAAAGCCGGTCAATTAAAAAATAGTGATGTTATTATTCAAGCAATTCAAGATGAGTTGCAAAAAGTAAATAGTTCTCTGCGTGAGTTACTATAAAAGCTTATTCCGATGGTTTTAAATGCGAGTCGATTAAAACCATTTCCCTTGATTTTGAGTGAGTTTGTGTTTTGGTTTCTGAAAAAAATGTTATTGATCATCGTTTAGTATTAAATCGTATTCGCATTGTCATGGTTAACACCACCCTGCCCGCTAACATTGGGGCAGCGGCTAGAGCCATGAAAACCATGGGACTCTCTCAACTCACCTTAGTTAATCCCAAAATTTTTCCAAGTCCCGATGCGATAGCACTCGCTTCAGGGGCGGCAGATGTTGTTGAAAATGCAACCATCGTAGATACACTCGAACAAGCACTTTCAGACTGTGTATTGGTGTTTGGTACCAGTGCCCGAAGTCGTACCATTCCTTGGCCTTTGCTTGAAGCTAGAGCTGCAACTAAGCTTGCAATTGATGAAACCGTCAACGGCAATATTGCGATTGTTTTTGGCCGAGAAGATCGGGGGTTAACCAATGAGGAGCTAGCGCAAGCTCAATATCATTTGACGATTCCAGTTAATGAGGAATATGGCGTACTGAATGTGGCTGCCGCCATTCAAGTGATCTGTTATGAATTGCGCATGCATGCCTTGAGTTTAGAAAACCTACCTGAAATAGATCAGCAAACCACGACAGATATGATGCCGCTCTTAGGCCATATGGCGTGGGATGAACCCCTAGTCGATCAAAGCATGATGCAGCAATTTTACAGTCACCTTGAGGCCATGCTGACCAATATTGACTTCCTGGATCCCAACAATCCTCGCTTACTCCCTTTACGCTTACGCCGTTTATTTGGACGTATTCGACTGGATCGGATGGAATATAATTTACTTCGAGGTATTTTTGGTCGAGTGCAAGCACTCAGTAAAGGAACATGGCCTCCGCAATCGTTGACGGATGCACAAAAAACTGAGAAGACTTCAGATCATTAATTAAAAAACGAAATATCGATATAAAAATTAACAATATCGATAGCAGAAATATTAGAATTGATAATGATCAATTCCCACAGGCATCCCGTGATGTTTAAGCAGCTTCAAGAAGACATTCAAGCCGTATTTGATCGCGATCCCGCAGCTCGTAATACACTTGAGGTCTTGCTCACCTATCCAGGTATCCATGCGGTTCTTATGCACCGTGCTGCGCATCAACTTTGGCAGCATCAGTTCAAAACGACGGCTCGAGGGCTATCCCTCTTCAACCGTTTTCTTACTGGTATCGAGATTCATCCTGCTGCAAAAATAGGCCGTCGATTATTCATTGATCACGGCATGGGTGTTGTCATCGGAGAAACCGCTGAAATTGGTAACGATGTAACGCTGTATCATGGTGTAACACTTGGCGGTACCACTTGGCAAAAAGGCAAACGTCATCCAACTTTAGAGGATGGCGTGGTTGTGGGTGCTGGCGCTAAAATTTTAGGACCGTTCATTGTAGGTAAAAATGCTAAAATTGGCTCTAATGCCGTGGTTACTAAAGCAGTCCCTTCGGATGTGACGGTCGTAGGCAATCCAGCTCGTTATGTCGAAAAAAAAATGACTAAGTCACCCTCCCCCTTACTTGGCAATACCGATCAAGAAGCAAACCCAAATACGATTATAGATTATGCAAAGTCTATTGGTTTCCAACCCTATGCAATTGCTCCAAATCTACCAGACCCGGTCGCTGAAGCCTTTCGCATATTACTGAATCATATGCAGTCAACCGATCGTAGAATCGATACCATGTGTCAGACGATGCAAGAACTGAATCCTTCTTTCTGTGATAAAAAGAATCACCCCATCCAAGCTGATGACTTGCCTATTATCCAAGATATCAGTGCAACTTCACAAACCAAACCCATGAAAAGAAGACAAAAATCCTCATAAAGATAACCAGTTCAACATTCTAAATAGCTGTAATTAATACGCATTAGATACGGTTTTTAAGTTGTTATTTGGATTTTTTTCGCTATAGTCTTCAGGGTGAAATGCAAACTGTGCGTACAGTTTTACAGGGCTTAGAGTCCCTTATATAAATTCAATTCTGATTGGGATGATCTTAGAAAATATGCGACCACTTACTTTGAAACCTCACCTACTTAGTGTCTCTATTCTTGCCGCATTTGCACTGGGTGCGTGCCAGCAAACCCCTCCGCCAATTCCTGTAAATAATGTCCCGCTTTCGGCCGAATATAATCGTAACCTACTTATTCCCCCGGCAGCACCGGTTGTTGATGAAGATCCGCTCGCACTCCAAATTAAAGCGATTGATCGCAGCGATTATGATGGTCGCATCGCGCTACTTGCTAAATATGCAAAGCATTATCCACCGCACTTTGACAATAAGCGTGCACGACGTGCCGCTGAAGTTGAAGCAAAAGATCTGGCAGAAACGCTCAACGTTATCGCAAATAACCCCCAAGCGACCCATGCACAATTATTGCAAGGATTCAAAGCCAATGGACTTGCACGTAATTTAGATGTAGGCAAAGACACGACCACTAACGCCAATAATTTTATGCGCCGCGCTCTGAAAATGAAGCCTAATGATCCTGAAACAAATTTTTGGTTTGGTGTTCTGTTGTCAGAAGGCGGCGGTATGAATGAGGGTATTCCTTATTTGAACAAAGCAGCAAAGGGTGGCTACTCTGAAGCCTATCTGTCTATCGCCAATGCTTATCTATCTCTCAATAAAAAAGCAAAAGCATTAAGTGCATTAGAAAGCTATAAACGTCTAGTACCTGATGATGCACGTATACCTGAGATGGTAGATGCCGTGAAAACGGATAAAGCTTCAATTTGGTAAAATGATCCGTACTACGCGTTTTTGGATAGACGCGTAGTACAATACCAGATATGAAATTCTATACTATTCATTGAGAAAGCTTTATGTCCCTGACTTGTATCACCCAACCCCATCCAAACCTCAACGCAACCATACAAGATGGAATACTAGAGCTCGTCCTTAATCGTCCAGAGCGAAAGAATGCGCTCTTCGGTGAGTTTTATTTAGCATTGGAACAAGCGATTCTTGAGGCTGATCAAAATCCAGCTGTACGTGTCGTCTTACTCCGGGGGGAGCAGGATTTTAGTGCAGGGAATGATCTACAGGATTTTGCAAACTCACCTGCTTCAGGAATTGATGCGCCACCGTTCCGCGTTCTTCGCGCAGCGACATCGTTGACTAAGCCTTTGATCATTGCAGTTCGTGGCGTTGCTGTTGGGATTGGTACCACGTTATTGCTTCATGCAGATCTGGTCTATTGCGATGCAACTGCCCGCTTTCAAATGCCATTTTTAAGTTTAGGGCTATCGCCTGAAGGCGCTTCAACATTGCTGCTTCCTCAGCGCGCGGGCTATTTAAAAGCGGCTGAATTTTTACTTTTGGCTGAACCGTTTAATGCAGAAGCTGCACTAAATGCAAAACTCGTCAATCAAATCATTCCTGATGATGTTTATGCATATGCACGTGAAAAAGCTGTACGCATTACTCAATTGCCGCTTGCTTCAATCAAGCTTACTAAGGCGATGCTGCGTGATACAGCTCCTACAACCGTTGTCGAACGTATTAACTCAGAAGCCATTGAATTTGTTCAGCGCGTCAAAACACCAGAGATGAAAGAAGCCCTAACGGCTTTTAAAGAAAAACGCGCCCCAAACTTTAGACAGTTTGATTAAGAATATCGTTAGAAAATAAAAAAGACACGTCATTACGTGTCTTTTTTATTTTCTAACGATATCACTTTACTGATAAAACTCGATTTTCACGACATCAAATGCGGGCATTTCATATGGATGTGATGTTTTGAGTGCCCCGATAACAACATGGATATCATGGTCTTCGACAATCGTTTCCACACGCCACTCAGTTACAGTTTCAAGTTTACCAACTTCACCCAGAAAAGGATTTGAGCTTGCTAATGCTCTGAACTGACCTTGGCCTTGTACTTGCCAACAACAACAATCATATGACCCACACCGTCCAGCACCCACAGCAAAAATCGCACTTTTAACGACTTCAACATGAGTGTCCGGAACATAAAAGGTCAATTTATACATTAACTTTGCACTGTTTTAAGACTTAACCAGCAAAACTACGAGCATTTCTAAATAAACGTAGCCATGCACCATCTTCAGTCCAATCCTCTGGCTTCCAGCTATGTTGCAATGCACGGAAGTTACGCTCAGGATGAGGCATCACTAATGTTGCCCGTCCATCACCGGATGTCACTCCAGTGATTGCTTCAGGAGAGCCGTTAGGATTCAAAGGATAGATTTGAGTAGGTGCTCCATGACTATCAACAAAACGCATAGTCACTTGTTCATGTGCATTTAATGCCGCCAATTGATCTGCTGTTGCATCAACACGACCTTCACCATGTGCAATCGCAATCGGTAGAATCGAACCAGCCATGCCTTCCAGTAAAACTGAACGAGATTTTTCAACACGAACGTTAACCGCACGTGCTTCAAATGATTCACTAGTATTACGGCGAAAACGCGGGAAAAGCTCTGCTTGAGGAATCAACGTTTTCAACTGCGATAACATTTGACAACCATTACAAACACCAAGCGTAAACGTTTCACTACGATGAAAGAAACTCTCAAACTGATCACGAAGTTTTGCATGATACATAACAGATTTTGCCCAACCACCCCCTGCACCTAGGACATCACCATAGCTGAAACCGCCACACGCTACTAAGCCTTGGAAATCATCTAAGCGCACGCGTCCAGCTAACAAATCACTCATGTGAACATCATAAGTCTCAAAGCCAACACGATCAAAAGCAGCGGCCATTTCAAGCTGACCGTTGACACCTTGCTCACGCAAGATCGCCACTTTAGGTTGGCTGAGATTCAAAAAGGGAGCTTCAACAGGTTCATTGAGATCAAAGGTTGCTTTTGCAATCAAACCTTGGTGGGAGGCATCACTGATCAGGGCATACTCTTGATCAGCACATTCACTGTTATCACGTTGGCGTTGAATCTGATGACTCACCTTAGCCCACGCCGATTGCAACTCAGCACGAGGCAAACTCAACCCAGCAACAGTTAACGTATCACTATCATTCACCGAGCCTATGACGCTCACTGCAGTTGCTAGTGGAGAACCACTCAGCGCAGACTGTAATTCAGCCCAATCACGAGTGCGTACTTGAACAACACAGCCGACTTCTTCAGCAAATAACTCTGCGATTGGATTGCTACCGAGCTTAAGGTCAACTCCTAAACGACTTGCAAACATCATTTCACTGACTGTGGCGAGGAGTCCACCATCTGAAATATCATGATATGCAAGCAGTTTTCCGGCTTTCGTCCATGTCTGGATGACATTAAAGAATACTTTAAGATCATTCGCATCATCAAGATCTGCCGCGACTTCACCCAAATGGTTATAAACCAATGTCAATACAGAAGCGCCTAAGCGGAATTGACCACGTGAGAGATCAACACGAACCAGCACGGTCTCCTCATCAACTCTACGTAACTCAGGTGTTACATGCAACTGAACATCAAGTACAGGCGCAAACGCTGTGACAATTAACGACATTGGCGAAGTAACCGCTTTCTCTACACCTTCATCATTCCACGTGGTCCGCATAGACAAGGAGTCTTTCCCCACAGGAATAGCAATTTCCAGTGCCGGGCACAACTCCATGCCAATGGTACGCACAGCTTCAAAAAGGGCTTGATCTTCACCCGGTTGGCCTGCTGCGGCCATCCAATTGGCCGACAGTTTAATATCACTGAGCTTATCAATCGGGGTTGCTGCCAAATTAGTAATGGCCTCAGCAACACATAGACGCGCTGATGCCGAAGGATTAAGCAATGCAACAGGTGGGCGCTCGCCCATACTCATCACTTCACCCGTAGTACTCTGATGGCCTGTTACAGTAACGGCGCAATCCGCAACAGGGACCTGCCAACGACCGACCATCTGATCACGAGCAACAAAACCCGTGATCGAGCGATCGCCAATCGTAATCAAGAATGATTTACTGGCGACCGTTGGATGACGTAATACACGGAAAATTGCATCTTTCAGATCAATTTTTGTTGTATCGAATTCAGTACCTACAGTCTTCACATCGCTGTATTCACGCTGTAATTTTGGTGCGCCACCCAACATAACCTGCATAGGTAAATCAACAGGATTATTGCCAAAATGAGTATCGCTGACCGTTAAATGACGGACATCTGTTGCTTCACCCAGCACAGCAAACGGGCAGCGCTCACGAGCACATAGGCTTTCAAATAATTTCAAAGACTCTGGGCGGATCGCCAAGACATAACGTTCTTGTGCTTCGTTTGACCAGATTTCCATGGGTGACATCCCAGCTTCTAGCGAAGGAATGTTACGCAAGTTTAAAATCGCACCCAGCTTATGATCATTCACCAGCTCTGGCATCGCATTGGACAAGCCGCCTGCACCAACATCATGAATCGAAACAATAGGGTTCGACTCTTCCATGCCCCAACAGGCATCAATCACTTCTTGGCAACGGCGTTCCATCTCTGGGTTTTCACGCTGGACCGACGCAAAATCGAGCTGCTCACCCATCGTACCGCTATCGACACTGGACGCAGCGCCACCGCCTAATCCGATCAGCAGCGCAGGACCGCCCAGCACGATCAACAGATCACCTTGTTGGATAGGTAACTTTTCAACATGGTCAGGGCGAATATTGCCATAACCACCAGCAAGCATAATGGGCTTATGGAAGCCGCGAACATTGCCGTTTAAATTCAGCTCAAAAGTACGGAAGTAACCACAAAGATTTGGGCGACCAAATTCATTGTTAAATGCAGCAGCGCCAAGCGGACCATCCGTCATAATCTGAAAAGGCGATGCCATACGCGATGGCTTGCCATATTCCGCACCTTCTTGGTCTTCCCATGGCTCACGCGCACCAGGAATGTTAAGGTTGGAAACCGTAAAACCTGCTAATCCTGCCTTAGGTTTACCACCACGACCCGTTGCACCTTCATCGCGGATCTCACCACCAGAACCTGTTGCTGCACCCGCAAAAGGAGCAATCGCTGTAGGATGGTTGTGCGTTTCTACCTTCATCAAGACATGAGTGGCTTGGTTGGTGTAGCTGTACTTATGCTGTTTACCCTGCGGATAAAAACGGGCAGCAGATGAACCAACGATTACAGAAGCATTGTCTTTATATGCTGACAGTACATTTTCAGGAGATGTTTTATAGGTATTTTTGATCATTTGAAACAGTGACAATGGCTGTTTTGCGCCATTCACTGTCCACTCTGCATTAAAGATTTTATGACGACAATGCTCTGAATTCGCCTGAGCAAACATCATGAGCTCGATATCGTTTGGATTGCGCCCTAAGCGAGTAAATGCATCCGTCAAATAGTCAATTTCTTCAATCGAAAGTGCGAAACCAAACTCACGATTGGCTTTAATTAAAGCATCGCGGCCATTTTCTAAAATATCAATGGTATTAAGAGGTTTTGGTTCTGTTACATGAAACAACTGGCTAGCTTGTTCAACATCATCGAATACGCTTTCGGTCATACGATCATGCAGAAGTGCTTTGAGCTCTCTAGTCGCAATGCTTACACCGTGTAAGGTATAGAGTATCCCTCGTTCCAAACGGTTTACCGCAACATCACAGTTCTTGAAAATATCAGTCGCTTTAGATGACCACGGAGAAATCGTCCCCACACGTGGTGTTACCAGGACTTGAATACTGTTGGGTGATTTTGCTTGAACTGTAAAAGCTTGATCATCGTTTAATAAGCCAACAGCAGCTTTAAGCTGCTTGGTATCTAGAGGCTGATCAAAGAAATAAAGAAATTGACTTTCTACTCCTTCTACAGACGCAAGACCAGATAAACGGGAGAGCAACTGACGTTGCTTGAAGGTAGAGAGTGCAGGCGCACCAGCCACAATAAACATACTAGGACGAGCTCCATTAACAATCACACAGACTGCTAAAGCCTTAGAAAGAAGGTGTATATGATACGCGTGTTTGCGCTTCTGCTCTAGTCCTTAACATGATTTAACAATGATTAAAACGAACATTGTGCATCACTTTAAGTCCACCGCTATATCTGTCATGATATAACGGTGGACTTAAAAATATTCTGTTCCTACCAAAAACAATCAGGAGTTACAGTACGATGCAATCAATATCTAAAACCAGCTTAACAAAATTAACTATTGCACTCACCGCCTTGCTTCCTGTATTGAGCCATGCTGAAAACATTACTGTATTCGCTGCAGCAAGCTTGAATAATGCACTGACTGAAATCTCAAAATTGTATGAAACAAGCCACCAGAATGACAAGATTCAAACTTCCTTTGCGGCATCATCAGTCCTTGCCAAACAAATCCAAGCAGGTGCACCAGCTCAGATTTTTATTTCTGCGGATGAGCCATGGATGGATAGCTTAGAAAAAAGTAATGTCCTGATCGACAAATCACGAGTTAAATTACTGGCTAACCAATTGGTTCTTATCACACCTGTGGATCACACCTTCCCAGTTATGATGGAAAAAGATTTTCATCTGGCGCGGGCTTTTACAGGAAAAATTTGTTTGGGTAATCCAGATAGCGTACCAGCTGGCAAATATGGCAAACAATCGTTAATCACGTTAGGCTGGTGGGATGAGCTTCAATCTCGTGTCGTGCCCACCGAGGACGTCCGCAGTGCACTTGCATTTGTCTCACGTGGCGAATGCCCTGTCGGTGTGGTCTACTCCACAGATGCCCTGATCAGTGATAAAGTTAAGATCATTGGAACTTTTCCAGATAAAAGCCATGCTCCTATTATTTACCCTCTGGCCTTACTTAAGACCTCGGCAACTCAAACTCAAGCGAGTCCGGCAAGTCGACAATTTTGGCAATATTTACAACAGCCAGCGGCTCAAAAAATATTTAGTAAATACGGATTTGGCGCTGTCAAACATTAAATGATCGATACTCTTAGTTACTTCAATTTAAATCTCAGTCCAGCTGAATCACGCGCGCTGTTTTTATCCGTGAAAGTCGCCTTTTGGTGCACCCTGATGGGGATACTTCCTGCACTGAGTATCGCGTGGTTACTTGCAAGACGAGACTTCTGGGGGAAATCATTGCTCGAAGCACTGGTTTATCTCCCCATGATTTTACCACCCGTTGTGCTCGGTTATCTCTTACTCGTGCTTTTTGGTCATAATGGTTTTATCGGCCAATGGCTCCAACATTTCGATATTCAGCTCGCCTTTCACTGGACTGGTGCCGTACTCGCGTCTTGGCTCATGAGTTTGCCGTTATTTGTGCAGCCCATTCGTTTGGCTCTTCAAAATGTCGACATCAGACTTGAACAAGCGGCTCAGACCTTGGGTGCTAGCCCCATACGGGCCTTTCTGACTATTACATTACCGCTTTGTTATCCCGCAATTTTAATGGGTGCGGTTTTATCGTTTGGACGAAGTTTAGGTGAATTTGGTGCAACCATTACGTTTGTCGGGAATATAGACGGGGAAACACGCACGCTACCATTGGCGATTTACTCAGCAATACAGTCCCCTGATGGGGAAACGTTGGCGTTGCGCCTAGTCATACTCTCGGTGATAGTCGCACTATTGACCCTTTGGGCAAGCCAATGGCTTGCTCGTCGAAGCCAGACCCGCTTGGGATATCGCGATGTTTAAAAGAGAACTCAAATTAGCTTAAGTGAATCATTATGCAAACGCTTGACTCAACAAACAGCCAAGGCCTAGAGTTTTCTTTGCGCCTGCATCGTGGCGATGCCCAAACAGGCTTTCAGCTTGATACCCAAGGCTGCTTTACAGCACCAATTACGGCATTATGTGGAGCTTCAGGTGCAGGCAAGTCAACGCTACTCGCATTATTTGCTGGGCTTTTAAAACCAGATCAAGGCTTCATTCGACTGAATGGGCAATTACTCGTCGATACAAGCAATCAGTTATTTACGCCTCCACATATGCGACATATCGGTTTGATGTGGCAGGATGGTCAATTATTCCCCCACCTCAGCGTACGCAAGAATTTAATGTATGGCTACCAATTGCAACCCGAACAAAGTCGACGTTTTAGTCCAGAGTCTGTGATTGAACTTTTGGAAATCAGCACACTTCTTGATCGGCAACCACGTCATCTTTCTGGTGGGGAACGCCAACGCGTGGCACTGGGGCGTACGCTCCTTGCAATGCCCCAATTTCTCTTACTCGATGAACCTTTAAATGCGTTGAACCAGTCTTTAAAGCTACCGATTTTGGCGTTCCTCAAACAAGTTCCTAAACACTTCAACATTCCGCTGATCTATGTCACCCATCAAATAGAAGAAACAAAAATTCTGGATGCTGAAACTTGGTTTTGTGAAGATGGGCGTTTAGTGAGTGTTTAATCTACGCAAAGAAACTCATCATCAGATCATTATCTCTTCAATCAATTGCGCTACATGCTGAACAACTAAATCGTGGTCACGACGTGCATGCTTGACGATTTGCACACCCATATCAGGGTAAGTGATAGGGAGTTCAAAATGTACAAAGTCATGCAATGATAGAGCAGATAAGCAACGACTGGGCAAAATCGCAACTAATTCTGAATCAACAAGAAGTGAACTTGCGATCGAAATACTTGGAACCACGATACCAACACGACGTGATAATCCCTGTAAAGCTAAGCTGTCATCGATAGTATCTCTCATCTCTCCATGATCGGATATTAAGATATGCGGGTAAGCCAACCAATTCGACAAATTAAAATCCATTGCGGCAGGGTGATGACGATTCATGACGATAACATAATGTTCTCTTTGGAGTTCTTTACGCTGAAAAGGCAACTCAAGTAGAGGAAAGGTTGATACCGCAAGATCAACATGACCACGCTCAAGATCATCCTGTGCTGAGGCTACTCCTCGCCATGGCTCAATAACAAGACTCACCAAAGGCGCGCTTTCCGCGAGCCGCTTTTGTAACTGCTGAATAATACATATGGCGGGATAATCCGACATAAGCACACGAATATTTTGTGTGATGCTCTCAAATTGGACATTGGGCACATTAATGACAGCGCCAATGGCACTTAATGCTTGTTTCAAAGGTTCTCGTAAAGCAAGCGCTTTGGGAGTTAAACGCATCCCTCCAGCACCGCGTTCAAGCAAACGATCATCAAATAAAGTGCGGCAACGCTCGAGTGCATTGGATGTCGCTGGCTGAGATAAACCAACACGCTCTGCGGCACGAGAAACATGTGCTTCAATGAGTAACGCATCAAGTACGATCAGTAAGTTGAGATCGACTTCCCTTAAATTCATTTCATTCATACCTGTTTTTCAAAACATACTTTCGTTGAATCAAGTTTCTGTGCCATATATTTTGAGCATAGACACATTACAAAGAAGCTTCAAGGACCCACGGGATGATGAAAAGACTACCACTACTTGCATGAAAAGCATGCATGTTTAAGTGGGATATTGTGTCTAGTGCTATATTTCTTTTACCAAATTTGGCATGATGGAAGTTCATTCATAAAATTCTGATTTCCTTATGTCAATGCGTTGGGCACAACTGCTCTCTCCTGCTCGCCTAGGTAGCAGAAAACATCATACAGAACAAGCGCGTAGCCCATTTCACAAAGACTATGATCGCATCATATTTTCGCAAAGCTTTAGACAACTCAATCGTAAAACTCAAGTTCATCCGCTGACACAAAATGATGCCGTCCATACTCGTTTAACTCACTCGCTTGAAGTGTCGAGTGTTGGTCGCTCTTTAGGAATGCTGGCCGCTGAGAAAATTGCAGATGACTTACCGCCATGGGTTACCCCATCTGATGTAGGTGCAATTATTCAAGCTGCATGCTTAGCGCATGACATTGGTAATCCGCCCTATGGTCATGCTGGTGAGTACGCAGTTCGGGACTGGTTTGGGCAGCCGAAACAAGAACATCTCATGAGTTTACTGTCATCGCCTGAGTTCAGTGATTTATGTCAGTATGAAGGCAATGCACAAGGTTTTCGTATCCTCACCCGTTTGGAATATCACCCCAATGAAGGAGGAATGCGACTCACCTATGCGACCCTAGGTGCTTTCCTTAAATACCCACGACTTGCAGCACCTCTTGAAGCCCAAGCAGGGCAACCTAGCCATAAGCGTACCAAGTTTGGCTGTTATCAAAGCGAACGTGAACTACTCGATGAGGTTGCAGAACATCTCGGATTGATTCGATTGAGTGAGAGCTCATACTGCCGGCACCCTTTGGCCTACTTACTCGAAGCGGCAGATGATATTTGTTATGCCTTGATTGACCTAGAGGATGGTTTGCTACTGGGCATGCTGCATTACTCCGATGTAGAACCGTTATTTTTAAAATTAATTGGGGATTACGGCACGCCTCATGAAGTATTGAATGATGTTCCTATCGCGCAAAAGCTGGCCGCTCTCCGCGGGCGGGCGATGAAACGATTGGTCGAAGAAGTCTCTGAGGCATTCAAGCGTAAACAATCAGACTTGTTGCGTGGCACCTTGCAAGGCAGTTTGCTGGACCATTGTCCACGCGATATTGCGGAAGGGATCGAAGCAGCAAAGAACTTAACTCGGACTCGGATTTTTACCAACCCCCAAAAAGCCCGCTTAGAGTTAGTTGCAAGTGCCAGTCTCCATGTACTACTCGGCGCGTTAATGCCCCTCGCACTTGATCGTGAACGTGAAACTTTCCGTGAGCATCGCCTTTTGGTCATTTTGAAGCATCATGGTGCAACATTGGGACTCGATCCTTACCAGAACATGATGCAAATCCTTGATGTGATCAGCGCTTTATCTGACCACCAAGCCTATGCATTGGCACAAGATATCAAGGGTAACCGTGGCAATATGGGTTATTAATATTGACTTAAGAACACACTTAGAACCATAGATTAACTCGGCATAAGATAACAAGGACATGCAATGATTGGTTCACTTACTGGCAAAATTCAATTGCTCACCGCACCACACATCCTGATCGAGGTGGGCGGTATAGGCTATGAAGTGGAAACGCCGCTTTCGACATTTTGTCAGTTGAAAAACGAACAAGTTGTTACCTTGTGGACGCATTTAACCGTGCGTGAAGACACACATTTGTTATATGGTTTTATCAATACGAATGATAAAGCGCTGTTTAGAATTCTGCTCAAAGTAAACGGGGTCGGACCTAAATTAGCACTTGGCATCCTCTCGGGCATGAGCGCAGCAATGCTCATTCAATCCATTGAAATGCAGGATATTAGTACGCTGACCCGTATCCCAGGTGTGGGTAAGAAAACAGCAGAGCGCTTGGTGATCGAACTGCGGGATCGTCTACAAGGTTTATCTACCAGCACTGGGCAAGCAAACATCACGGGTTCGGCGCAAATCACACTCAGTGCCGCATCACCTCTGGCAGAAGCTGAAGCAGCATTGGTATCCTTGGGTTATAAGCCGTTAGAAGCACAACGTGCTATTGCTGCAGTAAAAAACGATCATCAAGAAACCGCTGATTTAATTCGGGCGGCATTGAAAGGAATGCTTAAAACCTAATGGCTCTTTTTCCCGGTAATCCGTTTGTCCAATCATCAAATCAAACGGCATCAAAATCAGGATTTGAACAAGATCGCTTGATCACTGGGCTTGCGCGTCCAGAAGATCAATTTGATCGTGCGATTAGACCGACCAGCCTTGAGGACTATATCGGCCAGCCTATTGTTCGCGAACAAATGGAAATTTTTATCCATGCGGCAAAGTCACGCCAAGAGGCACTCGATCACACCCTCATTTTTGGTCCTCCTGGGCTTGGCAAAACAACCCTCGCAAATATTATTGCCCGTGAAATGGGCGGTAATATGAAATCAACCTCAGGTCCGGTACTTGAACGTGCAGGGGATTTGGCTGCACTGCTTACCAATTTAGAAGCAGGCGATGTCCTATTTATCGATGAAATCCATCGTTTATCACCAGTGATCGAAGAAATCCTCTATCCCGCGATGGAAGATTATCAACTGGATATCATGATTGGTGAAGGACCTGCTGCACGGTCTATTAAATTGGACTTACCCCCATTTACATTGGTTGCCGCAACAACCCGTGCGGGTTTACTCACCTCCCCATTACGAGACCGTTTTGGGATCGTGCAACGCCTCGAATTTTACTCGATTGCCGATCTCACCACGATTGTCACTCGTTCGGCAAACTTGCTGAATGTTCCTATTCATCCCGATGGCGCTGTAGAAATAGCACGACGAGCGCGCGGGACACCACGAATTGTGAATCGTTTGCTACGTCGCGTTCGTGACTATGCTGAGGTAAAGGGCGATGGTGTGGTCACCAGTGATATCGCAGCACGCGCCCTCGATATGCTTGCCGTCGATAAACAAGGTTTAGACACGCTCGATCGTCGATATTTACAAATGCTTTTAGAACGTTTCGATGGCGGACCTGCTGGTGTTGAATCTTTAGCCGCTTCACTTGCTGAAGACAGTGGCACTTTGGAAGATGTGGTTGAGCCTTATCTCATTCAGCAGGGTTTTGTTATGAGGACCGCGCGTGGGCGTATTGCGACCCCTCAAGCCTACCTCCAATTTGGTTTGGAAGTGCCCGTTCGCAATGGATGACCAACGCTAGATCAGGGTTCGACACACCGAAAAAATAGTTGCATCATATTTTCGTGCTGATCGTTATTTTATTGTACACTTTAAACTGAAAATGCGGGATCAGTCACAGCTCCATTACAATTTATCAGCGTGAAATATGGCAGAATATGCCTCTTATTGCTGTAGACCTTATCCAGATATTAAATCCACTTTTTTTCAGGAACCTTCATGAGTGTAAGTCCTTTGAGTGATAACAAAGCGCTGGTGTCTGCGTCGTCTCCAAGCACGTCGCCTGCCACGCTATCGCTCAATACCTTGTCGTTAAACGCACCCGGCGTTAATCTCGGTGCGTACATTAATACGATTAGCCAAATCCCGATTCTCACACCTGAACAAGAAAAAGAACTGGCAGAACGCTATTTCTATGATGGTGATGTAGAAGCTGCGCGCGAGCTCGTGCTGTCGCATTTACGTTTCGTCGTACATATTGCGCGCAGTTATGCAGGTTATGGCTTACCTCAAGGTGACTTGATTCAAGAAGGAAACGTCGGTTTGATGAAAGCTGTTAAACGTTTTGACCCCACGATGGGTGTACGTTTAGTATCTTTTGCTGTGCATTGGATCAAAGCCGAGATTCATGAATTTGTCATTCGTAATTGGCGCATCGTTAAAGTAGCAACGACTAAAGCACAACGTAAACTGTTCTTTAACTTACGCTCGCTAAAAAAATCCAGCCGTAAATTAACTCTCCAAGAAGCAGAAGACATCGCACGTGATTTAAACGTCACTGCGGCCCAAGTCCTTGAAATGGAGGGTCGTCTCACTGCTTATGATGCTTCTTTTGAAGCTCAGGCAGAAGATGATGAAGAGGGTCGTGTCGCTCCGGTCATGTATCTGGAAGACAATCGATTCGACCCAGCTCGGGAAGTAGAAGAGGCTGACTGGGAAGATCATAGTAATCGTGCTCTGGCTTCAGCCATGGGTAAACTCGATGATCGTTCACGCACCATCCTCAAACGTCGTTGGTTGGATGATGAAAAAGCCACTTTGCATGAGCTAGCTGCCGAATATAAAGTCTCTGCGGAACGTATCCGTCAACTTGAAAAAAATGCTATGGACAAAATCCGTACAGCGATGTCTGCAGGCTGATTTGCAAAATAGAAAAGATGGTTGTCTCGAAAATCAGAAAAATGAAAAACCTGTTACGCTAGGCGTAAGTTGTTATTTTAAGGCGCAATTAAATGAATGGATTGGTCATTGCTGCACTCAATCTTGCTCTCGCAGTGATATTGGGTGCATTTGGCGCGCATGCGATTAAAGCCCGTGTCAACCCAGAGCAACTCGACTGGTGGCATACTGCCACGGCGTATTTTTTCTATCATGCACTCGGTTTACTGCTCATCGGTATTCTAGCCCGACTCCTCCCCACTCTATCTTTACGCTGGCCTGCAATTTTTATCCAAATTGGTATCGTCATATTCTGTGGCTCTTTGTATCTCATGACATTGGGCGCACCACGCTGGTTTGGTGCAATTACGCCTATTGGTGGCTTGGCATTCATTTTAGGGTGGTTAACGCTCGCATTTCAGGTCGCTAAAGCATGAGTTTGTTGATCGTTGTGAATGGTGAAACGCACTCAACAGATTGCAAGACACTGGCTGAATTAGTCACTGAACTTGCATTAACTGGAAAACGCTATGCGATTGAAGTGGATGGTACGCTCATCTCAAAACATCGTCATATAGAATTTATACTGCATGATATGCAAAAAATTGAAATTGTTCATGCAGTTGGAGGCGGTTAATGGCAACATGTTGTGATATCGATGGTCATGAAGAACCATTAAACTTAATCTCTCTGAGTGAGTTGTTTTGGCCGCAGTTTGTCTATCACGATGGACGTGTCTATTTAGATCATGCGCCGGAAGCTGACCACTACCTTGAGCTTCTGCTCGCGTGTGAATATGACAAGACGACGGTTCAAGCGCTATGCAATCATCGTCATGTATTAGAATACTTTGCCATGTTCGATGCCAAGGCGACACCTACCCGAGATGAACTAGTCTCGTTTGGTCAACGCTTACAAGCAATGTGGCAAGCGAAACTGGCTAAAGACTTCCCCGACCTCGAGATCGTTGTCGCCTTTGATGTTCAAGATGATGATCCCGATGAAGATTTACAAATCGTAGTTTATGAAGAAGAGTCCGTATCATGAATGCTTTGATCACCCCTTCTGTATTTCAAGATCAGCCCTTAATCATCGGGACGCGTACCTTCTCCTCACGATTATTAGTGGGTACAGGTAAATATAAAGACCTTGCTGAAACAGGTGGCGCAATCAGTACCAGTGGTGCCGAGATTGTAACCGTTGCTATTCGACGCAGTAATATTGGGCAGAACCCGGGCGAACCCAATTTACTGGATGTCATTCCTCCTGAGCGCTACACCATCCTTCCAAATACTGCTGGATGTTTTGATGCAGATAGTGCGGTAAGAACATGTATGCTCGCGCGTGAATTACTGGATGGCCATAACCTAGTCAAACTTGAAGTTCTTGGTGATACCAAAACACTTTATCCGAATGTTGTAGATACGCTCAAAGCTGCACGTACGTTAATCGATGATGGATTTGAAGTCATGGTTTATACCTCTGATGACCCAATCATTGCGAAAGAATTAGAAAATATGGGCTGTGTGGCCGTCATGCCTTTGGGCAGCCTTATCGGCTCGGGACTTGGCCTAACCAATCCGCATAACATTCGCCTTATTCTTGAAAATGCCAATGTCCCGATTATCGTTGATGCAGGTGTGGGCACTGCTTCAGATGCAGCGATGGCAATGGAACTCGGCTGTGCTGGTGTACTCATGAATACTGCAATTGCAGCCGCACAGAATCCTATTTTGATGGCTTCTGCCATGAGAAAAGCTGTTGAAGCGGGACGTGAAGCATTTTTAGCTGGACGTATGCCTAAAAAAGCTTATGCAAATGCAAGTTCACCTGAGACTGGATACTTTTTCAAATAGACAGTATATTAATTTGAATATGTTAGGTGTTTTATTTAGAACCCTGCTCTACACTCAAAGAATCAAAACTGGGATTTGAAACATGAAAAGTTTATTCGCTCATCAAAATAGTACATTCTCACATGGCTTTCTAAATCTATTGATCATAGGCTCAGTAAGTGTATTTTTAAGTGCTTGTGCTGCTGGGCCCAGTTCTTCAGCGACACAGGCATCAAGTACTACTAAAACTTGTACGATAGAAGAGCCGACTATCGGTAGCAATTTCTCAAAGCATAAGCCTTGCCGTGTGATGACTGAAGAGGAACGTCGTCAAACTGAGCAACAAGCTAGGGACATGATCGATGATCAGATGGGTAGAACTATGGCTGCAAAAGGTTCAAATTAATGGTCGGGATTGTTTCACTACCCAGCAATCTCTCTTCATGTCCGCATATTTTTTAAATTACATGTGCATCACAAAAGTATTCTCGCCACCCATCTTGGGTACTTATTTTACCGATCGCCAATTTATTGAACAACATACCTCAAGACTAATCCTTTTTAGAATTAGTCTCGACCCTCTTCAGAAATTGACGCATTTTCTATAAACACCCCTGCATCAATATTTTGCCATAAAGTTATTTCTCAAATTGCCCGCGATTAGTATGATATTCACCAAAAATACATTGATGAATATGACTGTGTTCTGTACAAGTTTCATACTCTCTTCAATTAAATATTATGGCAAAAGGAAATGTCCATGACAGCAATCACTCGAGGTCCTCTTTCGACAGTACAACCACAGGTTAGTGAGGCTGAATGGCAAACCCGAATTGATTTGGCTGCTGCTTATCGTCTAGTTGCCTTATTTGGCTGGGATGATCTTGCTTTTACACATATTTCTGCACGAGTGCCTGGGCCAGAGCATCACTTTCTGATTAATCCGTATGGCATGCTTTTCGATGAAATTACCGCTTCGAGCCTCGTCAAAGTTGATTTAAATGGTAATATCGTCATGGAGACAAATTATCCGATTTCACCAGCAGGATTTGTAATCCATAGTGCAATTCACGCTGCGCGAGAAGATGTAAATTGCGTATTACACATTCATAGTTTGAACGGCGTTGCAGTATCAGCACAAAAACATGGGATATTACCCATCTCTCAGCAGTCCACTTTTGTTTTATCGTCACTTGGTTATCATGACTACGAAGGCATCGTGCTCAGCGATGATGAAAAACCACGGCTAGTAAATAATCTCAATAACAAAATGTTTCTGATGCTGCGCAATCACGGACTACTCACTGTGGGAGACTCGATTGCTGATGCTTTTGTCAAAATGTATTTGTTTGAAACGGTCTGCGCCATTCAAATCCGTGCACAATCTGGGAATAGTGAACTGGTTGAAGTCGATCCAAGAATCGTTGCGGGTGTCAAAAATTCTGTGAGTAAAGCAACAACTGGATTAGGTATCGGTGCACTGAACTGGCCTGGTTTACTCAGAAGATTGGATCGTGCAGACCCCTCATATAAAGATTAAGTACATGAGATATGTATCTTTCTCTACACTCTTAGGATCTCTTAATGTCTGAACTAAATCTATACGTCGACACTCAATATGCTAGTCCTTATGCCATGTCTGCGTTTGTTGCACTGACGGAAAAAAGACTAACATTTAGCATGATTGCTATCGATCTGGGGATAGATGAAAATCATACCGAAGCGTATGCTGAAACATCCATTACAGGTCGCGTTCCAACACTTGTTGATGGTGACTTCTCTTTATCGGAATCCTCAGCTATTGCTGAATATTTAGAAGAAAAATATCCTACTAATGCCATTTATCCAAAACAACTTCAAAAACGCGCACGTGCTCGGCAAATTCAAGCTTGGTTACGCAGTGATCTGATGCCTATCCGACAAGAGCGTTCTACAGAAGTCATCTTCTATCAGGCAAAAACACAACCCCTTTCTGAACAGGCACAGTTAGCAGCCCAAAAACTGTTCCGCACTGCCAATCAATTGATTACGATCCCGTCAGAATACTTATTTGAAGACTGGTGTATCGCCGATGTTGATCTTGCGCTAATGCTCAATCGTCTAATTCTAGCAGGAGATGATGTCCCTGAGCGTCTCGTTGCATATGCAAAATACCAATGGCAGAGACCCTCAGTCCAGCTCTGGTTGAATCAAAAACGGCCATTACTATAATCTCTGCGGCTTAGCACTAGATTAACTCCCCGCTTTTAACACCACCAATTTCACATCCACTGAGCCATCATCAGACGATACTAAAATTTCATCATCTTGAATCGTGAAGCTAAAGCGCATTGATCGTGTGACCAATGCAGTCAATGCCTCGCTGGTTTCGGGTAAAAGCTGTAAAACAGTGACATTATCTAGACGTGCTATTTTACTCTCTAGCGCTTTCCACCAAACATCGGTACTACTGTTGTAGCTGAGAACAACGACTTTCTTAGAACGATTAGATGCCTTTTTAATACGCGTTTCATCAGGTTGACCGACGTCAACCCACAGTTGGATCGCATCCGTCAAATCTTTATCCCAGATGTCCGGTTCATCTACTTCAAATAAACCTTTTGTAAAACTCAGCGACTCACTGGCATAAAGACCAAACATCAGTACACGTGCCATAACCCGCTCCTCCGTTTCGGAAGGATGACGTGCAATCGTTTGGCTATGCGTTTCATAGTAATGACGATTCATATCTGCAATTTGCAAATCGGCTTTATAAATTGTTGCCTTAAGTGCCATGAAAAAATCCGCCTAACCGATTACAATGAAAATGATGCGCAAGCATAGTAGATTTATGTCTTGAAATCATGAATATTTTTTATTTCTTAAAAACTATAAATGATCCATCACATACGAAATAAAGGGGTCTTGCTTTCATCTGAGAATACGATTTGCTTTTAGAATAAACTCACAAACTTTTGCTTCACACCTTGTATGGAAGCCAGCATGTCACAACAGCCGACTAAAGAAGCTCATTTGCACATCCGTGCAAGATTGTTTTATGGAGAGGAAATTGCTATTGGACCTGGGAAGGTAGATTTATTGGCAGCCATAGCTGAAAAAGGCTCCATCTCGGCTGCAGCCAAGTATATGAATATGAGCTACCGACGCGCATGGCTACTGGTTGATACGATGAATCGTTGTTTCAAAGAGCCTTTGGTTATATCAACTGCAGGTGGAAAACAGGGCGGAGGAGCACAATTAAGCCCGCTCGGTTTAGAGATGCTCAAAAATTACCGCGCTCTTACATCCGCACTTGAGCACACAGCAGCGCAGTATGTAGAGGAACTGCAAAAAAATCTTCTACAGCAGGAATAATCTTTCCTATGACTCCTACATAAATCAAAGCTCAAAGCAATCTACACTACTGCAACTGTACTGCTGTAAAAACATTACCTTATAAACGCAACGTTTATTAACGGTGAATCTCCATATATTTCTTTATCATAAATGCTAAATCTAATATTTACTGGAACTTAAACTCATTATGCACAATCGTACGCTTCACAAGCGATTCGGCTTATTTACCCAAATGAGCTTTGTCTTCGCCATTCCAATCAGTTTTGCAATCATCAGCCAATCGGCTCAAGCATTTGAACCCTATCAGGCAAACTATAACTTTAATATTGCAGGTCTCCTAAACGGTAATGCTTCGCGCACGTTGAGCCAACAAGATGGAATTTGGAACTACACCTTTAAAGCGAGCGTTGTGTCCATGGCAACAGCAAGTGAAGTCAGTCATTTTCGTTATGAATCATCCAAAATTCAAACTCTTGATCATGCCTATAACTTTAAATTCCTAAATAATATTAAAAACAGTAGTTTCAAAATCGATTGGCCGAATAAAGTAGTCACGGCCTCTTCTACCAAAAATGGCGATACCTCCTACCCTGCCCAAGTCGGGGCTTTAGATATGCTTAATCTTGAGTTACAGGTCAGAGAAGATATAAAGCATAAACAACTTCGCCCGTCATATCTCCTTGCGAGTGAAAAAGGGATTACAGAAATTCAATTTGTGAATGAAGGTGAAGAAAAAGTTGAGACACCGGCGGGTGAATATGACGCAGTGAAGTTACGTTTAGTGCAGGACAATGAAAAACGTAAAACCTATTTTTGGTTAGCGCCGAAACTCGATTACCTCCCCGTACGTGTCCATCAAGATGACGGTAATTTGTCCTACGAGTTGAATTTAACGAGCTATCAGGCGACAAGTAAAACAACTGCTGGGAAGTAACTGCCAAGAAATCTCTGAACGCCATCTTCAAAAATGTTGATTGTACTTGCGTACTGATTTGATTATGCTGGTCAAAGACCCTATGGGAATCTACTTTGGTTCCCATAAAAATATTGATTGCAAGGAGCAAGCATGATCATTTTAGCCAGCATACTGGTTGCACTTGTTGCCGCTTTACACTTCTACTTTTTGGTATTGGAAATGTTCTTTTGGGATAAACCATTAGGTCGGAAAGCATTTGGCTTGACCCCAGAGTTTGCTACGGCATCAAAAGCGCTTGCTGCCAATCAAGGCTTATACAATGGATTTCTTGCGGCGGGTTTAAGTTGGGGAATCTGTCTTGGTGATGCTGGTTTTTCCATTAAATTATTCTTTTTAGCTTGTGTGATTGTCGCCGGATCATTTGGCGCGCTCACTGTCAGTCGAAAAATATTCTTCATCCAAGGCGTACCCGCTATTTTAGCGCTGATCTCGGTATTTCTCTCCCATTAAAGGCGTGTACTCGGTTCACACATTCAACTCAAAAGCTTCTGAGCACCAATCGCAAAAGAAGCTTTTTGAATGAGCCCATTAGTCACCTCATAAATACACATCATTTCAAGCGTCCCCCTCCCATCAGGAAAATTACGAGTAATGCGTTCATAGTCGATGACAATATTTCCCATAACGATACGATGAAGTAACTCCGCATAAAGATCTGGCTCAGAAAAGCGAACGAGGATTCGGGCTCGCATTTCCTCATGTCCAAATGCAAAACGTTCTCCATGCAACGTAAACTGCTCAGCGGTCGGTGCATAAGTTGCAAGCCACTCTGTTACATTCTTGGCGTTATACGCGTCGAGTTGTTGTTGCACTACCGCTTCTGCTGAAGATATCGTCATCACCCGATTCTCTGTCGTTAAATCTGCATAGAAAAGACGATAGACGTCTTTGATTGTTCGAATCCAATACGCTGATAGAAACGATGCGCTGCTTCTCGCATCACATTGGAGCGCACTCGGATTTGTCCTAAACCTTGATCACTAGCCCATTGCTTTGATTGTATGACGAGCTCAAGCCCGATGCCTTTACCGCGGAAATTTTGATCAACAACCAAACCGCCGATTTCAGCAAATGGCGAGGACTCAACACGATATGCAGTAAAAATATGGACCCAGCCCACAACCTGACCATGAATCTCAGCAATTAAGACATGATGATCAAGTTGGCTGAGAATCGCTTCAAGTCGTTCTAAGACTTCAGCAACTGTAGAGGGGTAACCCAGTTGGCGAGATAACTCCGCCAATATTTCAGCGTCACCCAATTGAGCTTTACGAATAATCACATTTGACATTATTTACTCAGCACGAGTCGCTCTCAATACTTCCTCAATCGTCGTTTTACCTAAAAGTACTTTTTGTAAACCGTCTTGACGAATTGAGGGTGCAATCGTTCGAGCCAGCTCTTCGAGCTCATGTTCGGCCACTTCACTATGGATCAAGCGGCGCATGGCATCATCCACAGGCACCACCTCATAAATCGCGGTACGACCAGAGAAACCTGATTCGTTGCACTTTTCACAACCGACTGCAATTGGAAGTTTAAGTGGATGCTCATGCTTCACAAGCTTAAATAAGGCCTCTTCATAATCATCTGCTTCACGCCATGAATGACAATGTGGGCATAAGGTACGCACGAGACGCTGAGCAACTACACCAATCAATGAGCTAGAGAGTAGGAAAGGCTCTATCCCCATATCTTTAAGACGGGTTACTGCGCCAATCGCCGTATTGGTGTGTAGTGTGGACAAGACCAAATGTCCTGTCAGCGATGCTTGAACTGCAATTTCAGCTGTTTCTAAATCTCGAATCTCACCAACCATCACCACGTCTGGATCTTGACGTAGCATCGCACGTAAACTACGGGCGAAGGTCATATCGACTTTGGTATTCACCTGAGTCTGGCCTATCCCTTCCAGTTGATATTCGATAGGATCTTCGGCTGTCAAAATATTACGGGTATGGTCATTCAAATCAGACAGTGCCGCATAAAGCGTTGTAGTTTTCCCCGAACCCGTTGGGCCTGTGACCAAAATGATGCCGTGAGGTCTATGAATCAGTTGAGTCAGTCGCTCGTAGTCATCATCCATCAGCCCCAAGTGAGACATATTTAAGCGACCTGCCTGCTTATCTAGCAGACGCATTACGACACGCTCACCATGACTGGATGGCAACGTTGAAACACGAACATCCACCTCACGCCCAGCCAAACGCAAAGAAATGCGACCATCTTGCGGGATGCGCTTCTCAGCGATGTCGAGACGGGCCATGACTTTAATACGAGAAACGAGTAAAGGAGCAAGTTCACGGCGTGGTTGAACAATCTCACGCAATTGCCCATCTACGCGCAAACGCACAGACAGCTTTTTCTCAAATGATTCAATATGAATATCCGAAGCATTTAGTCGGATGGCTTCGGAAAGCAAAGCATTAATCAGGCGGATGATCGGAGCATCATCTTCTTGATCCATCAAGTCTTCAGCCTCAGGAACCTGATCCGCAAGGCTCAATAAATCAGGGTGATCTTCAAGACCAGCAGCGACTTCTTGTGACTGTCCACTATCGCGAGAATAGGAGCCCGCCAATAAACGGGTAAATTCATCATCGGTAACGGTCTGATAGGTTGATGGTGCACCAACCATACGCCGCGCTTCATTCAACGCTGGCAATGGCGCGTTTTGACGTAATACAATCGTCGTATGCTGACCGTCAAATTTAAGTAAAACGCCGTGACGTTTCGCGAAACTATAAGGAAGTTGGTTCGGTTGCTGATAAGGTAATTGCACTACATCGTCCATTGTGATTGAAGCATCATATCAGCGAGTGTACTGGAAGTAAGCTTTGATGTGAAATAGCTTTGTTATCCTTTTGGCAAAGCTTTAACTCAACACAACTGAATATAACAATATCTTTGAAATTTAAGGCTGGCGAATTTCCATATAACCTGTTTTACGCATTCGTTCAGGTGACATCCCTGTTAGCCGTTGAAACATGCTGATAAATGCTGAAGGAGTGCTATACCCCAGTTCAGCCGAGATATGTTGCACCGACCAACCTTCATCCAGCAAAGACATTGCACTGACCAACTTCAAACGTTGTCGCCACTCATTGAAGGAAACTCCAAGTAGCTTTTGACAATGCCGCAGTAGAGTACGCTCAGTCATGCCAAATTTTTCAGCCCAATAGGATGCACTATGTTTATCACCTGGATTTTGTTGGAGCTGACTGAGTAAAGATGCCAGTGCGACATCTCCTGTCCATGGTAAATAGCTTGAATAAGTGGGCGCCAGTCGTAGCTGGTCGATAAGGACTTGAGCTAGTCTCAAATCTTCTTGAGTTTCTGGATAGATCACATCTCGCATCGAAAAATCATTCACGATCGCACGGAATAAAGCACTGAGTGTTGCCGTACATGGCTTTGATGAGATATTTGCACAAATATCCTTGGCAAGATAAAGCGTCACATAGTGAACTTCGCTACGATTGGTCCACTTATGTGGGATATCGGGGGGAATCCATAAACCATATTGTGGAGGGGACAAATAGGGCTGCCCTTCGATCATGTATTCCATTACACCATTCAGAGCAAAGGATAACTCCCCCCATGGTGACTGATGCTCAGAAATCGCAATGCCTGCCTCATAGTGCCTCACGTGACATGCAATAGGGTATGGTAATTCCGGAGAAAGTCTCGCTTGTAGGTCATCTATTTGCATAAATCTACTCGATTAATGGATTGGCATTAGCACAACTAAAAGCATGCCACAAACCTTGTAATTGCTTACTAAATTGATATTTTTTCCATGCGGTCTAAACGATGTCTGAATGCGACAACCAAATGTCTGAAAAAAACTATATCATTAAATAAAGACAAAATCTATGATTATGCAATCCCCACCACAAGCTTCAGAGCAGATCATTATGTCAGCTTCAGCAACCCCATCAGTGCCGCTAAAATACATAGCACTCCCGATTATTACCGTCGCCATTTGGTCGATTAATATCATCGTGACGCGCATGGCTGCTGATGTCATCGAACCAATGGCGATCAGTTTTTATCGTTGGTTTGTGGCTGCATTAATTTTGACTCCGATCATGTTGCTCAAAGTATGGCGCACACGTCATATCATCCGTCCTCATCTTGGCAAGCTTGCAGTGCTGGGTTTACTGGGTATGGTCTTGTATCAAGGCATGGCCTATATTGCGGCACAAACGACAACCGCAACGAACATGGGCATTATTAATGCTTTTCTGCCGCTCTTTACAATGATCGTAGGGATGGTCGTACTCCGTGAACGACCTACACTGTTTATTATCATAGGTGGTGCGCTATCCCTATATGGATTGGGTATGTTGCTCGGTCATGGTGATCCGTCTAGCTTGATCCGTCAGGGTGTGCATCTGGGCGATGGCTTGATGGTGATTGGCTGTTTACTGTTTGCAATATATAGCGTATTGCTCAGACTTTGGCGGCTACCTATAGACCTCTGGTCAATTCTCTACATCCAAATTTGTGTCGCTGTTCTGGTGCAGCTTCCAGTCGTATTATTTATGGGCGGTGGCTCGGCATTGAATATCCATAATATTTCGTTGGTACTTTATGCAGGCATCTTTGCATCTTTGCTCGCACCATTCTTATGGGCTCGCGCCATTCATCACCTAGGGCCAAGCCGTACCAGCATTTTCATGAACCTGATCCCTGTATTCACTGCATTAATTGCAGCGGTGTTCTTAAATGAACAATTGCATTGGTACCATTTGATTGGAGGGCTGTTAACCTTACTCGGCGTGATGCTTACTCAAGTCAATGTCACCAAGATTAAGCAAATTCTTCATAGAAGCTCTTTAAAAGTCAGCTAATCATTGATCCAAATTCATGTATAAAAAAACCATCATGCGCTGCAGAGCATGATGGCTTTTTTACACTAAACATCTCACCTTAAGGAATCACGAACTGCCAGATCGCAAAACAATGCAAAGCCGCGCCAACGAGTACAAAGATATGCCAGATCGCATGATTATAGGGAATCTTGTTAATGGCATAAAAAATCGTTCCGACGCTATAACTCACCCCACCGGCTATCAATAAATAAACCAATGGCATTTGTGCAACTTGATATAGCTGATAAATCGCAATGATTGAGAGCCAGCCCATCATCAAATAAGTTGCAAGAGATGTTCTAGGGAACTTATCAATAAAGAAAATCTTAAACGCAATCCCGGCCACAGCAAGTGCCCAGATGATGATCAGCAGTACATCAGCCAATGTCGTTTTTAATGTAATCATTAAAAACGGGGTGTAACTGCCCGCAATCAACAAATAGATTGCGCAGTGATCTAAGCGATTAAACATCGCCTTTCTCGCTGGATCAACTGCGCTGTGATAAAGCGTCGAAGATAAAAATAACAAAATCATACTCGCGCCATACACAGCAACCCCAGCCACTTGTCCATCAGATAAGTGAGCAGTCGGTGCTGTTGCTTTCATTAACATAAATACGCTTGCAACAATCGCAGCTAACATACCGAGACCGTGGCTCACTGAGTTTGCCACCTCCTCATACGGATAATGAGGCTCAAAAGGCTTCTCTTGCTCACTGATGCTACTGATTTCAGGACTACTTGGTTCAGTTTGCATAATCTTCCTTCAATAACGAATAACATAAGCCGTAGATACCGCCAATAGAACGATGCCTCAACAGTATCTTATTGATGAATAAAATAATTGGCTATTTTAGCGGGCTATAAATCTTGCACTAATTTAAGCAAACTTGTCTAGCCAAGCTCGACAAGCAATTTGTATTCAAATTTAAAGCCTAACATCTAAGCGTTAAATTAATAACCAAATGATACCTTTTTTTACTTGTTAATAAGTTAATTCTGCACCATGCTCATGGCATAAAGAGGCTATTTCCCATGAACATTTATTTGGTTGGAGGTGCGGTACGGGATGCAATGTTGGGTCGCCCTGTAACAGAACGCGATTATGTGGTGGTCGGCAGTACTCCTGAGCAAATGGTCGAGCTTGGTTTTAAACCTGTAGGTTCTGACTTTCCCGTGTTTTTACACCCCAAGACACATGAAGAGTATGCGCTCGCGCGTACCGAACGTAAATCTGGTCAAGGCTATGGTGGTTTCACCTTTTATACCTCACCTGATCTTACCCTAGAAGAAGATTTAATCCGTCGAGACTTAACCATCAATGCCATGGCACAGTCTGAAGACGGCACTGTGTTTGATCCCTTTAATGGTCAAGCTGATCTTGAGGCACGCGTATTGCGCCATGTCTCTGAAGCATTTGCAGAAGACCCTCTTCGAGTCCTTCGTGTTGCGCGCTTTGCTGCACGTTACGCTGGACTGGGCTTTACCGTTGCAGATGAGACCATTGCGCTGATGCGTAAGCTTGCAGATAGCGGTGAACTATCCGCATTAACTCCCGAGCGGGTCTGGAAAGAAACAGAGCGTGCGCTCGGTGAAGATCGCGCAGATGTTTATTTTGAAATCCTTCGTAAATGCGGCGCTCTTGCGGTATTACTTCCAGAAGTCGATGCCTTGTATGGTGTTCCGCAACGACCGCAGCATCATCCAGAAATAGATACGGGTGTTCATACGATGATGGCTCTGCAACGTGCCTGTGAGTATGGTTACTCCACCCAAGTCCGTTTTGCGACTCTTTTGCATGACTTGGGCAAAGCACTCACGCCCTCAGAAGAATGGCCACGTCACGTACAGCATGAAGAACGGGGACTTGCGCCCGTCCGTGAAGTTTGTAGTCGTCTTAAAGTGCCAAGCAGTTACCGCGATCTTGCGGAGATTGTTTGCCGTGAACATTTGATGTGTCACCGCGTACTTGATTTAAGGCCTGGTACTGTATGGCGGTTATTACAGCGCATTGATGTACTGCGTAAACCTGAACGTGTTGAAGAATACATCCAATCCTGTTTATGCGATGCTCGAGGTCGTTTAGGTTTAGAAACTCGAGATTATCCGCAGGCGGATTATCTGCGGGCTGCAGTCGTCGCCGTGCGAAAAATCCGGGCTGCGGATTTACCTGAAAACCTGAAAGGGTTAAGCATTGGAGAGGCCTTAGTTTCCGCACGGATTGCTGCAATCACTGCGCTCCCTGTGGTTAAACAAACCGAACTGTCACAACTCCCTACCCCTGAACACGCTGATGAGTTTGTAGACGAAGTGATGCCGAATGCAGGTGTTCAATTTGCCCATTGATGCTATCCTAGCTACATGGGCTGTAATGATTCGATAGATGTAAATAACGCTAAGCTCGCTATTTTATAGCGAGCTTTTTTCGTGAAAATCACTTGTGATTGATGATTTCATATTTAAGGATGTTTTATGACAACGCTTTATACTGCTTCTGTACCTGTTTTTAAACAACTACTGACCGCTTTAAAAAATGTCCTCACCATCGCAGAAACATATGCGACAGACAAAAAGATTGATCCTAAAGTACTCCTGCAATCGCGCTTGTATCCAGATATGTTCCCTCTGGTGCGTCAGGTTCAAATCGCTGCTGACTTTGCAAAGAGTGTTCCTTCACGCTTAGCCAGTATCGAAGTACCCGCATATGAAGATATTGAGCAGACTTTTGCTGAACTGCAAACACGCATTGATAATACCCTGAGAATTCTTGACGGCATTACAGCAAATCAAATTGATGGTAAAGAGTCTTTGGAAATTGTCCTGCGTCCAGGTACACCCAAAGAAAAGAAACTGAATGGTGAAACGTATCTTCTAAACTATGGTTTACCGCAGTTTTTTTTCCATGTGACAACCACCTATGCAATATTGCGAAACAACGGCGTTGAGATCGGCAAACGTGATTTTATGGGTGCATATTAATTAAAAAAGAAGGTGCGCTGGCATCTCCAGCGCACCTTATCCATATTTCAATCATCTCTCGTCAATACTTCAAGCAGTTCAATTTCAAAGATCAGATTGGAGTTGAGTGGTATTTTATTAATTTGGCGCTCACCATAACCCAAATGGGCAGGCACAAACAGTTTACGCTTACCACCGACTTTCATACCCATCAATCCCTGATCCCAGCCCTGAATCACGCGCTTAGTACCAATCACACATTGGAAAGGCTGACCACGATCATAGGACGAATCAAACACCGTGCCATCTTCTAATTGACCCGTATATTGAGTCGTAATCAGCGCTCCTTTGACACAAGCCTTTCCCTCTCCTACGAGCAAATCAATGATTTGAAGTTCATGACTCATGACAATAATTCCTTATCCCATCTTCTTGATTTTATATTGAATCCAATTAAGCATCTTCAACAAACTGCTTCACACCCGCTTTCATTTCAATCAGCGTTTCTTGCGCCGCCACCAAAGTTTCTTCCAAATCAGCCTGACTATGACTACTTGAAATAAATCCTGCTTCAAACGCCGAAGGCGCGAGATAGACTCCTCGTTTTAACATACCGTGGAAAAATTCGCGAAATGCTGCGACATCACATTGGGTCATGGCTTCATAGCTGGATAAATCTCTGGAATCCGTAAAGTAAATCCCAAACATGCCACCAGCCTGCTGGACTTGCAACGGAATACCCACATCATCCGCTATCGCTTTAAGACCATTCAGGAGGAAAGAGAGTTTCATTGCTAATTGATCATAGAATCCTTCAGCACGGATCAATTTAAGCATCGCAATACCTGCACGCATCGCCAGCGGATTACCCGATAGTGTCCCAGCTTGATATACACCGCCTAATGGCGCAATACAATTCATGATTTCACGTTTACCACCAAAGGCACCGACTGGTAGACCTGCACCAATGATTTTACCCAACGTCGTTAGATCAGGCGTAATACCGTAATGTGCTTGAGCACCACCGAGCGCCACACGGAAGCCAGTCATCACTTCATCAAAAATCAATACTGAACCGGCTTGGGTACATTCATCACGTAAAGTTTGTAGAAAGCCTTTTATCGGTAGTACCAAATTCATATTGCCTGCTACGGGCTCAACGATCACACAGGCAATCTGATCACCATATTCTTTAAAACAGGCTTTAACAGCTTCAATATCATTAAACGGCAGTGTCAGCGTGTGCTGAGCTAAGTCTTTAGGCACACCCAGTGAAGTCGGCACACCCAGTGTCAGCATGCCCGAGCCAGCTTTGACCAGTAATGAATCTGCATGGCCATGATAACAACCTTCAAACTTGATGATCTTATCGCGACCGGTATAGCCACGTGCAAGGCGGATCGCGCTCATACACGCTTCTGTACCTGAACTGGTCATACGCACCATATCCATAGATGGCATGATTTCGCAGATCAGATCAGCAACCGTGGTTTCACTGGGCGTCGGTGCGCCAAAACTTAAGCCATCTGCAGCTGCTGCAATCACTGCTTGTACAATATCCGGATGTGCATGCCCCAAAATCATCGGCCCCCATGAGCCAACATAATCAATATAGCGTTTGCCTTGAGCATCAAACAAATACGCACCACTCGCCTTTTGTACAAATACAGGCGTGCCACCGACGCCCTTAAAAGCGCGAACAGGGGAATTCACCCCGCCTGGGATATGCACACTGGCAGCATTGAAGAGCGATTGATTACTGGTGGTATCGGTTGAGTTGGTCATAGCGATTGGACTTAAATTGAGGTTTGAAAATTAATGCGATAGTTTAACGTGTGAAAGATTGTTGATGTGAATAATTCACTAGATTTGAACAATAGGATAGATTTACTATAAGTATCTTATAGATATGATGCTTATATCTGGATCGACCTCTAATATATTTGCAATACATCAAACTTATAGATGATAAATAGATCATATGCTAAACAAAGAAAGAAGAATCGCTCCTTGGATATTGATTCTAAGTGCTTCCACGAGTCTCATTGTGGCAGCTATTGAAACACCCAAAGCATTAAAAGATATTGAGGAGAAAGAAGCTCTTAAAAAATATGGCAGAAATACATTAGGATACATTACTGAGCTTCATCCTATTACTGGAAAATACCCTTGCGACTCCCAAGCAGTTGTCGCCTATACTGCAGCAAGTCAGACCTTTCAAAATACGATTGAAGGCTGCGGAGTGAAAACAGGTGAAGTGACCTTAGGCCAGTCGGCCCAAGTTACTTATATCGAAAATAACCCTTCGGTATCCTATGCATCTGTGCCATATGCAAACACATGGCGATACACTTGGTTTCACTTAATTGGATTATGGTTTGTTTTCTTACTTCTCAGTTTCTGTAGTTATTGGCGATTAAAAAACCACTACTATATAAATAAGCTACTAGACGAGCAAAGCCGGTCCGGAGCTTAAAATACGAAACCCTCAATCCCACTTCGGTCCAAAATCAGGACTCACCAAACGCTCTGCACGATCCAGCTTCGTAATCGCCTGCATTTCCCCATCACTCAGTTTGATCTGATCAGCCTTTAAGTTACTGATCAAATTCTCACGCTTCGTCGATGAGGGAATCACTGCAAAGCCTTGCTGAAGTAACCACGCCAAAGACACTTGCGCAGGTGTCGTGCCATGAGTTGCGGCAATCTGCTTCAGTACCGCATCTTCCATCACTTTGCCATAAGCCAGTGGCATATATGCGGTGATATGGATGCCATGCTGCCGCGCAAACTCAACAACTTTTTGGTTTTGCAGGAAGGGATGCAGTTCAATCTGATTTGTCGCAATCTCACTGGCACCAACTGTATTGATCGCTTGTTGCATCTGGCTAATGGTAAAGTTTGAAACGCCAATTTCTTTAGTCAGCCCTTGTGCCTTGGCTTGTGCCAATGCAGCAACGTATTCTGCAACGGGAAGTGCATCATTCGGCGACGGCCAATGAATCAGCGTCAAATCAAGCTGATCAACTTTAAGTTTATTTAAACTTTCTTTTAGGCTTGGAATGAGTTTGTCACGGCTCAGATTCTCAGTCCAAATTTTGGTGGTGATATACAGGTCGTTACGTGAAATACCACTTGTTGCAATCGCCTGACCGACTTCTGCTTCATTGCCATAAATCTGAGCAGTGTCGATATGACGATATCCAACATCTAGACCATTGGTGACCGAGTCAATCACCACTTGGTCTTTTAAACGAAAAGTTCCTAAACCAATTACGGGCATATTCATCATGTTTTCCTTTTACGGTAAATGTTGAAACGGATATCAAATTTGAATAGATCGTCTTAGCCTCTGTATTAATTTGAAGAACTAAGACGGTTCTATAGAGATAAATTAAACGGTGATTTGTGTCTTTACAGGTCGTTTATCGAGCAACAGACTCCATACGGCAACGATAAAGCCGAAGACTGTAAGGAGTGCTGCAACCCAAGGCACCGCATTGAGTCCTAATTGATGGGTGATGACCAGACCGCCAACCCATGCACCCATCGCATTACCTAAGTTAAATGCGGCGATATTTAGACTAGAAGCTAAGTTTTGACCTTCACCATGAGCTTTCTCAAGCACGCGCATCTGAAGGGGTGCCACGGTTGCAAAAGCTGCAATACCCAGCAATCCCACAAATAGAACTGCAGCGATCTGATCGTGAATTGCGAAAGTCATAAAGCCCAAAACAACAGCCAAGAATACAAGTGAACCCAGTAATGTAGGCATCAAACGACGATCTGCTAGTTTGCCACCAATCAGATTTCCAATAATCATGCCACCACCAAATACGAGCAAGATAGGCGATACAGCGGCATCCGAGAAACCTGTGATCTTGGTAAGAATCGGTTGGATATAGGTATAGAGCGCAAATACTCCACCAAATCCGAATACTGTCATTAAGAGGCCTAGCCAAACTTGCGGGCGATGTAAAACAGTCAACTCATCGCGTAAAGAACCCAGTTCCTCACGCTCACCATCTTTAGGAACAAAGATCGCAATGATCAATGTCGCAATCACACCAATCAATGCTACAGCCCAAAACGTTGCACGCCAGCCATAGTGCAAACCGAGCCATGCACCAGCGGGCACCCCTAACAGGGTCGCAGCAGTCAGACCTGTGAACATGATGGCAATAGCCGAGGCTTTGCGATCAGCGGGAACCAAAGTAGTCGCAACCACTGATGCTACGCCAAAGAAAGTGCCATGCGTCAATGACGTCAATACGCGAGCCGCCATTAAACTATAAAAGTCCGGCGCAATCGCACAGGCGGCATTACCTAAAATAAAAATGACCATCAGTGCCAAAAGCACAGTTTTCCGAGGCATTTTTCTCGACAAAATCGTCAAGATCGGTGCACCGATCGCAACACCAAGGGCATAAGCAGAAATCAAGAGACCTGCAGCAGCAATTGAAACATGGAGATCAGCAGAAACTTGCAGGAGCAAGCCCATGATGACAAATTCTGTAGTACCAATACCAAAGGCACCTGCAGTTAACGCTAATAAGGCAATGGGCATTTTTAAATGCTCCTTTTGATGTGATGACGCATTATCTATGGATTATATTTTTCAAAAAATACTATAATCTGCATAACATATTTGCATTTTAGTCAATAATGAAAACTACTCTTGAAGAGTTACTGGCATTTCGTACCGTTGTAGACACGGGTTCTATCACTGCTGCTGCCGAGTCTCTAGGACAAACGGTGTCTGGGATTAGCCGTGCTTTGAGCCGCTTAGAGGAAAAACTTGAGACCACCCTGCTTAATCGTACGACTCGGCGTTTAGTGCTTACTGAAGAAGGCATTGCCTTCTTGAATCATGCTCGGAGCATCCTCGCTTCGGTAGATGAAGCAGAAGACCAAATTGCGATTCGACGCCAAAAGCCAGCTGGGCGTCTCAGGGTAAATGCGGCGACACCCTTTATGTTGCATGTGATCGTACCTTTGGTTGCTGAATTTCGTGAGCTTTATCCAGAAATTGAACTGGAACTGAATACCGATGATATCTTGATTGATCTACTTGCTCAGGATACAGATATCGCCATTCGTATCGGTACGCTTCGGGATTCAACGCTGCATGCACGCGCTTTGCCCGTATCTCAGCGTTCGATTCTGGCAAGTCCCGATTATTTGGAAAAATTTGGAGTCCCTAAAACTGCCGAGGAACTTTCCAATCACTGTCTGATTGGTTTTAATCAACCGGAGCACCTTAACCAGTGGCCAATACGTCATACGCATGGCGATAGCTGGCAAATTACGCCGAGCATTCGTGCATCGAGTGGAGAAACCGTACGTCAGCTTGCACTCGCTGGTGTGGGATTGGTGTGTATTTCAGATTTTATGACCTTAGCCGATCAGCGGCGCGGTGAATTAGTACAAGTACTCAAAGCAGAAACTATCTTGGTCCGTCAGCCTATCAATGCAGTGTATTACCGCAATACACAATTGTCCGCACGCATTGTGTGCTTTCTTGATTTTCTGATTGAGCGCATGAGCCGAGATACCGAAAAATGACTTGTCTATTTTCCGTCATGGTTTGACAACGCAAAGAGCGAACCATAAAATCTTGGCTAAGAAATTGAATAGACTTCCCTGTCGCTTTAACTAAACGACTATTACATGTAACTTTTTGAAGGAACTACAGCATGAACTGGGTTGCCTTCGCTTCCAGCTTTAGCACAATGCTACTTGTAGAGCTGCCAGATAAGACTTTAATCGCGACACTCATTTTATCGACACGCTATCGAAAATTACCGGTATTTGTCGGTGTCTGTCTTGCCTTTCTCGTGCAATGTGCGCTGGCTGTCATGGCAGGTTCATTGTTGCGATTACTACCAGCCTATGTCGTCGCGTATATTGTTGCAGCTTTGTTTGCAATTGGAGCAGTTGTCTTATGGCGTTCAGCATCTGTTGAAGAGGATGACGATGTCAAATCAGTAGACACGACATCATCGTTTAAAATGGCTGTTGTCTCATTCACGGTGCTATTTGCTGCGGAATGGGGAGATGCTTCACAGCTATTAACCGTGGCCTTGACCGCAAAGTATCACGCACCTTTAGAGGTAGGTTTAGGTTCTTGGTTGGCGCTCGTCGGTGTAGCTGCGCTAGCAATACTATTAGGAAAAGTCATCCAAGCCAAAGTACCACTGCATCTACTACAACGGATTGCTGCGGTTGTATTTGCAACATTTGCAGCGATTGCACTTTATACCGCAGTCACCCATTAAAGAACGACTATCCGACTGCATTCAAAGAGTGGGTTAAATGCTAACCCGCGCTTTATTTTTTAGTGACATCCGCATCGACTGACTTAGTCGATTTAGACAGCGGATCCTGAACAATGATTGCTTTTGGCGCTGGCGTATCAGGTTCCCACCCTCCTCCCAATGCTAGAAATACGGCGACTTGATCCAATAAAATCTTCCCTTCTACACTGGCCAATGACTGTTCAGCAGTTGCTAAGGTTCTATTGGCATCTAAGACAGGGAGATAACTTTGACGGCCTAACTTAAATAAGGTCTCAGAGTCTTTTGCCGACTTTCTGGCTTTATCCAAAGCGGTTTTCAGATACGCTTGTCTGTCCAGATCACGCGCATAGGTTTCCAAAGCACTTTCCGTTTCGCGTAGTGCATTAAGTACCACGCCATCAAATTTTGCGTACACGGCTTGTTGCTCTGCTTCAGCACCACGAATACGAGCACCAAGTCGATCACGCTCAGGAAACTGCCAACTGATCAATGGGCCAATCCCGAAACTCACCGTATCATCATGTAAGAAATGACTCGCTAAACCTACAGAACCCAAGGAAGCACCAAAGGTAACTTTAGGATACAAGTCTGCAGTCAATACGCCAATCTTCGCAGTTGCAGAATGAAGCTCGTATTCGGCCTTCCTGACATCTGGGCGACGCTTGAGTAGTGTCATACCATCACCTACAGGTAACAATACACTGAGTTTTGGCTCTGTCTTGCACATCGCAACCGTTTGCGAGAAATCTGCGGGCACATGACCTGTCAGCACAGCAAGACGGTAAAGTGCAAGCCGCTTTTGAGCATAGAGCAAAGGCATATTCGCCCGGATCTGATCTTCTTGTCCCGATGAGCGTGTGGTATCCAAAGAAGTACCGCGTCCCGCATCAAATAGACGCTGAGTCAATTTTGTACTACGCGCCTGAATGCCCAGAACCTTGTTAGCGACTTCGATCTCGTGGCCGGTTGAACAGGCATCCATGTAAGCCCGAGCAGTCTCAGCAATCACTGTAATTTTAGTCGCGTCTTGTGCAGCAACTGCTGTGCCCAGATCAGCCTTAGCGGATTCGATCGTGCGAGAAATCTGTCCAAATAAATCCAACTGATACGCAACCGATATACCAGAAGAATATACGTAGGAATTCGGTAGAGCCTTACCTTCCGTTGGAACGAGTTTTTCCTCTGCAGAAAAACGTGCGTATTCCGCACCAGCGGACATCGAAACTTCGGGATGACGACTAGAGTCAGCATATTCTAAATTGGTCTGAGCTCTGGCAAGATTCGCCGCGGCAACTCTTAAATCAGTATTGGTTTTGATCGTTTGTTCAATCAGCGCTGTCAAAGTAGGATCTTTATAGAGCTTCCACCATTCGCTCGGTGGTGCAGTTTGAGCAAGTGCAGCATTTTGACTTCCCAGAAATGCACTATTGGCATCGGTACGAGCAATCACGGCATCAGCTGGGCGCTGGTAATTTGGCCCAACCGTCGTACAAGAAGCAAGGACAGCAGATACAGCAACAAAAAGCAGGAGGCGACGCATTATGAAGCTCCTTGCACAGGCTTAACCTCAGATGCAGGTACGACTTGAGTTGTGGTCGTCTGTGTCGTAGTTGTTTGTACTGGCTTAGACTCGGTGGATTTATCTCTTGGGATCACCTCAACAGATGCCGTACGCCCCAAAATCAGCTGTGTACTCTCTGGCACCTCATCCAGCGAAATCCGCACAGGAATGCGCTGTGCAAGCCGAACCCAGTTAAACGTCGGATTCACGTTTGCCAGTAAATTACTGCTTGCACCGAGTTCTCGATCCTCAATACCACCAGCGATACTGTCGACATGACCTTTGAGTACTTTGTTCCAACCCATCAGACGGACATGAACTTCATCACCAACCTGAATATGATCGATTTTTGTTTCTTCAAAATAACCAATGACATAAATAGACTGCAAATCAATAAGTGCTAAAACCGCCTTCCCAGCTGTCGCATAAGTCCCTGGTCTAAGTTCAAGATTGGTAACACGACCGTTCACAGAAGCCCTGATATCAGTCCGAGACAGATTGAGTTCAGCACTCTCTAGCGCTGTTGAATCTTGGGCAATGAGTGCTCTGAGTTGATCTCTCTTAGAGATACTTTGCTCACTCTGCTCTGCTGAAACCAAATCCTTCAATGATGCATTACGTTTGACCTCTCGCTCAGCCTGATCAAGCTGTGTTCGAGCACTTTCAAGGGATGCTTTGGCCTGATCTACGGCTAAACGATATCGTTCATGATCAATCACGAAAAGAACATCGCCTGCTTTAACCTCTTGGTTATCTCGAACCAAAACTTTAGTCACTAGCCCAGAAACATCTGGTGCAATCTGCACAACATTGGCCCGAATACGCCCATCACGTGTCCACGGCTGGACTTTGTAGTGCTGCCAAAGTAAATACAGAATAACCAATGCAATCACGACAACGATGGTGGTAATTGCGTAACGTGTCATCTGGACAAGTTTTGTATTCATGGAGGATTAGCCCAAAATCGAGTGAAAAAAATCTGCGAATGTTGACATCGTCAATGCGATTACACCCCAGAGAATGACAAACAAAGAAATATCTAACAAATTTTGATGCGCAACAAAACGATAGAAACCAACCCGCTGTAGCAAACGCCTAAAAAGCACATGTAGTAATCCTGCGATGCCCGCAGTAAACAAAGCCGTACTGATGAAGACCCCGAAAATATTCACTTCTGCAATCATGCTAAATACTCCACGGGTTGATACGCTGCTGCATGGGGAAATAAATTACGCCGAAGCCCCGTACTTGCAATCAGCCCATTTAGGCGTAGATCTTTGGTATCAAAGGTATTTGGCTTGGTATAAGGCAAAGACCGCCAATTCAATATCTCGGTAATAATGGCATCTATCTCAGCAACGAGTTCAGCTTTAGGTGGTTCATAGCCTTTTTTTGCCATACCCAGAAAATATCCTTCCAATTGCTTGAGCAAAACATTGACTTTATTCTGGATAGATTGAGGCATGCCCTTTGCCGCGATTCTCAGCTCAAGGATATTAAAACCTATGGGTAAATCCTTCAGTGCATTATCAATCTTAAGGCTTTCTGAATTTTGGGCAATTGCAAGACGAGGAATCAGTAACCCTAATCGATCAAGCATTAAACTGGCCCAAGTGACATACTCTTTAGGTATCTTCCCAGTCGCATGCTCAGCAAGTTCTTCCCAACCCGCTTTTAAAATACGATGAATACTGACATCGACACGAATCACACGAATAAAAAGTGTGACTACAATTGCAACCAGCACCCCAGCCATCCCAATAAGATTTCCCATCACAAAATTTGGAAAATCTAAGTGAAGCGTAGGCGAGAAACCGATGCCCGAAACAACCAGAATTGCAAAACTGAGTCCACCTAAAAATGTCGGGGGATTACTAATAAACATCCCTATCGGCACCATCAAGGGAAATAGCGACAAGGCCATTAAGGGAAAACTATCAATCGCCGGGAAAATGCCAAATACGTATAGTGCTGCAACTGGGAATGTCGTGATTGTCGCCATAAACATTTTTCGTTGCATCATCACTGGATTATCAAAGGTCGCAAAAATACAGCACATCACCGCAGCGAGCCCCACAGCAGCAATACCTTGTGTCCACTGAAACACCATCGCAAAACCGGCACAGGTGAGCACCGCTATCCCAGCAGTTGCTGCAGAGAACATTGCAAGACCACGATCAACATGCAGCGGTCGTTTTCTATCTATAGAAATGATTTCTTTAATGATTCGATTAGGTTTTTCATAAGGCTGGAGAATCGCTGCATAGAGTGCCAAACAATCTGCCCAAGCCTCCACGAGATCTTTAATTCGGGTAACCAAATTAAGCTCTAAAATATCACGCCATGTAGGTGATACCACGTGCATAACCGCAATAGCGTGACACTCTTCAATCAATGCAGCAATTTTAAGCTGCTCTGTGCTCTGACCGCCTCTTTCAATCAAGTTTTTATTGGCTGCAATATTTTTAATATCTAGACCTGTGATCCAAGTTTTCACCTCATTAACCAAATGTTCTGTTCTAGGCGGAATTTCACCACTTTGACGTAGGGCTTGAAGTCGATCTTCTATCGCATTGAGCAAAGGCAGAACAGTAATGAGGCGCTCTTCAAGGGCCAGAATTGCATTGATGTAGGGCCTAGAGGCGGTGATCTCAAAACGAAAATTAGTTCCGATGATGGTTAGCTCAGTCAAATCAATTGCGATGCGCCGTCTTGCAGTTCTCGCAGCAGACTCGGGTTCTGCCGAAAGGGCGGCAATCATCCATTTTTTGACATCTGCAAGTGTGGCGTTGAGCTTACCTAAAACAGCTCCTTCAGCCGTGCGCGGAAAAATTAAACTGTGAGTCAATGTTGTACATACAACCCCAATGGTAATTTCTTCGGCTCGTGCAAGCGCATTATCAAACAAACCTGTAGGATCAATAATCTGCGGAAGACCTACCAATGCAGCGGTATACCCCGCTAGCATAATGACATAGCCTTTGGGAGTACGATCAAGTAACGATAAATATAAGCAGAACCCTACCCAGCATGCCATCACCACCATCAACAGAATCGGCGTATCGACAAAACTTGGAACAATAATTAAAGCAGCAGCAGCCCCGATCAAGGTGCCCAACACACGATAATATGCTTTAGATAAAATGGCGCCCGCAAAAGGCTGACTGGTAATAAATACCGTAATGACTGCCCACATGGGGTTCGAGAGATTAAGGCTATAGGCAATAAAGAGCGCCATAACCACCGCAAGATAGCAGTTTATACCAAAGATAAAACTACGCGTATTCAGAACGCTCATACGGAAATGACCTGATTGATTCTTCTGAAAACCTCAGTGCCCAAACCACAAGACGTGGCTTAGTATTGCATTAGCTGACAAGGATTTAAATAGGGTGTATCACTTTGCTGAATGATTTCATTCTAACGTCATTTACACACTTTGGAGTGTGTCTCGCCATTGATTAACACGCTCTGCAATTTTTCCAACGGGCAGATTCAAGACATCCCCTACCACTGCGAATAAATTTACGCCTGCTGACCGCACCTCATCAACATTCTCGGCAGTCAAACCACCGATGGCACATATGGGTAATGGAAAACGTTCCGCTGCGGTGCTTAAAGTCTCTAGGTCAACTCGATTCGCATGAGGCTTGGTCAATGACGGGAAAACTGCACCAAATGCCAAGTAACTCGCCCCATCATCGACGGCTTGTGAAGCCAATGCTAATGATGCATGACATGTGCGCCCAATAATCGCATCTGTACCTAAGCGGACTCTGGCATCAATTAACGAACCATCGCCCTGACCCAAGTGTACGCCGCAGTACAGTTTCTCAGCGAGCGCGATATTATCATTAATAATCAATGGAACGTGATATTGTTTACATAATGATAATATATTTAATGCTTCGTTTTCTTGATCAGTTGGTAAAATTTTCTTGCGGCGATATTGTAATAAGGCAATACCCGCGTGCATAGCCTCTTCTAACTTTGGAAACAGCACGTCGAAGGGATCATCGTTGGTAATAAGATAGAGCCCTTGAAGTGCGTTACTGGACCTTGAATTATTTTTTATCAAACTCTGGACCTTTTAAACTGATACGTCCACGCAACACATCACTGTACATACGGAAATCCGAAATAAAGCTATAGAGCGGCTGTTTAAAAGAAGCGGGTTTATTCCGCTCGAAAATAAAATGACCCACCCATGCACATGCATACCCAGCGGTAATTCCCATAAGTGCATAACGTAGCTTACCTTTCTTCACTGCCATTCCAAGACCAATCAGACCAAAAGTGCTACCCGCAAAATGCAATTTTCGGCTGGTTGAGTTGGAGTGCTCGGTCAAATAGAACTTGTAAAACTGCTCATAATCTTTGATTGGCATCACTTGTTTACCGCTTGCAACGTTCTGTACATCACTCATTTCGACATCCTCTGGCAATTGATCCATCAATTTTGATTCACTTATACGGCTTGAATAAGTCGATTCACTCATTCTACTCCAAGAATTATCTCAAAATCAGGTAAACTATACGCTTTGTGATTGCTCTATTTATTTTGTTTCATATCTTTTTTGGAAAGCCCGATGACTGCATCGAAACGCCGCTCTATTTACCATATCACTTGCGCCGACGGCCTAGAGCGCTTACTCGCAGAAGAAGTCGTCGAACTTGGCGCAACGATTGTGGATCACCAGCCTCCATTCCAGCAGGGTCGTGTCATTATTGAAGGCACTTTAGAAACGGCTTATCGCATCTGCCTATGGTCCCGCCTTGCCTCACGTGTACTGTTACCACTCTTTACCGTTGAGGTTGAGCGTCAAGATGTCCGTGACGTTGCCGAAGAACTCTTTGAAGCAGCACGCGACTTCGATTGGTCCTTGATCTTCAGCCCGCAAAGTACATTTGTCGTACGCATACAAACTGAACGTGACGTCAAGATGAACAGTCAGTTTGCAACGCTACGCGTAAAAGACGCGGTTGTAGACAGCTTTATGGACAGTCATGGTCGTCGTCCAAGTATTGATACTCAAAATGCCGAAATCACTTTAACCGTGCTGGCTGGCTTACGTAACCATACCTTTAGTCTCGATCTCTCAGGCGACAGCCTACATCGCCGTGGCTATCGCCATGCAATGACCGATGCGCCGCTCAAAGAAAACTTAGCAGCAGCCATTCTTCGTCTCGCGAATTGGCATACCAACAAATACAACACCTTGATCGATCCGATGTGTGGTTCAGGTACCTTTGTGATCGAAGCCCTACTGATGGCAACAGATCGCGCCGCAGGTTTAAATCGTCGCTTTGGTTTCACAGGGTGGTCTGGGCATGATGGCCAAATCTGGAAAGAACTTAAACTCGAAGCACAAGATCGCTTTGAAGCGGCACTCTCCAAACTTGTCGATGCCGATGAATATCCACTGATTGTTTATGCTTTTGATGCCGACTGGGAAGCCGTTAAGGCGACGCGAACCAACATAATTGCGGCAGGACTCGAGCGCTGTTTGCCATTTATTAAGCTGGAAGAACGGACACTTGCGGATTGGCCTGACTTCCACTTACAGTCAGCCTCGGCTGAACACCCAGATACCGCCCTTATTATCACCAACCCACCATACGGTGAGCGTCTAGGTGACAAAGTCAGTAATCGTGCACTGTATCAAGGTTTAGGTTATAACCTGCAAAAGTTCGCACCCAGCCAAACTGCAGCCATTATTGCCTCACAGATTGAACAAGCCGACGTCTTGCAACTGACTAATATCAGTAATACACGTCTGATGAACGGCAAATTACCGATCTATATTCGTATCGGTGATATTTTACCGACTTCAACAAAGCCCTCGTTCCTGCAAGCCTGGCAAACGCCCAATATTCAGTTGCCAGAAGAATCCGCGTCGGCCCAAGATTTTGTTAATCGCCTAATCAAGAATATTGCTAATTTGAAAAAACAGGCTGTCCGCGAAGGCGTTAGTAACTTACGCATCTACGATGCTGACTTACCAGAATTTAATCTTGCCGTTGATCTCTACGGCGATCAAGTTCACGTACAAGAGTACGCGCCGCCTAAGATTATTGACCCAGAAAAAGCCAAGACACGTTTCAATTTGGCATTAGCTGCAGTTCGTCAGGTCTTAAACTTACCGCGTGAAAACGTCTATATCAAAACGCGAGCCCGTCAAAAAGGCAATGAGCAATATGAGAAGAAAAGCGATACCGGTAAACGCTTGATCGTACAGGAAGGCCGCGCGCGTCTTTACGTGAACTTCACTGATTATCTAGATACGGGTCTGTTTCTCGATCATCGCCCAATGCGCCTTAAAATTGCGCAAGAAGCACGCGGTAAACATTTCCTCAATCTCTATTCTTACACCTGTACTGCCAGCGTTCATGCGGCTCTCGGGGGAGCAGCCAGTACGACGAGTGTGGACCTTTCCAATACTTACCTAGACTGGGGCAAAAACAACTTTGCCTTGAATGGATTGACTGTCGATCACCCCGACCAGCAACATCAATTCTTTGCTGCTGAAGTCTTTGAGTGGTTAAAAGAAGGCAGCGAAATGTATGATCTGATTTTTATCGATCCACCAACCTTCTCTAACTCCAAGAAATTCTTTGGTACGTTTGATATTCAACGTGACCATATGTCACTCATTAAGCGTGCGATGAATCGCTTAACCAGCGACGGTGTACTTTATTTCTCAAATAACTTCCGTCGTTTTGAGTTAGATGAGTTGTTACCTGAAATGTTTGAAATCAAAGAAATTACTCAATCGACCATTGGTTTTGACTTTAAGCGCAACACCAAGATCCATAAAGCATGGGAAATTCGTCACTTTCCGGTGTGATCAACGATGAATGAAACACTCCTTATGAAAGCACCGCCTGTGACATTGAATATCATCGGCTGCGGTAATGTTGGCAAAACCTTGGGCCATCTTTGGACGCGTCAGAATGTTTTTAAGGTGCAAGACATTCTGAATCGATCTCACCAAAGCAGTATTGCCGCGGTTGATTTCATACAGGCAGGGCATGTCGTTCAGTCATTTGCCGACATACGCCCCGCTGATCTCTATCTGATTGGCACACCCGATCAACATATCGCGGAATGTTGTGCTGCACTGCTTGCATCAAACATTCTTCGTGCTGGCAATATCGTTTTTCATTGTAGCGGTGCACTGCCCTCGTCGATTTTGGATGCCGTTCGTGCTGTCGGCGCATCGATCGCCAGTATCCATCCCATTAAAAGTTTTGCTGATCCTAAAGCCTCTACTTTAAGTTTTGCAGGTACGTTCTGCGGGGCAGAAGGCGCCCAAGATGCACTGGAGATTTTAATCCCGGCATTTGAAAAGATTGGTGGAAAGATTCTCCCGATTGATTCAGCTCAAAAGACCTATTATCACGCGGCTGGTGTCGTTGTAAGTAATTATCTCACCGCACTTATGGAACTGGGTGTTCAAAGCTATATGCAAGCGGGCATCAGTCGAGAGCAAGCACTTGCCATCATTGATCCTATTGCTCAAGGAACGCTAAAAAATATAGTGAGTCTGGGTACAGCTCAAGCACTCACAGGCCCGATAGCTCGGGGGGATGTAGAGACTGTAGTTAGGCAATTAGAGGCTTTTCAGCAGTGGAAGCCAGAGTACGGGGAGTTGTATAGATTGTTGGGTGGTGTAGCGTTGGAGTTGGCTGAGATTAAAAACATCGCGACAAGGCATGGCATTGAAACATTAAGAAAGAATCTTCTAAATTAATTTTTTAAATTAAAAGCCTTTATTCGACTCTCTTTTAAAAAAAATAAAGCCTAGAAATACCCCAATCACTATGAAGATGCTCCCAGCCAATTGACCAAAGCGATTATTCATTTGATTTGAAATAGAGACTTCCGAGAAGGAGCGAATCATTTGATTACCCGTTTTTATTTGCCATATACTTAATACTTCTCGACGGCTAAAGAAAAAAGTAAATTTTCGATCTTCATAGAGAATTTCTAATGGTTCAGATTTGAGTTTAGCTAACTCAAGAGAGCTATTAACAAGCCCTAATGAGCCATTAATTGTTGGATATTGAAATACATAAGGACTACCACTTAACCAAATATTCGTATATGAAGTTTTACCTTGTACATACTCAATCTTCGAAATTAAACCATTAGCTTTCAACAATGAAGAATGGTTAGGTATTCCAGACATAAGATTAACATTGAATAATATCAAAGAGCCTATGACAAGAGGAATTAATGGCCACAATAAATCCTTCATTTTTTCTTTTATGGCACGGGATATTATGCCCATCGACTATGCCTAAATTTCTAAGTATCAATATGAAAACCATTCAAGGTCTAAAACCACGATAATTACTGCACATGATGAAGAATATCGAATTAATTCAACATCAGGCACAGTATAAATAGCCTCGAACCTACTTCATCACCACCAACACCCGAATAGAATCCGGTACTAGTGACAACTGCTCAAGCAGTTGCAAGCCTTGAGCGCGTTGATGCGTTAAGCGGTCAATTTCATCATCTCGCACACTGGGATTATGTGCTTTGAGATAAATCAAGCGATCCAGCTCTTGCTGCAAATGGTCGCCGTAGCGCTTCTGAGCTGTTTGTGAAAAACTCTTGATCTGTGCACGTGCGAGCTCTTCCGCTTGCTTGTAACGCGCCTCAATCACATCACGACGCAACTTCACAACTTGACGCGCGTTGTTCATATCCAGTGCGTGGATTTGTGGATGAAGCATGGCTGAGTTAATACGCGCAGATAAATCCTGACCACTTTCACTGATCAAAACACGGATCAACTGTTGAGGCAAACTGGCGTTCAAGTTCAGCACTTTGGGCGCAATTACCTCAACTCGGAACCATGCCTCAATCAGAATCTTCCCTGCAGGAATCACTGAACTACGCAGTACCGCCACATTGGCATTGCCAAAAGGCTGAGTCCGGACCAGTTCAAAAATACGACCCATCAGCGGGTGTTCAACCGTCAGGTATTCCGTATCTTCACGGGTGAGCGCTTGCTCGCGATGGAATGTCACGGTCATGCCGTCTTCTGGCAAATCTAGACCATCAACCAGCATCTGATCAGAAGAATGAATAATTAAGCTACCATCATGCTGTTCATCATGTTCAATGTTGGTTGAAGACAAGAAACGCAGCATAAAGTCAGGCAAGGTATTATGTGCATCTTGCTCTTGCATCGCTTGCACGATACGACTCGCAACTTTTGGACGACAAGAGTTGAACTCAAGCAGACGATCTCGCCCCGCTTGCAATTCAGTCTCCAGTTCTAAGCGTTCATCATTGACCTGAACCAATAAGGCATCAAACTGTTCGCCTGTATCACTCAGCAGGTGGTCTTTTAGCTCGACTAAATGATTTTCTTGCAGGACTTGAGCAGTCGGTGAAATATGACCAAAAATATCCAATGCTTCGTTGTACCAGCGGAACATGCGCTCTTGAGCGGTTGCCATTAAATACGGCACATGAATCTGGATACGATTCTGCTGACCAATACGATCCAGACGACCGATGCGCTGCTCTAACACATCAGGATTAGATGGCATATCGAACAGCACAAGGTTGCTGGCAAACTGGAAATTGCGACCTTCTGAACCAATTTCAGAGCACAATAAAATCTGTGCGCCATAGGTGTCATCTGCAAAATAAGCAGCAGCTTGATCACGCTCCAGCAAGCTCATCGCCTCATGGAACATGGCAGTGCGAATTCCACCATGCACGCGCAAAGCAAGCTCTAGCGACTCAACAACGGGTCCACTACGCGCAATGAGCAATACTTTTTGGTGCTTGAGTTCGGTCTTCAGCAGATTTAATAGCCAAGGGACACGGGGATCACTCTGCATCCACTCGCCATCCAGTTGCTGCTCTTCTGGCCACATCTGCTGACGCAAGCTGCCCGTGATAGGCCAACTTTCTGGGGCAGGCAATGGTGCTGGCAAACAATCTCGGCCTTGGAACCCCTGAATCGCTTCACGGGTATTACGGAATAAAATACGACCTGTTCCATGACGGTCAAGTAATTCGTTGATTGCGCGATAGCGAGCATCTGGAGTATCTTCAACAGGATGACCTAAGAGCGCAGCTATGGCTTCATGCTGCTCATCATCAAGCAAGCCTTCTTGCATCAAGGCTTCAGCGACTTGTGCAGTACTTGCGTAATTGGCTTCTTCATCAAGGAAGTGATTTAACGTGTCAAAACGTTCTGGGTCTAGCAATCGCAAGCGTGCAAAATGACTATCCACGCCTAATTGCTCAGGGGTAGCCGTCAATAGCAGCACACCAGCCGTTTGATCAGCAAACTCTGCAACTACGTCATAACGATCATTACCACCGACATCTTCATGCCAAGTCAGATGATGCGCCTCATCAACGACTAATAGATCAAATCCTGCATCTAAAGCCTGTGCTTTTAAATCTTCATGATCGAGTAGTAAATCGATACTAGCAATGATGCAGCTTTCAGTCGCAAATGGATTTGCTTCTGGGTCGTTCTCTTTAAGAAAAGCCGTACGCTCGAGATCGAATAATGAGAAATTAAGATTGAAACGGCGACGCATCTCAATCATCCACTGATACTGTAATGAATCAGGGACCAAAACAAGAATACGCTCACTACGACCAGTCACCAACTGCTGGTGCATAATCAGACCAGCTTCGATGGTTTTACCCAAGCCCACTTCATCGGCAAGGAGTACGCGTGGCGCAAGTCGACGACCCACTTCGTGGGCAATATAAAACTGATGCGGGATCAAACCCACGCGTGGACCAATCATACCGCGCAATAAACTGGTCGACATACGTGCCTGCATGAGCAAAGCTTCGATGCGTAAGTCATACCACTCTTTGGGTTCTAATTGACTGGCGAGCAAACGTTCTAGAGGACGTGCAAGCTGCAAATGCGCGGCAAGACGCGTTTCGGAAAGTGTTTTAGTAATTTCTGGCGCGCTAATCTGTGAACAATGGTAGCGTAAAACGCCTGATTTGACTTCGGTTGAAATCACCAACCAATCAATACCATCTTGATCCGTTAGAGAATCACCTGCTGCAAAAATAATTCGTGATAATGGTGCTGTTGCACGCGAGTAGACTCGCGTCTCATCACTCTTTGGAAATAAAATACTGATGGTTCGCTCATCAACATCAACAAGCACGCCCAAACCCAACTCTGATTCGGTATCTGATAACCACCGCTGGCCTACTGCAAACTCTTGCATAACGCTTTTATTTCCAACTGAACTAAAGAATAGCAACTAAAAAATGATTGTTTTGGCACGACTTGAGCACAATAAAAACCAATCAAATTTCATGGTGCTCATTTTCACATATTTATACGATTTTTATCGTTCTTTTTCAAAAAATAAAGTATCTATTTCTTCATCTAACACAACGATTATAGTGACCAGAAATCTGCATCTTTCGTATAGGTCACCCGCTCACCAGTTACTGGATGATTGAAACTAAGCGCTGCAGCATGCAGACATAAACGATCTATCAGCCTAGACCCAGCATCATCCGCATATAGCGAATCTCCCACTATCGCATGACCGATATATTGACTATGTACACGCAATTGATGAGATCGCCCCGTGACTGGTTTCAGTAACACTTTTGTGACTACTACATTGTTTATTTTTAAATTATTAATTGATTCCCAATGTGTCAGTGCCATTTTCGGATAAAACTTATCCGCTACATGTAACGGCGGAGTGAGAGGTTCATAGCGCACAGGCACATCAACTTTCCCTTCCCCAACCAACTCCCCGAGCAAAATGGCTTGATAAACTTTATCGGTCAAACGGGTTTCAAACTGTCTGGAAATATTACGCTGCGCCTCTATATTCAAGGCAAAAACCATTAAACCAGAGGTATCACGATCTAAACGATGGACTAATTTAATATTAGGTTCAACCGATTGTAAACGGGTTAATAGACTATCAAATAAATGCTCGCCTTTTCCCGGTACGGAAAGCAAACCCGACGACTTATTGACGATCAAATAATCATCACAGCGATAATGAACCGTATAATGAGGTGCTTCAGGAACGACCGAATCGGTAGACATACAAAACGCTAACTATGATTTATAAATAACTATAGTCGCATTATAGCACTTGTTCGATACTTTTAACGCACAAGCACTATTTTGCCCTGTTGCCAAAAGAACGACTAGCCTTTAACGGACATCCTTAAATTGTTCATGCATACGTTGATAAAAACGTAATAATGTTGGATGTTGTTCATCAACTTTTAAGCCTGCCAATCGGCCAAAATCCAATGCTGCATAGAGGGTGAGATCTGCCGCGGTGATGTTATTTCCCGCCAAAAATGGCACAGCTTGCAAACGATGGTCAAAATAAGAAAAACGGGATTGAGCTCGGCGGCGTGCGACGGGTGCAACATCCGGAACCTGTTCGTATTTCCCAGCCCAAAATGGATGGCCATGCTGAAATGCACTCATGAGCGGCAACAAAATCTCAATCTCAGCCTGACGGCTATATTGATCGATCCAAACCTGCGACATTAACTCATCACCTAACAATGGTGTTTCTGGATATTTACCTTCCAGATATCGACAGATTGCCATTGACTCGGTAATAACCTGCCCATCATCAAGCTCTAACGCTGGAATCTGTCCGAGAGGGTGGACCCGCAAATAGTCAGGGGCACGGTTTGCTGAATCGGACAGATTAATTCCAATCACCTCAAGTCCAATATCAACGGGATTCAAACCTTTGGCTGCCAAAAACAAAAGGACTCGCCTCGGGTTCGGTGCTCGATCAGCAATATATAATTTCATTTTTCGCAATTCCCTTATCAAATTTTTCTATTTCAGACACCTAATCATAAACATCAAGTGCTGTATACCAGCACTTGATGCCTTAAATCTCAAATGATACTTAATCGTTACTGCCCACCAAACAATCCAAACGGCAACTGACCGGCATCATCATCGTTATTCTGGTCATCATCACTCTTTGCCGTTGCTGGTGGACGTTCGGCGACATTGATGGCTAGCTTCAAAGTCTGATCACCGCGTTTAACATTTAATTGAATTTGAGTGTTCGGCTTCTGAAGCGCAACCAATTGAATGAGCTGACCAGCCGAGGTTATCGGTGTACCGTTCAAATCTAGAATCGTATCATTTGCTTTTAGACCGCCCCTATCTGCAGGACCATTCTTTTGCGTACCCACAATTTTTACACCGGTACTAGTCCCAGAGCTGGCAACCAAATCATCTGCAGGATCCACCTGATTACGAACTTCGATACCTAGCCAACCACGTGTCACCTTCCCGTTCTGAATAATATCGGTCAAAACTTGTTGTGCTAAGTTTGCTGGAATAGCAAAACCAATCCCCATCGATCCACCTGATCTTGAGAAAATTGCAGTATTGATACCGACTAAACTCCCTGACACATCAACCAAAGCTCCCCCTGAGTTACCGGGATTGATCGCTGCATCCGTTTGAATAAAATCTTCATACGCATTGATTCCAAGACCAGATCGCCCAGTTGCGGAAATGATTCCGTGCGTAACCGTTTGCCCAACACCAAAGGGGTTACCAATAGCCAAAACAATATCACCCACTTCGGTGGATGACTTACGGAATGGCAACACAGGCAATCCCGTTAAATCGACTTTGATCACGGCTAAATCACTGTCTGGATCAGTACCTACCACTTTGGCCTGAGCGCGCCTTCCATCATGCAAGGCAACAACAATTTTATCCGCTTTAGCAACCACGTGATTATTCGTGAGGATATAACCATCCGCAGTCACAATAACACCAGAACCCAAGCTAGTCGGTTCTGGTGACTTATTGGAAGAGCCATCAGATGGATTATCTTGATCGGCACGTCCTTGATGAAATTCAAAGAAACGACGCAACATCGGATCTTGCAATAAAGGATGAACGCGCACCTTTTGAGTAGTATAGATATTGACTACAGCAGGTGCAGCAACCTTGACTGCGGCACTGTAGGAAAAAGCAGCCCCAGAACCTTGGACAACTAATGGAGGCTGGTTTTGCACAGTCACAGTCTCTGTGTGTTTCTTCCACCCTTCTTGTAACTGCCAAAAATATGCCACAACTGCAACTAACAAAAACCAAGGCAATAACATCATGACACGCCGCACGTTCATTCCCCTCATGTACTGAACTAGTGAACAACTCTTACTGCATTGTGACGCATCACTCATACCCGTGCTGCGTCATTGCTGAGACATCTTCAATATATCGCGATAATTTTTTAAATTTCACATAAACAATGCATTATTTTCACCTAGTTTAGGTAAACTTGTGAATCAACAAACTGTTATGTCTTGTGCTATGCCTGTATCTAGTCCGTTATCACCAAATACGACACATCCTGAACTTTCACTAGAAGAGCTTATTCGCTGGTGCGATCAAACCTTATCGTCTCATGCATTCAAAGATTATGCGCCGAATGGATTACAAGTTGAAGGTAAAACAAATATTCGTAAAATCGTTACGGGCGTTACAGCAAATCTAGCACTCATAGATGCTGCAATTGCAGCCCAAGCCGATGCCATTCTGGTTCATCATGGCTACTTCTGGAAAGGTGAGGACGCATGCTTAACAGGCATGAAAGGAAAACGAATAAAGCACCTATTTCAGCACCATATTTCCTTGCTTGCCTACCACCTTCCCTTAGATGCGCATCCGGAACTCGGCAACAATAAAGCCTTTGCTGACCTTATGGAATTTACGACGACTTCAGGATTAGATCCCGTCGAAAAATATCCGGTTGGAAATATCGGATACTGTGAGCCCATGACAGCTTTAGCAATGAGTGATTTGCTGGAGCAACGACTGGGGCGCAAGCCACAGCACCTTGCAGGGGGGCCTGAAATCATTCGCAAGGTAGGCTGGTGTACTGGCGGTGCACAAGGCCTCCTCAACCAAGCTGCCTTAATGGGGTGTGATGCTTATTTCTCAGGCGAAGTCAGTGAGCGGACTTTTCATGAAGCCGCTGAGCTTGGTATTCATTATTTTGAATGTGGACATCATGCTACTGAACGTGGGGGGATACACCGACTAGGACAAGCCATTGCCAAAGAGTTTGGAATTGATGTGGAATTTATTAATATCGAAAATCCCGTTTAACATCATCGTTTAATACCATCGTATTTCGCCCATTTTTTGGGCTTTAGCAACACAAACACACATATCACGCCTTGCCAAAGCGTGGTCGTTTGGGGCAAGGTATTGGGGCGCATTAAATCGCTCTTGGCCTGTTTAAATGGTATCCAATAGCAAGTTAATGCATCGAATCACTTTTCATCAACCTGTCCCTTATAGGAAGTTATCATGGCAGTTTTAGTTGGCAAACCAGCCCCAGATTTTACCGTTGCAGCCGTACTTGGTTCTGGCGAGATCGTTGATACATTTAATTTCGCTGAAGCAACCAAAGACAAATACGCACTTGTATTTTTCTATCCACTCGACTTCACTTTCGTATGTCCTTCAGAACTGATTGCACTTGATCATAAAATCCCTGAATTCAAAGCACGTGGTGTAGAAGTCGTTGGTGTTTCAATTGACTCACAATTCACCCACAACGCATGGCGTAATACCCCTGTTGATCAAGGCGGTATTGGTCCAGTGAAATACACCTTGGCAGCAGATACCAAGCACGAAATTGCACAAGCCTATGATGTCGAATCAGCAGGTGGCGTTGCATTCCGTGGTGCATTCATCATCGACAAAAACGGTATCGTTCGTTCACAAATCGTCAATGACTTGCCACTCGGCCGTAGCATGGACGAAATCCTGCGTATCGTTGACGCACTGCAATTCACTGAAGAAAACGGCGAAGTTTGCCCTGCAAACTGGAAAAAAGGCGATGCAGGCATGACCGCATCTCCAGAAGGTGTTGCCGCTTACTTAGGTGCAAACGCAGACAAACTGTAATTCAACACTGCGTATCGTCAGTTCGTTATAAGATCGAGCGATATGCATTACAGAACAGCTCAGAACATGTTCTGAGCTGTTTAAGTTATAATGATTTTAATAAATAGTGTGAATGAATAATTTAAACACTTGAAATAAGTCAAACAGTTGATTCTCTCAAGTGCTTAAACTGTTTATCTAGATACTGCTTATCAAGAAACAACAGCCAATAGATTCTATTGAATCACAGCCAATTTAAGGAAAGCATCATGTCAGAGATTACTCTACCAGCGCTACCATACGCCAAAGACGCACTTGTCCCTTATATCAGTGCAGAAACACTCGAATTTCATCATGGCAAACATCACCAAACTTACGTCACCAACCTGAACAACCTGATCAAAGATACTGATCTGGCAGGTAAATCACTTGAAGAAATCATTCTGATCTCTGCAAAAGACGCAAGCAAAGCTGGTGTATTTAACAACGCTGCTCAAATCTGGAACCACACCTTCTATTGGAACAGCATCACGCCAAATGGCGGCGGTGAACCAACAGGCCCTATCGCAGCTAAAATTACTGAAGCGTTTGGTAGCTATGAAAAATTCAAAGAAGAGTTCAAGCAAGCTGCACTGACTCAATTCGGTTCTGGCTGGGCATGGCTCGTTGCAGATCAAGTGAATGGCGCGCTATCCATTGTTAAAACTGCAAATGCCGATACCCCATTGGCACACGGTAAAGTTGCTGTATTGACTGTAGACGTATGGGAACATGCTTACTACATCGACTTTCGTAATCGCCGTCCTGACTACGTGACCACATTCCTAGACAAATTGGTCAACTGGGAATATGCAAACGCGAAATTGGCAGGTCAACCTGCAGGTATCGAAAAGTAATTTAGATAGTCGATATAGCAATCATTTTTTGGTTGCTGGTCACTTGAAAATGCTTTGAATGACAGGCTGCTTCGGTAGCCTGTTTTTTATGCGGATAAAATGGAAAGAACGACCATGCGTGCACCCTATATCACCCCTGAAGGATACAAACGCTTAAGCGATGAACTGGACTTTTTATTTCGGGTTCGTCGTCCAGAAGTCACCCGCGCCGTCAGCGAAGCTGCAGCGATGGGCGATCGCTCAGAAAATGCGGAGTATATCTACGGCAAAAAAATGCTACGCGAAATTGATCGCCGTATTCGCTTTTTGCAAAAGCGTTTGCCTGACTTAAAAGTCATCGATCGGTTACCCGATGACCCAACAAAAATCTACTTTGGCGCGTCTGTAGAACTCGAAAATGATGAAGGCGAAATCATTAATATTCGCATTGTTGGTTCAGATGAATTTGATCCCGCACAACATTGGATCAGCATTGAATCGCCTCTAGCACGCGCTTTAATTGGAAAAAAAGTCGATGAAGATGTAAATATTTTGTTACCAGACAACCGCCGCGTTAATTATTACATATTAAATTTTAGATACGACTTATCAGTGACTTAAAAATACCAAGAAGAAAAATAATTGTAAATTTTTAGAAACAATTTCATAAATTTCGCATAAAAAACATACCGTTTATCCAAAAAAGCATGACAAACGACCTCTGAATCTGCATACTGCCCCCCACTTAAATACCGTCACTTGTGACGCTATGCGATGCCGAACCGAGCCATACCGTGCACGATGCACTTTTTTTTAGCATCGTTCCGATACCTGACTGCTGGAGACACCCATGCGCCCCATTTCCGATTGGTTAGCCTTAAGGCCTGCCTTTTTTTCTTTAAACAACGATTCGACTCAAAGCCCTAAGATTCGTTTAAACCAAGAACAAACAGAGACCATACAATCTTACTCCTTCTCTAAAAAAACCGCTTTTAATACACTCAAAAAACCCGTATTGGTCAGCAGTTTAATTATTGCTGGATTATCACTGCAAGGTTTTGGTGAAGCGACACAACTTGATCAAGTCATCGAAAGCCAAAAACTGCGCGTAGTCAGCGTGGCTGGCGATACGACTTTTTTTAGCCGTGACAGCTTTTTACATGGTTTTGGCTATGAAATGTCACGTGAGTTCGCCCGTGACCTCAATGTCAAATTTGAATTTAAACAAGTTGCAACTACAGCCGCAGCCCTAGATCTGGTTAAAAAAGGGAAAGCCGATATTGCGCTGACGACAGCCACAACATCTCAATTGCAAAGTAAATCATTAGCCGCAGTTGACCTTACCTGCGGAAACACACAAGTATTGACGACTCAGGGCTTAGATCCTGCTTTGAATTGGGCGTTCCGTGATGGTCTTGATCCATTGGTCGGAAGTAGCCATGGATTTGTATGTGAGCAGCGTCAAATCGGTAGCACAAAGCAACTCGCGGCTTTTTATAGCCGTACGATGATGAATGACCAAGTCGAAAGAACAGCATTCGCAGAAGCTCTTTCAACACGATTGCCACTACTGAAAGCATCCTTTCAAATGAATGCTAAACAGCAAAAGATTGATTGGCAGCTTTTAGCCGCAGTAAGTTATCAAGAATCACATCTGGTCTCTACTGCGATCTCCCCGACTGGCGTTACAGGTCTGATGATGTTGACTCAAGGCACTGCCATGCAGATGGGCGTTAAAAATCGTCGAGATCCTGTTGAAAGCATCAAAGGCGGAGCACAGTACCTTAAATTAATGCAAGATCAATATACCGATATCCCAAATCCTGATCGTGTATGGTTTTCACTTGCTGCCTATAACATGGGTACAGGCACTTTAGAGCGTGTACGTACCATGCTCAGAAAAGCGGGGAAAAATCCAAATAACTGGGCTGATGTCTTTCAATATCTGGCGGACAACAAAGCTAAAAATACTCAGTACGGACAGTGTATGCATTATGTCACTCGCATTCGTGGTTACTTAGAAGCCATTAAGCAAGATCGTAATCTGACTAAAATTTAAAACCTGCCGCTTGATTTAAAAATCCATCAGACATAAGAAACGCTCAATGAGACCTGCTCACTGGGCGTTTCTTTATGGTGTTGCCACTGGTCGTGTCTACGGGCGCTATATCATATTTATATAGAATCATCATTTTCTTATCCTTAGACTGACATCATTAAACAAAAGAATGGCAGCTTTTTCTGCCCATTTAATTTTGATTTTTGAAATTGAAGAGGAGATAGACGATGAAGCGCTTATTAAAAGTCATGACCGCTGGCCTGCTCGCCGCCCCCATTCTTGCAACTGCATATGTGGGCGTATCTGTTAATGTCGGACAGCCCGGCTTCTATGGCCAGATTAATCTCGGTGATGCACCCCCTCCACAGCTCATCTATACACAACCCATGTGGGTAGAACGACGTCCAGTCGAACTGGAACCAATTTATTTACATGTGCCTTATGATCACGCTAGACGTTGGCGTTATTATTGTGGTCGCTATGATGCCTGCGGTAGACCCGTTTATTTCGTGCGCGATAATTGGTACAACACAGTCTATGTTCCGCACTACCGTGAAAGACATTATCGTGATGTTGGATACCGAGATGACTATCGGGACTATCGTCATGAAGAGCGCCGTGGCGACTGGGATCGGCATGGCGAAGGTCACGGCTGGGAACATGATCGAGGTGACCATGACCGAGGGGAACATGGTCATGGCGGACATGAAGGACATGAAGGACATGGTCACGATCATTAAGACGTGATCTAAAATTTAGCTATATTCCATAAAAAAAGGTTGCCCACTCTCGGCAACCTTTTTTTTATTCACCTTACAGTAAGGGCTGCTGCTTCATCCGTTCTAAAATACGTTGCGGAGCTTGGCTCTCATCATTCATGGCATGTACAGGCAGATAAAAGGTTTGTTCAAAGACGTATTGACCTGCCATTGCTGCATGAGAAACATGGTCCGTGAATACGATCCAGGTACTCCCTGCTGGAAAATCATAAGCCAGATGCTCAACAGTCGCTTGATAATCGAGATCCGCTTTCATACCATCATGCATCCGTAGCATGTAGTGGTCATAATCACTGCGACGACTTTTAGTCAGCCCCACTGAATTTAAAAAACCGCTAACCCCCCATGTGGGGCTGGCAATATGAGGCAAAAACCGCTGAGCAACTTTCTCAAAAGATTCTCCTAATCGCCATGAACGCGGTTTGCCATGAGGATTCACATTGGTAAAAATCCTTAAGATACGCTTATCTTGTACAGGCGTTGCAGGAAAACTATCGACATGAAGGCGTGTATCATCTTTGCGCCATGAGGTCGTACGCCCCGCTATCTCCAGAGGACGATAACTGGTCCGTGACTGAATCAAGTCTTGTTGATACTCAGGAAACAGATGATCCATGAGGCCTTTGGCAAACGTTGCATAGCGTTGCATCATTTTTTGCAATAAAACAGCGGCCTCATCATCTACAATACTGCCCTGAACTTTACCAGTCTTGGGATCAAAGCTCACGTTTTTGCTTTTGCCTATAATAGACGGAGATAAAAACTGATTTTCTTCTTCACTCAATGCAAAGTGTAGCTGCGGTAAAATAAGTACGTCGCCCTGTTCAAGTGAGCGTACAGCTTGCTCAGTCAATTCTTGAGAGAAAGTTTGATTCCAATCGGTAATCGGTAGCTCGAAGACAGCACTCATAGCGCACACTCTAATTCGTTTCATTGACCCTATGATTGTAGCAAAGAATCATGGGAGAAGATGTTTGAAGGAACTCAAATCAGGCTGTACTCGGTGAAAATTGCACATTCAAAGCATGCTCTAGCCATCAATCGGCTGCAATGGTGTCGGTAAAATTAACTGATAAAAGCCTAAATCTAACCAACGACCAAATTTAAACGCAGCTTGCTGAATTGTTCCCGAATGTTTAAAGCCGAGCTTTTCATGTAAAGCAATACTGGCGTGATTGGCAATATCAATCCCGCCGATCATGACATGAAGTTGCTGCTCTGTCGCATATTCAATGAGTTGATTGAGCAGTATCCTGCCCAGCCCTTTACCCCGATGATCCTGATGTATATAAATCGCATGCTCGACTGTATACTTATAGGCGGCCCAGACACGGAAGGTGCCATAGCTGGCAAAGCCCATTAATTGTCCGTTATCATCAACAAGACCAATGACCGGAAAAGACCCCACTTGTTTAACCCGAAACCACTCTTGCATCATTTCTAGTGTTCTTGGCTTGTAATCATACAGTGCCGTTGAATTGGCAATAGCTTCATTAAAAATATCAAGAATAGCCGTTGCATGTAACTCATAAGTACAACTGACAAACTGCATGATTCACAAACCTCATCGCAAACAAAAAGAATCATTGCCAAACATCAAATCTGTCTTGAGTATAACTAAAATAGAACAATACACATTCGATCTGTTTTAGAAACGGCAACTTATCGTATAGTATAAGCCGCTTTACATCATTTATCAGGATCAAACATCATGCCTGCAGCAAAACCACCCATCGAAATCGAAACCGCCGCCCATCCCACATTGTCGGTTATATGGCTCCATGGTTTAGGTGCAGATGGGAATGATTTTGTACCCATAATCCCAGAACTGGGATTATCTAATGATACTGCTATTCGCTTTATTTTTCCGAATGCGCCAGTTATCCCGGTTAGTATCAATGGCGGTTACCAGATGCCTGCCTGGTATGATATTTTGACATTAGATAGTAATAGCCGCGTTGTCGATGAAGCCGGCATCATTGCGAGCAGAAACCTAGTTCGTGCCTTAATCACACAAGAAAATGCGCGTGGTATTCCCAGTGAACGTATAATCATTGCAGGTTTTTCTCAAGGCGGTGCTATTGCCTACACGACCGGGTTAACACACCCTCAGAAACTGGCTGGGATTATTGCACTCTCAACCTATATCCCTTCAGCGACATTGATCAAAACAGAATTTGATGCAGCGAATCAAAATACACCTATTTTTGCTGCGCATGGACGTCAGGATGATGTGGTGAGCTTAAGTATGGGTGAAAGTGCGCGCGATACCGTTCAAGCGTTGGGTTGCCCGATCACTTGGCATACCTATCACATGGCCCACTCAGTCAATTTAGAAGAAATTAAAGCCATTGGGAAATGGCTTGTTGAACGTGTTAACGAAAAGAAATAATATTTCTTACCGCGTTAGAATAACAAAATCATGCAGATTTTTTCTGTTCTAACGCGTCAGCCTCAAGCCGCTCGGCAATATAATCCAGTACCAATTCACGTGTTTTTCCAAGCCAACGAGTTGGTTTGGCCATGGCGACAATCATGGTCATATGATTGACCTTTGGAATAACCACTGACTTGACTGGAACTTTGGCGCGCTCAAGGGCGCGCTTCATTTTCAGCATATTTTTGATGCCGACCAGATTATCATTTTCTGCAACCATCAAATAATGTGGCGGAGCATCTGGGCGTACATGTCGATCCGGCATAACCCCTTCAGGATGTAAATGCGCAGGGAATGCTACCTTGCTCTGGTATTGTCGATAATCAAACGAATAAGGACCCGCTAAACCAATCACGGCTTTAATGGCACCGTTTGGCACATGACTATTGCGCCAGAAGCGCGCATCATCCACAGCAACGACTGCATTAAAAGCACCTGCGGAATGTCCCATGATAAATAGCTTGTTCGGATCACCGCCATATTCGGCAATACGCTGATATACCCAAGCAATCGCACTGACGGAATCATGGATAAAATCAGGATAGATATTTTTTGGCGCTAAACGATAGTCAATCACGACCGTTAAATAACCTGCTTGAGCCAAGCTACGCCCAATAAAACCATGACCCTCTTTTTCACCATGTTGCCATGAACCTCCGTGAATAAAAACGACCACCGGCAAGCCATTTTTAGCATGAATCGTGAGATCAGCAGGAAGGTTTGTGGGTTGATATACATCTAAGAATTGGCGCTGATGCGTACCGTAAGGGATTTTTTTATAGATTTTCAGCCCTTGCATTGAGGATAACGCCGTTAATACCTTAGCAGGCGAATAGCTGAATATACCAACAACTACTCCTCCTAAGGTCCCTACGATCGCAGCTTTCTTAAATCCAGACAATCTTGATAATTTTGACAACTGAGGAAAGCGCAGCGATTTATTCATGATTTAACCAAAATAACTAAAAAAGAATGGTTCCATTTTACAAACACGACTGCACTTCACTCAATGATCAAAATACCCTTATTGCGAATTAGGCAGACTCGTCGCATTAAAACTTGCTGAACTATTGGCGATCAATGGCTGCGTAGAAGTCATCGGGTCTATCGCCACAGGTGTCGTCACCGTATCGCTGTTCATATTGGTGTTGCTGCTCGCAGTCGCATTAGTCAGCGGTTTACTCTCCACAGGTGTAGAAGGCTGCAATGTAGGCGCGACTTCTGGCAAGACATCAATTAGTGAAACGATCTTCGCGATGCTGGATGTACGCTGCAAAGTATCGATGAGCCAATCAATATCGCTCTTGGGTAGTTTACCCATCAAATAAACCACATTGTTTTCAGTAACGACTTTAACCCGCGAGTCTTTAAATCCTTTCAACAACAAAAAGTTTTTACGCACAGTCGCCGTCGTAATGCCGTCCTGAACAATTTGTGCATAACCGATTTCATCGCCAACCGTTAAATAGTTTTGTACGGCTTTAACATCACTCATCGCTTTTAAATTATCTTCTGCAACTTGCTTGAGATGAGCATCTGGTACTTGCCCAGTCAGCAAAGCAACGCTATGAAAACTAGTGATATTCACACGAGATTGTTTAAAGCGTGAATCCAGTTTGTACATATTGATGCTTGCAGTACGTTCAATTGAGTTATCAAGTAGCACCTGGCTAAATGAGCGGTCGCTCGACTCTATCCCAACTGGCTGAGTTCCTGTATTCGCAGCGATAAAAGAACTACACCCTGTGAGTAGCAGTGTTGAAGACAACACGGATACGGTCGTCACTTTAGAGATGCTCGTTGCCGTTGCAAAACTGGTGGTCTTTAAAAGCGCATTGGTTTTTGCAAACATGTTTTTCCAAACAAGCGCTATACGTTTGCTTTTTTCAGCTTTTTGATCTTTGGAAAGCCGTTTAAATCGTTGCATTCTCGCCTCTTTATTTTTTAGATCAATTTGACTTAAAACCGAATCATTTAAACCCTGCATATCTTGCCTCAACACCCACCAATCTTTCTTTAGACCCAAGTCTAGCAAAATAGTTACTCACAAAATGAGTTGATTGTGTTAAATCCAGTGAAAGTTTGGAGAACCCCATTACATATGTGGAGAGCCTGTAACTATGGTTCATCACTACACCGCGTAAAAAGCGCCTTCTAACCAATCAATCTTAAATGCTGTCATAGGAGCAGAATCGTGAAACGCTGAATTTCCTTCAATAGTGACGACATCAAATCGGCAATCATAAGACTCATACTGAGTAAATCGTTGCAAAAACAAAGCTGCTGTTTTGCTGATCTTACGTTGTTTGGCAAAGGTCACACTCTCTGCTGCACTACCAAATCGACTAGGTCGTCTTAATCGTACTTCGACAAAAATGAGTAATTTATCTTTTGCCATAACGAGATCAATTTCACCCACTTTGCCATGGAAATTTTGAGCAACAAGTGTAAATCCCTGAATTTTTAAAAAGGCTAAAGCATGCTCTTCAGCATATTGCCCAGCAGCATGCGTGGGGCTCGTAGAGCGTCCAACGGTCATTGCACACTCAAGAAAAATTGGGTTTTGTCTCGTATCATTTAAAAATCCTTTTTAATGTTTCTTACTTTGGAACGAGGCCGCCGGAAGTCGCCTGAAAACAAATTGGCACGCGATTAATATCTTGATTATTCAAGGTCATTAGACCTGTCCGTCCCGAAAACTTTGCACTGAGTGCATGATCACGGATGAGTAAAGCAATTTGCCACGCATCCGCACCAAACGCACGTAGTCGCTGTACATTACTCGGGGCTGGCTGAGCTTTATTTAATGCATTAAGTTCAGGCCAATCTGCTCTTAAGAGTGCGGGTGTATCGCAGAACTGTAAACCTGTCTGTACGGGTAACCTACGATCAAAAGCAAAAGCGGGGATATACACACGCTCCTTGGGTAGCTTCTGCTGACTCACCCATTGCGCATCGCCAAGAATGAGTAAGCCTTGATTCGCTGGCAAATTTGTCGGTATGGCTTTGATGTCGATAGTCTTCATTTTTCCGGACTTGAGTAAAGCCTCTTTAAATCGCTGCCCGCTGGTAAACTTGGGCTCGGTGACAATTGAAAGCTGAGTTACCCCATCACCTTGCATCGTTTTAAGCAAGGTGATGGCATCTTCATCGGGTGCAAGTGCAAATTGCCACACATTACGTTGACTTTGGGGAACTTGATTGAGTGCCAGTACAGGGACTTTAGGCGAGAGATTGACCAACTCACCAACCTGCTCACGCGCCAAGGGACCAATCACCAGTTCGGTATCCGATTTAACTTCTTTAGCCAATAAAATATCCATCGGCTGATCACTGCTGTCAACAAAACGCAGCGCAGGGCGCTGTGTTCCTGCATAATAGGCAGCGGACAATCCATCTTTAACACTCTGAGCTGCAGGTGCTAAGGCACCGCGTTCAGGCAGTAGTACCAAAATTTCGGCATGAGCCAAAGGTATGCCACTCAGCATGGGTATAATCAGGCTAGAACACAGTTTCTGTGATAGGGTTTTACGCATCACTGCCCACTCCTGCTATCGATTGTCCAAATATATTCATTATTAGGTGAAGTAATTTTACGTCGTTCATGCATGACATTGTTGTGAACATTAATCTTAAACGATGCTTTAATTATAGTGTAATACTAATCAAAACATCACGTTAAACATGGAACATATCTCTTATGGCTGGAACTCTCTATGTCGTTGCCACGCCAATCGGCAATTTTGATGACTTTTCACATCGCTCAGAACAAACCCTTAAAACATGTCAAATCATCGCGGCTGAAGATACACGGCATTCCGGCCACCTACTATCTGCTTATAGCATCAATACCCCGACTACAGCATGTCACGACCACAATGAAGGACAAAAAGTTCCTGAACTGATCGCAAGACTTCAGCAAGGTGATCATGTGTCCCTCATTAGTGATGCTGGCACCCCACTGATCAGCGATCCGGGATTTCGCCTTGTTCGTGCCGCACATGAGGCAGGCATCAAAGTTGTTCCTGTCCCCGGTGCTTGTGCCGCAATTGCCGCGCTCTCTGCTTCGGGCTTACCCAGCGATCGTTTTAGCTTTGAGGGTTTTCTTCCTGCAAAAACTCATGCTCGCAAACAAACACTCGAAGGACTCAAAAAAGATACACGTACTCTAATATTTTACGAAGCGCCGCATCGAATCCTTGATAGTTTGTCAGACTTTGTCGAAGTTTTTGGTATCAATCGTGATGCTTGTTTAGCACGTGAAATCACAAAAACCTTTGAAACAATTAAGAAATCGACGCTTGGAGAGCTTTTAGCTTTTGTACAAAACGATAACAATCAGCAGCGCGGCGAAATCGTTTTGGTGATCGGAGGGTTTAATGCGGAACAAGAGGTTGAAAACACAGAAGTCACAGATAAATTATTAAAACGATTATTACAGGACTTGCCTGTCAAGGCAGCTGCTCAGCTGGCAGCTGAACTGACGGGACTAAAAAAAAATGAACTATACCAACGCGCGCTATCATTGAAAGATCAATAAGCGAAAAATACTTCTCTATCACCTTTTTTGTTTGACTACTGCAACGTCATCATGCACGTTGCAGTCCATTAATTTTATCTATTTACAGTATTAGTCGCGAATACTTTCGTCAGCAGGCACTTCTTGAATACGCCCACCTTGAGCCAGAAAACGCTCAAGTTCTTCAGCTAATCTCTGGCGCTCATCGCGCTTTGCACTCGGCGATAAGCTTTCTGCTTGTGCAACATCATCAGGCGCTGGACGTCCTTCACCATCGCCTTTGCTGGCCCCTGCAGCGGCATCTACATCGCCATCATCTGATGCAACGACAGCATCGACATCATCAATACCATCATCATCCGCAGTCTCATCTGACGGATCAACACCTTCATAATCATCGCTATATTCAGTACTGCTCATCTACATCTCCTTTTACGTCTTACCTAACGCTTTTCACAACGACTCAACTTCCACGCTTTATATCATATCTCAATGCCATATAGCACCGATTTTAAAACGTCTTATTGATGGTTTTACTTTATCAAGCCGTATGACTAAGTGCTAGTCTTGTCTATAATTTGAAACAGTGTTATTAGAGGGAGTAAACACTTTTTTAATAAGCCATTACGAACGCATTTGATAACGCGTTCCTTGTACCGCTCCACGCCCACTGGCCTGCTCACCAATCAAATGACGGAGGTGGTCTAATTTAGCGACCGCATGCATCCCCTCTCCGCGCAGCCACATCATCCATTGTTGATCAGAACTTTGTAACCAACCCAGTAATGACAAGCCATGCATCATAATACTATTGGGCAGTTTACGTGCCCGCTCATAGCGCTTGAGTGTCTGACGATGAGCCCATAATCCTCGAGCACGATCATGCAGTAATGCATCCACCAGAACAGCAGCATCCAAGCACCCAAGATTAACACCTTGGCCGGCCATAGGATGAACAACATGTGCAGCATCGCCCACCAAAACCAAACCCTCAAGACTATATTGCTTAGCCTGCTGAGCTTTCAAAGGGAAAATCCCTCGGGATTCAATCGTATCGATTTGACCTAACATATAACCACTGGCATGGGCTAATTCTGCACGTAAAGTCACATCATCCAATGCCATCATGTCTTGCGCCACAATTGCAGGCAGGGTCCAGACAACGGATTGCCAGCAGTCATGTTCAGATTCTACTTGAGTCGGTAAATTCGCTAAGGGCAAAAATGCCAAGGGGCCAGTCGGTAAAAAAACTTGACGCGCAATACCCTCGTTAGGCTTTTCCGTTCGAATCGCACAGGTTACAGCCATCTGCTTGTAATCAAGTAACTCAGTTTGAATCCCAGCAAATTGACGAACTACGGAACCTGCACCATCAGCCCCAATGACTAAAGGAGTCTGATATTGCGTCCCATCAGCAAGGGTAACTTTCCATGTCTGACTCAAACGCTCTAAAGACTGCAAACGCGTTGATTGTAAATAACTAGATCCAAGCCGTTCTTGCAAAACCTCTTGTAAGGCTAACGACAAAACACCAGGCTCAACCATACTACCAAGTAACAGCTGAGTATCGTTAACGGGTAAGTCGTCGTTGTGATGATCCGCACTACCGAAATTAAGAATGCCTCGACCATCCCGTGACCAAACCTGCATGCCTTGATAGGGCGCATGGCGTTGCACGCGGCCCCAGACCTTGGCCCGAGATAAAAGACTTAAACTCGCTGGACTAAGAGCCCATACTCGCGCATCTCTTTTTGCCAATAAATCTTGCGCTCGATCAGTCTCTGTCAGTGCAGGTGCCGCATCGATAACCAAAGGCTTCACACCACCCTCAGCCAATAGCAATGCACAAAGACCACCGACTAAACCACCGCCAACAATGACGACATCTACGGCATGGGGAGCAGTTGTCATACCTTGAGCCCCATTGCATAGTTTGCAACCAATTGCTTCGCACCTGGAATCACATCAAAAGCAACAAGACCGGTATTCCGCGCTAGTCTAAGCAATGGATTACGATTGCTAAAACCACGAACTATTGAATCACAGAAGCGAATGACGCGTTTTTGATCTGTCAAGCGAGATTGTTCATAAGCTTTTAATACCGAAGCTTCCCCCAAATCACGCCCCGCTTGTGCCTGATGAGACAGTGTTTGCGTCAGCACTTGGGCATCACGTATACATAAATTAAAGCCCTGACCTGCAACTGGGTGCAAGGTATGCGCCGCATTTCCCATCAACACCACACGCCCCACTACCTGACGATCGGCAAGGACTTGCGATAAAGGATAGGCAAAGCGTTTTCCAGTTTTTTCAAAACGACCCGCGCGATTGGCAAAAGCCCCTTGTAGTGCATCTAAAAAATGCTGGTCATTCTCGCCTCCAAGCCACGCTTGCTCAGTACCTTTGGGCACGGTCCACACGATGGCACGGCGGTTTAAACCACAAAGCGGTAATAAAGCAAGTGGACCTTGTGGCGCGAAACGCTCGAAGGCTTGCTGCTCATGAGGCAAACTGGTTTGAACCGTCGTAACTAAAGCAACTTGTTCATAATCATGCTCATTGACACCCACACCCAAAGCTTGGCGACAGAAAGAATCACGCCCATCTGCGGCAATAAGCGCTGGTGTTTTGACACTAAAAACTTCGTTCTCGCCGTCACTATTTATTTTGGTAGCCTGAATCGTTGCAAACTGATCATCTTGGGTCAGATGTGTCACGTTTACACCGTCAATCAGGGTAATGAGCGAACTGGCACGAACTTGCGCCAATAAAACACGCCCTAGCCATGCATTCTCAATCACTTGGCCAAAGCTTTCTAGGCCCTCTTGATCAGCACTCAATCGGGCCTTACCAAAACTGCCCTGCTCACTGATATGAATCTGAAAAATTGGGGTTGCAAATTCTTGGAGTTCACTCCACAAGCCCAGATCAGTGAAAATTTGTACTGTACGACGGGATAACGCCGTATTTCTCGCATCGAAGCTGGAATAATACGGCGTATCATTGAAATGCTCAGGATAGCGCACAGCTTCCAAGAGTGTTACAGGTAACCCTTTTTGACCCAACATTAACGCTAAAGTCAGCCCCACCATTCCTCCACCGACAATCAGCAGAGGAACTTTTAAAAGCGGCAAATCCGCCGCCGAACTTTTCAAACCATCACTTGCAGAATCACTTAAAAAATCACTTACGTGAACCATCAGGCTGTCCTTATTATATGAATATCATGATCTACCAAAACGAAATCACTCAAGTGACTCTTGTTTATCTGCTTATGATTTTTGCATAAGCGATTCAATTTCTGCAATCGTTTTAGGGACATCACGCGTCAGAACATCAGGGCCCTTTTCGGTGACCAAAATATCATCTTCGATACGAATACCGATACCACGCCAGCGCGCTTCCACAGTCTCATCATCAATAGCAACATAGAGGCCTGGCTCAACGGTCAACACCATACCGGCTTGTAGAGGACGCCAGTCATCGCCTGCTTTATATGAACCCACATCGTGCACATCCATTCCCAGCCAGTGCCCAGTACCATGCATATAAAAACGACGATGTGCACCTGCTTTAATGAGTGCAGCGACATCTGGCAGCTCTTCGCTCAAAGAGAGCAAGCCTAGCCGAACCAAACCTGTCGTGAGCACTTCGACAGCAACACGATCATAGTCTTTACACGGTAAACCCACTCTGACCGCATCAATAGCTGCTAGCTGTGCATCCAAAACCAATTGATACAGGGCTTTTTGTTCTGGCGAAAACACACCATTCACGGGGAAAGTCCGCGTAATATCCGCTGCATAATGATCCAGTTCCGCCCCTGCATCAATCAACACCAGTTCACCGTCTTTTAAGGGTGCGTTGTTCTCTACATAATGCAGAATACAAGCATTTACACCGCCACCCACAATGCTGTTATAAGCAGTCTGGCATCCGTTTTTACCAAATTCATAGAGCAGCTCTGCTTCAAGCGCATATTCCATCATCTCAGGACGAACCGTTTGCATTGCGCGAACATGGGCATGCGCACTTATTTCTGCAACGCGGCGCATAGTCTTTACTTCATGCTCATCTTTAATCAAACGCATCTCATCCAGAATTGAATCGAGTTGAATGATTTCAATAGGCACCGATCCGCCTTGACGCTGTTTGGACACTGCATTTTTTAACCAGCCACTGACCTTTAAGTCAAATGCACTGTCGTTGCCCAATCGGACATATAAGCGTTTTTTGCCCGCAAGTAGCTTTGTCATCCATACATCGAGCTCATCAATCACATAAGCGACATCAGCACCGTAATGATTTACAGCCCCCGCAGTTCCCGCACGTAATCCATCCCAGATCTCACGCTCACGGTTGCGCTCGCGACAAAATAAACCATAAGAAACTTCTTGATCATCAATCGTCTGAGGATGCTGGATAAAAGCCAAAGCTTCGGGTTCTGCAAAACCAGTCAAATAATAAAAGCTACTATCTGCACGGAAGCGAAAGTCTGCATCACGATTTCGAAGATGAACTTCGCTGGTCGAAATCAACGCAATCGAATCTGGCGTCATCTGCGCAAGTAACTTGGCACGACGTTCAGCATAAACTGGAAGTATTGCAGCTTTTTCGGCAGATGCAGGAATAGCCGTTGTCATTTGATTCATCTAAAAACAGTCCATCATAATTTAATTAAAAAAGAATGACTGACGCGATGAATAAAGCCTGTGCTTAAATCATCACGTCAATCTGCCGATGGATTAGGAAGGTCGCGCTGGATTGAAATGTTCAACGATGGGTGTATCACTGCCTTCGGTATGCGCATGGTCATGATCCGAATCAACATGATCCAGTGCATCGCCTTGCGCATCAACTAAAGGTTTACCAGTCAGCAGTGATGTACTGGCTACCGTAGAACGCTCGCGTCCTAGCGCTAAGCTCACGGGAATCAAGCGTACAAACTCCACCAAATCGGTATAGCTTTCCTCGCCTTCCTCATCATCATCTTCGTCGCTGTACAACAACCCAGCAACATCGCTCAGGCTATGCAAAATCTCTGCCTCATCCTTACGAATGCGACCACCGGTTAAACCAAAGCCCAACAAAACACCACTACACCAATTGGCCAATGCTTCCACACGCTCAATCAAAGGGTGATCGTCATCAGGCAATAGTGGCGCATAGTCCAACGTATCATCCTGCAATGCAGCAGCAGTATCTTCCGCTTCTTCGGTCAGTAAGCGCAGTGCATCTTCTGGCAAAGGCTCAAAGCCGATACGTGCCAAAATTGCCTGCCACTCATCAGACGTCGGAGGCTGGGTCACCACCACGATGCCTGTTAATAAACCATGTAACTCACTGGGACCTGACAAATCAGGTACTTTGGAGAAACGACCATCCCACTCTGTCCATCCGGACTCATCATCATGCATTGCATTACCCTTATCGATACCAAATTGGCATTTGTCACAAAAATCATTATGAAAACAAACCAGTCTTTACCAATCAGCAAAAAGTTAGACTCGATTAGGTTCAATTTTGACTAAAAGCAACCTATATGAAGCTACCTAGTTGACCCAGCTACTCTCTGCCTACTATATTAGCGTCCAACGCAATATAGTGCGACCAAATCATGTTAGCAGAACTCCAACGTCTACAAATACTCATTAAAACGTTAACGCAGCAGTTACAAGACAAACGTCTTGAAAATATACAACTTCAAGCACAACTTGCTACGCCTGTCGTTAATCCTGAAGAACAACAAGCTCGGCTTGCATTGCAACACCAACTCGAACTCTTGCAGGTCGAACATGCACAGAGTGTTAAAGACCAAGAAACGCTTTCGGAGCGACTTGTAGAGCTTGGGCGCAGCCATCAGGACCTCCAGAGTAATCATGAAGGGCTGAAAGCGACTCACACACAACATCAAGTCGAACAAAATCAGCTACGCAGCGAAATTCAGCAGTTGAAACAGACGCTTGAAACAGAACGCGCCGACTTTGCCCAGATCAAAGCTCAGCTTGAAGCAGAGCGCGATGGCTTAGTCCGTAAAAATGAATTTGCAAAGCAAAAAGTAGAAGCGATTATTCACCGATTATCAATGCTGGGTCAGTCGACATCAACTGCAGATACTGCCAATTAATACCCTTTTCTTCCGCGGATACCCCCGCATGATGAAAAAGGAAAAGTAACGAAGGAAAAAGCTCATGCCGACTGAAGTCATTATTTTTGATAAAACCTACAAACTGGAATGTGCCCCAAGCGACGAAGCAAATTTGCATGCTGCAGCGACTGCGCTGGAGACTAAATACCGCGAAGCACGACTTGCGATGCCCCGCCTAGAATCAGAACGTGTCGCGGGTATGGTTGCACTCAACCTGTCTCTTGAATTCGCCAAACTTGAACAGCAGCTTAAAGCACTCTCCGCTGAGCGTGTACAAGAGAAAAATCAAAACTTACAATTAATCCACCAACTCACCAGTGATGTTGAAGCAGCGATAGCGGCTAAATAACTGCCTAGAATTAGATGATTGCATGCAATGCAATGACACTAAAGTTGGTGTAATAAAAAGCAGTCATTACACTTTTTACCAAAGTCCCAAGCCTTTTACTTGCATCTTCTTATCACGGGGTTATACTTATCTCATCTCTGAGGTGCGCGCCAAGTAGCCCAATCCCCTGAGCCGATTTCATCCTATAGGGATGCGCTCTGTTGGTTCTGTGTGCAAGTCTGCCTTGAGTAGAAAGCCTGTGAGCCATCGGCGCCTCCTCCTTGAACCTTATTGGGTTCAAGGGTAACGGTTATTAGCGGCATTCTTGGAGACCTAATTCATTGAATGATTTTAATCTGTGTAAATAATTGAATTTTAAACACTAGCATCGTCGCTGGTGTTTTTTTATGCCCAACTTCAGCCAAATAAAAACCATACCTTATTAGCTAAGATATGGTTTTTATAAATGTTGTTAGGTAAATTCACATACCTATTTAATTTTAATCACCAACTTTTAAATTACCGCCTTTGCCAAGACCACCTTTAACTTGTTGTGCTTTGTAGTTACGCGTTGACCTGACAATGCCGTTATATGAATCCATGAATGCTGCAGCAATCAATTTACCCTGAGCTGTGTTCTGGTAACCGCCTAAGCTACCACCGCCGTTGCGACCAAATAGACCGCCAATCCCAGCCCAATCAGTTTTAGAAGCATTACCTTCCGCTACTGCAAGTTGCACACCTGAACGGTTATCAACCATAGTTAGCATTGTTGTTGCTTGGCGGGATTTAGTACTTGCACCAATTGCACCAATTGCTTGTCCAGCAAAGCCGCCCAATAAACCACCAATTGCACCTGAAAGACCGCCTGCGTTATTTTCATTAAAAACAACTTCTGGCGATAGGCCATAGTCAGAAGAGACCATCTGACCTTTACCATACTTACTCCCTTTACGCATTTCCCCTGAGCTTTCCAAAGCACGCTCACGGTTCATCGCATTCATACCAGCGGCACTACGTTCGACTACAACAAAGCAATTTGATTGCTGAATCATCAAACGAAGTAAGGTAGCTGTTGGTGGAAGATGATATTCTCCTGTTAGTATGGTATACCAACCCGCTGTTTGGTTCTCTACTAAAGAAATGGTTCCAAGAGGTGAATCACATTTTTCTAATTGCGCATTTGCGCCTGTGGCCTGACTACCACCGGCACTCCCCGTTGCAACCATATTCGGATCTTTACCACCCATTTGAATACCGCTTGCACATGCAGTTAGTAGTAATGGTGTAACCACTGCAAAAAGAGATATTTTTTTGATATTCATAACTAAAGCCCCTAATAATTTATCCAGTTAATCCAGATCTTTTTGTCCGGGCACAATATACTTCAAAAAATACAACAAAATAAATCATTTCATAACCATAAATTTTGTAAGGATATGTTTTTAGGTTTAAATTTTAGGTTCTCTGATAATAATTAATTGTTTATTATCAGATAAATAAATCCAATAATGAGGTCAAGTAAAGCTTTGGAATCGCCAATATTTTCCCATCCAGATAGTCAACTATTAAGGCAATATATTCGTCGTCAGCGAAGAGAACTATCAATCCACTACCGTCGTCAAGCAGGGCATGCTGTCGTACGCCACATTCGTAAACAGTCGACATTTATGCATGCAACAAAGATCGGACTCTATATAGATGCATTTGGTGAAATCCCAACACAAAGCTTGATTAAACTGTGCTTGAAACTCAAAAAGTCCATATATTTTCCGGTTGTAATAGCCAAAGATCAACCGCTGGCTTGGGCTCAAGTAAAAGCAAAATATACATCACGAATGACAAGTCACCGCTTTGGTATGAAACAGCCGTCTAAACAGCGCGGGCTATCCGTAATGGATCTAGACGTAATTTTTATGCCATTAGTTGCATATGACGATAAAGGACATCGCTTAGGAATGGGTGGAGGCTTCTATGATCGAAGCTTATCTCGATGTATGGAAAAGCCTTTCAATAACAAGCGCAGTCATAGACAACATTTTAAGAAACCTTATCGTGTTGGGATGGCTTATGATTTTCAACGGGTTGATCTATTAGAAACAAATCCTTGGGATATCTCGCTTCATGCAGTGGTTACACCAACTCAATATCAACGTTTTAATACAGTTGCTCGCGATTCATTTTTGCACTAATTTAACGTGAGTATGGCAAGTAAATTGCTTTTTCTAAAATAGCTATAAATAACCCGCTAGGTAGGTTATTCATAAGTTATTTTTAATTTTCTCGTGTTTGCAACTGTACACAAAAACAGCATACGATCAGTCATCGCAGCAAGATATATGTTTTTTAGCATCGTGTAGCCTTGTAATTTTGCAAACATGCTTTATTAATAAATCATGACAAGCGAATACGCTGATGTTTCATAGGAGTGATTTATGACCGATTCTAAGCAAAACAGCACCGTAAAACACATCCCCGCGACTGACAAAGTTCTACCCCTGTTAGCCTTGCGTGATGTGGTGGTTTACCCGCATATGCAAATTGCGCTATTTGTGGGCAGACCAAAATCTATTCGCGCCGTTGAAATAGCACGCGAAGAAGATGATCTCGTTTTTGTAGTTGCGCAAAAAGATTCGCTAACTGAAGACATTGATGATGGCAACTTATATCAATACGGCACCGTCAGCCGCATTGTACAAGTTGTAAATCATGAAAATGATGACAATTGCATCAAGGTGCTGATTGAAGGTTTATATCGTGCACGTCGCTTGGCAATTATTGACCAAGATGACTATATGCGTGCCGAAACAACCCCAGAGCCGACCCCAATTAAAATCAGTGCAAATGCACAAAAAACTGAACGCGAAGCGTTGCAACAGCTTTTTGCCCAATATGCAGAAGCCAAACTACGTAACAGCCGCGAGTTGATTGCCGCATCTGAAAAAATCACTGATTTGCTCGAAATGATCTATTTCATCGCAACCCGCGCGCCACTGGCGATTGAAGTGAAACAGAAATTTCTGGAAGACGCCAATATTGCCGATCATGTCAAAGAACTGACCGACTATTTATTGCGTCAATCGGAAGAGCAAAAAGTTGAGCAAGGTCTGCATGAGTCGGTTAAACGACAAATGGAAAAGAATCAACGTGAATACTTTCTCAATGAAAAAATGAAAGTGATTCAACGTGAACTTTCCGACATGAATGAAGGCGATACCGATGAAATGGGCGAACTTGAAAAACGCCTGTTTGATGCCGAGTTGCCTGAAGACGTACGCAAAAAAGCAGAGAGTGAATTCAAAAAACTCAAAGCAATGCAACCTGCTTCTAGCGAAGCGGCTGTGGTGCGTAACTATGTCGACTGGATTTTGAATACACCATGGCTCAAGGCTTCGAAAGTATCGATTAAGCTGGATAAAGCTCAAGAAATTCTTGATGAAGATCACTATGGTCTTAAAGAAGTCAAAGAACGCATCGTTGAATTCTTGGCCGTGCAATCTCGCGTTAAACAACTTCGTGGTCCGATCTTGTGTTTGGTTGGCCCTCCCGGTGTTGGTAAAACTTCACTTGGCGAGTCTGTAGCAAAAGCGACTGGGCGTGAGTTTGTTCGCATGGCGCTTGGTGGCGTACGTGACGAAGCCGAGATTCGTGGTCATCGCCGGACTTATATCGGTGCGATGCCCGGTAAGATCGTGCAGCATTTGTCTAAAGTCGGTGTGAAGAACCCACTGTTCTTACTCGATGAGATCGACAAGATGGCACAGGACTATCGTGGCGACCCTGCATCTGCGCTGCTTGAGGTACTTGATCCATCACAGAACCACAAGTTCAATGACCATTATCTCGATATGGACTTAGACTTGTCTGAAGTGATGTTCATCTGTACAGCGAACACCATGAACATTCCTGCTCCACTCTTGGATCGGATGGAAGTGATTCGCTTACCCGGCTACACCGAAGATGAGAAGGTCAATATCGCTGAGCGCTATTTGATTCCTAAAGCAATTAAGACCAATGGCTTGAAACTTAAGGAATTGACGATCGATGAAGGTGCGGTACGTGAATTGATTCGTCGCTATACCCGTGAGGCTGGTGTACGTAATCTTGAGCGTGAAGTATCGAAGATCTGCCGTAAAGTCGTCAAAGAAGCAGTGACCAGCAAGTCTAAGAATGTCCACATCGACGTGAATGAAGCCAACTTGGTGGATTACTCTGGTGTGTATAAATTTGACTTTGGTCGTGCCGAAGAAGATGCACAGATTGGTCGCGTTACCGGTCTTGCATGGACTTCAGTCGGTGGTGAGTTACTGACCATCGAAGCCGCAGCTGTTAAAGGCAAAGGGACCTACACAGCGACTGGTTCACTTGGCGATGTCATGCAAGAGTCGATCAAAGCGGCAATGACTGTGGTGCGCACACGTGGTGATAGTCTGGGAATTCCTTTCGAGAAATTCAGCACGACTGACATCCATGTACACATGCCAGAAGGCGCAACACCGAAAGATGGTCCTTCAGCTGGTATTGGTTTGACTACTGCCCTCGTCTCTGCAATGACTGGCATTCCAGTCCGCGCAGATGTGGCGATGACTGGTGAAGTCACCTTACGCGGATTAGTCTTACCAATCGGTGGCTTGAAAGAAAAACTGCTGGCTGCGCATCGCGGGGGTGTGAAACTGGTGCTGATCCCGACTGAGAATCTTCGTGATCTGCATGAGATTCCAGACAACATCAAAGCGGGTATAGAGATTCGTGCTGTGAAGACCATTGATGAAGTGCTTAAAGCAGCACTTGTTGAGATGCCTACACCGCTACCTATCGAGATCCCTGATGTGGCATTGGTTAAGCCGACTGAAGTTAAAGATGGTGCGAGACACTGATCTAAAGCAGAAGTGATGTAGCATTACGAAAGAAGCCCTCAACTTTGGTTGGGGGCTTTTCTTTTGATTGACCCTTTGGATGGTTATGGCTATATTCTTAGCTTATAGGATTTAAATAATTTTCATCAAGGATTTAAAACACTTTAAACAATATTTACAGGGGGTTAAAAATGTCAGAAAAGAAACATTACTTATATTTGCAGCATAGCGAGTCAGTCGTTGCCTCAATGTCCGCCACTATATTCTCATCCCTGATCCAAACTAATCCACTTAATGATGACAATGAAAATGAACTCATAGAAAAGTCTGTAGCGCTTGCAATTAAACTAGCGGAGCTTTCGGACAAATTGGTTGAGAGTGATGAGGAGTGGGTGAAGGATAGGAAGTGATCTTTTCTTTACCAATTACGGCTAAGAAAGGATTTCGCAGCATTTACCTATAATACTTAATTTAAATCAAACCTATAAAGTATACTTAAGAAATCAAATCTTTCTATATGAGTACTAAATACGCTTATTCACCAATAATTGTTTCTATCTGCGAATTTTCAGAAATTAGAAAAACTCGTATTCCAATATCGCCTCCATCATCTCATGGTCAAGACCTATTCCCTGTATTCAATGAGACATGGTACAAAGGATTGCGCCATGCTATTGTCCCAGTATTGCTAAAAGATGCTAATAGATTAATAGGAATGGGAACAGCATTTCATGTAGATGGCTGGGGTACATTTCTCACTGCTGACCATGTCATAGATGCTGCCCGAAAACATGTAAGGCCTTCAACAAATAGTGAAGAAGTGAACTTCTTATACGAAGGCTCCGATATATATCCGATATTACTTCTTGGAATTAGAGGTGTCGTATTTGGCAGATTCAAAATTCCTGATAAAGCCCTTGCCTCTGTTGCCAGCATTCACTCCCATTTAAGGAAGCGAGACGATCCGCTCGCAGACTTGAGAGGTGAACAGGAATTCGAGGCAGTCTCTGACATTGCAATAATGAGATTAGCAGACAAAATTCCCACTGATATGATCGGGACAGTTCCAATTCGACTTTCCGGCTGGAATCCGAAGATAGGTGAGACAGTAATAGCTTTCGGTTTTCCAGATTTAAAATGTGAACCTATTAATGAAGAACGGCTTCAGTATTTTTTATCTGATGGAATGTCAGCATCTTATGGACGAATAATTGCTTTACATCCCGAAGGCAGAGGAAATTCAACACCTATAATTGAGGTGGAAGCTAACTGGCCAAGTGGAATGAGTGGAGGACCTGTATTTAATAAAGATGGAGAGGTGATTGGCATTGTTAGCCGCTCTGTTGGAGCTATTGATAATGAGAAGGGAAATGGGTGTGCAGTACATTTTGAATTAATCCCATGGATAAATGTTTTAATTCCATCTTTGGATAAAATCAACCCAGGCTGGAGATTGAGTTGGGCAGTACAAAATAAAATAACAAAGATACCAGAATATTTTTTTAAAGAAAAAGAAGATGCTATAACACATCAAATCAGTCTAGGTGGCTCTTATCAAGTGGTATTTGGATCAAATCGAATTGGATCAAATGACTTCATTATATTGGATGACTGTAGCTATCAAAACACAATATGAAAGCCCATCTGGCTCATTTCTTGCTAACGATTCCCCATCGTTGTCCCTCATTCAGAGATTAGTTATCTGAAAATCAGATGAATGAAAAGTTATATTTCTTGAATCGCTTAAGCCTAGCAGGATATATTCACCCCCTTATACCGTCTTTGACCATCTGGAAGACAGTTTTCGAAATTCAATTGGAGTACATTTGTGAGCGTGCAACCGCAAGCCAACAATAAATCACGCGTAGAGCTCACTATACGCGGCATCATTATCGGCATCATCATTACCATCGTCTTTACTGCAGCAAATGTGTTTTTCGGACTCAAAGTTGGACTGACATTTTCAACATCGATTCCCGCCGCTGTGATATCCATGGCGCTCTTACGTAAATTTAGAGACTCAACAATCCAAGAAAACAACATCGTGCAAACGATGGCCTCAGCAGCAGGAACCCTCTCCTCGATTATCTTCGTCCTCCCCGGCATGATCATGATCGGTTGCTGGACTGGTTTTCCTTTCTGGATCTCGTTTTCTGTCTGTGCACTCGGCGGTATTCTCGGCGTCATGTATTCGATTCCCCTACGCCGTGCTTTAGTCACCAACTCTGATCTCCCCTATCCTGAAGGGGTCGCCTGTGCTGAAGTTCTAAAAGTCAGTAGCACGGATGTAGAAGGGAACAAAACAGGCTTACTGGCGTTGATCTACGGCTCTATCGTTTCCTCAGTCTTTGCAGTGATCGTCGCTACCAAAGTGTTTGCCAGTGATGTCGCGCATTACTTTAATGTCGGCAATAAAGGCTCAGTCACCGGCTTTGACTTCAACCTCTCCTTTGCATTGTTTGCAATCGGGCATTTGTGTGGTCTAGCTGTCGGTATTGCCATGTTAGTGGGTGCAATCATTGGTTGGGGTTGGGGTGTACCGCACTTCTCATTGGTTGAGCCCGTCACCAGTGGCATCGCTGATCTTGCCCAAGCGACTTGGAGCCATAAAGTTCGTTTCGTGGGTGCCGGTGCTATCGGTATTGCCGCGCTGTGGACGCTTGGCAAGCTGATTAAACCTGTTATCAGCGGACTAACTTCAGCCATTGTCGCTGCACGGGTTCGCAAGTCAGGCCAAGCGGATACATTACCGCGAACCGAACAAGATATCCCCATTGGGATTGTGGGTTTAATCACATTGGTGTGCTGCGTGCCTATACTCTACTTGCTTGGCTATTTCAGCATGACCAATGGCTTAGGGGATCATGTTGCCGTATTGGCAATTGGTGGCTTGGCTTATGTCATTTTGATGGGTTTCTTCGTTTCGACGATTTGTGGCTATATGGCGGGTCTCATTGGTTCATCCAATAGTCCACTCTCCGGCGTAGGTATTCTTGTCGTTATCGGTGCAGCGTTGCTACTGACTATCGGTGTAAAACCTTATGTAGGCCCTGAAGCCGGTAAAGCACTCGTTGCATTCGCGCTCTTCACCACGGCTGTGATCTTCTCGGTTGCATCGATTGCCAATAACAATCTGCAAGATCTAAAAACAGGTCAATTGGTTGATGCAACGCCGTGGAAACAGCAGGTGGTCCTCATCATTGGCGTGATCGCAGGGGCGGCAGTTATTCCTCCAGTATTGGACTTGCTGAACCATGCATACGGTTTTGCTGGTGTACCGGGTGCTAATCCCGCTACGGCATTACCTGCACCTCAAGCAGGGTTAATTTCAGCTTTGGCGCAAGGTGTGATTCAAAATAATATTGACTGGAGCCTCATTGGTATCGGCATAGCCATCGGCATAACGTTGATCATCATTGATGAAGTACTTAAACGTACTACCCTTCATATGAGCATCCCACCGCTTGCTGTTGGTCTAGGCATTTACCTGCCCACACAAAGCACATTGATGATTGTGGTCGGTGCAGTGGTCGGTTGGTATTTCAATAAGCGTGCACAACGCTCTGCCAATCCAGAAGCAACACAGCAACTCGGCGTATTGCTCGCATCGGGACTTATTGTTGGTGAGAGTGTGGTTGGGGTTGTGATTGCAGCGATTGTGGCTTTCTCTGGTGTAGCAGCACCTTTGGCACTGGTGGGATCTGATTTTGAAACGGCATCCATCTGGATTGGTGGCGGCGTTTTTGCACTGTCGATTGCCTTTTTATATCATTGGTTAAGCCAGCACTCCAAGAAACACTAATCACATGAATCTAGAGGGTGGCCTGCCATCCTCTAGATCATTCTCAATGCCCTGATCAAAAGCCGAGTTGTCTACCCGCTAGGTCCTTCATAATCTCTTCAGCACCGCCGCCAATCATATTCACTTTTACATCACGATAAATGCGCTCAATCCGCGTACCCCGCATAAAACCCATCCCGCCTAGAGTCTGCACACCGGCATCAGCACAGAACTGCATCGTACGTGTCGCAACATTCTTGAGCATGCACAATTGGGCAATCAACTCACTCCCCTGCTGATCGGGCTGGCCCAAACGCCAAGCGGTGTCTTCCAGCAATGCACGTGTCGCTGCAAGTTGTGTCGCCATATCGACGAGTTTGTGACGCATAACTTGATGATCAATCAAACGTTTTCCGAAGGTTTTACGCTGCTGAGCCCACTCCAAAGCCTCTTCGTAACATACCAATGCAAAACCATAGGAAGAAGCCGCCAAGAAAAACCGCTCCATATTGAAGTTATTCATAATCACGAAGAACCCCATATTCTCGGCACCCAGTAGATTTGAGGCAGGCACACGCACATTATCAAAGTGGATCTGAGCCGTATCTGATGCCCACCAACCCGTTTTGTGGAGCTGCGTTTTAGTAATTCCAGGACTATGGGCATCGATCAGTAGCATCGAAATGCCAGCCGCACCTTTGGCATTGGGATCAGTGCGCACAGCCACTGAGTAATAATCAGCGCGCATTCCCGACGTGATATAGATTTTCTCACCAGTCACAAGGAAATCATCACCATCACGCACAGCACGCGTTTGCAGCGCAGCCACATCGGAGCCACCATTCGGCTCAGTAATCGCCAAAGCAGAAATTTTTTCGCCACTTAATATACTTGGCAATACGCGCGCTTTAACCTCATCACTGGCGAAATGTTGAATAGGCGGAGCCCCGATGCTATGAGACAACAGTGAAGCACAGATTCCGCCTGACCCTGCTTTGGCCAGTTCGATGGATGACAGCAGGACATAAAATGCATCAGTTTTGCCTACGCCACCGTATTGTTCATCAAAGCCAAGGCCTAGCAAGCCGACATCAGCAGCTTTCTTGTAAAGCTCACGTGGGAAGGTTTCAGCCTCTTCCCAGTCATGGGCAAATGGGGTGATTTCTTGTGCTGTAAATTTGCGAATGGTGTCCGCAAAGGCGATGTGGTCTGGGGTGTAATAATTTGGATTAAGTGGTTGCATAGTCATATGAACAGCTAAAAAAGAATTGCATCGATTTTGCCATGCGACCATGAGGTTTTGGGTTGCCTGAATGCTCAAAGTCGGATGATCAATTTGGCAAGTCTAGGGCTTTATTTTTTAACGCTATGGCTAAACAAAAAAATAGGATGGAGATTCATGGAATGCTCCATCCTAACTTAAGCCTTCCCCCCTTGCGGAAGAAGACTTAAAACGAGACTTACTTATTCTCGCCCGCTTTATGCAACATCAACCCATTATGTAGTTGATAGCTTGCACCTTGATAATAGGACAGCGTATCGTCAACCAATGCAGGATCTGCAGTACGATCATGAATCGTCGGTACAGTCTTCACGTCTTCCAATACATCGACTTTTTTGTTTGGAGACAAAATCGCCATTTTATTGTCACGATACAGTGCAACTTTCTGATAAGTACCCATCAGCGCACGCCCGCCCTCTTCAGGTTTCATGCGTAATACGTCTTTACCGAAGAAACGTGACACATAAGAGCTATTCATTAAGCCCATGATCGTTGGCGCAACGTCAATCTGATTGGTGATGGCATTAAACTGCCCTGGCTTGACGTGCTTAGGTGAATAGATAAACAGCGGGATGTGATAACGCTCAAGCGGCAGGTCTGATTTACCTGCAGAACCAGCACAATGATCCGCAACGATGATAAATATCGTGTCGTCGAACCAAGGTTTCTTGCGTGAATCTTCAATGAATTTATTGATCGCGTAATCGGTATACTTCACCGCACCCTCATAATGTCCCGATGGAGAGTCAACACGACCCTCTGGGAACGTATAAGGACGATGATTACTGGTTGTCATGATAAAGGAATAAAAGGGCTTTTTCGCCTGATAGGATTTATCCGCTTCGCGACTTGCACGCAAGAATGAATATTCATCCGCAACACCCCAGACATTCCCGAAAACACTTTCGTCTTTTGCATAGGAATTACGGTCAACAATATCAAAACCATTATGACTAAAGAAATAGTTCATATTGTCAAAGTAACCATACCCACCATAGATAAACTTGCTGTCGTAACCTTTGTCACGGAGTAAGCTGCCGAGTGAGAACAAACCTTCATTATGTGGACGGTGAATAACAGACTGACCCGGTGTAGGCGGAATGGATAAGGTCAATGCCTCCATGCCACGGACGGTACGATTCCCTGTGGCATAAAAATTATTGAAGAACAAACTATTATTTGCCAGTTCATCCAGATGCGGGGTGAGGTTAAGCTTGTTACCAAAACGCGTCATGTAGTCACCGCTCAGTGACTCAACAACGATCATCATGACATTCAGTTTTTTCTCAGGACCGACATTACTCACTTGCCGACTAATATCAAAAGGGACTGTACTAGTGAAAGTTTGATTATCTTGCTTCACCAATCCTCGTAAACGTTGATCAAGGACCTGCTTATCACCCGTCTGATAGAACTGTTCATAGTCCAGCTCATTGGCAAAGAAAGCATAGAAAAATTGATAAGGTCCATTTTTGGCCAGTTCATTCTTATAGTTATTTTCAGAAACATGGCTAAAGGTTTCACTGGTTAAAGCCAAGTAACAACCCGTTGGAATAAGCAAAAGGATTAACGCACCCACTAAGCGCTTCTTGAGCGAAGTCGTTGCTTTTAATGCCAAATCAATCGGACGCTTAATGATAACAAAAACAATCAGTGTGCAAATCGCAACGCCTGTCAGCAATAAAGGCACAGGATAAGATTCAGAAATATTCCCCGTCACCTCACGACGATAGACCAGATAATCAACGGAAATAAAATTGAAACGGACCTGAAACTCATCCCAGAACAGCCATTCGGAGACCATGTCAAAAAAGATAAGACCAATCACCAATATCGCAATGATATAAGCAATATAACGATGGATTCGACCTTGATAACGCTTATTCGGCAATAGTGCTAAATAGATTACAACAGGGATCAAAAGATAACTTAAAAAAGCCAAGTCATAGATCAAACCTGCACCATAGATCAGCGGAATATCCAATACCTTTAAATCAAGAACCGCAATATTGTTGATCAACAATGCAGTTCGTAAAATGAGAAATAACACGCAAGCCGTAATGGCGAGGATGAATACAATACCGAAACGTGAATCGAGAATCCGTTTCATTCAAAATCTCCGAAACCCAAGCTAATAGGTTGATTAAATAATGCTTCTTTTGTTGGTGTTTTCAGAACACAAATGAAGAAACGTAATAACGTAATAATGCCCCAATGACTTAAATGCGAGTCGATGAAAATTTCTCTAATGCATCCCGTACAGGTTTAAATGAACGTCGATGACTATCGATCGCGCCATGGGTCATCAACGCAGCAACATGCGCTGCGGTGGGATAACCTTTGTGCTTGGCAAAGCCATACATTGGGTAGGTGATATCCAACGCTTCAAGCTGACGATCACGTGTGACTTTAGCCAGAATACTGGCTGCACCGATACATGCCTCTAAACCATCACCACCGACCAACGCTTGGCTGGGTACATGGATATCAGGACATCGATTCCCATCAATCAATGCCAGACGCGGCATAATGGGTAAACCATGGACGGCTCGTCGCATGGCCAGCATCGTGGCATGCAAAATATTGAGTTCATCTATCTCTGCCGGCGTTGCTTCAGCGATGCAATAGGCTGCCGCATTCTCAATGATCAGATCAAATAAGCGATTGCGCTGCTTTTCGGTTAATTTTTTGGAATCATTAATGCCTAGAATCGGGCGGCTAGGATCCAAAATTACGGCTGCTGCAACCACTGAGCCAACCAACGGTCCTCGCCCTGCTTCGTCCACACCGGCGATACAAAAATCCAAAGGCACCTGAATCGCTTGAACGGAACGTTCCAATACACCAATGCCGTGCATATTACTATTGCTAATGATTAATGGGTCGTTGGAATTGTTGTTAAACAGTGGCATCGACTCTCTCCTTTGGCAAAAGAGCAAGAACCGCCTCTGCAGCAGAGCTTACATTTTCACTTTTCAAACGTGTATGAATGCGCTCCAGCTCCACATGCTGTGTCTGCCAAGGCCCCAAACGGAAATGAGGATCACTGAGTAAATTTTTCATCTCAGCAACAACATTACTGACCGTCGCTTGTGATTGAATAAGCTCTGGAACTAAACGTCGGCCTGCCAAGATATTTGGTAGTGAAAGCCATGGAATCTTAATCATCCAGCGTACAAACAAATAGGTTAACCAATGTACTCGTCCAACGACGACCATTGGCCTACCCAGTAACAGTGCTTCAAGCGTTGCCGTTCCGGAAGCCAACATTACAATGTCGCTGGCAGCCATCACACGACGTCCGAGATTTCCAGATAACATGGCACGATCATCGGGCTCAAGCACTTGTACAGCCTGCTGAATAGCCTGTGGCTGATCTGCAACCAAAGCCTTGATCTGAGTCAACCTGGCTTCATTTGCTGCAGGAATCATAAAACGTAAACCAGGGAACTGCTTTAACAACTGCCCTGCACTTTCAAGCAAGATGCCTCCAACTTGCGCCACCTCGCTTGAACGACTTCCCGGCAGTAAGCCAATAATGGCTTGCTCTGGGGCAATACCCAGTTCCTGCTTCCCTGTTTCTACTTGATGGTCTAGGGGCAACAGCCGCGCTAAAGGATGACCAACAAAAACAGCATGCACATCGTGCTTGGTATAAAAGTCGACTTCAAAAGGCAGCAAGCACAAAACTAAATCGACAGAAGCACCAATACTCACAACACGGCCCTGCCGCCATGCCCATACCGATGGACTGACATATTGCACAGTCTTGATGAGGTGAGAATTTGAAAGATTTTGATTTTCAGCATTTTGCTGACGATCTTTTAACTTCTTAGACAGGCGCAGATTAAAGTCCGGCGCATCAACACCAATAAAAACATCTATTTTCTCTTGCTCAAATGTTTCAACCAATCCATCTCTGATTCGAAATAGCTCTGGAAGTCGGCCCAATACTTCAAACAAACCAAATAATGACAGTCTTTCCAGTGGATACAAACTGGTCAAGCCTTCGGCTTGCATCTGTGGTCCACCAATACCTAGAAATCGTGCATCAGGATGCGTTTTTTTTATTTCGCGAATGAGATCAGCGCCCAGAGTATCTCCTGATAACTCCCCAGCGACCATTCCAATAGTTAACATACCACGCGATCCACACTATAAATATTCTTTAGTTTAGCATTGCCGACTGGAGATAAATTCATTGCGAATTTTTTTTATCATTAAGAAACTTTAATATAATAATAATTCATAAGCTAAGATGATTTATTCAATTGTAAGTCTAAGCAAACCAGACTACCCTTCCGCACAATTTCTACTAAACTTATCTAAAAATCTAATATGCCAGATATCTATTTCATTCTTGCTGGACTCCTTGTCGGATTTTGTGTCGGTGTAACTGGTGTGGGCGGTGGTTCACTAATGACACCGATCCTCATTAGCGTCATGGGCGTTCCAGCGAATGTCGCGATTGGGACAGACCTACTCTATGCCTCTATTTCTAAATTCTGTGGCTCGCTAGTCCATGCAAAAAAACTCAATATCGTCTGGCCAATCGTTCTATGGCTGGCAATCGGCAGTATTCCCGCATCTCTGGGAACAACATGGGCTCTCCATCATTTCTTTAGTTCCGCCAATGAATACAAAAAACTGCTGACCATGGTCTTGGGATTCATGCTGGTCTTAACAGGCGTATCTATTGTTTTTCGCGCACAAATCGAACGTTTCTTTGCCCGTAAACGTCATGACTCATCAGAAAGAAGCCAAGATGAACACGCTACTGCGCTACTCAAAAACAAGCCCCTTGTCGTTTTCATGGGCGCTGTTTTGGGTATTTTCGTGACTTTATCTTCTGTTGGCGCAGGTGCATTCGGCGTCATGGCATTAGTGTTGTTATTCCCTAATCTGCCGATGATTCGTGTGATTGGATCAGATGTAGCACATGCCGTTTTGCTCACCTTGGTGGCTGGGCTTGGGCATTTGGTCTCTGGCAACGTTGATTTTCATATGCTGACCATGCTGCTTATTGGTGCCATTCCTGCCATCATCATCGGCACCTTAATTAGTTCAAGACTGCCTGAACATCATATTCGCCGCATTTTGGGGATCACGCTATTACTTCTTGGCGTAAACTTCATCATCAATCCAACCAAGGCTAAAGCCCCTGCCTCAGTTGCACCAGCAGCAGTGATTTCAAACAATAAAGTGCAAATAACCCCATCAGTAAGCTAAAACAGCAAAAAAAACTTAGAAACCGCTCAATTCGAGCGGTTTTTTTCATGTCAATCCCTTGCACTGATCGGCGCTTGCCCCCATCCTTAGCAGTTAATCGTTAACTTTTTTTGGTGAGTGTGTCGTGGCAACAACAAGTGCAGCAAATATCGATCAGGTTGAAGTCAACCGCGTCAATGGAATTGATGAGCAAGTCGAAGATATTAATATCGAAGCCGTAGATCTTCTGGTTACGCCTGCCGAATTAAAAGCAGAATTACCGCTTTCTGAAGAAGCCAAAGCTACCGTATTATCAGGCCGTCAAACCATCCGTGCTATTTTGGATGGCACAGACCCGCGCTTGTTTGTCGTCATCGGTCCTTGTTCAATTCATGACCCAGTCGCCGCACACGACTACGCAAACCGCCTTAAAGTTCTTGCTGAACAAGTCAAAGATACGCTGTACTTGGTTATGCGTGTCTATTTTGAAAAACCACGGACAACTGTGGGTTGGAAAGGTCTCATTAACGATCCTGACATGAACGATTCCTTTGATGTTGAAAAAGGGCTCCGCCTTGGTCGTAAATTACTACTAGAGCTCAATGAACAAGGCTTACCATGTGCGACTGAAGCACTGGATCCTAACTCACCACAATATCTACAAGACCTTATTAGCTGGTCAGCAATTGGTGCCCGCACAACCGAAAGCCAAACTCACCGTGAAATGTCTTCAGGATTATCATCGCCTGTTGGCTTTAAAAATGGTACGGATGGTGGCATGACCGTTGCCATCAATGCAATGCAAGCAGTTGCATCAGGACATAGTTTTTTAGGTCTGAATCATGACGGACAAGTGTCGGTCATTCGTACCAAAGGCAACCCTTATGCTCACGTTGTTCTACGCGGTGGTGCAGGTAAGCCAAACTATGACTCAACAGCCGTTGCGGCTGTCGAAGCAGCGCTGTCTAAAGCCAAGGTCAGTGGCAAAATCATGATTGATGCTAGCCACGCAAACTCCAATAAGGACCCGTATCTACAGCCGTTGGTCTTAAAGAACATCACCAATCAAATCTTGGATGGCAATAACTCCATCGTAGGATTGATGGTCGAGAGTCACATCAATGGTGGGCGTCAGGATATTCCAGCAGACCTGTCAAAGCTTGAATACGGCAAGTCTGTAACCGATGGTTGTATCGACTGGCAGACTACAGAAAATGCAATTCTAGAAATGCACAATGCATTAAAAGAAGTGATCGCTAAACGTTGATCGCTTGGTCAAACATGCTAAAGGTTTAGTCTATGAACGATTACCAAAAACATGAGGATCTTCAAAAATCTTTATCACGAGTTTTGGTATATCGCTCTATTCATGAAAACCTTGCAACCTCGGGTCAACCTCAACTTGACGAGTTTGACCTGATTGCAAAAGCCGGTTTTGAAATTGTTATTAATCTGGCGCTCACTGATGCCAGCAATGCGATAGTCGGTGAAGATCGGTACGTCTTAGAGCGAGGAATGGATTACCTTAACCTGCCGCTACTCTTTGATCGCCCATCCCTCTCTCAAGCACTCAACCTCTTGAATTTTCTGCATGCTTCGCGTGATAAAAAGGTCTGGTTACACTGCGCATTGAATATGCGGGTATCCACTTTAGTTTATTTATATCGTATTTATTATTTAAAAATGTCTGAACCTGATGCACTTGCTCTATTGCATGATGTCTGGATACCCAATGACATCTGGCAACAGCTCATTCAACAGGTTCATCACCACTACTCTAGTCGCTAATTACTCTTCAAAGTGCACGAATGCTTTTGGTAGCACCGCAGGCAATAGACTCAGATCTGCTACAGCAATAAAAGATCCATTTAACAAATGATCTCGTTGGTTATAGCGAAATGGTTTTCCTACCAAATCGACAATTCCTCCCCCTAGAACCTCAAGCAAACACTGCCCAGCTGCGGTATCCCACTCTGACGTCGGGTGCAAACGTGGGTATAAATCAATGGAGCCATCAGCCATTAAACAAAATTTATAAGCACTTCCCGCATTGACAATATTGAGCTGTAAGCCCGCTTGTAACAATTGCTCTTGATACTCCGCATATTGAGGCCGCTTAGATTTACGCGACATCGCGGTATTCAAATACTGACCATCGACTTGGCGATTATGTAAAACATGACGACTCTTGTCCGCATCAATTCGATAAGCATGTTTGATCGGGTTTTCTGGATTTAGATCATGAATAGCCGCATAGACTTGCTGTTTAAGTGGAACCCCGATAACCCCGAGTACTACATGACCCGCTTCAACCAATGCGATATTCACAGTGAATTCGCCCGTTTTATTGATGAACTCACGGGTACCATCAAGAGGATCAACTAACCAAAAACGTGACCACTCGTTACGCTCAGAGACATCTGCAGACTCTTCAGAGAGTACAGGAATCTCTGGTATCAATTTTAAGAGTGCCGCCTCAATCAAATCATGGGCAGCAATGTCAGCAGCAGTTACTGGGGATGTATCATCTTTACGCTGTACATCAATCGCACTCTGTAAATGTTGATTATAAAAAACCGTGAGCAGCTCACCCGCCTCTTGAGTAATGCTAACAACTGCATCCAATAAATTTTCCAAATCAAGTTTGGGCAATGTGCTCGGCAGTATGGATTGTTGATTTAACGTCATAAAATGAACCATTGAATAAAGTCTTACGTGTAGAAACGATAAACCTGCGCCCCACACGATACTTTTAGATGAGAAAAATTTATAATAAACGATTAGGTTTATTATTGATTAGATCAGGTTGCTATGGGTTTAAGTATTGCATGGAATCAAATTGACATCATTATGTTTGATATGGATGGCACATTACTTGATCTCGCATTTGACAACTTTTTTTGGCGTGAGGTCGTTGTCAAAACTTGGGCGACAGAACAGGATGTCTCGCATGAGCATGCCCTGCTCACTCTGACCCCCATATTCAAGCAACAAGAAGGCTCACTGAACTGGTATTCATTGCCCTATTGGAGCGATTTATTAGGTCTTGATTTACAAGCGCTCAAAATCCAACACCGTGACCGTATTTCGCTACGTTCAGGCGTACAACCACTCCTCGAAACGTTGAAAAATCATGGTAAAATACTTTGGCTTGTGACCAACGCCCATCCTCAGGCATTGGCTATAAAACTTGAAAAAACTGGATTGGCGAGCTATTTTTCAGACATTATCTCTAGTCATGACTACGGCTATGCTAAGGAGCAAGTCGGATTTTGGCAATCACTCCAGCTACAAAAACCATTCACACCTGCACGAAGTCTCTTAGTCGATGACAGTGAATCCGTCCTACATGCAGCGCATAAGTATGGCTTACATGTTCTCGGTATAGAACAACCGGATAGCCTATTACCTGCACGTACTAATTTACATTATCCAGCGATCAGCGAGTGGTCCGAGTTTATTCACGAACTACAAAACAGTCTCATCAAAAACAGGTAAACACATAAACTCTTTTGCTATCTAATTTGAGGTACTCGACCCATGAAGCCATCACACACCTCTTCAACTGACTCCTCTCAAAGTAGCGCGGTTCGTATTGATAAATGGCTATGGGCCGCCCGCTTCTACCGTACCCGCACGCTTGCGAAAGAAGCAATTGAAGGGGGAAAGGTCCACTTTCAAGGTGAACGTGTCAAAGTTAGTAAAGAAATTCGTGTTGGCATGGAGCTTACGATTCGTCAAGGATTTGATGAAAAGACTGTAGAGATTACGTCATTATCGGTGACGCGTGGGAATGCAACAGTTGCACAACACCTTTACCAAGAGACTGAAGCCAGCATTGCACGACGCGAATTAATGAATGCAGCGCGAAAACTATCCAATCAGGCACGCCCAGATCATCGTCCAAATAAACACGAGCGACAACAATTACAACGCTTTCAGCAGAATTCAACCCGAGATCGTAGTTTCGATGAAGGCTTCTGACTCCCCCCCCTCAAGAAATATATCTTTTCTCAAAATAATTCTGAGAAAAACGAGTCACACTTGACATGTTTTGCACAAATATTCAACAAGCCTACCTTTAATATTTTTTTTAATATATATTGAATGCTAGATGTGACTTCAATCACTTAGCAGCGATTAACAGCTGTCTTGGAGACATCGCGAATAGATGTGACACGGTTGATTAGGCGGCGTGGTAACGCTCCAAAAGCACGAATTATTTGCAATTGGATTTTTTTGCTGACCATGCTTTCATCTGTTGTTTATTTGATTCTTAAAATTGAAATCTATGCCAAGGAAGGTTATAGGTTTTTTGGGGAATGGAGCTGACGTGTAATGAATCTAAATATTATCAAATTGCTAAATGCAGAACTACCTCCAGAAGAAGTCACCCACTTATCATTAGTGGGTGCAACAAAATCTGAAATGCAGACTTGGGTCGCCAGTTTATCCATGTTGAATGTCGGAGAAACGGCCAAACAATTGTATATTACCCTGCAAGAACTCCTCGCGGTTGAAGATATTCCAGATCCAGTGCGTTATGAACTCATGGAAGTGCTCAGGCCCGCGATCTACACCATTATTGAGTCCCTTTCGAAACACTACATCAATCAGAATGTCCTCTTAGACCAACGTGCAGAACGTATCGCTGGACTCGCTCAGCAACTACGGGTCTATTCTGCCATGGTTTATAGAGGCATTGCACTTCGAACCGCGGAAAACTATCAAGCTCAAAACTTTGGACTGTTTGCGATAGGCAAAAAGAAGTCCATGTTGCAGCTAATTGGTCAAGCAACCCATCGCGGTCTTACAGAGTTTTTCAGGCTACTCGCAGAATCAAAACTCTTGTATCTACCGATTTATAAAGGCATGTGGTTACGTCTGCATGAGCTGTTCAATCTCGCGGAACAATTCGATCTAGGGTCTTTCAGCTTACGTGATGAAAATCAAATTTATGGAAAAGCCTTGACCATACAACAGGCTTATCTGCGCTCTATCTTTATGTCGACTTGCAATACCAATAAACTACGTCAAGCTGAAATCAAAAAAATCAGCCAGCTGAGTGAGATATGGGTCGATTTATTAAAAATTTCCGCTGCTCCAAGTCAAGAAGATTTATTTCTGGTGGATACAGCCATTGACGCTCCACCGATGTACATTACGGAGTTGAAGGAAATCACTCCTGAAATGTTTTATATCGATGCCCGGCCACTACTTGCCCATTTCGAAAATCTAAACACAAATGATCCAGAGCTACTCAATCCTGCTGAAGAAACTCTCCTTTCAGCGACTTTAAAACTGCATTTGCTACACACATTAAAACCGCCTATGGAGCGTTCATCCGAACGCCATCCCCGTAAAGGGACTGTTTATTTATCACTGGGTTTGATCGGCACTCACTACCAAACTTCTGGTCAGCAGAATTTTGAGACGGTTATTCAGAATCAACAGCTCACTGCAAACACCCCACACCCAGGAATTTCCAATACCTTTCAGATCGATAGCGATGTCATTTATACCGCTCAAGAAGAACAGATACGCCAAAATGCAACCCGGGAATATCTTGAGTCTTACGAGTGTCAAATCGTCAATATAAGCATGGGTGGATATTGTATTCGTTGGCAAGGAACAACCCCTTCCGTCCTTAGAAGCGGTGAACTCATTGCCGTTCGCGAGCACAATAGCTCAACGTGGAGCATCGGACTGATTCGCTGGGTCCAACAACATCTGCATACAGGTGCCGAATTTGGTGTCGAGATTCTCTCTCAGCAAGGTAAAGCTTGCGGTGCGCGCGTCATACGCCAAGATGGTTATTCCAGTGAATATATGCGTACATTGCTACTCCCCGAAGTGAAAGAACAGAATCGAGCCACAACGATTATTACCCCCACCCTAGCATTTCGATCTGGACATAAAATTTCCATTCGACTTGGATCTGAAGAAGTACGTGCACAGTTGACACGTGAACTGGTAATCACACAAAGCTTTAGTCAATTTGAGTTTGTGTTATTACAAAGTCTTAAAGATGAACAAACCAAATCTAATCTACTTGCCACTTTAGCAGGACAAAAAGCAGAACAGAAAAAAGCTGCGAAGAGTAATGCTCAAGATGAGTTCGATGAGGTATGGAATACGCTATAGAAAATCGAATGAATATATTCGATTCAATAGGCTACATATAGAATCTGTATTTGCCTTAAACATCAAATCTAGTCATACTTTGATGATGAATTGTATGACAGTTTGATTGTGTGACCGTGTTTACAATAAGGAAGATGTTGACAGTGAAGTTATATTTAAATTGTTCAGATTTTAATAACTGCTGATTTCTCATTTTTTTTATATCCTTTAAATCTTTGATGTTGCTGTACACCAGCACGGTCTTTGATCACGGATAAAAGTTCATCACTCAACAACATTTGTAAGCGTTATCGCCTCAAACATGGAAAGAAAGGTTATCTATTGATGAGTAGAAAAAGTGAGAGTCTGCGTCTACTGGTAGTAGATGAGTCACCTGCAATTGCTGACGAATTAACAGACTTACTGAAAACTCAAGGCATCCCGACTCGTATCCAGATCCTTGATGATCGTGAAGAGCTAGAAAAAGCGTTTCGCCATACTTGGGATATCATTTTGTTTATCTCAGGCTACGACATTAGCTATGAAGATGTCATGCGCCAGATTCAAAGCCATGGACTGGATTTACCAGTGATCCTCCTCTTGAGTGATCACACCTCCTTTGACTTGAATCAAAAAGAATCTGCAAACTCCCCTTTCTTCAAAGCGTATACATTGGGTGTTTCAGATGTTTTGCCCACCAGTCGCCCACTACTGCTCATTCAATCGATTCGTCGCGAACTGCGTAATCTTGAGCACCGTAGAAACGAGCGCAATTTAGAACTTCTGCTAGGTGATGCTGAGCGACGTAGTCAACTCTTCCTTAAAAACTCTAAAACCGCGGTTTCATATATCGATGAAGGCGTACACATATTTGCCAATGAGTCTTATCTAGAGCTTTTTGGCTATGAGTCACTCGATGAACTGATTGGCATGCCCGTGATTGATCTTGTTGATAGTAAGGATCTAATGGAGTTCAAGGATTTCCTTAAGGTTTATACTAAAACTGGACGCAATGTTGCGGACTTTAACTTCTGCGGTGTTTGTGCCGATGGAAGCCGCTTTGAGGCCACCTTGCAGATAGGGCCAGCAAGCTTTGAAGGCGAGCCCTGTATCCAAATGATTATTCAGCATCAGGCTAAAGCAAACACCCAATTGCTTGAAGCACAGCTTGCCGCCATTGAGCGTCTCGATGGCTTGACAAACCTTGGTAATCGTCGTGCTTTCGAAGAAGCTTTAGAAGCTACCAGGGATAACGCTATCAAGTTTAAGCAGCAATATGCTCTGCTCTTTACCAGCATCGATAACATTGGCCAGATTAGTGCGAGTACAGGACTTGCGGGAAGTGATGCGACCGTACAAAAAGTAGCTGAAATTTTATCTTCGCAATTTTCTAACGCGCAGAACTATCGCTTTGGTGACTCCACATTCGCAACCCTCGTTCCCAATACTTCCCCTGAGTCCATTAGTGCTTATGCCCAAGCAACGACTGAACAGATTTCTAAGTCATTGATCAGTATTGGAAATCGTACCATTCAGACGACAGTAAGTATTGGTATCGCCATGATTAGTGAAACATCACCGAATGCAACGGAGCTGTTGTCCCGCGCATTTAATTCAGCTGATAAAGTAAAACTGCAAAATCATGGTATTGGTAATGGCATCAACCTCTACAATCCAGCAGAAAATGCCAGCCAATCCGATCAGGCATTACGTGAACTTCTAGAAGAAGCCTTAGAAAAGGGCAACTTCAAACTGATGTTTCAATCCATCTACGATACCCGTAATGATGCAAATCCATTATTCGAAGTTTATGCTCGTCTCCCCTTGGCTGATGGAAAAATCATGCAGCCGGATGAATTCATGCCCGTCGCACACCGCTATGGCATGGAAAGCCGACTGGATCGTTGGATATTGCTCAACGCCTGTAAACGACTCAAAGGACAGCTTGCTGCTCACCCCGGCACGCGTCTGCTGATTAATCTAAGTTCAGATTCACTGCAAGATACAAGCTTACCGCTACTGGTCAGCAAACTGACTACCGCAATTGGCGGCGCTGAAAATAAACCACTTATTTTGCAATTTAATGAAAGTGATGCTACCAATTATCTCAAACTTGCCCGCGATAATATCCATGCCTTTAGGGAAAAAGGCTGTCAAGTTTCAATCAATAACTTTGGTTCATCCATGAACTCCATGAGCTTACTCAATCATCTTGAAATTGATCTGGTTAAGATTGATAAATCTTTTGTCCAAGACCTGTCTAACGAAGAGAACGTACAAGCGGTAAAGAAGATTACAGCCAATGTCACCTCTCATGGTTCTCAAGTGATGATTGCTTATATTGAAAATCCAACCGCCATGTCTAAAGCATGGTCAATGGGAGCTCGCTATCTGCAAGGGTATTATTTGCAAATGCCTTCCGAAGATATGGTCTTTGAAGGATAAATGTATCCGAAATTTTTAAATGAACAAAAAGTATATGAGGTTATTTTCAATCAATAATCCTCTAAATATCCTTTGTTGTTAGGTATAAAAAACTGCCTTAGTCATCTAAGGCAGTTTTTTTGTGATTTTCATTCACTTCAAACACTATTTCTTAAGAAGCAGCCACCGCTTCAGCTACAGGTTTAGCAGCCATCTCTGTTGCGCGTTTGGCCGCAGGAGAGGTAGCTAAATAAGCGAGTGCGTCTTCGGTTGAGCCTTCAGTCACGGGATTATACCAAGGACTGAAATAAGAGACTTGCTGAGCAATCAGCCATAATGGATGAGGTAAATGCCCAGTTTTACTTTCTTTAGCCCATTGCAACCACACCCAAGGCTTGAACACACTCGGCTTCTTACTCTTGTATTGCTCATCTTGGCTCATGATATGAGCAGCACCATCCACCCAAAGTCCCAAAATCATCGGAACAGCAACTAAGGACAGATAGTATCTCGATAGGTAATCACCACCTAAATGCTGATACAAATCAAATGCCACACTACGGTGTTCAACTTCTTCAGCGCCATGCCAGCGTAATAGGTCAAGCAAGACAGGATCAGCACCAGCTTTATCCCATGCTTTATTCTCTAGTACATAATTACCCAGCACACAGGTCATATGTTCGATGGTCGCAATCAATCCTAAGCGAATAATGAGCCAACGCTTTTCCAAAAACTTAGGCACATTGACGCCCAATGGCGCATCCGCCAAAGCCTCATCAAACAACCAATCCATAATTTTGGTATTACGTTCGGTGTCGATATTATGCGATTGTAAATATTCGGCGATGGCACTGCCATGAGCACGGGCATGCATGGCTTCCTGACGAATAAACATTTGCACGTCTTCACGTAACTTATCGTCAGTGATCAATGGTAATGCTTTATTGTAGAGTCGGCAAAACCAAAATTCACCTGCGGGTAAAATCGTATTAATTTCATTGATAAAATGACTGGCAAAGGGGCTACCAGGAATCCATTCAAGTGGAGTATGGCTCCAATCAAACTTAACCTTACGCGGGACAATATGCGTTGCAGTATGAGAAGCAGAATGCTTACCCACACTCGTCTTGATGGCAGAAAGAACGCCCATAATCCTACTCCTCACAAATAAATGATTTAGCCAATCACCCTGTTCTACTGATTATACTCAGAAAGTATGAATTAGTTTGTAAAACAGCGTTGTCGGTAAATATGCAAATCCAATCAAAAAAACTGGACTCTGAACCAATAACACAAAGATAGGTAAATCAAAGCACTATGATTTATCTATTTAATTTAAAGCTAATAAATCAAAAGAATCACAGCATCAGATTTATGAGATGTGGATCTGATTCACATGATTCATTTCAATTCACTACCTCAACTCACAACGTAAATACATCAAGCCGATGGACGCTGACCAAAAGTAAAGTTACGAAAGTTTGGTCGACGGGTTTTCATCCAATAGCGCCATGTGAAACCAGGCCAAATCGTTACATTCTTACCGTCTTCATCAAGATACCAGCTCTTACACCCGCCTTCACTCCAGACCATGCGCTTAAGCTCTTCTTGGATCTTGTCATTGTAAGCATCTTGAGCGGCAGGTTTTACTTCCATGACAGACACTTTCTTACGATCCATTTCATCAAGACACTGAATCGCATACTTAATTTGTGATTCAATCATAAAGATAATTGAGTTATGACCTAATGCGGTATTAGGCCCCAGTAACATGAACAAATTTGGTAGACCTTTCAAAGTTGTGCCCAAATAAGCACTAAGACCACCACGACGCTGACGCACCTCAATCCCCTCACGATCATAAATATGCAAAGGTCCTAATGGATCATGTACGTCAAAGCCTGTTGCAAAGATAATCGCATCAACTTCATGCTCATTACCTTCCGCATCAACTACACTGTGTGCACGGATCTCCTGCGCACCAGCCGCCACCACTTCAACGTTTTCACGCGCTAATGCGGGATAATAGTTATTTGAAAATAAAACACGTTTACAACCAATGGTGTAATTTGGAGTCAGTTTTGCGCGGAGTACAGGATCCTTCACTTGGTTGGACAAATGCCAGCGAGCCAGCTTCTCAATCACCGTCATCAGCTTCGGATTAATGAATCCCAAAGCAAAACCTTCGGCTTGCCAATAAATACTGCTGCGGAAGAGTCGCTGGGAAACAGGAATATATTTAAATAATTGCTTCACACTATCATGAATCAGCCCATCAGGTTTTGGAACCAGCCATGGCGGTGTACGTTGTAATAAAACAAGCTTACTCACTCGCTCAGCAATCTGCGGCACAAACTGAATGGCACTTGCCCCAGTTCCGATAACGGCAACACGTTTACCAGTCAAATCATAATCATGGTTCCACTGCGCAGAGTGAAATGTAGTCCCTTTAAAGCTATCTAACCCTTTGACTTTCGGTAAAGCGGGACGGCTCAAACCACCAATTCCTGATATAACCACACGTGCGGTATATTGATTGCCATTACCTGTTTTCAGATGCCATAGACCTTGTGCTTCATCCCAGCGAGATTCTAATAATTCGCTATTCACTCGGACATGTGGCATCAAATCATATTTTGCGGCAATACCTTTCATATAAGCCAGAATCTCGGCCTGACCTGAATAAAAACGTGACCAATTTGGATTCTGTTCAAAAGAGAAAGAATACATGTGTGAAGGGACATCGCAAGCCGCACCAGGATAGTGATTGTCGCGCCAAGTACCACCTATATCTCCCGCCTTTTCCAAAATCACAAAATCATTGCGCCCAGCTTTCTTGAGGTAAACCCCCATACCTAAACCAGAAAAACCGCTGCCCACAATCACGACATCGTGATGAGTCACTTGAGCTTGAGGAGATAACTTCTTCACTAACTATTCACCTTAATATTTATGGAAATCAGCTGTAGCAAACCACACGAAATACCTTTATATGGTTTCATTATTAAGACATGCAATCTAGGTCTTTGGATGCCAAATACTATCTTCTAATGCCAATGTTTACAATGAACACATTTACTTGTATTGAGAATAGATATGAAAGCCAAATAGCTCAAACATGTTGTCAACGCACTGCAAACGAGTTATGACTGATAGAGTCGTATTTGATTAACTGCTGAAGACAAAGATCTCTCTCTCGCAGTACCTCTGCAAAGAGTGAGTGAAATAGGTTATTGCTATTGATTTAAATCACATTTACGAATCTGGCTTAAACCCGCGATCATCAACTCCAATCCAAATGAAAATTCTTCTTCCAGAGGTATAGGAAATTCGTCTATAACTGCGAAAGTAGCTGGAAATGCAGCCCTGTCCAACTTCAGGAAGGTTGCCGTTATCTGGGCATTATCCCTGTCCTCATCATGCCGATCTGAAAGTTGTACTGCAAAACCTAAAACATAGCGCGCTAATGTTACATAGGCTCTTACGGCAAGTGGCGTTGAGAAACCATTAGCAAGCAATAAAGCAAGACTACGTTCTCGTTGAATCATCGCATTAGGGCCTTTCGGAACCGATTGAAGCAGAAGTGGTGCCACACCACGATGATGGCAAAGAACCTTGAACATATGATTTGCCAGCATACGACAAGTCATTTCCCAACCCAAATTATCAATGCCGGGCATAGAGGATTCCATTTCGGCAAATACACGATCTACAACTTGAGCAATCAAATCCTCTCTGCTCTCGAAGTGACGATATAGTGTCGCAGTACCAGAACTCAACTGCTTCGCTAGATACCGTAATGTTAGAGCGTCAGCACCTTCGTCATTGACGATTTGCAGCGCGGCCATCAATATACGATCAAGTGGAATGGAAGGGCGACCTAAAGAAACTTGAGCTGACGACACCGTAACCTCTTATATGTTGCAATTGAATTCACGCTATGATTTTGAGCTGAACCACAACAATCATGATGATGTAGACTGAATGCCCATTAATTAACAAGTAAATAATAGCAGAACTTAGCTACTTTACGCATAAACCAACGACAAAGGCCTTCTTTAAAATATACAGATTATTGTACTCGGCACTTATGGCAATGTAGAGGTCACTGTTGAGATAGTTTGGGCGTTTTGGCATAGGCCCTCAATTGAATCAAAGATGTTAATCGATCAACCTAAATGAACCTCTAGCGTACTTGAGGCTCATTCTCCAAGACTACAGGATATATTCAGCTCTCTTTAGTTTTACGTCCTAAACGATTTAAAACGTATAACCTACGGAAAAAAAAGTCATCAAAGTATTCAAAGAACTCTTAACTTCTGAAGTAACCGTACCAACTGGAGCTTGAGTATTTAGAGTCGCATCTAATCGAAGGGGAATATAAGAAGCGGACACTCGAGCCGACCATTTAGGAGTAATTTGGTAAAGCAATCCACCTGTGAAAATAGGGAAGAAATTGGAGTCAATATGGGCAATTGTTGGGCCAACCAGTGCCGTGCCTGTTTTACTAGAGGCAAGGAATTCGCCATCAGCAACATGTTGCGTCAACTCAATACCGGTATATTTGGCATAAGATACCCCTACTCCAAGAAACGGTCTAAGTGCAGAATCTTTTGTGCCAAAATAATAGAAACTCTCGACAGTGGGTACATTCGCCTTAGCTTTTCCTAACTCGCCAATTTTTGCAATAGATCCTGTTCCATCTAGATGCACTGTTGGTGGAATGCCCAATACCATTTCTACTGCGAGATGATCAGTAAAGAAATAGCTTACCGTCAGGGCTCCTGTGTTTGCATCTCTAAGACTTGTGCCTGACCCCACTATAGAGTTCGTGTGTCCCATAGCTGTGACTAGCAAAGGCTGACTTACCTCATTCGGTTCCATATTAATCCAACCAAGGTTAACTAATGTATCGCCTGCACCCATTGCATGTGCAGCATTAATAGATTGAATAATTGCCATCGTTAGTACAATATTCCTTAATTTCATTTTTCATAGTCCTTAATATATTGATAATTAAATAAACAGAATATTTTCTTATTTATTTTGTTTACAAAACTCACCCTAAATCATAACTACATCCTCCCTGAGGTCTATTTTTGGCAATAAAAACCCGCAACCAAAAATATGGCTGTTTTTTTACAGATAAACTAGATTATTGATGCTTTAACTTTACTAACTCATTCGACACATTTAAGCCTTCGTCGTATCAGCAAATTTCATTTTCTTTCCAGCTCACCATCAATTCCCACATACTCCCAATGACAGAATCAGTATCTATACGCTTAACTATTCATCCACGGCTTGTATCTAGAATTGCTGGAGCGGAGTGTATAATTTTCACACGTATCATTTATGGATACTATGTATCCATAAATTAAAATTGTCAACATGATCCATAAATTAATAGCCTGAAAAAGACTGATTAATCATGAGAATTAATCTTTAAAAAAAGACTTGAATTAAGTAGCAAATCAACTAAAAATATTGAATAATTTCTAGAATTTAAAAGGCTTCTCTGTGCTATATAAAAATAGAGCCAGAATTGGAAAAATCATACCAATGACACAAACAAGCGGCCAACCTCCATAGTTATAGCTAACACTTGCCAACGCAGAGCCCACTGCCCCGCCTAAAAAAAATATCGCAATAAACAAACCATTCAATCGTCCACGAGCATGCTCGCCGAGAGAAAATAATGTGCGCTGACCGACAACCAAATTGGTTTGTACTCCAAAATCCAAAATCACGCCTGCAACCAAAAGTGCGACTAAGGAATGTAAGCCGCCATACCAAGCAAGCAAGAATGCCAAAGCCACAATCGTAATAGACAATCCCGTCGTCAAATGCGATTTACCATGGTCGGCAAGCCAACCCGCAATAGGTGCTGCGACAGCACCTGCCCCCCCTACCAGTGCAAAGAGACCAATGCCATTTTGGGTCAAACCGAATCGTGGAGAAGCTAAAATCAAAGGGACTGCTGTCCAATACAGACTAAAACTCGCAAAAAGAGTGGCTTGATAAGCTGCACGGCGGCGTAACTCTGGAGTATGTACAAACAGCTTCCAAAGTGAACCGATTAACTCTGGATAATGTTGCTGAGCTTCGGGCACACGCGACGGTAACAAACGCCACAGCACGCCCATGAGTATCACCATCGCCACAGCTGACAACTCATAAACTGATCGCCAGCCTAAGCTTGCTGCGATAAAACTGGACACTGGACGCGCCATCATGATACCAATCAACAAGCCGCTCATGACCTTGCCAACGACACGTCCGCGCACTTCCGCAGGCGCCATATGAGCCGCAACTAAAATCAATATCTGCGCGGAAATCGAACCAAGACCGATACAAAAGCACGAAAATAAAAAGACCATAGCCGTCTGTGACAAAGCAGCGGCAATTAAGGTGAGCAAGCCGCCACCCATTCCCCACAAAACCAGTTTGCGATTTTCCAGTAAATCACTCAGTGGCACCAATAACAACAACCCCAGACAATAGCCGATTTGGGTTAAGGTCACGATCAAACCACTTGCGACAGGCGATAAATGGATATCTGGTGCAATTAAGCCAATGAGAGGTTGGGCATAATACAGATTCGCCACAATCAAACCACATGAGCACGCTAACAAAAAAATTAGAGCACGCGATGGATAAATATTGGTGACGGTAATATCTTTCGTCGTTTCTGGAATAGTCTTCACAAGCTAAAAATCTCAACCCTAAAGGCTCCGCTAATTCGGCAGCTTATTTTAAAAAAAAATTAAGAACGACTCTGTTTAATCAACGTCCTATGTACAACGTGATTGATCACCTTCTGCCGTAACCGTGCTGTTAAGTGATCAGATTGCAGGACTCCAACGAGTCGTAGCCCTGACTCATACAATTGGTCTTTGACCAAATGAACATTTCTATCTAATAACGTGTAATCACGTTTGTGCCATTGACCCGCTATCATCACCGCTTCGATATTTGCAATGCTCGCCTGCAAGGCGGTGGCAACAGGATCATGCGCGGGCCACAAATTCAAAGCGCGAGCATCAATCGCGACAATATCTGCCTGCATTCCTATCTCTAATCGACCTACACGATCAGCAAGACCAAGTGCTCGTGCACCCTCCACTGTCGCCCATGAAAGCGCCTGCTTAGAGGTGATCGTTCGCTTAGGAGAGAAAAGACCAGAGACGTGTCTCTGTTGCTCATGATCAAGTCCTCGCTGTTGAGCCAATGCTATACGTGCTGCGGTCAGAACTTCTCCAGATACGACAGTATCAACATCCGTACCCAGTGATGGTGCAGACCCAATGCACAACAGTCGACCTGTGATGGGGAAACCATGGCCTTGACCCAACTCATTTTCTGGTGTCGAGGTGAAGCTCGCACCAGCATCAACGAATATTTCCAGCCACTCATCTGGGATTTCATTCCCGTGCACGATATTGGTCCTCGGGCCAATCAAATTTGCATTGCGTACAGCCTCCCAAGCTTCTCCGGGCTTTCCACCACTTTGATGCATAGACACAACGATATCGCGTTCACGAGCACAGCGAAAATCAGCTAATGCAATGTCTGACTTGGAATACTGAGGTCCTGGGATTGCGATTCCGAGTGTTAGCAATTCATGAGCGGATATTGGGCCTTTGAGTAAGCGATCGACTTCTTGCATTGGGTGTGGAGATTGCCGAACTTTATGTGGCATACCATGTAAAAAAACCGCACGAATGCCTGACTCAATGAGGCCTTGAAGTGCATTATCGGTGTGCTCTGGTGTTTGCGCGTTATGGCACCAGTCGCCTAGCGTTGTTGTCCCGCAGTTGATCTGATTCAAAGCACAGGCACGCGCAGCGATACGCATATCGTCTGGCGTATAATGCTTTGCGAGACCACCATGCGCTTGGGCAAGATACTCTAGCAAGGTCCAGTCAGCCCCAACTGATCTTAGCGCGGCTTGCCAGCTATGTAAGTGCGCATTCACTAGACCAGGAATAAGTATGCGCCCTTTAAAATCGACCACTTCGGCATCTATCATCTCAAGGTGACGTTCCATTTTAGTGATCCGACTTCCTTCTACCAGAATATCAAGATACTCAAAATCTGGCCTGCCAGCCGCCATCGTAATGACTGTTGCACCACGTAATATTATCTGGTTCATAGAATTTCCTCCGTATGAATGATCATTTGTTATCTGGGTGTAATTTTCTTGATATAAGTTTTTAGTTTTTCTGGTTTTTCTGGGTTCGCCATATGACCGATATAACCATCTGGACGAATCAAAATTACAATATCTCCAGTAATACCATAGGCACGGCTAAATGCTTGCTCTGAGTCTTTTAAGACGTAATCTGCACTATGTGTACTGTCTACATTAATAAGCACACGCTTTAACCCCGCACCGTTTGAAGACCACTCCAGTGCATTAACCACTTGCGCAGCATATGCTCCAAATCCGATGACAGTGAATTGTGGTCCTTGGAAGATATCGAACAAACAGACATTTCCACCATGGACTGCGGTCAGATTTGCATCAGGGGCACGATCTCCAGCCTGTAAAGTTGGGGTATGACTGCTATTCAATGCGAGTGGTCCATTACGATAGGTCAAGGTCAGTTGAGTTTCATCCTTACCCCGTCGAATACTCGATGGATCAAGTTTTGCGATGCCATCATATTTTTTGGTTGACAATGCCAGTACGGACGCTGCTATAGGCCAGCGCTCTGCTTCATAGCTATCTAGTAAACCGCTATCCGCACCTGCGAGAACCTGAGCCAGTTTCCAACCCAAATTGTACGAATCCTGAATACCCGTATTGAGACCTTGTGCCCCAGCTGGGGTATGCACATGACCCGCATCCCCTGTAAGAAATACGCGTCCACTGCGATAATGCTCAGCCATTCGGATATTTGGTCTAAATACGGATTTCCAGCGTATATCACTTAAGACGACATTCAAATTAGCAATACGTTTTTGAATACGAGCATTGATGGCAGACAGTTCAAGTTCAGGCTGCTCATCGGGAGCAATACGGATCATCCACTGGAACAATTCGCTATGCGGCAGCGGGCAAGCTGCTATGAACTGCCCACTTTTACCTGGCCAAATATGCCAGCGATTGCGAGACAAACCCGTCGTTACGCCATCTACAATGATGATACGATCTTCTTCAATGGTCGATCCTGCGAATTTAATGCCTAACTGCTGACGTACTTTGCTAGATCCTCCATCTGCTCCAACCATATAGCGTGCGCTGATTTCCTCTACAACGCCATCAGCTCCTTCTACATTAACAATGACGTAATCTTCGATTTGGCTTAAGGAAACGAACTGTTTACCATACTCAACCACACCGCCCAGCGACTCAAACCGAGCATGCAGCGCAGCATCAGTACTGAATTGTGGAATCAATAAAACATTCGGAAATGGTACGTCCGATGAAGGTGCTCGTTTGGACATCATCCGCCAAGGTATGACCAATGGTCCAAGATGTACACCAAGCAGTGGATATAAGCTACCAGCTTGCAGCACGTCTTTGACTAAGCCAAGATCTTGAAAAACTTCCAATGTCCTTGGCTGCACACCCTTTGCTCTGGAGCCTTCAAAGCTCGTAGGTGCTTTGTCTACGATGCGGATATTGAGACCTCGGCGCTGGAGATCGATCGCCAGTGCCGTACCCGCAGGACCAGCGCCGATGATCAGGACATCAATAATTTTGTCGTTCGTTTTTTTGTTCATGATGTACTCCTCATGCTATGTATTTTTATAAACGCTTGAATTAAATTGGCAACATCACGTGAGCGCTCAAACGGCACCATATGACCGCACTCTAGGACATGAGATTGCTCAGGTTGTAATAAGTCACGGGCTTCATCTAGGTTGTCGATCGGTGTCACAAGATCATCCTTACCCCAAATCAGCATTGAGGGAACATATGAAGCCGAGACCGCCTTATACAATGCAGTGCGATTAAAAAGATTAAAATGCTGTACAGTATCGAAAACCGCATAAAGGCTTCCTTCGTACTGATATGCATCCTGTAGCATTGCGGAAAGCTCAGCGGCGCGGGCACGATCCCCAAGATCATTGCTCTCATGCTTTGCTAGCAACTTACGTCCAAAGTTCTTTGCCACAAATCCTGCCAGTGAGTCACTCGACTGCAATAAACGTAATGCAAGCGGTTTTTTAGCAAGCCCAGCAGGTCCTGCAATGGTTAATGAAGAGACAGATACTGCATTCTGACTCACATACTCCATTGCTATAAGAGCCCCCATGGACGCACCAACAACATGAAGCGGCTCAGTTATATTCAGGGATTGAATCAAGTCATTGATCTGCCGTATGAATAATGCATCATCATAAGTACCTCGAATTCGATCTGAATAACCACGTCCATAACTGCTATAAGTCAGCGTACGCAAGCCTGCATCATGCAATACCGCAACCACTTGATCCCAGTAAAACAATGGCACAGTCAAGCCCCCCACCAACACGACGATCTCCCCTGCTTCTGGGCCTAAAAGCTCATAATGAGTAACACCATCAAAAAGCTCAATGTAACTGCCACGCAATGTCGACCTCGTGCTTATGCCAAAATTTCGATCTTCGCCTTGAGCGACAAAATACTTCATGATTTAGCTCCTACTAATTGTTGCTTAGGGTCAGCCAATGACTGCAAAAACTTTTCGACTGCTCCTGCAACCCATACCGGATCCTCCTCAGGAAGTAGATGCCCGCCGTCGTTATGGATCAGCTCTTGATGGTTAATGATGTCACTAGAGAAATGCTGGCCATCTACGCGCGCACTACGCAGCACCAGCGTGGGAACTAGAATTTTATGGATCTCTTTACTCCGATCTTTCTGATCAGTATTTACAAAATCAATGAAGGCAGATCGATTGCCAGGCAAAGACATTAAGCCATGCACCCTGTCTACCATCTCACCATTCACAATGGTTGATGTAGACCCAACAATGGATTTCAGATTTCTCTCTGTGGCTCTGCGTGGCAGCCATAACCGCAGCAAAGGTCGTAGTAATGGATTACGCGCTAAGCGCATTCCTGAGGGGAGTGACTTTTCTGGATAACCCGTCGCATTAATCAGGACAATTCCGTTCAGACGCTCAGGGTGTTCCAGAGCCATATTCCAAGCAACATTGCCACCCAACGAATTTCCCACAACGCTATATTTCTTTATTTGAAGTGCATCCATGAATCGAGCTAGCGTAGATACATAAGTCTCGATCCGATAATCACCGTCAGGTCGAGGCCCCGTCAGTCCAAAACCTGATAAATCAGGTCTAATAACGGTAAATGACTTAGCCAATAACGCCGCTACCTGTTCAAATCCTTGCAAAGACGAAGCGCTACCATGCAACAGCATCACGGCAGGCCCATCCCCCGCAAGCTTGTAATGAATCCGTAGACCATCCACCAATGCGAACCGCGAATCAACTTGCGGTTTAGACCAATTATTCATTGTTATGTACTCACGCCTATTTATGGATACTATGTATCCATAAATATATTTTGTCAACATTTGCTCCAATTTTTTTAATATATTCTTGGAAATCTTAAGACTAGTGAAAAGGCAAGAATGACTAGATAAAAGAAAAAATCTTCATGCTCGAATTTCCCTTATGTAGTGAAAACTTCCCCAACATAATAAAAATCGTGTAGATCTAATGTTTACAGAAGAAGTTGCTATTCACCCACTTTACGGACACTTCGTATCCGTAAAGTGGGTGAAGTTAATGGAATCCAACTATTCAGAAAAATCTAGCAACTATCTTCAATGGCATGCTTAACATGTTGCTGACTTGATAAGGTCATGGATTGGAAAAGAAACTGATGTTATATAATGGAGAAAACATGAGAGCACTTGTTATTAACGATAATTCACCTAGGTTATTAATCTCTTCAGAATTATCTGCTCCACCACCGCCAAAAGCGAGTTACGTCCAACTTCGTCTGTCGGCAACCTCTATTAATCCGATCGATAGACTCTTATCGCAGGAGGGGCAAGGCAATATTTATAGTCGATCAATCAAACTAAATTAATAATGAAGGGAAAATATGTATCGCTTGGCAATGATGGCCTCTCAGGCTCAGCTCTTAGATACTGATTTTTAATTAATAAATCAAATTTATTCCGATAAGTGCGACAATTAAATTGAAACTAAAGCGTTAATTTATCGGCAATGTCGCCAAGCGAACCAAAGCATCACGGGCGGCAAGAACCAGTTGCTCATGTGTCCAATGACCAAAACTTTGCCTTGAAAGTTGAATCGTTAAGCCTTCAATTTGCGCAATCATCAACGCCGCACGCAACTCATAATCAAGCTCGCTTAAATGCGGCGTCAGCCCAGCAATCAATCGCATAAATTCTTTTTGCTCGCGTACTCTAACGCGATCCAGAATCTTTGCTGCAACAGGATTACGATTGGCCAATGACCAAATCTCCATGAATACACCCGCTACATCTGGACGTCGGACCTCTGCAAGAAACAAATCCATCGCTGCAATAAGACGCTCAAGTTTGGTCTGCTCAACCATCGTTTCACTTAATTGCTCAATCGCAACACGATAATCATCCATCATATAAAGCAGCACTGCTTCAACCAGCGTGTCTTTATCCTGATAATAGTGCTGTACCGTACTTAGGCTCACGTTTACGCGCGCAGCAACACTACGCATTGAAAGTCCCGCGTAACCTTCCGTCGCAAAAATTTCTCGTGCTGCACTTAATATTGCCTGAGCCCGCTCAACGCCTTTTCCTGTCGTACCAGAGCCCTTCTTCTTCAACGACTCAATGACTGTGTTATGCATAGAGGTTCTTGACCAAAAACGTTAGAAAGTACTGATTGTCTGGGTCATTGACGAATCTGTCAACCGACCTATATAATTTTGAACAACAACAGGTCAACTGACCTATTTTTTAAAATAAAACCAAAATAGGTCGTAACTCTCATCAAAAAATAGTGCTGAGACTTGGCATCAGGAGTTTTCATATGAGTCATAAAGTTTTCGTTGCAGGCGTAGGCATGATCCCTTTTAGTAAACCAGGCGTAGGGCCTGCTTATGATGTCATGGGCACAGAAGCAGGACGTCATGCACTCAAAGATGCAGGAGTCAACTACGCCGATATTCAACAAGCCTATGTCGGCTACGTTTATGGGGATTCAACCAGTGGTCAAAAAGCACTATACCCACTTGGAATGACAGGCATCCCCGTCATCAACGTCAATAATAATTGCTCAACTGGCTCAACTGCATTGTTTCTAGCCCGACAGGCAATCGCCAGTGGTGCCGCTGATTGTGTTTTGGCTTTAGGTTTTGAGCAAATGAATCCCGGTGCTCTGGGCTCAGTTTTTCATGATCGCCCCAATCCCTTTACTGATTTTAATGCCCTAACGGATGACCTCGTCGGCATGGCAGAAGTACCCATGGCGCTTCGTATGTTTGGAGGAGCGGGTTTGTCTCATATGAATAAATACGGAACTAAACTCGAAACATTTGCCAAGATTCGAGCCAAGGCGAGTCGCCATGCCGTAAACAATCCACTCGCGCTATTTCGAAAAATAGTCACTGAAGACGAGGTAATGTGCTCACCTGTCATGTGGCCTGGCGTGATGACCCGCCTTATGGCATGCCCACCGACCTGCGGTGCTGCGGCTGCAATTTTAGTTTCTGAACGCTTTGCAAAGCGTCATGGTCTGCGAACCGATGTGTATATTGCGGCTCAAGCCATGACGACAGATACCGTGAGCACCTTTGAGGCTCGTGACATGATGCAACTGGTTGGTTTTGATATGACCGCAGCGGCTGCCAAACAGGTTTATGAAGCTGCTAGTGTTGGTCCAACGGACATCAACGTATTAGAGCTACATGACTGCTTTGCCCACAATGAACTCATTACTTATGAAGGTCTTGGATTATGTCCAATCGGTGGTGCTGAAAAGTTCATCAATGATGGCGATAATACCTACGGCGGACAAGTGGTTACGAATCCTTCTGGGGGGTTACTTTCTAAGGGTCATCCTTTGGGGGCAACAGGCTTGGCTCAATGCTATGAACTCACCCAACAATTACGAGGAAATGCCGAAGCTCGTCAAGTCGATGGCGCACGCCTTGCATTGCAACACAACCTCGGTCTAGGCGGTGCGTGTGTCGTGACGCTTTATGCTCGTCAATAAAAAAAGATCAATAGAGAGGAGTGATCATGATTAGCAAAAACCACATCGGTCGCGTTTTTCCGCCCCATACCATTGAAATCGAAAAAGGCCGTTTGCGATTCTTTGCCAAAGCAATTGGTGAAACTGATCCCATCTATACAGATGAGGCTGCGGCACATGCAGCGGGCTATCCTTCATTACCCGTACCACCAACGTTTCTCTTCGGCCTTGATCTTGAACAAGACAGCGCATTTGGATGGCTGGATGAATTAGGGCTAAACCTCGAACGCATATTACATGGCGAACAATCGTTTACTTATCACACGCCAGCATGCGCAGGCGATACCTTGACCTTCGAATCTCGGATTGCTGATATTTATGACAAAAAAAATGGCGCTCTAGAGTTCATCATCAAAGAGATCAAAGTCACCAATCAACATGGCGCACACGTTGCAGATCTGAGAAACACCATTGTTCAGCGTAATGGATAAGGAATCAATCATGTCTATAAATTATCGGACCATTGAAGTGGGTGACACGCTACCTCCACTGCAACTATCCCCTATTACAAGAACCACATTGGCACTATTTGCTGGGGCGTCAGGCGATCACAACCCCATCCACATTGACTCTGATTTTGCTAAGCAAGCAGGTATGCCCGATGTTTTCGCACACGGCATGCTCTCGATGGCGTGGCTTGGTCGCTTGCTCACCCAGTGGGTGCCTCAGCGACAGATTGTTCAATTCAATGCCCGCTTTGCGGGGATCACTCATCTCGGAGATGCGCCGCTCTGCACGGGTAAAGTAATTGAAAAGCTTGAGTCCGATGGTCAACAACTGCTCAAAATAGAGTTACATGTCACAAATCAAAATAGTGAAACGAAAATTATCGGTGATGCGCTTATCGCAATCTAACTTTTTAAAATGACTGGTATAACGAGAATATTATGAAAAATCTTGCAGGCAAAGTGGCACTGGTATCTGGGTCAGGACGCGGGATTGGCCGCGCGATTGCATTGAAGCTCGCACGTCACGGTGCACGCGTTGTCGTCAATGACCTTGATGAAGCCCCCGCTCTTGAAGTCGTCGAAGCAATTCGCTTAGAAGGTGGTGAAGCCGTCGCTTGCGTAGGCAGTGTCACCGCCGAAGGTTTTGCGGAACGTTTTGTACAAACGGCTATCGATCACTTTCAAGGGTTAGACATTATCGTAAACAACGCTGGATATACTTGGGATAACGTCATCCAAAAAATGTCAGATGAACAATGGGATGCCATTTTGGATGTGCATTTAAAGGCGCCATTCAAAATTCTTCGCGCGGCACAGCCCATAATACGTGCCTTTAGCAAGGCTGAAGCCGAAGCAGGACATGAAGTGTTTCGTAAAGTCGTCAATATCTCATCCATCGCGGGTCTTGGGGGCAATGCAGGTCAAGCCAATTACTCTGCGGGCAAAGCAGGCATTATCGGCTTGACACTTGCTCTGGCGAAAGAATGGGGACGGATGAAAGTCAACGTTAACTGCGTAGCATTTGGCTTTATCAAAACACGCTTGACCGAAGCCACAGCCGACGCAAATGCCTCAGTCGATATCGAAGGTCGTCACATCAAAGTTGGGCTCAACCCTGATCTTGCCAAATCTTTTGAACGTTCTATTCCACTGGGTCGTGCAGGCACCCCAGAAGAAGCAGCGAATGCAGTCTACTTATTATGCACCCCTGAATCTGACTATATCAGTGGACAAACCCTAGTCTGTGGTGGCGGTCTATCAGGAACTTAAGACATAGATAAATCACTTTTTAATTAGGAGTAAAGATTTTGAATACGCAAAAAAAACGCTGGATGGACTCAGATCTGGAAATGTATCGCGACAGTGTCCGTCGTTTTGTACAAACCGAAATTGCAGCGCATGATGAAAAATGGGCTAAGCAGCAGCACGTTGACCGCAACCTGTGGAATAAAGCAGGTGAATTGGGTATCTTGTTAGCGGATGTCCCTGATGAGTTTGGCGGTAGTGGTGGTAACTTTGCGCATATGGCGATTCTTTTTGAAGAGTTGGCTTATGCTGGTGATCGTGCCTTTGGTGCACATGTGCATGCCATTGCAGCCCATTACATCCTTAATCAAGGAACAGATGCCCAGAAAGCAAAATATCTCCCCTTGCTCGCCTCTGGCGAGATGATTGGCGCAATTGCCATGTCTGAGCCCGGTGCAGGATCTGATCTACAAGGCATTCGTACTCGTGCGGTAAGAGATGGCGACGACTATGTCATTAGCGGCTCCAAGATATTTATCTCAAATGGTTATCTTGCAGATCTGATCGTTGTGGTCACCAAAACTGATCCTGAAGCCGGTGCCAAGGGCATCTCGTTGATCATGGTCGAAGCCAAAGAGGTAAAAGGTTTCAAAGTCGGGCGCATTCTTGAAAAGTTGGGACAAAAGGGGCAAGACACCTGTGAATTGTTCTTTGATGAAGTTCGCGTCCCTGTAGAAAACCTATTAGGGGGTATTGAAGGAAAAGGCTTTGCCCATCTGATGAGTGAGCTGCCTTATGAACGCCTCATGCTGGGGATTGGGGCAATGGCCAGTATAGAACGTGCAATAGACTTGACGGTAACCTATACCAAAGAACGCAAAGCCTTCGGTAAGCCTTTACTAGAGATGCAAAATACACGTTTTAAACTTGCGGACGCCAAAGCTCAAGCCGTCATGGCACGCGCTTTTGTCGATGAATGTATTCAGCGTATGATCGACAATGAACTTGATACTGTGACGGCATCAATCGTCAAGCTGAACTTAAGCGAACTTGAATGTACGATTATAGACGAATGTCTCCAGTTCTTCGGCGGCTATGGCTATATGCTGGAATATCCGATTACGCAGATGTATGCAGATGCTCGCGTTCAGCGGATCTATGGGGGTGCCAGCGAAATTATGAAAGAGATCATTGCTCGCTCACTCTAATGTAGAGCCCTTCCCTCACGATATCAGTCGATGTCTTTTAGCATCATGAAGTACAGAGTCACTGCTGGTTCTGTATTTCAGACGCTATATAGCTGACCGCCATATTTCCTAGCCCTTCAATCAACTGTTCAAAACTGATAGAAGGGTTAGGGTCACTTAAGTATCTCAATATAATTAAAATGCCACCATTGATCACCATATAGCTAAACGTCGGAATATTACGAATCCGCATGAGGTCGGGATGATGCATTACATATTGAATAATGACTTCTTGCAGTTTCTTCTCGATTTCCTTGATGTAATTGGACAGATGAGGATCTAACAGGTGCATTGTTTGACGGCTGTATTTCAAATAGCGGCCATCCTCTTTGAGTAGCATTTCTGTGAAGGTATTCAGTATAAGCGTAGTAGCACCTCTGACATCCATCTGAATAAGCTCAGGTGTAATCGCATTGAGCATCGTAAGAATATCATCAATAAAATGACGCTCCATGGCTTCATACACAGCTTCCTTATTAGAAAAATACTGGTACAACGTTCCTGGGCTTATTCCTGCAATATCAGCAATGTGAACGGTTGTTGTATGCAAAATTCCATGTTTGGCAATTGAAATAAACCCTGCCTCAATGATGGCATCTACCGATACTTTGGCACGTTTTTGCTGCGGTTGTCTGCGGATCATAACCTGAATTGAATCTGAATAATTATTCAGAATATACTCTCATCTAGACATCGTTAACGTCAATGACAAAACACGTATATATAGAGCCTGCTTTAATAAATTTGATCAAAATGACTATAGCATTTCTGCCAAATTGAGCGCACTTTATAGGCATATCCTTCTATATCAGACTGCAGGATTATCATCATGACTAGTATCCCAGATTTATCCAGAAATCGTTTTCCCGTGCGCCGTATGGATTTTGATTTTGCGGAAACCAAACAATATTGGTTTAATAATGATGCGGGTTTAACCCACTTTATGACGGCCCTATCCGCTTTATTTCCGGTCGGTGAACGTTTCTTTGTGGACAGCGTGCGCGCCGTTCGTAAGAACCCTAAAATTGCAGACAATGTCGACTTGCAAGCACAAATCAGTGCTTTCATTGGTCAAGAAGCGATGCACTCCAAAGAACATCATGCACTCAATATGCACGCGAGTGAATTTGGCTATAAAGATATCGAGTGGATGGAGGCTTTCACCGCTACAGTGCTCAGCGCAAGAAAAATCCTTACCCCCTTCGCACCCATCGAAATGATTGACCTTGCGGCTACTTGTGCATTGGAGCACTTTACGGCACTGCTTGCAGAGCAGGTTCTCAACAATCCAAAATTCCAAAGCATGATGGCTGGTGATCCTGTAATGCTTAAGTTATGGCTATGGCATTGTGTTGAAGAAACTGAGCATAAAGCAGTAGCTTATGATGTCTACAAAAACATCTACGGCACTGATAAAGGGAGTGCCTATGTATTGCGTATCGTGGGCATCTTAATGGCAACCACATTGATCCTCGGCACGCAAAGCTATTTTACAGCGCGTCTACTTCAGAAAGATGGCAAGTTAGCGCCAAAGTATTGGCTGAAAGTTGCAAATACATTTTACGGCATTAATGGTTTATTTATTAAAGCGATACCGCACTTTTTAGATTACTTCAAACCAAGTTTCCACCCAAACGATCACAATACGATTCGCTTACTAAGCGACTGGAAACGAAATTTGTCTCTGTCTGAATATAAACCGTCATGATTAGCCTCTTTATTTAAAGCTTTCTTATGAATGAATAAAAAAAACACCGCAAACTGCGGTGTTTCTTTATTTAAAATACCCTATAGAAAAAGAGGCAATATCACCCGAAAAACAGCACCACCTTCGGGATGATTATAGGCAGATATCACACCTTGATGCTGCTCTACCAGACTGCGCACAACCGCTAGACCTAGCCCTGAACCTCCTGTTGCCCGCGAGCGCGACTGATCCAAACGATAGAAAGGATCAAAAATACGCTCACTCATACCTTGAGGTAGTCCCGCACCGTGATCCCGAACCTCAAATATTGCAGAGTCAGTCTCTGGGTAAACATTCAGTTCTACACGCTTACCATTTTTTGCGTAGCGAAGAGCATTCTCAACCAAATTAGAAATGATCTGATTGATACGATCTCGATCCGCAAACACCCTTGCGCTTTGTACATTGACCACCAGCGTCACCCCACTTTCTAAAGCGCGATCGGCATAATTAGGGGCAAAGTCACGAACAAGTTCAGCCAAGTCAGACTCGACACAATACAAGGTTAGTTTCTCAGCATTATCAAGTCCCAGAGTATGTACATCTTCGACTAAGCGCACTAAATGCTGGGTTTGCTCTAGCAATTTACGATGCTCTGCTGCACTGGGCGGAATGACCCCATCACACAGTGCATGTAATCGCCCATTTAAGATGGTTAGTGGCGTACGTAACTCGTGAGAAATAGCCGCTGCAGTTGCTTTGCGCTCTCGTTCTAAATCTTCAATCGAGCTTGCCATTTGATTGAAATTGGCAATCATATTGGCGAGTTCATTATTTCCCGTCAATATTTGCGCCCGTACAGTAAGATCGCCAGCTGCAATCATACTGGCCGCTTCAGCAATTGACGCTACTGGTCGAATAAACATCCGTGTTAATACAAATGCAAGTCCAAGCCCTGCTAAAAGGCTAATGATCAGCCCTAAAATTAAAGGTAATAACTCACTATTCCCCGATAAACCGTCAGAACCATCCATCGCAAACTGGGTGAGATAAGCACAAAGCTCAGGACTACTCTGATCAGGAGAAATAACACTTCTCGCCACTTCGGCACGCTTATCAGCAGGAAACTGAGCCAAGAAATCTCTAAACTGTAATTGCTCACGAATCTCTACACTGATCACAAAAACACTGATCGTGACTAAAACGAACAATGTCATGTATATGCCAAGGCGAATCCATGTTTTCTCGAGTCTTCCAGCCATGGCAAACACTACCTTCTCATCATTTTTTAATCTGGTTATTCTGCAAATAACCGATAGCCAACACCCCGCACAGTTTGAATCAGGTCAGAGCCACCGACATCGCTGAGTTTTCGACGTAACTTGCTTAAATGAGAGTCAATGACACGATCCAACGCATCGCTCTCTGGTAAACATGCATCAATCAAATCTAAACGTGTAAAACAACGCTTTGGCTGCTGTGCAAAATGTACTAATAAGCGGAACTCTGTCAATGTCAGGGGCAGCTCTTGAGAAGCACCTTTATCATCGATAAAAAGTGCGGTATAGGAATCCTGATTAATGGTTAAACGTCCAACGCGTAATAACTTATCCGTAGCAACTGACTTATTACTGCGTCTAAGTACCGTCCTGATTCGTGCAATCAACTCCGCAGGATTAAAAGGTTTTGCAATATAATCATCTGCGCCTAATCGTAGGCTTAATAATTTATTAATATCATCAGTCAATGCGGTCAACATAATGATAGGGACATTACTGACCCCGCGAATTGTTTGCAATATATCCAAACCATCCGGACCAGGTATACGAATATCTAATAAAATCAGATCTGGATTGATTTGCCGCCAAGATTGCAAGCCATGTCGACCATTGCTGACATGTTCAGTTTTAAAACCTTCATGCTGTAAATACATTTGTAATATCTCAGCAATCTCAGGTTCATCTTCAATAATTAGAATTAATTGGTCTTGATTAGTCATCTGAATTCTCTGCATAACATTTTTTGCGTATTAGAAATCATCATGATACTGCTTTCCCACTCTATCAAACATGATCTATAGTGCCATGCTCAGCACAATGATGTCGTATTGAAATGATGCAAAAGAAGCAACGCTTTTAAGACCTTAATTTATGTTGTGATGTCGAAGCAAGTAAAATTTTTTAATGAATGAAATATAGCTAACCATTTAGTGAGATTCATCAAATCTCCACATTTCCTTAATCATTACTAAAGTTTGCGCTGCAAAGATTCACTCATGAATCCACATCCTTCTGAGCTCGCCACGATACGGGTGAAAACTAAATCGCCGTTATTGAGACAGCGATATGGATCAACGCTATTTGCACGCACAGCACTTGTATTTTCAGTTATGTTGCTCACGGCTTGTGCCCATAATACGCCTCCAGATTTAACCCAACATTTGCCAGAGCACTGGCAACACCAAATTCCAGAAGCCAAACTTCCCGCACCAGATTTACATGCATGGTGGAAATCATTCCATGCGCCTGATTTAGATGTACTCATTGATCAATCGCTCAAACAAAACCTCACATTAGCAGCAGCACGCGAGCATATCCGTGCGGCAAGAATACTCACAGAGAACAGCCCAAATAAATTTCTGCCAGATTTGCACTTAAGGACCGATGACTTACCCTCACCCAGTGCAACAACAAGCTACTTTCGTGCTGGAGTAGATAGTACGTGGGAGCTAGGGCTATTTGGAAAACGAGCAGCTTCACAACAAATTGCTCAAAGCGAGCTTGTCAGCGTAGAGGCACAAACCCAAATGGCTCGAGTATCGCTAGTCGCAGAGGTAGTTCGCGCATGGGTTGCACTCCGTACTGCTCAACAGCAAGTACTCCTCCTCAATCAAATGATTGATCAAATACAACAACAAATTTCTCTCGGCCAACAACGTATTGAACTGGGATTAAGCACGAGTAACTCACTATTAGCACTTCAATCAAATCAATCCCATCAAATCAAATTACGCCTTGAAAAACAATCGGAAATTGATCAAGCAATCGAACAATTGGCATTACTACAAGGACGAGACATAGGCGATCCCACATTGGTTCAACCCACTACGCTGCCTGTCATTGCAGATTTTTCTATTGAAAGTATTCCCGCAGACTTGATTCGTATTCGACCCGATATTCAGCAAGCAGAAGCTTCCGTCCTTCAAGCTGCAGGACAACTCGGTGTTGCCAAAGCTCAGCGCTATCCATCGATCAGCATCGCAGGGTCATATATGTATTCAGTTCAGCTACTTGGAAAGTTTTCATTCCATAACAGCAGTGTGCATGGTGTAGGATCGTTTGGCCCTGAAATCGATATCCCGCTCTTTGATTGGGGACAACGTAAGGCAAAAGCTGAAGCACAAGGTGCTGAATTAAATGCCGCAGTATTCTCATATCGCCAAACGGTTCTGGAAGCGGTACACGAAGTCGAGTCTTCCATTGCAAGTGTGAATGCACAAAGGCAACGCACACTTGAACAAATCAAAATGACTCATACCGCACAACATGTGTTGGCAGCGCGGCAATCACTGACCAGTCTTGGACTCGCAAGCAAGCTGGACATGCTAGATGATCAACAGTCGTTACTGCAGACCCAACTCGAACTGGCAGAAATTAATAAAGACCATGCTCTGGCATACATCACCATGTATAAAGCATTGGGCGGTGCACCAATCTATGATCCAGCTCCTCCTCTTGGTAAATCAAGCAATCTGAGCAAGGATGCCCCCCTTCCCTTATCTAGACTGGGGGGCTAAACATGGTTGCCCTTGCTCGTAAAACACTTTTCCGTGAGTGGTCTCGTTTTGTACCTGCCATTTTAGCCATTGGCTTTGCAGGCGTGCTTTTAGTTATGCAGGCCGCTTTAGTCCTGGGTATCTTTGGCAGTGCCGCCATTTACGTCAATGCTTCCTCAGCTGATATTTGGGTTGGATATCCCGGTACCCAAAGTGTCAGTTTAGGGCGATCAATTAATCGCGATATTGAAATGTTATTGCGTATGGACACCGAGATCTCTCAGGTAGAACCCGTGTTCTGGGTCGATGGTGATTGGCGTGCGGCTCAGGGGCAAGGTGGTGTTTCCATTTATTTAACAGGTATCAATGCACAGTCCAATGGCATGATGTTTGATCACATTCTTCCACCCGATTTACGTCAACGTTTATTGGAGCCTAATGCAGTTATTGTTGATCGCGCCGATATCGATACGCTAGGTGTGGTGGTGGGCGATGATGCATGGATTGATGGCAAAAAGGTTCATGTCGTTGCCACTATTGCTGGGCTTCGTGCACTTGGTGGGGTCAATGTCATTGCTTCTGAACAAACCGCTCAAATGTTGAACAATTCGGGGACGACATACCTCATTGCGCGAGTGCTTCACCAAGATCAGATTGCACCGGTAATTCAGCGCTTAAGTGATCACGCAACGTTTGGGCCTTATGAACTGTGGAGCGCCGAAGATTTTGCTTGGCGTTCACAGCGCTATTGGATGCTGGACACTGGCGCAGGTGCAGCAGTCCTGTTTTTAGCTGCAATCGTATTTTTAGTCGGTGCTGTTATAGCCAGTCAAGCCCTGACTGCAGTTGTAGTCTCTTCCGCACGTGAGTACGCAACGCTCAACGCTCTGGGGGCTGGCATCAACGCACTCCGTCGTGTCGTTCTTGCACAAGCGGCGTGGATTGGCGGATTCGGCATGATTGTAGGTGGAGTAATTAGCGCCGTGTTACTTGTAACGGCACAACAATTCGATGTTCCAATTGGAATGACACCCCTCGTGGCTGTGGTTTGCATCGGCTTGGTACTGGGACTCGCATTGGTTTCAGGTTTGATCGCTATGTCAGGTTTGCTGCGTGCCGACCCTGCAATTTTGATGCGATAGGAAAAAAAAAATGACTATCCTATCCCCGACTCATCCATCTAGCTCTATAGCGAAGCCAAGTTTAATCGCAGATAAGATCAGCAAATCCTTTACCTCAGGATTGGTCAGTATCCAAATTCTCTCCAATCTTTCCCTCGCCATTCTTCCTAATGAGTTGACGCTCATTTCAGGGCCATCAGGGTGTGGAAAAAGTACGTTGCTGTCTATTCTAAGCGGATTACAACATCCAGATCAGGGCAAAACCTGGGCTTTAGATCAAGAGCTCAGTAGATCGACCAAACGTGAACTTGAATATTTCAGACTGCATCATACGGGTTTTATTTTTCAAGGTTTTAATCTGTTTCCTGCTCTCACTGCCTGCGAGCAAATAGAACTTCCACTGGGCTATTTAGGTTTAACACCAGCACAATGCCGCGCGCGTGCGCTTGAAGCGCTACATGAGGTTGGGCTCGGACATCGGGTCCATCAGCGCCCCTCTGCACTTTCGGGCGGAGAAAAACAACGTGTCGCGATTGCACGTGCCCTAGCGAAACAGCCTAAGTTTCTATTCGCAGATGAGCCTACAAGTGCACTTGATGCGGCAAGCGGACAAGTGGTCATTAATATTTTACGCCGGATCGCCCATCAAAGAGGAGCGACTGTATTGTGCGTCAGTCATGATCACCGCCTGATTCAACATGCGGATCGTATACTTGAAATGGAAGACGGCGCTATCCATCGCGACTGGCGTACCGTAGACCAACTCCAAAACCACTCCTCGTCGACCCCCATGCCGGACTGGTCTTTATGATAAAAAAATTGCACTCTATAAACTCTAAACTCAAAAAAACTGTTCGATCTTCTTCGATACTGTTGGTGTTCGCAAGCACGTTTATATTGACCGCTTGCCATGATCAAGACAGCAGCACCACAGCCGCAACTTCGCCTGTAACAGACTATGTGGCGATGGCACGCGGTAAAGTTGATGTGGAAGGCGGACTCCTTGATATCATCGCTCCCGAAAATGCTGTATTCAGTCAAGTCAATGTTCATGTTGGAGACATAGTCAAGCACGGACAGGTGTTAGCGCAGCTCGACAATCAAGCTGATCGCCTTGCTGTCTCGCAAGCACAAGCTGCATTAGAACAAGCTAAAGCTCAACAAACAGCTCAGGCTATTCATTTACCCGCCACAGCACTTTCAGCCAAACGCTTGCAAAAAGCTGCTGCATTAGGAATTGCACAACAGCAACAAGCCGATGATGCCACACAAGCTGCACAGCAAGCGCAAGCCGAAAATAGCGTTGCTCTAGCAGCAACTCACATCGCAGAGCAGAAAGTGGCTGAAGCAGAATATGCTTTACAAAAACGCACACTTCGAGCTCCGCAGGATGCCGAAGTGATTAAGGTATTCGTACAACCGGGCAGCGTATTGACCGCTGAACAGAGGGTCGCGTTCACACTCCTGCCTAAACATCCAATCATTATCCGCGCTGAAGTGAATGAAAGTTTTATTCCTAAAATAAAAATAGGCATGAGAGCCGGCTTATTGCCAGACAGCGCTTCAACCACATCAAAGATCACACCGATTACTGCGCATGTGACGCAGATCGGTAAGGTCTACGAACCAACACATCTGAACAGCGACGCGATCCAACAAAATAATCGTGTCATTGTCTGTTTACTCACTCTGGACTCTTCGGCAGAGCAACAACTGCAATCACAGCATTTATTAATCGGTCAAAACGTCTTGGTGAAATTTTATGACTAAATTATTTAACCCTAAAAATTATCCCCACTTGAGCAAAGCCATCATGCAGGACAAGACAGTGTCCCCATGGATTATTCTTTGTGATTTTGATGGCACGATTAGCCTTGAAGACACCACTGACGTTCTCCTTGAAAACTTCGGCATGATGGGCTGGCAAGCCCTAGAGCAAGATTGGCTAGATGGTCAAATTGGTTCACGCGAATGCATGGGTGCTCAAATTGCCTTACTCGATGTGAGCCATGAAACGCTCTATCGACAGCTCGCAGAGATAGAAATTGATCCGAATTTTAAAGACTTCGTCGCACTAGCAAATCGCTATGGCATCGCTACACAGATTGTGAGTGATGGTTTAGATTCCGCGATTGAATTTATTTTGAAACGCAATGGTTTGGAGCATTTACCCGTTTTTGCCAATCGACTCATTGAAGAGCAGGATAACCGCTGGTCTCTGGCATTCCCCTATGCGGATGACCAGTGTTTAAAAGCGAGCGGCAATTGCAAATGTGCACGTGCTGCCAATGTCAAAATCACACCGCAACTCACCTCACAACGGATTCTTTATATCGGAGATGGAAGCTCCGACTTTTGTGTTTCAAATCGCGTTGATTTGGTCCTTGCGAAAGACAAGCTGATCGATTATTGCCGCGAAGAACGCATCACCCACTATCACATCCAAAATTTTAATGATGCCATTGCATTACTCCCTGAAATTTTATCAGCTGAGTCTGCAGAAGCTTCTAAATCAACGCCCCCATCAACTGCATCATCATCAGGGTGAATGCTAAAAAACTGATGAACCCAAATATTTTTCAAAACACATTAGGTAAGCCATATGATCCAAAGCAATGAATATTTTTTTGAAGGGCATGCGCTCAAAGATTGTGGACGCATTGGCGTACTCCTTATTCATGGCTTAACCGGCACTCCAAATGAAATGAAAATGGTGGGCAAAGGATTGAATCGAGCAGGCTTTACCGTGTACGGCATGCAACTGGCTGGTCACTGCGGTGATGTGGCAGATTTAAATCAAACCTCATGGCAGGATTGGTATGCCAGTGTAGAAGTAGCAGCCAAGCAACTGAAAGAGAAGGTTGACCATGTCTTTGTAGCAGGCTTATCCATGGGTGCGCTTCTTGCGTTAAAACTGGCTGCAGATCAGCCTAAGCTGATTGCGGGCGTAGGCGTTTATGGCCCAACATTCCGTTATGATGGCTGGAGTATCCCCCGTTATGCACGCTATCTCAATTTTTTATTGATTTGGTTTAAAAAATTTAATGTATTTCAGAACGGTATTTTCATCGAACAACCTCCTTATGGTCTGAAGGATGAACGTCTCCGTGCACGTGTTGCTGCCAGTATGTTTAGTGGCGATAGTGCAGCAGCAGGACTCGCTGGTAATCCTTACCCTGCATTGGCAGAAATGCTCAAATTGTCTGCGTTAGTCCGTCATCAGCTCCCTAATGTTACAGCGCCCTGCTTATTAATCCATGCCAGCGAAGACGATGTTGCGAACGTCAGTAACTCTCTTCTGGTCCAGAAAAAAATTAGTGCGGAAAGCCAACTCGTGCTACTCGAAGATAGCTACCATCTCATCACCATTGATCGTGAATATAAAAAAGTCATTGATCATAGCGTGACGTACTTTAAAGCGATTGCAGAAAAGTCTGTTCAAGTCAATCCTGATCAGGTTGCCGCATGAGCTATCTCACCCTTGTACTCTGGCTTAGTAACATCATTCTCGACACCACAGGACAGTTATCCTTTAAAGCCGCTGCACGCCAACCCCACTCAGAGGCTGTTGGTCGACACTATTGGATGACCGTCTTTCAACAACCTTGGCTTTGGTTTGGTATCCTCTGCTATGTGATTGAATTCGTTGTCTGGATTGCATTTTTATCTCTAGTCCCGCTTTCACAAGGCGTATTGCTCGGATCTATCAATATTGTCGTGATCCTCTTGGCAGGGCGTTATTTCTTTACCGAGCATTTGACACCAATGCGTGTGATCGGCGTATTGCTGGTCACTTGCGGCGTGGCTCTAGTGGGGCTTGCGTCATGAAACGTTTTTATGTGATTGGATTCTTGTTGCTGATGGGATTCGATACCTTGGCCCAGCTCGGCTTAAAATATACTGCTATTCATGCCCTTCCTCTTGTCGCAAGCACTGAGTGGCTACTAAGAATCCTCAGTCAACCGTGGATATACATTGCCTTGATCGGTTATTTAGGGGCGTTTTTCATGTGGCTGACATTACTCAAGAAGGCACCCATTGGTCCGGCCTTTGCAGCGTCCCATTTGGATGTCATCAGCGTTATGTTTTGTTCGCATTGGCTATTCAACGAGCATTTAAGTCTTGTACAGCTAGCGGGAGCAGGACTTATTCTATGTGGAATTGTTTGCCTTGCTGTTAGCGAGTCTAAAAATGAAGATCATCAAGTAGACCCCATCAAGGTCAACTGATTAACCCCATGATTAGACCCGAGTAGCCTTGCTCAAGGCTACCTGCAAGCGGTCATTTAAGGCATGATGCTGCAATTGCCGGCGCTGGACATCTGCTAACTCTGGAAGCTCTTGACCATCCATCGAACTCATCCAGCGCTTCCACCAGGTTGTATACTGCCATGATGAAATCTCACCTGTCACATCACTACCAATGATGTTTCCCTCCAGCGCCGCAATAATCCGCATGACATGCGCTTCCAGTAAAACACCCTGATCCCAGTTTGTTTGAGCGACTTCTGGTGCAAACACATCTTTATCAATGCTGAGATAAATCGGACGCGAAGAATCAGCGCGTGCATTATGATGTGAGATAAACGCTTTAACCAATGCATCCGCACTTTCAAACCGATGAAAGGCATGCGCCAGACCGACATATTTTGCCCAACTCACCTCCACATCCAGACACCAATAACTGACCTTATGCTGATAAAGCGGCGCTAAATAGTTCTCCCATGCATGTGCAGCACCAATATCTGATGACGTAATTCCAATCACATGGATATGCTGAACAAAGGGCAGCTTTGCGACATGCTTGACCCAAGAACCGCAATGCACGCCAAAAGGAAAACGCATATTATCTGGATGATTATCAAAGACAACCACATCAATGGGATCAGCTTTGGAATAGACACCTCTCAATCGCTCAAGTAGCGCTAAGGTGACGTGATGATAATCCCCACTCCCCATAAATACCGTACCATAGGCTTCTGGTAGTTGATGATCAAGGTACTCACTCAATTGGCTAAACGTCGAAAGACCACATCCAAAGCGAACACGCTCTTGCCAGTCGAATAAATCGATACGATTTTCATCAGTAAATGGACCCACGGCATGATCAAAATCCAAAACCAAAGGCCGCGTCAAATCCAACTCGTTTTTACTCATCATGCACTCATTTAACTTATTACTGTTTTATGGATTATTTCTGTGCAATCAATAATTCGTGATGCTCAAACCATTGGCGGTCACCTTCAAAATAAGAAGACAACGCATTGAGTAAGCCGCGTAAAAGAGGATTACGAATAAATACCGCATGCTGTGTCCACGTAAACTGAGCACCCAGCTCAGCTTTTATCTCAGGATCAGTCCATCCCGCAATATAACGTGTTAACCCGTGATCCAATGCATATTGCAAGTTCTCAAACCAACTAACCGTATAGATATTACATTGCCTTGCCTCGGGATAAAGCAGGCCAATATATTTATCCACCAAAGTGTTGTTCTCTACGAAACAAATATTGAAGGCAATCAATTGTCCAGATTTTCGATAAGTGAAAATGACGCCATTTAGCTGACTATCTTGTAATACTGCTTCAAAAAAATCACGGCTCAATAAGTCAAAATGAATCTCACTCTGTTCATACACATTGAGATACAGTCGGTAATACTCATCAATCAGATCAGAATCCAAAAATTGACGGTCTCCGGATTGAATACAATCTACGGTCAAATCTTGACGAGACCTGAGTTTACGACGAATATTTCTGCGGCGACTACTTGAAAGACGATTCAAATAATCCGCTGTCGAATCAAAATCTATTTTGACCCATGCTAGAGCCTGTCCTTCAACCCTGACAAATTTTGCACCAATACAAGCCGACATGAGGTTCGCAGCATAATCGTTATCTTGTGCTGTCAACAACGGTGACTGCTGAGGAATATCTTTAATAATTAGAAAAGGGAAATGCGCGGCATGCTGATCTTTCATCTGTAAAACCAAGTCACTTGCAGAGACTGATTTAGACAGCGGCACATACTCAGAAACGGTAGTTCCCATAAAGCAGGTGTATGGTTTAAGTAACTGCGACCAATAGCGATAAAATGGAATTTTGGCAATTTTCTGACGTAGAGATAAATCTAGCGTCGTCAGCAAATCAAAATGAGCAAAGAATAATGGCGCTCCACTCTTCTCTTGTTGTAGGACTTTAAAGTCTTGCGGCGGATGATCTAAGAAATGTTGAATCAACCCATTGGGTTCTAGCTGATTTAAGAAATGCATAAGAAGTGACCTATCCGCTAGAACATGGGTAAAAGGGAGAAGCCTGATCAGCACTCTCCCTCATTTAAACAGTGCCAATCAATCGATTAGCACTATTCTTTAATCCATTACCATTACATTTCACGTTTCGCGCGGGTCAGTAATTGATCAAGCAGTGCTATGCCTTGATCAATTTCAGCACGGGTTATATAGAGTGATGGTGCAAACGTAATGACGTTTTTGTAATAGCCACCAACATCCAACACCAGACCCATTTTCTTGCCTTCCCAATCAAGGTCACCGGATAAGCCGATATGAACCATCTTATCGAGGAGCTCACGGTTTGGCGCAAAGCCATCTTCCATACAGATTTCTGCGCGCAGGGCGAGGCCTAAGCCATCTACATCACCAATTTCTTTATGACGCTTTTGCAGCTCTTGCAAACCTTCAAGGAAATAAGCTCCACTGGCCATAACCATGCTTTCAAAGTCGATTTCACGTGTCATTTTCATGACTTCGAGGCCAAGTGCCGTTCCCAGTGGATTTGAGGCAAAGGTGGAATGGGTTGAACCCGGCGGGAAGATTGTTGGGTTGATCAACTCTTCACGCGCCCATAGCCCGCCCAATGGATTCATACCATTGGTCAATGCTTTGGCAAAAACGAGCACATCAGGCTTCACATCAAAATGTTCAATCGACCACAATTTACCAGTGCGATAAAAGCCCATTTGAATTTCATCAACAACAAGCAGTACGCCATGTTGATCAAGCACTTGCTTCAAGCCTTTGAAGAAATTACGTGGCGGAATCACGTATCCACCGGTTCCTTGAATCGGCTCAACATAGAATGCAGCGTATTCAGCTTGTTTGGTTTTTGGATCCCAAACACCGTTGTATTCAGTTTCAAATAAACGAGCAAAATCTTTGACACAGAAATCACCATATTCTTCCGCAGTCATGCCTTTAGGACGACGGAAAGGATATGGAAAAGGCACAAAATGTGCACGATCACCAAAATGTCCAAAGCGGCGGCGATAGCGATAGCTCGATGTAATTGCAGAAGCACCCAGAGTCCGGCCGTGATAACCACCCTCAAATGCAAACATTAAGCTCTTGCCATTGGAAGCATTACGGACAATCTTAAGAGAATCTTCGATAGACTGCGAACCACCCACGTTGAAATGAATCCGACCATCCATGCCAAATTTGCTTTTCATATCTTCGGCAATGACTTTGGCTAATTCGATTTTGGTCGGGTGCAGATATTGGCTAGCGACTTGAGGAAGAAGATCAATTTGGCGCTTCAACACATTATTGAGACGTTCATTTTTATAGCCGAAATTGACTGCGGAATACCACATTTGCAAATCGAGATAAGGCGTACCATTTTCATCGTATAAATAACTACCGCCACTATTTTCAAAAATCTTTGGTGGATCAACGTAATGAACAGTATCTCCAAAAGAACAATACTTGGCCTCATCAGCGAGTAGCTGGGCATTTTTAGACATAAAAACCTCAATCAGAACACGATATTGAATTACGCATGCATCTGTAATTTTCTGATTGAAATTTTCTGATAATTAACTTGCCCTACAGTGCATGAATCATGGAGACATTGTGGAGACATGGTTTTAATTTGAAGAAATGGACTGAATGGTTAAGCATAAGTAATCTTTAGTAAATTCTATGTTTAGATATAAAAAACCACCCTAATAGGTGGTTTTTTATAATTTAATTAAAGAACTTAAGCCCAGTTCGACGCAAACACAGGATTCAGCGTGGCTTGATCACTAGGAGATAAGTTAATTTGTCCTACCGCTGGTGGTGACATGCTTGCCATAGCACTCACTAAGTTCTGCACTTGCGAATCAATTAAGGTCTTACCGTCCCCAGACTTGAACAATTCAACATGGTATTGATTTCCTGCATACCAGTTTTTGATGGTCGCGGAGTTACTGGTACCAATCACTGTCACCTCTAGATCCGATCCAACGTGGCGGAACCAGAGCTGATCAGCACGAATGTCACTGCCGAGTTGCAAAATATCCTGATTCCCTGCGGTTGTATCATTCACCACAATATTGCAAAACACTGAAATGAAATTTACTTTAAATTCAAATTTAACGTGGGGAATTTCGTGGCGTATATTGTTGATCAAACAAAACCTCGATATGATCATAGGTAATAAATTGATTACTTTTACTTTGACCTAAGCAAATAAATGCTTCGGTAATCAACTGTCTGAGATAAGTTTCTTGACCTTTTAAACTTGCAGGTGTTTCATAGGGTAAAATCAAATACAAGAACCCTCCTTTTTTAGTCTCAAAATCACAAAAAAGTCCCTTATTATCCCCTTGTAATAAAACAATCTCTTGACCAACAAAGAAAGCGTACGCTGCGGCATGGTCTTCACCGGGACTAGCAATCAAATTATTGATTAATAGCAATGCCATATCTCTTTCTTCATCAACAAAAGAGGGGCACAAATACAATTTATCTGGATAAACATAGTTATGTTTTTTTTTGTATTTCTTTTGGAATCTCACGTTCATAACGTTCGGCATAGTGTGCTGAGATTTCATCAGAACCCCATTTTTCCACAAAACTCATCGTTGTCATCCTCTATAAATTATCGTTTAATTCTTTGCTGCTATTTTATCCAACTGCTCTCGGCATCGCCTTACCCTCTCTGATTTAAACAACCAACATAGTATTGGTTTCCTATTTATATCGATTTTTTGATGATTGTATTGTGACACTTAGAACCCGCCCCTGACGAAATCTGAGCAAATCAACTGATGTCGCTATTGATAAAAATTAAAAGAGTAATAATCCGAACTTTTTCAGACAATAAAAAAGCCTTCGCAATTACGCAAAGGCTTTATTTTAAACATCTATAATATGGTGGGCCTGCACAGACTTGAACTGTGGACCAACGGATTATGAGTCCGCTGCTCTAACCAACTGAGCTACAGGCCCATATTTGTAAAGCAATTTACTTAAAACTATAGGATCTAGCGGCGCATTTAAGCCATCTAAAACCGATCCGAAGTCTACACGATGTGAGCTAAAAGAACAAAGGCAGCCTATCCATTTGCTGAATCTTTGTACATCTTCAAACGATTTGTAGCATTAGCCGATCATGCTTCAGGTTTTCAAGTTCATCTGACCAAAAAACATAAAAATAGCAATGCATTTTCATACATATGGTCATTCAAGCCCGTGCTATTCTGGATATAGTATAGATCACAAGTCAACTTCGCCTATACTCAAAAATGAGTAAGCATAAAAAAATACACTGAGCAGAATGATTGCTATCGCAATACCTAGGGAGAGCCGATATGAGTGAATATGATTCAACGCGTCAATTAAATAGCGATCACTCAGATCCAAGCATAACAGAGAAAAAATCACGCCGTAAAAGCCTACTTGACCATACCCTCAAACATGCACGTGATGTTGCGGATATGGCTTCCGATGCCACCCGTGACTTTGTCGGCGTTGTGGGTGATGCCAAGGATGCTGCAATGAGTGTTGTTGATGTCGTCGCCTCAGGCGCAGCACGTGGCGTTGTTGGCGCTGCAAACTTTACTACGGATACGATGCGTGGCGTTGTATCCGGAACCAGTGAAACAGCACGTGACGTTGCCTTACTCATGGCACGTACATTTTTGGGCAATACCACACTGACACTCCCACTACCCGAACTCCTCCTGAATAAACAAATTCGCAAACGCATCGAAAAAAACTCAGACATTGACGATATTACAGTCGACTGCGGCGATGATCGTTTAAGCATAAAAATTATTGGTCATTACAAACGAGCGCTGTATACGCTTAGACTTGACTTTAACGTACTGGAATGCGAAATCAGTAAAGAGAAGTTTCTGCGTTTGCGTCAAGTCGATGAAAGCCTTGATGTGCAATTACGTGATGCCAATGTATTGACCAACTGGGCTGCCCGTAAGATCAGCAGTAAAGCGTTTGATGTGATTAATAGCTTACCAATCCCCTCTTTGATCAACCACATCATTCGTGATATTCCGGGTATTCAGCAAGAAGGCTATCGCGTTTGGTATATCGATCTAGACAAAGCAGGTTTTATCGACTTTTTAAATAATCGCTCTTGGATGCTGGATAAACTTCTCAGCCTCAGTGATTTTAGTGTATTACCTGGCTTAAATATTTTGCGTGAAAGCAAAGAGCTCATGCAGCAGTTGGTGAATCAATTTGAAGTCCGTGGTTTACGTGTACAGCCGGGGCGATTGGAAGTACAAGTAGGGATTAATAAGGACAAGGATTAAATATCCTACAAAAAAAAAGCCCTGAAAATTTCAGGGCTTTTTTGACGCTCACTCAGCAAAAATTACAGCTTGCTGGTCAGTTCTGGAACGACTTGGAACAAGTCACCAACCAAGAAGTAATCTGCAACTGTACCGATCGGCGCTTCTTCATCTTTGTTGATCGCAACGATCACTTTAGAATCTTTCATACCAGCCAAATGCTGGATCGCACCAGAGATACCGACGGCAACATACAGATCAGGTGCAACGATTTTACCAGTTTGACCAACTTGAAGATCGTTTGGTACAAAGCCTGCGTCAACAGCAGCACGTGACGCACCCATTGCTGCGCCAAGTTTGTCTACGAGTGGAACCAAAACTTTCTCGAAGTTTTCGCCATTCGCCATACCACGACCACCTGAAACAACGATACGTGCAGCAGTCAGTTCTGGACGTTCAGATTTTGCAAGCTCTTCACTTACAAATTTTGATTTGCCCAAGTCATCTGCTTCAGCAACCGCTTCAATCGCAGCAGAGCCACCAGTTGCAGCAACTGGATCAAAACCTGTACCACGTACGGTGATGACCTTGATTGAATCAGAGCTTTGTACTGTCGCAATCGCATTACCTGCATAGATTGGACGTTCAAAGGTATCAGGAGAGATCACTTTGATAATGTCAGAAATTTGACTGACATCAAGCAATGCCGCTACGCGTGGCATAAAGTTCTTGCCATTAGAGGTTGCTGCAGCAAGGATATGGGTATAAGCCTTACCAACGTTTGCAACGAGCAAGCTTACGTTTTCAGCCAATTGATGCGCATAAGTGGCGTTATCAGCCAAAAGAACTTTAGAAACACCTGCAACTTGTGCTGCGGCATCAGCTGCTGCTTGAGCGCCTTGACCTGCAACCAAGATATGCACATCGCCACCAATGGCTTGAGCAGCTGCAACGACGTTCAGCGTTGCAGGTTTTAGGCTGACATTATCATGTTCGGCGTAAACCAAAATAGCCATGTTAAAACTCCTATAAAACGGAATGCGTTTTGTAGCATTTGTTTAAAATCTGTGTGATTAGAATCTATATATTTAGAATCTAAGTAAAATAAAGCACTTAAAACTTAATAAAGCCTTAATTCAGATCGAATTAGATGACTTTAGCTTCGTTTTTAAGTTTTTCGATCAACTCATCGACCGACTTCACTTTAATGCCCGCTTTACGCTCTGCTGGTGGCTCAACTTTCAGAGTTTTAACCGTTGGAGCAGTGTTCACGCCATAATCTGCTGGAGTTTTGGTTTCCAGTGGTTTTTTACGTGCTTTCATAATGTTAGGCAATGCTGCATAACGTGGCTCGTTCAAGCGCAAGTCAGTAGTCACAATCGCAGGAAGTGTCAAATCAACCACTTGTGCGCCGCCGTCAACTTCACGCTCAACTTTCAATGAAGTGCCTTCAACAGTCACTTTTGATGCAAAAGTACCTTGACCTACACCCATCAACGCAGCCAGCATTTGGCCAGCTTGGTTGTTGTCATCATCGATTGCTTGTTTACCGAGCAGGATGATTTGAGGTTGTTCTTGATCAGCAATCGCTTTCAGGATTTTAGCAACCGCCAAAGGACCTACTGCATCATCAGTTTGAACCAAAATACCGCGGTCTGCACCGAGTGCCATCGCAGAGCGAATTTGCTCTTGTGCAGCAGTTGGGCCAACAGAAACCACAACGATTTCAGTCACTACGCCTTTTTCTTTGAGGCGTACGGCTTCTTCAACTGCGATTTCGCAGAATGGATTGATCGACATTTTGACGTTGGTTAAATCGACGCCCGTTTTATCCGCTTTAACACGAACTTTAACGTTGTAATCGACAACACGTTTGACAGCAACAAGAGCCTTCATAAAATTCCTCGGCTTGGCTAGTGGATATATTCAAAAATTTTGGAAGTACGATGTAAAAAATCGAACTTTTGAGCTTTATTACTTTTTCTTTCGACGGACTTCACTTTTTTAAGCGGAGTTGAAAGCCTAGTTAAAAAAGATCAGCCTAAATATTAGAGTGCGCAGTATATTGCTATTTGAGCGCCTCAAGGTCAAGCCGAATTGATGTCTAATCAGTAAAATTCTGTGGCAAACCGTAATTCTGCCCTGATGAACACTCGGTTATGACTAAAAAAATCAACTTTTAAATTGACAATAAGCATTGTCCATAGCAGGATAAGCAATATAGTGACAACTTCCCATGTCAACAAATAGTGTCTAAGTTCCATATCAATAAAACAACTGAACGCTGATTACAGAATGAGGAGCAACTGAACATGCAAAGTACAGCGCATACGACTAATACTACTCAAGGCTTCGATAACGCCTCACATCACCCCATTACTGTGCGTCGCCCAGAATTCAACTTTGCTCAACTCCCCAAATATTATTTCAACAATAATCCACTGCTATCTCACTTACTTACAGCCCTTTCTCTCACCTTCCCGAATGGTGAGCGCTTTTTCGTTCATAGCGTACGTAATGTCAGAGATCAGGTAAAAACTGCAACGCTAAAGTCTGATGTTTCTGCATTCATTGGGCAAGAGGCTATGCACAGTCACGCGCATGAAGATTTTAATGACTTCGCGAAGCGCATCGGTCTGGATGTACAGCCGATTATTGATTCTGAATACGAAAAAGTAGAGCAAATCAAAGGGGTACTGACTCCGAAACAACAGCTGGCCGTCACCTGTGCGCTAGAGCATTTTACCGCGATCATTGCCCAATACTTACTCGAACATGATGACTTCCACAAGCAACTTCATCCAGATGCTGCACACTTATGGATGTGGCACGCTCTGGAAGAAACAGAGCATAAGGCTGTTGCGTTTGATGTCTATCGCGAGGTTTTCAATGATGAGGTCGTTCGTAAAAGGACTATGCGTATCATCACCACAACGTTCATTTCCCGAATTAGTTATATCACTGGGAAGTTATTGCTCAATGACAAAGAAGGTCGACTTCAATTTAAGCAGCATTGGCTTGCTTTCCAGCAATTAAAAGTAATGGCAAAAACACTCCTGCCTGCTTATCTGGATTATTATAAAAATGATTTTCACCCCAATCAGCATGACAGCAATGCAATCGCTAATGAATGGCGTGGAGTATTGTTTGCAAGTTAAGACGTGAATGATGCCTGATGACGTCGAAGATTACTTCCTCGCCCTCGGATGAGCCTGATCGTATACTTTGGTGAGATGCTCAAAATCAAGGTGGGTATAAATTTGGGTTGTGCTGATATTGGCATGACCTAACAACTCTTGTACTGCACGCAAATCCCCACTTCCTGCTAATAAATGGGAGGCGAAACAGTGGCGAAGCAAATGAGGATGAAGATGTTGAGCGATACCAGCACGTAGCGCTTGATGGCTGACACGTCGCTCAATGGTTCGCGGATGTAATTTTTCACCCCGCTGCTCGCTTACAAAAACATGTAACACCCCTTCAGCAGCCCAAAGATGACGATGTGGTAACCACTCCTGTAGTGCAGTAAGTGCTTTAGAACCAATAGGTAATATACGTGTCTTACGCCCCTTCCCCGTTACCGTAACAAGTTTTTGCCCTAGATCCAACATGGGTAAGGTTAAATCGGCAAGTTCAGAAAGACGTAGCCCACTACTGTATAAAAGCTCCAGAATAGCCCGATCCCTAACCCAAAGCCTTGCTTCATCGCGATCAACTGGTGCTTGCTGTTCAAGAAGCTGTTGAAGTACTTCTGCATCCATAACACTGGGTAGAGGTCTAGGTGGCCGTTGAATACTAAAGTCTTGGGCGGGGTTCTGAGTCAGAACGCCATGTTCAACCAACCACCCTGCAAAATGACGTATTGCCGACAACTCTCGCTGTAAACTCGAAGAGGAAATCCCCCCTTCCTCCATACGAAATCCTGCAAATCGCGTAATTGCAAGGCGATCCAGTACTTTAAAATAATGGCTATCTTCCAAAAGATCTATTTTTTCAACATTAGTTTCATGTAACTTATTTTTTTTTGCGTGTATCGTATTGCTTTGCTCAAATTGCAAAAAAGCCAATAATTTGCTGACATCGCGTTGATATGCCTTGAGCGTATTGGGCGAACGTTGCTGAGTCATTAAGCCAGATAGCCACTGAGTCAGAAACTGCGTATCTGACATGGACGGATTAATCAAAGACTGAACGCTCATCGCTGATTACCATTCCTGCATACGAGGGAGCTTAAACCAAACCATCGTGGATTTGTGCATCCAATTCAGCTAAACGCTCTGCCGTGCCCACATCGACCCAATGTCCATCCAGCAGTTCGCCACTGACTTGCCCTAAATGCATGGCTTGCCGAAGAATCGGTGCAAGGGGTGCCTTGCCTGCTGGGAGCCCCTCAAACAATTTAGGGGAAAGCATACTAATCCCAGCAAAGGTAAACTTACTCTCCCCTTCACTCAAAACACGATTCGATTGCAATGCAAAATCACCCAGCGGATGTTGTGGAGGATTTTGAACCAGAACTAAATGAGCTAAATCAGTTTCAAGAGGTTGGTTCACCAGTTTAGAAAAGTCGAAACGGGTCCAGATATCGCCGTTGACCAATATAAAAGGCTCATGACCCAACAAAGGAAGTGCCTTTTGAATACCGCCTGCCGTTTCCAGCGGTTCGTCTTCATGCGACCAATGAATATTGACACCGTACGCTGAACCATCGCCTAAAGCATCCACCAACTTCTGTCCGAGCCATGCTGTATTGATCACGATGTCAGTGATTCCTACACGTTGTAATGCCTCAATATGCCAAACGATCAATGGCTTACCGCCCACCTCAAGCAATGGCTTTGGGGTATGCAAAGTCAAAGGTCGCAATCGTGTTCCTAAACCAGCCGCTAAAATCATTGCACGCATTACACTACTCATCAATAAACAATTACTAAGGGTATAAAACGATACATACCCGCATCGATCTTTAAAGAGTGTACTTAGAGAAATTCCGCGAGTAAATCCATACTCTCTGGCACTTCCACCAAAAATGCAGGGAGAACGCGTTCACAAAGCCATTCGTGCAATGCAGATAGTTCGTTATATCCTTTGGTTTCGGATAATAAATAGAAAAAAACCAGCGGTAGATTTTGTAGATAACCGTCTTTACCATCACGAAAATAAAGGCGGGCAAAAATACCCAAGACTTTCAGATGACGTTGAGCCCCCATCCAGTCGAACCACTGCTGTAATTGCGCCAAAGAGGTTTTGCCCAAATAGCCACGTATACTTTGACGTTCCCAATAAATCTTAAGCCAGTCTTGAACACTAGATGCAGGCCATTGCACATAAGCGTCTCGCAGTAATGACACCACATCGTAGGTAATCGGCCCAATCACTGCATCTTGAAAATCAATGATGCCAAGCTCCTTACTTTGGTCAAGGACCATCAGATTACGGCAATGATAATCACGATGGACCACCACTTGCGGTTGACGTAGGGCTTGATTGGCCAAGAAATCAAAAGAGGTCATGAGCATGTTTTGCTCCTCTTGCGAGGGAATTAGCATGAGAAACTTACGTAAGAACCACTCGTCAAACAAATTCATCTCATCAATCAGCTTTGCTTCACCATAGGCAGGCAGCGGATACCGATCAAGAGCGGGAGCGTGCTGTAGATCAATGAGCTGATTCATGGCCTGGGAATACAACTGATCCACGTTGTCTTCATCAAGAACTTGAGATAACACTGTGTCACCAAAATCCTCAAGAATCATGAAACCCTGTTGCACATCACTGGCAAGCACATGCGGAACGCGCACTTTATGTTGATCAAACATCGTACATACCGCCAAAAAAGGGCGGGTATCTTCGCGAGGTGGCGGCGCATCCATCACGATTAAGGTTCGATGCGCCCCAGTAACAGTTGATTCTGAATCCAATAGATGTAAACGATAATATCCTCGAAAGCTCGCATCTCCAGTCAGCGGTTTGAGATTGATATTCTTAGTCCCGAGTTGCTCTACAACCCACCCCGTCAATGCAGACAGACGTTCAGATGACATAAAAGGCTAATCCTTGATAAAAAAGTTGTCCGTTACCAAAAAAATCTAAGTTACTTAGGCACAATGATAGCGTGAGTGTAGCCGCTCGTCAGATTTTTCTCTATGATGCAGGTTGTCTTATATTTGTTGTAAAGTTTGTCTCTATGCCTACACATTCTGGTAATGACTCAAGTAGCCCTTATTCTGATCGTGATGACCAGCGAAAAGCCAAATCTCACTCTAAAACGGATTATCTGAAATTGCGTCGATTTAAACTTCATAATCTCGCTTTCGCGATTGGTTTAGCTTCTGCCGTATTAGCAGAGCAATCTGCCTTTGCAGACACAAGCACGAATAACCAAAACAATACTCAAAGTACGCCTGATACTAATCCAGACGCCCCTCTGAATTATGGGTTCTATGACAGACAGCAGCTTGCTCAGCTCCCCGCAGAGCAACGCATCAAAGTGCCCGCAGCGTGCCGCGGGGTTTGGATCACTCCGATTCCGACGAATAGTTCACAGCCAAATGTACCCGTGGATCAGTCAGATACAAAAACACGCTCTGATTACGCATACTACGATCCCAAAGAAGGTTCTGTGCTGACGGGGAATGTGCGAATCAGTCAACCCAATCGCTTACTAAGCGCCGATAAAGTTGCCCTGAATCCAGAACAAACCGTTGCGACTGCAACGGGCAATGTAAAAATTGCAAATCCGGGCTTTGTCACTTATGGTGAATCCGGTGTCTATAACTTAGATACCCAGACAGGCAGTATTAAAAACCCTAAATTTATCATGTCAGATCGTCAAGGACATGGTGAAGCCAGTGATGTTATTCGTGAAAATGATCATCTGACGCGCATTATGGATTCGGTTTACTCAACCTGTGAGCCGGATACCATAGGGTGGAAGCTCAAGTCCCGTAAACTTGATCTCAATCAGGAAACTGGTCGTGGAGTCGCGCGAGACGCAAAACTCTACATTGGCCAAGTTCCCATTTTTTACACCCCATATTTTAACTTCCCTATCGATGGTCGTCGTTCAAGTGGTGTTCTTATTCCCACTGTACGCTATACCTCAAACAATGGCTTTGACCTTGCTGTTCCTTATTATCTGAACCTTGCACCCAACTATGATGCTACGGTCACGCCACGCATCATCACTAACCGCGGTCCAATGCTGGGCGGTGAATTCCGTTTTTTAACTGAGAACTTTGGTAGCGGTATCATTAATGGTGCTTTTTTACCCAATGATTCCAAATATATCGATGATGCTGGACGTAAAGATCAAGATCGTAAAGAACTCACTTTTCAGCACAGCATGGTGTTTAATCCGCACTGGAGCAGTTTCGTTAATTTGAATTATGTCTCTGATAAAGACTATTTCTCTGATGTCGGACAGTCCATCATTGGACCTACATCAACGCTGACTATGGAACGCTCCGCAACCTTAAACTATAACAATAGCGACTGGGGATTAAGCGGATATTTACGAGGACTGGACTATCAGCGCTTAGATGATAAAACGGTTACAGACATTAATCGCCCCTATGGACGTATACAGCTCCACTTAGACTATGACCAAGGCTCTCTTAATGGTTGGCAACGGTTTGCAACCAATGATACTGGTTATTTTCAACGCGATATTACCGATGGTTCGGGGCCCGAAACCAATGGTTTACGTCAATATAATGTCGCGGGCATAAAATATAATTTCCGTGATGCGGGCGGGTATGCTATTCCGTCTTTATCAGTACGTACGTTGTTCTATCAAGATCAAACCGACTATCAAACCAATAAACCTGCAACGGGTGTTTCTGAGTCACCAACAGCCATCGTGCCTCAGTTCACCTTCGATAGTGGGCTTATCTTTGAACGTGATGCAGGATCCTACTTGCAAACCCTTGAACCTCGTTTCTTTTATGCGTACTCACCCTATGTACAAAAACAGAGTGCATTTCCAGTATTTGATACCACTTATGCATCAAATGGTTATGAGCAACTTTTCAGCCCGTCGCGTTTCATTGGTATGGACCGTTTAGATGATAATAACTTTGCAACACTCGGAATAACCAATCGTTTCTACGATAGTAATGGATTGGAACGCTTCAGAATTGGCGTTGCAGACCGCTTGTACTTCAGTGATCGTAAAACACGGTTAGCACAAACTGATGCCATTGGAACATCCAGCTCATCAGGTCCAGGGGTAGAAATCGGTGCGGCATGGAATAAAAATCTGACTGTGGATAGTAGTGCACTATGGACTCCCTCAGGAAATCTTTCAACATCATCAACGGCAATTCATTATGCAACGGATTCAGGTCGCGTCACGAGTCTAGGCTATATTTTTAGGCGTAATGTTACAGAAGACAATCAAATTGCTTCACGGCAAGCAACGGCTTCTTTTATCCAGCCTGTTTATAATAATTTTCGTGTGCTCGGTTCTGTTCAATACGATCTACTGCAACGTGTAACACGCGATGCTTTGGTAGGGATTGACTACGATGCATGTTGTTGGAGTATTGCGTTATTTGGTCGTTCTTACTATAACGATTTTGATGATCCGAAGGTTACAGACGCTCATCGCAGCGTGGTCTTACAAATTACATTCAAGGGATTAGCTAGCAATTCCGACAGCAATCTTGCAACCCTGCTTAAGCAGAAAATTTATGGATTCACCCAGGTAGACTCAACGTGGCAAAATCGCTAAAATCATTTAAAATAAGTGTTCTTAATCAGCATTTTGATGAAATCAAATATCAAAATGAGACATCAAAAACCCACCATTTGCGTGTTTTGTTCTCAGCGATATCTTTAGCCACGCTGAGCATCGTTGGCACGACTCCCTTGAGCGTAGCCCATGCTGCGACAACAAGCACGGTTGCCGCACCGTTAGACCATGTTGTTGCAGTTGTTGATGACTCGGTCTTACTTGCAAGCGAAGTCGGCAGGTCGATGTACGATACCAAACAGCAGTTTTTAGCGCGTAAGCAAACACCGCCAAGCGATGAAGTAATCCAAAACGATGTTGTTCGTCAATTGATTCTACGTAAGATTCAACTCGGAATTATTGCCCGCAGTGGTGCAAACGTTGATGAGAATACCTTAAACAGTGCCATTGCTAGCATTGCTCAGCAACAGGGAGCCTCCTCACTAAGCGCCTTTCAAGCGAAACTGGACAGCATCAAACCCAATGGTTATGCCGAATTCCGCCAGCAAATCCAAGACGATTTAAACATTAATCGTTTGCAACAAAATAGAGTATCCAGTCGGATCAAAATTACTGACCAAGATATTGATAACTTCCTGAGCTCGCCACAAAGCGTAGAAGCGCTGAAAACTGAATTTAATTTTACCGTACTCCAAGCTCCTTTTTCTGATGAAAAGAATGCCGTAGAAGTCGCTAAAGCCAATGCAACTGCCGCCGAGGCACTTAAACAGTTGCAAGCGGGTAAGTCAGTCGAAACGGTCGTCAATAGCCTCCAACTCCGTGGCGGAAATCAAGGTTGGCGAAAATCTGATGAATTACCTACACCTTTCGTTGAGGCGCTAACTAGCCTGAAACGTGGAGAGTTCAGTAAGCCTTTTATGACTTCTGACGGCGTAGACTTTCTACAACTCAATGATGAGCGCGGTGCTGCTGGTGCCATAGTGCATCAGTATCATGTGCGTCATATTCTTGCCAAAACCAGCGAAGTCGTTAGTGTTGACGAAGCTAAGCTCAAGATTGATGATATTTACGCCAAACTGAAAGCTGGGGCTTCTTTTGAAGACATGGCAAAGGCCTATTCCGATGACCCAGGCTCTGCTCAAAATGGTGGTGATCTAAACTGGGTTTCTACAGGTGAAATGGTCCCAGCTTTCGAGAAGGTTATGCTGAATACGCCTGAGGGGCAATTAAGCGCGCCCTTCCAATCTAATTTCGGCTGGCATATTCTTCAGGTAGAAGCCTCCCGTGATCAGGATATGACACAGCAGTATCGCCGAGAAGTTGCAAAGAAAACTCTTTATGATCGTCAATATCCTGTTGAGCTGGATAACTGGCTCCGCGAAATTCGCGCTGCGGCCTATGTCGATATTCGTGATGGATCAACATCGCGTTAAGCCAGAGGTGATATCGACTCATATGTGTCTTAAGTTCATAGGGTATATCCCATGAACTTAAGACGTGTGGTCAATATCAGCTCAAATGACCTTAAAGCTTCCGCTCCTCCTCCAATCCTAAAATTTTACCAATCACTCTTCAGACTGAACGGTCAAGCTAGACTTAACCTCCTGCATCCAGTTAATGTACTCCGTATATGAACTAAGTACACTATGGTGATCTTTTCATTATCTGTTTTTGAAGATAACTATTATCTCATATTCAATATACTAAAAAATGGACAAAAAAAAGCACCACATAATCGCGGTGCAGCTTTTTGAAAAGTTAAGGAACAATAATTAGAAATTATTGTGATCCCCTCCGTCTTCTTCACCATCAAACTTGTTGCCTTCAAAACCTGTAGTCTGATTACCTTGACCCGCTTGGTTATGACCATAGCCAGTACCAAAACCAGGCTGTTGACCAAAACCACCTTGATTACCAAAGCCACCGGGTTGAGCCGCTCCAAAGCCACGTGGTGCGCCACCAAAACCACTCGGTGCTTGACCTGCAAAACCTACACCTTGAGCACCAAAACCACCCGTTGCTGCTGGGAAAGCTGCTTGCTGCTCACCTGCCGCTGGACGTGGGTTACGTGCAGGAACAACCGTAGAAATTGCATGTTTGTAAACCATTTGGCTTACCGTATTTTTTAGGAGAACAACATATTGATCAAATGATTCAATTTGACCTTGTAGTTTAATTCCGTTGACTAAAAAAATTGAAACAGGAATCCGCTCTTTACGCAAGGCGTTTAAAAATGGATCTTGTAGTGTTTGACCTTTTGACATTTATTTCTCCAAAACAAAAAAGCGGCCAATATTAGCTACTAATTAATTTTTTATTAACACAAAACAGGGGGTATAATTTTGAGCCATTCTTTTCAACTACGCAAGTGAAGAAAGCCTTCATTGACTGTGTTAAATATTTGAATAGTGTGTGACTCTCGTAACGATCTTATCCACGTGTATTGTCGTTTTGCCAATTGTCGCGTTGCAAACAAAGCGCGATCTTGCATATCTAGTATCTTTTTATTGGAATGGGGAGTCAATTGATATTCTGTCGATTTAGCATCTTTTCGATCATTTATGCCTTCCGCTTCAATTTGATCAAGATATTCCCATACTTGGCGATACCCCACCGCTCTCATCGAGGGTAATTCTGCATGCAGATTTGGCCGCTTGCGTAACTCTCGTACTTCATCCATAAAGCCAGCGGCCCACATTTGTTCTAGACGCAAGGCAATCCGCTCATGTAACAATGCGCGATCAGGCACTAAGGCATAAATTGTATACTGGTCAGTCATCGGCTGTGTTTCTTGGGTATCATGAAAATCACTAATCGCCCGACCACTGATGCGAAAGACCTCAAGTGCACGCATTACCCGTTGACGATCACTCGGTAAAAAACGCTGTGCCGCGCGCGGATCAACAAGTGCTAATTGCTGATGAATCCAATCCCAACCATGCAGTTCGGCTTGCCTAACAATCTCAGCACGAACGTCTTGATCTGCTGCAGGCATTTCAGCCATGCCCGATAAAAGACTTCGGAAGTACAACATCGTGCCGCCTACTAATAAGGGCGTTTTCCCCCGCTGCTGAATCTCCCCAATCAACCGTTTTGCATCTTCCACAAAACTTGCTGCAGAATAGACATCCTCCGGTTCGATCATATCGATCAAGTGATGTGGGTAAAGCTGCAGCTCCTGCTTGGTTGGCTTTGCAGTCCCGATATCCAGTCCCCGATAAACCAATGCTGAATCGACTGAAATGATTTCATAACGGCCTGTATCATATAACTCACAGGCCAACGCTGTTTTACCACTTGCTGTAGGCCCCATCAAACATACCGTTGGGGGATACCTTGAATCACTGGTCGACATCTTCAATTAATCGCCTCGCGCAAAAAGCTTATCAAGCTGAGATAGTGGAAATGCACGCCATGTTGGACGCCCATGATTGCATTGGCTTGCAAATGGCGTTTGCTCCATTTGACGTAGCAACGCGTTCATTTCAGCCAGACTCAGCTGGCGGTGGGCACGTACTGCACCATGGCATGCCATCGTGCCGAGAATACGATCACGGGCGCGAATCAAACCACTATTATTCAATTGCCTTGATTCCTCCCAAGATAGTTCAACTCGTTCTTGTTCAGGCAAATCGATATCAGACAGCAACTGCTGTACCAAGGAGGTAATATTCCCACGAGCTAACAAAGCGGGTACAGCACGTACAACAACAGTTTGCTCGCCTTGGCGATCTACCTCAAGACCGAGACGGTGAAGGCTAGCCTGCATTTGCTCAGCACGATGCGCTTGCTGAGAGGTCACATCGACCGCAAGTGGAACCAATAATGGCTGTGTCTGCCATTGCTCAGACTGATTGGCATCCCATGCAATCTTTAATTGCTCAAGCAATATTCGCTCATGAGCCGCATGCATATCGACCATGATCAGACCATCACGATTTTGCGCCAAGATATAAATCCCATGTAACTGAGCCAGAGCCAAGCCTAAAGGATATTCGTCTAATGCTGGTGGTACAGTCCGAGCACTCTCATCAACTCTTAAAACCTCCAAGTATTGCCCTAAAGCGGACTGTACATTGGGTAATGGGTTCGTACGGTTGAATGGATAGTTGTCACTGACCTGACGATCAGGAAAAGAATCACGATAGGTTGGCGCAAATGCCTGCCCGATTTGATCTTGTATGCGCGCATTCGGATAAGCTTCTAAATGGTGGAGACCTAGTGCGGATTGCGTTAATTCTGGTATTCGTTGACTGGGATGCAGTGCATCGCCTAACTCTGCTGGGGCAGTCTGGAATTGTGCCAATATTTTCTTGGCATGGTGCCGGACAAACTCATGTACCTCACGCTGCGCGACAAAGCGAACCTCATGTTTCGTGGGATGAACATTGACATCCACACGCTCAGGATCCAGCTCTAAAAATAATAAAAAAGCTGGATGACGATGACCATGCAAGACCGATTCATACGCCATCCGCAGTGCATGACTCACACTTCGATCTTTAACAATCCGGCCATTCACATAGAGATACTGTAAATCGGGCTGACCACGCGCCTCGGCAGGATGACCCAACCAACCAGCTAAGCGCAAATCCAAACTTTCAGCATCGACCCAATGGGCCGTATCCGCAAAACGTGCACCGAGAATTTTACGCACGCGTTGCAAACGTAATTCGCCACTGTCGGCAATGGGAAGGTCTAATTTCTTTTGATCATTATGGATCAGTACAAAAGCAACATCGAAATGGACAAGTGCCATTCTCTTCAGCACTTCTTCTATATGGCTATATTCCGTACCAACACTTTTTAGAAACTTTCGGCGTGCGGGGACATTGAAAAATAAATCCCGCACGACTACACGACTACCTCTGGCATGGGCAATAGGCTTAGGAACGATCCGATCACTATATTTCAATGCGTCATCAAGTGTTACAGTCGTTATATCAGAATCAATATTGTTCTCGATACTGACTTCATATCCTAAACCATCGTTGGTTTGACTACTGGATAGACTAAAGCGTGAGATCGCTGCAATAGACGCCAAGGCTTCACCGCGAAACCCCAATGTTGCAATTGCAGCAAGTTGCTCTGCAGTCGAAATTTTACTGGTTGCATGACGCAAGACAGCCAGCGCTAAGTCATCTGGATGAATACCTGAGCCATTATCTTGAACCTCAATGGATGTAGAGCCCCCTTGCTGCACACGGACCTCGATACGTGTTGCTCCCGCATCCAATGCATTCTCTACGAGCTCCTTGACTACTGATGCAGGTCGCTCAACAACCTCACCAGCAGCAATTTGGTTTGCAAGAGCCGCAGGGAGCTGCTGGATACGCGCAGAAACAGGTGAAGCAGATCGTGCTGAATCAGACATGATGATTGTCTACTGGGCTATCTTTAAGCCCCATTGTGCTTGATGGCTCGATAATTCGAAGATTTTGATCATGTTTTAAGGCTTGAATCGCATCTAACCCTCGCTGACTATAGCCTTCGAGTCTTAAATTGCGCGTAACCTCATCATCGCCCACCGTTAAAGTCAAAGACAAATCTGCAGCAGGAATGACTGGCTCACCTTTCTGTGGCCACTCAATCAAGAGCAGCGCATCCTCATCTTCAACGTAATCGCGTATCCCCATCAGCTCCAATTCGAAAGGATCATTCAGGCGATAAAGATCGAAATGATAAATGGACTGATTATGAATATGATAAGGCTCCACTAAAGTATACGTCGGACTTTTCACAGAACCTTGATGACCTTTGGCCTGTAGCCATGCACGGGTTAAAGTTGTTTTCCCAGCACCCAACCCACCCACTAAATACACAACACCTGCAGAAAATGTGCGCGCAAGCTGTGCTGCGCACATAGCTGTCGCTGCTTCATCCATAAGCTCGATATACAGTGCAGTCGAATCCAGCGAGGGACGTGAGTTGTCTTTAAGGTCAGTCATGTGCAGAATCAAATCACCACAGAAATATGTTCTTAATTATACCACGCAGAAATTTCTCACCCGCGCAGAATGCATCCATTATTTAAATGGATTATGTCGAAGTGCTTTACATCAGCTTGTGTGATCGGCTAAAGCTAAGGCCACAGTGACAAAAAGCCAAACAGCACGTCCGACCCACGCATTATTTAAAAATGCCTTGAATGTATGTGCAGGTAAACGGTCGCGGGTACTGAGAAACTGAAGAACGAATAAAATAATGGCAACGCCCAACCCTATATACGCGACAAAACCTAACTGTAATAGTGAAAATACTACAGCCATCAATGCAATAAAGACTATTTGTAAAATACCGATAATCAATAAATCATATCGACCAAAAAGAATCGCCGTTGATTTCACTCCAGCCTTGAGATCATCAGCTCGATCAGTCATGGCATATTGCGTATCGTACGCCACTGTCCAACACAGATTTGCAATATAAAGCAACCAGCACACCAGACCAGGGGTTTGCCCTTGAGCGACAAATGCCATAGGAATACCCCACGAAAATGCTGCCCCTAGAACAAACTGCGGTAAATAAGTCCACCGCTTCATAAAGGGATATAAAGCTGCCAAAAATACAGCGCCAAAGGACCAATATAAGGTCTGTAAAGGCAAGAACAAAAGTAAGCTAGCGCTGGCGAGTAACAGCACTCCAAATACAGCCAATGCCTCTTTAGACGATATCTTACCGCTGGCAAGTGGACGATTTTTGGTGCGCTCAATCTGCCCATCCACATGCCGATCAGCGAAATCATTGATCGCACAACCAGCGGAACGCATAAAGATGACGCCCAAGATAAAAATCAAAACGATTTGCCAAGACGTCACATGTTGAGGTGATTGCTCGCCTGCTAACCAAACCGCCCATAACGTAGGCCAAAGTAAAAGCTCAATTCCAATTGGTCGATCAAGTCGGGTCAACTGCACATAAGTATGAAGTTTTTGGCGAAGGGTGAGATGCTGCTGGGCAAGTTGGCTCATGACGAGTGACCTAAGAACTAAACTTTAATAGAGGAATGATACGTGAAGATTATTAACGTGTCGTTGACTGCTGTAAAGCATCCATAAATGCAGGCAAGAAGGTCTCTTGAACCAATAAATGTTTGCCATGCCAGTGGTAAGCAGTCCGCCTTGTCCAGCCTTCTGAAACTTTCGCAACTTGACGAGACTTCATTTGCTTTACGAGTGGCATCAATTGCACACCTCCTCGTTCAAAAAGAATGGAACCCAATGAACGACTCTTTAGTTTACGCAGTCGACGACCTGAACCACGTAACGTCGACAAAGGGATCACGCTACGCGCGTGTACCCAAGGCTCATCATCATTTCCATATAAATAAACTTCACGAACCCATGCGTATTGCGCAGGCTTCATCCGTAACAAGCGTGTTTCATTCATCATCGGTTGTTGCAATGATTGGTGTAGCGGCAAAACATGGAATTCGCCACCAGCAAAGAATTTTAATTGCTGGGTTAACGAACCCTGAGCAAGCAGCCAAGGTCTTAATGAAACGACACTGGCATCAAATTGGCGATGGTGCTTATTCTTTACACGAAACCAGCGTTTAGTAAAAAAAAGATCGCGAGAGTGACTCTTGGAATGCAGCATCTGACTAATGATTAATCCCCATTCTGGATTGCTGTTTTACACTGGACTGTTGAACGTTAAATGAAACAACTTTAGATGTTAGCACTCGGCCATTAGCCGATAATACCTTAGCTTCAAATTGATGAGTGCCGCGATCCAATTCCCCAGCTGGGATTTGATCGCTGGATGCTTTGCCATCCACGAGTAGGACCAGTCGATCGCCATTCTTTAGATCAGGCTGAACCTGTACATTTGCAGAGAATGCATCGGCAGCGCGCTGGAAAGTTTGATCTGGTGTCGGAGAAATGATCGTCAAGGTATAATTTTCAGATCGACTCCCTGCGGGTTGAATAGTATCGTCACGCTTCAGTGTTTTGGCAATTTGCTCAGGGCTTAGGGCTGCAACCGTAGAGAGAGGTGCAACATTAATCAATTGTGCAGATTTGTCCGGCACATCGCTAAAACTGACGTTGCCATCAGCATCGACCTTCTTATAGACAGCCGCTTGAGTATGACTAGACATCATCAAAATCGCAGTAGCGATCACCATGACACTGGCCCATTGAGTCTTCCCTTGAGCGAACCAACCTGACGTTTTCATTCCAAGCATCCTATGCATTTGATCATATCTATTGTAAACCACAAACTCTTTTTGGGAGTATAGATTTTAAGTATCAAGCAGATAAAGCCATTCTACATAACGTGATACCTTTATCGCTAACCAGCCAAAAAAATAAACTTATAATAATTAACCCATAAAAAAAGGTCTGCAATGCAGACCTTTTTTAACGCTTTATTGATCAGGTCATTTTACTGACCTCAATCAAATTAGCAGCTGTAGTACATTTCAAACTCAACAGGGTGAGTCGTGGTGTTCAAACGACGCACTTCTTCCATTTTCAGTTCAATGTATGCATCAAGCATCGGCTTGGTGAATACACCACCTTTCAACAAGAACTCGTGATCCGCTTTCAATGCATCCAGAGCCATTTCCAGTGAATGAGCAACGGTTGGAATCAACGCCTCTTCTTCTGGTGGCAAGTCATACAGGTTCTTATCAGCGGCAGCACCTGGATGGATCTTGTTTTGGATACCATCAAGACCAGCCATCAACAAAGCTGAGAAAGCTAAGTATGGGTTTGCTACTGGATCTGGGAAACGTGCTTCAATACGTGCGCCTTTTGGATTTGACACGTATGGAATACGGATTGACGCTGAACGGTTACGTGCAGAGTAAGCCAACATGATTGGTGCTTCATAGTGAGGAACCAAACGTTTGTAGCTGTTTGTAGCTGGGTTAGTGATAGCATTCAATGCACGCGCGTGCTTGATGATACCGCCGATGAAGAACAATGCTGTTTCTGACAAGCCTGCATATTCGTCACCCGCAAAAGTGTTTTTACCATTTTTGCTGATTGACATATGAACATGCATACCTGAACCATTGTCACCCACCAGTGGCTTAGGCATAAAGGTTGCAGTTTTGCCATGTTCGTGCGCAACGTTCAATACGGCATATTTTAATACTTGAACTTCGTCGGCTTTGCGAACGAGTGTATTGAAAGTCACACCAATTTCAGATTGGCAAGATGCCACTTCATGATGCTGAACTTCAACGCGACCTTCGCCGAGCATTGCTTCAATAGCCTCACACATTGCAACACGCAGATCTTGTCCGCTGTCTACTGGTGGTACTGGGAAGTAACCGCCTTTTACACGTGGGCGATGGCCTGAGTTACCGCCTTCGTATGAATTACCAGTTGACCATGCTGCTTCTTCAGCAAAAATAGTGTGGCGTGCGCCGGACATGTCGACGTCCCACTTCACTTCGTCAAATACGAAGAACTCTGGTTCTGGACCAAAATATGCAGTATCACCGATACCAGTCGATTTCAGATATTCTTCTGCACGACGTGCGATAGAACGTGGGTCACGCTCGTAACCTTGCATAGTTGAAGGTTCAATGACGTCACAAGTCACAACGACTGTTGGTGCAGAGAAGAATGGGTCCATGAATGCTGTTTCTGGATCAGGCAGCAGGATCATGTCCGATGCTTCAATACCTTTCCAACCAGCAACTGATGAACCATCAAACATTTTACCGTCTTCGAATGTGCCTTCATCAACAGTGTGTGCTGGGAAACTGACATGCTGTTCTTTACCGCGTGTATCGGTAAAGCGGAAATCCACCCATTCCGCTTCGTTTTCTTTAATCAGTTTGAGAACTTTGTTGCTCATGCTTGCAATGCTCCAGCGTTAGAAAAATTTTAGACCTATGTTCAATTCAGGTATTACCATTGATATGCAGACAAAATGAAGGTGAAACCCCGATTCAAGATGCTGCAATATAACAATTCAGACCATTCGATACAGCGGTGTCTACCCTTAAGCAAATGACGTACCAGAAATCTATGCCTTCTCAGATTTGTAGTCGATTAAGTCCATTTACCCCAGCACCGCCACAACTTACAGTATAACGCATCCGTTTAGTTCGTAAATCGAAAAGTACAGACAAAAAAGAATAACCCAAGACGCCCTAATATAACGCACTCATAATGGTGCGCTTAAGATAATTGCACCATTATAGACCACAAAAAAAAGACCACATTGATTAGCACCTGATCGAAGCATAATTGGTACATCTAGGGTGGCTGTCCAATAAAAAAGCTTCGAACTTAAAGAAGTCAGAAGCTTTTTTTGTTTATTTTACTGCGTAGCGACTAGCCATTTTTTCAAGTGAAATCGGATTGATTCGACTTGCATGTCCTGCGGTACCAAACTCTTGATAGCGTGCAATACAAACATCCCGCATCGCTTTAACCGTTTCACCGAAAAATTTACGTGGGTCAAATTCAGAAGGATGCTCCGCCATAAAACGACGCATTGCACCGGTTGATGCCAGACGTAAATCGGTATCAATGTTTACTTTACGAACGCCATACTTAATCGCTTCAACGATTTGCTCTACAGGAACCCCATAGGTTTCTTTAATGTCGCCGCCATGCTCATTAATGATTTTTAACCACTCTTGAGGGACCGAACTTGAACCATGCATTACTAAATGGGTATTGGGAATTTTTGCATGGATTTCTTTAATCCGATCAATTGCGAGAATGTCGCCTGTCGGTGGGCGAGTAAACTTATACGCACCATGGCTGGTACCAATCGCGATGGCCAAAGCATCGACATTGGTATCGGCAACAAATCGGGCAGCTTCATCAACTGTGGTAAGCAGTTGCGAATGATCGAGCACCCCCTCCGCACCGACGCCATCTTCCTCACCCGCAAGACCAGTCTCAAGGCTACCTAAGCAACCAATCTCACCCTCTACAGAAACACCGCATGCATGAGCAAGCTTAACAACATCACGCGTCACACCAACATTGTAATCATAGTCTTTTGGTGTTTTGCCATCTACACCCAGTGAACCATCCATCATCACTGAGCTAAAGCCCAATTGAATTGAACGTTGACAGACATCAGGGCTGGTACCATGATCCTGATGCATCACTACAGGAATATGTGGCCACTCTTCAATAGCAGCCAAGATCAAATGACGCAGAAATGGTGCACCTGCATATTTTCGAGCGCCAGCACTCGCTTGCACAATCACCGGGGAGTTCGTTTGATCAGCGGCCTCCATGATAGCGCGCATCTGCTCCAGATTATTAACGTTGAAAGCTGGAACGCCATAGCTATGCTCGGCTGCATGATCAAGCAATTGGCGTAACGAAATAAGTGCCATAACTAAAAACTCTATCTAATAATGAAAAGCTAGCTAATGCTAAATGCAAAGTGAATAAAACCAAGTGAGATTCTAACCTACTTACCCTTAGTTTGGGATGTGGTTTGACTGAATTTATACAGGGAATATGTGTTGCTGAGCATAAAAAAACCTCGCAGAATGCGAGGTTTTTCAAATCATAGACTCGGCATATATAGCCTTGTCCAATTAAACCATTCAAAAATTAAGAATGTGCTTTGATTTTGTCAGCAGTTGCTTGTGCAGTATCAGCAGTTGCTTGTGCAGCTTTAGCTGCTGCGTCTTTAACATCTGCAACAGTCGCATCTGCAGTTTTTGCAGTTGCATCGGCGGCTTGGCTTGCAGCAGTTGCAGTTGCATCAGCAGCTTTGTCTGCGCTAGCAGCAACAGCAGAACCTGCAGCAGCAGTCGCATCAGCAGCAGAAGCTACGCCAGATGCAGCAGCATCAGCAGTTGCAGCAACACCTGAAGCAGCAGAGTCTGCAGCTTCTTTTGCCTTATTACATGCAGTCAGAGCCAAAGGAAGAGCCAATAATGCTGCGATTAGAATTGAAGTTTTCATAGCGATGTCCTGTATAGATATAAAAATTAAGTCAAAAACAGACCTGACGACAGAGTAGCACAGCATATATGACAAGAAAATTACTCTGTAACAAAAAGTATAATCTTCACGATATACGGTTCTATTTATCGACAGTTATTCATTTTTTACTAAGAGCAGCTCAATAACGCCGCTACAGCGGGCAACGTCTTCCCTTCCACAAATTCAAGAAACGCGCCACCACCCGTTGAAATATAGCTGATCTGATCAGCAACATCATATTTATCAATAGCCGCTAATGTATCGCCCCCGCCCGCAATCGAAAAACCTGAGCTTGCTGCAATAGCTTCAGCCAGTGCTTTGGTTCCATATCCAAATGCATCGACTTCAAATACACCGACAGGGCCATTCCATAATATGGTTTTTGCTTGTTGAATTAAGGTCGCAAACTGTGCAGCGGTATCAGGACCAATATCTAAAATCATATCGGAGTCACTGATCTCTGATACTTTTTTAGTCACTGGTTGACTTTTTGCGACGAAATCCATGAAGTCACCACTTAAAAGACTCGCATCAATGACCACCACGTCAGTTGGTAATGGCACATGTACTTTAGAGGCAATTGCACGTGCAGTCTCAATGAGATCCGCTTCATACAAGGATTTACCGACATTGAATCCTGCTGCAGCCAAGAACGTATTGGCAATTCCACCACCCACAATGATCTGATCACAAATGCCAGCAAGTGAAGTCAGCACGTCAAGCTTAGTAGACACTTTCGAGCCCGCGACAATAGCAACCATTGGCTTTTCTGGAGACTGCATTGCACGACCCAATGCATCTAACTCTGCAGCGAGTAGCGGGCCCGCACACGCAATTTTTGCAAACTTAGCAACGCCTTCAGTGGAGCATTCCGCACGATGCGCGGTACCAAAGGCATCCATCACATAAACATCACACAATGCAGCGTATTTTTCAGACAATTCAACGGCGTTCTTCTTCTCACCTTTATTAAAACGAACGTTTTCTAACAAAACCACTTGCCCTACTTGGACATCTACACCATCTAGATAATCAGTCACTAATGGTACATTTTGACCCAGTGCTTTCGACAAATACTCAGCGACAGGCGCTAAAGAGTTTTCAGCAGAATGTTCACCCTCAGTCGGACGGCCCAAATGAGAACAGACAATAACTGCCGCACCTTGCGCCAACGCTGCTTTAATCGTTGGTAGTGCTGCTCTTAAACGTGCGTCACTGGTGATTTGACTATTTTTTACGGGAACATTCAGATCCTCGCGGATTAACACACGTTTGCCGTTTAAATCTAAATCCGTCATTCGTTTGAAGTTCATACTGCTCATAGTCAAAAAATCTCAGTCAATCGCGATGGGAGTGGTATTGTAAAGAAATATAGCGTGTTGGGCTATATGTGCATTTTAGATGCCCTAAAGCAAAGCTTCGGTAGAATTCGTGTATCGTGCGCAACATAGAACATATCATTCGAGAAATATCATGAACTTTTTTCTGACCAACCCCTATATTGATGTTGCACTGCGTAGCCTTGCCGTATATTTATTTATGTTGATAGCCATCAGACTCACGGGAAAAAAAGAGCTGTCCCAACTCAATACGACAGATGTTGTTCTCATTCTATTGATCAGTAATGCTGTACAAAATGCCATGGTCGGTGCCAATACCAGTCTGTCAGGAGGCTTACTCGCTGCAGGAGTACTGTTTCTTGCAAATTACTTGCTCAAGAAAGTCATGTTTAAAAATAAAAAACTCAGGAATATCATTTCCGAGCATCCTGAAATTCTGATTCATGATGGCATCGTTAATACTGAAATTCTTGATAAATTAGGAATAAGCCACGATGAAATCAAAGAAGCGATGCGTGAACATGGGGTAGACAAATTAACGGATGTCAAATTAGCAATGCTGGAAATCGATGGCAATATTAGTATTATTAGTGGTGATGCTCAAAAGCTACAACAAACACAGCATAAGCGTAAAAAAATTCACAAAACACTAGGTAGCCTCAACTCATGAGGCATACCCAGTATAAGTGTTTGCAATACAACCGATTTGAAGATACTTAGCCTGCTGGCGCATGATAAAGCAAAAAGAGCTTGGTTAGATTGTCAGGAATCTCATCAGCCATTTCTTCCATTAAATCTGGATTCTTACGCACGGTTTCCAGATCTGGCTCACCCTCAATGCCACTAAAGACCATCATAGGCAGCGTGAGCATAATGACATCTTCTTCCTCGTCCGCTTGTTCAAACCAAGCTTCGTCATTCAGAAATAAAGCATCAACAAACCCAACAGCCCAGTCACCTAGACTCGAGTCAACAGAAATTTCTTCAATTTCGACAGGAAATCCAACTTCTTCTTCATTAAGCAGCGTTTGTAGGATATCTGCACGCCACAATTCAACCTGCTCTAGAATTTCACTAGGCACATCTTTTTCATGCTCATCAAATAAATGCTTACGCCAGCCTTTAAGCTCAGGACCAACAACAGTCGCACACAAGAAACCATGCGTTGCGGCGAAGTCCAAGCCAAACTCGTTGCCTTCACCGTCTAAGTAGTCAACCAGCAGATCTAAATCAAGTTCAGGGATCGCCATGAGACACACTCCATTGCATTATAAGATTGCGCTACTCTAACAAATTTGATGACACTCTGGCGTAATAAAGCACATCGTTTTGAACAACAAACATACCAAAAGCATGTAAATAACACAGATCACTGCACAGCCAGACGACCACTTCTATTTTTTGCATAAAAAAAAGCGACGAGATTAATGCCTAGTCGCTTTTCTTCAATGATTAATACTCAAGGATTAATCATCTTCAAGATCAAAATCATACTCTTTCAAATGACTTTGCAAACGTTTTTCTTGCAAAATATCGTCAATTAAACGGCGTTTGAGTAAGGAAGCTTTGCTGTTTGAACCAGATCGACTGGTCTCACTAACAGGTAATGCCTCAGTATCTAAAAATGCTTCATCGAGCTCGAACTCTTGACTACCTGCGCTACTCATTACGCTCTCCTTGGGCAAAAACTTTGTGAACAAAGAATCTCTTGAGACTATATATATACTTAATATTTCAAAAAGATGACATTGTCAACAAAGTACTCAGGAGTGAAACAAAAGTTAACATAAGATTCATGCATTTCACACGCAAGACTCTCTTTTAAAAGTTTCCATAAAACAGGATATTGAATAAGTTTTAACATGGGCAATAGAATTATTAGACTTATTAATCTCCATTATATGGCGATAGACACCCAACAAACTCGTCACATAAAAACACAGAGACTCCTTATTCCATCATATTCAACTCATTCTCCCCACATGAAATGAGTTAACACTATCCAAAACTGCTCTTTTATTATTGGAAATATGATGTCGCCCTATAAAATCTTAAGCCTTTGTTTAACACTCACCCTATTACAACATGCCCACGCTACAGATGAAGCTGTAGCACCCACTATCAAAACTCGTCCTATCTATGTCGCACCAGCAATCACTGAAGACAACTCCCCTCTCGGTTTTACGGAAAGCCTTGAACTTTTAAGATTTGAAGAGCCCATTTATTCAAATTCACTGTTAACGGCTGGGGAAACAAAGAATACAACGCTAAAAATTTTGGTGAACAATCGCGGAGAAGTCACCGAGGCTGAAATCGCAAAATCCTCCGGTGTTGAGGAACTGGACAATGCGGCCAAAAAAGCCATCGTAAAAACAACTTTTCTGCCTTATATCAATAAAAACACGGGACAACCCATCCATGTTTACACGAATTTTGTGTATAGCTTTAAGCAACATCAAGTCACTGATACAAAGTCAGATGACCAACCTAAACAAAAACGTGGTGGTGGGCGTAATAAATCTTAAAAGAAATGCCCCATGATTTTTAGATTATTTTTACTCAACACAAAAATCAGGCACAACAAAAAAACCTAGGATCTACGATCACTAGGTTTTTAATTTAAATCAATTACTACGAATATATGGGGTGGCTAATGGGACTCGAACCCACGACAACCGAGATCACAACCCGGGGCTCTACCAACTGAGCTATAGCCACCATAGAAGCCAACCAATCACCATTTGTATCACATACAAATCTAGGCTTAGGTGGAGCACAGCGGAGAAAACTAAACTACATCAAAGTTTGGATAAGGCATGGTGCGCCTGGCAGGATTCGAACCTGCGGCCATCCGCTTAGAAGGCGGATGCTCTATCCAACTGAGCTACAGGCGCATAATCGCAAACAGGTCAGTTAAAACGAATTTCTTAAACACACTGTTAAACGACAACTGCCTACTTACATCTCACTCTATTGCTTTACTATTTGGTCGGAATGCAAGGATTCGAACCTTGGACCCCCTGGTCCCAAACCAGGTGCGCTACCAGACTGCGCCACACTCCGAATAAACAGCTTAACAACTACTTCTTACATCATCTTCGACTTGCGTCGTGATGGGGTGCATTCTAGAGAGTTCAGCCCATCACGTCAACCACGAGGCGGATGATTTTACAGCAGTTGCACTGTATTTTTCAATATTTGTCTTAATAAGTTCATTTTTTATACTAAATATCAAAAAATCAGCGTGTTAACGTCTTAGCAAAGTCTAACATTCGATCGAGAGGCACTTTTGCACGCAGCGCCAACGCCGGATCGACATGAATTTCTTGATCACCATTTCGCAGTACTGCCAAAATATTGTCCAAGCTATTCATGGCCATCCAAGGGCAGTGCGCACAAGAGCGGCATGTTGCACCTTCGCCAGCCGTGGGTGCCTCAATAAGAATCTTATCTGGCGCTGCTTGTTGCATCTTGTAGAAGATGCCCCGATCTGTAGCCACGATCATACGTTTCTGAGGAAGCGTTTGCGCAGCCTTAATCAACTGACTGGTACTACCCACAGCATCAGCCAAAGCAATCACCGATTCAGGTGACTCTGGATGAACTAGAATAGCTGCATCAGGATAAAGCGCCTTCATCTGCTCAAGCCCACGTGCACGGAACTCCTCATGAACGATACAGGAGCCATCCCAAAGTAGCATATCTGCTCCAGTCTTCTTCTGAATATAGCGTCCAAGATGTTGATCAGGTGCCCAGATAATTTTTTCACCCAAACTATCTAGGTGCTCAACGATGTCCACAGCAACACTGGATGTCACCACCCAATCCGCCCTCGCCTTCACAGCAGCAGACGTATTGGCATATACCACAACCGTATGATCGGGGTGCTGATCACAAAATGCAGTAAACTCATCGACGGGGCAGCCAAGGTCTAGCGAGCACGTGGCCTCCAGTGTCGGCATCAAAACTGTTTTTTCAGGGCTGAGAATCTTTGAGGTCTCCCCCATAAACTTCACCCCTGCAACCAACAATGTCGATGCGGCATGATCTCGACCAAAGCGTGCCATCTCCAGTGAGTCAGATACACAGCCACCCGTTGCCTCAGCCAAAGCCTGAATATCAGGATCGGTATAATAATGAGCGACAATCACTGCATCACGTTTTTTCAGTTCTTCAGCAATTTCTTCAAAACGACGTGCGCGTTCAATATCCGTCAACTTCAGTTCAGCATTGTGATCGAAGTGGTTTAAACGATCGAGATGCTCTTTGACAACGGTCTTGGCATGATTGTCAATCAGTGTGGACATATAAAAAGACTCTAGCTATTTGATTAATCGTGGCTGGAAAATTAAGCATGAAAACAATGCTTAAAGTGTCGGATCACGAAACTCAGGTAAACGACGACTCAGTTGTGCAAGGCCTGCTTGCATTTTTTGCTCAAGGGTTGGAATAATTTGTAATGCAACTTGCCCCGCCATTTGTGCAGCCTGCAAGCCAAATTTTTCTGCCAAAGTCATTTTGCGACGTGACTGAATCACATAGACATCACGAGTTGGCAGCAAGGACAGCAAATAAGCATCACTGGTCTGCAACTGATCAACCAATTTTAGATTCAGCGCATCTTCACCATACCAATGCTCGCCTGTCGCAATGATTGAGACATCCAACTTAGGACGATACTTTTCAACAAAATGCTTAAAGAGTTGGTGCGTTTGCTCAAGCTCTTCTTCAAACTTCTCTTTACCTTCCTCAGAGTTTTCGCCAAACATGGTAACTGTACGTTTGTATTTACCTGCGGTGTAAACATCAAAGTCAATTTTCAAAGATTGCAGCAATTTATGAAAATTTGGCATCTGTGCAACAACACCGATAGAACCAACCACGGCAAACGGTGCTGCAATAATTTCTTGAGCAATACAAGCCATCATATAACCGCCACTTGCGGCGACTTTATCTACACAAATAGTCAAATGAAAACCTGCCTCACGCAGACGAGCAAGCTGCGCAGCAGCTAAACCATAACCATGTACAAGACCACCAGGGCTTTCTAAGCGCAAAACGATTTGATCACGGCCAGCACGCGCCATGGACAAAATCACAGTGATTTCTTCACGGAGGTGTTCTACAGCACTGGCTTGAATATCACCTTTAAAGTCGAGCACATAAACACGCTGACCGTCTTTAGTTCTAAGCTTTTTACTCTTTTCTTGGTTCTTAGCCAAAAGTTTTTGTTCAGCTTTCGGAAATGCAGCGCCAGCAAGAAAACGCTGATGCGACTCTAGTCTTTCATTTAAATGGGTAATCCGCATTTCTGACTGAAATTTTGGCGTGTGGAATAACATAATCTTGATATCCTGTAATCAATCTCTAATGATCAAACTGACGAGTCGAATGCATCTGAGCATTTTTCCACTATTGACTCCATGGGCGATGCACATTGCACAGTGCCACGGATTAATGATTGAGATTGTGAGCAATAAGTTCAAGTGAGCAATCCATGAGAATTACACGAAGCTACATAAGTAGATCAGCACGTGTAAATCACTTAGATCAAACGCAGCGGTCTTTCTTCATCATGAGGGGCATGGTTATGGTCGGTATCACACGCCTCGCCTTCTTTTTTGCCTTTATCAATATAGCCTGTGCGCTGATTCTCAGGTAAATGTTTCATTTCCCAAATCAATACGGCTTGCATCGATGTTGCACGTTGCTCAGGCGTTAGGCGATCACCGTTTGGCCACTTACCAATCTCAACCGCAGTGCGCAAGCGATCTACGATCTCCGGAGTTAGGGCGGCTAAAGTTGCTTCAGGATCTAACACATCAGTGCTCATCATCATTTTCCTTATAGTGGCTCCAGCCCAGCTTGGTACGGCAGGCTGCATAAAAATCATACCCAGGCGGATGAATCAAACACAACTTAAAGGGGTGCTTGCGAATATGCAGCAAATCTCCTTCCTCTAAAGTCACGCTGGTTTGTCCATCAGCACTCACCATCGGGTGTACACGGGTGTCTTTAATTTTGATCTTAATTTCGCTTTCGCTACCGATCACGATCGGACGGCTAGACAGTGTATGCGGGTGCATGGGTGCAATCACAATCCCATGCATGGATGGATGCATAATCGGTCCACCTGCAGAAAGTGAATACGCAGTTGAACCGGTAGGAGACGCAATAATCAAACCATCACTATGCTGGCGATAAACAAAATGGCCATCAATATTTAGCTCAAAGTCGATCATATGGACTGACTTACCCGCGTGTAATACGACGTCATTTAATGCCACGCCTTCATGAGTCACTCGCCCACCGGAACGAATCTCCATATGCAGTAAAAAGCGCTTATCAAGGGAGTACTCGCCTTTTAGCACTTGATCCAGTTTAAACAGGACTTCATCAGGCGAAACATCAGTTAAGAAACCCAGTCGCCCACGATTTACACCAAGCACAGGGGTTTGATGACGTGCTAATACACGTGCTGCGTGAAGCAAAGAGCCATCACCACCGACAACAATCACCAAGTCACACACTTCGCCCAACAGTGGCCGAGAAATGACCTGCACAGAAGTCAGATCCGCTAACTCTGCAGTCGCCTCATCAAAAATAGGATTCAATCCCTGCTTATTGATATGGTCGTGAATTAAACGCAACGTATCGACAACCGAAGACTTACCGGGTCGTCCAATCAATCCAATATTTCGAAAATGGGTAGTTTTCGATGCGACTGTTTTCACCGCAGCATTTTTGGCTGGTTTTGACACCCTCATTCGCTCCATTGCGTACTTCTGTGTAAATCATAGCATTAAACATTCATAAGGACAGCGGACTAACGCAGAATCCAGCGATATGCCGCATATTTAATGCACACTAAAGGGCGTTATTATTGTCATGGAATTAAGTCATTTTAATAAATGTGCCATCTTCTTCCGCAATAAGCCGTTACTATTTTGCTCCAAAACTTAGATTGTACATCACACAATTAACACGTCTAATAGCAGGGTAAATCATAATTTCATTCAACATAAGACTTCTTATATAAAGAAGTTTATCACCATGCAGGGGGCTTTATGCAAAGTGACAATCCAATGCTACGCAGAGCAGAGTTTATTCCGACCAGCCAACCGATGTCTGTGGCTGGCGCGGTTAATAAATCTATTATTTTGACCCTTGTTGCGGCTTTTGTCGCTATTGCTCTATATGCCTATTCAATTTCCTTGATGCAGCAAGGTGTAGCTAGCCCAGCAGGTCTGGCCGCTATCGTGGGTGGCATCGGTGGCTTTGTGCTTGTGCTCATTATGACCTTTAAAGCACATCTAAGCTCAACACTTGCACTGCCCTATGCAGTTATGGAAGGTTTGTTTTTAGGTGGCGTTTCAGCCATGTACGAACTACGCTACCCAGGTGTTCCTGCATCAGCATTACTGGCCACTTTTGTGACCACACTGAGCCTATTCGGGCTTTATCGTGCGGGCATAATCCGTGCAACTGAAAAGTTCAAATCTGTTGTGATCTCCGCCACGATTGCTCTGGCTTTAGTTTTTGTCGTGCAGATGGTCATGAGCCTTGCATTCAAATCATCAATTCCTGGTTTATTTGAACAAACTGGCGTCGTCGCAATCGGCTTTGCTGCATTTGTCGCGATTATTGCGTCGTTAAATCTGATCTTGGATTTTGATCTCATTGAGCGTAGTGCCGAACTGGGCGCACCGAAATATATGGAATGGTTCTGTGCGACCGCACTGCTTGCAACACTGGTGTGGATGTACATTTCTTTCTTACGTTTACTCAGTATTTTACGCAACTAAATCGCATGTTTGCGTATGAGTAGCTTGCTGCAAATAAAGCCTCTGATCAAATCAGGGGCTTTTTTATGGGGGAAATTGCTGCATCCCCCACATCTATCGTGTTAGAATATGCCGACATCGGGACGTCTCCCGATTTTTTTACGCCTGATTGATTGTAAATTCAATCTCTTGATTTCTAATGTATTATCAATTGAATTGCTATTCATTATTGATACTACGTTGTTTGCTTTATTTTGCATGGGACAAATTCATGCCAGTTGCGGAAACTTGGTTGTTGCCTGATGGTGTAGCAGATATTTTACCTACCCAAGCACACACGATAGAGTCATTGCGTCGTCGCTTATTAGATACCTTTGCGGTACGCGGCTATGCGCTGGTGTACACGCCATTTATCGAATATGTCGAATCTCTACTGACGACAAACAATGTCGGTGGTGGTAATAACCATGATCTAGACTTGGTGACATTTAAGCTGATTGATCAACTGACGGGCCGTTTGATGGGGGTCCGCGCCGATATCACTCCCCAAGTCGCCCGCATTGACGCCCATGTGCATCCCATTGAAGGCGTTGCGCGCTATTGCTATGCCGCCACAGTACTACATACTCGCCCTCAAGAACTCTCAGCCTCACGCACCCCCTTACAACTTGGTGCCGAGCTTTTTGGCTATGCAGGACTCGCAGCCGATCTTGAGATGATTGATCTCATGCTCACCATCCTGGCTGATGCTGGACTCACTCAAAATCTTCACTTGGATTTGGGTCATGTTGCCGTATTCCGCGCCTTGGCTGCCATTGCTGGCTTCAGCGCAGAACAAGAACAAGTTTTATCAAACATCTATCAGCGCAAATCGATTCCAGAGTTGAAAGAGTTCTGCCAGAACATTGCTCATGGCAACGACTTCCTTGTACTCGGACGTTTAGGGCATGATTTATCTGCGCTTGCGGCTCAACTTTCCCCTGAAGCACGTCAGAACGTAGATGTTCAAAATGCTTTAGATCAACTGGCGACAACATTAGCGCATGTACAGACCCATTGGCCTCAAGTTGATGTCAGCGTCGATGCGACTGAACTTCGCAGCTATCACTATCATACGGGTCTCGTGTTTGCGGTTTATGCGCCGAACCTTGCGGTGCCGCTAGCCAAAGGTGGGCGTTATGATGGCGTAGGTCAGGCATTTGGACGTGCACGTCCTGCAACCGGTTTTAGTTGTGACCTCTACATGCTGACGGGTTATCTGACCCAAGAAGAACAAATTGTGGTTGCAGCCCCTGCAGGACGTGAAGCCAGTTTACAGACTGCAATCGCACAAGCACGGAGTGCAGGACATGTCGTTGTTCAGGCACTGAGTTTCGGTAAGACCACAAATGCACTCGAAATCGATCATCGAGCAACACATACTTTGGTTCAAGTCGATAAAGTCTGGCAAATCGTTAAGCTAGAAAGCTAAACCCTATCAAGCATATTGAATGCAGTTGTTATTAGTCGTTTTATGTACTATCAGTAAGAATCATCAATGGGAATCAGTGGTATGAGTAAGAATGTTGTCGTACTAGGCTCGCAATGGGGCGATGAAGGCAAAGGCAAGATCGTGGATTTGCTCACTGATCAAGCTGCCGCAGTAGTTCGTTTTCAGGGCGGTCATAATGCGGGTCATACCCTCGTTGTAGGCGGTGAAAAAACTGTCCTGCATCTGATCCCATCAGGCATTTTGCGTGAGAATGTGCTGTGTTTGATCGGTAATGGCGTGGTCCTTGCACCTGATGCATTGATCAAAGAAATGAAAACACTGGAAGATAAAGGGGTTCCTGTTCGTGAACGCCTGCGTGTCTCTCCTAACTGCCCATTGATCCTGCCTTACCATATCGCACTGGATCAAGCGCGTGAGATTCGCCGTGGTGCCTCAAAAATCGGCACTACGGGTCGTGGAATTGGACCTGCTTATGAAGACAAAATTGCACGTCGTGGTTTACGCTTGGCTGACCTGATTCGCGATACTGATTTTGCTGATCGTTTACGTGAAATCATGGAATACCATAATTTCCGCCTGACCCAATACTACGGTGTTGAAGCCGTGAGCTATGAGAAAACCCTAGAACAAGCACGCGAATGGGCAAAAGTCATTCGCCCTCTCGTTTGTGATGTCACCGAAACCTTGCATGACTATCGCCGCGAAGGTAAGTCACTGATGTTTGAAGGTGCTCAAGGCACATTGCTCGATATCGATCATGGTACCTACCCTTATGTCACCAGCAGCAACACGACTGCAGGTGGCGTTAGCACGGGTACTGGCTTCGGTCCATTGTACCTCGACTATGTCCTCGGGATTACCAAAGCCTACACCACACGCGTTGGCGCCGGCCCCTTCCCAACCGAACTCCATTACGATGCAAGCACCGATATTGGCAGTGCGATCGGTAAGCATCTGGGTACCGTAGGTCATGAATTTGGTGCTACTACTGGTCGTCAGCGTCGCTGCGGTTGGTTTGACACAGTCGCACTGCGTCGTGCAGTTGAGCTAAACTCAATCAGCGGGATCTGCTTAACCAAGCTGGATGTTTTGGATGGTTTGGATACCATCGAAGTTTGTGTACGTTACGAGCAAGGTAATAATGGCGGTTGTATCGGCTCTTCAGACGCGATTGCATTTGAAAACGTCACCCCAATCTATGAAACCATGCCAGGTTGGTCGGAATCGACCATCGGTGCAACAACTTTAGAACAACTCCCAGCTAATGCACGAGCTTATATTAAGCGCATTGAAGAGCTGGTTGGCTGCCCTGTTGATATTATTTCTACAGGTCCAGACCGTGAACAAACGATTGTATTGCGTCATCCCTTTGAATAAGGTCAACGTCTTTTAACTGTCATCGCACTTGTGCTATAGATACTCTAAAGCAAGCCTATGACGCGTTCAAAGAACGACCATCATCTTGATGGTCGTTTTTTATTTGATGGGCTTTTTGATCGACGTTTTGCTGAGCATGAAGACGTAAATGAATATCGCAATTCATTTTTAGTCATCAAGCTTGGACACGCAATACATCGCGATGATGATACAATGTCTTAATGAGTCAAAAGCTTGCATAATTTGCGCAGACTTTGAAACAAATGGCTATTTTTTCCCTGTGGGTACCATTGCGGGTACACCTCAAGACCCACGTGATTAAATATCATTAAATACAGAAGGTTATTTAACAAATGCTTTTAATGATCGATAATTATGACAGCTTCACTTACAACATCGTGCAGTACTTTGGCGAGTTGGGTCAAGACGTCAAAGTCGTGCGTAATGATGAGCTGACGATTGCAGATATCGAAGCGATGAAACCGCAATATCTGGTGATATCACCCGGTCCATGCTCTCCAAACGAAGCGGGTATATCCCTTGAAGCGATTCACCATTTTGCAGGCAAAATTCCACTGCTGGGTGTTTGCCTAGGCCATCAGGCTATAGGCCAAGCCTTTGGCGGCGATGTGATTCGTGCGCGTGAGGTGATGCATGGACGGATTTCAGCGATCCACCATGCTGATAAAGGTGTCTTTAAAGGGTTAAAAACACCCTTCGATGCTACACGCTATCACTCACTGGTCGTCGATAAAAATACCCTGCCCGACTGTTTAGAAGTGACGGCATGGACATCACTTGATGGTAAGCTCGATGAAATTATGGGCTTGCGTCATAAAACACTGCCGATTGAAGGGGTACAGTTTCACCCTGAGTCAATCTTAAGTGAGCATGGTCATGATTTACTAAAAAGTTTTCTGGAAGAATGGAAAGATTATGCAGCCTGATTCTAAGCTGATTCGTGCCGCCTTAGATCCACTGCTACAAGGCCAATCCCTGTCTATGGAAAGCATGCAAGAAGTCATGCTCGACATTATGCAGGGTGCAGCAAATGATGCTCAGATTGCCGCATTTCTAGTTGCGCTACGAATCAAAGGCGAGTCCGCCTCCGAGCTTGAAGGCTCGGTACGTGCGATGCGCGCCCTCATGAAACGCGTCCCACTCTCCAAGCTTGAACGAACAATCGACATTGTCGGAACTGGTGGCACTAGTCACGGCGCAAATTTAGTCAATGTCTCAACTGCCGCTGCTGTTGTGGCCTCTGCTGCAGGTGCACGCGTCGCGAAACACGGTAATCGCTCGGCATCCAGTAAATCAGGCAGTGCCGACTTATTAGAAGCGGCAGGCGTCAGCCTAGAGCTGGATAGCCCACAAATTGCACGTTGTATCGATACGCTGGGGCTGGGCTTTATGTTCGCCCCCCAGCATCATCCAGCGATGAAACATGCCATTGGCGTACGCCGTGCTTTAGGCATACGGACCATTTTTAATCTACTTGGCCCAATGACGAACCCAACTGGACTGACTCATCACCTCATTGGTGCCTATGCCCTTGAGTGGTGTCGCCCAATGGCCGAAGTTTTGTCGCAGCTTGGCAGTGAGCATGCATTGGTTGTTCACAGTCATGATGGGCTTGATGAACTATCCATCGCCGCGCCGAATCAAGTTGTGGCACTCAAAGATGGCGTCATTACCGAATATCAGCTTCGTGCTGAGGATGTCGGCTTAAAAACGCAGTCGATTGAACTTCTTGAGATCGTCGATGCCAAAGATTCATTGCGCCTGATTAAGGATGCCTTTGGTAAACAGACGACTGAAGCCAGCCAAGTCGCCATACAGATGATTTCATTTAACGCTGGTGCAGCACTCTTTATCGCGGGCGTCACTCATAGCATTAAACAAGGTGTAGAGCTCGCTCAAGATGTGATTTACAGCGGTCAAGCCTTAGAAAAGCTCACCATGTTGGCTGAGTTCACACACTCCTTAAAGCAATCCGCTTAATAATGCATCAGCATTATTAAGTCTGCAAAAACCTATATAGATATACGAGCATCACCATGAGCAACGCCCCTACTATTCTTGATAAAATCGTTGCGCGTAAACGCGTTGAACTGGTTGAACGCCGCAAGAAAATATCGCAGCATGACTTGGAACAAAAGATTTTAACGATTGACCCAGTACGCGGTTTTGCCAAGAGCATGCAACATCACCGCCCAGCCGTGATCGCTGAAATCAAGAAAGCATCACCATCAAAAGGCATTATTCGCGCTGATTTTCGTCCCGCCCAAATCGCTGTGCAATATGAACAAGCGGGTGCAGCCTGTCTATCCGTGCTCACCGATGTTGACTTTTTCCAAGGCAATGACTTGTATGTTAAAGAAGTGAAAGCCGTATCTAAGCTGCCTGTAATTCGCAAAGACTTCATGATTGATCCTTATCAAATCATCGAAAGTCGTGCATTAGGTGCTGATTGTGTACTCCTGATCGCTGCGTGTTTATCTGATAGCCAAATGCGTGAGCTCTATGATACCGCAGTAGGCTTAAATCTAGATGTACTGGTTGAAGTCCATGATCATGCTGAGCTGGATCGTGCGATGGAAATTCCAACCAATCTGATTGGTGTCAATAACCGCAATCTCAAAACCTTTGAAGTGAGCTTAAATACCACCTTAAGCTTGAGCAAATATATTCCTTCCGATCGCACTCTCGTCACCGAAAGTGGTATCAGCACACCGAACGATGTCATGCTCATGCAATCTCAAGGGATTCATGCTTTCCTCGTTGGCGAAAGTATGATGCGTGAAGCACATGCAGGTCATGCATTGACGAATCTTTTTGGCAAGCCTGCGCTGATTTAAACAGCACAATAGGCTCATTGGAATCTGTTTTAATCTCCCTTATGTCTAAACCCTCAATCCCAAATCCTTCCGCTTTTGCCAGCCTGAACGTCTTGAAATCGGACTTAAAGAAGCAAGCAGAGCTTGAGAAAGCAAAAGCGGAGAAGCGGCTAGCTGATGAACAAGCGGCTAAACTTGCCGCACAAGATGCCGATGCCGCGGCTCTTTTTCAAAAAGCCACACAAGGGATTCAACCCATCCCTCAAGAACAAACTGTACCTCACATATCTAAGCCGATCAAAAAAGCACTGAATCCAACGCTTTTAGCACGTAGAGCAGCTGCGATTGGTACCGATGGCGCAAGTATTGACGGTATTTCGGATACCAAAGCGTTGCTCAACCCCATTGCCAGTGAAGCCATTCTGTCTTTTCGTGAAAAGACTTTACAACATCGTGTATTCGACCAATTAAAGTCGGGGAATTTGCGTTGGGTTCATGCCGTTGATTTACATGGGTGTACTACAGAGCAAGCTAGGGCAGCCGTTTTAGAAATTATTCGGATGGCTCAAGCTGATCCAGAAGCATTGTCACCCAATGTGATCAAAATCATTCATGGCAAAGGCATTGAAGCCACCTTAAAAACCTATGTAAACAGCTGGTTGCGCCAGCATCCAGAAGTGATGGGCTTTGTCAGCGCCCCTGTTGCACAAGGTGGTACGGGAGCCGTACTGGTTCTGCTGAAACGTGGGGAACGATGACATGACGATAAATAACTTATCATTCTGAGCCGTTGGCTTTATGATATGCACATTGTTGGTATCCATATCACTTTTTTGAAGTGATCGTCATTGAAAGTTGATTAGATGCAACAAAGATATTCTTTTTTAAGCGCATCACAGCGCAATGTTGGAAGTTTGGTGTTATGACATTACCTTTAAGACAGCCATCAGTTCACCTGTATGCTGGCAATCAAACTGCTGAAGAGCTTTTGGCTGAACAAGAGCTTGCAGAGCAACAAGGTGCTGAAAGCACGCAAGAGTCTACCCTCCTTGCGCTACAGCAATCTTACGCGACTTTGATTAGTGGTGTAGGTGAAGATCTAACACGTCCAGGTCTTGTGGATACCCCAATCCGTGCTGCAAAAGCACTGTCTTTCCTGACTAAAGGCTATGCGCAAACCTTAGAAGACGTCACCAACGGCGCGATCTTCCCTTCCAACAATCATGAAATGGTGATGGTTAAAGGCATTGAGTTCTTCTCAATGTGTGAACATCATTTATTACCGTTTATGGGTCATACGCACGTTGCTTATTTGCCTGAAGGTAAAGTACTGGGTCTATCCAAAATGGCACGTATCGTCGATATGTATGCACGCCGGTTACAGATTCAAGAGAACCTCACCCAAGAGATCGCTCAAGCTGTGATGGATGCAACAGGCGCACGCGGTGTGGCAGTGGTCATGGATGCACAGCATATGTGTATGATGATGCGCGGTGTCCAAAAGCAGGATTCTAGTACACGCAGTGTCGCCATGATCGGCCAGTTTACGACGGATAATCAGGCGCGGAATGAGTTTTTGAGGGCGTTGCCAGCGTCGAGATTCTAATTTGAAGTTTTAAATGGATATAAAAAAAACGAACCCTCTAGGTTCGTTTTTTTATTCACACGCTCAATGCACAGCGATTAAACCAGTGCACCATGACATTGCTTATATTTCTTCCCGGATCCACAAGGGCATGGCGAGTTACGACCAATGTTCTGCCCTGCATAAGGATTGACTTCGGTAAAGGTGCCATTCAAACGCATATCCGCTTGATTCAATGCTGCAAGCTCAGGGTCTTGGGACACTTCGCCTGTTAAACCATCTACCCCAGAATGTTGGAACTGGAGATGCATTGCCTCAGCGTCACGTTGCTGCTGTGCTTCCATCTCGGCAATTTCTTCAGCACTTGGGACATGCATACGCGATAAATCTTGAATCACTTCAGACTTGATTGCTGCCAGCATGTTTTGGAACAAAGTAAATGCTTCGCGCTTATATTCCTGCTCTGGATTTTTCTGAGCATAACCACGCAGATGGATCCCTTGGCGCAAATAGTCCATTGCAGCCAGATGCTCTTTCCAATGACGATCCAGTGATTGCAACATGAAATGACGTTCCAACATATTCGCCGTTTCATCGCCCATCTGAACACGACGCGCTTCGTAGTGTGCAACCGATGCATCAACGATTTTCTGACGCAATGCATCTTCATCTAAACGGCGATCTTCTTTTAACCATTGTTGCACGGGCAAGCTCAGGCCGAATTCAACCGACAATGAGTTCTCAAGACCCGGAATATTCCATTGATCATCAATACTTTGTGGTGGAATAAAGTTATCGATTAGACCATTGATCACGTCATGATGCATATTCAAGATGCCTTCATGAATCGTTGGCTCATAGAGCACATCATCACGTTGGCCATAAATAATCTTACGTTGCTCATTCGCTACGTCATCATATTTGAGCAGATTTTTACGAATATCAAAGTTACGTGCTTCAACTTTACGCTGCGCATTCTCAATCGAGCGACTCACCATTTTATGCTCAATGGCTTCGTCATCTTTGAGACCCATCGCGCGCATCATGTTGGTCACACGATCACCCGCAAAAATACGCATCAGGTCATCTTCAAGTGACAAATAGAAGCGCGATACACCAGGATCACCTTGACGACCAGAACGACCACGGAGCTGATTGTCGATACGGCGTGACTCATGACGCTCAGAACCAATGATATGTAAACCGCCCGCATCAATCACTTGCTTATGCTTCACTTCCCATTCAGCACGAAGGCGCTGGGCATCTGCTTCAGTCGCGTCAGGAATCGCTTCAAGTTCTACTTTCCAGTTACCACCGAGCAAAATGTCAGTACCACGACCCGCCATATTGGTTGCAATCGTAATGGCTGAGGGACTACCCGCCTGCGCGATGATATATGCTTCACGCTCATGCTGTTTCGCGTTCAACACTTCATGACGAATACCACTTTGCGTCAGCATATTGGATAAAAATTCACTGGCTTCAATCGTGGCCGTACCCACCAATACAGGTGCACCAGTCAATTGGATACGCTTGATCTCTTCAATAATGGCTTTGTATTTCCCGACTTTCGAAAGGAAAATCAGGTCATTCTGGTCAATACGAACCATTGGACGATGCGTAGGTATCACCACCACGTCTAAAGCATAAATCTGGGCAAATTCGGCTGCTTCTGTATCTGCGGTACCCGTCATACCACCGAGTTTATGATAGAGACGGAAGTAGTTCTGGAAAGTTGTTGTCGCGAGAGTTTGGTTTTCATTTTGAATATTCAAACCTTCCTTCGCTTCAGCAGCTTGATGCAGACCTTCAGACCAACGGCGACCCGGCATAGTACGACCAGTATGCTCATCGACGATCACAATCTCCCCTTCACTGACGATATAGTGCACATCACGCTGAAACAGATTGTGGGCACGGAGTGCAGCATGGACATGATGAACCAAATTCAGCTTGCTGGGTGAATATAAGCTATCCCCTTCTTCCAGCAATCCCATCTCCGTCAGACGCTGTTCAACATATTCATAACCCGCTTCGGTCATATCAATGCTGCGCTGTTTTTCATCGATCCAGAAATGTCCACCATCAGGAACTTTTTCTTCTTTTTGACGTGTTAGCTCTGGCGCCAGTTGGTTGATCATGGCATAAAGTTTTGAAGAATCATCACTTTGACCAGAGATAATCAGCGGGGTACGTGCCTCATCAATCAGGATCGAGTCAACTTCATCGATGATCGCGTAGTTCAAACCGCGTTGTTTCTTCTCTTCTGGTGTGAACACCATGTTGTCACGCAGATAATCAAAACCAAATTCGTTATTGGTTCCGTAAGTGATATCCGCACGATAAGCCTCATGCTTCTCTTCTTGACTCTGCATGGAGCGAATCACGCCAACAGTGAGTCCTAGAAACTCAAACAATGGACGGTTTAGCTCCGCATCACGTGCAGCCAAATAGTCGTTCACGGTAATCACATGGACACCAGCACCACTCAGCGCATTCAAATAACACGCCAGTGTTGCCATGAGGGTCTTCCCCTCACCAGTACGCATTTCAGCAATACGACCTTCATGTAAGGTGATCCCACCGATGAGCTGCACATCATAATGACGCATGCCCAGCGCACGCTTACTGGCTTCACGACAGACCGCAAAAGCTTCAGGCAATAAGCTGTCTAATGTTGCCCCATCCTGATAACGCTTTTTAAATTCGGATGTCTTTGCAGCTATTTCAGCATCACTAAGTGCCGAAATTGTCGGCTCAAAGGCATTAATGGCATCGACGCTTTTACGCATCCGTTTAAGTTCACGTTCATTTTTGGTGCCAAAAATGCCACCGACCAGACTAGCTAACATTGACTATCGACTCTAAATAAATGATTTTAAACAAGTCACCTTATACTAAAAGTGACTCTAAACGATGCGACTCAAACATTGTCGCGTACTCAATAAAACTTTAACGCAAAACTATTTCAATTAAAGCAGGCTAACGACACAACCACAAAAACGATGATTAAATCCGTTATAGCAATCTAAGCGCTAATATTCACACATACAGTATTCTTAACCTTTGTGTATTATGGTGACTGGCTGCCGAAGTGCAAGGGTAAACCCGTACATCCGGTGGATTAAATTCAACAAACTTTCACTAGCTCCTAGAGCCAGCTTGCCATCACCAGAGCCGGCTATAGAACTAATTAACAATATGTATGGTTCAAATAGTCAATAATATCTTTTGATTCAAACAGATGAACACCTGTGTTAGGATCAATCAAATAAGGAACTTGTAATCGTCCTTGCATATTGACGATCTCACGTTCACGTTTACCACCTGCAAGCGGAACATAAGGACCCGGCTTCAAACGCAGTACAGCTGGCCCCATATCTTGCCAACGTTCCTTTGCCACATTATGCAGCGCATACGGCAACTCAAGCTCACATAAACGCTCACGGACCAGACGCGTGTAAGGACTGGCTTCGAAACTCCACAACTGCAACATCTGTGCGGGTGGCGCTTTTGTTGCATTAGTAGAGTCAGCTTTCAGCCCCCGCATCAAACGAGCTCCGCTCACCAGCGTACCGATGACAGGCTGTTTAGATAGATTTTTCCATTTCGCGGGTGTTTTCCCAGTTTTACCATAGGTTTGAAACAAGTAATCAATAATGGCCTGAGACCCCTGTAGCTTCACACCCGTATTTTCATCAACCAGCAATGGAAACTGAACACTGCCGCCTATCTCTTGACCAATTTGTTCCGCTATAGGGCGAAAACGAGTACCGTTTTTAGGACATGGATACACTTCAAAATCCAAGTTCAACATGGTCAATACTTCGCGTACACGACGGCAAAATGGACAACCTTCTCTATCGTACAGTTGAATCGCCAATGCAGGTTGTTTCGGATTGGCTGTGCCACTGACTCCACGTCCCCCTTCAAGCAATGTAGAAACAACCGACTGCAAAACCTTAATTTGATGCATAATCATAACGAATTCCATTTTTTAATATTTAAATCAGCATTGCAAATAATAACTAGCTGATTAACGCCACATCAGACACCAAAATTCCATTGTTATCTGCATAGACATACATCCCTGACTCGATCATAAGACCGCCAAAACTCAAGGTCACATCCGTCTCACCAAGTCCTTTACGATTGCTTTTTTGTGGGATGCTGGCGAGTGCCTGTACACCTAAATCAAGAGTCGCAAGGGCATCGACATCACGTACGCAACCATAAACGATCACACCCGCCCAATGATTCTTAACCGCACTTTCCCCAATCAAATCACCAAGCAGCGCGCAGCGCATAGAAGCACCACCATCCACAACCAATACTTTGCCAGCACCTTCCGTTGCAAGTAGCTCTTTGACGCGCGAATTATCTTCAAAGCACTTGACGGTCACGACCAATCCACCAAACGCTTTACGACCACCAAAATTACGAAACGACTTACCATCTATCGACGGGCTACACACTTGTGTATCTGGATGATCATCCAACAAATCACAGGTCACAAAATCAACAGCTTGAGAAACAGTCATTGTCGATACTCCATGGTCATTTTTAAATTCAATTTCTAAATTATAAACATATTAAGTAGCATTTAATGTCGCTTTTAACATCTCATGATTAGAATAAATGCAAATATCGTGATCCAACGGTTTTAAAGCGTTGTCGTTGGCCTTCAAACGTGCAACCTGACTCATCGCAATTGCAACGCGATTTGCTTCAATCGGACGAACGCTAAATGTCTCGGGTAGTAGCTTTTGCCCCCAAGTAAATAAATTCTGACCGATATCCTCAGCCCAGCGCTTCTCATGCGCGCGCGCGCCTAATAATAAAGAAGGCCTAAACACAGAAAAATGTTCAAAACCTATTTTTTGAATATCGGCCTCAAGAATGCCTTTAACCCGGTTATAAAAGACCAGTGAATGGGCATTTGCTCCCATTGCTGAAACCAGCAATAAATGACGCGCGCCTTGTTGATGACACACTTGGGCAAAAGCAAGACTAAAATCATGATCTATCTGATAAAAAGCCTCTTTACTTCCTGCTTGTTTTTGAGTCGATCCCAACGTGCTAAATGCATCAGCACCAGATAAGTCATAACTCGAAAGCACTTGATGGAGCTTGTTGAAATCTGGAATCTGAATCCATGCAAGTTGAGTTTGCGCATTGACTAAATCATAACTCGATAAATCAAAAGACTTGCGTACAACTGCATACACCGTTTGATAATGCCCTGACTGTAACAACTGCTGAATTAGAAGACGCCCGACCAACCCCGTAGCCCCGATTACTATTGCTAAAGGCCCACTTCTCGAAGCTTGTGTTACAATAGCCATATAATCACCTGTATTTAATCTATTTTTAAGTTCATTGATATTAAAAAAACTGAGTACTTCCCCCAACGAATGCCCTATCCTATCCGTTTTCAAGTTTTGCATGAGATTCTAATCAAGGCGATTTTGTAAAAACTAAGAATTCCGTGGAATTTGGGTAGCGTTTTGCTTGATTTTAAAATGCGACTACGGCATAATTCGCGCCTTAATTTGATCTATTAGCACGTTTGAGCGGGTTCATGACTTCTGGCATGGCTGGTTTTGAATGTTGTCTAAGTCAATTACCTACATCTAAAGGAGTCGCTTGAGTGGCAAATTCAGCCCAAGCTCGCAAACGCGCACGTCAAAACGTTAAACAACGTCAACATAATGCAAGCCTACGTTCAATGGTTCGCACATACATCAAGAAAGTAGTCAATGCGATTGCTACTGGTGAATACGCTTCAGCAACTGCTGCTTACAAACAAGCAGTTCCAGTTATTGACCGCGTTGCAGACAAAGGCATTATTCACAAGAATAAAGCTGCACGTCATAAGAGCCGTTTGAACGCTCACATTAAAGCACTTGCTAAATAAGCATTCGCCTTTAATGATCAAAAAACGTCCTTAATTGGGCGTTTTTTATTGTACAAAATTAAGTAATCCCCTCTCTATAAGATCCTACTTAAGCTCGTCTTGCTATCTCGTATTTGTCCTTCTGTTTCAAGATACTTACAGTAAACTTCCAATCGCTAAAGCATAATATCCGAACTGCTACACATCTTTTGCAAACCATCGTAGATATGATGGGCTTTGGACATTTTGTCTATAAGGAAAAAGGGCATGAAGACTCTCAATCTCTCATCAAAACTTCCTAAAATCTTACGTTGGATGAGTATCACGCTACTCATTTTAGCCCTGCTAGCGATAATCAGCTGGTTTGCTGTACCACCATTAGCGAAGCACATCGTCGAGCAGCAAATCGAAACGCAAATCGGTAGACGGGCGACTATCGGTGAGATTCGCTTCAATCCACTGACATTTACCCTTACCGCATCAGACTTCTCACTTTTCGAACCCGATAAAGTGACCACCGCATTTTCAGCAAAAAAACTCGAACTCAGCACATCACTGACATCTATCTATCGTCTTGCGCCCGTTCTTAGCGAAGCTAAACTCATTGAGCCCAAGCTACATATCGTGCGCACAAGTGCAGCAAAATCTGGGCGCTATAACTTCTCAGATATTTTAGACCGTATTCTCGCAAAACCTAAGAGTAACGGAACAACGCTCTTTTCCGTATCGAATATCCAACTCGAAAACGGTGCTATCCAATTTGATGATCAGGTCACGGGCAAAAAAGTTAAGATCGAGTCACTCAATGTAGGACTTCCCTATGTCTCTAACTTTCCCAGCAAGATTGATATTTTTGTCCAACCGCATCTATCCGCGATCATTAATGGAACCACTTTTAATCTCAAAGGGCGAAGCAAACCCTTTTCAGGCAATCAAGAAACTTCATTAGCCTTTGATATTGATCAACTGGATCTGGCAAGTTATGCCGCCTTCTCTCCTGTGGCATTACCTATCAATATTCAAAGCAGTAAATTATCCACGCAACTGGATCTCACCTTCTCTCGAAATAAGAATCAGCCAGAAGTGGCACTGTCTGGCAAAATTAAACTTGATGATCTAGCACTAAAAGACAAAGCAAATAACCCCCTGCTCTATGTTCAGAGCATTAATACCCAGCTTCATAAGCTGAATCTGCTCAATGGCGATGCTGATATTGATAAAATCGAAATTAAAAATCCAGAAGTGTGGAGTAGCTTAAATCATCAAGGACAATTGAACTGGGCTATGCTCAAAGGAGCAACTAAGCCATCCCCCATACAATCTAAAGCCTCACCCAATACTCAAGAGTCCTTACCCAAGATTATCCTGACAAAACTGGACATCCAAGGCGGAACTTTAAATTGGCAAGATGCCACAAATGCATCCCCAGTATTTAATACCCAGCTCAAGAACATTACACTCTTGGCAACCAAGCTATCCTCCGCAAAAGAAGCTCCGCCGAGCAACTTCATACTGTCCAGTGGTACTGCACAAAATCAAGATATCCAATTTGCCGGCACTGTAAGCCCATTGAGCGGTGATCTATCGGGTAAGGTACATATTGCCGCGCTCCCGCTCGCGCTATATCAACCCTATATGAACCGGGTACTTGCTGCATCAGTTTCTGGCGAGCTCTCGCTCAATACATTACTGGATATTCATAATGGGCAATTGGAACTCAAAGAATTAAGAGCAGAGCTCAATGCACTCAAAGCAACTTCACGCTCCACACCAACTAACACTATCAGTGCACAAAAAATTAACCTTGAAAACACCAACGTCAACACATTAACCAAGACCGCAAATATCAGCGCAGTACGCTTGCAAGGTCTCCAAAGTGATATTCGTCGTGATGCACAGGGTAAAATCAATCTTGAGCAATTTATATTAGCAACCCCAAAGACAAAACGACCGACCTCAACTCAAGCAAACTCATCCGCTAAGAAAACTCAAAACAACTGGACTGCCCACCTTAATCAGTTGGCAATCAATGATAGCCATGTAAGCCTGACAGACAACACCGTCACACCTGCTGTTCAACTTCGTGCTGATGGACTCAATCTCACGGTTGAGAATATCTCCAGTAAACTGGATACCCCACTCAAAGTCGGCCTAAAAACACAATTAAATAAAACGGGAAAACTGATAGTAGATGGGATGATCGCAGCGCAATTTAAATCACTGAATCTCGCAATTGATGCTCAAAACCTTCCTATCACTGCGGTACAGCCTTATTTCACAGATTATCTTAATATCGTCCTTGCGGCAGGACAAGCTAGCGCTAAAGGCAAGCTTCAACTGACACCACCCGTTGCTCATCAGCAACTGCATACGACTTATAATGGTAATTTTCGCGTCAATAATCTACGTGCCATTGATAAAGTCACCTCAGATGGCTTTCTTAAATGGAATACGTTAGATATCAGTGGTATTAATGCCAACATCGGCGGTACTGCACAGAGCGTCACGCTATCTAAGATTACCCTAGATAATTTCTACGCTCGCCTTATTCTTTCTGAGGCAGCAAAACTCAATCTGCAGGATGTGATCGTTGCCAAAAATACACCGCCAGGCTCAGCGCCAAAATCAGTCACATCAGATACACCTGCGGATACTACAAAGCCAGATGTATCTAAAATCGAAGTAAAACCAGCTGTGGCTGTTGCAACTGTTACAGAACCAAAATCCAATAGCCCAGTGATTAAAATCGGTCAAGTCATCCTTAAGCGCGGCAACATCAATTACACGGACAATTTCGTTAAACCGCATTACACCGCAAACCTCACCAATATGAATGGTAGCATTGGCGCCGTTTCGTCAGACAAACCACAAGCAGCCCCGATCGATCTCAATGGCAAAATCGACAACGATGCACCTGTCACCATATCAGGTTCATTAAACCCGCTCTTTAAACCCATGTTTCTAGATATTAAGGCCAGTGCAAATGGTGTCGAGCTCCCCCGCTTAACGCCCTATGCCGCTAAATATGCAGGTTATGCCATTGAAAAAGGAAAGCTGTCGATGGATGTGAACTATCACATTGAAAACGATAAGCTCGTTGCACAAAATAATGTCCGTATCGACCAATTAACCTTTGGTGACCGTATAGAAAGTCCTACCGCGACTAAACTGCCAGTGCTCCTAGCCGTTGCACTGCTTAAAGATCGTCATGGCCAAATTAATATTAATTTGCCAATCTCAGGAACACTCTCTGATCCACAGTTTTCTATTGGTGGCATCATTGTGCGTATCTTTATTAACTTGATCACCAAAGCCGTCACATCTCCTTTCGCCTTGATCAGTTCAGCATTTGGCGGAGGAGATGAGTTAGGCTATGCAGAGTTTGCACCAGGCTCTGCTGTGCTGACCAAAGAAGCTCAGGGTAAGCTTGATACGATTGCAAAAGCGCTCATTGATCGCCCCGCACTTAAAATGGATTTGGTCGGTCGCGCAGACCCTAAAACAGATAGTATTGGCATCAGCCAAAACTTGTTGAATCGCAAGATTAAATCCCTTAAGCGCAAGGATAATTCAGAACTGAATGCCGAAGACTCATTAGAAAACCCAGTTACCGATGCGGATAAACAAAAGTATATGGGTAAAGTCTACAGCGCTTCAAAATTTGAAAAGCCTCATAACTTTATTGGTCTGAATAAATCTCTTCCGCCTGCGGAAATGGAAAAGCTTATTGTGACCAATACAGCCGTGAGCCAAGATGATTTAGTTTCATTAGCCAATCAACGGTCAGAAGCGATTCGCACCTATTTACAAACTAAAGGTGAAATCGGATCTGATCGAATATTCTTAATCGCGCCAAAATTGACCAGTGACGGCATCAAAGATAAAGGTGGACCGAATCGTGTTGATTTTGTGTTGAAATAAGCCTCTTAAGCCTCATCTGAGCTGAGATTTCAATCCAACCCAGATAAAGCGCAGCACTTAGATGCTGGCTAAGATGTCAAGTACAGCTTGCTTCGGTGAAGCCGCTTGAGTAATCGGACGACCAACAACCATATGACTCACCCCCTGGCGCATTGCATCAGCAGGCGTCACAATTCTTTTTTGGTCATCAGCATTACTACCCGCTGGGCGAATTCCCGGCGTCACCAATAAGAACTCTGGACCAAACTTTGCTCGTAAGAGTGCCGCTTCCTGTGCGGAACACACCACACCACCCAATCCGCTGTCATAGGCAAGCTGGGCCAAACGCACGACCTGCTCTGCAGGACTAATCGTAATCCCTACATCCAACAAATCTTCAGCTGACATGGAAGTCAGTACAGTGACCCCAATCAGATGCGTCGCATACCCGCCTTGCTTTAAACGTGCCGCACTAGTCTGCATCATCTGACGACCGCCACTGGCATGCACATTCACCATCCACACACCCAAATCTGCGGCAGCTTGAACAGCGTGAGCAGTCGTGTTGGGTATATCATGGAATTTCAAATCGAGAAAAACTTCAAAACCACGCGCATGTAGTGCCTGAACCACAGCAGGGCCAGTATAAGTAAAGAGCTCCTTACCCACTTTGACTCGACATAGCGTAGGGTCAAGCTGATCAGCGATCGCCAGTGCAGCATCTAGTGAATGGGTGTCCAATGCAACTATTAAACTCACGTCTTTATTCTCTTCTTTACTTTTGTCGCATTATAACTCAGCTCGGCGGCAGTGCCATAAAATAAAATGCAGCAGTGAGAAAAGCAGATATGCAGCAAATATCACCAAATACTATTCATAAAAAAGCCGAGAATTAATCTCGACTTTTTATCATCTACACCACCGCTCAACTTCTTTACATCATTGGCGGTACAATGTTTGTTTCTTCGTGTTTTACTGGTGTAGCTGCAGGTACTGCCGATGCAGCAGCTGCGGTAGCGGTAGCGGCAGCAGCTGCTGCAGCTGCCTGAATATGGCGCGCACGTACGACATCGAGCTCTTTATTAAGACGCTTAATTTCCCAACGTGTTTGTACCACACGAAATACCAAGACACCGAGCAATAAACCAACAATGATACCAAGGCCCAGTGTAATCACGAGCAACAAACCCAAATTCATGGTTGGCACTTGTGCAAACAGCAAATCAACCTGTGTAACTGATTGATTAAATAGTACCAAGGTTAATGAATAACCAAATACCGCAACCAATAAAATCACTAAAATAAAGCGCACGATATTACTCCGAAATTAAAAGGACTCGAGACCCTATCCTTGAATATTGTGCATACCTAATAAAATACACATCCAAGGTGATCTTCTTGTATCAAATTTTCTTGAAGTAATATGTGACTCAATCCATATCACCAAGATCATTCTATTGGCGCTTTATTTTTCTGGATTCACAGCGTCACGCAACGCTTTACCAGGTTTAAAATGTGGAACCGATTTAGCTTCAACAGCAACAGATTGGCCAGTTTTAGGATTACGCCCTGCACGTGCTGCGCGATGGTGTAATGCAAAACTACCAAAGCCACGGATTTCGATGCGATTACCATCAGTCAAGGTATCAATCATTTGCTCGAGCATTACTTTCACTGCATCTTCAATTGCAGGTTCAGAAAGTTGATGATATTGGCCAGCCATACGATCAATGATGTCAGATTTATTTAATCCAGTGGTCATTACAATGTCACTCCTTATATTCTTTTGGCAGTGTATCTTACTCATCGGCACGTCTACTGCGTCGAACAATCCTTAATGACTTGCAGCCAGAGTAATACGTTAGATTAACAAGTGATACAACCGAACCTGTTGTTCATAAAGAACAATACGGCTATCTTGGTCTGGAACATAACACCAAGCATCTCGCGCGTCTACCCCAAAATACTCCTTATATACAATAATGTAGTCGATTGACACAAAGCAAACGTCGCACATAAAAAAGCCACCCTATTTAGGATGGCTTTTTTCAACAACCTGAACACTCAAAAAAAGTGTCCTGATTAGTCTTATTTCATTTGAGCTTTGATCAAATCACCGATAGTACGTGGACCAGCACCCTCTTGAGCAGCAGCAGTTGTTGCTTTCAAGTTGTTCACTGCATCACGGTCTTCAGCTTCATCTTTCGCTTTAATCGACAAGTTGATTGAACGTGTTTTACGATCAACGTTGATGATTTTCGCTTCGATTTCTTGACCAACAGTCAGATGCTTAGTGGCATCTTCTACGCGATCACGGTTGATTTCAGAAGCTTTCAATGTACCTTCGATATCGTTACCGAGGTTCACTGTTGCGCCTTTTGCATCAACAGCAGTCACAGTACCTTTAACAAGTGCACCGCGATCATTAGTCGCTGTGTAGTCGTTGAATGGGTCGTTGCTCATTTGCTTAACGCCTAAGCTGATACGATTGCCTTCTGCATCAACAGAGAGGATAACCGCTTCAACGGTGTCGCCTTTCTTGTAGCGGCGGATGGCTTCTTCGCCTTGCTCGCTCCAAGAAATATCAGACAAATGAACCAGACCATCGATACCGCCAGGCAGTCCAATGAAAATACCGAAGTCAGTGATTGACTTGATGGTACCTGATACTTTTTCGCCTTTTTCATGCGCTTTAGCAAACTCATCCCATGGGTTAGCACGGGTTTGTTTGATGCCCAGAGAAATACGACGACGCTCTTGATCAACTTCAAGCACCATCACATTCACTTCATCGCCAATTTGAACGACTTTAGATGGATGGATGTTCTTGTTGGTGTGATCCATTTCACTAACGTGAACCAGACCTTCAACACCTTCAGCGATTTCAGCGAAACAGCCGTAATCAGTCAGGTTGGTGATACGTGCAGCAACAATTGATCCTTTTGGATAATTGTTCATGATTGCTACCCATGGATCTTCACCCAATTGTTTCAGACCAAGGCTGACGCGGTTACGATCGCGGTCAAATTTGAGAACCTTAACAGTAACTTCCTGACCAACTTCAACCACTTCAGAAGGATGCTTGATACGTTTCCATGCCATATCGGTGATATGCAGGAGACCATCAATACCGCCCAGATCAACGAATGCACCGTAGTCTGTGAGGTTCTTGATCAAACCGGTAACGGTTTGGCCTTCTTCCAGTTTACCAAGCAATTGTTCACGGTCAGCTGAACTTTCAGCTTCCATAACTGCACGACGGCTAACAACAACGTTGTTGCGTTTAGCATCAAGCTTGATAATTTTGAACTGTTGATCGATACCTTCAAGATGAGTGGTGTCACGGATTGGACGAGTGTCCACCAATGAACCAGGCAAGAACGCACGAACTGGACCAATATCAACGGTGAAACCGCCTTTAACTTTACCAGAGATGATACCGGTAACGATTTCTTGTGCATCAAACAGACGCTCAAGTTTAGTCCAGGTTTCAACACGTTTTGCTTTTTCACGTGACAGTACAGTTTGACCCATACCGTTATCAAGTGCTTCAACGACCACATCAACAGTGTCGCCAATCGCAACTTCAAGTTCACGAGATTCACTCAAAAACTCTTCACGAGGCACTACGCCTTCGGATTTTAGTCCAGTGTCAACAGTGACCCAATCGCTATCAATGTTTACTACTGTACCTTGAATCACCGCGCCCTTTTCGACGTCAAGCCCTTTGCCTTTTAGGCTTTCTTCAAATAGGGCGGCAAAAGATTCCATCATGGTATAACCTGTTTGTGTATAGCCGCGCAGGGTCAATCTGCTGCGGATCGGATTGAGTCAAATGAAAACACTTGATCTAAAAACAGACCATTGACCATATTTTCACTTGGCTTTTAGAAAGACCAAAAAGCCTTCAATGCACTTGGCTTTTAGAAAGACCAAAAAGCCTTCAATGCACTTTACTCTAAAAAAAGCAAAGCCAACTGAAAGCTAAAAATTTAAAACATACTACGATGTAATTGACTCGTGGATATCAAAATCAATTACACATGTAAATCGATATAACGAATTAACTCAGCCAGCACTTCGTCAATTCCTTTCGATGAGCTATCCACAATGAGGGCATCATCAGCAGGTTTCAAGGGTGCAATCGCACGCTCCATATCACGTCGGTCGCGCGCAACGATGTCTGATAAAATATTGTCTATATTAGCATCAATTGCCATATTCTGCAATTGCTTTACCCGACGCTCTGCACGTGCATTGGCTGACGCTGTCAGATAAATTTTAGCTGGTGCATCCGGAAAAACAACTGTACCCATATCACGACCATCTGCAATTAATCCAGGCTGCACCGCAAAATCCCGTTGACGTTGTAGCAACGCTTCACGCACCTCTGGAATCACAGCAACCTGCGATGCTAGATGACCTGTCTGCTCAGTACGAATGACCTGTGTGACATCATGACCGTCGAGCAAAACCAATAATTGCTGGTCAGCATCTGGAATAAATTGGATATCAAGGGTCAAAGCCAGATTAGCCAATTGTTCAGTCGGAATGACATTTCCACGAAAAGCGCCTTCGTGAAATAAACCCTCTTGCTCCGCTTTTAACCCAAGCAAACGGTACAAGGCGCCAGAATCCAAAAGGTTATAACCGTAGTGCACCGCCAGACGCGCAGCAAGTGTCCCCTTACCTGAGCCACTTGGACCATCAATCGTAATCACATTGGGCACTTTTGCAGATTCGTACGTCATTATAGTGTTTTAGCCAATTTCTTAAGCCCTTGAACAATACCCACTTTCAGCCCAGCTAAAATAATTGGTGCTGAACCTGGAACCTTTCCTTCTAGTTCAATGGTGTAATTCAATAAAGTGCCGGTACCAGCAGGCGTAAAAATCAAACGGCCCACATGATGCTTAATCAAAGGGTTATTGATCAGCACATACTCAATAAACTTATTCGGTTCATACTCAGTAACTTGTTCATAAAGCGGCGTCACTGAACCAATACCCATTTTTCGTACAGAACCTACGCCATCAGGATAATGAGTATCAGCAGAATCTTGAACTCGCGTTACTTGTAACGGTGCAAAACATGCACCCAAACCAGCATGCGTTCCAAGAACCGCAAATACCTGCTCTGGGGACTGCGCAAAACGCTGTTGAATTGTAATTGTAGCCATGACTGTTTCCTTAAAATTTAAAACTTAACTTTCTTTTATCTCTGCGATCGTTGTCGTATCGCCTGTGCGAAATTGACCTTCCCATCGACTAATCACAACCGATGCCAAAGCATTGCCAATGACATTCACCGCAGTTCGTGCCATATCCATGATTCGATCAATCCCTGCAATAAAGGCTAACCCTTCAGCAGGAATCCCCACTGAACCTAATGTTGCCAGCAGAACAACAAAACTCACCCCCGGAACACCAGCAATCCCCTTACTGGTTAACATCAAGACCAAAATAAGCGTAACCTGCTGTCCTAATGAAAGATCAATGCCGTACAACTGCGCTAAAAACAACGCAGCAATGGATTGATATAGTGTACTGCCGTCCAAGTTGAATGAATAACCCGTTGGAATAACAAAAGCAACAATATGCTTTGGCACCCCAAAAGTCTGCATTTTTTCAATCAGACGCGGCAGAACTGTTTCTGAACTTGCCGTACTATATGCCAAAACCAACTCTTCGCGCAAAAGCTTAATGAGCTCAAGCAAGCGTATGCCTACCCAACGTGCAATCAGACCAAAGACCACAAAAACGAAAGTAAACATGGCCAAATAAACAACGCCGACCAGTTTTGCCAATGGAATAAGTGCGGATAGGCCGAATTTACTGACGGCAACAGCCATCAAACCAAATACGCCCAAAGGCGCCAGTTGCATGATTTTTCGTGTGATCCAAAACATGCTATCTGCAGTCAATGCAAACATATTAACCATGGGTTTGCCTTTCTCACCCAGCGAAGCCAACCCCAAACCAAACATCACACTAAAGAAAATAATCGCAAGCATGTCGCCTTTTGCAAGCGCATCAATAATATTTGTTGGGATAACGTGGACAAAAGTATCCGCAAATGAATGATGGGCAACGGTATGCTCAGTTGCAACATAACTTGAAATATCTGTCTTGGTCAGACCTGATAACTGAATGCCTGTGCCTGGCTGCAAGATATCCGCAAAAAACATCCCCACAATAATGGCGACTGTAGTCACTACCTCAAAATACAGTAAGGTCTTTCCACCGAGACGCCCAAGCGCCTTAATATCACCAGTACCCGCCACACCCACAATCAACGTACTAATCACTATCGGTACAACAATCATTTTAATGAGGCGAATAAAAATATCGCCAAGCGGTGCAACCCAAGTCGTAATCCATTCCTGCCCAGCAAAAAGCCAACCGACAAGGATACCCGCGATTAAGCCAATGACAATTTGCCATGCAAGTGATGGAAACTTTAGACCCGACCTTTTCGGAGGCGTCGGAGCCGCATAATCAAGGTGTCTCACCTCGGCTGTTGGCTTATCTATGTCGGCCATAGGTATCAATCCTGATAAATTTAGAGTTCAAGTCTCAAAGATATTACATGCGATATTCAGACCAAACGAATCCATGTCGCTTATTATTTGCGAACCGCTGCGTTTTAGAATGTAACTTTTACATCTAAAATAGTTACTTAGGTGACTTTACATGATTTACAAAATTACAAGGTTTCGTTTCGCTGTTTAATTGTGACTCAAGAATAGTGCTCCATGCGGTTTTACATGCACCTGTAGATCCGGGAACACAAAAGATCAAGGTACGATTTGCCATGCCCGCAAGTGCACGGGATTGTAGTGTACTGGTTCCAATCTCAAGCAAAGAGTAATGGCGAAATAACTCACCAAACCCCTCAACACTCTTATCAAATAGAGGTTGCAATGCCTCTGGCGTACTATCACGACCTGAGAAGCCTGTCCCGCCCGTTGTAATAACCACTTGCACGTCATCAGAGGCTATCCATTTTGAGACGATTGCACGAAGCTGATAAATATCATCTTTGACAATGACGCGGTCAGCCAAATGGTGCCCTGCAGCAACCAAGGTATCACACAGATATTGCCCCGATGTATCGGTAGCCAGTTCACGAGTATCTGAGACGGTTAAAACAGCAATATTTAATGGTTTCATGTAACTATATTCCAATGAATTTAAATGGAGAATTCAACGATATTAACCACGTCGTGACTTAAAAAAAGATTTGAGTAATGCACCACTTTCTTCAGCTAACAGCCCGCCAACAAATGTAAATTTATGATTATAAAAACCATCACTTAATAATTGCCGTGCACTGACTAATGAACCCGCTCGAGGTTCATCCGCTGCATAGATCACCCGACTAACGCGCCCATGAATCAATGCACCTACACACTGGGTACATGGTTCAAGCGTTACATATAACGTAGCATCTTGAGGTAACCGGTAGTTTTGGAGTCGCTGACATGCATCACGTAGCGCACAAATCTCTGCATGAGCAGTCGGGTCGTTAAGAGTAATAGGCTGATTAAACCCCTCGCCGATGATTTGCTCATCATGCACCAAAACTGCACCTACGGGAACCTCGCCAAGTTCTGCCGCACGTTTAGCAAGGTTTAGAGCAGCCGTCATCCATATGTGGTCTTGGGAACTGAATTCCGTATTGTCTGTATTCAACGTCAAATAACAACCGTATTAATTATTGAAGAAGTCACAAATTACAATTAAAGGCATGGCTACACTACACCAAACTGCTTTAACACCTCTCGCCAACTTTCATCATCTGCTTCGGGCATTGCACCAAGCGCTTGAGCCAACGACTCAACATGCTGTACTTGCCATACTGGGGCATTATCTTTATCCACCAAACGTGCTCGTACACCTTCATTAAAATCAGGATGGCGAATTTTCCATTCCGCAAGTTGACGTTCAAGATTAAAGACTTGCGGCCAAGGACGGTCAACGCGACTGGCCCACTGCCAAAGTAGCCAAGTTAAAGCCGCCGTTGATGGCGAACCATTTTTAAGATTATCTGCGGCTTGCTTAAGCCAATGATTGCTTGAAAGTTCCGATAACACAGTGATGGCTTGATAATCTTCTAAGAAATTAACACCACGGCATACCTGTAAAATCTGATCAAGGCTATGACTGAGTGCCTCCCCAATGACGGGACGATGAATGTTCGCCAAGGCGTCTGCGACGAGATGATAATGCCCTGTTGCTGATTCTTGGACTGACCAATCCAACTGGATGAGTTTAGCTAGCACATCTTCTTTACTCAGATGACTGATATGGGTGGCCCAATTTAAGGCATGCGCATCACCGGCATCCAGCATGGCGCCTGTTAAACCTAAAAACAGCCCCACTAAACCACGCTCAGCTAAAAATCTGGATCCACCGACATCAGGAAAGAGACCGATATTAATCTCAGGCATCGCGAGTTTAGAGTTTGGAGTGACTAAACGAAATGGTGCGCTCATGAGTAAGCCCATCCCGCCACCCATCACATACCCTTCACCCCAGACAACAATCGGCTTACTAAATTGATGCAGCATCAAGTCTGCTGCATATTCCTCTTTAAAGAACATATCAGCGCCAGCAGGATTGCCGTCTAATGACATCTGACGTAGCTGACGTACATCTCCACCAGCACAGAACGATTTTTGCGTTGAGCTATCAAACCAAATCGCTTGCGTCTCATCATCTACGGCAAGCTGAATAAGAACTTCGAATATCGCTCGGGATAAAGACTCATCAAGCGCATGTAAGGATTTTGGGCGATTTAAACGCAGAATCGTCCAACCATTTCCTGCACGCTCAGTGATTAACTCTGGATGATCAACCAAATTCAATGATGTCATTTAATATCCCTATTACGTTCATTCTATAAATAATTTTAGTTACATGAAACTAATTTAACTGCCAATTAATTGGAGATTTACCATGTTGCACCAAATATTGATTCGTCTTGCTAAATGGCTTGAGACCAAAAAAACCACCACGATTAGCCGCAAGCGGAGATGGATGGACCGCGGTCAAAACCAAATGACGCTCTCGGTCAATAAACTGACCTTTCTTCTGTGCATAGGCACCCCACAGAATAAAGACCGTATTATTTGTCTGCTCATTTACAACATCGATCACATGGTCAGTAAACTCCTCCCACCCCCTCCCCTGATGACTGGTGGGTTGCCCTTCAACGACAGTCATTACACTGTTTAGAAGTAGGACGCCTTGCTCAGCCCAAGAAGTCAAATCACCATGCCCTGCAGGTTTAATTCCCAAATCTGTGGACAGTTCATGCATGATATTACGCAATGAGGGCGGAATTGGAATGCTACGCTGTACAGAAAACGCCAAACCATTGGCCTGACGTGCACCATGGTAAGGATCTTGTCCCAAAATAACGACTTTGACCTGATCAAACGGCGTTGTATTAAAAGCATTGAAAATCAAATTATTGGGCGGAAATACCACGAGCTCTTTCTTTTTCTGTTCTGTCAAAAACTGACGTAACGAACCCATCGATTCGCTGGTTAGCGCATCTGCCAACGCATTTTTCCAACCCGACTCGAGTTGTACACGGGCAAGAATGGCTGCTTTTTCTGTGTCTACTATCTCGCTCATAAACGACTACTATTTTGTCTAAATCAATGGAATCAAACGCCAAAGCACTAAATTTAAGTATTTTGGCTCTCTATTCAAAACTTAAAATACGACTGGCTGACCCACTAACTGAGATAATTGCTCACGAGAAGTATCACTCATCTTCTTTTTATCCACTTTTAAGTAAGCCACATGTTGATCAGGCAAAACGACCACATCCTCGACCCCCCCCACTTCCAGCAAGCATGCAGCCCAATCATTCATCTTGGCATTCACATGCTGAGAACCTTGCGGGAAGTCCGGCAAACGGATCGATAAACTCGACAAGTAAGGGGGTGAGTTTAAACCAACAACGATCAAAAACCACACCAATGTTATTACGGTCAAAATCGCCCAACTTAATTGAGGGGTTGCAAAGGTGAGTAACTGACCGCCTAATACTCCACCCGCAAAAGCACCAAGAAATTGACTCGACGCATTGATGCCCATCGCGGTCGCTTTCGCAGCAGCAGGTGCACGCTTAGCAAGCCATGAAGGAATCATAGCTTCAAGCAGGTTAAATGCGAGGAAGAATAAACCCACTCCAAGCAACAAACCAACGCGAGAGTGATCTGCCGTTAAAACAACTAATGACATCACAACCAGCGCAACACTACCGATAAAAATACGCCGCATCCGACGTTTAACCTCAGCCACAATAATCGCTGGAATCGTCATGACTGCGCCCAGTAGCAAGAGCGGCAAATACAACCAACCATGCTCCTCGACTGGAATGTGCGCGTAACGAACTAATTGCTGTGGAAGCATCACAAAAGCTGCTGTCATGACTAAATGAAGCGCAAAAATAGAGATATGAAGACGATTTAAATCAGGCAAAACGAGGACCGACTTAAGCTGTACACCAAAACCAAGAGGATTCTGCTTCAAAAGGCGCAATGGCGAAGGCACAATTGCTAACAATCCTATTGCCAAAACACCCGCAATCGAGGTCAGCCAGAATAAGCCAGAAAGTCCTACATGTTTAGTTAAAAAGGGACCCAAGCTAAAAGCAATAATAAAGGATAGGCCAATGCTCATACCCATCGCGGCCATTGCCTTACTGCGGTGTTGCTCTCGTGTTACATCAGCCAAAAGTGCCATCACAACTGCGGAAATCGCACCTGCACCGGCAATCGCGCGGCCTAAGATGACCCCCCAAATTGAAGTCGACATCGCAGCAATGGCTCCGCCGAGAGCAAAAATTAATAGACCAATGACAATTAAAGGCTTACGCGCTGTTCGATCTGCCAATAGGCTGACAGGAATTTGTAAAATCGCTTGAGATAATCCATACACTCCGATCGCAAGACCAATCAATGCAGGTGTTGCACCTGTATAGCCTTGTCCGTAGATTGCAAATACTGGGACAATCATAAATAACCCAAGCATTCGCAAGGCAAAAATACTACCTAATGCAAACGTGGCACGTAGTTCAGAAACATTCATAGTGGTTTGGAGCTCTAGGCATCAATCTTGTGAATCAATTTTGCAAAAAAAAGATGATCTACAAATTTGCCAGATGACACAGCAAAGTGAAATATAACGAATTCAGATTATGCCGTAATTTAGCATACATCGCCATGTGCTTTAGTAATGTCCCAGGTTAATTTAGGAGTTGCTTTAATATGCCTGTATCTTGAATGTTTCAAGAAAACAAAATCTTTTCACTAATTCCATGAATATAAATAATTTTTATAAAACGAATTGTAATAAACGCACCAAAGCAATGTTTTCGATACAAACATCCTGATATAATTCACAAAGAAGTCTCTTTTTAATCTAAAAGGGTGCTTTATTGCATTATTTGCAAAGCTTTCCGTTCATTACAGACCTATTTTGTCTGCAAAAACGTCATTTTTTTGCGTTTATTGACTGTTTTTCAGTCGAAAGGAACAAGTTGTATAGTGTTCGAGAAATTGCATTGGTCTCCAATCACGAAGCACCCGATGTATCGAATATGCTGCTCCCTCTAATTTCTAGTTAAGGTCGCAAGATGAGTAACCAACCATACACTAAACTTTTACGCATGCTCCCTCTACTGGGTATCGTGCTCGCCGCAAGCCTTTTGAGCGGTTGCGACATGGCTCTGCTTAACCCAAAAGGTCAAGTCGGTATTGATGAGAAAAACCTCATCCTTACAGCAACGGGTCTTATGCTGATCGTTGTTATTCCAGTTATTTTCATGACAATTTACTTTGCATGGAAATACCGAGCCTCTAACACGAAAGCAAAATACACACCAGACTGGTCGCATTCAAATAAAATCGAAGTCGTCGTTTGGACGATTCCATGTATCATCATCATTGCACTTGCGATCGTGACGTGGAAAAGCTCACATGCGCTTAATCCACAAAAACCTATTGAGTCATCAGCAAAGCCTTTAGTGATTGAAGTGGTTGCCCTAGATTGGAAGTGGCTATTCATCTACCCAGAACAAGGGATTGCGACAGTTAATCAAATCGCCTTCCCTGTAAATGTCCCTGTGGAGTTCCGTATCACTTCTGGTACGGTCATGAACTCCTTCTTCATTCCGCAATTAGGTAGCCAAATCTACGCAATGGGCGGCATGCAAAGTAAATTACACCTTATTGCTAATGAAGCAGGTACTTTCCCTGGATTATCTGCAAACTATAGCGGTGCTGGTTTCTCTGATATGACATTCAAGGCAATTGCAAACTCACCTGCTGAATTTGATGCATGGGTTAAACAAGTCAAACAGGCACCTCAAGCTTTAAATACTGACACCTACAAGACATTAGAAAAACCAACCATTAAGCATCCAGTTGAGTACTACTCAACCGTCACGCCAGATCTGTTTGACACCATCATCGTGAATGCTCAAAAGGGCGCAAACCCACCTGCAGCAGTAAGCCATGAAGAACACGCAGCTATGAGCAGTGAAGACATGCATAACATGCCTATGACTACCACACAACATTAAGTATCAGAGGAATAATCAATGTCTGTAAACTTATTGGGGAATTTAACGCTTGAAGCGATTCCCTATCACGAACCAATTCTGGTCGTCACGTTTATTGCAGCGTCCCTGCTGGGCCTCGCCCTGCTCGGTGCAATAACGTACTACGGTAAATGGAAATACTTATGGACGGAGTGGCTCACCACTGTTGACCATAAAAAAATCGGTGTGATGTATATCGTCGTTGCACTTGTTATGCTGGTCCGCGGTTTCTCCGATGCATTCATGATGCGTACGCAGTTGATGATTGCGCAAGGAGATAATCCTGGTTTCTTACCCCCTCACCATTACGACCAAGTTTTCACCGCACACGGTGTGATCATGATTCTTTTCATGGCCATGCCGTTGATGGTTGGTCTAATGAACATCGTTGTGCCCCTACAAATTGGTGCACGTGATGTTGCCTTCCCTTTCCTGAATTCGATCAGCTTCTGGTTATTTGCTGTCGGCGCAATATTGATCAATCTTTCCCTCTTCGTAGGTGAGTTTGCGCGTACTGGTTGGCTGGCCTACCCTCCTCTTTCAGGTCTGGCCTATAGTCCAGGTGTTGGGGTGGATTACTGGATCTGGAGTATTCAGATTGCGGGTATCGGTACATTGCTAACTGGTGTTAACTTCTTCGTGACCATCATGAAGATGCGCGCTCCAGGTATGACACTCATGAAAATGCCAGTATTCATCTGGGCAATTCTGTGTACCAACATCCTGATTATTGCTGCGTTCCCAGTTTTGACTGTGACTATCGCATTACTGACTCTTGATCGTTATTTTGACATGCACTTCTTCACCAATGAACTGGGTGGGAATCAGATGATGTACGTCAACCTGATCTGGGTTTGGGGACATCCTGAAGTTTATATTCTGATTTTGCCTGCATTTGGTATCTTTTCAGAAGTTGTTGCAACCTTCTCTCGTAAGAAACTGTTTGGTTACACCTCATTGGTATGGGCAACTGGCGTTATCACCATCTTGTCATTTATCGTTTGGTTACATCACTTCTTTACCATGGGTGCTGGCGCAAACGTCAATGCATTCTTCGGTATTGCGACCATGATTATTTCGATTCCAACAGGGCTCAAGATCTTCAACTGGTTGTTTACCATGTACCAAGGTCGTATTCAATTCACCCCACCAATCATCTGGACCATCGGCTTCCTCATTACATTTACTGTGGGCGGTATGACCGGTGTACTCTTGGCGGTTCCTGGTGCTGACTTTGTATTGCATAACAGTTTGTTCTTGATTGCTCACTTCCATAACGTGATTATTGGTGGTGTTGTATTTGGTTATCTTGCTGGTTTTGCATATTGGTTCCCGAAAGCATTTGGTTTCAAACTGAGTGATAAAATTGGTGCATATTCCGCTTATTGCTGGATCGCAGGTTTCTTCTTAGCATTCGTTCCGCTATATATCCTTGGCTTCATGGGTATGACTCGTCGTCTGAACCATTACGACAACCCAGCGTGGCAGCCTTTGTTGATCGTTGCATTCTTCGGGATGCTCGTAATTGCACTGGGTATTTTCTTGCAGTTCGTTCAATTGTTCTTTGGTTTCAAAAACCAAGCGAAAAATCGCGATGTGACTGGCGACCCATGGGATGGCCGTACTTTAGAGTGGTCAACTTCATCTCCACCGCCGTTCTATAACTTTGCGGTTATTCCAACTGTTCATAGCCTCGATGCATTTTGGGAAATGAAAAAGGATGGTTCAGTCAACAACCACCCTGTCAAATACAATGACATTCATATGCCAAAGAACACCGCTGTAGGCGTTATCGTTGGTGTCTTTAGCCTCTTGTTCGGTTTTGCTTTGATTTGGCATATCTGGTGGCTTGTTGCTGTTGGTGTGGTTGCAACTATCGTGACTGTTATTGTCCGTAGTTATGATGACTCAACTGACTACTATGTGCCAGCTGCAGAAGTAGAGCGCATTGAAAACCTACATATCCAAGAGAAAAAAGCGTATCAGGATGTAAATCATGTCTAATGAAGTATTAAGCACGCCACATTCTCATGATGATGCTCATCATGACAGTCATGACGACCATGCTCACCATGATGCGGGTCCGATGAAGATCTACGGTTTCTGGATCTACATTCTCAGTGACTTGATGCTCTTCGCATCACTTTTCGCAACGTTTGCCGTACTGCATGACAGCTATGCAGGCGGCCCAACGGGTAAAGATATTTTTGAACTACCCTACGTACTTGGCGAAACTGCATTACTGTTGTTTAGTAGTATCACCTATGGTTTTGCAATCCTAGGCATGTACAAAAACAACAAAGCTCAAGTTATCGGTTGGCTCATCATCACCTTTATCTTTGGTGCTGGCTTTATCGGTATGGAAGTCAATGAGTTCCACCATTTGATCGTTGAAGGTCATGGTCCAGATCGCAGTGCTTTCCTATCTGCATTCTTTACTCTAGTTGGTACACACGGATTGCACGTGACCTCTGGTCTGATCTGGATGGCAACAATGATTGCCCTCGTCAGTCAGAAAGGTCTCACATCAACCAACAAAACACGTTTGCTCTGCCTTAGCTTGTTCTGGCATTTCCTTGACGTGGTTTGGATTTGTGTATTCACTGTTGTTTACTTATTGGGAGTGTTGTAATGGGACACGGACATAACGATCATTCAGGATCACATGGCAGCTTTAAGTCATACGCTATCGGTTTCATTCTGTCTGTGATCTTAACGGCTATTCCTTTTGCGCTAGTCATGCATCCTGTGACATCAACCAGTGCAACGATTGCTTGGATATTTATCCTTGCGGCCGTGCAGGTTGTGGTTCATTTGCATTACTTCTTGCATATGGATCTATCACCAGCATCACGTGATACTGTAGTTTCTTTTGTCTTCACTGCGATTATCATCGTTCTTGTGATCGGTGGATCGATTTGGATCATGCAAAACCTGAATCACAATACAATGATTATGGGTGACTAGAGCCTATTTTTATGTTTAGGCACTATTTGCAGTTAACCAAGCCAGGCATTATCTTCGGTAACTTAATTACGTTAATCGGTGGATTTTTACTGGCTTCCAAAGGAAACTTTGATCCCGTTCTATTCTTAGCAACCGCAGTCAGTGTTTCACTGATTGTGGCTTCTGGATGTGTATTCAATAACTACATTGATCGTGATATTGATGTAAAAATGGAACGCACAAAGAATAGAGCGTTGGTCACAGGGCTTATCTCACCTCACCATGCGCTGATTTTTGCCAGTGTTCTAGGACTCTTGGGGATTACCCTCCTCTATACGATGACTAACCTGCTTGCGACCTTGCTTGTCGTATTAGGTTTTGTGGTCTATGTTGGTTTTTACAGTTTGTACCTTAAGCGTCATTCAGTTTATGGCACTTTAGTCGGTAGTATTTCGGGTGCAATGCCCCCTGTAATTGGATATTGTGCGGTTAGCAATCAATTCGATTTAGGCGCATTGATCTTGCTCGTGATTTTTAGCATTTGGCAGATGCCCCATTCTTTTGCCATTGCGATTTATCGCTTCCAAGATTACGCAGCAGCATCGATCCCAGTACTCCCTGTAAAAGAAGGAATCCTAACGGCAAAGAAACATATAGTCGGTTGGATTATTGCCTATACGCTAGCGACACTATCGCTGACGATAGCGGGATATACAGGTTACGTTTATTTCGTTGCCGCGGCTATTATGGGCCTCTATTGGCTTTACTTGGCGATCAAAGGCTTTTCCGTCTCTGATGACCAAGTATGGGCAAAGAAACTGTTTCTAGTTTCGGTGATCATTATCACGATTTTGAGTGTTTTGATGGCCGTTGATTATCAGCGCTAAGCATTCAGCGGTTTTAATAAAAAAGCGAATAACTTCAGTTATTCGCTTTTTTTATTGGTTTGTTTTTATACACTACAATATCTAACTTACTTATCTCTAAAACTTCTCACTTCACTCCAATGGTCAGCCCCGCCTGTTGTGCCAACACCGTGAAATTTGGAAAACTAGTCGCTACAGTTTCAGTCCCGTTAATCGTGATCACTCCGCTCGCTCGTAATCCCGCTATTGCAAAACTCATCGCGATACGATGATCATGATGACTCTCGATGGTACCCGAACCAAATACAGCACCCTGACTGCCCTTACCTTCAATAATCATCCCATCTTCAGTTGGCGTGCAATCCACGCCTAAAATGCGCAAGCCATCCGCCATCACTTGGATACGATCAGACTCTTTCACACGAAGCTCGGCAGCACCCGTGAGTACCGTACGTCCTTCTGCACATGCAGCGGCGATAAACAATGCAGGGAACTCATCAATCGCCAGTGGTACCTGATCTTCAGGAATATGAATGCCTTTTAATGTTCCCGCTTGGATACGAATATCGGCAACTGGCTCGCCACCAGCCATGGCTTGATTTTCAAGGCTAATGTTGGCACCCATTTGCTTCAATATCTCTAAAACGCCTGTACGCGTTGGATTTATACCGACTTGACGCAGTACCACGTTGGAGTTGGCAGTAATTGCTGCCGCAACCATAAAGAAGGTCGCGGAGGAGATATCCGCAGGAACTTGAATATTAGTCGCTGTGAGCTTCCCCCCTCCTTCAATGGTCACCTTATTGCCATCAACACTGACAGGATAACCAAAAGCCGTAAGCATGCGCTCGGTATGATCACGTGTCGGCTCTGGCTCCGTCACAGTGGTTTTACCCTTGGCCCATAAGGCCGCAAGCAAAATACCGGACTTCACTTGAGCACTGGCCATAGGCAACAAATAATCAATACCCTGTAATGCTTGACCACCACTGATGCTGATCGGCGGTGTGCCCTTTTCACCCGTGGTTTGAATTTTTGCGCCCATTAAGCGTAAGGGCTTAGCGATACGCTCCATCGGACGTTTGGTCAGTGAAGGGTCACCTGTCAGCACGGTATCAAACGGTTGTGCTGACAAAATGCCAGAAATGAGACGTGTCGTTGTCCCAGAGTTACCCATATACAGAGCACCTTTAGGTGGCTTCAAACCCTGTAAACCAACACCATGAATGGTGACTTCACCATTCTTTGGATCGGTGATCACGACACCCATATCTCGAAATGCCTGCAGGGTCGCGAGTGCGTCTTCACCCTCTAAGAAACCAGTGACATACGTTGTACCCTCTGCAAGTGCACCCAACATAATCGAACGATGTGACACCGACTTATCGCCAGGAATCGTAAGAGTTCCTGACATGGTGCCGCCCGGTTGAACGATAAATTGTTGAGATGTGGTACTGTTACTCATAGCGGATTCCAAATAAGGCGTTTTTTCAATCATGTGGGTAAAGTGAGTCCGTGCAGCTTGGGCTCTAGTCAACGTACCGATTAACGATGTCGAATCATCATGTTCAATCAAGGACTTCAGTTGTTGCAGTTGTCCTGTGAAGCCATCGATAGCAGCGAGAATTGCTTTTTTATTGGCGAGAAAAATATCATGCCACATCTGCGGATCACTGGCAGCAATACGGGTAAAATCTCGAAAACCACCAGCCGCAAAACGGAAAATATCAAGATTATCAGCACGACTTGCAAGCTGATCAACGAGGTTAAAAGCAAGTAAGTGAGGTAAATGACTGGTATGCGCTAAAATTTCATCATGATCAGCAACTGTCATCTTCAAAACGTCTGCACCTGCAGACTTCCACATCATGGTGACTTTTTCTAAAGCCTCAACACTGGTCGAGTCCAGTGGGGTCACAATGACTTTATGATGGCGAAATAAATCAACCTTACCGGCCATCACACCACTTTTTTCAGCACCTGCAATCGGATGTGCTGGGACAAAGCCGCTGGGCAGTTGATCGCCAAAAACATTGATTGCAGCCTGAACAACGTTCCCTTTCGTGCTACCAACATCTGTAATAATGGCATCGGTCCGAATTGAACTTGCGATCAAACGTAATACGGCTTCAGTTGCACCGACCGGCATTGCAAGTACGATGAGATCGGCATCTTTAACCGCTTCAATTGGATCGGAAAAACCAGCATCAATCACCCCAAGTGTTTGGGCTTGGTCCAGTGTCGTTTGTGAACGAGTACTCGCCACAATCTGACGCGCCAAATGATTGGCACGCAATACGCGGGCAAGGCTCGAACCAATTAAACCTAGCCCAATAAAAGCAACCTTGTCAAAAATGACTTTTTGAGTCAGATCTTGAGCAATCGTTACAGGTTCTGACATGACCAAAAATCCTTTTTTACGTTGCAATTAAGCTGATTGATCATCTTCATATAGAATCTTTAAATCGCTTAGCGACCAAGCACCTGAGCCAGTGCTTGTAAGAAACGCTGGTTTTCTTCAGCGGTTCCAATGGACACGCGAATATAGTCAGGCAATCCATAGCCACCGATCGGACGCACAATCACACCCAGTTTCAATAAGTCCTGAAAAACTTGTGCACCATTACGCTCAACGTGAATACTTAAAAAGTTAGCTCGAGAAGGAATCCAAGTTAAGCCCAACGTTGTACAGCCCGCTTCTAGCTGCGCCATACCTGCATGGTTTAAAGCACGGGTTTGCGCAAGAAAGTCTGTATCGCCCAGTGCTGCATTAGCTGCAGCTAAAGCAAAAGAATTCACGTTGAAAGGTTGACGCACACGGTTAAGTAAATCTGTGACCTCTGCGGTTGCTAATGCAAACCCAACACGAAGCGATGCTAAGCCGTAGGCCTTTGAAAAAGTACGACTGATCAATAAATTAGGGTATTGCTTCAGAAACTTTAAACTATCGAAGTTATCTGGAAAGTACTCAACATAAGCCTCATCCAAAACAACCAAGACTGACTTTGATACCGATTGCATAAAAGTCGTGAACTCAGCTTCTTCAAACCAAGTACCCGTAGGGTTATTTGGATTAGCTAAAAAAACCACTCGAGTATCCGCACGCACGGCTTTTGCGATTGCAACAAGATCATGGCCAAAATCTTTAGCGGGAACTTCGATACCTGTCGCCCCTACTGCTTGAGTGACTAAAGCATAGATAGCAAATGCATGCTGGCTATACACCACACTATGATCAGTAGAAACAAATGTACGCGCGACTAGCTCTAAAATGTCATTTGAACCATTGCCCAAAGTAATTTGAGGCATCGCTACATTAAACGTTCTCGCAATAGTCGCTTTTAAGGTGTAGCCACTGCCATCTGGATAGCGACCTACTTCAGCCAGTTCATCTTGCATCGCTTGTTTAGCCAGCGGCGAGCAGCCTAATGGATTTTCATTACTCGCAAGTTTAATGATGTCATCTAAGCCTAACTCTCGCTTGAGCTCATCTATCGGTTTTCCCGTTTGATAGGGAGCTATGTTAGTTATCCCTTGATTGGCCGCTTGAAGGCTTAAAGAGGCTTGAGTATTGTTATTCGCATCTAGAGTCAGCATGTTCATTTCCAACAAATTCTTAAAATCAAATAAACGTTCAAATGAACGTCCACATCAGTCTTACAGGACGGCACGCGGATATGAACCCAACACACGCAGCTCTTTCACCGTGGCGCTGATCTCATCAAGTGCCGCACGTACATGAGGCTGATCCTGATGACCGACCAAATCTATAAAGAAAACATAGGCCCATTTATCAGGTAATGCAGGACGTGTTTCAATACTTGTCAACGAGATTCCATGCTTTGCAAATGGCTGGAGGATATCCAGTAATGCACCCGCCTTATCATGCGCAGCGATCAGCAACGAGGTTTTGTCATCACCGCTGACGGGTACAGCCTCGCGACCAATGATCAAAAATCGGGTCGTATTATTTGGATTGTCTTCGATCTTGGCATTAAGAATCGTTAAATCATATTCCTTGGCAGCGACTTCACCTGCAATAGCTGCAGAATGCCACTCGCTTTTAATCTTTCGTGCCGCTTCCGCATTCGAGCTCACCGCAACACGTTCAGCTTTAGGGAAATGTCCATCTAACCATTTACGACACTGCGCTAAAGATTGCTGATGCGAATAAATACGGGTAATCGAATCAACACGAGTGGTATCGCTGATCAATAAATTTTGATGGATACGTAACTCTACTTCGCCAATCACATTAAGTGGTGAGGAAATAAAACTGTCTAAAGTATGATTCACCACACCTTCGGAGGAATTTTCAATCGGCACTACACCGTAATGGGCATTACCCGACTCCACCTCACGAAATACCTCATCAATATTCGCAATTGGTACCGTCACCGCATCGGCGCCAAAGTGCTTCAGTGCAGCGCCTTGTGTAAAGGTCCCTTGAGGTCCAAGATAAGCGACTGTCTGAGGCGCTTCTAAGGCCAAACAGGCTGACATGATTTCCCGAAATAGACGCGCTACCGTTTCATTAGACAGAGGACCTTGATTCCGCTGCATAACTGCACGTAAAACCTGTGCTTCACGTTCTGGGCGATAAAACAAAGGGCTATCTTCATTGGCCTTTTTCGAGATTGCAACATGCTCGGCAAGCGTCGCACGCTCATTCAATAAACGGTGGATCTCTTGGTCTACCGAGTCAATCCGAGTGCGGATTTGGTCTAATGAAGGTTTGGTTGAATTAAACAGCCAACCATTTTTTGCGGTGCCATTTGTTGTACTATCGCTGTTACTCATCAGCGTTGTTTCCTTGTCTAATCAAGAATAATTCATGGAAGTGATACATTGCACGGCTTTGGAATACGATGACGATTGATCAAAATAAATAATGATCCTGTTGATCTCAAAGATGCACAGAACTCTTAGTGTAGCAAAAAAACCACTAAACGGCAGGCACAGCCCTGTCAAAACATCATCAAACCTGTCTAAAATCGAACAAATAGTATTGCCTAATAGAACTCAGAGTGAACTCATATGACAAACAACACGACACAGACACTTTTATCTCAACTGCAAAGCATGACTACCGTCGTCGCTGACACGGGTGATATCGGTGCAATTGAGCGGTTTCGTCCTATCGATGCTACAACGAATCCTTCATTAATTACGGCTGCAGCATCATTACCCTCAAGCTTACCACTCATCGAAGAAGCGCTTCATGATGCGCGCGCGGAAGGCTTAGCCGCGGATGCCTTGGTGGATCGTGCCATCGATTTACTTACGGTACGCTTAGGCATCGAAATCCTCAAACTCATCAAAGGCCGCGTATCTACAGAAGTCGATGCTCGCCTATCCTACGACACCGCAGAAACCATTGCCAAAGCACACGAACTCATTGACCTGTATGCACAAGCAGGTATTGATAAATCACGAGTGCTTATCAAGATTGCTGCAACTTGGGAAGGTATTCAGGCTGCACGGGCTCTTGAGCTAGAAGGCATTCATTGTAATTTGACCCTGATCTTTGGCCTACATCAAGCCATTGCGTGTGCTGATGCGGGAATCACGCTCATTTCGCCTTTTGTTGGTCGAATTTTAGATTGGTACAAGAAGCATGATGGCAAAGACAGCTATCCAATCGAACTTGATCCAGGTGTGCTCTCAGTACGAGAAATTTATGCATACTTCAAACAGCATGGTCACAAAACCGAAGTCATGGGTGCGAGTTTCCGGAGCATCGCTCAGGTGACTGCTCTGGCAGGTTGTGATCTATTGACCATTGCCCCGGCTTTACTTGCTGAGCTCTCGGAAGAAACCGGCGTCCTCACTCAACAGCTTTCTATTGAAAATGCAAAGCAACCGCCGATTGCGTCGATTGATATGACCCAAGAAGTCTTTGAAAAAATGCACAACGACAACCTCATGGCTTTTGAGTTACTCCAAGGTGGTATCGGAGGCTTTGTTAAAGCCCGAGAACAACTGACGAGTCAACTTCGTCAAATGGCTGGAATTCCTGATATTCACCGCTAATCTGCCAATGACTTCGGCTTATTGTCATGATGAAATAAGCCGACTGATACAATCAATACTGATAATAACTTCAATATTTTAAGCAATACTGATTCATGGAGAGCACTTTTTGAACTCACTGCTAAGTCCAGAACTCAACTTATCCCGTAATAAAAGAATTGCAACAGTGTTACTTGTAACGATGGTTGTAATCTGGTTGGTTCTACTCTTCTCCAGTCGCTTTTTCCCACAATATAATGGTGTTATTCATATTCTCACCTTAGGGGCAGAGGCTGGCGTGGTTGGAGGCTTGGCAGACTGGTATGCCATCACTGTTCTCTTTCGTGACCCCTTTAAGCATATCTGGGTACCCAAATTCATTCGTGAACACACCGAGATTATTCCGCGGAATAAAGCACGGATTGCGGAATCAATGGGACGCTTTGTTCAAGAAAACTTTCTGGCCCCCCAGATCGTTCGCAATAAGCTCGAAGCAATTGATATGTCGCTCTACGTCGCAAATTGGCTCGCAGAACCAGCAAATGCCAAGATGCTCTCTGAAGAACTTAAACGTCTGGTTCCGCGTTTCCTCAAGATTGCTCAGAACGAAACGATTAATCAATTTATCAAACAAAGCTCCGTTCAATGGCTGAGTGAGACCCCTATCAATCAAGCCGTTGCGCGCACGATGAAAGCTGTGTTTGATAATAAAATCCATCAAGATGTAATCAGTTTAATTTTAAATAGCGTCGATAACTGGATTCATAATAATCCAGAGTATGCTGAAGAGATTATTCAAAAAATATTGGATGAAACTGGGGTGTTCGGACACCTGTCCCGTGGTGCAACTATTCTCGGTTTTGATGTAAAGCGCAATGTGGTTTGGGGCGTACTCCGCACAGTTCGTGATCTCAATACGCAGCCGGATCACCATATCCATTTGATGCTTAATCACTCCATCGCCCAGTGGATGACTGCACTTGAAGATGATAACTCTGAAGAATCTCAAAAACTAGAGGCGTTCAAACAAAGCCTCGTGCAATCGCCAACCGTGGTTGCTTTTGGTTTTCACATCTATGAAAGCATCATGCAAGGCATCATCGAAGATCTACAATCTGAGCAATCCGCAATCAGCCGTAGTCTGCAAGGCTTGATGATGCGGATTGGCAATCAACTCGCTTCCGATATTGCCGTACGCCAAGCCTTAAACCATGAAATTGCCCAGTTCGCCGAATATGCAGCCAATCGCTATGCAGATACGGTGATTCAATATATCAGCGAGCAAATCCACAACTGGGATACGCGCGATATGATTGGTAAAATTGAATCCGAAGTGGGTGGCGACTTGCACATGATCCGTGTCAACGGTGTCGTAGTCGGTTTTATGATTGGGATTATTTTGGGGTTGGTGCGGTTTGCGATTGAGGGGATTGGCTAAAGCATCTTTCAAAAGAAATCAGCAGGGATGACGTTTCCGCCATCCCTCAATAAATCACCCCGCCTTCTGCAAATTTGCCAAAGTCTCGACGACGCTGCTCGACGTCACTTGACCTTGTAAGCCATCAATCACAGCTTTCACTTGGGTACGCAGTGGCTCTTTGAGTGTATACCAACGTGATAAGACTTGTAGAATACGGGAACCTAAAATCGGATTCTTCGCATCTAAGGTCTTCGCTAGATTCACATAAAATTGTGCTCCTTCGGTTGTCCAGACTGCGACTGGGTTGGTGGCAAAATTACCTGTAATCGAACGCACACGATTTGGCGTATTAAGATCAAACTGAGGATGCTGACTCAAGCGCGTAATTTCACCGATCGTTGCATTAGGCTTACTGGCCTGCAAACCAAACCACAAGTCGATGGCTAAGGCTTCATTCTCAAAGCGCTGATAAAAATCTGCAAGTTTAGCGTCATGATCGACAGCATCATAATTAACCAGTTGACGCAATGCGCCCAAACGTTCAGTCATACATACCGCGGCATCATACTGCTGACTGGCATGAGTCAATGCATCTGCAACACCTGCACGGCTAGCAAAGGCAAGAACCGCATTGCGCAGTGCGCGCTGCCCCATAGCTTCACTGGTATCCGCATAAGGCACGATAGGCAATGCTGCATATGATGCAGACCAAAAATCTTTGAGTTCGGCTGCAATCGCATTCATCAACGTTTCACGGGTAGAACGAACCGCGACTGGGTCATAATTGCTGTCAATGCGACTGGCAATGAAGGTTTCAGTCGGAATATCCAGTAAACGTGAAGCCAATAGAGGATCGACACTGGCGACTTTTGGCAGCGTTACAAGTAACGCTTCTAGATACGCACTCGCATCATGCCCTTGCAATAAAATACGTTCAAGAAGCTGCTGTGCGGCCTGCCACTGATTAAAACCATTGGTCTCATACTGCATCAGGAAAGCCAACTCTTGATCTTGATAATCAAAATTAAGCAAGACAGGCGCTGAGAAATCCCGCAATAACGAAACAATCGGTTGGCTTGAGATATGCTCAAATACAAAAACCTGTTTACTCTGATTCAGCATTAAAACTGTTTCTGTTTCCCCTTGTGCATCAAGCAACAACGGTTGACCTGTTTGTTGATTAAACAATGCGATCTTGACCGGAATGGGTAATGGCTGTGGTGCTGGATAGTTGGGTTTCTTTGGAATACTCTGTGACAAAGTCAACGTGTAGCGACGTGTCTCGGCATCATAAATACCCTGTCCAGTCACAACTGGCGTGCCAGGTTGGCTATACCAAGGCAAGAAGTTCCATAAGTCAGTACCCGACCCATCACTCAGACTACCAATCAAATCCTCAACCGTGACCGCTTCACCATCATGACGACGGAAGTACTCATCAGTCCCTAAACGGAAATTTTCTTCGCCAAGCAATGTCGCCATCATACGGACAATTTCGGCACCTTTATCGTATACCGTGGCGGTATAGAAATTATTGATTTCCACAAAATGATCAGGACGCGGTGGATGAGATAGCGGGCCTGCATCTTCTGCAAATTGGGCTGATTTTAAGCTTGAGACATCATCAATACGCTGAACAGCAGGTGACTGCAACGTATCAGAGAAACTCTGATCACGAAATACCGTGAAACCCTCTTTCAGACACAATTGGAACCAATCCCGACAAGTAATACGATTACCGGTCCAATTGTGAAAGTATTCATGGGCAATCGTCGACTTCACATAGAAATTCGAGGCATCCGTTGACGTCTCTGGACTGGATAATACGCAAGACGTATTGAAGATATTTAAACCCTTATTCTCCATTGCACCCATGTTGAACTGACTTACTGCCACGATCATATAATTATCGAGATCATAGGCACGGCCATAATGCTCCTCATCCCACAGCATGGAATCTTTCAGCGCCTGCATCGCGACATGACATTTTTCAATGTCTTTTTCTTCGGTATAAATCTCAAGTGCAACAGGCTTGCCTTCCATCGTAGTGAAGCTATCTTTGAGTACAGCAAGATCGCCCGCGACACACGCAAATAAATAACTCGGCTTTTTAGTCGGGTCCTGCCAGATCGTATAGTGACGATCCCCACCGACTTGACCTGCTTCGATCAGATTGCCATTGGCCAACAACGTTGGATATTGATTATCGGCTTCAAGACGTGTGGTATAAACAGCTAATACATCCGGACGATCAGGGAAAAACGTGATTTTACGAAAACCTTCAGGCTCATTTTGTGTGCAATACATACCACCAGATTTGTATAGCCCCTCGAGTTGCGTATTATTTTCAGGATGAATGCGAACTTCGGTTTTGACTGTGCATTGATCTGGAGCATTCAAAATCGTGAGCGTTTCTTTATCCAAACTATAGCTGCTAGGTGCTAAATCTGAGCCGTTTAACTGTACATTGAGCAGCTCTAAATCACGGCCCAGTAGCACAAGCTCACCAGCATGCAAACGCTGCATTTCCAATGTACTAACCACAAGTGTCTCGGTTTCATGAATACGAATATCCAAATCAATCGTGCTCACACCAAATACAGGCGGCTGATAATCCTTAAGATAAATAGTCGGATGTACCGCATGATCATCGGGATTGACGGCAATATTCATGTTCATTAGTTCCTAATTCGTTAAATGATTTTTCACAATGTAATAAAGCAATAATGCCCGATTAAACGCGCACTTTTAACTCGTAACCACCGAACTTGCGCAAATTCAATACGCCAGTATCCAGTAACAAATACTGACCTTTAATGCCGTTAAGCTTGCCATGAATCACAGGTTTCTTATCAAAATTATGCGCCGTCACTTTAGCCGGGTAATGGCTTACCGGATAAGAGAACTCACGAATGCGCTCATCAGAAAGCATGACAAGCTCGTGTGGTGATTCTTGCTGCAATTGATCGAGTTCTACGCGATGTTTTTCGATCAATTGATCCCGGATAGCGATTAAATCAATAGGGTCTGCTGCACCTTTGAGCAAAGCTCTCCAATCTGTCTTATCCGCGATATCTTGCGCAAGTAAAACCTCAACGAGGCCTGAAAGTTTACGACTATTCACCTGCATAATCGGTAAAGCTTGTGTAGCCCCTTGATCAAGCCAGCGCGTAGGCATCTGGGTAATCCGCGTAATGCCAACCTTGGGTGCAGATGAATTTGCGAGATAAACAATATGGGGCTGAAAGCAGACATCTAAAGCCCAATCGGGTTCTCGGCATGTTCCCAAATGGAAATGACAAGTCTCAGGCTTCATCATGCACATATCGCATGATGCTTTGCTGATTAAGCACTTATAGCAATGTCCTTGCGAATAAGACTTTGGTGTTTTGGTTCCACAGGACAAACAGAAAATCCGACCGGTCCACTCAAGCTCGATCTCCTGACCAATGCTTGAGGTCAAAGGACAATCAAATGAACCCAAGACCAAATGATACTCAACGCTTGCAGCCAGCGTGCCACGATCTGTTTCAACGGTCTCACCTAATGCTGTGCGCATTTTATGGCAAATGCCTTCGTATTCCATAACTTGTTCCTATTGTGCTGCTTTATTGCATCGAGAATATTTTGCAAATCAGTCGCATTGTTTAATTGCGTTTTTTGATTCGGTGATCAAATAATGAGGGCGGATTTCTCTATTTTAATAGTGATTTACCTGCCATTAACCAAATCGCCACTGAATAAAATGGCTTAATCTTGATGATCAGTGCATTGCAATGAGATTGAGTGCGTTATTATAGACAAAGATTGCTGCGGTACTTGATGTATCGTCATTAAATGCATCAATGATTACTTCGCAAGCCATCATAATAAAACATGCCACCCGCAAAAGGATTTAGCCCAATGCCCTCATCTCAATTGCCTCCTCAGATTTTGCCACTGATTCATCGCTTGGCTGAGGAAAAACCCATTGAACATGGACTACTGATCTCTCGTGAACTGGCATCACTGAAAGAATGGAGCGCAGGATGGCCTGGAGAATGGCAACAACAAGAGCTCTGGCTGCTGACCAGCCTGCCCTTTCAGCAACGCTTTGACCTAGCCGTCATTGTGCTGGACCAAGCTTACTTAGATGAAAATACCTTCACAAAACTTGTGCCTAACTCAACCCTTGCCAACTCCCCGCACACCACTGCAACGCATGTCATCACCCATGGACTTACTCATTTACGCGACTTACTAGCCAGACGTGTGCTAGTCGTAGCTTTTGGGGATCAGTCTGCAGGACTGCGCGCATTGGGTTTTAGCCAAATCGAACAAATCGAAGGCTGGGAACTCTGGCAATTCAACATATTAGAATATAAACAAACGCCAGACTGGCTTAACTCACGCTATTGGGCGAATCCTGAAAACTGGGGAAAATATCGCTGGTAGTCGGGAGCATGATTGATCTGGATCGATGGTTAACACTTCACTGTTGATGCCTTATCAAAACCACCCGAATCTGCTAATATTTGCGCCATTTTCGAGTCTGTGATTGTCTACATAAGCCTTGGCAATCACATTTGACCCAATCAATTGCGAAACAATTCAGAACATCAGTCTTCTGACGTTCGTTACACTTCTTAGGAGCTCTCCACCATGGCTGGACATTCCAAATGGGCCAATATTAAGCATCGTAAAGCGCGCCAAGACGCATCAAGAGGCAAAGTATTTACCAAATATATCCGCGAACTGGTCAGTGCTGCAAAGCAAGGTGATGCAGATCCTGCAAAAAATCCAAAACTGCGTGCCGTCGTTGAAAAAGCACTGTCTGTAAACATGACCCGTGACACCATCAACCGCGCGATTCAACGGGGTGCAGGAAACACCGAGAGTGATGACCTGAAAGAAATTAGCTATGAAGGCTATGGTGTTGGCGGTGTTGCAGTTCTCGTGAACACCATGACAGACAACATCAATCGTACCGTTCCCGAAGTACGCCATGCATTTAGTAAAACAGGTGGCAACTTAGGCACGACTGGATCGGTTGCTTACCTGTTTACCCAACGCGGTGAAATTCGCTTTGACGATGTCTCACTTGAAGACAAGATCGTTGAAATTGCATTGGATGCGGGTGCTGATGATGTCGAGACCGATGCCGACAGCATCACTGTAATCACAACGCCCGAAGCCTTTGGTGAAATTCAGGACGCGCTCGCGGCAGCAGGTTTAAAATCAGATAACGCTGAAGTGACAATGCACCCATCAACTCAGGCCGATATCACCGATGTTGAACAAGCACAAAAAATCTTAAAAATGATTGATATGCTTGAAGACTTGGATGATGTACAAGATGTGTATACCAATGCCAACTTCTCTGATGCGGTAATGGCGGAATTGAATAAGTAAGAAGTCTATATCTTATCTCTAACGCTTTACCTTTAAGCGTTAGAGATATCTTAAAACTCTAAATCACTGCCCGCGCCAATCTACTCTTGCCTTACGCTCATGTGCATAGATTCGGGTTACGTACTGCCCAAATGGTCGTGCTAAAAGCTCGGCTTGATATACAGCAAGAGGCTCCGGTGGAATAATATGACTGGGCGGAACCCAAGGTGTGCCAACAGGACCAAATATCGGCGCGGCCATCGCGCACACAGCAATATCTGCCAAACTAAAAGTCTTACCAACTAAATATCCTTGCTTGCCATCAGCACCATTCGCAAGCAAAGCGGCTTCAATTTCATTGATCAGTTGACTTAGTTTTTGTTTAGATTGCTCAGCTTTCTCTGGGTTAATTTTATAAAGTTGACGCATGCCTTGTTTGAGCATGAATGCAGAAATTGGTCTAAAGGTGCGCATCAGACCTTTTTCACCGATGACGATATCTATGGTGTGTGGCTCTTCAAGCAGATATAAAAACATCCAGCGTCTGACATGATAACCAAGCTCAGTCGCTTTTTTATCAAGCTTAATTGTAGACGTACGCTCTTTGGGATCACTACTAATTAAAGGTTTCTCCGCATACACACCATCAAGATATAGCGCAATCTCGCTAGAGTCCGCAATCCATACGTTATCATCATGCAGCATCGGTAAGGTGTCACTGCTGGCATGCCAACGCGTCGATAGGCGATGGGGTCCCGGAATCATGTTTCTGGCGACATAGTCGAGTTCTTTATAATCCAACAACCAGCGTGCTTTTTCACAATAATGAGACAAAGGAAACTGATACAAAGTCCGCATGGCTAAAAGCCCTCAAAGAAACAAAAAGATAATGCTTAAAAATCACAGCTTAAAATGATACTGCTCAAGATGTTGAACAATAGCACACAGAGTTTGGTGTATAATACGCGCCAATTTCATATTCATTTAAACAAACATATACCCACTACTCTGGGCATTTTTTCAATCACGTGCACAAAATAGTCAGTGCAAAGTACTGCTTGCGCAAGCCTATACGGATTGGCAACTTTATACTAGATGCATCGCTATAGGCGCGTCTGACACCATCATCAGGATCATTAACATGGGTTTTAATTGCGGCATCGTTGGCTTGCCAAACGTCGGTAAATCTACACTATTCAATGCATTAACTAAAGCAGCCATCGCCGCTGAAAACTTCCCATTTTGCACTATTGAGCCGAATACCGGTATCGTTCCTGTGCCTGATCCACGCCAAGATGCATTAGCTGCTATCGTCAAACCTGAACGTGTGATGCCAACCACGATGGAGTTTGTTGATATCGCAGGTTTAGTCGCTGGCGCAAGTAAAGGTGAAGGTTTGGGAAACCAATTCCTCGCCAACATCCGTGAAACAGATGCGATTGCACACGTCGTGCGCTGCTTTGACGATGACAATGTCATTCACGTCGCCGGAAAAGTCGATCCCTTAGATGATATTGCCACCATCAATACTGAACTGGCACTTGCAGACTTGGATGCTGTGGCAAAAGCAATTTTGCGCGCGACTAAATCAGCTAAAGGTGGTGATAAAGACGCAATCGCCATGAAAGCAGTTTTAGAGAAAATTGAACCTGTTTTAAATGAGGGTCGTCCTGCTCGTGCAGCAGATCTATCCGATGATGAACGTAAAGTTGTACGTGGTATGGGTCTCATGACCTTGAAGCCGACCATGTATATCGCAAACGTTGCAGAAGATGGTTTTGAAAACAACCCCCATCTCGATGCCGTACGTAAATTGGCTGCTGAAGAAAATGCAATCGTGGTCCCGCTTTGCAATCAAATTGAAGCGGAAATTGCACAGCTTGATGAAGATGAAAAAGCTGAATTTTTAGAAGCGATTGGAATGGAAGAACCGGGTCTTAATCGCGTTATTCGTGCCGGTTATTCTCTACTTGGCCTGCAAACTTATTTCACAGCAGGCGTTAAAGAAGTACGCGCTTGGACTGTACAAGTGGGCGCTACTGCACCACAAGCTGCAGGCGTTATTCACACCGATTTTGAAAAAGGTTTTATTCGTGCCGAAGTCATCGCCTATGACGACTTTGTCGGCTTTAAAGGTGAAGCTGGCGCTAAAGAAGCTGGAAAATGGCGTTTAGAAGGTAAAACATATGTTGTGCAAGACGGTGATGTGATGCACTTCCGCTTTAATGTCTAAAGTCAGCATCATCTTTTATTGATTCGCCCTAAGCCCCCTTGTCAAAAAGACAAGGGGGTTTTTCTTTATCCTTCAACCATACGCCAATCATCTTTACTCTCACCTTTCTCTGCGCCATCTGCCAATAACCCATGACGTTTGAGCATGGTACGCATCACATTGCGGGTCACTCCGAGTAATGCAGCACTATGCACTTGGTTCTGGCGGGTGTAGCGAAAAGCCTCCTGCACCACAAGACTTTCAAAACTCTCAAATAAATCAGGCTGCCCCTGCTCAAACGCTATACTTAATAGGCGTGCGATATCGGCTAAAGGGTCTGCGCGAACCTCTGTAGATGTAACGACATTGGGTAATGGCTCTTGCCAATGCCGGCTGGGTTGCTTTTCAGCACCCCATCCCCCCTTCACCTTCAAATGCTCAGGTCGAACCTCAGAGGTCTCTGCAACCAATAATGCAAAATGAATGACATTCTCTAGCTCGCGGATATTGCCCGGCCATGCATATGACAATAACGCTTCGCGCGCATCACTGGTGAGATGGGCGGTGCCGATGTTCATCCGTTTGCTGTATTGTTTGATGAAGTGATTCGCCAGTGGCAGGATGTCACCCGGTCGTTCACGCAGCGGCGGTAGATGGACTTGGGCGATGTTGATGCGATACAGCAGGTCACGTCTGAAATGTCCGGCATTCACAGCGGCATCCAAATCAACGTTGGTGGCAGCCACAAAACGTACATCTACCGGAATTGGTTTACGTGAGCCAATGCGCACGACTTCGCGCTCTTGCAGGACGCGGAGCAGTTTGACTTGCAGATGCAGCGGTAAATCGCCAATTTCATCCAAAAATAAGGTGCCCCCTTGTGCGGCTTCAAACCAGCCTTCGCGGCGACCTGTTGCGCCAGTAAAAGAACCGGCTTCATGGCCAAACAATTCACTTTCGGCCAGTTGGTCGTTAATAGCACCACAATTAACGGCGAGGAAGGGTCCTTTGCGTCCACTGAGTTGATGGATGTGACGAGCGACCAGTTCTTTACCTGTACCCGTTTCGCCAATGATCATGACGGGAGCTTCGCTGGGCGCGAGGCGCTCAATCAACGTCAGCAGACGACAAGACACGGGGTCGGTAAACACCAGTGCTTTGGCACGGATGCTCAGCGGCTGGGCATTGGTGCCTTCAAGCGATAGGACGATGGGTCGGTGCCAAACTTCATCTCTCATCAGGGTATCCAAATAAGCAAGTGATGTAATATTCAAGCAGAATTTCTAATTAATATAGTAATTCACAAAAACACTTGAACTTATACATATTGCTTTATTGTATATCGCAGTAATTACTATCTTTTCAACAAAATAGAACCAAATGGAAAAATTAATATCCATATTATTCAGCAGACTAAGCCTCAACTTATTCAAGAAACATCATGAGGTTAATTTATAATAATAACTTAGATTAAAATTTCATATGTAGCGTGGCTCTTAGCTCTCGTGGCTCTCCAGGATGAACCGTAATGCCACTCGGAACAACTGGACTTGTTGGGGTAACTTGATAGTCTTGCTGATAGGCAATGTCATAATATTTACGGTTAAACAGGTTCAAGACATCTACAGATAATGACAATCGTGGCGTCAGCTCACGCTGTACCCGCAAATTGGTAATCGTGCTCGAAGGGGTCTTCAGTTCACCATCCTGTGACAAGGGATAGCCACCGATATAACGTGTTTCTAGACTCGTTGACCAACCGCCTTGATTGCGTAATGTCGCCCGCAACAGACCCACTTTACTGACCGCATTCGGAATTAAATTACCGATGTCACCATTTGCATCTTTATCCGCATAGCGTGCATGTGTCCACGCAAAATCAGCATCTATCAACAACCACTTATTCACAATTATGTGATTGTTCCACTCGACACCATAGCGTTTACTTGCACCATTAGGTTCTGTTGTGCCTGCTTCTGAAACATACACCAACTCTGAATCACTATCTAAGCCCCAAACCGCCACAGAACTCTGCAAACCATCGATGATCTCGGTACGCAGTCCGATTTCCTTACCCGTACTGCCGACCAATGCCGGAACCGGCTCGACTGACTCACCTGTTCTCGCATCAACTTGATTAATCACGCCACGCGCATCGTTACTATGTATCCCTTTACCATAATTTAAAAACAGTTCAGTTTTCTGCCATGGCCCAAAAATTAAAGACAGCTTTGGCGAGAACTTGGTCCCTGTGGCATCGCCACTATTGAGTGCGTTGGTATGCGAATCGCGATTTAATTGTAGACGATCTTGACGTCCACCTATGACAGACTTAAACCATGGAGTCCACTGCGTAGTATTTTGCAGATAAGCACCTAGCAAGGTCTCATTGATCTGATCATCGGTCACTAAGTTAGTACGGATGCGTTTGTCGGTATTGGCTAAACCGACATGCGTTGTATCATAACGAAGTTGTAAACCAGCCTCAGTTGTTGAAGGCAAGCCAAAGAGGCTCTGCTTCCAACCTTGTACAAGCTGGCCGCCATAATAATTGCGAGTTTCAAACTGCTCAAATTGATCTCCTTGAATCGGGTTTAATTCAAAGTAGGTAAAATTCGACCATAGCTGTAAGTGATAACGCTGGGCAAATGCAGATACTTTGCTATAGCCCTGCTCATCATCACGATGCCACTCTCCCGATAAAATGGCGCGTGTTGAGTCACCACCATCACTATCATCCAATGCCGCATAGCGTCCGATCTGTCCAGACTCAATCAACTCTAGAGGCACCTGATCTGTAGAGTGCCAATGTGCCTTATAACCGACCCCATCAATTGACCATCCCTGACTGGTATCTCCATCACTCAGCTTAAGCAATCCATTAATTTTATGAAGTTTTTCTGGGGAATCCCAAGGACCGTTATTTTGTAATAACTCAAGTCCTCCCAGCACCGTTGGACCACTTTGATTAGCGGATAGATGCGTCGATCCCGCTAATAATGCACGGCGATAATTATCGGCACCTACGGTCAAATCAAGAATATTGTGATCTAGGCTGTTGCGATACTTAATATTGGCAGATCCAGCAGATGAGAAATCACCATTTTCAGCAAAATAAGGACCTTTGCGATAATCAATGCGCTGTACCAGTTCAGGAATCAAATAATTAATATCGGTATAGCCCTGCCCATGGGCATTGGTTGGAATGTTGACAGGAACGCTATCGATACTCGTTGCAAAGTCAGTCCCATGATCCAGATTATAGCCCCTTAAAAAGTACTGATTGGCTTTGCCATCACCCGAGTGCTGAGATACCACCATACCGGGAACACTTTCTAGGACCTCGCCTGGCCTCAGGATCGGAATATCGGTGAGTAGATAACCATTAATCACGCCTTGCGATGCCGCATCAGAGGTGCCTACCCCATTTTTATAATGTGAGCCAGTTACAGTGATCTGAGAGATCCCATCACCCTCTGCAACAGCAATACGACTCAATGCCCAAAGTGCAAGCGTTAGTGTCGAGAGCTTTAATCTTATAGCCATCAATTGAATACCTAATGCAGAAAAAAAATAAAAGTATTAGCAGTGGTCATTCCCCGACGACCACCGCTGACATAGTTTTGTTTAATTAATATTTAGTTTTAAATACTAGACCGATATAACGACGTGCGCCGATGCCGTCATAACCCACAGGAGAGGAGTTACTGAAGCCATTGATACTCGTCGTATATTTGGTATCAAATAAATTCTTTGCGATCAGATCGACTTCGAATTTATTTTTGTTGTAATTGCCAACCACACCGAGTCCGCCATCAACCAGGGTATAACCTGCTTGACGACCATATATGGATAGTTGGGACTCCAGATTTTGGGACGTACGCGCCACAGCATTGATATAACTATGGAAACTCAAACCACCAAAGCCCAAATGGGTCTGGTAATCTGCTCCCACTACACCCGTAACTTTAGGTGCCCCGACAACTTGTTTACCGGTGTTATTACAGACAGCCACACTGACAATTTCAGCAGGGCACGTTGCGGTAGACCAATCTGAATAGATCGCATCGTTATAAGCTAAAGAGAAGTTTAAATTTAGGTCATGCGATGCAGCGTAACTTCCTTCAATTTCTACACCACGTGCACGAATTTCAGGAATATTCCCGAGCACAGAGCTATAACCTGTCGATGACGTAGAATCCAATATGCTGGTTGTTGCTTGGTAATCTTTCACCGTGGTTTGATACAAATTGACGTTTAGCAACAACCGCTTGTCCAAAAGTAAGCTTTTTACACCCAGCTCAAAATCCAAGGATTTTTCAGGATCAACATTCAACGGTGTGCCATTCGACTTAAATTGAACTGAGCCTGATTTCTGACCGGATGAGGCCGAAGCGTAGAGCAAAACATCTTTATCAAGCTGATAGCTCGGACTCAACAGCCAAGAGACCGAGTTATTGTTGATATCTTGCCCATGAACTAAGCCATAAACAGTGCCAAGCTGTGATGCACGGATTGCATCAGCAGCAGCATTTCCTGTTGAAACCAATGCTGACCCATCATAGAAACTGGCATTTTTTTGGCTATCACTACTCTTCTTTTCATTGGTATCACGTAAACCAAAAGTCAATGTTGCCTTATCATTCAAATGCCAATTGGCCTGTCCAAAAGCAGCAACGCTATCCGTTTGTGGAGTCGTCAGTGTGGTGGAATACACTTGATTAAGAGATGAACTGAGTAAATATTTATTTGATTTCAACGAACTGTATTGGCTATTCGACGCATAAAATGCACCTGCGTCTTGACCATAAAGCGTACGGGAAGTTGACTCAGTTGAATCATGTAAGTAATACAAGCCCACCTGATAATCCAGCACCTTACTTGGCGCCGAGGTTAAGCGGAACTCTTGAGAGAATTGCTCATGGTCAACCAGGGTTCCGCCCTGATTGATATCAAATTTGGTTTGATCACTGTCATTGTTCGCATCAAAATGCAGCTTACGCCCAGCCGTAATGGACGTGAAGGTTAAATCACCCAGATCCCAATCAATCGTCAAAGATTCGCCACTGTTATTGGTGATCAATGGTCGAAGCTGCGCGACATCGATTTCATTCCAAGACCGATCACCGACTACTGGCACATAACCCCCAAAATAATCACGCGATAATCGAGAGGTATAGGTCAGTTTATTAGATGCTGTGCGAGACGATCCATCCGCAAAAGTCAGTGGGTCAATCATAAATGGCTTAGTGTTGCTATATTCTTTGCTTTGCGCTTCATCCAAATTCAATCGGATGTTCAAATTTTCAGTTGGCTTCCATAAAAACTGTAGGCGACCACCGAAGCGATTTTTCTCATGAACATTACCTCCCAAAGGGCTAATATTTTTTAAATCGCCCTGCTGCTGATCAACAAATACGGAGGCACGATATGCCAAAACATCATCAATCAAAGCATCAGATCTTGAGGCTTTCAGTTTAAGCGCTTCTTTGTTCAGGCCACCTTCAACCTCAAATGAGCCTTGTGGTTTAAAGCTGGGTAACTTACTGACATAGTTAATCGCACCCATCGTCGTGTTCTTGCCCAGCAACGTTCCTTGTGGACCACGTAAAACTTCAACACGATCTAGATCGGTAAAATCCTGATAAGACATTCCCACATGAGATAAGAAAACATTGTCGACAATCACGCCAACTGCGGCCTCCATATTGTCATTCCCACTGGCCTTTCCTATCCCCCGAATGGAAATCCCCGTACGGCGTGCATTCGGTGTGGTTGCCGTAAGTCCCGGAGCTTTACGGGTCAAATCATCGACACTCACGATGCCATCGCGATCTAGCTGCTTACTGCCAATGACTGAAACAGGTACTGGGATATTTTGTGCCAGCTCCTCACGATTACGCGAAGTCACAACAATTGATTCAATATGTTGTGAAGTATCAGAATCTACAGGGGTATTACTATTTTGAGACGATGTGCCATTGCTTACAGGAGGCACATCTCCCTCAGCTGCAAAACTCAGTGCAGAGAAACCCATGGATAAACTGGCAAGCATAACCGCAGAAGATAATAAATTGCGCTGAAAACGTTTATGTAAAGTTTGATCGTTAGAAAACATCGTAAATCCTAATGGCTTATGAAAACGGGATAAGCCTATGGATTGCAACGGGTATGCCACTCTTAAAAATTTATCTACATGAAATTTATATTATTATTTTATAAATACTTAATTAATCAAAAGATCTACCAAGCAGTCAAATAAAGGAATTTTTCAGCCTTTTGATCAAATCTAAATGTTGTGATTTACACAGTGTTACATATCAAAATGTTTGATCTACAACAGTTGGTATGGAGAGAATATTAGCTATAGAACCATTTTCGGATAGCGATAAGCACAAAAAGTCCCTTTTAGTATCTCTATAAAAAGGGACTTATCTTCGACCAGGAATTGATAGGAATGATACCGTTCTAATCGTTATTCAAGCCATTTAGAGCTTGGATTTAAAAGTCACCCCAAACCAACGGGGGATATTAGGCGTGTAAGAATTCCAACCATCGGTATGGTAGCTTGTGTTGAGCAGGTTCTTCACGACCACCGAGACGTCAAATAGACCATCTTTTCGTCCGATACCGACACCCAGATCTAGTAATCCATACGCATCATAAACATCGTAGGACGAAGGACTGGTCGCATAACTACTGGTAAATTTGTAATCAGCGCTGGTATGAAAAACCTTATCACCAAAGACTTGAACCTTATAATCAGCCGCTAAATTTGCAGTAAACTTGGGCGCAGAGTTGAGCACGCTGCCTTTCGCGTTATAGTACTTCTGAAAGACCTTCCCAGTACTGTCCACTTCGTTGGGTTTAGCCAAGTACGTATCCTTAGAATAGTACGCATCGTTATATGCAGCCGATAAACTGAGCGTTAGATTCTGTAAGCCTGTGTACGCTGCATCAATTTCAAGCCCCTTAACCCGCACCCCAGGCAAGTTTCCAACTACACTCTGAAACTGCTGTGCATCGGCAAGTGAAACACTGGGATTGCTCGCTAAGAATGCTGCTGTTCCGATCGGATCAGGAATATTGACTGTCGTTTGGAAATTCTTAATGTCATTAAGAAAAATGTCCGAATTGATGGTTAAGGTATTATTCAATAAATTTAGACGTAAGCCCAATTCATAACCATTGGTCTGCTCCTTATCAACAGTAGATGTCGTCCCATTAACCGCAAACTGAGACATCCCCCCTTTCTCGCCGTACTGCAATGTTCCATAGGCAGAGACCGTATCATTAAACTTATTCGTTAAACTTGCATTCCAGCTTTTAATATTACCCTCCCAAGCTGGCGCATCTGTCACTGGATAAAGTGATGCAGGTGTTAGAGTACCGTTACGAACCTGAGCCCCAGAGAGCAACTGGTTCTGCTGCGCTGTACTTAAGTTGGCCCAAGTCGAACCGAAATATCGTGCAGCAAGCCGATCAGCAGCTGCCGCGCCTCCTTTAGCAATGGCTTTGGTACTTGAGCTATTCCCAAAAGCGGTCGTGAAATCACTGCCTACACCCGGGTCTAGTAAAAGCACACCTTGGGAAGTTTCACGATCCTCATGAGAAAAACGGACACCCGTATTTAAAGTTAAAGGATCGCTTAAATGCCAATCGGCTTGCGCAAACAGAGCCGCACTCTTATTTTTGACGTAAGTCTGCGTGCCTTTATAAGCAAAATTCAAAGAGTCTTTCAGGATTGTCTGACCTGAACCTGTTGTTGCCAGGCTGTTATACAGCGCATCACTCGCTTGGAATGCGCCAGCATCATTGCCATAACGCGTACGGCTAATCGAATCATTATCCGTGCTTAAGAAATATAATCCAGCGAGGTAGTCAACAAACTTGCCTTTTTCCGAAGATATACGAAACTCTTGGCTAATCTGGGAGTAATCCGTAATGTACCCCCCGCTCTTGGTAATATCAAAAGGTGTTCCTTCGTCATTGGCGGCACTAAACCAATGGCTACGATAGCCTGTAATAGATTGCAGATCATGGCCCGCTACATGCCAATTTAAATTAAGCGTTGCACCTTTCGACCCGGTAATGATGGCACCGTTATTATCCACATCCACAGGGTTGTTATAGTAATCACGCGCGGTATTCCAAAGTGTCGGATCATTATTAAACCAAGGCCGCAGATACTTCTTATAAGTCGTATCGACTGAAGCCACGGGACGCGCTACTCCATCACTAAATACGGTAGGTTCAGCATGTTTTACGGTTAAACCATTAACAAACTCACTGCCTTTAGGCTGGTTTTCTAGGCTCAGCTTGGCAGTAAAATCATCGGTTGGTGTCAGTAAAAATTGGACGCGACCAAAAGTGCGATCAACGTTTTGATAACTGGCTCGCCCTTTTAAATCGGGGAAGGTATTCCCATATGCACCGTCACCCTGTTCACGCTGAAAAGTTCCCCGCCAAGCCAATAGATCGTCAATCACTGGGCCGCCCACTACAGCAGAAGTAATCAATCGATTCCACTCACCATACGTTAAAGCAAAATTAGCTTCTGGGGTGAAAGTCGGTGCTTTGGTATTAAACGTAATTCTGCCAATATTTGAGGGCTTACCCCCTTGTGTTCCTTGAGGACCCCGAGTGACGTCAACCGTATCGATATCAGTAAAAACATAGCCATTCACCAATGGTGTATAACCCAGACTTACGCCATCAAGTACGGTACCAATGGTTGGGTCAATTTGATCACTTGAACCCGTTGTAATCCCCCGTAAAGTCAAGCTACCTGTTCTAGGGTTACCGTAGTTAAAGTTGACATTACCCACTCGTCTAAGGACCTCAGTAATGTTATTAGCACCCAAACGATCCAACTCCTCCCCTGAGACAATTGAGACCGATTTAGGAACATCTTTAAGGTTATCGAGCAAGACTTTTTGTTTACGCTGACGCTTACCTGTGACCACAACGCCATCAATTTTTTTTGCCTCCTCTTCATCTTTTTTAACCTGCTGATCAGGAGATGAAGCTAGAACATTTGTATTCGATGCAGCCAAATCCGTTTGTGGATTGTTCTTTTGTTGACTTGCAGCGAGCTCCTTCTTGAGTTGTTCAATTTGGGACTTTAAATCAGCAATAACCGAATCATCTGCGGCAAAGGACATTTGACTTGCTGAAAGCTGAAATAATATTGCCAACACAGCCAAGGTAATTGGCTTATAACTAAAAAGCGATACCTTCTTACTTTTTTCCAGCAAAAATTCATTAACATAATTGTTCACGACTAACTAACTCCCCAGTAATAATTTACTTAAGAGTTATTGCAACCAACGTACCAAAAGTTACATAAAATAATTAAATTAAAAACAAAAATAAATCATTGTAAATTAACAAATAATTCATACATTAATTTTAATAATTTACATATAAATTATATAGATGAATTCAAATAAACAAAAAAATTTATTCGTGATGTTTTTTAAACACTTCAAGAAATCATAAAACACTAATATATTTATTTATGTTTATTATATAAAAATAATTTATAAAATTTATAAAAAACTAATTTGATAACTATATAAAATATGATTCAATTTTTTAATTAAAAAAAAATCATTAAAAAAAGGAGGCTTTAAGGTGAAATCCAATCAAATATGGGATTTACCCACACGTTTATTTCACTGGCTTCTCGTCATTGCGATCATCGGGGGATTTATCAGTGAAAAATTCAATGCGATGGATTTACATCGTCAATTCGGCATCACCATTGGAGGATTACTGGTATTTAGATTGATGTGGGGGATCATTGGAGCTAGGCATTCTCGATTCACGGCGTTTTTTCCGACGCCCAAACGCTTAAAACTGTACATAGAAGGGAAATGGACAGCTGAGGGACATAATCCCTTCGGAGCACTTGCTGTGTTGTTATTGCTTGGCATACTGATGATACAAGTCGCTACAGGGCTATTTTCAAATGATGACAGCACATTTTTTGGTCCGCTAGCGGAACTCATCAATAAAGAAATCAGCGATCGTTTAACGCATGTCCATCGATTCTTAGAGTATCTGATCCTCGGCTGGATCATCGTACATTTAATCGCGATTAGCATTCATGTATGGATCAAAAAACATCCCATTATCAGGCCAATGATTACTGGAGGAAAAAGCCACTCTGAATCAATGGATAAAAAATATCTCGGCGGAGCTTTTGCATTAATTTTATCAATCTCAATTGCAATATTCGTGACCTACATCATGACCGGTTCTTGGATTTCTAAGCCTCAACCGTTAGCTGTCACATCAACGCCAAATTTCTAATTCAATTCAGAGAGAAGAGAGTGTATAGCCCCCCTCCTCTCTATCAACGCTTAGTTATTCTTTGCTCTAAAATTATCGTGACACCCTTTGCAAGTTGCCGATAGCTTGGAATACTGATCTTTAATTGCCTCTTTGTTTCCAGTTGCGGCAACTACGGCCAGCGTATTGGCTTCCTTGTTAAAGTTCCCAGCTACTTCAGCTAATTTACTGGCATAAGCAGGATCAAAGGCCTCAGATTTAAGCTTGGTCTCATGAAAACCAGTCCCTTGATCGGTTCCTTTAACATATAAAGCCCCTAAACCAGAGTTTGCAATCGCTTGAATTGCATTAGCTGATTTGATCACCTCTTCTTTATTAAATGTTCCTGCTGGATCAAGTGCTGCTCTGATTTTGGCGCTATTCCATCCGAGAAAAGCATAAGCTGCCTGTCTTGATTTAATAATCTCTTCAGGTCGACTCTCCGCATAAACAGCCCCAGCAATTACAATTGCACAAAAAACAACAATAAGATGTTTTGTATTCACGATGCCCCCTTTTTTTTATAAAACGTCATCAAGTCATAGACTGATACTTCGATTAATAATCGGTATATCTTTAAAACCTTGAAATATTCGAACAATGTCACTCAATAAAACCAATACCGTTAAGATCAGGTCTCATCAAGTGACAAATTATTCATTTAGTGTTTTACGCCTTGACCAAAGCCACCATTGTTTTCAACGCAGATCCGCTCATCGCGCTCAATGATCGGTTCTCCTCCTTTGGCATCTCGTGTATTCAGCAAAACCTCAAAGTGCCAGCCATTTGGCTTATCCTTCGCGGTATAGCGACGTGCTGGAATAGTCACCGTCCAAGGCCGGGTATAAACCGTAGGATCAGTCACCAAGGCTTGATAGGTATAACGGCTACCATCATTAGCAAAAATATACTTCTCTTGAATATGGACATTTTCACTGGAGAAATCTCCAGTACGACTAAAGCGCGCTTTACCATTGTTGTTCGTCACATCAACAACCAGTGTATTACCCTCCCAATGTCCACGCGAATCCGCGTTCCACAACTTTATATTTTCGGGTAAGTGTGGCTTACCATCTAAGTGTATTACACGTGTTCCAGAGCTAAATAGAAAGACCACATAACCTGGATACTGACGAATCTCATAACCGTGCCAGTAAAAAGACTTGGGTACACCAGCAGGTGCACATCGTGCCAATGGCTCAATATACTCAGGCTTAATAGCATTAAAGAAATATTGCAAAAACTCTTGCTGCTTTGCACGTGCCCACGGCTGATAAGGTATCTCACCATCAGCAGGATCACTTACACGACTGGGTGCACGATCAGCGCGAGTTCCCTTAGGCGGGCGGCCTTGTGGATCACCCGGAATCCCGCCTTGTGGATCAGTAAAATTTGCATGGTTTGAAACCGTATTGGACCAATGTCCTTGCACATCAGGCTGCCCATCGGCTAGACGCGGACCTGTCCACTGCCCCTCTGGGACATTGACATATTTTTTCTCCCAGCGGATGTTATCGCCTTCAGCTTTAGGCTTTGACTCTGACGAAACAATTGGTTTGACTACAGCAGCAGATGCGGCTTGACCATCTTCAGCAGCATTGACGGCTAACGGAAAAAGGACCAGTGTACTTGCTACCAAGCATTTCTGCTTTAGGCTCTTCATTTTTTTCATGAATTCCTCACTTCATTTATCTTTCAATTATTGAACCATTGCGTGGATTGATCACGGCTTGGGAAATGGGTAGTACTGGTCGTAATCGAGCGTATAGCAGTAGTTTTCGATCAACTGGAAGTCTTTCTCGCGATGACGATGGAGAATGACGCTGAGAGACCAAGGACGGCTATAGACTTTGGCATCATCCAAAGTCGCTTTATATTCAATCGTATTTGCATCAAGGAACTTCCAACGCTCAACAACATGCAGTGCATCACTGTGGAAGTTTCCAGAACGATCTAGCCATGTCTGATCGTTGAAATCTTTGACATCAACAACCAACGTATCCCCTTCATAGTGCCCACGTGAGTCACCCAACCACCAATCATTTGCATCGGCATCGTCAGGATGATTCGTATCATTGGTATAAATGGTCCGTACGGAATCACCGAATTGATAAAGAATGGTCAGATCTTGCTTGCGCTGAAATATTTGAAAAGGTTCGGGATAATAAGTCCCTCGTGGCACACCCAAAGTAAAACATTTCAACCGAGGATCATCGGTACCACGTGCCTCAAAGTTCTTTTTTCGTTCTTCAAGTGCAGCTGGCAGGTATGGAATCGTCCCATGACCTTCAATGACGCCAGCACTGGGTGGGGCATCTTTACGTGTTGAGTGCGGCTCCAAATCATATTCCGCAGCACTGGTTGTTTGCCAGATGCCAGAAAAATCAGGTTTACCGTTTGCAAGTCTAGGAATTCTTATTGGACTTAACTCTCGACTCGCAGTTTTTTCCGCCGCATAACCATGAATAGGCAAAGCAAAGCTACCCAATGAAAGGAGAACACTAACGATCAAACTACTTGTTAATGTGCTACCAAATGATGTCTTTATTACGAAATGAGGTTTTCTATTCATCATTGTTTTGCACCTGCGCTTGTCGGTGCATCACCCGCACCACCGGTTTGGAACACGCGGCCATCTGCTAAGGTGACGGTTGATGCATAAGCATAGTTTTGTCCGCTCTTGGCACGAAACCCATCCACGACCACTACAGTACCAACAGGAAGAGTCGTCTTATTTAGCCCTTTTTCTTTCAAAGAGAATGGCGCACCAAACTCAAACCCCCAGTTCGTGACCTTGCCATCAGCATCTTTGACATCCGCATATAGCCAACTGTGTGGATTGACCCACTGTGCTTTAGTCACCACACCGGTGAGATGAATGGGTTGCTTACCATCATATTCTGCCGCGAAGGCATGGTGAGCAGATGCAGACTGCGAACCTGCAGTCGTAAATAGAATTACAGCGACGGCAACAGATTTAACAAAAGATCGGTTAAAGATATGATCAGATGATCGGGTAAACATGGCTTATCTCCTTGAGAGTGGCGAATCTATGGCGTAATTAACAATAAACACCCCCTCAGCAAGTGTTTAAAAATTACGCGGGATATGCCTACGGAGCAAAGCCTATGCCAGTGCTTTAATCGAATCACTTTAAATAAATTAGTGTGTCACTAAAATGAATAATATTAATAAAATCAAATAAATATATTTAAATGCATTCAAAATAAAATGATTATTAATCGCCAATAATGAAATAAAACGTATTTTTTATGTTGATAATTCAGCAAAAAAGACAAATTTGATGTTGAGTTATAGACAGCGCTTAATAACGATAAAATATAAACAAAATCAGTTTAATGCGCTCAAACATAAACATATTTTCGTTATCACAATAATGATGCCGCATAACAAAAAATCCTCCGGCCGAAAGAGCAAGAGGATTCAAAAATACCTAAGACTTGAAGGATTGAAAACTTAGAGAAAGGGCAAGTAAGTATCTTTACCGCCCTTCATCTTGCGCGCATCCTGTAACTCGACTTCAGAACTTACTTCACTCGACTTTGGATTGCATTCAAACCCGCTACCGCACAGGCTTCATCCTTTTCACTGCCTCGCGCACCCCCAACACCAATCGCGCCGATAACCTCATCACCAACCTTAATCAAGACCGCTCCAGCACGGGTATTGAAGTTAGGGTTTGCCGCCAACTTCTCACTCAGCTTGCTATCTGCTTTGACCACATCGGCTACTTTTGATGATGATGTACCAAAGGCCAAAGCAGTAATTGCTTTATTTTGGCTGGACTGTACACCACGTGATGATGCACCATCCGAAGCAAGCAACACTTTAAGCACTGAACCTGAATCAAGCACGCTCACGGATATTTTTTGATCGAGTGCCTGACAGGTATCAATCGCTTTCTGCGCAGCTTCAAGTGCTAGCGTCAGAGAGGGACCGCGTGCTGCTGGTTGAGCCTGAGCTGCAGTTAGAGCCGGAGATGCTGGAGCGCTTACGGCATCGGCTGCAAAACAAGGCGCCGCTGTCGATAACAAACTTGCCAAACACAATGAATAATATTTCATACTTTACCAAAACTCCTAAATGGATTGGGGGGCTAAAATTTTGCTAAACAAAGGGATAGAAACAGAGAATCCCTATTTAGTTTCTGGGTCATTTATTGCTTCGTTTTTGCTGAAGGGGGATACCAGAATGCGACATGGCACCCTTCACAAGCACGCTCCAGTTGACCACCGACATTAACAAACTCCTCGGGATCCTTCTTTTCAATTGCGCGTAATGTTTTGATAGATGCCAACTGGAATGCCAAAGCTTTATCTCTGAATTGATCAAAATGAGCATCCACCTCTTTTTGAATCCCTTCTGGACCAAGTACACCTTCGATACCAGTATCACTCGTAATCTGACCCGGGTTAACCACTCGCCGCCCCTTGAGCGCAAGCAGATTGGCAGATTCGGTTAATAAGATTGCCTTTTGACGCAAAACCTCCCACTCAGCATCATTTTTGGGTCGACGCTCTTCGATACCGGCCTTGGTCACAATTGTGCCTACCGAATCCCATAGACTATCCGCTGTAGGATCCACAATAGTCAGCATCAAATCATGAACGCTGGCTACGGGTTGGGGGAGCTCTGAAGATGTTTGAGCGTTAGACTGTGGCTGCTTCTGACAGGCACTGAGCGGCCATAAGGTAAAAAGTGCAAGTAACGCAATTGCTGTCTTTTTCATGTTGGCCTCATACAAATCCAATCGCGCGGCCCGCAAAACCCGTCGCGAACCAAAGAAAAACCGAAAGTACGGCAACCACTTTGGTTGAAAGAAAATAAGACGGCTTGCGCAGAAAAAAACGTTTAAAAATGACAAACTGCACGACAATTGCACCTACCAATAAAATCAATTTAATCGGAAAAGCACGATTGGTAAAATAGTGCGTTGCACTCGTCAAAAACAATAAGCTGCCACTGACGATTGCACCAATAACGCCAATCCATGTCACCTTAAAAAAAAGCTTCCCTAGGCGCTCGTTACTCTCCCCAATGGGCAACAATCCCAAAGCATGGAAAGCCAATACAATGATTGCGGTCAAGACCGTCAAAATACTGAAAACATGAACAATCTGGAAAATAATGACCCATACATTATCAATACTGATAAAAAACTGGCCTAAAGGGCTTTTCTCGTAAGCATGAACGATATCCAATGTACTCATAATGATTTACTCCTGCTCAATCAACCATGTGGAATAAAATAAGGAATTAAGCGTCCCGAGATAATCACGAGAGACCACAGCCCTAAAGAAATTCCACCAGCCCATTTATCACGCGATACGCTATCCGCCCCTTTGAAAATCCAAGCCCTAACCGCTTTAAACTCAAAAATAACCGCGTTGATGCCGGCTAAAAGAATGAAGAGCAACTTAAATGCAAAAGGTGGACTCGATAGAATGCTTGCGGCTTCTGAAGCCAGTAGAACAATACCGGTCAGAAAGGCCCCCACGAATCCCCATAGCACCCATGGTCTTAATTGCTTTAATAATTGCTCCTTAGGGATATCTGTCAAAATGAGCCCTAACAATCGCAAATCGATGATTGCCAAAAGTCCAACGGACAAAGCAAGACCGAGAAGATGGGTACCCTCAAGTAGGGGAAAGGCATACAGAGATTCATGCAATGCTGTAGCAAGCTGAGAATCTTCGATACGTTGAGCATATTCAATAAGCTGAGACATGGCTTTATTCACATAGTTAATCGTTATACGTTGATGTGATCAAGCGGACCTCTTTTCTAAGTCTAAGGTCCGCCTCACCCATCCTTTTTTAAGCGATCGGCTTTAATAAAATTATTGCGCAGCCTTCGCACTTGCATCAGCAGATGGCTTAGGTTGTGGCTTCGTCACTTTGATCAAAGTACCGCCTTCAGCTTCATAATCCTGTACGCCAATTGCGCCAGCGACTTTGAAGCCTTTACTTGCTAAAAAGTCTGCCGCTGGGCCTGCACGACCCGCATGATTAGATACCGTCACAACCGAACGGTCTTTAGGGATATAAGCAAGACGATTTTCCAGATCTTTAGCTTGAATGTTCAAATAGGCAGGGAAAGCGCCAACACTGGATAATTCATCTGGACGACGAACATCAACGATGACCAACTTCTCTGGTTGGGCAAGCAGTGCATCGATCTGGGCACGATTAAGTTTCGGTGATTTTGCAGTGTATGCATGTTCAGCAGGTTGTTGCGGTTTTGCAGCGTCTGCATCTGCAGCTAATGCATGACCTGTAACAACACTGATTAATACAGATAAAACGATAGGGGAAAATTTATTCATAGCAATACTCTCAAAATTAAGTCATGAAACAATCAAAAGCTGGTTCGCAAAATAAAAAGAACGTCAAAAGCAGACCGGTTATTTTTGCGATACGTACTCCAGCGTTGCATGCCTTGTGCCAGCTTATTTTTTGAGATAACAGCAGCAATATTTAATTCAAACGGACAAACTAAATAATTGATTTAAATTTATTTAATGTTAAACCAATTTAAATATTATTCTATATCACTTAGCATGATAAGAATCCAATGCATACTGATGTTTGGGATGCAACAAAGAATGTTTAATACTCAACATTACCACTCAATGGGTGTGATGCTTTATCAGCAACGACGATGGATTAATTTCAGCATTCAGTTTGATGCTATTTGGGATATAAAAAATCCCTCGGTAGAAATACGGAGGGATGTGCTATACAGCGCTGCTTGAAAACAGCCAATCACGTCATTAAAGGGATTGACTGCCCAAGTCAGGTTCGTAAGTTTTTTTCAAAGAACGCAATAGTTCGATCCCACGCCAACTTTGCAGCAGTCTCATCAAATCGTGGCGTAGTGTCATTATTAAAGCCGTGTTGTACATTAGGGTAAATGTAAGCCTCATATTTGACATGTGCAGCTTTCAGTGCCGCTTCATAGGCCGGCCATCCGGCATTGATCCGCTCATCTTGGCCTGCATAATGTAAAAGCAAAGGACTTTTAATCTTAGCGGCATCTTCTGCTGGAGGTTGCGCCCCATAAAATGGAACTGCAGCACCCAAATCATTTATTCGTGTCGCCAAGAAGTTTGCAATCCCCCCACCATAGCAAAAACCCACCACACCCACATGACCATTGCCGTCAGGGAGTTTCTTCAGTACATCGGCAGCAGCGAGGAAGTCCTCTTTTGTTTTTGACTGATCTAATTTTGGAAATAACTCACGCGCTTTATCTTCATCGCCCGGATAGCCTCCTAAAGGGAATAAAGCATCAGGTGCAAAAGCAATAAAATTGGCCAATGCAAGTCTGCGGGTAATATCTTCAATATGAGGATTTAGACCCCGATTCTCATGAACGACAAGCACTGTAGGCCGTTTTTGAGTGGAAGCCTTTGCTGGTTTTGCAAGATAACCACGTAACTTGCCATAACCATTGGGCGATGGAAACTCTTCGAAAGACGTTTTGATGCGTACATCATCTTCAGCAACTTGCTGAGCCAGTGCAAAGTTCGGACTTAAAGCAGCCAAATACCCTGTCGCTGTAGCACCTGCAAGCGCATACTTGCCCGCTTTTTCTAGAAAACCACGTCGACTAATGCCGCCATGAACATAGCGGTCAAACAGCTCAAGTACCTCAGGAGGAAAATCTGACGCTGTTTTTCGAATTGAATGATCGTTTGGCATAGATGATCCTTAAGCATGGTTGAATAAAACAATTTTTCTTAAAAATGCATACCGCATGCCATTCATTCAATAATCACAGAGATTCACACTTCAGATTCAGAACATACTCCTGTAAATCTTATCTTTTTTTATGTTATCTAGCCGCTTTTATGGGTTTTCGAATCAGATAAACTCTCGAAAATGATCCCATTTTTGTTGATTTTTAAACAATCCTGACACGCTTCATGATGACTTCTAAACACTGAACTGTTGATTTTTACTTTTTCTATTTCATCAATAACTTATGCATTTTATTTTATTTCATTGTTCATAATATAGTCGCTAGTCTCTGCGCTCCAATGTCTATATTTGAGTGTTTCAACATGAAAAAAAATCGTTTGGCCATCCTAGTCGCGACACTGGGCTTGGCCATGAGCAGCGTCACTTGGGCTGAAACTAGTATTCTCAATGTCTCTTATGACCCTACCCGCGAGTTATACCAAGAATACAATGGCGTATTCTCTAAATACTGGAAAAACAAAACCGGTGAAGATGTCACCGTTAAAGCTTCTCATGGCGGCTCAGGCAAGCAAGCCCGTTCTGTGATTGATGGTTTAGAAGCAGATGTTGTAACCCTTGCACTGGCCTATGACATCGATGCAATTGCGGATCAAGGGTTACTGACCAAAGATTGGCAAAAGAAATTTCAACACGGTTCTACACCTTATACCTCAACTATTGTGTTTCTCGTCCGCAAAGGAAATCCTAAGGGCATTAAAGATTGGAATGACTTAACCAAGCCAGGCGTCGAAGTGATTACCCCTAATCCCAAAACATCTGGCGGCGCTCGTTGGAACTACCTGGCGGCTTGGGGCTATGCCAAGAAGCTTCCAGGCGGCACCGATGCTAGTGCGCGCGAGTTTGTCAAAAAAGTATATGGCAATGTGAAAGTGCTCGACTCAGGCGCACGTGGTTCAACTACGACATTCTTAGAACGTGGTATTGGTGATGTTTTGATTACTTGGGAAAATGAAGCATATCTTGCTGTCAAAGAACTTGGGCCAGATAAAGTAGACATCATTACACCGCCCATTTCTATTTTGGCCGAGCCACCTGTTGCACTCGTGGATAAAAATGTCGATAAACATGGCACACGTAAAGTGGCGACAGAATACTTAAATCACTTGTACTCACCTGAAGGGCAGGAAATCGCAGCTAAAAACTTCTATCGTCCCATTGATCCAAAAGTTGCAGCAAAATATGCCAGCAAGTTTCCAAAGTTGAAGCTATTTACTATCAATGACGAATTTGGCGGCTGGACCAAAACTCAAGCAACTCACTTTGCGGATAATGGTGTGTTTGATCAAATCATCGCAGAAGTACAATCAAAGAAATAAATGCAACGCTCCAGCGAAAGCGTACGCTTTCGCTGGATTTAATGGCAAAGGATTATTGCATCATGCTTTATGACAATCCTATTGCACTATAAAAAAACATGTCATTCAACTGAACGCACAATAATCAGTACACTTCATTCAGAAGTCATTGTTCATGTAAATTTATCCAATTGCTTTCTCAAACTTTCCCAACCACTCAGACAAAATAAAATACATCTTATCTAGTAAATACAAATAATTGCATCAACTCAATAATTAAAAATTATTTAATATTAATTTTGGCACACATATTGCTTTAATTACAAATAGAAGTAAGAAGGTAAGTTTCAAGCGGTTTTCTGTTGTTTCCACGTTAATTGACTAACTGAACATTGGAGCCATTTTTGTATGCGTTTATTTCCACTCTCTTCGGGTTTCATGACAGGCTTCATGTTGTTGGCATTGCAATTTGCCACAACAGTTACTCATGCTGATGAAATTAAGCGGACCGGTATTCCTAACTCAACCTTCCCGATTTCACTTGCAGTCAGCATTCCAGCAAACACTAAAATCACCTTTATCAGCGGAACGCTGGCAGATGTGAGCAATCCAGACGCTCCTAAAGGTTCCATAGAAGCGTATGGTGACACGCAGACTCAAGCCACCTCCATTATCAAAAAGATTGAGAAACTTCTAGCCAATGAAGGACTGACCTTAAGTGATGTTGTAAAGGTCAACGTTTTTCTCGTCGGCGATCCCAAACTGGACGGTAAGATGGACTTCAATGGCCTTAACGCTGCCTATAGTCAATATTTCGGTAGTCCAGATCAACCAAACAAACCCGTGCGTACGGCTCTACAGGTCGCTGCATTGCCCATGCCCGGTGGATTACTCGAAATCGAAATGACTGCAGCGAAGGTGGTCACTCCCCCACCCAAAAAATCTAAGAAATAAGACGCCGGAGCTGCGTCTGCTTCACCTCTAAAAGTACCTGTTCTAAAACTAATCCGCATGCAAAGCATTGAATGCTGCGGGTTATGGCGCCTTGCATCTTCGATTTCATAAAGCTTATAGGACTCATAGGAGTTATACCCATGTTAACGATCATTCGTAGTTTCTCTAAACACTCACGCTTACCGATCCGATCCAAGTTATCTCAAGCGATTACTCAGGCTCAAATGAGCAATCCTAATCTGTTAAAAAAAGGTAAATCTGCGCCTCTGCAATTTTTTGTATCAGGCGGCGTACTCCTCTTGGCACTACAGTCCGGCTCAGCAATGGCTGACACACCCACAGATACAGCAGCAGTCGCACCCGAGACGTCCACCACGACAACACCTGTAGTCAAAGTTGCTACGACACCTGATAAAGTAGATGCAATGATCGTCACCGGTACTCGCCGTAGTGGTGGCTTAAAAGCCGTTGACAGTGCGTCACCAATTCAGGTGTTGGATTCCAATACCTTAAAGCGCACTGGACAGCCGGATCTGATTCAGGCCATGGCGCAAAATATGCCTTCTTTTACGGCACAAGCCTTTGGGGGTGACACCGCTAACCTAACGCTTTCGGCACGATTAAGAGGTCTAAGCCCCAACGACACCTTGGTTCTAATCAATGGCAAGCGTCGTCATACCACCTCAAACTTAGCCGTACTTGGTGGACCTTATCAGGGTGGTGCCGCAGCGGACTTAAACTTTATCCCCGTCTCTGCAATTGATCATATCGAAGTATTGCAAGATGGTGCGGCAGCTCAATACGGCACTGATGCGATTGCCGGCGTTGTGAACATCATCCTTAAAAAAGATACATCAGGGGGCAGCTTCTCAACCACTGGCGGGCAATACTTTGATGGTGGCGGTAGAACAGGAGATGCCTCAGTCAATGCTGGCTTTGCACCTAATGACGCCAGTTATGTCAACGTCACGGCTGAAACTAAATTTCACGGCCGTAGTGATCGCGGTGGCATTGACCCACGCGTCATCGATAATGCTAACCTAAATAAAATGCCCATGCTAACCAGTGCTGGGGATTATCCTTATGTGAATCACATCTCTGGGGATGCTGCCTATCATTTGAACATTTTCTCAGTCAATGCTGGCTATGATTTCGGCAATGACACTGAGCTCTACAGCTTTGCAACCTATGGTGAAAAAACCGCCAACGCATTCGAAAACTATCGCATGCCGAACCGTTTACCTGCCATTTACCCACTTGGCTTCAGTCCTAAAGAAACGATCAGTGAAAAAGACTTTGGCGTCACAACGGGTATTAAAGGAAAAATTCTGGATGCATGGAACTGGGACTTAAGTACGACTTATGGCCGTGACAACTCGTCCATTGGCGTTGCCGATAGTGGTAACGTTTCTCTGTATAACGATACAGGCTCCACTCCCCTTGATTTCCATGCTGGCGAGTTTACTGCGACCCAATGGACGACCAACTTGGATTTAAGTCGTGAATTTGATGTGGGCTTTAAAACACCCATCAACGTAGCGTTTGGAGCAGAATACCGTAGAGATGGCTATGAAATTGGTGCCGGTGATCCTGGTTCACGCTATAAAGAAGGCTCCCAATCTTACCCTGGATTCTTATTAACTGACGCTGGCGATCATAATCGCAATAATAAATCGCTGTATGTCGATGTCTCAGGTTCACCGATCGATAAGTTAAAGCTGGACATTGCAGGTCGCTACGAAAATTATAGTGACTTTGGCAGTGCTCGAATTGGTAAAATCACAGGGCGTTATGACTTCACCCCAGAAATTGCCTTCCGCAGTACCATCAGTAATGGTTTCCGCGCCCCAACATTGGCTGAAGAATACTACTCAGCAACCAACGTCTCCCCAACTTCTGCTTTTGTGCAACTCGCGCCAAATTCACCTGGTGCCGCATTGGTTGGTGTGAATGGTCTAAAAGCGGAAAAATCACAGAACTATAGTTTTGGTTTTGTCTTTAAGCCAATCCCTAAAGCCACCATCACCTTAGATGCTTACCAGATTAACATTCGTGATCGCATCGTAGGCAGTGGAGCACTCTATGGTTCAGGCGGTTCAATTAATTCTCCTGCGGTTACCGCAGCCATCCTTGCCAATGGCAATGCCCTTGATCCAACAGTCACCCAAACCGGGATTAATATTTTCTCAAACGCAGTCAACACGCGTAATCGGGGAGCAGAACTCGTCTTTACCTACTCAAGCGACTATGGCGACTATGGTCGCGTAGACTGGTCACTGGCTGGTAACTACAACCAAGTTGATGTCACTAAAATCAACCAAGCCCCTAGCCAGCTTCTGCCGCAAACACTACTCGATAAAGTGGCTATCTCTGACCTCGAAACCGCCTCACCTAAATCCCGCGTCAATTTCGGCGCCTTGTGGAAAGTCGGTCCTTGGTCAATCAATCTACGTGAATCATTCTACGGCGCGTCATCAGAATTCGGTAGCGAAGATGGTAGTGCTTATTATGAGACTAAAATCAAACCGAAGATCATTACCGACTTAGAAGTCTCTAACAAAGTCACCAAGTCAGTCACTGTGACGCTAGGTGCAAACAACCTCTTCAATCAATACCCGAACAAGGTCAGTTCAGAGCTATTAGCAGCGCAACGTGCAGCTTTGGACAATGCTGCAGTGACGGTTTACCCAAGCTTCTCTCCGTTTGGAATTAACGGCGGTTACTACTATGCACGCCTGAATTACACGTTCTAATCACAATGCGCAGCGTGTCCATTTCTGATGCGCTGCACCTTTAAACACAAATTGAAGTCATAAAAAAAACTGCATAAAGCAGTTTTTTTTATGACTTCAATTTGATCAATGAATGTTTGTCGGTTGCTCTTTCTTGACCACTTTCATGGCATTGGTATTGGCGCGGATCGTTTTAACATCCTGCACAGTGACCGCACTGGCCTGATTACCCCAAGATTGGCGAACATAACTGACCACGGCAGAAAGCTTGTCGTCATCCAATGATGCTGCAAAAGTTGGCATCCCCCCTCTACCCTTCAGTACGGTTGAAACCACAGCATTGGCATCACCTAAAACAAACTTACTACCTTTGAGCGCTGGAAATGCACCGGGAATTCCCGTACCTGTCGCCATATGGCATGCTGCGCAATTCTTGCTAAACACATCTTTACCTGACATGGACTCCGCATGTGCACCAGCACTGAATGCGATGAGCGCAACCCACAGTGACTTGCTGACCATTGACTTCATCTTAGAGCTCCTTATGCTGATAAACGTTTATGGATACGTTCAATTTGCTGCCAAGCCGACTCAATTGCACCAGCCTGCCAGCCACCCAGATAGCTCATATGTTCTCCAGCCAATAAAGTACGTCCCTCTCCTTCAACCAAGACTGGATACGCATTCGCGCGCGTTTCTTCACTCCACGTTGCCCAGCCGCCAAGATTATATTTCACGCGGTGCCACGCTACGGAAAATGCAGATTCGAATGACTTGGTATATTCACCCGGAAATATTTTCTCGCCTGCGGCTAGCGCATAATCAGCACGCTCTTTTAGGCTGAGTGCGCTGATTTCTGCTGCATCGGTGGCAAAGTTATAGTAGCCAAGTAGCGTACCTTTCTTGCCTTGCCAATTACTGGACGGCACTGAAATCAGATTAATGCCTTTAATGTCATTCAGGATATGTCCGCCATAGATGCCATGACCCGTTTCCCAAAAGCGATTGCTCATTTGCAAACCGATCTTACCGACTGGCTCATAGGCGGCGCCTTGCAGTGCGGTTTTAAATTTTTCAGAGAAATTATTTTCGACCTGACCCAACACAGATAAAGGAATTGTGCATAAACAGAAATCACCCGTAACCTTACTGGCAACGCCCGTTGCCGTGTCTTTGATATGAACCTCAACCTTATCTGCCAGATTAACGATGTTAGTGACTTCAGTCTGATACTGAATCATTTTTCCGACGCGCTTTTCAAATGCTTTGGCAATTTGATCCATCCCCCCCACAGGCTGTAGCATCGTGGCTTGCTGGGTGAACTCACTCACAGAGTGATACATATGTCCGAGCTTAGACTTCAATAGATCAGAAAAACCAAGTGGATCGGATGGGACTCCGGGGCCAGGTGACATCCCAGGACCAGGCTGTACTTTAAAGCCCCGACCTTCAGTTCCACGATAGGTAAGATCTTTATTAGAAAGATAGCCTTCATTCACCAGATAGTCGATCAACAGGGCTTTATCGTCTGCTGTGACTTGTTGATCCATAATGCCTTTTTTCAGAGACTTGGCCAGCAGCTCATCCACATAACCACGCATGTCTGCCTTCACCTCAAACATCCGCAAGCGACGTCCAGTCAGCGCGCTCTTGGTGTTTTCGCTATACACATAAGCAGCATCATTGTCATTATTGAACAGCTCTAGAGGTACCCCAAACTCACGCGTGTAGTGCAGCGTAGAATGATGATTGAACGGAATACGCCATGGCCCAAAATTAATGTATTGCCCCTCTTCAAAGGTGCACGTTTGCTTCTCTCCGCCAAGTTCCTCAAGCACCTTACCCTTACGAGCAGTTTGACAGCGCCCACCTGCAAAAGATCGAGCTTCGATCACCTTGCAGGTATAGCCAATTTTGCTAAGCTCATAAGCTGCGGTCATACCCGCCACGCCAGCACCGAGAATAACAATCGTCTTACCTTGTCCACTGCCCTGTAACATCGGTGGCGTATCTTGAGTGGAGGCGATATCCATGCCCCACGCCTTCATATTCGCCAACAGAAACCCACTACCGCCAACAGCCAATGCTTTCGCTAAAAATTCCCGACGGCTCGGGCCGAAAGAGGCATAGATTGAATCACTCACTTTATTTGTCATGACTACCCCAATGATTAGACAGACTATCGAGACCAGATGCTTAAAAGCACCTCACAAAATTCATGGTTCACTGCGAACTTAACCCATGTCCGTGACATAGCAACAGGTCAAATTTAAGGAGAAAATTTTGATGCAGATACGACTTAAACCTCGTACATGGTCTATCTAAGCAATTGATGTGCCATAGTTAATAACGTTATCTATAATTAATATAAGTGGTTGTTTAATAAAACTAATATTTATTAGGATAGAATCGTTTTATAAAATTTTAAGTTATAATTTTTCATTATGCGCCATCAAGTACAGGCCAAGTATTTGATAATAAAAATATTTTATTTTATTTTACCGCTCAATCCAGATCGCACCAAAAGGTTCAACTTGGTCATCAAAATGCAATCTGGTCAGGCTATAGTGAAGCACACAGAAAAAATATTAAAAATAGCGATTAAAAAACCTCTTTCCGCACTTATGTGGCATTCATCTTTCTTCTTAGCATCCAATCTAAGTAATTTCTTTTTAAAATTGATGTTCGTTTAATTATTTTATATCAATCGATACAAATATGCTTGACGATGATTCTTGAGCTGTATATATTACATATCAATCGATACAGAATCAATCAAACTTCTAACGATACCCTTTTATTACTCACAATATTTTCAACAACATCTATCCAATACATCTATCCGCACTACCGTTTAAACTAGGAAAAAATCATGAAACCGACGTTATTTCGTGTGCATCCGCTATGGCTTGCCACCATTACCCTGATTGCAATGACTAGCATTGGTCTTTCAGGATGCGATACAAAGGCAGCGACTGGCACTGCAGCGGCTGCACCACAAGCTACCCCTGTCTCCGTTGCAACAGTTGCAGAAAGCAATGTCACTATTTGGAATGAATTCTCAGGTCGCCTTGAGGCGGTTGATCGTGTGGACATTCGCTCACGCGTCGCTGGAACAATTCAATCAGTACACTTCCGCGAAGGTGCTCTGGTTAAAAAGGGCGACCTTCTGATCACAATCGATCCTGCACCCTTTATCGCTGCGGTAAAAAGTGCAGAAGCTCAGGTAGCCTCGGCTCAGGCTCAAGCAACATTTACCAAAAGCGAATTAGAACGCTCCCGTCAACTGATTCCTGTCCAAGCCATTGCTCAGCGAGATCTCGACTCGAGCATCAATGCGAAAAATGCAGCGGATGCCAGCTTACGCAGTGCTCAAGCAGCGCTTCAAACCGCTCAATTGAACTTAGGCTATACACAAGTTCGTGCACCTGTGAGTGGTCGTGTTGGTCGGTTAGAGATTACCGCAGGCAACTCGGTATTAATCGACAACGTATCTCCTGTTCTGACCACATTGGTCTCCGTGAATCCGATTTATGGCAGTTTTGATGCCGACGAGCGTGTGGTCACCCAAGTGTTGAATGACTTACCGGCAAACTCAACCGCTGCGCTGTCAAGCGTTCCTATTCAGATGGGCACTGCTGCAACGAGTGACACGCCTTTTAAAGGACATCTACAACTGGTTGATAATCAAGTGGATGTTAAAAGTGGCACTGTTCGTGTCCGTGCTGTCTTTGATAATGCTGATGGTCGTTTGCTTGCGGGTCAGTTCGCAAGATTACGTATGGGCCAGCCGCATACTCAACCAGCACTCCTCATCAATGAGCGCGCGGTCGGGACTGATCAAAATAAGAAATTCGTTTTTGTCGTTAACTCCAGCAACAAAGCGGAATATCGTGAAGTGACATTGGGCACCGCAGTAGATGGCCTCCGCATTGTCAGCTCGGGACTCCAAGTCGGTGATCGCATTGTGGTCAACGGCGTGCAACGCGTGCAACCAGGTGCGTTAATTGCCCCGCAAATGGTTCCGATGAAAACAGAGACTTAATGGTATCTGTCTTTAAGATGCTCTGATTTTTCACGCTCGTAGAAATTACTCCATGACCAGCACGACATGCCGGTCATGAGAGACTTTTGCATTTTACGGTTTATAAAACATTGCTTCACATGTTGCGTTGACTCTATTTAATGAAATATTACGCTTAGGCTTATCGCTATGAATTTATCTAAATTCTTTATTGACCGCCCAATCTTTGCGGGTGTTTTGTCACTATTGATTTTTATCTCGGGATTACTCGCGCTGCGAGTGATGCCTATTTCTGAATATCCTGAAGTGTCCCCGCCCACCGTTGTCGTACGAGCAAACTATCCGGGTGCTAACCCTAAAGTTATTGCCGAGACGGTTGCGACACCACTTGAAGAGTCGATAAATGGGGTTGAAGGGATGCTCTATATGAGCAGCCAAGCGACGACCGATGGATTGATGACACTCAATGTGGTCTTCAAACTGGGAACCGATCCAGACAAAGCCCAACAGCTCGTCCAAAATCGAGTCTCGCAAGCTGAAGCACGCTTACCTGAAGAAGTACGCCAACTCGGTCTAACCACCATCAAGAGTTCCCCAGACCTGACCATGGTCGTGCATTTATTGTCGCCGAATAACCGCTATGACATGACCTATCTGCGTAACTACGCCGTGCTTAATGTGAAAGATCAACTCGCACGCGTCGAAGGTGTGGGCGAAGTGGGACTATTTGGTTCAGGCGATTACGCAATGCGTGTCTGGCTTGATCCTCAAAAAATTGCTGCCGTGGGTCTGTCTGCCAATGATGTTGTCACAGCTATTCGTGCTCAAAACATTCAAGCGGCTGCCGGTGTGATTGGTGCATCCCCTAGCCTTGCTGGCGTCGACACTCAGCTCTCGATCAATGCGCAAGGTCGCTTGCAAAATGAAGAAGAGTTTGGCGATATCATTGTGAAAACCAGCAATACAGGTGCGGTGACACGTCTTAAAGACATTGCTCGCATTGAGCTTGGCGCCTCAGAATACGCTCTTCGCTCATTGCTAGATAATAAATCAGCTGTCGCGATTCCAATCTTCCAAGCCCCTGGGTCCAACGCTATTCAGATTTCTGATAATGTCCGTAAAACCATGGCGGAGTTGAAGAAGAATATGCCAGAGGGTATGGACTACAAGATCGTTTATGACCCAACCCAGTTTGTCCGCGCATCAATTGAGGCTGTGATTCATACACTGCTTGAGGCGATTGCCCTCGTGGTGCTCGTTGTTATTCTCTTCCTGCAGACATGGCGTGCATCGATTATCCCATTGCTGGCTGTACCGATTTCAGTGATTGGTACCTTTGCCGTGATGCATATCTTTGGCTTTTCCATCAATGCGCTGAGTCTGTTCGGACTGGTGCTTGCAATCGGGATTGTGGTCGATGATGCGATCGTGGTTGTTGAAAACGTCGAACGAAACATCGAGGCGGGCTTATCCCCACGTGATGCGACTTATCGTGCGATGCGTGAAGTATCAGGACCGATTATTGCAATTGCCCTTGTACTGATCGCAGTGTTTGTACCACTCGCCTTTATCAGTGGTCTGACCGGGCAATTTTATAAACAGTTTTCCCTCACGATTGCCATGTCGACGATCATCTCTGCCTTTAACTCGCTGACGCTTTCCCCTGCACTTGCTGCGATGTTGTTAAAAGGTCGCGATGAGCCGAAAGATGCACTCACCCGCTGGATGGACAAATATCTAGGCTGGTTATTCCGTGGCTTTAATCGCTTATTTGCTCGCGGGGCAACCGCCTATAGCGGCGGGGTTAAACGCGTTATTTCTCGCAAAGCCATCATGATGGGTGTTTATCTCATCCTAGTGATTGCCGTGGTCGGTTTATTCAAAATCGTGCCTAATGGCTTCGTGCCGGGCCAAGATAAACAGTATCTGATTGGCTTTGCACAGTTACCTGATGGTGCCACCTTAGATCGAACTGAAAAGGTGATCCGCGAGATGGGCGATATCGCCTTAAAAATGCCTGGCGTTGAAAGTGCCGTTTCGTTTCCTGGACTATCGATCAATGGCTTCACCAACAGCTCAAACTCTGGCATCGTCTTTGTGACTTTAAAGCCTTTCGCAGAACGTAAAACAGCTGCATTGAGTGCGGCTGGGATAGCAGGTCAACTCAATCAAAAGTTTGGTGCGATTCCTGAAGCATTTATCTTGATGTTCCCACCTCCGCCTGTCCCAGGCCTAGGTACCACTGGTGGGTTTAAACTTCAGTTGGAAGACCGTGCATCACTCGGCTATGCCGCGATGGATGACGCTACCAAGGCGTTCTTGACCAAAGCGCGTCAGGCACCTGAGTTAGCAGGCTTGTTCTCAAGCTATCAAGTCAATGTGCCTCAACTCTTTGCCGATGTCGATCGAACTCGGGCGAATCAATTGGGTGTTGCTCTACCCGATATTTTTAACACGATGCAAATTTATCTCGGTAGCTTATACGTCAATGACTTTAATAAGTTTGGACGGACCTACTCTGTACGGGTACAGGCTGATGCAGCTTACCGTGCTAAAGCTGAAGATATCGGCTTACTGAAAGTCCGTTCAGCGAATGGCGATATGATCCCGTTGTCTGCCGTGATGAATATCAAACCCAGTTTTGGGCCTGAACGTGCTATGCGCTATAACGGTTTCTTATCTGCGGATATTAGTGGCGGTGCTGCACCAGGATATTCATCTGGACAAGCACAAGATGCCGTCAAACGTATCGCTGCGGAAACCTTACCGAAAGGGATTGGTTTTGAGTGGACCGAATTGACTTATCAGCAAATCATCGCGGGTAATACAGCAGTTTGGGTCTTCCCACTGTCCATACTGCTGGTGTTCTTAGTTCTTGCTGCACAATACGAGAGCTTGACGTTACCGTTGTCGATTATCTTGATTATTCCGATGGGAATCTTGGCGGCGATGACTGGTGTATGGCTATCAAATGGTGAGAACAATGTGTTTACTCAGATTGGTCTCTTTGTCCTCGTCGGTCTATCCGCTAAAAATGCGATTCTGATTGTCGAGTTTGCGCGAGAACTTGAGTTTGCAGGTCGAACACCGTTACAGGCTGCTGTTGAGGCTAGTCGCTTACGGTTACGCCCGATTCTCATGACATCATTAGCATTTGTCATGGGTGTACTGCCTTTAGTGCTCTCAACAGGTGCAGGCTCAGAGATGCGTCATGCGATGGGGGTTGCTGTGTTCTCAGGGATGATTGGTGTGACGTTCTTTGGTCTATTCCTAACACCTGTGTTCTACGTCCTTCTCCGCGCGTTAACAGGAAACAAACCACTGAAACTGCATGGTCAGACACCACATGTTGAAGCGTTTGTCAGTGCGGAGCATCAAGTTGATCAAACACATTAGGTTTTAAAGAGATGAAAAAAAGCGCCTAGATTAGGCGCTTTTTTTTCATGTGCTCATGGCCAGTTAATCACATGTACAACGACTCAGTTTAATGATTAATCTCACCGTTAATCGCCTTAAGCTTTAAATCCATGAAAAGCAACTGACAGCATATACTTAACAATATCTTCATGCTCCATCTTGCTGAACTGCTGTAAGTATTCCACAGTAGGATCACATGTCCGCGCATAATAACTAAATAGAATGACATCCTTAGGTAAATCGGGACTCAGGTCACCCTGTTTCTGTGCATCAACGACCAATGCCTCTAACTGACCATTGAGCTTTACAACACGCATGACATATTTAAGATTGCGCATCAGCATATCTCTTACATGTGCACTGGTCGAAGGGAGAAAAGGAATTCCCCCATTGAGCCTTACCCGTAAAGCCCACTCAAGTAACAATGATAACTTTTGTAAAGCCATGAGTTGATCATCCATTTGCCCCAAATAATCAATCGCCCCATCAATCAAGCGAATCAAAGCCTCCCCAACCAATTCCTCTTTGGATTTGAAGTGCTTATATAAGCTAGGCTTGGAGATGCCTATCGCACCAGCGACATCATCCATCGTCATCAGATCATATCCTTTGTTGCCCAATATGGCCGTAGCAGCATCAAGGATTGCATCCTCACGAAGCTTAAATGCTTGATCTTTAAAACTCAGTTTACCAAAAATACTCATTAGTAAATTCTCGATACTATGTAGTAGCTTTTATGTTGCATTAGTAGTAATGTTAACACTGAAGCGGTCTCATGGATATGTATTCATCCAAATCGTTGTCAGCCTCATAATTCAAACAGGTGATGTAATGATTCAAAGTCGGCAGCGTATTGCAGTGATTGGTTCAGGAATTTCTGGCCTAGCATCTGCTTTTTTTCTAAGCAGTGTTCACGATGTCATCCTTTTTGAGGCCGAAGGATATTTGGGTGGGCACACCAACACAGTCGACGTAACATTAGAGGGTCAAACCCATCCTGTTGATACCGGATTCTTGGTTTTTAATGAGCAGACCTACCCCAATTTTATTGCATTTCTTGCAGAACTGAACACCCGAAGTTATGAAAGTGATATGTCATTTGGTGTATCACTTAATGATGGAGAACTTGAGTGGGCTGGTACGAATATCGGAAGTGTATTTGCTCAAAGGAAAAACCTTTTATCACCTCAATTCTTAATCATGTTGAAGGATATCCTGCGATTTAATCGATCAGCAGAGAGTCATCTAGCGGTCGTAAATATTTCTGGTGCCACATTGGGACAACTCTTAGATGACGGCAACTATAGCACCATGTTTCGAGATGGCTATTTGTTACCCATGTCCGCAGCAATTTGGTCGAGCTCCCCCCAAGATATTTTGCAGTTCCCCGCGAGTACTTTTTTACAGTTCTGTTTGAACCATGCATTACTACAAGTAAATGACCGACCTAAATGGCATACCGTCAAAGGTGGTGGCAGGGCCTATGTCAATCAAATTAAAAATACTATTTCAGAATACCGTCTAAACACGAAGGTCCACCGCATAGAAAGAACAGACGATGGTGTATTGGTGACAAGTGATATAGGCATTGAAAAATTTGATTCGGTCGTGTGTGCAACCCATGCACCGCAGACCCTAGAAATGCTTGTCGATGCCAGTGAAACGGAGCGAAAAATCCTATCTAGCGTGCGCTATCAGACCAACTCAGCAATTCTTCATACAGATATCAAACAAATGCCAAAGCGTAAAAAGGTCTGGTCCGCATGGAATTATTTGGGTGGTCGTCGTGTTGATGGGCAAAGACCGGTCTGTGTCAGCTATTGGCTCAATCAATTACAAAATCTACCCTTTCAAACATCAGTCATTCTAACGCTTAACCCATTTGAACTCCCTCAAGCTAGTTCAATATTGGCCCAGTTTGAATATCAACATCCCATTTTCGATCATGCTGCAATTCTGGCACAACAACAACTTCCAACAATCCAAGGCAAAAAACGGGTTTGGTTTGCCGGTGCTTGGACAGGTTATGGCTTCCATGAAGACGGACTGAAATCTGCTCTCCGCGTTGTTGCTGATTTTAATATCTCTCCCCCTTGGGCAAAGGTGTAAGTGATGACAAAGGCACCTGCATTACTCATTTGGGGTCGCGTTATTCATGAACGGCTCAGACCTGTCCAGCATCGATTTATCTATCCTGTCTTTTTTGTACGGCTGAACCTTGCACGATTGCAAGAAACCAACTCAATCTGGTTTGGCATCAATCGTCTTAGACTTCTATCCCTTCAGACCCATGATTATGGCGCCCGTGATGATAGTAACCTTGAGACTTGGATGCGCGGAGTACTCCATGATGCGCAGATCATTGCCGATGGCGAAATTTGGTTGCAAACCTTCCCGCGTGTTTTTGGCTTTGTATTTAATCCTGTCAGTTTTTGGCATTGTTATGACCGTAGCGGCGCACTACGTGCTGTATTGGCTGAGGTCAATAATACCTTTGGTGAAACTCATCGCTATCTGCTGACTGCCGAAAACCATCGAGCCATCGACCAAAATAATAAAATTATCTGCACAAAAAAGTTACATGTATCACCATTCTGCGAAGTCAAAGGCTTTTATCAATTCCGCTTTCGAGATAATTCCAAGAGCGTGTTTACCAGCATTGATTACCATGATGAACAAGGCTTACTGATCAAAACAGCCATTAGCGGCAGCATTGAAATAATGAACTCAAAGCAGCAACTCAAAGCCTTGATATTACATCCTTTATTAACTTTCGGCATCGTTGCCCGCATACATTGGCAAGCACTCAAACTGTGGTTGAAACGCGTTCCTTTTTTTAGCAAACCTGAATCACCTGCATACAGTATCAGCACGTCAGAGGAGAATAAAAATGACTCAAACTAATACATTGACCAGTGCTGCGCGAAGCACCCCAACCGCAGGAAAAGTTTTTTTGAGTCTCCTGTCGCGCATGAAGTGCGGCCACTTACTGGTGATCACACCTGAAGGTCAGAAGCTGACATTTGGAGAGCTGCATCAGCCCCTCAGCGCAACTTTACAAATTAATGATTGGAGAGCATGTAGCCGTATTATTCGCGCTGGAGATATTGGATTTGCAGAAAGCTACGAAGCTGGCTGGGTTGATACGCCTGATTTAACTGCACTACTGACACTAGCCATCCGTAATGAAAACGCACTAAGCCAAGTCGTCTCTGGTGGGCGACTCACTAAAATCTGGTATCGCATTCGTCATTTACTTCGCCCGAATACCCGTAAAGGCAGCAAAAAAAATATCCATGCGCATTATGACATTGGCAATGAATTTTATGGACTTTGGCTTGACCCAAGCTGGACTTATTCCAGCGCAGTGTTTGCAGGGGACTACAGCCAAACACTCCAAGAGGCACAAACCGCAAAGTACCAGCGAATCATTAATTCACTACAACTGCAATCGGGCGACCGCGTACTTGAGATTGGCTGCGGCTGGGGCGGCTTTGCCGAACATGCCGCCAAACAAGGTATCTACGTCCACGGCGTTACAATATCATCCTCACAATTGGCTATCGCCAAGCAACGTATCATTGATCAACAGCTTGATCACTGGGTATCTCTAGAACTGTGTGATTATCGAGATATTCAGGGTGAATATGACGCCGTGATCTCAATCGAAATGTTTGAAGCGGTCGGAGAGCGCTTCTGGCTTGAATATTTTGAGGTTGTCGCAAAGCATCTAAAACTCGGCGGAAAAGCTTTAGTTCAATCCATCACCATTGATGAAAGAATCTTTGAACAATACCGCAGCAGTACTGACTTTATTCAACAATATATTTTCCCTGGTGGGATGCTTCCTAGTCCAGAGCGATTCGCAAGTCATGCGGTCATGGCTGGATTAGAGGTCGAAGAAGAATACGCCTTTGGACTTGATTATGCAGAGACTTTACGTCGCTGGAGCCAAGCATTTGATCACCATGAAGAAACTATCCGCCAACTTGGATTTGATGAGCGTTTCCAGCGAATCTGGCGACTTTATTATGCGTATTGCATAGCGGGTTTCAATGAAGGAAAAACCGATGTCTATCAGTTTCTGCTGCATAAACACTAGTGGATGAGCTCAAATCGCTTATCTATTAATTAATGCCAACACATCCAGTGTGGAGAATGATCATGAAATTCCCTGTTCTTCTAGTTGCCGTGTTCTTGGCATTGACAGCCTGTGCCTCGCCTCACGTTGAACAGTATCAAAACAATACGCCAAAACTTGATCTAACACAGTACTTTGTCGGAACAACAGATGGCTGGGGTATGTTTCAGAAGCGGAATGGCGATGTTGTAAAACGTTTCCATGTTCAAATCATTGGAACCGAGAAAAATAATCAATTGATTCTTGATGAACACTTCCAATATGACGATGGTACCGCACAGCAAAGAATTTGGACGCTCACGCAAGATAAAAAAGGGCATTGGAATGGTCATGCCGATGATGTGAAAGGAAATGCGCAAGGATTAGTTGCTGGAAATGCATTGCACTGGAACTATACCTTAAGACTGCCAGTCGATCAGAAAGTTTATGACATGCAGATGGATGATTGGATGTATCAAATTGACAACCTGACGATGATCAATCAAACACGAATGACAAAGTTTGGCTTTGAAGTGGGACAAGTGACTATATTCTTCAAGAAAAGAGCTTAATCATGTGTATCTCTCTGAATACTCCAATAACCGACTGGTCTAATCAACACCTCTGGATTATTGGCGCTTCAAGTGGTATCGGCGCGGCAATTGCTAAGCAAGCATTGTCTGTCGGCGCACACGTTACATTGTCTGCAAGACGAACTACTCAACTGCATGAAATTGCAAACACATCCTCCCGTGCTCAAGTCGTAGCATTTGACGTGCTTGATAACGATGCATGGCAACCTGCATACGATGAAGCACGAAGACTTAAAGGTAAGGTCGACCTCGTCATTTTTTGCGCAGCTGACTATCTCCCCCAAAGAACTTGGGAGGTCAAAGCGCTAGCAACACAGCGTACCATCCACCTCAATTTAAGCAGTGTATATAGTGGACTAGAAACCGTACTTCCCGACATGCTTGCACAAGGAAATGGAGGAATCGCTTTGATTGCAAGTGTGGCAGGCTATATGGGCCTACCCAATGCCAGCACTTACGGACCGACAAAAGCTGCACTGATTAATTTAGCCGAGATCCTATACGGCGACCTCCACCCGAAAGGTCTGAATATCTACCTAATCAATCCAGGATTTGTGCATACAAAACTCACGGAAAAAAACAGCTTCAAAATGCCGGCTATACAAACGCCAGAGCAAGCGGCAAAGGCGATTTGGAGGGGACTGAGTCGTGGACACTTTGAGATTCATTTTCCGCATCGTTTTACGTATGTGTTAAAAATAATCCGACTTCTGCCCTACCGATGGCGATTTGGTTTGTTTAACCAATTTTTCAAGGTATAAAACGCATGAATAAATTAGATAACTTATTGAACTGGTACAGCACGATGACTTGCCAGAGTGTTAGTGATTGTCATCTTTTTTATGAGGCGGATGCCCATTTTAAGGACCCATTTAATGATGTGCATGGCATTGATCTTATCGAAAAAATATTCTTGCATATGTTTGAAACGACTAACAATCCTCGCTTTCTCATCTTAGAAACGATCGAACAAGATCAGCAAGCGTTTGTGACATGGCTATTCAAATTTTCACTTAAAGGAAAAGACTACACCATTCAGGGAGGATCACACCTTAAGTTTGGTGAGCAAGGTCTGGTAACCGAACATCGTGATTATTGGGATGCCGCAGAGGAGCTACTACAACACCTGCCCATTATTGGAAAGCCTATTCAATGGTTAAGGCGGCAGTTTGAGGTCAAATAGCCCAAGTTTTTTTATGCAAGCTCTATCTATTGAGCTACATTCAAGAATTCATCAATAATCGCATAGTGATCCTCAAACAACTGATCAGATCGAACTTCTGCAAGCGGTAACCAAAATGCATATTTAGCATCATCACCGCCCAGTACTTTTGGTAATGGTGTCGATGCATCCAATTCAAAATAAAAACCCTGCGTAATCGCTCGCCCACGCTCACAGCGATGCGGCTCATCAAAGGTCCGCTGTGATCGATAGGCTGCACGCAACGTTGCATCGTCAAGCCCTAAATTGGTTTCTTCACGGAGCTCGCGCAGGCATGCATTGAACAGTGTCTCATCTGGGTCCAAGAAGCCACCGGGTAATGCAAACAGTCCTTTACCGGGAATATGCCCGCGCTCAATCAATAAAATATGTCCAGAATGAATCAATACCGCATCAACCGTCATAAACGTAGGAGGATAAGGGGTATGTGACCACGATTCTTTATAATCGACAATATAGCGGGCCTCATCTTGCAAGGCTTGATAATCAGAGGTTTGTTTAAATGCTGCGAGTAAATCAATGGTACTGGTAGGCACACGAGCCTCTGTAGGCATTTCACCGAGTAAATAAGCGTCACGAATCGGAGTCGCAGAAATCCCTTGATAACTATCAACAAATACCGTTTCCCAACGCGGAAACAGCGATAAATAATACGAAGTTCGATCTTTATAATGCCCCACTAGCCCAATCTTTAAGGCTTGATTATCCCCGGTTACAGAATGCACCGCGTCCTCCACGGACTTTACCCAGCGTACATCGTTATAGAGAATATCAACTAGTGGTACACAACGAATGCGTGTCGCATCTGCCGGTTCAAATGCAGAAAGCACCATCGTCTCCCGCTCATGAAACTTGAAAGTATTGCGCGTACTGCGCGGTTGTTCTGCAGAACCAATCAAGAGGATGACTTGTTGGCTTTGGGCCAATGCAGTCTTAATGACTGCTAAATGCCCGAGATGAAAAGGCTGGAAACGACCAATAAACACCAAATAATCGAACAAACGCCTATCCTCTTAAACTAATATTTCAATCAAAGTTATCAAGTTTCTTCTTAGCTTAAAGGTACCACTCGCATCACTTCTTCAAGCGTCGTCACCCCCTCAGCAACACGGCGTGCACCTGCAAGACGAAGCGGTTGTAATCCTTCGCGATAAGCTTGCTGCTTGATCTGGGTGAGTGAACCACCGTCACCGATAATACGCTTCATTTCTGTTGATAAAATCAGAATTTCATACACGCCCATTCGTCCACGGTATCCCGTTCCACGGCACTGTTCACAACCAACCGCTTGATACACTTGTGCTGGCGGCTCACTTTTCCATGGACTAACCAACTGATTCCAAACCTCAGCATCAGTCGCAATTGCTACCTTACAGTGCGGGCATAAAGTACGTACCAGTCGCTGGGCCATAACACCCAGAATGGTTGCTGCTGTTAAAAAGGGCTGTACACCCAAATCATGCAAACGCGTGAGTGAACTGGGAGCATCGTTTGTATGCAAGGTCGAAAGCACCAAGTGTCCGGTCAATGCCGCCTGAATCGCCATATCCGCAGTATCTTGGTCACGGACCTCTCCGACCATGATGATATCAGGATCTTGTCGCATCAAAGCACGCACGCCTTCCGCAAAGCCCAGTTCAATCATGCCTTGGACTTGCATCTGATTGAAACTCGGCTCAATCATTTCGATCGGATCTTCGATGGTACAAACATTGACTTGATCGGTCGCCAGTTGCTTCAGTGTGGAGTAAAGCGTTGTCGTCTTACCCGAGCCTGTGGGACCCGTGACAAGAATAATGCCATTAGGATGAGAAGCCATTTGTTTCCACTTGGCCAGATCATCCCCACTCAAACCCAACTGTTCAAATGAGCGAACCAAGACCTCAGGATCAAAAATCCGCATCACCATCTTCTCGCCAAATGCGGTCGGTAACGTGGACAAACGAAGTTCAGTTTCTAGGCCTTTAGGTGTACGCGTTTTTAGACGGCCATCTTGTGGTTTACGCTTTTCAGCGACATTCATCCGCCCTAAAATTTTTATACGCGAAACGATTGCCAACAAAATCGGTCCTGGCATGTCATATACGGTATGCAAGACCCCATCAATCCGAAAACGGACTCGACCCTGATCACGGCGCGGCTCAAGATGAATATCACTGGCACGCTGATCAAATGCATACTGCAGCAGCCAATCCACAATCCGTACAATATGCTGATCATTGGCATCAGGATTTTGCATATCCCCGAGTTGTAAAAGTGCCTCTACCCCTTTGGCAACGGTCTCACTTCCGCCATTGCCCTTAGCACCCGCGATTGCACGAGTAACCTGATAAAACTCCGCTAAATAACGCACCAATTGCACAGGACTGAGCATCACCCGTTTAATTTTACGCGGCTTCAGTGTATGCGCCAGATTATCCAACCAATCCTCATAGAAGGGCTGGTCACTGCCAATCGTCACCGTATCTGCATCAACCGCAACGGCTAAAATCTGATGCCGTTCAGCAAATTCAATCGACATGACCGATGTCACGACAGGTACATTGACCTTAAGGGGATCGATACGATAAACAGGCATTTCTGCTTTTTGCGCAAGCCATTGGGTGAGAACATCAATGGTTAACTTCGCAACAGCGGGTATTGGTGTATTTGAAGTGCTTATCGTTTGCGGTGGTAATAAATCAACCAATCCAAAATCTGCAATAATCAAGAGTGGATGCCAATTCTTCTGCTCCTTGCGGCGTGCAGTCGTAGTCACCAAATTCACATCACGCTGCGTGATTCGTCCGTCTTTCTGCAGCTCATCCAAGCACCATCGCACATCGACTTGAATTGAAAATCTCTTTTTGGTTGTCATGACACTCATTCCATTGCTCTCTACAAGTCCATATCACACGATTCAATTACAACACGACTCACTTTTGGGATCCATCTTCCTGACTATAAATTACCTTGCCGTGATCTCTTTAATCCAGATCACATCAGATTGCACACCAAAGCGGACATTCACCTGATCAAAAGACATTCCATAGTCTCGCTGCCCATCAGACTGATAAGCAGGACGCGGATCAAGTGCAAGAATGCGTTCGATTAAGGGTAACTGATTACTGCTTAAAACATGAAGTGAAATCAATTGATGTTTTTGCCAAAGTGCAAGTCGTGTCCAATACACAGGATGGAGTTTAGGCGCCTCTACGGCAAAACCACTCACTGCCGCGGAAATCGAATCACTGTAAGCCACATAAGGCTTAATATCAATCAACGGGGTTCCATCGACCAAATCCGCACCAATGATATGCAATCGCACACGCCCATCAATCACCTCTATTCGATCTAAGCGGACCACAGATAATCCCAGCGGTGCAGGTCGATACATGCTACGTGAAGCAAAAACACCAATTTTTTCATTGCCCCCTAAGCGTGGTGGACGAATCTGTGGCCGAAATGACTCAGCAGCGGATGTTTCATGTAACTCACTATTAGAGCCCATATCCTCAGAAGTCTTTTTTAATTCGCGATTTTGATGAAATTGCCAAATTAACCAGAGATGGCTAAATCCTTCTAACCCTTCGAAAGCCGCGGGCTGATCATAAGGAGCAACAAACTCTATCACCCCCTCAACATCCACCAGGTTGGGTTGACGTGGAACCCCAAACTTCTCAACGTAAGGTGTGTGTACATAGCCAATAATAGGTACTGTAATACTTGCGGTATGAACCATGAATGACTCTAAAACTTGAGGTGAAAAAAGATTTAAAAATACGTCTTAGTATCTTTTAATATCATCGATTTGGGAAAAAAAATCCCATATAAAATCTCAAAAAGTGCTCAAAAGAATGTCGCTCTATACAAAACACTCTAAGTTCATCACTTTTCCTTATATCTAAAATAAAATGAAATCGGTTTATCAACTTAAACTTTTCGGTAGAATAGCGCATAAGCGAAACCTTTCCGCACTAGACTATAAAATTTGTCCGGCATAAACGCTGGCAATCTTGTTCCAACATCCGACCACACGATAGAGACATTATGGCAGCATTTAACTCAGAACGTATTACTCATGTACATCATTGGAATGATACGTTATTCAGCTTTAAATCCACCCGTGATGCGGGCTTACGCTTCAAAAATGGTCAATTCGTGATGATTGGACTTGAAGTTAACGGCAAACCTTTGCTGCGTGCCTACTCAATTGCCAGTGCAAACTACGAAGACGAGATCGAATTTTTCTCGATTAAAGTACAAGACGGCCCACTGACCTCTATCCTGCAAAATCTTAAAGTGGGTGATGAGCTTCTGATGAGCAAGAAACCAACAGGTACACTGGTATTAGATGATTTATTGCCAGGTAAAAACCTGTATATGCTTTCTACAGGGACTGGGCTTGCACCGTTCCTGTCATTGATTCGTGACCCTGAGACTTACGAGCGCTTTGAAAAAGTCGTTCTGGTGCATGGCGTGCGTCAAGTCAACGAACTGGCTTACACCGATTTAATCGAAAATGTGCTGCCCAATGATGAGTTCTTTGCGGAACTGGTCAAGGACAAATTGATCTACTACCCAACTGTGACACGTGAACCCTTCCGTAATCAAGGCCGTATTACCACATTGATTGAAAATGGTAAGTTGTTCGAAGATATCGGATTACCACGTTTTAACAAAGAAACTGATCGTGTGATGATGTGTGGTAGCCCAACGATGCTCCACGACCTCTCCGTTATGCTTGATCAACATGGCTTAACGGTATCTCCACGTATGGGTGATCCTGGTGACTATGTGATTGAACGTGCATTCGTTGAAAAATAAGTCATTACAACGATCATGATAAAAAGGGCGCAGTAATCAGCGCCCTTTTTAAATTCTAAAAATCACAAAACAGACACGACTATCGCAACGGACTCTCTTCCGAATCAGTACCGTCGTTCATCAATACCGCGTCAACCCGTACTGTAATTTCAGGGCCTACAGCAGGTACAAAAGTTGTCATGCCCCAATCGTAACGATTCATCGTCGCTAATGCGGTAGCATTAATTTTAATTGCTTTAGTCACCGTGTCAGTGATCGGCTTGTCCAAGGTCACATCAAAAACAAGCGGTTTAGTGATACCGAGCATGGTCAGATCCCCACGCACAGTAGCATGAGTCGCATCGACCTTAGTGATCTTAGTACTTTTAAATTCCATGGTCGGAAAAGCTTTCACATTAAAAAACCCAGAACCGCGCAATACACTATCCCGAATGCCTATCCCTGTAGAAATACTACTCGTTTGAATAATAAAATTTGCGGCGGTATGTAAAGGATCTTCAGGACTGCCTTTAATCCGCCCATCAAAACTATGAAAACCGCCTTTAATCTGAGCAAAGCTTTCTTTAGTCGTCAAAAAACTGATTCGGCTTTTGTCTTTATCGAACTGCCAATCTGCAAACACTGCATCGGTATACCCCAAACACATCAGCAATAAACATGAGCCTGCACAATAGCGTCTCACATTGCGATAACCTTGCCCCCAATTACTCATTTTGCCCATCATGATCAGCCCCCAAGCCTTTTATAATCCAAGTTAAACGTTCGCTGTCCGCATCTGTGGCGGCTTCTCTAATTAATTGTGATGGTCTGTGCAGCAACTTAGCCATGACCGCTTGAGATAGACGATCTAATACTTCATCAAGCGCGACACCTTGTGCAACCAGTTGCTTCGCGCGTTGCAGCTCTTGCTGGCGGAGCTCATCCATCTGTCTACGATAGTGTGCAATGACAGGACCCGCTTGCTGTGCACGATTCACCTGCATGTACTGCGCCGCTAACTGGCTGACCATCACCTCTGCTTCAACCGCGGCTTGCCGACGCTGAGCAAGATTACCTTCGATCACACCTTGTAAATTGTCCACAGTGTATAAGTACACATCATCCAGTTCGGCAATATTGGGCTCAATATCTCGTGGAACCGCCAGATCCACCATCAACATAGGACGATGGCGTCGTGCTTTAAGCGCACGTTTCACCATATCCATCGTAATCACAGCATGGATACTACCCGTTGAACTGGACACGATATCAGCGCGGGGTAACGCATTCTCCAACTGCTCAAAAGGAACAACTTCAACGGGCAAATGAACTTTCAGTTCGTTAGCCAAAATATTTGCCCGATCAAGGCTTCGATTACAGATGAGTATCTTACCAACGCCATGCTCTGCCAGATGACGTCCCACTAGTGCATTCATTTCGCCTGCCGCGACAAGTAACACCGTCGTCGCACTCAAGTCACTAAAAACCTGTCGTGCAAGCTGTAATACGGCAAAGCCCAGTGAGACGGCCTGCGCACCGATTGCTGTTTCAGTCCGTACTTTTTTTGCGGCATTAAAGACTTGCTCAAAAATACGTGCAAGCTTGGGGGTAACCGTCCCTGCAGCGCGCGCGTATTGGAGTGCAGTCTTAACTTGACCGAGAATTTGCGGCTCACCGAGCACCATCGAATCGATGCCACTGGCTACACGCATCAAATGAATAAATGCATCCTCCTCACCATGCCGATACAAATGATCAACAAGCTCGTCCGGCGAAATACCATGAGAATGAGCCAGCCACTCCGTTAAATCATCAGGAGAGTCGGTAATACTATATAATTCCGTACGATTACAAGTGGATACGATAACGATATCATCCGTCAAACCTAACGATTGGGCATGACGTAACGCTTCGTCCAGACGTTCAGGGACGAACGCGACTTTCTCACGCAAAGCCACAGGTGCGGTGGTATGATTAATGCCCAAAGCAAAGAAACCCATCGTGCGTCGATTGCCACTCGCAAATATGGTATTGTGCGATATGCGGAGCGATAACACAAACGTTGCTTTGCATATGAAGATTGTTTTTAAAACTATATTAAGATCTTTTTTATCACTGGGATGGCGAGGTTCGTTTGCTCCAATTTGATTCATCAAGGTCTTCTTGCATCCGCCATCAAACCTTGATTCATGCATCAATTGCATCGATATTGGTTACTGCCCTTTTCATCAACACTGCCCATGCAGCGTTGTTAGATGTGTTTGCAGCTGAACTGGCTCTCGCACGCGGGATGACTGATAAAGGGGTGGTCTTATATCGTGCTCAGGCCTTACAAACTGCTGACCCTGTGATTTTAGAGCGCGCACTTTCTGTTGCTTTGGAAGACAATGATATCGACGGTGGACTTGCTATTGCAAAACACTGGGTTGAAGTTGATCCAGAATATATTCCCGCACTGTTTTATATGGCGCATTTATCCCTTAAAGCCCATGACTACCAACTCGCCGCCCAAACCCTAGATAAAATTCTCAGGTACGATCCTAACGCTGCCTTAGATCGTATTGTTGTAGGAATTTCCCCAGATGATCCTAAAGATCGCAACGCACTACTGACCGCATTGCAAAGCCTCAAAGAATATAACAACCCATCATTATCGGTTCTTAAAGCAGGTCTATTAGTCCAAGCAGGACAACTCGATCAAGCCCTCGTTGAAGTCAACAATGCACTGCGTAAAAAACCAGGAGTGACAGCTTTTATCACCCTTAAAATTAATATTTTAATGAACCAAAATAATTTAAAAGAAGCCCGTACATTCTTAGCCAGTGAAATTAAACGTCAGCCTAAAAATAAAAGCCTGCAACTGTTTGAAGTCCGCTTGTTGCTCAAAAACAACCAAGCAACCCTTGCGATGGCTCGCCTCAAGCAAATGAGCCGACGCTGGAATAATGATGGGGAAATTTTGCTCTTAGCCGGACTCGTCAGCATTGATAATCAGCGCATGCTGGATGCGGAACGTTATCTTGTGCAACTGCTTGCCATTGATCAATACGTCGATCAAGCATACTTTTACCTCGGCATTGCCGCTGAACGGCAAAACCATATCAAGGTTGCCATTAGTTACTATCAAAAAGTTCAGGGCGAAGACCTATATCGCAAGGCCCAAAAGAAGTTAGCAGTGATTATGGTGGCAAATAATCAATTAGACGATGAACTCACCGCACTCACCCAAGAGCGCGTTGAACACCCCGAGCAAGCCAGTTTCTTATACCTATTACAAGCCCAATTGCTAAAAGAGCATGGACAGAGCGATACAGCACGTAAATTATTAGATGAAGCCATTAATGGGCTACCCAACCAGCCTGAATTAATTTATGCACGCATTTTGATGCTCAAACCAGAAGAAAGCGCATTGCTGGACCGGGAGTCTGAACGACTACTGGCATTAAGTCCTGATAACCCTGTTTATCTCAACGCCTTTGCATTCGCGCTTGCGCAACAAAATCGTCGTTTGAAAGATGCCCGTGCCTTTGCAGAACGCGCCAACAAACTCGCACCCAATCAAGCTGCAATTCTAGATACCCTCGGCTATATTGCGTTTATTCAAAAAGACTATGCTTTTGCAATCACGACTCTAAAGGCCGCATACACGGCTGAACCCAGCGCCAATATCGGCCTACATTTAGCCGCTGCGCTTGAAAAAAACAATCAAATTGCTGAGTTTAATCAGTTGATTAGCGAGCTAAAGCAACACTTCCCCAATAATCCTAAAATCATGACTCAGCTCGAAAAGCACGATCAAACCGATGCTCGTCAATCAACTTCAAGTAATTTATCCAGTATTCAGCCGCATATCAACGCACCAATCTACAGCGCCTCTCCACTCTCGGGAGGACGCACAAATCTCTCAACGCTGTCATGAAACCTATCCATGAATCAAATATCTACTATGTCGTATAAAAAATCGTTTTATCCTGCGAGTTGGTTTGCTTGCACGCTGTTGATCGGCCTTTCTGGCTGCCAAACACTGCGAGTGCCTACACTCCCCAGTATTCCAACCACACCCCTATCTCCTGTAGCCATGACAACTGGTGGAGAAAATAATGCCTCCTCTTCAGCAACAACGCACTTTAGTATTACTGGGAAAATTGGTGTAAAGACACCAAAACAAAGTGGCAGTGCATTCTATGCATGGGCACAGGATGGAGACCGATTCGCCATCGACCTCACTGGGGCACTCGGTATAGGCCAAACTCATATTGAAGGTATTCCCGGTAAAGTCTCACTGAACAGTGCCAAAACCGGTTTACTTGAAGCGGAAACTCCCGAAGAACTTCTCACGCGAGCAACTGGATGGCTTGCGCCCATTTCTTATTTACCTTCTTGGATTGAAGGTCGAGCGGCTGAACCCAATAGCACATCAACGAAAGATGCGCAAAACCGCCTCGCAACCTTGAATGAAGGCGGCTGGGATGTGACGTTTAGTTATAACGATCAATCCACATCTAAAACCCCGATTCGACTCGTGATGAATCAAGTCAGTCCCACGGATACCGCACAATCAAATCGCGTCATTCTCACGATCCAGCATCAAGAAACAACAGGGGATAGTGCGGCTTCGGATGCTAAGAAATGAGTCCATTACGCTTACCCGCTCCCGCAAAACTCAATCTTTTTCTGCATATCACCGGACAACGTGCAGATGGCTATCACTTGCTGCAAACTGTATTTCAACTCATCGACCATATGGACTGGCTCAGTTTCGAAGTGGATGATGATTTAAAGTTGATTAGTGATTTACCCTTCCCCACTTCACAGAACCTGATTATTCGGGCAGCAAAACGTTTACAAGAGGTCACGGGTTGTAAAGAGGGTGCCATCATTACTCTTGAAAAAATTCTGCCCATGGGCGGCGGTTTAGGCGGAGGGTCTTCCGATGCTGCAACGACTTTGCTGGCACTCAACCATCTATGGCAAACCAAACTGAGTCTCGATGAACTCGCAGCCATCGGCTTGACACTGGGTGCCGATGTTCCGGTGTTTATTCGTGGTCAAAATGCTTGGGCTGAGGGCGTTGGAGAGATACTACAAGCCATTCCACTGGATCCATCGCATTTCGTGGTTTTGATACCCGATTGTTCGGTAAGCACGGCCGAGATTTTTACCCATCCTAACCTGCCGCGCGCAACGCCAAAAATCAATATGCGTGACTATCTTGTACCGCACTCACGACATGGCCTAACCACATCAGGCATTTTGCATAACGATTGCGCAGGGATCGTCCGCACACTTTATTCAGAAGTTGATCAAGCGCTCTGTTTTTTAGAAAGTATCCAGCAGAAAAATCCAGATTTAACATCTACCCCGCAACTGACTGGAACGGGCGCCTGTGTGTTTATGATGACCCCAACTCGCTCAATTGCTGATAAAATACTCGAACAGGCACCTTTTAATGGTTTCGTTTGCTCAGGAATTGGGCAATCACCTGTGCATTCTGCGTTAAATTTGCTATAGTTGCGCCCCGTCGATATGGTTGCCGAACAGCAAACATTGAAAACGGTAAAGTGTGGGAATGTTATATAGGGGCGTCGCCAAGTTGGTAAGGCATCAGGTTTTGATCCTGACATCCGTTGGTTCGAGTCCAGCCGCCCCTACCATAACATGACAACTTTTAACTCATGCTGTGCTTTTGAGTGTTAAAGAAGTCTAGACCACATTGATCAAGCTTAGTGAAGTCATCAATCACTAACTGAACGCTTTGCAAAAAAGCGAAGAAAAATAAAGGCAACTAAACTGCTTGTTTGTATCGCGCTTTATGCGCCAAGAAATCGCTTCTAGATATAGAAAATTTCTTGACATTCCAGCATGTAATCACTATAGTTGCCGCCGCTATAGGGGCGTCGCCAAGTTGGTAAGGCATCAGGTTTTGATCCTGACATCCGTTGGTTCGAGTCCAGCCGCCCCTACCATATTTTATATCTTTAAATTCCATCATTTAGTCCACTTTCTGATTTCAAATAAGGGTTTGAGCTATGCCTAATCTCGTCATCTTCGCCGGCAATGCTCACCCTGACCTCGCCCAGAAAGTCGCTAGTCATTTGCATGTCCCGCTCGGTGCAGCGTCAGTAAATCGTTTTTCTGACGGCGAAATTGCTGTTGAGATTAATGAAAACGTTCGCGGTAAAGATGTTTTTATTCTGCAACCAACCTGCGCGCCGACCAATGATAACCTGATGGAAATTCTGGTCATGGCCGACGCGCTGCGTCGTTCAAGTGCTGGTCGTATTACCGCTGTTTTACCTTACTTTGGTTATGCACGCCAAGATCGCCGCCCGCGTTCGGCACGTGTACCTATCAGTGCAAAAGTTGTAGCGGATATGCTCAGTATCGTGGGTATTGACCGTGTACTGACTGTAGACCTGCACGCAGACCAGATTCAGGGCTTCTTTGATATTCCTGTAGACAACATCTATGGCTCACCGATTCTGCTCACCGATCTGAAAAAGAAAGCACACAACAGTAATCTGATTGTTGTTTCCCCAGATATCGGCGGTGTGGTCCGTGCGCGCGCTGTTGCCAAACAACTCGGCGATATTGAACTGGCGATTATCGACAAACGTCGTCTCCGTGCCAATGAAGCCCAAGTCATGCATATCATCGGTGATGTGTCTGGTCGTGATTGTGTCATTGTTGACGACATGGTTGATACAGCGGGTACCTTGTGTAAAGCTGCGGCCGCATTGAAAGAACACGGCGCGCGTAGTGTTGTCGCCTACTGTACTCATCCGGTACTCTCAGGCGCAGCTATTGATAATTTGAACGGCTCCCCCATTGATGAATTAGTAGTTACCGATACAATTCCACTGAGCCAAGCAGCACGTGAATGTGGCAAAGTTCGCCAAATCAGCATTTCAGGCCTACTGGCTGAAACGATTCGTCGTATCAACAACGAAGAATCGATCAGCGCAATGTTTGAGCTACTCTAAAATTGTTTAAAAAGTTTCGAATAACTTTACTTGAAGAAGTTATTCATTGAAATTAAGCGAGTTTTCTCGTTTAACACCGCCGAACTGGTCGCAAGTTCGGCATTTTTCACACTGAAGCCTCATTTTTTGAGACTTTAAACTGTTGTTTAATAGGAAATACCATGAGTACTACAGATTTTAGCTTGAACGTTCAAGCACGTGACTTGCAAGGGAAGGGTGCGAGCCGCCGCCTGCGTCACCAAAACCTCGTTCCAGGCGTGATTTACGGCGGCGCTGCTGCTGCACAATCAATCAGCATTCGTTTGAATGAATTGGTTAAAGCGCTCGAAAGTGAAGCGTTTTATTCACACATTCTGACTCTGAATGTTGATGGCAAAGCACAACAAGTTGTGTTGAAAGCGCTGCAACGTCATCCAGCAAAAAACTCACCTTTGCATGCTGACTTTTTCCGTGTTGATGCAACTCACGATATCGTGATGCGCGTTCCATTGCATTTCGTAAATCAAGAAACTGCAGTGGGTGTAAAACAACAAGGTGGTCAATTGTCAGTTCTCGTGAGTGATGTTGAAGTACGTACCTTGCCATCAAACTTGCCTGAGTTCATCGAAGTTGACCTGAGCGCTACTGTATTGGATCAAGTTCTGCACTTATCTGATATCAAATTGCCTAAAGGTGTAACCCTGACTCAACTGAGCCACGGTGCAGACAGCCATGACTTGCCTATCGCCAGCATTCACTTGCCAAAAGGCCAGAAAGCTGATGATGCAGAAGACGCAGCTGCTGAGTAATTAGTCAGCTTATGTCTGAGCAAGCAGCGGGTATTTCCCTCATTGTAGGGCTGGGCAATCCGGGAACGGAATATGCCCAGACTCGCCATAACGCTGGGTTTTGGTATGTAGAAGCCATTGCCCGGCGTTTTAACATTGTATTGAAGAGCGAAAGTCGTTTTTCAGGACTTACGGGTCGTGGATTGATTGATGGTCAGGATGTGCGCTTACTGTTACCGAGCACGTTTATGAATCTATCTGGCAAGTCTGTCGTTCCTATGGCGAAGTTTTTTCAAATTGCGCCGGCAAATATTTTGATTGCTCATGATGATTTAGATTTACCCGCTGGCAGCATTCGCCTGAAAACAGGTGGTGGGCACGGTGGGCACAACGGGTTACGAGATATTACCCCACATATCGGCAATGATTTTCATCGTTTGAGAATCGGTATTGGACATCCAGGGCACAAAGATAAAGTGCATGGGCATGTACTTGGACGTGCACCTAAAGCTGAACAGGATATTCTTGAACAGGCTTTAGACGAAGCACTACGCCTTACGCCGATGATCGTCAAAGGTGATATCGCACGTGCAATGAGTCAGTTGAATGGTTTTAAGCCGACATAATACGCTTTAGAGCCAAAGCTGTCGCTTTAAAAATAATGTTTTGTCGCAATATTTAACTGATAAGTATTGTGCAAGTCAGTCACACGCGGCACAATGCGAACCGCCAGTCATTACACCAATGATTGATCGCTTTTTGTGCTGTTTGGCCCTACTCCACGGAGACCATCGCCATGCAAACATCGATGTTAAAATGTAAAATTCACCGCGCACGCGTTACACAAGCAGAGCTTCACTACGAAGGTTCATGTGCGATTGACGGTGATCTGCTAGACCTCGCAGGTATTCTTGAATATGAACAAATTCATGTCTGGAATGTCACGACAGGTGCTCGTTTTTCAACGTACGCAATCCGCGGCGAAGAAGGCACAGGCATGATTTCTGTAAATGGCGGTGCTGCACACCACGCCGCAGTTGGCGACATCATCATCATTGCTACTTTCGGTAATTTTGAAGCAAAAGAGTTGGTAAACTTTAAGCCACAACTCGTGTATTGCAATGAAGATAACAGTGTCAGCCACACGGCTAACATCATCCCTGTGCAAGTTGCTTAATTTTAGTCGCCCAAATTTACTAAATTAAACAATAAAGCACTGTTACCTGTAACTTGTTGAATCCATTAAAACCCATCTTTGACAGATGGGTTTTATCGTTTCTATTTCCAACAAATTTTATCAAATCACCTAAAAAACGATTTCGAATAAGCGGAGTTGTAGGTCAGTTTTATGGTGCGTCCTGCTTAGAGTCTGTTAGAATCCGGCTAGTTTTTTCAGTCCCACCATGCTTGGAGTCGACCTCTCTAATGTCACGTTTTCCCGTACTGCTCGCTGCTACCGTTCTCACTGGCTGGTCGCTAACCGCTTCTGCCGTTACTGTCGTCCCTTCCCCCCCCGTACTGGATAATAAAGCATACGTATTGGTCGATTATGACTCGGGACAAGTTTTGGCATCATCCAATCCAGACTTGCAACTCCCACCGGCATCACTGACCAAGATGATGACTAGCTATATCGTTGAACAAAGCCTGTTGTCTGGTCGCCTTAAAGAGACCGATATGGTTCGTATGAACGAATCAGCATGGTGCCGAGGCAGCAGTGCTGAATCATGCATGTATGTACCCTTAAATGGTTCAGCTTCAGTACTCGACATGCTCCGTGGCATCGTGATTCAGTCAGGCAATGACGCATCAAAAGCCGTTGCTGAGCATATCTCTGGCAATGAAGGTGCCTTTGCTGAAGTTATGAATAGCGAAGCAAAACGTCTAGGTATGAAAAATACACATTACATGAATGCAACTGGCTTACCTATGGATGGCCACTATTCCTCAGCACTCGACTCTGCAATTCTGGCACGAGCCATTATCAAAGACAGCGCAAAATACTATCCGATTTATTCAGAGAAATGGTTTACCTACAACAACATCAAGCAAGGTAACCGTAATGCATTGCTTTTTACCGACCCAAGTGTTGATGGTTTAAAAACGGGGCATACCGATGCTGCTGGCTACTGTCAAGTCACATCCAGCAAACGCGGCTCAATGCGCTTGATCTCAGCAATCTTTGGTACCAAGAGCATGAATGAGCGTGCGGGTCAAACACGCGCTCTCTTGAACTGGGGCTATAGCAACTTCGAAACAACCGCTCTTCGCCCTGGCAATCAATCATTGGCAACGACACCGATTTGGTTAGGCAAAGTAGATACGGTGAATGTCGGCTTAACCGATCCTTTGCAAGTGACTTTGCCACGTGGGCAATCTGCACAAGTGCAAACTACACTATCTGTTTCTCCTAACCTCACTGCACCTATTCAAAAGGGTCAAGTCGTCGGTAAAGTCATTGCAACTCTGGATGGCAAAACACTGGTTGAACGCCCTCTCGTGGCACTGGAACCTGTTGAACAAGCAGGTTTCTTCTCCCGTATGATCGACCATATCAAAATGTTCTTTAGCAAATTGTTCAAATAATTTGCTGTAAATTTCAAAAGCCCGAATTGATTTCGGGCTTTTTGTTTTTGGTTCTTAAAATGCCTGAAGTCACATAATGACTTTACGGATCGCTTTGTGATACAACCATTAAAAATCTATTTCACTTATTTTCTTGGACCTGCATAATGATCTCGGATCTCGTTTCAGTAGAGTGGTTAAACAATCATCGGCATCAGCCACAAATTAAAATTCTAGAGGCCGGACTTAAACCACCCTTTCCAATCCCAACTGAAAACCCTGATAACCTGCGAATCCCGAATACACTTTTTGTGGACTTAGATCATGATCTGATTGATCAGAACTCCCCTTTTCCACATATGATGCCTTCTCTTGATGCGTTCATTGATCAAATGCAAAAACTTGGAATCAACTCCAATGATCAGATTATTGTTTATGATCAATATGGGATTTTTTCCAGCCCACGATTATGGATGATGCTTAAGAGTGCCGGACATAACGATGTTGCGGTGCTTGATGGTGGATTACCCGCTTGGTTAAAAGCTGGTTTTGAGACGTCTAAGTCTTATGCAAATCCAGAAAAACTTGGCAGCTTCTCTGCAAAAGCGATTGATGGTTTTCTGAATGTAGAGGACATCTTGGCAATCTTAAATAACCCTGAGCATACGATTATTGATGCACGATCCGAAGAACGCTATCTCGGCAAAGTTGCTGAACCACGTGCAGGTCTGCGGGTTGGGCATATTCCTAAGTCATTGAATCTGCCTTTTGGCAAAGTACTTAGTAACGGTTACATGAAACAAAAAGATGAACTCAAAGAAATCTTCTCCAATTTAGTCGGCCTCGAAGATCAATTGATTTTTTCCTGCGGATCAGGTGTAACCGCCTGTATTCCGGCATTAGCTGCGCACTTAGCTGGATATCAGCATATTAATATTTATGATGGGTCTTGGGCAGAATGGGGGGCTGATTCGAAGCTACCTATAGAAGTTTGATATGAAAATCAGCCGAAATAACCTATTAACTATAATTCATTAGGTGTATTGAAGTGCAACCTCTGTATCTAAATAACATTTCGATATTAAATAAAAGTATTGAAGATCAGCAACTCAATGATCTCAAAGCACAATTTAATGAAGCTCTTCCTGAAGATTACATTGAGCTTCTTAGGTTTACAGATGGCTTGACCTTGAAGAGTGGACTAATTATTTACTCATCACAAAACATTTTCGAACGAAACGAGACTTTGGAAGTAAGAACATATGCCCCTAACTATTTAGCAATAGGTGATGATAGTGGAGGTAGATCTATTTTAATTCCATTTCACGGTATGGGCGTATATCTTGTAGATCAAGGGAGTCTTGATCCAAGAGATATGAAGAAAATCAGCCAATCATTAAATTCTTGGCTATTGGATGGTTTAGAGTTTTCTAATTCTTAGTTATAGATTAAAGCTTACCATTTACCAATTTTATCCACATCTGTCTGCTTCTGCTCAACCCAATCTGTGCCCTTCTCGGTCACCTCTTGTTTCCAGAATGGCGCATCATGCTTTAAAAAATCCATCAGGTATTGCACTGCATCAAATGCCGCTTGGCGATGGGCACTTGCAACGATAACACCAACAATATTCTCACCCAGCGCCATCGCCCCCACCCGATGTACCAAGACCACGCCCAACAGCGGCCAACGGCTAGAGGCTGTTTCGACATGTTGACGCAAAACCCGTTCGGTCATGCCAGGATAGTGCTCCAAGACCAGACCTGTCACATCGGTTTTATCACCCGATGCACGCACTTGGCCGAGAAATGTCACGACAGCGCCCACAGAACCATGAACAAGGTTTAGTTTGGCATATCTTGCATTTAAATCACTCTGAGAGAATGGTTCTTCAAAGACCTCAATATCAACGGGTACATTGAAAACAGACATCATTACCCCCCAGTCACTGGCGGGAAAAATGCCACTTCATCACCGATTGCAATCAGTTGCTCAGGCCCTGCAAACTCTTGATTGACCGCTACCAAAATCGGCTGTGGGAGATCAAAAAAATGGGGATATTGCTCCCCGAGTAGAACCTGCAAGTCTGCTACAGTCACGGCCTGTGACAATGCAAAATTCACCTCACTAAAACCCATCTTTTCACGAAGACGCGCAAAGAAAAGTACCTTGATGCTGTTTGAATTAGAGGCTGGCACGACTGTGTCAGTCACTGCTTTTGTTGACATCCCGTTTGCCTCCCGATTTTTTAATCAATTGAATAGCACCAATCACCATGTCATGGTCCACGGCTTTACACATATCGTATAACGTCAGCCCCGCAACGCTAACCGCGGTTAAAGCCTCCATTTCGACTCCCGTTTGCCCCGTAGTACGACACGTCGCTTGAATCTGCACACCAGAGACTGGGGTATCCACCAATTGTAAATCCACCGCAACCTTGGTCAGAGGTAAAGGATGACATAAGGGGATAAGGTTAGACGTTTGTTTGGCGGCCATAATGGCGGCTATACGTGCTGTCGCCAACACATCGCCTTTGGGCATGGCATGATCACGCAGTAAAGCCATGGTCGCTGGCTGTAGTTGAATGAACCCTGTTGCAACCGCTGTCCGCTGAGTCGTTGCTTTATCGGAAACATCCACCATATGTGCAGCACCTTGAGCATCCAGGTGTGTCAATGTCGTCGAGACATTCGTGGCTAGCGCATTATCATGCGAGGAAGTCATGCACAGCTCCTGTTTTTAATCTTTAAATACGCTTCTACAACCCCCACTGTTCATAACATCATGGTGAATTGAGTTGTAATCCCTTATCATATCACCTGTTAAAAGCGAACATTTTTAGATTTCTGACTATCAGGTTTTTATCTCGTCAAAATCTAATGGATGCGCTCATTTTTATGGCATTTAAAAAACTTCACTTTTGATGAAATGCCTTTATATTACTTTTGGAATCAATGATGTCTTGGACTCCACACGTGACTGTCGCCACCATTATTCGGCAAAAAAATGCTGAACAAGGGGGTGATATCCGTTTTTTATTGGTCGAAGAAGAAAGCATGAGCCTGCCGCATCTGGTCATTAACCAGCCCGCTGGTCATGTTGAGGCTAATGAAACGTTAGTGGAAGCTGCGATACGCGAAACCTTGGAAGAAACCGGTTATAGCGTTTCGATCAATAGTGTGCTGGGTATTTATACCTATACACCGCCGAATGATGCCGACTGCACCTATTACCGGATGTGTTTTATCGCAGATGTCGTTTCATATGATCCAACTTACCAACTGGATACAGGTATCGTCCGTGCTGTATGGCTGACTCTCGACGAATTAAAAGCAACTGGGCGGGCACGCTCTCCCCTTGTTATTCGTTGTATTGAGGACGCACTATCAGGACAACAATTTCCTCTGGCAATGATTTTTGAGCAGCCACAGGGCACTCAAACACCAGAAGTACCCTCCACAGATCATAGCGTCAAAGGCACATCACGATGAATCTCGTTTCCGAAAATCACTTAAAACACGGACATAAGTTTGTCATGGTCGGGATGTCTGGTGGTGTTGACTCATCCGTGTCCGCAGCGCTTCTCATGGAACAGGGTTATCATGTTGAAGGTCTCTTCATGAAGAACTGGGAAGATGATGATGGCACTGAGTATTGTACTGCAATGCGAGACTTGGCAGATGCGCAAAGCGTCTGTGATACCTTGGGCATTAAGCTGCATACCGCCAATTTCGCAATGGAATATTGGGACCGTGTCTTTGAGCACTTCCTCAAAGAATACCAAGCAGGCCGCACGCCAAACCCCGATATCCTGTGCAACAAAGAAATCAAATTCCGTGCATTTTTAGATTATGCCTTAACGCTGGGCGCTGACTATATCGCGACAGGACACTATACAAGACGCGGTCCAGTCACACAGAATCAATCGGGAGAACTGGTCGCCGACCTACTCCGCGGCGATGACCATAACAAAGATCAAAGCTACTTCCTGCACGCAGTACATGGTCGTGAAATTGCGAAGACGCTATTCCCTGTTGGAGAGTTGGTTAAGCCGCAAGTAAGAGCAAAAGCCGAGTCTATTGGACTTTCGACAGCAGCAAAAAAAGACTCTACTGGCATTTGCTTTATTGGTGAGCGTCGCTTTAAAGACTTCTTACAGCAATATTTACCTGCGCAAAAAGGTGAAATTGTCACTGATACAGGGCGAGTCATTGGCACACATGATGGTCTGATGTACTACACATTGGGGCAACGCGGTGGGATCGGTGTGGGCGGATTGAAAGATCAAGCTGAAGGTGCGTGGTTTGTTCTGGCTAAGGATCTCACCACCAATCAATTGATCGTTGGACAAGGACATAATCACCCGCTGATGTTGAGCCAAACCCTGTGGTCGGAGCCGATTGACTGGGTACGCGGTGATGCTCCTCTCAGTATCGATCAACCGCTGCGCTGTACGGCTAAAGCCCGCTATCGCCAAAGTGATCAGGACTGCATGGTCTATGTTGACCCAACAGCTGAAGGCGCTGTAAAAGTAATTTTTGATGAACCCCAACGCGCAGTCACTCCGGGACAAAGCGTCGTGTTTTATCAGGGGGATGTCTGCTTAGGTGGCGGGGTTATCCGTTCAACAGATGCTGGGAAAACCGATCTCTCAAGCACAAATACAACGGGTCATCGTCAGCAAGCAAGCGTGGAACACATTTCATGAATGTGTTTAATCCCGATCCCAATGCGCCGACACCGCGTCAGGTTAAACTGCTCGCACTTGCCGCTATTTTCCAAGCAGCAGGCTTAGCCTATGCATTTGCATCACAGGGTAATGCTGCATTGCTCGGTCATCAAGCGGCGTTTGATTCATTATTAAAAATTTCTCTATCAGAAGAAACTGATGCCTTAAAACGTCTGGGCGGTATAGATGAGTTGGCATTTGGTCTGAAAACCTTAGAAAACTGCCTGACCGTTCCCTTCTCCTCAAGCCCTGCGCCAAAGACAAAAGTACTGCGCTTTACCGAACCCATGCGCTATGCCTTTGCACTCTTACAAATCGAGCGTAAGGTTTATGGCAAAGTAACGCTCGTGACACATTTGACACAACAGCAAAAGCTGCTTAGTCAGCGCGTCGCTTTTTTTGACCAACGCTATCGCCATCCTTCAATACTTGCAGGAATGGCTGCGACTTATCTTGCTACGGCAGGCACTTTAAGCACGCGTTTAAAAATTAAAGGACAGCAAACAACACTGACTGACCCTGCCAATGTCGATTGCATTCGCGCTTGTCTTTTTGCGGGTATTCAAGCGGCACATATGTGGCGAGAGATGGGGGGGCGGCGTTATCAACTCATTTTAGGACGCCGAACCATGATTGAAGACTTGCGCGCCCTTGCCATCGCACGATATCGATTGAAAAAACTTTAATATTTAAAAATATTAATCAGGCTGTAGATTTATTTTTTGTTGATGCACTCATTTTAATTTTGTTATTGATACTTTGTACTTGGAACCATGCTCATGTTAAACACTCTTACTGCGCTTTCTCCTCTCGATGGCCGCTATGCCAACAAATGCGATGCTTTGCGTCCTTACCTTTCTGAATTTGGTCTGATTGCAGCGCGGGTTAAAGTGGAAGTGCGCTGGTTACAATCGCTTGCGGATCACCCTGCTATTAGTGAGTTAGCAGCATTCTCCAGTGAAACCAATGCTGCACTTGATTTGATTATTCAAAATTTCAGTGAAGCAGATGCCGAACGCATCAAAACCATTGAAGCAACGACAAACCACGATGTCAAAGCGGTTGAATACTTCCTCAAAGAAAAAATTGCCCATATTGCTGAGCTCAAAGATGCCGGTGAATTTATCCACTTTGCCTGTACCAGTGAAGACATAAACAACTTGTCTCATGCATTGATGCTGCAAAGTGGCCGCGAAATCCTCCTCACCTCGATGCGCCAGCTCCGTGATGCAATTGGTGCATTAGCAGTTAAACATGCTGACCAATCCATGCTGTCACGAACCCATGGTCAAACAGCAAGCCCGACGACTCTGGGTAAAGAATTTGCCAATGTCGCGTATCGCCTCGCCCGCCAAATCAAACAATTTGAACAAGTCGAATTACTCGGCAAAATCAATGGTGCGGTTGGTAACTACAATGCACATCTGTCTGCTTATCCAGATATCGACTGGGCAGCTCATGCACAAAGCTTTATCGAATCATTGGGTCTTGACTTCAACCCCTACACCACCCAGATCGAACCGCATGACTACATGGCGGAATTGTTTGATGCCTTGAAGCGTTTTAACACCATTCTGATCGACTTCAACCGTGATGTATGGGGTTATATCTCTTTGGGATTCTTCAAACAGAAACTCAAAGAAGGCGAAGTAGGCTCATCAACCATGCCGCACAAAGTTAATCCCATCGACTTTGAAAACAGCGAAGGAAACCTTGGTCTGGCCAATGCAGTGCTTGCTCACTTAGGTGAAAAACTACCCATTTCACGCTGGCAACGTGACCTGACTGACTCAACCGTCCTGCGCAATATGGGTGTTGGCTTAGCGCAAAGCTTGATTGCTTTTGAAGCCTGCTTGAAAGGCATCGGTAAACTTGAATTGAATGCCGACAAGATCAATGCCGACTTGGATAATGCCCAAGAAGTCTTGGCTGAACCAATTCAAACCGTTATGCGCCGTTATAACGTTGAACAGCCTTACGAAAAACTAAAAGCATTGACCCGTGGTCAAGCAATGACCCGTCAAATGATGCTCGACTTCATAGCAGGTAATGAACTGCTTGCTGTTCCGGAAGCGGATCGTGCACGTTTGGCATTGCTCACGCCAGCGAACTACACTGGCAATGCTGCACTACAGGCAAAAGCATTGCCTGAGTTATTGGCTAAGTTGAAATAAGCCAACCATTAAACTTTAAAACAGGATGGTGGCTTAGTCACCATCCTGCTTATACTCCTTTTATGCCATAGACTTTTACAACGAGAACCGATATAACTGATCAGACCGACATAAAATGAAACGGAAAAGAGAATTGATGACTCAAGTACGATGCAGGATGCCAATAGCAAAACATCAAGACCCCAAAAACTATAAATATACTTGTATATCAACAACCTGAGATATACATCATGACACCAAAACAGCTCGAACTCTACCTTCACCAGCACATCCCTCTAACCAACGCTATGCAGATCTCCATTCTTGAGATTGCTAATGAAGGCGTGGTGGTTAGCGCCCCTTTAGCACCAAACATCAATCATCGGGATACCGTATTTGGTGGCAGTGCATCGGCCGTCGCAATCCTTGCAGCGTGGGCATTTGTGCATACTCGCCTGCTTAGCGAAGGCATTAAAAGCCGCCTCGTCATCCAGCGCAATAAGATGGAATATGACCTACCCATTGATGGCACCTTCACCGCGCACTCGAGTCTCGTCAATCCTTTGGATTGGGATAAATTCACTCAGACGTTACAGCGTCGTGGACGAGCCCGCATTACTATCCTCTGTGTGTTGAAGTACCAAGGCCAAGAGGTCGGACATTTTGAAGGTCAGTTTGTGGCGATGAAAATAGACGACTAGTGGTCTATCATGAGTTATAGAATTCAATAAAGTTTCATGTAACTATAAGTTGAAAAATAAGGATTAGCTATGAGCACTCTATCCTTTCAAAAGAAAACATCAGTACCTTTCCCAAAGCCTGATTCATTTCATTGGCGGTGGCTCAGTTTACTTGTGATTGCATCGGCGATCGCTTCAATCCACCCATTGGAAGTGCCGGCTTATCTTTTGCACCAATCAGGCACCCAACTCGGTGTCTTATTGATTCTTTGGCTCACCTATAAGCACTATGTGAGTCGTACTGGCTTTGCACTGTGTATTATTTTTCTATTAATTCATATCGTTGGCGCACACTATCTCTACTCATACGTCCCGTATAACGATTGGTTTAAGCATTTATTGCATGTCGATATCAATGCGTATTTTGGCTGGTCACGCAATATGTATGATCGGTTGGTACACCTCTCTTATGGGCTACTCCTTTATAAAATCATCTTTGATTTTTTCTCCGTGTGGTTACCGCAAGCGCGCCGTGGACAGATTGCCTTGCTCGTCATTCAATTTGTCATGGCATCCAGCATGTTTTACGAACTCATTGAATGGGTGATTGCAATTGATATGTCCCCTAAAGATGCTGAGAATTATAATGGTCAGCAAGGTGATGTTTGGGATGCGCATAAAGATATGGCCATTGCCACACTCGGCGCCATTATTGCCTGGCTAATTTCTTACGTAAGACAGCGCAAACATTAACTCCTTCCCTCTTACTTGCCTTCTTAATTTTAATGCCATGACAATTTTACGCTGCGCTTGCCTTGTTTCCGTTCAAAACGACAAACTCTTACTGGTACGCGTCCGAGAAAATGAGCACTGGTATCTACCGGGAGGAAAAATTGAGCAAGCTGAGCTCCCTGAGCAGGCTCTGCAACGGGAGCTCTTGGAAGAACTAGGAATTACGTTACACCCTGAATCCATAGACTATTTATATACCGTTCAGGGACCAGCTTATGGTCAAGCAGGAGAAGTTGAGCTGGTTTGTTTTACGGCTTGCTGGGAAAATCAACCCAGAGCACTACAAGAAATCAGCGAAGTTGCATGGTTCGGCTGGCAGGACTCTAGCATATTGGCACCTGCGGTTCAGATCCTCTGTAATCAATTTTTAAATCAATCGCATTAAAAGACGTATGTATGCGCCAACCCCTTGAACAACAAAAAACTTTACATCGTAACACTCATACAATACACACTATTCGCTGCGCCTGTCATGATTTATACATAACACTCTGGTAGGCACTATGCAGGACATCACATGAGCTATTCTTCGACCCAACCTTGGACGCTTGAAAGCCTCGACTTCAACCGTATTGATGTACAGCAAATTCGGCACAATGAAGACTTATTTTTCTTGTTATGTAGCGCCTCATTTGTCGAAAGTGGATCTGATTTTTACACCCACAATTTGGTCGACCACTTTAGCGGAAATGACGTACTACAAACCTGGCTGGGTAATCATTGGGAGCATGAAGAGCTTCAGCATGGTCTAGCCCTTGCCACTTATGTAAAACATGTCTGGCCCGATTTTGATTGGGATAAAGGCTTTAAGGCCTTCTGGAATGAATATGGTCAGATATGTACAACCGAACAACTGGAAAGTAGCCGAGGCCTTGAATTAGCTGCACGCTGCGTGGTTGAAACAGGAACGGCAAGTCTATATCGTGCCCTGAACGAAATCGCTGATGAACCTGTGCTGAAGCAACTCACCAAATACATTCAAAATGATGAAGTGCGTCACTACAAAAACTTTCTTCACCATTTTAAACGCTATCAAAAAGTAGAAAAACTCAGCCGCCTCTCGATATTAAGTGCACTGATTCGGCGTGTACGTGAAATCAAAAATGAGGACGGTGACATTGCTTTACGCCATGTCTTTAATACCAAGTATCCAGACCTCATTAATAACGACCCAGAATTCCAGCTGGTTAGTAGCCGTGCACAAAGACTCCTGCGCAGACATATTCCAGCCAGCATGACCATGAAAATGTTGCTTAAACCGCTGGACTTACACCCACGCCTGCAACGATCTTTAGAGAAGCCTTTAGTCATGGTCACCGAAAGACTGTTTTTGCATTAAGACCTGTTTTTTGTACGCAATAAAAAAGAGTCCGCTCAGAAATGAGCCGACTCTTTTTATATTTCAAGCATGAAAAACTGCAGCTTAATTGATCAAATCAAGCCTCTTCTTTCACCCCAGTCATATCCACAGGTGTATCACCCATCACTTCAACCAGCGTCACACCACCTGATTTCGCCTGATCATTACGGCTCTTTTCAAGTTTATTTAAATAGGCTTCATCAATTCCACCCGTGACATATTCGCCATCAAATACTGAGCAATCAAAGCGCTCAATATGCGGATTACCTTCACGCGCAGCGTCAATCAGATCTTGCAGATCTTGATAGATTAAGCGATCTGCACCGATGATTTGACGTACCTCTTCTACCGTGTGACCTGACGCTATTAATTCACTTTTTGCAGGCATATCGATGCCATAGACATTCGGGAATTTCACAGGTGGCGCTGCAGATGCGAAGAAGACTTGTAGTGCACCGGCGTCACGTGCCATCTGAATGATTTCATGACAGGTTGTACCGCGTACAATCGAGTCATCAACCAGCAGAACATTCTTCCCTTTAAACTCAAGTTCGACAGGATTAAGTTTTTGACGAACTGATTTCTTACGCTGGCTTTGACCCGGCATAATGAAAGTACGACCGATATAACGGTTCTTCATGAAGCCTTCGCGATATTTCACACCCAATAACGAGGCGAGTTCAAGTGCAGCAGTACGGCTGGTCTCAGGGATTGGAATGACTACATCAATTTGATGATCCTCACCCCACTCACGCAGAATCTTATGTGCGAGTTTCTCACCCATACGCATACGTGATTTATAGACTGAAATACCATCAATGGTTGAATCTGGACGAGAGAAATACACGTACTCAAATATACAGGGATTATAGACTGGGTTCTTTGCACAGATCTTTGTGAAAATCTGGCTGTCCGAGTTGATATAAATCGCCTCACCTGGCTCAATATCACGCACCACGTTAAAGCCAAGCGAGGTAATCGCGACGGACTCAGACGCTAAAATATATTCTTTTTTACCGTTTTCAGCATCGCGCTCACCGTAAATCAGTGGACGAATCCCATGCGGATCACGGAAACCCAACAAGCCATAACCAGTGACCATTGCAATCGCGGCATAGCCCCCTTCACAGCGGCTGTAGACCTTAGTCACGGCATCAAAGATATCATTTTCATTTGGATTTTCTTTACCCAGAGCTTGCAGTTCATGTGCAAACACATTGAGCAATACTTCAGAATCCGAGTCAGTATTGATATGGCGCAAATCAGAGCGAAACAAAGTCGCTGCGATTTTATCGGCGTTAGTTAAATTGCCATTATGTGCAAGCGTGATCCCATAGGGTGAGTTCACATAAAACGGCTGTGCCTCTGCGGAACTGCTTGAGCCTGCAGTTGGATAACGGACATGGCCCATGCCAAAATTGCCGACTAATCGACGCATATGGCGAGTGTGGAACACGTCACGCACCATGCCATTTTCTTTGCGCAGGAACAAACGACCGTCTTGAAACGTCACGATCCCTGCCGCATCTTGCCCGCGATGTTGGAGCATCGTCAGAGCATCATATAACATTTGATTAACTGGCGTTTGAGCGGCAATGCCTACGATTCCACACATAACAACCTCGCGGATGGCTGGAACAAAAATAAAATGAACAATACAATCTGTACAACACGTTTTACTACAGATTCTTTTTGAGCATGAACGACTCAAAAGGAATCACAATACCTTAATGCGTGCGCTCTACATCGGGGTGATGTTGCTTAATTTCAAGCGGACTCTGCTCAGACACATGGGGTTTTGAATTCAATTCATCCCATGCTGTCGTTGCAAGATCACGTCCGACATTGATTGCAAGCGGAGCATAGGGCAACAGAGACGGGGCCAAAATAGATTGCTGCCACCACTTCTCTTTACTCGCCCAAGAGCCGATCAGACTCATTATCACTAATACAATCAATACACCACGCGCAGCGCCAAACACACCGCCTGCTAGCTTCTCTAAAGGCGTCAAAGCTAAAGCATCAATCAAAGACTTCAGCAACATGCTAAAGCCCCACACAATGGTCAACATCAACAGAACGATGACTAAGAACGCCAAAGCTGTTTGCAAAACAGGATCGGTCACCACACTGGCAAAAACATGCGCCATACTCCGCGCATAATGTGTGCCCATATAAAGAGTGGCAAACCAACCCAACAAACCAACGAGTGATTGAACCAGCCCTACTTTAAATCCGCGATACAAACTCCACAGTACAATCACTGCGATCGCGATATCTAGCGCGGAAAAGCCACTCAGACCATCCATTAGGACAATGCTCGAACCGCGTCATTAATCAGATCAGGCCCACGGTAAATCAAACCGCTATAAATTTGGACCAATGTCGCACCAGCATCAATCTTTGCTTTGGCATCGGCGCCTGCTGTAATTCCGCCCACCCCAATCAAAGGAATTTTGCCATCCAAACGTGCGGCGAAATCTGCAAGAATTTGCGTACTTTTTGCGAAAACAGGTTTACCCGATAAGCCCCCTGCTTCAGCGCCATGGGTTAAAGACTCCACCCCAACACGAGACAACGTCGTATTGGTTGTAATCAGCCCATCAATCTCAAAACGTAAAAGCTGTTGGCTGATGAATTCAACATCGCTTGGTTCTAAGTCGGGCGCCACTTTAAGCGCCAAGGGCACATAGCGACCATGAGTTGTGTGTAGTTGCGATTGACGATTTTTTAGGGTTTCAAGCAATTCACTTAAGGCGTCGCCACTTTGCAGCGAACGTAAACCTTGCGTGTTGGGAGAGGAAATATTGACGGTGATATAGGATGCATGTGCATAGACTTTATCCATACACTTTAAATAATCTTCTGATGCGCGCTCTACAGGTGTATCGAAATTTTTTCCGATATTAATACCCAAAACACCTTTGAATTTTGCTTTCTGTACATTTGCAACCAAAGCATCAACACCGGCGTTATTAAACCCCATGCGGTTAATAATCGCATCGGCTTGCGGCAAGCGGAATAAACGTGGTTTAGGATTACCAGACTGCGCACGAGGCGTGATTGTTCCAATTTCAATCGAACCAAAACCTAAAGCGGCCAGTGCATCGATGTAATCGCCGTTTTTATCAAGTCCAGCAGCAAGACCAACGGGGTTATCGAAGGTAAGCCCCATGCATTGCACAGGTTGAGTAATTTTTGGAAAAAGATGTGGCAGAACACCCAATCGGGTCGCACATGCGATGGAAGCTAACGTCGCATAATGCGCGCGTTCAGGATCGAGTGCAAACAGTGCAGGGCGAGTCAACGCATATAACATAGGCTAGAACATATGGCAGCATCAAAACGCGATTATACGCTGCCTGCCATCAGGTTGCACGACTTTACAAAGTCGGTTTATTGATTTTTGAGCAGTTCTACCCTATCCATCAATCCGTTTGTCGATCTAATCCTCGGATTAAACGCCATGCTGCAAATCCAAGTCCGGTCACAATGATGACTAAAATACTCCAGAGGCCATATCTACGCCAAGGAATAGTCTGGGGAATGATCTGGATCGCTCCCAATTGTGCAGCTTGAGCTTCAGGTAAATCTACCGGCAAATCTGAATCTAATAAATTATTATCCGTTGGACTATTAATTTCCAAATGATAGGGCGCTTGACCTTGGGCTAAAAAATATAAAGCCTGCGTTGGGCCATAAATGGTCGCAGGCAATGGTGCGGTACGTGGGCCTGTGCCCTGTAACTTCCAACTCACTGCTTTAAGTAAGGACTGATCAAGATCTGTAGCACTCTGATCAGCAAGCCAAAGCGTGTCTTTGACGGCCTCTTGGCCTACGGGCGGATTTTTCCAATGATGCAGGCTTTGCTGTGTCAGCAGTTGCCATTTATCTACCGCATGTCGATTACCTTTTTGAGTAGGCAACAAAGCCGATAACGACAAAGACCAGACTTGGTTCTCAGGGATTGAAAACTTTACAGCAGATGCCGCAACTGGAATCGGAAGATCTAATAGCCACTCACTAATCTGAGCGCTCGTTTGTTGCGAACTACTCTGTTGGTTATTCGGCTGAAAAACAACATTCTGGGTTTGGAGTACATTCTTCTCGGGTACCACAACCGTCAAATTAGCACCCGTTAATGCCAGCGGTGCAGATAGTGATAATCGCCAATATCGATACTGCTCACTCACTTGTATGCTGCTTTGCTTGAGCTGACGATCATCCGCAGCAGGCTCCGCAGTCTCAAGCAGGGATGCCGTCGCGACTTGAGACCAACTGACCAAGTCATCGCTCCCCTCTAAAGTCGCATCCATCGACAGCGCAGACTTTGGCCACAGTAACGTAATCTTACGCACATCACTGGTTTTATCGATCGGTTGATTGGCCTGCACGGGCATCGCAAGTAACCACTTCTGATCCTTACCATGACCTGCCTGCTCTAACTGTTTAGGCTGAGCATTGCTGGATGAGTTTGAAGGCAATGTAACGGTCGCTTGGGTTTGCCCATCACTCAGTTGAAACTCAAGACGTGCCGCATCGTTTGATGTCATAGGCGCTTGTGCTGGCCAATGATAAGCACGCAACGTTACCTCCTCTTCTTGGGCGGGTTCCATTGGGGTCTTGATCCGAATAGGCATCACATGTCGATTCGCATCCAAAACCTGATAGTTGCGATCATCATGATTGGAGTGTCGATTGAGGAGCGCAATAACATTAAGGGGTAAATCAACTTTCTGAATGCCCGAATTTGAAGCAGAGGCGGCATTAACGATTTGAATCGGGATACGGACATGGATCGGTGCGGTTTCAGCATCGACAAACGAACTTACCAAGAAGCCCGTGAAGCAAGCGATAAAAATTCGTTTGCGGGTGGCGCTTTGATCCTGAAATCGACTATCCGCCATCTTCATCTTATTCATTATGGGTTGTCCCTACTTTATTCTGATCTACTGTTTTTTCCTGACTACCGTCAATTTGCGGTGTACCATTTTTATTCACTTCATTTTGTTTTGCACGTGCAGGGGGCAAAGGGGCAATATAACCAATTAAGAGCATAATCAACCCAGCACCAATAAACGAGATAATACGCGCCATCGCACCCACATGGGATAAATCAACCAACAGTAATTTCGCCACGACCACAACGAGCAGGACAATGCCTGCAATCCAAACCTCACGCCAAGCACGACGACTTGCAATACCCGTTAAGAGTAGTGCTAATAAAGTCCAGACAATAGTGAGCGAGGTCTGCACAGTATCGTCATGCCATGCATCTGGCCAAAGCGGTGCACCAGCCCACTCATGTAAGGTGCGTACAACGATCCCAGTCAGTGTCCAGAAAACTGCAGCACCCATTGCCGTGTAAATGATTTTTTTAAATGGAAGTACAACATAAAAAGATAAACGGAAAGCTGCAAACCCAACCAAAGCAAAGGTGATGTCCAAAGCATTAATCAACGGCACATAGACCAAGCCAAAGAATCGGCCATCGATCTCGATATTGGCAATAAACACCCATACCCCCAATAAAACCAAAATGGGTAATGCTAAATCTTCTAGTAGACGGTCTCGATTCAGCCAAGCAGGGACACGCTGTAGAGCAATAAAGCCAAGAATCAACAATGCGGGAATCAATGCAGGAATCGTCCATAAAAGGACGAACTCACATGTGGCAAGCAATAAAATACCGCTGGCCCAAATCACTTGATCCCCTCGGCTGGAACTCGGTTTTATGATTGTGTGGCCTAAGCTATTTTCTGACACGACCGTTGCTAAGCGAATCAGCGATAGCATACCCAAGATGATCCAAACAATACTTAACGGCAAGAATAGATGGCTTGTGTAGCTGGCTAAAACAACCAACAGCGTTACAGGTAACAACACGCGTACAGACCAATTAACTTCAAACCAGCCCAGTAATCGATCTAAAAACAAACCTGCAGCAATGATAATCAAGAGATCGATTGCAATACGGGTTGCAAATAAAGAATCTAAATGACTCTCTGCAAAATAATCAACTTTGGATAAATTCAAATCGATAAATAAACCACTGGCGACCAGCCCCACACTCAGCACAATACCTGCAAGCCCCCAAAATCGAGAAGATTTTTCGGGTTGATCCGTAGAGGTTTCATGATGGGATGTGTTCTGTATCCGAAGCAACGCCGCTGAAACCAAAAGCGTGGCAGCCAAAACGCCTAATCCAATATTGATGGAACCACTGCTGTCCAGTGCCATCCAAGCCAGTACACCGCAACTAATCAGTTGAAGTAGTAAACCAAAGGCGACTGACCAAGGTCTCTGCTGACGCTGCCCGATCCACACAAGCCCCGCACCCTGCACCGCCCAGCCTACCGAAGTCCACTGTGCATCCAATGCCAAAGGCAAGACTAGGGCCAAAAAGCCAACGCCCAAGGCCAAAGTACCTTCGGTTAATAACCGTAGCGAGCCGCCCTGACGTAGGAGATAACGCCCAAGTAATAGATAAACTCCAGACAACACCGCACTACTAATCGCCAGTGCATAGGGCAAATCATGGAGTAACCCCGCCTGTAAACCAAAGCCGAGTATCGGCACACCAAACAAGAGTGATCCATCTACTATCGGAACATGTTGATTGCGCGTTTGCAACTTCGCCAATTGCTGGCTATAGCGTATGACGATAAACAAATACAGCCCTAAATGAACCAGTAATAATCCTTCAAGTGGCCAACGCAGCACGGGAGCCAGCGTTGCCCATGCTTCGATATGATATTGCTGCCACCCCCAGAATCCCGCAAGTCCAAAAGTAAAAAATGCCCCGAGCAGATTCAAGACTTTCCATGTTCGATAATGGGCAAGCCAAGCAATTGCTGTATTCAGCAGGAGATAATAACTGAACAACCCCACGACATTACCACTGCCATCTGACGTCAGAATAGGCGCTAAGAACGCACCAGCAAAAGCCATAAACGCCAAAGGGAATGCATCTTGTTTTAAGGCCAGTGCCGCAGTGATGACAGATAAACTCGCCAGTAAACCAAAAGTCAGCATATCTGGGAGTAGATGATATAAACGGAAGGCAGCAAATAAAGTCAAATATAATATTGCCAGCCCACCACCCTCCAAACTTAAGGCATAACCTCGGCGCGATAACGCCGCAACGACTGCCTCTTTCACATCGCCCAGATCGTGTAACTCTGACTCAGAAGTCGTTTGCATACTTTGTGGCAGGTTTGATTTTGCGGCTAAACGAATTCCAAGCAAGGTCAAAACAAAACCGCCAAATGCAACCAGCGCAAGGCGTACTTCAAGCGGCACCACAACATGCTCACTGGCGAAACGCAACAGCAACACGACACCAATCAATAAAACAATCACGCCCACACGGACAATCGCATTACCGCCTTGAAACCAAGCCAATAAGGAACGCCAAACCGATGACACCAGATCCGTTGAACGTTCATCGGGTTCAAGATTAAATCTGGCTTTTTGAAAAGATGCTTGATGAGTAATCGATACTGGTTCTGAGATAGAATCTTTAATCTGTGAATTTAGAACATCTGGAGGTGGCAAACCTGATGGGGCGATAGCAGACTCAACGACTGCGACTTGAGGCAACGATTCAATCGAGGATGCAGCAGTTGGGGTTAAAGACTCGACAATTGCTGCGATTGTTGCTGTTGAAGACGCTGTTGATGCGGCTTGCTGTTGATGGGTCGGCTGATTGAGTTGTTTTTCAAGTCGGTCAATGCGTGCATTCAACGTTTTACGCAGATCAGAGGTGCGAATCAGGAGTACGATAACCGCAATATAAGGAAATAAAACCAGCGCGGCTGCAAATAACACCAGTACTTCCATACCCCCACCCTTAAAGATCTATTGTATTAATTTTGATCACATTATTTGCTTACAAATGTTCTTGGCCATTAGAGACGATCCATGTCAAACAACTGATCGACTGCATCAATGCAGCGGTCCTGCCCAGACCCATCATATAATTAGTACCTATCTGCGTCTAATATTAGACGAAGATAACTGTTTTGAATTGGATGTATTTGTAAAATATAAAATTGGCATTTCTAATATCTTATTGGCTCAAGGCATATACATTTGCCAATCGGATCAATTCCACATTGAATTTTGATCATAAATAGCTCAAAATCCACGCCCTCGCTGTATCACGGTTTGCTATTTCGCTCATGCCCAGTTCGTCCCCCTCCTATCCACGCAAACATGCCCTTTTTGGCTCAATTTGTGTCTTATTGTCGGCCTTTTTATTTGCCATCAAAGCCATTCTGATTAAAACCGCTTACGGCCTTGATCCGACACTCAGTGCACCTGCACTATTGGCTTTGCGCATGGTCAGTGCATTGCCATTCTTTTTGTTGATCGCTTATATCGCACCAAAGAATCCGACACCGCCGAGCATAAAGGACTGGGGACTATTGTTACTTGCTGGCTTGATCGGCTACTACCTCGCCAGTATTTTAGATTTTATTGGACTAACGTTTATCACCGCCTCACTTGAACGTATCATCTTGTTTCTCTATCCGACACTGACAGTGCTGATGATGGCCGCGCTGCATCAACGCGCCATCCACCTACGCACGATCCTCGCTATAGCCTTAAGCTATGGTGGAACCATTATTGTGATGCTGGGTGAAGGCGCTCAAGCGGCTGAAGCACATAGCAATGTATGGACGGGGAGCTTCTTTGTTTTTGCCAGTGCAGTCGCCTATGCACTCTACTTGATCATGACGCCTACACTGATTCGTCGATTCGGAAGCTGGCGCTTTACAGGTCTAGCTATGAGCGTTGCCTGTATTGCATCACTCATTCACTACCTCATCGTACAGCCTGAGCCGATTGCCAGTCTGACTCATTTCTCGTGGTCGATTCTAGGACTCGGTGTTGCATTGGGCATCTTTTCCACGGTGCTTCCTGCAACGTTTTTAATGCAAGGTATTGCGCGCGTGGGCGCTGCTCAAGCAGCAATGCTCAGTGCGGGTGGTCCCATTATTACGGTTGTGCTTGCAGTGGCATTTTTAGGTGAGTCGTTGTCGGTGGTACAATGGTTAGGCTGCGGCTTAAATATCATCGGCGTATTGATGATCACACTGCGCCCAGCCAAGCAAATTGAAAAAGCGGGAGCTACGGCATAATGACATCTACAGAACTACAAACATCCAAGCGAATTTCCGTCGCTCCCATGATGGATTGGTCGGACCGTCATTATCGTCACTTTGCACGCCTATTTAATCCCACTGCTTGGCTCTATAGCGAGATGGTCACCACTGGTGCATTGATCTTCGGTGATCGGGATCGTCATTTACGCTTTAATGATTCCGAGCATCCAGTCGTACTACAACTGGGTGGCTCTGACCCACAAGCACTGGCAACCTGTAGCAAGATGGCACAAGACTACGGCTATGACGAAGTGAATCTGAATGTCGGCTGTCCTTCCGATCGGGTACAAAACAACAAGATTGGCGCATGTCTGATGGCAGAACCTCAACTCGTCGCTGAGTGCATCGCAGCCATGCAAAATGCAGTAGACATCCCCGTAACAGTCAAACATCGCATCGGGATTGATGATTTGGACAGCTATGAAAATATGCTGAACTTTGTCGATACCGTCGCCGCTACTGGTTGTCGTCACTTTATCGTTCATGCTCGGATCGCTTTTCTGCAAGGGCTCAGTCCTAAAGAGAACCGTGACATTCCCCCACTACGCTACGAAGATGTCTATCGTCTGAAACAAGAACGTCCTCATCTCACCATCGAGATCAATGGGGGCATCAGTACACCCGAAGAGATTGAACAGCAACTCCCCGTGACTGATGGCGTGATGATTGGGCGGGCTGCTTATCACAATCCGTATATCTTGGCGCAAGCGGGCATCATGGATGGGCATGCTTTACCAGATCGCTTTGCCATCATGCAGCAGTACATGCCTTATCTCGCAGAGCAGATGGAACAGGGCATTGCCCTATCCTCCATGACACGACATTTGCTGGGTTTATTTCAATACCAAGTGGGCGCACGGTCTTGGCGTCAGATGTTAAGCGGTGGTAATGCAAAGACTTTGGCAGATGTCCATCAAGCTATCGATGTCATGCAAGAACTTACAGACAAGGCAAATGAACGTCAGATTGAACGATTAAAGTCTTTTGGCGAGAAAACCAGCGCATAATTGCATTCCGCTTCTGGACAAACGGATAAAAATCGCTAAACTAGCGGCTCGCTGAATGGCATGTTTACTTCTAAGTAAATGGTTTGTTTAGCGAGATAAATGTCTCGGGGCGTAGCGCAGCCTGGTAGCGCGCTTGCATGGGGTGTAAGAGGTCGAAGGTTCGAATCCTTCCGTCCCGACCAATTTATCATTGAAAAATCAATACAATAATTATCTACCAATCATTTCTGACATGATTTTGGCAGAATTAAAAAAACACTCTATTTCAGCGCGTTTCCAGTCTACCCAATACGACGACAAAACTTCTGCTCCCTTACACGCCCTCCCCACTGCTCGCCATCAGCCTCCTCAGCCAACTGAAACCCAAATGATTCATATAAATGCCGAGCAACATCCAATCCCTTAAATGTCCAAAGATACGTTTCTTTGAATCGCCGGTCGACAAAATCCAACGCGATTGAAAGTAAACGCCGACCGACTCCAGTTCCCCTAAGTGACTCATCAACGATAAACCACCTTAAGTGCGCTACACCAGAAGCAGCTTCTCCATCGATACCGATCGAAGCCAATGCTTTACCATTTTTAAGATATAGCCATAACCCTTTGTTTGGAGATGGCAACGTCTGGACAAAAGCACTCAACTCCGTAGCCACTTTGGCTTCAAAGAAAAGACCAAAACCCGAAGTTTGTGCATAGTAACGTGCATGCAAGCTAACGATGTCGCCTATACATCCTGAGCGATAGCCTTGATAAATAAGGTCGTCTATCCGAGTCACTTTTGGCTTAACCTGCCTATTATTGTTTGCCAATGCGTCAGCATAAAGGGAAAGCGTTCGAATTAAGGATATCTGGTCGGCGGGCAAAAGCTGCCTAAGGGCACCAGAAACTTGATCCGTTGCGAATTGGTCAATCTTATTGCGTAATTGATGACCTGATTCGGTCAGAAATAATCGGCTTGAGCGCCCATCACGCAGATCTGCTTCCCGTTTTAGAAAGCCCTGTGACTCCAGTTTCGCCAACTGACGGCTGGTATTGGACTTATCGAGTCGTAAAAGATCAGCTAAATCGAAAGCCTGAATTCCAGGATTTAATCCAATTTCAATTACCGCATGGACAGCAGAGGGTGCAAGATCACTGTCTGCCAATGTATTGCGCATAAAGCCAAGTTCTCGCACTAACTGACGAGAAAATTTGCGTAAATCAACGACAAGAGCATCATTTTTGTGTACAGAGAGTTCAAGGCTGTCCATTGAATTCACCCCGATTAGTACATTTAACAATCAATATACTTGTGACACGCAACTTTCTCAAGACCCTCTCAAAAATATCGATCAGAAGTACTCAATGTCCGCTATAAATTTAATTCTTGTGAAGCAATTGGCTCGGTGATCACGACTTAAGTCTTCTCCGGTCATTAAAACCTCTTTCACTTAGCGATAATTTAGCCATTGAACAAAGATGCGATTTTGTTTTCGCTTACCTCAACTTCGAATAGTGGGTTCAGATGCACTGATTGCATTGTCAGTTGGGTATAGGCATTATTCTTTTAGACTTTCTAAGGACCCAGTCATGAAAATATCAGGACAAATCGAATTCAGCATCATTGAGCAAAGTAGCGACAAAGTGATTGCGGAAATGCCTGTACAAAAAGGCATCTTAAATCCTTTTGGGGTTGCTCATGCGGGTGCCATACTCTGGTTTGCAGATGTGGTTGCGACCGTACTTGCGGCGGGTACTGCCGAGTTCTCACCGGGCCAACCCGGCTTTCCTCTAGCGATTAACCTCAATGCCAACTTACTGGGCAATCAGCAAGATGGCGTGTTTCAAGCGAACTCGGTATTTGTCAAAAAAGGACGCAGCGTGACCGTAGTCAGAACCACCGTAACGGGAAGCAATGGTCGCCTCATCGCAGAAGTCACCACCACACATGTCCCAGCCAAATAACACCTCAACAAAATCTACGATACAGATAAAAAAGAAGGAATACGTAATGAGTAGCCTCAAAGGAAAAACAGTCGCAGTAACGGGCGCCAGTGGAATGATCGGCGTATATATTTGCCGCAGTCTGCTAAAAGCAGGCGCTCATGTGATCGGCGTGGTCCGTAATCCTGCTAAAGCCGCATTTCTAGCAGAGGAAGGCGTTGAGTTTCGCAAGGCCGATCTTGCGGATACCACTGCCTTGACCGCAGCGTTTCAAGGGTGTGATGCCGTAGTCGCCAATGCAGCGATGTATGTTGCTACCAAAAGCATGATGGCTTGGGAAGAGCACGAGAAAGCAAACCTCGATGGCACTCGCAATGTCTATCAGGCTGCCCATGATGCGGGTGTACAACGCATCATCCAGATCAGCACTTTTGGTATCTACCGCTGGTCGATTCTACATCCGATGGATGAGCATCAAAAACAATTGAATGGCGCCAAGCGTCAGGGCGGACCTTATCGTGCAACCAAACAGGTCAGTGAAGTGCTGGGCTGGGAACTCGCGCATAGCCTACAACTCGATATGACCGCGCTGCGTCCAAGCTTGGTTTACGGCGCACGCGATTACAATACCTTAAAACCGATGTATCGCTTGCTAAAGCTCCCCTTCTTACCCCTTCCGAGTATCACGCTACCGTTTGTTTATGCAGGCGATATTGCAGATGCCGTGGTTGGCGCCATCCAGAATGACGCAAGTATCGGTGAGTCTTATAATGTCTGCGGCGAAGGGCATCAATTCTCGACCTTCTTCAAGGCATTGGTTAAAGCCAAAGGATACGGACCTAAAGTGTTAGCAGCGCCGCTCCCAGTTGCAATCCGTACGGATAACAGTAAAGCAGAGCGCGATTTAGGTTTCAAAAACAGACCAATCGAAGTCGCATTGAAAGAAATTGTCGCTGAAGAAGCCGCTTAATCACCTCAATCGAAATCATAAAAAATGCCCTCATGAGAAAATCATCAGGGCGTTTTTTACAAAAGCTCAGTTTCACTTTCAGCAAAGGCCTATAGGCCAGATATCAGCCGAGGCCTTAACTCAGTACGCTTACAGTTTGGTCGACAAGGTAATAAAGAACATTCTTGGCGCCAGAGGATAAGCGGCATAACCAGAAGTCGCATAGACCGGACCATTCACAACCAAACTGGAATATCCCTTCTTATTTGCGATATTAGTGACGTTCAGACTCAGCTTGCTATCTATCCCGTAGGCTTTTGGCAACTGATAAGAGGCCTCTGCACCCAGTAAGAAATAACCCGCTACCGCCGCATCATTGGTATAAGTCACATATCGCTTTCCGACATAATCGCCGATGACCTGCGCTTCAAAGCTGCCGTATTTCACACTGGCCACTGTCTTATTCATCCACTCTGGGGTCGCTGGGATCAGCTTGCCTGAAGTTGAATAGGTTGTTGTGCCACTGGTGTAATCATTGTCATATACGGATCGGTTATACGACACACCGTCGTAGAGACTAAAGTGCGATCCAAGATAGATCGTGCCAGACAAATCAATACCATCGGTCGTTACACCACCGACGTTTTGTACAATTGGCGCACTGGAGCTAACAAAGGTCGCCAACTGCGGCGTTGGATTGATCGAAAGCAAACGATTAGAGAACTTCACATGATACAAGCTAATCTGACTATCTAAACCGGTGACACCATACGTATCCGCAAAACGGTTCTGTGAGCGTAATCCGAGCTCATAGGTCCACGATGTCTCTGGCTTCACATTGGCTGCGATATTATCAAAAATCGCCTGACTACCTACACTCCACGGAGAGGGCGCATTGGTAATGTTCGTTGGGAACTGACGCGCATTTTTCTGAATATTGGCAAATACTTGAGATTCAGGTGTTACCTTCCAGATTAAGCCAAAATTAGGCAGAAAGTTAAAGCGTGTATCAATAGTGCCCGAAGGATAAAGCGTTGGATTTTTATTGCTTGCTGCATTGACCTGCTGTACTGGCACGGTTCCACCAGCGAACTGATACGATCCTTTCACACCGGCGAGTAACGTCAGGTCAGGACGAATATGCCATTGATCCTGAATATACGGTTGGAACTCCTGAACTTTGGCCACGCCCTCATACTGCACGATCAAAGGGTTATGCTCAGACTCATAAGGGGTTGTTGGACTGCTGGCGGAGAATGGAAACCACATTCGCATCATCGTGGATTGATTATGCTCATACCAGAAGCCGGCTTCGATACTGTGCTCAGCGAGTTCAACATTCAGTTTGGATAAGTAGCCAAAGCGATTGATGTTGTATTGTGTTTCACGAGTAGCATAACCCGATCCACCAAAGAGCTGACTCAAATTCTGGCCTGGATAATACACGGTAAATAACGCAGGCAAACCAGCCTGAGAAATCGGTCCTGCCACTAAGCCCGCACCATTATCATGATGATAATAGATCTGGTTTGACCACTGGATATTGTCAGCTAAATTCCACTCATACTTCAGATAAGCCAAATGATCTTTACGCTGCGCCGCGCTGTAGTAATTCTGGAAATTATTACCAACACCGGCCGGTAAGGCGCCATTCTTACCCAGATAGTTTAGAGCTTGGTTCAAATCAGGATAGAGGAAAGGACGGGTGTAAGGCGTCGCCCCAGTTTGTGCACCCGCTGCAACACCAAATAGATCAGAGTCTTCGTTTGGCTCGATTTTATCGGAAAAATTATAGAAGAAGGTCAGCTTGCCGACATCATCCACATGCTGAAACTTGAGATTGAACTGGTTACCACCTTGTCGACCATTAAAGTCCCAAGCACGCGCACGCTGATTAGCATAGGCAGCATACAGCGAGTTACCACTTTCGGACTCTCCTGTATCTACCCGCAAAAAGGTACGGCGCGTGTCATAGCTTCCTAAAGTTTCATTGAATTGCAGCCCTTTTTCTTTCGCAGGATCCGAAGACAGGATATTGATCGTTCCGCCCAAGTTGGACGTGGATGCCGTAGAGAGATCACCAGCACCAGAGTTCAAAGTCGTCGTTTTGACGTTTTCACTGATCACTGCGCGCTGAGGAGATAAACCATTATAGTTTGCGTACTGCTGATCACCCAGCGGTACCCCATCAAAGGTATATCCCAATTGCTGCTGAGAGAAGCCATGGACAAAGAGCTGAGCATTTTGTTCGTTATTTCCCCAAGGGTCTGCGGTCACATAATAAACCCCAGGTAAAGTCTGGATCGCCTTTAACGGATTTGCACCAGGCAGAACCTTTTGAATTTCGGTCCCCGATAGAGACACGGCAGAACGCGTAGTCTTTTTAGCCATGACCACCACATTATTCAGTGGAGCCGAATCTATCGTTTTTGCCGAAGCAATCTCGGGATCGCTACCCGGTGTACGATCTGCGGCATATCCATATTGGCAGGTTGCTGCCAAAACAATCAGGATGCTCTGTGAAATAACATTAAGATTGAAGTGATGAGAGTTGATTTGCATGAGTAATCGCTAGGACAATGAAAATTGAGTAGCAGCATTCTTGCTTAAATCAATGTCATTCCCGTTACAAAACCATCCATTTGGAATCTTTTTCTTATTTACTACCCTTAAATACTCAAAACAGTTATTTACTATATTAATTAGATACTTAATATAGAATAAATAACTATTTTGAGCCATTTATCATTCACAACTTGAGTCTCTTCTCAAAAATCATTTTTTAATTTGAGCTTCAATCCAACGGCGATACTGCCGAGTACGCCGTGAAGTCGCAAACTGCTGAAGTAACAGTGCCCAAAATGCAGAGACACTGGGGTTAGGACGGCGTCCGAGACTAAGTCGGCTTAATTGAAACTTGACTACGGCCATATTCGCAAGTGATGCCAGAGTCTTATTCTTCCATTTAATCGGCGCCAGCTGCGGCGCAGCACTCTGCCCCTCTCGCCATCTCTGCGGCAGATTCGGATCAATCGCTAATGCTGTCGCGATTCCAGCCATGGCCACACCATTGCTAATCACTTGCTTAACCACCTCATGACGCCGAATACCACCTGTCACCATCAGGGGCATCTTCGCAACTGCTGCAATTTCTTCTGCAAATTCCAGAAAATACGCTTCACGTGCCAGAGTGCGCCCATCCCGAGCGTCTCCCTGCATGGCTGGAGCCTCATAGCTCCCTCCAGACAGCTCAACAAGATCTACCGCAAGACCGTTCAGCATTTCCACGACTTGCTTTGCATCTTCAGCGCTAAAACCGCCACGCTGGAAATCTGCGGAGTTGAGTTTGACGGATACAGCAAATTGCGGAGAGACCGTATTGCGTATCGCTTTGACGATTTCTAAAAGTAATCGGGCTCGATTCTCTAATCGGCCACCCCATTGATCCGTGCGCTGATTGCTAAGTGGTGATAAAAACTGACTCAATAAATAGCCATGTGCAGCATGCACTTCTACACCCGTAAAACCAGCTTTCTCAGCCAACTGCGCGGTATGTACAAAGCGTTGTATAACTTCAGCAATCTCTGCCTCGGTCATGGATTTTGGCTGACCAAAGAATTTGGACATTTTTCCCAGATCCAGCGCAATCGCCGATGGCGCCCAAGTCTCCTGACCCATCGCAGCTTGGACTTGTCGGCCGGGATGATTAATCTGCATCCAGAACTGGGCGCCTCTGGAACGACCGATCTGGGCCCACTGGCGAAACTTATCCAGATTTTTTTCATTTTCTAGTACTACACCGCCCGGTCCGGTCATCGCTCGGCCATCAACCATGACATTGCCCGTCAATAGTAAACCTGCACCGCCTTCTGCCCACGCCTGATAGAGACGCATCAAAGGTTTTGAAGGTGCTTGATCAGCATCTGCCATATTTTCCTCCATGGCAGCCTTCGCGATACGATTTGGAATGATAGAACCATTGGGTAATGTTAAAGCCTGAAATGCGATCATGTTGGAGATCTCCTTGACGGGATGCTGATCATAAGTTTAAAGTTAACTTTAAAGTCAAGCTTATCTGACGAGGCCATCCATGAAAATCGGCGAACTTGCAAAACAAAGTGGACTCGCTTCGTCTCGTATACGATTTTATGAGGCACGTGGTCTGATCGGCAAAGTACACCGCAAAGCAAATGGTTATCGTGAATATCCCGCGCAAACCTTGCAGCTATTGCGCATCATCACTTGTGCCCAACAAGTTGGATTCACGTTGGAAGAAATCCACAATATGCTGCCTGAGAATACAAAAGGCTGGCAACACGATGAACTGCTCACCCGCCTTAGACAAAAGATCCTCGAAATCGATGCATTGCAGCAGCGTTTAACCCAAAACAAAGCTCAGCTCTTATCTATTATTGATAGCATTGAAAATAAACCTGAGCATTTGGAATGCTCAGCCAATGCCCAAAGAGTGCTCGCACAGTTAGAGATATAAGGACTTATGGCGTGATAACGAGTTGATCTTTAAGTGACGGCATCTTTGAGACATAACGCGCATCGGTCAACGTCCTTAAAAATACAACAAGGTCATCTATATCCGTATCGGATAGCGCAGGCTTAAGCCCTACTTTGCGGTTAAGCGGAGTCGAATTAATATTAATATTGGCACGATACGCTTTGGGGACATCATCAAAATATTGCTGACCATGATACCAATGCTTGGGATCGGTTGAACGTGTGGCATAGAAAGCCACCGCTTCACGTAAAGTCTTAAACACCCCATTGTGCATAAAACTTTGGCGCACCGCGACATTGCGCAGGGTCGGTGTGCGGAAGTAGCCACACCACTGCTTGGGATCAGGCCAATGCAATTGGGCAGCAGTCTTACACAAACCATTATCAAAATGCTGTGGGTTCTTATTCGCCACTAAAGCACGATTACGGGGTACGGCAATCGCGTCATAACCAAAATCGGTGAATAGCGAACGCTCGGGTCGATTAGAAGTATCATTGAGTAAATGACACGACTGGCAATTGCCTTTGTCTGGATTTTTAAAGACCGCTAAGCCTTGCATTTCTTGTACGGTTAGAGGCTTACGCTTACGTAGGTAATCATCAAATCGCGAGCTAAAAGGTGCCATCTCATCACTTTGCTGATAGGCCGCAAGGACCTCACCTAAACGCTGGACGAGTAAATTTGGACTATTTAGCACGCTTTGACCGAAGCGAGCAGATAGAGCCTGCCCAATTGGGGTGTGCTTAACCTTGAGTAATAAGCTACGTGGCGATGCATTATTCATTTCGTTTGCATCAAAGAGAGGACCACGGATTTGCTCAGCCAAATCATTTGCCCGTCCATCCGTAAATAGCCCGCCAAATGGAGATGGATAGGGATCATCATCATCCTGAAAGAAATAGCGCTGGGGCACATAACGCACATACAGCAGTGACGGTGCATTACGGTCACTCAAATGTCCAGGCCTGCTCCCTTGAGTGGTGCCGACCAAACGCGATTGTGCATTCAAGGTGGGTGAAAATGCACGCGCCGGATCATGGCAACCAGCACATGACGTACCGCGAGGCTCGGAAAGATTCGGATCAAAAAAAACCTGCCGCCCCAAAGCGACTAATGCAGGATTGGGACGAAAGGTAACCGTGGTTGGATCAATTTGATCCTTGAACTGTGGCGTGGCGCCGATATGCGCTATAACCCGACTATCACCCTTCGCGGAATCAACATTTGCGGCATACCCTGCGCTCGCGATACTGAACGAAAAAATTGTTAGTATCGCTTTCGTCATCACCCAGCGTGGTTTAACGCCAACAATCACGGGGTAATATAGCCTGTCTTATCACAAGCTATCTGGCGACCCGTTTGAGTACAAGTGGTCAACAGTTTACCTGTCGTTGTGTAAGCCTTATAAGTCCACCCTGTGGCAGGTGCAGGATTACGATCCATCATCATGAAACCAAAAGTACTGTGATGGGTAATCTTATCGATGACCGCTCCCGGTGCTGGCGTTGCGCCTGTTGGTAGTGGATCAGGGAGGGCCACATCTAAAGTATCACCAGCATTGCCCGCCACGATCGTCGCAGGGTGATTGCTGGCGAAATTGATGGCCTGAAAATCATGGACATGACCATGCAGCGCCAATTGAATGCCTGCTGGATAATAGGCTTGGGCATTGAGGCTGCTCATCACCGACTGTAAGGCTAGATTGCCCGGTGCTGGATTAGCTCCGGCAATTGGGGCAAAAGCCAAAATCGGGTGATGATTGGTAAATAATGTTGTTTTGACACTGGTCTTAGCTGCAAGCGCCGCAACAGTCTGAAACTGTTTTTGATAGGTCTGGAACTGGAGGTCTGTCGTTTTCAGTGCATTCGCACCGGCTTTGGACGAATCAAAGATAATAATCTGTGAATCCGCACCCAGTGGCACCGCATAGGGATCACTATAGTTGGCAACATTATCATTGCTTGGATCATTACATGAACGCGCATCGCTATAGGCCCGTGGATCTAGAAAACGGAACCAGCCTTGACCTGCTCGTGCACACTCTTCGTGATTGCCACGTACCACCACCCAAGGCGCCTTGGCAAACAATGCCGCCGCTGGCTTAAACAGATCAGCCTGCCAAGTATCCCAACCATATCCCCAAGGACTGTCCTTACAACCCGTGATATCTGACGGACACAAATTCTCACGGTAATGATAATCCCCGACATGAATCACCAAATCTGGATTCAAACTCGCGGCGGATGCAACAACTGTAGACAGCGGCCAAGCCGTCGGATCATTACAAGCTTGATAAGCATTGCCACTTTTTTTCAGTCGGCAGCCCGTATCACCCAATACTAGAATGTGTTGAGGCTCTGCTTTTGGTAATGGCAAGGTGCGGGAACCTACGCTAGCCTGTTTCGCAGTCGCCGATAGATTGGCTTCACAAACAGATACTGGAAAGCTGGATGGCTTTGAGTCCACTGGATCACTCGCCGTCGTACGCAATGGCATATTCCCCGCTCCGACACGCAACGTCATACGATTTTGATGTCCATCGACGGTTAATAGTGGACATACAGCATTGGCATCGGTTGTACTAGAAGCAGGCGTGTAATTGGTGATGACACGGGCAATAGCTTGATTGTTATCCCCTATCGTGACCCATGCTGCCTGAAGGTTAGCATCTGCAGTGGCGGCATCATTGATGATTAATGGTGTAACCGATACATCATTATCTGATCCATTACAGCCATACAGCAGACCGCCACATGCTAGTCCGAATAATGTCGTACGCAAACTCAAACGGAAAACGCGTTGTGTCGTGTTAAATGGGTTTGACATGGAGAAGCATCCTGTTAATGATCACATCATGACGAATGCAAAGCAGGATACGCGCTACGTATTAAGGAATTCTGACAGGGATATGAACAATCGAATTATGCTCATTTCAAAAATACCAAACAGGTTAATAAATAACCTATTTACGATCTATTTTTTATATGGTTCACTCTTTTTTTATACCTCGGTCTGTTGGCTAGCGTACAGACGCCATGTGGACAGCTTGATACGATGGATAGCCCTATTCCATACTATCTAAGGTTGTTCAGGATACCGTTATATCTCATATCACGAATATAACTCAGCAAGGTAACCACAATGAATAGCATTTCAAATATCCCAAGTCTTAAGAAAACCTCCGAAGAACAAGCGCTGAGTGAGCTACTCAGCCAAGCAGATATCACTATGGGTGGTCATCGACCTTGGGATATGCAAATCTATAACTCAAAAGTTGCAGCACGCGTGCTGTCTATGGGCAACCTTGGACTGGGTGAGTCCTATATGGATGGAGACTGGGATGTGGAGCAGCTGGATGAATTTTTCTATCGCATTCTCCATGCCCATCTTGATCAAAAAATTCAGCCCATTCGTATGCTCTTGCTGAGCTTACGGGCTAGACTGTTTAATTTACAAAGTTTAAAACGGGCTTGGAAAGTAGGTGAAGCCCACTACGACATCGGCAATGATTTTTATGCCAGCATGCTCGACTCCAGAATGACTTATACCTGTGGGTACTGGCAAAGCGGTGCAAAGAATTTAGAGCAAGCGCAAGAAGCTAAACTCGATATGATCTGCCGCAAGCTTCAGCTTAAACCCGGTATGCGCTTGCTAGATATTGGCTGCGGTTGGGGCAGTTTGATGGGATATGCCGCTCAGCACTATGGTGTGAAATGCGTAGGGATCACTATCTCCAAAGAGCAAGCGGATTGGGCTCAAAAACGCTATGCAGGTCTCCCCTTAGAGTTTCGTCTACAAGATTATCGCTCGATCAATGAACCCTTTGATCGTATTGCCAGTATCGGGATGTTCGAGCATGTCGGCTATAAAAACTATAAAACCTACATGACCGTTGCTCATCGTTGTCTTAAAGAGGATGGTCTTTTCTTACTGCATACCATCGGCAAAAATCAGCGCAGATCGCATACCGATGCATGGATTGACAAATACATCTTTCCGAATGGTTATCTACCTTCCATTGGACAAATTGGCGATGCCGTTGATGGTTTGTTCGTTGTAGAAGACCTACATAATTTCAGTGCTGACTACGACAAAACCCTTATGGCTTGGCATGCCAACTTTGAAGCCGCGTGGCCTAAATTCAAAGACCAATACGGCGAGCGGTTCTATCGGATGTGGCGTTATTACTTACTGCTGTGCGCAGGAGTATTTCGCGCCCGAGATATGCAGCTTTGGCAATGGGTACTCTCGAAAGAAGGTATTACTGGAGGATATCAAAGACCTGACATCCCTAAACTTTAAGAAATCATAAGTCTCTATGCTCCCCGACCTCAGAACGATCAAAAGAGACTTTATCCGAATCCCCCAAATCCTCATGGAGAATCCGCCTAATCTCCAAAATAGACTGCGGCGTATCTTGTACACTATGGGATGAAATAATCACCTTTTCAGACAATGCTCCATCTAAGTGAGAGCTGCGATAAGGCACGACACCATCGTCAGAGTCGAGTAACGGCGTCGAGGCTTTGCGTTTAGCAATAATGGAGTGATATTTGACTTCCGGTGAAATCGGCAAAGTCGCAGCCGCTCGCACAAACGGATCGGTATCCTTCAAATTATCGATGCTATTCGGTACCATACGATCTTTGCCCGATAAGAGATTGATATTCCCTTCTGTCAAAATCTGCGCAACATCGTCAAAACGATCCAACAAACTTATGGGTAACTTAATCAAGTTCCCCACCCAACGTCCAATGGTGTTACTCGCAAAGGGTGTACCGCGATGCGGAGCCGCAATAAAAATCACTCGCTCAACGTTTGGCATTGGCTTAAAGGTGAGCAAGGGATCCAGTCGATCATGGAGTTTTGCCAGCCGATCGGCATCGATATGCCTTTTTTCAAAGAGTGCACTCCACAATTGATCTTGGGCAGTTGAAACCAGTAGCCTAGAAATGACGCCGCCCATACTGTGCCCGATCAGCACCATATCTTTGGAAGCAGGTGCCGTACCTGTGGGGTCAAAATGTTGTAAAGTCTGATCCAGCGCATCACGAATCAATGCAAGGTTATACGCAATGGGCGCATTGGTGGGGTAATACACCTGCCAAACTTGGTAATGCTGGCGTAGGGCTTCATCGCCAAGCACCTCATTGGCGACATTCACCCATGCTTCTGGACTACTGGCCAGACCATGCAGCATGACAATAATACGGCGCTTAGGATCATAAGGCTGCATCAGATACACATGCGGCGTAGTGATGCCTTCTGAACGACCAAACAGGGTCCGAAGTGACTGAGTCGCAAAGCCTGACCGTGCAAGCCACAGCCCATAACCTGCAGTAAAATTCGCAGCAAGTGGGACTGTCTGATCTTTAATGATGACCCGGGACTGCATATAAGGATCATACGTTGCCAATTGCAAATGATGTGTGGCTAAAACTTCCGGCAAAGTAAAACCAACGAATCGGAACATCACTGTCACCTCTGGTGAAGGCATCTCACTGTAAACGGCAGTTTTCTTCGCGGGTTTAAGCAGCTTATTCAAACGCGTTGTCATACTATCGCCCAAAGGTGCTTGGGGCATAACAGCGACAAGCTCAGCCCCAAAGCCATCGCGCCGATAAACACTGCGTAAGCCATTAAAGCGTAATGTTGCCGCAGGAATTACTTCCTGTGGAACTTGACTGACATTCTTAAGATTAGATCGATCAACATCTACAGTCCAATGACCGATCTGGATCTCATTGGTCACCCAAGTTGGATTTGTTCCATACAAAGTTTTTTGACGATGAAACAATAAGATCGTCGCCTGCTGGACCGCATAATTATAATAATCTTTTACCTGCGTCTGACGGTCTTCAAACGCACGCTCACCCGGAGTACGTCCTGTAAAAAATAGATAAGCATAAGCATAACGTGCCACTTCCAGCCAAGCATCAATATCAGCTTCGACATCCGTTGAACTTTGTTGAACGGGATGGCTCATGGCTGCCAGCATCCAGAGTTCAGATAGACTCGATAAACGTCGTTCATCGGTAAGCCCTGAAGTACTTTTGATCGCGGCGATGCATTCTGTGACTTTCTTTCTGCAGCGCGCCTCATCTAAATCAACGACATTCAAGACATCTATCGTTGCCGAACTCAGCTTGTTCGTTGTCAAGATATCACCGCGTTGCAGTGCAATATAGTCAGTCGGACGCATAGAACTGACTTCGACCATCGCGCAACCATTTAACAAGCTGAGACAGATGCCCGCCAACAACATCCATGTCCGCATCGTGTACAAAGTCAGCATCACGGAGTTCCTTTTTGGATCGGGGCTTTGATTGCGGCTATACCCGGAACGCCCTGCCGGATGATTTCTGAAAAATGAGCATCTTGCCCAGCAGCAATTGCTCGCGGATTGATATATCCCCGCTGCTGTAGCGTTTTGAAATCATAGTTTGGGGTTAATAACTTGGCATCCTGTGCGTACTCACCCAAATAACCAGAAAGAATCAAACGATAATCTAGAGGTAAGGTTGGAGAAATACGTCGAGCCAAGTCATAGACGATGGTGGTGCAATTCGTGGTCAGCGTATTATAGAAACTAGGCTTATTCTCTAAGGACTTAGCTTCATCCATGTAATTGAGGAACATCAAGCGTAAATCTTGCTGTGGCACGTTGAGTCGATAGAGATAGACCTGCTCGCCGCGTACATTGCTGCGCACCCGAACAATATCTCGCTCATCGGCAGCAATCATCACGACTTCAAATTCACGAAAGAATCCCCCAATGGCTGAAAAACTCTCATGACGCTCTTTGCGAATCTCTAGGGAGAAGACTACGTGACTACCATCTTTAAAACCAAAGGATACTAGGGTATGCGCAATGGCAGGACCCATCCAATAGGATAAGATGAGATCGGCAGAAACCAGTTGCTTTAAATCATAATGGCGTGTTTCCCAGCGCGCATCATATTGTGTCTCGGTATGCCAGTCGAAATTCCGCACCTTATCCAGCTTAACTTGATCACCATGAACTTCGGCATGTAAAACATGCGCGACATCATCGGCCCAATCACGCTGATTGGAAGGTTTTATAGTACTCCACCAGCCCAGTAAGCCGACAAAAGCAACCACATAAATAAGTAAAGCAGGCCATCTGGCCTGCCCTCCCCATACTTGCCACAATGCAAATCCACCCAAGACAACCCATATAACGATTGCAACAACTTTACCAAGCGGTGCACTCGGAAACTGATACCAGAGCGCAAAACCACCCCAGATTACGGCACCGAGTAAAACTAGCGATACGCAAAATCGACCTAGAATAAACATCGCCCTCTGGATCGGGAAACTCATAGAGTTGTCCTGTGAATGATTTAAACGTTATCGAGAGCATATAATAAAAAGCAGGACATGACGACGTTATCTATAACATCAAAGATTAGGTAGCGCAAAAATGATATTTTTAATTTAGGCTTTAGAGGATAGATTTAAAATGATGGCGCCTGCAGTGATCAATGATATCCCTAAAATCGCCGTTAAATCTAATTTCTGACCATAGATAATCCAGCCGACAACCGAGATGAGTACAATGCCTACGCCCGACCAGATAGCATAAGCGATTCCTATGGGAATGGTACGTAAAGTTAAAGACAGAAAATAGAAGGCGATGCCGTAGCCAACCACGACCACAACAGAAGGCAGGAGATGGCTAAATCCATCTGAGGACTTTAGCACCGAAGTCGCAATCACTTCTGAAATAATTGCGATGGCAAGATAAGTCCAATTCATAACGTAAACACCAAATAAAAAAAGAACCATGGGCTCATTTCAATAAGCCCATGGGTAAGAAGATGGGTCAGTTCAATTATTTAAACTTAGCCCCTAAGGTCAAGAATGCGGTACGTGGCGCACCGGCAAGGAGATTATACGACGTACCGGCTGCATCGCTGGAAGGGAATGGATTATCGCCAAATACAAAGAACTTCTTATTCAGTACGTTATTGACCGTAAAGCTTAAGTTTAATTCATTCGCGTATCCGACATTTTTCCAGCGATAGCCACCGCCCAAATCCCACAAGCTATACCCTTGAACCGAGTTATCATTCACATAGGTATAATAACGCTTACCAATGTAATTCACGCCCACATGACCAAAAGCCTGACCGTTATCATAGGTTAATTCAGAGCTACCAATCCAGCGCGGCGCATCGACCACTTGTTTACCTGAGCTGTGGTAAATCACACCATTATCTGTGAAATCATCTTTATATTTTGAGTCGTTATAACTGAGGGAGTTACTCCATTTCAAACGAGAGAGAGGTGACCATGCAAAATAACCCTGTATCCCATTAGTCTCAACCTTCCCCACGTTGGAGAGTATGGAAGGATTACCAATGATCGCAGCTCCTTGCTGGAGTGCCAATAAACGGTTTTTAAAATCAACATGGTATACCGTCACTGAGCTCTCTAACTCACGATCATGATAGCGCCAGCCTGCTTCAGTTGTAATCGACTCCTCAGGACGAATCGTCTGCTTCACGGCATCAAATCCGGCTTGGGTCGTATCAAAAGGCGAAGCCCCCCCTTTGATCACACCGCGATAAGCCGTAATATTTTGTGCGGCATCGGCAAATAACTCATTGTGCTCATTCAGCTTAAAGTTAATCCCCGCTTGTGGTAAAAAGTTCTTTGTTGCAGTCAATGAGCCATTCAGCCTGAAGCTTGCTGCAGTATCGTTATAACTCTTGATCGACGTGGTGCTTCGTGGTGTCTTAAAACCGAAGTTAACCGTTAATTGATCTGATAGCTTCAACGTATCTTGGGCATGGAACTGTATGGTATCGGTCTGAAAGTTATAATCCCAACGCGTCAAGTATGGATCTGAAGGACGCTCATAAGGAGAACTTGGCCCTGAATCCTGCGCGTAAAACCGCATTGCATTATCAAAATCATTGCGCTCATACCAAATACCCGTATTAAAGGTATGAATGCCGCTTTCGATCGTCAACGCCGAAAGAATCCCAGAACGATTGATATTAAACTCAAGTGTGCGTAAAGCAATCGGAAGTACAGGCGTACCATTCACGACGGGCGGATTCGGCAGCCACCATGTACCCGTCCCCTCTTGATTATGATGGTAGACCGTGGTTTTGATTGATGCATGGTCAGTCAAGAAATAATCCAATGTTGCACCTGCAAGCCAGTCCTCACGTAGACCCGACCCATTGTAGTACGCATCATCTTCTGAGGTTTCACCCGATGCCCATTGATGCTTGGCCGAATTGATTGCTGTATTCCAGTTCGGCGCATAATAATCCCAGTTATAGCCCAAACGACGAATGCTATCTTTGGACTGATCCATGTAATCCACTTCTTTGCGATCTGACCAGTTTAAGAATGCACTGAACTTGGCATTTTCAAAGTTGGAAACCAGTTTGGAATTGAACTGTTGTTGTTTTTGAGCGCCATCACCGCGCCATTTATCAGAGTCTTGATCCGTGAAGCTTAAAGACAGCTTGGTATTACTACCCGCAATCAGCCCCGTATCTAAGCGTACAAAAGAACGCTTGGCAGAGTCTTGTCCGAAGCTTTGTTGTAGGTTAACACCCGCTTTGTCAGATGGATCTAAAGAATAAAACTGCAAGGTTCCACCCAGATTACTGGTTGATGCCGTGCCCAAGGCACCAGTCCCTTGTGATACAACAGCTCGGGCAATATTTTCTGATGAGATCGCCCGTGATATGTGTAGACCATTGTAATTGCGATAACTCATGTCCCCAAGCGGCACATCATCGAGGGTAAAGCCCAATTGATTTTGACTAAAACCTCGGATACTGATTCGGCTTCCCCACTCATAGCCACCATACGTATCCGCTGAATTAAAGTTCACGCCAGGCAAACGACTAATCGCTTTCAGTGGACTTGATCCAGGTGCAGTATCGGCGATATCAGATTTTCCCACTTCTGAGACCTGGCGGGTTTGACGAGTTCCAAAAACCGTTACGGCTTGTGCCGCATCGGTGGCAACATCTTCCGCATAAGCCCCCGCACAATAGATCAAGCTCAATACCGCAGCCGCAATAGGTCTTTTTTTAAGTCGAAGCATCATATTTCCTGAAAAATAAATAAGTCAGGATTTTTATTTTTTAGACGACCATCCCCCTTAACAATATATTTATAGCTGATATAAACATTCAAATTAAGAATTAATAAAAGGGATGATTAATAAAAAGTAAAAATCAATACGATAATTATATAATTTTTACTAACCAATCCGTTTTACATAAAATCCATAACCTTATGAGAAATAATATATTGCATCTAAAACATAAAGGGATACTTCTAAAGGATAAGGCGTAATCACGTTATTATCTTTCTAAAAAATACGGTTTATCGCCGTTGACAGTCGCACGCTGCATGACGCGATGCTGAGGACGATAATCATCAATAGCATAATGAAAAGTCACTCGATTATCCCAGAAAGCCACATCATCTTTCTGCCAGCGCCAGCGGACGGTAAAATCAGGTCGTTGACTATGCTGAAACAAGAATGCCAATAATGCTTGGCTTTCAGGGTCGGAAAGCTCGTTAATTCGGGTGGTAAAACCCTCATTAACAAAGAGTGCTGGTAGACCTGAAATCGGATGAGTCCGAACTACAGGATGTGTCACTGGTGGATTCTTTTTCAGTGCAGCTTCAAAGCGACTACGCTCCTCAGGATTGGTTGCAAAGCGATCTGCTGGAAAAGACTTGGCAATATCATGTTGCGCTGTTAGACCAGTCAGCAATTGTTGAATGGCAGGAGATAAAGCAGCATAAGCTGCAGTACCACTCGCCCACAGCGTATCTCCACCGATTGGCGGAATTTTTTTTGCACTTAATATTGATCCTAAAGGGGGTGTTGCCGAAAAGCTAACATCGGTATGCCAGAGTGCATTATCTCGTAAATCATTTCGCTCCGTATCCAAGATCAAAATTTCGGGCTGCTCAGGCACATTGGGATATATCGGATGAATATGCAGATCCCCAAAATTTCTCGCAAAACGATAATGCTCCGCAGGTGTCAAAGGCTGATTTCTAAAAAAAAGAACCTGATGTTCAACCAGTGCTTGCTCTAAAAACTGTTTGATCTCATGGCTAATAGATTGACTCAGGTGAATACCCTCAATGATCGCACCGATAGCGGGGCTCAAGGGTATGACCTGAATACCAATGGGCGTAGAGGCGCTAGCAGAAGCAATAGGTGCTGTAAAAGAAGACATAACAAAACTCGAGAACATTGGGGAGAAGGACAACCCCTTATTGAAAATGAGACATCCAAATGACTGGACTTATGGATTGTGATCCCAAGGCACTAGGCGTTTTTGCAAGGCCCGTAACCCCAACTCCAGCGCCACTGCGATGATGGCAATAATCAAAATACCGACGATGACGACATCAGTCTGCAATAGCTGCGCGGCAGATTGGACCATAAACCCGAGTCCTTGCGTCGCAGCAATCAGCTCAGCCGCTACCAACGTGGACCACCCCACACCTAGACCAATACGGATCCCGGTCAAAATTTGTGGCAACGCACTCGGGATAACCACATATCGAATGAGCTGAGATGGAGTCGCACCTAAGGACTTTGCCGCTAATAATTTCTTCTGATCAACAGCAAGCACACCCGTCGAAGTTGCAATGAAGATAGGAGCAAAAATAGCCAGATAGATCAGTAAAATCTTGGAAAACTCACCAATTCCAAACCAGATGACAATCAAAGGCAGATATGCCAATGGCGGAATAGGCCGATAAAACTCAACCAACGGATCGATGATGCCGCGAATTACACGACTCTGACCGATCGCAATACCCGTTGGCACCGCGATCAGGATCGCCGCCAATAAAGCCAAACTGATCCGTCTTAGACTCGCTCCTGTATGTTGCCAGAGGCTTGTGCCCAGATAACCATCGCTGGATAAGCTCAGGAATCTAGCCAATACCGTTGAGGGTGCCGGTAAAAATAATGGCTTAATCCAACCCAGTGTCGTAATAAGCCACCAAATCAGAAGTACCCCCAACAGAGTCGCTGCACTTATCAATAAAGTATTCAATCGTAAACTCAATACTTTTGGCTTTTTCTTGGTCGTGGTCTGAAGCGCAACTTCAACATGAGGAGCAACTTGCGTATCTGTTATCGGTCTGTTCATGTGGCTTCTCGATTAAACTGAAACAGATTGATTGTTTAACGTATGCACATGCTGCTCGAACACACGCTGCAACACATGCTCACGCACAGCAATGAACTGCGGATCGGACTTAATCGATCGTGCTGACTCGCCCGCAATAAAACGCTTAGAAAAATCCAGTGAAATTCGCTCAACGATACCCCGTGGCGAGGGGGCAAGAATGACTAAGTCAGTTGCCAAGAAAACCGCCTCTTCAATATCATGCGTGATCAGAAAGACAGGCTTATGCGTGTCAGCCCATACATCCAGCAGCAAACACTGCATCTGCTCACGAATGAAAGCGTCCAAAGCACCAAAGGGCTCATCCAATAGCAATACTTGAGGATCAGATGCCAAGGCACGCGCCAACCCCACGCGTTGCCGCTGTCCTCCAGACAGCTCCCATACTTTGCGCTTTGCAAAACCCTCTAAACTCACCCGCTTTAAAATCTCTTGTACTTTCGCCAGCCGAGCCTGTAGTGGCACTCCTGCTAGCTGTAAACCAAAGGCAACATTACTTTGCACATCCTGCCAAGGAAGTAAGACATCATCTTGGAACACCACGCCGCGGTCGGCTCCTGGTCCTTTCACAGGTCGATCATTGAGCAGAATTTTCCCCTTAGAGGACTCGATAAATCCTGCGATCAAATTAAGTAGGGTCGTTTTTCCGCTCCCCGAGGCACCCAAGACCACGAGTAACTCACCCGCAGAGAGGGAAAGTGAAATATCCGATAATACGGGCTGTGTACTATTCGGATAGGTCGCGCTAATTTGATCGATAACCAAAGTGGACATCTGCAATCCTTCTATTTTTGGGCAATGATGGACTGAATAAATTGCGTACTGACATAGGGTGAATAGTCACTTAGCACTTCATTCACCATGCCTTGTGATTTTAGGAAATTTGCTGTTTTTGCGATGTCTTGGGCGGTTCCTTTGGCAAGTAAGCGGGGGCTCAATTGAGACTGCAAATCCGGATAACTCGCTCCTTCAAGTAAGGTCGGGATATCCTCGGGCTTAACGCCCGTTAGCTTCGCGATTGCAGCGACTGGTGCAGACTGGGCTGTCCACTCGCTTTTGTGCTGCTTATAATTGGCAAAACTCTCTAAAGTCACCTTGGCAAATTTTGAGACGATTTCTGGATGTGCTTTTGCAAAGTCTTTGCGCACCACCCAAACCTCAAAAGTCGGATGTCCCCAAGACCCCACCTCATCAGCACTCGTCAGTACATGCCCCGTTTTCTTAATCTCTGCTAGTGCAGGCGACCACACAAACGCACCATCAATATCTCCACGTTGCCATGCTGCATTAATTTCTGATGGATTGAGGTTGATCAAGGTAATTTTAGAAGTCGGAATCTGCCAATGTTGCAGAGCACCCAATAAGCTGTAATGCGATGTAGAAACAAACGGCGTTGCTATCTTTTTACCGATGAGATCTGCGGGGCTATTAATCCCGCTTCCGGTTCGAACGACGAAAGCTTCAGCACCTTTAATTTCTGCAGAGACGATAAAGGCCTCAATCGCCAACTGCCGCGATGCCCCCGCGGCTAAAGGACTTGACCCCAAGTTACCAATATCGACATCGCCTGATGCCAGTGCATTAATGACTTCTGCACCACTATTGAAGCGTTTCCACTCCACAGACGAGCCTATTTCTTTATCATACAAGCCTTCAGCTTGAGCTACTTTTGAAGGATCAACGCCCGTTTGATAAGCGACAACAGTATGTAATTTTTCTGATTGAGAACAACCTGATGACGCAAGAACTAAACTAAGCAGAGGGAGAAAATAAAACTTACTGCATTTCAAAAGAATAACGCCATATCAACATAGACATTTAAGCCTAAGAGATATCTTCCATCCAAAAAAGTAATAAAAAAAGCTAAATAAATCATATTTTCTTCATTAACAATTTATCCAGATGAAAAACTTTTCAAAAGCTTTAAAAAAGGCTCTTAAAATGATCATGCCACATCATTGACACATCGTACCCAAGACAAATGAAAAAAGCGCTCTGCCATCAAACAGAGCGCTCTTAATCAGACGCATATAAACTAGATCATGAGAGTCATCAGACTCGTTTAGGCATCTTTATTCATATCACCCGGAAGCGTAGCAGTGTCCTTGTTCAAATCTTTAGAAACCAGATTTGCCAGCAAGACATTGACCAGAGATCCTGCTGAGCCCTGATTGTCTGCACCGCCCCCACCAGCTACCATAATCTGAGGAACCAGAGGAATCTTGGCCTCCGCCAAAGCCCGACCGACCTCAATTAACGCATAGTTGGCTTGGCCTACAGCATCGGTCTTCATTTGAATCACCTTTGCTTCTGCTGTACCCACAGCAAGGGTGTTCTCTGCTTTGGCTTTACCAACTACAGATAACACATTGGCATCCGCTTCCGCATTCACGGTTTTAGAGCGCGCATCCCCTTCAGCATTCAGCACCTTAGAGTTTTTGTCCCCTTCCGCTTTCTTCACCATGGAGCTTGCATTGAACTGAGAGATTTCGACTTCGCGCTCCGCTGCTACCACGCGTGATTGCGTATCGGCAATTGCCTGTGCTTGTTCATACTCTTTACGCGCAACTTGAGCCAATTGCTGGGTCACAAACGTCACTTGCTCTTGCTCTGCGATCTTACGATCAGTGAGGGTCTTCATTAGCGACTCAGGCGGGACGATATCTCCAATTAAAGTATCTACGGCAACGACGTTGTATTCATTCAACGCCTCACCAATACATGCTTTGGCATCGGCCTGACGTTGTGTACGACCTTTTAGAAAATCAATCACATCTGAACTTTGTGCGGTATTACGGAAATAGTTGCCAATCGTTGGCTCTAGGACTTGTGTCACCAAGTTTCCTACACTACCAAAACGTGCAATTACTTTAGGGGAATCACCGCGTGGAATATGAATAATCTGTGAGACATCAAGATTAAAGGTAAAGCCATCTGAGCTACGCACGGTAATCGTTGACAAATTTTTATCAAGATTATGAGCTTCAGACTTACCCGTTGCCCAGTTCAGTACCACGTTCGCAGTCGGTACGCATTCCACTTTATGGGTATACGGATTAATCGGATATTTACCCGGATCAAGCGGCTCGACCCATACCCCTTTTTGTCCACGTGATACCAGATTGCCATGTTTAAAGTCCGCACCCGTGACGTCTTTGCCCTCATCACCAACATAAGCAATCACAACACCGGCATTGGCAATCGGAACCTCAGTCATTTGTACCACTTCAACGGTCGCAAACATCGGATTGATAAAATAACGCCCCGCCAGAATGACTTGCTCTTGCAGGCCTTTATAGCCACCCGCCGAGATAAATGCTTGACCATCCTGAAACAGATTGTGCCGAGGAACTTCCTTGCCTGCGATTTCACCCGTCGGTAGAGAGGCACCTTCTTTCGTTGTTACAATCCCGACCATATTGTCAGGAATATCAACAGAATCAACGGCCTTAACCGAAAACAGGCGCGGGTTGATACGATACTGTCCATTAGGAATAATCGAAATTTGTGGACCGCGCTCACCGCCAGAGGTCAAAAACTTATGCGCGTCTTGGAACATATTACAATTCACATGCTTTGCCAGAACCCGTCCAACCGGAATCGGCGTACCGCCATGGGCCTCAACAATGCCGATTTGATTCTTATTAATCACGGTCAATGGCACAGTAGTCACGGAAAACAACAAAGAATTAATACGGTACGAACCTTCTGGAATCACCATGGCTTGTGGACCACGCTGCCCTCCTTTAGCCAAGAATGAACGTGCGTCTTGGAACATGTCGCATTCCACATGGAGCCCGATAATATTGCCGTCGGCTAGAGGTGCGCCATCGCGAGATTCAACGATACCGACATAACCCGTAGAGATTTTGGTGAGTGGTTCATTTTGCACACTGTATTGCCACGGCCAGTAGCCATAATGAATACCTGATGCGAGAGCATCAACCTGATCGCCCGCCTCACCATTCAACGCGATAATTTTGCCTGGAGGAAGGTCTTTATGCGTTCCCCACAGCACGAATTTTTTGGTGACCAGTCCAATCATGTTATCGGGAACGATGATGACACCGCAGACCCAGAGAATCTTACGCCAGAAGATTAATGCCAGCAGAATAGGCACAATCCAGAAATAAGGGAAGTAGTTAACAATAGAGTGGTATATATCAGAATCCATGAAAAAAAATTTGACCTATAAGTTTAAAATATTGCTCTAAAGAGTCCATTGTTTCAGTGGTTTAATATACTCTCCGTTGTTTACAAAACGAATAGGTTGCTTATCAGTAATATATGTATCGGCTTTCAAAATAGACAAAGTTGTCTGATGAAGAATCCCTAACACCATAGATATATACGACAGAAAATCAATTTTTAAATATCGCTTGACACTATATCGTACACGATATATATTTTTGTCATGAAGACATCAAACCCGACTTGCTCTACCGATACTGATTACTTAAGCCTTGATGCACAGCTATGTTTTGCGCTGTACTCTTCTATGCTTGGAATAAACAAAGCTTATCGGAAGCTGCTAAAAGATCTCAATCTCACTTATCCACAGTATTTGGTGATGCTGGTGCTTTGGGAGAAAGATGGGGTGAATGTTTCGGAGATTTGTGATCAGCTTTTTCTGGAAACAACGACACTCACTCCACTGCTCAAACGCCTAGAAGTGAGTGGATTGATACGACGGCAGCGCTCAAGTCTTGATGAACGTCAAGTGATTATCACGCTTACCGATGCAGGTAGAACGCTCCGAGAAGAAGCCAAGGGCATTCCTCAATGCATCAGTGAACGCGTAGGCTATTCGCGGGAAGAGGTTGATCAGCTACGTGAAAACCTCGTTAATCTTCGTAAACGACTATTTAACGGAACCGAATGAATTAGATGCTCTGCATTTAACTAAGAAAACGCAAACATCAGATGTTTGCTTTTTTTAAACCCATTAATATCGCACGCGATATTAATATACTCGATAATATTTCATAATGATGTGAAATATCTGTACCCCTTTGAAAACCAAACAAGGAGACTCTCATGTCTATTGAAAAAGCGTTATACCAAGCCCATGCCAAAGCCACTGGTGGTCGTGATGGGCGTGCAACCTCTACTGACGGTGCACTTGATCTGAAGCTCACCACACCGCGTGAACTGGGTGGTCGTGGGGATGCAGGCACAAACCCAGAACAATTATTTGCAGCAGGTTATAGCGCATGCTTTATCGGTGCGATGAAGTTTGTTGCGGGTCGGGATAAATTACCCATGCCAGCTGATGCCAGTGTAGAAGGTACGGTTGGTATTGGTCCCATCCCAACTGGTTTTGGCATTGAAGTGGAGCTGCGGATTGACCTACCGAATATGGACCGCACTCAAGCACAGCAATTAATTGATGCCGCGCATATCGTATGTCCCTACTCTAATGCGACACGCAATAACATCGATGTCACTCTAGTGCTGGTATAAACTCTTTACCACGCCACACCTTTAAAAACCGCAGCTTTGCGGTTTTTTTTGCATGAGGAGATTCAAAAAATAAGACGCTGATCGTCGGTTGAAACAATAAAAATATGCAAAGCGACTTAAAATTATGTAAGATATATCTAACGTAATTGTACTCCTATTTAAAATGACTTCTACATATCCTCTAACAGCGTTTGAGATCAAGCCTGTCGTGATCACGACAGAAACTTATCACATTCCGATCGCACTAGAGCGTGTCTCAGCAGGATTTCCTTCGCCTGCGGCTGAATATATGGATGGTAGTATTGATCTCAATAAGCATCTCATTAAAAACAAAAAATCTACATTTATTGTTCGTGTGAACTCGATGTCCATGCGTGATGCGGGGATTTCAATTGATGATGAGCTGGTTGTTGATCGCTCTGTAACTGCAGAATGCGGGGATATCGTGATTGCGCTGATCAACAATGAATTCACGGTCAAAACCCTGATCATCGAAACGCTAGAATCGGATCAGCAAAAAGTCTGGTTACGTGCAGAAAATCCAGAATTCAAATCAATCTATCCTAGAGATAATGAAGACATCGAAGTCTGGGGTGTGGTGACCGCTGTGATTAAAAATGTCTATAAACGCAGACGGAAGAGATCATGAATCAGGTCTATGCACTGGTAGATGTGAATAACTGCTATGTGAGCTGCGAGCGGGTTTTTAATCCCAAATTGAAGGATAAGCCTGTTGTCGTTCTTTCAAACAATGACGGTTGTGTCGTTTCACGCAGTAGCGAAACCAAAGCGCTAGGTGTACGCATGGCAGGGCCATGGTATCAGTTTAAGGACTTGGCTCGGCAACATGGGATTATCGCCTTATCGAGTAACTATGCGCTGTATGGTGAAATGTCGAATCGTTTTATGGGTATTCTTGGCGACTTTGTCACCCCTGCCGAGCAAGAAATATACTCGATTGACGAGTGCTTCCTTGAGCTGACTCAGTATCAAAACTTATTTAATCTAACTGAGTATGCGCAGCAAATGCGTCAGCGCGTCAAGCAGTGGATTGGTCTACCAGTCTGTGTCGGGATTGGTGCCACTAAGACACAGGCTAAACTGGCGAACTATTGGGCAAAGTCACAGCCTGACTTTAATGGCGTTTGTAATTGGCTAGAGATAGACCCTGAAATCAAAACCGCATGGATGGAGCAGACTGAGGCCCGAGAGGTTTGGGGGGTGGGTCGTAAACATACAGAGGCGCTAGGGAAGATGGGGATTAAATCCATTGCAGATCTGGTCAAGGCTAATCCAATGCAGATCAAAAAGCACTTTTCGATCGTCCTTGCGCGTACGGTGATGGAACTTCAAGGCATCAGTTGCCTAACTTTGGAGACGCAGGCTGCGGTCAAACAACAGATCATTTCGTCTCGCACTTTCGGCACACGTATCTCACAACTCGATAAACTGCATGAAGTCATTACCGTATTTGCAACCCGCGCACATAGCAAACTACGCGCAGATAAATCCGTGTGCGCCATGATTACGGTCTATATCACAACCAATCGCCATCGAGAGCAAGATCGCCAAATTCGCAATAGTTTTACAGTGACACTCAAAGATGCAAGCGACGATATTCTCCAGATCACCCACGCCGCGCGCGTCGCCGTCTCTAAAATCTATCAAGCTGGCTACGACTATCAAAAAGCAGGGGTAATTTTATCAGCCATCTCCCCTAAGAGGACATGTGTACAGTCTCTGTCTTTATTTGACTCGGACCCCAATGAGGCGATCAAGCATGAAAGCCTAATGGATGCTCTTGAGAAAGTGTCTAATAAATTCGGCAAAAAATCTTTAGGGGTAGGTGTATCAGCCGTCCAAGGTCAAAGCTGGGAGATGACTCAAGCCCATCGCTCCCCCAATTATTTATGTGACTGGAATGATATTCCAGTGGTGAATTGATGATGACTAAAGACCTCGAAGAGATTTTACTAGGATTGAGTTGGGATGATTTTTACCAACAGGCGCTCGAACATTTCAAACGGCACTGGGCGCTTCACGTTGCCGAAGGTTCATTACTTTACGCATGGCTGATTGAGCAGTGCTTACGCAATGACTTTTCCGATGAAGAACAAAAGAAGTTACTTGCCATAAACTTCTTTGAATTTAAACACGCGATCAAAACCAAGAAATATCTCGCCAAGATCGCTCAGAATTGGTCTACATCAGAGGACCAGTTTCTCATTGAAAATTGTGAGTTATCGATAGATCAGTTAGCACAGGCCTTGCAACGATCAACCGATGAAATTCAGGATCGTCGCCAATGCCTTGGATTAATCAGGAGAATGCGCGCGGTCACGAGGCTTACGATGCCTTGATGGCTCAAACTTTTGATTAAAAGAGTTATCGAACACGTCTTTGGTATTGCCACATCGCATAAGTAATACAAAGGCCGAGTATGCTTAAGAGAATCAGTGACGACTCGATGGTTCCGACCCCTAGTCCGCCTTTATCCACTGACTTTGTAAACAGATCCCCGAAAGTTGCGCCGAAAGGTCGAGTGAGGATAAAAGCTAACCAAAACAGAAACACTTTCGAAATTTGGGTAAACCGTGCAGCGATTGCTGAGGCCAATAATATTCCTCCGATGAGCAACGCCCCGCCCGCATAGCCCAAGCCAGAGCTATCAGCCAAGAAATCCCCGAGTGCAGTACCTAAAGTATTAGAAACAAGAATAGCCATCCAATAGATTAATTCTGTTTTTGGGGATCGGATTTTTTCAACATCCAATGTCTGGCCGCTGAGCCGCCAGAAGGCAAAGATGAGTAGTAAAATGCTGAGTAATAAGCCTGAGCCTGCGACATAACCCAGATGTAAACTACGATCTAAATAATCAGAAATCGTTGTTCCCACCATCGTGGTTGATAAAATCACACTCCAGTACAAAAGCGGGAGATATCGCTTTGCAAACAACTGAGGAATTACGGTTACGAGGAAGAAGCCAAACAATAAAATAGAACTTATCGCATAGCCTAAGTTTAGCGTCATTGAAAAAAGATCACCTGCAGTTTCCCCGAGCGTCGTTGTTGATATTTTCATCACCCAGAAAAGCAATGTAATTTCAGGCAGCTTGCTCACTGTAAGACTAATTTTATTGTGCTCTACCATATGCATTGAGTGCCTCGGCTTAAAAAAGGAATTGAGTTGCTTCTTTAAACTATAGAGACCCAAACTTATGGCAATCATAGGAGTCCCAATCAATAGAATTAAGCGAACAATTCTTAACAATCCCAAAATACTCACATAAACAAATGCCTAATCTTGACCTCAATTCCGCTGAAAAGTTTGGATACACATTACAAATTAGGGAGATTTTTTGCGTGATATGATCATTTTCCCATCAGCTAGGACGGCTGCTATGAATACTCAACGACTCATTTATAGTAATAGTTATGGTCATAACGATGCCCTAGTGAATGCCATTTTGGCTAAATCTAGTCGCGAACACGATACACGGGAAATGGTCAGACTCGTGGATAAATCACGCTGTTCAAGACAGCATAATGCCGTTGTGATTGCCGTAATGGCGCTAAATGAACACAATACGTTATGTAAACTCATGAATGAAACTAGAAACGCCAATGCCTCTCCCCGCAAGCGGGAAAGCCAGTAGATATCTTCCCAGCCCCTTAAAAAACACAGCTACAGCTCATAGCATGCGTTATGAGTCCATTTTCCTCGTCTACAAATTGCTCATACTCTATGCGTTGACATCAAGGAAAAGTTAATCCACAATTCTCTACATGAGAACCATTTTCATCTTCTTACTGCTGACATGGCTGCCAATCCAAGGCTCTTGGAGTGTGGCGGCTCAGTTTTGTCAGCATGAAAGCCAGCCCACCACATGGCATTGGGGGCATCATCAGCACCTCAAACATGGTGCGGGGCTTTCAGAGAACTTTATTGGTCAAGACAAGGCCAGTATCGACAAGAAGGTCAATATCAATCATGGCGACCATATCGGTCACCTTGATCACGGCTTAGAACTGGTCACCGACATTGCTCCGATCACGATCATGCAATGTTTTGCCTGTATCCCCCAGTCACTCCCGCCACCAGACTATGAGTCTGCAATCCTTGATCTCCCCGAAACGCCACGCTGGTCTCCCGCAGCTATTGGCGGGGTAGCACTCATCTAGATCCCTTTAATTTGCCCGCCAAATCCTGACTTCCTATTTTAAGGAGCATTATTTTGCGCGGCATTTTTGTTTATTTACCGTTGGTGACAACGACCTTCCTCGGTCTTGCACCACTGGCACTACACGCACAGGTTGTCCCTACGGACAATCCCAACTCAACTTTTGAGATTCAACCTTCTACGCAAGCAGTTGATCAAATGGTTGCGGTTGAGCCTAAAGCCCCCCTTTCGCTTGCAGATGCACTCATGCAAGCAGAAAACTACACCCCAATCAAAAATATGTTGACTACACGTCAGCAAATTCGAGAAGCAGAATTACAACAAAGTGGATTACGAATTAATCCAGAGCTCTCTGTTTCCTCTTTAGGTCTAAAGTCCAATCAACAGGAGCAGTCTTTTGCTGTAAACCAGCGGCTGGATGTCTTTGGCGTACGCTCAGCCAAACAACAGCTGGCGCAAGCGCGACTCGATACCGAAGGTGTCCAGCAATCCCAGTATCGCGCACGGCTCAAACTGATGGTCATGGCGGCTTATCGGCAAGTGGCTATTGCCGAACAGCGACTTGATCTTGCACACCAGCAACAGTTGCTCAGCCAGCAAAGTGTATTGGTCACCAAACGACGCTTTGAGGCTGGGAGAATTGCCGAAGTTGAGCTGACTCGGATGCAGATCAGTCAGCTTCAGGCCGATAGCGAAGCAAAGAATGCACAAAATGCATTGAATATCGCTCGCCAAAATCTCAGCCGCTACTGGGGAAATCCAAGCCCTACTTTTACCAAAACCGCCTCCCCATCCGCTTGGCCGGCAATCAATCGTGTAGAACTGATGCAACGGCTTGCCGATAACCCCAGCCAGCAGTTGGCAAAGCGTGCTGTCATAGAGTCGGATGCACAGCTTAAACTGGCAGAATCACAAGCGTATGGTATGCCGACTGTCAGTGTCGGTATGCGCCGGGTTGCAGATCCAACGGCTCAGACTTACTCTCAAGTCACTGTAGGTTTAAGCATGCCTATTCCCATCTTTTCGCGTAATCAAGGTGCAGTCGCTGCTGCTCGATCAGGACAGCTTCTAGCGAAACAGCAACTGCAGACGACGCGTTTGCAGCGTGAACAGACACTCAGTCGCCTCATCGCTCAGGCAGATAATCAGTCTGAACGTTACCAGTCCATCCTAAATCAGCAATTGCCTCAGGCTCGCACAGTCCAGAAGAAGATGCTGCTCGGCTTTGAAGAAGGTAAATTTAGCGTTCTTGAGGTTCAACAATCCCAGCGCGACCTGTTGCAGTTAGAGCAATCGGCCCAAACAGCACTGGCTGAAGGCTGGCAAACCGCACTGCAAATCGAAGCGGTCCTGTCTGGCTTAGCCCTTGATGCAGATCCTGCAAGCCCCGTCCTACCCGATACACTCAATACCTCTTTACTTAACGAAGGAATGGCCGATGCAGCCAGCCTGTCAGGAGCTACGCCATGACGATCTCTCAACAACTAAAATCCTTAATGACTACTTTGAATTCAAAATTTTCACCCAAGCAACTGTTGGTTCTGGCAATTGTTATTGGAGTGACCGTGCTATTGGCACTATGGCTACTGCGTAAACCCACTTTGCCAGCACCTGAAACAGCTGAAGTCGCAACCACCACAAAACCAGAAGCTACCGCTAAAGCAGTACATGATGAGATCGAAGCCATCCCTCTAAGCGACGAACAAATTGCCAGTATCGGATTACAGATCGCGACCGTTGACTCAGCAAAACTCTCGACTCAACTGGATCTGCCGGGTGAGTTAAAACTGGATACGGATCAAGAGTCTCATATCTCCTCTCCTCTGGCCGGTCGTGTTGAAAGCGTCCACGTTGCTACGGGACAATATGTCAAAAAGGGGCAACCTCTTGCGACATTACTTGTACCGCAATTGGTCGAACTTCAGGGGAGCTTTAAGGCCGCTAATTCTCGCTTGGCACTGGCAAAAAGTAATTATGACCGTGAGCTAACGCTCTGGAAACAAGGCATCTCGGCTAAGCAAGATTACTTGCAAGCTGAAAATAGCTGGCAGCAAGCCAATATCGAAGTCGCAGCGGCGCGAGAAGGACTGCAAGCTTATGGAGCAAGTGCGACAGGCCAAACAGGTAGACTGACGCTAACTGCCTCGACCAGTGGCACATTGGTCGCGAAAGACCTCACTGTTGGCGAAACAGTACAATCCAGCAATCAACTCTTTACCATCGCCAAGCTGGATGCGCTGTGGGTCGAGTTCGCAGTTCCTCCGACGCTTGCGGGTCAGCTCTCGCCAAATATGGCACTTGAAGTGATGACCAACACCGATCAACCACCGATGTCGGCACGACTACTGACTTATACACCAAGTGCAGACAGCAAAACACGTAACCTGATCGCACGTGCACGTCTGGTGGTCAGTGAGCGCAATCTGCGTCCAAGTCAACTCGTCACAGTCCGTATGAAAGGTGAAGCTCAAGTCACACCAATAGTGATTGATTCTCGTGCCATTCAAACCATCAAAGATAAAACCGTCGTTTTTGTCGAATCCAAAACCAATGGCAAAATCAGCTTTAAAGCACAGCCCGTCACGGTAGGCAGTCTATCCGATGGCAATTTGATTGCAGTGACTCAAGGCTTAAACAAAGGCGAGCGCTATGTCACCGCAGGAAGCTTTACTCTGAAGTCCGAAGTGGTTAAAAGTGAGGCTGAACATGAATAATCATTCAAGCCAAACACCCATAGCAGAAACCGCAGATCAACCCAAAGGCATGTTTGACCGTCTGATCGCGGGTTCCATCCGTTTGCGCGGCTGGATCATGATTCTGGTGGTCGCTCTGATTGCTATCGGAGCCTATAGCTATCAGAAATTGCCCATCGATGCTGTTCCAGACATTACCAATGTTCAGGTGCAGATTAATACCGCTGCACCCGGCTATACCGCACTGGAATCCGAGCAACGCATTACCTATCTGGTCGAAACGGCGATGGCTGGCCTTCCCGATCTTGAGCATACCCGCTCAATCTCGCGTTATGGTCTATCTCAGGTCACCGTGATTTTTAAAGATGGTACCGACATCTACTTTGCGCGACAGCTCATCAGTCAGCGACTTCAAGAAGTTCGGAGTCAGCTTCCTGCCAACATTGATCCAATCATGGCGCCAGTATCAACCGGTCTGGGTGAGATTTACCAATGGGCCTTAGAAGCCAAACCCGGAGCGAAGAAGTCCGATGGCACGCCCTACAATGAATCCGACTTACGCGAGATTCAGGACTGGGTCATTCGCCCACAACTGCGCAATGTCCCCGGTGTGGCAGAAGTCAATACCATCGGTGGTCAAGTGCGTGAGTATCAAGTAACACCTGATATGAATGCACTGAGCGCGCGTGGCTTGACGCTGGCACAACTCAAAACCGCTCTGGAAGCCAGTAACAACAATCGTGGTGCGGGATTCATTGATCAGCGTGGGGAACAACTTACAGTTCGTGTGCCGGGGCAACTGCTCACTCTTGATGACATTCGCAATACAGCCATCAGTAGTGCGAATGGTGTCCCGATCAAAATCAGTGACATTGCTACTGTTCAATTTGGTCAAGAATTACGCACTGGCGCTGCAACACTGGATGGCAAAGAAACCGTCCTTGGTATTGCACTCATGACCATGGGTGCCAATAGTCGCGTCGTTGCACAAGCGGTTGCCGATCGGATGGATATGGTTCAGCGTACCCTTCCCGAAGGCATCGTGGTCAAGACCGTCTACAACCGTACAGTCTTGGTCGATAAAGCCATTAAAACCGTACAGAAGAACTTGATGGAAGGCGCACTCCTTGTGATTGCCATTCTGTTTATGTTCTTGGGTAACCTGCGTGCAGCATTGATCACGGCAATGGTGATTCCCTTATCGATGCTCTTCACTCTGACTGGAATGGTTGAGCAAAAAATCAGTGCCAATCTCATGAGTCTGGGTGCGCTCGACTTCGGAATTATCATTGATGGTGCGGTGGTCATCGTTGAAAACTGTATTCGCCGCTTTGCTCATAAACAAGAGGAACTAAAACGCCTACTCACCCGTGAAGAACGCTTCAAAGAAGTGTTCATCGCTGCGCAAGAAGCACGTCGACCACTGATCTTTGGACAGTTGATTATTCTTGTGGTGTATTTGCCGATCTTTGCCTTAACTGGCGTGGAAGCTAAACTCTTTCATCCCATGGCCGCGACGGTGGTCATTGCCTTGATTGGTGCCATGATCTTATCGGTCACCTTCATTCCTGCTGCAGTCGCTTTGTTTATCACGGGCAAAGTACAGGAAAAAGAAAACTTCATCATGCGCTTCGTGCAGAAGATTTATCGCCCGGCGCTTACAGTTTCCATCAGACAAACCCCCATCGTTCTGGTGACAGCAGTATGTTTGGTGGTCTTATCTTTATTGCTGGTTCCTCGTCTGGGAAGTGAGTTTGCACCGACCTTGAGTGAGGGAGATTTTTCCTTGCAATCAATCCGAGCCACCAGTACCAGCGTTGATCAATCGGTAAAAATGCAAACGCATCTTGAAAGCGAGCTTAAAGCGAAATTCCCAGAGATTGCCTTTGTATTTGCACGGACAGGGACGGCAGCGATCGCCTCAGATGTGATGCCACCGAATATTTCCGACGGCATCATCATCATGAAACCAAAGAAAGATTGGCCTAACCCAAATCTTTCAATGGATGAGCTTAAGGCAAAAATCAGCGCTGTTGTGGATCAGCAAGTTGGAACGATTTCGGAGTTTTCGCAGCCGATTGAAATGCGCTTTAACGAATTGATTTCAGGCGTACGTAGCGATCTGGGCATCAAGATTTTTGGTGAGGATCTCGCAACATTAACCCGTACTGCGGATCAAGTTGCAGCACGGTTACGTCAGGTCACGGGTGCAACCAGTGTCAAAGTCGAGCAAACCGAAGGCTTACCATTGATTGCCGTCAATATTGATCGTGCTGCTGCAGCGCGCTATGGGCTGTCGGTAGCTGACATTCAAGATACCGTTGCCTCGGCAATCGGTGGCACTGAAGCTGGTCAAATCCTACAAGGTGATCGCCGCTTTGCCTTGGTGATTCGCCAGTCGGCAGAGGCCAGACGACCTGAAGTTTTAGCCAATCTACCGTTGGTTCTTGCAGACGGCGGAACGATCCCGCTATCCAATGTGGCTCAAGTTCAAGAGACCACAGGTCCTAGCCAGATCAGCCGTGAAATGGGTAAACGTCGTGTGGTAGTGACCGCCAATGTCGAAAACCGTGATCTTGGTTCTTTTGTCAGTGACGTCCAAGCGGCTATGAACAAAGATATCAAACTGCCATCAGGCTACTGGATCGAATACGGCGGTCAGTTTGAAAACATGAAGTCGGCCAGCCAACGCCTTACCATCGTGATCCCTGTTGCTCTGGCTATGGTATTGGCTTTGCTCTACGCCATGTTTAGCAATGTTCGTGATTCACTGCTGGTCTTTACGGGGATTCCATTTGCCTTGACCGGTGGGATCGTTGCCTTGGGTCTGCGGGGTATTCCATTGTCCGTATCTGCGGGTGTGGGATTCATTGCCTTGTCGGGGGTCGCCGTGCTCAATGGTTTGGTCATGCTGTCCTTCATTCGTGATCTACGCAAGCAGGGCCTAGGGGTCAATGATGCCGTCTGGCAAGGCGCGATGTTACGTCTACGCCCAGTCCTGATGACTGCGCTGGTTGCCTCACTCGGCTTTGTTCCCATGGCAATTGCCACGGGCACAGGGGCTGAGGTTCAAAGACCACTCGCAACCGTAGTCATTGGTGGAATTATTTCCTCAACATTGCTCACCCTGTTGGTTTTACCTGTGCTCTATCGGTTAATCTATCGTAAAGAAGCACAGTTAGAATCGTCAGAAGAACACGTTACTCACCCTGAGTCTCAACAACCTTCAACTGGAGCTCATCATGAGCGGTAATCATCAGCATAGTCACGCTATCCCTCAGATTGGTAATGAACATCGTTTGTGGTGGGCGCTGGGCTTAACCACCACCTTCCTGATCGTAGAAGTGATCGGCGGACTATTAACCAATAGTCTTGCCCTCCTCTCCGACGCTGCCCATATGTTTACTGATACGGCTGCACTGGCTATCGCCTTGGCGGCAATCTATGTCGCCAAACGACCTGCGGACCGCAAGCGGACCTTTGGCTATCATCGCTTTGAAATCCTCGCCGCAGCGTTTAACGCACTGCTACTGTTTGTTGTCGCTTTTTATATCCTGTATGAAGCTTGGCAACGTCTCGGCAATCCACCAGAGCTACAAACCAACGGTATGCTGGTCATCGCCTCATTGGGTTTAATCATTAATCTGATTTCCATGAAGCTGCTCCTCGGTGGCAAAGATGACAGCTTAAATGTCAAAGGCGCTTATCTTGAAGTCTGGAGTGACTTACTGGGCTCAATTGGCGTCATTGTCGGTGCTGTCGTCATCATGTTTACTGGCTGGACTTGGGTCGACTCACTCGTTGCGGTCGGTATCGGCTTCTGGGTACTTCCACGGACATGGATTCTGATGCGCGATAGTTTGAATATTCTGCTGGAAGGCGTACCCGCAGAAATTGATATCGTCGCAGTTGAGAAAACCTTGCAAACGGTTGATGGTGTTGAAAGCATCCATGATCTGCATGTCTGGGCATTGACCAGCGGCAAGATCAGTCTGACTGCGCATCTGGTGTGCCCAACAGGTGATGTTCAAGCGATCTTAAATCAAGCGAAAGCGCGCTTGGCTGAGGAACATAATCTCGAACATGTGACTTTACAATGTGAGACTGAAAGCTGTGAAATGGATCATCCCGATGCTCATTTGTTTAAAACACCTTCTCATGAAGGACACCAGCACTAAGTAATCGATCTGTTGATTCGCTGTTTCCAGTCAAATGGCGAATCAATATTTTAGAATCACCCACTCGCAATCTTCAGTTGAGCCGCAGCCACACTCAGCAAATCATAGATCGCCGTTTCAACCTTAAAGTCCCAATCGACTAAGTTGCGCATCACGCGCTCTGCCGGCTCGACCTCACCCGTCACAAAACAATCCAATGTCCCGACTCCAGTTGCAGAAGTCAGTAATCTGCGTTGCGCTAATACCCGCTCCGTCTGCTTGGCAACAGCAGCGCCTGAATCAAGAAGATGAAATTTATCAGGAAAGACATGCTGAATGCTGGATGCCAGAAATGGATAGTGCGTACAACCCAATACCAACTCTTCAGCTTTTGCTTCAACAAGTGGTGCCAACACACGCTCAAGCTCTGCATAGCAGGCTTCCGAATCTTGTTCGCCAGCTTCAACAAAGGGAACCAGTGCAGGACTCACAACGGTAAACACTTCAACACCTGCGGGCACAGCCACTTCGGCAATCACATCTTTAAGCAATGTCCCACGCATGGTGCCCTGTGTGGCAAGCACACCAATTTTTTTATTCTTGGACATTTGCACCGCGGGTTTGACTGCAGGCACGAGACCAATCACAGGAAAAGACTCACCATATCGCGCGCGTAAATGCGTCAGGCTAAAAGCAGACGCAGTATTACATGCAACAACAACAGCTTTACAACCTCGTTGGTACAGCCACTCGACGGCACAAGCAGTGAGTATACGAATTTCTTCATCAGGGCGTGTTCCATAGGGCACATGCGCGGTGTCGGCAAGATAAACCATAGACTCATGCGGCAACAGTGCGCGCAGTTCTGCCACAACCGATAAGCCACCGATCCCCGAATCAAAAACGCCAATTGGCGCATCTGAATGCCCCAAATGCTGAAGTTTATCTAACAACTCGCTACTCCAAAAACTCTGGCTTTATTATTTCAGTTGATCACGCGTGAAGCAGATCAAACTTATACCAATCCCAACACAAACTGCTCATCCCCACTGCGTAAAACCATCGCCTCGCCTGCATCGGTGTGCTCAAGCACACTCCAATTCACGAGATGGTAGAACGCATTGCGATGTATCAATGCATCTAAATTGCGACGAATCCGGATATAAGGACGTATCTCACTAACACCATCCACTACGAACTCACGCATTTCAATCCGATGCTCTGCATCAGCAATCACCACGTCGCCAGTCTTGGTGGTGCAGCGAACAAAAGTTTGGCCATTATCCTCAACCTGTTCGACATCGACCACCATCAGCGGTGCGTCAACCACCTGAATCTTGATCTTTTCTACTGGCGTTTTTAGGAAATACTCTTCCTCTTCCCGCCAAAGCACCGTTGAAAACAGCTTGATTAAAGGTTCACGTGTCATCCGCGTCCCTTCATGCCACCACTCGCCATTGGCGCGAATCACCAAATCCATCTCACCGCAATACTCGGGATTCCACTTCTCAAGCGGAGGTAGACTTTTGGTCGGCTTTCCGTCAGCACCCACCAACAAACGAGAGATAGAATCCAAACCACCCGTTTTCTTCAATGGCACGTTTTGACTTAAAGACTCATCGATGGCTGGAGCAGTTGATTGACCCAAATTACCCTGTGGGGGGGATATTTTAGTCATGGTTTTTGTCCTAGAAAAGCAATTAAAATCATTATTCATCTAAATCTGTATACACTGATCTAAACGGTCGGCAGACCGTCAATTCTTGATGCAAAGTGGGCTCCGCTCTGTTAATCAAGGAATACTCTGCTAAAAAAAGCAAGTTACCGCATGTAATTTGAGTGTAAATGTGGCGTATCAAGCCACATTGATTTTATAATACCACCGCAGCTATGCCGAATAGCAATGATTTCATGCTTCGGGCAGCGTCGCAACAGCGCAATTCGCATGTTGCTAGCCACCCGCTTAAAAGAGGAAACCTTATGGAACACATCGAACGTGAATCGATGGAGTTTGATGTTGTGATTGTGGGCGCAGGCCCGGCAGGACTTTCTGCTGCAATCCGCTTACGTCAATTGGCTATAGAAAAAAATATGCCCGACCTTTCAGTCTGTGTCGTTGAAAAAGGCTCTGAAGTCGGTGCACATATCCTCTCTGGTGCGGTGCTCGAACCACGTGCCTTGAACGAACTCTTTCCTGACTGGAAAGAGCTGGGCGCACCGCTCAACGTTCCTGCCAAACAAGATGATGTGTACATGCTGACTTCGGCAACTGCCAGTATCAAAGTTCCGCATTTCTTCGTTCCTAAAACCATGCACAACGAAGGCAACTACATTGTTTCCTTGGGGAACGTTGTTCGCTGGTTGAACACTAAAGCAGAAGAACTCGAAGTTACTGTATTCCCAGGATTTGCGGCTTCTGAAGTACTTTACCATGAAGATGGTAGCGTGAAAGGCATCCAAACTGGCGATATGGGCGTTAATAAAGAAGGTGAACCAAAGCCTAGCTTTACACCGGGCTATGAACTGCACGCCAAATACACCCTCTTCGCTGAAGGCTGTCGCGGTAGCCTCGGTAAAAAACTGATGAGCCGCTTTGATCTGAACAAAGACTCACAGCCACAGCACTACGGTATCGGTATTAAAGAACTGTGGGAAATCGATCCTGCTAAGCACCAAGAAGGTTTGGTACTGCACGGTTCAGGCTGGCCTTTGACCGAAACTGGTTCGACTGGCGGCTGGTGGTTATACCACGCAGAAAACAACCAAGTGACTATGGGTATGATCATCGATCTATCATACAAAAACCCATACATGTCACCGTTTGATGAAATGCAACGCTTCAAACACCATCCTGTGATTAGCCAATACTTGGAAGGCGGTAAACGTCTTTCTTACGGCGCACGTGCAGTGATCAAAGGCGGCTTACTGGCTTTGCCTAAACTGACCTTCCCAGGTGGCTGCTTGATTGGTGATGATGCTGGTTTCTTGAACTTTGCAAAAATCAAAGGCTCTCATACGGCAATGAAGTCAGGCATGCTCTGTGCTGAAGCGGTATTTGAAGCTTTAGAAGCAGGTCGTGCGTCTGATGAAGTCACTGCCTACACTGAGAAATTCAAAGAATCATGGCTCTACCCAGAACTCTTTGCCGCACGTAACTTCGGTTCGGTGATGCATCGCTTTGGTACAGTCATTGGTGGTGGATATAACTTCATCGATCAGAATGTTTTCAGATTGCCATTCACCATTCTGGACCCATTACCTGACTTTAAAGCGCTGGAATTGGCTGAAAACTCAGTTAAACCTGTTTATCCAAAACCAGATGGCAAATTGTCATTTGATAAGCTGTCTTCCGTATTTGTGTCCAACACCAATCACGAAGAAGATCAGCCAGTGCATTTGAAACTGCGTGATCCATCGATTCCAATCGAACAAAACTTGCCATTGTACGCAGAACCAGCACAACGCTACTGCCCTGCCGGTGTTTATGAAATCGTGACCACACCAGAGGGTGCGCCACGCTTCCAGATCAACGCGCAGAACTGTGTTCATTGCAAAACCTGTGATATCAAAGACCCTGCACAGAACATCAACTGGGAAACCCCAGAAGGTGGCGGTGGTCCCAACTATCCAAACATGTAATAGATTTGATCCCAATAAAAAAGCAGCTTAGGCTGCTTTTTTATTGCTTGGGTTTTAAATCTTACAGGAACTTATAAGTACCACGCAGGAACAACACCCGTCCCAGTGGATCAGCGTAGCGAGGGTCATAGCCAAACTGATAATTATCCGTCGTATTTGAAGCGGGTGGATTCTTATTAAACAGGTTTTTAATGCCGAGGGTGAGCGTCAGATTTTTGATCCCGGAGTAAGTCCCAGACAAATTATAGATCGTATATGAACCCACATGGTGGTTGTCATATCCCGGATCGGCACTGGTGTTTTGATCTAAATAACCCGATTGGAAAGTTTGCTGAAATGCTGCACTCCATGAGGCCAATGACCAGTTTATACCCGCAGTATGACGCCAACGGAAGATCGCCCCACCACCACCATTGAAGCCCTTGACCCCCGCACCATACTTGCCAAGATTACTGATGTACTCACCGCCCTGCTCAATCTGATAATCATATTGATTGACATAAGTCCCATCTAAAGTAAGGCCGAAACGCCCCCAAGCCGTTTCCGGTAGCTTCCAGCCAAAACCGAGGTCTATGCCAGATGTACGGACATTCCCCAAGTTAAGATTGGGATTCAGGATATAGTTCAACGAGCCATCAGGGTTACGAACAAAATCAGCCGCATATTTATTGCCATCACCAAAAATTAGCGATTCGGACATCTGTGTAATCTGATTTTTAAGCAGGATATTCCAGTAATCGACAGATAGCGTGAGATCTTTCATCGGCTCAACCACAGTTCCCACAGTAAAAGATCTGGACTTCTCGGGTTGCAGGTCTTTTGATCCGCCCTTCAGCTTAAACAGTTGTTGATTGCAATCTCGAGAGGGAATGCCTCCCGGCGCCACGACACCGCCCGGACACAGTATCGGGTCACTTTGCGAGCTGCCCGTTTCAACTCGCGTAGGCGGCTGATTTAACTCATATAAGCTAGGAGCACGAAAGCCTGTCGAATAAGAGGTTCGAAACATCAATTCCTTTAAAGGCTGCCATCGGAAGGCAACTTTAGGGTTTGTGGTACTGCCCACGTCACTATAGTTATCATAGCGTAGAGCAAATTGAGCCTCTAAGCTCTTTAGAATAGGAACTTGTAATTCTGTGAAAACAGCACTCACTTCGCGATGCCCTGCGATCGATTGTGAACCCGCATACCCCGTACCCGACGATAGGTTTGCGACATCATGATAGACATTGAACGCAGAGTTTTCATGTCGCCAAGATGTCCCCACCGCTAACCCGACGCCACCTGCTGGAAGCTGAGCGATCTCACGACTAGCGGTAAAATCAACCGCAGCCGTTGTGGCTTTTGCATCCAAATAAGGACCGCGAAGCGCAAGCTGTGAGTAGATTCCTTCATCACCAGCAGCTTGAGGGCCAAAAGGATTCAAGGTACCGTTTTCTAAAGCACCGCGGACTAAATCATCATTGAGAAATCCTTCAACCAAACGCTGAAGCTGAGTACTCCGCGTTAGCGAAACACCGGTTTTATAATCCCAACCAAAATCGTTTCCTTCTGCTGAAAACAATAAACGATCGGCTTTATTCAGGGTTTCGTCTTGGCGTCGCCCTGCCAACTCAGAGCGGTAGCCCAGCGTGAGATCTTGTCCGCTTAAGCCTGAAAACGCCGGTGTAATGCCATTTCCCGGATAATACTTACTGGTGCTCGGTAGAAAAAAACCTTCTCCTGATGCAAAAGGATTCGCAGCTTGGTAGACCATACTTTGTGTTTCAGCATGCAGATACTCAATACCGACTTGATTGTTGTCATCGATTTTTAGCGTGCCTTTACCCAGTAAAGCCATCTGTTTAGTTTGCGGCACAATGCCTAGCACAGAGGCATAATTATAACGACAGGCACCCCCTTGAGGGATGGAGTGCGGCGACACACACCCTGCCGCGGCATAAGGATTTCCTGACAGGCCTAGCGCTTTGCCACTGTCATCTTTGGGACCAGCACCAGGATCATAGAAATTTGCGGGGTAGCCACTACCACTGGTCTGGAACATACCCAGATCGGGTCGGATACCACCGGCACTGGTAAAACTACGATCAGCGGCATTCAGAGGTTGCTGCTGATGAAAATCAGCAATACCAAATAGGTTATAACCGTCTTGGTTTAAATCACCATACCCACCTGCAATATTGAAGCGTGTTTGGCTACCGCCACCACTCTGCGTCGGCAGACTTCCTTCAAACGTTGTCGTTAAACCTTGGTACGATTTCTTGGTAATAAAATTGATGACTCCACCAATCGCATCGGTCCCATAAATTGCAGAGGCACCATCACGGAGTATTTCAATACGATCCAAAGCAGCAATGGGTATGATATTCAGATCGACACTTGAGCCCTCAAACGGACTATTGGGAAGGCGGCGTCCATTTAAAAGTACTAATGTTTTGTTGGAACCTAAGCCACGCATATCTGCCGACGCGCCAATAGTTCCACTTTGGCCGACGGCACTTGATGCGGTAAATTGTGACTGATTGCCAGAGACTCGACTTAATGCTTCTGAAGCAGTCGTAATCCCCATTTTTGCCAGTTCTTCTGTTTTGATGATGGTGATTGGAGAAGCACTCTGTGCTGCAACACCTTTAATAGATGATCCCGTAACCTCAACACGCTCAACCTTTGCATCATCAGCATGGGCATTGGATAACATCAGCCCATAACTCACCACACTTAGGCTGGCAGCTCCACCAGAAATGATGGCTCGTATTGTTCGGGGCAGTACATGAACTCTCATAGTCTTTAACCATATGGTAAATTATATGAGAACTTGAGCAATAATGATGCCACCCTTCTATATTAGGTCATATGAAAAAGCAGATAATATTTATACATTAAAAGCAAGGATAAAATAAAAATCACTACCCCATCAATTCAAATGATGCCGATATTCATTATAACACTTCAATATGAATTACCATTTTGCAAAATGTTTTTCTAATAACCCCATTTCACCATCAAAAATAACTAAATGCTTATTTGTATTAATCTGACCAAAAACATGAGCAATCCACTGATTGAAATGACTTGCGACTAATCCCAAGTTTAAAGACTCTTGCCGACACCAACCCGTCTGAACGGTAAGATCGACCGCACCATCTGCTGAATAAATACGCCAAGTTGGTCCATTATTCGAACCTATAGACTCGACTCGCTCAAACATCACAGGAGGAATTTCAAAAATTTGATGATCGATCCACAGTGCATTTTCACTGCCAAAAGTTTGGTTTACACCCATCGCAAAATTAACGCCAACACGCTGCCCACTTTTCAGTGTCGCAGACACGCTTAGCCAATGCCACGATGTTTTGTGATTCATAAAACCACAACTGTCGTCTGTAGCTGCTAGAAAACCACGTTCAGGTGAGATTTCAAAGGGCTGACCATGATGCAGATACTGACCACGAACAGTCTGAGCCGTTTGCTTTTGCGTATACGTCCAGCCTGTCGCACCTGTAGGGCTACATAATGCGAGCGGCTCGGCTTCTGATGTCTCAATTACGGCTTCAAGTAGATTTTGTTTTGCATGACTAACTTTGACCATACGCTGATTGTTGCTACTTTGAATATCAATTCTGAATTGACTTTTTTGAAAAAAGCTTTGTGTCTGAGATTCAGGAAGGCCAACATGTGTTTGATAGGCAAATGGCTGTAATAAGGATAACTCTTGAACTGGAGCTGATTTCAAATCATTTCTATCATGAATATAAAAGAAGCCATTACCTACCCAACCTAAATCTACAATGGCTAGTCCGATCATGACATCTTGGTTATTAATACTGACAAACTGAAATGACTTAAAGCCCAACTGGCGCTTTAATGAGGCACTCAGTCCAGATATTGAATGTTCAAAGGGTGTTTGCAGTTTGAAATCTTCAACATTAATAACTGAGGGGGTTGATTTAAATCGCCCATATCGGGGCTGACCGTGTTGAATTAATGGTGTGGTCATACAAAATGCAGCCTTCTGATCAAATCATTACAACGTTAAAAGTGCATGGGTGATGTCTGCTTGCAAGTCATTCACATCCTCAAGCCCAATACTGAAGCGAACCAAACCACCGTGGATGAGGTACTCAGGTATTCCACCAAACTGAGCGGCACGTAGACTCTCTAAGCGATAGGGCACAACCAAGCTCATGGGCCCTCCCCAGCTATAGCCCAGTTTAAATAGATTTAAGTGCTCACAAAATTTATGGACTTGCTCGGTCGTATATTCAGGTTTAAAAATAATACTGAACAGGCCAGCCGCTTTGCCACTGCTGCCGTCCGCAGAACACGTTTCATGCCAATGTGAATGTCCTTTTGCATGTGGTAGCGCGGGATGCAGCACTTGGGCAATTTCTGGTCGAGTCTGTAACCAGCTTGCCAATGCCCTTGCCGCTTGATCTTGCGCAGCATAACGTACTGCGATCGTCGGCAATGACCGCAGTACAATCTCGGCATCATTGGCTGCAACATTGATCCCCATCAATTGCTGTGTGGTCTTCAGTTGCTTATAGAGCACCTCATCTCGCGTCACGAGACTCCCCATGAGCACATCTCCGCCACCGCTCGGATATTTCGTCAGGGCATGCATGGTTAAATCAACAGACTGCTCACGGGGTAAATCGAAAGCATTAAATGCAAGTCCTGCTCCCCACGTATTATCCAAAACCGTCATCACGCGATGCTGACGGGCAATCTGAATAAGGGTTGATAAATCAGGGAACTCCATGGTCACCGAGCCAGCAGCCTCAAGCCAGATCAGTTTGGTATGGGCATGGATCAAATCTGCAAGTAATTCAGGCTCCATCGGATCATAAACGCAGACACTGACCCCAAATCGGCCCAGAACCTGACGCACCATATCTAACGTTGGACCATAAGAATTCTGGGGGATAAGGACCTCATCTCCTTGGTTTAAAAGTGCAATATTGATCAGGCTAATGGCTGCAAGGCCACTAGGCGCAAGAAGCCCATACAGGCCGCCTTCTAAGGTAGCAATGCGTTCCTGCAAGGTAAAAGTTGTTGGCGTGCCATGCAGTCCATAACTGTAATTATTGCCCACGCGCCAATTCCGCGTATGCATCGCATGGATATCTGGAAAAATAACCGTGGACGCTTTATAGATAGCGGGTTGAACTGCCGCAAAACCATCAGGCGCTTGGTAAGGGTGATGAATGAGACCCGTAATTTGATGCTTATTTTTGTTGCGCTGGTTCATGGTCGAATATCAGTGATAAAAATGAGAAGGATCATTGAATTAAAGCATTATTTCGGTCATAACAAACAGAATATCAACAAAAACGCGATGATCAAGAGGTCTTTTATAGACTCTCAATCATCGCGTTCTAAAATCGATACCGATTGAACTGTTTTAAAAAACTATTCAACGGCATTTAAAAATCGATTAACCAATCACTTGCTCATAATCATCAGCGTCGAGCAGTTCATCAAGATCCGCAACGGACACGGGTTTAATTTTATAGATCCAGCCGTCGCCATAGGGGTCGGTATTGATCAAATCTGGGTCTTCTTCAAGCAGCTCATTAACGGCGATCACTTCGCCATCAATCGGCGCAAAAATATCCGATGCAGTTTTGACCGATTCAACGAATCCAGCTTCATCGCCTGCCGTCATGTTTTTACCGACATCAGGTCCTTCAACATAGACCAAGTCACCTAATTGGTCTTGGGCATAATCGGTAATGCCCGTGACGATAATATCGCCTTCCAAACGCACCCATGAATGGTTTTTGGTATAGTGTAGATCACTCGGATGGTTCATACGATAAACTCCAGCGTAGCGCGTACTTAATTAAAGGTCGATGCGCATATTTTACCTATTCCATCACCTTAAATCACCCTTATCTACTCGATATCCGTGTTAAAAACGCATTAAAATATGATGAGTATCGTGATCAATCTTTCCCATTTGGAGTCTGTATGCAGTGGATCCTCGTCAGTATTGGCGCAGCTTTAGGGGCAATGCTTAGACTATTCTTTGCACAAATGCTGAATGCAGTCCATCCGGCGATTCCCTATGGAACCTTGTTGGCGAATGTCTTGGGAGGTTTTTTGATGGGCCTCGTACTCGCCTCCACCCAACAGCTCAGCACTGAAATGCGCCTATTACTGGCAACAGGTTTCCTAGGTGGACTCACTACATTTTCAACATTTTCCGCTGAAAGTTTTACTTTGCTGAATAATGGTCGTGTTGGAATGGCTTTTTTCTTAATTGGACTCCATGTGATTGGCTCAATTGCAGCAACCGCTCTGGGCTTTTACTTAGTGAATGCCATCAAAGCGCTCTAAAATGTCTCCCCTTTACCTCAGACTGTAAGCATAAGCTGACAGACATTGAAGCAGTAACACTTGCAAAATCAAACACAAACCTAAGGTCGCCGCCATTCTTTAGGTCTATAATAAAATACCAATTAAAACAAAGCCGCTAGGCTAAAAATTGCTAAAGCAAAAAAATAACGTTAATGCCAAGGAGGCAGACGATGCTTACTCATGAAGAATTACATCAATTGACGCAGTTTAAATCCAAACTGCGTCGTAAAATGAATCGCACCATCGAGCTATCGCTACTGGTCAACGATGCTGTTTATTGCAATGACATTCTGAACGAAGCAGAAAAATTTGCAGAAATTAACGGCGATGAAGAACTGATGGTTTCAACGCTCACGATCCGCAACCAAATGGGTTTCTTTAACTTCGATGTTAATGCCGCGCCACAGCCTCCTCTCAGCACTGTCCAAACGCCTGCTCACGCCTAAATAACGGTTTTAAACGACAAGCTTTGACGTTGCTCAGAGCTTGCTCTTTGTATCACCTGAACCAAATGGTACAAAAATAGCGAGGCCAAAGCTAAAAAAGTTCTCTCGTTATTGCTAAACTAGTGTTTTGCTCGCCTCTACTTGCTTTATGTCTTCTCAATTTCCCCCACAATCGAATACTCCTGCTCAAACCACTCATCAATCCTATAGCATGGCCTGGATTGCACTGCTTGGCATGTTGACGGCTCTAGGGCCATTGTCGATTGATATGTACTTGCCTGCTCTTCCCAGCATGGCGCATCAGTTTGGTGTCAGTACAGGTGCCATTTCCACGACGCTTCCGGCTTACTTTTGCGGCCTTGCCATCGGCCAGCTCATTTACGGGCCTGTCAGTGATCGATTTGGACGCAAACCGCCTTTATATTTTGGATTGACGTTATTTACGCTTGCATCTATCGCCTGTATTTTTGCGGCTGGTCTTGAGCAAATGCAGATTGCCCGAATCATTCAGGCTCTGGGCGGTTGCGTGGGAATGGTGATCGTCCGCGCAGCAATTCGCGACCGTCTATCTCCAGCCCAATCAGCCAAGGCATTTTCTAGTATGGTGTTGATTATGGGCATTGCCCCGATTCTTGCACCGTTACTGGGTGGCTGGTTGCTCATTCACTTCAGTTGGCACAGCATCTTCACGATGCTAGCAGCTGTGGGTTTCATCAGTTTACTGGCGATCCACTTTGGCTTTAAGGAAACTTTGCATCAAGAAAAACGCCAAACACTCAATCTCAAAAATGTCTTTGTGACGTACGGACGACTCCTGAAAGATGCAAGCTTTCGAACACCAGCATTGGTTGGGAGCTTCTCCTATGCGGCTATGTTTTCTTACATCGGAGCCGCATCCGCACTACTGATTGATCATTTTGGTGTCTTGCCTCAAAACTTTGGTTGGTACTTTGGAATCAATGCATTAGGTGTGATTGGCATGTCACAGGTGAATGGACGTTTGGTTGGACGCTTTCACATATTGCAGCTTCTTCATGCTGGGGTCATTTTGCAGACTGTTAGTGGCTTATGGTTATTGGGCTTAGCCGTAACAGGTCTAGCTACACTTCCTTTAGTCATGGTCGGACTATTTGGGGTTGTTGCGGCAGTTGGCTTAACGGGCGCGAATGGCAATGCGCTTGCTTTATCTCAGCAGGGTCATCGCGCTGGGAGTGCCAGTGCATTGCAAGGTGCACTGCAGTTTGCCCTGAGCCTCATCATGGGCTTGGTTGTACACGGCCTGATGTTTAGCGTACTCACCAATCTGGCAATGGTTATCGTCAGTTGTACATTCATGAGTCTGGGTTTAGTGACATTGATTATTATGAAAAATAAACGCTTGGCGATGCTATAAAATTGCTAAGTTTTTTAATCAGGACATATTTCACGACCAAACTTGAGCAATAACTGGCCACAGACGGACTGTGGCGCCAGATAAAAGTACCACGGTTCCTCCAACTTCAGCCACAATGAGCGACCACATAAAACCTGAAATCAAAATATTCGGTAAGGTCGCCTTGCCCAATCTATGAGGCCTTGCCAATTGATTCGAGGTATCACGCAAAGCACCATGAATCACATACGTGCTAATCGCAGCGATAAAGTAAATTAAATTGGCTGCAACTGCCCAAAAATTATGAATTGGCGGCCATACCGATAATCCTGCCAACACCGCAAGCACAAGCGCGCTGAACGAATACATCAGTGACGCACGATGTGCAATATCGACATAGTAAGGCGCGCGGGATTTCTCACTATTCATAATCGCCAGATACTTCCACACCCCAGTTAGAAGACCAACTAGAAGAAGTAGCCCTGAACCCAAAGCGGCTAAAGCAACAGCAGAATTTTGAAATGACACAAGGAAGGCTTGCGATAAATCATTCATGAAAATAGGACTATATTGACAACTTATATTGTCTGCATAATACCGTATTTTTTAAATCAAATATTTATAAATTAAGAATGTGTAGCGATCATCCACATGAGTTCAGGATAGAACTCATGTCGTCAGATAATAGAATCTACTTTTACAACATAAAACACAGTGAAAGACCGGAGAGAGTTGCTCCAATCACGGCACCCATAATCACATCCGTTGGGTAGTGCAAGCCCAAGATGACACGGGACAATGCAACGAGCAACATGAATGGGACAAGAATCGGAAGCAATACGGGAAAATCGGTTCCGAGCATGACTGTAAACAAAACCGCATGTAGAGTATGCCCTGATGGAAAACTAAAGTGATCCAATGGACGCTCACCGAGCATTACCGCTTGATGAACCTGATATGGTCGTGGGCGTAATGTCTTATGTTTTAGAAGCTTATAAATCACTAAACCTGTAATACTGGTGAGCCATGCTTGCCCCAGTAAAGGTAATGCATGCATCCCGTAAATCGACAGAATAACTAGCGTCAACCCATACCAGAACCAACCATCACCCAGACGGCTAATTAGCTTAAAAGTCCGCGCAACAGCTTGACGCGTAGAATAGCTATTCAAGCGCAAGCACCAATATAAATCCCAATCTTGAACTTGGAGTACCGTCGATTGCCAACGACTCATGATAATTCCTCCTGTTTTATGGCTTGCGGAGTCTGTGTTTGTCCAGCATCCAATAACGTGTCTTCACTTGACGCCGTGTGTGTCCGCTTGCCATGCTGTTGTTTAACGTGTTTAAGCACTTCTTCTAATTGACCCACAGCTTGTTGCCAGCCCATGGCCTGTACGCGCTCACAGGCGTACTTACCCATTTCTTGTAGACGATTTTGTTTTGGTAATTGTCCGGCAAGCTGCGTAAATTTCAGTTCATTCTTCAATTCACATAACCACCCGGTGTGATCAGTCTCAACAACCTGACCCGCTGCTGCATCATCAAAAGCAAGCACGGGCAATCCACTGGCCATGGCTTCGAGAACAACGTTTCCAAACGTTTCCACCTGACTTGCAAACACAAATACATCTGCACTCGCATAATGTTGTCCTAATGCACCACCCGTTTGCATCCCTGCAAAAATAGCATCAGGTGCAAGTTTCTCGAGTCGAGCACGATCTGGGCCATCCCCAACGAGAACCAATTGCACGGCACGTAGAGGTTGAGCAAGTTGTAGCTCGCGATATGCTGCGATGACCAAATCAATATTTTTCTCAGGAGATAGACGCCCAACATACAGTAGAACTGTAGAGTGCTCACTGACGCCCCATGATTGACGAAGTGCCATATCTCGGTGCACAGGACTAAACTGAGCGACATTGACGCCACGTGAGACGACAGCAAGATCACGAATACCCAGCGTTTGTAGTTGTGCTCGTGTTTTTTCACTCGGGACACAAGTCATATCGGTGCGATTGTGGAAAAATCGCAGATAAGCAATGATAGGTGTCAGCAACAAGCCCAAACCAAAATGCGTACTGAACTCGTGGAATGGAGAATGGAATCCACTCGATACAGGAATGCCCAGATGTCTTGCGGCAAAGAGAGCTGCAAGACCAAGCGGCCCTTCTGTGACGATGTGGACCACATCAGGTTGGTAGCTTTTTAAAGCCTCTTTAATATGATAATACGCAGGCGCACCAAACTGTAATGCACGATAGCGTGGGATTGCAAATCCGCGAACCAACAACTCCTGCTCTGCTGGAGAATTGATGGTGGAAAGAACTTGCTGCGGACGGATGAGAAACAATGAATGACCGTTGTCTCTTAAACCCGTGGCTAAATGAAATACCGAGTGTGCCACGCCATTGATCTCTGGTGGCCAAGTTTCGGTGACCAGCGCTATGCGTAAGGACTTTTCTGATTCAAATGGATAGCCCACATTGTGATTCACGAACTGAGGATTTGAATCATAATGGGGAATTAGGGGCTGGATCAGATAGTGCTGGGCTGAATCGTCTCTTAGTGCTTCGCTTTGCGGCACATCGACTTCTTTTAGCAAACCTTTTTCACCTGGATTGCTTTGCATCAAACCATAAGTGACAGCATTCATTGATGAGTTAGACTCTTATTCATATTATCAATGAATATTACGCCGTACACTTTACAGCCAGTTGACGATTTGATGACGGGATGATGACGGTTTACGGTTGTTGTTTTATGTCTTTATTTTTAAATTTCAAACTCAGAGTTAAACTTGCTCTTCACTAAGTCACTACTTTTAAATTATTTATATGCGACAAGTGACTTCATCGCATAAAAGGCACACGCCTTAATTTAGAAACCACATCACCGATTTCTGAAATTTTATCAAGAGCCTCGCTCATTTTCGCAATGGCCTCGATATTATCGGTTAACGCGGAGATTTTCTCTAGGGAATAGCGCATTTCTGCAATGGCTTGGATATGTGTCCCTAAATCAGCAATTTTTTCAATCGATTGTTGCACGGTTGAAATTAAATCAACATTTTCCCCCAATGCAGAAATCTTCTCAATCGAGACACTCATCTCTGCGATTGTCTCGATATGCTCAACAACATTGGCAATCTGCGTCAGAGATCCGCGCATACCCGCAATGTTTTTAATATCAAAAGAAATCTCATCCAACGAACGACCCATCGCCGCGATAGCTTGTGTATCAGAGGACATTTGCTTAATGGCGGAGCTCATACTAGAGACTACGCTAATATCCTGTGCCACTTGACCGATGATGATAAGCAACTCAAGCAGCACGCGACAGATAGCCGCCATCACAATAAAAATAACCGGAGACGCAATCGCATATAGCCAGCCTCGCAGTGCTGAATCGTCAAATGCAGACCAGACAAAGTGCGTTGTAATACCCGCTGAAGCTATAAGAAGTAAAAAATAGAGTACCGGAACAAGCTGTAGAATCGTAACGCGTTGGTTAAATGAGAAATCAACAAAAACAAGCGCAGTGCGCTTCACCAACTGATATAAATGCTTCATGGGGTGGCTATGCTCGTGATAGGTATGCAGTTTTTCTACACCCATAAATCCCATGCGAAATTCACAACGTGCGAAGAAAAAACAAGCGGATTCTTTCCTTTAAATCGTACCGATGATGCTACACAATATAAATGATTCGGCAAAGTAATATTGTATAAGTGTCCGACGAATTACACAGTTTAAATCGTGATTTATACCTCATCGTAAACCCAGCCAGCAGAAACCCCTCAACGTCAATTAGAGATGATCTACACTACCAGAACCCGTAATACTCGCTTTCACTTTTGCTGTACCATCATAAGAGATATCCCCACTTCCAGTGACGTCGGCATCCAGCGTATCAGAACTATTTAATACGACCGAACCAGAACCCGTCACTCTGACCGTGGCATTTTTAGCCAAAAGCTTCTCAGCATCAATATCGCCGCTACCGTTGACGATCGCAGTAAAAGTATCAACCCGTCCCTCAGCAGTGATATTTCCTGAACCGGATACGGTCGTCTTCAATTTGTTTGCGGAAATCGCATTTAATTCAACATCTCCCGATCCATTGATTTCGATAGCTTCAATCTTAGGGACAACAACCGTAACTCTAACGTCATTCTGAGTCGAATAACTTTTAGTACTACTGATAATTAATCGACCATTTTTTACCGTCGTGGTAATCAGCGGGACAATATTATCATCGGCAGTGACACGCACGGACTGAACCGCACCTTGGGTTATCTGAATATCAGTTGCCCCCTCAAGATCGATGGCAGAAAAACTGCCAAGCGTTCGAGTTTGGTTCAGAGTTGTTCCTGACCCTTTGACATTCACTAGATCATCAAGCCCAATCTTGCACCCGGCTAAACCAAGGGGGATAGACAAGAAAAAAACGATAACCGTCACTTGGCTCAGCTTGACGATGGACATAAATTGATCTCTAATTTCGTGTTAAAAAATTACTGACTTAATTAAATCTTTTTGATACTGCCCAATCCTGAAATATTGGTTTTCAACTTTGGATCACCTGCGTAGGTCACCTTACCAACACCGCTTACGCTTGCATCTAAAGAATCGACCGCATTTACTTTAATTGATCCTGCACCAGATACTTCTGCTGTGACCGTCTTTGCGACCAGCTTGCCAGCATCAATACTGCCAGCTCCATTCACCTCGGCATCAAAGCTATCTGCAGTTCCTTGCACGCCTATGACACTTGCACCATCAATTTTAAGGTCTAATTTCTTACTCGTAATATCCTTCAGGTCAACTTGACTAAATCCTTCTACCGTCAGTGCTTCGATTTTGGGCACAACAATCACCAGATCCACATTATGATCACTCGAATAGCTTTTTGAGTTATTAATGGTAAGCTTTCCATTGCTCACGGTCGTAGTGATCAGTGGCACAATATTATCATCACCGGAAATCGTAATGGACTGCACAGCACCCTGACTCAGCTTAATATTAGCGGCACCCTCGATATCGATCGCGGAAAAGTCAGCGACTTTTCGCGACTCCGACACGATTTTTCCTGATCCTTTTACCCCATCACTTGAACTATCCCCTATCGTGATTTTACAACCGGACATCAATACGGGGATGGTTATCAGCATCGCTGTGAGTAATATTTGATATTTCATGATGAGCTCGGTTTTGAGTTAGTTTGGCATAGATAAGCTATGAAGGTCTATGCGAAAGGTATGCCATCTTATTAACTAATATAGAGAATCTTACAAATTAGGATGATCAAAATTTATGACACCTCATTCAAGATAGTACTAAGGACTTAAACGATAAATCCATAATTCATTTATCGTCATTCCAAGACGACCTCGACCACCAGAAGTTTCAATTTCAGGACCAACTAATGCAAACTCTAAAACATAACGAGATTTATCTGTCGAGAATAAACTAGACTGCGGAAGACCCTTCGATGTAAATGAAAGGTTAATAGCACCTAAAGCACTTGAAAATTGCTCCGCACTAATACAGAAACCGTAATCACGGCTTCCACTTTGCAATGCGCCGGTAGATACAGGTGTCAAAGGATTTGCATAACCTATAATTGGTGAAGTATATAAAACATTATGATTTAAACTCGACTGATTCTGTGCATGAGAAATAATAATCGGGTTACCAGTATCTTGCTGGTCGATATGAATTATATCTTTCACCTCATAATAAGCTCTCGAATCATAAAGCATCACATTTAAGAAAAATCCTTTGGTGCTAATAGTGTCGTAAAATCTCATAGTCATCATGACTTGATTTACAGATCCTGCTGAATAAGATGATGCCAGATTGAGCTTGCCACTCATACAAAGTAAATCACTCTTGAGCCAGATTTTCTTACTCGGCGTAAAGCCAATAAAATATTGCATTGAGGCAGCTGTATATTTTGTCGGTAAATCTAATGTATTTTGATCCGGAGGAAATGTATTCAGTTGAATCCCTACTTGAGAGTTATTTTTTTGAAACAACGACTGTCCGTAACTAGGTAAAGAGCCGGCTATCCCAAGGCCCTGCTGCGACATACTTGTTCTATCTAAGGGCTCCAAACCTGTCCACTGATAACCTGACCAAGTATCAGGACTCAAAGGCTCAAACATATAATTCTTACTCTTGACTACAATATTATTCGCAATCAATTGAAGCGTATTATCTAATTTTGTAGTATTCTCCACAAAATTTATATTATCTATATTACTATTAGATAGATAAAAAGGATTGTTAACTCTGATTTTATCAAAATTTGGAATTTGAGGAGTATAATAAAACTCAGTAATCGTGCCAGACATGGCCTGACAGGACACGAATAACAACGAGATCAAAAACAAATTAATGCTTAGATTATTCCCACTCAAAACCCGACATATCATTTTTTTCATTTATCCCAAAACTTATAGTACAACACTAACACAATCAATCATTCACGCAATAAAAAATCCCGCCTATTCGACGGGATTTTTTTATCAATTGATAAAAGCAAAATCTTAGTTCTTGGTTTTATCAACGATCTTGTTCGCTTGGATCCAAGGCATCATGGCACGCAGTTTCGTACCAGTCACCTCGATACCATGTGCTGCATTGTTACGACGACGCGCAGTCATGGATGGATAGTTTGCAGCGCCTTCAGCAATGAACATTTTTGCGTATTCGCCTGATTGAATACGTTTCAGTGCGTTGCGCATCGCAACACGTGATTGTTCATTGATAACTTCAGTACCGGTGACGTATTCGCCGTATTCTGCGTTGTTAGAGATCGAATAGTTCATGTCAGCGATACCGCCTTCGAACATCAAATCAACAATCAATTTCAACTCATGCAGACATTCAAAATAAGCCATTTCTGGTGCGTAGCCCGCTTCAACCAGCGTTTCATAACCCATTTTAACCAGTTCAACTGCACCACCACACAGAACAGCTTGTTCACCGAACAAGTCTGTTTCGGTTTCGTCTTTGAATGTGGTTTCGATGATACCAGTACGACCACCACCCACACCTGATGCATAAGCCAGTGCTAAATCACGAGCTTTACCAGAAGCGTCTTGGTAGATTGCAACCAGATCAGGAACACCGCCACCACGAACGTATTCTGAACGTACAGTGTGACCTGGTGCTTTTGGTGCAACCATGATCACGTCTAAGTCAGCACGTGGTACAACTTGGTTGTAATGAACCGCAAAACCATGTGCGAACGCCAATGTGCCGCCTTTTTTCAGGTTTGGTTCGATTTCATCACGATACAATTTTGATTGGAATTCATCTGGAGTCAGAATCATAACAACATCAGCAGATGCAACCGCGTCTTTCACTTCGCTAACTTTTAAGCCTGAGTTTTCAGCTTTGATCCATGAGGTTGAACCCGCACGCAGACCGACAACAACATCAACACCAGAATCTTTCAAGTTCAGTGCATGGGCATGACCTTGTGAACCATAACCAATGATGGCTACTTTTTTAGCTTGAATCAGGGAAAGATCACAATCTTTATCATAAAAAATGTTCATGCAGCAAACTCCAGTAAATCTTTAGTGAAAAAACAAATAGGCAACTATCATTAAAAAACAATGTAGAGAAATATCTCGTTTAAAACAGTATTCATTTATGGCGCGCAATTTAACAGTTATACGACTAAATTGCAGCGACGAATGGCAAGATTTTAGTGTTTAAACCTCAAAATATGCCTAAAAATGCCTCCCAAAGACTAACTTTTATAAAGCATTTCCTGTGATCAAAGGGTTATTCGACCACAGAACTCTGGGATTTTCAGTAATTCATTAAACGCTCAGTACTTTTTCACCGCGCGCAACACCCAGCACACCAGAACGCACGACTTCAAGAATCGTGTTTTCAGCGAGGGCTTCAATAAAACCATCCAACTTATCCGTCGCACCAGCAATCTGAATGGTATAGGTCGTTGGCGTTACATCGACGATTTGGGCACGGAAGATATCCGCTGTGCGTTTAATTTCTGCACGTGCAGCACCAATCGCTTTCAGCTTAATCAGCATCAATTCACGTTCGATATGTGAACCTTCTGAAAGATCCACAACCTTGACCACTTCAATCAGCTTGTTCAGTTGCTTGGTAATTTGCTCAATTTTGTGCTCATTACCATAGGTGGTCAGCGTTAAACGTGACAACGTCTCATCTTCAGTCGGCGCAACGTTCAGTGTTTCAATGTTATAGCCGCGTTGACTAAACAAACCAACCAAACGTGACAAGGCACCCGCTTCGTTTTCAACCAATACAGAAATAATATGACGCATTATGTGCGCTCCCCTTTTCTAAGCCACATATCGCGCATGGATTGCTGAGCGATTTGCATCGGGTAAACGTGCTCCTTTGGATCAACGTAAACATCCATATAAACCAGACGGTCTTTCATCGCCATGGCTTCTGCCATTTTGCTTTCTAATTGTGAGGGATCGGTGATTTTCATACCGACATGACCATAGGCTTCAACCAACTTAACAAAGTCAGGCAAAGACTCCATGTACGAGCTTGAATGACGACCTTCGTACTGCATATCTTGCCATTGCTTCACCATCCCGAGTGAACGGTTGTTTAAGCACAAAATCTTAACAGGCAAGTTATATTGCAAGCAGGTTGATAGCTCTTGGATATTCATCTGAATCGACCCTTCGCCTGTGATACAGACGACGTCACGTTCTGGGAAGGCGAGTTTACAACCCATCGCATAAGGCAGACCCACACCCATGGTGCCTAGACCACCAGAGTTGATCCACTGACGTGGTTCATCATATTTGTAATACAACGCAGCAAACATTTGATGCTGACCAACGTCGGAGGTGATGATGGCTTTACCATTGGTAATTTTGTGCAGCATCTCAACGACTTGCTGAGGTTTCATTTCACCCGCAGCAGGCGCATCGTAACGCAGGCCATGACGTTTACGCCACTCGTTGATTTGGCTCCACCAATTGCCAATTTCAGTTGGGTTTGGTTTGTTTACACCTAGTTGTTTCAACTGGGTCAACATTTCCGCCAATACGGGTTCAACCGCACCAACGATAGGAATATGCGCCATGATGGTTTTTGAAATCGCAGCAGGGTCGATATCAATGTGAATAATCTTGGCATCTGGACAGAATTTAGCCGGATTATTGGTCACACGGTCGTCGAAGCGCGCACCGATACACAAGATGACATCCGCATGGTGCATCGTCATATTGGCTTCATAAGTGCCGTGCATACCGAGCATACCGACAAACTGTGGGTCAGTACCCGGGAATGCACCCAAGCCCATCAATGTATTGGTGACTGGATAATTCAATAAATGAGCAAGTTCAGTCAAATGATGTGACGCATTGCCCTGTACTACACCACCGCCCGCATAAATAATCGGACGCTTTGCAGCGAGAAGCTCGTCAATCGCCTTACGAATCTGACCGGCATGCCCACGACCTGGCGGCAGATATGAGCGTAGTTTGACTTTCTCGGGGTATTCGTAAGCAAATTTTTCGACAGGATTCGTCACATCTTTTGGAATGTCGATAACGACTGGACCAGGACGACCACTACCCGCGATATAGAACGCCTTTTTGACGATCATCGGAATTTCACTGGCGTGACGAACCTGAAAGCTATGCTTCACGATTGGACGAGAAACACCGATCATATCGGTTTCTTGAAAAGCGTCTTCGCCGATCAGATGCGAAGGAACTTGACCTGAAATAACAACCATAGGAATTGAATCCATATAAGCTGTAGCAATCGCGGTCACAGTATTGGTCGCACCTGGGCCTGAGGTAACAAGAACCACACCAGTTTTACCGGTTGAACGCGAATAAGCATCGGCCATATGACCTGCAGCTTGCTCGTGACGCACGAGAATATGCTGGACTTTGTCTTGACGAAACATCGCATCGTAAATATGCAGTACAGCACCGCCTGGGTAACCAAAGACGTATTCAACGCCTTCATCAGCCAGTGCGCGAATCAGCATATCGCCGCCAGAGAGTAACTCTGTTTTCTTATCGGTACTGCGCGTATCTGCAGCAGTCTGTTTTTCTGAAGTATGTTCCAATTTAACTCACCCTAGTCGTACTCATGACGAACAACTCGTTGTGATTCTATCGATGTTGTATCTGACAACAAAGCAATAGAAAAACAACATCAGCCCAGAAAGCAGTATGCGATCCAGACAATTATATAGAAAGCTCTTAGACGAGCAGAATTTTGACGGCAGAGCAGAAAGTCGTAAGCTGGTAAGTGTGACCAGAATAGGACATACAGCGCATTCGGATGAGAATGCCCCAAGCATCAACAGCGGCTCGCGATAGAGCGGATGTTCGCCAAAGTTAGAAGACATCCTCGCCAAAGGGTGGACGGCATAGACGTCTAATAACTGATCTAAAAATCAGTCCCGTATTTTCGGCAATTTAACTACCACAGTCAAGACCTAGCCTGCAAAACAATTATAAAAATCAGGACATCCTTTTTAGGCAAAAATATGCTTTAATCCTGACTAATATATGCATGCACACAATCCAAGGAGTGTTTTAAGTGCGCGAATTCACACTATTTAATAAAATAAGCCACGGACGGGCCGTACAGTTTTATTCAATGTCAGTTTTAATGCTAAGTCTATCCGCAACATCGATTGGTGTTGCTCATGCGGAACAATATTGCAAATCAATAGAGAGTAATGGCTCGGTAAGCTACACGCTTGCGCCAGAGACTGGATGCAATAAAAAGAAATTTAAAACAGTTTCTGTTAGCCATCACATCACTCCAGCAAATTCTGCAGTGGTTAAAACTGAAGGATCACCCAATACACCAGTGACTAATACGAATGTAGAACCAACACCAACACCAACACCAACACCAACACCAACACCAACACCAACACCAACACCAACACCAACACCAACACCAACACCAACACCAACACCAACACCAACACCAACACCAACACCAACACCAACACCAACACCAACACCAACACCAACACATTCTGTTCCGCTTAAAGAACTACCACAATCAAAAAGAACCTAATACGTTGATTGCAAGCAATCCCCATTAGCCTGTTTTTGATATTGGTTAATACTTCATAATACTCAAGTTAAAGCAAGGACTAGCTCATGAAAAAATGGATACTGACCCTCTCACCCGCTATAACGCTACTCATGAGTGTGGGGACAAGCTACGCCCAACCTTTTTATAAATGGACCGATGAGCAGGGTTCGACCCACTACACTCAAACACCGCCACCTCAGAAACAAGTCAAGAAATTAGATATTAATACTCATGTCCCTGCAGACAGCGCTAGTGAAATCAAAAAACTATCTACTCTTTCTTCCGCAAACCAAAAAGCAGTTGCGGCAGATGAAAAGGCTTCAGCTAAATCAAAAGAAGAAGCAGCAGCAGATGCCGAACGACGCAGAAAAAATGCCGATACATGCATCCAATTGAAAGCTTCTTTGGCTCAACTTCAAAGTGGACAACGTTTACGGACATATGGTGCAGATGGTGAACGCGTTTACTTAACCGAAGAAGATAAGGCTAGTCGTATACAGCAAGAAACCTCTCAAATACAAAATGACTGCCCCAAATAAATAAATGAAAGTGTTTTACCCTACCGCTGTACTCTGCTCAATAAGCAAGGTACAGCGAAAAAATACCCAATGTGCAAAAAAAATGCTAATCCAACCTTAGCAACTCCCAATCCGAGCATGGTATCGGCTATGCTATGGCAAATCTCTTTTTGACATAGCTTTTTGTACCATGACAGATACAGTGTTGACCCCGAACCAAAATACTCAAACCCTCTCACAAGCTACACCTGTGGAGTATCAACCGAGCGAGATAGAGCCGCGTATTCAAGCGGACTGGCACGCGCGCCAATCATTCGCGGTCAGCAATACGCCCGATCAAAGCAAAAAAAATCGCTATATCTTGTCTATGTTTCCGTATCCATCAGGGAAACTACACATGGGCCATGTTCGAAATTACACTATTGGCGACGTCATCAGCCGTTTTTATCGTTTAAAAGGCGAAAATGTTCTGCAGCCAATGGGCTGGGATGCTTTTGGTCTACCGGCTGAAAACGCAGCGATTGCACACCAAGTTGCACCAGCGAAATGGACCTTTGAAAACATCGACTACATGCGTAATCAGTTGAAGTCCCTTGGATTGTCAGTTGATTGGAATCGTGAGATTGCCACCTGCACACCTGAATACTACCGCTGGGAACAATGGTTGTTCGTACAACTTTATAAAAAAGGCTTAATTTATCGCAAACTGTCAACTGTCAACTGGGATCCTGTCGATCAAACTGTCCTCGCTAACGAACAAGTGATCGATGGTCGTGGTTGGCGTTCAGGTGCATTGGTTGAAAAACGCGACATTCCGATGTATTACTTCCGCATTACAGATTATGCGCAAGAGTTACTAGATGATCTCGATACCCTGACTGATTGGCCGCCACAAGTTGTTGCGATGCAGAAGAACTGGATCGGTCGCTCAACAGGTATGGATTTAACCTTCCCTTCAGAACACGGTAATTTGACTGTTTATACCACACGTCCTGACACCTTCATGGGTGTCACCTATGTTGCTGTCGCCGCTGAGCACCCACTTGCGGTCAAAGCCGCTGAAAATAATCCGGCACTCAAAGCCTTTAATGATGAATGCCGCATGGGGTCAGTCGCGGAAGCCGATCTTGCGACGGCTGAAAAGAAAGGTATGGCAACGGGTCTGTTTGTTCAGCACCCCATCACTGGTGAAAATATTCCAGTCTGGGTCGCAAACTATGTACTGATGAGCTATGGTTCAGGTGCCGTCATGGCAGTTCCTGCACATGACGAACGTGATTTTGAGTTTGCTCAGAAATATCACTTGCCTATTAAACAAGTCATTCAAGCACCAGAAGATTTTGATACAGTAAACTCCGCTTATACTGAACGTGGGATATTGATCAACTCTGGTGAACTTGACGGTCTAGACTTTGACGGTGCGTTTGCCAAACTTTTAGAAAAGCTTGAACCTCAAGATCAGGCTGAAGGTCGCGTTCAATTCCGCCTTCGAGACTGGGGCGTATCGCGTCAACGCTATTGGGGTTGTCCAATTCCCATGATTAACTGCCCTTCTTGTGGACAGGTACCAGTTCCAGAGGATCAATTACCCGTGGTGCTGCCTACTGATGTTGTCCCAGACGGCTCAGGGAATCCTTTAGTAAAAATGCCATCATTTTATGAGACGACTTGTCCGAACTGTGGTCAAGCAGCCAAGCGCGAAACCGATACACTGGATACTTTTGTAGAATCTAGTTGGTACTACGCACGCTACGCCTCACCAGAATATCAAAACGGTTTAGTCGACCCACAGGCCGCTCAAAGTTGGTTGCCTGTCGATCAGTATGTTGGTGGCGTAGAGCATGCGATTTTGCATCTACTCTATGCACGATTCTTCCATAAACTCATGCGTGATGAAGGCGTAGTTCAGGGCAATGAACCATTTACTCGCCTCCTTACTCAAGGCATGGTCTTGGCGGATACCTTTTATCGTGAAGATGATGCAGGTAAAAAAACATGGATCAATCCCGCTGATGTCACCCTTGAGAAAGACGAACGTAGTCGTATTTTGTCAGCGACGCTCACTGCTGATGGACTACCGGTCATTATTGGCGGTATGGAAAAAATGTCCAAATCCAAAAATAACGGTGTAGACCCCCAAGCGATTATTGATAAATTTGGTGCTGACACTGCGCGTATTTTTATGATGTTTGCGGCCCCACCCGATCAATCTTTGGAGTGGTCAGATGCTGGTGTAGAAGGCTCAAACCGTTTCTTAAAACGTGTTTGGCGTCAAACCACACAGCATTTAGAGTCTGTTCAAACAGATCTTTCTTCGCTTGCTCTCAATAGTAATATAGCACTTTCTGAATCAACGCGTGATTTGCGCAGAAAGTTACATGAAACTATTCAAAAGATCGCTGATGATATTGAACGTCGTCAGTCGTTTAACACCGCAATTGCAGCCTTAATGGAATTATCGAATGCGATTGGAAAATTTGAAGCAAAAGATCAAAATGATCAGATTGTTGAGCGTGAAGCGCTTATCGGTCTATTGATTATGCTTGCGCCTTTTGCTCCACATCTTGCCCAAGACTTGTTATCAAAATTTAACATTGATGTGACTACGGCATTATTTCCTGCGGTTGATGAAAGCGCTTTGGTTCGTGCCAGTCAAACGATTATGGTACAAATCAACGGGAAATTGCGCGGTAAGCTCGATGTCGCACTGGATATTGGCGATGAAGAATTAAAGGCTTTGGCAAAAGCACTGCCCGATATTCAAAAATTCTTAACCAGTACACCCAAAAAAGAAATTGTTGTTAAAAACCGCTTGGTGAATCTGGTACTGTAATCGTTTTAATCTGCTGCAGTGATTAGACGCGCTGCAATTAAAATTTAACAGCGAGTGTCTAAAAACTGGATTCTCGCCTCTTTGAGTGGGTATGAATACAACAATGATGAGCAAAGCCATGACGATCACGAACAGTATTCAACACAACCTTCGAGTCATCATCGTATTTTCGATGGCTATATTACTCGGTGCATGCGGTTTTCATCTACGCGGCAGTGGCAACTTTGCAATGCCCGAAGCTTATCGCAATTTGCAGGTCATTGTTCCTGAAGGAACACAACTGAATGCATGGATCCGTGCAGAGCTCACAGCACTCAATGTTAAATTGGATGTGTCGGGTTCACCGCGTTTACATGTGCTTGCAGTCAGACCGACTCGCCAAGAACTCACAGGTTCATTGACCGAAATCCAAATTGGTGTTGAAGCTGACTATCGCCTTGAAAATGCAAACGGCGAAGCGATTACAACAACGAGAACAGTCACCTCACGCCGTAGCTATCAATATAATCGCAACACGGTCAGTATCTCAGATCAGCAATCGACCATGCTACAAACTGAGCTCTACCAAGATGCTGCCCGACAAATCGTCAGACAGGTATCCACGGGACGTTTACCAGAATTACAAGCAGCAAGTTGATGATTCATCAGACACCTGATCTTGTATTATGGGCTGGAGTAATCTCTTGATGGCAGCTATATGAAGGCCGACTATCTCAATGCAAGCAAACGCATCAGCGGTGCTTCTGGCGCATGGCTGATGCATGGTGATGAGCCCTTGCTTGCGCAAAGTCTGCTTGATCAATGCAGAAAACATTGGCGTGAACAAAATATAGAGCGGCAGCGTGTAGATTTAACCAGTAGTGCAGACTGGCGTGAGGCGCTGGGCCAGCTCGATAATTTGTCGTTATTTTCAAGTACCATGGCACTTGAGATACACGGAAACCATAAGCCGGATGCGGCCGGAATGGCTGCACTTGAGCGATTTATTCAATCGCCTGGTGATAACATTCTGATTATCAATATGCCTAAACAGGATCACACGGCCCAAAAAACAAAATTCTTTCAATTGCTAGATGCTAACGGATTGGTCGTTTCCCTCGCACTACAAAATGATCGAGAGCGACAGGACTTTCTGGCGACGCAAGCCAAAACGTTGAAGGTTGAGCTCACCCCTGAAGCATGGAAGATGCTCATTTCCCAAACCGAAAATAATCTTCTCGCGGCACATCAGGCTCTTATTCGCCTATCGTTTTTAAGCGAGCCTGATGAGCAAATTGATATTGAAAAATTACTTCCAGCGCTCTCGGATCAATCACGTTACAGCCTATTTGATTTATCCGATGCAGCATTATTGGGTGATATCGAACGTACGGTCAAAATTTTAAATTACTTATTCGAATCTGGCGAAGCTGAATCACTGATTCTATGGACGATCTCTAAAGAAATGCGCCTCATCCTTCAGCTGCTGGATAACCCAAACCCGAATTATCAATCTTTAGGCATTTGGTTTAATCGTCAAAGTCTTTATCAAAAGGCCATGCGCCGGATTAAACGAACACAAACGACTGGTTGGCTTGAGTTGCTCCTGCGCTGTGATCAGTCGATTAAGGGTGTAGGTCTAGAAAAACCTAAAGATTTGCTCCTACAAGCCAGCTTAGCTTTGACTGGACTACAGTTATTTGATACAAAAATAAGTACACTACAAACCATATAAAAACAATGAAGGTCATCTCTAAAAGTTTCTCGACAATAGGGATTTGTGAAAGGGGTCAATCTAATGATTAATATTCAACAACAGTTGACCATTATGGTCATCATCTCCAGCGCCTTATTAACAGGATGCCAGACGATGAGCGCTGGCGAATGCCAAACTGCAGATTGGAACAAAATAGGCCAACAAGACGGAAATGCTGGCCGCGTTGATAATATCGGTGACCGCGTAGATAGTTGCAGCAAAAATGCAGTCGTCGTCACTCCCAATAATATTCATGCCTATCGCCTCGGTTATGCACAAGGACTCGGCTACTATTGTCAGCCTCATCGGATCCTTGATGATGCACTCGCTGGGCGTAATCACCTTGATATCTGTCCATTACCGCTACAAAATGGGCTCTACCCTTTTGCCCAAGCGGGACAGCGTGTTTACCAAGCCAATCAAAAAATTGATCAACTACATAGTGAACAAAACTCATTAAGTAATGAACTACAAGACAAAAAAACAAGCGAAACACGGAGCAAAGAAATTAGACGGCGACAATATCAGCTCACCAATGAACTCCAGGACGCGGTGATTGAACTCCGACAGGCACGTATTATGTTAGGCGCATTATAAAAAATCCAACGCGTGAAGCATAAAGCACTTAAATGAAGACAACACAAATACGATTTACGTTTGCTACACTCTGCAACCAGACCCTAGGATAGATATTCATCTAAACGCTGACATATGCTGACTTCCGTTAGACGTACACCTAAAAGAAGACTTTTAGTCATCACTGCACTGATTCTTTCGCTTGTGTTGCATTTGATCGTCGGAGTCCCTGTAGTCTTTGATATGTCATGGCAAGATATTATTAATACCTTGCGAGAAAAAATCTCCCAACAGATTCATCCTGAAACCCCAGATGAAGTTCTTGCACGCAAAAAAGCCAAGGCCGTTCCAAAAGTCAGTGTTAGCCTCGGCCAAAAATCTAATAATGAACCGACAAAACGTTCCGAAATTATTACCATCAGGCTGATTCAAGATCAGCCTATTGCACTTGCACAGCCCCCTAAGGAAAAGGCTCGCTCAGAAGCTCCAAAGGCTACGAACGTAAGCAAAACAAAAAAAGTAACGACAAAAGGGAACCATAAAGGGGAAACCAAACCTGATTATGATTTATATGACAAATTAATCGCAGCACCTGAGACATCTCCCAGTGGCCCTGTATCACTTGATGATGACGATAGTGAACAAACCTATGATTTACAAAAAAATACCCTTATCGACAATACCACAGTTCATGTTGAACCAATGGTATCACCACAACCACCAGCGAATCTGGGTCAAGCCATTGCAGCCCTAACGGCTGCAGGGGCAATAAATACTACAGCAACTAAAACTCCATCATCTTCAGACGCCCCACCACCCTTTCCGGTAGAGATTCAAGCCAACTATAAGACCTCTGGCTATGGTTTCAGTCTGAATATGAATAGTGAATGGCGCATGGAAGGTCGGCGCTATAGCATTACGGATAAGGCCAGTGCTTTAGGCTTCAAGGTTCGTGTAACCAGTGACGGTGCTATAACGGAACAAGGCCTACAGCCAAATCAGTTCCGTGTTCTATTGAATAGTAATGTCATCCGCATGGTCGATTTTGATCACAATGCGAAAATCATCAATTATGGCAAGCCCAGCAATTTAAAGCAGCTTCCCTTCAATACGAAGATTCAAGATGTTGCCAGCATCGGTTTTCAAATGGCTTTAGCATATGGTGATAAATCACAAGACATGCAACTGACATTGGGAACGGGAATTTATAACCTACACTTCGAACTGCTGGATGAAGAACTGCTTAAACTCCCTGTTGGGAAGGTTCGGACCTTGCATATTCACGGTATCAACACCAGCGGTTCACCTGTGACCGTCGACGTATGGCTCGCACCCGACTACCGTAACATGCCAGTAAAAGTCAAAGTGACTCGTGGTAGTGAAGTTATAGAACAAAGTTTGAGCTCGCTTGCGATTGAAGGCACCGTCATTTTTGGTAAAAAACGCCAAGCAGAAATTGATGCAGCAGCAAGTGAAGCAGAAACGAAAGCACCCGCAGAATTGCCTGATGCCATTAAAACAACTGAGTAATTTTGAGCTAAAAAAACCCGCTCAACATAGCGGGTTTTTCTTAACCATTTAAATTTACTCGCTACGCGGACGTAAACCATTAATGATTAAAGATTGAATATTCTCTACTGTGCTTTTCAGAAAGCGATCATTATCGAGTGTTTTTCCAGTGATCGCTTCGATTTGAACATGGAAATCAGCATAATGCTGCGTGGTTGCCCATAAGGTAAAGATCAAATGGAATGGGTCAATCGGTGCAATTTGACCAGCATCACTCCAGGCCTTAATCACTTTGGCTTTCTCCCGAACCTGCTTGCGCAACTTACCTTCAAGCAGTGATTTCAAAAGTGGTGCGCCTTGAATCATTTCTAAACAGAACAAACGTGAAGCCTGCGGATAATCACGCGAAACTTCCAGTTTTTGTTTGATATATTCTTTAATGGATGATACTGCATCCTGATCTGCAGACAGCGCTTCAAAAGGCGCCATCCAAACCGCTAAAATGTCTCTAAGTACGTACAGGTATAGATCATCTTTGGATGAGAAGTAATACAGCAGATTTGCTTTGGAAACCCCTGCGAGTTCAGCAATCTGTTCGAGACTACTCCCATGGAATCCATACATTGAAAAAACAGCTAACGCAGAATCTTTAATCGCTTTCGTCTTGAGTTCAACTGAACGTTGACGACGAGACGGTGATAAAGAGCTCGACTCAGTACCATCCGCTTGCGCTGAACTATCAGCCTTTACTAATTTTTTTTTGGTCATGGCTCGTACCGGTTTAGCAGCAGCCACTCCAGATTGCGATTCGTTTAACTCATTATTGTCCATTATATTTAGGCTCCCCAGCTTAAAACCGCATGATGCCATAAACTGCGCACTTTCGATCACTTTTCTGCATTATTGATCAAATAATAATTCATTTTTTTGTCATTTTATTTAATGTTTGGTCAAAAAACAGTCTAATCAGAATTTTCAAATCGACATTCCATTTCTACCTCACCCATCATCAATTTTTTACACTTGAAAAATAGTCCATTTGGTCAAGATTAATTCGCTATGATTTGATTAAAGCAAGTGACGATACTGATATGACGTTCCAAACGGATGATGTTCTAAAACACTTCTTTTATGCGTTTTACCATCACTGTCGGATCGAAATACGAGGTATATCACGCTGCTGCTGTACCCAAAGAGTTGAAATATCAATTTTTAGGGTTATGGATGAATTAAATATGGCTGATCGCCATTTTATTTTTTCCTAAATGTTTGAGTGATTTAAGTTTTATGCAAAGGCGACACCCGCTTTTAGTATAAACCCCATCATGAGCCACAACGTAATCATCTATTACGGCTCGTATCATTGGAGAAAACAATGGCAACAAAATGGTTCCCTGATTGGAGCATCCGTCCAGCGCATCAAGATGGCCAAGTCATCGCTACAGATGAACGCTTACCATGGCCACAAACCCTACTTATGGGACTACAGCATACCTTTGCAATGTTTGGTGCGACAGTACTCGCTCCCCTGCTAATGGGCTTTGACCCCAATCTCATGATCTTTATCTCTGGTTTCGGCACTTTATTATTTTTTCTACTTGTCGGTGGCCGTGTTCCGAGTTATTTAGGATCAAGCTTTGCTGTGATTGGTGCGGTCATTGCGGTCACAGGATACGCTGGGCAAGGTATAAACCCTAATCTCGGCATTGCATTAGGCGGAACGATTGCTTGCGGACTTTTATATGCACTCATTGGGCTCGTCGTGATGGCAGTTGGTACTCATTGGGTCGAGCGTCTTATGCCACCTGTTGTGACTGGCGCTGTCGTGATGGCCATCGGTTTAAATTTAGCACCGATTGCGGTAAAAGATGTGTCTGGATCAGATTTTGATACCATCATGGCACTTATTACCGTGCTGTCCATTAGCGGTTTCGCGATCTTCACTCGTGGACTGGTACAACGATTGCTCATTTTACTGGGGCTCATTGTCTCTTATATGGTTTACATCTTATTAGCCAATGGACTTGGTTTTGGTCAACCTATAGACTTCGCTGGTGTAGCACACGCTGCTTGGTTTGGAGTTCCACAATTTAGCCAACCTGTATTTGATCTCAATGCCATGATCATGATTGCGCCGGTTGCGATTATTCTGGTCGCAGAAAATCTTGGTCACATCAAAGCGGTTAGCGCGATGACTGGACAAAATCTCGATCCCTATATCGGTCGTGCTTTTTTTGCAGATGGTTTATCAACGACTCTTTCTGGCTCGGTTGGGGGTACAGCGATGACCACCTATGCAGAAAACATTGGCGTGATGGCGGCAACACGCGTCTACTCAAGCCTTGTCTTTGTCGCAGCTGCTGGAGTAGCAATTTTTCTGGGACTCTCCCCTAAATTTGGCGCCCTGATTCATACCATCCCTGCATCCATTCTAGGGGGAACTGCAATTGTGGTGTTCGGTTTAATCGCTGTTGCAGGTGCCCGAATTTGGATTCAGAACAAGGTTGATTTTAGTGATAATTGTAATCTCCTTGTCGCCGCAGTGACTCTGGTTTGCGGTGCAGGTAATTTTTCCTTTCACATCGCTCATTTTAATCTGGGTGGGATTGGCACGGCGACATTTATTGCCATTGCCTTATATGCCCTGTTGAATTGGCGCGCCAATAGCACGAGTAAAAGTAAAGCAGCATCTAATCACCCCGTAGTCTCATAAAAATTGTTCTGTTTAGCTAGGATTTCTTGTCGGATTACAAATTATGAATCGCAAGTTTCACGGCAAAACAAATCAGCGCAGCGCCAGCAATCCTGCTGGCGATTTTGCCTGCTGAAGGAACGGGCTTCAAACGAATCGCAATTTGATTGCCAGTCAGTACTAGACCTGCCTGATAAAGAAAACTCAAAATTGTTACATGCAACATCATAATCAATAACGTCAAACGTGATGACTCTGGGTGCAAAAATAGAGGAAAAAAGGCAACGAAGAACAAAACTGCCTTGGGATTTGTCATACACACGGCAAATGCTTGTCTAAAATAGACCCAAGCCGATTTCACAGGCTCGGGGCGAGTAGATGAAGTTTGCTCATTCGTGCTTAGAAGCTGAAACCCCATCCACAATAAATAAGCCGCACCAAACCACTGAAGTCCTTGGAAGATGACGGGATTGGCTTGCATGATTGCGGCCAAACCGACAACTGCGGCAATCATAAAACATAAATCACCCAGTAACGTCCCAACGACTGCTGCAAATCCTGCGCTTAATCCATTTTTAGATGTTGCACTTAAGATAGCGAATGTTGCAGGGCCAGGGATCAATTGGAAAATCATGATTGCGGCAATAAAGCTGCCGTAGTTTTGAATATCGAACATAAATTTTTCTTTTATAAATTAATGAGGCATTACATGGCCATATAGATTTTAAATTTCAGTCATTGAAGATGAATAAACACATATACGAAGCTCTTACCACTGAAAGGACATCAGAAGGTACAGATTCACATATGATTATATTATCAATTGGCATCAGGGATGGGCTCAGAAAGTGCGACTACTTCGGTGCACCTTCAGGTGCAGAGGTTAATACATCATCCTCTTTACTCCATGCCGGTGAAGTAATCGCATAGAACTCCAATGACTCATTCTTGGCAGCTCGGATGGAACGCACGACACTTGGTGGAACCAAGATAAATGACCCCTCTTTCACTTCCTGCGAGTGGCTTCCCGTCCAAATCTTGCCATGACCCTTTAAAATAAAAAAGGACTCCTCTCCAATTTTGTTATAGCTCCATGCGCTGGCTTTGCCGGGTTCTAGGTGAAATAAAGCAACACTATTCAGATCACTTTTTGCTGTGCCAAGCGCACTGCGTCCCGTTAGCTCTTTGAGAGTCACACCTGGAGAGACGGTAATTGCTGATAACTGATCAGGATGCAGGACTAGGGGCTCTGCGCTTACCCCCATAGAAATTAAGATCATAAAGATAGGAAATACTTTCATTAAGCCCTCTCATTGGTCGATCAATCTGTTATGAGCAAACTAAACAGTAATTTTTTTAAGGTCAATCGCTTTATTCGATAGGGAATATATGGATAAAAAGATATCGTTTAGTCACTTGAAATGTCAGATGAACAACGGCTAGCGCCTCTCTCACTCTCGAATCTGTTGCTCTAGCAACACCTCCAACCAGATCCTCCGAAAATATAACGATAAATTAAGACTCAAAAGCGATATAGATCGTTTTTCAGCCAAATTATTAGCGAACAGGCCATATTGTTGCTCAGACAACACCCCGGTTTTTTTCAATTTGATTCCACAGCAACATCCTTTCAACAAACAATTGCATGTTGATCAACAATTCATCCTAGTGAAAAAATTTAAATCATTAAAAACAATAAATTAAGTTTGGCATATCGATTGCTCTACCCCTAGTGCATGGAGTGCGGTTCATTTTCCCCCTGAAATGACCTGCACTCCATATCTTATTTTTTAAGCTCAACGGAGATAACCATGACGATCGATTACAACAGCGTACGTGCAGATATTCGCAAACTGGCCGATGAATCTATTCGCCCGAATGCCGCACATATCGATGAAACCTATACCTACCCTCGCCAAAACTTAAATGCTTTGGCAAAAGAAGGTTGGAATAGTATTTTTTTATCTAAACAAGACGGTGGACTCGGGCTTGATTTTGTTTCTTTTGCAATTGCATCTGAAGAAATCGGACATGCCTGTGCATCAACAGGTTTGGTGTATGTCATGCACTCAGGTGCATTTAAGACCATTCAATTATATGGCAATGAAGATCAAAAGACCCGTTGGCTGAAAACTGCACGTGATGGTTTAGTGGGCACCTACTCAACCAGTGAAAAAGCATCTGGTGGCCACTGGTGGTACAACTTTAGTGAAGCCTCCCGAGATGGCGATGACTATCTTTTAAATGCTGAAAAATCCTTTACCACGAGTTCAGGACAAGCAGATTACTACCTCGTACAAACACGTACACCAGGTGCAAAAGGGCCGACGGAGATTTCATTCTTTATCGCGGATGGTAAACATCCGGGCATTAAATCAGGTGTATGGGAGGCTCTAGGCGTCCATGGCAATCACAGTGGTCCGATCCGCTATGAAAACGTCAACGTGCCACAAAAAGATCGCCTAGGAGAAGAAAACCAAGGGAAAGACATCATCTATCACGGTGTTTCACCTGTTTATTTAATCGGCTTAGGAGCCGTTTGGCATGGTGTTGCCAGAGCAGCACTGGAAGAAGTGGTCAAATATGCGACTCGTACCACCCATCAAGACTTCAATCGCAGCCTGTCGGATTATCAAGTTCTCCGCCAACAAATCGGCGAAGCCAAAATTCTCGTTTCAAGTTTAGGCCCATGGCAAGCCGACCTTGCACGTCAACTCAATGAACTCGAAGCTGCAGGACGCCCTCAAGGTGAAATCTTACTACCACTCACCGAGTTTAAGGTCCATGCGGCAGAAGTTGCTAATAAAGTTGCACGCCTCGCACTCGATATCAGTGGTGGCTACGGCTACAAGCGCGGCCTGCTCGAACGCCTCTTCCGTGATGCACGTGCAGGTATTGGCATGGGTCCATCCAACAACATCGCCCGTGAATGGATTGGCAAAGGTCAAGTTGGCTTACCCCTTGAGCTATTTGAAGCTGGCGGCGAATAAATTCTTAACTAAACCATTTTCCTTTTTTAATTTTGTCTTGGGGACAAACAATCATGATTCAGGCTAAACAACTCCGTATTGCTTTACTTGCCATTACTACGGCAATTTCACCTTTTGCTCAAGCGATTGATCTTGATGCGGGGGACTATGACACTGCACCTGCTGGTACGACTGCAGGACTGCTCTATCTTCAGCATGCAGAGCGCGGCAGTCTTTATAGCGGTAGTGACAAGGTCGCTGGACATAATGAACTCGACTCTAATATCGGTATTGCGCGTCTAGTACATTACACTGATATCAGCGGCATATTAACACTGCCTCAAATCCTACTGCCTTTTGGCCAACTCAAAGGCAAAGACGATGCCAGTGGACTTGGCAAAGCTAGCGGATTTGGTGACGCGATTCTGGCAATTCCAACGTGGCTGGTGAATGACACAGTCAATCACACTTACTTTGCGATCGCCCCTTATCTCTACTTGCCAACAGGCAACTATGACCGCAACAAAGCCTTAAATCTGGGCGAAAATCGCTATAAAGGGACACTGCAAGTTGCCTACTCTACCCGTCTAACGCCAGATATTGCCTGGGATGTTGCAGGCGATGTCACTGTTTATGGCGATAACTCCGATGCCGTTGGTGGTACGTTAAAACAGGATTTGGGCTATCAGCTTCAAACCAACGCACGCTATTTCTTGAGCCCGAAAGCAGACCTCCGAGCAGGGATTTCCTATGCAGATGCCGGTGAAACCAAGCAAAATGGCATTAAAAGTGATGCGACGACCCAAAGTAAATTTTGGCTCGGTAGTGCTTTTTGGGTCGCGCCTAAAACCCAATTCATCTTGACGTATGGTCGTGATATAAAAGTTGAAAACGGCTTTAAAGAAGACAATCGTCTGAACTTCAGATTACTGCAGATATTTTAAAGATCGTAAAAGGGAGCAAATTAATGCTCCTTTTTTTATTTTCTCGCAGACTCTTGATATAAATTTAATTTAGCCTTTCGCAATCGATATATTCTATATACCCCTGACCATCAAACGATTTGCCATTGAACTCTCCTGTAAAACGATAACAACTGGCATAGCCTCGCCCATGCCCATATCGCCACTCTGCATCAATCGTACAGTTAATGTTTAAAATGGTTTGACCTTTATCTCTGACACCCCATGAGTGCGACGACCCAAAGTAAATTTTGGCTCGGTAGTGCTTTTTGGGTCGCGCCTAAAACCCAATTCATCTTGACGTATGGTCGTGATATAAAAGTTGAAAACGGCTTTAAAGAAGACAATCGTCTGAACTTCAGATTACTGCAGATATTTTAAAGATCGTAAAAGGGAGCAAATTAATGCTCCTTTTTTTATTTTCTCGCAGACTCTTGATATAAATTTAATTTAGCCTTTCGCAATCGATATATTCTATATACCCCTGACCATCAAACGATTTGCCATTGAACTCTCCTGTAAAACGATAACAACTGGCATAGCCTCGCCCATGCCCATATCGCCACTCTGCATCAATCGTACAGTTAATGTTTAAAATGGTTTGACCTTTATCTCTGACACCCCATGAGAATGTCTTTGGTAAACGCATAGTCCGCCCTTCGGGGTCGACCGCCAGTTCATCTCGATATGCAGTGATTTTAAAGTCGACATCATCGACATGAATCTGGGCATCTCCATTCAAGCTACGAATGTGTACACCCTTGAAAGCGGATGTCCCAAGTGAACGCGCATCCGTCAGCAATATCTGCGTTGATTCATCCGCATTAATGATCTGATAAGTGAAAAAATCAATTGGCAATTTCCAAGAGTCAGGCAAAATATTTTTGGTTACGGAATGCGGACTGATACAGCGGGCATATTCAAAGGTGCACAAACGCTCAATGGGTGTCGTGACGCCTGCATAAGTGATCGTTCCAGAGCATTTGGCAAGTAAGCTGAAATGATCATAGACAACATTGCGTAAAAACCACCCCACTTGATCCGTACAATGGATAGCGACATCAAGCTGAAAATCACCATAAGCCGCACGAATGTGATATTCAGGATAAGTTCCAGAGATGGCGAGATGATCTCCAAACTGAATCAGCGAACCATCTTCAATAATCTGGCATTCATTTGCAATTGAGTAGGCTTGATAATGGTGAACGCCATTTGCCGCCGTTGAAGAAAAAAACGTTGCGGTATCTCGAGGATTAGTCTTTACCAAGTAATCATTATCAAAAATAGTAGAGCCCGTGGCCCCTAGCAACGTCATGATATTGCAATACTTATGAGGTTCGGGTAAATCGGGAAAGAAAATACCGTAATGTGTCCAGCCATAATATTTGGAATGGATATTTGGACGAATCATGTCAGGAGTTGAAAAAGGGAGCTGAGATGCTTTAACCGCACTATCTAACAATGGTAAGCCGACTTTAGTCAGTGCATTCGCCAGTAATGCCATGACCTTATGCGTGCCCACAACAGGCTCTAAATTTTGATTCACGTTCAACACTCCATACATCATTATTCAGGAATACGCAGCATATCTCACTTAAACCCGAGGCTCTTGACCAGAACGCCGCCTCATCAAAGTCTGTAGAGTCTACCTAAAAGCAAAATAACCAGCAGACCAAGTGTTGCTACAGCAACATCACCTCAACAATAATCACTGCTTCCCCAGCAACACTTTAAAATTTATATGAATAAAATCAATATATTAAAACTGGCACGCTCTCTGCACTAGTACAGACAACTAAGCATCGTTGTTTTTGCTGTGGAGCATCTCATGTCTGTTAACCAACCCAAGAAACCTACTGTCGTGACGGATAGTCCTATACTAATCGCGACATCTCTATCTGAATGGTTAGCGCAAACCGTAATTGAGCGCGATCGCATCGGCGGTACCCCTAAAGCTGAACGTGACATCATTCGTGATAGTAGCTTACTCACACTCAGTATTCCGACTCAATACGGCGGTCTGGGTGGCAGTTGGGCAGAGACGCTAGAGACCGTCAGGATTATTGCCCGTGCAGATAGTTCCATTGCACATGTTTATGCATTCCAGCACCTCATGCTAGCCACGGTTCGCCTATTTGGTAGTCCTGAACAGTGGGAATATCTCTTTGAGCAAACAGTGTCTCAAAACTGGTTTTGGGGTAATGCGCTCAACCCTCTCGATACCCGAACCGTCAGTGTCCAACACGAAGGGTGGCGCGATTTTACTGGTAAAAAAAGTTTCTGCTCAGGTGCTCTTGATTCGGACATGCTGATCGCTTCTGCACGTCAAGATGGCCTCGATCGCCTCGTCATTGCCGCTATCCCAACGCAACGTGCGGGAATCACCCTCTACGAAGACTGGAGCAACATCGGTCAACGCCAAACCGACAGTGGCAGCGCTGATTTCAATCGAGTACGCGTAGAAGAAAATGAAATTCTGGTCAATCCCGGTCCACTGGGTAATACCTTTGCCACGCTTCGCCCATTGATTGCCCAGTTGATCCTCTCCAATGTCTATTTAGGAATTGCTGAGGGTGCATTTAACTCGGCTAAACACTATACCCAAACCCAAGCACGCCGTTGGCTTCTATCCACTGCGGATCGTCAACCCAATGATCCTTATGCTCTTGAGCGTAGTGGCGAATTCTGGGTCACGCTGGAATCTGCAAGAGCCCTGAATAATCGTGCCGCGGAATTACTTGATCGTGCATGGGCGCGCGATACCCGCCTGACTGAAAGTGAACGCGCCGAAGTCGCCATCGCAATTGCAACCGCAAAAGTCGTTTCTGGACGTGGCGGCCTAGATATCACAACCCGGATCTTCGACATCATGGGTGCACGCTCAACAGCAGCAGAACTTGGCTTCGACCGATTCTGGCGCAACCTGAGAACTTATACCCTCCATGACCCCATTGATTACAAGATTCGCGAACTTGGTGATTGGACACTCAACGATCAACCACCCAGACCAACATTTTACTCGTAGGGGTTGCTGATCCAGCAGCGGTTATGAAATTTTCTTTATGTTTTTATTGTTTTAACTGAAATTCTAATATGTACGGAGTAACAAAATGAGCAAGCCCCTTAAAGTCGTCGCAGTATCAGGTGCCCTGCATAAACCTTCAAAAACTGATGCTTTGGTTGAAGCGATTGTCAGTGAGCTATCTGTTGCGCTGCCAATCGAAGTGCAGTTTGTCAAATTAAGCGATATCGCGCCACAACTGGCCAATGTGGTGTCACGTACAGATTTACCGACTCATATTTATGCTCATATCCAAGCCATCGAAGCTGCAGACTTTTTAGTTGTAGGTTCACCTGTTTACCGTGGGTCATATACAGGTCTCTTCAAACATTTTTTTGATTTTGTTGACCATGAATCATTGATCGATACCCCAATTTTACTCGCCGCAACAGGTGGCAGTGAGCGTCATGCCTTGGTCATCGATCATCAACTACGACCGCTATTCAGCTTCTTCCAATCATTGACACTGCCGATCGGTGTCTATGGTACAGACAAAGACTTTACCAACTATCGAATCAATAACGATGCATTGCAAAACCGTATTGAACTTGCAGTCAACCGTGCCTTGCCTTGGTTACTACAGCCCGATCCACGTAAGCAAGCAGTATTACGCCAACCCTTTCTTGCCCAACTTTAACAAATATTTTTTAAAGGAAATTCATTATGAGCACGCATAGCACTACTCAAGCCGATCCAATTAAATTTGCCTACTGGGTTCCTAATGTCAGCGGTGGTCTCGTTGTCAGCAAAATCGAACAACGCACCAGTTGGGACATTGATTACAACATCAAGCTGGCACAATTGGCCGAAGAAAATGGCTTTGAATATGCACTCTCACAAATCCGCTTTACCGCAGGTTACGGTGCTGAGTTTCAACATGAGCCTGTCGCTTTTAGCCATGCATTACTTGCTGCAACCAAAAAACTCAAAGTCATTGCTGCGCTACTACCGGGTCCATGGAATCCTGCCGTCGCCGCCAAACAACTCGCCACGATAGATCAACTCACCAATGGTCGTATTGCAGTCAATATCGTCAGCGGCTGGTTTAAAGGTGAATTCACAGCTATTGGAGAGCACTGGCTGGAACATGACGAACGCTATCGCCGTTCTGAAGAGTTTATTCGAGCACTAAAAGGCATTTGGACTACGGATAACTTCAGCTTCAGTGGCGATTTCTATCGCTTTAATAACTACACCTTAAAACCTAAACCTCTGCAACAAAATCCACATCCTGAAATTTTCCAAGGCGGTAGCTCACGCGCAGCACGGGATATGGCGTCTCGCGTATCTGACTGGTACTTCACCAATGGCAATACCGTTGAAGGTATCAAAGCTCAAGTCGATGATATTCGTGCAAAAGCAGCTGCAAACAACCATAGCGTTAAGGTAGGTGTCAATGCATTCATTATTGCTCGAGATACAGAAGAAGAAGCACGTGCAGTCCTCGCAGAGATCATCGAAAAAGCAGATCCTGAAGCGGTTAATGCCTTTGGTGACGCAGTGAAACAGGCAGGGAAAGCATCCCCTGAAGGCGAAGGGAACTGGGCCAAATCTAGTTTTGAAGACTTGGTGCAGTACAACGACGGCTTCAAAACCAATCTGATTGGAACCCCACTGCAAATTGCAGAACGGATTGTTGCCCTGAAGGCCGCTGGAGTCGATTTGGTGTTATCCGCATTCCTGCACTTTCACGAAGAAGTTGAGTACTTTGGCAAAAAAGTACTGCCCTTAATCCGCGAGCTGGAATCGGCCGAAAAACAGCGTAAATCTGCCTAAAACTGTCACTACACAACTACTCAATGAATCTGAGTGGGGAGGAATCCAGAATGCCTGAAACCACACCAAAGCTGCCGCAAACACTCCCTGAGCTTTTGCGCAATCAGGTCATTCTGCGACCTCGTCATGTTGCCCTGCGTCATAAACGACTTGGAATCTGGCAAGAATGGACATGGCAAGATTTATTGAGTCAAACACAGCGCTACGCAAGTTCACTCGCAAGCTTAGGCTTTGGTGCTGACTCAAGCTTACTACTGCTAAGCCGACCTCGTGTAGAGGCTTTGTTGCTTGCACTTGCGGTGCAGTCATTGGGCGGTACTGTGCAACCTTTGGATCCCGATCTCACTCATGATGAACTGCAAATATTGCTCAAGGGGATCAACCCCAAGTTCATCTTCAGTGAAGGTCAAGCAGAGGTTGATCAACTCATTCAAAGCCAGATTTCACCGCAATTAGCTCTTTACGCAAACGCTCGAGGGCTGAGTCACTATAAGTTTCCCAACCTACTTTCAATCGATCAATTCTTAACAAGTTATGTTGAGCTGCCTGTCATCCACATCAAACCAGAAGCATTTGCCTTTGTATTTTATGGACTCGATAGCGAAGGCAGCCTTATTCATCAAAAACTTAGCCATCAACGTCTGATTAACGAAGCAAAGCATCTAATTGAGCAAACTGGGCTTAGCCATAAAGAAGATGCACTTGCAGCCAGAGCATTTGCAACGGCTGGACAAGCACGCTATTTAGTAGCGCCTTGGCTTGTCGCCGGATTTCGTTTGAATTTTCCAGAGAATCTCGCTACGCGTGATAATGATCGTCGAGAGCTCTCCCCATCCCTCGTGCTCGGTACTAATGCGACCTTTGCACGCGTTGCCCAGTTGGCCGAACAAAAACTGCCAACGACAGGAACGCTAACCCATCGTATTTATGCATGGGCATGGAATCAAGAAACTCACAATCCACTGGCATGGATATTAACGCGATTAATTCGTCGAGTCTTACGAGAGAACCTTGGCTTTGCACATCTCAAGACTGCGCTATTGATCGGAGAGCCGTTAGCAAAAACCCATGTCGATTTTTATGCCAGTCTGGGCATTCGTATCAAAAGACTCGCAGCCACGGGCGTCACACAATCGGTTCCGGCTCAAGCATCCCCCGTAGAGACACCGCAATCCGGGCTACAAAAAAACAAGCAGAAATCTGAACCCAATCCAAGCAATCCACTGTTGAGATGATGTCGTGACCCAGCAAACTCCTCTATTAAAACTTGAAGGGATTTCTCTGGCCTTTGGCGGACTTCAGGTCATTCAAGATTTAGACATCGCAGTAGCTCATGGCGAAATCTGTTCACTGATCGGTCCCAATGGTGCGGGCAAAAGCTCACTGCTCAATATCATCAATGGAATCTATCAGCCACATCGTGGAAAAATTACGTTGGATGGCCAACATCTTAAGTCTCATCGACCACAACTTGCAGCCAAACTTGGGATTTCCAGAACCTTTCAAAATCTAGCTTTATTCAAAAAAATGAGCGTACTGGACAATGTACTGACAGGTCGCACACTGAAGATCAGCGCAACATGGCCTGAATACCTCCTACGACTCCCCCGTGCAAAACGCGAAGCAGACGCTCAGCGTCAAAGTGCAGAAAAAATCATTGCGTTCTTACATCTTGAACCTTGGCGGCACAGCATCGTCAGCACGCTCTCATACGGTCTACAAAAGCGTGTCGAACTTGCACGGGCACTTGCAGCCGAACCGAGTTTGTTACTCCTTGATGAACCCATGGCAGGGATGAATAGCGATGAAAAACAAGACATGGCGCGCTTAATCCGTGATGTGAATCGAGAGTTAGGAACGACCGTTGTGATTATTGAACATGATATCGGGGTCGTGATGGCGCTCTCAGATCACATTATTGTGCTGGATTATGGCCGAAAAATCGGAGATGGCACCGCAGATGAAATTCGGCAGAACCCAGAAGTTCTTGCTGCCTATCTAGGCCAGAGTACTGTCGAAAAGCAACAGCTAGAAACCAGACATTAATTATATCGTTTGAGGGGTTTATGAATTTCTTTATAGAGGTACTCGTCGGTGGACTGCTTGCAGGGATTATGTATTCCTTGGTCGCCATCGGCTTTGTATTGATCTACCGCGCATCGGGAGTCTTCAATTTTGCACAAGGTGCCTTAGTACTGTTCTCGGCGCTGACCTTTGTCAGTTTAGTTGAACGGGGACTTCCATTTTGGCAAGCGTTTGCTATTACCGCAATTGTTCTTTTTATCCTTGCAGTTTTAATTGAGCGCTTAGTATTACGGCATTTAATCAATCGCTCTGTAATCACGCTCTTCATGGCCACACTGGGCTTAAGCTACATCATTGAAGGCTTGGCCCAGACAGTATGGGGAACACAAGTTCATGGTCTAGAGCTGGGTATATCCGATGAACCCATTGAGTTTTTTGGCATACTGATCAGCAAGCTGGATTTGTTTTCAGCCGTGGTCGCAGGACTTATGGTGATTGTATTGTCACTGCTATTTAGTAAAACACGCTTTGGTTTATCTCTTCGTGCGGTTGCTGACGATCCCCTCGCCGCACAGTCCATTGGTATTCGACTTAATCACATCTGGATTATCGTCTGGACGGTGGCAGGATTTGTTGCGCTGGTTGCGGGTTTACTCTGGGGTGCCCGTTTAGGCGTGCAATTCTCCTTATCATTGATCGTTCTTAAAGCTCTCCCTGTCCTCATCATCGGTGGCTTTACCTCGATCAGCGGCGCCATTGTAGGTGGTCTTATTGTTGGTGCTTCAGAAAAACTCGCAGAAATTTATCTGGGGGGCATCATTGGCGGAGGACTTGAGAACTGGTTTCCCTATGCGCTTGCGATCATTTTTCTGCTCATCAGGCCATCAGGTTTGTTTGGGGAAAAAACGGTAGCGAGGGTCTAAGCCATGATTTTCTTTAGTCAAGCCAGACAGATCACTACAGATTATCGTTCCGAGCGTCGTTTATTTCGTCTTAAACAGGATCGTTGGGTGTTCTGGGCCGTGCTGGCATTTGCCTTAATCGTAATACCACGCATTGGTACGGACTACTGGTTTAGCGCCATTCTGGTTCCTTTTTTAGTGCTGGGACTTGCAGGACTAGGACTCAATATCCTGACCGGTTATGCAGGGCAATTGTCTCTAGGCTCTGCAGCTTTTATGGCAGTTGGTGCATTTGCAGCCTATAACTTTCAACTGCGTATTCCTGGAATTTCACTACTCCTAAGCTTCTTCCTCGGCGGTATCGTTACAGCGCTCTTTGGTGTATTGATTGGACTACCCAGTCTTCGAATTAAAGGCTTTTACCTCATCGTTTCTACCCTTGCTGCACAATTTTTTGTGCCTTGGATGCTGACACAATATGGCTGGTTTTCGAATTACAGCGCATCAGGGGTGATTAGTGCACCGAAACTTGAAGTTTTTGGGCAGGACTTCAATACCCCTTCAGGTCGATACTTGTTAACACTCAGCATCGTTATTCTGCTCGGCTTTACTGCCCATCGTCTCATTCATAGTCCATTGGGTCGGAACTGGATGGCGGTCCGTGATATGGATACCGCAGCGGCAAGTATCGGTATTCCTATTTTACGAACCAAATTATTGGCATTTGCCATCAGTTCATTTTATCTCGGCATTGCTGGGGCACTTTGGGCATTTGCCTACCTCGGCACAGTCGAACCGGATGGTTTTGACCTCAGTCGCTCTTTTCAAATTTTGTTCATTATCATTATTGGTGGGCTGGGTAGCATTTCTGGCAGCTTTTTAGGCGCTGCATTTATTGTTCTTCTACCCATTACTTTAAGCCTCGGCAGCACCGCCCTATTCGGGCAGGGTGCTGATCAAGCGCTATTACAAAATCTACAAAAAATCATTTTTGGGAGTTTGATCATTTTCTTTCTGATCAAAGAACCAGATGGTCTCGCACGGCTTTGGCGTCATTTAAGAGAACGCCTCAAGCTGTGGCCTTTGCGTTACTAAAGCTTTACGTCACAACAATCAACATCAACCTAGAATTTTATTATTAATCAGGAGTCTACAATGTCATCTTCACGTCTTCAACTCGCGGCCCTTACGCTTGCAGTTGGTCTATTCACCGGTCAGGCTGCACATGCTGCTAATGAACAATACTTTCCGCTGCAAAGTTATCGGGTCGGTCCTTATGCTGCTGGGGGCAGCGGATTTTTCGGCGGTTTTATTGACTATCTGCAAGATGTTAACGCACATGGTGGCGTCAATGGCGTCAAACTCACATGGTCAGAATGTGAAACTGAATATGTCGTTGAAAAAGGTGTGGAATGCTATGAACGTTTAAAAAAAGGGCTTAATGGTGCGCCTGCCGCTGCGACCAATCCATTATCTGTAGGTATTGCTTATGCGACGCTTGAACGCTCCACAGCAGATAAAATCCCTCTGATTACCATCAATCACGGTCGTACCGATTCCACGGATGGCAGCGTTTTTCCTTATGTATTCCCGCTACAGCTCAATCCGTATAGCGAAGTCTCTGCGATTGTGAACTATATTGGGCAGCAATCTGGCGGCTTGTCTAAGCTTAAAGGCAAAAAAATTGTTGTTCTATATCATGGCTCACCCTATGGCAAAGAAACCATCCCAGTCATTGATATTCTCGCCAAAAAATACGGTTTTGAAGCGACTCAGATCGAAGTTCCTCATCCCGGCAATGAACAACAATCGCAATGGTTGAATATCCGTCGCATTCAACCAGATTGGGTCATCTTACGCGGTTGGGGTGTGATGAATCCCGTCGCCTTAAAAACAGCTAAAAAGGTTGGCTTCCCTGCTAACCATATTATCGGCAATATTTGGAGTAACTCCGAAGAAGATGCAGCTCCAGCCGGCGATGCCGCGAAAGGTTTCATCTCTATTACTACTCACCCATCAGGCACCAATTTCCCAGTCCTGCAAGACATCAAGAAAAATGTAGTGGATGCTGGTAAAGGTAATTTGAGTGACCCTAAACGTTTCGGCACGGTCTATTACAACCTAGGTGTAGTGAACGGAATCCTGAACGTTGAAGCGGTTCGCGTTGCACAAGCAAAATATGGCAAGCGCCCTCTGACTGGCGAAGAAGTCCGCTGGGGTTTTGAACACTTGAACATCGATAATAAGCGCTTGACTGAACTCGGTGCCTTGGGACTTGTACAACCCCTCAAGCTGTCATGCTCCGATCATGAAGGTGGCGGTGCAGTACGCTTCCAGCAATGGGATGGTAGCAAGTGGAATGTGATCAGTAACTGGATTCAAGCGGATCGTGCATTACTACGTCCAATTATTGAAACGTCGGCACAGCAATACGCGAAGGAAAAAGGCATCACTCCTCGTAATTGCAAAATTGAAAAATAAAGGAGCTATCTGATGACGAATCTGCTCGAAGTGCAACAGATCGAAGTAGTCTATGATCAAGCCATTTTGGCTGTCCGTGATATTTCCATCAATGTTACAGAGGGTTCAATTGTTGCTCTACTCGGTGCCAATGGTGCCGGTAAAAGCACAACATTGAAAACCATCTCTCGCCTCGTTCAATCTGAACGCGGGAGCCTAACACGCGGGCAGATTCGTTATCAAAACCAAGATATCACCAATACAGATGCTGCAACATTAGTTAAACGCGGTCTCGTACAAGTTCTTGAAGGACGCCGCTGCTTTCCTCATCTTACCGTTGAAGAAAATCTTCGCTCAGGCACTTTTGTAAATAATCCTTCGCGTAGTGATATACGCGAAGGTATTGAAAAAATCTATCAATATTTCCCGCGCCTTAAAGAGAGGCGAGATACTCAAGCAGGCTATACCTCTGGCGGTGAGCAACAGATGATTGCAATCGGTCGTGCGCTTATGACCAAGCCCGAATTAATTCTTCTAGATGAACCCTCCATGGGACTCGCACCAAAGATTGTCGAAGAAATCTTTGCAATCGTGCACACACTCAATCAGCAACAAGGTATTAGCTTTTTAATCGCAGAACAAAATGCACGTTTGGTTCTACAGTATGCGGATTTTGCATATCTTGTTGAAAATGGAGAAGTCCGTCATTCAGGTCAAGCAGCGACTCTTAATCAACAGGATCATCTTCAAGCCGCTTATCTTGGAGGCTCTAGATCGTCTGAAAAAGCGCTCGTTTAAGATGAGAGGAGAATCATACACACGATATTACGATGATGAACCGTACTGGCAAATATCCTTTAATCTCCTTACCAATAACCTCATAAGGTAATCATATATTCTTGGTTCAGCTATAAAAGGTTATTTGGTATCTTAGAAAATACTTAAGATAAGGCGCACTTCATGGCATTGCTCACCTATCCCAATGCACGTTCACTCAATACTTCGATTCGCGCAAAGGCGTTGGTCTTTGAAGATGCAAAGTCACGTGCAATTTTAGCAAAAATTGAACGACTTGCTCCCAGTGAAGCCAACGTCCTCATTATGAGTGAAACAGGGACAGGGAAAGAACTGGTTGCACGTCATATCCACACCTTAAGTCGACGTAATCAAGGACCTTTTCTTGCAGTCAATTGTGGTGCCTTCTCAGAAACATTGGTCGAAAGCGAACTTTTTGGTCATGAACGTGGTGCGTTTACTGGCGCAACCGATGCGAAAGCAGGTTGGTTTGAAGCAGCCGATGGCGGTACTTTATTCTTGGATGAAATTGGCGACCTTCCTTTAAACATGCAGGTAAAACTTCTGCGCGTCCTTCAGGAACGCGAAGTAGTTCGTTTGGGCTCACGTAAGGCAAAGCCTGTTAATGTTCGTGTGGTGGCAGCAACCAATATACACTTGGAGAACGCTGTAACTGCTGGTAAGTTTCGCGAAGACTTATATTATCGCCTTCGCGTAGCCTCCATCGAACTCTCCCCACTGCGTGAACGTCCAGGAGACATTTTACCGCTGGCTGAATTCTTTCTACGCGACTATACCAGCCGTCTACACTACGCACCCGCGACTTTCTCTGAAAGTTCGAATAAAGCCCTTTTGTCGCACAATTGGCCGGGCAATATCCGCGAGTTAGAAAACGTCATTCATTATGCCCTCCTCGTTTGCCAAGACTCGGTGATCAAGCCCGAGGATCTACAAATCGGCAGTTCGGAACTCCGCAACCAGCACTCCCCAACATCGTCAACCCATAAGCTTTTAAGCCCAAAAACTCAGTACGATGACCCCATTGAACAGTTGGAAGCTGCGCTGATTGATCTCTTTGAAACAAACCCCGATGCGCTTTTCGACAAAATAGAAGAGGCTGTGATGAGTAGTGCATTTAGATATTGTCATCGCAACCAGGTACAGACTGCTAAGCTACTCGGTATCAGCCGTAATATCGTTCGCGCACGCTTGCTTAAGATTGGAGAGATCAAGGCTGAATCTGAGAGTATTGCCTAGTATGTATACGTTATTCGGTTAATAAACAGACTTAATAAAAAGCCCAAGGTAAAAACCTTGGGCTTTAATGTTTTATATTTCGGGTTTTATTATTTTCAGATCTTAAATGGTGTAGAAAGACAAAACCCCCATCTCGTAGGAGAAGGGGGTTTTGTGTGTAGCTTTGGGCTACGAATAATGAGCTGACGATGCCCTACTCTCACATGGCGAATGCCACACTACCATCGGCGCAAAGAGGTTTCACTTCTGAGTTCGGGATGGGATCAGGTGGTTCACTCTTGCTATAGTCGTCAGCACAACTGTTAGGCTTGGTGATGCACGTTTGAAGTAGTCTTCGCACTGCTGTTTCACTTTGCCAATCTTACAGATTGGGCTGATTGAGTTGTCGCTAATTTTACTAAATCCGAATCAAGCGTGCAATGTTGATTGCGCTTTTGATCTATAACCTTTAAAGCCAACAACAACCGCTTGGGTGTTGTATAGTCAAGCCTCACGAGCAATTAGTATTCGTTAGCTTCATACATCGCTGTACTTCCACACCGAACCTATCAACGTCGTAGTCTTCAACGGCTCTTTAGGGGGTAAACCCCTGGGAGATCTAATCTTGAGGTGGGCTTCGCGCTTAGATGCTTTCAGCGCTTATCCCTTCCGAACATAGCTACCCGGCTGTGCCATTGGCATGACAACCGGAACACCAGAGGTTCGTCCACTCTGGTCCTCTCGTACTAGGAGCAGATCCTCTCAAATCTCCAACGCCCACGGTAGATAGGGACCGAACTGTCTCACGACGTTCTAAACCCAGCTCGCGTACCTCTTTAAATGGCGAACAGCCATACCCTTGGGACCTGCTTCAGCCCCAGGATGAGATGAGCCGACATCGAGGTGCCAAACACCGCCGTCGATATGAACTCTTGGGCGGTATCAGCCTGTTATCCCCAGAGTACCTTTTATCCGTTGAGCGATGGCCCTTCCATACAGAACCACCGGATCACTAAGACCTACTTTCGTACCTGCTCGACTTGTGGGTCTCGCAGTTAAGCGCGCTTTTGCCTTTATACTCTACGCGTGATTTCCGACCACGCTGAGCGCACCTTCGTACTCCTCCGTTACTCTTTAGGAGGAGACCGCCCCAGTCAAACTACCCACCATACATTGTCCCCGCCCCCGATCAGGGGGCTGGGTTAGAACCTCGACGTTACCAGGGTGGTATTTCAAGGATGGCTCCAATCGAACTGGCGTCCGATCTTCATAGCCTCCCACCTATCCTACACAAGTAAAGTCAAAGTTCAATGTAAAGCTGCAGTAAAGGTTCACGGGGTCTTTCCGTCTAGCCGCGGGTACACGGCATCTTCACCGCGATTTCGATTTCACTGAGTCTCTGCTGGAGACAGCGCCGCCATCATTATGCCATTCGTGCAGGTCGGAACTTACCCGACAAGGAATTTCGCTACCTTAGGACCGTTATAGTTACGGCCGCCGTTTACCGGGGCTTCGATCAAGAGCTTCGCTTTCGCTAACCCCATCAATTAACCTTCCGGCACCGGGCAGGCATCACACCCTATACGTCCACTTTCGTGTTTGCAGAGTGCTGTGTTTTTAATAAACAGTTGCAGCGGCCTGGTTTCTGAGGCTGCCAACAGCTCAAGGAGCAAGTCCTATCACCATCAGCAGCGTACCTTCTCCCGAAGTTACGGTACCATTTTGCCTAGTTCCTTCAGCAGAGTTCTCTCAAGCGCCTTGGTCTACTCGACCTGACCACCTGTGTCGGTTTCGGGTACGATTCCTGCATAACTGAAGCTTAGAGGCTTTTCCTGGAAGCTTGGTATCAATCACTTCGCTGTACAAGTACAGCTTGCTATCGGCTCTCAGCATAAAGAGTCCCGGATTTGCCTAAGACTCATGCCTACCACCTTCCACCTGGACAACCAACGCCAGGCTGATTTAACCTTCTCCGTCCCCTCATCGCATTATGCAGAAGTATCGGAATATTAACCGATTTCCCATCGACTACGCATTTCTGCCTCGCCTTAGGGGTCGACTAACCCAGCCCCGATTAACGTTGGACTGGAACCCTTGGTCTTTCGGCGTGCGAGTTTTTCACTCGCATTATCGTTACTCACGTCAGCATTCGCACTTCTGATATCTCCAGCATGCTTCTCAACACACCTTCACAGACTTACAGAACGCTCCCCTACCACTTGAAACAAGTTCAAATCCGCAGCTTCGGCTTCTAGTTTGAGCCCCGTTACATCTTCCGCGCAGGCCGACTCGACTAGTGAGCTATTACGCTTTCTTTAAAGGATGGCTGCTTCTAAGCCAACCTCCTAGCTGTCTATGCCTTCCCACATCGTTTCCCACTTAACTAGAAATTTGGGGCCTTAGCTGGCGGTCTGGGTTGTTTCCCTCTTGACTACGGACGTTAGCACCCGCAGTCTGTCTCCCGGATAGTACTCACTGGTATTCGGAGTTTGCATCGGTTTGGTAAGTCGGGATGACCCCCTAGCCGAAACAGTGCTCTACCCCCAGTGGTATTCGTCCGAGGCGCTACCTAAATAGCTTTCGGGGAGAACCAGCTATCACCGAGTTTGATTAGCCTTTCACCCCTATCCACAAGTCATCCCCCGGCTTTTCAACGACGGTGGGTTCGGACCTCCAGTGCCTGTTACGGCACCTTCATCCTGCTCATGGATAGATCACTCGGTTTCGGGTCTATACCCTGCAACTATACGCCCTATTCAGACTCGGTTTCCCTACGGCTCCCCTATACGGTTAACCTTGCTACAGAATATAAGTCGCTGACCCATTATACAAAAGGTACGCAGTCACGGAACAAGTCCGCTCCTACTGCTTGTATGCACACGGTTTCAGGATCTATTTCACTCCCCTCACAGGGGTTCTTTTCGCCTTTCCCTCACGGTACTGGTTCACTATCGGTCAGTCAGGAGTATTTAGCCTTGGAGGATGGTCCCCCCATGTTCAGACAAGGTTTCTCGTGCCTCGCCCTACTCGATTCATTTAGAGTGCCCTTTCGTATACAGGGCTATCACCTACTATGGCCGACATTTCCAGGTCGTTCTACTAAAACACTCTAAACTTAATGGGCTAATCCCTGTTCGCTCGCCGCTACTAAGGGAATCTCAATTGATTTCTGTTCCTACGGGTACTGAGATGTTTCACTTCCCCGCGTTCGCTTTGCAACACTATGTATTCATGTTGCAATACCTATCTTACGATAAGTGGGTTCCCCCATTCAGACATCTCCGGATCATAGGATTGTTGCCGCCTCCCCGAAGCTTTTCGCAGGCTCACACGTCTTTCATCGCCTCTGACTGCCAAGGCATCCACCATGTGCACTTCATTACTTGACTATACAACCCCAAACGGTCGTCTTAAATCCCAACTTCTGATCTAAGGCTTCTATTCAAAGTCTTGTTGATTGAACAACGTACAGCTTCAATGGTTATTTGACCAAAACGCTTGATTCAGTTTTAGGTGACTTATTCTCTGTACGATGAATAAGTCACAATTAACTACAACTCAATTTCCAATCTATTAAAGAGTACGATCTTGCGATCTATCTACACCTTCGTCAGGTCGCAGATCATTCAGGTAATCCAACATCACTAAGTGATGCCAAATCAACAGAGGTTAATAGTCAATCCGAAGATCTTTATTAAACTATGTTGACTTTACTTCCGTTCAACTTTCAAAACCTCACCAACTTAATGGTGGGTCTGGGCAGACTTGAACTGCCGACCCCACGCTTATCAAGCGTGTGCTCTAACCAACTGAGCTACAGACCCGTTCGCGGGGTACAACGCTAAACACTGCTAATTAAAGCATATGGTGGAGTCTAACGGAGTCGAACCGTTGACATCCTGCTTGCAAAGCAGGCGCTCTACCAACTGAGCTAAGACCCCATTCTTTTACAAGAACTCGGGAATGCTGACTCAATATTCAAGACTTAACTCAACCCCTAAGGCTGACTTATGCTTTGCATACTGTGTCTTTGTGAAGAACAACTTGTTGTGGATTCTTGCTGGCCCGATGGATTCGTTAAGGAGGTGATCCAGCCGCAGGTTCCCCTACGGCTACCTTGTTACGACTTCACCCCAGTCATCGGCCACACCGTGGTAAGCGCCCTCCTTACGGTTAGGCTACCTACTTCTGGTGCAACAAACTCCCATGGTGTGACGGGCGGTGTGTACAAGGCCCGGGAACGTATTCACCGCGACATTCTGATCCGCGATTACTAGCGATTCCGACTTCATGGAGTCGAGTTGCAGACTCCAATCTGGACTACGATCGGCTTTTTGAGATTAGCATGCCCTCGCGGGTTAGCAACCCTTTGTACCGACCATTGTAGCACGTGTGTAGCCCTAGCCGTAAGGGCCATGATGACTTGACGTCGTCCCCGCCTTCCTCCAGTTTGTCACTGGCAGTATCCTTAGAGTTCCCACCCGAAGTGCTGGCAAATAAGGAAAAGGGTTGCGCTCGTTGCGGGACTTAACCCAACATCTCACGACACGAGCTGACGACAGCCATGCAGCACCTGTGTTCTGATTCCCGAAGGCACTCTCGTATCTCTACAAGATTCCAGACATGTCAAGGCTAGGTAAGGTTCTTCGCGTTGCATCGAATTAAACCACATGCTCCACCGCTTGTGCGGGCCCCCGTCAATTCATTTGAGTTTTAGTCTTGCGACCGTACTCCCCAGGCGGTCAACTTATCGCGTTAGCTGCGCCACTAAGGCCTCAAGGGCCCCAACGGCTAGTTGACATCGTTTACGGCATGGACTACCAGGGTATCTAATCCTGTTTGCTCCCCATGCTTTCGCACCTCAGCGTCAGTATTAGGCCAGAAGGCTGCCTTCGCCATCGGTATTCCTCCAGATCTCTACGCATTTCACCGCTACACCTGGAATTCTACCTTCCTCTCCCATACTCTAGCTTGCCAGTATCGAATGCAATGCCCAAGTTAAGCTCGGGGATTTCACATTTGACTTAACAAGCCGCCTACGCGCGCTTTACGCCCAGTAATTCCGATTAACGCTCGCACCCTCTGTATTACCGCGGCTGCTGGCACAGAGTTAGCCGGTGCTTATTCTGCGGGTAACGTCCGACATTCACGGGTATTAACCGTGGTGCCCTCCTCCCCGCTTAAAGTGCTTTACAACCAAAAGGCCTTCTTCACACACGCGGCATGGCTGGATCAGGCTTTCGCCCATTGTCCAATATTCCCCACTGCTGCCTCCCGTAGGAGTCTGGACCGTGTCTCAGTTCCAGTGTGGCGGATCATCCTCTCAGACCCGCTACAGATCGTCGCCTTGGTGAGCCTTTACCTCACCAACTAGCTAATCTGACCTAGGCTCATCTGTTAGCGAGAGCAATAAAGCCCCCTTTCTCCCGTAGGACGTATGCGGTATTAGCGTTCGTTTCCGAACGTTATCCCCCACTATCAGGCAGATTCCTAGGCATTACTCACCCGTTCGCCGCTAAGTACCGAAGTACTCCGCTCGACTTGCATGTGTTAAGCCTGCCGCCAGCGTTCAATCTGAGCCATGATCAAACTCTTCAGTTTAATGTTTCATAGTGACTTGAGGTCACCAATCTTTGGCTCATCTTTCACTAGCTATATGTCACTTAAGACATCATTACTTCAATCATTACCTAAAATGAATTGCGAGTAATTTCTACCAATTACTAAATGATAATTTATCTCATCGTAACCAGCAAAAATCCACACAAGTTGTTCTTCACAAGTTCTTAAAGAGTCTTTCGTAAAATCAAAACCTAGAGCCCATTGACTCATCAATCCCAATCTCACCCGCTACGTCCATCGTCTGGTTCGCTGCGGTAGGAGGCGTATTCTACAGAAGTTTTTCTCATTGTCAACGTTAATCTTTATCTATTTTTAATTCGTGCAACACACGTTCTAAAAATCTACAAACACAACCGCCAAAACTACTCAAACATCCGCCAAAACACTTAAGCTACTGTTTTTCTTACTTATTTCTAAGACAGTCAACGTCGCTGTGGGGTGCATTCTATACATTTCCTCAACCCTGTCAAACCCTTTCTTCAATTATCAAACTAGATGGTCAGTTTGTAGGCAATATTCACCGTTTTATGTCATTTTTGAACACAATTCGCCCAATTTTCTAATCTTTAATATACGCTCTTTATTTCTAGACGGTTCAGCTATACGACGAATAGCATTTTTCGCTACATTGAACTCAAAATATCCTTGCCCCCTTGGCTTCGGCATCTTATAAAGTGCGAGACATTCAGCATTTTTCACCAAAGTTCCACGCAGCCATCACTGATTCTTCACGAAGAAACCATTGCATCCCGCAATCTACTGTCGCATTATTTAGAAAGTTTTCTTAATTAAGTACGGCGTATTATCTTGTCTGCTCCTAATCTTTCTAAAAATTCCTCTCAGTTAGTACGTCGCAATAAGCGTCATGGCACCGGAATGCCAAACCAAAATAATGGATTTGTCATTATCGGACTTATTATCCTTGTCGTTATCGCTGTTGTCTTAATCGGCCTTGGCATTTACGTTGCACGACTTGATAGTGTGGTCAGAACCAAGTTTGAAGGTCAACGCTGGGAGATTCCCGCAAAAGTTTATGCCCGTCCTTTAGAACTTTATGTGGGCGCAACAGTCGATAAGAAAGGTATAAAAGACGAACTCGAACTCTTGGGTTACAAAAGCAGTGATGGCTATCAGACATCAGGCACTTATACAGATTCTGCAAATACCTTATTTATTCATACCCGCGGCTTTAACTTTGGGACATCCAAAGAACCCGAACAAGTGCTCAAGGTTCAATTCGCAACAACATCAGCGAACAATGGTATTGCTGATATCCAAAGTACCCAGCCCAACACCACGGGTGTTGCACGTTTAGAGCCCGTTTTAATTGGGGGCATCTATCCACGTATTAATGAAGACCGTGTGTTAATCAAGCTTAGTGAAACGCCACAATCTCTTGTCGATGCATTGATTGCGACTGAAGATCGCTCATTCTATCAGCATCATGGCGTATCAATTCGGGGACTGGGGCGTGCATTGTTATCCAATGCTACGGGTGGAGCTCGTCAGGGTGGATCAACGCTCACTCAACAGTTGGTGAAAAACTTCTATCTCACCAATGAGCGCACGTTAAAACGCAAAGCAACTGAAGCCGTAATGGCCCTGCTCCTTGAATCACATTACTCAAAGAGTGAAATTTTAGAAACATATTTAAACGAGATTAATCTCGGTCAAAACGGCAATCGTTCTATTAATGGATTTGGCTTAGCTTCACAATTTTACTTCGGCCAACCCATTCAAGAGTTGAAGCTAAATCAAGTCGCACTGCTTGTTGGCCTAGTTAAAGGACCTAGCGAATACAATCCATGGCGTCATCCTGAAGCCTCGCTCGCGCGACGAAATGTCGTTCTGCAAAATATGCTGGACCAAGGCAAAATTACTCAAGAACAGTATCAATCTGCACACGACATGCCCCTAGGCATCGTGGAGAAGCCAACAGCTGGGCAGAGCTTATATCCAGACTTTTTAGATATGGTTCGTCGCCAACTGCGTCTGGAATATCAGGAAACCGATCTAACCAGTGATGGCTTACAGATTTTTACGACGCTAGATCCTCGTGTCCAAAATGCAGCTGATGCCGCATTTGCAGAAACGTTGAATAAAATCGTGAAATCCAACCCTAAACGGTTAACAGGATTACAAGGTGCTGTCCTTGTTGGAAATCCACAAAACGGCGAAATTTTAGCAGTCGTTGGCGGTTCAGGCTTGTTTACTGGATATAACCGTGCTTTAGATGCCCGCAGACAGGTCGGATCACTGTTTAAGCCTGCAGTTTATCTCACGGCACTAGCATCAGGTCGATATAACCTCGCCTCACTCGTTGATGATGGTCCGGTGAATATCACTGGCGCTGGCATGTCCAATTGGCAGCCGAAAAACTATGATCTACAAGATCATGGCGTTGTCTCACTGACTGATGCATTAGCGCATTCTTATAACCAAGCTACAGTTAATCTAGGTATGCAATTAGGCGTTCCACAAGTAGTCGGAACCTTAAAAGATTTAGGCATCAACGCCACATTACCTACCTACCCATCAGTCTTGCTCGGTGCAGCAAATCTTGCACCGCTTGATATCCTGAATATGTATGGCACGATTGCATCAGATGGCTTCCAGCACCCCCCCCGAGCCATCATTTCCGTCATAAAAGCCACTGGTGAACCGTTGCAACGCTATGGTTTATCTATGCGTCAAAGTGTAGATCCTGCACCGACATATTTGCTGAATTACGCCATGCAACAAGTTGTAAAATCAGGGACTGCACAAGCTGCAAACCGTACACTTTCTCCTGCGCTCAACTTAGCGGGTAAAACAGGTACGACCAACGACCTGCGTGACTCTTGGTTTGCGGGTTATAGCGGCAACTATGTGTCTGTGGTCTGGGTTGGTCAGGATGATAACCGCCCAACGGGGTTGAGCGGTGCATCGGGTGCCCTACCGATTTGGATTAACCTCATGAGTCGTCTCAAACTAACACCTGTTGAGCTTGCTCAACCAGATGGCGTGGTTTGGCAGTGGGTAGATGCAGCGAGTGGTCAAGTATCAGCAGAAGGTTGTCCTGGTGCAACGTATATTCCGATGCTCCGCACCACGCTCCCTTCTCAAATCTCCCCTTGTGGGCAAGAGAAGATTGATCAATTGCAGCAATCACAAAATAATACGGACATGTATAGTACGCCAGTCATGTCTAGCAACAACGGTACCTTAAATACTACACCTGCGCCGACTGTATCGACACCAGCAGCCCCACCCGTTCCAGCTCCACGTACACCACCGCGTCAAACTTCGGCTATTGATCGCGCGATGGAAAGTTTCTAATGATGAGAATAGATATGAATCAGGTTATGGATAAAGTACAGCCGATGAAATTGAGAACCGAAAAGCTGATCATTATGGGTTTGGTTTTAGGCCTAGTCGGCTGCCAATCTGCACCACCAGTCGTGGTTCCACCTAAAGTTCATCCTCCAAAGCCTCAGATTCAAAAACCGAAGCCAGCAAGTCCGACAACCGCTCAGCCTGAATTCGGATACCCACCACTTCAGTCGCAGACCTTACCGAGTACGCCTCTACCACCCGCACCTGCGCAGCCTCAAGTTGCTCTCCGGGATGGTCATGATATTCCATTGGTACAAAGTCTGATGACGCAAGGCCAGCAGCAATTACAGCTGGGCCAATTGGATAATGCAGAAGAAACTTTTGATCGTGTGCAGCGTATTGCTCCGCAGTTCTCGAGTGTCTACGCACGATTAAGTGAAGTGGCTTTAAAAAAGAAAGATGGTGCAACTGCTGAAGGAATGGCTCGTCGCGGACTCGTGCTCGCCAAATCACCCCAACAAAAAAGTGGTTTCTGGCAACTCATTGCTTTGGCTGGGGCGTTGCAAAATAAACCAGATGTGGTGAATGAAGCGAAGGGGCATTTGCAGGGGCAGTAGTTTTTTTAAACAAATCTCACACCCGCCACCCCAAAACCACCCAGTGCTTGGACTTCATCAATGTTACTGGGTTGCATCCCCCCTAAAGCATAAACGGGTATATCACTTAAGCCTGCTAACTTTGCAAAACCATCCCACCCCAGAACGTCACCGTTGGGATGTGTTGGCGTCGACAAAACCGCACCAACCACTATTGCATCAACACCTAACTTCTGAGCATGGGCAACCGAAGCCTCATCGTGACACGCCGCGAACCAGAATTCTCGTTCAGAACGACGCTCTAGATGTTTTTTCGCTAATAAAGCGGCTTGAGTGAGGTGACGACCGACGATAATTTCATTTAAGGCTTCTGGTGCATCCCATACTGCAATCAGATTCAGGTCAGGACGCAGCATAGAAAGGCGCTGGACAGCCATAGCATAAAGTTCTGACGACACACTGGGTAATCGCACATATACCCAAGCATCCGTTTCTTTCTCAATGGCAATCTCAGCCAGCCAAGGCGCAATGGCGGCCTCTCTCGGCTCATAAAGATCAGATGTAATCGAATAGCGGGTTGGTAACTGCGCAGCACGCACAATTGGACGATTCGCATCGGGGAAATTGAGCTCAAACAAGGCATCTAAATCCACCCAAGTCAGTGGCTGCCCTTCTCGCCCGATCGGCTCTCCAATAAAAGACTCTATCCGGTAGACATGCAGACAAACCGTCTTTTCGGGATATGTATACGTGAGGCGCTGAACTAATTGAGGATCATGAATATCAATGCCAAGCTCTTCATGCAGCTCACGCGTGAGTGCTGTGGTTACTAGCTCTCCTGCTTCGACTTTGCCCCCAGGGAACTCGAAACGCCCACCTTGATGCTGATGCAGAGCGCGCTTAGCCAGTAGTGCCTGTCCATTTTTAACAATCAAACCGACAGCAACATCGACAACTTTATTAGAAGAGCTCATATTTAAATCTTTGATCCATCAATAAAAACGATGCATAAGCTGCGCAAGATGCTGACCAAACCAGCGCGCCGTCGCCATATCACCATCAGGTGGTGTTTGAGCAACAGGTAAGTTATCGGACTGAGTCATCAAGCCTAAGAAACTGGCTAAACGATTCAGGTCGCTTGGCGCATGTCCTTGTGACATCAACGGCAGACCACTCCACAGCATGCCATGCTGCATCGCAAACAAATTAATTTGCTGAAGTACGGATAATTTATCACCACTCAGCCCGCCAGAATTAGCAAAACCAGCAGCAAGCTTACCCGACCATGCACGCGCCATCCAACGACTCGAGGTCGCATCCATAAATAGCTTAAATTGACCTGTCACACTCCCCATATAGGTCGGGGAACCAAAAACAAGTAGATCCGCTTGATCCAAAAGTTCCCATTTATAGTGGTCCATATGCTCAACCGACACGAGTGAGGCATCCACATCAGCGACTTCGTTAGCACCATCAACGATGGCTTGAGCCACGCGTGCGGTATGACCATAGGCACTGTGATACACGACACAAAGTCGCTTTACTCGTTGGGCAATTGCAGGATTAGACTGTAAAGGCTGTGTAGACAAAGTAAAATTTCCAGTAATTCTGACGAATATAATGCGTGATATCGATAAACGCATGTTACCCCATACGAGGCCAAACTACAGTTTTATCAATCATCATGCCACACATTATGGTCGAATCATGACCACCGTGGCCATACGTCCAGTTTGCTGATCACGACGATATGAAAAAAACTGGTCTTGATTCAGCACCGTGCAATGTTCACCACCACTGACACGCTCGATACCCAATCCCATTAAACGTAAGCGTGCCAATTGATAGAGATCCGCTTTGTCCTTGCCATTGGGTAACGCCGTAAATGCCTCAGCACTGGCAGGGTCATCCTGAACAAATTGATCTCGTACTTCGGGACCGACTTCAAAGGACTCCGCACCGATCGCAGCACCGAGCCAAGCATAAACCGGTGGTTCTTTCATGGCATGGGCAGCCGCTTCAATGACGCCAGAAAGCAGCCCACGCCAGCCCGCGTGCGAGCACGCAACTTCACGACCATCCGCACTAGACAGCACCACAGGTAAACAGTCGGCAGTCATAATGACACAACCCACACCAATTTGATCTGTGACCACCGCATCAGCAGTCGGTACTTCAATCTGCACATCGGCAGTCGCTCGATAAACTTCAGTACCATGAACTTGATTGAGCCACACCAAACGTTCACAACCGTAGGGAGCAAGCTGCTGAAGCAGCGCCATACGATTGGCTTGTACCGTAGCAGGATCATCACCAACATGCAGTGCAAGATTAAACGTGTCAAAGGGTGCAAGACTGTGGCCTGCACCATGACGTAAGGTTTGGCCTGCCAAAACTGAGGGTGGTAATCCCGTCGCGGCTAGCCAATTTAGGGAGCTCTCTTGTAAATCAATACTCAAAATCATCTCCAACGATATTCGCCCAGTGATCTATTTTAGGATAGACCCCTTAAGCTGATATGACAGCAATCAAGCCCAAATAAAACCTAGCGGAACTGACTCAGATCAGGTTGTGCCTCACGGCGCAACATTTTGACTAAATTGGCGAAGTCGTCAGGCCAAGGCGCTTCAAAATGCATTTCTTCACCAGTAACAGGATGAATCAAACCCAACTCGCGTGCATGCAGCGCCTGGCGCTTAAATCCTTGCAAGGTTTGAATCAGGTCAGCGCTAATGCCTCTTGGTAAACGGGCACGTCCACCATAAGTCGCATCACCAACCAATGGAAAACCAATGTGAGCCATATGAACACGAATTTGATGTGTGCGACCGGTTTCTAATTGAACCCGTAGCAAACTGTGCGAACCAAAACGTTCAGTGACGCGATAATGCGTCACAGATGGACGTCCACCATGCTGCACACTCATTTTCAAACGATCAACAGAATGGCGACGGATAGGTTCATCAATAGTCCCCCCCGCGATCACATGTCCCACAGCTACAGCGTCATAAATCCTAAACACCGATTTCTCTGCCAATTGCTGTGACAAGCTATGCTGTGCAACCAAAGTCTTGGCAATAACCAATAGACCGCTGGTTTCTTTGTCAATCCGATGGACTAAGCCTGCACGTGGGAGCTCGGCTAGACGTGAGTCATGGTGCAATAAGCCATTGACGAGTGTTCCAGACCAATTCCCGACGCCGGGATGAACGACAAGCCCTGCTGGTTTGTTCAAAACGATGATCTGATCATCTTCAAACACAATATTCAGCGGAATATCTTCCGGCAAGCTGCGTGTTTGTGCTTCCAGTTTTACATCAAGGGTGATGGTCTCTCCGCCCAAAGCACGAGATTTCGGTTTAACAACTTTCCCATCAAAAGTGAGCTGACCAGCCAGCATCCACTCTTTCAACTTTTCACGCGAATATTCTGGAAATAAAGAAGCCGCCGCTTGATCAAAGCGTAAACCCGCTAAAGCTTCATCAATAACCGCTGTTTTCTCTATATGTGTAGCAGGATGTGCCTGTAAGCCAAAATCATCCGGCAACTGCTCATCTGGGGTATCTATAGCATCGTCATCGATCAAACTTTCGAGGTCATCCTCAGGCGCAGCTTCATCTTCAGACCATCCATCAATGGCGTCTAAATCGGTTATCGGATCTTTCTCTGGGTTTTCGCTCATTGTTTGCGTCGTCATCTGTAGGCTTTGTGTGTTGGTCATGGATTTTATCATTTGCGAAACAGCGCAAAAATGCTTTAATAGCCGGCATTGTAGCCCAGATGGGCATGTTTCTCAGGAGTTTTTATGTCGCTGCCGCGTTTGACGGGTCTTGTAGTGCCAGTTGTACTGTCAGGATCGTTATTGCTGTCCGCTTGTAGCAGCTTATTCAGCAAAGATGCAGATCGGAAAAAAGACGCTGGTCCCACCCAAACTGAACAGGGTTATTATCAATCCGCTCAACGGTATTTAGGAGATGCACGCTTTAGTGATGCGACCAAAGACCTTGAAGCTCTTGAGACATATTACCCTGTTGGCGCCTATACCGAACAAAGTCAACTTGATTTGATGTATGCCCGTTTCCGGAATAGCGATTACCCCGGTGCAATCACCGCTGCGGATCGTTTCATCAAACTGTATCCACAAAACCCGCAAGTCGACTATGCATATTATTTGCGCGGTGTTGCCAATATGGAAACCGGGTCTGACGTTTTACTCCGTTATACCAACCTGAATTCAGCGCATCGTGATACGGGCTACCTGCGTGCGGCATACGACAACTTCCGTGACTTAGTCACCAAGTTCCCACAAAGTGGCTATGCACCTGATGCTGCACAGCGTATGCGTTTTATCACCAATCAATTCGCCGAAGGTGAAATGAACGTTGCTCGATACAACGTAAAACGTAAAGCCTATGTCGCAGCTGTCCAACGCGCACGCTGGGTCGTAGAGTATTACCAAGAAACACCTCAAGTGCCTGAAGCGCTCGCAACGCTGGTCTATAGCTATCAACAACTCGGTATGAATGACCTTGCAAATCAATATTTAGATTTGCTGAAAACAAACTACCCGAAACTGGTTCACGGCGACACGGTGAATCTGGCTGAAGCACGCGGTGAAGCGTCTTGGGTTAATAAAATGACTTTAGGCATCTTGGGTAAACCCGCAGCGACCATCGTTCCCAATGGACCTGCTGACCAAACAGTGAAAACACCGATCCCAAGTAGCGATGTCAACGCACCAGCCCAACCAACTACCCTACAAAAAACCGGACAGGTTCTCAGTAAAGTTGGACATGGCGTAACGCGTTGGTTCGGCACACTCTTCTCAGGCGGAGATAATAGCGAAATGGGTGAAAGTAATAACGCACCGGCGTCTAGAGCAACCTCACCTTCTCAGATTTCTTCTGCTTCACCTGCAGCCTCAACTAAGCCATAACTGAGCTTGGCATGTTATCATCCTCCATCAGCGATGCATTTTAATCGCATCTGATGGAGGTTGTTTGACATGAGTATTCCACGCGCAATTGTCGATCAGATTATCGATCGTACAGACTTAGTCGAACTCATTCACAGCCACGTCCCACTCAAAAAATCTGGCAAAAGCTATACCGCTTGCTGCCCTTTCCATCAAGAAAGTACCCCATCATTTCACGTTCACCGTGATAAAGGCTATTACCATTGCTTTGGTTGTAATGCCAATGGCAACGCCATTAGTTTTCTCATGAACTATGAGAACCGCGACTTTATCGATGTGCTCAAAGATCTTGCGCAGCGTGCTGGCGTAGAACTGCCTGAACGAAATCCTCAAGCGGTACGTGAAGCAAAGGCTCGTTTAAGCTATACACGACAAGCAACACCTGTCACACAGAAAAAAACAACCGATATCAAATCATCCACTCAACCAACGGCAGTGAATTCAAGCTCTGAAGCGCCTGCTGCGGACTTTTCTGGGCTAGATGAAGACTCCTACTTGAACTCGGCACCTGGTGGTGATGATAGTCTTGATTATTATGAGTATGATTTTCCACTCCAACCCTTAGCACCTGATGAGCCTTTAGAAGCAACACTCTATGATTTGGTTGAACAAGTTGCACAGTTCTACGAACAACAACTAACCCTAAATCCACCCGCACGGGCTTATTTTGATCGTCGTGGTTTAGATGATGCTGCGATTCAGTCTTGGCGCCTAGGCTATGCGCCTGATCACGCCAATCATCTCGCTCAGCGTTTTCCTCATGATATTGAAGGTCTCAAGAAACTCGGGCTCATCCGAACTACCGAACAAGGTCGTGACTACGTGTTATTACGTGACCGTGTCATATTTCCAATACGTGATCCTAAAGGGCGTGTGGTGGGCTTTGGTGGACGTGCTATGCGTGATGACATCAAACCAAAATATATCAACTCCCCTGAATCAGAGATTTTTTATAAAAACCAAATTCTGTATGGTCTCTATGAGAGCCGTAAAGCGCGGGCTGAGGAATGGTTGATTGTTGAAGGATACATGGATGTCATTGCGCTGCATCAAGCAGGCTTACCGGGTGCTGTTGCTGCTCTGGGAACAGCAACCAACGTTGATCATCTCCTTACTTTATTTAAGCAAAATCCACGCGTCACCTTAGCTTTTGACGGCGACAATGCTGGTCAACGTGCAGCCTGGCGTACCTTAGAGCTATCGCTCCCCGTACTCGAAGATGGTCGTGAGTTACGCTTCCTTGTATTGCCGCAAGACCATGACCCTGATTCTTTGGTGCGGATCGAAGGCGCTACTGGGTTAAAACGGCGCATTCAAAATGCCCCGCCACTATCAGATTTTCTGTACGAAACTCTTGCCGTACAGCACAATCTGGCACATCCCGAAGGCAAAAGTCGCTTGATGCGTGACGCACAGGAGATGATTAACCTCTTACCACAAAATGGCAGTTATCGCAGACTACTCTTCCAATCCTTACGGGAGCGTCTAGGCCTAGGATGGAAAGGTAAAACCGCACAGCTTGTACAGCACTCTCTGAATTTTGAGCAGCACTCTTTAGAAGAACAAGCCTTACTTCTTCTGCTGCATTATCCAATGCAAGCAGAAGCACTAGAGGAGTTGCACGAACTTGCAGATATCAACCAGCCTCTTGGTCGTGCCTTGCAACTCATTGCACAATTCCGCACCGACTTACCCGATGATGCAGAACAAGCACTGTACTTTCTGCTGGGTGCATGGCCGGACGATCGCGAGCGCTCATGGTTGTGTCACTTGCTCGATCGCGTCAATATCCAAAGCCTAAACGCTGAACCCGTCCATTTGGAAGGGCTCTGTCAGGAACTGGCTTTACAGCTATGCGAGCAGTATCTGAATCGGCGTTTGCGTATGACCTCCTCGCTCAGCGATGCGAAAAAGATTAATGATCGCCTCATGGAAGTTCGTCATAAATTACACTTCCGAGAAAGACCGCTAGAAATGGGAGGATAACGCATTTGCTTAAGCAAGCGCCTCTGCTTGCAAAGCCGCAACAACGGATGGACGGGGCTGAATACGATCACGATATTTCATGATGGAAATCCACGGACTTAAATCAATTGCAAAAAACTTGACCCAGCCCAGCACAGTAAATAAATATGCATCTGCGATGCTAAAAGAATCGCCCAGCAGATAATCATGCTCCGCCAAAGTCAGTTCAATGAAATCAAAGCGCTTATAAAGCTTACTTTTAAACATATCTTTCACGCCCTCTGGAATATCACGGTTAAAAAGAGGACTCATTCCACAATGAATTTCACTGCTGATAAAACTTAACCACTCCTGTAATCTCACCCGTTCCCACGTCCCATTTTGTGGAGCTAGAAGCGCTTCAGGCTTTAAGTCTGCCAGATATTGCACAATAGCCGAACCTTCCGTGAGTATTTGCCCATTATCTAACTGCAATGCTGCCACATAGCCTTTAGGATTGATCTGCCAGAAATCCTCACCTCTCGCTGTGATCTTCGTTTTGTTATTTACCTTGATTAACTCAAAAGGAAGCTCTAGCTCACGCAAGACAATGTGCGGTGATAAAGAACAGGTCTCAGGTGCAAAATACAACTTCATCACGACTCTCTCATTCAATACATGAAAAATGAGTGTAGATAGAGCAGTTACTATTGTAAAGAAGGCAGTTTTTTGTTATCTAGGTACATAAAGTATACTTAAGAACCCACATGAAAGAAAATATATCAGGCTGCTCTGTTGAAGCTGCAATGTCCTTACTCGGGGGGCGCTGGCGACTGCTTATCGTCTCTTATCTGTTAGATGGTCCTAAGCGATTCAATGCGTTACGTCGAGATATTCCGAATATTTCCCAACGTATGCTGACACTGGATTTACGAGCGCTAGAAGAAGCAGGACTGATCGAACGCACGATCTACCCAGAAGTTCCCGTTAGAGTTGAATATTGCTTGACCTTGGATGGGCAACGACTACAAAAAATCGTTGCTGTCATGAAGGAATTTGGACTCTGGTTGAAAGAACAACCCTATTTTGAAAAGAGTATGAACAAATAGTGCTTCTCTCTTATGCTCGCTCGATTAACTCAATTTTATAGCCATCGGGATCTTCAACGAAGGCAATCACAGTCGTGCCATGCTTCATTGGCCCAGCTTCACGGACAACTCGTCCACCACGGGATTTAATTTCAGCACAGGCGGCATAAGCATCAGGTACCGCAAGGGCAATATGTCCATAACCTGTGCCCAAGTCATAGCTTGTGGTATCCCAGTTATGTGTTAGCTCCAATACGGTATTGCTATCTTCATCGCCATAGCCAATAAACGCCAATGTAAAGCGACCCTCAGGGTAGTCCTGCTGACGCAATAAACGCATACCGAGCACTTCGGTATAGAACGCAAGCGACCGCTCTAGATTACCGACTCGCAGCATTACATGTAACATTCTCATTTTAACGCTCTCACTTATTTAATCTTGCAAAACTTTCTTCTCATACCATGGCGCGACCCAAGGCAACATGAGCATCCCCGGTATCGCCAGCAGCGTACAGAGCCAAAAGAAATTGGTATAACCACCCATAAAATCAATCATATAACCTGCATAGCTACTCACAACCGTACGCGGCAAGGAAGCCAGTGTAGATAATAGCGCTAGCTGAAATGCGGTATAAGCGGGATTTGTACTTTTAGCAATAAAAGCTACAAATGCCGCCGTCCCCAGTCCAACCGCAAATGCTTCTGTCCCGACAACTGACCCCAATGCGATTAAGCTCTGCCCTGTTTGCATCGAAAGCCATGCAAATAAGGGAATGACTGCCATTTGCGCGAAACCAAATATCCATATTGCTCGATTGATAGAAAGTTTAAGCATGGCAAAACCGCCTACAAAACCACCGATCAATCCACCCCATAGCACAGCAACTTTAGCTACTGAGCCAATTTGCGTTTTGGTATAACCCATATCGAGATAAAACTTGGTCGCCAGTGACGTCGCTAACGCATCACCCAGCTTATATAGAAAAATAAAGACAATAAGAGCAACCCCAGCTTTCACACCCTTACGCGAAAAGAACTCCTGTAAAGGTTCAATAAAGGCCCCGACCAATGTTCGCGGGGGGGCTTGCCTTAACTCTGGCTCATGTACAAAGATCGCCAAAAGTGTACAGGGCAACATAAAAAGAGCCACGATCAAAAAGACCAGATCCCATGGCAATTGATCAGCAAGGATCAACGCCAGACCGCCCGGAACCAAGCCGGCAAGTTTATAGGCATTGACATAGACCGTATTCCCTAAGCCCAGTTCTCGATCAGGCAAAATCTCCCGACGGTACGCGTCAATCACAATATCCAGTGATGCACTTAAAAAACTGATCAGAATACCAAGTCCACTGATCAGCGTCAGTTGGATATCAGGATGTAGAGTCCCCAATGTGCCTAATGCGATCACTAATAATAACGGCAGAATAACCAGCCACGTTCTGCGCCGCCCAAACTGCCTAAATTGGAAAAAATCTAAAAAAGGTGCCCATAATGGCTTAAACACATAAGGCAGTTGCAACAAGGTCAACAAACCAATGGTTTTGATATTGAGATGATAAGCATCAGCCCATGCCGGAATCAGATTCAAAAAGACAAATAACGGCAAACCTGACGAAAAACCGATCACGATACAAATTAAAATTCTTTTCCAAAAACCAGACTGTGGTGACTCGGTACTGGACAATGTTGGCTCGGTCATGGACATAATAAAATCGCTGGCTGCTTTATCTGTATAGAATGATTGTGGAAAATTAAGCAATAACGCTTAATACCCATAAACTTAAGATCACAAGAGTAGCCGCATCACGATATTTTTGCCAGAATACTCGCACTTAAGTTTGTACTCATGCTTTTTGAAACCCATGTTTTTGGAGTAGCCCCATGCCGGTTAATGCACTTGCAACCCGAGCCCTACTCTCCTGCCGTCAAGCAGTTATGGCCAGCCAGTCGGCCAGTGTGCCAGGCTTTCCATTTACCACTGTCATTCCTGTCAGCATTACGCCGAGAGGTCAGATCATCGCGCTCTTAAATGAAAACGCCCAACACACCAGAAATGTCATGATTGACCCACGCATTTCAATGCTGATGCATGACGATATTGAGGAAAATTGGCAAGCGGCGACTCGACTTTCGGTTTTAGGCTATTTACGCCCACTGCAAATGTCAGGCGCAGAATTAGAAATCACACGACATTCATTTTATCTGCTTCATCCTGAGCTTAAAGATTTTGATCAAACCTTAGATTTTCATTTTTGGGTACTGGAACCTGTTCGCTTTCGCCTGATCTCTGGGATCGAGCGTGTGAATTGGATTGATGCCGTTAAACCAGACCTTTTTGAACTAATGCCGCAGCAACGCGAAGCATTAAATGAAATATTAGCCAAATACAGCCAACAGTCTTATGTGATTCAGGCCTGTCGTTATGGTATGCAGATTTTTGAGCAAGGTCGCGTTCGTTTCTTAGCACTCAAGGAACCTGTAGAGTATATGTCTGAACTCATTGAGCAAATGAATGCAGGGCAATTCGACGATCCAGCATTGACTGAATAAACGATCAATATAATGAAGCTTACTCAAATAAATCGACACATCGTTCAAGGTGATTTAGCATGACTTCATATGGGAATAGCGGGAAGATTTATTCCAGATCCCAATGAATCTGCTACACTGATTCATTGCCGAATCTGTACAGTAAATATTTTTTGAATGAGCCAAATATTGCCAACTTTAGAACACCCAACATCTGATCTACATGTGACTGAATCACCCGCTTCCAAACTAAATGATACAAAACCTGCTGTAAGTAGTATCCCCTTAACAGATCATGCCACGACCGATCACATCATTGACAACACACTGATAAATGCACCATCGAATACACTTGAAACTGGCCCACAAACTGCCACAATACAAAATATATCCGAAAAACCAGAACCAATGACGACGGAACTCGCTATGGAAAGTCAAAGCAACAGCAGCAAAAACTTAGACACCTTAAACAACAATAGCGAAAAGACTTCAGAACGCCATGAAACCCACGATGATCTGAAGCATCTGTTGGATGAAATCGCACGCACCAAACTACCAACACCAAAACCACAACGTGCCAAACAAGTTCTAGATTCTGTAGAAACCAAAGTCGCGGACTCTAAATTAGAAGTCACCACAAAAACCAATCCAGCGAAACCAATGCCGACTTTAACACCCAAAAACACTCTGACGAATAAAGCCGTACTGCCCAAAAGTGGTTTCTTGACACCCGATCAGCTCATGCGTGAGCCGAATTTATCAAGTCTTCCACCCAGCACACGCCGCATCAAACCACTCAATGATTTTTTGGGTCAGCATCGCGCAAGGGCAGCAGTTGAAACTGCCTTATCCTTACCCTTTGATGGTTATAATATTTTTGCTGTCGGTACCAGTGGCCTTGGCAAGCGCACCATGCTCAAACGCATGCTTGCCGTCCAAGCTGCTCAGATGCCAACACCAAGCGACTGGGTATACGTCAATAACTTTATCAATCCTCGTCAGCCTATTGCACTGGAGCTACCGCCGGGTGACGCTCCCAAGCTCAAAAAGCATATGCATCAGTTGTGGAGCACCTTGTTTGATCATTTAGAGAAATCATTTGCAGCGGATAGCTATCACACTCGAATCGAAACGATTCGACAAAGTGCAGGCAATGCACAACAGCAAGCCCTGCAAGCATTGACTCAAGAAGGTGAAGCGTTAGCACTGAAACTCGTTTCTCGTAATGAGCAGCACCGTTTTGTGCCGGTGAAAACCTTAGAAGCTGAAAATAATGGCCTCAGCAAAGAACTGGATGAAAATGAACTGGCAGCACTGGCTCCTGCGGAACGGGCAAAGATCAATCAAAACGTCCGTCAGATGGACAAAAAACTTCATCGTCTTGGTGCTCGTCTGGGACGCATCGAAGAACAAACACGTCATCAAGTTGCGCGCCTAAATGCACAGCTGGCCAGCGATATTGTCATTCCGCGCGTCACTCAAGTGGGACAGCGTTTTGAACATGTTAATGGCATCACGGAATATCTGAAAGACTATGCGACGGACATCATCGAGCATGTCGAGTTGATTCTAGAGCAAGAAGAAGATGACTTCTTACCGGGTGTATTTGATCGTGTCCCACCCCGCTATCAAGTCAACGTCGTCGTCACCCATAAACCAAATTCGGGTGCTCCGGTTATCTTTGAAGACTTGCCTACCCATTACAACTTATTGGGTCATGTCGAACAGCTCACCCAAATGGGTACTATTACCACTGACTTCACATTAATTCGTCCCGGTGCCCTACATCGTGCAAATGGTGGCTTTTTGATGCTTGAGGCCGATCAACTCCTTGAGCAGCCCTATGCATGGCAAGGACTAAAACGTGCACTGCGTTCAGGTCAACTGAAACTCTCTTCGCTTGAGCACATGCTGACCCTGACAGGTAGCATTTCATTAGAGCCCGATGCGCTACCGCTATCGGTGAAAGTGATTTTGCTGGGTGAGCCGTATATTTATTATGAATTGCTAGAGTTTGAACCGGAGCTTAATGCCCTATTCAAAATTCGTGCAGACTTTACTAATACACTCAATCGTACTGATGAAAACGAAGAAGCCTATGTTCGCCTGATTGCCGATTATGTAAATAAAGACAAATTATTACCGTTTGATCGCTCAGCTTTAGCTGCACTGCTCACGGATTCGAGCCGTCAGGCAGAAGATCAATCGTCCTTATCACTCCATGCTGCAACCTTGGGTGATTTACTGCGCGAGGCCAGCACGCTAGCCATTGAACATGGTGATCGTCAAGTCACTGCCAAGCATATTGATGCCACGCTGCAAGCACGTCTATATCGTCTTGGACATCTGCGTGAGCTGTACTGGGAAGACCTATCGCGTGGTACGCAGTTGATCGAGACTGAAGGACTTAGAATCGGACAGATCAATGCATTGACCGTGGTGCATTATGCAGACAGCGAATTTGGTTTACCTGCACGTTTAACCGCGACGGTCTATCAAGGCGGCGGTGAGATCCTCGATATCGAGCGCAGTGTCGAACTGGGCGGAGCGCTTCACGCCAAAGGGATCTTGATCATGTCGAGCTTCCTGCGTGCACACTTCGGACGCACACAGCCCCTCCACTTCTCTGCAGCTCTGGCTTTTGAACAAAGCTATGGCGAAATTGATGGTGATAGCGCAACTCTCGCTGAACTTTGTGCCTTGATCTCATCAATCAGCCAGATTCCCATCGATCAATCTTGGGCAATCACTGGCTCAATGAACCAGCTCGGTGTGGTGCAACCCATCGGCGGAATTAACCCCAAGATTGAAGGCTTCTTTGATGCTTGCCAATTACAAGGTTTGAACGGCCAACAGGGCGTGATCCTGCCTGTTCAGAACGTACAGCATCTGATGCTCCGTCAAGACGTCATTGATGCCGTTGCGGCGGGTAAGTTCCACATCAATGCCGTACGTACTGTTGAAGAGGCGCTCTCCATTCTCATGAAGCGTCCTGCAGGCGTGATGGATGATAAAGGTCGTTATGGTAAAGAGACGATCTTTGGTGAAGTGATGCGTCAATTAAAACTGTGGCAACGCCTTGAAGACGGTGACAATAAAGGAAAAGCCAAAAAAGACGCAGAAACCGAAGATAAAAAAGAGGAAAAATCCAAAAAAACGGATTCTCAGACCAAAGATACTGACGACAGTAAAACTGTGGAAAAAGATAAATCGAAGGCAAAGAAAAAGCCTGAGAAACTCAACCCAGAAAAGCTTAAGAAGAAACAGCCTGAGGCTGATCATGACATTGAACCCACCATTGAATGGGCTGGTGGCTAAAATCAAATTCCTCTAATTCAAAAAAAAGCCGATACCTTGATTTCAAGGTATCGGCTTTTTTTATTCTTCATTTAAAATGATGATTCATATGAAACTAAAAAATCAGCACTCTTCGACAGCGGCCGCTTTCCGCATAGATTCACTAAAAAACTCATAGCGATTGCGACCATTGGCTTTCGCTTTATACAGTGCAGCATCTGCTTGTCTTAGCAATTGATCAATACTGGTTTCTGGGGTAGGCACTGCAACAGAGACGCCAATACTAAAAGTCACATGTTGGTTTTCACCATCGGGATGAGGGATGCTAAGCGCAGTCATCCGTTCGATTAGCCGCTGGGCTTGCTGCTCGGCCACATCCCCTTCCATACTAGGAAACAATAATACAAATTCCTCCCCACCATAGCGCGCTGCAAGCTCACCACTACGTTTGGCTAGGCTATGGATCAATTGACCCACTTTGCGCAAACATTCATCGCCAGCCACGTGACCCAGCTTATCGTTGTAATGCTTAAAGTAGTCCACATCAATGATCATCAACACAAGGGATTGCTGCTGACGCAGTGCACGATTCCACTCATGATTCATCATTTCATCCAAATGACGACGATTCGCAAGTCCAGTCAACGCATCTTGGCGCGAGAGCCCATCCAATTGATTCGCTAAACGCTCACCATTGATCACGGCCTGCTGTAATAAACAGGCTTGTAAGAAATTAGTACGCTCTTGGCGATCAAGTGCATAAGCCATGCACATTCCCAAAATACTTGTTCCGGTATAAGTCCGATGGAGCAACTGCCAATCCATCTCCGCATGCAATTGATGCGTCAAGATAAAACCAAGTACACCCCCTGCCCAACCCGCGAATACTGCTAATGGAAAACGTAACCCCACAAAACTATAGATTAAAATCATCGCATACATGATCCCTGCATGCGACAAAATCGTACTCACGCCTGGGGCAATGACGTTCGCAACTGCAACAGACAAGCCCACACATATCAAACAACCAATCGTGACATACCATTCAAACCATCGATCAAATATCGAAAAATACGACATGACCCAAGCACCCGCAACAACAACAGCTACCCAACCATAGATATTAATCCATCGGAGAAAGCTATTATCAGGTAATAATTTAATAATCCCTGAGATCAAGATGACATAAAGCAAGAGGATAATCGGTGCGCGAAAATGAAAACTTTTGAGGGCTCTTGGACGGTAATAAGTCCGATATTTTGCTTCTAGTGCTTTTGGGAAACGCAGAGACCAAAACTTTGAATTGAGTACAGCTCTAATCTCTTCTTCTGAGTGATCATTTTCCTCTACTCGATCGCCAAGATTCAATACGCCCATTGAACGTAAGGGCATTGAATTAATATCCGTAGAATCAATATCACCAGAAACAATGTCATTATTCATCGCGCGTATACCTGATTCCTTGATAATTGTAATAGGGGTCAAATCTTCCTGATTTACCATCTAATTTTTTATAGTTATTTTTATAAAGCCACGTGCTCAAACTACCATAATGCGACTGAGAAATACCAATGCTTTTTTCTCATTTTATCGACATTTTCTAACAAATTTAACAACGATTAATGCAAACAAAAAAGAGCCTCTATATGGACTCTTTTCTATCTCAGCATACAGTGCCTGATTAGGCTTGTTGAGCAGGTGAGTGCTCTTCAATCAACGGTTTCAGTTCGCCTTTTTGAAACATGTCCAAAACGATATCTGAACCACCGATCAATTCGCCATTAACCCATAGTTGTGGGAAAGTAGGCCAATTCGCGATACGTGGCAATGTTGCGCGAATTTCAGGGTTTTCCAGAATATTGACATACGCAAATGGACGACCAATTTGGCTTAACGCTTCAATCGCACGTGCAGAAAAACCACACTGTGGAAATTGCGGGGTGCCTTTCATGTACAGAAGAACGGGATGCTTCGCGATTTGTTCGCGAATAAGCGTTTCTGTTGCATTCGCGCTATCTGGGGTTGATTGAACATCTGACATAACGGTTAGACCTGATTCAAAAGTATTGCATAATTATAACGCCGATCTAGCAAAAAGCGTAATGAAAGCGTAGCTTTTACGCATCAAAATGTATTTACTTTTTTTATAACATTCCATCTGTAAAAATCAGCATGGAATTCACATCATTTCTATCATAATTTGCTAACATGTTGACCTATATTTTGTGCAACCTGAGAAACGATCATGAACTCACCTCTAAATCCTCATGCCTTCATTGAGACTTCTGCTCAAACAAGTCATTTGATGCCTACTTATGCGCGCCAACCGATCGCATTTGTACGAGGACGAGGTTCATATCTTTATACAGCAGATGGCACTGAGTACCTTGATGCATTAACTGGGATTGCGGTCTGTGGTCTTGGGCATGTACATCCAGCGGTCACTGCTGCGCTGGTTGAACAAGCAGAAACTCTCGTCCACACCAGTAATTTATTTGAAATTCCTTGGCAGGAAGATGCTGGCCGTTTGCTCTGTCAGGTTGGCGGCATGGAGCGTTGTTTCTTCTCCAATAGTGGTGCTGAAGCCAATGAGGCTGCCATTAAACTTGCGCGTATGAATGCTTATAAAAAAGGCATCACCACGCCCAAAATTATCGTAATGGAAAAATCCTTCCATGGCCGTACTCTAGCCACCCTATCCGCAACCGGAAATGAAAAAGTCCAAAAAGGCTTTTATCCATTAGTAGAAGGCTTCTTACGTGTGCCTTTTGGTGATGTCGCCGCGATTGAAACACTGGCTAAAGACCATGATGACATTGTCGCAATTCTTGTTGAACCGATTCAAGGCGAAGGGGGTGTCAATACAGCACCTCAAGGTTTTGTTTATCTTGAAGAGTTGCGTGCAATCTGTGATCAACACGACTGGTTACTAATGCTGGACGAGATCCAGACAGGTAATGGTCGTACAGGTCAATATTTTGCGTATCAACATACTGCAATCAAACCTGATGTATTAACAACGGCTAAAGGCTTAGGCAATGGCTTCCCTGTGGGTGCATGTCTGGTCCGTGATAAAGCTGCTGATTTATTTAGCGCTGGCAACCATGGCTCAACCTTTGGAGGCACGCCACTCGCCTGCCGTACAGTATATGCAGTCATTGAAAGTATTCAGAAAGAAAAAGCGACTGAGAACGCCGCTAAAGTTGGTCAGTATTTAAAAGATCGCTTTACGGAAGAGTTGTCAGGGCTAGGTGTCATTGTCAGAGGCTTCGGTATGATGCTTGGGATTGAATTGCCCCGCCCTTGTGGTGAGCTAGTAGCCAAAGCACGAGATGAGCAGCATTTGATTCTGAACGTCACTGCGGACAATGTGATTCGTCTATTACCAGCGCTAAACTTAAGCCAAGCAGACGCAGATAAAATCATTACGCGTGTAGTGACTCTGGTTAAAGATTTTCTAGCCGCTTAATCGTAATTTGAGTCATAGAAAAAGGGCACATAATGTGCCTTTTTTTATTGACCATCCTCAAATCGCCTGCATCTGGCTAAAATACTGAGTCAAGGTCTCTATACATCGCACCACTTTAAGGGGTTGTTCACGGCGTAGCGTAATCGCATAAACCGTATAGTTGGGCTGTAACTCCCACTCCGGCAGCACCTCGACCAATCCCCCTGTTGCATACGACTCAGGCATATCAACAGAAAGCAACATGGTCAGTCCATGACCTTGCTCAACCAGAGAGCGCATCAAAAAAACATTGTTAGTGCTAACTCTTGATGTGAAACGAACGACCTGCTCCTCACCTGTAATACGATGACGGAAATGTCGGTCATGATGCCCTTTGACCAAAGTCAGGCCAATATGCTCATGATGAACCAAGTCAGCTGGCGTTTGTATCGGCGGATGGCTGCTAAGATATTCTGGGGAAGCACAGAGGATTAAACGCGTTTGCGCCATAGGTCTAGCAATGAGGCTAGAATCTGCAAGGCTTGGGCTGAGTCGCACCGCGATATCAATGCGTTCTTCAATCAAATCAATATAGCGATTATCTGCCTCGAAGTGCACATTCAGCTGTGGATGACCCTGCAACCAGCTGGATAGCGCAGGTAAGACATGATTGACCCCCAGTTCCGGCGAGGTGGCGATCCGTAAATCTCCTACAAGCTCATTGCGCAGCTCATTAATACGGACTCGACCTTGCTTGGCTGCAAGTACCATCTCATTACAACTTTGGTAAAAAACACCACCCGCTTCGGTCAGGCTTAACTTTCGAGTTGAGCGATGTAAGAGTACAGTGCCCATTTCTTGCTCTAAAAGCCTAATTTGCTGGCTTACTGCACTGGTTGTAATTCCCAGTTCACGCGCGGCGCCGCTAAAAGAACCGCGGTCAACCACGCTGACAAAGATCGCCATGCTGCGTAAATTATCTAACATATTTATAAATATCCAACGTATAAATTACGCAGGGCAAAGCTCAGAATTCGGGAATAAACTATCGCTTTGGCAGCACAAGTGCTGGATCCATCGGTTTTCCATTTAACCGGACTTGAAACTCAAGCATGACGCGATTTGTCCCTGAAGACCCCATTTCTGCAACTTGTTGCCCTGCACTCACTTTGGTTTTTTCTTGTACCAACAAGCGTTGATTATGAGCATACGCTGTAATATAACCATTTGCATGTTGGATGAGTACTAAATTGCCATATTCTGGCAAGCCATTACTGGCATAAATCACTGTTCCTTCAGCAGCAGCTCGTACTGGATCACCAGCATTACCTGAAAAGCGCAGTCCTTTAACTTGTTGTGACACATTGAAACTCTGCGTCACAGGATTATCCGTTGGCCAGCGCCATGCAATCGCACCATAAGCGGCTGTAGAGCCCGGTTGTGAAACGACTTGTGGAGGAGTATACGTTGTAGGTGCTGGGCTCGTGATCGGTCCAGTTGATAACGGCTGCGCCGTTAATGGGCGATCTGGCGCTATCGGCGCGACTTGTGGTCTGTTGCCGGAATCCACTAAACGCAAACGCTGCCCAACATAAATCACATAATCACTGCCGATCTGATTCATGCGTGCAACATTTTGATAATCAAGTCCATAACGCATCGCAATCTTACTAATCGTATCTCCGGATTGCACGGTATAGAAAGTAGGTGCAGGGAGTACCGCACGCGTTGATCTCGTCGTGCTCGGCGCTGAAGCACAGCCGACCAATGACGTGACCACGGCAACCAAGATCACCTTGCTCATCAAAGATGCCAATGGATGGCGTGGCGTTGCTTCTGCGGCGGAAACTTGAATATTGAAATGCGGCAATCTATTAACCCTCTATCTATAATCATTGTCATCAGGATAAACCTGCTAATACATATGGCAATGCAAATTACATTGGAACAATACGGTTCTGACCCAATGTTTGTTTTAAACTGACTAGCGTTGAATAACCAGTCGAATCCAGCCGAATCGGTGTAATACTCACAAAACCATCATTCAATGCAGCAAAATCTGTACGAAAGTGTTCTACTGATTCAATGCCATATTGATTAGTAAAGGTTTGAGCTACAGGCTGGTGCAGTACATGATCCTGCCCTAACGGATCACCTGACTTGCCCACCCAATACATTTTGCGGCCTCTGGGATCAATCTCACTATGCACAGGCTGCGATACATCTCTGACACCCATTCGCGTGACTTCAACCGTAGTTAATGCTGCCACATCAGGAATATTAATATTAAAAATATGCCCCGTTGGCAATGCGGGAACACCTTGCTGCACAAAATCTCGAACCCACTCTGCTGCTACTTTAAAATGTACCGCATCTCGATATTGCTTGGCATGTACACCGACTAACGAAACCGCAAGCGCGGGCAGAGCCAACCCACGTCCTTCAAATGCAGCACCGACCGTTCCCGAATATAAAACATCATCGCCCATATTCGCGCCAGAATTGATGCCACTAATGACCAAATCAAAAGGTTCATCAAATAAGCCATTTAGCCCCACATAAACACAATCAGCAGGAAAACCATTCACCGCCCAGAAACCATTAGGAAGTTGGACGGGATGCAAGGGTCTATCCAAAGTCAATGCACTAGAGGAACCGCTTCGCTCGGACTCGGGTGCGACGACAACCACCTCAGCAATTGCGGATAATGCCTCTGTAAGTGCCAAAAGCCCCGGTGCAAGTACCCCATCATCATTACTTAGTAAAATTCTCAATTCACACTCTCAATCAACCATAAATATCATTAAACACGTCAATCTTTTTCAACAGAATTTATGGTTTTATCTTATTTTGTAACCATCATCATTCCAGCGTCTACAAAATTAATGCAAACTCGCCGTAAAATCACCTAAAAGCAATAGCCTACAACACGGCATAATACGCGTTATTCAAGCATAGTCTATTATAGAGTCTTTATATGAATCGTATTCATCTCGCAACCAATACCCTAGTCGCTACATTACTCTCTACATGCTTTATCGCAACAAGTAGCTTTGCTGCGGATACCAGCAGTAAAGCAAATGTGGCTAAAACAGCGACCACTAAATCAACGGCTGCTAAAGCAGCAGCAAAATCACAAGTTGAGGTCGAAGGAGGATCGGGTGCATCTCAAGAAGAAATTGCGACCATTGATGTACTCAATGAAATTTGCCCCCAAATCCTCGGCACCAATAACAATAAGAACTTTCATAAAGGCTATACCAACTTACTGACTGAATTACTGCCATCCATTCAAGATCCTGTTTTAGCCGTGGCTTCAATGCATACCGATCCCGATTACATGAAAATTCTCGCGAGTGCACGCACACGTACGCTTGCTGAAAAAACTGAAGATAATCGCGATGTCTGCTTAGATGTTCTGCACTACCCTGCACCTAAGCACAAAGCTGCTTCCGGCGAAGCTGCTGCTCAATAAAATCATTGAACGAATGTGAAAACTTTGATTTGTATGTCGATCTGAACTAATGTTCCGGTCGACAACACCCGTATAAGTAACTCACCACCCTGCTCAAACCTCTTGATTGAATCCCAAAAAGCATGCCTATCGACACGATGCCTTGGTATATAATGCGTCCATTCGATTTTCCATGACTTTTATAAAGACTCCATCACGACATGACACATATACTTGGCAACATCTCCATCGACACCTTTCTGACTGAATATTGGCAAAAAAAACCATTGCTGATTAAAAATGGGATGCCACAAATCGCAGGCTTGTTGGAGCCCGAAGATATTAAGGAGCTCGCCCTTGAAGAAGAAGTTCAAGCGCGCTTGTTGATGCAAAACCCCAAAAATGCTGAACAATGGCGCGTCAAAAAATCTCCTTTTGTTGCAAACGATCTTAAGAAACTCCCGCCCCTACACACACTACTGGTACAAGCTGTAGATCATTGGTCTCTTGATGTTGCAAATCTATGGCAAGCTTTTGATTTTATTCCTCAGTGGCGCCGTGATGATGTCATGGTGTCCTATGCACCAGCAGGTGGCTCTGTGGGACGTCATTTTGATCAATACGATGTGTTTTTAGTGCAAGGGTATGGCAGCCGTCGCTGGCAACTGGGTCAATGGTGCGATAATCAAACCGCCCTAGTCCCCGACCAACCACTGCGTCTGCTGCCTGAAATGCAAGATGTATTCTTTGATGAAGTGCTTGAAGTGGGTGATGTGCTCTATGTTCCACCAAAATTGGCTCACTATGGCGTCGCAGTCGGCGAATGCTTAACCTACTCCTTCGGTTTCCGCATGCCCAATGCTGCACAGCTTCTTGAGCGGGTTGTAGATCATGTCATTGGTGACTCTGAGCTCCAAGCCCCTCTTCAAGATTACCGTACAAAAGCTTACAGCGCAGGTTTAATCAGTAGTGACGAACTCGAAGCATTACGTTTAAAACTTATTGAGTCTTTGAAAGAAACACTGCAAGACTCAGAGTCATTCACACAAGCAATATTACCTTTGCTAAGCGAATCACGTGATCCTGACAACCTTCCTGAAGGTTTTGGCATCGCAAAGAGTGAGTTAAAACAAGCATTGCAAAGCGGTGCAACCCTGCAACGCGAACCTGCAGGACGTTTGATTTATCTACAGCAAAGCGCCTCTCTTGAATTCTGGTGGAATGGTGAAGAGATTGAGGTTCCAAACGCTCAGCAAGGTATTGCCCAAAAATTTGCTGATGGCTTAGTCCTTGATCAATCCAATGTCACCATTGATGACTATGAGTTCCTCACTGACTGGATCGGTGAAGGACGAATTATTCTCAACGAAATGGAATAAACCTTAAAAAAATCTGCTTCATATCGGTTGATGGTGATAGGCATGCTGATCATCAACCGATACTGCTGATCCCCGCTCAAGCCCCCCCCATCGATTTATTCATCAACGCCATAATGCTTTAAAAATATTCATCGTCTTTACATTTGATTCAACTTTCATCCATGTTTTCCTCCAAAAATGCCATCACCAATAGATGAGGTGGAATTAAATGGATATGAAACATGAGCATGGATTGCAATACGATTTAGAAAATTTGTTCAAACGGAATGCGAGCCGACGTCAGGCGCTGAGAATTATTGCTGGTGTCAGCGTTGCGCCTATGGTTCTGATGGGATGTGGCAATGATGATGGATCAACGACGTTGACTTCGTCTACGACTAGCACAGCCGATACCACAACAACCAGCACAACCAGTTCGTCATCATCCGCATGTTCCGTCATTCCAACGGAAACAGGGGGGCCCTACCCCGGTGATGGCACCAACTCAGTCAATGGTCGTATCGTCAATGCGTTAGTACTTTCGGGCATCGTGCGCAGTGATATTAAACCAAGTCTCACTACCACCAATACCGCCACAGGCATTCCGTTGACCATCACGCTCAAACTTGTGAATAACAATTCAAGTTGTGCATCGCTGGCTGGCTATGTGGTTTATTTATGGCATTGCACATCTGACGGCTTATATTCGCTGTATTCTGCTGGGGTGACTTCCGATAGTTTTCTTCGCGGTGTGCAAGTAGCCGATGCAGATGGCTATGTGACTTTTGAGACAATTTTTCCTGGCTGCTACAGTGGGCGCATGCCGCATATACATTTCGAGATTTATCCCAATCTGGTACAGGCAACCTCAGCAGTCAACGCCATCAAAACCTCTCAGTTTGGTTTTCCAGTTGCCACATTGAATGAGGCCTATACCAATGCAGAATATAGCAAAAGTGTCACCAATCTCGCTCAGATCAGCTATGCGACAGATATGGTCTTCAGTGATGGGGTGAGCAATCAAATTGCGACAGTCACGGGCAGCATCTCTGCAGGCTATGCCTCAACACTGACCGTGGGTCTTGCGATATAGCACTCGGCCCATTCTCAAGGCCGAGTACTAATAAGAGATCTGATCCTAATCAGGGTCGGATCTTAGATATGTGCCAGCAAGCGTTTGACGATATTTTTGCTTTCTGGAGTGCCGCCTTGGCCATCATAGACATCTGGATTGAATTTACGCGTTTTTAAGATGTAGTTAAACGTAAAACTTGGCCAGAGCGTCGTATTCTTACCACTCGCATCGAGATACCAGCTTGCACAACCTGAACTCCAGACTGATCTGCTCATTTGTGCATGAACATCATCGGTGAAGCGATTTTCATCATCTGCTTTGACTTCAAGACTTTGATAACCCTGTTTTTTCATGTAGGTGAGTGCTTGACCGATATAACGGGCTTGCGCTTCAATCATCAAAATAATGGAGTTATGCCCAAGACCTGTGTTGGGTCCAGCCATGAAGTATGCGTTCGGGAAGTTATGGGTGGTAATGCCCAAGTATGCATGCATGCCTTGTGCCCAGTGCTCGCTAATGCTGAGACCATTTTTTCCTTTCATCGCAAACTGTGCAGCATCACCCGTGATATCAAAGCCAGTACAGAAAATAATGACATCGACTTCATGCGCTTGGCCTGCAGACACCACACTGTTTTCAGTGATCGCATCAACCGCGCAGACCAACTTGACTTGCGGCAAGTTAAACGCCTGCAAGTAGCTATTTGACATCAGAATACGTTTACAACCCATCGTATAGTTCGGCGTCAGTGCCGCACGTGTCTGCTTGTTTTTGACAACACGTAAATGCTTATACGCCATCAACTGACCGACTTTCATCACCCGAGGATCGATAACAAAACCGGCTGCAGAAGCTTCCAATGTCCAGTAGATTTGCTTGCGATAGAGCCAACGTGACAGCGGCTTTTGCTCTAACTTATCTAGCGTTTTTTCTTTGTAGGCATAGTCTAGTTTCGGCAATACCCACGCAGGGGTTCGCTGAAATACGGTAAGCTGACCTGCAACTTTTGCAAGCTCAGGCACGACCTGAATGGCACTGGCACCAGTCCCAATAAGTGCAATACGCTTACCTTTCAAATCAACGCTATGATCCCACTCTGCCGAGTGCATTTTGATGCCTTTGAAATCATGCAATCCGGGAAGATTTGGGTAGGTTGGGATATGAATGGCACCCCGTGCGGATACCACAACGCGAGCGCGATAAACCTGCCCAGTCGTTGTCGTGACAGACCAATAACTCCCAGCTTCATGGTATTCACTGCTTTGAACACCCGCATTAAAGCGTGTATCGCGATAGAGGTTATACTTCTTCGCGACATGCTTCTGATAATCAAGGATCTCAGGCTGCATGGCATAAGAGCGCGACCAACGATACGGCTCAAAAGAAAAACAATACATGTGTGAAGGCACATCACAAGCCGCACCGGGATAGACGTTATCACGCCACGTCCCGCCGAACTCATTCCCTTTTTCCAAGATCAGGAAGTCGATACCTGCTTTTTGTAATTCAATAGCCATTGCCATGCCGCTAAATCCAGCACCCACAATGATCACAGAGGCATCCATGCCGACACTTACGTTGCCCAAGGCTTGCCCACTTAAACTACCCATTACCTACTCCCCAACCATTACGCCAAAAGTCTACTCGAACCCACTACAACTAAAGTTATTTAGCCGCATAAATTCGCGCGCGGTATTCTACCCGATATGCAAGGATGATACCGAATACTATTTGCACTCATTTGACGTCTATTCCACGAAAACCGCCTGACTATTTCACTCAATATTTTGTATTCTTTTTAAGCTAAAGTGCCACAGACTTGGAAGTCTGACCCAGTCAAAATCAAGCGCAGCAAGGATTACAGACTTTTTATAACGCGATTGACTTTTCTGACAGAAATTGATTTTAGCGTGACCATAGGGAAGATTGGTCTTTCATGACAGCATCTACCCGTTCTCCCGCCGTCATATGGAATTACACTGATGCATACACAAGATACTTTTATGGGCAAGGCACAAGGTCTCGGCCTGTACATGCTGACCCAATTCGCGTCTAGCGATATCGCTGACCGTTTAAAAATACGCAAGCCCATTGAGGGACTGCTTTATCAAGGCTCAAAAACTGGTTTTCAAATTGCAACTCAAGCGGCACGTATCTTTACGCCGGCAAAATCTTCTGGCAAAGCAACGCGCTTACCAAGCCAAAAACGCAATAACCTGTTTGATCTGACGCTGACCGATGAACAGCAAATGACACGTGACTCCTTGTCCCGTTTTGCTAAAGAAGTGCTCCGTCCAGCGGCTCATGCTGCGGATGAAGCCCATGGCATTTCTGCTGATGTACAAACTCAAGCCAGTGAATTGGGTTTAATGTATTACGCCGTACCAGAAAGCTTAGGTGGTGCAGCCACAGAAGACAGTCTGGTTACTCAAATGCTTGCACTTGAAGACTTAGGTCATGGTGATTTCTCTCTCGCTGCTGCCATTTACGCGCCAGTTAGTGTGGCCAACGTACTGACCCGCTATGGTACGGATGCTCAGCAACGACAATATCTTCCAGCATTTATTGATGAAACTAAACCTGCAATCGCAGCACTGGCCTGTAATGAACCAAGTGTCGTGTTTGACCCTTACAAACTACAAACCACTGCCAGAGCAGAGGGTGACAGCTATGTATTAAACGGTGAGAAATCTCTGGTATTGCTTGCTGCCGACAGTGAGTTATTCATCATCTCTGCACAGCTCGATGGTCAACCTGCTCTCTTCATCGTAGAAAGTGGCCTAACAGGCCTAACGCTTTCTGAAGAGCCTGCCATGGGTCTTAAAGCAGCAAAAACTGCACGTTTACATTTGAAAAATGTACGTACGCCAAAAGCCAACTTGCTGACTGAAGCCAACTATCGCGAGTTTCTGGACTTAGGTGCATTGGCATCCTGTGCAGTCGCTGTCGGTACAGCGCAAGCAGTTCTGGATTATGTAGCGGTCTATGCCAATGAGCGTGAAGCCTTCGGTGAGCCAATCAGCCATCGTCAAAGTGTCGCATTCATGATCGCGGATATGGCAATTGAAGTAGATGCCATGCGTCTGCTGACATGGAGTGCATGCTCTCTTGCAGAAGCGGGCAAACCCTTCCACCGTGAAGCGCACCTTGCGCGTATTCTCTGCAGTGAAAAAGCCATGAAAATTGGGACCGATGGCGTGCAATTGTTGGGTGGTCATGGTTTCACCAAAGAACATCCCGTCGAGCGTTGGTATCGTGATTTGCGCAGCGTCGCAATCACCCAAAACGCCATCAGCCTGTAAGGAGCAAATCAAATGAATCTTGAAGTCCCTAAAAAGTTTTCGATGCTGGTCGAACAAGCCCATCAAGTCGCTGCAAACGTGTTTCGTCCAATTTCACGTAAATACGATAAAGGCGAGCATGACTATCCAAAAGAACTGGATATGCTGGCCTCCCTACTCGATGGCATGAATGAAGGCGGCGAAAATGCTGCCGGTGCAGTCAGTGCAACGGGTAATCCTTCAGGCGGTAGCGATGGCATCGTCAAAAACGGTTCAAACATGTCTACCGCACTAGGCGCAATGGAGCTGTGCTGGGGCGATGCGGGCTTTATGCTTGCCCTACCACGTCAAGGCCTTGGCAATGCTGCGATAGGTGCTGTAGCGAACGAAGAACAACTCAAGCGCTTCCAAGGTATCTGGGCAGCGATGGCAATCACCGAACCGGGTACCGGCTCAGACTCTGCTGCGATCCGTACTACTGCGGTCAAAGATGGCGATGACTACATCCTGAACGGCGAGAAGATTTTCGTCACCAGCGGTCAACGTGCCGATGCGGTTGTGGTCTGGGCAACACTGGACAAGAATGTCGGTCGTGCTGCGATCAAATCCTTTGTTGTTGAGCACGGCACACCGGGTATGGAAATCGCACGCCTTGAGCACAAACTGGGTATTAAGTCTTCAGACACCGCAGCGATCAATTTTATCGATTGCCGTGTGCCTGCTGCGAATCTACTGGGCTCACCAGAAGTCGATGTGCAAAAAGGCTTTGCTGGCGTCATGCAGACTTTTGACAATACACGCCCTCTGGTCGCTGCGATGGCGGTTGGTGTTAGTAAAGCGGCTTTAGATCTAACTCGTGAACTGCTTAAAGATCACTTGTCTAAAGACTATGCGACCCTGCCAATCAATGCATCCTACATTGAAGCAACCCTTGATCGTTTGGAAGCAGACTGGGAAGCTTCTCGCTTACTGACCCTGAAAGCAGCATGGATGGCGGACAACAGACAGCCGAACTCAAAAGAAGCGTCGATTGCCAAAGCTAAAGCTGGTCGCGTCTGTAATGAGATCACGTTGAAATGTGTCGAGCTGTGTGGTTCGGTCGGTTATAGCGAAGTCGAGCTACTGGAAAAATGGAGCCGTGACTCGAAGATTCTGGATATCTTTGAAGGCACACAACAGATCCAGCAATTGATCGTTGCACGTCGCGTACTCGGCAAGTCATCTTCTGAATTGAAATAATGTTGTAGATTAATTGAAAAAGCCCCGTCGAATGACGGGGCTTTTTTGTGATGTCGCGTATACAAAATTTATTTACTAGACAACTTCGCAATATCCTTCAACACCTGCCCAGCATGCGACTCGGTATTCACACTCGCATAGTGATAAACAATCACACCTTGCGGATCAATCAAAAAGGTCTCACGCTTGGAATAAGACAATGGACCAAAGCCGCGTAACACCTTAAATGACTTCGCCAGATCATGCTGAGTATCGGCAAGCAGTGGAAATGGCAGACCCAACTTATCAGCAAAGGCTTTATGCGAGCTCACATCATTTAAGCTCACACCGAGTACCGTAATATTCTGCTTCACGTAAGTCGGATAAAGATCACGGAACTGGCGCGCTTCCTCAGTACAACCCGGAGAGTCATCCAAAGGATAGAAATAGAGCACCAACCACTTGCCTTGATAATCTTTTAGGCTATGCCACTGTTGATTCTGATCTTGCAGGCGGAAATCGGGGGCTTTAGTACCGACCCACTCACCTTTTGCCGTGTCTGTATTACTATTGAGTAAGGTCTTAGGTTGTAAATCTGATGACGTTGTTTCGGCTTGAGCTGCGAGCCCCAATACACCCAGACCAAACCCACACACTAACGGAATCAATTTACGACTAAAAATAAGGTTTAGCATCATGTCCAAACGCTCCTAAACTTTCATCAATATATGAAAGTCGATATTCAAATAATAGGATCTACTATCTCACACTAAAGCACTTGGATGTCGCATCGATACCATCACTCACATAAAAAAAAGCCCCACAACAGTGAGGCTTTCAAACTGGCTTCGTTCTCGTTTAAGCTTCTACAGGCTCTTTACTTGAACTATCTGCAAGAGACTGAACGGATGCAGACTCAACGATGCCATATTTCTTCATCAATGCTTTACGCTTAGCAGGCAGAATGTTGGCCTTGGTTAAATCACCTTTATAATGCTCAGCCACACGTTTATCCATCATCTTGAACCAGATTGATGGGATATACGCCGGCAAGAGCATGGATGCATAGCCTGATGGTAATTGCGGCGCTTTTTCAAAATGACGCAGCGCTTGGAAACTACGTGTAGGATGCGCATGGTGATCAGAGTGACGTTGCAATTGATACAAGAACAAGTTGGTCACAATGTTATTGCTGTTCCAGCTATGCTCAGGCATGGTACGTTCATACTTACCATCGGCTTTCTTCTGACGCATTAAACCATAGTGCTCAACATAGTTGATCACTTCAAGCAGACTGAAACCATAGACCGCCTGAATACCTAAGAATGGAATAACTTTACGCCCAAAGACCGCAATCATCGCGCCATACAGACCCGTGGTCATTGCCCAGCCTTGGATCAATTCATTTTCCAAAGACCAGAACTTTTTACCACGACGTGCCAAACGCGTCTTTTCAATTTCGATCGCAGATTTAAAGCTACCGATCACTGACCGTGGGAAGAACTGCCAGAATGTCTCACCCATTTTTGAGCTTGCTGGATCTTCTGGGGTTGCAACACGCTTGTGATGGCCATAAGGATGCTCGACACGGAAGTGACCGTAAGCCGTTGGTGCAAGTGCTAAATGAGACAACATCTGATGGAATTTGTCGCTCTTATGGCTGAGCTCATGGCCTGTATTAATAGCAACCCCATTTAATGCGCCAATAGATAGCGCAATGCCCAGTTTATCAATTGCAGGTGTATCTTTACGGGTATATAAATAAGCACCCAAGAACAATGCAATATATTGCAGGGGAATGAATGCCTTAACTACATTTGCGTAATAAGGGTCATTTTCTAACTTGGCAACAACCTCTTCAGGCGGATTGTTTTTGTCATCGCCAATAATGCGATCAAACATCGGAATAATTGCATGAATCATGACTGGACCAAACCAAGCTAATCCACGCATTTTTTTCGGTGCTACACGATAAATCAAAAATGCGCCGATACCAATCACAGGAACAGCAGGACTTAACACCCACAGATAACGCTTTGCATCAACCCATTGATTGGAGTTTGCGTTTTGAGTTTCTGTATTATCTGCGTCAAGCAGTTCAATCATCGTTTGAGCGTTCATGGATAGCCTCAACCTGTCTTTATCAAGTGTCAGTAATTATCCTGCACATGAACTGACTAGGCTAGTTGTCAACGTCCGTAAATTTTATGCTATCCCCCATATTTGAGATAAAGCATAGTTATCGTCCAAAAAACATCACCAAAACCCCGAAAACTTTTAAAACACTGAGCGACTACATTATTTTGTGGATATCCTTAGCCACCTAGCGCTATGCTTTATCAATTGTGAATAACGTAATATAGAAGATCAATGGACGCACTTAGTCATATTCTTGAAGATATTCACCTGAGCCAAGCCGAATATTTATACGTCAGTGGTCATGGGGATTGGTTAGTTGATCTCCCGCAGCAATCCGCAGTCATCATCTATGTTGTTACCGCAGGTCAAGCCTGTGTCTATTTCAATGATAAGACGCTAACTCTGGATACAGGGGCTATCTTGCTCATTCCATCAGGCATTGAGCATCAATTGGGTAGCCCTGATCCTAAGCACAATGCAGATCAACCGAAACGCACAGCACTTCAATCGCTACTCTTTTCAGGCAATGACAACTTACTTATTCATGTGGGTGTGGGGCACACTCAAGCTGTGGTCCTAGCCGTACGGTGTCAGATTGATATCGAGATGAGTAAACCCTTACTCTCAGCGCTGCCGAATTATTTTCTATTACATGGCGAAGCGGACAACTCAGCACCGCCATGGTTGCAACTGGGCCTGCAATTTCTGGGTCTAGAGACAGAGCGTACCCGACCGGGTCGTGACACTTTGCTCAATCGACTGGCGAACATGTTTTTTATCGAATGTGTGCGCGACTATGTCGAGCAGCTCCCCGAAGAAACAGAAAGCTGGCTCACCGCACTCCGTGACCCCACCCTCATGGCCGCGCTTGGGGCGATTCATAATCAGCCCTCCCACCCTTGGACAGTCGCGGATCTGGCGAGCATTGCCTGTATGTCGCGTTCTAGTTTTGCTGAGCGGTTTGCCGATGTCATCGGGCAGCCCCCTCTCTCCTATCTGTCCGCACATCGTCTACGTATTGCTGCACGGCACCTCACCCAGAACTATGAAAGCATTGCACGGATTAGCGAACGGGTTGGCTATGCGTCTGAGGCGGCATTTAGCCAAGCGTTTAAACGTCAATACGACATGTCACCAAGCCAGTATCGTAAAGAGAGCAAAACACAAGCTGCAGATTAGAAGCGCTACACTTTTTCCAACCGTCAAAAAGCCCACTAAAATCTTCTGCAAAAAAGTGTCACAAAACGCGATTCACACATGTTTTTTGCGTTCACTATAGTATGATTAGCGACACAAATTTATACCTAACGCTTGATTGAGGCTTTGAATGGACGACAACAAAAGTAAGGCGCTAAATGCCGCCTTAGGTCAGATTGAAAAACAATTTGGTAAAAACACCATCATGCGTTTGGGCGATGGTAATGCGATTGCTGCGGTTGAGGCCGTATCAACTGGTTCATTAGGCTTAGATATCGCGCTCGGTATCGGCGGACTCCCTAAAGGTCGTATCGTTGAGATCTATGGTCCAGAAAGTTCGGGTAAAACCACATTAACTCTGCAAGTGATTGCTGAATGCCAAAAAACAGGTGGTACTGCAGCCTTCATCGACGCAGAACATGCCCTTGATCCAGAATATGCGCGTAAGCTCGGTGTTGACGTTGATAACCTCTTAATCTCTCAACCTGATCATGGCGAACAAGCACTCGAAATCGCGGATATGCTCGTACGCTCTGGTGCTGTCGATATTATCGTCATCGACTCTGTCGCTGCACTAACACCTAAAGCTGAAATTGAAGGTGAAATGGGGGACTCACACATGGGTCTGCAAGCCCGTTTAATGAGCCAAGCACTGCGTAAGATTACTGGTAATGCGAAACGTTCAAACTGTATGGTGATTTTCATCAACCAGATCCGGATGAAAATTGGTGTCATGTTTGGTAGCCCAGAAACCACCACTGGTGGTAATGCACTGAAATTCTACGCCTCTGTCCGTTTGGATATCCGCCGTATTGGTCAGATCAAAGAAGGCGATGAAATCGTTGGTTCTGAGACTAAAGTCAAAGTGGTGAAAAACAAAGTCGCGCCCCCCTTCCGTGAAGCGTTGTTCCAAATCATGTATGGCCAAGGCACGAACCGCTTGGGCGAACTGGTAGACTTAGCCGCCAAAGAAGAAATCGTGCAAAAATCAGGTGCATGGTACGCTTATAATGGCGGCAAGATTGGTCAAGGTAAAAATAACGTAGTACGCTATTTTGAAGAAAACCCAGCTGTGGCTGAGGAAATCGACAAAGAACTACGCAAACGGTTACTGACCAAAGTGAAGCCAGAGCACCTTGAAATTGAAGCGGAGCCTCTGCCTGAAGAGCTGTTGGATGCTTAACTCGTAGCAGAATTAAAGCGACCTTCGGGTCGCTTTTTTGTTCGAACCTACGCATGGTAGGGTAATAAGTATCATCCCATCAATCATGTAGAATAGGCTCAAGGAGGCTTCAAATCATGCCTTACCCCTACCCTAAAAAGCGAACTCACATAGATAAAGAGCAACCGAGTACGGTGCCTGCTATAGATGATGACTTTGAAGCAGTCGAGACGACAACGCTCCCAAAGGCACCTCCGCAAAAATTACCACCGACTGGCGCACGCCTTCGCGGGCTTGCATTTGCCATGCTCGGAAGACGCGAATATTCCGAACAGGAGTTTCGAAACAAACTCTTAGAGCTAGAAGCCAATCCTGAGGAAGTGGCCGAGCTTGTCCAAGAATTCAAAACCTACAATTATCAAAGCGACCAACGCATGGCCCAGATGATCGTACGAGCCAATATCCGCAAAGGGCGCGGCCCTGCACGCGTCAAACAAACGCTGCGTGAACGTCATGTCAATCTAGAGCTTGCGACTGAGGATATGATCGAAACAGATTGGCTGGCTCTTGCTCGAGCACTGCGCATCAAAAAATTTGGCGTAGAGCTCCCAACCGAACCGAAAGAAAAAGCCCGTCAACTGCGTTTTTTGCAATATCGGGGCTTTGATGGGCAGACCTGTAGTAAAGCCGTGATGAATAGTGCATCTGAGGAGGACTGAAATAGATTCCTGAGACATCAACTGTCTAATTGCCCATGATATATTTGTCGATATACCCCAGGTGTAACGCCCGTCCACTTTTTAAATGCACGATGAAAAGTACAGGTATCACTGAATCCAACCTGCTCAGCAATATCAACAATGGTTAGTTGTTGCACACCGAGTAAATCAATCGCCATATCACGTCGTAAATCATCTTTAACCTTTTGATAACTACTGCCCTCATCAGTCAATCGTCTATGTAAGGTTTTTGGTGAGAGATGTAGTTGTTCAGCAACTTCTTTTAAGGTCGGCATTTCCGTAGCGACATAGGCTTTTAACAACTCGCTAATACGTGACGTTAGGGAAGAGATATTTTTGAACTGAGTCAGTAATTGTGCTGGATCAGTCTTAATGACGACACGGCTTACTAAACTGTCGATATCCATATTAAGGTGTTTAGCGCCATGCAATGCCGCATTCGCAAAATGAATTGAAACCGTATCGTGCTCCATAACATACTCTTTCTGTTAAGCAGGCAGCCTTCTGCATCCGTTGCCAACTTCAATTAATATTAAAGGCTTCAAGGCGTTAATCTCGCCCCATGAGCCAGACCTAGCACCACTTCAGTTCATAAATGCATACAAGTCATCGCAATGAAACTTAACTGAAAAGAGGCATGGCGACTGACCATGCATTTATCCATTTTACAAAGCGATATGCCTTTCCATACTTAAGTGATGTACTTCCATGTCATAGATCAAAAAGATCTTCGGGATATTAATTCTACCAACCTAAAATCCGACACATGTAGCATTTAAAAAAATATAACACGTGTCGGATTCCAAAACAAGTGGGCTTAACGCAGATCTATAGGCGGATATTGTTTATTAACATAGGCGTGGGCCGCTCTCAGAAATTTTCAATGTCTCCAAACCTGAGCCAAATAAAAATCGCGAACGGCACGACTGACAATAACGAAGATCCGTTAAAAAACATGCAGAAAAACAGTGACGAGCTATACAAAATAAGAAAAACTAAAAAATAAGTAATTGCTATAAAACAAAATATTATAATTTTAAAAAATTATTTAATCCGCTGAATAGGAATATCTTAAAGCCGCAAAGCAGGTTAAGCTTAAAACGACGCTGTAATTGCTCTTTTCATTTTGATTGTTGCTCCCTGCCTGGATCAACTATCCCACGATGTGATATTCAAAAGGCTAAACCTATGAATGAGTCTTATCTCTCAGGCTGGCGTTATGGGGCGGTCATCATGTCCGTCATGTTGGCGGCCGTAGGCTATCTGGTCTTTTCTTTATGGGGCGGTTGGCAAGCCGTTAGTGCTGCTGTAGGCAAGGTTGGACTGCTGGGCCTCAGCATTGTGTTGCTCCTGTCTTTACTCAACTATGGGCTACGGTTTCTTCGCTGGCAGCACTACCTTCGTATACTCGGTCATCCCGTGCCTTGGCGCGCCAATTTAAGCATTTATTTAGCAGGCTTTGCTCTTACTACAACCCCGGGTAAAGTTGGCGAAGCCCTCCGCAGTATTTTGCTCAAAGCCCGCGGCGTACCCTACCCGACCAGTTTTGCTGCTTTATTTAGTGAGCGCCTATCAGATCTATCTGCCATCGTTTTACTGGCATTGTCTGGCTTGACCCTCCATGCGAGCCCAGTCATCGTCGTGGGTGGCTTACTCATCATCTTATGTACAGTGACCCTCACTCGTAAGGGGTTAATTGAGTGGTTCATGCAGCGCATCCCCGAGCATCGAGGGAAAATATTAGGATTCATTTGGCATGTTCTGGCTGTAATGCTCGAAGCTCGACGTTGTCATCGCTTTGGGACATTAGTTGCGGCTACCCTAATAAGTCTTACCGCATGGGGCGCTGAAGCTGTTGGTTTTTATTGGATACTGACATGGATGGGAATGGATGTTTCGTTGTCCTTTGCCTGCTTTGTCTACGCCCTATCTATACTGGTCGGCGCACTGATTTTTATCCCCGGTGGGCTGGGCGGCGCTGAAGCCACCATGACCCTACTATTGGTCTGGAAAGGAATGCCTCACGCTGATGCCATCGCCGCAACAGTATTAATCCGCTTGTGTACCTTATGGTTCGCAGTTGGCATCGGGAGCATCTTCTTACTCAATGTCAAAAAAGATACTCCATCGGAGCAACTCAACTCCCAAGCCGAAGCAGAATCCTACTAAAACTGAAGGACGCCATTCACACGAGGCAACTCTGCCGAGATGAAGCGCTCCTTCTCATCGCTCCAATTCATAATTTCATACGTTTTTAAGGCATCTTTTTTAAACTGATAAGCCAGTTCAATCGGTGCACCCTCACCAGATACGGACTGCACAGTAATCTCGACATCATCCAGATTTATGGTCTGCCCCACAGTAAAACGATATGGCGGCGTGATTAGCCCATAAAAAGGCTTCTTGCCACGTAGAACTAAACGATCGGCTTCAGGTCGTGCCAACTCAAAATGCTCAGGCCCCGCAATCAATGAACGAACTCTACTAATTGTAGGCGTAGGACGTGTTGGTGCCGTACCGAGCGATAGAGTCTGATCCTTGAGCAGTGGAAAAGTCACATTAAAAGGATAGCTACGGCTTGAAATCAACAATATACGTCGATCAGCCCCACTGCTGTTGGGCAACCCCACGACCTGCGTGTCCATCTTTTGATCCAGCAGGTCGGTTGATTTCGCCATCGCTAAGTAAAACAGTGGACTTAAATACAAATGCAGAATCAACATCACGCCTATAAATATTCGAACCGTTCGCTTCACTGGGACATCTAAACCCACCTCACGATAGTGATGAATATACAGCGCGAGTAAACCCAGTGCGCCGAAACTCACATACAGTAAAGCGCGGCTGACAGGAGTTGAGCCACAAATCGGAATCGCTGCAATCAACATCCCCAAGGCATAAAAACGAGCGACAGGCGAACTACGCAGCAATGGCCAGAAAAACCAGGTTAGGATCGACAGAATCACCACCGCATACGCCAATGCCGGCAACATCATCGTCATACGCTGCGGCAGTGTCTCAAAAACCCAAAAAGCTTCAGCGGGTGGTGGGAAGAATTGACTACTTAAATAAGCAGGCAAGCGATACAAAATTTCTTGTAAAAAAAACGTCGGATGGCGTCCGGGATCAAGATAGAAGCCGGGACCCGCGGTACCATAGCCCGCGACATGCCAATACCCCAGCCACGCTAAACCAATCGCTGCATAAGGCAATAAGTGAACTATCGAGACAAACCACTTGCGCCCAGACAAAAATAACTCGTATGCCAGTAAATAACCACTGATTGCTAGCGCCGATTCACCGCTCGATAAACCGACCAAAAACAACAACGCAGCGGGCACACGCCAAAACAGGTTGTCACGACGATGACACCATAAGCACAGCAAACCACAAACCAGACAAATCAAGGCATTACGGTTACATAGCCATGCAACAGCATTGGCATGAGGCGGGTCAATGGCAAACAGAATGACGGCAAGTCCAGCCGCCCATGCAGGCATGAGAGAACGATAAGTTAAACCGACAATCCAGACCAGCAGCGCATACCACAGCATTGAATGCAGATGCATCAGCAGAAAATTATTGGGCCAAAGTTTATAGTCTAACTGAATCAACCAAGCAGCTAGAGGTCTAAAAAAACTAACCTTATAATCTGCAAAGGTCCACCACGGAAGCACACCAGATTGGATTTGTGCTTCAGTAACAGGGTTCCCGCGACTAAAAAACTCGAATAAATTATCATGACTACCAGTCAGAAGCGTTAGTCGCTGCTGATAATCATCCATCATCAGACCATTACTGAGCATCGGTAAAGATAATAAGAAGGATAGGATGACCGCAAAAAATAGAATATAACGATGCTCAAACAAGGCCGTTTTCATTGAACACTATCCATGAGAAATTAAGTTGCGTTGAAATGTTACGCATTGAAAACAATAAGCAAAAGCCACTAGCCATGCTGAGCAAAGATCAATCATTTTTTTGATTGTAGGAGATTATCAACGAGAAAGAAAGCTATGATCCAATGAGGGTCAAAGACTAAAATAAGAATAGAAACTACCCAAAACCAATATCGTCCCAGCCACAGTTAATATACGGCTAGGCCAGTAACTCCGCATAGTAATGAAGCTAAAAGCACTCACGGCGAGCAAAATCCACCATGCAGCAAACCCGACTGAACCGCCCCACTTTGTCACGCTACACGATAATGAGGCAACAAGTAGCAGCCAGCCAATGATTCGTAATACCAGTGGATGAGGTTTGATTCGAGTTTGAGAAAATAGCTCGTTATAAGGACGACTCATCGCAGCGCAAAGCATCGTCCATGCCACAAAGGCCAATATAAACGACCATAACATCATGGTTTAGACACCTCTTCATGGTGAGGCGCATGAAGATCATGATGCGTTTTCGCTATCGTCCGTTTGGCATTATGTTTTTTCGAATGCTTGGGCTGCATCACTTTATAAGTCGCACAGGCAAAGAATAACCCCACTCCAAACACAGTCAAATCAAACGCTGCCAAGACAGTATGACCTTCACCCAATGTTGTCAGCAAAGAACTGCCGGGTGTCATCATCATATTAATAAAAGGAATGCCCATAAATAATATGGCTGCAACCGCCAACTGCTCACGCCATGCTTTCTGCCAAGGTCGAACTAATGCATGCACGAAGCTAAGCAACCAAAAAATAAAGAAGCTGCGTATTTCAAGATCTGAACGCGATGCCAATTGCGCTGAGATAAGACGATTCGCCCAGAAATATCCAGCCATGGCGATAGGTAGACCCGCAATTGCAGCAATATTCAGCCGCTCTACAAGATAGTGTCCGAATGAAGGCCTCCCCCCCTTTAGATTTTGAACACGGCGCTTCACTGTCCATAGAATCAAACCCGTCGCGATCATGACTGTGCCGAGTAAGCCTGAAAAAAAGAGCAGCCAGCGCAGTGGCCAACTGGCCAAGTGTGCTTCATGTAAGCCATAGATAACGCCGCCTGTTTGAGCCATAACACTTTGATTCTTCTGATTTGGCAATGGCGTACCTGTTACGGCATTAAAAGATAACGTTTCCCCCAAACGGTTATTCAATATTTCTTGAGGCATACGTGTAAAAGCAATCACGGCTTGATCCGTATTGGGGGACTTGACTTCAACACTGCCTATGGGACTTCCAAGCTGCCATTCTTTAGCGGTTTGCTGAATCATCAGCTCAAAAGGCTGCATCCGGTGGTTTATTGGCTTACTATCAAACTTCACAACTGCTGCACTATCTTGTAGCTCGTCGTACAACTTTCCCGTTTCACTGCCAAAACGTGCCATCAATCCCCATGGGATATAGAGATAGAAAAAGATCGCAAGACCCGTATAGGTAATCATGAGAAAAAAAGGTAAGGCAACAACGGCTGTGAAATTATGGAAATCAAGCCACGACCGTTGCCCTTTCTTTGGACGAAAGGTAAAGAACTCTTTGAAGATTTTCTTATGGGTAATCACACCACTGATCAGTGCGACTAGCATAAACATCGCACCTATCCCCACAATGATACGGCCAATGGTTGAAGGTAAGCCAAACAGTTGATAATGCATTTGATAAAAAAAATCACCGCCTAAGCTATCACGTGCAATGACTTTCTCACCTGTCAGTGGGTTCATCTCTTGGCTTTTATATTGACCATTTTCACCCGGCTCTTTCCAGAATGCAGAGGTCAGGGGCGCACGCTGGGTGGGCAGCGTTAAATACCAACTTTCGGCATGAGGTGCAATGCGATCTAAAGTCTTTAGTCCAATGAGCGCGGCGGTCTCAGGTGCAGGAACTTGAAATTGTGCTTCAGGGTGCATCCACTGATTGATTTCAGATTTAAAATACGAGGCGGTTCCCATAATGAAAATCGTAAAAATCAGCCAGCCCAGCACTAAACCAACCCAAGTATGCAACCATGCCATGGACTGACGAAAACTGTTATGCATCATGCAAGGCTCCAGCGCTTAGAACACCGCTCTTTTGATGAGATAAGAAATAGTCGCCAAAACCAATGTCGGCAGAATTAACCATAACCACGCTCGCCAAGCCGTTTTTGCTGCAAACGCCCAGATCACGGCAAGCAGATAAAAAATAAAACTCAATAAGCTTGCAAACAAAACGACCTCTGCCCGTGGACCCGGCAAAGCTAAAGATAAAAAAACCGTGATTGCAGATGCGAATACGTATCCACCCAAAATTGCGGCACCACAACGTGACGCCACCATCCATCGGTACGATGCTCTTGAACTTATGACCATGATCAATTCTTTAAAATCGAAGTAATATAAAATTTGCTGTGAGCATCACCTTGCCTCACGCCTAAGCTTGAATGTCTGCAAAAAAAGAGGCTTCATTCTGAAAGTAACCAGTGATGAACTAAATAGCAGGGGCTGGCTCACTGACACACATGTTAACGATAATGATTATCAAATACAATATTATTTATATTTATAAATAGGCTTTATAAAGGTGACAATAGTCTTTAATTAAATAAAAAAAGAATCGAAATATCCAAAGATAAGAAACAACGAATAAATTGAAAAAATATGGAGTCGACTAAACACTTCAAGCAAAGTTCAAGTACTGATCTAGTCATGTAACTTTTGTTCAGGCATAAAAAAATCCCAGCTAAAAAGCTAGGATTTTATGATTGATTACAATCATCTACAAAAACGGAATCGATTTTGGGGTCGATTCCAAACTGGAGCGGGAAAAGAGACTCGAACTCTCGACCCCAACCTTGGCAAGGTTGTGCTCTACCAACTGAGCTATTCCCGCAAACTGGTGATATTGAAACAATATCGAATCTGGTGATCACGACGCTTAACAACATCGTAACTAACGATGCGCATTCTATATGAATTCCAAAACCTGTCAATCGTTTTATCAATCCCGCAATACTAAGCGTGTAGTTTTCATCCAAAATGTTAGTATGCATCATTAACTTCATGTTCAGTGAAGAGGCTCGCCTTTCAAAAAACAGATCGCAATTAAGATCAGACTCAAAGACAGTATACTTGCAGTCCACTTCACAAACATAATTTGCACAGGAAAGACAACACACGCAAGCCCAAGCAAAAAAATATAACCAATAAGAACTAGCCATCCCTGCCAAACAATTGGAGCGCCCCAGCCCCAACCAAAACGTTTAGCTGGAAACCAATATTCAGGTCGTTTAGATGGCTTAACTGGCGACGAATTAAACATAACCCACTCCTTCAATCAAGGATCAACATAAGGACATCATCCAATGTGATCATTAATCATTATAAGCCGATCGTTCAAATACAATACAAAAACAGGACGCCTTAATGCCTTACCACAACATAGAACCATAGCACTCATCGCCATCCCCAAAAGAACTTCATCAAGACTTTGATTTACTTTAGTGCGGTGCCTTCTTAAACTATAAGCTTCTCTTTGATGAATTACGACATACGCACCATGGCAAAAAATGCACTCCAAGCACAACTCCTCAAAGCAGGACTCGTTGATGCCAAGAAAGCCAAAAAAATCAATCAACAGCAGCAGCACGCGATCAAAACTGGGCACAATGAGGATGATGTTAAGCAAGCACTGGCTGCAGCCCAAGCCGAAAAACTCGCACGAGATCAAGCCCTGAATCGAGAACGTCAACACGCATTAGAACTCAAGACTCAGGCTGCAAATATTCGTCAAATGCTGAGTCAGCATCAGATTAAAGACACATCAGGTGATGTCACTTATCAATTTATCGATGCAGGGAAAATCAAGAAAATTTACGTGACCCAAGAAGTCTACGATCAGATCGTGAAGGGTCGTATTGCGATCGCTCGACTCGATGAGCACTACCCGCTCTTACCGCGCGCTTTAGCGGATAAAATAGCCGAGCGTGCTCCTGAGGTGATTGTCATTCGTAATGAAAAAACAGTGCCACAGCAAGGCATCGATGAAGACGATCCTTATGCGGCGTATGTGATTCCCGATGATCTTATGTGGTAATACCAATAGATAGATAATCATTAGCATCCAATTAAGGCTTATCCTAATGGTGTAGGCGCTTTTCCGAGTACACGCTCTAGCTCAGCACGAATCTCACCATTAGGGATCGTAAGCACGGAACGACCTGAATAACGCACAATAATCCCGTCTTTACTCGCAAAGGATGTATCGAGCTTAGTCCACGGCACACTGAATGTCCCCTCGCTCAGTCTGACAGTTAAACCATTGTCATCGGTTGTATACTGAACAGCACCGATCTTCTGATTCGCCTTACTCAGTCGACTCAAGTGCAAAAAGATACGGACTAAAATGAGTCCAGTGAGTGTCAAAGCCATCCACAATTCCAGCCAAACGCCATGCTTGATCGTGTCGTATGCACCTATGACAAACAAACAGACCAATGCAATTAGCGTAAATTTGGTTTGCCATAGTACATAACGAATATGCAAACGACGTATAGCGCTGCGATAAGGTTCAACAGTCCAATCAATTGATTGCATGCAAATATCCACTCCCAAATAATTTTTATAAAACAGCTTCTAAGTCGCTTTTTTCGCCAAAAGTATTGTCGCTTGAGCAAGAATTCCTTCTTGACGTCCTGTGAAGCCCAGCTTCTCTGTTGTTGTCGCTTTCACACTGACACGATCAACGGATACCTGTAAATCGTCCGCAATGTTCTGCCGCATGGCCAGATTATGGGGGGCAAGCTTTGGACGCTCGCAAGCCACAGTGATATCTGCATTCACCAAACTAAAACCACGGTCTTGAATGATCTGATAGACATGGCGCAATAGCACGCGACTATCTGCGCCTTTAAACTGCACATCCGTATCAGGAAAATGCTGTCCAATATCTCCCAGAGCCAGAGCTCCGAGCAAGGCATCAGAGAGCGCATGCAAGATCACGTCTCCATCAGAATGCGCAATCAGCCCATGAGTATGCGGAATCTGTACACCTGCCAACGTGACATAATGGGTACTGCCATCATCGAAGGCATGAACATCCAGCCCTTGGCCTATGCGTAAATCAAATGGAGTCATATCCTACCTTTTATAAATTTAAATCACTCTAGATCAATTGAGCGGTGTGCCATTCACTGAAACTTTCCCTTCACAAACTTGCAACGTCGTCGTATAGCCATCCGCAGACTTGCTCAACAAACCCTCACTGACGGGTTTAGCAAGCATCATCTCAACCATTTGCGCACTCTGTTCAGGACTCGTCGGTTGACCTTGTGTTTTTCCAGCAATATCAGCAAGTTTTATTAACAGTGCTTGGGTCACATTGGCCTTACCATCGACACTAAACTTTTGCACGGCCGATTTAGGATCTTTCTGCTCTTCCACTGTTAGTGCAGGTAAATTTGCTGTTGCTTCCGCATGTGCCTTGCCATCAAAGAAGCCTATGTCCAAATGATTGACCTTGGCACTGATCCCTTTGGCAAAAATCGGCTGCGCAGCTTTGAGAAGTCGATCTGGTGCAGGCTTACATTGAGTTTGCATCTTTTGCATGACGGCAACGACATCTTTTAAAGCAAGCGCATCAATATGATCCGCAGTCACAGCAAGTTCAATTTTACCAATGCTCTTGCCCTCTTGAAGCAGCTCTGCAACTTTATAAGTCATGCTCATCGCAAAAAAACCATCTTTCTCCGTTGTCTCAGAAATGAGCTTAAAATCTTTAAAACCAAAAGACTTGCCTGCATTGACGGCATTCAACGCACTGAACACTAACTCACCTTGGCCTAGACCCAAACCAGATTGGCCTTTTTGACTATCAAAATCATAGCTGACTTTGTCCAGTGTAATCACGGTTTCTTTGTCAGCAGAGGTAAAGCTAATTCCAGGAGAGATGAGATTGCCATGCAAGCGGCTTGCGGTACGATCTTGGGTGATTTTACCGGTGAAGCCCTTCCATTCAAATGAGCCCTTTTCATTGCCAAACGTCGAGGCTGGGCTCATTACTTGCACCTGTAAACCACCCAAGAATCCCACATTGGTCTTAATCTGAAGGGGCTCTTTGGTTCCGAAAATTTTGGTTAGTATTGGACGCGCTTCTTCTGGCCAAATGATATGGGATTGAATTTCCCCCCAACCCAAAGATGGAAATACGCCATTCTTGATATCATCATACCCACTGAATTTGATCGTATGATCAGGCTCACAAGGATTTGGGGTAAAAATGACATCCCAGTCTACTCTACCCGTGAAAAAGCCAAATTGTTGTTTATTGATCACAATTTTAAGCGGCCCTAAAGCCCCATCATTTAATTTTGCCAATGCTTTTGGATACTGAGCAGCAATTTGCTGACCGCCATACCACGTCGTTCCACCCCATGTGATGCCTAATGCAACAACTACAGCGGCGCCCACTTTAATCAGTTGTGAATCCATACAAAAATCCAAAATATAATTGTGATGTGTCCATACCAAGGGCGCTCAATCAGTTTGACTAACTGAACACTCTCATCTTTTTTTTGAAAAGAAAATTCAATACTAATGAAGGCGAAGTAGCCCTCAGTTATATATGTTGTTGAGCCTGTAAGATAACGTCCGCCAAAGCCAAATCATCGGCATACGTAATTTTTAGATTATCCATGCGCCCTTCGATAATTTTCACCGAGAATCCAGCAAGTTCGACCGCACTGGCTTCATCGGTGACTTGTAAACCCTGTGTTTTTGCAGCAATAAGCGCATTATAAAGCACGCCAAAACGAAACATTTGTGGTGTTTGCGCTTGCCATAGATTATCGCGAGGGGCTGTTGCAAGGATAGTGTGATCATGAACCCGCTTTAAGGTATCACGAACTGGCGTTGCGAGAATGCCCCCGATATCATGATCATGGAGCTCATTGACTAAGCGATGTAAGCTCGTAGGGGCAATACAAGGTCTTGCGACATCATGAACTAAAATCCAGTCGTCCACAGCGGCCTTGTCTTTAAGATATTCCAGACCCGCTAGGACCGAGTCCATACGCTCAGCCCCACCCACGACAAATTGGATACGGTCAAGCGACTGATAATTCAATGTTTGAGCTTGAGTATCCCCCGCGGCAATCGCAATAACACAACCCGCAAGAGGCAGCGCAAATAAACGATTGATGCTATGCAGCATAATCGGTTGGTCTTGGAGTATGAGATATTGTTTGGGGATTTCAGAACCGAAACGACGCCCACTTCCAGCAGCAGGAACGACCGCCCAAAGCGTTGGAGCACGATCAGGAACATCAACGTCGCGAGCGAGTATCTCGCTCATGATGCTGGCGGAGCAGGTGCAGCGATAACAGGCGGCGGAAGTGCAGTCAACTGAACAAAAGTCTCATGCGGACGAATCAAACCCAGATCTAATCGTGCATGTTCTTCGACAGCTTCCATCCCATCTTTCAGATCATGAACCTCAGCAGACAGCACGCGATTGCGCTCTGCTAATTGATCATTTTGCTGATTTTGTTGCTGAATGAGTGACGCCAAACGCTGACGCTCACGATAACCACCCTCTCCCATCCACAGCTTAAACTGTAGAAAAGCAATCACCACAATGGCAACGATAAGGATGAGGCGACCGGTGAGCGTCGAGAGCATAGGTTAAGCCTTCAATGCTGCATTCAAACCACGGAACTCAAGCGCACCGCGATAAGGCGCATCTACCATCTCTTCGATACGCAACAATTGGTTATATTTTGCAACACGGTCTGAACGACACAGTGAACCAGTCTTGATCTGACCAGCTGCAGTACCGACAGCCAAGTCAGCAATCGTTGAATCTTCGGTTTCGCCTGAACGATGAGAAATCACAGTTGCATAGCCATTGGCTTTTGCCAAATAGATTGCATCCAAAGTCTCGGTAAGAGTACCAATTTGGTTGAACTTAATCAGAATCGCATTGGCAACGCCGGTATCAATACCTTTTTGCAGGATTGCAGGGTTGGTTACGAACAAATCATCGCCAACCAACTGCACTTTATCGCCACAAATATCAGTCAGATACTTCCAGCCTTCCCAATCAGACTCATCCAAACCATCTTCAATCGAAATGATTGGGTATTGACGTGCAAGACCTGCCAAGTAGTCAGCAAACTGATGATTGCTGAATGCTTTATTGCCTTCACCAGCCAATACGTATTGGCCATTTTTATAAAATTCAGTCGCCGCACAATCCAATGCCAGCATGATATCTGAACCCGCTTTATAACCGGCTTGTTCGATCGCCTGCAGAATCACGGTAATTGCTTCTTCATTCGAACGCAGGTTTGGTGCAAAGCCACCCTCATCGCCAACCGCAGTGTTTAAACCCTGTTTTTTCAGCACGCTTTTTAAGCTATGGAAAATTTCAGCACCAGCACGCAGTGACTCTGCAAAGCTGCTAAAGCCGATAGGCTCAATCATGAACTCTTGAATATCGACGGTATTATCTGCATGCGCACCACCATTGATGATGTTCATCATAGGTACTGGCATCGATAGCACAGACTGACCACGCAGATTTGCAATGTGTTGGTAAAGCGGCAGATGCAGTTGTGTCGCTGCGGCGCGCGCTGCGGCAAGAGATACTGCGAGCATCGCATTTGCACCGAGCTTCGATTTGTTTTCAGTATTGTCTAAAGCAATGAGTTTCTCATCCAAGCCTTTTTGATCACGCACATCAAAACCGAGCAATAGATCGCGGATGTCACTATTCACATTCTGAACGGCTGTACGTACACCTTTACCCAAATAACGAGACTTATCACCATCACGTAATTCTAACGCTTCACGTGAGCCTGTTGATGCACCGCTTGGCGCGGTACCACGACCTGTCGCACCAGATGCCAATGTAATATCAGCCTCAATTGTCGGGTTTCCACGCGAATCCAGAATTTCACGGGCGCGAATGTCAGTAATTTGACTCATTTAAAGCTCCTAATCGGACAAAACTGAGCAAGACCTTGATGGTTAATAGAAATCAATGTCTTGCTGATCATTTGAATCGTGCATATACACGATCACTATTTTAAAAACTGGGGCTAAGAAGATTAGCCACGCTTATCAATGAACCTTGAGCACTCAATATGAGACCCTAAGCTCCCCCGGACTCAATGTGTATCCAGTACTGCAAAACCTTTGACCAAATCATCAAGCTGTTTAATTTGAGTCAGAAATGCCTCTAATTGCGACATCCGCAGTGCACAAGGCCCATCACACTTCGCCACATCAGGGTTAGGATGAGCCTCTAAAAACAATCCTGCTAAACCCGTTGCCATCCCAGCACGGGCAAGCGTTGTAATCTGTGCACGTCGACCTCCCGCAGAGTCAGCACGACCACCTGGGGTTTGTAGTGCATGAGTGACATCAAAAAATACTGGCACATTCATGGCTTTCATCGTATCAAAGCCCAGCATATCGACGACAAGATTGTTATAACCAAAGCTGGAGCCACGCTCACATAAAATGAGTTTGTCATTTCCGGCTTCTAAACACTTATTCATGATATGGCGCATTTCATGCGGTGCAAGAAACTGTGCTTTTTTAATATTAATAATTGCATCGGTTTTAGCCATCGCATCAACCAAATCGGTTTGACGGCTCAGAAACGCTGGTAACTGAATGATGTCCGCGATCTCAGCGACAGGTGCCGCTTGATAGGGTTCATGCACATCAGTCAGGATCGGCACATTATATTTGGTTTTAAGTTCTGCCAGCCACTCCAAACCCTTTTCTAAACCCGGACCGCGGTATGAATGTAGGCTGGAACGATTCGCCTTATCAAAGCTCGCCTTAAACACATAAGGAATACCCAAACGAGTCGTAATATCGATATAGGTTTCTGCTATTTCAAAAGCCAGATCTTTTGATTCTAAAACATTCATTCCGCCAAATAAGACGAAAGGCTGATCATTGCCAATCCGAATTTGATCAAGTGTAATGAGAGATTGTGCTTTTAATTCCATACTCATCGGTCGCCTATGCAGGTGAAAGAAACACTGTTGATCAAGACATCATTTTTTAAATCTTAACAAGACGCGGCACCCTATTTACACATAGAATGCCGTGCATCGGGTAACGTATTAAGCCAAACGAATAGCCGAATACTGAATTGCCGCCTCAACAAAACTTGCAAACAACGGATGACCGCCGCGAGGTGAGCTGGTAAATTCTGGATGGAACTGACACGCCACAAACCAAGGATGATCAGCAACTTCAACCATCTCAACCAGATGTTGATCTGCAGAATAGCCAGATACCGTCATACCCGCAGCTTCTAATTGCGGAATATAGCGATTGTTCACTTCATAGCGATGGCGATGACGTTCAACAATTTCAGTTTTGCCATAGATCGCCAATGATTTACTACCTGCCTCTAATAGTGCTTTTTGAGCACCCAAGCGCATGGTTCCACCTAAATCTGAGGCATCATGGCGCGTTTGCAAATCACCGCGCTCATCCATCCACTCAGTAATCAAACCGATCAAGGGCTGAGTGGTACTGCGATTAAACTCAGTAGAGGTCGCTTCAGTCAGACCTGCAACATTCCGCGCATATTCAATCACAGCAAGCTGCATCCCTAAACAAATTCCCAGATAAGGAATCTTGTTTTCACGAGCAAACTGAATGGCATTCATCTTACCTTGTGTACCGCGCTCTCCAAAACCACCCGGCACCAAAATCGCATCGACTTCTTTTAAGCGCGCTAAATCAGCATTCGGTTGACCCGCTTCTAAACTTTCAGCATCAATATAGTCAATATTAACCTTGATACGATGGGTGATCCCTGCATGCAACAACGCTTCATTCAGTGATTTGTAGGCATCGGGCAGTTCAACATATTTACCCACCATGGCAATGCGCACTTCACCTTGGACATTCAACAAGGCATCCGTCACGGTATTCCAATCCGACAAGTCTGCAGGAGGCTTATCCCAACCAAAACGCTCACAAATTAAATCATCGAGTTTTTGATCATGGAAATTTTTTGGAATCAGATAAATACTTGGTGAGTCTTCAGCCAAGATCACTGCCCGCTCTTCAACGTTGGTAAACAGCGCAATTTTACGGCGGTTTTCTTCACCGATGGGATGATCTGAGCGACAAATGAGGATATCAGGTTGTAAACCGATGGAGCGTAACTCTTTAACAGAATGCTGTGTGGGTTTGGTTTTAGTCTCACCTGCAGAGGCGATATAAGGCACCAGTGTTAAATGCATCAGTAGTGAATTACGACTGCCTAGCTCGACACGCATTTGACGAACCGCTTCCATAAAAGGAAGAGACTCGATATCACCTGCCGTACCACCGATTTCAACGATAGCAACATCATAGCCCTCAGCACCGGCATGGATACGATGCTTAATTTCATCCGTGATATGCGGAATAACCTGCACAGTGGCGCCAAGATAATCACCACGGCGCTCTTTCTGAATAACTTCTGAATAAATTCGACCCGATGTGAAATTATTCTTTTTAGTCATCCGCGAGCGGCGAAGGAAGCGCTCGTAATACCCTAAATCAAGGTCAGTCTCAGCACCATCTTCAGTCACAAAGACTTCACCATGCTGAAAAGGACTCATCGTTCCTGGATCAACGTTAATATACGGATCCATCTTGGTCATGGTCACTTTCAAACCGCGTGCTTCTAACAGCGCGGCAACTGATGCGGCAGAGATGCCCTTACCGAGCGATGATACAACGCCACCAGTCACAAAAATATACTTCGTCATCAAGCTCACTCTAATCCTACCTATTCTTTGTGACTCAACATGCGACTTGACCACACGCTTCATTCAACACGACATCAACAAAATATGCTGATCATAAATTAATGGGTAATTTTAACGATCGGGGGGGGATAAAGCAAAGGCTTGCGACCAAGATATGTTGTTTTAGTGACAATTAACTTCACGGAATGCGTAAATCATCATGAGTAGACCTGATCAGGCATAAAAAAAACCCGCAACATGCGGGTTTTCTTATTTGAACTTAAACTACAGATTCAATCTTAGAACTTTTGTTCCAGACCCAAGCCAAAGCCTGAGTATTTGTAGTTAGAGTCTTGACCAGCGTTAGGTAGTGGAACTGCGATAGTACCTACGTTGTTTGGGTTTTTCAGAGTACGTTGAGCCCAGAAACCGTATACTTTGGTTTTTGCACTGAATGCATAATCCAAATCAACAGTCACTTGATCGATTTTTACATCAGAAATATTGTTGCCCAAAGATTTGGTTGTTGCGCTTTCCCATTGTGCTTTTGCTGACAGACCGTCCAAAATTGATGCTGGGAACTTGTAGATTGCACTAACCAAGTAACCGTTTTCTTTTGGAGAAGAACCTGCAAAGCCTGCAGCATTTTTGTCTGAAAGTTTAGCTTGTTGATACAAACCGTTCAGAGTTAAGCCATCAGCACCTGCCAATTTACCCAAATCAACGCTACCTACCCAACGGAATAGATCAGTGTTGTTTGAAGCTGAAGCAAAAGGATTGTTCACAGAAGTGATCGGCGCTTTGGTTGCGAATGCAAAAGTATTTGCAGCATTCCAGACGCTGGCTACGTTAACGTCATATGCAACACCAGTGTATAAACCAGCATCTTTATTCGCATAAATGATAGAGGTAGAAGTTGCTGTTGAACCAGTATTGCCTACTGCGTTTTTAGCGACTGTTTTTTCACTTGGGGAAACCAAGAAGTTTGCAGAGAATACGCCGTAGCCTGTATCAAACTTCGCTGATTCCAAAGCGATGACGTTGTTGATACGGTTTTCGCCAGCAAGTGTTTGCGTGCTATCAAAGCTACCATTTACGAAGTCATCCGCAACGTCAACACCTTGAGCTGGGTTAACGTACTGAAGTGTTTTTACGTTGGTATCCAAACGACCAAACTTCAAAGTACCCAAACCTTCATATTGCAAACCGATGAAGCGGTTACGAGCAGCGAGGTCATAGGTAGTACCAGTTGCAGAAGTATCGGTGTTGTTGTTGATTGATGGTTTTGAGTTGTTGCTGTTGTTATCAATCGCGACACCCCACTCGATACCATAAACTGCGCTTAGGTTATCAGTGAGTTTTTCGTTACCCTTGATGCCGAAACGTGAAGCGTTAGAATCAACTGTGGTTACACGGTTTTGATTCAGATCACTTTTGGTGTTATCAACAGAAACGTTGATTTTACCGTAAACTGAAGGACCATCCGCTTGTGCAGCGCCGATTGATGCGGCAGCAACCAAAGTAGCAAGAAGTAGCTTTTTCATTTCCAAACTCCAAAAAGGACATCAAAATAGGGTTATTGTGTGAGAAAAGTAGTTAAATCACCTTCAACTGGTGCGAAGTATACGCACCGAATTGTGACAATCTAGTTACATTCCTAAAAATCCTGTTACATCTTTAAAATTTTCTTACAATTTATTTGCCCAGCACCTGCATCATACAGAAAACAATTTGCTTTGCAAATATATAACGCAACTGTATGACAGAATCATGACAAGCAACAGAAAAATTAACATAAGCAATTGTAAAATAAACATTATTTAAAACAAAATTCTCAAAAAATCATATTTTTTTACTTCAAATGAGTATCTTCTACCCCCAATACATCACTTAAAAAATCAATAAATTCAAAAAATAGAAATTATTAATTTAAATTTTGCAACCATTCCGTGATTTATTTTGTGAGAATTTACGTCTTAACTTGTAGGATTGTGACGGTAATATTTCATGCCGTAAAATAATAATTGCTGATTTGCATATCACTTTTACTTACACGACGGTTACATTAGATACAAAATCAGCATAAGAACTCACCCACAAGAAAATTCAAGACAAAAAAAAAGCTGAGGAAATCCTCAGCTTTACTACACGACCCAACGATCTATTGATATTTTTTTACGTAAAACTTACTCATCGTTTTGGAACATTGCGGAAACAAAATCTTTCGCAGCAAAAGGACGCAAGTCATCAATCTTCTCACCTACACCAATGAATCGAATCGGGACATGACTGCGGCTCGCAATATTAAACAGCATCCCGCCTTTTGCTGTCCCATCTAATTTGGTGATGGTTAAGCCAGTCAGCCCTACAGCAGAATCGAATTCTTGTACTTGATTGATGGCATTTTGACCCGTACCAGCATCAACAACCAACATGATTTCATGAGGCGCCGTGGCATCAATTTTTTGCATGACACGTTTAACTTTTTTCAGTTCTTCCATCAAATTGCTTTTGGTATGTAAGCGGCCTGCTGTATCTGCAATCAATACATCAATACCTTTGGCTCTGGCACTCTCAAAAGCATCGAAAATAACTGAGGCGCTATCCGCGCCATTGCCTTGTGCAACAACCGCAATATCATTTCGCTCACCCCAAACTTGCAACTGCTCAGTTGCAGCGGCACGAAAGGTATCCCCTGCTGCTAACATGACCTTTTTGCCCTCTCCCTGCAAGCGCTTTGCTAACTTACCAATCGTAGTCGTCTTACCCACGCCGTTCACCCCAACCATTAGGATGACATAAGGACGCTTATTCGGATCGATATGAAGGGCTTTGACGCGTGGTGCGAGCAATGCAACCAATTCCTCTTGTAGTGCCTTATACAGTGCATTGGAGTAAATCAGTTCACGACGCGCGGTCCGCTCTGTCAAATTTTGTACGATTGTACGAGTCGCCTCAATCCCAATGTCTGCAACCAAAAGCTGAGTTTCGATTTCCTCAAGCAACTCATCATCGATCTCTTTACCACCAATGAGCAAATTGACCACACCATCGGTAAATCCACGACGCGTCTTTGCCAGACCTTGCTTCATCCGCCCAAAAAAACCGCTACCAGACTCCGAGTCGTCTACATGGCTTTCCGAGACAGAGCTAACTACAGAACTATTAACAACCACTGGAACCTCATCCTTAACAGCAGGAATAATAGGTGCAGCAGGTAAAGGTGGCTTGGGCAACTCAACGGCAACATCAGTAACCAGATGTTGAGCCGTCTTTTCAGGAAAGATGAGTGGTGCATTCAGACCAGAATACTGTGAAGGAGAGTTAGAAGATTGGTTTGACATGCTACTTTGGCTCGCTTTCAAGCAAAATAATGAAGAAGAGGATGCGCTAATTTGTAATACAAGGGTGAAACAGCCATGAATTCTAACATGTGAACTTATATAAAAATGCTTACAGCCCTAAAAACTCGACATGAATAGTCTTCAAACGACTATCACGGCACAACATATCAATATGTCTAAATTTGCTTTGATGTATCCCCAAGATCAGCACTATTCTAATGGGGGATAGAATCACTGTTTGCAAGGAACTAAGAGAACGAAAAAAGATTTGGTTTGATACGCTGAAGAACGATTTGTTTTAGACCATTTACGCCGAGGATACGTTGACGCGTTAATAGCTTTATATAGTTATTTTTTTCGAGGGAATCAGAAATCTGGTGGCAACCCCACTAGCAAAGCTTCGGCACATGTCATAATTGCTACCGTTGCTACCTTCCGGTCCTGGCGGGGTTTACAAAGTGACATTGCGAAGTAACCAGCAGGGCTACCATTGAGCCGGCTAGTATAGTGAAAAACGTTATTATTGCAAGCCCAATTACTGGCGCACTTAAAGCCATGCCCAAAAATGAGCCTAAAGCACTCTTTCTTTAAAGAGGGTTATTGTGTAATAGATCACAATAATCCTACCAGCCTAGGTAGATTACTGCGTTATTGTTAGGCAATTTAGACGCTAACATCATATTGAAATACGCTATGGTCTACTATAGTTAATCAATCATAGCCTCCTTTATTTTTTATCCTGAGTCCTCGAACGAGCTCCTATTATTTATGGCAAAGTCTCTTATTCCGCAATTCTACATCAAGAATTTATTTATAAAGAAAACCGCCAGCAAGACCACCTCCCTACCCACGGAAATGGATTTGAGTGAGGGATGGTTTGTGCCTGCCTATGAGCGTCCAAAAGCTAGTCATACGACACCGACCCACTTTAAGCATCCTTGGACACTGCCTAAGCGCGGAATGACGGTTGCTGAATGGTTAATCAACCGTAAGAAAGCCCAGTGGCCAATCTGGGAAGAAAACATTCCTTTTGATGCCTTACCCACAGCCCGACCAGATGCTGCACTCGATGACTGGCAGGCTTGGTTCGTAGGTCATTCAACGGTTTTAGTGCAAATTGGTCCTTATAACTTCTTGACTGATCCTGTCTGGGCGATGCGAACCAGTCCAGTGCCGTTTGCAGGACCGCGTCGCGTCCGTCCAGCCGGAATCGCACTTGAAGATCTTCCACCCATCGACGCCGTATTACTCAGTCACAACCACTACGACCATATGGATCTTGCATCCTTGGCCTGGCTTTATAAGCGTGATCGCATGCCTATCTATACCGGTCTGGTTAATAGTCAATACCTACCGCCCCATATGCGAGTGATTGAACTGGATTGGTGGGAATCCACACCTTTTCATAAAGATGATCGCATCAAAATCGTGTATACCCCAGCCCAGCATTTTTCAGGGCGTGGCCTTAAGGACAGTAACATGGCACTTTGGGGAGGTTTGTCGGTACTGACCCCAGATGATCATTTATTCTTTGCCGGTGATACGGGATATGCCCATCACTTTAAAGAAGTCCGTGCGCGATTAGGTGCCCCGCGTTTAGCATTACTCCCCATCGGGGCTTACGAGCCCCGCCCGGTGATGCATGTTATGCATATGAATCCTAGCGATGCTGTACAAGCCCACTTAGACTTAGAAGCCACACAGTCTCTTGCAATTCATCATCGAACCTATCAGTTGACCGATGAAGCCATGAATCAACCCTTACTGGATCTTGCAAGTGCGCTGAGTCACGCGGGCCTGTCTGCAGACGTGTTTGCTACACCCAGCGAAGGCCATAGCATCCTCGCCTGATTTTCACATCAAAGTCATACTCCAACTTTGATGTGAATGTATGTATAAAACGATACGAATCATCAACGTCCGAAGGCATTCACACACGCTATGATCCTCGACATACGGGGCTGGTTTGAAAGCGATTAATTTGTCAGGCAAACACACATCCATTAATGTTAGTCTTAAGCTCATCAGCCTGTTTATATGGATTTTTATTATGAGAAACATCGCCTTGAAAACGAATTTAAAAACAACAATTCCCGTAGGCACGTTAGGTACGGGCTTTACGCGTCTGTCGCTCAGTTTAGGCCTGATGATGGGGCTAATCACCACCACAACACTGTCGACTCATGCCGCAATCCCCGTTGAATCACGCCCACTCACATCGTCATCTGCTGTTGGCGGCGTTGACAGCACTCAGACCTCACAACTGTGGCAACTCACGCAACAAATCCAGAAACTAGAAAACGAAGTCCGTGATCTACGCGGTAAAGTTGAAACACATGACAATGACATTGATCAATTGCAAAAAGAAGCCAAAAATCACTATACCGATTTTGATCAACGCATTGCTCAAAGCCAAGATGACATCAAAAAACTGCAAGCTGCACAAGCGCCAGCATCAGTCCCTGCCACTACGCCTTCGACTGATGGTGCACCAACAACGACTACAGTACCCGGCACGGCTCCTGCAGCCGCAGCGACAGGCGATGAAGCTGATAAAGTCGCTTATATCGCTGCTTACGATGCATACAAAGCTGGTGGTGCAGCGAAAGCCATTGCGCCGATGAAGAAATTTATCACCGATTACCCGAATAGTCCTTTTGTTCCAAATGCTTATTACTGGCTGGGTGAATTTAATCTCGCGATTACACCACCCAACTTTGCTGCTGCGTCAAGCAACTTTAAAATCGTCAGTAATCAATATCCCAAAAGTGCTAAAGCCGCAGCAGCAACCTATCGTTTAGCGACCTTAGCCGATGTAGATCAACATCAAGCCAGCGCGATTGCATTGATGAAAACCATTTTGAAAAACTATCCGGGCACACAAGAAGCTGGCTATGCCACGGATTACTTGAAGTCACATGCGTCTACTTCAACTGAAGAGAAAAAAGCGACACCCAAGAAAGCTGAGAAAGTGAAAGCGGAAGAAGCAACCAATCAAAAAGCAAAACCCGCCACCAAAAAGAAAGTGAAAACCAAAGACGATGATGATACTTCAGCTTAAAGCATAATCAATCCATACTCTTCAGTGCAGATCAGATGGCTGGAGAGTAACCCAAAAAATGTTATGCAACGAAAGTTCGTACAACTTGAGTCCACACTTACAGGATCCGCATATTATGTCAACCACGCCCCGCGTTATTCGATCAACACCTATGCAAAGAAATTTTCTACTTGCCAGTATCTTAGGACTTAGTGCAATGGTTGCCAGTACGCCTACATTTGCAGAACCTGTTCGTGAACACCGGATCGTCAACTTGCAAGCTGAAACCAGCCGCGATGTGCAAAATGACGAAATGCAAGCGACGCTTTACACAGAGCTCAATAACACCAATCCAACGACTTTGGCACGAGATACCGCCCAGATCGTGAATAAAGCCATGGATCTTGCCAAAGCTTACCCAAGCGTGAAAGTCAGTAGCGGCACCCAAAGCACTTATCCCATCTACAGTGATAAGAACAAACTCACAGGCTGGCGAGGTCGTGCGGAGATTCAACTCAAAACTTCAGACTTCAAAGCTGGCAGTGAGTTAATCGCCCAACTGCAAAGCAATATGCAACTTGAAGCCGTGAATTTTTCAGTCTCCGCGCAACAACGTTTGAAAGTTGAAAATGAACTCCTCACAGACATCACCAAGATTTTCCGTGAGCGTGCCTCATTACTACAAAATGCATGGGGTGCCAGTAAATATGAGCTGGTTGAAATGAATATCACCAGCAGTAATGATGAGCCTCGCCCCTATCCTATGATGATGCGTATGGCTAAAGCCGAAGCCAGCGATGCAGTGCCTGCCCAAGCTGTTCAAAGCGGTAATAGCAAAGTCCGTGTACAGGCCAATGGTAGCATCCAACTACAATAACATCTGACAGATATCCATAAAAAAAGCCCACCATGAAGGTGGGCTTTTTATTGATCTCATCTATAGTCAGATTACCAAGAAAACGGATTCCACCAGCGGAATGAGAATGGGCGACCCAACACCACATCTTGTTTCTCTTCCACACGTGCTTTGGGCACAGGCTTCCCTTCTTGTCCATTGAATGAAGCAAAATCGCCTTTTGCGACATCTTGCGATGCAATCTTAACGGCTTTGTCCGGATCATCCACAAAACTATAACCTGGGGTTTTGAGCGTGGTAGCGCGAATCTCGGCCAGACCGTCTTTCTCAGGCATCTGGTTCAAAGGACCTGCACGTAGTAAACCCAGTGCCTCATCGGGATGACCGCGGAAATTTTCTTCATCATAACGTAGATAATAGGTACGACCTGCTTCCACTTGGAAATCAACGACAGTCCCTTTTTGAAAATAAAGTGGTCCTAAGGGGCGGCTTATTTTCAACCGATAAACACCGGGATTCATTTCTAACCAGTAATAATGGTTGTCTGTTAAGCTCGGCAACCGCATACCATTAATGAAAATACTACTGGCCAGAATTTCTTGTTCATTCCATTTGCTGTGAGGTCGATAGAGGTAAACCAAGGCAAACTTTTGATCGAGAACAGGTACAGGTTGAAAAAGCTCCCCCTGATTCTTTTTAAAACGATCTACAGCCCAGCTTCCAAGCGAGAAACCATGTGGTTTGAATCGATCATAAGGAGAATCTGGTTTGGTGGTGTCCAATTGCGGAAGCTTTTGGCTTTCAACAATACTCGGATCACTGACTGTCCCACTACCAAAAGAGGGCAAATGATCACGTGCGGACTGAATCATGCTACATCCTGATAGCACGAGTAACCCAGATATCGTCGTAACAGACATCGTAATAGACAAATGACGCATAGCTTCCCTCAGCGTTTTAATCTTGTTTTTTGATTATCGGTGCTCGAATCAATCTATCTAAAACCAACGATCTCGTTGCAACTTTAGATAATAATAAGCAATCGTATCACTCATCAAGGTTTTGACAAAACTTTATCATCGGAAATACTGACATAAATACAAACAAACATCATTTTGCCGCACTGCTGTCAAAATAGTGACATAAAAAAAACCGATTGGATCGGTTTTTTTATTACCTAAGATAAAGCATCGCACGCATTAGGCACGATGCTCATCAACAGATCTTAGCCTTGGCCTGGAACGGTTGCAGGTGGGTTCACACTGATTTCAACACGACGGTTTTGGCTACGACCTGCCTCAGTTGAGTTGTCTGCAACTGGGTTGTTCATGCCATAACCAACTGCTTGCACACGGCTTGCTGCAACACCTTGACGAATCAAGTAGTTCGCAACACTGTTTGCACGCTCTTGTGACAATTGTTGGTTGTATGAAGCATTACCAACATTGTCGGTGTAACCACGAACAGTAATCGTTTGTTGGTTATAAGAACTCAAGGTCTGAGCCAACTGAGACAGCGTGCCAGAGAACGATGGGTTGATATCTGAACGTGCAGTTGCGAAGGTAATCGCGCCAGGCATAATCAGATCTACAGCGCCAGTTTGCTGGTTACGTTCAACCGCAACGCCAGTACCTTGCATTTGTTCACGCAGTTTTTTCTCTTGGGCATCCATATAAACACCCACACCACCACCGAGCAGACCACCAGCAGCAGCACCAATCAGAGCTGCTTTGCCTTTATGACCACCACCAGTAGCGGCACCAATTGCAGCGCCTAATAATGCACCAGCTCCACCGCCGATCGCCCCTTTACTCACTTGGCTTTGGCCAGTGTATGGATTTGTTGTACAGCCTGATAAAGCCAAGCCTGCTACTAAAGTTGTTACAACCAATGCACGCATGAACTTTCTCCTCGTCACTCAAGTAATTGGATGGGTACATTCTGAGGATAGCACCCATATCACTGCCATGAGTTTTTTGTTAACAAAGAGACACATTGTTACAAATTCTATTTTTCATATTTTATAACTAATTGTTTTTAAAAAGATCCATGTAAAGTAATTTTTGAGTCACTTTCCTTAGCGGTTAATTTTTCCGACGAAAGAAATGAGAAAAGCGCTATAAAATCAATTAATAAATCAGTACAGATTGACAAAAAGGCTGAACTTAATGCTTTAAGCGCTTAAATCGTCTTTTATGCACATTGCCCTCTGTATGCTGAATCAATATGATGTTGCCATGTTTTTATATTTATACCGTATTCTCTGGAGCTGATCATGGCACGTATTTCCGCACTCACTAGACCTAAAACGATCATTGAGCGTGCACGAGGCACACTCATGGGTGCCGCCATTACTGCCAATACCTTTACCTTTGGACCACCAGTCCTTGCCGTAGGTCTGGCAAGATCACTCATTCCGCAAAAATTAGCGGGTCAACGTTTAGATGAACTTGCCGTAACACTCACCAATCAATGGCTACATTTTAACAGTTGGCTCATAGATCGCGCTTTACCGGATATTGAGTGGCAACTCACCATGCCCACCACAGATCTCAGTTTGGAAAAACAATACTTACTGATCTGTAATCACCAAAGCTGGGTGGATACTACGGTCATGCAATATATCGGATTGCCACGGATGCCACTCACCCGCTTCTTTACAAAATGGGAACTCATCTTTATTCCATTTTTAGGGTTGGCCTTTAAAATTCTGGGGTTTCCGATGATGAAACGTCATAGTAAAGAAGCCATTGCCAAAAATCCTGCACTCAAACAACAAGATTTACTCGAAGCCAAGCGTGCCTGCGAAAATCTTTTAAATCGCCCCTTTACCCTGCTCAACTATCTGGAAGGCACGCGCTTCACAGAAAAAAAACATGCCGCACAAAAATCTCCGTATGCAAACCTACTCAAACCCAAAGCAGGGGGCATCGGTCTGGCACTGCAAATTTTAGGTCAGCAAGTGGATGGCTTACTGGATATGACCATCGTGTATCCTGATGGCATTCCGGGATATACCGACTTCTGGATGGGCCGTGTACGTCGAATTGGTGTGGATTTACGCGAGATTCAAATTCCAGCATGGGTATTGGCAGGTGACTATGAAGAAGATCCGCAGTTCCGTCAGCAGTTCCAGGACTGGGTTGCAGGACTTTGGGAAAATAAGCAGCAGACTATTAATCAAATGCTGGCACGCTTCAATAACGAAGATAATGCACTCTCTCCGGCATCATTAAGTATTCCTGCAAAACAAAAATAAATAATCCGTTGTAGACATGAAAACGGAATTTCTTAAAGGATAAAAACGACGATGACGAGCAAAGCCCCAAACATAGGCGACATGGAAAGTCATCGTCCACCTTCTCCCCCATACAAGCACACTCGCCTAAATTTAATCTATGACATGGCCATGGTGGCCGGTATCATCATTAATTTATGCTTGCTTGGGGTGGAATATGTACTTGGTGCAAACTTCACATGGGTCAATGATGTCATGCATTTCTTGCATGTGTCGCCCGCATCAGAAGAGGGTCTGAAAAACTCAATTCATGACATTAATGCTTTTTTTACGATATTCTTGATTATTGAGTTGCTGATTCGTTGGGGCATCGCCATCATTCAACGACGATACTATCGTTGGTTCTTCTTCCCTTTTATTCATTGGTACGAAGTTTTAGGTTGTTTTGCCATCCTGCGCCCACTGCGCTTGCTACGTGCCTTTGTCATTGCATATCGTCTATATCTGCTGGGTTACCCCGTACTCCCTCGGAGCTGGATTCGAAAAGGACAGTTTTATTACGAATTGGTACTAGAGGAACTCTCTGATCGAATTGTTTTGCAAGTGATTGATGGGGTATCCACCGAGTTTACAGAAAACCAAACACACTACGTCCTTATCGAAAAAATTATTGCCAAGCATCGCCCAATGATCAGTAGAGCATTGATTGAGGCCCTTGAAGCAAGCTTGCCCAATGCCATTAAACTGCATCAAACAAACATTAGCCAATATGTCGCGGCGGCCGTAGAGCGCTCTATACAAAATACACCCGAGCTACAACAGATTCTAAAATTGATGCCTGTGGTGGGTACACTACTCTCCCAGCGTATTGAGGCTATCGGTGCACGGCTTGGAGAAAATATTGCGCTTGAGCTGATTTATCCACTCACTGAGCAACCCAACCCGCTCTATGCCGAGGTCGCCCATCAGATTGGTACGCTGGATTTCCCAGCTCCCGAAATCGAAGCCCTGATCGACTCCATTGTGATTGAAACATTAAAAGTGGTGCGTGAACAGGTTTCTATCCAACAGTGGAAGGCCAAACTCTGACCAACATTTAGGGCCACTTTAAAAAAAGCTACCCACAATTGATGGGGATAGTGCTGTGGGTAAATCGAAGTGAGCATGTCCAGATGCCTGTATTTTCTTACCACAGAGAAGATTGGTTATTTTTCACCCGCCTCTTTCTCGGTTGACTCACATCTGAATCTTGCGCATCGTTTTTACGCGATAAAAGCTGAATAACTGATTTATGAGCCAATCCTTATGCGCTCATTTTCATGCGCTTGTCTCTGGCACTCTGGATGATTTTCCTCTACGATGCAGTCATTAAATCGGATCTGAGCGGGAAGCAAACGCAGATAAGCGTGATATGACATTTGGGTATTATTTTGATATCCCTCATAGACAAAGAACGCTCGATTTCAATCCAAACCATTTTTCTCTATCTGACCTTTAAGGACACTCTTATGAGCGATATTCGCCTCAATGGCAAAATGGTCAGCTTTACACGCATTACCTTACAGACGGACAGCCTCCCTCGTCTGGAACGCGAGATTTCAACACTGGCAAAAAAACTCACTGGTATGCCTGTGATTATTGATTCAACGCTGGCTTTGCCGCTTGAGCCGGTGCTCAACTTACTGCGTGAACACAACTTACAACCTCTCGCAGTGGTCGAAGGTTTTCTCGCCGATCAAGCCCGCGCAATACAATTTCCAGTTCTTCCTGCTGACCCGAACATGCAGCGTGTTGCCCCTACCGAGCCGCCTACGGTTGCCGAGAACACTGCATTTGGGGCAAAAAAGAAGAAAACAGAACCTGTCACCATCGTTGGTGATACATTGCACAAAGAAACCTTGCGCACTGGCCAACGGATCGTTGTAGAAGAAGGTAATCTGATTTTAATGGCGGATATGAATAGCGGCGCTGAGCTCATTTCCGGCGGATCAATTCATGTCTATGGCACGGCTCGTGGTCGTCTTATGGCTGGTGCTGGTGGAGCACTCAATGCACACATCTTCTGCCAGCGTTTAGAGGCTGAACTGGTTTCAGTATCGGGAACATTTTGTGTGGCGGAAGATATTCCTGCCGATATGATCGGACAAGCCGTGCACATCAGCCTATCAAATGAAGGTACACTAGAGTTCAATAAGATCAATCATTAACTAGAATATAGTTTAGTCTTTTGATTTTATAGAAAATTTATATTGATTAGAAAAAGCACTCAACTCAAACATGCCCCAGATCACGCATGTTTTGGTTGAGAAGTGATGAAAATGGTGGTAAAAATCGTTACATGTTCTGTAACATTATCGCCATAACACAGATTTTAATTAGCTGCTATCCTAATATTGATCTATTGCTTGAAATTTAATCATTGTTTTTTAACAAAAATACTGGTGGTCACTCTATTTGGACCATTTCCAGGCTAAGGAGTTTAATGTGGCAAAAATCGTTGTCGTAACCTCAGGTAAAGGCGGAGTCGGAAAAACGACGACAAGCGCATCATTTGCCACAGGTTTAGCCTTACGCGGCTACAAAACTGTTGTTGTCGATTTTGATGTGGGTCTACGTAACCTTGATTTGATTATGGGCTGCGAACGCCGTGTGGTATACGATCTTGTGAATGTTATTCATAACGAAGCCCGCCTCTCACAAGCGCTGATCCGTGATCGTGAAATCGAAACACTGTATATCCTGCCAGCAAGCCAGACGCGCGATAAAGATGCATTGACCGATGAAGGTGTTGCTCGTGTTATCGAAGAACTCTCGGCTGAGTTTGACTACATCGTTTGTGACTCTCCTGCTGGTATCGAACGTGGTGCGATTCTGGCCATGTATCATGCCGATGAAGCACTGATTGTTACCAACCCTGAAATTTCTTCAGTCCGTGACTCTGACCGTATTATTGGAATGTTGCATAGCAAAACCAAGAAAGTCGAACAAAATATTGGTCGCGTACGCGAACATCTGGTCATTACACGCTTCGATCCAGATCGTGCAAGCCGTGATGAAATGATGACCATTGATGATATTTCCAAAGACATTCTTAAAGTACCGACTCTCGGTGTCATTCCAGAATGTAACTCCGTACTCAATGCATCAAACCAAGGTGTGCCAACCATTCGTGACCTCGACTCTAAAGCGGGTCAAGCTTATGATGATCTCGTTGCACGCTTTTTAGGTGAAGACCGTCCATATCGCCATATTCAGCCACAGAAACAAGGCTGGTTGGCTCGTCTATTTGGAGTGCAGCCATGAGCTTTTGGGCAAACTTATTTAAATCAGAACCCGCACCGACAAGCGCAAAGACCGCTGCAGATCGACTAAAAGTCATTATTGCAACCGAAAACCGTTTGGGACGCCGCTTATCGCAAGATACGATTAACCGAATGAAGTCTGAGATTATGGAAGTGGTAAATCGCTATGTGCGCGGCGTAACAGCGCATGACATTCATATGAGCGTGCGTACCGAAGACAACATCGAAATGCTGGAAATGAATATCAATTTACCGGAAGATCAACCGACCTAAGTTGATCTTCTTGCCTGATTATTCATTAAGTCAGCACCAATAAAGCAAAATGACTCGTTAAATACGCAGTCATTTTGCTTTTTTTATGCTGGAATACGCGTAAAATGAAGCCAACATTAAACCGTGTTCTTTTTTATAAAGATTAGATTACAAGATTGGAGTCATCATGGCTTTTGCACAGCCCGCTACATTTAACGAAGCTTGGTCAGACGAACGTGTTTTTGCATACCTGAATCACCTGCCACCTGAAGGGGTCAGTGCCGATTTTCACGTCCTCTACACTGCGTACAAGCACATGCGCCCTTTTGATTTTGAGCGACTACTGGTGCAATTTAAAGCAAATGGTCGTGATGTGAATGCAACCGACAATCAAGGTCGTACCTTGGCTCAAGTGATTGCTGCACACCCAAGTCAGAATGCAGAGTTTTTGGATTTATTAGCACGTTTTGCTTAATCCAAAGATTCACCCATATTTTTTAAATTTTGAAATTAAGATAACCAAAGGCTTTAAATCGAATGATGTCTGTCTGTGAAGTGACCCTATGTTGAATAATGATGTTCTACGCAGTGTGCGTTATATGCTCGACCTATCTGATCAGAAAATGGTCGAAATTTTCGCATTGGTTGACTATAGCGTCCTCGAAGCAGATGTGGTTGATTTCCTGCGTGCTGAAGATGAAGAGGGCTTCTTAGAAATTCCTGACGAAGCGATGCTGTACTTTTTAAATGGTCTCGTCATCCATCTGCGCGGCAAGAACGATAAACAAGCCCCTGTCCCGGTGAAGCTTCCCAACTCCAATAACCTCATGCTGAAAAAACTCCGCGTGGCGTTTAATTTGAAGGATGAAGACTTGCAGGACATCTTGCAGTCTGTCGACTTTCAGGTGTCTAAGCCCGAACTGTCTGCTTTGTTCCGTGCCAAAGGACACAGTAACTACCGAGCTTGCGGTGACCAATTCTTACGCAACTTCCTCAAAGGACTCACCCTGCGAGTGCGCACCTAAGCACAGAAGATACAATCCAACAACTGAACACATACGATAGTTCTACGCCTAAATACACGTATTCACGGCATGGTGTAAAAATTGCTTGCTAGATAACTCTCGCCAAAAATCGAGCAATTTTAGGGACAAACCTTATCAAGGTGCGTCCTGCTAATACACCCTTACAGAGGACTATCGAATGTTTCGTTTTCGTACACTCGTGATTGCCATTGCACTCGCGACTGGTACCACTTCCACAGTATTTGCAGCAGAAACAGCTCCAGTTACTCAAGCGGCAACCAAAGCCAAACTCAGTACCAATCCTTTTTTCGCACCCAGCACACTGCCCTTTCAAGCCCCTGATTTTAATAAAATCAAAGAAGCTGATTACCTGCCTGCCATTGAAAAGGGCATGAAGCAGCAATTGGGTGAAGTGAACAAGATTGCCAATAATCCAGCAGCACCGACATTTGATAATACCTTTATCCCATTAGAGAAATCAGGCGCCTTGCTCAACCGCGTACTCGCTGTGTTTGATGCGATTACCAGTGCCAATACCAGTGATTATCTGCAAAAAGTACAAGAAGATGTCGCACCAAAACGTGCCATGCATCAAGACGCCATCACCCTCAATGAAAAGCTGTTCAAGCGCATCAAGACCATCTACGACAAACGTGATACGCTGAATCTAGATCCTGAGTCCTTGCGCCTTGTTGAAGTCACCTATCAAAACTTTGTCCTTGGCGGCGCAAATTTGTCAGATGCCGACAAAATCAAGCTGAAAGCACTGAATAAAGAAAACTCTACCCTTGGTACTCAGTTCACCAACAAACTTCTTGCAGCGACCAAAGATGGTTCACTAGTCATTACCGATAAGAGCAAACTGGCAGGCCTAACCGACGCAGAAATTACTGCAGCGGCAGAAGCCGCTAAATCGAAAAAACTCGATAATGCTTGGGTACTCTCCCTGCAGAACACCACTCAACAACCGCTACTGCAAGAGCTAACCGATCGTGCAACACGTGAAGCACTATTTAAAGCCTCTTGGAACCGTGCAGAAAAAGGCGATGCTAACGACACCCGTGCGGTCATCAGTCGCCTTGCACAAATTCGTACGGAACAAGCCAAACTATTAGGCTTCCCAAGCTTTGCCGCTTGGACTCTCGAAAACCAAATGGCGAAGAAACCTGAAACCGCCATTAAGTTCATGCAGAACCTCGTTCCAGCAGCGACAGCTCGTGCAGAAACGGAAGCCAAGGATATTCAAGCCGTTATTGATCAGCAAAAAGGTGATTTTAAAGTTCAGCCTTGGGACTGGAACTTCTACGCAGAACAAGTTCGTAAAGCCAAATTTGATCTTGATGAATCACAAATCAAGCCCTATCTTGAACTCAACAATGTCTTGCAAAACGGTGTCTTCTACGCGGCGAATCAACTATACGGTTTGACCTTTAAAGAACGTAAAGATATCCCCGTCTACAACCCCGATGTTCGTGTTTTTGAAGTCTTTGATAAAGACGGCAGTTCACTGGCACTGTTCTATACCGATTATTATCAACGTGATAATAAAAACGGCGGCGCGTGGATGAGTAACTTCGTTAATCAATCCACCTTACTGGGCACCAAACCGGTCATCTATAATGTCGCTAACTTCGCAAAGCCAGCCGATGGTCAACCTGCCCTGCTGTCCTATGATGACGTGATCACCATGTTCCATGAGTTTGGCCATGGCTTACACGGCATCTTTGCCAATACCAAATATGCCAGCCTATCAGGTTCTGCGACAGCGCGTGACTTTGTTGAATTTCCGTCCCAGTTCAATGAGCACTGGGCCAGTGATCCGAAGATTTTCGCTAACTATGCCAAGAACTACAAAACTGGCGAACCCATGCCACAGGCTTTGGTTGATAAAATTAAGAAAGCTGGAACCTTTAACAAAGGTTATGACATGACCGAGTTGGTTGCGGCAGCACTCCTCGACATGGATTGGCACAGCCTGACTACCACCGAGAAGCAAGACCCGGATGTCTTCGAAGCAGCGGCACTCAAAAAAGATAAGATTGATTTGAGCTATGTACCACCACGCTACCGCTCAAGCTATTTTATGCACATCTGGGGCAATGGCTATGCCGCTGGATACTATGCTTACCTTTGGACACAGATGCTGTCAGATGACGGCTTTGAGTGGTTTAAAGAGCATGGCGGGCTGACTCGTGAAAACGGTGATCGCTTCCGCGAAATGGTCCTGTCCCAAGGCAATACCAAGGATCTCAGCAAGCTGTATCACGACTGGCGTGGACAAGAGCCCAGTGTAGAGCCGATGTTGAAAGATCGTGGCTTAAAGGGTGAGTAATTAACACAACTTTGGTCCGTCATTCGAAAATGACGGACCAAGTTTTAATCCAAAAAGTTTTTATCATTGAAATATCACTATTTAAAATATATATTTGATTATTATCATATAGTTTAAAAATAATGAGCCTTAGAACTGCTATTTCCCTTTTTCTAGAAGAATATCCAGAAGCAATCAAAAAACCTTTTTCGGGCAATGCTGTAGCGGATTTTATTCGCAATGAAATACCAATCATTATTGAAAAAATAATTGATAAAAACCCTCGCTATCTTGTAAATGGAAGTGCAGGTCAAGGTAATTGGGCTAAAGCCCCATGGGCTGCCGTCTATGATCGCTTTATAACTGAATCAGCGCAAGATGGTTACTATATAGTCTACCTTGTAAAAGAAGATTTTACTGGTGTATATCTCTCCCTCAACCAAGGGGTTACTTCTGTACGAAAGCAATATGGAAGTAAGGCCAAATTAGCACTTCGTGTTAGAGCCGCTGATTTTGTAGCAAGGATTGGAAAATTACCAACAGGTGTTACAACAGGCGAAATCGATCTTAATTCGAGTGATTCATCAAATTTAAGTTCACTCTATGAAGCCGGCTCTATCTGCTCTAAGTACTACCCACTCACGTTGATTCCAACTGATGAAGAGCTAGCTTCCGATCTCCAAGCTTTCATTAATATTTATTACTTACTTATGTCGCGAGAAACACAACTTTATGAGCGTATAGATGCTGAAGAAGAAGGATTACAACTTGATGAAGAAGATTTTCGAAAGCTACGAGAGCATAAACATTTAGAAAGAAACCGAAAACTAGCATCAAGAGCAAAAAAGATACATGGCTATGTTTGCATGGCATGTGGTTTCGATTTTGAGAAAAAATATGGAGGTATAGGTAAAGAGTTTATTGAAGCACATCATTTAACCCCTATTTCAGATTTGAAAGGACAGTTACTAAAACTTGACCCAAGAAAAGACTTTGCAGTCTTATGTTCGAATTGCCATCGTATGATTCATCGAACATCTCTAGTCAACAATATATCTGGATTTAAAACTAAGCATGTTCTTGACAACAATACTTAGAAATCTATTAAGCTTTTTTAATTCCAACAAGATAATGCAGAGGAAAGAATTAATATTCGAAATATTATTTTCCTTAAGGAAGTTTAAACATGCACAAAAGCCGACTCGCCGCCCTAGTCATCGATAGTCAAGTTGATGACATCGACCCTGCCGCTAGCTTCTGGGGCAAAGCTCTCGGATACGAAGTGATAAAATCCGATGAAGAATGGGCTGAAAAATATGTCCATTTAGAGGTTAAGGATAACGATATCAGGGTACTGGTTCAAAAGGTTGAGCACCCTAGTCGTGTTCATCTCGATATTGAAACGGATAATATCAAAGCTGAAGTCAAACGTCTGGAAGGTCTCGGCGCAACGATTGTGAAAATTATGGAAAGATGGACAGTGATGGAAGCACCAACTGGACATCGTTTTTGTGTCGTGAACCCGCAACGGCCGGATTTTTATGACGCATCAGATATTAATGTTTGGGAATCATGACATCTTATCTAATATCCACTTTCCCCATGCATTGCACATGGGGAAAGTTCTAACTTCACCTTAATTCGCTTTCGCGTCTTTCAGCTCTTTCACTACACGATCAGCGTTATACACTTTCTGTAGCGCTTCTAAAATCGCACCACTATGTACCGACACGGTACGATTAACTCGTTCATCAAACCAATAGTTACCGCCTAAAGATTGGATGTTGCCGTCAAACACAAGACCGACTAATTCAGCTTTGCGATTGATCAATGGACTGCCTGAGTTACCACCAATAATGTCATTGGTACTCACCAAGTCAAAACGCTGATCTAAATTCAGCTTATCTTTCGCAGTAAGCCATGATGCGGGCAAAGCAAAAGGTTCAAACCCAGTGGCACGCGCAAACGCACCTTTGATCTCGGTAAACGGCTTGATCTCAGTGCCCTTCTCATTCCAGCCTTTCACCTCACCAAACGAGAAGCGCTGGGTGAATGTGGCATCAGGATAAACACTGGTACCCAGCTTCTCAAAACGAGCCGCTGCAATCAGTTCAGAGTTCTTATCAATGACTGACTCCACTTGATTTTCATACTGTTTACGAATCGCACGTGCCTGAGGGTCTATCTGCTTAACCAGTTGAATGAATGGATCATCAGACTTAGCAATGGCATCTGCACCGCCTTCCCAGAGTGCTTTACGCACCGCCGGATCACCCAGTTTAGTACCACTGATCAATTTCTCAGCCAATACTGCTGGTGATTCTTTACCTAAAACTGATTTCACGATTGGATTATCAACGCCCAAGTTTTCACGGAGCTTAGTCAGTGCAAACGTCAGTTTTACTTTCTCAAGCTCAGGATAGATCGGCGCTGTTGAAAATAATTGCTGGGTAACACTGGGCAATTTAGATTCGGTGAACTCGCGTAGACGCTCTGGATTGGGCTTGGTACGCTCTTCTGCACCACGGACCAGCAAACGTGCATCACTGAAATAATCCGAACTAAAACCGCGACCGTATTCGATGTATTTCAGCGGCGTCTCGATATTGCGGTAGGTGGTTTGTGCCTTGGCTATTTCATCCCACGCTGCGCCATACTTCGCCTGACGCTCTGGCGATGCTTTGACATAATCACGAAGCTCTGTCTCTTGCTTCTGTTTCAGATTAAAGACTTCTGGGTCTTGCAAGGCTTGTAGACGGCCTTTGAGTGCTTTGAATGAATTCTCAATACCAAAGATATCATGCTGGGCAATACGTGATTGTTCAGTCCCTTGGCTACGGAATTGAGTCAGCACACCACGCAATTCAGAGAGTAGAAACAGGCGTGGGATCAGATCAACATCGCGCGTTGTTTCAAGTTCAGAAACAGTCAACTGACGATCAGTACCGCCGGGATTCCCCACAGTCATGGTCAACTCACCCGCTTCAGCACCATTTTTTGAGAAAGGGAAATAATCCACGACTTTGGCAGGCTTGTTGTTCTCGTAGGCACGCAGCATGCCCATATCAAGGTCATAACGCGGGAAGTTAAAGTTGTCCGGGTCACCACCAAAGAATGCAATCGCAAGCTCTGGTGCAAATACGAGACGCACATCTTGATAGCGATGATATTTATACACGTCGTAAACACCACCATGATAAAGATCAACTACGTCACAGCGCGTGGTTTCTTTTTCATTGCCGACACATTCTTTTTCGATGTCGGACTTCACCGCTTTTTCGGCTTTACTGTAGTCTTCACCGTTCTTACCTTCAGTTGCTTTCTTAACACGAGCAGTCACGTCTGTAATCGTATCCAAGCGATTGAGTTCGATTTCAGGACATTTGATTTCGTCTTCAGGCTTCTTGGCGTAGAACCCCGACTTAATAAAGTCATGATCTGCCGTAGAGAGCTGTTGTACACAACTGTTGACGCAGTGGTGATTGGTCAACACCAAACCAGCAGGAGATACAAAAGAACCTGAGCAACCACCCGCCAAGCGAACTGCAGCTTTTTGCGCATGGGTGACCCATTTTGGATCAGGATTAAATTGATATTTTTCCTTTAATTCCGCAGTCGGCAAATTATTCGGCGTCCACATCCCCTCTGCGGCATTGACACTTGCAGGCCCATAGAGGACGCAGAGTACGGCCATCGCTATTTTCTTCATCTAAAATTTCCTTTAAAAATAGTATCGTCTCTAAATCACATCAATTACGATCATGACATCATTGAATTCAGCGCAATATTATATGCAACAATATAACATTTCAAATAAATTGCAATATCACTAGACTAAGCAATATTTAGACCAAATGGTATTTTTAAATATTACCCATAAATCCCGTCATTTGCACGTCAGTAAAACACCAGTCGCGCTGTAAAACACACATAAAAAAAGACTCATTCAAATTTGAATGAGTCTTTTTTTATGTGAAAGTGCAAAGACACTTCCATCCACCCTTATAACAAAATCTCTCGCTTCCCATTGGACTGCATCGGACTCACCACACCTGCGGCTTCCATCGCATCCACAATCCGCGCAGCGCGATTGTAACCGAGTGAGAACTTACGCTGGATTGCTGAAGCAGAGACTTTCTTGGTTTCCATAATAAACGCTAGTACGTCGTCATAGACAGGATCACGCTCAGGATCACCTTCAGATGAGTCATAACCGCCACCTTTGCTTGGTGCATCTTCATCAAAGGCATTCAAGATATCATCGACATAATCAGGACTACCCCGCTCACGCCAAGCATCACAGATTCGATTTACCTCATCATCACTAATGAATGCGCCATGAACACGCTCAGGTTCATTTTTACCCGGTGCAAGGAACAACATATCACCATGACCCAGCAAATACTCTGCACCACCTTCATCCAAAATCGTCCGTGAATCCACCTTACTGTTTACACGTAGTGCAGCACGGGTTGGAATATTCGCCTTGATCAAACCGGTGATCACATCGACCGAAGGACGCTGAGTCGCCAGAATCAAATGGATCCCTGCCGCACGTGATTTTTGCGCCAGACGTTGGATCAACTCTTCGGCCTTTTTACCGACCTGCATGATCATATCCGCGAACTCATCCGCAACCACCACAATCATCGGCATGGTTTTCAAACGTGGCGCACGCTGCTGGAGTGCGCTATCTTCTGGCTTCCACAGTGGGTCCAGCAGATCTTCACCGCGCTCTATCGCTTCAGTGACTTTCTGATTGAACGCCTCAAGATTACGCACCTTCATATACGCAAGCAGCTTATAACGACGTTCCATTTCACCCACCGACCAATTCAGTGAACTCGCGGCATCCTTCATGTCCGTGACCACCGGAGTCAGGAGATGAGGGATATCGTTATAGTTGGACAGTTCCAGCTGCTTTGGATCAATCAAAATCAGACGTAACTGGGCAGGGGTATATTTCATCAGCATGGATAACAACATCGCATTAATCGCGACCGATTTACCCGAACCTGTCGTACCCGCAACCAGCATATGCGGCGCTTTGGCAAGATCGGTCAATACCGGACGACCAGCGATGTCTTTACCCATTGCCATACTGATCAACGATTTCGGATCACGATAAGTCGGCGTCTCAAGCAGTTCAATTAAACGCACCATCTCACGTGTCGCATTCGGGACTTCAATCCCGATATAAGGCTTGCCGGGAATGACCTCTACCACACGAACAGAAGCCATGGACAGCGAACGCGCCAAATCTCGGGCAATATTAGTCACTTTCGATGCCTTCACCCCAGGCGCTAGCTCAAGCTCAAAGCGAGTCACAACAGGACCCGGCTGCGCCTCGATCACTTGTGCCACCACAGCAAACTCTTTGAGCTTGATTTCAAGCAGACGAGACAATCGTTCGAGCTGCTCAGGGGTATAACTCGTTTTACGGCTGAGATCAGGACGTTCTAGCAGATCTAGACTTGGCAGTGGGCTTAGCTCAGCACGATGCTGTACGGTTTGCATCGCACGGGATATCGGACGACCATAAGCATCGGTTAACGGTGCATCCCAATTTTCGGGCTTTGCAGTCGCCGCTTGCATCGGCGTGACAGGTACTTGCACGGGTGGTGCATAAGCATTGCTTACGGACGGTTCTGCAACGGAAGGTTCTACAAAGTCTTCACGCGGCGCAACAATCGGCTCAGTCGCGGCTGGACTAAATGTAATCTGTTCTGCGATCTCTTGATCCAACTGTGGAATTTCAGGTCGATCCTGAGGCTGTGGAATAGGCTGTACAGATGGCGAAGCCACAGGTTGAACGTAAGTGGGCGTAGATATCGCCTTCTCGTGCTCGACTTCCTTCTCTTCTTCTACAGGAATCACATCCAATGCACGGTGAAAGAAGTCATCTTCCCAATTAAATGTTGGCGCAATGCGCTCGGCAACAACTGGAGGTACCACGGCAGCAACGGATGTCTCAACAGTTCCTACCATGGGGTGAGATTGTTGGGCTTGGACAACGTCAGGAGCCTGTAGCGGTGCTATAACGCTTGCAGCAGCAGATTCCGCAATTGCCGCACTTTGAGCAGCAGCCATAACCTCTGCAAAAGTCTGAGGTTCGCTTGATTGAGCCGTAGAAACTGGCGGATTCACCACGACAGGAGTTGAACTCACAGGTACTTCAACCAAAGATTGAGAGACCTCCGCAGTTCCCTTCGCTTCCACTGGGGTCTCTGCTGCAACTACGGGAACTTTAGTGGATTTCGCAGCTTTTGCTGGGGTCTCTTCTGGTTCATTACGGTAGAATAACTCATTGAGCAATAGCGGAATTTCTCCAACAGCATCAAAGGTTTTACCCCAAGCTACACCAAAAGAGAAAGTAAAGATCAGCACAAATAACGCGACTAAAATGATGGTCACTAAAGCCAAAGGCATCATGGCAAGCAAGTGTTGGGAGACTTCAAAACCCAAAATACCGCCTGCGGCATTTTGCAAGGAGTCAGAGGGCTCGACACCATGCAGCGTAAACAACGCTGAAGCAATGACCATCAGAAACAGTTCACCCGCTAAACGAAACGGACGCTGAACAAAACTATGCGGATACCACAGCTGTAGTGCTTCAATCAAAACCAAGAAAGGCAGAAATAAAGCTGCACGTCCCCAGAATCCATACAGTAAATCGGCGAGCCATGCGCCCGCAACACCCGTCGCATTTGTCACTTTTTGGGTATCACTGGACAAATGCGTCCAGCCTGGATCAAAAGGCGTATAAGTCACTGTTGCAACCAATAAATACACGCCGATGATGACCAAGAATAAAGTCAAAAAAACGCGATGTGCGCGTGCATCCGTTAACGCCGTAGTCACCATAAAACACTTACCTTCACTATCAACATCCGCATTGATCAATCGTATTAAAACTAAAATATAAAAGATGTTTATGCAAAAATCATGGCATAAACATCCTCTCCACAGCGAATAAAACGCTTAAAACACCGGTTTTGCAGCCGCTTGACGATATTCTGCTTCTAGACGATCCACCAGCTCCGCAGCAGGAATAATGTCGTGGATGGAACCAACCCCATGTCCAGCGCTCCACACATCACGCCATGCTTTGATATTCTTCTCTTTTACTTCTTCTGCGGTATAGTGATTAGGATCAAGCCCGACACGTGCAATCGAAGGCTTTAAATAATGTGCAGGAACGCCTGAGAATATCGGGCTGAGAATCACATCAGCAGCTTCGCTAGATACCAAAATATCTTTGTACTCTTGCTGCGCCATTGATTCATTGGTTGCAATGAATCGTGAACCGATATACGCCATATCCGCACCAACCACTTCAAGCGCGCGTACAGTTTGACCATTAGACACCGAGCCACCAACAATCAGTAAACCATCCCAAAACTCACGAATTTGTGAAATAAAGGCAAAAGGATTAAGTGGACCTGTATGCCCCCCTGCTCCACTCGTCACCAAAATCAAACCATCGACTTTAGCCGCCGCTGCTTTTTGTGCATGGCGGATCGATACCACGTCATGAATCACTTTGCCGCCCCATGCATGAGCACGTTGCACGGTGGTCGTTGGATCACCCACTGAAGTAATCAGCACGGGAACTTGAAACTCTTCAGCCAGCGCTAACTCTTCTTCTTTACGATCATTCATTTTGTCCAGCAGAATGATATTCACTGCATACGGCGCTGCATTCGGATGCGTCTTTTGAAAAGCCTGCATCTGGGTCAACCAGTCACGTAGATCATCCAAAGTACGTGCATTTGCCGCTGGAAATGAACCCACAATCCCTGCATGACAACAGGCCTGTACCAGTTCTAAACCGGAAACCAAAAACATCGGTGCCGCAATAATCGGTAAACGTAACGATGGGCCAAAAAGTGAATGAACGGACATTAAAGCAGCCTCAAAAAAGCAAATTAAAATAAAACCTAATCCTGCGTGAATTAGCCGTCAGTTTCAATGTTTTATTGAAAACAAAACATGTCCAAAGCTAACACTGGTCAGAAAGCGATACGATAGCCTAGACCATACGCGATGCAAACTGCTCACGCATCCATGCTGTAAATACCTGTACAGGCTGAGATAATTGTCGCCAGCGGGGATAAAGTATATTCAGTTGTAGCTGGTCAGGCGGATAATCCAGCAATACAGGCATCAGCATGCCTTGTTTAATCTCAGCGGCCACATCGTAACTGGGAATTTGAATGAGACCTAAACCTGCGATGGCACTGGCAATATAAGCCTCAACGTTATTTACAGTTAGACGACTCTTCATATTGATGGTTTTTAATATGCCATTCCGCTGATACTCCCAATCATACACTTGCCCAGTTAACGGTGAAGCATAACTGACCATCCAATGTTTCTCTAAGTCTTCAATTGCCAAAGGCAGTCCATAATGATCAATATAGCTTGGGCTTGCGCAATTGGATTGCGCAAGCATCCCAAGATTCACAGAAATCAAATTGTGGTCCTGTGATTGACCGCCACGCACAACACAATCGACTCCTTCGCGAAATAAATCAATCTGACGATCCGTCACATCCAATTGCAGTTCTATATCAGGATAGCGCTCAAAAAAGTCCGGGAGCGCTGGCACGATCACACAGCGCGCGATCCGACTCGGAACGTCGACGCGAAGCTTGCCACGGGGTTTCTGATCCGATTGCTGAAATAAAACCTGTGTCTCGGCAAAGTCTGCAAGCAACCGTATACACCGCTCGAAATAAGTTTGACCATCGGCAGTTAATTGCACATGCCGTGTCGTGCGATTCAGGAGACGTGTCTGCAATTGACCTTCTAACTGCTGAATCGCATTTGACGCGGCAGCACGCGAGATACCGAGTACATCGGAAGCATGGGTAAAGCTCCCACTCTCACACACGCGGACAAATACCTGCATTGCTTGTAGCTGATCCACAGCAACCACCTATTAGATCAATTTTATAAATAGTCTATTTTTATTATGACATTTATTTGAACAAATAAAATCATTATCTTTGCTTAAACCATCCGGTTTAAATCATCAAGGAAACCCTCACATGTCTGAACATTCATTAACTGAAAAAGTGGTCATCGTCGCAGGCGGTGCCAAAAATCTCGGGGGTCTCATTTCTCGTGACCTTGCGGCCCATGGTGCCAAAGCCATAGCCGTTCATTACAATAGTGATGCTACGCGTGCAGCCGCAGAAGAAACTGTTGCCGCTGTGAAAGCTTTAGGTAGCGATGCCATTGCAGTACAAGGCGATTTAACACAAGTAGCGAATGTCACCAAACTCTTTGACGAAACCATTAAAACCTTTGGTCATGTCGATATTGCGATCAATACCACGGGCATGGTGATCAAAAAACCAATCGTTGATGTGACGGAAGCAGAATACGACATCATGTTTGGGGTGAACTCCAAAGCAGCATTCTTCTTCATTCAAGAAGCGGGCAAAAAACTGGCTGATAATGGCAGTATTGTCTCCATCGTCAGCTCATTACTTGCGGCATACACACCGTTTTATGCGATCTATCCCGGCAGTAAAGCACCCGTTGAACACTACACCCGAGCTGCCTCTAAAGAGTTTGGCGAACGGGGCATCTCAGTCAATGCTGTGGGACCCGGCCCGATGGATACTCCTTTCTTCTACCCAGCCGAATCCAAAGAATCAGCGGCTTATCATGCTACTGCCGCAGCACTCAGCAGCCGAACTAAAAGTGGTTTAACCGAAATTCAAGATATAGCGCCACTGGTTCGCTTTCTTGTGTCTGAAGGATGGTGGATTACCGGCCAGACTATCTTTGCCAATGGTGGATATACCACACGCTAAAGAGCTAAATGACGAAAAAGTCCTCATACCCATATGGGGCTTTTTTTATGCGCAATTGAATATGTCACCCGTCCCATGAGGATTTTCAATAATTATTTTAAAGATCTGAAAAAAATTGTTTAATCTAAAAAAATGCTCTATAAATAAACGATGAAGCGTGTTTAAAACAGATTCAAATATCTTCAGCTGTATGGAGTAAGGTTTGATGGACATCACCCCAGATATCGATGAAAAAATGAAAGATGCCAAATCATTGACCATGATTATCTATGGACTTTACGCCGCATCTTTTCTAGTCGGCATTACCTGCATCGTCGCGATTATCGTGAACTATATTAAGAAAGATGATGTTGCGAATACTTGGCTAGCAAGTCACTATCGTTGGCAAATTCGAACATTTTGGTTCAGTGTGCTTTGGACTGTGATCGGATTCATCACACTCATCATTTTGGTGGGCTGGGTGATTTTGGCCGCTAATTGTATTTGGTTTATCTATAGACTGGTAAAAGGCGTATTGTGGTTGAATGACAATAAGCCGATGTATGCCGATTAATACTTAAAAACAATCAGCTCTCCCTCCCGCTCAGATATTATTCTGAGCCGCCACATTCATCAGAGAAACCGCGTCATGGACACGACCGCTTATGTGTATGCCGGTGGCTGCCATTGCTCCAATATCAAACTAGCAGTGGAACTCACCAAAGCGCTCAACGCCTATAAACCACGTGCATGCGATTGTGACTTTTGTAAGACTCATGGCGCATCTTATCTCTCCGACCCTCAAGGCAAACTCGTCATTACCACCAAGGATAAAGACGCTTTAAGTCGCTACCGTCAGGGTGATGCCATTGCCGATTTTTTAATTTGTAAGATTTGCGGTGTGGTCGCAGGTGTAAGCTTCCAATCAGAAGCAGGACTCTACGCCACGATCGAAGCAGGACTCTACGCCACGATCAATGTAAAAGCACTCTCTGATCGTGCAGATTGCCTCCCCGAAACTTCGGTGTCCCCTAAACTGCTATCTACAGAGGACAAAATAGAACGCTGGAAAAAAGCGTGGTTTTCAGATGTAAAATTTGAATAACCAAATTTTTTTGCCCAGTTCAATGGGTCTTGAATGATGAATTAACCAAACTCATATTGGCTCCATCCGTTGCTCGAACGGCGACTGATGTCATGTCAAAACCCGTCAAACAAAAAACATTAATGCCAAAATGATCAGGCATTGCACGTTTGCGATGAAAGACATAAATACCGCACTGACTACAAAAATAATGCTTTGCTCGAAATGTATTCCATTGATAAAGCGTCAGGAATTTTTCACCCTCAATGACTTTCAAACTCTGCTCTGGCACCCGTGCCATGACTGCATTTCGCATCAGGCACAACGTACAATCACATGTCGTCAGCTCAGTGATCATTGAATTAATACTGAATTTTACCGAACCGCAATGACAAGCGCCCAAATAAGTCGTCATAGACTCACCTCACCTTCCAGATAAAACACGCATGCGCCTTCTAGCTCGACCCGATCTCCCACTAACCGGCATAACACCTCCCCACCCCGTTTAGAAGCTTGATACGCTCGGAATTCATTTTTTGCCAATCGCTTCGCCCAGTATGGAACCAGCATACAATGCGCGGCTCCCGTCACTGGATCTTCTGGAATTCCTTTGGCAGGTGCAAAATAGCGGCTGATAAAATCAAATGTCTCATCGCCCAAGGTCGTCACGATCACACCATTACGATCCAAACGTGCAAGCGCCGCCATATCTGGAGTAAGCGACTTTAGAATCTCGACACTCTCTAAAACGGCCATGTAATTAAACGCATTTGAATAAACCTCAACAGGTGCCACACCCAGCGCCTCAGCGAGTCCTGTAGGTGTCGGAATACATTCAGATGGACGTGCTGGAAAATTCAAAACATAGCCCATAGCTGTTTTATTCACTCTCAATGGGCCGCTTGCCGAATGAAAGATCACCTCTTGACGACCTGGTTCTAACCGCTCCATCACAACTGCCGCACTCGCAAGTGTCGCATGGCCACACAGCGGCACCTCAACATTCGGTGTGAACCAACGCAAGCGATAATCGGCTCCATCCGCGACTAAAAATGCCGTTTCAGCGAGATTATTTTCGGCTGCAATCGCCTGCAAAATCTCATCATCCCAAAAATGACTCATCAACATTACGGCCGCAGGATTTCCTTTAAACTGCTGTGTGGTAAAAGCATCAACTTGGTAGATAGGCATGCGCATCAAACCATCCTCCTATAAATGACTTACTGTAAATGAACGACAGGACACAAATCATTCCGTCTAGTTATCAATCTGTAATACCACGATTAACAGATTTAAAGCAGATATGAAAGCACAATAAAAAAGCCCCGCAATCACTTGCAAGGCTTTTTTTTAATTCATCGTTTCTAAGAAGATTATTTTTTCTTCTTAGGACCGATCAGCATACCCATTTGTTTGCCTTCCATCTTCGGCGCTTGTTCAACGATTCCGATCTCAGCGACATCAGCCTCGATCCGTTGCAATTGCTTCAGACCAATTTCTTGGTGAGCCATTTCACGACCACGGAAACGCAACGTAATCTTCACCTTGTCACCGTCTTCCAAGAAACGCTCGATTGCACGGAATTTAACTTGATAGTCGCCTTCCTCAGTGCCTGGACGGATCTTGATTTCCTTCACTTGGACTTGGTGCTGCTTCTTACGCGCATCCTTTTGCTTTTGTTTGATATCAAACAAATGCTTGTTGTAGTCCATGATTTTACAAACAGGAGGCTCAGCATTGGCAACAATTTCAACCAAATCAAGCTGGACCGCCTCTGCTGCACTAATTGCCTCAGCTAAAGAAACGATACCTTTTTGTTCGCCATTTTCATCGACTAACCGAACTTGTGCGGCTTCGATTTCACTGTTGATTGCAGGGCGACTGCCTTTTGCACCCTGCGGGCTACGTGGTTCGGGTTTGTTCACTCTTGCTCCAAAATATGCCTGCCTCGTTCGGCAACGGCGGATTGAACTAATGCCACAAAAGCTTCTATGGTCATTGTTCCTAAATTCTTACCACCACGAGTACGAACATTCACCGTACCCTCTTCCACTTCACGATCGCCCAATACCAGAAGGTAAGGAACACGCTCTAAAGTGCGCTCGCGAATTTTAAAGCCGATTTTTTCATTTCTCAAGTCACTTATAGCACGAATGCCTTGTTGACTCAGTTTTTTAACGATTTCTCGGCACGCATCGGCTTGACTATCAGTGATATTCATCACACATGCCTGCACTGGACTTAACCACGGCGGCATCAAACCTGCGTAATGTTCGATCAGTATACCAATAAAACGCTCAAAGCTGCCTAAAATCGCACGATGAAGCATTACCGGATGGTCACGCTGGTTGTCTTCAGTGACAAACGACGCATCCAAACGCATAGGCATATTGAAATCACATTGAATTGTACCACACTGCCAGACTCGACCTAAGCAGTCTTTCAGTGAAAATTCAATTTTCGGGCCATAGAACGCGCCTTCACCCGGCTGTAGATCCCACTTCAATCCTGCAGCATCCAAGGCATCAGCCAATGATTTTTCAGCCAAATCCCAGAGCGCATCATCACCGACACGTTTAGCAGGACGAGTCGATAACTTCATTTGCACGTCATCAAAGCCAAAGTCTTTGTAAACAGCTAAAGTCAATGCAATGAAATCAGCAACTTCTGCACCGATCTGTTCTTTAGTACAGAAAATATGCGCATCATCTTGAGTAAAGCCGCGCACGCGCATAATGCCATGCAGTGAACCCGAGGGCTCATTACGATGACAAGAACCAAACTCAGCCAAACGTAGCGGTAAGTCACGATAAGACTTCAAACCTTGATTGAATACCTGCACATGACAAGGACAGTTCATCGGTTTGACGGCGTAATTACGGTTTTCCGAATGCGTGGTGAACATGTTTTCAGCATAGTTTGCAGCATGTCCAGATTTTTCCCAGAGTACTAAGTCAACGACTTGAGGGGTTTTAATCTCAAGATAGCCATTATCTTGCTGAACTTTTCGCATGTATTGCTCAAGCACCTGATAGATGGTCCAGCCATTGGGGTGCCAGAACACCATACCCGGAGCTTCTTCCTGCATGTGGAATAAATCAAGTGCCTTACCAATCTTACGATGATCGCGCTTTTCAGCTTCTTCGATACGAGTAATATACGCAGCAAGCTGCTTTTTATCCGCCCATGCAGTGCCATAAACACGTTGCAGCTGTTCATTCTTCGCATCGCCGCGCCAGTATGCGCCAGACAATTTTGTCAGTTTAAAAGCTTTGAGAAAACGGGTGTTTGGGACATGGGGACCACGGCACATATCGACGTATTCTTGATGATAATACAGGCCCATTTCAGTTTCGTCGGGCATGTCATTAATCAAGCGCAGTTTATATTCTTCACCGCGTGACTCAAACACCGCGATAGCTTCGGCACGTGGAGTCATTTTTTTGATGACGTCATAGTCTTCATCGATAAGCTTTTTCATGCGCGCTTCGATTAATGCGACATCATCTAATGTAAAGGGCTTCTCACTATAGATGTCGTAATAGAATCCTTCTTCAATAACAGGACCAATCACCATTTTGACATCGGGAAATAACTGCTTCGCGGCATGACCAACCAAATGTGCGGTCGAATGGCGAATAATCTCAAGCCCCTCTTCATCTTTAGGGGTGATAATTTGCAGTGTTGCATTCTCACGAATGAGGTCCGATGCATCGACCAGCTTGCCATTCACACGACCAGCGAGGGTGACTTTTGCTAAACCCGCACCAATGCTTTGAGCGACATCCATAACCGATACAGGCTGATCAAATTGTTTTTGATCGCCATTAGGTAGAGTGATAATGATATTTGAAGAACTAGACATAACGAGATCCTTGGGGAGTGATGGCCTGTACTAAAGGTCATATCACCGCGAGATTAAATTTAAGAAAGATTTGGTACTTAAAATCCGCATTTAAAAACACGCAGAAATCAAGAAACTCCCATCGACTCCCCTACGCATGGGATGAAAAATGGAAGGCATCGACTTTAGCAAGTTTTATATCAAAAGTCATCCGTTACGGAGACTTTAAGCTATGAATATGCATTAACTTATTACTCTAATTCATTTAATGAATATTTTTCAATTTCTCAATCCCTCAAGCTTTAAATCGCTTAATATCTGGATAAAGAGAACCTCAGTGCTGCAATATCGCCTAGAGGTCTGAATAATGATTACATCTTTTTTATACTGACTAAGGGGCCTTATCGTGCAATTAGAAAAGCCATCAAAAATGATTACTCCAACTCCCCCAAGCTCGGCACTGGTCCCCAAAAGACCTCTAATCATGCGACTCGGGAAACGCATACAACCTTGGGTCAATGGCATCGTGGCCAAGTCCTCCAAAATTGGCAATTATCCTTTCTACGAGCCACGAGACTTTCCATGGATTACTCAATTGGAAGCGCACTGGGAAGAAATCAAGAAAGAAGCAGATACTGCACTGCAAGATCTGAATACGGTTCCCCCACTTGCAACTATATCGCCAGATCACCGCCGGATAGCTCCTGCAGGAAAATGGCGCGCTTTCTTTCTATATGGTTATGGATACCGTGTCGATGGGAACTGCCAAATTTGCCCACGCACCGCCGAACTCGTTAAGGATATTCCGGGCCTCAATTCCGCTTTTTTTTCAATACTTGCTCCTCATACCCACCTACCTACGCATACCGGTGTTACCAAAGCTATTATTACTTGTCACCTCGGTCTAACTGTGCCCAATGAGACGGAAAAATGTCAGATGCGTGTTGTTGATCAGCATGTAGGATGGCAAGAAGGTAAAGCGCTAGTGTTTGATGATGTCTTTCAGCATGAAGTCCGCAACGATACGGATGAAATACGCGTCGTGCTACTCATCCAGTTCCGGCGCCCTGTCGGCATACTTGGAAAGCTCATTGGTGGGCTCTTTCTTTGGGGAGTGAAACATTCACGATTTGTTCAAGAGGGACGTCGTGGTCTAAAAGAATGGGCCGCATAAGGCTCAACCGTGACCCCCCCCTTAGAGAAATAAGCACGTTCCGCCGTTTATCGGAACAAGAACTATTCTACGATCAATAATGCTTGACATTTGAGAATAATTATCAATAATAGAGGTATTCCCATTTGAGACTTTACCCAAGTCTCTTTTGCTCCCCAAAGCATGGGACTGATACTCCGATCTTAACCAGCTTAGAGAACCTTTATGTACGTTTGCCTCTGCCGTGCAGTGACTGACAAAGCCATTAAACAAGCCGTAGAAAACGGCTGTGAAAGTTTTCGTGAAGTGCGTGATGAACTCGACGTCGGTACATGCTGCGGCATGTGTGTGCCCGAGACCCGTCAATTGATTGATGAAACACTGGCAAAACTCGCTAGCAATATCTCTACTGCGGCTTAAGTTTAAAACCGCAGTTACCTTGCTATTCACTCATAATTTACGATCAGCAGACTATTCAGAAAGTGGTGGAACCTTGCGTTTCACCCCATCAGCATCAATCGCGACATACGTAAAAATACCATCAGTCATTTTTCGAGCATCTAGCTTGTCATCATGAATCTCCCAGACTTCGATCAGCATTTGCATGGATGTATTGCCGATTCTTAGCATCTTGGTATAACACGCCAAAATACTGCCTACCTTTACAGGCGCATGAAAAACGACTTTATCAATAGATACTGTGACGACACGTCCCTTTGAGTGCAAACGTGCATAAACCGCACCCGCTAAGTCCATTTGCGACACCAACCACCCACCAAAAACATCCCCGGACCAGTTGGTGTCAGCAGGCATCGCCACCGTTTGTAATGATAAAAGGCCTGAAGGCTGGTTATCTTGGGTGTGAACACTCAAATTTTGAGCAATATCCGTCATGATCGCTTTATCCTTATCTACTGAAGTTCATTGATCATTTTGATGACTTCAGGTCTATAGTTCAATATAAAATTGATAGGCAGTACCGTAGAATAGCCAGCACTCCAATTATGTTCTTTAGTCTTAAATTGAGGTAGAAAAATAAAAAAACGATGTACCCCAGGCTGAAAATCACTCACCCACAAAAATAGATTACATTGTAACATTATGATTTTATTACCCAATAAATAATTTCCCTAAAATAAAGTGACTTAGTTATCAGTAATTTTACAGAAAACTCCCATAAGAAATATCAAACGCCTGTTTCGGCTTCTTTATTGACACACCTTTCATAGAAACACTCATAAATTGACGAAAGTCACGACCTTTTAAGACAAAACTCTGAGTCTCAGCCGCTATTCTGAATTCCACCTACGAAATGTGCTCATCCGTTCGAGTACATCATTTAAAGGTTCATTTGGAGTATTACCATGAAAAACACGTTTAAAACGATGACGGGTCTGTCTGTTCTTGCTATTAGTTTGAGTTTGCCACTTTTTGCACATGCTGCTGGTGCAAGTGTTGATGCCTCTGCAAATGCTTCGACTGATGCTACAGGTGAAGTAACCAAAGCGGTTAAACATGCAAAGCATAAAGTAACCAAATCAAGTAAAGCCGCTGCTGAAAAAGCAAAAGCGAGTGCCGAAGAAGCAACCGGTGGCGTAACAGCGACGTCAAGCGGTGTTGTGTCTGGTGCTACTGCCCCTGCTGCGGCAGCCATTACACCACCGACATCAACCTCAGATACCCTTAAAGGTAGCATCACCACAACTGCTCCAGCGCCAAGTGCTGACCCAGCACCCGCCGCATCGACCAGTGGATCTGCAAATGTAGGTGTTCAAACTCCAGCAGGCTCTGTGGGTGTGGGTGCAGGTGCTGATGCAGGCGCAACGACCTCTGCTCCTCAGCAATAAGTCATGACATCGATACTTTCACAAGTCATAAGACTTCTGAAAACACCGATGATGTGAATTAAAAAATGGACGCTATAAGCGTCCATTTTTTAATGTTAATGACTTTTTGAAAATTGAACATAAAAAATGGATGCCGAAGCATCCATTTTTTTATTGAAACAAAACAAATCAGATTATTTAATCCAACCTGTTAGCTCACCCAATGCTTGACCGAGCAACGCTGGGTTAGAAACAGTTTTCACACCAGCAGCTTGTAGTGCAGCGAACTTCTCATCAGCAGTACCTTTACCGCCAGAAATGATCGCACCCGCATGGCCCATGCGCTTACCTGCAGGAGCGGTCACACCAGCAATGTAAGACACAACTGGTTTAGTCACATGCGCTTTGATAAATTCAGCAGCTTCTTCTTCTGCAGAGCCACCGATTTCACCAACCATGATGATTGCTTCAGTTTGTGGATCAGCTTGGAACAAAGTCAACGCATCGATAAAAGTCATACCTGGGATCGGATCACCACCGATACCGATACAGGTTGATTGACCAAAACCGAGATCAGTCGTTTGTTTAACGGCTTCATAAGTCAGCGTACCTGAACGAGATACGATACCGACTTTACCTGGCAAGTGAATGAATCCTGGCATGATACCAATTTTGCATTCGCCTGGTGTGATGATACCTGGGCAGTTTGGTCCGATCAGACGCACACCACCTTTACGCAAAATGTATTCTTTGACATAAAGCATGTCGATGGTTGGTACACCTTCAGTGATACAAACAACCAGCTCAATCCCAGCATCAACAGCTTCGAGGATAGAGTCTTTACAGAACGCTGCTGGCACATAAATCACTGAAGCAGTTGCACCAGTCGCTTCAACGGCATCTCTAACCGTATCAAAAACTGGTAGACCTAAATGCTCAGTGCCACCTTTACCCGGTGTTACGCCACCAACCATTTTTGTGCCGTATTCCAGTGCTTGCTTGGTATGCAATGTGCCTTGTGAACCAGTGATACCTTGGCAAATCACTTTAGTGTCTTTATTGATCAATACGCTCATGATTATGCTCCTGCGCCGTTTGCTACAACTTTAACGACTTGGTCGCCAGCGTCATTCAATGATGTTGCAGAGATGATATTTAAGCCTGAGTCACGCAATGTTTTTGCGCCGAGTTCTGCGTTGTTCCCTTCTAAGCGAACGACAACAGGTACTTTTACGCCAACGTCTTTTACCGCGGCAATGATCCCTTCAGCGATCATGGCGCAGCTCACGATACCACCGAAGATGTTAACCAAAACAGCTTCAACAGCGTCATCAGAAAGGATGATTTTGAATGCTTCAGTGACACGCTCTTTCGTCGCGCCACCACCTACGTCGAGGAAGTTAGCAGGTTGACCGCCTTTAAGTTTGATCAAATCCATGGTTGCCATCGCAAGACCCGCACCATTGACCATACAACCGATATTGCCTTCAAGTGCAACATAGTTAAGTTCAAATTCTGCCGCACGACGCTCACGCTCATCAACCTGTGATGGATCATCCATCGCTTTCAGGTCTGGGTGACGGAACAATGCATTACCATCAATGACCATTTTGGCGTCTAAGCAATGCAGGTTGCCATCAGTCTTAACCACAAATGGATTGATCTCAAGCAGTGCCAAATCTTCTTCTACAAACAGTTTTGCAAGCTTTTGGAAAACATCTGCAAATTGACGTGTTTGTTTGGCATCAAGACCCAGTGCTTTTGCCAGTTCGCGACCTTGGTAGGCTTGTGCACCGATCAGCGGATCGATGACCATTTTCAGAATCTTTTCTGGGGTGTCATGTGCGACATCTTCGATGTTCACACCACCTTCAGTTGATGCCATGAATACGATTTTACGAGTAGCACGATCCACAACAGCACCGAGGTATAATTCACGTGCGATATCAGTAGGCTCTTCGATATAGATAATATCAACAGGTTGACCTTTCGCATCAGTTTGGAAGGTTACAAGACGTGTGCCTAATTGTGCTTTAGCGAACGCAACAACTTCATCGACAGACTTAACCAGTTTTACACCACCGGCTTTACCACGGCCACCTGCGTGAACTTGGGCTTTCACTACCCAAACTGGTCCACCCAACTTCTCGGCTGCTGCACGTGCTTCTTCTGGAGTTCTTGCAGTTAAACCAGTGCTTACTGGTAATCCATACTTGGCAAATATTTGTTTGCCTTGGTACTCATGCAAATTCATGCGACACCCTTCATTTAATGTGCGCTGCATGCTTATATAAGAAGCGATTTAAGCAGCGCTGGTTAAAATTACAATAAAAGCAAAATCCACTTACCCCGAATATCTGAAAAACACTCAGAATCAGAGGAATTTACTTTTGGCTCTACGTCTACACGACGCTAAGGCTTCATAGCTTTAAAAACGGTAAAACAACACATCACGAAATATCAAAAATAATGAGGCGACCGATTAGGGTCGCCTATGATCTACAGTCTTAAGCTTTGCGTTTGCGTTGGATCGCATGAATAGCACGACCATCAACTGACAATGCGGCTTCATGCACAACTTCAGATAAGGTAGGATGCGCAAAAGTCATCAACTGCAAATCTTCAATGCTAGAAACAAACTCAAGTGCAATCATGCCCTGATGAACGATATCGCCAGCACTTGCGCCAATCACGTGCATACCCAGCAAACGATCAGTTTTAGCATCTGCAACAAACTTCACAAATCCAGCAGTGTCACCTGATGCCAATGCACGTCCATTCACGGCAAATGAGAACTGACCAGTTTTGACTTCATGACCTTTGGCAATGGCGGCTTCTTCACTTAAGCCCACCCACGCAATCTCAGGGCTGGTATAGATCACACTGATGATCGTGTCATAATTCACTTGAGCCGCTTGACCATGGATACGCTCAACCGCCATGACACCTTCTTCCATGGCTTTATGCGCAAGCATTGGGCCACGGACCAAATCACCAATTGCATAAACGCCTTCAACAGACGTTAAGCATTGATCATTGACATCAATCAGACCACGTTCGGTCAATTTGATGCCACTGTCTTCAGCAAGCAGATCGGCTGCATACGCCTTACGACCTACGCACACAATCAACTTATCAAAAACTTGAACCTTGTCTTCACCCGCTTGGTTGTAATTCACAGTCACTTTGCCATCGGCAATTTGTGTTGCAGTGACTTTCGCATTGAGGCGAATATCCAACCCTTGCTTGGTCAGAATTTTCTGTGCTTCTTTGGCAACTGCTTTATCTGCTGCGGGTAAGAACGTATCCAATGCTTCAAATACGACGACTTCAGAACCCAAACGACGCCATACTGAACCGAGCTCAAGACCAATCACACCAGCACCAATCACGCCCAGTGTGGCAGGTACAGTCGTGAAATCCAATGCACCGGTTGAATCAACAATTTCTTGTTCGTTGACGGGCGCAACAGGAATATTTACCGGTACTGAACCCGATGCCAAAATGACATTGGTTGCATCCAGTGTCTGAACTTCGCCACCATCAAGCGGTGTAAATTGAACCTTCTTACCAGCGAGCAATTTACCTGTACCTTGCAGCCATTCAATTTTATTACCGACAAAAAGTGCGGCAATACCACTGGTCAACTGATCAACCACTTTATCTTTGCGCGCAACCATCGTCGTGACATCAATCGCAACATCGCCGGTTGTAATCCCATGAGCGCCTAAATCATGAATCGTACTTTCATAACGATGCGATGAATCTAAAAGTGCTTTTGATGGAATGCAGCCCACATTCAAACATGTACCACCCAATGATGGCTTACCTTTGTGGACACGTTTTTCAATACAAGCGACTTTCATACCAAGCTGAGCACCACGAATGGCTGCTTCATAGCCTGCAGGACCACCACCAATGACTACGAGATCGTATTGCTTTGACATCTGTTCTATCCTCTATAGGTTTTGTTGCATTTTTCTTTTTTGGAATCAAGGATCGACTTGTTTTCAAAAAAAAGGATTCAAGTGTTTTGTATGCCTTTCCAGCAAGGGGTTCCACAAAACACTTTTCAAATCCATGCCTGATGCCAATGCATCAGGCCAAAAGCAACCTTATAGATCAAGCAATAGTAATGCTGGATCTTCGACTAAATCTTTCAATGTCACGAGGAAGCTCACCGCTTCTTTACCATCAATCATACGATGATCATATGACAGTGCTAAATACATCATCGGCAGAATCACCACTTGGCCATCAACCGCCATTGGGCGCTGTTGGATTTTGTGCATACCGAGAATAGCCGTTTGGGGCGGGTTCAAAATCGGCGTCGATAGTAATGAACCAAACACACCGCCATTAGAAATGGTGAATGTACCGCCTGTCATATCATCGATACCCAATTTGCCATCACGTGCCTTGGTACCATAATCGATAATGTTCTTTTCTACTTCCGCAAGGTTCATGCGATCTGTATCACGTAGGACTGGCACAACCAGACCACGGTCAGATGACACCGCAACGCCGATATCGTAATAACCATGATAAACAATGTCGTTACCATCAAGTGAAGCATTTACAGCTGGGAAGCGTTTTAGTGCTTCAGTGGCGGCTTTAACAAAGAAAGACATGAAACCTAAACGGGTGCCATGACGTTTTTCAAAACGATCACCGTATGCTTTACGCATGTCCATAATCGGCTTCATATTGACTTCGTTGAAAGTCGTTAGCATCGCTGTGTCTTGACTTGCAGACAATAAACGCTGAGCAACGCGTTGACGTAAACGAGTCATAGGTACACGTTTTTCAACACGCTCACCAACCGCAAGAGAAACAGCTGTCGCAGTCGGTGCAGCAGCGGCAGGTGCGGCCTTAGGCGCAGCAACATGCGCAACGACATCTTCTTTGGTCACACGACCACCACGACCCGAACCTTCGATATCGGCAGGATTGATATTGTTTTCAGTCACCGCTTTACGCACTGCAGGACTTTGATCCTGAGCAGATTGTGTTTGAGGCGCGCTGTCAGGTACAACAGGATTCACCGCTGGATCACGTTCACTGATCGGCATTGCACCAGCTTGTGCAGGCTCCTGATGTGCAGGAATGGATGGTGCTGCAGCACCACCAGCATCAAATTGAGCCAAGACTTCACCAGACAGTACGGTATCGCCTTCATTCTTAACGATGCTGGTTAGAACGCCATCAGCAGGGGCGACAACTTCTAAAACAACTTTGTCAGTCTCGATATCCGCCAAAACTTCATCGCGTTTAACCGCTTCACCCACTTTTTTATGCCATGCGGCAACCGTTCCGTCTGCAACTGATTCAGGGAAAACCGGGGCTTTAATTTCAGTGGCCATTAGATGTTGCTCCTTCAGATTCTTCGTCTATACCGAGTGCGGCTGCAACCAGTGATGTTTGTTGTTTTGCATGTAAATATGCTGAACCACATGCTGGTGCAGCAGATGCAGGACGTGATGCGCAGCGCACTGGTGTGCCTGCTTTAACTTCATATACAACTGGGTAAAGTAACGGTGCGAGGAAAGACCATGCACCTTGATTTTGTGGTTCCTCTTGGCACCAGACCACTTGCTTATTATTGGGGTAAGCAGCAAGAGTTTGTCCTAAACGTGCGGCTGGGAATGGATAAAGCTGTTCAACACGAATAATTGCAACATCGGTTAAGTTCAGCTCACGACGTTTTTCAAGCAAATCGTAATACACCTTACCACCACACAGCACAACACGTGTAACCGCAGTCTTATCAATTGCATCAATCTCATCAATCACGGTCTCAAACTTACCCGTAGCCAGTTCAGACAGATTGGATGTTGCAAGCTTATGGCGGAGCAAGCTCTTCGGAGACATCACAACCAATGGCTTACGGATTGGACGCACCGCTTGACGACGTAGTAAATGGAAGATTTGCGCAGGAGAGGTTGGTGTACAGACTTGCATGTTGTCTTCAGCACACAATTGCAAGAAGCGCTCTAAACGTGCCGAAGAATGTTCAGGTCCCTGCCCTTCATAGCCATGCGGCAATAGCAAGGTCAGACCGCAAACGCGCTCCCACTTGGTTTCACCGCTGGAGATGAATTGATCCACAACAACCTGAGCACCATTCAAGAAATCGCCAAATTGCGCTTCCCAAATAATCAAACCATCAGGAATCGTGGTTGCATACCCATATTCAAAGGCTAAAACAGCTTCTTCAGACAAGAAAGAGTCATAGAGTGCAAAACGAGCTTGATCAGGTTTAACGTGTTCAAGCGGCACATACATCTCGCCGTTGACTTGATTGTATAATTCAGCATGACGATGCGAGAATGTTCCACGACCGACGTCTTGACCTGTTAAACGGACAAGGAAGTTTTCATTAAGCAATGTCGAATATGCAAGCGTTTCAGCTGCGCCCCAATTCAATGCCAACTCACCAGTCTGCATTTTCAAACGGTCATCTATCACTTTTTGAACTTGCTTTTGCAATACAAAACCATCGGGCAGCAGATTCATTTGCGTGCCTAATGCTTTGAGCGTATCGATATCAACACCGGTATTATAGTCATCTACTAAGGTATGACCTAAATAAGGTTTCCAGTCGATGAATAATGCTTTGTTGGGTTCACCAACCAAGGCATTCGCCACGTGCTCACCTTTCTCAAGTGCATCACGGTAGTCTTCAATCATTTGATCTGCATCGGCACGACTGATCACGCCTGCAGAGACGAGCTTGTCAGCATACAGTGTGCGAGTTGTCGGGAGTTTTGCGATCACTTGATACATCAGAGGCTGTGTCGCTGAGGGTTCATCAGCTTCGTTATGACCACGACGGCGATAACAGAACAAATCAATCACCACATCGCGGTGGAACTGCATGCGGTAGTCGACAGCCAGTTGGGTAATAAACAGTACTGCTTCTGGATCATCGCCATTGACATGGAAAATTGGGCACTGCACCATTTTCGCAACATCAGTACAGTATTCGGTAGAACGCGCATCATCTTGACGACTGGTGGTAAAGCCTACTTGGTTGTTCACTACAATATGAATCGAACCGCCTGTGGTATATGCACGAGTCTGTGACATCTGGAAGGTTTCCATCACCACACCTTGACCCGCAAATGCAGCATCACCGTGGGCAATGATTGGAATGACCGCGTCGCCACCGATGTCTTTGCGACGAACTTGTCGTGCACGGACGGAACCCTCAACCACTGGGCTGACGATTTCTAGGTGAGAAGGGTTAAATGCCAATGCCAAATGCACTTCGCCGCCTGGGGTCATGACATTACTGGAATAACCTTGGTGATATTTAACGTCACCAGAACCTTTTTTATTGAAGGTTTTGCCCTCAAACTCTCCAAACAAATCTGCTGGATTCTTACCCAGAATATTAACCAGCATATTCAAGCGACCGCGGTGTGGCATACCAATCACGACTTCACGTGTACCGACAGACCCAGCGCGTTGAATAATCTCATTGACCATCGGAATGAAGCTTTCACCACCTTCCAGACCAAAGCGCTTTGCACCGACATACTTACTGCCGAGTAACTTCTCTAATCCTTCAGCAGCGGTTAAACGCTCCAGCAAGCCAATTTTAACTTTATCTGAAAATTGCGGAATACCACGCGCACTCTCTAGACGTTGCTGAATCCAGCGTTTCTCTTTGGTATCTACAATGTGCATGTATTCTGCGCCAACGGAGCTACAGTAAATAGCTTCCATCGCATTGACCATTTCACCCAATGTGGCTTCGGTTTTACCAATTTGCAGATTGCCCGTTTGGAAAGTCGTATCGAAATCTGAGCGAGATAACCCGTGTGCAGCAAGATCCAAATCAGGTACATGCTGACGTACCATTAAATTCAGCGGATCTAATTTTGCTTTTTGATGACCACGGCTACGGTATGCTGCGATGAGTTGCAATACACCAACTTGACGTCTTTCGTGATCGGTACTGACAGAACTTTGAGCCATGGGTTGCAAACGCGTTGAGTTGCGTGCCAACAGGACAAATTGTTCAATGACATTACTATGCGGCTGATCGCCTTTGGGATACTGGTCAAACAGTGTTTGCCAATCTGAACTGACCGAACTGGGATCGGTCAGATAGCGCTCATAGAGTTCTTCGATATAGGCTGCGTTCTCTCCGGATAGCTCGGTATCCGCTCGCTGCATCTGTGCCTCTTGCATGAGTTTACTCGTCTTTAAATCACTACTAATCTAACTATTACAATCCTAAGGAAAACCAATTTCTTCCCTAACACTGCGCCTAAACATGTCTTACCACTGGAACTGCGACTACTGCGATCCAACACATGAAAAAGCAGTAGTCGCAAAAGTGCTTTTACCAGCAAAACATTCGAAAAAAGAATTTCAAATGCTATGCTTAGACTAAGCCAAACGCGCACTTCTCACCACATCCAAACTCACGTTTTACGTTAGTTTTTGTAGACGAGAAACCCCATTCGTGCAGCATCCAAAAAAATTACCATTTGGATAAACCACCACTTTTTCAACAGTCCAGTTTAGGATGGACATTTTTGTACAAGTCAGATTGGCAAAAGAGGCGGTATTTCCATACAACCCGTTTGGCGAATATGACTTCTCATAAACTCTTACACTAAAATACCGTTCACACTTTGAACAAACTAACCCCATGTTTGCCCATCAAATTAGCGATTCATTGCCTAAATTTCATGGTTGAAAATGCTATCACGCATAACAACCTTCACTGGATTTTTTTGAACTATAGCTGATATTAAGATAAGAAATATTACTGTATTTTGATTATATTTTAATCATTAAAACAAAAAAACGCACCGAATAGGGTGCGCTTTTTGTGTTCTAGCCGATTAACCCGCTTGATCTAAGATCATATTACGGATATGACCAATTGCTTTGGTTGGATTCAACCCTTTTGGACAAACTGACACACAGTTCATAATTCCACGGCAACGGAATAAGCTGAATGGATCATCCAGATCAGCTAAACGTTTAGCAGTATCTTTATCACGTGTATCCGCGATAAAACGATACGCTTGAAGTAATGCAGATGGACCCAAGAACTTATCAGGATTCCACCAGAATGATGGACATGATGTGGAGCAACATGCACACAGAATGCACTCATACAAACCATCCAACTTTTCACGGTCTTCAGGAGATTGCAGGCGCTCAGTTGGCGGTGCTGGTTGTTCATTGATAAGATATGGACGAACTTTTTCATACTGAGTATAAAATTGGGTCATATCCACAACCAGATCACGAATCACTGGCAAGCCTGGCAAAGGGCGTAATACGATTTTAGCAGGCAAATCATTTAAGTTCTGCAAGCACGCCAAACCATTTTTGCCATTGATATTCATGCCATCAGAACCACAAATGCCTTCACGGCATGAACGGCGGAACGACAAAGTTTCATCTTGCTTCTTCAGTTTGATCAGCGCATCCAGCAACATACGGTCGCTTTCTTCCAACTGAATCTGAAAAGTCTGCATGTAAGGCGCTTTATCCTTATCAGGATCATAGCGATAGATTTCAAAAGTACGGATTCCGTGACTCATCTCGATATTCTCCTGATTAGAACGTACGTGGCTTAGGTGGGACTGGATCAACAGTCAACGGCTTCGTGCGTACAGGCTTGTATTCCAAACGGTTGTCGACAGAGTACCACAGCGTGTGTTTACGCCACTCTTCATCGTTACGACCATTGGCCATAGTAGGATGATCCGCAGGATATTCGTAATCTACAACAGTGTGCGCACCGCGACACTCTTTACGTGCAGCAGCAGAAACGATGGTTGCTTTAGCCACCTCAAACAAGTTCTCAACCTCTAGTGCTTCGATACGTGCCGTATTGAAGACTTGTGACTTATCTGCCAAATGGATATTTTTAACACGTGGTTCCAGCGCCATAATCTGCTGCACACCCTCATCCATCAGTGCTTGAGTACGGAACACGCCAGCATGAGTCTGCATAACTGCACGGATTGCATCCGCGACGTCTTGTGCATTTTCACCTTGTGTAGACTCTTGCAACTTGTTAATACGGCCCATGCTGCGTTGCAGTACATGTGAAGGTAGTGGCTTGTAATCGCTTGACGAGTTACGCACAGTCTCAGTGATATGATCACCAGCCGCTTTACCAAATACGATCAAGTCAAGGAGTGAGTTGGTGCCCAGACGGTTTGCACCGTGCACACTCACACATGAACATTCACCGATCGCATACAGGCCTTTGACGACCACGTTTGGCTCGCCGTCTTTAGGTACAACCACTTGACCATGAATGTTCGTTGGAATACCACCCATTTGATAATGGATTGTTGGCACGACTGGAATTGGCTCTTTGGTACAGTCAACGTTGGCAAACTTCTTACCGATTTCGAAAACTGATGGCAGACGCTTCATGATGCGCTCTTTACCCAAATGGGTCATATCGAGCAACACATAATCACCGCGAGGACCACACCCGCGTCCTTCTTTAATCTCTTGGTCCATCGAACGCGATACGAAATCACGTGGGGCTAAGTCTTTTAGTGTCGGTGCATAACGCTCCATGAACGGCTCGCCGTTTTTGTTACGAAGAACCGCACCTTCACCACGACAACCCTCAGTCAAGAGCACACCAGCACCCGCCACACCCGTTGGGTGGAATTGCCAGAACTCCATATCTTGTAATGGAATGCCAGCTCGTGCAGCCATACCCAAGCCATCACCCGTGTTGATGTATGCATTGGTTGACGCGGCATAGATACGACCTGCACCACCCGTTGCAAACAAGGTTGCTTTGGCTTGGAATACACCTACGGTACCAGTTTCTTGATCGATCGCTGTTACACCCAACACTTCGCCATCATCATCACGAATCAAATCAAGTGCAATCCATTCAACGAAGAATTGCGTCCCCATTTCAAGATTCTTTTGATAGAGCGTATGCAAGAGTGCATGCCCTGTACGGTCAGCTGCCGCACATGCACGCGGCACCGCTTTCTCACCATAGTTAGAACTATGACCACCGAATGGACGTTGATAGATTGTTCCATCTGCGTTACGGTCAAACGGCATACCCATGTGCTCAAGCTCGTACACCATTTTTGGTGCTTCACGGGTCATGAACTCAATCGCGTCTTCATCACCGAGCCAGTCTCCACCTTTTACGGTATCGTAAAAGTGGTAGTGCCAATTATCTTCATCCATATTCCCCAGACTCGCACCAATACCGCCTTGAGCGGCAACAGTATGCGAACGGGTTGGAAATACTTTCGTTAAAACCGCAACTTTAAGACCTGCGCGTGCAAGCTGTAATGAAGCACGCATACCTGAACCGCCGCCACCAACAATCACGGCGTCGAAGTTCAGGGTCTTGATATTGCTCATGTCATCTTTGGACAATGCAGCCACAAATACTCTCCTTAAACCTGTATAGCGTTGATATCTTTTTGATTACCAGAAAATCTGGACACCCCAAAGCACAAAGACCACAATTGAAATGACGGTCGCTGTTTGTAATACCAAACGCAATCCAACTGAACTGTTGATATAGTCGGTAAAAATCGTCCACATCCCAATCCAAGCATGACCAGCTAAAGAAAGAATCGCTAGTAAACTGAAGATTTTCATCGGCAAAGTCATCATAAAACCGTACCAGCTCGCATAATCAAGGGTATGGTTTAATGAATGACAAAGAACCCAACCGAACACAACGAGGGTATATACCGCAAGCACAATCGCCGAAACGCGCTGTACAACCCAATCGCGTGAACCTAGACCTGTTAATCCTGTTGCACTATTCATTAGAGCACCACCCATATGAAAGCTGCGACGATACCAATACCTGACAAAGCAAGCATGATCCATGATGCATTGCGACCACTTTGTAGCTCTTCAGCCACACCGACGTCAGCAAGTAAATGCTTAATGCCTGCAAATAAATGGTAAATCAGACCCGCAAGAAATACCCAAACGATGAGACGGACAAAAATATTTCCGAAAATTTCGTTATGGACAACATCGAATTCTTGCGCCGACGCCAATGAACGTTGCAGCACATAGAGTAAAGCGGGAATTAATAGGAAAAGAACAACACCAGAGATACGGTGTAAAATGGACGCAATCGCCACTGGCGATTTTAAATTGACACTAATGACTTGGCTTAGTGGCAAATTAACAGGTCTTTTGCTTTTCAAGGCGATCATCCTGTAGTAGTACCTAGCTATAAGCTACTTGGATCTGAATCCATGCGAGCAGCTAACCACTGGGGTTAAGGGAATTTAGATTTAAAAAAGACCAAACACGCTTCAAAAGTACCACTATCAGCAATGAAGCCCACACTGGTCTAAAACGCCCCGAAAGTATAATGAGTAGCACAAATAATTACAAATGACTTAATGTAGGCTCTGATCACTCTTTTAGAGACGCATCTAGCCCAATTTTATTGATCTAGCCTACTCACCCCTATGATTCGACCAATTAACGATCTATATTTTTTTTCAAAAAAACGATATCACCAGACTAAATGACCAAAGTATTTTATCCATGCGCAGATGCGCGTTATCTTGTAAACAGAATTTCTTACACATCGTTTGAATGATCAGTTGCCGCTTTTTATTGTTTTTGTAGTAATATTAGCGCACTGTTTTATGCGTCCTCCTCAAAAACCTCTGTGTTTACCGCATCTGCGCGTCGTGAAGGTCGCTGATTGAATGTACTTTTGCTTTAATTCGGTGTTGATTTAATTCGATTTTGATATACGTTTGCGATCTGCAACTTTGTTCTCAATCATTTTTCTGGTTTATCGTTTCTGGAGAGTTTCCAAATGTCTGGCACTTCGACTGGCAAAAAAGCCGTACTCACGCTCAACGAACAACAAATTGAGCTACCGATTTATAGCGGCACGCTTGGTCCTGATGTGATTGATGTCAAAGACATTTTAGCAAAAGATCATTTCACATTTGACCCTGGCTTCATGGCAACTGCAGCCTGTGAATCCAAAATCACGTACATTGATGGCGATCAAGGAATCCTGCTGCATCGTGGCTACCCAATCGCACAACTGGCTGATCAGTCAGATTATTTAGAAGTTTGTTACCTGTTATTGAATGGCGAGTTGCCAACAAGCGAACAAAAAGAAGAGTTCGTTAAACTCGTGACCAACCACACGATGGTTCACGATCAAATCCGTAAATTTTTCGATGGCTTCCGTCGCGACGCACATCCAATGGCGGTGATGTGTGGCGTGGTAGGTGCTCTGTCAGCGTTCTACCATGACGCTTTAGATGTCAACAATGTTGATCATCGCAACATTACTGCTATCCGCCTCGTTGCAAAAATTCCCACGATCGCAGCAATGTGCTACAAGTATTCAGTCGGTCAACCGTTTATGTACCCACGTAACGACTTGAACTACGCTGAAAACTTCCTCTACATGATGTTCGCTGTACCTGCCGATGTAGATTACAAAGTGAACCCTATCCTTGCAAAAGCAATGGACCGTATCTTCACGCTGCATGCAGACCATGAACAAAATGCATCAACATCAACTGTACGTCTTGCAGGTTCTACTGGCGCAAATCCATATGCATGTATCGCAGCAGGTATCGCAGCATTGTGGGGTCCTGCACATGGCGGCGCAAACGAAGCAGTATTGAAAATGTTGGACGAAATCGGCTCTGTCGATAAAGTTCCAGAATTCATGGAAAAAGTAAAAACCAAAGAAGTGAAACTGATGGGCTTTGGTCATCGTGTATACAAAAACTTTGACCCACGCGCAAAAGTGATGAAAGAAACCTGTGATGAAGTGCTGGCTGCGCTTGGCATCAACGATCCACAGTTAGAACTGGCGATGAAACTAGAAGAAATCGCACTGAACGACCCGTACTTCGTTGATCGCAAACTCTATCCAAACGTCGACTTCTATTCGGGTATTATCCTGAAAGCAATTGGCATCCCAACCAGCATGTTCACAGTGATTTTCGCACTGGCACGTACTGTCGGCTGGATCAGCCATTGGCTAGAAATGCATTCATCTGCATACAAAATTGGCCGTCCACGTCAACTGTATACTGGCTCATTGCAACGCGACTTCACGCCACTCGATAAGCGCTAATTTTATAAATATTGGCTTGATCACAAGGCTGGTGTAAACAACACTAGCTGTGATAAAAAGACTGCTTCGGCAGTCTTTTTTTATTTTGAACTCAATTCACTTACTTGATGAAAGGATAATGAACTTGCCAAACACTCCAACTGCACTCATCATCATTGATATGCAAATCGGCATGAGTCTTCCCACTGCTGGCGAGCGCAACAATCCGACTGCTGAAAAGAATATTGCTACGTTGTTGACGTTGTGGCGACAAGAAAAGCAGCCGATTATCCATATTCGTCATATATCACGATCCTTAAACTCATCGTTCTATCCCAATCAACCATCCGCAGACTTTCAACCCGAACTTGCCCCCCTGCCCCATGAGCATGTTGTCGAAAAGAACGTACCCGATGCTTTTATTCAGAGTGGCTTAGAACGTTGGTTGCATCAACGTAATATCAAAAGTCTCGTCATTGTCGGCGTGAGTACCAACAACTCAGTTGAGGCAACAGTACGCAGTGCTGGAAATTTAGGATTTAATACGATCGTGATCAATGATGCGACCTTTGCTTTTGCAAAGCACGACTACAGTGGTAGACCGCGTACTGCAGAAGAAGTTCACGATATGTCTCTTGCGAATTTAGATGACGAATATGCGAAAATTATGACAACAGAAAAATTAATAAAAGATATGGAAAAATAATATCTTAAAAAGGCAAACACGCTTTTAAATCCGCACAAGGCTCATTTCTAGCATTTCGTAGAAACCAGTCTTGCACCATTTGCGCTTGTTGCTCAATCCCATACTGTAAGAAGGTTTTCCCGTCTTTTAGAACATAGCGATATCGCCGATTCAATAGCGCGCGCCTAACCACTTTCATACCTCGCTGTACTTGCCAGACATGGGTAAGCTCATGAATCAACCATGACTGCAACTCTAACGACAGCACACTAAAATCATCCACCAAGTCATCAGGATGAAAATAGACCGAACCATTGGGACTCATCGCATAGTTTTTAAGAATCAATCGACTACTACATAAACGAATCGTCGTCAGGTCCAAGCTTTCGCCAAAAACCGAACGTGCTAAAGCGCACTCACCTACGGTTAAAGTCCGGCATGTTGGTCTGAATGCATTCAGAAAAAGGGTCGATTGTTGAGAGACATTTATGCTAAAGGGCTTCAAAAAGAAACGCGTCAACGAGCGTGCTTTTTCTCTCCATGGATTAAACAACTTTAAATCACTCCATTATTGAAAAAAACGGTTCGCATGATCACGACTACAAAAAAAATGCTCGCGTAAACTCACCCCCTTGTCAACACGGACCAAGGTATTGCAAAACGCACACGCCTTCAACTCCAAGGCCTCACGTTCTGGGGGTAAGGCAGGAGACATCATGCGCCAAATCACGCGCACAAGGTAGAGGATAACGCCAGCAATAATCAACAATTTCAGCATACTAATCTACTTTCACCTTTAATCCACATTGAATACAGTGTTAATCTATCATCACTAAAATGATCTGACTTAAACCCAAAGGTCACATATTTACCCAAAAATCATACCTGCAATTTCTGTATAAATGTTGCCGCCTGCGATATAGTGGGGGTACATCAAATTATAGTCACAGCGACCCATTTAAAGGGTACGCTTTTATTGGAATTTTTATAAAACATGAGTGTTTTAACCCTTGCTTTAGCGCAATCTGCTTTTTTAGTCGGCGACATCGCTGGCAATACCCAAAAAATTATCGAACAATCCAATGCAGCACGGGAAAAAGGCGCACAAATTATTGTATTTCCTGAGCTTGCATTAACGGGATATCCTCCGGAAGATCTTTTGCTTAGACCCAGTTTGACCCCACGTATTCATGCAGCATTGGCACAAATTGCAGCAATCGAAGGCATCGTCGTTGTGGTCGGTTACCCACTTAATGATACCGCCCACAAAAAACGTTTCAACAGCGCAGGGGTTTTCGCCCATGGTGCTCAGCGTGGCGTCTATCATAAGCAGAAACTGCCGAATTACAGTGTTTTTGATGAAGCCCGTTATTTCGATGCAGGCACAGACAGTGTGATCTTTGAAATCAGTGGTCGAAAAGTTGGTCTGCTGATTTGTGAAGACATTTGGCATCGCCAACCGATTAAAACATTGAAAGATAATGGCGCTGATCTGGTATTAGTCCTCAATGCATCCCCTTTCCAAATCGGTAAACAAGAACTACGTCGGACACTACTTTCTCGTCGTGCTTCAGAAAATGAAATCCCACTTGCTTATGTCAATCTTGTGGGTGCACAAGACGATCTCGTTTTCGATGGTGGATCATTGGCCATTAACGCCGATGGTCAGGTTGCAGCCGAAGCAGGTCGCTTTGAAGCTGAATTACTGCTGGTGAATTTCGATCTTGAGCAAAACACATTTGTGGCCCAAGAAGCATTAAAGCCACTGCCAAAAGTCGCAGAAATCTATCAAGCCCTCGTTCTTGCCGTCAGCGACTACGTGAATCACTCGCGCTTCCCCGGCGTCATTATTGGTCTATCCGGTGGTATTGACTCGGCACTATGCCTTGCTATTGCCGTCGATGCACTCGGTGCAGATAGGGTCAATGCGGTCATGATGCCTTACCGTTATACTGCCGCGATCAGCATGGAAGATGCGGAAGCTCAAGCACAGCGCCTCAATGTCGCCTATCACGTTGCCGAAATTCATGGCATTGTCGACAGCTTTGCACAGACTCTGGCACCTTTGTTTGCTGATGCGCCTATTGATGCGACTGAAGAAAACCTTCAAGCACGTGCACGTGGAACGGTGCTTATGGCGCTATCCAATAAATTTGGTCAATTGGTCCTGACCACAGGCAATAAGTCAGAAATGTCGGTCGGCTATGCAACTCTTTATGGCGATATGGCTGGTGGCTTTGATGTTCTAAAAGATGTATATAAAACTCAAGTTTACGAACTTGCTAAGTTCCGAAACTCTTTAGAAGAAACACCAGTCATCCCTGAACGTGTGATTACCCGTCCACCTTCAGCAGAGCTTCGCCCTGAACAAACGGATCAAGACTCGTTACCGCCTTACGACGTATTAGATGCAATCCTCTACGGCTATATTGAACGTGATATGAGTTTGGATGCATTGGTTGGACAAGGTTTTGATCAAGCAACGGTTCAACATGTGATTCATCTCGTGGATCGCAACGAACACAAGCGCAAGCAGTCTGCACTCGGCCCACGGATTAGTGGGCGTGCATTTAGCCGTGAGCGGCGCTATCCACTGGTCAATGGTTGGACCGCTGGCGAATAATGAGCGCTAATGAATAGCGAGGCCGAGAGAACTTTTATGGACAACAATACAATAAACGCTACCGTAAAAGCGCTCGCAGATGAATTATTAGCTGCGCAAGTCGAGGAGGCGCGTTCACGCCTGCTCGACGACCGCCTTGTTGATCTCGCTGCTGCTGAGCTCGATATGCTGATGGCACAAGCGGATGAAATTCCTCTTGGAGAAGTAGTCAGTCGTCAAGCGCTTAAAGATGTCGTCCGTGTCTTTGCTTTCGAGCTAAATCTTGGTGCAGGCGTCATTGCTCTTGCCGGAGACATGGCGCAACAGCTTCATCGTACGGCTCAAAAAGACGCACCAAAACTCAAAGAGTTACTCAGCAATAATAGTGCTTCGCAATGGCTCAATAAAATTGTCGAGCTTGGTGAATTTCGCCGCTTGATTCTCGATAAAATTGGTCATAGCGTTACATTGCATCAGTTTGTTGCTGACCATGTCCTGATTCTCATCGAACAACAAATTACCCAACGATCACCGAATTGGCTGCAAGAACTCACATCAAATGTCGATATCGAGAATCAGCAAGGACTCCGAGGACGACTCAAATCTAATGTCCGTCAGAAACTAAACAGTAGAGTCCGTCAGCAAGAAGAACTGCTAGAACGTACACTGCGTCAAGCGGTCGCAAAAACAATTAAAAAAAGCTGTTCTGATTTGGCTCAGTTAGATGAAAGTGTCTGGCACGATGCAATCTGGCAACTCTGGCAAGTGGTGCGAGATGAATCCGTTTCAGAATTTACCAAGGGTTTAGATCCGCTGGACATTGAAGAGTTTCTCGTGCTTGGCTACAACGAATGGCGTAAAATTCGCCAGACCGAATACATACAGCGCCTGATCAATACAGGGATTGATGTTTTCTATAATGCTTATGAAGACGTTCCGCTTACCGAAGTTCTAGAAGATGTCGGTGTCACACGTAACCATATGCTTGCAGAAATTTCACGCTTCGCCCCACCAGTCATTCAAGTGCTCGATGAACATGGGTATATTCGCGAGATCCTCACACGGCAATTCAAACCCTTTTATGAGAATCCTACAACGCTCGCTATTTTACAACGCGCTATAAAACACACTTAGAATTACTCTATTAAAGGTTTGGTTTTTCAACGTGATCTAAACGCGCAAATTCAGCATCAAAGTAACTCGTTGTCATGCGACTTAAGCCTTCAAGTAGCTGATCAAATGTTACATTGGGTGTTGGTGTGCTTAGATGCCGGATCACACTAAAAATCCCCCCTGTAATACAAATATAATTAATCGTTGCCATATTTTCGAGACGTAGAAATTTGGGATTATGCATGGCATAGCGCATTGCAAACTCCATCAGTGCTGTTTCAATCAGCGGCGAATAACGCGAATAGCGCACATACTTCAAGTAAATTCCACCATCCCTACGCAGCAGATCGCTGAAGCTATTCAACAGTAATTCGACGACATCGTGTAAATTTAACCGAACAAGGTTAGGCGTAAGCTTACGCAGCATGTCGACAATATCATTCACAAAGTGCTGATTCATGGCCTGATAGATTGCTTCCTTATTTTCAAAATACTCATACAACGACCCGACACCAATTCCTGATATTTCAGCAATTTGGCGTGTTGTTGCCCCATGTATTCCGCTCTGGGAAACCGCAATAAATCCCGCTTGGATAATCGTATCTACGGTAACTTTTGCGCGTTGCTGTTTAGGTTTTCTGACCATAATGGAACCGACTTGTATCCGAACAGAGAGTCGGATTATTCTGAGGTTTGTATAGGATTGGATCAATTGCCACATTGATCATATATCCGATCTTAAATGAGTAAATCGGCACATAGTCAAAATCTTGAAAAAACAAATTTTTAAGACAATTACAGCAGTTCAGACAATGCTAGAAATAGCATATAGCTGCCCTTAAGCCGTGGCAAAGGTTGACTAAATAGCTTAACCATTCTTGCCCCCTTCATCATATTTGCAATGCGGAGATAATCATGGCTTCTATTGATCTCGATAAAATGCTGGCTAAAGTCAGAGCAACCCAATGGGCACTGTCCGATATTGATTGGGACGCGCCGGGTGCAGAACTTGTGACGGGCAATCCAGAGCTTTACGCAAAACTCAAACCCTTTATGGCCGATCTCATGTGGATTGAACATATTGGTGCACGAGCTTTCTCCGCCATGTCAAAGAAAGCACCGACTGAAACATTGAAACAAATGTATAGTCACTTTCATGCTGAAGAACAACGCCATGCCAATGCTGAAATGGCACTCATGAAGCGCTGGGGCATGCTGGATGGCGATGTAATTCCTGAACCAAACAAAAACTTACGCCTCACCATCAAATGGCTAGATACCTACGCCGATAAAATGCCATTTTACGTGCTCGGTGCTGTGATTCCAATGCTTGAAGTCGCATTGGATGGAGCACTCTGTACATTCTTGCTTGAAACCGTTGAAGATCCTATTTGTCACCGAGCTTTCGATTTGATTAATGATGATGAATCACGCCACTTGGGTGTGGGTTTTTCGGTCATGGAAGCTCAAGGCTATAACAAAACATTGATTGAACTTTCAAAAATGGCAGCACGAATTATCGATCCACGTTTATTACTGGGCATCGCCGCTTACCTGCCGCTCCTCAATAAAATGCGTGATAACGTCATCAAGATGGGGCTTCCCGAAGAAAAACTCTACGCGGCCATGCGCAAGTTTGAAAAAATTGCTGGTCGTACGGCTGAAGGTCGCCGCAATCCTTGGTATCAGATCATCAACTGGAATGCGCGTATGGTGGTCAATCGTAAAAACCGAACCTACCACATTCCTGTAGATGCAATGGTCAGAGCAACGGATCGACTTCCTGCCAATAAGATGCCTGACATGCCAAGTTGGGTTAAAGAACTCACCTATGAACCCAGCGCTGTTCATTAATGCTGAATGGCATCATCCGTTTCGATTAGATAGAAATCACATTAAATGCCTCCCTTGCGATTGAGCACAACATGCCCAATTGCAAGTTAGCGCGAGTTATTTCTAGAACTTTTCAGATTTTTACTTCTGAGTATGATTATGAATTCACAAGCTCATTTAAGTGCTACCACCGTTGAAAACATCTCTCAACAAACCTCAACAAAACCACGTCAAACACGTAGCAGAAAAACTCCGCCCTCTGTCAATAAAGCACTGGCTATTGTTGACACATTAATCATAGGCGCTGGGTTTGCTGGATTAGGCAGCGCAATCCGCCTAAAGCAAGCCGGTCTAGAAAATCTGTTGATCATCGAACGATCAGATAAAGTTGGCGGCACTTGGCGTGATAACACCTACCCTGGTGCAGCTTGTGATATCCCGTCTAACCTATACTCTTACTCATTCGCACAAAATCCGAACTGGTCACGTGGTTTTTCCAATAGTTCAGAAATTCTAGGATATATTCATTATCTGGTTGACCATTTCAAACTCAGCAATCTTATTAAGTTTAACCACAATGTTTCCAGCTTAAGCTTTGATGAACAGACTGGCCTATGGACTGTTGCTTTGGCCGATGGAGAGTTTTACCAAGCCCGTACAATTATTTCTGCGGCAGGCCCCTTGTCTAATTTTAGCTTTCCAAAAATTGCAGGTTTAGAAAACTTTAAAGGTAAAAAAATCCACAGTGCAAACTGGGATCATGACTATAAAATTGAGGGTAAGCGGGTTGCAGTCATCGGCACTGGCGCTAGTGCAATTCAAATTATTCCTGAGCTGGTAAAAACTGCAGAATTTGTCAAAGTATTCCAACGCACTCCAGGGTGGGTGACGCCACGACCAGATTACAAAACGCCAGAGTGGAACAAAATCATTTTCCGTAAATTGCCTGCCACACAAACAGCTATGCGAAAGGCTCTGTACTGGACCCATGAATCTATGGCTTTAGCAGTCATTTGGAACTCTCCTTTGACTAAAGTTGCAGAGCAATTGGCCAAAAGCCATCTGAAACGCCAAGTAAAAGATGTCTGGTTACGCCGTCAGCTCACCCCAGACTTCAAAATTGGTTGTAAGCGTGTATTGGTCTCCAATGACTACTACCCTGCTCTACAGCAACCCAACTGCAAACTCATCACTTGGCCAATTGTAAAAATCACTGAACATGGCGTACAGACCATGGAGGGGGTTGAGCACGTCGTCGATTGCATCGTATTTGCAACAGGCTTTGATGTCAGTAAATCGGGGACACCATTTCCGATTACAGGAATCAATAATCGTAATCTAGCTGAAGAATGGTCCCGTGGTGCTCAAGCCTATAAAAGCATTAATGTTTCCGGCTTTCCAAACTTGTTCTTCACCTTTGGACCCAATTCTGGCCCAGGACACAACTCAGCTTTGGTTTATATGGAGTCACAGATTGATCATGCAATTCGTTTGATCAAAACCATCATCGACCAAGAAATTAAAGTACTGGATGTCAAGCCCGAGATCCAAGCTGAATATAATCAAAAAATCCAAAAACGTCTGACCAAAACCAACTGGAACTCAGGTTGTAAAAGTTGGTATTTGACAGAGGATGGTTTTAATTCAACCATGTACCCTGGTTTTGCCACTCAATACCAAAATCAAATGAAAAACATTGATCTCAGTGACTACAGTTTAATCATGAAATAAAGAAAATATAAATCAATGAGATATATAGCTTTCATAGCTTGAAAGCTATATATCTCCTTAACACTCTTCAAATTTCAACGATTGATAACCAGAAAACAAAAAATCAACATACCTCAAACTCTTCCTGAGTTTAAAAAGCAAGAAATGTCTAATCACTGACAAAAAAACAGCACCAAAATTACATAAATACACGCAAAAAAACTAATTCGCCTCAAAACCCTTGCTGTGGACCATATTTTTTACAAATTTAATATATTTATTTACTATTCTACCCAAAAGATTTGACTCTAGATGAGCTTTAGGACTATACATAGATAGATATCTAGTTTTAGAATCAATAAAACAAGTAAAGTTCCTATTACTAGAATAAAGCAAGATCGATAAATATTATAGATGAAAGCGTGTTGTGAAAATTATAGTAATAAAGAACGATTATTTTAACTGACCGATTAAAAATTAATGTATCAAATTAGATGGTGATTTTAAAGTTTTAGCTACATTTTTTGAAATTAGTTTCAAGGAATTGACGTAGTGCCGCAACTTAAAGCTTCACGATCTATCGCTAGGGGAAATGAAAATGCCAATTCAAGCAAGCCCGAATACAACACTTACCCTTAACTCATTATTAGAATTCAACGATGATGAGTTTGTTCACAATGCTTATGAAGCGTTGCTTCGTAGACCACCTGATCCGAGTGGATTGCAGTCAAACTTACAGCAATTGAGCAATGGTGAGAGTAAGCTAGGTATTCTTAAACAACTGAGATTTTCACCTGAAGGTGGTCATGACAGTGCTATTGCACTCGAACTAGATATTGCCATACAAGGAATGATCTCAGATACTGAACGACTGCTATTTGTTTCGACCAATGTTAAAAATATTTATTATAAGTTTAAAGCCGCAGCCGAAATGAGCTCAAGGAAGGTTACATAATGCGTATCGTTATTGATTTGCAAGGTGTTCAAAGCAACGATACCAAACAAGCGATTGGGCGCTATTGTCTATCGCTGACGCAAGCAATCTTGCGCAATAAAGGAGAGCATGAAGTCATATTGGCACTCAATGGCCTATTTCCTGAAACCATTGAACCTATCCGAGCAGCATTTGACTCACTTCTTCCCCAAGAGCAAATCAGAATATGGCATACACCCGATATCAGCGATGCTATCGATTCCAAAAAATCAAAGTTTAAAAAAGCGGCTGAACTGATTCGTGAAGCGTTTATCGCCAATTTAAAACCTGATGTAATTCTCATTACCAGCCTTTTTGAAGGACTGTATGACTCAGCTGTCACAACGATAGGTTTGTTTAACCACACGACACCAACTGCTGTAAGTCTCTACGATCGAACGCTATTTACCAGTAAAACATCGAATATTGAACGGTCGATTCTTGATAACGAGATGATCGAGTCATGGTATGAAAACAAGCTCGATCAGCTTAGACGCGCACACCTCCTGTTATCCACATCGGAACTTGCTCGTAATGAAAGCATAGATTATCTAGGCTTACCCGCTTCACAAGCTGTGAATATTGGCAATGCAACTGATCCTCGTTTTCAAAAAACTCAAATTCCCCGTACACTTCAAACCTCGGTTCTTGAGCACTACAGCATCACCAAACCTTTTATTTTGTATGTAGGTGGACTTGAACCCAATAAAAACGTACAGGCAACCATTCGCGCATTTGCCCTGCTTCCAGAAGAAGTACGTAAGAATAATCAGCTTATCATTGTCTGCGAAGCCAAATCAAAAGCACGTCATGGTCTAGAAACACTCGTTAAACAATTTGGTTTGTGCAGTGAGAATATCGTTGTAACAGGATTTATTCCAACTGAAGATCTCATCACACTCTATAATTTATGTCAGGCACTCATCGCGCCATCTGCTGTAGAAAGCTTCAACATGTCTGTGTTAGAAGCCATGTCTTGCGGAGCGGCTGTAATCGGTGCGAATACTACAAGTCTTGCAGAAACAATTGGCCGTACCGATGCATTATTTGATCCCTTAGATGATCAAGATATTGCAGATAAAATCTCGAAAGTACTATCTGATCAAGTCTATCAAACCAATCTAGCCAAACATACCCTCGAACAATCTAAATCTTTTTCTTGGGATCAATGTGCAAAAAGAACACTCTTGGCGCTTGAAAAACTTCACGAAACAAACCTCGAGTTAAAGAAAAAAGGTTCTGCACTTCCCCCACGCATTCGGCCTAAACTTGCCTACGTTTCCCCACTCCCGCCTTTGCGTAGTGGAATTTCTGATTATAGTGCTGAACTTTTACCAGAATTATCACGCTTCTATGACATCGATGTCATCGTAGAACAAGATGTGATCTTGAGCTCGTGGGTAGCGGATAGTAGTTCAATCAAAAATGCTGAATGGCTTGCGCGTAATGCGGAATCTTATGATCGCGTTATTTATCATTTTGGTAACTCAGAATTTCATCAATATATGTTTGATTTAATCGAACAAGTCCCTGGAATTGTCGTATTGCACGACTTTTTTATCAGTGGAATTGTTGGCCATATGGAGTTACAAGGATTTAGACCACGAGGTTGGGCCAAAGAGCTTTACCATTCCCATGGTTATAATGCCGTTAAAGTCTATTCTAAATCGCAAGAAGATGCCGTATGGAAATACCCTTGTAATAAAAGCGTTCTAGAAAACGCCCAAGGGGTTATCGTCCATTCCAATAGCCCAAAAAAACTAGGAACTCAGTGGCTAGGCGAAGATTTTGTTAAAAATTGGTCAGTTATCCCTTTGCTCAGAGCACCTGCACAACCCATTGATCGGGCGGAAGCACGACAATCATTAGATATTCCTGAAGATGCCTTCGTGATCTGTAGTTTCGGACTCTTGGGACCCACCAAACAAAACAAACGATTATTAGATGCTTGGCTTGACTCTAAATTATCCAAGCAAAAAAATTGTCATTTGATTTTTGTCGGTGAAGCACCATCGAATGCAAGCTACACCAAAGATCTGCTTGAGACAATTGCAAATAGCGATGCTGCAGATCGTATTAAAATCACAGGTTGGGCCAGCACTTTACAATTTCGACAATATTTAGCTGCGGCAGACTTAGGTGTCCAGTTAAGAACTCAATCCCGCGGAGAAACCTCCGCTGCAGTCTTGGACTGCATGAATTACGGATTAGCCTGTATTGCCAATGCCAATGGCTCTATGTCCGAACTTCCTCAAGATGCCGTCTGGATGCTGGATGATGACTTCGAAAACACACAGCTCACTAAAGCACTAGAAACACTGTGGCAAGATCACGATCAACGAAACTTACTCAGTACTTTAGCACGAAAAAATATACGCCTTAATCACACGCCCCGTGCATGTGCAGAGCAATACGCGCGTGCAATCGAAGATCATTATGAGCAATCCCTCACCAACAATAACAATCTAATCAAAACACTTGTGACCCATGGCGGAATATCCAATGATCCCCGTGTATGGCTTCAATTAGCGCAAGAAATTTGTAAAAACCACTCACCAACCGAACCAAAGCAATTATTTCTGGATGTATCAGCACTAGTCGAAACGGATCTTAAAACAGGTATACAGCGTGTTGTTCGCAGCATATTGATAGAGTTGCTCACTAACCCACCCATAGGTTATAAAATTGAGCCTGTATATGCTCGTCCAAATCAACAGGGTTATCACTATGCACGGCAGTTTTCACTGCAATTCCTCGACTGCCCCCGTGACAGCCTGACAGATGCACCTGTGGAAGTCTTTGCTGGTGATATTTTTTTAATCATTGATCTTCACTTCCAAGTTGCAATCCAACAAATCAAATTCTTTGATTACCTCAAGCAGATCGGTGTTCCCCGATATACTTTGGTCTATGATCTACTGCCCATTCTACAACCGAACTTCTTCCCTCAAGGTACATCGGATCAATTTAAGTCTTGGCTGGAGGCCATTACCCACGGCGACGGTGCAATTTGTATTTCTCGCGCCGTCGCAGATGAGTTGGTTGAATGGCTGGATAATTTTGGCCAAAAACGAATGAGACCGTTTAAAATCGGCTGGTTCCATTTAGGTGCAGATGTGGCTGGCTCAACACCTTCTAAGGGGCTACCTGCCAACGCCCAGCGTACCCTTAATGCGATTTCTTTACGCCCAACCTTCCTAATCGTAGGTACTATTGAGCCGCGTAAAGGTCATGCTCAAACTTTGTCCGCATTTGCTCAGCTATGGGATCAAAATGAAGATATTAATCTAGTGATTGTTGGGAAACGAGGCTGGGTGACTCCTGAATTTATTTATACGTTAGAGACACACAAAGAACGTGGTCATCGTTTTTTCTGGCTTGAAGGCATCAGTGATGAATATCTTGAAAAAATCTATGCAGCATCTACTTGTTTGATTGCACCATCTTTTGCGGAAGGATTTGGCTTGCCACTGATTGAAGCGGCGCAACATGAATTACCGCTCATCGTCCGAGATATTCCTGTTTTCGCTGAAGTCGCCGGAGATCATGCATTTTATTTCTCTGGCGAAACCCCGCGTGCCCTTGCAACAGCAATACAAGAATGGTTGCAGCTTGATCTCATTGGTAAGGCCCCACAATCAGACGTAATGCCTTGGCTGACTTGGAAACAAAGTACTCAAGGTCTCTTGAACGTTGTTTTAAATAATCAATGGAGTCAAAACTGGATACCGAGCAATGTTCATCGTTTTCGGGGTAACAGCAGTCTACTCAGAACTAAGGTCGGTAAGAGAAGCAGTGATAGTATCAATAGTACTGGGACAGCAGGCTGGCTCATTTATGGTCCTTACGTTCAAATCCCTGAGGGGCAATACAATATCTCAATTCGTGGTACTTTAGGTAAAGGTGGCTTATCAGGTGCGTGGGCAGATGTATCTTTTGATAAAGCAAAAACTGTACTGAAAAAAGTCAATTTGAATGCGCCAGATACAAAAGGAAATTTTATCACCTTCCCTATTCTTATCGATCAGATCTGCGATGACCTTGAAGTCAGAGTCTGGGTCAATAATGATACTGAAATTAATGTGTCCATGATTGAGATCACACCTGTAGCTTCAAATCCATCACAACTTACTCTCATCAATGCTCCCAAAATGGTCGTCGTTGAGCCCATTGCTAATTCGCTATAGAGGTTAAGTTTATGGTTACAAGGGATGAAGTGATATGGTGCTATCGATTGATACTGGGACGAGAACCTGAATCTGAAGAGGCAATTGTTCATCAACAACAATATGAAGATCTCGAAACACTCAGAGCTTTCTTTCTACAAAGTAGCGAATATAAAGAGAAAATTTCAATTAAACCTTCAATTCAACAATTAGAGACTGTTGAATTTAAAACAATGCCCGAAGTTTCAAATGTAGTAACTCAGAAGACAGTACCAGTAAACTCGATAAAAGAGATTAATCAAAGTGATCGGGAAGAAAAATGGATTGTAATTTCTAATTGCCAAACTGTTGGGATTGCAAACTCCTTAAGCTTGCTTTGTGCGAACGTCACCGTAGAACCGTGTGATATTTGGCAACTCACTAAAAATCGGGAGTATTGGGAAGCCAAGCTTCCAGAGTATGACCAACTGATTATTCTTGCGGATATCCGTCATATCAATGTGATTGATCTAAGTCCTTATCAGAATATCACATGGTTCCCAAGCTTCTTATTTCGCGCTTTCCATCCGGATTTATGCTACGTCACAAGTCCTGATGGACATATCAAGACACCCATGGATGAATATAATTCATGTTTGGCTTTCGCGGCCTATAAATCGAATCTAACCATCCATCAAACGAAAAACTTGTACAATAACGAAGTTTACCAAGCTGTAGGTTTTTATAACTTTTGGCAAGCGGAGAAAGAGCAACTCTTCAGAAGATTTGATGACTTTGATCTCGATATCAGAAGTAGTTTTGTCCAGTGGGCAAGACAAGGCAGCTTTATGTATAGCGGCAATCACCCTAAAGTGAATGCGATCTATGATATAGCAACGCTGATTGCTCGAAAAATTCGCGGTAAGCACTTTGAAACCACCATCAGACCTCATGATAATTTGGCAGTAGGGCCAATTTATCCGATTTATCCTGAAATTGCAGAAAATCTTGGGCTAAAAGATGGCTCATATCTTTTTAAACCCATCAGCGCATATAAGCTATTTGATTTAGATGAATTCCTTGAGGGGAGTTTCGGCGCATATGAAAAATATAATGCCGATGCCTTAATGATTCATGATCAATATGTACATCCTTATGAAAATGCAATGAAATATATTGCGGAGCGTAAATATGAGCAATCCATATAAAGGTTTAGAGAACTTTCAATTTTGGCGCCGCTCTATTTCAACGACGGATTATCATACCTTTGACCCTATCGTTCAGCCCAAATTTAGACTGCGTAAAGATGAAAAAATTGCCACGGCAGGCAGTTGCTTTGCACAACATATCGCCCGTCGCTTGTCAGCGATCGGCTTTAATTATTATGTTCCCGAATCAGGTGAGGGACTCAGCGATCAAGAGCGCAAAGAACGTGGTTTCGGTATGTTCTCTGCTCGATATGGCAACATTTACACCGTACGCCAGTTGGTACAGCTTTTTGATGAAGCATTTGAAACACGAACCTCAAGTGAATTGCCTTGGCTGAGAGAAGATGGTCGCTATATCGATCCATTTAGACCTAATATCGAGCCTCAAGGCTTCAAAGACGCAAAAGGTGTACTTGAGGAGCGCAGCAAACATCTTAAACATGTGAAAGACATGTTTCTTAATGCAGATGTCTTTGTGTATACCTTGGGTCTTACTGAAGGCTGGATGAGCAAAACCAGTGGAGATGTATTTCCTCTGGCGCCTGGTGTTTCAGGAGGGAGTTTTAATGATACCGATTATGCGTATAAGAACTTCTCTGTCATCGAAGTCATGGCAGACTTGAATGCTTTTTTACAAAGACTCAAATCCGTCAACACTAAAATCAAAGTCTTGCTGACGGTCTCCCCGGTTCCACTGATCGCAACTTTTGAAAAACAACATGTTTTGGTGTCCACAACGTATAGCAAGTCTGTTTTGCGCGTTGCCGCTGAAACCGCTTCTCGTGAATACGATTGGGTTGAGTACTTCCCATCCTATGAAATTATCACCGGTAATTTTAATCTGGGTAAATATTATGAAGATGACTTACGTGAAGTGAATAGCAATGGTGTGAGTCATGTAATGCGCTGCTTCCTCAGACACTACGCTGAAGGTCATACCCAAAAATCGGTACGTTATGATGTCGTACAACCGATCAACAAGCACCCCGTCTCTGATATTATTTGTGATGAAGAATCTATCGCCAAAACCGCTTTTTAAGTTTAAAGCGATTACACTTTCAAGCAATTTTGATTACTAACCCTATTCAAATCATGGCGGGTGATTGACCCCGCCATGATTTGGCCTCGGATTAAAAACATCGTTCCTAAACAGTCATATGACTACGCGTCTTTGCATGCCTTACAGTCTTCAGATCAGGGTAACCAAAATTATCCGCATTACAGATCAGATTTCAACCAAAACGCTTACAGCTTGACACAGCAAACGTTCCACGTGTTCCATCCTTTGTTATCCACAAGCTTACCCGCAAGCATTGGGGGTAACTTTGGTTATGGTTGATTATGGCTAGTCCAAACGACGTCATACCAAATTCGGACGGCCTTTGAGCCTAATCGACATGGCGCGTAACCAGCATTTTTTAATTCACTAATCGCCTGCCGATCAATTGCAGGATCACCTGAACCTTGCTTGATCCGTACATCTTGCACTTTTCCCGCCTCGTTTAGTAATACACGCGCGGATACACGTTTAGGCGTGCCATCTGCGATATTCGTTTCGGCAAACAATTTATTTAATAGATCCATAAAATCTAACCTGTTTTGTTCAAACTGGAACAAGTGCTTTACATTGTATAGAACAGCCCAGACAGATGATCAGTCTCTCCCCTTCCTTTTGAGATTAAACCTATCTTGCTATCGTTTATAGATCTCTAATACATCTTTTGTAAGTTTATTCTAAGATGACTTCTGATCCTGGGTACACAACTCGATTAATACCCCATCAGCACCAGCAGGCTACTTTGATAAAAAACAAAAAAGCCCTAAACCAAGTAGGTAAAGGGCTTTGCGGTCTAGTATAAACTAGCGTGAAACATATAATGGTGGCTATGGCGAGACTTGAACTTGCGACCCCCGCATTATGAGTGCGGTGCTCTAACCAACTGAGCTACATAGCCAGAACTGATGAATCAGAACTTTTGAAGGACGGCATTATGCCGACCATGTGACGCTTCGTCAAGCTAAAACGCCTAAAAGATCAACAAGCCATGCGTTATTTTGCATGCTTATTTTTAAGCGTTTAAAACTTAAACAAACATCACTTAATAAATTTAGTGCAAAGTGAGCCTATAAGCCGGGTTCTGTCGTGAACGATCATTCCTCTAGGCGTATCGTCACCAATACGCTCAAGCAACCTACCCGAATCCGACGCGGGCCACGCCATGGATTCCTATTTGGTCTTGCTTCAAGTGGGGTTTACCGTACCGGTCTGTTACCAGACTCGTGGTGCGCTCTTACCGCACCGTTTCACCCTTACCACGCACCCTTACGGGCCGTTCGGCGGTCTACTCTCTGCTGCACTATCCGTCGGCTCACACCGCCCAGGCGTTACCTGGCACTTTGCCCTACGAAGCCCGGACTTTCCTCCCCTGCTTTAATCCAAAGATCTCATCAGCGGCGACCGTCCAGCTCACTTTGCGCGCGCATAGTAGCAAAACCAAGTCGCTTGATGTGAATTAAACTGCATTTATTTTTTTCGGAATATGAATATAGACGTTAAAGCACCGAAAATTCGTGCTTAGGCTTAAGATGCCAGCGCTTTGAGTCGCAGTGATTTCGCCATGAGCTCATCTTGAGTCTCAGCATGATCAGGATCTAGGGGAATACAATCGACCGGGCAAAACAGCTGACACTGCGGCACATCAAAATGCCCGACACACTCGGTGCAGAGATCAGGATCTATTTCATAGATCTCAGAGCCCATATAAATCGCTTGATTAGGGCACACGGGCTCACATACGTCACAGTTAATGCATTCGACAGTGATTTTTAACGACATAAGGAACAATAGACCTGCTTAAGATAGCATGGCTCATTATAAGCCCTTTTACGCCCAACCATTCGCCCGTTTTTCAGCGAAAGCCGCATTCACCGCAACAGGCACAAACTTCGCTACATCCCCCCCTAAACGGGCAATCTCACGAACTAATGTGGATGAAATAAAAGATAAATGCTCAGAGGGCGTCAGAAAAACGGTTTCAAAATGTGCATCAAGCTGGCGGTTCATATTCGCCAATTGGAACTCGTACTCAAAGTCAGATACAGCGCGCAATCCGCGCAACACGGCTGTCGCACTTTGGTCTTGAAATAAGTTGACTAACAACCCACTAAAACCAATGACTTTGACATTAGGCAAGTGATCAATCGCACTATGGACCAGTGCGACACGCTCACTCAGATCGAATACAGGGCTTTTATGATGACCCGCAGCAATCGCCACAACGACTTCATCAAACATGCGTGAAGCGCGTTCGATTAAATCGGCATGTCCATTGGTAATTGGGTCAAAAGTTCCAGGATAAATAACACGGGTCATCATGAGACTCTGCAATACGTTAGAATGCGAACATGTTAGCAAGAAACTGAGTACAGTAAATGACTAACGTGATTAAATAGCCGATTAATCACATCTTGTAGCTAAATTTTTACCAAAAAATGCAACGCTATCGCAGAACTTCCGGCACAATGTCGCACTATTTATGATTTAACATCCAATATAGACATATTGAGTAGCATTCAGAGAAGATTTACAGAAAAACCATGAGTAAAGATAAAACATCGGGCGGTACAATCGCCCAAAACCGCAAGGCGCGTCATGATTTCTTCATTGAAGATAAAGTTGAAGCGGGCTTGGTCTTGCAAGGCTGGGAAGTCAAAGCGATTCGCGCCGGTAAAATGACGATCTCGGAAAGCTATGTGATTTTTCGCGATAATGAAGCCTTTTTATTCAATGCTCAGATTACCCCGCTGTGGTCTGCTTCAACACATATCGACCCTGAAGCGACCCGTACCCGAAAACTGCTCATGTCACGTCGTCAGATTGATAAGCTCATGGCTGCGGTCAATCAAAAGGGTTATACCTGTGTACCGCTCGCCAGCTTCTGGAAAGGCCAGTATGTAAAGTGTGAGATTGCGCTGGTGAAAGGTAAAGCGCTACATGACAAACGTGCGACTGAAAAAGACCGCGATTGGAATCGTGAGAAACAGCGGGTGTTTAGAAAGAGTCATTGATAATAAAAAAGCCTAGCAATTGCTAGGCTTTTTTATTAAACCAATAAGAAATTATACGAACCGTAAGAACAACCAGTACAAGCCACCTGATAGCGCCATCGCAGCAGGCAACGTCAATACCCATGCGGACAAGATGCTACGCACAGTGCTCCATTGTAAGCCTGATTTATTGGCCGTCATGGTTCCTGCAACCGCACTATTCAAGACATGTGTCGTACTCACAGGAACACCCACACCGTCGGCAGCCAGAATAGTCGTCATAGCGACAAGCTCAGCCGACATCCCTTGACCATAAGTCATGTGTGACTTACCAATTTTTTCTCCAACGGTCACTACAATCCGTCTCCAGCCGACCATCGTACCAAGTCCAAGAGCGAGTGCAACAGCAACCTTGACCCATGTTGGGATGTACTGTGTGGCTTTATCGAGATTTTTACGATAATCGACCACGGTTGCTGTTTGTGCGGCATTTAGCGTTGGCATGGCTTTATCTTTATCCAAACGCTTCAACGTCGCACTACTCAAATACATGTCATTACGCAAGTTAGCTGTCGCTGATTCAGGAACTTTGTCCATACTGCCGTAGCTTGCAACGGCATCGCCAAGATGGTTCGATAGAACTGCAACCGAGGGAACGACTTGTGGATTAACTTGGCGATCTTGGATATAACGCGTCAGTGTTGCTCGCGCTTGGGTATCGGTAATAGTAGGTTGAGACGGTGCCAAAATACGTGCAGTCTTCTCAGACAAAGCCGCAAATGACTGTACTTGAGTACTATCCATCGTTTTATTCAATGAATAAGCCAGCGGCACAATTCCGATTAGGATGAGCATGATCAAGCCCATTCCCTTTTGCCCATCGTTTGAACCATGGGCAAAGCTTACACCTGTGCAGGTGAAAATTAACAACGCACGAATCACAAACGGTGGTGGCTCATTGCCAACAGGAGGTTGAAACAACTCTAAACGACGCTTAAAAACAAATTTTACAAGCAAGAAAACAATCGCAGCAAAACCAAAACCAATCAGTGGTGAAAAAAGTAATGCCTTACCCACTTTGATCACTTGCTCGACATCAACACCACTAGCACCATCCGTTGCCGAATGCAAAAACTGATTCATCAATCCTACACCGATGATTGAACCCACCATGGTATGTGAACTTGAAGCTGGGATACCGAGGTACCAAGTCCCTAAGTTCCAAATGATCGCTGCGAGTAACAACGCAAAAACCATCGCAAAACCCGCACCACTACTGACATTCAAAATCAGTTCGACGGGCAATAAAGCAAGGATCCCGTATGCAACGGCTCCGCTTGCCATTAACACGCCAAGAAAGTTGAACAGACCAGACCAGACGACAGCGACGGATGCAGGCAATGCATTGGTGTAAATAACCGTAGCGACCGCATTAGCCGTATCATGAAAACCATTCACGAACTCAAAGCCGAGAGCAATCGTTAATGCTGCACCCAACATTGCAAAAGAGAAAATCGTAAGCTGCGGAACATGGGATAAATCAGTCGCTAATTGAGTCCCAATATAGATCAATGCAAAAACGATTAAACCAAAAAACAGTGGCTTAAACCATGAAGGCATTTTGGCATTGGCTTTATCAACCACTGGAGGAGTTGCTTCTGTGACAGGTGCCGCTGATGAAATCGTGTTCATGGCTAGACCTTGAGCAATATAATTTATTGGTTGGCATTTTCGATCCTGAATATGACAGTATTATGACATTCTTGTTTTATGGCATAGCGATTTGTAGACGAAGGGGCTCACTGCCCTAACCTAATCTTGCTCTATCCTGCCACACCTAGCATTCACGTGATGTAATTACCTGTTAGAATACGCAGCTTTTTGTTGTGTTCCATGTATACGCACTCCATATCTAATGGATGATCGTGCAGATTGAATGATGGGTTTATTAAAGTCGCAGTGACGTTGCTTTATTCTTGGTTTTCGGAGTTCTTTGTAAAAATGTCTACACCCGCAATCGCAGCTCAAAATCTAAAAAAACAGCTTCAAGAGCTACTGAAACAAAGAATTCTCATTATCGATGGCGCGATGGGGACCATGATTCAACGCCACAAACTCGAAGAAGAAGACTATCGAGGAGAGCGTTTCGCTGACTTTGAACATGATGTGAAGGGCAACAACGATCTACTGGTGTTAACGCAGCCTCATATTATTCAAGGCATCCATGCTCAGTATTTGGAAGCTGGTGCAGACATTATCGAGACCAATACCTTCAATGGTACTCAGGTGTCTATGGCTGATTACCATATGGAACACCTTGTCAGTGAGATTAACACCACTGCGGCTCGACTTGCCCGTCAAGTCTGTGACGAGTTCACCGCAAAAAATCCTGATAAACCCCGCTTTGTCGCGGGTGTCCTTGGGCCAACATCGCGCACCTGCTCGATCAGCCCAGATGTCAATAATCCTGCATTTCGTAATGTGACTTTCGATGAACTCGTTGAAAACTATGTACAAGCCACTCTTGCACTGATCGAAGGTGGTGCACACATCATTCTGATCGAGACCGTCTTTGATACGTTGAACTGTAAAGCCGCAATTTTTGCGGTCAAAACCGTCTTTGAGCAAATCGGCTACGAACTGCCCCTGATGATTTCAGGCACGATTACCGATGCATCAGGTCGAACGCTGTCTGGTCAAACGGCGGAAGCGTTTTGGAACTCGGTGCGACATGCAGACTTGCTGTCGATCGGTTTTAACTGTGCGCTCGGTGCCGATGCTATGCGCCCGCATGTTAAAACGATTGGCGATAAGGCTGATATTTTTGTCTCTGCGCATCCAAATGCGGGTCTACCTAATGCTTTTGGTGAGTACGATGAAACACCAGAACAAACCGCAGAGTTTATCCGTGAATTTGCAGAAAGTGGCTTGATCAATATTACGGGAGGTTGCTGTGGCACGACACCGGATCATATTGCCGCAATCTATCAGGCCGTTAAAGATTATGCGCCACGCCAGATCCCCGAAATCGAACCTGCGTGTCGCTTATCTGGACTGGAACCTTTCAACATCACCAAAGATTCATTGTTTGTAAACGTCGGTGAGCGGACCAATGTTACCGGTTCGAAAAAGTTTGCACGTTTAATCCGTGAACAAAATTACACCGAAGCACTGGCAGTCGCGCTGGATCAAGTTCAGGGCGGCGCGCAGATCATTGATATCAACATGGATGAAGGGATGCTTGATTCAGAAGGTGCGATGGTTACCTTCTTGAATATGATTGCCTCCGAGCCTGACATTTCCCGCGTACCAATCATGATTGACTCATCGAAATGGGAAATCATTGAGGCAGGTCTCAAATGTGTACAAGGGAAGCCTGTAGTAAACTCAATCAGCCTTAAAGAAGGTCATGAAGAGTTTGTCACCAAGGCTAAGCTTTGCCGTAAATATGGTGCAGCGATTATCGTCATGGCTTTTGATGAAGTGGGTCAAGCCGACACCGCTGTACGTAAGCGTGAAATTTGTGAGCGCTCATACCGTGTTCTCGTAGATGAAGTTGGCTTCCCTGCCGAAGACATCATTTTTGACCCTAACGTCTTCGCAGTTGCAACGGGTATCGAAGAACATAACAACTATGCTGTCGATTTTATTGAAGCAACAGGCTGGATCAAACAGAATCTCCCCCATGCCATGATCTCTGGCGGAGTTTCGAACGTCTCCTTCTCGTTCCGTGGCAATGAGCCCGTACGTGAAGCCATTCATGCTGTGTTTTTGTATTACGCCATTAAACAAGGCATGACGATGGGGATCGTCAATGCGGGTCAGCTCGCGATTTATGACGACATTCCGAAAGAGCTGAAAGACTGTGTTGAAGATGTCATCTTAAATAGACGAGAAGATGGTACTGATCGCCTGCTGGAAATCGCGGAAAAATTTCGCGGCGAAGGGGGCGCTGTGCGTGCTGCCGAAAATCTTGAATGGCGAGACCAACCTGTCAGTAAACGTCTGGAGTATGCTTTGGTCAAAGGCATTACCGCATTTATTGATCAAGATACTGAAGAAGCGCGTCTAGAAGCCAAACGTCCATTGGATGTCATCGAAGGCGCACTGATGGCCGGAATGAACGTGGTTGGAGACCTGTTTGGCGAGGGCAAAATGTTTCTACCCCAAGTGGTCAAATCAGCACGCGTCATGAAACAAGCCGTGGCATGGTTAAATCCTTATATCGAAGCTGAAAAAGTAGTCGGTTCCAGCAAGGGTAAAATCCTGATGGCTACCGTTAAAGGTGATGTCCATGACATTGGCAAAAATATCGTTGGGGTGGTACTTGGCTGTAACGGTTACGACATCGTTGATCTTGGCGTCATGGTCTCTGCGGAAAAGATTCTAAAAGCAGCGATTGATGAAAAAGTCGATATTATCGGCTTATCAGGTCTCATTACACCGAGCCTCGATGAAATGGTCTTTGTCGCCAAGGAAATGCAACGTCAGGGCTTTAAAATCCCTCTGTTGATTGGTGGAGCAACGACCTCTAAAGCACATACCGCCGTTAAAATCGATCAACAATATCAAAATGATGCTGTGGTTTATGTTGCCGACGCATCGCGTGCAGTGGGTGTAGCGACTACCCTGCTCTCTCCAGAAATGAAGCCCGCTTTTGTCGCAGAACGCCGTGCGGAATATGAAGAAGTCCGTATTCGCATTGCCAATAAACAGCCTAAAGCACCGAAGTTGACCTACGCGCAAGCCATTGAACACGGCTTAAAGCTAGACTGGGAAAGCTATCACCCCCCTAAACCCAATAAACTGGGAATGACGGTGATCGACGAATATCCACTGGATCAGTTGATACCTTATATTGACTGGACGCCGTTCTTTATTTCATGGAGTTTAGCAGGCAAATTCCCTGCTATCCTAGAAGATGACGTTGTCGGTGAAGCTGCGCGTGATCTGTTTGATAACGCGCAGACCATGCTCAAGGACTTGGTCGACAAAAAACTCGTCACTGCAAAAGCGGTATTCCGCCTGCAGCCCGCCAGTCGCAGTGGCGCAGATGACCTTGAAGTCTATAGTGATGAATCACGTCAGACGGTTACCCATACCTTCCACCATTTGCGCCAGCAAAGTGATAAAGCATCGAAGCAACCGAATTTTTCACTCGCGGACTATATTGCCCCTAAAGCAACAGCGGTCGAAGACTATCTCGGTGGCTTCACTGTATCGATTTTTGGTGCCGAGGAAATGGCAATTGAATATCGTGCCAAAGGCGATGACTTCTCGGCGATCCTTGTTCAATCCCTTGCAGACCGTTTAGCTGAAGCGTTTGCTGAACATCTGCATGAGCGGGTTCGTAAAGACTATTGGGGCTATGCACCGGATGAGCAGTTGGATAATGATGCCCTGATCAAAGAAAAATACCAAGGCATCCGCCCCGCACCGGGCTACCCGGCTTGTCCGGAACACTCTGAGAAAGCCACTCTCTTTAATTGGCTAGATAGTACTGCGCAAATCGGTACGGAACTCACTGAAAACTATGCAATGTGGCCGCCATCATCCGTGAGTGGTTTCTACTATTCACATCCTGAAAGTGACTACTTCAATGTCGGTAAGCTGGGCAAAGATCAGATTGAGTCCTATGCCGCCCGTAAGGAATGGACCGTTGCCAAGACCGAACGCTGGTTAGGACCCAATCTGGATTATGAGGCCAACTAAACGCGCATTATGCGCGCACCCAATGGGTTGAGTGTCAGGACTTTCCGTACTGACGCTCACGCAGCCATTTAGTCGCAATATATTTAATCCCTTCAATCACAGGCATGCCTGCATGCAGACTATTGCTATGTGGTTTGCCATGCTGATCGGTATTTGCAAATAAAAGGCCTGCGCCTTTTTTAGGTCGGAACTCCAGACCAATATTCGGAAAACGGGTCCCTCCGCCAGCAGCGATATCGGACAAGTAAAGAATAAAGCTCGCCACCCGCTGCCCTCCGATAGCCAAATGCTTTGCACTGCCCTCGTACTTCGGATCAAAGAAGTCGAAGTGTGGGCGATATTCACCGCCATGCTGATAGCGTAAGACTTGCAAGCCTTCGCCGTGGGTTACAGGCCAGTTCACAAGTGCCCCAATACGCTGCTCGATTTTGCTCACCAAAGGATTTTCACCGCGGTTAAAGAAAGTCGAATCGCTGCTTCTGCGCTGATCAAGCTGCAAGGAGCCATCCTTGTTATCAACAACGGTAGAACGCGCAAGCTTACCCTCTTGCTCTGATAAATGGATCAACTCATCGCACTCCTGAGGACTGAGCATGTCTTCAAAATAAAATATCGCTGGATTTTCAAAGTGTCCGAGCAAGCGAATCACCTGACCTTGAGCGTCTATGAAATTGTTTCCCGATGCCAGATGATCCAAGTTGAAATCTTGTTTTTTTTGATTTGAATCTGGAGTTTTTTTATCTGTGGCGCCTCGAGTTGATAATCCGTTATCGGTAAATTTGAAACCGTTTTCATGCAGGATACGACCGATCTCCCCAGGATCACAGCCCCGCTCTAGATTTTCAATCAACCAATGCTGCCACTCAATGGGCAGTTGATCGACCCAAGCTTGATCCGCACTTCCCATATTGATCACCTTCTATGTGTTCGGTAATAACGGCTAAACCATATCAATTTATCATGTGATACGTTTGTTGCATCACTATTCTCTTCGTAAAAGTGAATAAAAGGAATACTCACTGCTCAATCTTTCGCTGATCAATGATGAAATAAAAAAAGCCAGCTTAGATCAAGCTGGCTTTTTATTCTCACCACAAATTTTATCAATTCACGGACACAGCACTCCACGCTGCCGCTACCGCTTTATATTCAGTCGATGCAGCACCGTATAAATCCGTTGCAGCGGTCAATGTTGCAGCACGCGCTTGCGCATATGTGGTGCCTGATGTGAAATATTGAGTCAACGCTTTATACCAGATTTTAGCTGCTTTATCATGGCCTATTGCCGTCAAAGCCGTATTGCCATTACAGACTAAACTGCTTGGTGTAAGTGTGCTTGTGAACCCTGTTGGAACAACAGCACCTTCTGAAAGGAGATAGAAAAAGTGATTGGCTACACCTGAAGTATAGTGTGGATCATAATTACCATAGAGTGTTCCTGAGGATGCACGCCAGAACTTCTCACCCGTAGCAAATCCACCAGCTGGCAAACAGTCAAAAGACCCAAAGGAACCTTTTGTACCATCAGTAAATGTTCGTACGGTTGTCTCCTTATCAAGGCTCGGCTTAAACATCCATCGCAATGCATTGGTCCCATTCTTTGGGTCGACCTCAACATCTTCACCTATTAAATAATTACCGGGATGGGAGGATGTCGCACCATAAAACTCAACAGAGGTTCCCATGATGTCTGATGCACCTTCATTTAACCCTCCTGAATCCTTATGATTATAAGCCAAAGCCGAAGTTGCTGAAGTCACGCCATGTGTCATCTCATGCCCAGCAACATCTAAGGCAACTACTGGTTTGAAACCTGTCGTACCACCACTCCCATCGCCGTAATACATACTCTTTGAATAATCGCTCCAAAATGCATTGTCATATCCTTGATCAAGGTGTGCATAACTCACAACTCCCTTGCCATCATTAAAAATGCCATTCCGACCTTGAGTATTTTTATAAAAATCCCACGTTTTTGCTAATCCATAAGCAATATCAGCAGCAGCAGTACTACGATTTGTAGCAGTACCATCCCCAAATATATTAGTCGTATTAGTGAATGCTGTTGAACCGCTGGCGATCGTCGCGAAATCTGAAGTGTAATAGGGCTCTGGCGCATTGTTCGCATCACGAACTTCACCATTACCACGGGATGGATCTTTTAAACTATATTTGCCACTCGTCAAATCAGTTGTTAACGTCACTGTACCCAGATACAGCGTTTTACCAGTTCCTGTCGCGGCGACTGGCTGAATCTTTTCCTCACGATCTAAGACTGCACCAGTGTCTGCAGAAATATAGAATAATGATGATTTAAGTTGCTTACGTGCTGAGGGTGTCAAATTTTTAGTCAACCCTTCTACTTGACCAGTTACCAATACTTCATAAGCAAGAATCGGTTTAGTATTTCGTGCAAAAACTACCAATTTTGGTGCAACAGTTTCCTTGACGGTTCCGCCAAAATTACTATTTGCAATTGATGCTGCGCTGGCAGCCGTTATATGAGCGTTAGGTACCCCACCAGCTGCACTACCGGCAGCACTTTGTGTCAAATTAATTGCACTGTTTTGAGACAAACTCGCTTGCTTTAATTGCCCATGATAGGAATGAACTACCGTATCTCCACCAATCACCGGTAATCCATTATAAGTCCGTGTAAAACGCACATGTTCGGTCCCGTCACGATCTACGATTACATCTTTGGCTTGAAATTGATCACCAGTCGCTGCACTACTCGGTGCGGTTGCACCCGATGCTCTTGCAGAAGTGCTTACAGTTGATGAACCAGCAGCCAATTTAAAAGCACCGCTATTTTGTTGAATTAATCCCAAGGCCCGGTCAATTGCGGCATGGTTCTTTGTGTCGCCTGCTGTTGCATGGTGAGCTGCCAATATCATAACTGCAGCCGAAAGCACTTTAATGCGAAATTTCATAATGACTCCATTTAATAATTTTCCAGCACATAATCAGCAAACTGTTGGTAGACGTTCACCAAAAATGACCGGTTGGAAAGTTTTGATAAAACTTACATGATCGATGTATTGCTAAATATGGGGTACATACCAGTAACTCTACCGACCCTTATCTCAGCACCTAAACAAAATAAATCATTAATAAAATTAAAAATTTAATTTAATTTATTTGCTTTGATATTTGTCAAATATTTCCTTAAAAATTTCATAGAGAAATAACAAATTCGATTGAATCTCTTGAATTCTTAGTGAAATAAAGACAAAAGTGAAATGCAAATAGCATACCAATTGGTAAAATTTTATTTTTAGATAAATGTTGAATGTTATAATGTATCTTATTATGAGTAGCTAATGAAGTTAATATATGCTTAAAACCAAGAAGGCCAGAATATTGAATTCTGATGAGATATCACAATTTAAATATTAGATAAAAACAGCATATCCTGCGCATAAAAATATGCTGAAAATTAAACCTTAGAAAAAAATTTAGATGGGTGTGAATCAAACCGCATGCACTTTACACCGTACCGCATACGGCAATACTTCTAAGCGCTCAGCCTCGATCGGTTCCCCACAAACTGTACAGAATCCATAATGCCCCGTATCTAAACGTGACAAGGCATCATTGACTTGAATGAGCTCATTTGATGCAGCCAACTGCACAGCAAATTGCTCATCATCACGCCCATGCAAACTGGCTTGGTCACTCCATTGATCATTATCAGGCGCATTTCGCTCCTCTCGCTCAGCGGCAATTCTTGCTAGACGACCTTCCAACTCTTTTTTTAATTCAACCAAATGTGCGCGAATCGTTGTAGTACTCATCATCATTCCTTGTTCTGATTTTGTTCTGACTGTTGTCATGGATGAATAGCATGATTCGGATGATGGAGCAAATCATTTTTGATCTGTCAGAGATTTTTTCCTTTAAGAATTAAGCAGATTCAGGAGCTGCTGTAATCTCGTTCTGATACAGAATTCGCCATCGATAATCATAGACAGGATAGAGTCCACTTTCATAGACTTGATTACACTTCAATATTTACAACCGCCCCATCGCCTTGAGTCTTTTCATCGACTTGATTACCGCTCCACGCAGGATCTATTTTCATGAAAGCATCTGATTTATTTGTTAAAGCCCTTGAAGCTGAAGGCATTCATTATGTCTTTGGGATTCCCGGTGAAGAAAACCTCGACTTTCTGGAATCATTGCGTTCATCAACCATCAAACTGGTTTTAACCCGTCATGAACAATCTGCAGCATTTATGGCAGCAACGATTGGACGCTTAACGGGAAAAACAGGGGTCTGTCTCTCCACACTGGGCCCCGGAGCAACGAATCTGGTGACAGGTGCGGCTTATGCACAACTGGGTGGTATGCCGATGCTGATGATTACCGGTCAAAAGCCGATTAAGACCAGTAAGCAAGGACACTTTCAAATTGTCGATGTGGTCGACATGATGCGACCACTCACCAAATATACCAAACAAATCGTCTCTGCCGACAATATCTCAGCACACGTACGCGAAGCCTTCCGTCTGGCTGAAGAAGAGCGACCGGGTGCGGTGCATTTGGAGTTACCTGAAGATATTGCGATTGAAGAGACGGATATGCTGCCAATTCCTGCCAGTCGCCATCGCCGCCCGATTGCTGATGACAAGTCGATCCAATGGGCGGTCGATGCCATCAAAGCGGCTAAGAGTCCTCTGCTCATGATCGGTGCAGGTGCTAATCGCAAGCGCACGTGCCGCGTCTTGCGTGAGTTCGTGGATAAGATATGTATCCCCTTCTTCACCACACAAATGGGCAAAGGGGTGATTGATGAATCTCACCCTTTATGGCTCGGTAATGCAACGCTGTCTGATGGTGACTTTGTTCACCGCGCGATTGAGCATGCCGATCTGATCATCAATGTTGGCCACGATGTGATTGAGAAACCCCCTTTCTTTATGCGCCCCCATGGACGCACCGTGATTCATATCAACTTTTCGAGTGCTGAAGTTGATGCAGTTTATTTTCCTCAAATTGAGGTCATTGGCGATGTACCTCATACGATCTGGCGCATCAATGAACTCATTACCCCACAACCGCATTGGGACTTTAGCTATTTCCTGATGGTGAAAGAACATCTTGAAGCACACTTAAGTCTAGGCGCAGATGATCCACGTTTTCCAATGTATCCGGTACGCGTTGTCGCTGATGTTTATCGCAGTATGGCGAAAGACAGTATTTTATGTCTGGATAATGGCATGTATAAGATCTGGTTCGCGCGTTACTATCGCACCCACTTACCCAACACCATGCTACTGGATAACGCCTTAGCGACCATGGGCGCGGGATTGCCTTCTGCCATTGCGGCCAAGATTGTGCATCCTGAGCGTCAGGTTCTGGCGATTTGTGGTGATGGTGGCTTTATGATGAACTCGCAAGAGCTTGAGACTGCTGTCAGGCTGGGACTGCACTTGGTTGTGCTGATCGTTCGCGATAATGCTTTTGGCATGATTCAGTGGAAACAGGCTCACATGCACTTTCCTAACTTTGGCATGGATTTAAGCAATCCAGACTTCGTGGCATATGCTAATAGCTACGGTGCAATTGGACATCGTATTGAAGCTGCAGATCAACTAACACCCTGTATTCAACACTGTCTAGCGACACCTGGCGTACATGTCATTGATCTGCCGATTGACTACTCTGACAATGACCGTGTCTTAAACAATGAGATTCAGACCTTGAGTGCGCAGATTTGATACCGTAAAGAATAAAAAAGCCTGCAAATTTGCAGACTTTTTCGATCTAGGCTTTCGTAAATAAATTGGCAATTTTTGAAGAGACTTTAATTGCGGTTTTATCGACGAGTCGAAAGTAAATTTCTGAAAAACCAATCGTGACCAATAGTACGGAAATACAGCTCATGAGTGCCGCAAGTGTATAACTAATCTCTAAAGAAGTCAGATAACCGAATAAAGGAATCCCCACGACATACAGAATCAGTAAATGACTCAAGTAAGCAGAAAAAGACAGTTTGCCCAGATAAATCGTTAACTGATTCGTGATCATTTCTGACAGTTTCTGGTTACCCAAAATTGAGATCACAATAAAAGGTCCTGATAAAAAATTCAGAATTTCATAGGTATGATCGTCGAGTAAATTGTAAAACCACTGATACGATGTGCTGTCGTTATGCACACCCGCAAAATATAAGCCCAAAATAAGGCATGCGGCAGCGACTAGATTAGGAATTTTTTTCTTATTGAGATAAAAAAGTGATCCAATTAAAAAAGCAGCATATCCCAGATAATCCACTTTAAAACACAGGGCGATCGTCGCAATGGGAATGAGCCAGTACAACACCTTCTTCTTTTCCATCATATACAGCAAAAAGAACAATCCGAATGACCCGAAGAACTCAATCTTCATGGTCCAGAGCACCCAATTGTATTCACTATTACCAAACAGGAAAGAACCGATACTCCCTTCATAGAGCGCATGCTGTAAAGAAGGATAAGTAACATTACCTATCTCAGAAGCCCAACTGGTCATACCAGTCGAATCAGGATCAAAAAATGTATAGGCAGCCCAGAGTAAAATACAGGACACAAAAGCGGGGATCATTAAACGTGGATAGCGTTTTAGACTCATCGCTTTGATTTTTTGGATAGGATCTTTGCTATTCACGATGGAATAGGTCAGCACAAAGCCACTCAGCACAAAGAAAATATAAACCGCTGCCGTCCCCGAATACCAAAAGGCAAATGGCGAATTATGGATCCAAAGCTCAATGGATTGTGTGGGGGTTGGCTCATTAAAGAAATAATGCAGGGATGGAAAAAAGCTGAGGGATAAGTGCGAGAAAATTACGAACAGACACGCCACTCCTCTAATTGCTTCAGCTGATTCAATTTTTTCTTTAATCATGGTCATTAAAATATGCTTTCTTAAAAAATCGTCATTAATCTGTAGGCATTATATGACATTCAGAATATATGATCTAATCTTAATATAAAGCAGCAGTTACAAACGCCTCGCGCTTGCAATCATCCATCGTAAATGGAAATCGGCTGAATGATGGAGAATTTGTATTGTTTTAATGTTTTGAAGAATTTTATAAATATTTTCCCTTATCATTGCAGCATATTCGTTTATCCCTTTTCGGAGTTCTTGCCGTGCGCTATACATTCTCTGCCTTCCCCCGTGCGGCCTTTCTGATGGCGACCTTCAGTCTATTCTCGATGGCGACTCATGCAGCCTTGCCACAAGATTCACGACGAGCGGGCGGGATCGCAGTGATCGAAGTGAGCCCAACGACCAAATCGGCAACACTGGATGATCAACCTGTTGCTTTAGTCGCTGATAATAATAAGAACTATGCCGTCGTTGGTATTCCCATCACGGCGACAACAGGCACGCATACGCTAAAGACCGATCAAGGCAATTTTGATTTTAACGTTGCCGACTATGCTTACCCCGAACAGCGTCTAACAATTAAAGACCAAAGCAAAGTGACACCAGACCCTGATGAACTGGCACGTTATCACCGCGAAGCCGTCGAGCAAAATACGATTTATCAATCTTTTACAACCCCACAAGGCAATAGCTTTCCAAGCTTTGTACTCCCTGCACATGCCCGTTTTTCAAGTCCATTTGGTTTTAAACGGTTCTTCAATAATGAACCTCGAGCACCACATGCGGGCTTAGATATTGCTGCAGCATTCGGCACTGTCGCGCATGCGCCTGCAAGCGGTGTTGTTGTGCAAACCGGGGACTATTTCTTTAATGGTCAAACCGTGATGATCGACCACGGTCAAGGGATTATCTCCATGCTGTGTCATCTCAGTCGAATCGATGTGAAGATTGGACAAACCGTAGCCCAAGGGGATGCTATCGGCTTGGTCGGTAAAACAGGACGTGCGACGGGCCCACATTTGCACTGGAGTATTAGCATGAATAATGCACGCGTAGACCCGCTCTTGGTCATTCCAGCATCTGAAAAGCCAAATTAAATGAGCACGGTTAAAGCCCTACTTTTCGATCTCGGCGGTGTCGTCATCGACATCAGCTTTGTCAGTGCGTTTCAGCATTGGAGCGCACTCTCCCCGCTTAGCTTAGAAAACATGCAAGACCGCTTTCAATTTGACGAGGTCTTTCAGCATTTCGAACGTGGTGAGATTGGTGAACCCACGTATTTTGAGCGTTTACGCAAGCAGCTTCAATTGACAGGCAGTGATGATCAAATTAAACAAGGTTGGAATGCGATTATCAGAGGGCAGATCAGTGAAACGTTAGCAGTGGTGCAGCAAGCTCGTCAAAAGCTCCCATGCTTTGCATTTTCGAATACCAACGAAACGCACATCACTCTTCTGGATAGGGACTACTCAGACGTACTAAACACGTTTGATCACGTCTTCCTGTCATCACGAATCGGTATGCGTAAACCTGAACAAGCTGCGTTCGAATTCATTGCACAATCCATTGATGTGCCCGTACATGAGATTCTTTTTTTTGACGATCTCGCAGAAAACGTCAATGGCGCTAAGCGTGCGGGGTTGCAAACCGTGTTGGTTCAAAATCCAAATGATGTGCGCCAAGCACTCTCAGCATTTATTTAAGCTTTTTTTCTGGAATAGCATGAGATTAAAAGCCGCTTCTGTCTCAAACTCACCCCGTAACTCCAATGCTGCACGTTTCTCAGGCTTGGCTTTCCAGACGTAAGGCGTCATCAAGAGTAAATCTTTGAGGGCTTGATTGGGAAGTCGCAGTGGAAAAGATACTTCGCTGCGACTATATAAGGTAAATTGCTCTTCGAATCCGAGCAAAAATTTATCGGGTTCATGAGCAAGCACCTCATCGAACAACCCCTGACGCATCGTCCATAAATGCGTTGGCGCTGGCGTCACTACCAGAACAAACCCTTCAGGCTTTAGCACACGAGCCATCTCTGCAACCGGCAAGGGGCTAAACATGCTACTGGCAATATCCACGGAGCGATCCGCCAGCGGTAACATGGCACCACTGCCGACCAGCCAAGTAATATTTTTAAACTTCTTGGCCGCCAGTTGAATCGCTGTTTTCGCAATATCCAAACCAATCACATCATCTATAAACAGGCGAAAATGACTGGTGTAATAACCCTCCCCGCAGCCTATATCTAACAGTGACTCCGCATGAAGCGGACTGAGTAAGTCAGCAACAGCATCACGAAGTGGTTGATAATAGTTTGCCTGCAAGAACGCGCGACGTGCTTTGACCATATCCGGATTATCCCCCGGATCACGACTTTTCTTATGTTGAACTAAGTGCAGATTGAGATAACCTTCCTTTGCCACATCAAAGTTATGGTGATTGGCACATTGCCATGATCGACCTGAAGAAGCCGCTTCAGAATCGTGCGCAGGCGCGTGCAGTGGTTCATGACATAACGGACAAATCAATTGCGGCATATAAGGTTCATCTTGGGCAATAAAATGAAGTGCTAACCATCACGATTAGAATGAAAACAGCCGCATTTTAACTTAAAAATGCGGCTGCTCTTGACCATTTACGATGCGATTAGAAAATCGAGTCGATTAGTCTTTCGCGTAAACAGGGAATTTTGCACAAACAGCAGAGACTTTCGCCTTCACTTGAGCAATGACATCTGCATCACCTTTGCTATCCAATACATCAGCGATCCAACCTGCCAACTCACGTGCTTCTGACTCACCGAAACCACGAGTAGTGATTGCTGGGGTACCGATACGAATGCCTGAAGTCACGAAAGGTGAGCGCGGGTCGTTTGGTACAGCATTTTTGTTGACGGTGATACCCGCCAAACCTAACCATGCATCAGCATCTTTACCGGTGACGTCTTGTTTAATCAATGACAATAGGAAGAGATGGTTATCAGTGCCGTTAGACACGATGTCATAGCCACGCTCGATCAACACCGCAGCCATAGCACGGGCATTGGTCACGACTTGTTGTTGATACGTTTTGAAGCTTGGGTCCATCGCTTCTTTAAAGCAAATTGCTTTTGCTGCAATTGCATGCATCAGCGGACCACCTTGGTTACCTGGGAATACAGCGGATTGCAATTTCTTTTCAATCGCTTCATTGGCTTTTGCCAAGATCAAACCAGAACGTGGACCGCGTAATGTTTTATGGGTTGTTGTAGTTGTCACATCAGCAATTTGTACTGGGCTTGGATAAACACCAGCAGCAACCAAACCAGCAACGTGTGCCATATCGACCATCAGATATGCACCAACTTTGTCCGCGATGTCACGGAAACGCTGCCAGTCCATCACACGGCTATAGGCCGAGAAACCCGCAATAATCATTTTTGGCTTATGTTCCAGTGCCAAACGCTCAACTTCGTCGTAATCGACTTCGCCTGTTTCAACATTCAGACCATACTGTACTGCATTATAGTTTTTGCCGGAGAAAGATACTTTTGCACCATGCGTCAAATGACCACCGTGTGCCAAGCTCATACCCAAAACAGTATCACCACCTTCCAGCAATGCTAAAAATACCGCACTGTTTGCTTGGCTACCGGCATGTGGCTGCACGTTGGCATAGTCAGCACCAAACAGCGCTTTTGCACGATCAATCGCTAATTGTTCAATCACATCGACATGCTCACAACCGCCGTAGTAGCGCTTGCCTGGGTAGCCTTCTGCGTATTTATTGGTCAGGCTTGAACCTTGGGCTTCCATGACCGCTGGGGAACAATAGTTCTCAGATGCAATCAGCTCAATATGGTCTTCTTGGCGTTGATCTTCTGCATCAATGGCAGCGGCAAGTTCTGGATCAAAAGCATGGATAGAAATATTGGCAAACATGGAAATACCCTCAAGCAGTCAGCGAAAGATGCGAAATAGAAACTAGGCAATTATCTAGGCGGTCAAATCAAGCGGGGGATTTTAACACAATGCCATGCATTAACATCAAAAAATGATGACTGCTTGGCGCGAGTTTTTTCAATTCGACATGAAAAACCCACCAAGCTGACTGCCGGTGGGTTTTGTGAACACTTATCCCAACTTAAATTCGCCACCGCGCTCAAGCGCACGCTGATAAGCGGGTCGGGCATGAATACGATCAAGTAAAGCCTGAATCTTAGGGTAACGACCTGAATTTGCGCCACCTCGCGCACTCGCTGCTTCAAGGGGAAAACTCATTTGAATATCCGCGGCGGTGAGTTCACTCCCTGCAAACCAGAGGGTTTTACTCAATTCAGACTCTAGAAAATCTAAATTGGTATCAATATTGGGTTGGATAAAGAAACTCTTGGTTCGTTGTGAAATCTTCTTGGCAATCGGCTTGATAAAAAAAGGCATCGGTGCCGTCTCAATTCGATTAAACACCAGTTTCATAAGCAAGGGTGGCATCAGCGTACCTTCGGCATAGTGCAGAAAGTATTTATATTTCAGCCAATCTGGCGTATTTTTCTCCGGCAATAGACGACCATCGGCATAACGATCCATGAGATATTCAATGATTGCGCCGGTTTCGGCGACAGTGACATCGTCATCGGTGATCACGGGCGACTTACCCAATGGGTGAATCGCTTTGAGCGATTTCGGCGCGAGCATTGTTTTCGGATCACGCTGATAAAACTTGATCTCATACGGCAAACCGAGTTCTTCGAGTAACCAGAGAATGCGCAATGAGCGCGAGTTATTGAGGTGGTGGACTGTGATCATGTGATCATCCCTATGCGTTAAATAAAAGAGTCATTATTTCAAATGAAATTAATGCCATTCCCCTGCACGAGCAACTTCTGTTTTGATTGCGGCGACATCTAACTCATCAATAAATTGTAATAAATTCTGCCAAACGGGGTGGAAACCATAATCTCCATGGACCATTTCCGCCTTGGCCTGATCTTTAGTCCAACCCTCAACCACTATACGATAAATTGCAATCATCGTCCCTGTCCGGTCAGAACCGTGTTGGCAATGTACTAGGATCGGTTGTAAAGAGGGTGTCGTCGCAATGCGTAGAAACTTGATCACATCTTCATGCTCTGGGTGCCACGTTTTGAAGCGAATTTGCTCTAATCTTAATGTCGAGTTTATTGGTAATTTTGACGCATTATCATTGAACGCGCGCAAAGAAAGGACCGTCTTAATGGGTTGATCCGTTGGGCTTAATGAAGGGTGTTGATTTAAAAAACTAAAACCCTCAGGTGTAGGCTGAGCAGAACGATACAAGCTTGAATTGATGCGATACAGATTAGGTAGACCCGCATTTAATTTGAGCGGAATAGCCCAGGCTTGAGGCCTAGTGCCATCTAGCGCAGCTCCGGCTAAACCACATCCAAAACTGAATAAACCGCTGACCACAATGATTGGATAGAAATACTGCTTGAGTTGAATCCGCATAAGGAAATCCTGTCTACCACTAGAAAAACCTGTGCATTGTCAATAAATCGATTAATAGTAAAAACCTGAGAAATCATCATAGACATCATTTCTCAGGTCATTTTATATCGACATCAAAGATCAATAGGCGACAGGCACACTCGCCAAATCATAGCCAAAGATTGAACGACGATCCTTGGTGTGCAGACGATCGCAATTCTTAGAAATTTGATAGAGTAAATAGCCCAGTGTAGGTAAGTGAGTCCCTACGACGGATTTACCAGTACTTAAGATAGACACACTGGTATCCCGCTCAGGATCGGCCCAACAGAAAATATTGGAAAAGCCCAAGTGACCAAAAGCGTTCGCAGTCATGGGCCCAAATAAGCCAACAGGATTCGCGCCCAACATAAAGCCCGTGCTATAACGCATCGGCGCTAATAAAGTGGTGTCCAAAGTCATGCGTGAGCTTTCAAGCGTCGCGCGGAATACAGTTTTGGGATCAAATATCTTAACGCCATTATAGGTCCCACCATTCAGCAGCATTTCAAAGAAACGCCCTGCCTGTTCGGTCGTGGTATAGATATTCCCGGCTGGACAGATCGTGTCCATAAAACGCTCATCATTGGTGACATTCACCGCAAGATTCAGATCTCCGCCCAGCACATGATTTAGATAGGCATTGGTACCCAGTGCTGGATAGAATCCGGTCGCACTATTCATCGCCGCGAGATCACGAAACTCTGGGGCTAAACCATAATTAAAGCATGGCATGCCCATGGGCTTGGCAACATTATCTTGTAAAAAATCTTTCAGACTTTGCCCGGAAACCCGTTCGACCAACTCACCTAAGATATACCCTGCAGTGACCGCGTGATAAGCAAGACGATAGCCTGAAGGGGATACGGGTTTTGCCGCATACAATAATTTTAAGATCGCGTCTTTATCAAAGAGCAGTTCTGGGCTCACATCAGCATCAATATAAGGAACGCCGCCACGATGTGACAGCAGATGCAAAATCGTTGCGCGGCGCTTACCGTTGACTCCAAATTCAGGAATGTACTGACTTACGGGATCAAGCAGGTCGATCTCTCCCCGCTCACTCAGTAAATGCACCAGCATCGCCGTAACGGCTTTTGATGCAGAAAATAGGCATACGGGCGTGTCAGGTGTAGCGATGATTTTCGGGGTGTCTTTGTGATCATCAGGTCCATTGCCACGGGCATGCCCTAAAGTACGATTCAAAACAATCTGACCTTGGCGACGTAGACAGATCGACAGCATCGGATGATTACCTGTGCGATAAAGTCCCTCAACGGCATGCCAAATATGATCCACTTGTGCTTTGGTCATCCCAGCCAGTTCTGGTGCAACTTCATCAGATGCAATACGAGTAACACTGCTGATATCTTTTGGAACGCGAATGGTATTGGTCGAAAATATTTTCATGTCTTTCCTGCACTTAAATTTGGGGATTTCTGCATTTTATAATCAAACTCATAGAAATCTTATGGCAGCACATTTAACGGGTAACGCAATCAATAAACCATGTCCAAAATTGACAACGGCTTAAACCGCTTCAGCCAATTGGCGATATTGATCTTCTTGTAGACCACAAATCATCACTGCTTTGCCAGCACGATCACCAACCAGAATAGGACGTTTGATCACACTGGTCTTATTTTGCATCAATTGAATTGCTCCAGCACGCGTATTTGCAGCCGCTTGATCGGTCTCGGACAATGCGCGCCACGTGGTTCCTTTGCGATTAATCAGAGTGTCCAGACCGATTTGATCAATCCATGTTTCAAGCGTTGCGGCATCAATACCTGATTTTTTATAGTCATGGAAATTGTAGGGTACACCGAGCTCATCCAGCAGGGTGAAGGCTTTTTTCATCGTGTTGCAGCTTTTAATACCGTAAATCGTGTACATCTATTTTTCCCCAATATTATGAAACCCACATGTCATCCTTAAACAAAAACCCATCAAATGATGGGTTTTTGATTCAACACAGCGCTTGAGTTTAGCAGCATCATGCTGGCTCTGGCTCATTCTGCTTAACCACCTCAAGAACCAGTGCAGACTTACCATCACGCTCACCGACACTCACACGTACGGTGCCACCATGATCAGCCAATTCACCAAACAAGATCTTCTCTGCTAACGGTTTTTTAAGCTCTTCTTGGATCAGACGCTGCATCGGACGTGCACCCATGAGACGATCATAGCCGCGCTCAGCCAGCCATAAACGGGCATCTTCATCCACTTCAAGCAGGACTTTCTTGTCGTCCAACTGCGCTTGCAGTTCAACCAAGAATTTATCCACCACCGAATCAACGACACTCGTGGGCAATGCTGCAAATTGAATCACAGCATCAAGACGGTTACGGAATTCAGGAGAGAACGCTTTCTTCATCATTTCCTGATTATCATGGCTATGATCTTGCTGCGTAAAGCCCATACTTGAACGGCTGATACTTTCCGCGCCGATATTGGTAGTCATGACCAAGACCACATGACGGAAATCGGTTTTGCGGCCGTTATTGTCCGTCAGCGTACCATGATCCATGACTTGCAACAGTAGGTTGAATACTTCTGGATGCGCTTTTTCAACTTCATCTAGCAAAAGCACACAGTGTGGATGCTTATTGATCGCATCGGTCAATAAACCGCCTTGATCAAAACCCACATATCCAGGAGGCGCACCGATCAAACGAGAAACGGTATGACGCTCCATGTATTCCGACATATCGAAACGAATCAGCTCGATACCGAGTACATTCGCCAATTGGCGAGTCACTTCTGTTTTACCAACCCCAGTCGGACCCGCAAACATAAACGAGCCGACTGGTTTTTCAGGTGCTTTAAGTCCCGCACGCGACAGTTTGATCGCTGCTGCAAGCGCAGTAATCGCTTGGTCTTGACCAAATACTACACGCTTCAGATCACGTTCCAGATTCATCAGGACGCTCTTATCATCGGTCGAAACCACTTTCGATGGAATCCGCGCAATCTTGGCAACGATGGCTTCAATCTCAGGCACATCAATCACTTTAGGTTCAGGAGTGATCGGTTGCAGACGTTGGTATGCACCTGCCTCATCCACCACATCAATCGCTTTATCCGGCAAGAAACGTTCCTGAATATGCTTCGCTGCTAATTCCGCGGCAGCATTCAATGCGGCATCGGTATAGACCACGCCATGAAACTCTTCAAAACGTGAGCGCAAGCCTTTCAAAATTGCAATCGTATCGGCAACAGTCGGCTCATTCACATCAACTTTCTGGAAGCGACGCGACAGTGCATGATCTTTTTCAAAGACCTGACGATATTCTTGATAGGTCGTCGATCCGATACAACGCAATGAGCCATTGGCCAATGCCGGCTTGATGAGATTGGACACATCCATGGTACTGCCCATCGATGAACCAGCGCCGATGATCATGTGGATTTCATCAATAAACAAAATCGCATTCGGTTGTTTCTTGAGTTCATCAAGCAACTGCTTCACGCGTTTCTCAAAATCACCGCGATATTTGGTGCCTGCAATCAAAGTCCCGATATCTAGACTGTAGACCACCGCTTTTTCAAGCGGTTGATGGGCTTTACCATTCACAATCAACCATGCCAAACCTTCAGCAATCGAAGTTTTACCCACACCCGGATCGCCCACCAAGAGTGGATTGTTTTTACGACGACGGCTGAGAATTTGAGCCGCACGCTCCACTTCTTTTTCACGACCAATCAATGGATCTGTACGTCCGTCCGCAGCTTGTTCGTTCAAATTAACGGTATAGAGTTGCAATGGGCTCTTTGAAGAATTGGAGCTTTGCTCTTCTTCAGGCTCGTTATCGGAGGAACCATCCATCGGCGAATCTTCATCTTTACGTGTGCCATGAGATAAATATTGAGTCAGATCCAAGCGATTGACTTGTTGCTTCTTCAATAAATAAACCGCGAGACTATCCCGCTCTGAATACATCGCAACCAGAACATCAGCACCCTCTACAGGACGATTGCCACCGCCTGACGACTGTACGTGGAAAATTGCACGTTGCAAAATTCGGTCAAAGCTATCCGTTGCATGAGGTGCCTGTTCATTGGCCTCAGACAGTTTTGGTGTATTTTGATCAATATATTCATTAAGCTCTTGACGCAGTGCTGGAATATCCGCGCCACATGCCTTCAGGGCATTCACGGCCGAATCATTTTCCAGTAACGAGAGCAACAAATGCTCAATCGTCAAAAACTCATGACGTTTCTGTCTCGCCATGGTCACAGCTAAACGCAGAGAAACTTCGAGATGTCGACTCAGCATAATGACCTCATTTGCAACACAAATTGCAGCTTAGTTAATACAACATTAGTTGTGTGATGACCCAATATATCCTTATTCATCACAGCAAAATCCTTTCTTTCAACTGCGAGGGCTACAACACTTGGCTACACAGCAGCGTTAACACCATTTGCACCTTGATTGAATCTCAAATCGCCTGAGGTTCAATCTGACACAACAAGGGATGACCCTGTGCTCGTGCATGACGATTGACTTGTTGTGCCTTAGTCTCCGCGATGTCGCGAGGATAAACCCCTGCAACACCTTTACCTTGATAATGTACAGATAACATCACATCGGTCGCACGGTCAAGATCAAGACCAAAGTATTGTTGTAATACCTCTATTACAAACTCCATGGGGGTGTAGTCATCATTAAACAAGACCACAACATAAAATGGCGGTCTTGCCAGATCTGGCGTCGCGGTCGCAACATCACTTTCATGATGTTCTTCTTGAGGATTCCCCTGATCATCCTCAGGCGCCTGCATTACCACGACATCCTGTACAGAATGGGAAATGCAAGGAAGATGCCAATCAAACGATTCGACTTGAGACTGTTGAAACCACTCCACGGGTGAAAACGGGATCGGCTGAATCACAAAAAAGGATTCGGCACGATTTAAAGGGTGTGCGGCACGACCTCCTACTCTCTTAGACCGAGATCCAAAAGAATTCACCGGCAGTAGTCGGGCTTTCACATTACTGTTCATCATTGCTCCGCAGTCAAACACCATCTCAATAAAAACATGATTAAATACATCAATTAATCATTAATACACAAGGTCTTAACCCATCAAGACGCGGTGGAAACCACTTTTGCTGTACGAGCATCTGGGGTTGCAGTCAACGGCATATTTTTTAGCGGAGCTCCACGCTCCCATGCAAAACGCTGTACCAATGACTGTCCACCAGCATTCGCACTGATTTCAACAAACTCTGGCGTGAAGCCCGATGGCATGGTCCAACGTCCAGTGATGCGCTGAAAATCGGTCAGATTGATATTGGTACTGACTGGGACGGTCACAACTGTATCGCCTTGCAACAGTCGAACAGCAAGTGTTCCTCGCGCAGCACTTGTTTTCTGCCGTAATTGCATCAAATCGATGTGGTACTCAAAAACATTTTGTGAAACCGGGACAATCTCAACATTTTGTAAAGCAAGCGCAATGCCACCAAAGCCCAGCAGGCGATCACGGTACGCCTTTAAGCGCGAATCTGCGAGTGCTTGATCTGCAGTATTCTTCGCCAGAGTATCTGTTAACCCTTTGGATGTCGTCAGTGCGATATCACGCTCTTGAACTGTTTTAGACAAGGTATCGGTGAGTGTCGTAATTGATAATTGCTGCTGTTGTACCTGTTCTTTCAGCGAGTCTAAATCACTGCCACTGGCACCAACTACACTCATGCCTTGGCGATGTCCCACGAAATATCCGAGGGAAACACCACTGACGAGTATCAATATCCCTGTTGCAATCAATAAGCGCTCACGCTCACCGTGCTTCAACCATTTCGCTTTCAATGATTCTTGTATGGGCTGTTGTGTTGATTGTTGCTCATTCATTATTTTTAACACCTAAATACGTTCTCCATCATATCGCGAGATGGTTACAACTGCACATGGCGATTGAAATACTCGCTCCAATCGCCATGTGGACATCACAAACTATGGCATCAGAGGAACAACATCTAAACCTAATGTCTCGGGTAAACCAAACATCAGATTCATATTCTGCACCGCTTGGCCAGCCGCTCCTTTAACCAAATTGTCTTGTACCACTAAAATCACAAGTAAATCACCGTTATTCGGACGATGCAGCGCAATTCTAAGATGATTAGACCCACGAACCGAACGCGTATCAGGCAAACTTCCTGCAGGCATTACATCGACAAATGGCTCATCGGCATAGCGTTTTTCAAACAGTGATTGTAAATCTGTCGCAAGACCCGCTTCCGTCAGACGAACATAGATCGTGCTAAACATACCACGAATCATCGGCACGAGATGCGGTACAAATGTCAGTTTATCGAACACTTGATGGTGTGTCGTATCTGACTGCATTGCCTTTAAACCTTGAGCAATTTCAGGATGATGACGATGACCTTTGACTGCATATGCTTTAAAGCTATCGGAGGCTTCCGAAAATAATAAGCTCACCTCGGCTTTACGACCTGCACCCGATACACCCGATTTTGCATCAATAATCAAACTGGCTGGATCGATCAACGGGGCTTGCTGCTCAAGTAAAGGCAAGAGGCCTAATTGCACTGTTGTCGGATAACAACCAGGGTTACCAATAATACGAGCGGCTTGAATTTTGGCACGATTAATCTCTGGCAAACCATAGACCGACTCAGCTAACAAATCAGGGCAGCTATGCGGCATGCCATACCATTTTTCAAATTCTGCGGTATCCTGCAAACGAAAATCAGCAGCGAGATCAATGACTTTTGTACCATTTTCAACAAGCTCACGGGCTTGTTTCATCGCTACGCCATGCGGTGTTGCAAAGAAAACGACTTGGCAATTCGCCAGTTCATTGGCGTCATTATTGGTAAATTTCAGATCAGTCAGACCACGCAGGCTAGGAAACATGGCATCCACCCGCGTACCCGCTTCGGTACGAGAGGTCAGCGCGGCGATATGAACAGCCGGATGACGTACCAATAGGCGTACAAGCTCAACGCCGGTATAGCCGGTTCCTCCGACGATCCCCACATTTATTTTTTGTGAATCCTTTGAATGGTGATGTTGATCTGGAGAAATACTCATTTCACTACCTTTAAAATGGCTAAAATCTGACTATAGATGGCTGTCGTTACAATAATGCGAGTATGACAGGATAAAACCTCAGACAAAACTGTCAAATGAAGTAGACGTAGCGCGAAGATTGTTCTTTAATGTAGCTCATGTTAATTTTGACCTATAAGTCGCATTTGTCAAAAAGATTTGACAATGAGAATGCTCCAACTAAAAAGACAATCAGTCTATAACCAGAACATCGCGACATTCATTTTTTTGAAGAAAGTGATCTCTTCAAAGATATAGTTCGCAGAATAATGAGGGAGAGCTTGGATGCTTTCAACACCCAGACAGCGTAATTCTCGTAAAAATATTGTCAATCGTACGACGAACACGATCGGACAACATCCTAATCTGCAACCTCCAAGCTCTACAGATGGCACCCCGCCATCCATGCCTCTCTTAAAGAACACAATCAGCAGAAATACTGCAGAAACAACACATCGCCACGCTTACCTACGCATTGCTTTAGCAGTGAGTTTGGCATGCGGTACTGGACTTGCGCTCACAGGGTGTGGTGGAAGTGGTGATGCCACAACGCGTATCGACACAACCCCGCCCACAACGCCTGTTGACCCTACGGTACGCACGTCATACAACATTACTGTGCGCTCTCCCGTTAAGCTGATTAATGTTAAAGCCAGCGCAACTGATGCAGCAACGGGAACGGTACTGGGTACAACAACCATAGCCAGTGGCAATGATTTGGTCATTGCGGTTCCTGTAGCGTATACCAAAAATGGCAATCTGATCGTCATTACACTGAGTCCAGTAGATGGCACATCCAGTTATTTCGATCCGATGCTCAATAATGGTCAGGGAAATCTAGCGCCCTTCAATCAATCCCTGCATAGCATTGTCTCGTTATTCCAATCAGACATAACCTCGCGTATCGATCCGTTTAGCGAGATCGTATATCAAAGGGCACTCACTCGCTCAGGCGTACTTTTCTCAGAACAAACCTTTGGTATGCCTCAGCCCAGCTTTAAAACGTTGGCGCCAGAGCATCTGACATTAGCCAACAATGATTTATCATCCTCTTTTGGTGTATCAAACGGAACCCAATTTTCAGGGTTTATCAATAGCTCCAATGATATTGCTGCGCTACGCATTTACTCGACTGCAAACAATACAGCCAACCCCTTTAATGTTGTCAATCCCCAAGTCAGCAATGAGCTGGTTGCACTCGGTCAGATTGCACTATACGCACAGAATAATGCTTCAGAAACGACGCCTTATTTAAACTTTGCATTACGCGCAGCACTGGATATGCGTGATGGAGACTTAGATGGCATGACCATTAATGGTGGCGAAAAAATTGGCACCGCTCTGATCGCAAATCCGATCCTCTATAGCGGCGTTAGCGCTCCGGTGAATAACGATCCAAATCGCAATAATGTGACGAACTTGCTGACTGACAATACCGCTTTGCGCGAGGCCCACGGCACTGCAGTGAAGCAAGCTGCGATCCAGTTTTTTAATAGCGTCAATGCCGCCCCTACATCGACGACTCATCTGGATACGGACACACTGGGCTATATCCAAGACTTCAACTATGCCAACTTTACCTATAAGGCAACCAGCACGGTAAGTAGCACTCGCACTGGTGCAGGCAACTTTACCTATGCCTTTGGACTACCCACAGGAACAGACTTTAAAAATCTACTTGACGCCAATGATGGGTCAGGTCGCTCAAACGATATCATGCAATTGAACGGTGTCTATAAAAACAGTAGCGGCTGTCAGCTGAATATCGGCTATGAAGGAACGGTACAACTCAGTCAAGGCAGTCTTTCTTTTACCAGCGTGGTTAATCGTAAGTCGTCGGATAGCCTAACGCGCCTCTCTGGTGATAATTACTTGCTTAACGTTACCTCAGCAGATCAAACCGCTCCGCGTTTTATCCAAGTTCGTACAGTAGCCGGTAAAGTCATCAGTGCGATAGAGGGACGCTCGACTCAAGCCGTACCTATTAATCTAGATACAACTGATTTGACCTGTAATTTTTGATTCATACTGACGTCAAATTGCGTCAAACCTGAGACACACTCAAGGTTTTCGCAATTTGACGGGTTTCAAGCATGATCATGAGTAAACGGTCTAAGCCCAATGAAACACTGACATACTGCGAACCGGACTGCACAGCTCGATTCGCAGTGCTTACACTACCCACTTTAATCCCATCGATATAAACATCTGCACGTTTCTGAGCATCAACTGCTGCCTCGTAGAGTAAAAACAGTGGCATTTCAAGCCCAAGCGTCGGTTCAATAAAGTGCGTGAATATGACATCAAGCCATGCTTGACGATCCTCTCCAAGCGAAACATTAAGTCCCAACCGCCTCGCCTGCTGCCGCAGCTCGACTGCTGACAAATCAGCAGGATCAAAACCCAACCTTGGAATAAAGGCTTGGCGATAAGTGCGTTGTTCAGGCTCAATATCCCCTGAAAAAATAGCACCAAACATTGCCGTGATATCAGTCAATGCCTGTGTAATATCCCACTCAGGTTGGCACCAATGCAGCACTGAAAACTCTGCTAAATGACGTCGATCCAAGACCTCATTCCGAAATACCTTGCCAATCTGATAAATCGCACCACTACCCGCTTCCAGTAAGTGTTGCATTGCGCTGAATACCGCTGTCTGCTCATCACCAGTGTCATCCATCGCTGTCTCGACTTCCACAATTTGCCTTACCCTAAAAAAATCACGCAAATTGGCGTATAGAACTGCACGGGCATGCATGGCGCCTAAAGAAACTGTAGGTAAAGAAACGATGCTCATCCCTGATCCCCATAGCTTGACCACTCACGTCGTAGCGGATAATCACGTCGTAATCGATCAAAATCAACGGGATCAATGGATTGTTCTCCGCTGCTATCTTGCTTTAAACAAGCCCGTAAGGCAAGATCATCCGCATGCATGCTGGAAATCTGCGGCAATAGCTGTGGCAACTGCTCAAGTAAGCTGTACTTCTGGTCAAAGAGCTTAGGCATGGATGGCAACATGCCTTCCAGTGTCAGTTGAGGCTTGATGCCTTGCCACTGGCAAAAAGCCTGATAAACCATCTCTGTGCCACGTGCTTTGCCTTCTAAGGTATAACCCGCAATATGCGGTGTGGCGATGGCAAGATTCGCCAGTAACGTATTTGAGATACGCGGCTCATGTTCAAAAACATCTAAAACCACGCTACGAATGGGCTCACCACTTGACTGTGAAAGATTAAAGTCCGCCAGTAACGCGGCCTCTTTGACGACGGGTCCCCGCGCCGTGTTGATCAGGATTGTATCGGGCTTCATCAAAGCCAAAGCCTGTTCATCCATCAAATGATAAGTTGCATTTGCACGATGCTGAGTCAATGGCACATGAATGCTCACCGCATCCACTTGCGGCAGCATCTCTGCCAGCGTGACTTGTTCTATATCAGCATGCGTGACGAAAGGATCCACCCCAATGACTCGCCATCCCAAACGTTTTGCCAATCTGTTTAATCGTGTACCCACATTCCCCAAACCCACAATGCCTAAGGTAAAGCTATCTGATAAAGCCCGCTTAGGCTGCACCATCAGAATAGCGGTCACCACATACTCGGCTACCGCTTGTGCATTGCACCCCGGGGCATTGGCAACAATAACGCCCATCGCCCGAAGCCCTTCGACATCCAAGTGATCCATACCGATTGTTGCGCTACCCACGAACTTCACGCGTTGGTGCGTCGGACTCAGTGCAGTCGCATCTTGCAGGAGTTTAGGCGTCACCTTAGTCACGGAACGAACCAATAAGGCATCTGCCACTTTCAAATTTTCAGCGTAGATCCCCCGCCCTGCATAAGCAGTGACTTCCCCAAAGGATGAAAAAAAATAATCAGTTAAACTTAAATTTTCATCAACCACGATTTGCATTAAAAAGATCTCACTGTTTTCTCTGTTTTTTCTGCATTTAAATCACGTTTACAGGTAAATACGTTTTGTTGCTTACTCTTCGGTGAGAATTTTATAGGTTTCTTTAGACCACGCTAAAGCAGTCTCCTCATGAAGAATACCGGCCTTTAGCAGCATATGCTGGATTCTCAGTGCGCGTGAAGCTCCGCCTTTCAAATGATCTTTGACACTCAAGAAATCCCGCTGCTCAATCAGGCGATAGGTTTTGAGTTTTTGCTCATGAATATGAATACGGCGCAATAACTCACCCTCTAGCCCCAAGGGCCCCATTGCAGCATCCGCTCTCAAACGCACAAAGAACGCTTCTCGCTGCTGCGGAGGATCAATCGACTCAGCAACCCAGCGTTTAAGCTCTATTACCCCCTCTTCAAGCACGTGATAGGTGCGCTTGCGGGTTTTACTACCATCTTCAGCTTCTGATTTGACCCAGCCATTTTCTTCCATTTTGGCCAATTCACGATAGATCTGCTGATGGGATGCTTGCCAGAAGTAACCAATCGACTTCCCAAAACGCTGCGCCAAGTCATAGCCAGAGCAGGATTTTTCAAGCAAAGACACCATTAACGCATGGGGTAACGACATCAACCCTTCTCCACTCTTGGTTACGGATTTTTAATTTGTAACGACATTATGCACTCAGTTGCATATTAGCAGTGAATCCATTATCTTTATATGCAACCAGTTGCATAAATGATTTTAATCATATCATCTAACAAAGCAATCAAAGCCACCACACTTTCTATGGAAGCCATTATGAACGCTTATCCTCATCTGCTTAAACCTTTAGATCTAGGTTTCACCACTTTATCCAACCGTCTATTGATGGGATCAATGCATTTGGGGCTTGAAGAAGCAGAACATGGTTTCGAACGCATGGCAGCATTTTATGCTGAACGAGCACGTGGTGGTGTAGGACTGATCGTTACAGGGGGTATTGCGCCTAATGATGCAGGCTGTGTATTCCAAGGCGGTGCCAAGCTGACGACTGAAGAAGAAGCCCTACATCACAAAGTGATCACCGATGCGGTGCATCAAGCGGGTGGCAAAATTGCCATGCAGATTCTGCATACCGGTCGTTACTCTTATCAACCGTCTCTGGTCGCACCAAGCCCGATCCGCGCTCCAATCAATCCCTTTAAACCTAAAGAACTCAGCGCAGATGAAGTCGAGCAAACCATTGAAGACTTCGTTCATTGCGCAGCTCTTTCTCAGCAGGCTGGCTATGATGGTGTAGAGATCATGGGTTCTGAAGGCTACCTGATTAATCAATTCATCGTCTCTCATACCAACCATCGTACCGATGAATGGGGCGGCAGCTATGAAAACCGTATTCGCTTCCCCCTTGAAATCGTCCGTCGCACCCGCGCACGTGTAGGTAAAAACTTTATCATCATCTATCGTCTGTCGATGTTGGATCTCATCGACAACGGCTCATCATTTGATGAAGTGATTCAATTGGCCAAAGCCATCGAAGCCGCAGGCGCGACCATTATCAATACCGGTATTGGCTGGCATGAAGCGCGTATTCCAACGATCGCAACCAAAGTACCGCGTGCAGCATTTGCATGGGTCACCGAGAAGTTGAAAGGTCAAGTTTCTATTCCTTTGATCACCACCAATCGCATCAACTCGCCAGAAGTCGCGGAACAAATCTTGGCGGATGGCATGTGTGACATGGTATCTATGGCACGCCCCCTGCTAGCCGACCCCTTCTTTATCCGTAAAGCCGAAGCCAATCAACCGGAGCAAATCAATACCTGTATCGGTTGTAATCAGGCTTGCTTGGACCATATTTTCAGTGGAAAAATTACCTCTTGCCTCGTCAACCCTCAAGCCTGCCATGAAACTGAGTTGGTCTATACCCCGACTCAAAAGGCAAAGCGCATCGCTGTTGTCGGCGCAGGTCCCGCAGGACTCAGCTTCTCAACCGTCGCAGCCGAGCGAGGTCATGATGTGACCTTGTTTGATGCCAGCCATGAAATTGGTGGTCAATTCAATATCGCCAAGACAGTGCCGGGTAAAGAAGAGTTCTATGAAACGATCCGTTACTTTAAAAATAGAATTGAGCTGACAGGCGTCAAACTCAAGCTCAATCAACGCGTGACTGCCGAGCAATTAGCAACCGAAGGTTTTGATGAAATCGTGCTGGCGACGGGGATTCAACCGCGCACGCTCGATATCGAAGGCATCAATCATCCAAAAGTGCTGAGCTATATTGAAGTATTGCGTGAGCGTAAGCCTGTGGGGCAACGTGTCGCCATCATTGGTGCTGGCGGGATTGGCTTTGATGTGGCTGAATATCTCACCCATGAAGGCGAAAGTGGCAGCCAGAATCCCAAAAAATTCTATGCCGAGTGGGGTATTGATACCGAATACAAAGACCGTGGTGGCCTGCGTCAGCCTGACGTGGAAACCTCCCCACGTGAAGTCTTTTTGCTGCAACGCAAAACCAGTAAGGTGGGTGATGGACTAGGTAAAACAACGGGCTGGATTCACCGTACCGGACTTAAAAACCGCCGCGTTGATATGCGTTCCGGCATGAGCTATCTCAAGATTGATGATGCAGGTTTACATGTTAATGATGGTGCCGAAGACTCGATTCTCGATGTCGATTCCATCATCATCTGCGCAGGTCAGGAACCACTGCGTGAACTGCAATCCGCGCTAGAAACTGTAGGCTGTTCAACCCATCTCATCGGTGGTGCAGATAAAGCCATGGAGTTGGATGCGAAGTTCGCCATCAAACAAGGTGCAGAATTAGCAGCACGCTTGTAATCCATACATCGGAAAGGGATTTCTAATTTATTTAAATGCGAGGATACGGCGATGACTGACTTAAGTTTAAATCCAAAGGCTGCGGCCTCTATTGCCCTTTGGCATCAGATGATTACGGCACAGGATTTCTCCAAGTTACCGAACATCTTGAGTGATGATGCAATATTTCAATCCCCAGCGGTGTTTAAACCTTATCAGGGAGCACCTGTGGTGGCGCTGATTTTAAACACGGTCATTCAGGTCTTTAGTGATTTTGAATATCATCGAGAATTCGCAAGTCCCGATGGTCTGAATGTCGTCCTCGAATTTAAAGCTAAAGTCGCCGACAAGTTCATCCATGGCATTGATATGATCCGTTTCAACGATGCGGGTCTGATCACTGAATTCACGGTAATGATCCGTCCGATGTCCGCACTACAGACCTTGGCTGCTGAGATGGGTGCCCGTTTGGCACCTTATATGCCCACAAAGTAAAGCGCCAAAAACAAAATTGGGTTATGAGATTTGATTGTGATGAGGTTTAATCAAATCTCGCTTTTAAGAATTGAGAGCTCATAATGTTTGATCAAATGGTGATGGCGGGTGGTGGTGGCCGTTGTACGTGGCAGGTCGGCTTTTTAGATGTCATCACCCCAGCTCTTGAACTCAAACCACGTGTCATTTCGACGGTTTCAGCAGGTGGACTGATGTCTTGCTTGATGTTTACCCAAGAGACGCGTGCGACCCTGGATTATATCCATACGCTTTTTGGTGCGAATGCAAAGAACATCTACTGGGCAAATCTGTTTCGTGAGCAGCGGGTTTTTCCTCAGCATGAAATGTATTTACAAGCCATGCGTGATCTATTTGCCGATCGACTAGATCGGCTGCAAGATGCCCCTGAAATTCGTATTGGAGTAACCCATATCCCCCAATGGCTTGGCGTTTATCCTTCTTTAGCACTGGCAATCGCTGCGTATAGCTTTGATAAACATGTACGTAAAGCATTGCACCCGACGACCGCACGTTCGATCGGTTTTCAGCAGCAATTTAGCCGCGCTCAAGATTGTACGACGGTTGAGGAACTCGCCGAGCTCATCCTACAATCCTCCTGTACTCCACCAATCATCCCAATGATGCAGGTGCAGGGCAAAGCGATTCTGGATGGCGGTGTTGTTGATAACGTCCCGATTGCAGGACTTGATCCGACCCCAGAGCCTGTTTTGGTTTTATTGAGCCGTATGTACCCGCATCGTCCCACCCAATTTACCCTAAACGATCAGGGCCAAAAGCGCCTCTATGTCCAGCCATCCAGCCCAATTCCAGTCAAAAGCTGGGACTACACCCGCCCCGATTTGATCGAAGAAACATTCCAATTGGGGAGACGCGATGGTCTGCAGTTTCTTAAAGACTTTGAACGATCCATTTAACGATTTTTCGATAAAAAAGACACGCTAGCGTGTCTTTTTTTAATGTCGAAAAGATCAATATTTAATGCGCATCAGCCACCTTGATCACTAACTTACCGAAGTTTTTGCCTTCAAGTAAGCCGATAAAGGCTTGTGGTGCATTCTCTAAACCGTCGACAAAATCCTCTCTAAAGCTGATTTTACCTTGCGCAAGCCACTCACTCATCTCTTTAAAAAACTCCGGATAACGTGGAGCATAATCAAATATGATGAACCCTTGCACTTTGATCCGCTTCACTAAGATCGCGCCCATTAACAGCGGAGTACGATCCCCGCCTTCTGGTAAATGCTCGGCATTGTATTGTGCAATCAAGCCACAAACAGGAACACGTGCTGATAAATTGAGTAATGGCAACACTGCATTAAAGACTGCGCCACCGACACTCTCGAAATAAACATCAATACCTCGAGGGCAAGCAGTTGCCAACTGATCGGCAAAGTCTGCTGCGTTACGATCAATACAGGCATCGAAGCCCAATTCATCAATTGCAGCACGGCATTTATCTGCACCACCGGCGACACCAACGACATGGCAGCCTTTAATCTTGGCAATTTGACCCACTAAAGAGCCCACAGCACCTGTTGCCGCTGCAACAACGACCGTCTCACCCGCTTTAGGCTGACCGATATCCAGCAATCCCATATACGCAGTAAACCCGGGCATGCCTAAAACACCCAGCGCCCAGGAGGGCTTCGCCATCGATCCCAACTTTGTTAGTCCAGTGCCATTCGATACGGCATAGTCTTGCCAACCAGAATCGCTTAGAACTAAATCACCCGCTACATAGCCCTCATGATGGGATGCAACCACCTGTGCAACCGTCTCACCCACCATCACCCCACCCAGTTCTACAGGTGGAGCATAGGAAGGTGCATCACTCATCCGACCACGCATATACGGATCAAGAGACAGATAGAGTGTGCGTAGTAAGACTTCGCCTTCGGCAGGCTCTGATACTTTCACGCTTTCCAGACGAAAATCTTGTGCTGTTGGGGCTCCTTTAGGGCGAGAAGCTAACACGAAGCGACGATTAGTCACTGCTGCATGAGTAGTCATGATGAAATCCTTCAATGAAATGAAAAGAGCGTCTTACAAACTTGCCTCAAGCACACGCTGACTCACGTCTAAAGTGACATTTTTCTTTTCACCAAGCTTGACCATACCATTGCTCTCAAGCTGCTTCACCACATGATGTACGGCATCTTGACCTAAGGTATAAGCACTGAGACGCGTTGGCACTTCTAAAGACTCGAAGAATGCCCGAGTCTTGGCAATGGCTTGATCGATGCGCTCATCATCAGAGCCGCTGGTGATCTGCCAGACACGCTCAGCATACTGGAGTAACTTGTCGCGTTTTTCAGTACGACGGATTGACAGCATGGAAGGTAAAACAATGGCGAGTGTTCGAGCGTGGTCGATATCGTAAGCTGCCGTCAGCTCATGACCAATCATATGTGTTGCCCAGTCTTGCGGCACACCGGCCCCAATTAAACCATTAAGTGCCAATGTCGCAACCCACATCAGATTTGCACGCAGGTCATAATCTTCGGGTTGCGCCAATACTTTAGGACCAATCTCAATCAGGGTAAGCAGCAAGCTTTCTGCAAAGCGATCTTGTACACGACCATCCACGGGATAGGTCAAATATTGCTCCATGATATGCACATAGGCGTCGACAACACCGTTGGCAACCTGACGTTTAGGCAAAGTATAGGTTTTGGTTGGATCAAGAATTGAGAATTGCGGGAAGACATGCTCACTCATGAAAGCAAGCTTGGTCAGGGTGGCTTGACGCGTGATGACGGCACCTTCGTTCATCTCGGAACCTGTCGCCGGCAAAGTCAGTACCGTGCCAAAAGGAATGGCGTGCTTCACAACTGCACCATGCGTAGTCAAGATATCCCACGGCTCGCCTACAAAATTGACAGCAGCGGCAATAAACTTCGTCCCATCAATGACTGATCCACCGCCTACAGCAAGGAGAAAATCCAGCTTCTCACTGCGGATAAGCTCAACGGCTTTCATCAATGTCTCATAAGTAGGATTCGGTTCAATGCCACCAAACTCTTGGACTTCATGCTGAGACAGTGCCGTTCTTACCTCTGCCAGCGTGCCATTCTTCTCTGCGCTAGCACCGCCAAACAGAATGAGGACTTTTGCATTTTGCGGAACCAGACGGTTGAGTTCAGCAATTTTGTTCGGACCGAATACAATCCGAGTAGGGTTATAAAATTCAAAGTTTTGCATAACAACTCCAGAGTTTCGCGGTATGCGAAAAATAATAGAAACATCTCAACTTCAAAAATATTAGACTGGTCGTCTAGTTCGTACATATAACTTCTTACTTAAATACAGTTCAAAACGTGAAGGGATATAACCTCATCAGCTTCAGAGTCACTCTAAAGCTGGACTAATGATGAATTAGGATGATGGATGCGATGCAGACAAGGTGGCTTCGGTAACCTGCATGGCCAGCTCAAATGAGCTACGATCCCCGCTTAGCTTACTCAGAAGACTGGCACCAAGCCAAAGCTGATAGAGCATCTGTGCGACCACTGCTGCGGGTTGGTTAATCTGGATCGACTGATCGACTATTCCCTCTTCGATACAGGTCGTCAGACGTTTAATTACCCGATCAGTACCCTGCTTAAGGGTGTTTCTCATGTCGTCAGAGAGATCGGCCACTTCCGCACTTAGCTTAACCACAAGGCATTTACGCGCACCACTACATGTGCTTTGGCTATTCAACCAATCTGACCAATAGCTCATCAGGCGTTCACGTGCTGTTGCTGAATTCAGTCCATCCGCATTCAGCAGTGCATCAAGCTTTAGCTTATAGCCTTCGATATAGTGCTCAAGCAGCGCATTCCCATAAGCTTCTTTTGAACCAAAATAATGATAAAAAGATCCTTTGGGAATCTCTGCAGCCGCTAAGATTTCAGCCAAGCCGATTCCATTAAAGCCTTTCTTTGCAATAAGGCTCTCTCCTGCATCTAGGATGCGATGGCGAGTTGAATCATGGGTTGCTCTCATGGCATGAAGATTAATTAGAAATAGACCAGTCGTCTAGTAATAAAATGTAAACCATTCGAAAAATATAGAAATTCACAGACACAACCAAAAATACTTTAGAACATCTTTTTAAGCATGAGGGCGTATGCCGTTTTTTGCTTGTCATTATTCCAAAACTGCTCAAACGTAAACTGTAGACTCAACTCAGGGGTAAAACGCTTAGACTGAATCCATTTGATGGAATTATAAGGTTGGCTGAATTGCTGGGTCGTATAAATGCGTTGGTATTGGATAACCGACTTCATATCATATTTTTCATTGGCAATAAGCCCCAAACTGGGCGAGACATGCGCACTTACGCCATGCTGAAAATAATCAATACCCACCAAACCCAGTACCGATATACTTAAATTAGGCATCACTTGATGGGTCAATCCAGCTCCCCCTTCAATCGTTGTCGCATGCTGCTCTGTAAGACGATAATCCACATGAGGCTCATAGCTCATTGAAAATTTTCCGGAAATACCACCCGTTAACACATCGTAAGGAATATAGGATGTCATTGAGTAAAGTTTTAAGTAATCCAGCTTGAGCTTTTTCTCTTGGGTTAAGTACTTCAGTCCAATATTGCCAAGCAGCAACTCATGCTCACTCGCGGATTGACTATTATCATCTTCAAGCTTCTGCGCCGCAGGTAAGTAATCCAAACGAATATCATATTGATGATTGTCATAACCGCTCCCTACCGAGAACTGGCTGTCATCAGGCGCTTTCAGCGGACTTTTATATTGAGAAAGATCAATCGAGAAATCCTGAACCAGTGGTTTAGATTGCTCAAACTGCGTATTAAACTCTGCCTGATCGGCTGCAACTTTCCCTTGATCAATGCGGTAATCACGATAATGGCTAGCGACCTGATAGATCACAAACTTCTCTTCTGGTGATGGCGTACTTTCAATCAGTTGTTTAAGCGCTTGATGATCTACCGCGCTCTTAAGTTTTCTTTGCCATGAAGGGCTATAAGAGTCAGATAACATACGAATCGCAAACTTATCGGCAGGCAGCAACGTTGTACCGACAATCAAATGCGCGGCATCACTACTTTTGACGATATCAAGTGGTGTCAGCATATGGCTAAAACGCTTGCTGACCTCTGCATCGCCCGTTGTCGCCAGCATAAAATGGGTTAAGGTTGCACAGTTATAACGACTGAAGTAATAGGTCAACGGCGCAGTTTTGAGCTCCCAGACATGATATTGAATACGCTGTCTTTGCTCATCCGTTAAACGCAGATCATAGGTCCAGATATTTCTCTGTTCACGGTGCCGATAGCGTTCCAACTTTTCTTGTAATGGCGTCAGGGAGAAATAACCCTTTTTACCCGTCACCATCGCCTCAAACATTAGCTTAGGTGCATTGACTCCTTGTACATCAGTAAAAAAAGAAATGGCATGATCCACATGCTGATTCTTCTGATTAATCCCTGAAAATTGGATTAACACATGACCCATCATGCTGGATGGCTGAGTGATATTATCCGATACATAGACCAACTTAATCTCGTCAGCAGGCGCATTGTCCAGATATTCTAGAAAATCAGGGCACTGTGCAAAAGAGATCGGAGGCAGTTGCAACTGTTGCTGGAGCCAAATGGCACGTGCAGGAAATTTACAGATATAAGTGGTGTTATTCGCACTGAGTAGGGCGCTTATATTTTTTGTCAGCTCATTAGCCAATGAAAATCTAGGCCAACTTAAAAGAAACTGGTTATCTTTGATATAAGGTTCTTGATCATGGACATGGAGAAGTGCTTGCCACTCTAGGCGCTGCTCTAGTTTTTGGCTTAAAGCCTGATCAACGATCTGATCGGAATCAGCAGTATCAATGCGTTGTGCATGCGCCATTGAAAAAGCACAGCTAAGTACGAAGAAAAGGGAAGCTAAAAAGCCTCGCTTCCCTATCCATATTTGCGCTAACTTTTTTGAAGTAAACGTCAAGATGGCTTATTTACAGCTGATAATCAACGTATTGTCATATTTCCACATCTTTTCAGTGGAGTAATCCGTTGTCGAACCGAGTAAACCACCAATCAAGATATTGCCGAAGAAGATCGGATCAACAGAACTTGGAGCGATTGTTTGCGGAGCACAATTGGCATCTGAAGTGGTAATAATTTTCTCTACGCGTGAACGATCTAACCCAACAATACCAGGGGCTTGCACAGTTTTACCATCGACATTTGCTACGATTTTAGAGCCATTAGACGTAGTAATATTCACTTTTTGTGTTTTGCTATTAATGATTGAGGCACAACCGCTAACCAGAGCGATTGAAACAATAGCACCTAATACCAATCCATTTTTTAACACATTCATTATTCTTCCCCTTTTGAAGACATAGTTCCAGATACAAAACAGCGACGATTCTATCACCGTAAAATTACAATTTAAATAAAAATAAATTAAAATCATTGGGTTATATTAAAAATAATTAATTATCAATAAATATCAAATGGTTAGTTTTATTTATTCTTTATAAAAATTTTAGATCAACCAAAAAACTCTCTATGGAATAGAGAGTTGAAAGAGACTAAAAATAATTTAACGATTAGCTTTTTCTCAATACCACCAGATTTGACAGAAACAATGAGATTCAAACTCACCGACATTTGATGAACATAATAGATAAGCACCTCTAAAACCCTTTGCCACCCACTTACCAAACCATCCAGTTCGATCATATAAAAATACACAAAACCCAAGATTAGACCAAATTTGAATCGCAGACTGCCCTTAAGTCAACGAATTCTATGAAGCAATGATCGTGTTTTGGATTACCTCAAGATGAGGTCGTAGTGTTTCTACGATTGAACCATACACAGGGAGATATCAATCATGAAATCTAAAGTGCTGATCGTAGCCTCGGCGATATCTATCATGGGTGGTATAGGACTTATATCGCCAGCACAGGCCTACCCTCATTATGGACGCAATTGGGCTGGCGCTTATCATTTCCATTACAACCCTGTCGGCTGGCGCGGCGGATATTGGCGACAAGGCTGGCATGGCGGTCATTATGGATGGTGGTGGGGAGTGGGCGGTGCATGGTTACTCTATCCTGCGCCGATATATCCGTATCCAGACCCTGAACTTGAGCCCGCCTATGTCGTGAGTGAGCCTGTGACAACGATTGTAGAAAGCCAACCCGCTCAACCTTTACCGCAGACAGCCCCAGCGCCTGTAATGCAGAAAGTTTGGTATTACTGCGGCTCGCCACAAGGCTATTACCCCAATGTACCAAGTTGCCCTTCGGGATGGCAGAAGACGCCTGTAAAACCTTCTGATGCACGCTAAGAAACAGATAAAAAAGCATATCTGAGGAGAATGATGATGAGTATAAAACTGTATATCACGACTGCTGTAGTAAGCTGTGCAACGATACTCAGCGGCTGTCAGACGATGCCAAGTGGCCCAAATGTGGCGGTGATGCCTGCACCCGGTAAACCTTTTGATTTGTTCCAGCAGGAAGATCAGCAATGCCGTAACTTTGCGGCGAACTCAGTGGGGCCTGCTGCGCAGGCTGCGAATGATTCGGCAGTTGGTGCGGCTGTGATTGGTACTGCACTTGGTGCAGCCGTGGGTGCAATTGGTGGCCGAGGCCATGGCCGTGCAGTCGGGACTGGTGCTGCTGTAGGCTTGGCAGGAGGCTCACTGTTCGGAGGGTCTTATGCCCAAGATGCATCGTATAGCTTACAAAGGCGCTATGACATTGCTTATGAGCAATGTATGTATTCCAATGGCAATCAGCTTCCTCAACCCCAGCAACAGCGCGTTATTTATCGATATTAATATCCATCTATAAAAGATGTATTTACGTTCAGAGATCCGAACAATAGCCAATAAAAAAGCCCTTATCAAATAAGGGCTTTTTTATTTACATCTTACAAATTTGGCGGAAGCGGTGAGATTCGAACTCACGGAGGGCTCACACCCTCGTCGGTTTTCAAGACCGGTGCTTTAAACCGCTCAGCCACGCTTCCAGAGGCGCAAATATTAACGAGTTCAGTTTAAAAAGACAACCGCAAAACGCTGAATTAACGACCTATTGAATAAAATTATACTTATAATTTTGCTCCCATACGTCAAAACTACCCGAACTGAAGCTAAAACCCTTAATCATGGCGAGTAATTGACCTTCAAGCTTACTGTTATTCAGATCACTTGAGACCACACTGGCACTGATTACATGACCATCTGGGGCAATTTTTAAGCGAACGGTGAAGTTTCCTTCCATAGTCGGATCATCACCAAGTGCACGCATATAAGCACTTTGCAGACGTCCGGCATTCTGCGTCATGATGCGTTTCACGTCATCCCGTGCACCTTTACCAGCATCAGAACTTCCACTACCCGCATTACCCGTACCATTGCCTTTGATTTTTCCGCCGCTGACATCATCCGTGCCGCGTCCAGACAAGCTGCCTGTACCATGACCGGTTTTATCACCATCGGTTGCGGAACCAAAGCGTACGCCTGATTTTGCTGCGCCGTTGCCGCCTGTACCACCGCCGCCGATCCCTAACTTTGGATCAGGACGACCACCATCAACTCCACCTTTTTGCAGCCCTCGTCCTTCAACGGCCTTTGGGTTAGAGCTGGTACCGTTGGTTAAACTCCCTACAGCGGTACCTATTCCTGCCGCTGCGACGAGACTTTGTGCACGGCGTTGAGCCTGCTCTTTAAGCTCAGCAGCACTCGGGCCTGTAGCGTGGGATACAGGCGCTGGTGTATCTGTCGGTAACGGACCTGGATTAGGGGAAGCCGCAGCACGTTGCGTTGTAGCAGCATCCGCTGTCGCGCGCGCTGGGCGTACCGTTTGTACAGGCGGCTTGTCCGGTGAACCTGCCTGACTTGGGGGCTGTGGCTTAGGCAGCGGATGATTCGGTGCTGCAGCACGTGGCAATGCTTTCGCGGCTTCAGGCTGAGCGCCTTCCTTGGTCTTAGGTGGAGGCGTTTCTTTCTTCTCCACCAGCTTTACTTCCGGCGGTGCGATATCAATCGGTGCAAGAACCGTCCGTGCAGGGATCACCCGCTCAGGCAACGGTACTTTGACAAAAGGTATCGCCACGCAGAACAGCACGGCAAACACGGAGAACGCCAAGTCTGACTTACGGAACTGACCATAATCCCACGGTAACCAACCCAAGGCATGCGCGTTTTGCAATTTTGGTAACGAGGTATTCAACCCTGCATTCGGAATAGTATTAGGCATTTTTCTTTGCCTCCTTATTCACAGCAAACGCAATACGACCAAAATGCTGTTGGCTACACACCATCATGATTTGATGCAATGTCGCGTACGGAATATTTTGATCTGCCAAAATAATCACAGTGCGCTCAGGCGTGCCATTGACCACTTGAGAAGGCTTAAAGCGAAGTGCCTGCTGTGCCAATGTCGTAATGAGTGGCGTGAAATCCATAGTTGCACCTTCAGCAACGGGCACATCTAAACGCTGAATGACTTTTTCATTGACGCGAATTTCTGTTGGCGTAACCACTAGGGTTAATGAAGACTCTGGCGGTGCATAAGAACTTGAAATTGGCAGTGCCAGCCCTTTGATCGAAGGAATCTGTGCTTCACCCTGAAAGCCCACCAGCAAGAAACACACGAGCAACGTAAAAATGTCGATCAATGACGTCAGCGTCAAACGTGCCGTATTACTTTTCAGCGCCTGCTTGCGCTTATGACGTCGAATCTGAGAAATCTTCATGGTGTTCCCTCCACACCTGCAAGCTGTACATTCGGAAACAGCGCATAGCTATTGCCCGTTTGCCCACTTTGCACGATGCGAACCGCATCGATCACATAAATAATATCTTGATATTTAACGGTCTCATCGATCCGCAATGTTGCACTGCTCACCGCAGGATATTGTCGTTTGATATCCACCAGTGCGGCATTGAGCTTCGCATAATCATGCCCAGCAATTTCGGCCAACTGCCCATGACCACGATTATTAATCACGAACTTATCAGGATAAACACCGACATCCAGAGTCAGCGGTGGCTTGATCGCTGCGGCTGCCGTTTGCGGTGCACCATCACCCGGCTGATCAACATTTAAAACATTCACTTGTGTAAAAACAGCATTGATGAGCAATGATGGGATCATAATCACCATCAAATTCATAAATGCAGTGAGATCCAACTCGGTGTTGGTCTCTCGGTGACGACGTCTACGAATCGACATAACACTTCCTCCTTATCGCCCTCATCGCTCCTACCCTTCTATTTTTCCCTCAATGAATGATGGGAAAGAAAGAGCATTAGTTCGTGAGGGTTGGAAATGTACGGCGGATAGAGTTTTGTACTTTCATCGCAATCATCTCTAAACTTTCAATGACTTGCTGGGTATAGTTTTGCAAGAAAGTAAATGCGAGAACGAGTGGAATCGCAGCACCCAGACCAAATGCGGTGGTATTCATCGACACTGCAAGTGCAGCAGATAACAAATCACCTTTTTGTGCTGGATCAGCATTGGCAACTGACGCGAATGCGAGAATCAAACCATGAACGGTTCCGAGCAATCCCAGCAAGGTCGCAACGTTTGCCAGTGTCGCAATATAGCTGGTACGGGCTTCTAGACGTGGAATCACTTCAAGTAAACCTTCTTCAAGCGCGCCTTCTACATGGGGCATGTCTGCACCACTTGCCGCTGCACCTAGACCATAATCCAGAATACGACCCGCTTCACTGGTGTCATCTTTCACGGCACTGAATGCAGTTTCCAAACGACCCGCTTGTACATCAGGTTGGACTTTTGACCAGATCTCACGGCTACGTGCGCGAGCTTTACCCAATGCATAGAGACGTTCAAAGAAGATCGCCATGCCAGCAAAGAACACCAGCATGATCGGGTACATGAAAAAGCCACCCACTTGAATAAACTTGATAAATTCCATTTTAAAAACTCCTATTTACGTGATTTAAGTATACTTCTTCATAGCTAAAAAAATAATGATATTCATATCAATATTTTAAGAATTACTCATGCGTAAGTCCTGCCGCTTGTCCTCGTGACAAACGTAAGCTCGCCCACGCATACAAGCTTCTGACTTATTTACGATTGACTGGCTCATTCAGGATTGCCGTGTAGCGGATTTCACTCGCCAAGCGATCGCGATCAGTGGGGGTCAATGAATCTTTCAAGGCAGAAAACTCAAGGATATCCTTTGGAATTTTCCCCTCTTTTTCTTGCCAAGGTAGAATATTAGTGACCATCGGCATATCGACATTCGCCACAATATCTGTTTGACCCGCAATATTACTATCATTGGCTTTACGCGCAGTTTTCACTTTTGCTTTGCTTTTCACAGTACTGACTGCTTGAGTTTGCACAGCTGTCGCATCCGCAGAACTTTCATCGGCCGATGGTGCTGCTGAGGCATAGCCTGTAGCAAACATGATGCTGACAGTCATCAATACACGTAGCGTCATTAAATGATTTTTCATCATTCCTCCAAACACACGATGTCGCAACATAACCAAACACAACGACATTGCAACGTTAAAATCATCGTTATGCACATTAGTGCTGCTGCCTTAAAACTTGCTCGAGCAGACTCTTCGTCACTGGATTATCCGCAGGAGAGGTTGTCGCCGGATCTGCTTTTGCAGGAGCCGGAGTTGGTGCTTCAGCAGTTTTCTGCTCAGCCACTGCTGACGACGGTGGCGTAACCACTGCCGTTGAACTTGTGGCTGTAGAATCGCTCTTTACCACTGGAGTTGTTGCTGTAGCAGGAACATTTGCCGTCGAAGCCGCTGCGGGCTCCACTGAAGTGCCCGGCGCTACGGCGACGACTGCGTCGCTTGGCGCACTTGCCGCAGGAGCAACGACAGGCTTACTAAAGACCGTTAACGGCAGTTTAAGTTGCTTTTGCAGCAAATTCACCCATTTTTGCACTGACTTATCTTCAGGATTGAGTGCCAAATACTTCTGGTAAGCAGCCAATGCGGTCGGTTGATCGTTTAAGTACAAATCATTCACCACACCCAGCATATAAGACGGCTCTGCTTGTTTGGTCACACCTTGAACTTGATCGTTAACGGCATCCGCTTTAGTAAATGCCGTAGCAGCATCTTTAAACTGCCCTAAACGCATCAAGGCAATGCCGCGATAACTCTGGATCAACTGCATGGTGTCTACACTACTAGAAACAGGAACGGCTTTTGAATCATTGTTAGGCGTTTTACCAGTAACTTTACTGGTGAGCTTACCTAGGATCGATTGACTCTCTGTTTTAGGCTGTGCGATAGCCTTGCTTGCAGGTGTAGCTGCTAAAAGCTGATCTAAACTTGTAAGCGCTTTGTCTGGGCTTTGATCAATTTTTGCTGCAATACGTGCAAGCTCAGGATTGCTTGCTGGGATTGCAGGCGCTTTGATCGGACGTAGGTAACGACCTGAAGATAAGCTTGCAAGAGCGCTATAGCTTTTTGCAACCCACTGGTCCCATGAATCAAGCGCTAAACTCGCGTTGGCTTTATGCCACTCAATCGCCTTATCCTTTAGTGGCTGAGTTTGTTCTTCCAAAGCAATTTGGTATTGCTCCGTCTCAAGGTCACTCATCCCCGTCGGTGCTGGAGTCTTCAATACGCCTTCATAGAACTGCGCAAAACTATCGCCGAGCACGAATTGTGACTCCGTGACGAAATCCGCCACCTTTAGATCAATGATCGCTTGCTGACTTGCGATTAACTTCTGTAGAAGGGCCTGTTTACGCGCGACACTGTCTTTTAGAGGTTGGGTCAAGGCGGCTGCACGATATTGCTCAACAAGCGGAGTGGCTTGCTCGGTCAAACTGCGCGCAGCTAAATAACGCAGTCTAGGCTGAACTGCTGCTGGTGCGGTCTGAAACTTCTGCTGATAAAACTGCAGTTGTCTTGCCAGTTCTTGTTTCTGAGTTGGTACATCTTGCTTAAGTACTGCAGCTTGATATAAACGCTCACTGGCCTCAACACTTTGTGCCAGCACAGCACGCGGCTCTTTCAAGTACTGCTGATACAGTGCAAGTTCTTTTGCACTATTCTGACTGGCTTTACGTTCGCTTTCAGCAGATAACCACAATGCAATCAATGCATTATCTTGTTTAGCGCCATCTGGCTTTGCAATATCACGATGATAAATCGTTAAATAGGTCTCAGCAGCACCAGACCAATTTTGCACACTCTCTTGTAACTTCACGATGCGCTCAGGCACACCTTCGGCTTGCGGACTATTCGGATATTGTTTGTAGAAGCTTTGCAGTAAAGGGAGTGCTTTCGGCGTTTCACCATAAATCATCGCCGCTTGATAGCTACTATCCACTTTCACCGCCGTATCTTGCGTGACTGTTGCAGCTTGTTGATAGAGCTTTAACGCCTCATCATTAGACTGACCAGCGCGCAGTGTATCGGCTTGTTTATATAAACTTGCAGCTTGCTGATTGAGGTAACGAGTTCGCTCGGCGTCATTCAGATTCGATAAAGCCAGTACCTGACGATAACTCGCCTCGGCGTCAGCCCAATGACTTAAGTCAAATTCTGCATTGGCTTTCAGAATACTCGCTGTTTTGACATCACTCGCAGGAACATTGGGCAAGCTCAATACTTGCGCTGCCAGACTTTCAACAATATCAAAACGTTTACGATCTAAGTACTGCCCTGCCATGGCCAGCAATACCGATGCGGAACTCTTGTCGGTTGGGAAAGTCTTTGCATAACGCTGACTACTCACCCGCTGCTGATCAAGCCAGTCACTTTGAACCTGAGCCGATTGACTGCTGAGCTCTTTCGCGCGGGCTTGATAAGATAACAGTGCAAAATAGCCCATTTCGCTAGGTTTAGCTGCTGGGGTTTTATAGGCAAGCGTTTCAAAATAAGGAATCGCGCGCTCAAACTGTCCGCCGTTATACAGCGCCTCTGCAAGACGCTCCTGAATCCGAATTTGATCCGCAGGTTCTGTCGCAAGGACCAACTGCTTCTGATACAGATCAGCCGCATGTAAATAATCTGCAGTCGACTTTTGGGTCTGACCCATCGCATCATAGTGCTTAGCCAAGTCATCCAATTGTGACTTCAGGATCGGACGTAAGGTTTCTTGCTGCACAGGTGAAGCAGATTTATAGAAACTTTGCTCTACGTCATAACGCGCCACATAATCATTTTTAGCACGAATAATATCTTGCGCGAATCCCGCTTCGTTATATACGGCAATCGCATCACGACTAAAGATCGCTGCCTGCTCATCTTTCGGATGACGCTGCACAAAGCTTTCATATACTTTTGCGGTATCAAGCAGTTGCTTCTGCTCACGATAACGATCACCCACTTGACGATACATCAGGAGCTCTTCATCACTAAGCGGCTTGCCATTATAGTATTTTGCCAGCGCAGGCGGTCCGCCCAACTGGACAAAGATAGACGACAAAGTACGATAGCTGTCTTGCAAGAGCAATGCATCACGTTTGTTCAACGTTGACTGACGGTTACTCGCTTGCAAGCCATTGATCAAATCCTGAAAAGGGACAATCGCCTCTTCAAAACGACCATCTTTGTACATGGACCATGCATAGAAATACTGGGCTTGTTGCTTATATTTACTATCACCGAGTGCCAATACCGCTTGATACTCTTGGGTCGCAACGCGATATTGCTTACGATTAAAAGCGTCTTCAGCAATACGGAAATGGGCTTCAGGGGCAAAACTCGATTTTGGGAATCGCTTGAGCAAATCAGACAATGCTACAGCTGCAGCTTCTGGGCGACCTAAACGATCCTGACTGCTCGCCAGTTCATAAAATAGATCATCACGCAGTTCATTCGCCGGTAAGTTTTTAATTTGTTCTTGATAAAATTCTACGCGGCTTTTAAGTTCGCTGGTTTCATCGGTCCCGCCAAGCTGTTTACTTTTGATTTTACGAGCGAGATCTAAATAGGCATTAATCGCTTTAGGGTCCCGCGATTCGTGCGCTTGTTTCATCATGCGGTCATAAAGCTGATTATCGATACGGGTCTCTTCAGCAGAAGAAAGTTGCGGCGTATTGATAATCTTAGGCGTCGTTGTATCGGGCGTGATATTTTCCAAGTCAGCAAGCGTCCCTGTCTTCGCAAAGGATGACATTGACACTGCTTCTATACTTAATAGCGCTAACAACAGCTTGGATACCGCACGACGCATAAGAACTATCCTTGATTTATAACCTTCGCTTATGCGAACCAGATGATGATCTCAAGCATCACAGCTTGAGCATCGAGTTAAGCAAATAAAGCGTTATTTTACGTTGACCTGTAACACTCACAGCTGGCTAAAATCAGCAGAGAGAAACCTCTACCAATCCTAGCGTTTGCTGCCACCAACCCGCTGCAATCCAAGCAACGATTCGGTCAAGTAGTGATCCAATTGGAATTGCTTTTGCTTCAACGACACACGAATCTGAGCAAGCAACGCCTTACGATCTTGGGCTTCCGATTTCTGAAAATCACTTTTCACTTTTTCAAGCAGTACACGTGTTGCTTTAAGATCGGTTCGATCATCTTTATTACTGGTATTTACGGCTTCAAGTACTGATAGCTGCTTGTCATAGCCTGCTAACTTGCTTTCCAGTAATTGCGTTTGCTGAACTTGTTGCAATATCGCCAATATTTCGCTGCGTTCCAGCAACTGCGCCCAAAGGCCCGCCTGAGGCGTCTGAGGGATTTGTGGTAATCCTAATAAAATGGGATCTAATGCCTCAACAGGGAATAAGCGTAGGACATCCAGCTTTTCAAGATCACGATCAAACTGGCTAATAGCTGCCGTTTGCTCTTTATAAATCTGAATCGCCGCACGATAGCGATCCAAGGCATTTGGATCATGCTGTTCTTCCAGCGCACTTGCAGATAACAACCAACCTTCCTGAACCAATGGATCGGCTGCATTTCGCTTGGTCAATTCATTGGAAAAGTTATAACTGCGCTTAAAATCATTCAACCGATAATAAATATGGGCACTGGTTAGCAAGGCTTGATTACTATAAGGGCTATCGAGCTGTACGCCACGCAAGGCAGATTTTGCAAGCTCAGGCTCATTACGGATCAAGCGTAGATAAGCCAGCGATAATGCAATTTTATCATTCAGATTTGAGAGATCACGTGGCGTGATTGAATCATCTTTGACATCACCGCCGATTAAGGCACTTTTGGTAAAAGTTGATGCATTGCCGATCTCACGATTCTCAATCAAGCTATTCTGACGCGTAGCACTGTCACTTTTACCACGGAACCAGCTAAACAGACCTTTGCCATCCCCGTCTTTGTCACCCAGACTAATGTCTTTCGTGCGACCACGCTCATCAACCTTGATGATCGGCTTCAAGGGTGGAATCTTATCCAACATCAGATCTTCTAAGATCCGTGTCGCCAGTAACTCGTGTTGCTTATCTTCGTCACTGACTGGGCGCGCTGATTCTGTCTTTTTTCTGGTGAGCAGCGATAGCGCAAGGTTATAGCGTGCCAGTTTACGATAGTAATAAATAGGTGTTTCAAAACTCTGTAAAACCGCAACGGCTTCGTCAGCCCGTTCGGTTCTTGCCAGAATATTGGTCACCATGACCATACGCTCGCTTTCCTGCTTCGGAGATAACAATGCTGGTGGGTCACGTAAAAAATTCAGTGCTAACGAATCCTGACCCGTCTGATAGACCAATTTGCCATAGCTCAGCCACGGATCGTTGCGATTTCCTGCGGTCACATCGCTAAAACCTGCCCGAGTTAGAGCGGCCTCCGCCTCACGAGGGAGTCCGTAACGGGTATATAAATTACTGAGTAGGACATTGCCTGTCCCTGCCGCATTAAAGGCCAATTGACGATTGGCAAGCAGCGTGGTCAAAGCTTCATAGGGTTTATCTTGATAATAGGCATACATGACCTGAGCAAACCCAGGCTCGCGTGCATCACGACGAATCTCTAAAGGAGTTGCATGCGCAATACTGAAACTCGCCAAGACCAAAGCGGTCAGAAGCTGGGTAGTCTTTAAAAGCGATTTTGGCTGAATATCGACAGACAAGAATGTAGATCTAGAAGCAAGAGCCGTATTGCGTTTAATCATGCTGACTCCATTCAACCAAGCGAAGCGGACGCTCACCCACTCCAGGGTGCTCAAGCAATTGCACTGCCAAAATATCTTTAGAGATGGTCTTTGTAAACTCAATACGCTGAGTTAGCTTAGGGCGATTCGTTTGCACAACCTCAATATCGATCATATGAATGCCTGTTTTCAAGTTTGCATCCATCACGGTATCCATACCGCCTTTGAGTAAAGCAGCCAAAGAACTCTGATCATACTGACGAATTGGCAGTGCCTTACCATCAATACTGATTTGCACACTTTGCACACTGAGCTGGCTACGTGGCGTTAAACCAAATAAGAGTACGGTACGTTCAGGCAGCAGCATACGCTGCTTGAGATGCGCTAAATCGCGATCAAGCTGCAGTACATCTGACTTGGCGTCTTCAAGATTACTCGGGGATGGTAAAGCGTCATCTGCAAACACTGGATTACACGTGGCGTGTAAAGCAAGTGCAACAACGAGGGCTCCATGCCGTTGTAAACTAGAAAAAGCCAGACTTGAACGCACTATACTTAAAAACCAATGAGATAGGCGAGACTTGAGAGGCTGAATCATGTCATCTACAATTTTATTATTCCTACAACGGATTAGGACACAAAAAGCGGGGGGAAGTCAAAGCCTTAAATAGAGAATATTTTATTTTTGCGCTATTGATTTTAATCAAAAAAGTATAACCAGACTCCCTGTGACACATATCTTTTTACATTTTAGTGACTTAAATCACATTTTTTACGCATTCGACCACATTCTTAGCAAATTATGATAAACACCTGTCAATTGGACGAGGGATGGATGATCAGGTGTAGCCAAAGTAAGATGCTGTATCGACTGATCAAGATCGAATAAAACAGTGCGCTGTGCATCATCCCGCACTAAACTTTGAATCCAAAAAAAGGATGCAATGCGTGCACCTTGAGTGACAGGATTCACTTTATGCAAACTGGTTGAAGGATAAAGAATCATATGCCCTGCTGGTAATTTGACACTCTTTGCCCCATAAGTATCTTCGATCAAGAGTTCCCCACCCTCATATTCCTCAGGCTCACTTAAAAACAAAGTCGCAGAAATATCGGTACGCACCCGATCTACTACAGGACCAAAACCCTCCGCGCGGATATCGCGAATAGCATTATCGACATGAAGACCAAAATGACCACCTCCTTGATAACAATTAAAAAGTGGCGGAAATATCTTGAGCGGTAAGGCCGCAGCAATAAACAACTGGTGTTGCTCAAGCGCTTTAAGAATCAGGGCAGACCACTCACGTGCGATGGGATTATCCTCTGAGAGTTGAAGATTATGTTTTGCTTTTCCAGACTGATAGCCCGCCGTAATCTTGCCATCAGCCCATTCGGTTTGTATCAGTGCAGTTCGGCAAGCTTGGACCTGCTCAGGGCTTAATACATTGGGGATTTGTAGCAACATAAAGAACTCTCTCTTGCTGTATCTGCAAAGCATTGATCCGTTATAAATTTACTTTTAACACATTTCATTGATCTATTTCGAAAAAAAACATCAGCTTTGCTTGAGCAAAACTGATGTTAATTGAATGTCATCGTCATGTTAAATCGTGACCGCTAAGCAAATGGTATCTTTGCCGCGCTGCTGATTAGAAATGATACGTCAGGTTCAATACCGCTGAGCGACCATCACCCGGAACCGCCCAGCCATTGTTACGAATCGCTGTGTAATATTCTTTATCAAAAATATTCTTCACATTGATCTGCGCGCTCAACTGACGATTAAACTTATACGTTACAGCAAGGTTATGCATGACAATACTTTGTGACTGTACAAGCGGAATGGTGGTCTGACCCGCATAGGCTGCTGGCACCAGTTTACCGTTTACCACAACACCTGTGCCATCGACCAAGATCCCCGCATGTTGAGTCAGGTACATTGGGCCTGTATAGGTCACGCCATAGCCTAACTGCAATTTACGGGTTACGTCATAGGTCGTCCATACACTCGCTGCAAGCTCTGGAACATTAAGCAGAGGATCACCTTTGGTGAAATCGCCTTGAGTGCCGTTAACACCGCCTGCCGCAACAAAATCAGAAGCCCCTTGCAAAACTTTGCTGCGCTGCGCGGTCAAGTTTGCAAAGACCGACCAGTTATGGGTAATTAATCCCGCTGCGCCCAGCTCCAAACCACGAACGCGTGCGCTACCGTCCAGTGTTTGTGTTCCTGTTGGGTTATCTGGGTTAGCAGGGTCAGCCACCTTGTAATTACTGCGCTCCGTATCAAACAGTGCCGCTGTCAGTGACAGCTTGCTGTCTAGCACATCCCATTTGGTACCAATTTCATAGGTGACTGCGGTTTCTGGTTTGACATTACATGTTGATGATGCAGCAGTCGTGGCTGAAGCTGCCGTGATGGTACACGCTGTGCCAGTGACCGTAGCATCTGAAGGCGTTTTAGAGTTGCCATACGATACATAGAAGCTTGCAGTTTCGATTGGCTTATAAACCAGACCGGCTTTATAAGACCATGTGTTGGCTTTGTCTTTCAAAGGCGATATTGCAGTAATTGCACCACCTGTCGCAGGGGTCGCATACGTAAGAGCTGTCGACTCTCCTTCGCTATGGTCATAACGCACACCGACGTTCGCTAACCAATGTTCATTAAATTTGAGGGTATCAAATGCATAAACCGCCTGATTGTCTAAGGTACCGGAAGTCGTCGATGTTTGAATATAGTTCAATGGCCCGGTGTAATCCGTGTCCGGCGCATAGACATTGATATTCGGTAATACCGGATTTGGTAACGCACCGCCCGCATTACGGAATGAGTTCCCCGTACTTAAGTCAAAAGACTCATGAGACAACGATAGTCCGGTCACCAAGGTATGTTCAATCTCAGCCGTATTAAACTTCCAAGTCACATCAGTCTGATTGGTGAGCAGTTTATTGACGGTATCACGGACGTTTCCACGTGGGCCAGAAGGAACATACGTCCCAGGTGTCACCCCTTTGGCACAGCTCTGGTAGCCTGACATATTTGTGGTAATCACGCCTGTAGCACTTGCAGTCTGACTCCAGCCCGATGGTGCCAATCCATTCGCTAGACATAGTCCGCCAGCTGCTGCTTGCGGAGGATCGACAAGTGTATATTGCTCAACTTTTGCGGCACGGGTGATATTTCGCACAGACAGGCTATCATTGAATTCATGCTCAAATAGCGCTGTGATTTCGTTTACTGTACTTTTTTGTTTATCGACATTGGCATAACCATAATAGTTAGCAGGATCAATACCATCTACTTGGCGACCGTTATAATACGGCACACCATATTGCGGTGTATTATTATCAGTTTGATAAAGATAGCTCAGCGTGAAGCGCGTAGGCGTTCCTAGACCAAAGGTAATAGAAGGTGCAAAACCCCAACGCTTTAACTCTTCGACATCACGTCCTGGCACATCATTTTTGTGCGCCATCAGATTTAAACGAACCGCAGTGGTGTCGTCAATCTTCTGATTAGCATCAACAGTCGTCCGGTAATAATGGTCTGTACCTAAGCTTGCACCCAGATCTACGAAGTTCTTATTTTCAGGCATTTTACTGACTAAATTGACTGAACCACCGACCGCACCTGAACCTGAAACTGCGGAGTTTGACCCCTTCACTACTTCAATTTGTTCGATATTAAAAGGATCTGTGCGTGAAAATAATGCACTCTCTCTTAAGCCATCCAAGGTAATGTCATTGCTGGCATTGAACCCGCGAATATTGATTTTGTCACCATAACCACCACCACCCTCACCTGCACCAAAGGTAATACCGGGAACAGTGCTGAGGATTTCACGTAGCGACAACAGGCTCTGATCTTCAATGGCTTTTTTATTGACAACGGTAATGGTCTGCGGGGTATCGCGAAGTGGTTCGGTATACTTTGGAGATTGGACTTTTTTGGTTTGATATACGGGTTTTTCTTTAGTTGCTTCCACTTTAATCGTTGGTAAAACAGACTCTTGCGACTCCGCTGCCATCGCCATGCTCGGTAGAGTCATCGCGAGCATCGAGGCCACGGTCGATACTTTTTTATAGGTAAAGATCACATCATGCTTATGAGTGGCGCGTAAAATCATCAACTTATCCCCAAACCAAAACTCTTAAATAGAAAAACCAGCACGATCAACCTGAGTCAAAAAGAACGAATTGATACAAAGTGCTACAAGACGTTACTAACAATAACAGGAATAGTTCTCATTTGCAATATGTGAACAATTATTATTAATATTCTACCGATACTCTTTACTAAAGTTAAATAACACCAAAAATAAAAAAACGCGCATTAAATGCGCGTTTTTTTTATCAGCTTAAAAACGAATGAAGCTTTCTTAAATCGACCTACACCTGATTAAGGCGTTGGTGTTTGATTGAAGTCAAATGCCTTTGTCAAATCACCCATCTTCACGCCACCATTTTTCACAAGTGCATCATCACGTTGTGCCAAACCTGGCAGAGTATCGAGACCAAAGCGACGAGTAATGAAGCGTAGGATCGATGCAGTGTCATACTGTGTATGATCAACAAAGCCTTTCTTCGACCATGGGGATATCACGATTGCTGGAATACGTGTACCTGGACCCCAGACATCGCCTTTAGGCACGGCTTTATGATCCCAGAAGCCGCCATTCTCATCGTAAGTGATCACGATTGCCATGTTTTTCCATTGTGGGCTCTTTTGCAATTGTGCAACCACATCAGCAATATGCTTATCACCATCAGCAATACTAGCATAACCCGCATGTTGATTTAAGTTGCCTTGTGGCTTGTAGAAAGAAACCGCCGGCAATGTTCCTGCTGCAGCATCCTGTAAGAAACTGGCATCAAAGTCTTTCAAATGTTGATTACGGTATGCCAATGTTGTTGGCTGCGTTGGGTCAAACTCTGAGAAGTAGTTAAATGGTTGGTGATGTGTTTGGAATTGAATTTTGCCAGTACCGATCACAGTACGCTTTGTATTTGGTGCATCAGCGATTGCAGCATTCCATGCACCAGCATACCAAGCCCAAGAAACATTCTTTTTATCCAGTAAATCGCCAATGGTTGTGGTTGTTTGTGGGTATAAAGTACTTTTATTACCCAAATCCGCAGTTGCAGGATTTGCACCGGCAGCAGTGGCAACAGCACTTGGTTGGTAAGGTGGTTGCATGGTATTGATACCATGATAGAGATTATCGCCCGCATAATTCAGCGGTGTCAGCGCACTATCATTCACAAATTTTGGTGCACCATTATCATTTAGTGCCGATTTAGAAGATTGTGCACTTTGAGTCAATACAGGTAAGTAATTACCGTTGCTATCTTTATTCAGTACAGAAATTGAGTTAGATGCCGATGTCACCGCTGCACCTGTTGCTGGATAAACAGGGGCACACGCACAGATTAAATATTGATGATTTAAGAACGAACCACCAAAGGCACCTTGGAAAAAATTATCGGCAAGCACATACTGTTTTGCCAGATTCCACAATGCCATTTTACTGCCATCGTAGTAACCCATGACCAAACCACCGGAATCGGCATAGGCTGCAAACTTATCATTCTTACCACCATTGATCTGCATCTGATTGTTATAGAAACGATGATACAGATCACGCGTGATAACGCTTTGGTCTACTACGGTACCAGTATTTTGGAAACCTTTTGGTGAATCAATTTGGAAGGGTACGTTATCCTGATAAGCCGTATTACCCTCCGCAATAGTTACAGATTGTGCTGGTGCAGTGACCCCACCCCATACTCTGGGTAACTTTCCGAAGACCGTATTTGCATCGTCGCGATCAGTCTGAGGGATATAGCTACCCACAGCCGTTGGGTTAACGCCCGGGATACCATCTGCTCCTGGGAACAGACCATAGATATTGTCAAAACCACGGTTTTCCGCATAAATCACAACCACGTTTTTAATATTGGATTGCAAACCTGTCGTAACTTGTGTTTCGGCTGGAACAGCATCGTTGGCATCATCTTCACTACCACATCCGGCAAGGAAAATAGATGACATTAAAACAACAATGGGGAGTAAGCGATAAACTGGATTCATAGAATTATTCCGTATACTTAGCGAGCAAGATGAGGGATCAGCTTGGCTATCGAGCGAATCAATTAACTGGGTTATTCTTTCCCCTTTGCATGTCAGTTTGGTGACAAAAATATTAAATTTGACGACAAAATTTTACCTAGAGGTCTAACTCTTTTATTCTTAAGTAAAACCACTGTTCCTATTCCCCTGCATCTCTTAGCGTTGTCATTCTGCTGCAATAATTCTGAAATAATCTGTGAGATTAAACCGCTCTAGATATGATGCCGCTATGCCCATCTCACTTAATGCCTCATCAACTGCTATATTGTGTCTGGTCAGCATGAGTCTGATATCCTGTAGCGATAAACAAAGTTCCAAAGAGACACCGTCATCGACACAACAGATCGCCAATAAAACCGAGAATCTGGCGCCAAGCAAGGCAAGTAACGTCGATCAAGATGACGTCTACACCATGCAGATGAAAGCTAAACCTGATTTTAAAAAAATGCAGACTCTAGGTCGTCAGATCTTCTTTGATAAGAGTCTTTCCGCTTCCGGAACGATGTCCTGTGCCAGTTGTCATGACCCTAAGTTTGCCTATGGCTCACCTAATAGCCTCGCAACGCAAATGGGTGGTGCAGATTTAAAACTGATGGGCGCACGTGCTGTACCTTCGCTACGCTACCAACAAAATGTTCCGCCATTTACCGAGCATCATTTTGACGAGGATATTGATGAGAGCATTGATCAGGGTGCCGTTGGTGGGCATGACTGGGATGGACGCGCCGCTACTCTGCACGCCCAATCAGCCTTGCCGCTCTTAGCAAAAAATGAGATGGCTAACCCTAGCCAAGCAGCAGTTGCAACAAAATTACGCCAAGCACCCTATGCCGCACAATTCCGCGACACTTTCGGATCTGATGCTTTAGATGATGATAGCAAAGCCTTTAAATGGACTACACTGGCACTGGAAATGTTCCTGCAAGATCCACAAGAGTTCTACCCCTATAACAGCAAATATGATGCTTTTCTGCGTGGACAAATCAAACTCAGTGCACAAGAGCAGCGCGGACTTGCAGCGTTTAACGATCCGCAAAAAGGTAACTGTGCATCCTGCCATGTCAGCCGAATTAGCAACACTGGTGGCTTCCCCGCATTCTCTGATTTTGGCTTAATTGCGATTGGCGTCCCGCGTAACAACCAACTGACGGTGAATCAAAATCCTGAGTACTTTGATCTCGGAGCCTGTGGCCCTGAGCGTCAAGACCTCAAAGATAAGCCACAATATTGTGGCACCTTCCGCACACCCAGCTTGCGCAACGTAGCCTTACGCAAAGCTTTCTTTCACAACGGAAAATTCAATACTCTTGAACAAGTCATTGAATTTTATGTCACTCGGGATACTAATCCTGCAAAATGGTATCCGAAGAACAAAGACGGCAGTGTGCATAAGTTTGATGACTTACCAAAGCAATATCAGGCTAATATCAATTTTGACCGCCCTTTTAATCGTAAACCAGGAGATAAACCTGCGCTGAATGATCAAGAGATTCGAGATATGGTGGTGTTTTTAAAGACGCTCAATGACGGCTATGTCGTTAAAGCGACCAAATAATAAAAAGAGACTTTGAATTCACTTCAAAGTCTCTTTTTTTGATTAATCGGTTGACTACATTCGGCGAGATATGGATATCGTGCGATTCAGCTTAGAACGATATGCGTAACCCAGCTTTCACACTCCGCCCTGCCTCAGGCGCAATATCACGTAGCACCGAACTGGCGTAACGGATGTTGGCATTGGTAATGTTGTCTGCACGCACATAAGCCAGCCATGCATGCTGACTAAATTTGAATGGATAGGATGCAATCATATTAAAGCTGGTATAGCCATCAGTCGGTAAATCATTTTCGGGAACTCTCTTCTGCGCCCATGCATGCGTCACTTCAGCACGGGTCACGAGGTCACTCACGTGATAATCAATCCCTGCGCTTAAGCGTAGCGGCGAAATCCGCGGGAGTGCTTGACCTGTGGTACGATTTTCAGCATGGGTGTAATCCCCCCGCAAATCGACATTGACTTGCTGGGCATTCACATCCGTCTGCCATAAGCGTGCCTTCCCTTCAAACTCAGCCCCATAGAACTGAGCAGAAACACCGCTATAAATCGCTTCTGGTAAAGCACCGTCATCATTCCGCTCTACAAAATCGCCGTCATCATTGCGGAATTTACCGGTATTGAGCTCTGCCAGATAATTGCGGAATCGGGTGTAATACACACTGGTATGCGCACGATACGGACCGTTTTCAAACAACAGACCTAAATCGGTAGAAAACGCTTTTTCTTTCTGCAAATTTTGATTGCCAACCAGATATTGACCCGTTGCACCATGGGGACCGTTGGCATATAGCTCATAGAAAGTCGGCGTACGTTCTGTGTAGCTACCATTTGCGGTCACTGACCAGAATGGATTAAGCTTATACACCGCACCAATCGATCCACTACCCGCAGTAAAATCACGATCTTCAGCACCGATAAAACGTGGATTACTCCCCCCTGCTGGAGACAGTGATGTGTAATCAACTCGCCCGCCAGCACTTAACGTCAAGGGTGCACTAACTGCCCAGTTTTCAAGAAAAAATAAACCCGCTGACTTAGTCTCAGTCTCTGGCACCAATGCCTCATCGCCTAGTGCTGAGAACTTGGTATCCGAAAACTGCAGACCAAACACACCATCTAAAGGTCCTATTTTGGCATGATGTGCTTCGATACGACCTTCATAACCTTCATTCTTAAAGGTTGTACCCACCGCACCATCTTCAATTTCTTTATGCTCATAATCGGTATAGGCCAGATTCACTTTCACATTATTGATTGGGCCGTCGATATTTTTGATCTCTGATGCAAAAGCAACCTTGGTTTGGTCCATTTTCAAACGCACGCCTTCTTCGGCGACTGATCCATAGTTTGAATCAAAAGTAGAGACAGATAGACCTGCATAGCCATCATTCCAGAAATATGACCCACCGAGTGATCCGCCTTGAGCTCGGCCATCACTGTTTGGCAAACGCTTTTCAGGTTGCTCTGCATCAGGTGCATCTAACGCACGCTGACGTGCAGAGCGTGCAAAATCTGGAATCCGCAGTTCACCACTTTTTTCAGCAAATGCATCCGCATGCAGCGCAAAATTACCCAGCCCACCTTCTACAGTAAAGGCACCCTTACGATCATCGTTTGAACTGGCAAGACTCGTTTCAGCCGAGCCATGCACGCCATCTACAGGTTGATCAGGAATTCGATTATCAAAAGTATTCACGACTCCACCAATCGCATTTCCCCCATACATCAGCGCGGCGGGGCCACGTACCACTTCAACCTTATTAATCGTCAATGTGTTCTGTGGGATCGCGTGGTCGTACGATAGTGATGATGCATCAACTATGCCCACCCCATTCTGCAATAAGCGAATACGGTCACCATCCATGCCGCGAATAATCGGACGCGCGACCCATGGGCCATAACCTGTTGTTGAAACACCGGGCAATCCATTAAGCATCTCACCTAAGGTCCCTGCGCGATTAATCACTAATTCTCGGCCAGCTAAAACTGTAGAAGGTGATGTGGTGAGTTTGGATTTCAATGGATTTGCAGTTACAACAATGGTCTGCAATGTGCCTTCATGACTATCTTCATAGACAGCGGAATCGGTATTTGTCGTATCTACAGCGCTCGCAGTGAGCGGAACAAGAGCCAGCATAATGGCTAGTGATAACGGATGGACTTTATAGTGCATGGGAATATCTCTATATCTTTGCAACGGGGATTGGAGAACTGGGCCAGCTTGATCAAGCTATAACTTCAATGAGCAACATCAAACAAGCAGAAAATGGTTTTCAGCAAATTACCAAAGAAATGTTATACTATTACATAAAATACAGAACTTCAATACAGTCTGCACAATATCTCCTAGATTGCCCCTCTATTCCCTACCAAACCATCACAGTGGTATATTGATCTCTAACAACATTTTTAAGATATCGAATATCCTCATGAATCAGCAGGTAAAAGAATCTATGCGCCCAACGACTCTGTGCTTTTCGGGTCTAGATCCTTCTGGCGGTGCAGGCTTACAAGCAGATATTGAAGCGATTGGCGCTGCTGGCAGTCATGCGGCTATCGTCTGTACAGCCTTGACGATTCAAGACAGTCAAAAAGTTTATGGATTTGAAACGGTCAGCTCCGAGCTTCTCGATGCGCAAGCACGGAAAGTGTTGGCAGATTTACCCGTTCTCGCCATTAAATCCGGAATGCTCGGGAGCACAGAGAATATTGCCGTTCTGGCAAAAATTTTAGAAGAAAATCCACAGATTCCTTATGTACTAGATCCAGTTTTGGTCGCGAATAGCGGGGGGAGTTTAGGCGATCCTGCGACACTCGTTGCTGCCTTCAAGAGGCTCATCCCGCTTGCCACACTGATCACCCCGAATACAGTTGAATTAAGAACGCTTAGTCAGAAACAACACATTGATGATGCCGTTCAGGTCCTTTTTAAGCTTGGCGCACATGCAATTTTGGTTAAAGGCGCACATGAGCACGAAGCACATCGCATTCGTCACTGGCTATATTTACGCGAAGCTGAGGGAAAAGCGGTCTGTATCACACAATCCGTTTGGCCGAGAATCAACGGAGAGTTTCATGGCTCAGGTTGCACATTGGCCAGCAACATTGCTGGGCGCCTCGCAAAAGGTCAATCATTGCAAGAAGCCATTGCTCGTGCTGAGCTATGGCTACATCGCACCTTGGTTAAAGCAGATATCCCTCACCCAGAAGGTCAGCGCATTCCTATGCGATTTCTTTAAGAAACGCCCATTTTATTTAAACTGATTGCGCTGCCGTAGCGTCTTCAACCACCTCAAAACTGTGGGTGATTTCAACACCGCCTTGGCTGAGCATACGGCTGGCAGAACAATATTTATCTGCAGACAGATGAATAGCTTTTTCAACTTGCTTGTCTTTGACACCATGACCGACCACAGTAAAGTGTAAATGGATCTTGGTGAATACTGCTGGAATCTCATCTGCACGTTCCGCTTTAAGCTCACAGCGGACATCAGTAACCTCCTGACGTGCTTTTTTGAGGATCGTCACGATGTCAAAAGCAGCACAACCACCCAAGCCCAGTAGAATTAATTCCATCGGTCTGGCACCTCGATTCTCACCGCCGTAGGCTGGTGAACCGTCCATTGTGACCTGGTGCCCACTTTCCGACTTTGCATCAAATGCAACGCCTCCAACCCACTGAATACTTGCTTGCATGTTGCATCCTTCTATGGTCTATAATACAAAAGCACTGATCATACATGAGCAAACTGTGATTCAAAATCATGGCTCAAATATGATTTTGCCAAGAGCGATTTGTTTGTGCAGCATTGATGCAAAAAACAGCTCAGAAATTGCGTCAAATCAGGAAATCAGTTTACGTTAAAAGACAGAGGGATGATACTTGAAGGCCGAACAAGGATGATGTTTATAAGAGCTCCCCACACCATTTTATTGGTGCAGGTTCCTGTATGTATTCCCATTCGCGCTTTTTTAATCAACTGATATTAATCACAGAGGCACTAACCTGTCCTCTCCATATCTAGTGACTTTTCAAAATGACCAACTTTCCAAGCACCACGAAAAAGCGTAATACTCCGGCTCTACCAGCGGATTTATCTCCGTCATTGCATGCGTTGCTCAATCACATTCCAATCAAAACGTATGCCGCCAGAACTACGGTTGTGAACAAGGGTGATACCTCATCATCTATGTTCTTTATCGTAAAAGGGTCTGTCGCGATCATTAGTCAAGAGTCCGGTAAGCGTGACATTGTTCTCGCCTATCTCAATGAAGGTTCTTTCTTTGGTGAAATGGGTCTTTTCGAGAAACAACCGACTCGTACCGCACTCGTTCGCACGCGTTCACGCTGTGACATCGTCGAAGTCAGTTATGATCAATTCCTCTCATTTACCAAACTCTACCCTGAGTTGCTATTCGACATTTGCTCGCAATTATCGATTCGTCTCAAACAAACGACGCGTAAAGTCACCGATCTGACTGTCTTGGATGTGACTGGACGTATTGCACGTTGCTTACTGGACCTGTCAACCCAACCTGACGCCATTCCAAAAACTGAAGGCACCCAAATCCACATTACCCGTCAAGAGATTGGTAAATTAGTAGGATGTTCACGTGAGATGGTGGGTCGCGTACTCAAAACGCTGGAAGACCAGCATACGATTAAAACCAATGGTAAAACGATTTTAATCTACAGAACTGAAGCTTAATTAAACATGGATGCCGCTCGATCAACGAGCGGCTCTGTTCAATATGTCCAAGTAGATCTTCTCATCACTCATCATTGGCTGATGCAGGTCCAATCTGTTTGGGTTTCTCCGTAGCGGGTTCTACGGTTCGCGCCTCACCTTCAACAACAGTGCCGCGAGAAGGCTGGCCAAAACCGCCTGATGAAAAAGGACTGTCTCCAAACGGACTTTCCCCAAAAACACCTCCACCAAAACCCTGACTTTGCATTTGTGCCATCATCGCCTGCTGACGACGTGCCAATACTTGCACGACGGTTTTTTGTACCCAGCGCTGAATCGGTGGCAGCAGTAAAATAACTGCAAACACGTCAGACAATAGACCAGGGATCGCTAACAACAGACCTGCTAAAGCACGTGATAACGCGACTGCAAGATCCGTACTTGGGTCTAACTGAAAATTCGCCCCACCCTGTTGACCACGTAGCTGCGGCATCACACTGGCAAGACTTGTCCGCATCAACGTGACGCCGATAAAGAATGCGGCAACCGTCCACAAAAAAATCCACCAGCCACTGACAAAATGCGCGAGCCAAATCCATAAAAAAATCTCAATGGGCGGCAAAAGCAGCAACCACAAGAGGACTTTATTCATTCTCATCTTCCTAAAAAAGGTCATACCTAAAACTAATTACGTCAATATCGTCTTAAACGCAGTACCATAATCACGCAGGACCAAGAATCATCTGCTGACTTTGATGATTTACCTTGATGGTTATGTCAATATATGGGCTAATTCTAAAATTTCACTAGGTAATCTGTATGTCATTGATTATCGGCATAGACCCAGGCTCCCGCCTAACGGGTTACGGCATCATTCAGAAGGAAGGCAGCAAGCTGACTTTCATTGATGCCGGCACGATACGCACAGAAACACCGACCATGCCGGAACGCTTAAAACGCATTTTTGAAGGCATCAGCAGTATAGTGGATTTTTACCAGCCAACCGAAGCGGCAATCGAACAAGTCTTTATGTCGAACAACCCAGACTCTGCCCTTAAGCTTGGACAGGCTCGAGGCGCCGCAATGACAGCGGTGGTGGTTAAGAATCTTTCCGTGGCCGAATACACGGCCCGTCAAATCAAACTCTCTGTCGTCGGCTATGGCGCAGCTGAAAAAGAGCAAGTCCAGATGATGGTGATGCGCTTACTCAACTTAAGCATTACCCCACAAGCCGATGCGGCGGATGCACTCGCGACAGCCATCTGCCATGCCCATGCCGCGAGTAGTAACAACAAAATGCTGATGCTGCAAAGTACAGGCATGTCTCGTGGTCGCGGTCGCTGGCGCTTGCCCGGTTGATTAAACAGCAATGACTTGCCTTTTTCGAACGCTGGACAACACAGTACGCTTAAGATCACTCCCATGACCCGCGCAAAACTCCCTCGCAATCCCGACCTCCGCGATAATCCTATTGCGTTAAAAGCATGGATACAGCACGAAGCAAAGACACTGGGTTTTGCTAATCTAGGGGTTACCTCTCCAAATGTCAGTGATCAGTTACCTTTTCTAAAGCAGTTTCTGGCTGATGGTTTTGCGGGTGATATGCACTATCTGGCTGAAAATATCGAAAAGCGCGGGGATGCTAGCTTATTACTTGAAGGCACGACCAGTGTGCTATGCGTACAGATGAATTATCTCGCGGAACCGCCACCGCATCGTTATGTCCCTGAAGCTCCCAATCAAGCCATCGTTTCCCGATACGCACAAGGACGCGACTATCATAAAGTCGTGCGTGGACGACTCAAACAACTCGCCCTACGCATAGAAGAACAAATTGGACCCTTCCAGTGGCGTCCATTTGCTGACTCTGCGCCCATTTTAGAAAAACCATTGGCTGAACGCAGTGGACTCGGCTGGACAGGTAAGCATACGCTCCTGATTAATAAAAAAGCGGGGTCATTTTTTTTTCTGGGTGAGCTGTTAACAGATCTCAATTTACCTTTCGATAGCCCCGCAACAGCCCATTGTGGCTCATGCACTGCCTGTATCGACATTTGCCCCACTCAAGCCATCGTTGCGCCTTATCGCTTAGATGCTCGTCGTTGCATTGCCTACCTTACGATTGAATTTAAAGGCATTATTCCGATTGATTTACGCCATGGAATCGGCAATCGTGTCTTTGGTTGCGATGACTGTCAGTTGATTTGTCCATGGAATAGTTTTGCTAAACTCTCTGCAGAAATTGATTTTCAGGCGCGTCATCAGCTTGACCGTTTAAGCCTACTCGACTTGTGGCAGTGGTCAGAGCAAGACTTTTTATCCTTCACCGAAGGAAGCCCACTCCGGCGCACAGGCTATGCCAATCTGATGCGTAATGTGGCTGTCGGGCTGGGTAATGCACCTGCTGACCCAACCATCCTCAACGCACTCCATGCCCGTTTAGGTCAATTGGGTGACATTGTCGATGAACATATTCTTTGGGCTATTGAAGAACAAAAACAAAAAGCCAAACGCATTGATGTGACGCATTAACTAAATCACGAGCATAAAAAAGAGTGCACTAGTCACTCTTTTTTACATCTACAACTTGCTTATACATTACGCAGGAATGCGTAAGGATTGGCCTGGATAAATCTTATCTGGACTAGACAGCAGCGGTTTGTTGGCTTCAAAAATTTTATTATATTGATTTGCATCACCATAAAATTCTTTAGAAATATGCGACAGTGTGTCACCAGATTTCACCACATAAATTTGGCTTTCTGGCTCGCCACTATCAACAGTGATGTTATCAACAACCGTCTTCGCAACATTAGAGTTATTGCCAATTGCAAGAATAACTTTTTCACGATCTGCTTGGGTCTTTGCCGTGCCCGCTACAGTTGCCGTATCGGTATCCGTATTATAAGTCACAGATAAGCCATCAATGCCTAAACCAAGGTCCAGCACGCGTTTCAACAACGCATTAGCAATATCTTGAGCCGATGCCGCAGGAGGTGCTGCATTTGCAGGGGCTTCATCGTGACCAAAAATCTTTTCGCCTACGCCTTTAATAAAACTAAATACGCCCATTTTCTTCGCTCCATTTGTTTTGTAGTTTGGGTCAGCGCTAACACTGACCAAACAAGACTACGCACTCAGTGGCTAAAATAATGCAGTAAATATGTAATTTATGAGATATAAATCACACTTCTATTAGATGATTAAGTGACTAACTCAGAGGATTTTGTAAGATTGAAAAAGGACAGGCGTAAAAAAACCGCATGGATAAAGATGCGGTTTTTAGCATAGTCGCCAAATCAATTCCGACTATGTAATTCTAAAAGCTAAGAAAAGCTTATAAAACGATGCTTATGCTAATTTTGCAGTCACATAATCAATCGCTGATTGAACAGTGGTGATTACGCTTGAATCTTCATCAGGGATGGTGATATTGAAATCATTCTCAAAAGACATGACCAACTCAACCAAATCAAGAGAATCTGCACCCAGATCATCCATAAACGATGCTTCGTTCTTGATTTCTTCAACACGGATTCCGAGTTGTTCTGCTACGGCAGCCTTGACACGTTGTTCGACATCGCTCACCGAAAATCTCCTTCAGGTTGTGGCATCTTAATAAAATTAGATAAACGCTAGTGTAAAGTAAAGAATAAAAAATACAATTGCTGAATCTGCCCTAATCAGTCAATTTAATACATTTGAGTGGGATCTCAAAGCAATTTACATGACCAATCATTGGGTTACTGCTTGAAGTATCTAGATATAATCAATAAACAGGTTACCAAAACAGCACAGGATTCATTTTTAAAAGACACAGCCAACATTAAGTCATTGCCTGTGTAATCAATAATTAACCTAAATACATACCGCCATTCACAGGTAGTACGGTTCCAGTGATATAACCCGCTTGTGCGCTAGCAAGAAAGCCAACCGCTGCTGCGACATCACGAGCCTCACCCAAGCGACCCAATGGAATCTGAGACAACATCAATGCACGAACTTTTTCATCTAATACATCAGTCATATCAGTGGCAATAAAACCCGGGGCTACACAGTTCACGGTAATGTTACGACCACCCATTTCGCGCGCCAGCGCGCGGCTAAAGCCTTCCACCCCTGCTTTTGCAGCGGCGTAATTGACCTGACCCGCATTCCCCATCTGTGCGACAACAGAGGTAATGTTAATGATACGACCAAAACGAGCGCGGCTCATATTGCGAAGCACCGCTTTGGACAGATGGAACACCGCATTTAAATGCACTTGCAAAATGTCTTGCCAATCAGCTTCTGACATACGCATCAGTAAATTATCTTTGGTAATGCCTGCGTTATTCACCAAAACACTGATCGCACCAAAATCAGCCTCAATCGACTTCAATAAAGCATCCATTGCGGCAACATCACGGACATCAAGCACTCGACCCGCACCAGAATCCCCTAGCGCTTCAGCAATCTGCTGAGCACCCGCTTCGCTGGTTGCTGTACCGACCACGAAACAACCTTGAGCAACTAATTGTGCAGCAATTGCTGCGCCAATACCGCGACTAGCACCGGTCACCAGTGCAACTTGACGCGGTTGTTGTGAGTTTACGACTTCATTCATGCAAGCTTCCCTTCTGCAACGGCGATATGGGTCAACGCATCGTCCATACGACTACGCGTGTCTATCGGGTAGGATACCATAGGTGTTGTCATCCGTTTTGCGAGGTTGGTCAGGACATTACCCGGACCACACTCAACAAGTTGACTCACCCCTAACGTCTCTAATGTCTTAGAGGTTTGTGTCCAGCGCACAGGACGGTAAAGTTGGCTAATCAAGGCCGCTTTCACCTGATCTAAATCAGCTTCAATCAGTGCATTGGCATTTTGTATCACGGGGATATTCGGCATTTTTATTGCTGTTGCGGTCAACACCTCAGCCAAGGACTCTGCCGCTGGCTGCATGAGACGGCAGTGCGAAGGGACACTGACAGGTAAATTAATCACTTTACCGCCCGCTTCTTTTGCCAAAGCGACAACACCCTGCACTGCACTGCTTTGCCCTGCGATAACCACTTGACCCGGTGCATTATAGTTTGCTGGGTCAACAATCTCGCCAGTATCTGTACTCACCTTGGCACACAATGCTTCGACTTGCTCATCTGTCAACCCCAGTACTGCAGCCATGCTACCCGTACCCTGCGGCACGGCTTGCTGCATCAACTGACCACGTAAATGAACCAAGCGTACGCCGTCGATGAGGCTGAGCGCACCGCCAGCAACGAGTGCGGAGTATTCTCCTAAAGAGTGCCCAGCGAGGGCAACAGGAGCAACACCACCGAGATCCAGCCATAAACGCCAGAGCGCAATACTGGCTGTCAAAAGAACTGGCTGTGTATATTCAGTCTGATCTAAGCGCTCACCGCTTTGTGCGATTTGCCAAAGATCAAAATCAAGACCTGTCGATGCTTCTGCGAATGTTTCGGTAATTTGCGGGAATTGTTGTGCTAATTCCGCCAGCATGCCCGCTTTTTGAGATCCTTGCCCCGGAAAGACTAATGCGGTTCTGGTGCGACGCTGAGCAGTAGTCGTTTTATTGAATGCAGTCATAACAGTTTGAATATCCATCAAAGGCACACTGATCATTTTTTATATTTCACTCTACGTCTTCTATGCCTCAACACCACATAAAAACAGTACAGCGTATGATCGCGCGGTATTACTTCAATTTAATGAAACAATTTAATAAAAAAATGATCCGACAATTTATCACAACAGAAAATGATCCGTATTTGCAAAAAACGACAAAAGCCGCTTATTTACTCATAGGAGATCATGATATCGATCATTCCGATGAGATAAACAAGCAGCTTCAAGTCTATCTTTTGCTTTCACGCAAACGAAATAATTCATTCTGCATTAGAAATCAACCGCATAAAACGGTTTCTTTCCCGCAAAAGAATCAAATCACTCGTCGATTGCAGCAACTGCGAACAGTTGACGACCACGATAGAAACCATCTTTGGTCACATGGTGACGCAGATGTGTTTCACCAGTGGTTTGATCCACGCTGAGCGCAGCAGTGGTCAACGCATCATGTGAACGGCGCATGTCACGACGTGCGCGGCTTTTTCGGTTTTGTTGAACGGCCATGAGAGCCTCCTTTGCAATAAATCGTACATAAAAAATCTAAAATGGCTTTGCGTTCATACTCTTACAACGCAAGGTCAATCAGCTATACAAGAACAAATATGATCTTTAAAACATCTAGTCTTTAAGCTTCAAACCAGCCAAAACATCAAACGGATTACGTTTTGGTTCAGTAACCACCTCGTCCGCTTGTACAGCACCAGCAACTTTCAATTCACAATGCTCATGTTTTGGAGACAAAGGCATCGCAAGTAATATTTCATCTTCCAGCAGATCAAGGACATCGATTGTGGCTGCACCATGGGCAACTTGAGCTTCGCTCAAAATCACATAATCGATTTCGTCTTTATCACGGCCTAGCTTTTCAGCATATTTTTCTTCAGTAAACATTGCTAGATGAACGTGTGTATCTAAAACAAAATCCAACTGATTCAAACAACGTTGACAAGTGAGCGGCAGTGTCGCTGACATTGTGGCATCAAGCCAAGCAATATGGCGCTCATCTACATACAACTTACAATCAAGGGCGATCGCTTGATGATCATGCGGTGGAACCACCTCAGCTGCGACACGCGCAAACCGCGATAACTCAACCTTCCCTTGCCACACAAATCCGAGTTCCGCCCATTTGAACGGTTCTATTTGTGTTGGGAACACATGAGGCGACATCGCACTTGACGATGTACTTACGGTATTGGACGCAAGATCAGTAAGAATACTACTGCTTGGCAATTGAGTCTCTGCCACGTCAAACCCCATAACGAACACAAATAGGGCGCGAATTGTACAAAGTTACGCGCCCTGTGTCAAAGCAGATTGGCATAAAAATGAGATATATTTGCCTTACATTTTGGTTCATGACGTATATGACAGAAAATGGGGATTTCAGATTACGCAATGCACATACTAAAAAGTAAAAAAAACACAAATAATCCAATGAAAGACAAGGCTCACACCATGTCACGACTAATCTTTTAGCCATTCATGTAGAGCTGTGACGTCAAAATCATTCTCGTGGAAAAATTATGCGTACCCTGTATCCAGAAATCACCCCTTATCGCACTGATAAACTCAAAGTATCTGACCTCCATACCCTGCACTACGAAGAATCGGGCAACCCACAAGGTCGCCCTGTAGTCTTTCTCCATGGTGGACCAGGCGGTGGTGGACAACCCCAATACCTTCGTTACTTTGACCCGCAAAAATGGCGTGTGATCCTGTTTGATCAACGCGGCTGCGGGCAAAGTACTCCTTTTGCTGAACTTCGCGAGAATACAACATGGGATTTGGTTGAAGATATCGAAAAACTACGTAAACACCTGCATATTGAAAAGTGGGCGGTTTTTGGCGGTTCATGGGGGTCAACTCTCGCATTAGCCTATGGCGTTACCCATCCGCATGCCTGCACCGCATTCTTCTTGCGCGGAATATTCCTCTTGCGTAAGCGTGAAATTGACTGGTTTTATCAAGATGGCGCATCCAGACTCTATCCTGATGCATGGGAAGGCTATCTAAAACCAATACCTGCAACTGAACGTCACAATATGGTAGAAGCTTACTATCAGCGCCTAACCTCCACCAATGCGCATATCCGCAGCAGTGCAGCAAAGGCATGGGCCACATGGGAGGGATCTACCTCCAAACTGATTCCTGATGACGATGTGATCGCTCATTACGGTGATGATGTCTTTGCTGAAGCCTTCGCCCGCATTGAGTGTCATTACTTTATCAATAAAGGCTTCTTCACTGAGGATAACTACCTGCTCAATCAGGTCAACAAAATACGCCATATCCCGGCGATCATTGTACAGGGACGTTATGACGTCGTCTGCCCTGCTGAGAGTGCTTGGGATCTCCATCGCGCTTGGCCTGAAGCAGAGCTTAAAATTATTGCGGATGCTGGGCACTCGCTCTCTGAAGTCGGCATCACAGATGCTTTAGTTGAGGCGACGGATCGTTTTTAACAATTCATTTCATCAAAACTCGTACTGCTTTTGAGGGACTAGAACATATGGTTTTTCTAATCCCTCGTATCATCAGCATTTATATGACAATTCCCGATAAAAGGCTTAATATCCGATAGAATCAAGTCGACACGTGTTTCTCTAATTGAATCACCTGACCTGATTTTTATGCAGATGTACCTCGCTTTGAGGTACGCAGCGGGATAATTGATCATGCTCCATCTTTATGTCCACCCTGAAAATCCGCAAGACCGCTTGATTCAACAAGCAGCGGCACGGATTCGTGCGGGTGATGTCATTGTCTATCCCGCTGATTCCACCTATGCCATAGGCTGTCAACTCGGTAATAAAGATGCCGTTGAACGTATCACCCGCATTCGTAGGCTCCCCGATCAGCATCAATACACCTTGATCTGTCGTGATCTCTCTGAAATCTCGACCTATGCCAAAGTGGATAATGCCACTTATCGCTTACTCAAGAATCACACACCCGGTTTATATACCTTCATCCTGACCGGAACCAGTGAAGTTCCTAAACGGCTGATGCATCCAAAGCGTAAGACCATCGGGATTCGCGTGCCGACCAATCCGGTCTGTCAGGCACTGCTTGAGGCACTCGGCGAGCCCATGCTCACGACAACCCTGACCTTACCTGATGAGACAACTCCATTAGATGATCCTTTTGAGATTGCAGATAGGCTTGAAAAGCTGATTGATGTCTTTATTGATGTCGGCATGGGGACACTGGGTGAAACTTCCGTGATTGACCTATCGGGCGATGAAGCCGTTGTCGTGCGTGAAGGATTGGGAGATGTCAGTGAGTTTGTCTAAGGTCATTCAATCAACATTAATACCATGAAGATTCGCCCCTTCCACCCTGAGGATGAGTCTGCTGTTATTGCACTATGGCAAGCTTGCGGTCTGACACGTCCGTGGAATGATCCTCATCTGGATATTGAACGTAAACTTAACGTGCAACCCGAACTATTTGTTGTCGGTGAGATTGATGGGCAACTCATGGCGACAGCCATGATTGGCTTTGATGGTCATCGCGGCTGGGTAAACTATCTGGCCGTAAGCCTTGAGCATCGTAAACTCGCCTATGGGCGACAGCTTATGCTTGAAGCAGAGCGGTTATTAAAAGAAATGGGCTGCCCGAAGATCAATCTACAAATCCGCACGTCAAATAGCGATGTGATCGTGTTTTATCACCGTTTGGGTTATGTGGAAGATGATGTGGTTTGTTTGGGGAAGCGATTGATTAGCGATAATAAATGAATATTAAAAAATCAAGTGATCTTTAATTCTGTAGAACGGACGTCTTACATGCGTATTTTTATTTTCTCCCTATTACTTCTCGTTTGCGCATCTTCTTTCGCCGTTGAATTACAAGAAGGCCAAGTATGGACATATAAAACAAGAGTTCATGAAGAAGACTCCACAATTACTATTCTTAAGATCGAGAACTATCCAGATCTAGGCAAAGTTGTTCATATCCGAGTAGAAGGGATAAGACTGAAAAATCCATTAAAGGGAAACATCGTTACGGACATACCTCACCTACCCTTTAAATACGGTGCGATTGAGAAGAGTGTCACTGAGCTAAACCGCAAAAAAACAAAAATACCTGACTTCGACGAGGGTTATAGAATGTGGAAGAAAGCTTATCTTGCGGGAGAAGCAGGAGCATTCGAATCCACTATTGACGTAACATTAAACCTGTTAATCGGAGGGCACTGGGAGGAGAAAGAGTAATCGTATAAAGCTCCTGACTAGACACCCCATCTCAAACCATCAACCGATACCCCATCCCAATCTCAGTCAATAAATACTCGGGCTGTGTCGGGTCTTTCTCCAGCTTCTGACGTAGATTCGCCATATAGATCCGTACATAGTGGCTATGCTCACTATGATTAGGACCCCAGACCTCTTTCAAGAGTTGAGTATGGGTCAGTATTCGTCCTGCATGACGAATGAGTACTGAGAGTAAACGATACTCGGTTGAGGTCAAATGTACCTGTTGCCCCTCACGCTCAACCGTACGCCGCGCCAGATCAACGACGACATCGCCAAAGATAAACTGGGAAGTCGCACCATTACCCGTCTCTCGGCGACGTAAATGCGCGCGGACTCGTGCAAGCAGCTCACCGACACTAAACGGCTTAGTCAGATAATCATCCGCCCCTGCATCCAGCGCCTCAATCTTATCTTTCTCATCACTACGTGCAGACAAGACGATGATCGGCATAGCGGACCATGTCCGTAAATCCTGAATCACGTGAATGCCACTCATATCCGGTAAACCCAAATCGACAATCGCCAGATCGGGGGCACGGGTCGCCGCTTCAATCAATCCGCGCTGACCATGTTCCGCTTCAAACACTTGCCAACCTTCAGCTTGCAGAGCCGTACGAACAAAACGGCGAATTTGAGGTTCATCTTCAATCACAAGAATATTGGGGGCATCCATAAATATTGGCATTCCATATTGAGTTGATATTATGAACTAAATATCTCGCGTTACAGTGTATCAAGTTCGCTTTCAGGCGGCTCTGGCGGCGAGTCTTGGGTCCAGCGCACGATAAATTTTGCACCATGAGGCACATTGGATTCGGCATGGATGCTTCCACCATGCGCCTGAATCATTTCACGGCAGAGGGTTAATCCCAAGCCAATCCCCGTCGTCGCCGATTCGGCTTGCCCTCGGGTGAAACGCTCAAAGATTTTTTCTTCCATGCCAACGGGCAATCCCGGACCATCATCACTGACAACCAGCTCCATCTCTTGTTGATGTGAGGCGGCAATATGTAGGCGTGCAGAGATATTAATATGACTATTTGCTGGCGTATAGCGCACTGCGTTTTCCAGTAAATTACTGAGTATGCGCGCAATCAACAGTTCATCCACTTGTGCCAAGGGCAAATCAAAAGGCAAGGATGTCGTGACCTGATGCTTCGCTAAACGACTGCTCATACTACGCAGCACACTGCCAATCACCTCCTCCAGAGGCACCCACTGTCGGTTGAGATTTAGACCGCCAGATTGCAGCTTTGCCATATCCAGCAGGTTAATCACTAAGGCATGGATCGCATCGGCTTGATCTTCAATCGCCAGCGCCAGTTCCTTATGCTGCTCTGGTGTCACGTCGGCTCGGTTTAGGGTATTTGCCAGACCGGCCAGTGCTGTGACGGGGGTGCGTAGGTCATGGGATAACGCCGATAACAACGTGCCACGCATGCGTTCCCCTTCGATCCGAATCAATGCCTCTTGGGCAATTTCTACGAAATGGACTCGCTCCAGTGCCAAAGCAATCTGTGCAGCGAAGGTATCAAGCATACGCTGCTGTTCGGGTTGAAACAGTGCATTGACATCGCTGGGCAATAACCCCAACACGCCGCGTGTACGCATTGGTGCGCGCAGTGGACGATACAGCAGTGGGCTGGCAGGTAAGGTATTGGTTTGTAACCCTGCGGCGGTCTCACGATCATAGACCCACTGTGCAGTACCCATATCCAATCCAGCGGAAAGCTCAGGGGGCAGAACCATCACTTTTTCTTGCTGGTCACGCGCGATATGCAAGCTATCCTCACGATCGGGCAAGAGCAGTACCACCTGACAGTGAAAAACTTGCGCCACTTGCTCTACTGTGATTTGAGCAATCTGCCCTGCGGTTAATGCACCTGACAAAGACTGACTAAAGTTAGACTGTCGATTGGCGCGCTGCTCACGATGGGTGGATATACGCGCCTGAAAACGGAGATTTGCGGCAAGATTTGCAATGACTAAAGCAACAAACAGCATGATCACAAAGGTGAGCAAATACTGCGTATCGGCAATCGTGAAAGAAAAATGCGGCGGCACAAAGAAGAAATCAAAACAAAAGACACTCAGGATCGAAGCAAAGATCCCCTCACCGCGACCAAAACGCGCTGAAACCACGACCACAACCAACAGATAGAGCATGACCACATTGGCAAGGTCGAATAAATAAGTCAGACCAGTCAAAGCCAGCGTGACCAGCGCACAACCTGCGATGGCCCACAGATACCCTTTCGAGTAAAAGTTAATATTATTAAACAGTGGAAAATCGGGTAATTCCGCTTTGGCAGGCACGACCTGATCATCGCCCACTAGAACCAGATCAATCCCTACCGCACGTGTCGCCAACTCATTGACCAAGCTGTTTCTACCGCGGAACCAATGGCGCTCGGAAGAGCGTCCAATGATCACCCGAGAGATGTTATGCAGCTTGGCATAATCCACTATCTGCTTGGCCAGATCCGTACCAGCTACGGTCTCTACAGTCGCGCCTAAACTTTGTGCCAAGCGTATCCGCTCTAACACCTCATGCCGCTGAGCTTCTGACAGTCTGAGAAGCTCTGGCGTTTCGACATATAACACTTGCCACTCACTGCGCAAAGCACTGGCAAGCCGTGCGGCGCGGCGAATTAGACGCTCAGCATTGGCATTGGCACCAATACATACCAAGACTCGCTCATTGGTCTGCCAGATCGGACTGATGGATTCGGTACTGCGATAATCACGCATTTGTGCGTCAACACGATCGGCAGTGCGACGCAGTGCCAACTCACGAAGCGCGATCAGATTGCCTTTACGAAAGAAGTTCTTTGCCGCGCGTGCCGCTTGTTGCGGCAGATAGACTTTACCTTCGCTTAAGCGCTGCAAGAGCTCATCTGGGGGCAAATCCACCATGACGACATCGTCAGCGCCTTCAAAAAACGCATCAGGTAGTGTCTCACGTACCCTGATGCCTGTGACCTGCCCCACGACATCATTCAGACTATCTAAATGCTGTACATTCAAGGTGGTATAAACATCTATCCCGGCATCTAAAAGCTCATCGACATCCTGCCAGCGCTTGGGGTGACGCGAGCCAGCAACATTACTATGCGCCAACTCGTCCATCAGAATTAAAGTGGGATGACGCTCAAGCGCTCCATCTAGATCAAACTCTAAGAGGGTTTGCCCACGATAAGCAACCTGCTGTAATGGAAGTACGGTGAGACCTTCAAGCTGCGCTGCAGTTTCCTGCCGACCATGGGTTTCAACCACCCCTACCAGCACATCCACGCCATCTGCAAGCTGCCGTCTGGCTGCCGCGAGCATTGCGTAGGTTTTCCCGACCCCAGCCGAGCTACCAAAGAAAATCTTTAACTTTCCTCGTTTGGCACGTTCATCCGCTTGTTGCAGTCGGACTAACAAGTCATCGGGATTGGGGCGTTCAATCATAGGGGCACTCTGGTTTGTTTTGATTCAACTGACTTCATAAAACGCCAATCCCCCTTCAATCTGAAAGGGGGGGGTGGCAGCAGTGAGGTAGGTATCCTCACCACACAACATTTACGACTTAGGCAGTGCAGCCAATTGATCCAATGCAAGGTTCACTTGTAACACATTCACCCGAGGCTCACCAAATAATCCAGCTTGGCGACCTTCAGTATTTTTGTCAATCACAGCTTGTACTTGAGCCACGGTCAAGCCTCGTAACCGTGCAATACGCGCTGCTTGATATTTTGCGGCATTTGGCGAAATCTGTGGATCTAATCCACTGCCTGAAGCAGTGACCAAATCAATCGGCACTGGCGCGGTATTGGTTGGATCGGCTTTTTGCAAAGTGGCGATCCGCTCATTGACAGCTTTAACCAAATCTGGATTCAATGGACCTAAGTTAGATCCACCAGATGCCTGACCATTATAGGTCGTCGGTGTAGTCGCTGAAGGTCTACCCCACAAGTAAGCAGGATTGGTAAAGCTTTGCCCGATCAGGTTTGAACCGATATTCTGACCATCTTTTTGAATCAAGCTGCCATTGGCCAATGCAGGTAAAATCGCTTGGCTAATGCCCGTCACGACCAGTGGGTAAGCAAGACCCGTTAGGATGGTCAGGACGACAAATAAACTGGCTGCCGGACGGATCGATTGTGTCAACGTACTCATGACTTACTCCTTAAAGCATCTATTAAATGGTGTTGATCAACATCTACGACTTACATCAAGCCCGCTGAATTCAACACAACATCAATCACTTTGATCCCGATAAAGGGGATAATAATACCGCCCAAACCATAGACGCCCAGATTACGGCGTAATAATGCTGCAGCGCCTACAGGGCGATACTTCACACCGCGTAATGCCAGAGGAATCAAGGCAATGATCACCAATGCATTGAAGATCACCGCTGATAAAATCGCGCTGGCTGGGCTGCCTAAATGCATGACATTGAGTGCATTCAACGCAGGATAAGTCGTCGCAAATGCTGCTGGGATAATTGCAAAATACTTCGCAATATCATTGGCGATACTGAATGTCGTGAGTGAGCCACGTGTCATCAGCATTTGCTTACCGGTTTCCACGATTTCAATCAATTTAGTTGGATTGGAGTCCAAATCCACCATATTGCCGGCTTCCTTTGCCGCTTGCGTTCCGGTATTCATCGCAACCGCTACGTCGGCTTGGGCCAACGCAGGTGCGTCGTTGGTGCCATCACCCGTCATCGCAACCAGTTTGCCTTCGCTTTGATACTGACGAATACGTGCCAGTTTTTGCTCTGGAGTCGCTTCGGCCATGAAATCATCCACGCCGGCTTCTGCCGCAATCGCCGCCGCCGTCAATGGATTATCCCCAGTGATCATCACGGTTTTGATCCCCATTTGACGCAATTCAGCAAAGCGCTCTTTAATACCGCCCTTCACCACGTCTTTAAGCTCAACGACACCCAATGCCACGTTGCCATCAGCCACGACCAACGGTGTGCTGCCACGACGGGCTATATCATCCGCCATTTGGCGTACGGCTTTAGGCAGTGCTTGACCACCCAAGCTTTCAATATGTTTGGCAATCGCATCGACTGACCCTTTACGGATCGCTTGATGGTTTGGCAGATCGACGCCACTCATGCGAGTTTGTGCAGTGAATGGCACAAAAACCGCCTGCAAGGACTGCAAATCACGCTCACGGATGTTAAACAGTTGCTTTGCCAAGACCACGATACTGCGACCTTCTGGGGTTTCATCAGCGAGGGATGCAAGCTGCGCATAATCCGCCAGATGTTCTTGAGTAATGCCTGGTGCCGGAAAAAAGGCTGAAGCTTGACGATTACCAAAGGTGATCGTTCCAGTTTTATCCAGCAGAAGAACATCCACGTCACCTGCTGCCTCAACCGCACGGCCAGAGGTAGCGATCACATTGGCTTGCATCATGCGGCTCATCCCAGCCACGCCAATCGCCGAGAGCAAACCACCGATGGTTGTTGGAATCAAACACACCAATAAAGCAACCAATACAGTCAGACTGACGGGTGTACCCATTTGACTGACATGCACAGCGAAGATTGAGAACGGAAGCAAGGTGACAACCGCCATCAAGAAGATCAGGGTCAACGCAACCAGCAGAATCGTCAATGCAATCTCATTTGGTGTTTTTTGGCGTTTGGCGCTTTCCACCATCGCAATCATGCGATCCAAAAAACCTTCACCGGGATTATTGCTCACGCGAATCACCAGCCAATCCGAAAGCACACGCGTTCCGCCAGTCACTGCAGAAAAGTCACCACCCGCTTCACGAATGACTGGCGCGGACTCCCCCGTAATGGCCGACTCATCAACCGATGCCATGCCATCAACAACCTCACCATCGGCTGGAATCACCTCACCCGCGATCACATAAACAAAGTCATCTTTACGCAGTGTGGTTGCTGAGACTCTAGTTGCAACAGACGTCTGTATAGGGCTGCTGATTTTATTCGCCATAACGTCTTGACGAGCACTGCGCAAACTGGCTGCTTGAGCTTTGCTGCGACCTTCGGCAATGGCTTCGGCAAAATTGGCAAACAACACCGTAAACCATAACCAAACAGTGACCGCTGCGATAAAGCCAAAGGTATCCTCCCCATGCATAAAACTACTGCTCGGAGCAAATGCCGCTTGAACAGCCAATACGGTGGTCAACAAGCTACCGACATAGACCACAAACATGACAGGATTAGCCCACTGAATCCGTGGATCCAGCTTTTTAAAGGTGCTGATCAGTGCGGGGGTCAGTAATTCTTTATCAAACAAAGTACGTTTTTTTGCATGGGTCTGATGGCTATGTTGCACATCATGAGTTGAAGCATTCATCATTATTCTCCTGATTGACCTTATTGACCTGACACTGCATGAAGTGCCAATTGGACTTGCTCAACAATAGGTCCAAGCGCAAGCGCTGGTACATATGTCAGAGCACCGACCAAAATCACCGTGCCAACCAACAGAAATACAAATAACAAGGTATGGGTAGGCAATGTGCCTGACGTGGCAGTTAGACGTTGTTTATTTGCAAGAGAGCCAGCCAAAGCCAATACGGGTAAAATCACCCCAAAGCGACCAAAGAACATCGCAAAGGCCAGCATCAGATTATAAAAAGGCGTATTTGCTGAGAGACCACCAAAAGCACTGCCGTTGTTATTGGCCGCAGAACTGAATGCATACAGAATTTCGCTAAAACCATGCGCTTGTGGATTGGCAATCCCAGCGCGGCCTGCTTCAGTCATGACCGCAATCGCAGTACCCACGAGCACAATCAGCGGGGTGACCAACATGCCAATGACAACCATTTTCATATCAAAGGCTTCGATCTTCTTACCCAAGTATTCAGGAGTACGACCGATCATAAGACCTGCGATAAACACCGCCAAGATTGCATAGAGCAACATGCCGTAAAGACCTGAACCAACACCACCAAACACCACCTCACCTAACTGAATGAGTAGCATGGCAACGAGTCCACCAACTGGAGTCAACGAGTCATGCATATTGTTCACCGCACCACATGATGCAGCAGTGGTAATAACGGTAAATAATGAAGAAGTCACAACACCAAAGCGTGTTTCTTTACCCTCCATATTGCCGCCCGCTTGCAAGACACTAGCCACCTGATCGGTATGGGTCAGCAATGGATTACCTGCCAGTTCCGCATGAACAGCAACACCAAAAGCGACAACAAACATCAATGTCATCGCACCCACAATCACACCACCCTGACGTTGATCTCCACTCATCCGACCCAGTGCAAAGCACAGTGCGGCAGGAATCAAGAAGATCGAAAGCATGTGAATGAAATTACTGAATGGCGTCGGATTCGAAAATGGATGTGCTGCGTTCGCATTAAAGAAGCCACCACCATTCGTGCCCACCATCATGATCGCTTCTTGAGATGCAACAGGACCCATCGCCAAGGTTTGTTTTGCACCTTGTAAAGTGGTAACCGTGACATCAGGCGAAAAGTTCTGAATCACGCCTTGTCCTGCAAATAGTAGTGCAATGATGATAGACAGAGGAATAAGGACGTAAATGGTGCCGCGCCATAGATCAACCCAGGCGTTGCCCAAGGTTTTCGAAGAGCGACGCACAAAGCCTCGAATCAAGGCAAAAGCAACGGCAAGACCTGTCGCCGCCGAGACAAAGTTCTGCACGGTGAGCGCGGTCATTTGAGTAAAGTGACTCATCGTGCTCTCACCAGCATAACCTTGCCAGTTGGTGTTAGTCACAAAGCTCACAGCGGTATTGAGTGCGGAATCCCATGTTGGCGCACCGAAATGCTGTGGATTAAACGGTAAATGTCCTTGCAGCATTTGGATACCAAACACAGCAAGCACACCAAAGAGATTGAATAGAATGATTGCGACTGCATAAGCAATCCAGTTCATCTCATGCGCAGCGCCTGATTTGATCCCAAATAAAGCAAAGACTTTGGATTCGACGCCTGCAGCTTTTGCAGGAAGTCCTTTTTCCAATACCGCGACTAAATAGCGGCCTAATGGCTGTGCTAAGGCAAATAGTACGACCAGATACAGGGTCACCTGCCCTAAGGCTTGAATATTCATTAAAATGCCTCCGGTTTAATCAAGACATAGATCAGATAAATCAATAAACCCAGTGCAATTAAGCCTGCCAAACCATAGTTGATGCTCATAACCGTCCCCAGATTGAGTAATGAAACAGTGCCACTAAAATAGAAGTTGATCGGTTAAATCTAATGTGACAGCTTAGAAAAATGGCTATTAAGACGGTATAGAAAGAATCACCTGGGGTGTAAAAACGGTGTAAAGATGATTTTTTTTGCTAACGAATCGATGTTTTGGATGAAAAAACACTCTTGCAATTGACCAAATGAAAAAAAGCTCGACTATTTCTGGACATCAAGCCTAGACAGGCTCAATTCTTGCTATACTCATTTCATCAAAGTACGTGCGGCATGACGAAAATCGTTATGAGCATTGGCTTGATATAAAATTATGAATACATGCGACATGACCACTTCGATACGACAGACAGCCCGAATATGAATCAACTTGCTGAATCAGAAGCAGAACAACATCAGGTTAATCTTGCGCGTGTCAACGATGAGTGGTTTTCTGAACTCCCCGAAGACCTCTATATCCCGCCTGAAGCATTTGCCATCATGCTTGAGCGTTTTGAAGGGCCTCTGGATTTCTTGTTGTACCTCGTTCGAAAAAATGGCTTGGATTTGGTCAAACTGGATATTGCCCCGATAGCAACCCAATATCTTGCGTATATTCGCCTGATGCAACAGTTGGATATAGAGCTGGCTGGTGATTATCTGGTCATGGCTGCACTGTTAGCAGATTTGAAGTCGCGGCTCTTACTACCCGCGCCAAAAACGCTGACCGTTGAAGATGATCCACGTAAAAACTTGCTGGCGCGACTGGAAGAATATGCTCGGATCAAGAGTGGCGCCGCGGCATTAAATGATCAATTAATTGAAGGGCGGGATGTGTTTGCAGTAACGGTGGGTGTATCCAGCGTACTGCCTGCGGATGCAGAGCCGGATATCGCACGCTTTGATGCTGAAATTTTATGGCTCGCCATGCGTGCATTGCTCACTCGCCCACCCGTGATTGAGCACCGAATTATTGCTGAAGAAGTGCCTCTTGAAGATCGCATTATGGCAGTCCGACATGCGCTTGCTGATGGTCACAGCGTGCGCTTTGACCGTTTACTGGTCAGCAGCCAAGGGCGGATGGGTGTTGTCGTCACGTTTATGGCGATTTTAGAGTTGCTGCGCCAGCAAGAAATTGAAATTGTAGACGATGGTTCTGAAAAACTTTTAACCGTCAGAGGGCTTCCACGTGCCGCATGATGAACTGAATACCTCAATCCCGTCTGACAATATTGATCATGAACCACACGGTTCAACGGTATCCTACATGGACACTGGACATGTTTTGCGCATACTGGAAGCGGTGCTATTCGCCAGTGAGACACCAGTATCATTGTTGATGCTAAGACAAGCCCTTGAAGGGGAATATGATCAGCAAAATGGTCAAAAGCTGACGAATGCTCAAATCGAATCATGGCTGAATCAGCTTTCAATCAAACTGGTTGATAGCGCACTTGAATTGGCCAAGACTGCGAGTGGTTACCGGATTCAGGTTCGACCAGAATATGCTGTGGTGGTTGCGCGACTTTGGCCCGAACGCCCTACGCGACTCTCACAAGCCTTGCTGGAAACGCTGAGTGTGATCGCCTATCGTCAACCTGTTACGCGTGCGGACATCGAACAACTGCGTGGGGTGACGGTGAATAGTCAGATTTTGCGTACACTATTTGAGCGGCAATGGATCGCAGAAGATGGGTTCCGCCCAGTAGCTGGTAAGCCCGCACTGATCGTCACGACCAAACACTTTTTAGATGCGTTTGGTTTGGAGTCATTGGAGCATTTACCAGAGCTGCAAGAACTTGAAAAGATTGCACAAGGTTTAACATCTTCGACAGCAGAATGAAGACCGTTTTTACGAAAATATCTGGTCTAGCACACCTGCTTTTTTCAAATGTGGTCAAAATATTGCAATAGAATTGCTCTATGGTCCTCCGGCCTGTAATAAATAGACGCCGGAGGACAACATGTTTTTTCGTATCAGCGCACCAGCACTGATGATAATAGATTGATTTAGTTTAAAGACTTGATTGAGAATGAAGTAATTGGGGTTGTAAAAATGAGTGAAAAGCTGCAAAAAGTCCTCGCCCGTGTTGGCTTGGGATCACGTCGGTTTATGGAAGAAGTGATCGCTGCGGGTCGTGTCAGTATCAATGGAAAGATTGCGACTGTGGGCGAACGTGTAGAACCGACCGATGAAATTCGGATTGATGGCCGTAAAATCGCGCATCAATCCGAAGAGGAAACGCGTCGCCGTGTTTTAGTCTATTACAAACCCGAAGGCGAAATTTGTTCACGCACTGACCCTGAAGGACGTGTCACTGTATTTGAGCAGTTGCCACAGATCCCGAATGATCGCTGGGTCATGGTCGGTCGTCTCGATATCAATAGTACCGGCCTACTCATGTTTACCAATGATGGTGAGCTTGCCAACAAACTCATGCACCCATCCAGTGAAATCGAACGTGAATATGCCGTACGGGTCATGGGTGAAGTCACGCCAAAAATCATCAAGACACTGACCGATGGTGTAGAACTGGAAGATGGCCCTGCGAAGTTTGAGTCATTTAGTGAGATCGGTGGTGAAGGTATCAACCGCTGGTATCAAGTTGTGGTGAAAGAAGGACGTAATCGCGAAGTGCGTCGTCTATTCGAATCACAAGAGCTGAAAGTCAGCCGCTTGCTGCGTACCCGTTACGGCACGGTGATCCTACCTCGTGAATTACGCACAGGTCGCTGGATGGAACTGGATAAGCATGACATCGAGAACCTCGTGCAAAGCGTCAAGCTAAAACCACGCGTTGGCACAGGCTTATACGGCATGGCAAAACGCCGTGCAGAGCGTCAACAAGAGAATCCGCTTCCAGCACGTCGTGGTGGATACTTGCGTCAACAAAAACGCGAAGAATGATCCGTCTTGAATGGCAAAATAGGCTAGGCTTTCCCCTAGCCTTTTTTTGTCTTCTGCATTCATTCACTACCCGCCATGAGAGTATTCCAAGATGAAAATCAACATTCTTGAACGACGAGCATTAAAAGGGATTGGTGCACTTTCGGGAGTAGCCACCCATGCAAATACCCTGTATGTGGTGGGTGATGATGCAGGCTACCTATTGAAAACGTCTCTCCATCAGACACTGAATCAGATCATCGATTTTGAGAAAGTGCCTCTACTCACTCATACACCACTGACACCTCTATCCAAAGCCGAAAAACCTGACTTTGAATCTATGACGATCGTCAATGTGGATGGACAAGCGCAATTGCTCATCATGGGTTCTGGTTCTAAAGCCAATCGTAAAACGGCATTATTGTTTAACCCGCTCACACAGCAAGTCGGTCCGTTCTTGGACACTCCGAATTATGATTTTCTGGAATCTAACCAGAACTTAACGGGAGGTGCAGAGCTCAATATTGAAGCGGTTTGCAGTGATGACCAACATCTCTATATTTTTCAGCGCGGGAATATAAACCGTCATCACGGGGTATTGGTCTTTGATTTAAAGCTGCTCGCGGATACTCATGATTTACGAAGTACTTTGGTGAGTGTGCTGAGCCTACACCTTCCTGATATCGACGGCTCCGCCAGTGGAATCTCCGATGCCTGCTTTTTGAAGCATCGATCTATTATTGCGGCAGTGGCTTCCGTTGAACAAACCATCAATACCTATGATGATGGAGCCGTACTGGGCAGTTTGATCGTGCTGCTCTCTACAGATGGTAAAACCCTAGATGCACAAGTGATTACGGATGATCAAGGTCATCCGACTCCGATCAAAGTCGAAGGCATCACATGGCTTAACACGCATCCTTCTGGTGAGGAGTTTTTACTGGTTACCGATAGTGATGGTGGTGACTCGGAATTGCTCAGAGTACTTGTGGTAATTGATTAAGAGTTCTCAAGTTCGAAAGCAAACATTTGATTGATGTCAAACTTGAGAACCTCTTGAATTAGACATTCAGCCGATACCAACGCAGATCGCCCTCGCCCGCTTTGATACGGCGCGTAACCTGAGGATCGTGCTCAAGCATCACAGGACCGATATTCGTTGTAGCAAAACCGAAACGTTCTGGAAGTTGGCTATAAAGTGATCTTGGCGGTGCACCATATTTATGCAATTTCTTTAAGCGCTTGCCGCCTTCCCAAGTATGATAATACACATCATAAATACCCAGCTCATCAAAGATAAAATGCAGAGTCGCTGTGAGCATAGCTTCAGACCATAGCCGATAGAGTGCATCATAAAAAGGTTTGATCGCTACCAAAAATTGGCCGGGATGAATCCGGTTGCCCATCAACCATACCCTTCGATCAGCATAGTCTTGGAATCGTGCGGCACGTTGAATACTTGATGCAATATCACGAATCAAATCACTTTGAATTTCTTCAATCAGCACCTGCCCATGCTCTAAATCGATATCCAAACGTGCCCATGCTAAAGTGGGTCTAACCGTGTCATGGGGATGGAAACCGTACTGGCCCACATCCTCAACGCCGACTTGCTCAAATGCCATTTTTACCGAGTGTGGCAAATTCAAATGCAAAACAAGATTCTCACCCCGCCGAGTCGTCTGACACCAGTGATATTGTCGCTCAGAACCCCAACGTCCCGCCGTCAGAATAAAGGGAAAGTCGAGTGTTTCAGTATGAAGGAGGCTATCCATGAGAGGTAAAAGCGTCGCTTTTGAATTCGGTTGCTGAGCCAGAAATTGATTGACCCAAGGATGCCCAGCCCATTTGGCATAGTGACTCTGCTTTAAGTCAGCAATGGTCTGCAGTTGACCATGGCGAATCAGTGTCTTTAGCACCAACGGGATATGCTGGTCTTTTTGATAATGGAAGAGTGTACGCCCATGTGGCAGGCATGCCAAAATTTCATTCAGTTCGTCTGTTTTCATAATGTGTTGAAACTCTATTTTTAAATCGCTGTCGATAAAAATCAAATATCAGCAAGCCTTCTTGACTAAGACGACTTGCGTTATGCCCACTGGACAATCTAGAAACCATGCTCAATATCTGGTTAAACATCAGGTAAACTCCTAAAAATCAGAATAATAGATAGACTAAGACTCAGCACCATGAGGGTGCTGGCCTAACCAATCCGTATGATTCAACGATTGGCGCAATGCTCTGCGCTCACGTTGCCGCGCAACATCAACTTTTTCGTTGTGATTGACACCGCCCTTATGCAGCAGCGGATGCAGTGCCAAATGATTGCGCTCCTTAAACACATTTGCTTTCTTCTGTTTCATATCTAGGCCTCCTTAACCTTTGATACACATGACTTGACGCAAGGTATGGATCACCTCAACCAAATCGGTCTGGTTTGCCATGACTTGATCAATGTCTTTATAAGCGGCTGGAATCTCATCCATAACGCCTTTGTCTTTGCGGCATTCAATGCCTGCTGTTTGCTGAGCCAGATCGTCCAAAGTAAATGAATCTTTGGCCTTATTCCGGCTCATACGCCGACCTGCTCCATGAGAACAGGAGCAAAACGACATCTCGTTGCCTTTGCCGCGCACAATATAGGACTTCGCACCCATTGAACCGGGGATGATTCCCAACTCACCCGCTTGCGCACTGATCGCCCCTTTGCGCGTGACATAGACATTTTCCCCAAAGTGACGTTCTTGCTGCACATAGTTGTGATGGCAGTTAATCGCCTCTTTGGTCAATTGGAATGGCGGTAAATGTACTCGCAGCTTAGCCAGTATCAGACGCATCATTTCCCGACGGTTTTCCATCGCATAATCCTGTGCCCAATGCACCGCCTCAACGTAATCATCAAAGTTTGCAGACCCTTCGGCGAAATAGGACAAATCCTTATCGGGTACATGACCAAATCGGCTCTGGGCTTCTTTCTTGGCACGTTCAATAAAGTACGTGCCAATACAGTTGCCCAATCCTCGACTGCCAGAGTGCAGCATTACCCATACGTCATCTTGCTCATCAATACAGAGCTCAATAAAGTGATTACCGCCGCCTAACGTACCCAATTGCTTTTGCCACGTGCGGTCAAAATTGCGGAGCATGCGCAATAAGCCCGGGTGTTTATCTGTGATCACGCCTAAGCGTCGAGCTAAGGGATCAATGCTTGACGCACGGGCTTTAATTTGACTGTGATGATTAAAGCCCACAGGCACAGTCCGCTCGATGTCACTGCGAATCTTGCGCAAGTCATCTGGTAACTGCGCTGCTTTCAGACCTAGCCTAATCGCATTCATGCCGCAGCCAATATCCACACCGACAGCCGCAGGAATAATGGCGTTTTTGGTGGGGATCACACAGCCCACCGTGGCACCAATGCCTTGATGCACATCAGGCATCACGGCGACATGGGGATAAATAAACTGCAACTGAGCCACTTTTTTGAGTTGCTCGATTGCAGCGTCATCAATATCTCGGGTAAAAATATTTACAGGGACGCCGTAACCAGAATTGGCGTTTAAAGTCAGTTGTATAGCCATGATGTTTCTAACACTAAAAAATATACGCTGGATAAGCGCGTTTTGATCTGTGGTCTTATGGATAGAGACTACAAATCACGTCAGTAGATACGGTTGTGGGGCTTTTAGAAATTGGAATCGCATAAAATCAGCGATCCAAAAACGAAAAACCCTAGCGAATGCTAGGGTCTCTTTAAAGATCTGTGCATTCGAACCGTATGCTTTGGGCAGCGGTCCGAATCAGGAGCGACTGCCGTTAAGCAAAAATACCGTCTTTAACCATTGCAAGTGCTCCTGTAGAATTTGAGGGATCCAGACACAATGTCTGAACTAATGTGGGCAGATTTTAAACACAAAAAAAATAAATACAAGCCCATTTAAAAAATAATTTAAGAGAAATAGCGCCTTAATCCTCTCAACAACAAATCATCTTCGACCGTAATCGGATTAGGAATATCCAGAAAATAACGAATCAGTACCGCATCTCCGCCAGTCAACACCAGTTCACGGGTAGGATCAGAACGCACTAATTTTTCAATCGCACCGACGAGTCCCAAGAGAATGCCATGATGCACGGCATCTTGCGTATTACGCCCTGCGCCAAGATTACTAAATGCACCATCAGGGACTTGCACACGCCGTGTCCCCTGAGCTAGAGCTTCACGCTGTAAATAAAAACTGGGCAAAATATATCCACCGAGGTGAGTTTCATCATCCAGCAAATCGAGTGTTAATGCCGTGCCACAACCCACGATACAAAATTTCTTCTGCTGTCCCGATAACGCAAGCACCTGTAGCCAGCGATCAATCCCTAGCTTTTCGATGTGATCATAACCCGTAATCAAACCATGTGATGTTGCAAGGACTTGAGCGAACTCAATTGGGGTATTCAGAGGCTTTAGCGATTTTTTGATTCGTTGATTGGCCTGACTATCCAGCACTGAAGATACACCCACAAATGATGGCTGAAAATTGCTAAATCGATCGACTAAGCCCAGCAATAAATCAGCAGGCGATTGTAAGTGCAACTCAGCACCACTGGTGATGATCTCTTCACCCTCAGTCAGCCAATACTTCAAACGCGTATTGCCAAGGTCTAGCCACAGTTTACGCGGAGTCGTCATATGCATTTACATCCAAGAAGCCTGATTTAATCGCCTGATAATAAAACTAAATTCAAAGCATTAAAAATCATGCTCAGAGTTCAACACCGTGTCCAGCAACGAAAGTCACAAATTCATCTTCGGTCAGGGTTTGAATTCCGAGTTCTTGCGCTTTGGCCAGTTTACTACCTGCCTTCTCTCCTGCGACCAGTGCCTTGGTTTTTGCTGAGATACTGCCACTGACACGGGCACCCAACTCCTGCAAAATCATGGTCGCCTGCTCACGGGTAAAACGCGATAGCGTCCCAGTCAAGACCCAGCTTTCGCCAGTTAAAGGCTGACGGGTACGTTTTACAGGTGCATCCCAATAGACACCTGCTGCAACCAGTCGCTCGATAATCTGGCGATTATGAGTCTCGCCCAAGAAGCTTAAAATCCAGTTAGCGGAAATTTCGCCCACATCGGCAGTCATCTTTAAGCTATCGAGATCAGCCGCAAAAAGAGCTGCCAATGTCTGAAACTGCTCTGCCAAATGACGGGAAGTATTTTCCCCGACCCCGCGAATCCCCAGCGCATAGATGAAACGTGCAAAGGTGGTTTTTTTACTGGCTTCAATCGCATCTAATAAATTCTGAACAGACTTCTCACCGAGCTTCTCAAGGGTCAACAGTTCGTCACGACGCGTATGCAATTGATAAAGATCAGACACATCTGAAATCAGGCCATTGCTGAGCAAACCCTCTGCCCAGCGCTCGCCCAAGCCATCAATATCCATGGCTTTACGTGACACAAAATGACGTATCGCCTCAATCCGTTGTGCCGGACAAAATAGTCCACCCGTACAGCGTGCTAACGCTTCGCCCTCCGGCATGATGACCGGAGAATCACATACAGGGCAGTTGCTTGGCAACTCAACTACTTGTGCAGATGCAGGACGAAATTCAGGCCATACACGCTCTACTTTAGGGATTACATCCCCAGTGCGATAGACCGTGACGCTATCACCAACACGCACATCCAAGCGCTGAATCTCACCAATATTATGCAATGTCACATTACTGACCGTCACCCCGCCTACAAATACCGGTTTTAAGCGTGCGACCGGCGTCAATGTCCCCGTACGCCCTACTTGCCAATCGATCTGTTCAACAGTGGTTAGCGCTGCTTTTGCAGGGAATTTATAGGCCGTAGCCCAACGCGGTTCACGGCTTAAAAAACCCAGTTGCTGCTGCTGACGCAGTGAATCGACCTTAACCACCATTCCATCAATTTCAACCGCAAGTTCCTCGCGTCCGGCATTGATCTGGTCATAAACGGTCTGAACTTCAGCTATAGAATCGACCACCTCGAGGCGTTCGGAAACGGTAAAACCCAGAGACTTTAGCCAGTACAGCGATTCGGACTGGGTTGGACATTCATGTGCTGGCTCACTCTGTGCAATGGAATACGCATAGAATGCCAAGGGCCGTGTCGCAGCAATTGCGGGATCGAGCTGGCGTAAACTGCCCGCTGCCGCATTGCGTGGATTGACATAGGTTTTCAATCCACGTGCTTCAGCATCTCGATTGAGTTTATGAAAACCACTCTTAGGTATCAGCACTTCCCCACGTACTTCGAGGATACGGGGAACGGGTTTGCCTGTAGGATCAATCAATACATGGGGCAAATTACGAATTGTTTTGGCGGTATGACTAATGTCCTCACCGGTCTCTCCATCACCCCGTGTTACGCCTTGAACCAACTGTCCGTTGAGATAATGCAAGGATACCGCCAAGCCATCGAGTTTTAATTCCAGTTCGTATCGAATTTCTTGGTTGGGTAGACGTTCCCTGACACGCTGATCAAATGCCAGTAAGTCTTCATGATTAAAGACATTGCCGAGTGACAACATCGGCACTTGATGTACCACACTTTGAAACTGCCCCAGCGCCTGACCACCAACCTTGGAAGTGGGTGAATCGGATTGTATCCAATCAGGATGTTGCTCTTCCAAGCTTTTTAAACGGCGGAGTAGCTCGTCGTATTCGCCATCATCGAGTATGGGTGCATCCATCACATAATAGGCATGGCTATTGATTCGAATCAGATCAATAAGCTTACGCATTTCAGCTTCTACAGCCTGACGATCGTGATGTTCTGCATCTTCTAATGCACTGAATAAATCAGCCATGGGACTTCCTCAACCACTCTATTTTCTAAAAACTGACTAAATACATTGGATCAAAAAAAGCACTCAATCGAGTGCTTCTTATCTTATCGCGATCTCATGACGATATCTCACAGACGCGTTGGTCTAAAATCCAAGACTTGATGACGATAATGCCCTTTCAACTGCTCGCTCAATTGATTCATTTCTTCATCGAACAATTGTGAATAGCAGTCTAGACATAAGCGTTGTGCAGTGCTCATCATCATATCAAAACCTTGCAGCGGGCGGATACCGGGTAAGGCCAGAAAGAACGAGAGCCCATCAAAATTTTCATTTTCCATGGTATCCAGATCAAAACCTGCTGGGCCTTCTTGCGTGTACTTCAGGACACTGAACATCATTGGTCCCTGACCCGTTGCTTCTTCAAAACGATGAAAGAGCGACATTTCGCCAAAACGTAAACCATGTTTACGCAAGAGGCGCAATACCATCTTGCCTTCCAGCGGGCGCCCGCTCTTTGGCAATAAATGAATGGCGATGATCTGTTCAGCTTGAACCAAAATGCTGTCTTCTTCACTGCGGCTATGATCTGCAAGATGCTCATCAAGCAGGATACTATCCCCTTGCCACTCGGTTAATTCTGCCGTGTCAATTGCGGAAATCGAGGGTATGGCAGACTCTAATTCCAATTCAGTATGGTGTAGTGGTGCCCCCACATCCAGATGATGTGAATGAGGGGATAAAGAGGTGGCTTGTTCCAGATCATCCAGCATTGCATCCAAACCGCCTTTCTGCGGGGCAAGGGACTCGGGCTCTAGCGTGATCGTTGGAGAAACAGGCTCAGCGGAAACCTCAGGCTGAATCGGTGCCTTAAATGCATGATGTGCAGTCGCTAAAACCGCAGGTTGGTCTTCATCAAAACCTTGAACTTGCTGAGGTTTATCTACATGTTCAGCATGTAATTGACTCGCATGCTGCGCAGCATGCTGATGAATCGTCTGCGTGATGAAATCATTGGCAGAGATGACAGGTTCTGTCGGTGCGGAATCGGTTTCAACCGCATCTAAAGGTAGTTCAATTTGTGGCGACGGCGTTTCTTCACTTGCGACCACCTTTTCAGCAGTCGGCTGTGGTGCACGACGAAAGATCAGGAAAAGACCCACTAAAATAAGGATAACCGCGACTATGACGCCTGCTACAACCAGAATATCCATGGATCAAGCTCCTGTTGACGCGACGAGGGTCTCGGCTTCGTCCAAATTCACGGCTACTAACTTAGAAATACCTGCTTCTGGCATCGTCACGCCCATTAATTCACCTGCCATCATCATTGCTAACTTATTATGGGTAATGTAAATGAATTGCACACTTTTAGACAGGTCTGTTACCAATCGACAAAATCTTGCAACGTTTGCATCATCTAATGGTGCATCCACTTCATCTAAAAGACAAAATGGTGCGGGATTCAGTTTAAAAATCGCAAAAACCAAGGATAAAGCAGTTAGTGCTTTTTCGCCACCGGATAATAAAGCAATGCTGCTATTACGCTTTCCGGGCGGCTGCGCCATAAAGCGTACCCCAGACTGCCAGCCATCTTCCAAAATCAAGCGTGCTTCACCACCGCCGAACACTTTAGGGAATAATTGCTGTAATTCATGATTAACCCGATCAAAGGTATCCATAAACAGACTACGGGTTTCCCGATCGATGGTTTGCATCGCATCATCGAGCTGAGCGAGCGTCTGATTCAAATCATCCATCTGATGATTCAATTCATCAAAGCGCTCCGTGACCTCCGCAAGTTCAGCCGGCGCCGCTAAATTTAACTCACCCAGCCGCTGGATTGCACTATCCAATTGTGCCAGATCTGCATGTAATGTTTGTTCGGACTTGTGCGTTTGAGTATTCAACTGTGTCGCATCTGGCACAGGCGCCTCTAAACTTGCAAATTGCTCAGCAAGTTGCGCCAAATTACTTTTTTCAACCTGCCATGCAAGGCGTGTGTTCTCAAGCTCGTCACGCAGTGTGTTTTCTGCCTGAGTCTGACTGTGACGATCATGCTCAAGCTGCTGTACCGCAGCTTGCGCCTCTTTGAGTTCGACTTGGCGGGCCTGCCAGCGTTGATCCGCAGCCAAAGCCTCTTGCTCACCCACTTCAAGCGCAAGGGTCAGCGCTGGGATCTCCGCTCTAACCTGCGCTAATTCTGTTTGAATCTGATGCTGCTCACCCTCTAATTGGCTTTGTTGAAAAACAGCGCGATCACTGGTTGTTTGCAACGCTTCAATCCGAATTTGCCGGGTCTGCGTTTCCAGCTCGGCATTCTGCTGCTGCATACGCAGTTGTTGAATCTGTAAAGTCGTTTGACTTAAATTCTGCTGAGCAGTACTGGCTTCTTGTTCACGCGATCCCACTTGAGCGATTAACGGATTTAGACGAAGCTCAAGCGCCGCCTGCTCCATATGCACATCGTTCAAGCGCTCCATGTCCTCTTCTTGACTGGCGCTCAATAGCGATAGCTGCTGACGTTGTTGTTCGATCTGTCCCTGCTGTGACTGCAACTTACTGTCAAGACGTGCACGGGCAAGCTCTATCGTTTGCTGACTACGTTCGGCTTGATTAATCTGAGCGGCTAAACCCTGTTGGGCTTGGACACTCTGCGTATGGAATTGCTCAGCTTCTTTCAGCGCATTGGTTGCTTCAAGTAACGCCGCCTCACTCGCGAGTAGCTCTGCATTTAAAGTCTCTAAACGAATACGACGTGCCAATAAGCCTGTATTCTCGGCTCCTGAACGGGACACTGCGTCACGTGCCAGATCAATAGCCCAATCAGCGCCGACCCAATGCCCATCAAGCGTGACAAGTGATTGATAAGGTTTTAATTCTGACTGTCGTTCAAGTGCATCGGTACGCGTATCCACAACACCCCAGTGTTGCCACACCGATGATTGCGGTTCAGTCAACCACGAAGAAAAAGCAGTTGTTCCCGCTAGAATATCGGGTTGTAAGGGATGCCCTGATACGAATAAATTACGCCCAACTGGCGCATCAGCATTAATATGCGCCTTAAGCCATTGACCCAGTACCGATTCAATAAGTGCAAGATGCGGCTGCCCTACTGTACTGACCTGAAGTTGCTCTAATAAACGAGCTCCTTCAGGTTCAACATATTGCGGTTCATTTTTGTTACCATTCTTTTGCGCATTGACCTGCTTAGCATCGGTTTTTTCTTGTAGTGCCAGCAATGCACGCTGCTCCCCCCGCAGACCGTCAAACACTTGACTCAATTCTCTTTGCTGAGCCCGCAATGTGATCCGTGATTGCTCAGAGGTCTGTACACTCTCCAGTGCACTATTTGCTTCATGGCGAAGGCGCAAAAGTGTTTGAGTCACTTCAACCAATTGATCATCGATATCCAGCAGCTCATCAGCCAAGGCCGTTTGATCCAACTGATTAAGTGCATTTTCAAGCTGTGCGATTTGTGCAGCCTGACGTGTATGCTGACGAGAGATATGATCTTGTTCCCGCTCAAGATCCGCACGTTTTTGCTGTGCGCTCTGAATGCGTGTCCGCAAGTCTTGTAGTTCAGTATGGGTCTGGCGCGCTTGCTCTTGAACACTGGGCAATTGAACTTCAAGTGCCGAAATCGTCTGAATCAGCTCTTGTCGTCTGGGCTGACTCAGGTCATGAACCGCGATCAACTCCGCCAATACCGTTTGATCATGCTCAATCTGACGGGTCAGTGCCGCATGTTGAGCTTCAACGCTGGTACTACGCTCAAGCAGCCTAGATTCGGCTTGCTGCTGTTGGCTGAGATTGGCGACGGCTGTTTGACGCACGCGTTCAGCATCTTGCCATGCACTTTGCATTGGCTGGGCTTCTGCAAGCAACTGTGATAAGCGTACAGATTGCTGTTGAACAGCATGATCCAAGTCATTCAACCGACTGCGTAGTTGACGGTAATCATCACCCAGTTGAGTCAGTTTAGTGGTATGGATGGCTTGGCGATTTGCTGCATTTACATGTTGAACAGTCCATAGCTCTAACTGAGCCACACGGCGATCTTCTACGAGTTTTTTATGCTTCAAAGCCGCTTGGCTCTGACGCTCCAGTGCACGTCGACGGCGACCCAGCTCATCGGCAAGATCTTGCAGACGGGACAAGTTCAACCGCGTATCTTCAAGGTGCTGCTGTGTTTCACGGCGGCGGGCTTGATAGCGCGATACGCCTGCGGCCTCTTCCAAAAACACGCGCAAATCATCGGGCTTCGCTTCAACCAGACGATTGATCATGCCTTGCTCAATCACGGCATAAGAACGTGGTCCCAGACCCGTCCCTAAGAAAATGTCAGTGATATCACGACGACGGCAGCGCGTGCCGTTTAAGAAATAGTCGGAGCGGCCGTCACGACTGACTTGGCGGCGAATCGACAGTTCGGTATAGGCGTTGTAGGCACCACCTAATTTACCAAAGGTATTTTCAAAATGCAGTTCAACGCTGGCTTGTCCAATCGGTTTCTTATTGACCGTCCCCGCAAAGATGACGTCACTCATTGCTTCACCGCGCAGTTGACGCGCAGAAGACTCACCCATCACCCAACGAATTGCATCGATCACATTCGACTTGCCGCAGCCATTTGGGCCCACAACCGCCGTGAGATCTTGCTTAAAATTTAGAGTCGTTGGATGGACAAAAGATTTAAAACCCGCCAGACGAAGACTACGAAGCCGCATTATTTTCCACGTCGTGAACGTTGTGCCCACGCCAATTCGATTTGCTTCATACGTGCAAGAGAATCCAGAACCAAATTACGTAAATGGCGGCAAAACTCTTCCATAAAGACAGCAGCCTGCTCCCCTTTGCGGATCAAAATCGCATCGATAACGGGCTTAAACAGATCAAACGCCTCTTGTAATTCACGGCGTGAGGTATTGAGCGTTAAAAAATAACTGCGGCGAAATGCGGGAAGTAAATTATCAAAAATATCCCGTAAATAGGTATTACCGACTAAGGTATGCGTACTCTGCAAAAACTCAAAAACACTGTCATAAAATTTTTCGATATCACCGACTTTCACTTGTAGCGACAAATCCTGAATCAGTTGATTCATTCGCTCACTATCAGGCTGACGCCACGCTTCGCTGGTACGATGAACCATCGCTCCCAACATTAATGTACCTGCTTCAAACAATGACTTAATCTGCTGAACAGAAAGCTCCGAAACCATTGCACCACGGCGAGGATAAATCTTGATTAAATAGCTACGTTCAAGAATCAGTAATGCCTCGCGTACCGATCCACGGCTGACATTTAAGTCTTTTGCGATTCTAAGCTCTTGAATCCTCTCACCTTCGACCAACTCACCAGTGATAATTTGCTCACCGATATGTCTTGCAATCTGTTCTGACAAACTTTCTGCCGCCAAAAATGCCATACTATTACCCCTACGGTACATGTGCTGGGCAAACGAACAAAATCCCAATTCAGCGTCAATGACACTAAAAACACCAATTCATTGAACTTACTTAAGTCAATCTCATTGTGATCGTCAATTTATTCATCTCTTTTAGCAGGATCACATCAATCCACTAAATAATTTTTTTGAATACTTGAGATATAATTCATATAAAGAACACTGTTTTGAAATCAGATATTTGACTTTAAAATAACTGTCACAAACCACGCTCAATTGAACTTTACCAATATCTCTTCGACAACGCACTACTTCATGTACAATTGTCAGACAATTATTTTTAGAATACTAGCACTAAATCGCTATTTCCGATGAAATAACATGCAATTATGGCGTATGAATTGTACAAAACCGATATACGTTATCGTATAGAGGACTTCATTTATAAACACATTTCAATATCTTATATTGTTCGCAGCAACCCCAGAAAACCGAAGGCAAAAATCACCCTAGCAAGTGAGCGGAACGCACCAAATCTCACTTTACAGTGATTGCGTAAACACCAGACAATAGAACAGAGATACAAGGCAGAAAAACAATGACGACGAATACTTCAGAATTAAGCAATATTGATCATCTCATGCTCAGTGACCAGCTTCACCAACACTTAAATGCATCGGCACTGCCAGCATTCGACATGATTGATTGGCAACAAACCACCACCTCCACCAATGATGACTGCCGTCTCTGGGCTGCACGCGGCGCAACCCATGCGTTATCGATCAGTAACCAGCAAACTGCAGGGCGTGGTCAAGCCAATCGAACTTGGCAGTCTCCGACAGGGAATCTGTATTTATCATTATTAAGTACATTGCCGTCGCCATTAGATGGGAGGCTTGCTTTGGAAGTGGCATTGGCATTGGTAAATATGCCGCTCTTAAAAGCATTGAATGTTTCCGTGAAGTGGCCCAATGATCTTTATTTTGAAGGCGCGAAATGGGGTGGGATTCTGATCGAACCTATCACCAGTCACAATATGGAACACGGCGCAATCATCGGGGTTGGGATCAATCTGCAACCCATGCAAAATTTGGTAGCGGATCGTACGGTGACCGATCTTGCGACCTTATTAAAGCAGAACATCGATCGCCTCACTCTTACCGTTGCAGTTGTGCATGCCCTGCATCAGGCCATCGATTTATTTTTACAGGATAGTCCTAAATTGCAAGAACGCTTTATGGCTTGGGATGCTCTGGTCAATCAAACCATCCAGATTATTCAACCTGATCAAGCCGTGCAGCATGCCCGCGCAATCGGTATCGCTGATGACGGCAGTCTACAAATACTCACTGAGAAAGGCAGCGAGCGCTTGTATAGCGGACAAGTAAGTTTGATCAGCTAAGTGAGTCGACTGATTGGTGCGCTAAACAGAAAATGACTTCACTTAACCTCTGGTTTATTGGGCAATCGCACAATAAAACAGAGTGGGTTAAATAGATGACATAGCACGATAAGAATCTAAACAATCATCGCAGGCACAAGCTGAGACACGTCACTGTCTTCAGGAAGCATGCCGATATATTTGGCATAAATAATCGCTTCTTTTGCATCGATAAACTCATGCGTCAGGGGGTGAATAAATCCTTGTTCAGCATCAAAAGGGGTTGGTTCAAAACCACGCTTATAGAGATTCTCATAAATCGCGCCATATTCACTCGGCATCGGTAATGCATTCACTTGACCGTTATAACGAATAGCGATCTGGTCGATACGCGGAAATTTCACAATTCTGAGCTGTGGATTTATGGTGTGGCTTGTATCTGCACCTTCTTTTTTCAAAAGATGGTGATGGTCTGACCAGCTCGACAGTGACCAGATATATTGAATGTCTTTGATCGCCTGTGCATTGACCTTCGATGTTTTTCCCCAATACACGGTATTGTCTTTTTCATCGAAAATCACATGGGTCGTGCCTTCCGGCTTGAGTCGCCAATAATGCTCATTGAACTCATCCAAGGCGATGGTCGAACTATTCGCTGTTTTATCTTGACTATAAAGTACGGTATTGATAGCAGCCATGCACTCTTCGAGCTCTAAAGAGATTTGCTTGATCTTATCAACGAGGGCTTGCGAGGATTTAACATGAGAGTTATTCAACACTTTATTCACGAGTATTTTCTTGCAAGCAATTAGCTCATGTTTTGCTTTATAGGCATCTAGATCATGATGAGACATACTATTTCCTTATAATATCGATATATTCACTTTGAGTTTTTGTCGTTTTTTTAAGTCATGCAATGTATACATGACTCATCCTAGAGTGCAGAGATATATGCTGTCTTTCAAGGGCAAAGTGCGTCTTTCTAGGCATGAAATGATGGCAAATTTGTAATCTGATTATTGGGCGGTATTTGCGTCTGTAGCGAAGTTTGAAGGAAAGCGTCGATCGCGGACTCGCATAAAAAATGCTTCGATTTGATACAGCACAGCACCCATGATCACGCATGCCAGCACGATGACGATCAAAGTCAACAGTGGTAACCACTGCACCGTAATCCACTGACTTTCTGCCAGCAGTTTTTGTAGGATATATGCAAGGGGCTTGTGAGACAGGTAAATCGAATATGACCATAAAGCAATACTCGCTGCACCCGGAACACGAACTCTATAAAGCCATGAAGACGGACAGAGTGCTGTCACCACACACAGTGCGAATACCCATGCAATCATTGAGTAGCCAAAGGCGGTCATAAAGAAACCATAGCCATATTCATCAATATAGTAAAAATGATAGGCAGAATAAAAAATACTACTCAACGCCAAGACCGACAATCCCAATAATAATTGACCATGGCGTGTTATGCGTAGCCAAAAAGCGGGATAAAAATTCTTGACCAACGCGACCGCAATACCAGGCAGGAACTCATCAAAACGACATAAGGTTGCGTAATAAATATGGGGATAATAACCACTCACCTGCCCTAGGCTTTCACGGCCATAGGTTTGCCACAATAGGATTCGGGCAATGACACCCACCAGTATCAAGCCAAAGAGTAGAATCCAACCATATATCCGATTGAATCGAAAACGCATTCCAACAATCAGGACTAATGGAAAAATTAAATAGAATTGCTCTTCGATACACAGCGACCATGCATGTGAAAAGGCCGTCCCCGGCTGCAAGTGATAATTTTGAGTAAAGGTCAGAAAGGACCAGAGTGGCGGCGGTGTTTTACCACCCATGACCGCTGGAAAGATAAAATAAGCCGCTAATACAATCCAAAATATCGGCAATGTGCGCAAGGCGCGGCGTGCATAAAAATGCTTAGCACTAATGTGCTGTCCCCGTTTAATGCCCTTGAATAATTGATTGGCAATTAAATAGCCGCTTAAGACAAAAAATAAGTCTACCCCCATCCAACCAACTTCACTCAGCCAGCCAAAAGTCTGTTCATGACTCACAAAAACCATATAGTGATACATGAAGACCAGAATGATCGCGGCAGCGCGTAGCGTATCAAGCCCATTCACTCGACTGCTTTGGTGCATCTTTGATGGCGGTAACATATCACTATCCCTGAGCATGGATATGCCAAATCTGGCGGGCAAAAAAATGAAAACTCTAAAGATGTGGTTTCATAAAAAATGAAAGAATAAATTCAGTCATTTGGAGTCTTGGAAAGAATGAATTAATACTCGGCAAACTGTGCCCGTGATTCGGCAAGCCACTCTTGTTGGGTCTGCAAGGCACTCAATAACTCCCGACGAATCTCAATTGCAGTCACTGGATCTTCACCGTGAAAACGAACAATCGGAATACCTGCACTGACCAAGGCTTTGTCTTTTTTTAGGTCTGCACGTTGTCTTGAATGGTGCTCATGTGACCAGTCATCGAGCTCTATGGCAACTAAAACACGCTGTCCATCCTGATCCACGAGGACGTAATCAACACTCATACGATTAATCCGATTGAACCAGAATTTTTCATCCTCTTCATCGGTACATTCAATCAAACGAGAGAGCCCAACCTGAGAAAAAATCAGGAATTCAGGGACGGCTTGTTTGAGTTGATGAAAGAAACGAACTTCAGCATCAGTCATGAATATCCGTGGCATAAATGGCCAAATCGCCAGATCATCACCACGAACAGGTTTGACTTCAGGAAGTTGGGAGCGCCGACTTCCTGACAATACGAGAATAAATAAAAGTGCGAGTACCGCAATTAAGATGTAGGTGGCTGCCAATTTGAAACCCAAGCTCCCTTAACATTCAAGCTGCCGTCCTGCTCGATTTTATGTTTAGTCGCAGTTGCGGCTGCCGCGTCTTTTTCAGGACCAACCAATACCCGTACACCTTTGGTCGTGGTACTGGTTCGGACCTTATAGCCTTTAGCACGCAGTTGGGAGACCATGGCATCGGCCTTGGCTTGCGATTCAGCCATGGCTACTTGCACCATAACGAGGGGAGCCGGTGCTGGAGATACTGCTGTCGCGGTCGTTGGTGTCCCTTCTAGCAAAGCGCGTGCGCGTTCTGCATCTTTGGCTTTTTGTGAATCTTTGGCAGTGGCTGTATCTGTACCCGTACCATTTAACTTATCAAGCTTAGCCTTCAAGATTGCAGCTTCTTTCTTATTCTTCTCAACTTGAGCTTGTAGTGCTTCTTTGTTGTCAGCATCGTCAGAGGCGGCTTTCAGGCGCGCACGCTCAGCTTTTTCGGCTTGTGCAATCTTCAGTTTTGCCGCTTTATCGGCATCCAGTTTAGCCTGCGCGGCATCTTCTTTGTCTTGCTTCTCTTTTTCTAACTTCTCTTTATGCTGTTTCGCTTCAAGCGCTTTTTTCTCTTTTTCAGCATCAAGTTTTGCTTGCTTTTCTTTCTCTAGCTTCTCTTTATGCTGTTTCACTTGTAAATCATGCTGCTCTTTTTGTTCTTGAGCTTGTTTCTTCTCGGCCGCTTCACGAGCGGCTTTTGCCTGCGCGGTTTTTTCTGCGGCTTGTGCAACTAGCTTTTGCGCATTTTCATGATTTTCTGCAGCTTTCTGAGCCCGCAAACGGGATTGTTCTTCACGATCCTTTGCATCTTGACGGCGTTGTTCAGCTTTAAGCGCTGCGGCTTTGGAAGCGTCATCATCTGGCGCAGCGATATCGGGTGCAGCAGGGTCTGTAGATTTAAGCGCGTCGTCTTCTTTTGCTTTACGCGCTGCTAATCGAGCTGATTGCTCCGCGGCGACACGATTTGCTGAGTTGGCTTCTGCTTGTTGCTGACGTGCTAAAAACTCTGCGGTTCGGGCTTCTTGTTCAGCGACTTTCTTCTCGCGCATATCATGCTGTGCGGCAAGCAGTTTACGCTCAGTATCAACATCAACCGCAAGTGGTGTGAGTTGAACAGGTTGGTTATCTATCGGTTGATTACTGACGCCATTGGTTGGCGGTGCCAACCGATGTGTCGGTTCAAGATTTAAGGTTTTATCGACAGGCGCAACATGCGGGACTGTACTTTTCTGTCCATTCCCTTGGAATAAAAAACTTGCCAGCAGCGCACTGCCACCGAGCAGGATAATACCGCCCATCCAGCGTTGTTGATTCGCACTCATGATTGCAGCCTCCCCACCCACATTTGTTGTTTATTCCAATTGGAAATTAATTCAAAAGCTCAACACCATTACGCTGTGCATACACTTCTTCAAGCGTGTGAAATGATCCCCATGCCAGCATCAGATCATCATCTTCCACGGCTGCTCGTGCACCTTCTAGTGCAGCGGCGATACTCGGATAAAAAGTGACTTGCACGTTTTCTAAGGCCGCACGAAGCTGCTCCATAGACGCAGCTCGCGGCACATCCAGTACCGCAACATGCCAATGATCAATAATGCCCTTAGCCATATCGACCACAGTGGCAATATCTTTGTCCGCCAGCATAGAGAATATAGCATGAATATGACGCGTTACATGTTTTTTGCAATAAACTGTCAACTGCTTTAGTAAAAAATCTACGCCATGGGGATTATGAGCAACATCCGCGATCAACCTTCGCCATTGATAAGTCTGTAACTCAAAGCGTCCTGCCAGTCTAGCAGACTCAATTCCTTGATTTATTGCATGATATGAAACATCAATTTTATTCAATAAAACAGCTGTAATAGCAACGCTCACATTATTCAGTGCAAGATTTGCTACAGGTAACCGTAAAGTTTGAGCGGCATTCGTATAAAAATAAGGAGACTCAAAAAACGTTACATGTTCATCTGTCGTATTTGGAGTCATATCCAGATTCAAGGGCGCCACGCTCCCCCACTGGAAATCACGCCCCACTTGATAGACCGAACAATCCAGCACACTTGCGCGTAACTGGACACTCGCTGGCATATCCAGTTCACCAAAGACAAATGGAATCCCTTGACGCAGAATTCCAGCTTTTTCAAACCCTATGGCTTCTCGGTTATCCCCGAGCCACTCCACATGATCGACGCCGATATTGGTAATCACCGCAACATCTGGATCAATCAAATTCACCACATCTAAACGACCACCCAATCCAACCTCAAGCACCCATACATCACAGTTTTGTTGCTCAAAGATTAAAAAAGCCGCCAATGTCGTTGCTTCAAAAAAGGATAAGGTTAGACCACACACATGACGTGCTGCCTCGACCTCCACAAAAGCCTGAATCAATAGCTGGTCATCTACAGGCGTGCCATTCAAACGCACGCGTTCGTTAAAGTATTGGATGTGAGGGGATTGGTATAAACCGACTTGCAGACCGGCAGCTTTATAGATAGAAGCAATGACTGTGGTTGTGGATCCTTTGCCATTGGTTCCAGCCACCGTAATAACGGATGCCTTAGGCTTTAGCACATCCAGTTGAACAGCCACAGGACGAACACGCTCTAGCCCCATATCAATCGCAGTGGCATGAATATTTTGCCAATATTCAAGCCACTGAACTAAAGAACTTTGTGCATTAGGAGGAGAGTTTGAGGATAAAGTAGAATCGCTCATAAAGTCTTAAACAGTCACATTGAGCAGTTTGCTGAGCAATCGTGCAATTGTTGTTTTCATTTCTCGGCGATGAACGATCTGATCAACAACGCCATGCTCAAGCAGATACTCAGCACGTTGGAACGGCTCTTCGAGCACTTCGCGTACCGTCTGCTCAATCACACGCTTACCTGCAAAACCAATCATAGCCTTAGGCTCAGACAAATGGATATCACCCAACATCGCAAGTGATGCGGTCACACCGCCATAGACAGGATGGGTCAGCACCACGATGTAAGGAATACCCGCCTCGCGTAAACGCTGAATGGCTGCAGCGGTACGCGCCATTTGCATGAGGGACAACAGTCCTTCTTGCATCCGCGCGCCACCAGAAGCCGCAAAACACACCAGAGGTTGGCGTGCCGCAAGTGCCGTCTCAGCAGCAAGTACAAAACGATCTCCCACCACCGACCCCATAGAGCCGCCCATGAAGTCAAACTCAAAGGCACATGCAACTAACTTGAGCGAACCAATCGCTCCTTGCATCACGACTAATGCTTCGCTTTCACCAGTCTTCTTCTGCATCGCAATGGTACGTGCAGGATAAGGCTGGCTGTCTACAAAATGCAGCGGATCGCTGGTATTAAACTCTTGACCCAGTTCGGCATCCACTTGATCAAAGAGTGTTTCTAAACGCATGCGCGCCGACATTTTGAGATGTTCATCGCAATGCGGGCACACATAGAGCAGTTCAGGGAGGCGACTTTTGATAATCTCATTATCACAAGCTGGGCAGACAATGACAGGGATATTCGGGCGTTCACTGCTCACCACGGCATGCTTATGTATACCTGGAACTGGACGGTTCAGCCAATTCGATTGATCATTTTGAACTTGATTTCCGTTTGTCATTGTCAACTCCGACATTATTAGAGGTCATCCAAAGCGAGTCGTAACTCTTGAACCTTTGCTACAATTTTCGCTTGTGCTTCGGTTACGTCATTTTCAGCAAATGCACGAACGAGTACCGTCCCCACAATGACACCATCAGCCGCAGCACCCACTGCTTGCGCCGTTTGACGATCATGAATACCAAAACCCACGCCGATCGGCAAATCCGTTTTTTGCTTAATGGTGCGAATACGCTGGGCAACTTCATCCGTATCCAGTGCCGATGAGCCTGTAACCCCTTTCAGTGACACATAATACACATAGCCACGTGCGGCTTTCACCACATGCTCAATCCGTGCATCTGTCGTGGTAGGCGCGAGTAAGAAAATGGGATCAATTTCATGCTTCGCTAAAATATCGCCTAACTCTCCAGCTTCTTCTGGCGGAAGATCAACCAACAGTAGCCCATCAACACCCGCCTGAGCAGCGCGTGCAGCAAAAGCCTCATAACCGATGATCTCGATTGGATTAAGGTATCCCATCAGTACAATCGGTGTCGTGGTGTTCGTTTTACGGAACTCCGCAACCATATCGATTGCATGAAAAGTACTGGTGCCTCCAGCCAAGGCACGCTCAGCCGCCAAGGCAATCACTGGACCATCGGCCATCGGATCAGAAAACGGTAAACCCAACTCAATCAAATCAGCACCCGCTGCAACAATCGCATGCAGCAAAGGAACGGTCACTTCAGGTGCAGGGTCACCTGCCATAATATAAGGAATCAAAGCCTTACGGTTTTGCGATTTTAAACTAGCAAAACAAGATGCAATACGAGACATAATTAAATCATTCCAAATTAATTTTCGCTGTCGTCAGCAATAACGCAAATATAAGTTCACATCGACCTCATGTGATTCAGTCACTATTTCCTAAAAATAGCGTTAACTGATCACAATCCCATCGAGCTTCGCAACAGTCAGCAAATCTTTATCACCGCGTCCAGATAAACAAACCACAATGGACTGATCTGGTGACATGGTCGGTGCCAATTTTTTGACATAAGCGATCGCATGGCTACTCTCTAGCGCAGGGATGATGCCTTCAATCAGCGTTAAATCGCGAAAGCCCTGCAGTGCCTCATCGTCATTGATCGGTACATATTGCACACGGCCCACGTCTTTTAAGAAGCTATGTTCTGGGCCCACGCCCGGATAATCCAGACCTGCAGAAATTGAATGAGTCTCAATGATCTGACCTTCATCATCCGCCATCACATAGGTGCGATTGCCATGCAGCACACCAATTTTACCCGCAGTGAGTGGTGCAGAATGCTTACCGGTTTCAACACCGTAGCCAGAAGCCTCAACACCATAGATCTTGATGGCTTTATCATTTAAAAAAGGATAGAACAGGCCTATCGCATTTGATCCACCGCCCACACAAGCCACCAACGCATCGGGTAATTTACCAATTTGCTTTAAGCTTTGTTCGCGTGCTTCACGGCCAATGATCGACTGAAAATCACGGACCAGCATCGGATAAGGATGCGGTCCTGCAACCGTACCGATGATGTAGTACGTCGTATCCACATTGGTGACCCAATCGCGCATAGCTTCATTCAATGCATCTTTAAGCGTACGTGAACCGCTGGTGACAGGCACCACGGTCGCACCCAACAGTTTCATGCGATAGACGTTCATAGATTGACGATGAACATCATCCACGCCCATATAGATCACACACTCCATTCCTAAACGGGCAGCAATCGTTGCGGTCGCCACGCCATGCTGACCCGCGCCAGTTTCAGCGATGATCCGTGTTTTACCCGAGAGCTTAGCCAGCAGTGCCTGACCTATCGTATTATTTACCTTGTGCGCACCCGTATGGTTCAAGTCTTCGCGCTTCAAATAAATTTGTGCGCCGCCCAATTCCCGGCTTAAGCGCTCCGCGTGATACAGCGGTGATGGACGTCCGACAAAGTGCGCCAAGTCATAGTCAAACGCACGTATGAATTCCGCATCATTTTTCATGCGGTTATACAGATTTTCCAGATCTTCAAGCGCAGCCATTAAGGTCTCAGAAACAAAGCGACCGCCATGTACACCAAAATGACCTTTGTTATCAGGATATTGAGTAAAATCTATCGCACTAAAATCCACATCTTTTAACTGATCTTTCAAGCTATTTTTTTCGTCTGCTTTCACATCTAAACTGCCCATTACGTTACTCCACGTATTCTTTCAAAATAATGTTCTAAGCCATGTGTTTACTGGCTTTTCATTGCTGTATAAAAGTCTTTAATTGACTCAAATTGAGATTAGTGACGCCATCGCTCAGCATGTTGAGAGGGTCGTTTAGCCTGTGCAACAAATTTTTCTATGGCTTGCTTATCTTTTATGCCTTTAGAGGCTTCAACTCCGCCACTGACATCAACCGCATAGGCGTGAGTCTGCTCAATCGCCTCTGCAACATTCTCTGGCGTCAAACCACCAGCCAAGATCAATGCAAAAGGTGCATCAAAATCTTCTGGTTTCGGAAAGCGCTTCCAATCAAATGCATGCCCAGTCCCGCCATGTAAATCGGGATGCCAAGCATCCAGAAGCACGCCGCTGGCGCCAGCATCTTTATAGTTTTTGATTTCAGTTTGAATATTCATATCAGGTTTCATTTGTAGTGCTTTAATCCAGCGTTTCCCCGTAAGTGCACCCAATTGCTGACATTGTTCAGGCGTTTCATCACCATGGAATTGCAGCAAATCCAGGGAAACATGGCTCAGGATATCCTGTAATTCATGCGCACCGACATTCACAAACAAACCGACCGCTTGCACAAAAGGCGGGACATAGGAAATCAAAGTCGCCACATGTGCAGCAGTCACCGCACGCGGACTAGGTGGATAGAAGACAAAGCCCACTGCATCTGCACCCGCCTCTATGGCAGCTTGCACATCGACGACGCGTGTTAATCCACAGATTTTAACCCGTGTCGACGTAGAAGGAGATGAGGAGTTGGACAACGTAAATCTCTTAAAGACTAAAATTTTAATGAAAAGTATTCTAACGCAAGTTAAGCGCTAAAGTAGTAGCAATTACTCACCGATATTTTAGATATTTGGCAATCTCTTATAGTCATATCACAAATCAATTACATTCCGTTTACATTCTGGCTATACTTGCCGCGTTCTGAGCATTCATCTTGATTAAACGTCACTTTGATGATTCGTCGCCATATTCAATGCCATTTGAATGAGCTGGACGAATGGGAAGCTGGTTAAACGCCAGCACTGCACCCCGCAACGGTAAATGGTTATGCACAACCATCAGTCCGGATACCAATCTCAGACATCATCCCACCCACATACTCACGGGGCTTGAGTGTTAGGAGATTGCTATGTCTATATTTTTTAAGTCAACGCGTACTTTTTTACCGAATTTATTATCACTATCCGTTCTTGCTGCACTCCAAACTGTACATGCCGCAGAACCTGCAACGGATAGCCAACTTCCTGTGATTGTGGTCACGGCAAGTCGGGCGCCAGAAGCCATCAATACAGTGCCTGCAAGCATTTCTGTGATCACTAAAGATCAAATCCAGCAGTCACCTGTCAATGAGCTCCCAAACTTATTGCGCCAAGATGCTTCGTTAAACATCGTCACCTCTGGTGGCTATGGTCAACAAACTTCGATTTTCACACGCGGGACTGAAAGTAAACACACTCTAGTACTATTAGATGGCGTACGTATCAACAACGCCACTTCATCAGCAGCGGGTATTAACTTTTTAGATACGACCGATATTGGTCAGATTGAAGTTTTGAAAGGGCCGGCATCCGTACAATATGGTTCTGATGCTGTTGGCGGTGTCATTCAACTGATTTCTGCTAAGCCAACCAAACAAAACCTCTTTACCACCGTTGAAGGCGGTGAAAACGGTCTATATAAAGCAATCCTCGGCGCAGACTTAGTCAAAGATGATGCTTATCTACAGATTCGTGGTCAAAAACTGTCAACTGATGGTTCGCCAGTCACGACCACTGCAAAAGAAGATTCGGGCTATGACCAAAAAGGTTACTCCGTAAAAGGCGGAATTGATAACGATCAATATGCGTTATCCCTTGAAGCACGCGGTAATCAAGGCAAGTCAGAATATGTCACGGGTTCTGACTACGATACCCCAGCCTCTCAAGACTTCAACAACCGCCTATTAAACTTAAAAGGCCGCTATACGATTGCGCCAGATTTGAATGTCAATCTGCGTGTATCTCAATTTGTTGACAAACTGGATCAAAATGAAAGCACCGATTATGTTCACAGTGATCAAAAAGAAGCCGACTTAAATATCCGCTGGGGCTTTGCTCCACATCAAAATGTCTTATTTGGAGTCACTTCAAATAAAGCCGATGCAAAAGCACTGAGCACCGATTTCCTTGGGAATCAGATTAGTTTTGATCATGATGTGCGATCAACAGGTTACTACCTACAGCACCAATACCAAGATGCCATCTTTAGCACGCAAGCAGGGGTTCGTGTTGAAGACAGCAGTCAATTTGGCACCCACACTACGGGACAGCTAGCTGGTCGCATCCAAGTTCTACCGACAACCAGCGTTTATGCCAATGTTGGTACTGCATTCCGTGCACCCAATGCATTTGAACTGTTTTCAACCACCTATACGGTCAGCAACCCTAACCTCAAACCTGAAGAAAGCACCTCTTACGAGATCGGTGTCAACCAACAGATCGTCAAAGGGTTGGATGCTAATCTTGCGGTGTATCGCACCAATATCGATGACTTGATTACTCTGATCTACAACCCAGCGACATTCAAATCTCAGAATCAGAACGTTGCCAAAACCAAACTCACTGGTGCAGAAGCTGGTTTGAAATGGAAACTCGACAGTGGCTGGTTTGCAAGCGGTAGCTATGCGTATGTACAGCCGATCAAAGAAGGTCAAAATGGCAGCAGCGATAGCGAATTACTCCGTCGCCCACGTCAAACCCTGACTGCATCTGCGGGTCTGCAACTGCCACAATATGGCTTTAGCGCTGAACTCGTTTCAAAGAGCCAAGCCAAAGAGTATGACGAAAGCTATCCAACTTCTGGCTATGCGATTGGTAACTTACGCGGTTACTGGCAAGCTCTACCAAACGTCCGCTTATTTGCCAACGTTGAAAACTTTACGGATCGTAAGTATGCAACTGCACTGGCCAATGCACCCTATGGCGGATTTGGTTCACTGAGCCAATACCTCGCACCCCGTCGTCAGGCAAGTTTAGGCATTACGCTGAATTATTAATCCTCATGAATAATTAATCAGCGTCAAGAAAAAACCGAAGTCAGATTCACTGGCTTCGGTTTTTTTTACCCTATTCTATTTCCTTACTTCTTCTCCCGCCGATCCCCAATCACTCGCGCAGGATTTCCTGCGACGATCGCATAGGGCTCCACACTCTTCGTCACCGTGCTATCCATGCCGACAACCGCAAAATCCCCCACGGTCACGCCATCGACAATTCCGACATTAGCCCCGAGCCAGACATCACGACCAATATAAATACCTTGAGAAGTAACCGCTTGCTCATGAATGGTCTGGTCAAGCTTCATGCCATGATTAAACGCATAAAGATGACAATAAGCAGCCAAACGGGCTTGATCCGCCAAATGAATACCTGCGCGCCCGCCATCTAGTGTTGCGTGATGATTGATAGCGACTTGTTGCCCCATCGTTATCGGTCCATGAATGACACTATCAGCAGCGATGTATGAACCATCCCCAATAACGATTTCCCGTCCAAGTTCAGCAAACAAGTGCGCATCCGGTGAGATAAAACAATCACGACCAATTCGGATGGTCTCCATTGATTGCAGATAAGTCTGCCACTCCTGCTGCCATTGATCTGCCCATATGCGGTTTTTAGGCTTGAGCTTCCAATATAGCCATGGCATATAGCTCAAACGCTTCTTATGTTGCTCACGATACTTCAGCAAAGGATCAATAGCCTGATCTTGCTCGGGTTCAATCAGGTTCAAAATCTCTCGACTCATAGGGTATTCATTTCATCAAGGTTGCCTCTACTTAACAAAGTATAAACTGAACTGGTTTTAACAAAAGTCGAAAAACATACATCATTAAAAAAAGGGTTGCATCACTATGGATATACGTCATTCGATGCCACAATAGCGCCATACATAAATTGTAATTTCGTCAACACTTCAAAGGACACACGCCATGGGACATCGTCTGAGCAAAATCTACACCCGCACGGGTGATGACGGCACGACTGGACTAGGCGATGGGCAACGCGTATCGAAAGATGATCTTCGTGTTGAGACCTACGGTACTGTTGATGAGTTGAATAGTGCGATTGGCTTGCTCCGTGCCAGTCTCACCGAGCGCAATCAAGGCGAGACACTGGACCCCTTACTCAGCAGAATTCAACACGAACTGTTTGATTTGGGTGGTGAGCTGTGTATCCCAAACTATCGAATATTGCAGAATGAGTGCGTGGATCGCTTGGAAGACAGTATTGATCAGATGAACGAAACGTTGCCCATGCTGAAGAACTTTATTTTGCCTGCAGGCAGTGTGCCGACCGCACACGCCCACCTTGCACGCTCGATTTGCCGTCGTGCCGAACGTTTACTTACCAGCTTGAAACATCGGGAAGATGATGTTTCCGATTTATCTCTACACTATCTCAACCGTCTGTCCGATTGGCTGTTTGTTGCAGCGCGCGTCATTTCGCGTTTTGATGGCGGACAAGAAGTGCTCTGGGTTAGGCAGGATGCCGAAACGAAATAATCATGCCAGAGTCTATGTAAGTAAGGCTTGAAAAAGGGTTCACCTGATTTTCATATCAATCGTGTAGCCTCATTTGAATTTTTATCATCAGGATACGAACATCATGGCTTTATGGAAGCGCCTTGTTGGGCTAAAAACTCCACATGAAGAATGGTATCAACCCCATGGATACCATGGAGAAAGTGATGGTGAAGCCGTCGAATTCACCTATCTGGGAACTGCAGGCTTTATTTTAAAAAGTCCGTCACGAACCTTGGTACTAGACCCTTATGTATCGCGTCCAAATTTACGTGAAACGCTGACCCAGACGCTCATTCCAAATGCACCCTTAATTCGCCGTTTGATTCCACACGCCGATGACGTACTGGTTGGTCATGCCCATTATGATCATATTTTGGATGCGCCTGAACTCTGTGCACAAACTGGTGCACGGTTGATTGGCTCGCGAGCAGTCGCGATGGTTGGACGCGCAGCAGGATTGCCTGAAGCACAAATTGTTGAGACCAGTGGTCATGAAGAAATCCCAAGTGGAACATGGACCATCCAAGGACTGCCTTCGATTCATGGGCGCGTTTTTGGACGGATTCCGATTCCGGGTGATATTACCGAGCCACCGCCGTGGCCACCACGGATGCGTGATCTTAAACATGGCTTGGTTCTAAACTGGGTCGTTAATACTGGCTCTTTACGCATCATGCATATCGACTCTGCGGATTTCATCCCTAAACAGCTGAAAGGCATTCAGGTCGATGTCCTATGCCTGTGTGCCATTGGTCGGCAATATCGCCCTAACTATGTTAAAGAAGTTATAGCTTTGGTCAAACCGCGCTGGATCGTACCCTGTCACTGGGATAGCATGATGACACCGATAGACGCAGAACCGGATCTCATTCCCGGAGTCGACTTACCTGGCTTTATCGATGAAATTCGTGAAGCCGGTGTTGAACCCTTGCTGACGCCAATATTGGGTAAGCAAACATTTAAATAGTCATCAGCTGCTTAAGCAGCTATTGAAGTAATCACGGATCCTGAGCAATGAAAATTATTGGACATCGCGGCGCACGCGGCGAAGCCCCTGAAAATACCCTTGGCGGTTTTCAACATATTATTAATCTTGGACTCAAAGCGGTAGAGTTTGATGTCCGTTTACTGAAAGATGGACAATTAGCGGTACTGCATGACAGTACATTACAACGTACAGCAGGACAACCTGACCTCCTCTCCAGTCTCAACGTCACCGATTTAAGTCGTTTCGATAATCGTCAAGGATGGGCGGATTGGACTCATCCAGAACCGATTCCTTCTTTGCAACAAGTCCTTTACTTCATCATCGATTTTGAGCATATCGAAGTTGAAGTTAAAGCAGTGGAGGATCAAAGCGCTGTTGAAGAAATCTGTCTACAACTTATTGAGGAGTTAGACGGTTGGGCAAATGCAAAAGCCGTGACGGTGACCTCATTTGATATCCGTATACTTGCCGAGTTAAAACGACTCAGAGATGACCTAAAGCATACGTTAAAAACAGGCTTGCTCCTTGAATTGCACTCTGATACCCCTCATCACAGTGATATGGAAGGTGCATATGAAGCAGCCGCACGCACTTTAGGCTGTACGCGGATTGGTCTGTCAGACAAATTGGCGACTGCTTCGGCAATTGCAGCAATCAAGAAGGCCAATTTGCAACTCAGCATCTGGACTGTCAACTCGATTGAACGCGCAAAAGAACTACAGTCTTGGGGTGTCGATGGGCTAATTACTGACCACCCTACACGAATGCTCCATAATTCCATCGGAAATATATAAAATTACGATTGTTAGACTAGTGCACAAGTGTACTCTCATGATAGAGTACACTTCGATTGGACTGGAAATAACCGCTCAGAATTGAAGTTGAAGCGTCTATTTCTTTTTAATAGCTTGTTTTAGTTATTATTTTTATAATAACTTGTTTGGCTACTGTCATTGTTGTTGTCATTAAAGTCACATTTTATTATTTTAATTTAGATACATCACACTTCTTATTTTTAAAGAGCCTTTTGGTTATGACCGACACTGTTTCTTCACCTGAAAACACCCCACAGGCTCAACGTCCGCCAATTAATTGGCCTGGTGCATTAGTACTTCTGCTAACACCGATTGCTGCACTAATTCTGGTGCCAACCTATCTGTGGACCCATCATGTCGGCATGGCGACGTGGATTGTTTTCGCGCTCTTTCTGGCATGGAATGGTTTAGGCATTACCGCAGGTTACCATCGTCTTTGGGCACACCGAACCTACGAAGCAACTTGGATTGTTCGCTTTTTTCTGATGATTGGTGGCACCATGGCGATTCAAAACAGTGTCCTGTTTTGGGCTTCCGGTCATCGCACCCATCATCAGCATGTTGATCATGTCGACCGTGATCCTTACTCTGCTAAACGAGGTTTCTGGTATTCGCATATAGGTTGGATGCTGCGTAACTACCCAAGCGGTGAAGCGAACTATAAAAATGCACCCGATTTGCTGAATGATCGTATGGTCATGTTTCAGCACAACTACTACATTCCATTGGTTTTAATCACCAACATTGCCCTGCCAGCACTCGTAGGCTGGGCCATTGGTGATGTTTGGGGTGTCCTTATACTTGGCGGTCTATTGCGCCTCGTGATCAGCCATCATGTGACTTTCTTCATTAATTCACTCGCGCATATGTTTGGTAGCCAACCATATACTGATGAAAACACAGCACGTGATAACCCATGGCTTGCATTCGTCACTTGGGGTGAGGGTTACCACAACTTCCACCATATTTTCCAATACGACTATCGTAATGGCGTGAAATGGTGGCAGTTTGACCCAACCAAATGGCTGATCTTAGGTCTGTCAAAATTTAAACTGACCTATAATTTAAAACGTATCCCAACCCTCACTATTCTGCATGCAGAAGTGGCGATGAAGTTTAAACGTGCAGAAGCAAATATTTCGACCGCAGTATCTAGCTATGGTCATGACATGCAGCATGATATTGAATCAGTTCGTCATCACTTCAAACATGAATATGAAGCGTTCAGTCATACGATTCACGAGTGGACCAAGCTCAAAGAGCAGGCCTTCTTGCTCAAAAAAGCAGAAGTTTCACAGAAGATTCATGATGTCGATATGCGTTTAAAAGCAGATCTTCATCTCATTGAGCAACGTTTCCATGAGCATGCTGAGCGTCTCGAATCTGCATTACGCGGTATTCGCTTTGTGAAAAGTGCGGGTTAATTTGTTATTTCGCATTGCACGGCGCAACACTTAAGCGCCGTTCTTGCTTACAATCACACGATGCCTTACTTGCCTCCCTATACGGCGTTATTCAAAGTACTTGAATAACGCCGTTTTTGCGAACAACTCCTATGAATATTGATAATCGCTACGCCCTTCTTGATCCTCGTCTGTTTCATAAGCAACCGCCTAAGCCGCTTAAAAATCCGATCGCAGGGCATTTTAACCATGCGTTAGCAAGCCAACTCGGCTGGCAAGAAACCGAACCCGATCAGTGGGTACCCATTATTGCGGGTGAAACGCTCCCAGATGGTTTTGATCCATTGGCCATGGTGTATGCGGGACATCAATTTGGTCATTGGGCAGGTCAACTCGGTGATGGTCGTGGATTACTCCTGGCTCAAGTGATCGATCAAAATAATACACTTCAAGACCTACACCTCAAAGGTGTCGGGCTAACGCCTTACTCGCGTATGGGGGATGGACGCGCAGTACTGCGTTCAGTCATTCGGGAATATTTAGCTGGTCATGCACTCTCTTCCTTAGGTATTGCCTCTTCCAATGCACTCGGGTTTATCTCATCTGATACCCCTGTACAGCGTGAGACGCTTGAGCGCGGCGCCTGTTTACTGCGCGTTGCAGATAGTCATGTCCGGCTGGGACACTTTGAGTGGATCAATCGCTTTGCAGCGGATGTTTTGCCTGAATTTACGCATGCCATGATCGAGACTTACTACCCGGAATGTCTCACAGCCGAATCACCGACTCTTGCCTTTGCGCGTGCAGTCATTCAGCGCACGGCCAAAATGATTGCGGACTGGCAATTGGTCGGTTTTGCACATGGGGTAATGAATACCGATAACCTGAACATTACAGGCAGTACGCTCGATTTTGGTCCATATGGATTTATGGAGCGTTTTGAACCAACGTGGATTAATAACCACTCTGATAGCGAAGGACGTTATGTCTATCAAAATCAACCCAGCATTGCGCACTGGAATCTATGGGTTTGGCTGGGTCAGTTATTGCCGCTAGGCAGTGTTGATGCCTTGGTGACCAAAGAGTCCTTAAGTGAACTCCTTGCGACCTTTGAGCCTGAATTCCTTCATTACTACACGGAAGGCATGGCCAAAAAGTTCGGTCTGCATGCCACACCAAATGGCATTCTCGAATTATCCTCTCAGTTTTTGCGTCTACTGGAAAAAAATCGACTCGATTATACCAATAGCTTTCGTCTCCTCTCCGATGACACGCCTCAAGGTTGGATATCATTACGCGATGAAATCATCGACATTTTTGCCTTTGACGATTTTGCTGCACAATACAAAGCGCTGGTTGAAGACTCTGAACGCCCTGAAAGTGAACGTAAAACGGCGATGGATGCGGCAAACCCACGCTATATCCTACGAAATCACATGGCTCAGATTGCAATCGAACATGCCGAAGCAGGTGACTTTAGCGAAGTCGCGCGATTATTCGATCTATTGTCTACACCCTATACCAATCAACCCGATCGGGAAACACCATCCGATATTTCACCACTGCCCGATGATAAACCTCCGGTCAATGTCAGTTGTTCTAGCTAACTTAAGTGGAGTTCTATAAGACGCCAACAGAAGTCTGACTGTGTTTACACATGAATATGAGCATAATCATTGCTATATGCCGTAGAGTGTTGTAACGGAGCCAGACAATGTCCAAACCTAAAATCTTAGTTGCACGTGCCATATTCTTAGACATCATCGATCAACTGCGTACTAAATTTGACGTTGAGGTGAATGAATATGATGACATTTGGACTCAAGATGAACTCATTTTGCATCTGCAAGGTAAGCAAGGGGCGCTCATCACCAGTAGCGAAAAAATTGATGCCAAACTGCTCAAAGCATGCCCTGAACTTCGCGCGGTCTGCACCCTCGCTGTTGGCTACAACAATATCGATGTCGCAGCGTGTACCGCACAAGGGGTTCTGGTCACGAATGCACCCAATGTCCTGACTGAAACCACTGCCGATCTCGGCTTTGCCTTGATGATGGCTACCGCGAGGCGCATCGGAGAAAGTGAACGCTTCTTGCGTGAAGGGCTATGGCGGCAATGGGATATTGGATTCTTTGCAGGACAAGATATTCATGGTGCAACGCTCGGTATTTTAGGCATGGGTCGGATCGGGCAAGCGATTGCCAAGCGCGGCTCGCATGGATTTGGTATGCCTGTGATTTATCACAACCGCAGTCGACTAGCTCTTGAGATCGAACAACAATTGAATGCACGCTACGTCAGTAAAGAAGAGCTCTTACAACAAAGTGATCATTTGATCATTACCGTCCCCTACTCCCCAGAAGTCCATCACTTCATTGGTCAACCTGAACTAGCCATGATGAAACCGACGGCAACACTCACCAATATCGCGCGCGGCGGGATCATTGACGAAGTCGCACTTGTCGAAGCACTACGTACTCACCAAATTGCTGCTGCTGGGCTAGATGTTTTTGAAGGTGAGCCACATATAGATCCTGACCTTTTAAGCGTTCCTAATATCGTACTCACGCCGCATATTGGCAGTGCCAGCCTCAAAACGCGGCATGCAATGGCAAATCTAGCCGCACAGAATTTGCTTGCGATCCTTGATCCAAACTCAACACCACAACCCTTGACGGCCCTTAATGTAGAAGTCCTCGGTATCAAGCGCAATTAAGCGCTCGCTTGGCATAGCCTGTGCTAGATTGAGAAAATAGAATCCATAGTTGGATTCGTCGGGGCTTAAATAGAAATCCGTCACTTTTGGAAAACATGGCTGAATCTGATGAATAATTTTCTTGATCAACTTGTTCATGCTTTTCAGCAAAGTCTGTTCTATAGCCTTGGTGCACCCAACAGCAAAAATGTGGATTGGGCAGACCTGCCGGGATTGATTCTCAGTAAAGGAATCATCACGCTTGCCTTACTGCTGACGCTGTATCTCATCTATATCACGCTCAATCATGTCATCAGCATGGTTAAACGTCGTTCGCTTTTGGGGTCATCTACCATTCAAACGTTGCGGGTCAGTCTAAAACTGATCTGGTTATTCACCAGTCTGATCGCCTTATTCTCTCAACTGGGAGTGGAACTGAGTTTACTGCGTGCCACGGCCAGAGCCGCAATTGCCTTACTGGGCTTTTATCTTTTATGGGTCATCATCATTCGCTTGATGAATAAAACGCTAAAAAAATTCTATCTCGACGAGTCCATTAATCAGCTTTTTAACAATATCTTGACTGTGGTGATTGTGGTTTTTGCCTTGGCATCGATCTTGAGCCAATTCGGCTTTAACATGATGTCAATTGTGGCAGGTCTTGGCATTGCAGGGGTTGCGGTTGGCTTTGCTGCGCAGGCCACTTTAGCGAACTTCATCGCTGGGATTACCATCTTGCTTGAGCGTCCATTCCGGATCGGGGATTGGGTCAGTATTAATAATAAAGATGGTCAAGTTATGCTGATCACACTACGTACGACACGGATTCGGACACGGGACAATCTTTATCTGATCTTACCCAACTCCACCGTTGCCGCTGCAGAAGTGACTAATTACACCTCACATGGTGCCATTCGTTTTTCTATCACCTGCCGTCTGGCTTATCATGACTCGGTATCCAAAGCACGACAAATTATCCATGAGGTATTAGATCAAGACGAGCACGTCTTAAAACACCCTGCCCCACTGATTACCGCACAAGAACTCTCGGAATCCCACATCAGTCTCATTGTGCGATTCTGGATTGACCCCATCCATATCGAAACCATGCCCAGAATCTGTGAAACGGTACGAGAAGAAATTCAGGAAGCTTTACTCGCAGCAGAGATGAAAGTGCCATTCCCACGTTTGCAGGTGATGACGCCGATCACAGATTTAGAATAAGTTTTAAAACTTGAAACATGCTGTCATGGCATAAAACCTGCTTCACTTCCAAAGAACCCAATACTGTACGGAAGTGAAAAAATGACTCGTCTCGCCGTTACCGAAAAAATTATCGAAACCAAAGTCCGAAAACAAATTCAATGGAAAGATGTCGCAGCAGCACTGGGTCTATCCAAAGAGTGGGTCACAGCAGGCTGTTTGGGACAAATGGCATTTAGTTTGGAAGAAGCACAAAAAATTGGGGCGATTTTTGATCTTGATGATATGGATATTAAATGGCTGCAAGAAGTGCCTTATAAAGGATCATTGCCTGAATCTGTACCCACGGATCCTCTCATCTATCGCTGGTATGAGCTGGTCAATGTCTATGGCACCACCATCAAAGCGCTTATTCACGAAGAATTTGGTGATGGGATCATGTCTGCAATCGACTTTTCCATGAAGCTGGAACGCGAACCCGATCCCAAAGGAGACCGTGTCAGTGTCATCTTGTCAGGAAAATTCCTCCCCTACAAACGGTACTAAAAAATATATAATTTTCAATTTATTAAAAATAATAGACAATTGTATTTATTTTTAACTTCTAGATCAGCGCTTGTGCATGTCAAACCTGAATGGCCTTTTTACATGACCATTCAGTCACAAAATCTGTAAGCCAGAACCTGATTTATGCATCAAAAGCAACAGCCGATATGCTAAATTGCGCAACGAAATATCGCATACCCTATTCTTTTGATTCGTAACCGCAGGAATTCACCATGCCACAATATAAAGCCCCCATTCGCGACATTCAATTTGTCATGCATGAACTGCTTAACTTTGAAGCACATTACGATGCACTCCCTGCTTATGCAGGCACCAATCGTGAGTTGATTGATGGCGTTGTAGAAGCTGCAGCTGATTTCTGTGAAAACGAACTCTCTCCGATCAACCACTCTGGTGATCAAGAAGGCTGTCATTTTGACAATGGCGTCGTTACAACTCCTAAAGGCTTTAAAGAAGCGTATAAAAAATACATCGACTTAGGCTACCCATCCATGTCTGTGCCTGTCGAGCACGGTGGACAAGGTCTTCCTGGTTCACTGGGCAACGCGGTCAGTGAAATGGTCGGTACTGCAAACTGGTCATGGGGCATGTACCCAGGTTTGTCTCATGGCGCGGTCCGTACCGTTGAGCACCATGGTAGCCCAGAGCAAAAAGAACTTTACTTAAGCAAACTTGTTTCCGGTGAGTGGACTGGAACCATGTGTTTGACCGAATCTCATGCTGGTTCAGACCTCGGGATCATCCGCACCAAAGCAGAACCGAATGCTGATGGTAGCTACTCAATTACTGGTCAGAAAATCTTTATCTCTGCGGGTGAGCATGACCTCGCGGACAATATCGTCCACATCGTACTTGCACGTTTACCAGGTGCACCTAAAGGCACTAAAGGTATTTCCCTATTCATCGTGCCAAAGTTCAATGTGAATGCTGATGGTTCAGTGGGTACACGCAATAACGTAGTGTGTGGCTCAATCGAACACAAAATGGGTATCCATGGCAACGCAACATGCGTCATCGTGTTTGAAGAAGCTAAAGGCTTCCTGATCGGACCAGAAAACAAAGGTCTGAACTGTATGTTCACCTTTATGAACACTGCGCGTATCGGTACTGCGGTTCAAGGTCTTGCAGCATCTGAAGGCGCGTTCCAAGGTGCGCTGACCTACGCAAAAGACCGTTTGGCAATGCGTTCACTGTCTGGCCCTAAAGCATTGGATAAAGAAGCAGATCCAATCATCGTTCACCCTGCAGTACGTAACATGCTGTTGACCCAAAAAGCATTTGCTGAAGGTGGCCGTGCGCTGGTGTACTTCTTGTCTCAATTTGCTGACGTCGTTGAAGTGACTGAAGATGCTGAACAACGTAAAGCAGCTGATGACATGTTGTCACTTCTCACCCCGATTGCGAAAGCATTCTTAACCGAAACCGGTTCAGAATCTGCGAAGCATGGCGTGCAAGTGTACGGTGGTCATGGCTTTATCGCTGAGTGGGGCATGGAACAGATCGTGCGTGATACCCGTATCTCGTGTTTGTACGAAGGAACGACCGAAATCCAAGCACTCGACTTGCTTGGCCGTAAAGTTCTCTCTACCCAAGGCGCGATGCTGCGTAACTTCACCAAAATCATTCACAAATTCTGTGAAGCGAATGCAGGCAATCCTGCAATGGCCGAGTTCCTACAACCGCTGGCTGAATTGAACAAAGAATGGGGTGACATCACCACCCGTATCGGCATGAAAGCAATGCAGAACCCAGAAGAAGTCGGTGCAGCAGCAGTTGATTACCTGTATTTCTCTGGTTATGTGACCCTTGCTTACCTGTGGGCACGCATGGTTAGCGTATCTCTAGAGAAGTTGGCTGGCGATACCACTGAGCGCGCATTCTACGAAGCGAAAGTCAAAACTGCGCAGTTCTACTTCAAGAAACTGTTGCCACGTACCCGCAGCCATGTCGCGACCATCGATACCGGTCTTGAGCCTTTGATGGCAATGGATGTCGATCAATTTGCATTCTAATTGAATGTTTAGATTGAGATAAGACAAAGGCGAACCGTGGTTCGCCTTTGTTGTTTTTAAGACCCAGAGAACTCTACATTTCCTATGCTTATCACTCAATATGAATCATCGTAATCCTCACCAAGACAAGCCAATCGAATCTATAGCTAAAATAACTATGTGGTAACTCCTCAGGTCAAACAATCATTAGTCCCTCTTGGGCTCTTTTTGCTACAATAGCCGCACTCAAAATATATCAATGGCGGAAACCCTTTTTTTTCCGTCTACTCTTGTCACTTAAATCAGATTCAGGTGCCCCCATGCCAATTTATAATGCCCCACTACAAGACATGCGTTTCATCCTTAATGATGTTTTTAAAGCGGATGAATTCTGGCAAGCGACTCCTGAACTCGCACATATCGACAGCGAAACCGTCAGTGCAATCCTTGAGCAAATGGCTAAATTCAGCCAAGACGTGCTCTTACCACTGAATCGCACTGGTGATGAAGAAGGCGCAAAAATTGAAAATGGTGCGGTCAGCACACCAAAAGGCTTTAAAGAAGCATTTACCAGCTACGCCAATGACGGCTGGGTCGGCCTAGGTGCTGATGAGCAATGGGGCGGCCAAGGTATGCCGAAGATGGTTTCTGTCATGACCGACGAAATGATTTTCTCTGCAAACCCATCATTTATGCTCTACCCGCTCCTGTCTGTTGGCGCATGTATGGCGTTAAACTCATATGCCTCACAAGAACAAAAAGAGCTGTACTTGCCAAAAATCTATAGCGGCGAATGGTCAGGAACGATGTGTCTGACTGAGCCGCATGCAGGTACCGATCTTGGGATTATCAAAACCAAAGCTATTCCTAATGAGGACGGCAGCTATGCGATCAGCGGCACAAAAATCTTCATCACCGGTGGTGATCATGATTTAACGCAAAACATCATTCATCTCGTTTTGGCGAAAACACCTGATGCGCCTGCTGGCTCACGCGGTATTTCTCTATTCATCGTCCCAAAATTCTTGGTCAATGAAGATGGCAGCCTAGGCGACCGTAACCCTGTTGGCCCAGGTTCAATCGAACACAAAATGGGTATCAAAGCTTCTGCAACTTGTGTCATGAACTTTGACTCAGCCAAAGGCTATTTGGTTGGTAAAGAAAATGAAGGTTTGGCCGCGATGTTCGTCATGATGAACTACGAACGTTTGTCGATGGGTATCCAAGGCCTTGGTGCATCTGAAGCCAGCTATCAAAACGCTGCACAATACGCGACCGACCGTTTGCAAGGTCGTAGTGCTACTGGTGTTAAATCACCGGAAAAACCTGCGGACAGCATCTTGGTTCATCCCGATGTACGTCGTATGTTGCTGAAAACCAAAGCGCATAACGAAGCAGCGCGCGCATTTGCTATGTATGTTGCACAACAACTCGACATGACCAAATACAGCGATGCTGAAACCAAAGCAAAAGCAGCCGACCGCGTTGCCTTGTTGACTCCAATCGCGAAAGCATTCTTGACCGATAAAGCCTTTGAAGCCTGTGTAGACTCACAAATGGTCTTCGGTGGTCATGGTTATATCCGTGAGTGGGGCGTAGAACAATATGTACGTGATGTCCGTATTGCTCAAATCTATGAAGGCACCAACGGTGTACAAGCTCAGGATTTGATCGGCCGTAAAGTGACCAAAAATGGCGGAGCATTTGTTGCCACCTACTTGGCTGAAATCCGTGAATTTGCAGCAAGCATGAAAGCAGAATGGATGAAGGTTTCTCTTCTAAACTCTGTGAATACCCTTGAAGCACTCACTACTCTGGTCATTGCAGCTTCTAAAGCCAATGCCGATGAGCCAAATGCAGCTGCGATCGATTATCTGCATGTCTTTGGACTGGTCAGCTATGCGTATATGTTTGCTCGTATCGTAGAAGCGGCAAGTGTCAAAGAAGGTGCTTTCTATCAGAATAAAGTCGAATTGGCTAAGTTCTTCGTCACTCGCATCCTCCCAGAACTCGATGCCCGTGCAAAAATGGTTCAATCAGGCTCCGCAGTGATCATGAGCTTTGATCAAGGTTACTTCACTGCACAATCGTAATCCCTAAGAAAACATAAAAAGCGCGGCTAAATGCCGCGCTTTTTTTATGCAATATAAAAAGAGATTGCTTCTTGCTCAAAATAAATGTTATCTCAACACTTTTCCATTAGACTCAAAGCTAGACGATCAATAAAAAAATGATACGGAGTATCAAATGCATCACCTTAAGTCATGGCGTAGATATGTTTCTGCGGCATTGGAATGGAGCTCGGTAGATAAAGGACTCATTCTATTAGCGGTCATCATCCCTATTTTTATACAGTATTTCCTCTGGTCACTATATGTCTTAAATCGTGCAGACCGTGAGACATTGATCAACGTCAATATGGCGTTAAGCTTCGTAAAAATTGAGGTTTCGTTAGTAATCATCAGTCTAGTAATCATTGCTACTGGATTATATTTACGTAAAAAAATACCTAATCTGATTTTTTTTCAACACATAGCGCTGCAATTTTTTTCTTTATCGTTAGTGCTTATGAGCTATTCCATTGGAACGGCCTCGTTTTGCGCAGGTCTAGTCCTGCTAGGCGCACCTGTCTTTGGCTTTATTCTGCTTGATCGTAAAGCCGTGTGGTGGGCGACTGGCAATGCCTTGGTCGCCCTAATCGCCCTCAGCTATGCGACCGCTTATGACTGGCTCCCTTATGCACCTGTGATGATTCCGCCATCTAATCACACAAGCACTCTATTTTGGATGAATAGCTTTTTCTTCTTTGCTGCACCCTTTTTCATACTCATCATCATCATGGCCGATCAATTACTGGTCTGGTGGCGAGAACGTGAAGAAAGAATTCGGGTCATCAGTCGTACGGACGCACTGACTGGCATCCATAACCGCATGAGTATTCTAGATTTTTTAAATCATGAAATGGTTCGCGCGGCACGCCTCAATGAGCCGCTAACCATCGCTCTGCTTGATCTGGATCATTTTAAAAAGGTTAACGATAACTGGGGACACCCCACAGGCGATCGCGTGTTGAAGGATGCCGCAAAAGTCTTTCGTCAGAACATCCGAAATTGCGATGTACTAGGACGCTATGGCGGTGAGGAGTTTATTATCATTTTGCCCGGCGCGGACAGTGAAGAAGGTCGGAAAGTGATTGAACGCTGCCGAACCAAACTCGCTGAAACAGATATCCTGACCGACAGCGAAAGCTTGATTCAAGTGACGGCTAGCTTTGGTATGGTCAGCATTCATGGTCAATGGGTAGAATCCCATCAGTTGATTCAAATCGCAGATCGAGCGCTGTATCAGGCCAAACATAATGGCCGTAATCGGATCGAAGTTGCTTCGCTATAGTGAGATATTTTTGGATTATTCAAAGAAAAAAATAGAGGCTATTGAAGCCTCTATTTTTTTCATAAAACAACGACTATTTGGCAGCAGCGGTAGCGACTTTCACTCCAGCACTCGCTTTAGCTTTAGTCTCATCGCGTGCGATGACGACACTGAAACGTGATGGGTCAATATACTTGCGGAACGCAGAATTGACTTGATCAAGGGTTAACGCACTGATCTTATCTTCAAGTTGTTTGCTCCATGCAAAAGTACGATCCACATCCAGATAACGCACCCAACCTGCACTCAAAGCAGCATCCTGAGTACGACGTTGCTGATTTTGTTGCAAGATTGCCGATTTGGCACGGGCTAACTCATCCGCAGTAAAGCCTTCTTTACGAGCAAGGTTCAGTTCTTCTTTAACAGCCGTATCCACTTTGTCCAGATTTTGCGGGGCTGCGATGGCCTGTACATTAAAACTTGCTGCTCGGCTAATTGAACTCACCGATAAACCTGAACCAATACCGTAGGACAACCCTTCTTTTTGACGAACACGGTCAGCCAAACGTGATTTTAATGAGCCGCCACCGAACAGATAGTTCGCCACGACCAAGGCTGGATAATCGGCATCATCATCACGCAAATCGAGATTTAAACGAGCCTCATACACTCCGTTTTCTTTATCAGGTGCATTCACGACATCACGAACAGTGGGGACATCAAAATTCTGTGGAATCACCCGCTGATAAGGCGCGGCACTTTTCCATGCCCCAAACTCATCTTTAATCACTTGTGTAATAGCTGGGGCATCAAAATCACCAACGATGGCGATCTGACCTTGTGATGCGCCATAGAAGCCTTGATAGAACGCTTTGACATCAGTCAGTGAGGTTGCCTTGATACTTGCGATTTGTTCATCCACGGTTTGATCAGCCAACCAATGGCCAGCAGGATACTTATTGAAATGCTGATCCAATGCTTGATCGGCTAAAGTACTGGGTTCATTGCGCTGGAACTCAAGCTGAACTTCAGTCTCTTTGCGTAAGCGCTCAAACTCTGCAGGATCAAAACGTGGCTGCTTCAGCACGCTCGCAACCAATTTTAATGCTGCGGCTAAATTACTGCGCGTCGTCTGGAACTGATAAACATTGCCGCTGATCTTCAGCTTAGAAAACTCATCGGCCAATTGCTCACGGGTAAGTGTCTTTGTCCCACGATCAAGCATGGCATTGGCCAACTCTGCGGCGGTCTTCTTGCCAAATAGACTCTTCTCATCCCCCCAATTCAGATCAATTGCTACCGTAACAGTCTCACCACGTGATTTTTTGGGTAACAGTGCGAGCTTCAGACCACCCACTTGAGTACGCTGAGTCCGCGCATCGATATTCGCTTGCGCAGGATCAAAGACTTCACCATCTGCTACGGCTTGTTTGGGTTTGTAGTCTTTAATCACTTCGGCTGCCGTGGGCGCTGCCGGAATGTCCGCACGTTGTGGCTGATCTTCAGGCAAGAAAATCCCGACGGTACGATTGTCACGGGTGAAGTAATGTGCCGACACTGCAGCCACTTGAGCGGCTGTTACTGCATTAGATTGATCACGACCCAAGAAAAGTAAACGCCAATCACCAAGCGCAATATCACTGGATAACGCCACACCCACTTTTTGCGGATCATTCAATAGCTTCTCAAAGCTATTGGCATTGGCTAAACGGACGCGGTCCATTTCAGTTGGTGTTGGGGGTGTTTTGGCAAAACTCTCTACGCCTTCGATTAACGCCTGACGCACAGGTTCAATAGGCTCGCCTTTCTTGACGATCGCGCCAATAATCTCAAGCCCTGGAGCATATCCTGTGGCACCAAAACCAAATACTTCGGTCGCTTTCCCCGTTTCAACCAGTGTCTTATATAGGCGACCATTCGGCGTGTCGGTCAAAATATCCCCCGCATACGACAAGGCATTGCTATCGCTGTGTAAGTCACTGGGAACCTTATACGCTACCGTAACAATCTGCACGTCGCCTTTACGACGCACCGTGACGGTACGTTCACCATCCTGTATCGGCTCAACGGTCCAGAAATCGCGGATGGTACGGGTTGGTTTCGGCAGTTTACCAAATGCGTCATTGACCCAAGCCAGCGTCTTAGCAGGATCAAATTGACCGGCAATGGTGAGTACTGCATTATCAGGCTGATAATAGTTTCGATAAAAAGCCTGAAGATTCTCAATCTTGACGTTCTCAATATCGCTGCGATTGCCTATCGGCGGTTTACCGGAATTGAGCCAGTTATAAGACGCCCCTTGTAAGCGTTGCACCAACACACCGAAAGGAGAGTTTTCGCCTTTCTCATATTCATTACGCACTACGGTCATTTCACTATCAAGATCTTTTCGTGCGATGAATGAGTTCAACATGCGATCTGCTTCAAGATTAATCGCCCACTTCAAGTTGTCATCACTGGCCTGAAAACTCTCAAAATAATTAGTGCGGTCCATATTGGTCGTGCCATTGAAATTGGCACCGCGCTGGCTAAAGTCTTTCGTGATCGTTGGATGACTCGGCGTCCCCTTGAACATCAAGTGTTCAAGTAAATGTGCCATACCCGTTTCGCCATAATTTTCAAAGCGCGATCCAACTTCATAGGTCATGTTGACCGTCACCGTGGGTTTGGATGCATCTGGAAACAATAAGACTTTAAAGCCATTGGCAAACCGATATTCAGTGATCCCTTCCGCCGAAGGGCCTTGGGTTACCCCTGCTGGGAGTGTAATTGCGGCGATAGCATAACTTGAAAGGCTGACACTGCTTACGGCTAAAAAACCGGACAACATGAGTGATAACGTAGAGCGTTTATAGTTTAGCGGCATGGGAGTTCAAATCTTTTTTAAAGGTTGATATGACCAACGGATGAATAAAAAATTTCAATGAACCAACCTGACCTCATTCCATGAGATCAGGGCTAGTTCGCTTATCAGTTATTATTCATGATCTGTTTTTTTTTGCACGTTAAACGGGACATCCATTTGTAGGATATTGGTCAGGAAACCCCATTTATCAGCCACTTCCTCAATTTGTTTCGTCGTTGGCTTGCCCGATCCGTGCCCCGCCTTGGTATCAATCCGAATCAAAATTGGCGCAGCACCGGCCTGATCTGCTTGAGCGGTTGCCGTAAACTTAAAGCTATGCGCAGGAACTACACGGTCATCATGATCCGCGGTACTGACCAAGACAGCGGGATAACATGTTCCCGCTTTTAGGTTATGTAGTGGTGAGTAGGCATATAGTGCCTTAAACTCCTCAGCATTATCCGAAGAGCCATAATCCGATGCCCAAGCCCAGCCAATGGTGAATTTCTGGAAGCGCAACATATCCATGACTCCTACTGAGGGTAAGGCAGCAGCAAAGAGTTCAGGACGCTGCGTTAGCGTTGCCCCAACCAGAAGCCCGCCGTTACTTCCACCACCGATTGCGAGCTTTTGTGGAGAGGTATATTTGTGCTGAATCAAATATTCGGCCGCCGCGATGAAATCATCAAATACATTTTGCTTGTGGAGTTTGGTCCCGGCCAAATGCCATGCCTGACCATACTCCCCGCCGCCGCGTAAGTTAGGGACGGCATAAACACCTCCCATTTCGAGCCAAACCAGATTGGCTGGACTAAAAGCGGGGGTTAATGATATGTCGAAACCACCATAGCCATATAGATAAGTCGGGTTAGTGCCATCCCGCTTAATTCCCTTTTTGGATACGATAAACATAGGAACTTTAGTACCATCTTTACTTGTGTAAAAGACCTGCTCAATATTAAAGTCTTTGGGATCAAAATTGACTTTAGGCTGACGGTAAATGGTGCTATCGCCACTGGCAATATCGTAACGATAGATCGTTGTTGGTGTGGTAAAACTGGTGAACGAGTAAAAGGTTTCCTTATCATCTCGGTGTCCACCTAAACCTCCCACCGAACCGATGCCCGGCAATTTCAGCTCACGAAGCAGCTTCCCATCCAAGCTATAAACTTGTACCTGACTATAGGCATCTTTCAAGTAATTAAGAATTAAACGTTGCCCAACAATACTTGCGTTTTCTAGCGTATCAATCTTCTCTGGCACAATGACACGCCATTGATCTTTCGCCGGCGCATCCACATCAATCGCGAGAATCTTACCTTTAGGGGCAGACAGATTGCTGTTGATATAGAAAACGGATCCTACATTATCGATAAAGCTATACGTTGCATCAAAGTCATCCAACAACTTCACGACAGGGGCATTTTTTTTGGTCAAATCTTTATAGTACAGACGGTTTTTTGAGTCTGTTCCTTGAGAGACGCTAATAATCAAATAATGACCATCATCCGTCACAGATCCTGCAAAGCCCCACTCTTTCTGATCCTTGCGTTCATAAACCAATACATCTTCTGACTGCTTCGTTCCTAGCTTATGGAAATACAATTTATGATAGTAATTGACATCTGCGAGCTTAGTTTTATCTGTGGGCTTGTCATAGCGGCTGTAAAAAAAGCCGGAACTATCATGTAGCCATGACGCACCAGAAAATTTAACCCATTGCAGATCATCGCTCAGGTCTTTTCCCGTATCGATATCGCGTACTTTCCACTCATTCCAGTCGGAGCCTGATGCCGCCGTGCCATAGGCCAGATATTTGCCATTCGGACTCACCGCAAGCCCTGCAAGTGCAACCGTGCCATCAGTCGCTAATGTATTGGGATCCAATAAGACACGTGGATTTACCCCCAACTTATCCTCGGTATACAGTACCGATTGATTCTGTAAACCATCATTGCGGCTATAAAAATAACGCCCCCCTTCTTTGAAGGGTGTTCCAAATTTTTCGTAATTCCAAAGCTGGGTTAAACGTTCCTTGATCACCGCACGCGCGGGAATTTTTGCCAAGAAACTTTGCGTCAGCTGATTTTGAGCAGCAACCCAAGCCTTCGTATCATCACTGTTTGCATCTTCCAGCCAGCGATAGGGATCTGCCACGGCAGTGCCATGATAATCGTCAACCTGATTATTCTTTTTGCTCAGAGGATACGCGGGTTTAGTTGCCGCAGGATTGCATTGCTGGGCAAAGGCACTGCTCTGTACAAGGAGTATGGCAAGTGTTAAGGCTTTTCTGATCGACATGTTCATATCCAAATTGATCTATAAATAGAGAATGGCATTAATCAAATCCTATATGCAAAATTTTAACCACATGGAAAACTAGTTGTCGCTAACTTACCTTAAAACATCAAATTTCGATCATAAAAAAAATAAATAACATTATCTGAAAAATCGTTTTAGACAATATCCATGAGCAATATGATCAAGAAGAAAGACATGAGAAAAGCTCACCACAAATGGAAAAGAATGAATTACACAGCTAGAGCTCTACATTATTTTTTTAAAATCAATACTATTGAACCTTAGATGATTATAATCATCTGTAAGACACTCTTTCCTTTAAACGTCTTTTAAACAATAAAATTAACCAATCGGTCAGTAAAATCCTTAAAATAGCCCACGTATTTGCAACTCCTCAAGTTCACCCTAAAAACACACCTACTCGTAATACGACTTGTCATAGGTCGGCACTATAATTGCACCTTTCTAAGCCAAGTCACTGCACCATGATCAAACAGAGAACGTCATGAATCAAACGATAATAACCTCCCCCCAAGCACGCTTATGGCTAGTTCTAGTCGCTTTGGGTTTAGGAGGTTTTGGTATTGGCACCACTGAATTTGTAGCGATGGGGCTCATTCAGGAGATTGCACGTGGAGTCAGTGTCAGTGTGACCCAGGCAGGGCATATGATCAGTGCCTATGCCTTGGGCGTGGTGGTTGGTGCCCCGTTAATCGCAGTGCTGAGTGCAAAAGTACCGCGCAAAGGACTGTTGCTCATCCTCATGCTGTTTTTTGCATTGGGCAATTTTGCTACTGCTTTTGCATCCAATTTTCATGAGTTGGTCATTTCTCGTTTTATCGCCGGCTTACCTCATGGCGCTTATTTTGGCGTTGCAGCATTAGTCGCTGCAACCTTGGCCGGACCACAAAAAAGAGCACAGGCCGTTTCTCGAGTCATGCTAGGCCTAACCATTGCGACGGTCATTGGTGTTCCCTTTGCGACATGGTTAGGGCAACATTTCGGCTGGCGAAGTGGTTTTGTTTTTGCCTCAGCTATCGGCATACTGACCATCATTGCAATCTGGTTTGCGATGCCAAAAATGCCTGCCCCTCATGGTGCCTCGATGCGCTCCGAACTCTCCGGTATTAAAAAACCGCAAATGTGGCTGACTCTCGGCATCGCATCGATTGGCTTTGGCGGTATGTTTTCGGTCTATACCTATGTCTCCCCCATCCTCACCGACTACACCCATGTCGATATCTCCTATGTCCCCATCGCTTTATCGGTCTGGGGATGCGGTATGGTCACAGGTGGTCTGGTCGGTGGATGGCTTGCAGATCGCTCCATGAAAAAAGGACTCTATATCATCCTCTTTTCCATCATTGTCGCCTTCCTCATCGGGGCCTTTATGATGTCCAACCTCTATAGCGCGCTGCTCGCCTTATTCATGATGGGTGCAACGGGCATGGCACTAGGCCCTGCATTACAAACGCGTTTGATGGATGTCGCAGGCGAAGCGCAGACTCTGGCGGCCTCACTCAATCACTCCGCATTCAACCTCGCCAATGCCTTAGGGGCATGGCTGGGTGGAGTTGTCATTAATCTGGGATACGGCTGGAAATCGCCTGTTCTGGTGGGTGTTGCACTCGGTGCTGGAGGATTGGTCATCTTGATGATTTCGATGGCACTCGATCAAAAGCAGCCTAAACTGCATGTACTCTCTTCATAACAATCTCATGTAGCCCGCAGTAGTAGATATAAAAAAGACAGGCTTAGCCTGTCTTTTTTATAGTTCATAGAGCCATCTAGCCACGCTCAGTCACAATTTCCGCGCCGTTTCTCAGGGTTAAGGTCACTGGAGTCTTCTCTGCTGTTCGGAGTAAACCGGCCCATTGCTCCTCATCCAAGGTCGCATTGGTTTTCAGGACACGTTCAATCCGTGTATTTCCTTCGCGATCTTTAAGTAAGGTTAAATCAACATGAAGCAGACCCACATCCCAGCCTTTATGTTCGGCATACATCCGTAGCGTGATCGCCGTACATGCGGCAAGACCTGCAAGGACGTATTCATATGGCGCAGGGCCGGCATTTTGGCCACCAGACTCAACTGGCTCATCAGCAATCAAATCAAATCCACGGGTTTGGATCTTATGGGTATAGTTTATCGCGGTTGAATCTATTGCAGCTGTGGCAATCGCTTTCATTTAGTGTGCTCCTTTGATATGACCTTCTAGCGCAGGGGCGATGAGACGTGTGCCCGCCTCAGGGTTGTCTATCGTTCCAAAACGCGAACTTGCTGTATTCCAATCTGCAAGTGCCTGCTCGATTTCCTCATGGGTACGCCCAACGAAATTCCACCATACAATGATGTCCTCTTTAAACGGCTCTCCTCCGACCAATAATAATCGCGCAGGTCCCGTGGTTTGGATTGTCACACTTGGGCGACCAGTTTCAAAAAAGAGTAAGGTTCCAGCGGTCAATACTTCACCATCCGCAGTCGCCTCACCCTCCAGAATCGTTAAACCATGTTCGAAGCTCTGATCAAGCGGTAACTCAAGAGTTGTCGCTTTAGAAGCCTCTAAGTCCAAGCCCAATAGTGGGCTAAAGACTTGAACTGGGGAAGTGGCACCTAAGCTACTGCCCACCAGCACTGTGACTTTAAAGCCTTGTTTATCGACCACAGGCAATTCGGGATAGTTCTGGAAGTCTGGATCAATATGACGGTGACTATCTGGCAGTGCAATCCAGAGCTGTGCGGCATGAAGGGTGCTCGCAGTATCTGAAGGCGATACTTCCGCATGGGAGATACCCCGCCCTGCTGTCATCAGATTCACTTGATGCGGGTAGATCACCTGATCATTGCCCAAGCTATCCAAATGGCGTACTTGACCTGCAATCATCCATGTAAAAGTCTGTAGTCCGATATGGGGGTGTGGACCGACATTCATGCCATCACCCGCAGCAAAATTGACAGGCCCAGCATGATCCAGAAAGCACCATGCTCCAACCGTGCGACGTGCTCGACTAGGCACCATACGAGAAATTTTTAAACCTGTACCGATCTCTGCAACGCGGCCTTCGATACGGGTAATGGGATATACGCTGGTCATGTTCGCTCCAAAACGATTGAGATGCCTGCCCTTGCATTTGAATAATAAGAGTATCGATCAATAGATCGATACGATGCTATTGATCTCTGATCTTATCGACATTTATTCTTCATAAGATGGGCTAAATTGTATCGTTTATTTGAGCAAAATAAGTCTCCATGAAAAGTACGGTGTGTTCTAAGGGTAGAACAGCAAGTTGTAGAAGACATTCATATAAAAAAAGCTTACCTATAAATAAGTAAGCTTTTTGATTTTCTCATGACTACCTCAATCGACTTTTGTCATCGATTGAAAGAGATGGCTCAAACTTAAGAGTGTGTCATATCCAGCGGCACAACCCATTGTGCAAACTCCGCTTCGGTCACATACCCGAGTGCCAAAGCCGCTTCTTTCAAGCTAGTGCCTTCTTTATGCGCTTTCTTGGCAATCGCAGCTGCTTTGTCATAACCGATATGTGGATTAAGTGCAGTGACTTGCATGAGGTTCTTGGCAAGATTTTCTTCGATTTTTGGCAGATTCGGTTCGATACCCACAGCACAGTTATCGTTGAAAGCCAAACAAGAGTCAGAAATCAATTGGATGCTTTCAAGCACGTTATGTACCATGACTGGCTTGAACACATTGAGCTGGAAGTTACCTTGGCTGCCCGCGAATGCAACAGAGGCATCATTACCAAACACTTGTACGGCAACCATGGTCATGGCTTCGCTTTGAGTTGGATTGACTTTACCCGGCATGATACTGCTGCCTGGTTCATTTTCAGGAATGTTTAACTCGCCAATACCATTACGTGGACCACTGGCTAACCAACGTACATCGTTTGCCATCTTCATCAAGGCACCCGCTAAAGTACGCAAACTCGCACTGGTTTGTACCAATGCATCATGCGCACTCAGTGCTGCAAATTTATTGGCGGCACTCTTAAACGGAAAACCAGTTTCTTTTTCATAGTATTCAGCAGCCAATGCACCAAATTTAGGATGGGCATTGAGACCTGTACCGACCGCAGTACCACCGATTGCCAGTTCATACAAACCAACCAATGCATGACGCACTTCAGCCACGCAGTAATCAATCTGTGCAACCCAACCGCCTATCTCTTGGCCCAAGGTAATTGGTGTGGCATCTTGTAAATGGGTACGACCAACTTTCACCAGATCTTTGTAGGCTTCTGATTTTGCAGCCAAGGTGTCCCGTAGGACTTTTACACTTGGAAATAGTCTTTCATTCAACTCAAGTACAACGGCAATGTGCATTGCAGTTGGGAAGGTATCGTTACTCGATTGACCACGATTGACGTGATCGTTCGGGTGAACGGGGGTTTTGCTACCCAATACGCCACCAGCGATCTCAATTGCGCGGTTTGAGATCACTTCGTTTGAGTTCATATTGCTTTGAGTGCCCGAACCAGTTTGGAATACTACCAGTGGGAAATGCGCATCCAGCTTACCTGCAATCACTTCATCCGCTGCTTGGATGATCAAGTCTGCGATATTCGCAGGAATCTGACCTAAATCACGGTTGGCTTCTGCAGCACCTTTTTTCAGAATACCGAGGCTGCGAATCATCGGACGGGTAAATTTAAAACGATCTACGCCAATGGGGAAGTTCTGAATACTACGCTGGGTTTGTGCACCCCAATAGCGACTGTTTTCGACGTCAAGCGCGCCCATAGTATCGGTTTCTATACGTGTACTCATATTTTCCTCGTTTAGCGGTGAGATGGTAAACATCATCGGTTGGAATAGTGAGCGCAAGCCCATAATCGTCGATTATAGGTGCGCCGAGAATGGCGTGACGTGACCATTTTTGAATCAATGGTTTTTCGGCTGCGACGATTATACAAAAATTTGATTACGGATGGCATGTATTCGTTAAGATAAGCGTATCGCTTCGGTATGTGATTCAATGCTAAAAACAGGCTGTTGATCATCAACGATGCTGTATGAAACCAATAGCGGAGCTTATTTTGAATCAGATCAGCGTGACATCCCCAATGACATGGCAGCTTCTGGCATTCAAAGCACTATCAACAGATCAGTTATATGAGCTGTTAGCACTGCGTGCACAGGTTTTTGTGGTCGAGCAGCATTGTGCGTATCAGGATATCGATGGCATTGATCGTGATGATAAAACCTATCACTTACTTGGGTATCAAAACCATCAGCTTGTTGCTTATCTGCGCTTGATGGCGCCCAGTCTTCTCCCCGAATCTGTAAACGCCATCAAATATGCAAAGATAGGTCGTGTGGTGACTTCACCCGATGCCCGAGGCAGAGGTTTAGGCCACCAACTTCTTGAACAAAGTCTGATTGCAAACAAGCAACTCTGGGCTAACCCACCCCTCTACATCAGTGCGCAAAAATATCTGCTTCAATTCTATAGGGGTTATGGCTTTATCGAGACGGGTGACGAATACCTTGAAGATGGTATCCCTCATATTGCGATGATCAGAACAACCGCAGAAGTGAATTATTTGGCTTGAGGCCATATATCGGATATACCGCCACGTTATGCAGCTGTTTTCTGTAAGACACGCGCTAGAATTTTATCTTCAAGGCTTGCAAAAGCAATATTGCCACGTTGGCGCGGGCGCGGTAAATCAATGCGCTCATCCAGAGTAATCTGCCCATCTTCAATCAAGAGTACACGATCCGCCAGTGCAATGGCCTCAGACACATCATGCGTCACAAGCAGTGCAGTAAACCCTAAACGCTGCCACAGTGCTTCGATCAAGGCCTGCATATCGATTCGGGTAAGTGCATCCAGTGCCCCGAGCGGTTCATCCAAAAGCAGCAAGCGTGGATGATGTACCAAAGCGCGTGCCAATGCGACACGCTGTTTCTGTCCACCAGATAAACGTGCGGGCCACTCACTTGCTCGATCGGCAAGACCAACTTGAGCAAGGACATTGGCGGCATTGGGTCGTTGATCTTTTTTAAGACCCAGCGCAACATTATCAATCACGGATTTCCATGGCAAAAGGCGTGAATCCTGAAACATAACACGCAGATCAGGGTGTAAACCTTTGCTCGGGGCACCATCATAGAGAATCTCTCCCGAACCGTGTTCCAAACCCGCGATCAAGCGTAGTAGCGTACTTTTACCGCAACCACTGCGACCAACAATGGCTACGAACTCACCTGGCTTAAACTCAAGCGAAATATGCTTCAGCACAGCACGCTGATCATACTGCTTACTCACATCATTCAAACTTAGTGCAATACCCTCGGGTTGTTGACTTGTTGCATCACTCATCACAAGACTCCTAAAAATGATCGAAGTTCCATTACCCAAATAGCAGAGATATCCTCACTATCAGCCTTAGCCCTGATATCCCGGATGCCACCTCAACCAATACCGCTCAAGTAAGCGTGCAAATACGTCTGCCAGTTTGCCCAAAATTGCGTAGAGCAGAATCCCGACCAACACGACGTCTGTTTGTAAAAACTCACGAGCATTCATGGTCATATAGCCAATGCCTGACTGTGCTGAAATTGTTTCTGAGACAATGAGCAATACCCAGACCAGCCCCAAAGAGAAACGCACGCCGACTAGAATTGAGGGCAATGCACCGGGCAAAATAATTTGCCGATAGAGCTGCCAATTATTCAGACCATAACTGCGCCCCATCTCGATCAATGCTGGATCAACCGAACGAATCCCATGAAATGCATTAATGTAAATCGGAAAAAAGACACCGATCGAAACCAAAAATAATTTGGCAGTTTCTTCAATTCCAAACCACAAAATCACGAGAGGAATCAATGCAAGTGCAGGAATATTACGAATCATCTGAAAGGTTGTATCAAGCAAAGTCTCAGCAAGTTTGATAGAGCCTGTCAGTAGACCAAAAAACAAACCTAAACTGCCGCCAACCACAAAACCCATCAATGCTCGCCACGCGCTCACACTGACATGATGCCATAGCTCACCTGATGCGCTTAAAGTATAAAAAGCCTTGGCGACATCAAGGGGTGCGGGTAATACACGACTGGACAGCCAGCCCGTTTGTGCAGCGATCTGCCATACCACCAGAATCAAAAATGGTACGACCCAAGGTAATAACCGTTTCAGCACGCGGACAATCAGCTTTGGTCTTGCAGATGCAACCGTACTTAAATCGACAATATCCAAAGCGACCGTTTGAGACGCGGCTTCTAGCAAAGTGACCTTATCGGTTTGTCCTGCTTGTGCAGGACTATCATGTGTCAATGCATTACTCATCTAAAGCCCCTGTTGCCATCAATCAACTTTGTGAAACCAAAGGCACTTCAGTGCTGGGTTTCGCTTTCGGCACGAATTGATTGGCTACAACTTCACCAAAGGGTCCTGTCAGCTGCTGACCAGGTAATTTTTGTTGTAATTCAATCGGCAGTAATGGAAAAACCAGCTCAGCAAAGCGATAAGCCTCTTCCAGATGCGGATAGCCAGAGAAAATAAAATGGTCTAAACCCAGTGCGGCATATTCTTGGATGCGATCGGCGACTTGCTGCGGTGAACCCACCAATGCCGTTCCTGCCCCACCGCGCACAAGACCGATTCCTGCCCACAAATTCGGACTGATCTCGAGGGCTTCACGGCTACGGTTTTTACCGCCATTATTGAGCTCCGCCATACGACGCTGGCCTACGGAGTCCATCTTGGCAAAAGCCGCTTGAGCATTGGCAACGATCTGGTCATCTAGACGACTGATCAAACGATCTGCTGCGGCCCATGCCTCTTCTTCTGTTTCACGCACGATAACATGCAAGCGAATACCAAAGGTGACTTTACGGCCATGCGCTTCAGCACGCTCACGAACCAGTGCCAGTTTCTCGGCAACGGCAGCAGGTGGCTCACCCCATGTAAGATAGGTATCGACCTGCTCTGCAGCCAATTCATTTGCAGCCGCTGATGAACCACCAAAATAGATAGGTGGATATGGGCGCTGTAAAGGCGGATAGATCAGCTTGGCACCTTTAACAGAGAGCTGCTTACCTTCGTAATCAACAGACTGACCTTCTTCAGCCGTATTATGGCTCTTAGTCAGAATTTCACGCCAAATGCGTAAAAATTCTGCGGAGGCCTCATAGCGATCAGCATGATTGGAGAATACCCCGTCGCCTTCCAGTTCAATCTGGTCACCACCGGTGACCAGATTGACCAGCAAACGACCACCGGACAGACGATCAAAGGTTGCTGCCATCCGAGCCGCTAGTGCGGGCTGTGTCAGCCCTGGACGCACTGCAATCAAGAAACGAAGATTCTTAGTGGCATCAATCAAGCTTGATGCAACCACCCACGGGTCTTCACATGAGCGCCCTGTCGGTAAAAGGACGCCGTAGTAACCTAAAGTATCGGCTGCTTGTGCAACTTGCTTTACATAGCTGAGGTTGACCTCACGTGCGCCTTCACTCGTCCCGAGATAACGGCTATCGCCATGTGTTGGGATAAACCACAGAATCTTTAAGGCATTGGGAGCACTGTCTTGTGCGATATTGCTGTTGGTCATTTTTAATCTTCCTCTCAACAAGACTGAAACTTTAATTTGCGATACAGGTAAAACATAAATGGAGTGATCTAAATCATTAAGACGTTTACTAACAATGCTTCAATGGGTGGGTTTCCAGACTAAATCAGCAACTTGAATCTTTGCGGGAATTAACCCGAGCTCTTGAAAGCTGTCCGCAACACTCTGCTGATTCGCGATGAGTGCTGCAGGAACTGGGGTCGCCGGTGAAGGTGGACGCCTTGATAAAAACAGCGTCACGGTCTGCTGATCTAGACCGCTAAAATTCGATATATATTTAACGGCATCCAAGCGATTGCTTTGAACAAACTCATCGGCGACCGACAAGGATTTCAAAATCGTTTTAATACTTTGCGGATATTTCTCAACCAGTGGTTTTGAAGCCAGATAGAATGAATTGTTGTCCGATAGCCCTCGACCATCCGCAAGTGGACGTGCCTTAATCGAGACTTGCGTCGCCGCATAATACGGATCCCAGATTGCCCATGCATCAACACTGCCACGTTCAAATGCAGCACGGGCATCCGCAGGGGCTAAGTAGATGGGTTGAATATCGGCCCATGTCAGTCCGGCTTTTTTCAAGGCGCGAATCACCAAAAAGTGGGCACTAGAGCCCTTTTGAAAAGCAATCTTTTTGCCTTTCAAATCACTAAGGCTATGCAACTTTGAGTCAGCTAAAACCAAAATCGCAGAACTACGAGGTTTCGGGGGTTCACTACCGATGTAATACAACGGCTTGCCCGCGGCTTGCGCAAAGACTGGTGGCGTATCACCTGTAAAGCCCAACTCTAGACTGCCAACCGACAGTGCCTCCAAAATCTGCGGCCCCGCAGGAAACTCCACCCATTTCACTTTGGTTTGTGGAAACGCTTTCTCAAGCGCCCCTTGTTGCTTTAAGATCACTAAATTGACAGCTGATTTCTGAAACCCGATTCTAAGCTCAGGTGGGGCGGATTCTGCTGCGATAGCAGCATGCACTAGACCGACACTCAATACCGCTACCGCCACTTTCATGGCATAAGCAGATTGCTCAAGCCATGCCAATCGGATGTGATTTAATGCATTGATCAAGACGTTCATTTTCGATCCTTCATCGATACGTACGATTAAACGCTTTATTTTTTCAATGCCGCATCAGCAACTTTGAGTGGTTTTGGAATCAGCTTTTGTTGATAAAATACATCGGCGATTTGCTGCTGTTGAGCAAGAACCGCTGGAGTAACTGGCTTGACGCCAAAGCCTGAGCGCTGAAAAGACAGCTCTAAAATATCGGCACTTAAGCCCACGCTGGGTGACAGTGCTGTCGCCGCATCTTTAATATTTTTACTGACCCAAATATCTTTCTTTGCGGTCTCATCGAGTACCACACTCAGTACATCAGGGCGTGCCGTGGCATAACTACGTGATGCCAGATAAAACTGAGTGTTATTCACAAGGTTCTTGCCATCAGCAATGACCTTTGCTCCAATCTGCTGTTGTGCAGCCGCAAGAAACGGATCCCAGATTACCCAAGCGTCCACCGCCCCGCGCTCAAATGCAGCACGCGCATCAGCAGGTGCCAGATAAATCGGTTGAATATCTTTATAGGCAATGCCATATTTTTCGAGTAACTTTACGAGGAGATAGTGAACATTTGAGCCTTTGTTCAGCGCAATCTTCTTGCCCTTGAGTTCAGCAAAGGACTTGATCGTAGAGTTCTTTTGCACAACCACCGCTTCACCCGCTGGTGCAGGTGGCTCATTGGCAACATAGACAATCGGTGCACCCGCAGCTTGAGCAAAAATCGGCGGGGCTTCACCGACTACGCCATAATCAATCGCACCGACATTTAAGCCTTCAAGCAATTGGGGACCGCCGGGAAATTCGGTCCACTTCACTGTAATCCCTTGCTGTGCAAGTCGCTTATCCAATGCGCCATCCGCTTTAAGTAGTAGCAAAGTGCCATACTTCTGATAACCGATGCGCAACTCTTTTGGATTAATATCGGCATGAGAGACACTAGTGACCATCAGCAATGTCGCCGCAATCGATGCACTAATAAACTTGCTAAACCCCGATACACTTTTGATGGGGTGATGAATTTGAGGAACGCGATCAACACTCACAGAGCTGGCCATGGAAACTTCTCTTTTAATATTTTGATAAACAAAAGCGTAAAGAACAGCAAGCTCACATCAACATTTTTTGCCGGATGCACACTGCTATAAGACACGAATATGGGTTACAAAATTAAAAGAAATCACTTGTTATGACCACCAAGCATTCCTGCTATAGATTTCGTTTTTATAGATAAGAGAAAGTGAAATTCATAATGCTTTGAATATTGAAGGGATAGCGCTGAGCACTCGCATCAGATCAATACTCCCCTATGAGCCGACTCTACGCTCTGACAAGACATAAAAAAACCGCGAATCAAATTCACGGTTTTCTAACATGTGCGATGTTTTAAATTGAAGGATATATCCCCTAACCCTATTGATACTCTCCCCAACGATTTGTTCTTCTAAAAGTTCCCAAATCATTGAAGCGCACACCAACCTCACGCATCACCCCATAGGCCTTATGCGCGGTGAGCTGACGAATATAAAACGGCTCTTTCACCACAAAATGATGAATGGCATGTGTGCCACCAAAGTTAAAGCAGAACAATTGCATCGGCATCATCCACCATGGATTTAACACCTGAGTTTGTTTGATCACATCACGTGGATCGATATCACCGTAGTAGTGCATATTTGAACTGACAAACTGCAAGCAGAATGATCGCAATAAATTTGGCAGCACCCAGACGACTGCCAGAAAGTTCACCACAGCCATGCTGCTCACCAGCCATACTGGCCATATCAAGCTGTAGCCAACGTGCGGTGCAACCCAATCTGCGACGTGAAACAGGACAAAGCTATACAAGAGTCCATAGTGCAAATAACTCAATGGAATAAAACCAATCAATTGGGCTTTCAGCGCGGTACGACGTTCATCGGCAGGTTGGGCTTTAATAAACAATTCAACCATCTGATGCATTTGAAAAGGGCGCAGATATACCGACATCAATTGATCACTGATGATCAGCAAACGACGAATCCCCCACGGTTCACCATTGCTAATCCCACGCTCCTCAAGATCATGTTCCGTCCCTGAGTATTTGTGATGGTGCAAATGCATACGACGGCGCGTCCAAGGACTGATCGTGTTCGGTCTTGCGAGCCAAACTAGCCCCATCATCACATTATGTGCCCAAGGGGTTTGCTTAAAATACATATAGTGAATTAAATCATGCTCAAGCTCGTGAGTTAGGGACGCAAAGATTGCAATCACTGGAATACAAATCCAAAACGGGATCAACGATTGAGAGTAGAGCCATGCACTCCCCAGCATACCCAGCAGTGCAAAAGCTAAAATGCTGGCACCAATAGCATTCTGACGATAAAGAATTGGGTAACGCACGCGGAGGTCTACGCCTGCTTGCATCACGATGGTACGGACTTTTTGAATTTTTGCTTGTTCAGTCATAACTGACATGTTGGAAGTCACTACACACTCTCCGCAAGGATGGGTTGATAGTGACTAATTTAATCCGAGATCTAAATGCACGTGAGAGGAGCCTGTGCCAATCTATGTGTCATTTTGGGCCAATGGATTCACAGATTACGCGGATAATGTCGTTCGATACTCACTTGGTGTCTGTCCTGTCCAACGCTTGAATGCACGGGTAAAATTAGAGCGATCCTGATAGCCCAGACGTTGGGAAACCTCATCAATACTCAACATCGAATTTTGAAGCAAAGCGTAAGCATCACGTAGCATCACCGTTTCTAGCAATTCAGAAAAACTTAAGTTCTGCTCAGCAAGTTTCCGTTTGAACGTTCTTTCAGACAGATGCAATTGAACAGCAATGCTGGGTAAGTCAGGGTACTGCCCGGCTTGACACTCAAGCAAAGCACGGACACGATCCAGCCAGTTTTCAGTCAAGCCTAATCGCGCAAGCTCAGACTCGCCTTGACTGATCACTAACTGCGCCATCGCAGGATTAGCCGTACTAATGGGTTGATCCAGCATGCGTGCCGAGAAGCGAAATTGATTGGCAGCTTGATTAAAATAAAGTTTAGGTAGACGATCCTTATAGGCCGCAAAGTAGTCGGGCTCTGGATAATCAAAATAAAGCTGGAGCTGTTGATATTTCCCTGGCGTATATTGACCGACAAGCAAAGAACGGAAAATTTCAGAAACTTCAATCAAGAAGTTCTCGATTGCAAAAGTCCGAAAATGCCATAGCGGAAATGCCTCCTCCACGGTAACAACAGCCATTTCATTTTCGACATCAAATCTGAGTTTAAAAAAGGGCACTTGAGTCGGCAAAAAACGTCGGCCGAGTTCAATCGCATCTCTGAGTGTTGCACAGCTCATGAGACCGTAACCAATAAAACCCGCTTTAGTGAGATTACTCCGCAAGCCAATTTCAATCGCCAGACTCGGATCATTGGTGAGTTTAAGCAGGTTATGAACAATGATTGCCTGTTGCCAAGCAAAAATACGCGCTTGAGGCTGCAATAGGGTGCTGGCTATAAGATCGGTATGGGCCAGCAATTGCTCAGCTTCTATACCGCGACTTTCCGCTAAACGCAGCATATAGCTGGCATACGTTGCCGCTAAGCTCGTCTGTAGCATGTCGCGTTGTTTGAATAAATCCATGATCGGTTGTGCCAATTCTTAATTTTTAAAAAATAATGTTCTCGCGACCCTGCGAAACATAAGTTTGGGTGTTATTGCAGATGATCATATCAGTTTGTGGTTCTCGTGATATTGCCCAAACCATCAAAACCTTTCATTAAAAAGATCAATAAGACAGTAAACGCTGTATTCCTGCGGTTCTATGTGGTCATTTTCAAAGCTCTCTATAAAACACCGCATTTACTCACAAAACCATTCGTTCAAATCTTTTATGATTAATGGCTTGATTGACCATCCCGCTCATCATTCTGATGGTGATCCCCCCCCATTAATCAGGCACAAGGAATAGAATGCCATGAATTCAGGTCAAGCTCATTCCTCAAAATTCGCGACTGTGATTCGAGTTACTAGCGGTAACTTTTTAGAAATGTTTGATTTTTTTGTTTTTGGTTTTTACGCAACCTACATCGCAAAAACTTTCTTCCCGACAAACGACCCCTTCTCATCATTGCTCCTCACCTTTATGACCTTTGGTGCTGGATTTCTCATGCGTCCGTTGGGTGCGATCATTTTGGGTTCTTATGTTGACCGAGTCGGGCGACGTAAGGGACTTATTTTGACACTGGGTATGATGGCACTGGGCACGATGCTGATTGCCTTCGTTCCCGGCTATGCCTCCATCGGGCTTTTTGCACCATTCCTCGTTCTGATTGGTCGATTACTGCAAGGATTCTCCGCTGGCGTAGAACTAGGCGGTGTCTCGGTTTATTTATCCGAGATGGCTACACCCGGTAACAAAGGTTTCTATGTCAGTTGGCAATCGGCGAGTCAGCAAGTCGCGATTATCGTTGCTGCGACTTTGGGATATCTCGTCCAGCAAACTCTATCCCCAGAACAAATTAGCGAATGGGGCTGGCGCATTCCATTTTTTGTAGGGTGTATGATCGTACCGATCCTGTTTGTAATCCGGCGCTCCTTACAGGAGACTGAAGAATTCATGGCGCGTAAACACAAACCGAATCTACGGGAAATCGTACAATCGATGAAAAGCAACGGGTTGCTCATCATCCTTGGCATGATGATGGTGTCGATGACCACCGTTTCATTTTATTTGATCACCGTCTACACCCCAACTTTTGGTGAAACACAGCTAAATCTGTCCGCAACAGATTCCCTGCTGGTCACGTTTTGTATCGGGATCTCTAATTTTATTTGGTTACCGATTATGGGTGCGTTGTCCGATCGGATTGGTCGGAAGCCCCTCCTCGTGGTTTTTACCGTTCTCACGATTTTGACTGCCTACCCTGCATTGTCATGGTTGGTTTCGATACCCACCTTTAAAAACATGCTGATTGTCGAATTATGGCTGTCTTTTCTTTATGCCAGTTATAATGGTGCAATGGTTGTTGCCCTCACAGAGATTATCCCTGTCGAGGTGCGTACGGTAGGATTCTCATTGGCCTATAGTTTAGCCACGGCCATTTTTGGGGGCTTTACGCCCACTATCGCTACCTTCCTGATTCGAGAAACAAACAACAAAGCCTCGCCAGGACTATGGATGACATTCGCTGCCATCTGCGGTTTGGTTTCAACCTTGATTCTGTATAGAAAAAACAAGATGATCCAAACTAATACTATGCTTGCAAAATGATATGACCAAAAAAGGGCGCTAAATGCGCCCTTTTTAAATCTGATCGTCTTGAATTATTTCGTCTCAGCAAACAGCTCACGTCCAATCAGCATTCGGCGAATTTCCGACGTCCCGGCACCAATCTCAAACAGCTTTGCATCACGCCATAAGCGACCAGCGGGATAGTCATTGATATAACCATTGCCTCCCAAGACCTGAATCGCCTGGCCAGCCATCCATGTGGCTTTCTCCGCGGCGTAAAGGATTGCCCCGGCTGCATCTTTGCGAGTGGTCTCTCCGCGATCCGCTGCCTTGGCTACGGCATATAAATACGATGCACAGGCGTTATACCCGACATACATATCAGCGAGTTTACCCTGCATCAATTGAAACTCACCAATGGCTTGTCCAAACTGCTTGCGCTCATGGATATAAGGCACCACCACGTCCAGTGCTGCCGCCATGATGCCAAGCGGTCCGCCTGCTACTAAAATACGCTCGTAATCTAGACCGGACATCAGCACCTTAACCCCGCCATTTAGCTTGCCAAGCACGTTGGCGACAGGCACCTTGCAATCACGGAAAATCAGTTCACAAGTATTAGAGCCACGCAGTCCGAGCTTATCCAGCTTTTCACCAGTACTAAAGCCCTCAAAACTTTTTTCGATAATAAATGCGGTTATCCCATGTGATTTCGCTGCAAGATCTGTTTTGGCATAGACAATCAACACATCTGCATCTGGACCGTTGGTGATCCACATTTTGTTGCCATTCAACACATAGTGGTCGCCCTGTAAATCAGCACGTAGTTTCATACTCACCACATCGGAGCCTGCCTCCGGCTCCGACATCGCAAGCGCACCTATATGCTCGCCGCTAATGAGTTTCGGCAAATATTGACGTTTTTGTGCTTCAGTACCATTTCGGCGGAGCTGATTCACACATAGATTAGAGTGAGCACCATACGACAATCCCACAGCAGCCGAAGCACGTGAAATTTCTTCTGAAACAATAACATGCGCCAAATAACCAAGGCCTGCACCGCCATACTCTTCCTCAACCGTGATCCCGAGCAACCCCAGATCACCCATTTGGCGCCATAGCTCAAGCGGAAAATGATTATTTTTATCGATTTCTTGAGCAATAGGTGCAATTTCGCGTTGGGCGAATTGACGCACCATATCGCGTAGGGCAACAATTTCTTCACCTAAATCGTGGTTAAAGTTAGAGATATACATAATGCATTTATTTCCTTATTGAGCAACAATGACAAATAACCCATTCAAACTGAATCTGATGGCACACCCATGACAACGTCTAATCCCGAGAATACATCTACCCCATCCAATAAAGCGTCGAACGACCCATTGCACGGGCTAACGCTGGCAATCATTCTCGAACGACTGGTCTCGATTTATGGCTGGGAAGAGCTCGCCCACTTTATTAATATCCGTTGCTTTACCTTTGACCCCAGTATCAAGTCCAGCCTTACCTTTTTACGCCGCACGCCTTGGGCCAGAAAACAAGTCGAAGACTTCTACGTCGACTATGGTCACGGTGTCTGGCTGGAGCGTGAACGCCTGAATCACGCCTCAACTTCAGATCCGATTTAATCAGCCCTCGGTACCAAAATACTTTTATCTACGCCTTGGGTCTGCTCCAAGGCTAAAATCTATGCGCTTAAAATAACCTGTACACCTTCAAAAAACGCTACAATAGCTTCTTAAAATGCTTACCCATCAATACGATTCACTCTGCTCTTACTGTACATATTTAAATTGCTTAACTTTTTGCTTAATCTTTTGGACATTCCCATGAAAATCATTGCCCGTAACCTCTCTCGTGAAACCACCGAAGAAGAGCTAAAAGCCCTATTTGCTGAGTTCGGTGTCGTGCAATCTTGCACCTTGGTCATGGACAAGGAAACCGGCAAATCCAAAGGTTTTGGCTTCATCGAAATGCCACTTTATGAAGCCCGCACAGCAATTAAACGCTTAAATACCAAACGTATTGCCGGCAGTGTAATCCGTGTCAAAGAAGCCGAAGAAACGCCAAAATAACTAGAATTACATCCCTGAGCACGACAGCATCATCAATTCTCATCAATGCTGTCGTCTAACTACATGTAGCCACTTGCCTCAATCTGCATTAATAACTAACAGCACTTGTCGTTTCTTAACCTGCAATCCCACATGAGCAGAAATCGCACCCACTACACCATCACAGTTCGCTTTGATCTGCTGTTGAATTTTCATTGCTTCTAAGATCACCAAAGTCTGATCTTTGACCACGGTCTCCCCTTCCGCCACAAGAATATTCACTACCGCTCCATTCATCGGTGCGCGAATCTGACCATCACCAGCATCGATGCTACTGGCGGGTGGCGCGTGAGTCACATCGACAATGGTGAGATTGCCATTTGCCATATCTAAGTAGAGCGTGTCATCCACATGAACATAAGCTACAGACTTACGAACGCCCTGCCAGACATAAACCAGTCGGTTTTCATGACGGGATATAATCTCTAAGCCTTCAGTTTGACCTTCATGCTGTAAAGAGAAATGCGAGCTATCTTGATCTATAGCTAACTTATGCAGTTGTTCACCAACCTGCAGCTTCAACGGAATAGCAGGCGCAATCCCCGTGTGCCAACCGCTTTGCGAAGCTTTATGAACAAACAAACTGGCCGCAACCGCCAAGGCTTCATGGGATGCCACAGCAGGCTTGAGACTAACGTCTTGTGCAAAATGCTCCGTAATAAATGCGGTATTGGTATCACCTGAAACCAGCACTGGGTTTTGCAAAAGATTGACTAAAAACTGCTTGTTGCTGTTTACCCCCAAAAGCACAGTATCTTGCAATGCTCGCGCGAGTAAACGCACTGCATCAGTCCGCGTTTTACCATAGGCAATGACTTTGGCAATCATCGGATCATAATGTGGGCTGACTTCGCCGAGACTAGTCATGCCATGATCCACACGCACATTCGGCAGGTCAGTGGGTTGCCAAAGCAGAATTTCACCCGTTTGCGGCAGGAAGTCCACGCCTGGGTCTTCCGCATAGAGACGGACTTCAACTGCATGGCCTGTCAGCGTCAGTTCTTCTTGTGCAAGCGGCAGTGTTTCCCCATTTGCAACGCGTAATTGCCACTCGACCAGATCCAGCCCCGTAATCAACTCCGTTACGGGATGTTCAACTTGCAAGCGGGTATTCATTTCCAAGAAATAAAAGTTGCCTTGGCTATCGAGCAAGAACTCGACCGTACCCGCTCCGACATAATCACAAGACTTGGCTGCCGCAACAGCCGCCTCGCCCATGCGCTTGCGTAGATCAGGCGTCATCACCGGGCATGGGGCTTCTTCGACGACTTTTTGGTTACGGCGTTGAATAGAGCAATCACGCTCAAACAGATAGACATGATTGCCATGGGTATCTCCAAACACTTGAATTTCAACATGGCGCGGAGCAATCACTGCACGCTCCAGAATCATCTCACTGGAGCCAAACGCATTTAGGGCTTCCGATTGCGCAGTCTCAAGCGATGACTTCAATTCACTTTCTTGATGTACCAAACGCATCCCACGGCCACCGCCACCCGCAGAAGCCTTCACCATCAGCGGGAAACCAATTTTCTTACCTTCAGCAATCAGATTGTCGAGATCCTGATTGCCCCCTTGATAGCCGGGAATACATGGCACATTAGCCTCTAACATGGCGATTTTGGACAAACGTTTACTGCCCATCAGTTCAATGGCCGCAGGTGTTGGACCAATAAAGGTAATCCCTGCTTCAACACAGGCTTTGGCAAAAGCTGCATTTTCAGATAAAAAACCATAGCCCGGATGGATCGCATCAGCGCCCGTTTTCTTCGCGGCATCTAAAATATGATCCACACGTAAATATGAATCAGAAACCTTCGCGGGCCCGATACAGACGGCCTCATCCGCAAACTGCACATGCAATGCATTGGCATCAGCTTCGGAATACACTGCAACAGTACGGTAGCCCAAGGCTTTGGCAGTGCGCATGACACGCACTGCGATCTCGCCGCGGTTTGCGATCAGGACTTTGGTAAATGCCATACGGCCTCCGTGCAACAAAATTTGAAAAGTTGTTTTTATCTAAAAATCCCTTTCCTGATGAACGCGGTTCGGAAAGGGTCATATGTTAAACCAATGGTTATTCAGCCCAAGTCGGCAGACGCTTCTGAACAAAAGCCATGGTGCCCTCTAGCCCTTCACTACCCGACACAGCCTCAGCAAACTGAACCGCCACATCATCCAGTAAGGTATCTAATGGCACATGTCCCACACGATGCAAAATGGACTTGGTCACACGACTGGCTTTGGGTGCTGTGCGACGGATTTGCCCAACGACTTCATCAATCGCCGCATTCAATGCGTCTACACTGCTAAAGAGTTCATGGACTAAACCAATCCGATAGGCTTCTGCACCGCCGAAACGATTGCCCAGGAGTGCCAAACGACGAGCTTGCGTTAATCCGATGCGCTGCACGACAAAAGGCGCAATCTGCGCAGGAATCACGCCCAGACCCGTTTCAGGTAGACCAAACTTTGCGCTATCCAGACACAATGCCACATCTGACACACACGCAAGACCAAAACCGCCGCCAAGCACAGCTCCTTCTAGTACCGCAACGACCACTTGCGGCGCTTGATTAACCAGATTAATCAATGTGCCAAAGCCGCGATTGAACGCAACATAGGCAGCATTAGAACCCTCCTGATTGGCCAACAACCTCAGATTCGACATATCCTTGATATCGCCACCTGAACAGAAGTTGCCGCCTTCACCGCGAAGCACAACACCACGAATCGTTTCACTGTGAGCAAGAGCAGTGAAGAGTTCAATCAGCTCAGTCACCATCAACTGACTCATGGCATTGCGCGCATCAGGACGGTTCAAGCGCACATGCAAAATCGCGCCTTGTTGTTCAAGAATCAGGGTTTGCGTTTCTGGCAGAGTCATAGCATTTACTCGTATAAATCTTAATCAAGGGAAATCCAATCGTGCTTCAGTGATTACTTTTTCTTACCGGGTAAAATATCCATCAACTTGCAAATGATGCCCAGCATGATCTCATCGGCACCACCACCGATTGAGCCTAAACGGCCATCACGATACAGTTGCGATGCTGGGTTATCCCACATAAAGCCCATACCACCCCAGTATTGTAGGCAACTATCGGCGACTTCGCGGGTTAAACGACCCGATTTCAGTTTTGCCATGGAGGCAAGCTTCGTCACATTTTCACCCGCAATGTGGAGCTCACACGCTTGATAGGTCAATGCACGTAAGGCTTCCACTTCGCTTTGCAGCTCCGCTAGACGGAAATGCACCACTTGGTTATCAATCAGTGGCTGGCCAAAGGTACTACGTTGACGGCAATACTCAATTGTTGCCTCAATACAGCGCTCCATACCACCCAAAGAATTTGCAGCTGCCCATAAGCGCTCTTCCTGAAACTGCATCATCTGCATCATGAAGCCCATGCCCTCAGCACCCACCAAATTGCTTTGCGGTACGCGGACATTGTCAAAGAAGAGCTGGCATGTTTCTGTTGAGCGCATCCCCAATTTGTCCAATGGCTCAGAACGGGTAACACCAGGGGTATTGGTCGGTACAATGATCATGGATTTATTGCTATGCGGTTTACCGTCAGAGGTATTGGCCAATAAGCACAGGAAATCAGACTGTACCGAATTGGTGATCCACATTTTGGTGCCGTTGATGATGTAATCATCCCCGTCTTTTACCGCAGTCGTTTTAATCGCAGCTACATCCGATCCTGCATGCGGTTCAGACACCGCGATCGATGCAATGTATTCACCCGCAATCGCTTTGGTCAGAAATTTTTCCCGCAGTTCAGGACTGCCAAAACGTGCTAATGCTGGTGTTGCCATATCAGTTTGCACGCCAATCGCCAACGGAACGCCGCCGCAATTGATACGCCCAAGTGCTTCAGCAACGACAAGGTTGTATGAGTAATCTAAACCTAAACCACCATTTTCAACGGGTTTACAGATTCCTAGTAGCCCAAGATCACCCATCTTTTTAAAGACTTCGTGCATGGGAAAACGACCTGCCGCCTCCCACTCCGCCACATAGGGGTTAATTTCTTTTTCGACAAACTGGGTCGTGGCACGGCGTAAGGCTTCATGTTCCGCGGTAAATTTCATGACTCATTCCTTTTATTCGAATATGCAAAAATACGTTAAAAAATAATTCAGGCTTTCGATGGATTCCACGCGCCTTAGAACCTTGATGCCCCAAAACTGATTGGATTGAGCTGACGTTTCTCTGCTTCAAAAATTGTTTGTAATACAAAGATTAAGACATTGCGTGTATCACGGGGATCAATGAGACCGTCATCATGACCATGTGCGGTGTTGTAAAGCGCGGTCGTCTGCTCATCCAGCTTTGCCGCTGTACTTTGCTCAATGAAATCGAGCATTTGCTCATTTGGCTCCTGCCCTGTTGATCGCTGCTTCTCTTCGGCAACAATCCGCATCACTTTGCCCGCTTGTGCCCCACCCATCACTGCTGTACGTGAACTGGGCCATGCAAACAAGAAATTGGGAGAAAGTGCACGACCACACATGGCGTAGTTGCCTGCACCATAGGATCCACCAACGATCACTGAAATTTTAGGCACGGTTGCATTGGCAACAGCCTGAATCAGTTTTGAACCATGCTTGACGATACCGTTCTGTTCTGCGTCAGTGCCAACGATAAAGCCCGTGGTATTGTGCAAAAACAACAAAGGTCGACGTGTCTGTTCACAAAGGTGAATAAACTGCGCGGTTTTGGTCGCGCCTTGGACTGTGATTGGGCCATTGTTGGTAATGATACCGACCATCATGCCGCCCATTTTTGCCCAACCACAAACAGTCATGGCATCAAACTCTTGTTTGAACTCCAGAAAGTCTGAATCATCCACGATATGAGCAATCACTTCTTTCATATCCAGCGGCTGTTTGATATCGGCAGGAATCAAACCATAGAGGTTTTCAATCGGATAACGCGGCTCTAAATATTGTGTCGGTGTCGATGCCGTTTGTTCTTTCCAGTTCAACATCTCGACAATATCGCGTGCCTGACGAATACCATCCGCGTCATTCTCAGCGAGATATTCTGCAGTGCCCGCAACCATGGCATGCATCTCTGCACCACCCAAGTCCTCACCATTGGCCACTTCACCTGTTGCAGCCAGCAATAATGGCGGACCTGCCAAAAACATTTGCGTACGCTTACGAATCACAATGATGTAATCCGACAAACCTGGTTGATACGCACCGCCTGCAGTCGCATTTCCGTGCACCACAGAAATTTGCGGAATACCCATTGCTGAAAGACGCGCTTGATTAGCAAAAGTCCGACCTGCATTGACAAAAATCTCGCCGCCGTAATTCAGATTTGCACCACCACTTTCCGTTAAACAAATCACTGGCAGTTTATTTTCTTTAATAATTTCATGAAGACGGAGCGTCTTGATCATCCCTGCAGGAGAAATCGTACCACCCTTGATCGCGCTATTACTGGCCGTGACCATGCAGCGCATGCCATTGACAAAACCAATCCCGGCAATGATGCCTCCTCCTGCATCTGAGCCATCCTTGTCGTCATACATGCCGTAACCGACAAGACCGAGTAACTCAACAAAAGGCGTTCCCGCATCCAGTAATAAACGCACACGTTCATGAGGCAAAATCTGCCCACGCTTTTCAAATTTTGGTTTTGCAGCAAACGATTTATCAATCACCTTTTGCTGAATGGTGCGCATGGCCGCAATAGACTTTTCAACAAACTCACGGTTCGCCGCAAATTGAGGACTGCTTGGATCAAGTGCTGTTTCAAGAATCGCCATTATCTTTTACTCTCTATTTTCCTGACTTTATTGACCGTTTGTTGACCGTTTTTGAATGCTTTCATATCGGTATCAAGCGTCTTTTTTCAACACATCAGGAATAAATGCACGATGGAAGCCATTGAATGGTGCATTGTTCTTGGCATCGACCAAGGGATACATTGGCGTCCCCAGTGATGCAGCACCATCAATCCGAATGGTCACGCCGCTCACAAACGCAGCAGCCTCAGAGAGTAAGAAACAAGTCACTGAGGAGACTTCAGACTCTGTACCCATGCGCTTTAGCGGCACTTTTTCCGCCAGCATGGGGATCATGGCGCGGAATGCACCTTGGTATGTATCCATACCCGATGACATAATCCAGCCCGGTGCTACGGCGTTGACACGCACACCCGACTTGGCCCACTCAATCGCAGCGGTCTTGGTCAGGTTGTCCACCCCTGCTCGCGCAGCGCCGGAATGCCCCATCCCCGGCATACCGCCCCACATATCGGCTGTCATATTGACGATACTGCCGCCGTTTGCACCCATCCACTGGTTATAGACTTCGCGCATCATCAAGAACGTGCCGTGTAAGTTATTACGAATCACCGAATCAAAACCATTGAATGAAATGGACTCCAGTGCAGCAGGAAACTGACCGCCAGCGTTATTAAACAGGCCATCAATGCGACCAAACTCTGCAATCACAGCGGCAATCGTCGCTTTGACCTGTTCTTCTTGGCGAATATCACAGACAAAACCTTTGACCTTGCCGCCATCTCCTGCAATTTCAGCACTAATGGCGTCCAGTTTTTCAGGTTTGCGTCCGGTAATGATCACCTGTGCACCTAGTGCTGCAAGCTCATGCGCGGTACAACGACCGATACCCGAACCACCACCCGTAACAATGATCACTTTTCCTGCAAATGCATCTGATCGAAAGATTGAACTGTATGACATCGTTTTCATTCCGTTATATTTCAAATTAATTCATGGCTTGTATATAGAAAATCGGTTTAGAGTTATTTCAATAAATCCGCAGGTATCTGAACAGGGATTTCCAATAACTGCTGTGCCAGCGCCTTGCCTTGCGGGTCAATGCGTAAACTCGCCATTCCACCGCCGCCCAGAGCATTTTCGAGAAAAAAGTTCATTGCGTTTAGACCCGGAAGTTCAAAGCGACGGACACGACTGTTCGCACCATCAAGAACATGTGCCATATACTCAGCGACCGTCTGTTCATTGACCGAAGCTCTAATCCAAGGAAGGTATTCAGGGCGACGGGCAAGCACACCGATATTCGATGCATTACCCTTATCGCCACTGCGTGCATGTGCAACTTTGATCAGTGGCACTGTCACCAAATTTTTAGCCTGTATGAGATCGGCAATATCGCCTGCGCTAATCGGTGCAAGTGGCTCATGTTTGACACCCGTTGGGATATCAGTCACTTGACGGATGCCATTGATATCCAGTTCAACCGTGCAGTGCGATTTATCAATGAGGAAAGAAAAGAGTTTGACCACGGGTGATACTTTAGGACGACCGCCCATGATGCCTGCGAGGCCTGGTGCCATACCTGTCGAGGCTTGAGCAATTTCAGAGGCTAAGAACATACAGGCTTGCTGATAGGGATGGCTGACTGCAATTTTGACGGCAACTTCACGGCTATCAGAGCGACGACCATGAGGACCATAGGTACTTTCTGTACCGATATATTCCACCGATTTCTCAGTAAAACCCATCACACCGCGCAGCGCCAAGACACGCTCACATTTATCTAGAATCGCTTGCGAAACTTTTTCTGCTTTACGCTTTGCATCAATCCCTGCGATCACAAAGCTGACCAGTACACGATAACCATCCGCATAAGTTGCGCTGACTTTGTACTGCGTCGTTGGTGCACGACCGCGGGCACCCGTCAGTTGAACGCGGTTCTCACCCACTTGCTTAAGCTGTACATGACTAAAATCAGCGATCACGTCAGGAAGAATATACGACTGAGGATCATTGATCTCGTAAACGATTTGCTCACCAATGGTTCCCAAGTTGATCAAGCCGCCTGTTCCTTCTGGCTTGCTAATCACAAATGAACCATCCGCAGACACTTCAGCAATCGGAAAGCCCATATTGTCGTAACCGGGAACATCTTCCCAATCGGTATAGTTCCCGCCTGTACACTGCGCACCACACTCAATCACATGACCTGCAAGAGCCGCTTGTGCGAGATGATCGTAATCTTCCACGCCCCAACCAAACTCATGCATGAGCGGGCCAATCACCACAGCGGAATCAACAACGCGCCCTGTAATGACGATATCTGCACCAGCAGTTAAAGCATCACGAATAGGGACTGCACCGAGGTAGGCATTGATACTGGTCATCTGCTCAGGCATTGCTTGACCAGTAAACATCTCGGTCACTCCTGAGGTACGCAGGGTTTCTTGCTCAGCCATCAAATCGTCGCCCAACACTACGGCAACTTTAAGATCCAATCCCGCATCATTGATGAGTTTAACCAGCGCATCACGACACGATAATGGATTGATACCGCCAGCATTGCTGACGACTTTGATTTTTTTCTTGGCAATCGATTTCAGCAAAGGTTCCATCACGCGTGTGACGAAATCATGAGCGTAGCCTTGGGAAGGGTCTTTGAGTTTGGCACGCGCCATGATCGACATCGTAACTTCGGACAGATAATCAAATACGAGATAGTCAATCTGCGCCTGATGCACCAACTGAAAGGCTGCTGTGTTGGTATCGCCCCAGAATCCTGAGGCACATCCAATGCGTACGACGCGCTGTTGATCTGGCGATGCAGCTTGAGACTCGTGTTCAGGAATAGCTCGAATATCATTCACGTGCAAACTTCCTTCTTTGGACTGATTTGAGTTTGTTTTGCTTTACGATAAGTTACCAAGCAAGCGCTTGGTTTGTAAAGCCAGATATGTAATAATTTTTATGAATGAGGTTGTAAACTGTTAGAATTCACCACTAAATTTTCGATTTAGATCCCGTTTTACGAATGGACTTTTTATCAAAAATTAGTACTTAACATTTTGACTTTATTTGTTTTATAGACGAAATATTCTACTGTCTAACGACCAACTTTATAGGTAATGATGACGTGAATGACCCAGCAGTCATGCAATTGCTAGAGCACCTTCCTTTGATTGGGGGGATGGATGATAGCCCTCGTGGGCGAGTATTGCGCGCTGCGGCGTACCTTTTCCATGAACAAGGCTATGCACGGACCACCGTACGCGAACTTGCACAAATTGTAGGGATTCAATCGGGCAGCTTATTTCATCATTTCAAGACGAAAGACGACATTCTGTGTGCCGTGATGGAAGAAGCGATTATTTATAATCTGGCGCAAATGAAGCTTGCGATAGAAGTTGGTCAGACTGCTGCTGAACGACTAAAAGGATTGATCCGGGCGGAGCTGGAATCGATTAATGGTAATACCAGTAATGCGATGGCGGTCTTGGTGTATGAGTGGAACGCCATTTCACGCGCTCAGCAAGAACCCCTGCTCGCCATGCGGCAAGAATACGAGACCTTATGGCTAAACGTATTAGAGGACTTAAAACAACAAGGACACGTCCATCACGACACGTTTATCTGGCGACGCCTGATCAGTGGTGCAACCTTTGGCACGGCACTTTGGTATAAGCCTAACGGGCGGATTTCACTGGAAGAACTGACGGAGATTACGCTGGCGATGGCACTCGGTCAGTAAACCCACAGGTAGAAGTTATTTTTTAATGCTTAAGACGGTATGTTGAGGAAGGATTTTCGTCAATAAACCCGTGATCTTAAAGACCGCATTCGGCGTACCTGCCGCGGCCCAAGTTTCATCAAACTGCAACAAGTCTTCATCAACAAAGACTGTCAGAGGACTATCATGACCGACTGGCGGCACACCGCCTATCGCAAAGCCAGTCACGTTTCTCACAAAATCCGCATCGGCTTTTTCGATTTTCTCATCAACGCACTGGGCAATGATCTTCTCGTTCACACGGTTAGAACCACTAGCAAGAACCAGGACAGGACGCTTCGTTTCAACCGTACGGAAGATGAGCGACTTAATGATTTGTTCTTTCCTACACTGCAGTGCCGATGCCGCATCGTCCGCCGTCCGCGTCGATTCCGGCAGTTCAAGCACAGTAAATTCATGGCCTTGCTCGTATAGAAAGTCTTGAAATTGCTGTGCGCGTGGACTCAAAGGCATGTTTTTCACTCTCATGACGAACTTCTCAATCATATCGACCACGAACTTAGGTGCAACCCACTATCCGTCAAGAAATGTATCTCAGCCCAGATACGGAGCAATTAGGCCAAGGTTAAATTCACCACATCCAGACGCTTGTCATCAATCGCACAGCTCTCCTCTGTAACGTCGGCACGCAATGACTCAAAGTCAAACATCTCGCGATCAGCAAGCTGTGAGGGATGGACGTTCTGCAAGGCCGTAAAAATACTGGCCAAACGCTTAGGATGCTCAAGGTCCCAATCGCGCAGCATGTTATTCACTACCGCCCGTTGTAGATTGGTCTGACTGCCGCACAGATTACACGGGATAATGGGAAACTGGCTTTGGGCTGCGTATTTGATGATGTCCTTTTCAGCGACATACGCAAGCGGACGAATGACAATATTTTTGCCATCGTCCGATTTCAATTTGGGTGGCATGGCTTTGAGCGTTCCGCCATGAAACAGATTAAGGAAAAACGTCGCAACGATGTCATCCCGATGATGTCCCAAAGCCACTTTGGTCGCGCCGATTTGCTGCGCAAAACCATACAGCGACCCACGACGTAAACGAGAGCACACTGCACAAAAGGTCTTTCCTTCTGGTGTGAGTTGTTTGACGATGCTGTAGGTATCTTTTTCTAGGATGTAATACGGAATATTTCGCTTGGATAGATACTCCGGCAGGATATGCTCAGGGAAGTCAGGCTGCTTCTGATCCATGTTGACCGCAACAATCTCAAAGCGAATTGGTGCAATGCTTTGTAGAAACAATAGAATATCGAGCATGGTATAGCTGTCTTTACCGCCTGACAGGCACACCATAACCTTATCGCCCTCTTCGATCATGTTGAAATCTTTGATAGCTTCGCCAACTTGCTTACGGAGCTTTTTTTGTAGCTTGAGAAATGCGGTGGTGGTGGGTGCATCGGGATTAAAAAACGGCACGCGCGATAAAGCCGACACGTCAGAATCGGACCCTTCAATTGAGGCCACACCATCAACGATTAAATCATCCATCGCACCCACCCGCACAAAGATCAGCCTAAAAAATGAGGCGATATTTTAGCGATTTTTGGATAATTCAGTCCAGCGCTAAAATCAGCACGCCATGAACCTAGGACTTCATGTGTAGACGCTTTAAGACGGTTTGCATGTCGCGGCATACTGTTCGGCATTACGTAAAACACGCAAGACATTCTCACCCCAGATCTGACGAAGGTCTTTTTCACTATACCCCGCAGCCAATAAACGCGCAGTGATCTTCGGCAGTTTAGACACATCTTCAAGGCCGGGAACGCCCCCACCGCCATCCCAATCCGCACCAATACCCACATGTTGAGGTCCGACCAGTTTTAGGACATGCAATAAATGCTGCATAAAGTCTTCAAAATCGGGTTTGGTTGCTGGAGGAATCTTTTGATTGAGTTCAGCATATGTCGCGGCTAAGGTTTTCGTTTTGTCTGCGGTTAACGTTCCAAAGACATTGAAATTAGCGTATATCTGCTCTTGCACGGCACCACGCACAGGATCTTTTTCAACCGGCGCAAGATAAGTCTTAAAACTATTGATCTGAATCACACCGCCTTTATTGGCAAGCTTAACTATCCGTGCATCATCTAAATTCCTTGGGTGATCAAAGATGGCTTTACTGCCGGAATGCGATGCGATAATCGGAGTCGCAGACAATTCTAACGCTTGATCAAAGACATCATCCGAGGCATGGGACACATCGATCACAAGCCCCTGACAATTCGCCGCAGTAATGAGCTTCTTCCCTGCAGGACTCAAGCCGTGCCACTCTGGTTTATCCGTGGATGAGTCGGCAAAATCATTATTCTTGGTATGGACAAGGCCCAACATGCGGAGACCTAAACGCTGGAACATCCCTAACAGGGCTGGGTCATTGCTCAGCGGTGCAGCGTTTTCCATACTCAAGAACACCACGCTGCGGCCGCTCGCCGCAATCTTGGCTGCATCATCAGCACGCAGGGCCAGTCCGAATTGGTTAGGGTATCTTAGCGTCAGATCTCTAATTCGTGCTGCCGTTGCTAAACCATGCTCAGCGGCTAAGGCATTGCCCTCCAAAGTCCGTGGACCTTGAGGCGTATAGATCGCCCAAAAACCGCCTTTTAATCCGCCTTCTTGCATTCGCCTTAAGTCAATCTGTGAAAAGTCTGATTCATAAGTATGCCGAGACAAAACATCCCAACCCGGACGTGCCAATTGCATTGCGGTATCCAGATGCGTATCGAGGGTCAACAGTCCAGCATGTATCTTTGCTGCTTTTTTCTCTAGCTCCGTAGGTGTGGAAACCTCTTGCGAGGGAGCCAAATGGGTAAATAGTGGATTAGCTTGAGTCTCTGGTAAGTCAGAGGATTCGGCATAGGACAGAGATGCTGACATCGCAATAATCAACATCGCAAACAGATCTGTTCGTCGAAACATACGTGTATTAAAGCTTAGCGTAAAAAGGCTCATGATCAGAATCTCGCGGTCAAGGTCGCTTGTAGCGTGCGTGCAGGACCCGGCAGGAAAGTCGCAGGCGTATTGACCGTTGTGTATATCGTGCCGAGATAGCGCTTATCGAATAAATTATCCACATTGAATCTTAGCTTGATATGACTGAGTGCGCCTATCTTAAAACTGTCATAACCTAAATCCACATAAGCATTCACGACTGAAAATGAAGGCACGGTTTCACTATTGGTCAAATTGGTGTAGCGCTTGCCAAGATAGCGTGTAGAGACATTGACCACCGCCCAAGGATTGACTTCATACGTCGCCGCAAGCTGTGCAATCCAAGTCGGACTGTCGGGCATACGATTATCCGCAATGGTCAGAGTCGGTAAATTGTCCTTCAACCGCGCAACGTTATAGCTTAGGTTACTACTCAATACGACACGATTATTCAAGAGTTCTGGCTTCCAGCGACCCGTAAACTCCAGACCATAGGCATTCGTTGTTCCGATGTTCTGATACCACGTTTCTGTGGTTGTACTACCGGGCACAGGGGACGCATAGGGCTGGATACGATGATCAAACTGGGTGAAATAACTGGCCAGTGAAAGGTTATAAGTGGATTGATTAATTCGATAACCCAATTCAAAATTTTGGGCAGTTTCAGCTTCTGGTGTCGGAACAGTGGGTCCTGATTGCGAGAAAACATCATCTGCACTACGCGGCAGTGCCAAAGTCTTGGACCATGAACCAAACGCCTGTGTATGTGGGGTCAGGTTATAGACCGCACCAATTTGCGGAAGAAAATGGTTAACCCATGAGGCACTCAAAGTCGGTTGGCGCTGATTGATATAATCATTGGGATTGCGGAAACCATGAATATCATAATCCAGATTCAGGCTTTTAACCCCAAAATCAAGTTTCAGCCGATCGGCAAGCAACGACCATGTATCTTTCAAATTAAGTTGCAACGTATCTCGCGTCGACTGGTAGTCGCGCTGTAAATGTACAGGTTGATTGAGCAATGGCTCGCCCGCAGGGTTGCCACCCTCTAAGTTATAGCGCGCCTGCGTCCGATGATACTCGTCGCGTTCAAGCCACGCACCCGCCTCAACCTGATGAGCACCTGCATTCCACACGAACGCCGTGCGCCCACCCCACCGATCGCCTGAGATGGTCGACAAACCATATTGTAAACCTTGAGGGGCATACAAACCTTGGATGATATTTTTTTCGGCCGTATAGTTTTTTAGGGATGTCGCATAGGCTTCGGGGGATACTCCGTAGCCCTCCTTATCTTCATAATACAATGTCGTCACGTTTTTGATATTCGATGTCACATCAAACTGATCTGACAATCCATAGAGCACGTCGTGACGCTGATTAATGGCCTGCTGATAATATTGATTATAGTTCGGGTTGCTATATTTAATGTTTGGCACCGTCACTGGTAAATTAGGCACCTCTCCCAGATAACCAAAATCACGTCCTGAACGACCAAAGGGATCATTTGCCTGACCTAAATATTGCGCATACGTCACGCTAGGCACGTCATGATCATAGAAATCGTTATAAACGACTTTAAAAGTCAGATCATGTCCAGAATCACTTTGAAAGCGAACCTTTCCTTCCGCATGCTTCCGATCGATTGTTCCTGCACCACGCCAAAGATCTGAATTGATTTTCGAGAAGCTCGCATACGCGGAGAGCCCATCATACTCACCCGACTCCAGCTTCACAAAACTGCGTCTGAGATTGTCGCTCCCAAGCGTTTCTGACACTGTGGCACCAGATTTTTTAGCAGGATTGGTTGTCGTATATTCAACTATCGGACCTAATGATGCATAACTGGGTGCAGAAACATCCCCTGTACCCGTTGACGCCACGACCCGAGCGGTATTTTCATTGTCCACATAACGAAAAATAGGGCTGCCACCAAACTGATCACTGCGCCCCAATGGAATGCCATCAACCACAAAACCGATTTGCTGAAAATTAAACGCGCGCACCGAGACCGAGTTGCCAAATTCATATAAGCCTAGCGCATCATTGGATTGCACATTAAATCCAGGCAGCGATTCCAACATCTTCAAACCTGAAATTCCTGCCGGTGCAGAGAGCAAAGCTTTTTGCGTTATCGCACTGGTATTGTGATTTTGATTGAATCCAATCGCTAGACTCGCATCAGTGACGCGTCGCCCAACAACCACAACCGCATTATCATTTACAGACTGGTCAGCGTTTGAATCTGAAGGTGGCGAATCGTTGATGATGGTGCGGCCCTGACTTGATGTTGAATCTGGGTTATTGGCTTCTGCCGCACAATACTGAGTACTACTCAATACACTCGCTACCATCAACCACAAATATTTTCGCCGTTTAACGCTTAAAATTTGGTTATTTCTATCTAATGACTCAATAACATGTGACATTCATCTACCCCAATGATGATCTGAATGTTCTCATGCTATCGTTACCAATAATATAAATAAAATACATTATTAATGTTAGTTTATATAAAAATTAAACATAATTTAAATCATAAAAATGTTGTGCCTAACTGAATATGCTAAATATAAAACGAAGATATGAGATGGACTTCGGATAACGAAGTCCTCATGAGGATCAGATTAGGCGGAGCAGAAGTTAGCGCGCTGCAACTGCCTCAATTTCAACTAACCAACCGGGATTAACCAGACTGACCACCTGAACCCGTGTTCGCGACACTAAATGTGGTTGCTCACGCGTGCCAAAAAACTCTGCATAGGCTGATGAAAAGCCCTCATTGTCCATACGACCCTGTAAGGCAGGATCACCCACCAAAAAGACTTGCAGCTTGACCAAGTTTGCAAACGTTAAGCCTAATTGTGCTAACGATTTTTGGAGCTCCTCAAAGACGCCGATCGTTTGCACACGAGTATCACCAAAGGCCTCAATGCTATCCAGTGCTGCCGACGGATTAATCACCGGAGGCGTATGCCCGCTTAAAAAGATAATTTCTTGAGTCGTTGCGACCCCTGTCGCTAACAAAAACGGTAACGTCCCTGACTTCGCAATAACCTGATCACCAGCTTGTGGTCCTTGTGCGTGCGCCACTTCCTCATCGTTTGCAGGAAATGGGTATCGTGTTAAACCTGTAAGCGAACTCATACATCACCTCATTGTATTGTGATAAACATCTCAGCGCCGTATCGGCGCTAAACTCCAAAACCACACCAACAGTGCCAATGCACTCAAACCCGCACCCACCCAAACAACTCCTTGCCAACCCGCATATTGATAGGCATTGGCAGAAAGGACCGAACCCAATGCTCCGCCAATAAAATAAGACGTCATATAGCCGGAATTCAAACGACTCCGTGCTTCAGGACGTTTATTAAACAGTGCATTTAAATTACTGACATGGATCGCTTGTACTGCAAGATCAAGAAGCAAGATACCAACGATCAAAGCAAAAACTGAAATCGGAGCAAAAACCATGGCAAGCCAAGACAATAACAAAATGACTAAACCAAAAGTCGTGACACGACCACCCAGACCACGATCTGCCAGACGACCCGCACCCGAAGCGGCAAGCGCGCCAATGGCACCGATTAATCCAAACAGCCCAATCGTGCCATCAGAATAATGAAACGGATCTTGAGCAAGCAAAAAAGCCATCGATGTCCATAGCACACTAAAGACGGCAAAGATCAATCCACCAATCAATGCTCGTACGCGTAAAACCCGCTCTTCTAAAAATAAACGCAGCACAGATAAAATCAGCTGCGGATAAGGGAGCGATGACATCTTACGATAAGGCGGTAATGCGCGATAGAGGACAAAGGCCAGTATGGTCATCGCTATTGCGGCTACAGCATAGACCGTGCGCCAACTCCCCAATGAAGACAATAATCCCGAAGCCGTACGTGCGAGTAATAAGCCCATCAATAAACCGCTCATGACCGTGCCCACGACTTTACCCCGTTCGTCATCCGCAGCAAGTGTTGCCGCAAAGGGTAATAAAATCTGGGCAACGACGGTGAATAACGCGGTCAAACCCGTTGCGATGAGTAATAGGGTAAAGCTTGGTGCAATTGCCGTTAAAGCTAAACCCACTGCGGCAAGCAAGGTCATGATCACAATTAAGCGCCGATGCTCAAAGCGATCACCTAAAGGCACGATCAGTAATAAGCCCATCGCATAGCCAATTTGTGCAGTTGTCACGATACCACCCGCCTCGCTACTTGTCAGATGAAACTCAAGCGCTAGGGTATGGAGTAAGGGCTGCGCATAATACAAACTGGCAACGGATATCCCTGTCGCGATAGACATCAACACCACTAAGGCAGGTGGCATATGCTTGGTTTGAACGGATTGGGTGGCTGGTGCGGTTGGTAAAGCGGTCATGACGGCGTCTATCAAGAAATGAGACAGCCTTATTATCCCGTTTTTATGCAGGGATGACCAATTGAATTTATCACTAGGTGTCATTGGCATAATGAATAGTTAGATTAAGCATGTGTATTAAAATTCTTTAAAATTAATATTTTGATTAAAGATAGAAGAAACTTATTGACTACATGTCGCTTAAATAATTTTGACCAAATGTTCAATATTTTTATAAATACAGTTTTCCCCAACCGGATGGTTACGCCTACAAATCTCCATAAGATGAATCAACTCAATTCACGCGAATATGCCTGAATCCCTTGTCCTACCTAGCTGCATACGGCATAATCTTGCCCTTTATAGAATACGTTGGACATCTCGCACCATGATGCGCACCCATTACTGCGGCACACTTACCGAAGCTCTTTTAGAACAAACAGTTACCCTCTGTGGTTGGGTACATCGTCGCCGTGACCACGGTGGCGTGATTTTCCTGGATATGCGCGACCGTGATGGCCTCGTGCAAGTCGTTATCGATCCAGATACTCCAGAAGCATTCGCTACTGCGGATCGTGTTCGTAGTGAATATGTACTGAAGATCACTGGCCGCGTCCGTGCACGCTATGCCGGTACCGAAAATGCCAACATGATCAGTGGTCAAATAGAAGTCTTGGCAAAAGAAATCGAAGTCTTGGCGACTTCAGAAACACCGCCTTTCCCACTGAACGATGATTTCACCAACGTTTCAGAAGAAAACCGCCTTAAATATCGTTATCTCGACATGCGTCGTCCAGAAATGCTCGAGCGTATGCGCTTCCGCTCGAAAGTCACCAGTCAAATCCGTAACTATCTGGATGAGAATGGCTTTCTGGATGTCGAAACCCCGATTCTGACCCGTGCAACACCTGAAGGCGCGCGTGACTATCTCGTACCGTCACGTACCCAACCCGGTAGCTTCTTTGCACTGCCGCAATCTCCGCAACTGTTTAAACAATTGCTGATGGTGTCTGGTTTTGATCGTTACTATCAGATCGCAAAATGTTTCCGTGACGAAGACCTACGTGCGGATCGTCAACCTGAATTCACCCAGATCGACGTTGAAACGTCATTCATGGATGACGAAGACATCATGACTATGATGGAAGGTATGATCGTCAAGCTGTTTGATAACCTCATGGGTGTGAAGTTTGATAAATTCCCACGCATGACCTATGCCGAAGCCATGCGTCGCTTTGCTTCAGACAAGCCCGACCTGCGGATTCCTCTTGAATTGGTTGACGTTGCGGATCTGCTGCAAGACATCGAATTCAAAGTTTTCGCAGCCCCTGCCAAAGACCCTAAAGGTCGTGTCGTCGCATTACGCGTGCCGAATGCAGGTGACTTGTCACGTGGTAAAATTGATGACTACACCAAATTCGTCGGCATCTACGGCGCCAAAGGGCTGGCATACATCAAGATCAACGACATCACCAAAATCAACAATGGTTTGGATGGCAAAGAAACTGGTCTGCAATCCCCGATCGTCAAGTTCTTCCCAGATGCCGCACTACAAACCATCATTGAACGCACCGGCGCACAAAACGGCGACTTGATTTTCTTTGGTGCGGACAAAGCCAAAATCGTCAACGATGCTATGGGCGCCCTGCGTATCAAAATCGGTCATGACCTCGGTATGTCAACCACAGAGTGGGCACCACTATGGGTTGTTGACTTCCCGATGTTTGAAGAAGTTGGTGATGGGCAATGGACTTCGGTTCACCATCCATTCACGCTACCTAAAGTCAGCGTAGAAGAAATGAAGGCTGATCCGGGTGCCGCAACATCCGTCGCTTATGACATGGTGTTGAACGGAACTGAACTTGGTGGCGGTAGCTTGCGGATCTACACAGTAGAAATGCAAAAAGCCGTGTTTGAAGCGCTCGGTATTTCTGATGAAGAAGCCGCAGACAAGTTCAGCTTCTTGCTTGATGCGCTGAAATACGGTGCGCCGCCGCATGGTGGTTTGGCATTCGGTTTAGATCGCTTGATCATGCTCATGACTGGCGCATCTTCGATTCGTGATGTCATTGCATTCCCGAAAACCAAAACTGCGGAATGTCCATTGACTCAAGCACCAGCGCCAGTTGAACCCAATCAACTACGTGACCTGGGTATTCGCTTACGCGAAAAACCAAAAGCGGATGACGCAAAAGCGTAATCTTGCTTTTGTAGCGATCTAAAAAAAGCCCAGTCATTTGACTGGGCTTTTTTATTCATACGTCCACTCCCTAGCGATGAACCAACTCGACCTCTTCTTCATGATCAAAAATAGTCTTATCAGTGAGCCCCAATATTTGACTCGTAATCGTACCTGCAGTCATCGCACCACTGACATTGAGCGTGGTACGCCCCATGTCGATCAACGGCTCAACCGAGATTAGAAGTGCCACCAAAGTCACCGGCAAGCCCATGGCAGGCAGCACAATCAGTGCCGCAAAAGTTGCACCGCCGCCCACCCCTGCTACGCCAACGGAACTCAAGGTTACCACGCCGACCAATGTCGCAATCCACACTGGATCTAGGGGATTGATCCCAACCGTCGGCGCGACCATCACCGCCAGCATCGCTGGATAAAGCCCCGCACAGCCATTCTGTCCAATGGTTGCACCAAAGGATGCAGAAAAGCTGGCAATCGACTCGGGTACACCAATACGTCGTGTTTGCGCTTCAACGTTGAGCGGAATGCTCGCCGCACTGGAGCGACTGGTAAATGCAAAAGTCAGGACAGGCAATATTTTTCGAAAGAACTTGGCAGGATTAATCCCCGCCAAACTCAGCAGGAGTGCATGTACAATAAACATGATCGCAAGGCCGAGGTAAGAAGCAATTACAAAACTTCCGAGCTTAATGATGTCCTGAATATTTGAACCTGCGACAACCTTGGTCATCAAAGCAAGTACACCGTAAGGTGTCAACTTCATCACTAAGCGGACCAGTTTCATGACCCACGCTTGTATCGTATCAATCGCAACAAGAACCTGTCGGCCTTTTACCTCATCGTCTTTCAAAAGCTGTAGAGATGCAACACCCAGTAGTGCTGCGAAGATCACCACACTGATAATCGAGGTCGGTTTAACCCCAGTTAAATCGGCAAAAGGATTGGTAGGAATAAATGACAAAATCAATTGCGGCACTGAGAGATCAGTCAATTGACCGACATAATTGGTTTGAATTGCCGTTAAACGTGCTGTTTCCTTAGCACCTTGCACCAGACCTTCAGCAGTCAAACCAAAAAGATTGGTCATCAACACCCCAACAAGTGCTGCTATCAAGGTGGTGAACAATAATATCCCTATGGTGAGGAAGCTGATCTTGCCCAAAGAAGATGCATTATGTAGTTTGGCAACCGCGCTTAAAATCGATGCGAATACCAGCGGCATCACAATCATTTCAAGCAACTGGACGTAACCATTGCCCACGATATTAAACCAGGTAATTGACTCTTTAAGGACTGCGTTTGTTGGCCCATAGATAAGCTGTAATGCCAGACCAAAGACCACACCGATCGTAAGACCTGCCAATACTTTTTTAGCAAGGCTCCAAGATGTCCGCTGTGTCTGACCGAGTAGCACCAGCAAACCGATGAACACCACGACATTGATCACCAATGCTAAATTCATCTCAAAAGCTCCACTGACTTATCTCAACATTTATAACCAAATGGTTTATAAAACATATTACCATTAAGTCATTCTGAGGTTTTAATAACGCATGACGAATAGCTTATCTCTAAAAAATATTAAAGACCTATAACCAAATGGCACAACTTTGGAAGTAGTCGATGACACAAATTTAATGCTATGTTGAGGCAGTTTTTGTCCAGTACCCAAAAAAGAAGAAGCTCACCATGTCAACGTTTAAAGACCATTTCTCATCTCTTGCCAATGCATACGCAACTTTTCGGCCAGACTACCCGAATGCGCTTTTCACTTGGCTATCTAGTTTATGTGTAGAACATGAGCTTGCGTGGGATTGTGCTACGGGAAATGGTCAAGCGGCAAAACATTTAGCTCAATATTTTACTCAGGTTGCGGCAACAGATGCCTCAGTGGATCAGATCACACAGGCAACAGGTCCCGCAAATGTACAATTCAGCGTTGCACCTGCCGAGCACACAAACTTGCCAGATCAATCGGTTGATCTCCTTGTCGTCGCACAGGCGGTACACTGGTTTGATTTTGATGCGTTCTATGCTGAGGCTAAACGTGTCCTCAAACCGCAAGGCGTAATTGCACTAATTACCTATGCGCATCATCGTGTCGATGAAACTATTGATGTTCCATCACTGCACTATTATCACGATATCATCGGCAATTACTGGCCACCCGAGCGAAAGTGGGTTGAGAATCTATATCGCGATTTGCCCTTCCCTTTCGAGGAAATCAGCGCACCTACATTTAAATTAGAAGCCGAGTGGTCGCTACCCCATTTCATCGGTTACCAAGCTACATGGTCTGCGACCAAGCAATACATGGCCTCAACAGGCCACAACCCGATTCCGGAACTTGAAGCCACATTACGGCCGCTTTGGGGAAAACCTGAAACCTTACGGAAAATTGAATGGCCAATTGCATTACGTGTCGGACGAGTCCATTAAATCTTTAAGATTCATTCACCCAGTTGCTTAATATGCAAAGAGGTGCTTGCAGTTGGAGGCTGATGAAACAAACGCCCCCAATACAGAATGGGTAAGAGAAGAACTATCCCCAAACCTGCCGACAGCCCAAACTGGGCTGTATAACCTAAACCATTAGCCAGATAGCCACTGATCAAATAACCCATTCCACCCAATATTGTCATCGCGCAAACTTGAAAGGTAAAATCACTGCCCGCATGCGCAGGACGCGCATAGTCCATCGCAACCGTCAGCAAACCGACCATAGCCATTGCAGCAGCAACATGCTCTATCGCATTTGCCGCATATAACTCCCAACCTTGCAGGGCATAACCCTGTGAGTGGAGCAAAGCAATTAAGCTGTACAGTCCCGTTGTCAATGCTTGTAAGCCATTAAACACCCAGAGCGCCGTGACCCTGCGCATATGCCGCATCAGCAGGGCCGCCAAAGCAGCCCCCACTAAAGATGATGCAGAACCTAAGATAGTTCCCCAAAAACCAATCTTGGATAGGCTAAAACCCATATCGACCATCATGGGTTTGACCATCCCACTCGACATATAATCCGCAATTTTAAAAACCAGCAGCACAAGTAACCATGCACGCATCTCTGTATTCGACCAGAAATAGCCAAACTGAATCTGAAATTTCGCCCAAAACTGACTGACCTTCATTTTTAATTGTTCAACTGAAGAAAGTTGATCAGATCGAGAGGGTTGAATGTGATTCGTTTGCTTTGCTTTACGCTCCAACCATAGTGGCTCTTTAAAAAACAGAACCGGCAAAGTATTGAGAATAACAAGTCCAATCATGGCAAAAAACACCGCCATCCACGACCAATAATCCATCACGATCAACAGCAAACCGCCACCAACGATCAAGCCAATGCGATAGCCAGTCACCTGAACAGCATTCCCTGCACTGCGCGCCTCACTGCCAAGCATACGTACCGCAAGTCCGTCCGTCGCAATATCCTGTGTTGCGCCCACGATGCTGAGCAAAAATAACAAACCAAATAATACGAATGCGGACGTAGGATGAACCAATGAGGTGGGTTCAAACATAGCCACACACAGCAGAATCAAAATGGCTAGACTGGACATTGGTAATATCCAACTCCGGCTTTGGCCAACTTTCTCGCTGTAATGATGATCCACTACTGGCGCCCACAAAAATTTCACCGCCCAAGGAAACAACAGTAATCCCGACCAACCAATGACTGTCAGCGATACGTGATATTGACGTAGGATCGCAGGAAGCGCCTGCGTTAAAAAACCAGCTGGCAACCCTTGGGCAATATAAAGACTCAGCAAGAGGCCCAGCGTATATGTCGGTGTGTGGTGATGTGCCAAAGAGGTGACTTCCAAAAAAAGCCCCCTTTGAAAAGGGGGCAACAACGAAGGAATTAATTTTAATCAAAAACAATTGTTTTATTATCATGCACAATAACACGATCTTCGAGATGCCAACGCACAGCACGGGTTAATACATTACGTTCAACATCTTCACCCAATTCACGCAGGTCTTCAACCGTATAACGATGGCTAACACGCTCCACGGCTTGCTCAATAATTGGCCCTTGGTCTAGATCCGCCGTCACATAATGTGCAGTCGCACCAATCAGTTTCACGCCTTTTTCATAGGCTTGACGATAGGGATCTGCACCAACAAACGCTGGTAAAAACGAATGATGGATATTAATCACCCGATAGGACCACTTCTCAACAAACTCACTGCTTAAGATTTGCATATAACGTGCGAGTACCAGTACATCATTGCCAGCCATTAGCTCGTGAATTTCGGCTTCAGCTTCAACTTTATTCTCTTTGGTGACTTTCACCACATGATACGGCACACCAAAACGTTCCACCGCATCCCGTAAGTCTTCATGGTTACTGACTACTTGTGTGATTTCACAAGGGAGTAAGCCCCGTGACCAACGCCATAACAACTCAAGCAGTGCATGGTCATATTTGGAGACCAGAATACCGACTTTTTTGATGTCACCAACCAGAGTCAACTGCCAACTCATCTGATATTGCGCCGCAACGGTATCCCCAAATGAACGAGTCAGTACATCGCGTACTTCTTGCAAACGATCAAGCGCAAACTCAACCCGCATAAAATACGTGCCGCCCTGCTCTTCAGTCGCGTACTGATCCAGCGAAATGATATTCGCGCCGTGGTGATAAAGAAAACTGGATACGGCTTGCACGATACCTGGGCGATCAGCGCAAGTGATCAGCAATCGTGCGGTGTGTGCTGCTGTCATTGGTATAAATCCACACTTTCAAAACAATATGTAAATGGGTAGGGCAATATCAGAACTTGCCAACAATTAAAAAGGATTCGCATTCTAGCGCGATTTTTATAAAATTCATTGATTTTTTCTATAAATCATCTCGGTAGTGATTCAACTTGGATAATATTTATCAATAGAAAAACCCCGTAAAGTACGGGGTTCAGTTCGACTATAAATCAAAGAAAATATGTTACGGACAAGTATGTAAAGTCGCTAGATATGCTGCGGTATAACCTGACGGCGTTGTTGGATCAAAGTCTGATGGCTTAGGAATCGGATTAAATGGGCTGATCGCATTGGGTGGAGCTACGTTTACAGGCCCTGAAATGTCCGTACCAAGAACTGGTGGAGTAATACTCAAACCAGTAACGGTTTGATTAGTCCCGACTACAGTAGAAGCGTTCATACTTAACGTTACCCAATTTGCATAATTCTTCCCATAGCGAATTTGATAGTCAAACGATCCTTGTGTACCTGTCACAAAATTCAAAGAAGCTCCCGAAGCCGTGCTTGAAAGCAAGGCCACAGGATTAACAAACGGTGATGATGTTGTTGCTGAACAAGTTGCCGTTACTACTTGTTCCCATAAGGATGCAGTTTTGTCATATACATAATATCCTTTCATATAGGACTGCGGCACCAACGATACACTGACCTGCTGGTTTGCAATTGCACCACCATTAATATCCACTACAGACTCAGAAAAATTCTTGAAATAATACGTCGGAGCCGTATCTACAAGAACAACGGTATTATCTTGTGAAATCGTGATATATGCAGACTGACCGGCAACCGTTAACGTCACTGGCGCAGCACCGTTCACAACAGCTCCACCCGCAGAACCAGTAACCGTAGCTGTGATTGAGATCGCTTTAGTGAGTGTTGAAGTTGCACCAGCTGTATAGGTTACGGATGCTTGACCGGTCCCATCCGTTGTTGCTAATGGTGAAGATAATGATCCACCTGATGGATCTGTAGCGATCGCAAACTTCACAACTGCATTGGATACAGGAGCACCATTCACATCTTTGACAAGAGCAATGATCGTCGTATTGGCTTTAGGGGCCAGTACTGAAGTGCCGGATTGTAATGTCATTGCAGCAGGAATCGTAGAAATAATCTGAACATTGCCTGTTACGGTATTTTTACCAAAACTTGCTACAACCGTTGCAGTGCCAGGTGAGCCCGAACTTAGTGTTGTCTCTGCAGTTCCTACCCAGTTACCAGATGCATTTTTAGCGATGTTGGTAATCGGTGCGCTGGTCAAACTAAGTAAACCTTGACTAGTCACAAAAGTCACATTCTGACCAGTCAATTCTGCCTGAGTTGCAGCTTGAACTTGCACTGCGAGACTGGCATTTGTATTGATATTAACTAAGGCACTTGAAGATGAAAGAAAAGTGATCGCTTGATTTGGTATACTTGCAGTCAATGTCACGCTGTTATTACCTGTTTGCGTGATTGTAGTATCAACATTCCCTACCAACTGCCCAGTCACAGTTAACTGACCTGATGCTGGCACCGCAGTAGCAGGCACACTAAACGTAGCTACCCCATTCGTGCCCGTTTTCTGCGAGGCGATACCTGGAATAACTTTGCCTGCAGAGTCAAGCAGATTAACCGTTGCACCTGCAATAAGCTGTCCAACGCCATCTACTGCTGTAGCAGATACTTGCGCACTTTGACCCGCAGTCAAAGTAGACGAATTTGTTGCGAGGGTTAGTTTAGTGCCTGTCGTTGGAATAACTAATTGCTGCGTTGCAGTCACACCCGCTTGTGTAGACGTCACCGTTAAAGCAATGTTACGGTTGATTCGATAGTCCACGACATCATTAGCCAATGTTAGCGTTACTGTTGCAAGACCCGTTGTCGCATCTGTAACAATCGCTGATGGCGTGCTTAGTGAGGCACCTGAATTCGCAAGATTTGCAATCGAGATAGCCAACGGCGCTTTTAGTATAGCCCCACCATTTTTATCTAAAACACGGAAAGTTAGAGTAATGCTATCCCCACCAGTGCTTAAAGTCGCTTTACTTTGCGATACAGCAATAGAATTTGGAGCAGCCAATGGTGCAGTTGGCGTAATAGGTGTCGTTGGCGTTTCAGGCCCATAAAAACCACCGCCACCGCCACCACCACAACCTGCGACAACCAATGCTGTAGAGAGTGCCGTCAACTGAAATAGATGCTTCATCTTGCGTCCATTCTGTAAATTAATGTCCATAATTGCAAAACCCTTTTATTCCAAAATAAAATCCATTCATGGCACCATCTGGCAAGCTGCGATGCCACTCGCCTAAACCCCAAATTAATACCTATGGACTTTACTGTACAAATAAAAACTTGGCAATCAGCATTCTAGTTTTTTCAAGAATATTATTGTCGCTAATTCCTAGAGTTAATGTGAATTGGTATACATTAGTTCACATTACCAAACCATCCACCTTCATCAGTACTGCCCCCAAACGTTTGTAATAAAGGCTCATAGGCAGTTCGTCCTTCGCCTGTTAAATAAGGCCCCTCTAAAAACACCATTTGCCTTAAACCTTGGCGTAACCAGCGTTCATCGATTGCATCAGTCTGGGAAATATGTCCAGTCATTAATAAAAAGTTAGACCAATTGGTCATGACAATCCAAATATTAATGATCAGAGCTTCAATTTCTGCATTGCTAGCTCGCATTAATCCGGCATCAACAAAGCCACGATAAATCAGCATGCCTTGCTGCATCACCTGTTTGGCAAAAATGGGGTAGCGCTGTTTGAGGATATCGCTAGACTCGATGAGATGATTACTATCGCGGTGTAGGAAGCGATATTTCCAAAATTGGCTCGATAGCACTTGGAAATAAACGAATTTGTCAGAGACTTCCATGATGCGCCCTTCAGGAATGCTCAATAAGCCCAGAATTTCATGCTGATAAACCAGTAGCAATTCACTGATAATCGATTCTTTATTGCGGAAATGATAGTAGAGATTGCCCGGACTGATGCCGAGCGCTGCTGCGATATGATTGGTCGAGACAGAACGCTCACCCTGCTCATTAAAGAGCTGTAAGCTTTTTTGCAGAATGCGATCACGAGTTTTCATCTAGCTTTCCGAAGCTCCTTTTATCCAGCAGGTCAGAATCCATTATCTTTACCGAATTTGCAATCAAAGTTTCAACCTCAAAGCACGTTTTACGACAAATGAACGTGCCATTCACCGAAAATCATTTGACAGTTTAGAGTAATTGCTCTAAAACAGGCTATCTTCTACATGACCCAAAGTCTAGACATGAACACAGCAGCCCATTCATTTACTACAGATGCCGCTACACCCCCAGATGTACAACGCATCCATGACCTACTTGCCGCTCAAAAAGCCGCTTATCGCGCCAACCCAATTGCCTCAGCACCTGAGCGTATTGAACGCCTTGCCCGCCTTCGTCGCGTACTAGTTAAACATCAGGATGCCCTGGCACAGGCAATCAGCGATGACTTCGGCAATCGCTCTGTTCATGAGACTAAAATTGCTGAGCTGATGACTAGCTTAGAATACATTGACTATGCAAGCAAAAACCTTGCCCAATGGATGCAGCCTTCCAAGCGCCATATCAGCGTCATTCATCAACCAGCGAAGGGTTGGGTTTCTTATCAACCGCTGGGTGTAGTTGGCATCATGTCACCTTGGAACTACCCACTACTATTATCAGTCAGTCCATTGATCTGTGCATTGGCCGCTGGTAACCACGCCATGCTTAAAATCTCTAGTTCATCAGCACGCATGGGCGCACTACTTGAAAAGATCCTTGGTGAAGTGTTCCCTGAGAATCTTGTTGCCGTAGTCAATGGTGGTGGTGTGATTTCAGACACATTCTGCCGTTTACCTTTTGACTTCCTCGTCTTTACGGGTTCTAGTGCAATTGGCAAGACCGTGATGGCCGCTGCAGCGGAAAATCTGACTCCTGTTCTACTTGAGCTTGGCGGTAAATCCCCAACGCTGGTTCATCAATCGGTCCCGATGAAAGACGTGGCTGAACGCTTAGCGTTTGGTAAGCTGTGGAATGCAGGTCAAACCTGTGTTGCACCAGATTACATCATGCTGCCACGCGGTAAAACCCGTGAATTCATTGCCCAAATGCGCTTACAAATCAGCAAGCTCTATCCAACACTTTTGAATAATCCAGACTACACCAGCATCGTCAACGATAAACAATATAACCGCCTGAATGGTTATATGGATGACGCACGTAGCAAAGGGGCAGAATTCTTTGAGATCAACCCTGCCAATGAAGACCTAAGTGGAACACGTAAAATTGCGCCAACCCTGATCACAGGTCTTACCCAAGATATGGAAGTCTGTCAGAACGAGTTGTTTGGTCCGTTACTGTTGATTTTTGAATATGATTCGCTCGAGCAAGCGATTGACTATATCAATGACCGCCCACGTCCACTGGCGCTGTATTATTTCGACTACGATACTACCCGTGCGCAATATGTGGCTGATCATACCCACTCGGGACAATTTGGCGTCAATGCGGTTCTGACCCATATTGTCCATGGTGATCTACCCTTTGGTGGTGTCGGCAATTCTGGTATGGGTAAATATCATGCCCATGAAGGCTTTCTGACCATGAGTCATGCACGTGCGGTTCTGCAAAATCCAAAGTTTTATAGCTTGAAACTGATCTTCCCGCCATTCGGTAAGACAGTACATAAAATTATGGAAAAAGCTTTTTTCCGGTAATCCTTTTTAACGGACGTCATTTGAAGGCTAAAAGGCACAAATATGTAAAAATTTGACAGCTTTTTGGCTTCCAGCTTGATTCAGGCGTGTTTTTTTGGTATAAAACGCGCCTTGCTTTTTTCAATCAGTTTTAAACAGCCTTTTTATACGATATCGTCGGCTAAGTTGCTTCTCTATACTTTCTTCAGAGTAGCGAGTAGTCAGCCCACAGTGTCCTACATCAGTGGCTATGTCGTTATATAAAGTAAAGTGGAGCGTCATCATGTCAAAGGTTTGCCAAGTAACCGGCAAGCGTCCGATCGTTGGTAACAACATTTCGCACGCAAACAACAAAACCAAGCGCCGGTTCGAACCGAACCTGCACTACCATCGTTTCTGGGTCGAAGGCGAAAAGCGCTTCGTCCGTCTACGCCTGACCGCTAAGGGCATGCGTATCATTGACAAACATGGAATCGAGAAAGTCATTGCTGACTTGCGCGCTTCTGGTCAAAAAGTCTAAGACTAACTAAGGAGCTCAATCATGCGTGATAAAATTCGCCTCGTGTCGTCTGCTGGTACTGGTTATTTCTACACTACCACCAAAAACAAACGCACTATGCCAGAAAAAATGGCGATCAAAAAATTTGATCCAACCATTCGTCAACACGTTATTTTTAACGAAGCAAAAATTAAATAATTTTTGATTTGTTAAAAAATAAAAACGGCTCCTACAATGTGAGCCGTTTTTTTATGCCTAAAATTTAAAGTCTTACACTGGATTACTAATTTTGATCCACTAGCGCTATGCAAAAAACTACATTTCGAAAATGATTAGCCCTATCAACATAAACCTTAAATTTGCTATATTGCTGAATATCATATTATTTTAACTCTTACCAACATACTTTATGCATGAGACCTTTATGCTGTATGAATAATAATCCTATTTCGCCCCCAACATAATTCATTGGAGCCTACTATGCCGCATGATGTTAGCTTAATTGTCCTTTTAGCTGTAGGTTTTGGACTGGCATTAGTATTTGGCTATATTGCCGCACGATTACGACTCCCTCCCCTCGTTGGCTATTTAATTGCCGGAATCCTAATTAGTCCTAACACGCCTGGTGTGGTCGCTGATATGCATCTGGCGAATCAACTTGCGGAGCTCGGCGTGATGTTCCTCATGTTTGGTGTGGGGATGCATTTCTCTTTTTCCGATCTGCTCGCCGTGCGCAGAATCGCGATTCCCGGAGCGATTTTGCAAATTGCGGTAGCAACCCTCATGGGGATGGGTCTTGCTGCGCTATGGGGCTGGAGCTTAGGTTCTGGGCTGGTATTTGGGCTTTGTCTATCAGTTGCCAGTACCGTTGTACTTTTGCGGGCGCTAGAATCCCGTGGCCTCATGGACTCCGTTAACGGGCGAATTGCCATCGGCTGGCTTGTCGTCGAAGATCTAGTTATGGTACTTGTACTGGTATTACTGCCACCGATGGCAGTGATGCTTGGCGGAGAAGCCCCTGTATCCGCTCATGGTGCCACAGCCTCATTAGATAATATCTGGCTCACCATTGGCATCACACTCGCGAAAGTGATCGCGTTTATCGCGTTGATGCTGGTTGTTGGACGTCGCGTATTTCCCAAATTCCTACTCCTCGTATCACGTACTGGTTCACGCGAACTCTTTACACTCTCGGTCGTTGCCGCTGCGGTCACCATCGCTTATGGTTCTTATGTGTTGTTTGGCGTGTCCTTCGCTTTGGGTGCGTTCTTTGCGGGCATGGTCGTACGCGAATCAGACTTTAGTCATCGCGCAGAAACAGAGACTTTACCACTACGTGAAACCTTTTCAATTTTGTTCTTTGTCTCGGTCGGGATGCTATTTAATCCTTCGATTCTGATCGAGCACCCCTTACAAGTACTTGGTGTAGTTGCTGTCATCGTTGTGGGTAAAACCATCGCCGCGATGGCTCTCGTCCTATTCTTCCGCTACCCTTTAAATACAGCATTAACAGTGGGCGCAAGTTTGGCACAGATTGGTGAGTTCTCCTTTATTCTTGCCAGTGTCGGCTTATCGCTAAAACTATTGACGCTTGAAGGCCAGAATCTCATCCTTGCAGGCGCCCTCATCTCCATCACGCTCAATGCAGCAGTATTTGCGGCGATTGAACCTGCACAACGCTGGATTCGTGCCCGCTCACACCTTGCCCGTATGCTGGAACGCAGTGGCGACCCATTGGCCATGTTGCCCATGAGTGTGGATAACACTTATCTCAATGGTCAAGTCGTTCTCGTCGGTCATGGTGGCGTTGGTCGTAGTATTGCCAAGACCTTTAAAGAGCAAGGAATCAAATACGTGGTCGTCGATGAGAACCGCGAAATCATTGAAGCACTGCGTGCTCAGGATATTCCTGCGGTTTCAGGTGACGCCTGTGATCCTGCTGTTTTGATTCAAGCACATATCATGCAAGCCAGTATGCTGGTCGTCTCCACAGCCGATGTGTTTGATGTCAGACGAATGGTGGATATCGCACGCACGCTCAACCCAAAAATCGAGGCCGTGCTCTGCACAGACAGTAGCGCAGAAGCCAACCTTCTCGAACAGGAGAAGATCGGCAAAGTCTTTATGGCAAAACGTGCGCTGGCAGACAGTATGACCGAACATGTATTTCATCGTTTAGGACTTGAAACTGCCGCCAAGTCGTTGCATGAAACAGGGGCTATACATTAACTTTTAAATACGATTTAAATTAAAATTTTATTATTGTGATCCATAAAAAAAACGACACTCAATGAGTGTCGTTTTTTTATGGATCACGTATAAAGTAATGAGGAACTTTAATACTGATCGTTTATTTTAAAATTAGCTAAAGCGTGCAGGACGTTCGTCCATAACTTGAGCATGCCATTTTGCAGATTGCTGTTCCATCAAAGAAGACAGTGCAGCCTGAATCATTTGTTGACCAATACTTTGCAGCGCATCACCCAAAGCTTCCTGAATTTGCTCAGAAAACTGGATCGTAACTAAAGGTTCACTTGAGGACTCTGATCGCTCTGCAATCAAGCTTTCATCATTCGATACGAATGACTCTGCATCTAACTCTGCGGCCGCAGGAAAATCTGCAGAACGCAGTGCAATCACGCCAGTTTGCAGCTGCACTAACTCGAGCACGGTCTCGTTAGGCATAAACATTTCAGGAGTTTTACGAATTGCAGTCATTTTGCACCTCATTACTTGTACTGAAACAATACAAGCTAAAAATATCTGTTTGAAACTCACCACAGTGTTACCTAAAACGGTAACCAAAATCAGGCGTGCTTTACATGTAACGCAACAATGCAGATATTTTCAGAATAATTCAAGTACTAAAACGGCTTTTTTTGCTAAAAAAATGAAAAAAGTGCTAAATAATGGTGCAATTTTCTAAAATTCGACCATTTCGTTGCGGAAGCCCTCGATCAACGCAACCAGATCTCGGTGCCACTCCCGTAAAATTTGAATATCCGGTAGCCAAGACTGCGGACTATGAGTGACTTTGATGATCAAATTAGATGAGCTGTCATCATCAAATGTCGGTTCAGGGGGCTCTGGCGCGTATTCACATGCTGCATAGGTACGATTCAACTCGGCAATAAATCCAGACTGAGCAAGCTGCTCCAAAATAATGATTTCCGGTGAAACTTGACCACGAGAAGCCATTTTATCTTTAATGCTACTAAAGGTCGGATGACGATCATTCAATTTGTAATAACGCACAAGTTCTTGCAAAAAAGCTAATACGGCGCCATGCAGATGGAAAACAGCGGCTTCGCGCGATGCTTGAGCAATTTGAGCGTTTTCAGCTTTGTCAGCCTGTAACGTCGACAAACGCGCAAAATACATTTTTTGATTGGTGCGGTCAGCATGGTATCGCGCAACACGAGACATATAAATCTTCCAGTAATTCAAATCAACGACAAAGAGCAATGATACAGACCTTGAAGTCCTCATTGCCGCATAAAAGAACTGCGGATACCAATAATGGATATCCGCAGGATAAAAGCTTAAAACGTGACGGTCAGCCGATTAAACTGAACTCTCCTAGCCTTCTACCCACTCACCATTTTCATAAATCATCGACCATTTGGTGGGTTTTCCGTCATGCTCAGAAGACACATACTGACTGGCTGTTTTACGACTAAACTTAAGCAAAGCCGGATTACCATCAGGATCGGTATCTGGCGCACCCAATAAATAAAGATGCTTAGGATCAAGCTTATCTTTAACCGAGCGTAACTCACCAATGGTTGGCGCACGTGTTTCACGGATTTTTGGGAACTTGCTGGCCGCTAAGAACATCCCAGCAGCACCATCGCGCAGAATGAAATAATCATCATGTTTGGTCGAGCGTAATTCAGGCATTGGGATCGCATCCGCACGCGGTGGTGCAGGTTGACCATTTTTGAGCACTTTACGGGTGTTCGTACAGCTGTTACAGGCAAAGTAAGGGCCAAAGCGACCCGTTTTCAATTGCATCTCGCCATCACACTTATCGCAAGGAATCGTTGGGCCATCATAGCCTTTGATTTTAAATGATCCCTCTTCAACGATATGCCCCGAGCAATCCGGGTTATTACCGCACACATGTAGCTTACGACCGCCGTCGATAATATAACTATCCATCGCAGTGTCACAAATCGGACAGCGTTTCTTGGCCATTAGATCCGCAGTTTCTGCTGCACTGCCATCTTCACTATCACTACTGGTGTCTTCGGTAAGCGCAGCCAGTGACTCAACAGGTGCCAGATTGATCGTACCTTTACAACGCTCTTTCGGTGGTAGGTTATAGCCAGAACAGCCTAAAAACACACCTGTAGACCCCGTACGAATCTGCATGGGGCGACTACATAGTGGACAGGACACTTCATCAACCGCAACCGGTAAATTACGACGCATGCCTTGATCTGGATCTTGCGACTGTGCACGAACTAGTTTTTGTTTAAAGTCACCATAAAACTCATTAAGTACATTTTTCCAATCACGATCTCCATCGGCAACTTTATCAAGCTGACCTTCAAGCTCGGCAGTGAATTTATAATCCATTAGATTAGAAAAATTTTCACTTAACCGGTCGGTAACGATATCACCCATTTTTTCCGCATACAGACGCCGATTATCCAATTTCACATAACCGCGGTCTTGTACGGTAGAAATAATCGCCGCATAGGTCGAAGGACGACCAATGCCCCGTTTCTCAAGCTCTTTGACCAAACTGGCTTCAGTAAAGCGCGCAGGTGGTTTAGTAAAGTGCTGACTCGGATCAACTTTGACCAGTTCTAAGACATCCCCAGATTTTACTGTCGGCAGCAACAAATCATCATCTTGTTTGCTCGGAGCCATGACTTTAGTGAAACCATCAAAGACCATAGTGCGGCCACGGGCACGCAGTTCAACGTCAGCGGCTTTCACCGTGATATTCGACGAAAGATATTCAGCTGGCGGCATTTGACTCGCCGTAAATTGGCGCCAAATCAGCTCATACAGACGCTGTGCATCACGCTCGACCGTCGTGAGCTGGTCACCAGACAATTTAATATTAGATGGGCGAATTGCCTCGTGCGCTTCTTGTGCACCGGCTTTATTGCCATAAAAATTGGGTTTCGCTGGCACATATTTCGCGCCAAATGCATCTTCAATATGACCACGGACCATTGCCAATGCATCATTACTGATAAATGTCGAATCCGTACGCATATAGGTAATATGCCCCGCCTCATAAAGACGTTGCGCCAAGATCATGGTTTTCTTGACCGAAAATCCCAGACGCGTACTTGCGGCTTGTTGCAAAGTCGACGTGATATAAGGTGCTGTTGGATTCACCTTCGTCGGCTTATCTTCACGTGCAATCACGGTATAGGTTGCTGGCGTTATTTTGGCAACCACCGCATCCGTTTCAGCTTTGTTTTTTAATTTAAGGGGTGCACCAGCTTGCTTAATCGCCTCCAAGCGGATCGGAACTTTCCCCTTCTCGCTGTACAGCGTATCTGCAAAGATTTCCCAGTATTCTTCAGGAATAAAAGCACGGATCTCGCGCTCACGCTCGACCACGAGTTTCACCGCTACAGACTGAACACGTCCAGCCGATAATCCTCGAGCAATTTTTTCCCACAAGAGTGGTGAAACCATGTAACCCACAACACGATCAAGAAAACGACGTGCCTGTTGTGCATTCACTTTATCTAAATCTAAGCGGCCAGGCTCTTTAAACGCCGCCTGAATGGCATTTTTGGTAATTTCATTGAATACCACGCGCTTATACTTATCAGGATTACCGCCAATCACTTGCTGCAAATGCCAAGCAATCGCCTCTCCTTCTCTGTCCAAGTCGGTTGCGAGATAGATTTCATCAACTTGACCTGCAATCTTCTGCAGCTCACTGACCACATGCTCTTTACCCGGCAAGACTTCATAATGCGCTTGCCAATCATGCTCAGGGTCTACCCCCATTCGATTGATCAATGCAGCACGTGATTTAGTTTCTTTCTCTAACGCTTTCTGCTCATCCGTAAGCTTCGCCTTGGCTTTTGCATCTAATTTCACCACAGGTGCTTTGACACCGCCTCCACTCACGGGCAAATCACGAACATGACCAATACTGGACTTGACGATATAGTCACTGCCCAGATATTTATTAATCGTTTTTGCTTTAGCTGGAGACTCGACGATCACTAATGCACGGGCTTTCGTCGTTCTTTTCTCAGGTAAGTCCGCAATATCTTCGTCACTCTTGACACGTTTTGCTGCCGAGGTCTTTGCTGTAGCCGCTTTAGGGCTAGTACGCCGACCCGCTTTAATCGTGTTGGTAGTAGTCGAGCGTGGACGGGTAGCCATTATGGAATATTCCAATAAATAAATAATGATTCACAGACAATCTGCACTGTAAATTGAAACACGAAACTCAAAAGCAATTAATCAACGGACGTGAAACTTCTGACTTATGGCTTCATACGATCCGCAAATGAAATGAGGGCTGTTTTCATTGATTCAAGTTGCTCACCACTTAAATCTGCCTCTTCATCCCAATAAAAACCTGCACTATTCGATTGAATTTCAAGTGCTTGAATACCCTTTAAATTACTACTGATCGGTTCACCTTGCAAGGTCGGTTCACCTTTTAAAACGTTTAAACGCCCATCCACCACTAGAGCCTGAACGAGGGCATGCGTTGCATCCGACAGCACCACACTATAATAAGCCACCATCCCACCCGGCTTGCCTGAATAAGTGGTATGTTCAATCCACAGTGGCGCAGGAATTAAACGCGGGATAAACCCCATCTTTTTTGCGCGTTCGCGCATATTGCCAAGCGCTTTCTCACGGGGGCTAATCCGAGCACTCATAAAAGTGCCCAGCATGAATACCGCAACTAGCCCAATAACCCAATAACCCACATTTGTCATACTATGCTTCTTTTATATCCCATGAAAAAGAATCAGATGAGCATTGCTCATAAAATCGCGATGTTTCAGTACTAATAAAGGGGAGTCTAAGCTCACCTCACTTGGACAATTTGCCCAAGGCGAACCGTTAACTTTGCATGCTCCCTATGCTCAGATTCTAACGGCGCGTTTCCATACTCTTTTTTAGTGTGCAGTAATCCCGCATTTTCAGCAATACTTTGTCCATGACTTTCCATACCAATATTTTCAGGTTTGGCAATATTTTTTCGATCAACGATTTGATGACGCGCTAAAACCGCGTTTTGTCCCAGATAGGTCTTGCCATCAGCTTTACGTCTCACACTGGCCAAGAATCGTAAGAATCCATCCGTCTGCTGATGCGTCTCTGGATCTAGACTGGGTATCACACAGCGTGAGCAAGGCTTCACCAGATCAAAAATAACATCGCCCACAGTCACTTGCCGCCACTGATCCTCTGCAAATGGCTCACACTCCCCGCCAATAATTAAATTCGCACGAAAACGTCTGGGATCAATCGGTGCCCCCCATAGACGCCCCAGCTCATCAAGCGAACTTTGGCTAATCACCAAGACAGGGTAACCATCCGAGAATGCCGTTCGATAGCCCTCCCCAGCATATACCACATCAACTTGACGAATGGCATGATCAGGAAAATAGACGAGTTTTACTGCGAGCCCTAAACTTGCTGATAACCATTGGTTGACCTCATGCTGGACGCCCCAACAATCCGCTACCGTATCGCCCCATACCGTAGCAGTGATCCGATCATTTGAATTTGCATAGGCAATATGAGTTTGTCCATTAAATGTCAGTGTCAGGCGTTGCTCTTCAGCAACAACATGAATTCCCCCCATCGCGGCACAGCTACGCTGACTGATGAATTTGTCATGTTCATCCACCAAGACCCAGCGACGATCTTGTTCTAAGCCCAATGGATTAACGTGTGCGGCCGTTAAAGACAGTCCTTGTGCAGACTTTAAAGGATAGTGCGAGATAGACTTTAAAAAAAGATCAGACATGTCTTACCTTTCGAGAGAACAAGCGCTTGAAGCGAAAAGAAGAGTTTCAAATGAAGCTCTAGGCCCATCATTAAAAATGTAATACGGTACTCTTACTTGCAGAGTATCGCGTAAACGTAAAAAAGTCAGCCGACTGACTGACTTTTTTACAGAGCAACTACTCGTTGAATTTAAACCGAATAGTAGTTTAAAGGTTATTTAGTCAACTTGATCGCTTGTGGAGAAGCTGTCAGATAACCCACTGCTGAACTATATTTACCATTATAGTTCGCCTTCACCAGCGGATCTAAAGTGCTATACACCTTAGCATGCAAGCCACTCGTTACTAAGCCCGTGCTTGGATCGGTGACAATGCCCCAATCACCCACATGCTGAAAGTTTGCAGTGATGTACGTCCAACCGTTCAAATCATCAACAACACCCAAGCCGGTTGCCTCTGCACCGGCAGGCATAGACACCAAGCGAGAAAGCTTTTTAGTGTCCACGTTATATGCCCATAAGAAGTTATTGACATGGTAACCGCTGTCTTCACCAATGAATAAAGTACGCAGCTTTTCAGAAAACTTTAAATTGTCTGGATTAGCTAGATATGATGGATCACATAAGTTACCGAGATCATCCGCCTTAGGAAGATCAATCCCGGCTAGCAATGTTTTGGTCGATACAGCGACCCAGTCACTATTAATCGCAGAACCAGTCCCTGCTGCAACGCCAGCAATATCTTTTTGACCACTGGCCAAGGTGTGTGCAAGTACTACTCCCGCGTTCAACTTTTTAGGGATAGAAATGTTAGCTGCTGCATTCCACGCTGCATCTCCAGATACCATAGACTTCACTGCATTTTGAATCGCAGAATAAGCAATCTTATCTTTGATGTTGACTGTGGTGCCTTCCATTTTCGTAAATGCCAAGCTACCACCAACCAAATACGCATAGCGATGCGTTTCCAAGAAAGCTGCTGCTTTTTCCATACCCGGTTTGACTTTGATCCAGTTCGCTTTGCCATCTAAAAAGACTTTACTGTAGGTCGTGTCTGAAGGTGGTAGCTTCGCTGGATCAGTAATAACATCCAGAATATCTTCTGGCTTGAGCGTATTCGCTAAGTTTTCAATTTCTGCACTGGTTGCATGTCCCAGATTAATCCAGCTAATTGCACCACTGGTTGTTGCAGCAGGATCAATAGAAAAGCCCGCTGCAAATTTAGCCACATACAGTGTGCCTGCTGACAAATCTTTTTCTTTATCCGCAACAAACATAAACAAGCCAGCATTAGTTTTGTCATCACCCATAATGGCTGTGCGGTTATCCGGCATGACTTGAATCAGCTCATGTGAAATACGGCCTAAGCAATAATGCTTTTTAATCGATCCTGTTCCATCAGCATTCACCGTAACTTCTGGCAAATGACCATAATGATAAGGATTGGCTTTTTTCTCATCTCCAAATACATTCTTGCTATACGCTAAAAACTGTTTATTGCTAGAAGCAGTAAATGCATCAGGCTCATATTCTTCTGATGACAGATGAGTACCCCATGGCGATAAGCTTGCACCACAAGTAATCCATAAGCCATGGGCAGATGAAGTGTCTACATTATGATATTTCACCAGACTCAACTGTCCCGTAGATTGATCTTGATCCAATGTAAGTACAGCGATTGGTGAAGGTAACTTGCCATACATATCCATTGATGCCGGATAAGTAAAGTCTTCCCCATAAGTATCTGCACCGAGCTGATTTTTTGTCAGGTATTCAAATTGAACCACTGCAAATACCGCTTTACCTTTAATCCCCGTTACAGTTGGATTTGGTACTGACAATAACGATGTGCCATCTGGGCTATCAGAGAAAAATTGACGTTCTTTACCCGCTACTGATTTATCAATGATTGGTTTATTGTTGATATCCACATAACCACCCGCGAGGATTGTGCCGCCCTTGCCATCAGGAACCATATCACCTGTTTTAAAGAAGGGTTGATATGCCAATAAATAAGGCAATTTGCTGTCATCACTCAATGTTACCTCAAGGGTCGACTTGACTAGCGTGGTCGCCATCTCGGCTGGATTCGCCAATGTCGGTGCGGCCATTGAAGAAAACACGGCAGCTTTGAATGAAGCAGCGGGTACGGCGTTCGCACTATCATCATCCCCACTACATCCCACCAGCATGGATGCGGATGCCCCACCAACAGCCATTGGTAACAGTGGTGCACTTGCGAAATATTTCAAAATTTGACGGCGAGTCGTTGTTGGTAATTTCAGTTCAGACATGATAATCCCTTTGGCTTTATAAATTTGGCTAGACCCATGAAACATGTAGATTTCATTCAATTCATGTAGTTCATGTGTATAAAATATTGAAAACGTGGAGAGTATGAAGATCGTATGTGTCATTTTTTTGACATTTGTTATTAAACATTAATTTTTGTATACAACCATTTGTTAAATATAGAATTTTTCACATGACTGTCACACAAAAAAACTACTCTGCTTCAGTCGAAATATGTCACTAGAAACCGTTTACGCATCGCAACTGCTCTGAGAGACGTTAAAAATGCGATCAACGAGACGCCTGCTTTCTAGTGCCATATAGCCTCAATCTGAATAAGTACGTGAGCTCGCTAAAGTATGCGCCAGTGAAGGTACTCCAACAAAAACTTCATCATTTAAAGCGAGTTCATACTTTCATAGGAAGGACGTGAATTATGAGTCTTTTTAGATGATTGAGATTTATGTCAAAACACTACCGGGGATCCACTATGTTTCGTCATTCATGCTTAACTCTGGCATTAACGAGTACGTTGATGCTTAGCGCTTGTGGAGGAGGGGGTGATGATGCACCTGTTCTGACGCCAGAAGACAGTGCGGCAACCACCACACCGATCAAACACGTCGTCGTTATTTTCCAAGAGAACGTTTCCTTTGATCATTACTTTGGCACGTATCCTAAAGCGGCTAATATTGCTGGTGAGCCAGCATTTACAGCACTCGCTGGAACCCCAGCAATTGATGGTTTAAGTGGTTCTTTGCTGACTGCTAACCCAAACCTCAATCCTGCAAATGGCAAGGGTGCGGCAAACCCATTCCGTCTAGACCGCAGTCAGGCAGCAACCCAAGATCAGAATCATGCCTACCCTGCAGAACAATTCGCCTATAACAATGGTGCGATGGATTTATTTCCTAAAAACACAGGAACAGGCTCGACTGGTGCGGCTGGCGCCTTCGGTACCAATGGTCAAGTCATGGGTTACTACGACGGAAATACTGTGACGGCTTTGTGGAACTACGCCCAACACTATGCGATGAGTGATAACTCCTATAGCACTACTTTTGGTCCCTCAACCCCTGGCGCGATTAATCTGATTTCAGGTCAAACCAATGGTGCGGTTCCCGATAAAGGTCTGGATCTTGCTGCTGATGGCACACGTGATGAATATACCGATCAAAACGGTCTACTAGCTGCAACATTAGTGCCTGATGGCAATAACGGATGGACCGTCGCAGACGATGAAGATCCAGCTGGAGATGTCTGTTCAAGCAACTACACCTTCCATATGACGGGTAAAAACGTGGGCGATCTGCTCAATGCCAAGAATATTTCTTGGGGCTTTTTCTCTGGCGGATTTGATCTCACTCAAACCAACAGCAACGGCACAACTGGCTGTAAACGCTCGACAACCTCAAGCGTAACCAATGTCAAAAAAGTGGATTACATTCCTCATCATCAGCCTTTCCAATACTATGCATCCACTGCCAACCTCAACCATACACGCCCAAGCAGTGTGCAGGCGATTGGTACCAGCAATGATGGTGGCGCAAATCACCAATATGACATTCATGACTTCTTCGATGCACTGAAAGCAGGCAACTTCCCTGCAGTCAGCTTCTTAAAAGCACCGGGCTACCAAGATGGTCATGCTGGCTACTCCTCTCCACTAGATGAGCAACAATTCGTCGCAAACACGATCAACACGCTGCAGCAAAATCCAGAATGGAAAAACACCCTCGTAATCGTGATGTATGATGACTCAGATGGTTGGTATGACCACAAAGCCTCCATAGTTAATGGTTCAAATATCCATGCAGCAAACTATGACCCACTGAACAAATGTACCTCTGCAAGTACTCCAGTCTTGGCCGGCGTAGATGGCAAAACTGCGGCACAAGGTCGTTGTGGTTATGGTCCACGTCAACCGCTCTTGGTTATCTCTCCATACGCTAAACAGAACTATGTCGATCACACCTTGACCGATCAGACCTCAACCTTGAAATTTATTGAGGACAACTGGCTGGGTGGACAACGCATCGCCGGTTCTTTTGACAGCATTGCAGGCAGTATTACCAACATGCTGAACTTCGCAGCGTCGCCCAATACCAGCCCATACACGCTAGATCCCTCAACAGGTCTGCCACAGTAAACGGATCACTACGGGAATAGCCACTGGTTATTCCCGTAGTCGAACCCGTATGCAATGTAAGGTGGATGATTGAAACATTGATCTTTCATACTTGCATTGCATACAGTTATGTCTTTCTTAATCATCAAATAATATTGAAAAATATGAGTCTTAGTGTGAACAATGTACTTCTTACGTTTGTATATCCATTGAAAAAATCTATAAAAAATAATGATATGCAGTGTATAAATGACACTTTGGTGCCTACAGGGTTCGCGATGGCATGTATGCTCGTATTGGGTTTATTAAGCGGATGTGACTCACACCATAACCCCGATCAATCCTCGGCATCCTCTTCAACCCAGCCGTCATCCCCTATCACACCTCCTCCATTGAGTGTGATGGCACAGATTGGCCAGAAACTCTTCTTCGACCCCTCACTATCTGCTTCTGGAAAACTGTCCTGTGCAAGTTGCCACAGTCCTGAACATGCGTTTGGTCCCGCAAACGGACTCACCGCGCAATTCGGCGGAGAAAGTTTAGATCGTCAAGGCGCTCGCGCTGTTCCTAATCTGACCTATTCCCGAGAAACACCGAACTTCACGATTGGCATAGACGATGACTCGGGGACTGAACAACGCGTTCCACCCTCTCCAGTACATGGAAACATCCAAGCAGTCCTTGGTGCAGTACCCGCGCCCAACCCGCTTAAACTGGCGAAGACACCAACCACTCAAGCAAAATCCGCAAATAGCGCCCCAAACCTGAGCGCCATGATTCCACAAGGGGGATTCTTTTGGGATGGCCGTGCCAATACTCTGCAGGGTCAAGCTTTAGGTCCACTGCTCAACCCTCTAGAAATGGCCAACCCTTCGCCCCAAGCGTTAATCAAAAAAATCAAGAAACTCAGCTACGTCAAAGCACTTGCAGAACTTGCCGGTCCAAGCGCAATGACCAATGACAACCTTTTGCTTTCTGAAGCCCTCTTCGCGATCTCACGCTATCAGACTGAGTCACCAAGTTTTGCAGCCTACACCAGTAAATACGATTTTTACTTACAAGGTAAAACACAACTGAGCGCTGCCGAAAAACATGGGTTAGATCTATTCAATGCACCAGACAAAGGCAATTGCGCAGCATGCCATCTCGATAAACCAAGCGCTGAGGGCCGCCCCCCTTTATTTACCGATTACCAGTATGAGGCACTAGGCGTTCCTCGCAACATGACCATTAAAGCCAATCAAAATACCCATTACTATGATCTCGGAATCTGTGGGCCGACACGTCAGGATGACTATGCAAAGCAGCCAACAAACTGTGGTTTATTCAAAACCCCTTCCCTACGCAATGTCGCTATGCGTCAAACCTTTTTCCATAATGGCATCTATCACAATCTCACTGATGTGCTGCACTTTTATGTGAATCGGGATATCCATCCAGAATTGGTCTACCCCAAACTCGCCAATGGCCATATTGATAAATTTAACGATCTGCCGCAAAAGTACCAACAGAATATCGATTTCACCGATGCACCCTTTAACCGAAAAATAGGAGATACCGCAGTACTTAATGACAGCGAAATTCAAGATGTTGTTGCGTTCCTCAAAACATTGAATGACGGATATCAGTTACCGCATTAAATCCTATTACGAACACATCGAAGTCATATGCACACTTTAAGAGCACTTTTCGATCAGCAAGTGCTCTATTAGGACAGAAGCAGCCAGAAAATACGCGGATCGATCTCTAAGGTAGGAACAAGCTGCAACAAATTTTAATTAAAATATATAATTATAAAAAATAATGCATTTGGCACTAGTTTTGCTTTATTCATCCTTGAGTAGAAGCAGCTAGCGTCCAACAGTCCTTGTTGGCTCCGTGGGGCATTGCTCTTAGGACGTAACGTACGTCCACATCAATATCCGTTGATGTTTGAACTAAACCATCTTGGTTTCGTCAATAAGGAGCGCAAAATGCCTGACTACGATCATCGTTTTTTAGTTTCTCTTTTGCATATTTTTAACATACTTACTGCATTGTCTTGTACATGTAGTCGCTGTGTTCGCTCCCTCCTTATTCTGACTCCCAGCCAAAAACCTCATCATCGTATCCCTTTCGGAGGATTACCTATGCGTGCTTTCTCACTTTTTCCTAAATTTCCTCAAATCAAAGCTATGCGTGCTCTAAAAGCTACATCTTTGTTGCTGATCTCCAGCACAGCGCTCTCTTCAGGTGCTTTCGCTGCAGATAAAGTCACATTGCTGACAAACTGGTATGCACAAGCAGAACATGGTGGTTTTTATCAGGCCGTTGCGACGGGGATTTATCAAAAGTACGGACTTGACGTCACGATAAAAATGGGCGGACCTCAAGTTAATGGCATACAGCTTCTGGCAGCTCATCAAGCGGATTTTATTCTGAGCTATGATTTTCAGGTTCTATCCAGCGCGGAAGCTGGCATTCCTGTCACGACAATAGCCACATCGTTTCAATATGATCCCCAAGGATTGATGACTCACACGGATATTGCCGGTCTGGATGGACTTAAAAATAAAACCATTCTGGTGGCGGGTAACAACATGACCAGTTGGTGGCCATGGTTAAAAGAAAAGTATGGCTATAGTGATGCGCAAGTCCGTCCTTATACCTTTAACTTGCAACCTTTCTTTGTCAACCCTGATGTCGCAATTCAAGCCTACCCGTCTTCTGAGCCATTTCAAGCTGAACAAGCGCATACCAAGACCAAATTCTTCCTGTTTGCGGATCAAGGTTACCCTCCTTATAGCGCCACGATTGTAGCGATGCAGGACACACTCAAAAGCAAGCCCGATGTTGCAGCAAAATTTGTAAAGGCCTCTATGGAAGGATGGAAAAGTTATTTCAACAATCCTGCTCCAGCCAATGCCTTAATCAAAAAAGAAAACCCTCAGATGACTGATGCTCAACTGGCTTTCGGTGTCGCGCAATTAAAAAAATTGAAGCTGGTGACTGGCGGGGATGCGGCTACACAAGGCATTGGCGTAATGACAGATGCGCGCTGGAAGCAGACAGCAGATTACATGGTGAGAGCCAAATTACTCAAACCTACGACAGACTACCACAAGGCTTATACATTGAAATTTATTAAAGATACCAAGGTATTACCTTAATTAAACCCAACTCAAACTACTTATTTTATTCAATTTATGATATGGGGCTCACGATGTTAGTGACTAAACAAAAAGTTTTACGCCGATTTTGGTATGCCATTATGCCGATGTCTCAACTGGATGACGGTCCTCAACCATTTACTTTGCTTGGTGAGGCAATCGTTCTTTGGAAAGGTGCCGATGGAAAACCCCATGCGCTTCGCGATCGCTGCTGTCATCGTACAGCCAAACTTTCAAAAGGCTTTGTCGACCCTGATGGTAATATTTCATGTGGCTATCATGGCTGGACTTACGATTGCTCAGGTCAATGCGTCAGGATTCCGCAAAATAACAACAATGCCATTCCTTCACGTGCCGTCATACCCGCTTATCACTGTGAAGAACGCTATGGATATGCTTGGGTTGCACTTGAAGATCCGTTGCAACCCATTCCTCAATTCCCCGAGGAAGGTGCCCAAGGATTCCGGCGGATTCTACAGTTCTATGAGCGCTGGAACACAAGCCCGCTCCGGATGATGGAAAACTCTTTCGACAACTCCCATTTTAGTTTTGTTCACAAATCCAACTTTGGACTTTTTAACAATCCTACCCCCTCCAAATATGAATTTAGACCACAAGAGTGGGGCTTTGAGGCGGAGACTCTGGTGCCAGTTCGCAATCCTATAGCGAGTCATCGGATCACTGGATCTACGCAAGAGATTACTCAACGTCATTTGATTAATCGTTGGTATATGCCTTTTTCACGTCGCTTTGGTTGCGTTTACCCGGAGAGCGGCATTCATCACATCATCTATAACTGTGCAACACCTATTGATGATCAAACACTCATGCTGTCCCAGTGGCTCTATCGCAATGACTCAGAGGAATCTTGTTCAACCCAAGAATTGATTGATTGGGATCGACCGATTACCGATGAAGATCGCGATATTCTCGAAGCCACTGATTACGATGCCTGTATCGATACGACACGTCAACAAGAGTGCCATATGGAGTCAGATCAACCGGGTCTCTTGATGAGACGGATGCTCATGAAGCTCCTCACTGATCATGGCGAGAAAGAAATTTTTCGTGGCAGTTCGGAGGATGCATGATGGAAACGATTAAAAGTTCTGGTGAAATCTTACCCATCCCTGCACTGTCCGCGCAATCAATCGATATGCGCTATCCCAACGGCACCGTGGCATTGGATAATGTCAATCTGAGCATTCAATCGGGAGAGTTTATTTCCTTACTGGGTCCTTCAGGGTGTGGCAAGAGCACATTACTCAAAATGTTTGCTGGTCTAGAGAGTCCCACTAAAGGCCAACTGAATTGGTGGGGACAAACCTTTGACACAACAGGATCAACCAATGGCTGGCGAATTTCTATGGTCTTTCAGGAACCAACCCTGATGCCATGGGCGACGATTGAAGAAAATGTTCGCTTGCCATTAGACCTTGCCAAAATTCCCAGACTGCGGGCCAATCAACTTGTTGCCGAAGCACTTGAAGGTGTGGGTCTGAGCAAATTTGGTAAAGCCCTGCCAAGAGAGCTATCCGGTGGCATGCAGATGCGTGCATCACTGGCTCGCGCCATTGTCACCAAGCCGGATCTATTACTGCTGGATGAGCCCTTCGGAGCGCTGGATGAGTTCACGCGTAATCGGCTGGATAGTGATCTACGAGAATTATGGCGGAAGAACAAAATGACGGTCGTCTTCGTTACGCACAGTATCTATGAGGCTGTTTTCATCTCAAGTCGTGTCGTTGTCATGCAAGCACGTCCGGGAAAAATCATTGCCAACATGCCTATCGAAGGTCCTATTGAACGAGATGCAACCTATCGTATTTCTGATCCGTTTATTCAACAGTGTAAAACGCTTTCAGAATTGATTGCATATGCGCATCAAACCGGTGTTGTTTAAGGAGAAATTCTCATGATTAATGATGCCTCTGTTATTCAACCCAATATAGATAAACGCACATCCATAGCCTCTCATCTCGGTTTTAAGATACTTGCACCGGTTGTGGTCGGATTCATCTTTCTGATCATATGGCAAATGACCTGTGTACTGATGGATGTCCCGACCTATCTCGTTCCTACACCTACGGTCATCGCAGTACAGCTTTTTCAGGATGCACCACTTTTATTAGGCAGTCTGGGCGCGACGCTTAAAATTACATTGTTGGCATTTCTCTGTGCAACCATTTTAGGGGTTGCGATTGCATTGCTGTTTGTCCAAAGCCCACTCATTGAAGCCAGCCTATTTCCTTACGCGATCTTATTGCAGGTAACCCCAATTGTAGCGATAGCACCCTTAATTATCATCTGGGTCAAAAATATGACAGCGGCATTGGTACTGTGTGCCATGTTGGTTGCTCTGTTTCCAATTATCTCCAATACAATTCTTGGCCTTAGAAGCGTAAACCCAGGACTAACCAATCTTTTCCGCATCAATCGTGCAAGTCGCTGGCAGACTTTGGTTCGATTACGGATACCCAGTGCATTGCCGTACTTCTTTGGCGGTTTGCGTATTTCTAGTGGGCTTTCGCTAATAGGTGCGGTTGTCGCCGAGTTTGTTGCGGGTACTGGTGGTAGTGGTGCAGGTCTTGCCTATCAGATTCTTCAAGCAGGTTTTCAACTCAATATTCCTCGTCTCTTCGCCGCGCTATTGCTGATCACGCTGACAGGAATTGTCCTTTTTGGCATCACCGATTGGATTGCTCGAATATTTCTACGCGGCTGGCACGAAAGCCAACTCTAAAGACAAGGACAACAGATATGTCATCAGCAGCTCAACACACCATCCTCATCAGAAATGCGGCGGCTATCATGACGGGAGCACGACCGCTTGATGGTTTCCCCACCCGCATTTCTGGGCCTGATATCCGTATTCGTGGAGAAATCATTGAAGCCATAGGACAGTTATCCCCTCTGCCCAATGAAAAGATCATTGATGCAACGGATTGTGTCGTCTATCCCGCTTGGGTCAATACCCATCACCACCTCTTTCAGTCTTTACTGAAAGGCGATCCTTTGGGTATTAATGCGTCATTGACAGAATGGCTAGCGACGACACCTTATCGTTTCCGAGCATCATTTAATGAACAGCGTTTTCGACTTGCAGTCCGTCTTGGCATGATTGAGCTGATTCGCTCGGGATGTACAACCATTGCAGATCACAACTATGTGTACTATCCGCAAATGTCATTTGACAGTTCAGCGATTTTGTTCGAGGAAGCAGAGAAGCTTGGGATTCGCTTTGTGCTATTACGCGGGGGCGCTACCCAAACCCGTCAACTAGAAGCAGACTTACCATCTGCATTACGTCCCGAGACAATTGACTCTTTTATTTCGGACATCGAGCGTCTCACGGCTCAATATCACGACCCATCCCCACGTGCGATGCAGCGCATCGTCATGGCACCAACGACCGTACTGTATTGTATTTCGCCTCACGAGATGCGCCAAACCGCGGCGGCAGCTCGTCGGCTTGGTTTACGCATGCATAGCCATTTGTCAGAAACCGTTGGTTATCAGGATAGCGCTTATCAAATGTACCAAAAGTCTCCAGTTGCGTTCTGCGGCGAGCATGATTGGTTGGGGCCTGATGTCTGGTATGCCCATTTGGTGAAAGTTGATGCCGATGAAATTTCCATGCTGGCACAAACAGGTACAGGCGTGGCGCATTGCCCACAAAGCAACGGCAGACTTGGCAGCGGCATCAGCCCGGTCAGTGATATGGCAAAGAGAGGTGTTCCGATCTCCATTGGTGTTGATGGTGCAGCATCCAATGAAGCCGCCGATATGATCTCAGAAGTCCACATGACTTGGCTGGCTCAAAGAGCTCGGTTGGGCATGGATGCGCTGCCTAACTTTCGTGGGGGTTCTTATGAAGGTGGGGCAAATGCAGCCAGTGTAGAAGATGTGATTCATTGGGGAACCGCAGGCGGTGCTCAAATTCTGGGACTTCCCGAAGTGGGGCAAATTGCATCGGGTTATTCTGCAGATATCGCAGTTTATCGACTGGATGACCCGCGTTACTTTGGATTGCATGATCCCGCGATCGGTCCTGTGGTTTCAGGTGGGCGACCTTATTTAAAAGCACTTTTCTCTGCGGGTCAGCAGATTGTCCACAACGATCAAATCAAAGATGTTGATTTAATGGAGCTTGGTTTTGAAACGCGTGCCGCCGTAAAAGCAATTCTCAATGATGTGGCTTAGATTGGCTATTTGCTGGCTTAAAAAAAAATTAAATCTATTGATCAGTTTTATAAATCGTTATTTTCATGGAGACGTCATCGACTCAAATTTTATCGATAAGATTTAACTTGTTATTTTTAAATGTTTTATTTTAAGTTATCCAAATCTCATTAACATCCTTATCCCCAACTTTTGGGGATAAGTTTTTGTTTTCATACAAACTATCAAAACGATCTACTTAGCCACAATATCCGTAGGCATCAAATCTTCTAGGCCATTACGGCGTCTGGCTTGCTCATCACGCATATTGGCATCGAGTTTGGCAAAAGCTTGCGGCGCATAACGGCGCGCCCATAGATTTAATTTATTTTCAATCACTCTTGGCAGCCTAATGCCAAGCGGGTTCGACTCCTGTAAATCAGCCGATGAAATCACACGCGTACCCATTAAATAATCAAACCAAGGTTTGGTCACACACCAGTTCGCATCTTGGTTGGTGTTCATATGGTGATCGTAATGCCAAGGTATCTTCTTTTTTCCCCATGCGGGATCAAGGTGCGACTTGCGATGGGTATTGTAATAATTCCAGCCACAATAGTAGGACGTCAATGTAAAGAACGGTGCAATCGGAAAAACTAAGGTTGTGAGACCTGCAAGAAAAATAACACCTTTGATTTCATTCCGACCGGCATCGTTTTCTAAGGGGTGCTGATAGAGCTCATCGTCACGATACTGTGCCAGACGAACACGGCGATGATGCGTCCAATGATTCTTCATCCCCAGACTATAGAACGACTTTCGCCCTCCACCGGTTTGTGGTGTGCCGTGCAAGGCGTATTTATGCATATACCACTCAATTCCATTGGCAAAAAATAACGCGACGGGAATCCCCAACATGGCTCATGTCACTCTATATCAAACGAAGTCATATCATATTGGCAGAAGTTTATCGACCAGACTTGACCACTCATTGCCATGTTTTTGACATTTCACGCCATTCGCTTTATAGTTTTTGAACAAGATGCCAACCATGGATAACAGAGCGTCAATGATGAATTCCTCGCTATATGTGAACAGCGCCCTCACGGGTATGTTGATTGATTATCTCGATGCCCAAACCGTCGACTCCGCAGTATTAAGACAGAAAATAGTGCAATACCAACACAATGATCGCATTTCAATTGTTAATTGGATAGGACTTCTTAATGAGATTGCCGCACTCACCCCTGTTCCCGCAGTCGGCTTACTCATCGGTCAACAGATCAAAGCAGCACATACAGGAATAGTGGGATATTTGGGGCTGTCTTGCAGCAGCATTGGAGAGGCTGTTTCACTGTTTGAGCGATTTGCGCGCTTGATTTATGACGTCAACTCATTGTCGATCACACTGGAAGGTCATCTGGTATCGATTAGTTGGGGTAGTGAGCATGGCACACCTGGGCAACTTGCGGATGAAACTGCGATTTCTGCATTTGCTACCATGATTCAGACGATTGCAGGTCAGGCCATGTACCCGACCAGAATTAATTTTATTAATCCTGCCCCGGCGGATAAGTCACCTTATGAACATTTTTTTCATTGTCCTGTCAGTTTTGGGGGAATTCGCACCATTGTCGAGTTCCCTGCAGACTATCTGAATATTGCACTGCAAAATCGCGATTCAAATTTGCTTCACTTGCTTGAAGGTCATGCCCAATCGTTACTCAGCACCTTGCCAAGTGACCAGTTTGAAACACAATTGAAATCGCTCCTAACGGAGATTGTTCAAAGACAAGAAGAGCCCTCTTTGGTTCATATCGCAAAGCGCATGAATACGTCTACACGCACCCTGCAACGCAAGCTCAACCAACATGACATCAAGTTTCAGGAGTTGCTCGCAAGCGTAAAGCTGGATTTATTTAATCAATATATCAAAAACGACAAATTGACCCTTTTTGAAATTGCACTTCGTTTAGGCTATTCAGAACAAAGTGCATTCACCCGTGCGGTGAAACGCTGGACTGGAGAACTCCCTAAAAACTTTAGAAAGTGATGGGAAGCGTTTGGTGTGAATAACGCACGATGAGCAAAGAATCATTAATAATGCGGCGGAACCTCAGCGGCGGCATCAAAAATCGCGATCCCTTCACCTTTATTAGCAGACTCCATACGACTATAAAGCACCTTGAATTGATCCTGTAAATCCCTCAATTGCTGTGCCTGCGCAGCAACTGTTGAATTCAAAGAGTCGAGTAAATCATCCAAAAAAGCCACGCGAATCTCGAGCGTATCGATTCTATCGCGTAAAATGATGCTTAAAGGCTCATCTAACTGGCGTTTGTCACAATGTTCGTTCATCATACCGCCCTTCACCTGATATTCAATTTAGTTTAGTTCTCAGTCTTACCGATTGATCAGTCTTGGACCGATTATATCATTGACTTAGATACCCCCCGATACGGAAAAATAGCTTCATGGCATTGCTTACTTTACGCGACATTCAATTGGCTTTTGGCGGCCCCGCTATTCTGGACGGCGCAAGTCTTTCAATTGAGCGGGGGGAGCGTGTCTGTATCATTGGCCGTAACGGCGAAGGTAAGTCTACTCTACTCAAACTGGCAAGCGGTCAGCTTCTTCCCGACAAAGGCGAAATTGCCAAGCAAGGTGGTTTACGCATCACCATGCTCGAACAAGATGTGCCGATGTCAACGGGCAAGGTTGCAGATATTGTCGCAGGCGGTGCAGGGCCTATTGCCCAAGTCTTGATTGACTATCACCACGAAAGCGAAGCCTGTGCACTGGGTGATATGGATGCCTGTGAGCGCATGAGCGACCTGCAAAGCAAACTGGACGACGGCGACGGCTGGGCGCTTGAGCGTCAAGTGGATACCATCTTGGGTAAAATGAACCTTGATGGCAATGCTGATCTTGCGGATCTATCTGGTGGTCGTAAACGTCGTGTATTGCTTGCGCGCGCACTCCTGACGCAACCTGAATTACTGCTTCTTGATGAGCCAACCAACCATTTGGATGTTGAAAGTATCGAATGGCTTGAACAATTCCTGCTGGATTGGCCGAACTTAACCCTGATGTTTATCAGCCATGACCGTGCCTTTGTCGATCGTCTGGCAACGCGTATTGTGGAGCTGGATCGCGGCGTACTGCGCGGTTATGAAGGCAACTACGCACGATATTTAGAAATTAAAGCCCAACAGTTAGAAGCAGAAGAAAAACAAAGCGCGAACTTCGACAAGAAGCTCGCGGAAGAAGAAGTGTGGATTCGCCAAGGCATCAAGGCACGCCGTACCCGTAACGAAGGCCGTGTCCGTGCTCTTGAAGCACTGCGTGAAGAACATAAAGCACGCCGTAGCCAACAAGGTAATGTATCACTGGTCGTACAAGATGCTAACCGTTCAGGCAAGCTGGTTTTCGATATCGAGAACCTCTCTGTCGGCTTCGGCGATCGTCTATTGGTTGAAAACTTCTCAGCCATGGTCATGCGTGGTGACAAGATTGGTTTGATCGGAGACAACGGTGTCGGTAAAACCACACTGATCCGTGCCCTGCTCGGAGAAATGGAACATGGCGGTTCGGTCAAAACAGGCACGCAACTGGATGTTGCCTACTTTGACCAACTGCGTAATCAGTTGGATTTGGAAAAAACCGTGCTGGAAAACGTCAGCGAAGGTTCTGACTTTATCGAAATCAACGGTAACCGTCGTCATATCTTAAGCTACCTGCAAGACTTTCTATTCTCTCCAGCACGTGCACGGACACCTGTCAAAGCATTGTCAGGGGGTGAGCGTAACCGCTTATTGTTAGCACGTTTGCTGATTCGTCCATCCAACCTGCTGGTTCTCGACGAGCCGACCAATGATCTGGACATGGTGACACTGGAGCTGCTTGAAGAAGCCATTGCCAGCTATCCCGGCACCTTGCTTCTGATTAGTCATGACCGGGCATTTGTTGATCAAGTCGTGACCTCGACTTGGGTGTTTGATGGTAAGGGACACGTTGAAGAATATATTGGTGGTTATAAAGATTATCTTGCTCAGCGCGAAGTGCAACAGCGCATGAAAAAATTGCCTCCCGTCGCCGTAAAAGCCACATCCACTACGACAACAGCAAAACCATTACCCAAAACGGTAAAATTGAGTTATAAAGATCAAAGAGAATTAGACGGCCTGCCCGCAGTGATTGCGGCACTCGAAGCAGAACAAGCTGAATTAGAAGGCAAACTCGCCGATGGCACATGGTTTGTCACTGATGCAGCAGCGGCTACGCTTGCGTCAACGCGTTTAGCCGAGATAGAACAAAAAATACTAGATCAATTAGAGCGCTGGACGACCTTAGAGGCGGCTAGTCAAGGAGCTTAAAACAGCATGAATCACCATGGAATGGAACGCTTGCCTGTCATCAAACGTTTAGCAGGATATCGCGTAGCCAGCATATTGGTTATCGCGACCAGCGGCATACTATTGTCAAGTTGTAGTCATATGGGGCTCAGTCATCAAACCAGCCCCCAAAGTCACTACCTCTATGATGCCCCTGCACAAGCCTATACGATTGACCTCGGTGCGCAAAACTTTCGCGGGCAGGTTCGGTTGCGTGATAGCTGTACACCTGAAGGTTCAAGCTTAAATATTTACGATAATGCTGGTCGTTTCTTCCGTATTGATGCGGTAAATTTAATTAATAACCCCAATATTGTCTTGCCTGAATTTGCAGACGATACCACCACGCGCGATTTGATCTTCCGCTATTACATGGAAAAAGTGAATCCAGGGGGCCGGATTATCATTCAGCGCAACGTGAATAGTCGTATGGGCTCGTCACTTTATGCGGTGATTCAATCTGAAATTACGGTAAAAGATCTGACCCAAGATCTGAATACCACCCGTTTCATGGGTTATCTCATCACGCGTCGCGGTAATATCGGCTATGTGATTCAGCATGAGCAAAAGTTTTATCGTTCAGACCGCATGCTTGAAATTCTAGGCTTACTGGCATCCGAGATTCAGATTCCAGGTCGCTTGCCCACCAATAAAAAACAAGAAGATAATCCGATCTATATCGATCTGAAAAACTCAACACCCGCTCAAATCGAAGAATGGAAAAAAGCAGCGCAATGTGGTGAAAGCAATACAGGTAAATGGTTTAGCTTTGGCAATAGTTCTGATTCCACTGCGAAGGTTGTCGATTATTCAAATCCTGATGGCAAAGCAGATACCGCACAACCTGCGGATAAAACTGACGCACCTAAACCGTCACTGTTTCGTCGGATATTGAAATCCATCAATCCGTGGTCATCTTCTACGCCAAATCCATAAGTTTAAATGAAGCCTCATCAACTGATTGGTACACCGTGCACCAATCAGTATCTCAAAAATTCTAAAACGCGATTCTGATCTTATGAGTGTAAGTAGTACGCCTCCGTTTAAAGTCAAGTTTCTCATGCCTCAATATTGGGGAATCTGGATAGGCGTCTGTATCCTCCTGCTGCTGGCACATCTACCATGGCGTATACAGTTCAGATTAGGACGTTGGTTAGGAGAGAAGTTCTGGGCCCTCGGTGAACGCCGTAGAAGCGATACCCTGATCAATCTTGGATTATGCTTTCCAGAACTATCCGAAGCTGAACGCTATGAAATGGGAAAAGATGTTTTTAGAAATGGGGTAATTGGTTTCTTTGAAAGTCTCAGTGCGTGGTATACCCCGAAACGTTTCGACAATCAGGTCACGATTGATGGACTCCATCATCTGATTGAAGCCCAAAAACGGGGGCAAGGCATTCTACTGCTAGGCGGTCACTATACAACGCTCGATTTGGGTGGATATCTTTCTTCCTTGTTCTTTTCTGCCTATATCGTATATCGCCCACAGAACAATCCTTTACTGGAATGGCTCATCACGCGCGCGCGCTCCAATATTTTTAAACAGCAAATCGATCATGATGATATGCGGGGGTTAGTCAGTGCGCTTAAGTCTGGACAAATCGTCTGGTACTCACCTGATCAAGATTTTGGCTTAAAGCAGGGTGTCATGGCGCCTTTCTTCGGTGTCCCTGCTGCATCAGTCACCGCGCCACGGCGATTGGTTAAAGTCAATAATTCAGCGATTTTATCATTTCATTCTTATCGCCAAAATGATGAAAAACCGCATTACCATCTCACAATCACACCTGAACTGTTAAATTACCCTTCCGATGATCCTGTGATGGATGCGACACGCATCAATGATATGTTTGAAGGACTAATTCGGATTGCACCAACTCAGTGGATGTGGTTCCACCGCCGCTTTAAATCTCAACCTGAAGGGGTACTTTCACCTTACAAAAAGGCCGCAGAACAAGAGAAAGATCAATCAATCTAGGTACTAATGCTAAGACAATTCATCTTAGGCTGGTTTATGGATACCAGCCAGCCATTGATTAACACCCTGCCCTGCCCAACGACCATGGGCAAAACAAGCCGTCAACAAATATCCACCTGTTGGCGCATCCCAATCCAGCATTTCTCCTGCACAAAACACACCCGGCCACGAAATCAACATCAAGGCCTGATTAACCGCATCTTGTTTCACACCACCGGCAGTACTAATCGCCTCATCAATCGGCCGCATTCCATTCATTACAATTTTGAGTTGTTTAAGTACTTTTGCGATTTCTGTAGCATCAGTCCAAAACTCACGTGCAATAGACTCACGGACTAGCCCCGCTTTGACCCCTTCCAGCCCAATCTGACGTCTCCAAAAGCTCGATAGAGACTGCTTACCCATTGGTTTTGACAACTGCGCATACAATTGCGCTTCAGTCCGATGTGGGAATAAATCCAAGGAAAGTACAGCACTCCCCGTACGCTCTATGGATGCCCGTAAATGGCGAGATAACGCGTAGATCACCCCCCCTTCTACACCTTGCTCCGTGATAATCAAATCCCCTGATTTCTGCTCAAAGCTGCCATCCGCACGTCTTGTCGATGCAACGATCGACTTGACGGGCTCACCTGCCAAAGACTGCATAAAGAGGCTTAAATCCACCGTAAAGCCCCCATTTGAGGGGCTAAAATCCTGCGTCGCAACACCCTGTTTGATCAGCCAAGGACGCCACGTACCATCGGCGCCTAATTTTGCCCAACTGGCTCCACCCAGTGCCAAGACCACCGCATCAAACGAATAGGACTTCTCTCCCACAGGCGTAGAGAAAAACCACTGTTGATCTTCGTTGGCCCCTTCCCAACGATGGCGGAGCAGGAATTGAACCCCGCTGGCTTTCAAACGTGCAACCCATGCACGAAGCAGTGGTGCTGCCTTCATCTCAGATGGAAACACTCGTCCAGATGACCCGACAAAGGTCTCAACCCCTAAACCATGTACCCATTCGCGTAGATCATGGGGTGTGAATGCTTGCAACATCGGTCGCAGCCAATCTGGTGCATCATAACGTTGAACAAAATCATCGAAAGGTTCGCTATGACTGATATTTAGGCCGCCCTTACCTGCCATGAGGAATTTACGGCCAACCGAGGCTTTTTGCTCGAAAATTGTGACTTGATGACCTGCCGCGACTATAGATTCTGCAGCCATTAATCCCGCAGGGCCTGCACCGATAATGGCAACAGATGAAGGCTTTGATGCAGGATCTACTTTGGACATAGTTGAATTCAATAAGGTTATAGATGAAGGAAGTCTAACATTACCACCCTATAAACTGGCAAAATAGCGAACATAGGATCAAGATACCGAACTCTATTTTATCATGATTGAAGCTTGTGTTATTTTGCTTGTGTTCAATCAATTTGACCCGATATAGCAGCGATAGTATTTGAATTACCGCGTTTCGCACTCTATCTCTTATCCAAGCGCAAGGTTACCTCCCCATGTCTGCACCTACTCTCTCCTTCAGCACACTGACACTCACCGGTATCGACACCGAAAAGTTCCTGCAAGGCCAAGTTACCGTCGATGTGACCCACATCAGCGCCCATGAGTTTCGCCCGACAGCGATTTGTGATCTAAAAGGTCGTATTGCATTTGGACTTTGGCTGACACGCCACTCGGCTGAGCACATTGATATTGTGATTGCGACGGATCTACTGGATAACTTCAAGGCACATATTCGTAAATACGGTGCATTCTCTAAAATGTCGGCCTCAGATAGCCACTCTATTTTTCCCGCTATTGTGGATGGTTTAGCCGTCTTTCAGGCAGATGAGACAGCAACCACGATCATCGAATGGCAAAAAACAGCGATTGCAACAGGCGCCGCTTGGATCACCGCCAGTACAGCTGGGTTATTCCAACCACAGGAAATTCGCCTGCATCAGCGTGAGGGCGTCAACTACGATAAAGGCTGTTATTTAGGGCAAGAGATTGTCGCACGTCTTTATTTTCGCGCCAAACCGAAAGCATGGCTGCATCGCGTCGAAGGCTCAGGGGTTGTGCCACAGGCTGGGCAAAGTATTGCGCCGAATATCACTGCAGTGAATGCCGTCGCCACTTCTGATGATGGCTGGGAAGCCTTAGTGGTTGCCAAGCCTGAAGCGCTGGGTGAAGCAGGCCTAGTGATTTTAGATTTGCCAGAAGCATTGAGTGGTGATGTAGGGCGATCTGCCTAAAAGACGTTAGTTGTTTTACCATAACTTCTACATCCAAGAAAAATCAAAGGCTGAAAAACCAGCCTTTGATTTTAAAAACTTACTCCACCGTCTTTAATGGAACCCACTTCCCACCTTCAACTTTGTACAAGGTGATACTGGCTTTCTTTAAGTCGCCCTTATCATCAAAGCTAATGGTCGTAGTCACACCGGGCCAGTTCGCGTCTTTCATCTTCTCGACATAAACTTTTGGATCGATTGAGTTTGCGCGTTTCATCGCATCAACCATGACCATTACTGCATCATAGTTATAAGCCCCGTATAACTGGATTGGGCCATATTTGGCCGAAAAGCGCTTCTCAAAATCAGGACCTTTCGGTACGGATGCCAGTGGTGCACCGGGTAAGCTTGCGATGGTCCCTTCCGCATTTTTACCGGCTAGCTTCATAAACTCTGGGGTATAAATCCCATCAGCACCCATGAACTGTGCATTTAAGCCGAGGTTTCGAACCTGTTGTGCCATTGCAGCACCTTGGCCATCCATTCCAGCAAAGAACACTAGATCAGGGCTCTTGCCTTTGATACGGGTCAAAATCGCATTGAAGTCAGTTTCTTTATCGGTGGTGTACTCATGGGCAATTAAATTGCCATTTGCCGCTTTAACCGCTTTTTCAAATTCAGCAGCCAAACCCGCACCATAAGCAGTTTTATCATCAATCACTGCAATGTGTTTCACTTTCAAATCATTGACTGCGAATGTCCCTAGAGCACGGCCTTGCTGTACATCATTCGCCATGACACGGAATGCATTGCTGAAGCCTTGTTGGGTATACGTTGGGTTGGTTGCTGAAGGGCTGATTTGTACAATACCATTTTGATGATAAATACGGGATGCTGGTAAGGTGGTTGAAGAGTTCAGATGTCCAATCACCCCACTGACTTTATCATCCACCAATTGCTGGGCAACCGTCGTTGCAATCCGCGCATCAGCTTGGTCATCCACTGGGTCAAGGGTAAAGTGCGCTTTCTTGCCCGCAATCGTCACACCTTGGGTATTCAATTCATCAACCGCAAGCTGCGCACCATTTTGTGCGTCTTTTCCTAAGTGAGCTTGTGCCCCAGTCAAAGGCGCTGAGTGGCCAATTTTGACTTCCAATGTATCGCCACTGCTTGCTGAGGAATCCTTTTTACTACAACCCGCTAAAGTCAAACTTGTCGCCACAGCAACAGTCAGTGCTGTTAGCACAATTTTCTTAGAATTCAAATGATTCATATTAACCACATCCTGATGAAAGTCTTAAACAAAAAAACATAAACCACAATCTATACACGTATAAAACCAATGCAGCACGATGCCAACAGTACAGCAGGCTTCATGCCAACATCTACCCCCTTTGCCACATCCAACAAAATATTACATAGTCCACGCATCAAACGGCGTTTGATAGTTTTCTGGTTTGGTCACCAATAGCTGGCCACAAGGTTCCCCACGGGCCATGTATTTAATCTCAAAATGGGTCCGTCGTGCAGTCGTCACCTGCGTCCGCTCATAAGGCAAATACCAGACAGTGTTCAATTGTTCCTCTGCCTCATCTAAATACGCTTCAATATTACTCGCCAGCGTTAACGTTGCGCCTGTTTGCATCCGCGACAATAAAAACTGCATGAAGGGCATATTGAACCAGCGCTGTGCAGCATTCTTTGGCTCTGGATTCGGATAGAGAATAAAAACTTGTGCAAGGCTACGAGGTGGTACAGCATGAATGACCCAAGGGATAGCATCCGCATGAATCGAAGTCAGGTTTACTAAAGGCTGGATGGTATGAGACTGTTCAAATTTTTGATATTTTTCGGCGGTACGCTCAATCGCAAATAAATGTACCTCGGGATTCTGTGCAGCAAATGTTAACGCATGGAGCCCCACCCCCGCCCCAATCTCGAGTGCCACCTTCAAGCTGGAATCATCCGACAGCCGCTCAAAATAATCCGGGCGTTCAAAATCTCTTGGGGCTTTAAATACTTCAGGACGGAACATTCGCATAGGAGGCATCTTCAAAACACACATAAAAAAAGCAGGTCGATCAAACCTGCTTATTTAACCATTTTCAGCTTATCCATACCGCCTAATTTTCAAGAACGGCATCACGAAAAACCGATGATCCAGATTAAGTCGTGAGATCTTTAATCGTTTCGCTGGAACCATTAGTTTTCACGGATTCAATTCCGTTTTCACGACTGGCTTCGCTTTCATACAACTCGCTGGTACCAATCACTTGGTGATTGCCTGCTTTAAGGTTGAAATAAGGCTTTTCTGATTTACTCACGGCACGCTCATAGCGCTCATCCAGCGGGCTATTGGTCTGAACCGATTTAATCCCGTTCTCAGCTGCAGCACGTGTGGTATACAGTTCGCTTTGCAAAATGACTTGATGATTGCCTGCTTTCAATACGAAGTAGGTCTGCCCGTCTTTACTTGTTTTTAACTCAAAATATCCAGCCATGAACGTATTCCTTTTTTGATGAAAAGATTGAATGATGGGGGTATCACACTCATGCATTGTTTGTAGATTGTTTTGAGTTCAAGTTCAATAGTTTTTTGTTATCAAACCTCTTTTTTCTTATTCAAATAACCGACTTAGATAGCAGCAGAGATTATTTCTTTACAGTTTCTTCTGCCAAAATAAAGCATGTCCCATCTGATCATCAAGGCTATAGCCTTCAAAACCTTGTTTACGATACAGGTTCTGAGCAACTGTATTACCCGTCAATACCTCAAGCGTGAGTTTGCAATACCCGCGCGAGCGCGCGACTTGCTCAACGTAATCGAACAATGCTTTACCGACACCAAGCCCTCTCGCGCTGGGATGGACGAAGACATCATGAATATTTAATAAAGGCGATGCTGCAAAAGTGGAGAATCCTTCAAAAGCATTGAGTAGGCCAACCGCCACGTCATCACGCATCGCAAGCAGGATTAACCGTTCTGAACATTTAAGTATGTGAGGAATCAATTGCTGTTTGACCAGAGGAGTTAATCCGGCCCCGCCACCCATTTGATCCTGAGCATAGCCATCCAATAAATTCAACCATGTTAAGGCCTGCTTTTCTTGCGTTAAATCCGCCTCAATGATTCTGATCATTAATCCCTGCCTGAACTAAACACTCCACCAGACGGGTTGCAATCACATGTTTATTGGCTTTTTCAAGAATGACTTTTTCTAAACCAAAGCGATCTGAGAAAAACACCGTCATCGCATTATCATCTGATGCAAAACCTATATCACCACGCGACACATCATTGCACGCAATCATATCCAGTTGTTTTCGTTCAAGCTTACCGCGCGCATACTCCTCCATATACTGAGTTTCCGCCGCAAAACCAACCATAAAAGGGCGTTTTGCATGGAGCGCGATACTCGCCACAATGTCTGGATTTTTGACGAGGGTCAGGGTTAAAGAGTCGCCTTGTTTCTTTATTTTCTGCTCTGCAATATGCTCTGCACGATAGTCCGCAACAGCAGCCGTCGCGATAAACACATCACATCCGGCATCAACAGCCTGCTCGCTAGCAGCCAATAGATCACGTGCTGATACGACATTAATCCGCGTCACGCCTTGTGGCGTTGCTAAACTCACAGGACCTGCCAAAAGAGTCACACGCGCACCCGCATCACGGCACGCCTCCGCTAAAGCAAATCCCATTTTTCCTGAACTGTGATTACTCACGTAACGAACAGGATCCAATGCTTCACGCGTGGGTCCCGCAGTGATCACCACATGCTTCCCAGCAAGAATGCCTGAAGCTGGCAAGGACTTATCGGCAGGCTGATCTTTAAAATGCTGCTGAACCAACACAACTAACTCTTCAGGTTCAGGCATCCGCCCCGCTCCAATGTCTCCACAAGCTTGGCTTCCCGAGTTAGGTTCAACAACGCGAATACCATAATCACTTAAAGTCTTGAGATTGCGCTGTACAAGGCTGTTTTGCCACATTTGCTGGTTCATAGCTGGAGAAATCAAGACTGGTGCAGCAGTGGCTAAGATCACAGTTGTCAGCAAATCATCTGCCGCACCTGCCGCAATTCGGGCAATGGCATTGGCGCTGGCAGGCGCTACCAAGACTAGATCCGCCCAGCGCGCTAGCTGGATATGTCCCATCCCCGCCTCTGCTTCAGGATCAAGCAGTGAGGTATGTACTGGCTCACCCGATAGCGCTTGGAAAGTCAGTGGGGTCACAAATGCTTGTGCCCCAGCCGTCATAATCACACGCACGGCAAAACCCGCATCTTTTAATCGACGAACCAAAACCGCGCTTTTATAAGCAGCAATGCCACCGGTCACGCCGAGTAGAATATTTTTTGATGGCTCAGAGGGTTGTGGAGATGGCACTGCAACTGACGGTATTGCTGATGGCATGTAAAGCTACTCAAAATCAATTTGCGTAACAATACCATTCAATCCATAAAATTGCCAAAATACGCGCGATCACCACACAATAGAATTTGATCAAAATAGATATTTATTGCTTGAAATAGACAAAATATGTTGATGAAATCAATGATGAAACAAGACCACAAGAGCAATGACTGATGAGTATCCGCAACTGGCCTGAATCTGAACGTCCACGCGAGCGACTGTTGGGTCAAGGTGCCGCTGCGTTATCAGATGCGGAATTACTGGCTATCTTTTTGAGAACAGGAACAGCACAGCAATCCGCCATTGAGCTTGCTCGTGGTCTGATTGATCAGTTTGAAGGATTGGCGGGCTTATTCTCAGCAACACCCAGCGAAGTCATGGCCTGTCATGGCATTGGACCCGCGAAATACACCCACTTACTGGCGGCACTTGAATTGGGACGCCGCCATAGTGAAAGTGAACTCCGCCAGGGTGTAGGGCTCAATGATCCGCGTGTCGCAATCCGTTACATTAGTCAGCAGCTTAAAGCTGAACGACGCGAAGTCTTTGCCGTACTCTTTTTAGACAGTCAATTGCGCTTACTGGCCTTCGAAAAGATTTTCTTCGGGTCGATGACCAGTTGTTCAGTGCATATTCGCGAAGTCATGAGCCGGGCTTTAGCACACCGCGCTGTCCAGATCATCATTGCCCACAATCATCCGGATGCACCGGCACAACCGTCAGAAGCCGATATCGCTTTGACGCAACAATTAATGCGAGCCTGCCAATTATTTGATATACAATTGGTTGATCACGTGATTGTAGGCACATCGGGCAGTCAATCCCTTGCTTTAAAAGGTTTAATGCCTGTTCCTCATTGATGCGTCAAACTTTTTTTGACAAAGCTTTGCAACTCTTTTGGTTAATCAAATGATCGTACGTCCACGCCCTAATGCTTTTATCATGCTTTTTTCTTGGCGTGGCTCAATCCTGCCACAGATTGCGCCGCAACTTTTATTTGTTATTTTGCTCTCAATCATCGTTGCACTCTTTGAGCACTTCCATCCTCATATTTTCCCCGAATTGCCTATCGCTGCCTTCTCCCTAATCGGACTTGCGCTGTCTATTTTCTTGGGTTTTCGCAACAATGTCTGTTATGACCGCTGGTGGGAAGCACGTAAGGAATGGGGGGCGCTCATCCTTCATATGCGCAATTTTGCCCGCGAAAGTCTTCTACTCCATGTCGACGTTCGTCGTCGGGTACTGCATCGTTCAATCGGATTCACACAAACCCTGAATGCAAGGCTCCGTAATCAAAATCAAATGGGTATTGCCGAACGCTGGCTACCCACTCAAGAACAACATGATTATGCTGAGCACCCCAACCCCTCAGATTATGTTTTGCTCTGTATTCAACGAGACATCCTTGAGTGCTACAAAGCAGGCCAGCTCAGTGACATTTGCTATCAGCAACTTTCATCGCGAGTAGCCAACATGGCTGGAACACAAGCAGCTTGTGAACGGATTCGCAATACGCCAGTCCCTTTTGCCTATTCTTTACTGATCCATCGCACTGCCTATCTATACAGTTTATTACTCCCTATCGGTTTAGGAAGTACTCTGGGTTTTCTGACCCCCGTTATCGTTGGATTACTGGCTTATACTTTTTTTGGATTAGATGCTTTAGGCAGTGAGTTGGAACAGCCTTTTGGAATTCTAGAGAATGATTTACCGCTGGATGCGATGGCGAGGGCGATTGAAATTGACTTACTAAGCAGCCTCGGGGAAAGTAATATTCCCAAGCCCTTGCAACCTGTGAATTTTATTCTACAGTAGGCACAAAGAGAAAAAAGAACGAGCCTTCAAAAAGCACAACTCAATGCTTTTTTTAAATCAGAGCAATTCCCAGACCCCAGTTTGCCCCGCAGCAAGCTGGGGCACATGACCCAGCTTGTGCCAGACCATATGCGCACCATGAAAATCACTGGCGGTCGAAACCAAAAATTCATGCTGGGCAATCAAACGATTCATCATTGCCCGTGTTGCTGGTGGTTCATTGACTGCAGGTAGCTCTATCGCACGCCCACCAGCTTGTTTAAAATCAATCAGGAGCTGGCGTAAGGCTGTGGAAGTCAGGTTATTGCGCGTCGGATGTGCCAAGACCGCTTGCCCACCACTTTGCACAATCGCGGCGACACCATCCGCCATAGGGAGCCATTCAAGCGGCACATGCGCTGACTTCCCCTCTCCCAAATAGCGGTCAAAAGCCTGTTGAGGTTTACTCACCAGCCCTTCATTGACCAGCCACTGCGCTAAATGCCCGCGAGTAATGCCTTCCGGTCGTCCATTGGCCAATGCCAATACCGCATCCCAAGCTGGACGTTTGGTAATTTTCTCAAGCTTCTCACAAATCGCCGCGGCCCGTCGCGCACGAATCGTTTGTTGAACGGCCAATACTGCATTAAGCGGCGCATAGTCCTTCATGCCTAAGCCAACAATATGAACGGATACCGCCCGTTTGGTTGTCGCACGCGTCCATTGGGTTGAGAGCTCTACGCCATCGATCAAATGCAGCCCCAAGGACGCTGCTTGCTGCCGCGCCTCAGGCAATCCATCAACCGTATCATGATCCGTAAGCGCAAAAATAGACACGTCTGCCGCATGCGCAGCCGTCACCAAGTCTGCAGGCGACAATTGCCCATCAGAAAAGTAACTATGTGTATGTAAATCTGCACGCACTATCATCTATACTTCGACTTTTAATTCAGTGGAACAAGCGTAGCATGAAAGCATTGCTGGACTTCGTGCCTTTAGTGGTTTTCTTTTTTTTAGCGAAAACACAAACAATTTTTGTCGCGACCCAAGGGCTCATTATCGCCAGTGTAGTCATCTATGGTTTGCACTTTGCGCTACAAAAAGGTCGCTTGGAAAAAGGCCAATGGATTACGCTTTTGCTCACACTGGCTTTCGGCGGTCTCACACTTTATCTACGTGACGATATGTGGCTACGCTGGAAATCTCCCATCATTAACTGGATTTTTGGTACCGCGTTCTTACTCAGCCCGATTGTCGGAAAGAACCCCATACCACTGGTCCAACGTTTTTTGGGTCAAGTGTTTGAGCTCAGCAGCACTGCTTGGAAAAAACTCAATCTCACATGGGCTGTCTTTTTTTATTTCCTCGGAACACTGCATCTGATCTTTGCCTTTACCTTCCCTAAATTCTGGATCGATTTTAAAGTATTTGGTGGAACGGCCATTATGATCATCTTTATGGTCGGGCAGTTTATTCTACTCCGTAAACACCTGAAGACCCCTGAAAATCAAAATTAATTCAGTATCCATTAATACGTGATATTGCAAAAATAGAGGACCACAACACATGCCATTATTTGCCGTCTATGCAACCGATGTTGCTAACAGTATTGAAAAACGCGCGATTGTCCGCCCACGTCATGTGGCACGCTTAGAAGCATTGCATGCTAAAGGTCAAATCATCCTTGCAGGTCCATGCCCAACCGATCACAATACACCGCCAACAGGATTTACAGGCAGTATCCTTGTGCTCGACTTTCCAGATCGTGCAACACTGGATGCATGGCTTGCAGAAGAACCGTATGTCCTTGAAGGGATTTACGAGTCTGTTGTTGTCAAACCTTTTATCCAGACCTTTATCAAGTCCACTGTTTAATCCTCGAGCGAGAATCTTTTGAGCACTCCCGTTAGATCACGCCCTGTAATGATCACATCCCCCTATTCTAAACGCGCCGCTGTCCTCGTTGCATTTATGATGTTTTTCATGAGCACTTGGGCGATTGCAGAAGTGCCTGCAAGTGGCGTTGCTGCAACACCAGCAACAAATGGCGCCTCATCAGTGGCGGCAACAGTAAAACCCACTGCACCAAAACCGCCGACGCTGGAAACACAACTCGCAAATCTGAGTAAACAAAGTAGCTCGCAGGCATCCAGACTAAACCAACTGGAAATCGCCAATCGTGATGCACTGACACGTAATCAAACCCTACAGCTTGAAAACGATAATCTGACGGTCCAAGTCAAAGTGCTGCAAAGTGATCGCGGAGCGCAAATGTTTATCTATGGCGCTGTTGCCATTCTGATTGGTGCATTGATTGGCTATTTTTGTGCCAGTTACTTTATGCGTAGAAGCCGACGTTGGTAGTGAGTGATAGAATGATGGATTGTTTCATTCTATCTGTTGCTATATGACTGTGCTTAATGAGTACCTGCTCAGCCAACATCACATCTCTGAGCAAGAACTGGGCACCCAACTTTCAAAACTGCACTCATACCAGTGCCTAACTCTGGGCAAATCTCCGTTTGATAGCGGCATGGTCTGTTTACGACTATGGAAACTGTGGCAGCACGTCCGCCCTAATAATTTCAGCCGCTTGCATATCATTGCCACTGCAAAAGAACCTCTATCACAGCAGCAGATACAGGAGGTATTGGCTGAGCATCCCGAATATGACGATCTTGCGCAGCAACTTCTAGCGCAGTACCCTCCTGCGATTTCAGGCATACATCGACTGATCTATCCATCTGAGCGCCTCACTGTAGATCTCTGCTTTGGTGATGCTGTCGATGATCTGATGGTTGGACAGCCGCCGATCATTAACCCTGAGCCCGTTAAATCAGAGTCACTTTCTTTCGCAGTTATAGGCGCAGGAATCGCAGGTCTTTCTATCGCAGATGCATTCACACGCCGTGGGTACGCCATCACTCTTATTGAACAGGATGAACCTCTAGCGGGTGCATCGGGCAATCCCAAAGCTTTGCTTTTGTCCAAACTCCCGAAACTTGAACGGGTCAGTAATAACCTGCAAACCCTCGGTGCACTCAGTACTGCACGCTGGTGGAGTTACTGGGCTCCGAATGTAGTGACTCATTCTGGTGCACTTCTTGAAGCCAGTGCTGAAGATTTAGAAAAAATCAAAAACTATCCCGATGACATGGTTCAACTGCTTCAGCCTGAAGACGTGCAGACTCGTATGGAACTTATTACTCCGCATGCCCAGATGTTTATGCCACGCGCAATAGTGATCAACCCGAAAGCCATTCGTGATCATGTGCTGTCTTCAGCACAAGTCACTCTAGTCAAACAACATGTTGCGGCATTACATAAGTCTCCTGACAATCACTGGCTGCTTCTCGACAGCAATGGGGTATGCATTGCCAAAAAAACGCATGTGATCATCGCTAACGCGAAAGACAGTGAGCGGCTATGCCCTACATTACCGCCGCTCACGGTAATTCGAGGACAGATGTCCTGGATAGAATCCAACTCATCTTCAGACTTTGCTTTGGGCTATGGAGGATATGCCGTCAATGATGGAGAGAAACTGATTCTCGGTTCATCGTTCATGCGGGATGATATGGATCTGACTTTACGTGAGGGCGAGCATCAATCCAATCTAGAGTTGTTTAAACAGGCATTCCCCAAAAATGCAGCCACACTCCCCCATACGCACTCTTGGCAAGGACGCGTCAGTCTGCGTGCTTTGCCACGTGACTCCATGCCTATCGTCGGAGAGGTTTCACAAATGCAAGGCATTTATGCACTGACTGGCTTAGGCTCCAAAGGGTTCTCATTTGCTCCGCTCTGTGCAGAGCTACTCGCAGCACAGATTTTTGAAGAAGCTTTGCCCCTACCCACCACACTCATCTTGGCACTAAGTGCTCATCGTTTCATCAAAAAAGAGCGAATCCGCAAACCGTATTACACACCACCACAAGATAATTAAGGCAACAACCTCATTCATTCATGAGTTAAAACATTTAATAATCAGTAAAATATGTAATTTATAGTCATCTCTAGATGACGCTTTATGCGTAAAAGCTTGAACAAAGCGGCTTCAGTATTTATAGTGAGGCATAAAAGAATTAGTACCTAGAAAGTCAATCTTCTGAACTCGTGGTTTTATTGTACGATCTAATAGCATGTTAATGATTTTTCGATAAAGTACCGGAGACAGGTATGATCATTGCACATGAAAATGAAACATCCACAATGATGTGTTATAAACAAGCTGCCCCGACAGATTGCAACATTTTTTATCAATAATGAGCGTTTAGCTCTGGTAGTCTTCCTCAGAATCTAATTTTGGTCAATTTCAAATGAATGTTTTTACTATGAATAAAGCGCACACTAAATTATTGACTTTGACTCTGGTGATAGCCACCTTGAGCGGATGTACACTATCGCCTGATTGGATACCAGCAGCTGGGCCTAATCGACAAAAAATATTAGATAACAAGAATGGTGTTGGTGCATCTGCAGTTCAAATTGTTGAAATCAACGACGCGGTAGCTAGACAAGTTATCGCCAGTCAGCAGAAAAAATCTTTCTCGTCTCTTACCAATACCTCCTCATCCTTAACCATCGGCGCTGGTGATGTCGTTGAAGTCACAGTCTGGGAAGCTCCTCCCGCCTTACTTTTTGGTGGCTCCGATGCAGTTGGGCTCAGTCCTAGCGGATCAAAAGCCAGTGTTTTACCTGAACAAATGGTAGACCAGAAAGGAACAATTAGCGTACCCTTCGTCGGACAAATCTCCGTTGTAGGAAAGACTCCAGAACAAGTACAAACAATTATTGCCAAGAAATTGCGCGGCATGGCGAATGATCCTCAGATTTTGGTACGCACCACAAAAAACAACACCTCCAACGTAACAGTGATCGGCGATGTGACGGCAAGTACGCGCATGTCTATCACCCCACGTGGAGAACGAATACTAGATGCACTTGCCGCCGCAGGTGGTGTAAAAGATCCTATCGACAAAGTTACACTACAACTGACCCGTAATGATCAAGCTGCAGAACTTCCTCTACAAACTGTTATTCGCGATCCCAAACAAAATATTGTCCTGCAGTCTGGTGATGTCGTAACTGCCTTATTCCAACCCCTCAGTTTCACCGTTCTAGGCGCAGTAGATAAAAATCAGGAAATTAATTTTGAAGCTCAAGGCATCTCACTTGCACAAGCCGTTGCAAGAGCAGGAGGGTTACAAGATAGCCGTTCCGATGCACATGGTGTATTTATCTTCCGCTTTGAAACACCGAGCGCACTGGTACAACAGCCAGCCAATATGGTGTTGACTCCTGAGGGGAAAGTACCTGTGATTTATCGTATTGATATGAAAGATCCTACAAACTTCTTTATTGCCCAGAACTTCCCTGTGCGCAATAAAGATATCTTGTATGTTTCTAATGCTTCTGGTGCAGAACTCAAAAAATTCCTCGACATTGTCTTAGGAACAGTCAGCTCCGTATTGTATCCAGCCGCCTCTATCATCAGTATCTCGAAATAATATCTATGACGGATATCGTCCTCGATATTACGCGGATTGTTGGCAGAAGCTTAAAAGGTCGACTCCCCACTGGGGTTGACCGGGTCTGTTTGGCCTACCTAGATCACTTTGAAAATGCTCAGGCATTCTTGCATATTCGTGGGAAAGGGATTGTTCTCACACAGGAGGACAGTGCCCTCGTTCGCACTTTTTTACTGAATCAAGACGTCAAGTCGCTCAAAGGTAAGTATCAGCAAGTAGATTTTCTGACTCATCTCCTAACCAAGATTATGCGCAGCACAAACGTCAAACCCATCGAAAATGCTTTTTTTATTAATGTTGGGCATAGCGGATTGGAGCATGCGCGCTATATTACGTGGTTAGAGCAAAACCCAGTTCGCCCGATCTATATGGTACATGATCTTATCCCGATCACACATCCTGAGTATTGCCGTGATGGGGAAATCAGTCGGCATACTTCACGGATGAAAGCCATGCTTGCAACAGCTTCGGGAGTGATTACCAACTCTCAAGATACGTTGAATGAGCTCGATAAATTTACGATCGAACACCAACTTGAACGGAGACCTAGTGTAGTCGCGCATCTTGGAATCCTCCCCGCAGTTAAGCAGCTACATACAACATCTCCTATTCCAGCACCTTACTTTATGATGTTGGGCACCATAGAACCTCGTAAAAACCACTTACTGATCTTGAATGTTTGGCGTAAATTAATCGAAAAATACGGCGACAATACGCCCAAACTGGTTTTGATTGGCCAACGCGGGTGGGAGTGTGAGCAGGTTGTTGATATGCTTGAACGTTGCCCACAATTAAAGGGAATTGTCATTGAGTTATCCGAGGTATCTGATCTTGAGCTTGCACAATGGCTACAACATACTCAAGCCCTGCTCTTCCCTTCATTTGCCGAAGGTTTCGGGCTACCATTGATTGAAGCATTGCAACAAGGCGTGACCGTCCTAGCCAGCGACCTTCCTGTATTTCATGAGATTGTAGGCAATGCCCCTCATTATCTCGACCCCATCGATGGCCTAGGCTGGATGCAGGCTATTGAATCAATATGGCTCAATCACACTCTTATCCCAAAATCCATCACAATGACTTTACCAACATGGGCAGATCATTTTAAAAAAATCGATACTTGGCTTAATCAGGTCTAATTATGCACCTCCGGTTCAAGTCGCACTCCAATATGTGCCATGATTCAGATGAAATCCTTTATGCATTTGGATTTTCCCCATGGAAAAGACCACTCGTCAGGCGCTTTCTCAATCAACATGTGGCCTTCGTTTACTGGAGTTGGCAAGTTCCCTCTGATGCGACTCTAGTCCTATGGGGAAATAGACCCATTCCCGATGGAATCTCTTCAAGTGTCAAAATCATACGCCTTGAAGATGGTTTTCTACGATCAGTTGGTTTAGGCGCGGACTTAACAAAGCCCTTATCATGGGTTATTGATCGAACAGGTATTTACTATGACCCAACCCAGCCTTCAGATATAGAAAACATTTTAAACACGACTGTCTTTGATGGTCGGCTCATCAGCCGCGCACGTCATTTGTCTGAAAAACTCATCACAGCAGGACTAACAAAATATAATGTCTCTGGCAAGCTATGGCAGAAACCAAACACAGCACGACAGATTATTTTGGTCGTAGGACAAGTTGAGAGTGATGCAAGCATTCAATTCGGTGCCAATGATATTCGCAGTAACTTGTCGCTACTCACCACTGTACGTCAGGCAAACCCTGATGCCTTTATTATCTATAAACCCCATCCAGACGTCGTCGCTGGACTAAGAACTCAAGGCCGGTTAAATGCTGGCGAATTATGCAATGAAGTCGTGGTTGATGTATCCATGGATCATCTGTTGGCGCAGGTGGATGAAGTTCATGTCATTACCTCCCTTGCAGGATTCGAAGCCTTATTGCGGGGAAAGGTCGTCTTCTGCTATGGTCAACCCTTCTATGCGGGTTGGGGACTAACTATCGATCGTCAATCACATCCAAGACGCATACGACAACTGACTTTGGATGAATTGATTGCAGGAACACTCATTCTCTACCCGACCTACGTCAGCCGGAAAACCCATCAACAGATTTCTGTCGAAGAAGCACTAGAAGAGTTGATTTATTGGCGCAATGAACAAAAAACTATTCCCCCTTTTGTGCGTAGGCTCCTGAGGTTTCTTTTACGACGAAAGTAACAAAAGAAATAACATTTGCATACTTTAAATTAAATGCCTACTAAAGTTAAAATAATCATTATGATACTAGACCAATTAGGCTCAGCCAAGAAAATTTTGATGCTACAAGGCCCATTTGGACCTTTCTTTCACAGCATTGCAAATAAGCTAGATCAAGCGGGATATTCTGTCACTAAAGTAAACCTTAACGCAGGGGATACTTGGTACTTCCCTAAGGGCATTGATTATACAGGCAAGATAGAGGACTGGTCTGAGTGGCTCACCAAACTGATCCAAGAATATCAGATCGAAGCCATAATGGTTTTCAGCGATGCACGTATTTACCATCGTATCGCACATGAGGTTGCTTTACGGTTAGGTGTACTGTTTCTCGTTTTCGAGGAGGGCTACCTGCGTCCAAATTGGATTACACTTGAACCTTGGGGTGTCAATGCCCACTCCACGCTAAGCCGCAATCCCGAAGACTATACTGTAGAACCTCCTCCTCCTCCTCCCGAACATTATATTCCTGACCACTTTTCTTATCGCGCTAAATTAGCCATGTGGTATTACTTCATTACTTGGCTTTTCCAGTGGAAGTATCCAGGCTATAAGCATCATCGCGAAATTAGTTGGGCAGAACCACGACGCTGGATTGTTGGTGGATTTCGTAAGGTCTGGTACAAATGGCGTCAACGTGATGTGCTTAATCTGCTACGCAATAACTGGAGCGGTAGAATTTTTTTGATGCCATTACAAGTTCATAATGACAGTCAACTATGGTTACATGGTGGACATGCCATGGAAACTTATATTGAAGAAACGATGGCAAGCTTTGCTGAACACGCACCGCTAGACAATGTTCTGGTGATTAAGCATCATCCATTAGATCGAGCTTATCGAAATTATATCGGGCTCATAAAGACGCTAACTCATCGATTTAATTTGCAAGGCAGAGTCTTTTATGTTCATGACATTCACCTACCCTCTCTGTTTCCCATCTTGAAGGGTACGGTCACAGTGAATTCGTCGGTAGGCATGACTTCCGTGGAAGAGGGTGTTCCAGTCAAAACCTTAGGAAAAGCCATTTATAACATTGTCGGTCTGACACACCAAGGTGACTTGAACAGTTTCTGGAACGACCCTCAATCAGTAGATCAGGCATTAAGTAAACGATATCGCGGCTGGCTTATTGCAAAATGCCAATTACAAGGCGCAGTGTACCTCCCAGAGTTACTCGTTGATCCTCGTGCATTTCGTATTAAATAGAACTCTCAAAAAGATCTCTCTAGATTGATCTAAGAACAGTTTTAAACCCTTTCTGACGAACTAACTGTTGAGGAGGATTTTGTTTTTTTGACTACGCCATTAGATATAAAAACAGCCAGAACCAACACGATAAGCAGCCTAGACGACCTCTTTAAAGCGAGTTATGATGAACTAACACAGGGACTTATCACATATAAATAGGCTAACGTTATTGAGTTAGAGTCAATCACTTATTACATAGATGGCAAAATTGTTAAGAAGCCATAATTTTGACTTTCAACCAATCATTAACTTTTTTGAGTAACCGTATGCACAAACTTATATTTAAGCCTTTGTGTAACTTTTTGATTAAACTAATTTTTATATTTTAGACACATATTGCTGTTAAAGGTTTTAATTATGGATACGCTTATCGCGCAATACGCAGCGCAGATTGTTAAAGATGCTTATATTGGGATTTTGAATAGAGAGCCTAATGAACTTGAGTCCCAAGCATTTATTGCTGAAATTATCAGTACTGGGAATAGTGAGACCGCGATAAAAAAATTGGTTGAAGCTCTAAATGTCGATACATTTAAAGCTAACTCAAACTCAGAAGCTTCCGCGGAGGATCATTGGAAAAATACAGTTCACTTGTACGCTGATTACGTTGTTAAGTCTTTATATTTAGGAATATTAAATCGTGAACCGGAACCAAACAGTCTCCTCGTCTACGGATCTCGACTCAGAGAAAAAGATTTTTCTTCGATCATCCAAGGCTTTACAGCATCACATGAGAATTCGAATAACTGGTTAAGAAAGTTTCAATCGCAACTCACACAAGAGAAAATGAATAATTCTGAAGAGCTTCGTTATCGTAGTCAAAACGACGGTATAGATTTTCGCTTTGAAAGCAACTCACACTTGAATGAGTTACATTCTTTATCATTGATCTTCGTTCCTTCAGAAGCATGGTTGCCCTTTGCTCTTGCTACCGCAAGTTATTTATATGGTAAATATGGCTATAGTAGCGTTTTTGTATATCTAGAGTGGGCACCAGCAATTGCTCAAGCTGCCACTTTAGAAGTTGCGGTATTTGACATCATCCATTTCGATGAGCTAAAAAAACTTTCAGATACGACATTCTTTAAACCGAGAGTAATAGCGACTCACTCTTTTGGTTGGCTCAAAGAAGCTGGGGATATTTTATTAAAGTTTCCACAAGCCAAGCTTTTTGTCTATGCGGATGGGTTAAAAAACGGTGTAGATGTCATGCTTGGTAAAAAGCACAAAATTGAGGGTGCTATATTTTTTGGCTATGCAGTACAACATCCAGCGATCCCTCACGAAGTTACTCTTTCTATTAATGCTGTGTTTGACCCTGTCGCAAAAATTGCAAACTTTTATAAGTTTGAACCCGATTTGGCGCAATTAAAGAAAGAAGAGATCGGTGCAGAATATGCAGTTGTTTACTTGCGCTATTGGGGAAGTGGGGCTTATGAAATTGAGCTGAGTACGGTCGTTCAAAGTATGGTTGATACAATATCTAGGCATATAAATACTGATACAAGATTAATTATTAAAAATGATCCCAGAGCTTTACCTGATTTATACATATTGGTCAGAGGCGCTCTTGGTGAAAAAGGCTATGATGTTTCGTCTCTTGAAGACTATTTTTTACAGCATGGGATCAATCCTGCATATCAAAAACTCCCAGTAGAGTATTTTTTTTCGAAAGGATTGCTATGCCATGCTAAAGCACATGTCGTATTTGATAGTAGCTTAAGCTATATCATAGCCACAAGCCCGAATATAAAAAGGCCAACTCGAGTGATTGTTGGGGCAGATATTTCTATTTTTAGAAATAAAATATTAAACAATCTGCTAGAGAAAGATGAAAAAGCCTTAGCTGCAGCAATGGACACTATACAGTCTTATTCTCGTCAATATAAAGAGGCAATTTTACATTCGGACTCAACTGGCGCATGTGAATTATTGGATAGTAAGGATGATTCTTTATTTTACATACAGTTACATTAAGTATACACACGCAAAATGAGTTTTTTTTCTAATTGAATTAACTGTATGTCCTTTTTTGTTACCAAATGATTATGGCTAGTCTATTAGGTAAATAGGTTTTGTTAAAAAATGCAGCATGTCGGTTGTATAACTTTGTAAATATTTTTGGTCTAACTTTCATGTAAAAAGGAAATATTGATGAATAAATACCAAACAATGTTTTTAGCCCTTATTGCCATAAATGCGAATGCAGAAACAGCAACCAATAGCCAGAAATCAAGCCAAATACTTAATCAAGCGACACCTATATCCCAACAGAATGATCTCGGTATAAACCGAGCTTTAGCTGCCAGTAATGGCGCGAATTTAGTCGGATTCCTACAAAGAGGGAATGGTGCAGTCTCAAGAACACTACAAAGTAAGCTTCAAGATACAATCAATGCTCGTGACTACGGAGTAAAATGTGATGGTTCTAGCGACGATACGAATGCCATTAATACAGCAATAAAGGCAAACTCAGGGAAAGAAATTGTTATTCCTGCGGGAAAATGTTTGTATAAAGGAGGAGGTATCCTTGGAGATGGGACAGTACTACGTGGAGCTGGTCGCAACGCAACCTATATCATAGCAGCACTTCCTAATTCAATATTATTTTCCGCATCAGGTTATGGCTCGGGCATTAGAGATATTGGATTTAATGCTGGCCCCCCTCAAACCAATGGTACCTATGTCGTGTTATCTGGCACTGAGTCGTTTATCGAAGATTTCTTTATGAATGGCGACTACAACGGGGTATTAATGACAGGAAAAGTTGCCAGAATCCGTCATGGCCGATTCCAAAGTGGTGCAAAAGGCTCCATTCGGATCCGTGCAGAGGGCGGTGATACCAGCCAACTCATTGATGATGTTATGATAGGCGCACAGCAGCCTGAAATAACCTATGCTGGCATTCGTGTTCGAAATTCGGCAGCATTGATCATTAGTAATACATCGGTTATACAACAAAATATCGGATTATTAGTTGACCCTTATACTTCTCATACAGGTTCAGCTACAGATGCGGGCAATGTCTCCAGTCTTTGGGTACATGATAGCTTTTTTGATACTCAGACACTGCATGGTATACAAATAGCACCTTCTGGAAGTGCGAGTATTGTTCGCTCTAGATTTGCAAATATTTGGGCTTCTTCATCAGGGAGTGATGGCGTATCAATTACAAACCAGAGTTCAGGATCCATAAATGGTCTACATTTTGAATCACTTCATACCATGGATAATAAAGGCTCAGGGGTTAACATGTCTGGAGCAATGAGTGATATTGCATTTCTAGGCGGAATTTTTTCTGGTAACGCAAATGGGTTAAGCGTTAATTCACCCATTAACGGTTTACGGATTACAGATGCAACTATCGGAACTGGAGGAGGATTTCCTGCAAACTCTGGAGCAGGAATTCGTATTACACAAAAAACTAGCCCTCTTCTGATTGCAGATAATACTGTCGTCGGTAATAAGACCGCAATTCAAGATTACTCAGGTGCTGTATCCAATAAATTAATTCGGAGCAATGTTGGATTTAACCCAATTGCCAATACTCCACTCTCCGTAACCGCTTCCCCTATGAAGTGGCAGAATACGACAGGAGATACTGTGCAGGTATTTATCAATGCTGGTAAAGTATCAAGCATCACGGTAGAAGGAAATATAGTAGCGACCTCAACGAATACCAGCGTGATCGTTCCGCAAGGTGCCAGCATCGAAGTCCTTTATAGCGCATTACCAAAGCTAAGTTATTTAGGCTTTTAGAAATATCTAAACCCAATATAGAAGCATCCTCGAAACTGACTATATAGCATTAGCCACTCTCTTATAAACTTTTAAGGTCTGCTGTGCGCAATTATCCCAAGTATATGCTTTGGCAACATTCAGTCCTTGTCCGACGGCCTTTTCTCGCCATATTAAATCAGTTAAGCAAGCCTGGAGACTTAAAGAAAATTCATCGACATCATCAGGATTAATTAATTTTGCGGCACCAGATGTTACTTCTGGCAAACATGAGCGATTTGAAGCAATGACAGGGATACCACAAGCCATTGCCTCGGCAATAGGCAAACCAAACCCCTCATAGATAGATGGATAAACAAACAACCGCGCTCCCGCATAAATGGCGGGAAGATACACTTCATCCACAAATCCTAGATAATATAGCCAGCCCGCTCTTTGAGCATCCTCCATCACTTTGTGTAATAGCTCACTATGCCAGCCTTTACCTCCAATGATGACCAAAGGATACTCTGTACGAATCCTAATTGGCAAAAGAGCATACGCTTGTATTAATCGATCGACTTTTTTCCTCGGTTCAATCGTGGAAACACATAATGTGAATTTATTCGGAGTGAGATTGTACCGGCTCAATAATTGCGCATAAATGTCCACATGAGGTCTAGGTTTATAAACTTCAGGAACACCCAAATGAATGGCGGAGATTCGAGCAGAAGGCCAACCAAAATATTCAATTACCTCTTCACGAGTCGATTTACTATCAGTAATGATATGTTTTGCTACACTTAAGGTTTGACCCAATCTTCTTTCAAAGTCTCGGACACGCTCTGCAGGATGGGTTTCAGGGAACTTAAACACAGAAAGATCATGAATGGTTGCTATCCCATGCTCTACAAAAGGGGGGATAAAGAAATTCGGAGAGTGGAACACCGAATTTTTAACCGTTTTTCCTAAATAGAATTGGCGCAGAACACGCGGTACTTTTAACGACTCATACTTAACTAAACCTGTAACAGGAATGGTTAATGGCTCTTCAACCCAACGAGCATTCAGATAGTATTTTAATTGATGAATATCTTCTGACACTCGAATGCGACTCACCAACTCTTTTGTATAGCGCCCGATACCCGTGAGAGGAGGTTTTAATGCATCTACAGCTATAATTAAATTCATAACGGACTATTTAACATCCAACTCAACGTTTCACGAAGCGGGATATCTGTAACTGGACCAACAACATGATCAAATTTCTCTCGAGACCCAATAAGACGATGTACTTCATTTGCACGAACAAAGGCAGGATTTATTTGCACATCAAGCTCATGACCAGAAATTTCGCGCATCATTTGTAAAACATCAAGCAAAGAATGACCTTTCCCAGAACATACATTAAACACATCACTGCGAATATTTGACTCTAGTAACAACCGATAACAGCGAACAACGGAACGTACATCGGAAAAATCCCTGATCACATTGATATTCCCTAATTCAATTGTTTTAGCCCTACGTTTGAAATGGTCTACAATCTTAGGAATCAAAAAGTTAATAGACTGGCCTGCACCAGTGTAATTAAAAGGCCTAACAATCGTAATGGGTAATTGCTCAAACCATAATTTGGCCATGTATTCCATGCTAAGTTTACTCACCGCATAGTCATTTGCAGGCGCAGCGACCACTTGCTCAGTTATCGGTTCAACAAGAGCATTACCATAGATGTTTGCACTACTTGCAATCAATATCGAACGTGGGATATGACCGCTTTTAACAATTGCTTCAAGTAAATTACGTGTACCCACAACATTAGTTCGATAAATTGCATCGACATCCCCATGGGCGACAAAAGCAATTGCTGCCAAATGTACAATGATATCTGGCCTTACTTGACTTAATACCTTAACCAAACCATCTCTATCAAGTAAATCACAATGATAAGAAGCATTTAAACTCGAACCTTGAGAGGATTTAGATCCCATACCCACGACATCATATCCCGCTGAACGTAATTCTTCTGCTAAATAACGCCCAGTAAAACCATTCACACCTGTAATCAATGCTGTTGCCAAAACTACTCTCCCTCAATTTTCTTCGTTTTCAATACTTCATAGGCCTGCTGTAACTGAACAAAGCGATACTGTTCAAAATAATCAAACACATTAGGAGGCAGTTCGAAAGCAAAAGCCAACTCTCCGTGCTCTTTTGCGAGATAAAAACGATTCAACCCATCAAAATAAACAAAGAGATAATCCATCTCGATAAGATACCCATCCCACTCTTCGTAGCTCATAACCTGAGAGTTAGGCAATGTCGCTTCGATGATTAAAATCCACGGGCGATATCGAGTAAAATCCAAACCCCTTAAAACTTGTTCCTCCAATCCCTCTACATCTACTTTTAAAAAATGAATCTGTTTTGGACTATATACGTCCAAAATACTCGTCAGTGTTTTTGTGGGAACTTCATAGCTAATAATCTGAATGCCGTCTTTTTTATGCTGATTAACAACACGAGAAGAGGCTGTCGATAACCCCCTGATTTCAGTCTCATAAAATGCTAGAAAGCCTTCATGGTCACTCACTGCTATTTGTAAATTAACATCTTCAGGGCGAACTGTCTGCAAGTCATGATAATGCGCAACAACAGGCTCTATATTAATTCCTCGCCAGCCCTTTAAATAAAAAGCATGCGTTACCGAATCAATAATGGGATCATTTGCACCAACGTCGACATAGAAACCATTTTGAATCGTTTTTAAAGCTCGCCAGAGCATGACATCTTCAAAATTCTGTGCATACGATATAAATGTTGGCAAAAAAGACACTGTTGATATGTCTTCTGGTAAATCAGCTTGATTGTTGACCATATCTTACTCGCTATTGAAAAAAGAATATGTCATAGATCTACTTTAAGTATCGCAGAAATCAAAAAAGGAAGGAGATTAAAAAAAATCTCATTTCATGAATTACGAATATAATTTTTATAGTTTCATCATACAAAGAATCTGGGATGAACATAATATTTCCATCCCATATCAGAACTTTTTAAATCGACAAGTATTAGAATGAAAACCCTTGTTCATTACGACGAAGATCAGCTTCAACCATCATCTTACAAAGCTCTTCCAGAGTCGTTTTAGGCTCCCAACCAAGCTTAGCTTTAGCATGTGCAGGATCACCAATAAGCAATTCGACTTCTGCTGGACGGTGAAACTTTGGATTAATCTTCATCACGGTCTTGCCTGTTGCAGTATCAACCGCAATTTCATTGACATCAGTCCCTTTAAACTCTACGGTAATGCCCGCAGCTTTAAATGCCATGGTTACAAAATCACGTACTGTTTCAGTACGATTTGTTGCCAGAACAAAGGTATCTGGTTCATCCACTTGTAGCATCAACCACATACCTTCGATATATTCTTTCGCAAATCCCCAATCCCGCTTTGCATCTAAATTTCCAAGCTCTAACACGTCAAGCTTACCTAACTTAATCTTGGCAACGCTATCAGTGATCTTACGCGTAACAAATTCACGACCACGCAAAGGTGACTCGTGATTAAATAAGATGCCACTTGAAGCAAAGATTCCATATGACTCACGATAATTAATCGCCATCCAATGGGCATAAAGCTTCGCTACGCCATAAGGACTACGTGGATAGAATGGGGTATTTTCTTTTTGCGGGATGGCTTGAACTTTACCAAACATCTCGGATGTAGATGCCTGATAAAAACGAATTTTGGGGTTAACAATACGAATAGCTTCCAAAAGGTTAACAGGACCGATTCCTGTAATCTCAGCAGTTGTAATCGGTTGTTCAAATGAAACACCGACAAAACTTTGTGCTGCAAGATTGTAGACTTCGGTAGCTTCCGTTGTTTGCAATAAACGGATACTTGCAGATAAGTCAGTCAAATCATATTCAACGAGATGTAAGTTTGGATTTTTTTCGATCCCAAGTTCTTCAATTCGCCAAAAATTTACAGAGCTTGTACGACGATATGTGCCGTAAACTTTGTAACCTTTACTCAAAAGCAATTCGGCCAAATAAGCGCCGTCTTGCCCTGTAATACCTGTAATAACCGCTGTTTTCATAAAAGCAACCCTTCTGTTAGATACCGTTATTTAACTTTCTGATTTCAAATGATGGCCAGAAATAAAAATCCACCTGATTACACAAATTTTAAAAAGTATTATCTGAAAAAATCCAGAAACTTCTCACTAAACTTTTTCTTCAATGGCGAAATATCAGTGCTATTTTCATTCAATACTAATTCAGAGTCCTGGTTTGAAGAAAGTTTAGATTCGTTGACTTGTTCCTCCTCGACGCCTGAAACAACTTTTTCTTGGAGTGCAGGGTCAACTTTCCTACTCTTTTTATCAAATAAAGAACGTTTTGCGACACTGACGACCGGCTTCTCAACTTTTTCTTCATGCAATGATTCTGGCTCTATATCCCTAGTACCCGATATCTGATCTATAGGTATAAACTCAAGCGAAGAAAGTTGCATACTTGTTTGATCATCAACTTTAACCCTAACTTCCATGTCTAAAACAGAATGATCTAGCTGCACATACAAAATTATAAGTAAGCCATTTGTAGAGAGAGCCGATAATTTTTTAGAAGCTAAAACTTGAGATCCTCGATCAATCACTACATCAATCAAACAGTCACTAGTTTGCTCAATACGTCCGTAAATTTTTATCTGATAGCTACCGGATGGCAATGCTAGGTATGGACCATATAAGAGATAGCCGGCGACTCCAGTACTGAAGATATCAAAGTTGATGTATCGCCCAACTTGAGAGTAGATACGACTATCAGCAGCTAAAAACTTCCGAGAGCCATGTGCCAAAACACGATTTTGCTCATCATTCAATAAATTCGGGTAAATTAATAAATCACTGACTTTGATATCTGACAACTCATTAACCCAAACTCGCACCTCTACGTCAGGATAATCTCGTTCGAGGTGCAGTGATAAAACAACTAGCTTATTCGTTCCACTTAAATATCTAATTTCCTGATGGGCTAGTTTCTCCCCTCCATTCACAGCAACATCTAAATAAGCTCCCGCTACGCCGTTGCCTGCTATTTCACCCTCAATAACGACAACATAATTCCCGGCTTTGAGTGGGATATACAACCCAAACAAAAGATAGCCCGACTTGCCTGAACTGAGAATCTCCAATCCTTCGCGCCGTCCAGCTTGAGTGTGAAAACGGCTATCACTTCCACAATAATGTACAACGCCGTATTCAATGGGTTTGACATAGGGGGAAAGCTCAATGCGACTAATTGTTATATCAGATTGCGCCGTTACCCATGTTCGAATTTCAACACTCGTATAATCCCGCTCTAATCGCAAGGTAAGTGTGGCAATCTGACCACTTGCCTCAGTGGCTTGGAATTTATGCTCTAATAAAACAGTGCCCCCATTAACAGCGATATCAATATAGGCACCACCTGCTCCCCCTTCGCCCAACTCGCCAAAGACTACAAGTGTATAATCTCCAGCAGATAAATTTATGTACGGACCATAGATCAAACAACCCGCCTCAAAATTACTTAAGATACTGTGACCTTTAGCTTTTCCAACAACTGTATTTAAACGATCATCGCTTCCCCAATAGCGATAAATACCGTCGTGTTCCCACGTTAAATAAGGCTGATTGTTGACAATGATATCGAGTAGATTCGAGGTACTCTCTCTCCAAGTCAACCACGGGATATGATCCGATAAAGGAATATCTTTAATAGAATAACGCGCTAGCCATTCTTGAATAGTTGCAGCTAGCTCTTGACCAGTATGGCCTGAGTAATAGGACGCATTTGCACCAGCAACCTCGCGAAATACAGGAATATCCCGCGCAATAATCGGCAATTTATGCTGTGCAGCTTCAATAAGTGGTAAACCAAATCCCTCACCATAGCTTGCTGCAATTAAACAACTCGAGTTTTCATAAATCTGCTCAAGAAATTCGTCACTGATACTTTCTAACCAAAATAACCTGCGATTTAATTTAGAATGATCACGGATCAGTCGAATGGTTTCTTCCATCCTCCAGCCTGATTTACCGACGATGACCAAATTAACATCAACATTATTAGCCCATAATTCATTAAAAGCGTCTAATACCTGCTTGTGCCCTTTACGTGGCTCGACCGTTCCGACCATTAGAAAGCTAGGATGAGCTTTAATCTTTGCGAGTATTGAAGCCGCATTATTGACTAATCCAGTGGTGGGCTTTGATGCTTGTATATCCGCACCAAGATGAAACCAGTTCACTTTTAAAGCCCGCTCTCTTTGAATGCCGTTGACTTTAAGCCAACTCATAACATCCGTAGCAACGGATTGTGAAATACAGATGATTCCATCACTTTCAGCATAAACTTTCAGCCACCGATGAAACTGTTCAGCAGCACCATCATTAAAGAATTGGCTATGCGTTATTGACAACAAGTCATAAATAACGAAGCGTACTTCCACACCATAGTTTCTCAAGGTTTGATAAAAATTACGATGCGTCAGAACAAATGGATGCAAATCTAAACCTAAGAAAACATCTCCTGATTTAAAGCTAATCGGCTCATCTGGGAGTCCCGTCTCAGGACAGTCAAGGAAGCTTAAGGTAAAGTTTCTCGCATAATAATAGGAGTGCTCACCATTTGCATAAATCGGCTCAACCTTAAACCCTACTGGAGGATTTAAAAGTAACTCTAATAAAATACTCCGGACAACGCGCTGGATGCCGCTTTTCGAGTCACCACGTACTAACTCAGAAATATCAACTAAAAATTGCGGTGCCCCAATCTGAGGAGGAATAGAGAGATCTATCGACTCAGATAACGCAATTAAAGCTTGCTCATCACTTGGCGGAACCTTCAACTCAGAAATCGCATTAATAAGCGCTGGAACTTTAACCACTTTCTCAGCATAGATTCGCTCAATCTGCACCGCATATTGGCTCGCACACTTTCGAGGATTATGCTGAGTTAGAATAATTTCTCGGGCTCGCCTCCCTAACACACTACGCTGCTCAGGATTACTCCACAACATTTCGAGGGCATTAATTAAGTCAATATCTTCATATAAGTCAGGTAATTTAAGGACGCCGTCATCAGGCAAATCAGCCATGCTACCGTTACTATTAACAATCGTAGGCAGACCATAATTCATACAATCAAGAACAGTTCCAGAGGTCTCTCCCCTAGACAAGGTTCTTAATTGGACACCGAGATCGGCGATAGATAGATATTTTCTGAAATCATCAGTATCCGTCCAACCCGTGATGCGGATACGATTCGATAATCCGCTCTTATTGATTGTTTCTACTAACTGATTTCCATATTCGCCATTATGATTTTCACCGACAAAGATAAGCACACAATTTGGATCTTTTGCTAAATCCGAAGCCAACCATGCATCTAATAAACGTCGATTTTGCTTTGTCGGACCTAACAGACCAAAACTACAGATCACAAAACTATTTTCACTGATCCCGAGTTTCGCTCGATACCGCTGACTATCCAAAGTAGGGACGGCTGTTCTTAAATGGGGAATCACCGCCCAATCTTTTGCTGAATCTTGACCATACCATTTTTGAGATAAACGACGAGAGTTCTCAGCATGGACAATGACACCTGTTGCATCCTGCAGAACATGAGCATTCGCAGGATATTCCCAGATGACATCCCCAATATCAGGAATATGATATCTCTTTTCAACAGGGATATAGCCATGACTAAACAGCAAGGTATTTCGCCAAAAGTCTGGGCGATAACCAGTCAACTCCATATGAGAGACAATTCCCGATAAAAAGAAATCATGTAAAACAACAACGCCTGGAACCTCTTTGAGCAGGCTAAACATGTGCTGATGAAAGTGCGAATTTCCGAAGTGATACAAAACCCGTTCATATTTATCTGCATGCGCACGAAGCCATGCCGAATCTCTAATTTGACAATTGGCTGAAACCCAAGGATCAATAACGGCGCTCTGCTCAACAATAACCTCAATGTCATAATAGCGTGAAAGCTCTGGTAAGAGTTCAGCACTGTAGTCACTGATCCCACTTCTTTCTGGTGGCAATGGAGAAACATAAGCCAACTTTAAACGCTTGGTAGGTAATACTGAGTTCATTTTTTTGCTTTGACCAGTGAACCATATGTTCAAAGCATCCAGTAAACGAATTGCACTAGTATCCCAAGAAAAAAGCTTTGCTTGCTCTAAACCGTGCTGCTGCAACCGTAATCTAAAATCCGCATCAGTTAATACTTGATACAACTTTGCAGTCATCGCCTCTTGATCGAGAGGATTGAATAATGCTTCTTTATTACCCACTACTTCAGGCAAACTTGATGTATTTGCAGCGATGACCGCGCGACCACAAGCCATCGCTTCAAGCGCTGGCAGACCAAAACCTTCATGCCACGAGGGAAATACAAAGGCTTGACACAAATTATAAAGTGCTATTAGATCTTTTTCTGGCACGAAACCCGTCAGAATGACCTCATGTGGCGAGAGTCCCTGCTCTCTAATTAACCCCTCTAAAGCCGCACGACTCGGTGGCTGTATATCACAGACAATAGCCAACTGCCGTTCATTTCTTAATGATATTGGCAATTGGGCATACGCACAAATAAGACCTTCAATATTTTTTCTGGGGTCAATCCCCCCGGTATACATGAGGAATTCATGCTTGAGCTGATATTTACTTCTTATCGCTAACTCTTGGCTTTTCTCTATATTTTGTGGCTGAAACTGCTCATCGGCTGCAGTTGATATATTAATACAACTTTCTTCCGAGAACCCTAGAAAGCCAATTCCTTCTTGACGAGATGACTCAGAAATACCAAATAGAATATCTGCACGCCTTAAGTGGTCAATTTTATTGTCATACCAAGATGCAACCAGAGGGTTAGCCAAATAAACATCTCGGTTAATGTAGGGAATTAAGTCGTAAAGAATAACCGCAGTCGGCACCGTATTACTCAATAAGCCTACACTCGTGACAGCATTACCATGGAAGCCTTCAAAAAGACTACTCACCAAAACAATATCGGGGTTCAAGCTTGCTAAAAAAGCCTCCCTGATAAGCTCCGCAGCCTCCCTGCGGCTATCATTCGCCGATTCAATCTGGGAGACTGGAGCCTGAGCCTGCCAAATACGAATATTATTTTTTGGTAATAATGGGCTGAAAATCGCTCGAATAAACTCCACACTTTCAGGAAACATTCCATTTAAAGCCAAGATAATTTCATTATCTTGCCCACCATTCTTGATGATCGCCTGTGTTAAAGCAATGGTATAGCGTCCAATCCCTCGATAACGACTTCCGCCTTGAACACCTTGCATGTCTATAACAATACGCATTAACGATCTCCCTCAAAATGGCTCGTCGACTTCGTTTTTAATTGCTTAAAAATCCCACTGGCTCTGGATGATAGTATATTCGTCACTTTGGGCGGCTCATCTGGAATATTTTGAGAAACTCCCTCCACGGAAGTAAGCTCTACCCTCTCATTCCCAGTATGTTTCTGAGCTGCAATTGTGGCAACCAACTGTCCTTGTTGAGCAATGAGCTGTCCTTGCTGTTCAATTAACTGCCCCTGTTGCTCAATTAACTGTTTAAAAACCTCTATCGATTTATCGAAGCGAGAATCTTCTTGACCTCCTGATACCAAGAATCGATGCACAATACCATTCAAACGATGTTCTACTGCAGTAATAACATCAGCATTAACCGTAGCATATGATCGGTAAACACGATTATTGCTCAGCAAATTACGATGTATTACACCTAATACAGGTAAACGTAGGATTCGACTCGCTATCAGCTCGGCTTTTAAACCGGGAAGCTTTACACCAATTTCACGCGCTTCACTAGAAGTATGCAACTGATGTAAGATTCTTGCTTTTGGGACTCCTGAGCGCAGTCTTCCCAAATAGTATCGAAGTCCCTCACTATCAGGATAACGGTTCAAAAGTACCCCATACGCGTTTTCAATGAACTCTTGATCGTCGTATTTCATTAAGGCCTTAATATCCCCGATATTTCCAGATATATGTTTTGATCTATCGTTAATAGAAATTTCATTTGGCATCTTAATAATTCCTGCACAAGGCTCTTAAATATCTAAAATTAAAATAATTCATTAACTTAAAAATAACGTGTACTATCAAGATAATTTATTTTCAATCAAATTAATTATCGTTAGCAATGACTCAATCTCTCTTTAAAATACTAAAACACCAATAATCGTTTTAAATAAAATTATTATAATTTATCGATTACACAATAACAGTCCACACTCCGAGTCAGGCAATACTTAAACAAGTAAGCAATTTTTGGACCCCGTCTTGCCAAGAGGGAAGAGGCTCTTTATGTGACTGTGTTAGGCCCATTTGAATCTGCTCAAGCCAATTCGCAATACTGATCGCTAAACTATCCGGAGAACCATTACTAAAAAAAGTTACCGCCGTTCCGGCACTCTCACGGAATACAGGAATATCACGGATTAAAATAGGCTTATTGTGACCAATCGCTTCCATCAACGGCAAACCAAAACCCTCTCCTTCTGATGCAATAAGCACGCCTTCAACAACTGTATACAGTTGTTTCAAAAACTCATCACTAGCATCATCCAACCACCATAAGCGCTTTTCACTTTGAACATGGAAGCGCAATCGACGCTGAAGAGATTCTGTTTTCCACCCTGAACGACCGACAATAACTAAATTGATGTCATGATGTTCTTGCCATAGCTTCTCAAATGCATCCAAGACTTGCCCATAACCCTTTCTAGGCTCTATCGTACCGACCATGAGTACAGTGGGTTTTTTTTCTAAAACAGACAAAATATAATCAACGTTCTCAGGCAACCCATGGCTTGGTAAGCTTTCATCAATCTCAACACCTAATGGAATAACGCCAATTGGCAGTGCATCTTTCGTAAAACCGAATTTTTCGGCCAACATTGTTTCCAACTCAGCTTTACCACATTGGGAGATACACACGGCGCTATCTGCAAAAATGGCTACTGTTTTAATCCAACGCCGAAAATTCTTCACTGTTTTATTGCTAAACCATTCTGGATGTAACAAAGGAAGCAAGTCGTAGACAACAATATGTACACTTACACCTTTCTTTTTCCAATCAATTAATTGAGTCTGATATCTTGGTAACAAATGAGCTGCAAGATCCAAGCCTAAAAAGATATCACCTGCATTCACCTGTACTTTACTATTTTTATTATTTTTGAGCGGATGATTCAAAAAATTAGAGGCATATCGATAACCATGTCGCTTTGTCGCAAAAATTGGTCGAATACAATAACCTTTGGGTGGAGATGCAAGTAAATACATCATAATCCCCCTTACTACGCGCTGTATCCCTGTTCTTGCATCGTGATTGATGATCACTGAGACATCTATCAGCAATTGACGTTCTTTTACATCTGCATCAATCTCTCTATTTCTTATAGAGCCGGAAAAAGCTATAACTTGCTGACGAGCAGACCAAGCAGAAATTACATTAAAAGCCAATCGGTACCAAAAAAAACCCATATAAATCAACCAAACGATTCTTGATAATAGACATATGCATCATCTACATTCTCAAAAAATTGTAACTTCCCATCTAATATGACTGCAGCATGATCACAATGCTCCCTGACATAACCAGCATCATGAGAAACCATAATCATCGCACGATCTTTTCTTTTTTCAAAAAGCTCGATATGACATTTCTCATGGAATCGACTATCACCAACGGCAGTAACCTCATCAATCAAAAAACAGTCAAATTCAACAACCATAGAAATCGCAAATGCCAAGCGAGCACGCATTCCTGAGGAATAGGTTTTAACAGGTTCTTTTAAATAACGCCCCAATTCAGAAAATTCCTGCACAAACGGAATTTTATCCTCTGTTGTTGTTCCATAGATACGACATATAAATCTTAAATTATCAATCCCAGTCAACGTCCCTTGAAAAGCGCCCCCAAATGCCAAAGGCCAAGACACACTCATTGTCCTGATAATATCACCTGACGTTGGACGCTCGGCACCACTGATAAGACGAATAAGAGTAGATTTTCCTGAACCATTACGACCCAAGATTCCAACTTTTTCGCCAGGCATCACCTGCAAATTAATATTATCCAAAACGGTTACTTCCCCAGAATGAACTGGATAGCGTTTAAAAACATTATTTAGTTTTATCACTCTGGAGTCACCTTTCTGCTTACAATTCGTTCTTGTGTAAGCCCAAAAGCAGTTAAGCATAGGCAAATAAATGCCATATAAGGCAAATTATAATGAGCTGTTACTGCAGAACCGAAATAGCCCTCTCGGACCATCTCCACACCATGAACCATCGGCAAAAGAAGAACAAATTTCTGAGCTGCTGGAGGGAGCCAATCCACCATAAAAGCAGCTCCGGACAGCGGGAATAATAGATATGACATAGGATGCCATAGTTTATCTACAATCTCTGTACGGGAACTCAAAGCACCAACAACCAAGGCTAGAGACACACCGAACCATGTAAGCATAAGCCACCCAACAATAACCTCTAAAATGTCCTCTGGCAACTTCAGCCAACCAATCGAAAAAAAGACGATTGAAAGAATAAGAAAGGATGCCGTAGCTCCAGCAAACTCCAAAAACAATCTAGATATATAGATATCTATGACTTTAACATTTCGATGGTACATCAAGGAAAGATTAGGCTCTACGGCTGCCGCAGTACGGCTCGGCATATTCCGCCAAAGTAAAACAGAAGAATAACCAGTGATCGCAAAAGCTACGATCGGAAGTTGATTTGAACCATGCGAGACCTTAGACAACGTCCAAAGCGCAGTCACACCCAGCGTAAATAACATCGGCTCTACAAATAACCATAAAAAACCGATGTTATGACGCCCATATCGAGTCAGAATCTCACGCATCAACAAAGCATGAATTACCCTCTTTTGAATCACCAAGGATTTAATAAGAGAGGGTTTAACAATCAATTTATTGTTTGATTGATTTAGTTTCAATCCTGATGCTCCAAAATACCGGCGAACAGCATAGAAAGAACACCCCAAACAATTAAGCCCAAAGCAAATGTCGCAAAAACATTACGAATCCTTCTCGGCTCCATGGCTTTATCAGGCTTGTTAGGCTGAACTATACGCTCAACATAGAGCTGTTTACGTTGAGAGTCATTCTTGGCAACTTCCAAATTTGCTAGAGACGCTGCAAGTTGTTTACCTGCGACATCATAATTAAACTGTAATTGATCATACTCAGGGGATTTCGTAGAAAGAGACCGCTGCCCACCTGACACACCTGACGTTTGTCTGGAAATTTCACTTAGGAGTGTTGCCTTTTGATTTTCAAGAACAGGTATTTGGGGGTTCTTAGGAGCAAGAGCCTTTATCTGATTTAACTGAGTAATTGTAGTAACTAATTGATCTTGTAACTTTGAGACTTGTTCTAATTGCAATGCAGATTGTTTATCTGTATCAAAAATACCCTGATTATTACGATACACAGATAAAGCTTTCGCAGCAGCAACGGCAGCTTGACGAGCACTATCAACTTCTGACTGAGCTGATCTGACAGAGTCAATACGCCCACGGTCATTCATTTTATTGACTAGTGCCTCACTCAACTCGATAAGCTGCTCGTTGATACGCCAAGCATCTTCGGCAGTATAAGCTCTAACCTCCAAAGTCGAGATTGACGACACTGTATCCAAATCGATAGTTACTTTTTTGGAATAATACTTATACAATGATTCAAAAGAATTTTCTGCACTTAAACCCCCAAAACGATTGAAGATATCTATATTTTTACTACCATAGACTTTCTTTAAATCCATACTGCGGTCTAGGGTAAACATGGCATCGCGTGAGAGCATGTAATCATGCACAGAATAGACATCATCTTGAGCTTTGGAGAATCCCGCTCCTTGAAGTAAAGCACCAATACCAGAAGAGGACTGTTGCTTTTGAGGACTCCTAACGACATATTCCGATGTTGAAATATAAACATCGGATGCAATAAGCCCATAGTAAACAATTGATATAAATGTTGGCAGGATAACAACAAGCGCTAAAAGAAAATTCCCCCTCAGCCAAGCAACCAGTCGTTCAAAAAACGACCGTTGAATAACCACTGTATCCACCGAATCAATATGATTAGCTTGCATAAATTAGCAACGTCCATAATTATCTTGAAAACGCACTATATCATCTTCACCCAAATATTCCCCGCTTTGTACCTCAATCATAATGAGCTGAAGTACTCCAGGATTTTCAAGACGATGTCGATTTCCAGCTGGAATATAAGTTGACTCATTCGCACCCAAGAGCAACGTCTTATCCCCATTGGTCACTTGTGCTGTTCCACTCACTACAATCCAATGCTCACTACGATGATGATGCATTTGTAAACTTAAACTCGCTCCAGGCTTCACTTCAATTCGCTTAATTTTGAAACGTGAACTTTCCTCAAGGATGGTATAAGTCCCCCAAGGTCTTGCTACGGTACGATGCAATTTAAATGCATCGTGCCCTAAAGCTTTGAGCTGCGCGACAACCTTACGTACGTCTTGCGTTTTATCGGCATGGACAACCAATAATGCATCTGGCGTATCAACAATAACTAAATCCTGCACCCCAACTGCCGCAACCAAGCGATCATGACTCTGTACATAGACATTACGTGAATCCACAATCACGGATTGCCCCACTGTACGATTCAATGTCTCATCTGCAACAGTCAACTCACTCACGGCCTGCCAAGATCCAATATCGCTCCAGCCAAAATCGCATGGAATAACCGCAACCTTATCTGAACGTTCAAGCAATGCATAATCAATTGAAATATCGGGAAACTTTGCAAAAATATCCGCTGAATAGTCCTGCATAGACGTTACCGCGCCGTCGCCAAGCTGAGCACGGCAGGCTTGTGCAATAGTTACAATCTCCGGTGCTGTCTTTTCAAGCTCACTCAAGAAAGTTCCCGCTTGGAAACAGAAAATACCCGCATTCCACAGATGATTACCACTGGCCAGCAATTGTTGTGCCTTTTCAAAGGCGGGTTTTTCAACAAAGCGCGCAACAGAATAACCCACACCAAGCACATCACCACATTCAATATAACCAAAACCAGTCTCTGGTGCGGTTGGTGTAATGCCAAAAGTGACCAAATAACCTTGACTTGCGAGAGTCGCGGCAGCAGCAACTGCATCTTCAAAACGCTGACCATCTTTAATCAAATGATCCGCAGACATCACCAGTAATATTGCTTCGGGTCCCTGCTTCTCTAAAATATCCAATGCTGCTAAAGCAATCGCTGGTGCTGTATTACGTCCAAAAGGTTCAAGTAAAAAAGTAGACTGAACTTTAGAATTAACTTGTGACAAATTATCTTTGCTTTCAAAGAAATAATCGCGGTTAGTTACAGTCACTAAATAGTCTGTACTCATAACTGAAGCTGCACGCTGATAAGTCTTCATCAGGAGACTCTGCCCATCTGCAAGCTTCATAAACGGTTTAGGATATCCCTCACGAGATACAGGCCATAAGCGAGTACCCGCACCACCAGACATAATCACAGGAACAAGAATCATTGATGTAACCCACCTATTTGAAAACCAGACTAATTTTTACTTACTTTTGTTTAGAACACACAAGCAAGCAAAAAACATGCTAACAACAACATGTAATCAAAAAAGAAACCGGAAAAGAAGTCGTCTATCTAAAAGGAAAAATGCATCTTGCCCATCCAGCAACTGTCGATTATTCCCCAAAAAATAATCGTTCTTTGTCGATAGCGACACTTAGACAGTGAATCGGAGCAAGTACTTATGACTTGACTATAATTGCTCAGATCACTTTAAGCAACCCCACACATTTTGATGCAAAAAAACACTTCATACCAACAAGTCACTGTTAATATTTAATTTTTATTGAATATTTATTTGTAACTCGAGATAGTAAGCAATTTGGCATAACACAACGATCACAATTGGCTAACAAGTCTCTGTAGCTTTTCTAATACGAATCACCCCACTTTCATCACCTTAGTCTCATCAGATTGCGGTGCAATGCTGTATCATTCAAAAGAATTCTTTTTCTGTTCTCATTACATCATTCTTTTTTCGATCAGGACTCATGATTATGCGTCGAGTTATCCATACCTCTCTTGCTCCAGCCGCTATCGGAACATACTCACAGGCAATCCAAACGGGTAACACTGTCTATTTGTCGGGTCAAATTGGTCTAGACCCTGAAACCATGCAGTTGGTTGAGGGGATTGAAGCACAAATTCGCCGCGTTTTTGACAATGTGCAAGCAGTATCTGAAGCTGCTGGTGGTTCACTTGCGGATATTGCTAAAATCAATATCTTTCTGATTGATCTGGCAAACTTCCAACTCGTCAACCAAATTATGGGTGAATATTTTACCGAACCCTACCCGGCGCGTGCAGCTCTCGGTGTGGCAAGCCTGCCCCGTGGTGCACTCGTGGAAATGGATGGTATTTTAGAACTCGCGGACTAAAATACCCCTTACTTGGCGTTCTGATTTCACCACATTCCTATGAGCACTATTTTGGTGCAGGTTGCAGTACCTGTACCTCTCTTTGAACTTTTTGACTATGCACTTCCTGCTGACACTCAAGTGCCTACGGCAGGTTGCCGTGTGCGTGTGCCTTTTGGATCACGTGAGCTGATTGGTATCGTGATGCAAACCAGGCCATTTAATTCAGAAGAAAATGAAACGGATGAATCCTTCGTTACTGAGCACAAAATAAAATCGATTTTGGAAGTCATCGAGTTCAAACCGATTATTCCTGCAACGACATTAGACTTACTCATTTGGGCAGCAGGCTATTATCACTATCCTTTAGGAGAAGTCTTAAGTGCTGCATTACCAGCACTACTCAGGCAAGGGCGCCATCTTGACTTACTCACCCAATATTGGCGTGTAGCACCCGATGCAAATTCAGCAGAACTATCGCGATCACCAAAGCAACGTAAAACATTCGACATTCTCAATCTCCACGATCAGCGCGGTGCACCGGAAAGCATCCTGATTCTGATGGGTGTTGAACGCGCATCATTACTGTTGTTAGAAAAACGCGGTCTGGTCGAATCATTCATGCAACCGCGGGAACTGATCAAGCATCCAGTGAATCTTGCACACATGCCATTACTTGCCAACCCTGAACAGCAATATGCAATAGACCAAATTCATGCTGTTTTAGGTAGATTTCAAGGCGTGCTCCTAAATGGGCTGACGGGGAGCGGTAAAACAGAAGTCTACTTACAGGCCATGCAGCCTGTACTGGAGGCAGGACAACAAGTTCTCGTTCTGGTACCGGAAATTGGCTTAACTCCGCAAACGATTAATCGTTTTAAAGCACGTTTTCATGCAGAAATCGTCATGTTGCACTCCAATATGAGTGATGTGGCGCGTCTACAGGCGTGGCAAGCGGCTTATACTGGACACGCCAACATTGTGATCGGAACCCGCTCGGCTGTGTTCACACCAATGCCTCATTTAGGCTTAATCATCATTGATGAAGAGCATGACCTCTCCTATAAGCAACAGGATACCTTTCGCTATCATGCCCGTGATGTCGCTTTAAAGCGCGGATTTGATCAAAAATGTCCAGTCCTGCTGGGCTCAGCAACACCATCTCTTGAAAGTCTCCATCTGGCTGCTGAAAAGAAGCTGTTGCATTTGCACTTAAACGAAAGAGCTGGAAATGCCGAGTTTGCGCGAATTCACTTAATCGATTTACGCAATAAAAAAAGAGAGAATGGCCTTAGCCAGCCTCTTTTAGATGCCATAGCAACACGGCTGAAAGCAGATGAGCAAGTCTTGGTTTTTCTCAATAGGCGGGGGTTTGCACCCGTTTTACTGTGCGATGCCTGTGGTTGGCAAGCGGATTGTCCACGATGTGATGCGCACTTAACAGTGCACTACACTCCGAGACAGCATTTACATTGCCACCATTGTGGATATCAAAGTCGCTTGCCAACCGAATGCCCTGCGTGTAAGTCAGTCAATTTGATCCCGACAGGCGCCGGAACTGCAAGGCTTGAAGAGACTTTAATAGGTCACTTCCCCGATCACCCGATTATTCGCGTAGATCGCGATACAACGAGTCGCGTAGGGAGTTGGGATAAAATATATCAACGCGCCAATCAAACCGGTGCAGCAATCTTACTCGGCACCCAAATGCTGGCCAAAGGACATCACTTCCCGAACGTTACCTTAGTAGCCATCGTCGATGTAGATGGTGGTTTTTTAAGTGTGGATTTTCGTGCCCCTGAACGTATGGCACAGTTAATCTTACAGGTTGCAGGACGTGCAGGGCGTGGTACTAAAACAGGACAGGTCTTGATTCAGACCCGTTATCCAGAAAATCCTCTGCTACTGACGCTCATTCGGCAAGGCTATGGGCAGTTTGCCCAAGAGATGCTACAAGATCGAAAATCAGCAAGACTACCGCCCTATCGACATGCGGTTCTAATTCGGGCGGAATCACCCAATGCTGAAAAAACGGAAGCCTTTCTAAAAGCCGCGATACATGCATTTAAAATGGGCATAGAAGAATATCAACAACAAACTGGACAAATGATCTCCACCCCCCACGACCCCAATGGACTCGAAATTTGGGGTCCTATTCCGGCACCAATGGAGAAGCGGGCGGGCGTTTTTCGGGGTCACGTTTTAATTCAATGTGCACATCGTAGATTACTACATCATCTGATCGAACCCTGGTGGCCCGCTATGATGCACCTTCCTGAACGACGAGGCATACGGGCATCACTCGATGTTGATCCAATGGAACTGTCCTAAGCCAGTCCGATTCATCATGTTCCTTCACATGGCAGTGGGTTAGTCACATTAACCGTCATATCGATATTCATCGACTTCAGTAACACCTCAACCTCTTTGCGAGTACTTTCACTGCTATTTTGCAAAATACCTGACATACACGCATTGTGCTTCATTTGTTGACGCACCTCCTCCAATTGAGACTCAGTCATGGAAGTCCCAAGCTGTACAGCTGATTTCTGTCCTGTTTTGATGTCATAGGTGGAGACATCGTCCAGATGTACCGAAATCATTTCAGCAAGGGGGAGCTGTAAACTGGCCGGTGCTGACAAGTTTAGATTTGCACGGGTCAGCTCACTCAAATCCACACCCGCAAGAACAGTCCCCTGCACAATCGTTAACTGCTGTTGATTAGGCTGCCATAACGCACTGCCATCTTGAACACTAATTTGTGGCAAGATCATTTGTGTGCTGTATAAAACGGGCACCAATACATTTAATTGCGGTAAGGTCGATAATATTCGATCAGCAGGCGTAACCATGGGGGGACTACTCACGCTGGCGGCGGCAGTCAGGTCTTGAGACGAAGCACTTGCAGCATGTTGCTTATTGGCTTTAAAACCCACATAAGAAATGCCCAATAACATGATAATAATCAGCGCAATCCACATCAAAAATTTGGAATGGATGATCGCACTTGGTAATACAGATTCTTTCATCAGTAACTGACACTCGATATATTTGACTGCATTAAAGACATGCATTCCTATTTAAAAAATTGGCCTGTCCTTGACTCGCATTGCTCTAGCATCAGAATAAATTTGATCTTTATAAAAATATAACATGATTTTGATAAGATCAAAAATGCCAGTCCACTTTGAACATAGTTGCATTCTAAACATTCGAAAACACTATTCATTCTTATTATTTTTTGTAGCGTTTTTCATTTCGCCACAATCTGCTGGCATGACACTTGTTATCATTAAAGAGGATTAATAAATACTCTTATTTGCGTTAGATTTTTTGGAGTTGCCTATACATGACACTTCTTGTGCAAGCCACCATTTTTTTAGGCGCCGCTATCTTACTGGTTCCATTGGGTCGCCGTTTTGGACTCGCGACTGTCTTGGGCTATTTGCTCACGGGTGTGGTGCTGGGCCCCAGTGGATTTAATGTTGCGGGGAATACTGAAGCCGTCATGCATTTTGCCGAATATGGCGTGGTCATGCTGCTCTTTCTAATCGGGCTTGAGCTGCAACCATCAAGACTCTGGGCACTACGTAAACCCATCTTTGTGCTAGGTGGCTTACAAGTTTTGGTGACAGGCGCGATTTTAATGCTTGTGGTGTGGTTTATTTTTGGCGGTAAAAATAGCAGCCTTTTTGGCATCAACCTGAAAAGTCAGCTGAGTACCAGCTTTATTATCGGTTTTGGCTTCGCACTGTCTTCTACAGCCTTCGTTTTACAACTCCTGAGTGAAAAGCACCAACTCGCCAGTGCACATGGGCGAGATGCCTTTGCCATTCTGCTTTTTCAAGATATTGCGGTGATTCCACTACTTGCTCTACTGCCTCTGCTCAGCACCTCGGGGCTTCATGATGATGGAGAAGGGTTTAACCTAGTTTATTTTGCCAAAGTCATCAGTGTCTTTGTGGGTCTCGTGATCGCCAGTCGCTTTATTGTGCGCCCTCTATTCCGACTGATTGTGAGCAGTGGCGCAAATGAACTTCTGACCGCTGTAGCCTTGTTTTTTATTCTGGGCGTTGCGTTGTTGATGGATCAACTGAATATCAGTATGGCTCTTGGTGCCTTCCTTACGGGCGTACTCTTAGCCGACTCAGAATATCGTCATGAAATTGAAGCCAGTATTTTGCCTTTTAAAGGCTTATTACTGGGACTATTCTTTATGTCGGTGGGTATGAGTACCAACCTCAATCTCATTATCGCCGAACCCGTCCTTATTATTGGGGGAGCATTAGGTTTAATGCTCTTTAAGTTTGCAACGCTGGTATCCATTGCGCGTTTAATGGGAAATCGGGTCGCAACCAGTATTCGCCTAGGTGTGGCACTCGCACAAGGTGGTGAATTTGCCTTTGTGGTCTTTAACACTGCCGTATCACAAAAGGTTCTTGCGCCAGAGATTGCAGAACCGTTGATTTTGATCGTAACGCTATCGATGGCACTAACGCCATTGGCCTTTCTTATACTTGAAAAATTCCTCGAACCGCAATTTGCCAAAGCACAACCGGGGCGGGAATATGATGAAATTCCCAGCAATGAGCATCAGGTGATTATTGCTGGTTTTGGTCGAGTCGGTCAGATTGTCGGCCGGATATTACGCATCCATAAAATTGAATTTACAGCCGTGGAGAGTGATGTCCGTCAAGTTGATTTTGTGCGTAAATTTGGTAACTCCGTTTATTATGGCAATCCCAATAATCCAGAAATCCTGCGGGCGGCAGGAATTGCACATGCCAAACTCTTTATTTTGGCACTGGACAATGTGGAAGAATCCATTGCGACGGCAAAATACATCAGTCGCACCTATCCTGATGTCAAAATTATTGCACGTGCGCGTGATCGGACGCACTACTATCGCTTACGTGAAGCCGGCGTTGACATGGTATGGCGGGAAACCTATCTCTCATCGCTCGGTATGGCGCATGCATCCTTAATCGCACTCGGTTTTGAAGAAGAAGACGCAACAGAAAGCATCGAAATCTTCAGAGATTACGATGAAGAGCTCCTGGAGAGACAACAAGCCGTGTATAACGATGAAAGCAAGATCATCGAGTCTGCACGCGCTTCAATGGTTGAACTCGAAGGATTATTTGACAGCGATGCGCGTGAAGCCCGCAAAAAAGCCTCGGCTGAACATCACGAGCGCACTGATCGGATCAGTGTCGCACGTCGAGAGTCCAATAAAGGGGCATAAACCACGGTCATCGCACGAGGATGGATCTTGATAATTTCGGGATTCATCCCCATTTAAATCGCTTAAATCAGTTATTTTTTGAGAAGCCAATGACGTCAACCGATCATCGCCAACGTTTTTATATTGATAACAGTCCAGTGCGTGGCGATATTGTTCATATCAATACAGCCCTTGAGACCATCTTGCAGCAGCGCACATACCCCAACGCCATCGCACTGATGCTGGGTGAAATGTTGGCGGCCGCAGCACTTCTAGCGACCACATTAAAGTTTAGTGGTCGTTTGAGCTTGCAAGCTCAAGGGAGCGGTGACCTCAAATGGGTCATGGCTGAATGTACCGATCAAGGTGAACTACGCGGATTGGCTGATTGGGATAGCGAAGCTGATTTAAGTCACCTACATACCAGCGCCGATGCACTTGCTGCACTCACGGATGCTGTTTTATTTATCAATATCGAGCCCAAGGATGGCGAACGCTATCAAGGGATAGTGCCCCTTGAAGAGCAGACGATCGCCGCTTGCTTGGCTCAGTATTATGATTTGTCGGCTCAAGTCCCTACCCAGATTTCTCTCGCCTGTGATGGTCAACATGCCGCTGGTCTTCTCATTCAGCTCCTCCCGCGCACCTCCGATGAAGAACAGGAGCACGTTGATGAGGATTTATGGCCTCGCCTCACCATACTCACCCAGACGATGACCCCTAAAGAACTGATTGAGCTGCCAGCAAGCGAAATTTTGCACCGTCTCTATCATGAGGAAGATGTACGTCTACCCGAATCAGAACCCCTGCAATTTGGCTGCACCTGTTCTCGAGAGCGCTGTATTGAAGCACTGATCCAAGTTGGCCAAGCGGCCGTCGAAGAAATCTTGGCAACGGATGATGAAATTGAAATGGATTGTCAATTCTGTAATACGGCGTATCGTTTTGGGCCTGTCGAGGCCATGGCTTTATTTGGTTTACGGGTTAGCTAAACCAAATAAAACCCAACAGTGACTCCTAACGAAAACCGAAAAGACTGAGTTAATGATTTAGCTCAGTCTTTTTTTTATGAACATTCATGATCTTGTCATCGTATATTGTCATATTGGAGTTTAGTATCGACATCACCCTTTTTTTAAACGTTGTATTGCGCTGGACACAAGCATGTTTGAAATTGCTGAACTCTCCCAACTTGACGTTATTCGTACCCATCCTCTTGTCCGTTCACGCATTTTGGCAGAGGTCGATGGTTTGCCGATCTGGGAACTCAGCATTGGCAGCGAAGAAGAACAAGTGCCCACTCTGGGACTCTATGCGGGTATTCATGGCAACGAGCGCATCGGATCACAAGTCCTCTTGGCATGGCTTGAACATACGCTCAGTTGTCTTGCTTGGGATAGCTCACTACAAGACCGTCTCAAAAAAATGCGGATCGTCAGTATCCCGTTGATTAATGTCACGGGCTTGCAGCAAGGAACACGGGCGACCTCAAAAGGGATCGATCTGATGCGGAATGCCCCTATTGATGCGCAAGAGCCCTATGTCTGGCCTCTCGCAGGGCAAAAAGTCAGTCGCTTCTTGCCTTGGTACCGCGGTCGTACTTTGGCACCGGAGAGCCAAGCACTGATTGACAGCGTGATGCAGGCTCATCAAAAAGCCAACTTCATGATGGCAATGGATCTTCATTCCGGCTTTGGCGCGAATGATCGCTTATGGTTTCCCTATGCTGCACACCGGATGCCACCGCCTCATCTTGCTGAAGCCGTCGCACTCTGTGACTTGTTCAATCAGAATTATCCACTGCATGATTTTTATAAAATTGAGCCACAAAGTATTCACTACACTACCCACGGTGACCTGTGGGACTATTTGTATGATAAGGCCAATACAGTCAATGGTTCCCTACTCCTTCCCTACACGTTAGAGATGGGGTCATGGCTTTGGTTGCGTAAGAATCCGCGCCAGTTTTTCCAGCGCTTTGGCTTGTTTCATCCGATGCTGCCCCATCGATTACGTCGTGTGCTGCGCCAGCACTGGACCATTCTGGACTTTCTCATGCGCGCGACTGCAGACTATGAGCATTGGGTACCCGATGAATTATCACGAATGAGCTTGCATCAGGCAGGTATCGAACGCTGGTATCGATCATGACTTTTCTGCACAATTCGAACATTTATCAAACATTATTATTTGTAAATCATAAACAAAAATAAATCACATCAAGCTATTATCGCGCTAGGATCTCGATATGGTCATGATGACCAAGCACGTCAATGCTTTCGTCTTCCGCCAATGTTAATTATAGCTGTCCTTAATTTTTTGATAATCAATTTGACTTAAAGCGAGAACTCATATGAAAGCATTATTCGCATCTGCAGCACTTATGCTTGGCCTCATGACCACAGGTGTTTACGCAGCGGATGTTGCCGCGCCAGCAACCGCCCCAACAGGTTCAACCGGCCTCTGTAACGACGGATCATACTACAATGGCACCGCAAAAAAAGGGGCATGCCGTGGACATAAAGGCGTCAAAGACTGGTACGGCACAGGTACCGCAGCTGCCGCAGTGACCACAACCGCTGCACCTGTAGCACTACCGAAGAAAACGACTGTGACCACAACAACGTCAGTTGCAGCAACGGGCCCTGCTCCAGCAGGTGCAACAGGTCTATGTAATGATGGCACTTACTACACAGGCGCAAACAAAAAAGGCGCATGTCGTGGACATAAAGGCGTCAAAGATTGGTACGCAACAGCTGGTGCAACCACTGCCGCAACGACAACCACGACAGCACCTGCCGCCGCAGCGCCAGCACCTGAAAAGAAAGGCTTCTCATTATTCGGTAAAAAACCAACGGAACCTGCAGCAGCCCCTGCGCCAGCCGCAGCGCCTGCACCAGCAACCGTAGCGGCTAAAGCTGCCCCTGCTGCTGCAGTAACTGCTGGTGCGGTCGCTGCTGGCGGCGGCGCTGGACAAGTATGGGTCAACACCGATTCAAACGTCTACCATTGCCAAGGTTCACACTGGTATGGCAAAACCAAACAGGGTCAATATATGACTGAAGCAGCTGCGAAAGCCGCTGGTGCACGTCCTGACCATAACAAGGCTTGCTCTTAATCAAATCCAGATTAAGCCGTAAAACGTTCGTTCTGAAAAAAACGCCGACAACTTTTAAGATGTCGGCGTTTTCATTTATATTGATCACAACAAGAACAACCCCTCAATGGATAGCCCACGCATATCATGACTAACCCCACTCAAAGCCTCGCAGCGAACCCCTCACGTCTCGCCGATCTTGTCGCTGGCCTTTCCATTGCAGGATTACTGCTGCCAGAAGCGGTGGCATATTCCGGCATTGCAGGCATGCCGCCTCAAGCGGGTGTCATTGCGTTGTTGATTGGGCTCCTTTGTTATGGATTCATCGGGACAAGTCGTTTTGCAATTGTCTCAGCGACGTCGTCATCTGCAGCCGTTTTGGTTGCGGCAGTTAGCTCTATGGCTGGCCCAGATCTATCCCTGCGTCTTTTACTGGCCAGCGGACTGGTCATTCTGACGGGCGTTTTCTTTATCCTTGCGTCGGTTGCGAAACTCGGCGAAGCTTCAAACTTCATTGCCAAACCCGTCCTTCGTGGTTTTGCCGTGGGTTTGGCGATTACGATTGTGATTAAACAGTTTCCCAATATCATCGCCATTCACCCAACTCATTCTGATATTTTTCGTTATGTGAATGATTTAATCATCGCCTCTCCACAGTGGAATCTGACGGGCTTATTGATCGCTGTTGTCGCATTGACTCTACTCAAAGTTTTAGCGACATGGCGCGCGGTTCCCGGGGCACTGATTGTGATTGCAGCAGGGATTGCATTGGATGTTTCTGGTTTTACCACATCACATGGCGTTGCTGCTGTCGGTACGATTAATCTAAGCCTCAGCATGCCGACTATTCCAGACCTCACTCGTACAGAATGGCTTCGACTTGGGGAGCTTGCGGTTGCCATGGTGATGATTCTATATGCCGAGTCTTATGGTGCCATTCGTACCTTTGCCATTCAACATGGCGACCCTTCTGCACCTAATCGAGACTTGATGGCGTTTGGCATTGCTAATATTGCTTCGGGTTTATTTCAGGGCATGCCTGTTGGTGCAGGATATTCCGCGACATCCGCCAATGAATCGGCGGGCGCACAAAGTCGTTGGTCTGGTTGGATTGCCGCCATCGTCGTGTTGATTCTCGTGCTGACGTTATTACCTTGGATTGAGCACACACCAGAACCTGTACTCGCAGCAATCGTGATACATGCCGTCAGTCATAACATTAGCTGGCAGACATTCCGCCCCTATTTCCTGTGGCACCGGGATCGAATTATTGTCATCTCAGCCCTCGTTGCAGTATTGGTATTGGGTGTTTTGGATGGATTGCTGGCAGCGATTGGCGTCAGTCTAATCATGATGCTACGCAACTTATCAGAGTCACGGGTGGCGTGGCTTGGGGAACTGGGGGACACTCGTGATTATGTGGATATTAAACGTCATCCTGACGCAAAGACTCTCCCGAATGTGCTGATCGCACGTCCAGAATCATCGCTCTTCTTTGCCAATGCCGAACGTATCTTTGGCATGATACACGATCAAGTGCTCAATTTACCCGCCACTCAAATCGTGATTATCAGCTTTGAAGAGTCACCCAACCTCGACAGCACCAGTCTGGAAGCACTCCGCGACTTTGCCGATGCGATGCAGAAAAAGGAAGTAAAGCTACTCTTAGCACGTGTCAAAGATCCACTGCGTGATATTTTACAACGTGCTAATTTCCCAGAGATCCCAGCATCCTGCTATGACCCACGCAGTGTCTATGATGCCGTTAGTGAAGCCAGAGCTCAGAATACATCAGCAACTAGCGAACAAACGTCTTCCAGCTAACTGCGCCAAGCTGGGTATCGAGTGTCATTTCCAACTGATCACCGGCGTGCAGAGCCGCTACACCTGCCGGTGTACCCGTCATCACGACATCGCCTTTTTCTAGCGTAAAGGTATGGCTGATATGGGCAATCAGCCCAATCACATCAAACAGCATATGTGAGGTTTCACCGGTTTGGCGGGTCTCGCCGTTGACTTTAAAGGTATAACTTGCATTCTTATAGTCGGTGATGAAATCCGGTGCCAGCCAATCGCCAAGCACGCACGAGCCATCAAAAGCTTTGGCCCGCTCCCAAGGATAGCCTTGTTTCTTGAGGCTATTTTGCAAATCCCGTAAGGTGAGATCCAATCCTAGAGTCACACCTGAAATGGCTGCGCGGGCTTGTACTTCATCCGCATCTTTTAGCGTCTGTCCAATTTGGATTGAGAGTTCACACTCAAAATGACACTCACCCAGTCCATCTTTCCAAGTAATACCCTCATCTAAACCAATTAAGCTGCTTGGGGGCTTGATGAAAAGAATAGGTGGCTCAGATAAAGGGTTCGGTACCGCATTACCAAGTTCTTTGGCATGATCTGCATAGTTGCGGCCAACACAGACGATTTTAGTGGGTTTCATTTAAGTGACCTAAATTCAATTATTTAACCAATACGGGATGAATTGCGGGGAAACATCTGGCTCTAAACTACTTTGCTCATGATCAATCTCAAAGCCTTTCCACTTAATGGCTTTTGCCCAAAGTGGAAACCATCGATCATCTAAATACTCATTTCCCAAAGGGATACGCACATTTTTAATCAGGTCAAATCTACATGCCGCGAACTGAACATAGTTAATTTGGGCAACAGCCAAACTCACTTGATTTGTACCGCCATCAGTAAACGGATATTGAAGTTGAGTCCAATCATCCTCCCAGAAACAAATGGGGCAAATATCGTATGAACCATAATTGACAAAAACAAAATGGCCGCAACACGGGCAGGCATTAAGCAACTTAAAAAATCTTCCCAGGATTCATAATCCCTTTCGGATCGAAGACCTTTTTGATTTCACGTAGATATTCAATTTCCACTTCATCACGCGTGTAATGCAGATAGTCTTTCTTGGTCATGCCGACCCCGTGTTCAGCAGAGATCGAGCCATCATATTTCTGCACAGTTTCAAAAACATGCTTATTGACGACTTTACACTTCTCAAAGAATTCGTCTTTAGTCAGATTGGCAGGCTTCAAGATATTCAAATGCAAATTGCCATCACCAATATGACCAAACCAGCAAATCTCAAAGTCTGGATAAAACTCGGTCACAATCGCGTCTATATCCGCGATAAATGCAGGCACATGGGTAATCAAGACCGAGATGTCATTCTTATACGGCGTAAATGCCGCAATGGTTTCGCTAATGTCTTCGCGCAAACGCCACAACGTCGCGGCTTGACTCTGATTTTGACTCATCACGCCATCAATCACCCACCCCTGCTCCATACAATGCTCAAAGGTCTGCATTGCATCATCTACCACCGCTTCAAACTTACCTTCAAACTCAAGTAATACGTAGAATGGACATGCAGACTCAAACGGACGCGGAATACCGGTGTGAGCAATGACTTTTTGAATCGCGAGTTCATTAAAGAACTCAAATGCAGTCAGATCCAGACGATTTTGGAAGGCTTGTAAAATGTGCATCACCGCAGCAAATTCGGGCACACCCAGAACTAAGACACGTAAATCCTGCGGCTGACGTTCCAGTTTGATGTCCACTTCACAAACGATACCCAGTGTACCTTCCGCACCAATCATCAGATGACGTAAATCATAGCCAGTAGCATTTTTGATCATGCCTTTATTCAAACGAAGGATATCACCTTTGCCCGTCACAACCGTCATGCCTAGAACCCACTGACGGGTCATACCGTATTTGATGACTTTAATTCCGCCAGCATTGGTACCGATATTGCCGCCGATCTGGCTGGAACCGGCTGACGCGAAATCTACGGGATAGTACAAACCTTGCTCTTCGGCAAATTGCTGTAATTGTTCAGTCACTACACCCGCCTGAATCCGCACCATACGATCCGCAGGCAAGAAATCAATCACTTTATTCATGCGATCAAGACTAACCACGATCTCGCCATTGGCTGCAACCGCACCCGCTGACAAGCCTGTACGACCGCCACTAGGGGTAATGGCAATGCCAAACTCGTTGGCCAACTTCACCACTGCTTGTACTTCAAGCGTATTCGCTGGGAAAACCACGACCGATGGATTGGGCTCGAAATGCTTGGTCCAGTCCTTACCCCAAGTTTTCAAGGTATCGCTGTCCAAGTGCACACGCGCCTCGCCCACAGCTTGCTGCAAACGGGTGATCAACTCTGGCGGTAAAACTGGGGTTGTTAAGCTGTTTTGTGGCGCATTCATGTATGAAAACCTATAAGGACGGTCAAGCAATAAAAGATTGTAATATGTTACCATAGCCGCCTATTTTGTGGCGAAGCACCAATTGCGTTAATTTTGAGAGCACATCATGAGTCAGCAGTTTTCTTTGGAAAAAGATAAAATCCGTTTCTTGCTTCTCGAAGGCGTTCACCAGACCGCCCTCGATGAGCTCCATGCAAATGGCTACACCAACATTGACTATCGTAAAACTGCGCTGGACGAAGATGCGCTGATTGAAGCGATCAAAGATGTGCATTTCTTGGGTATTCGCTCCCGCACCAACGTGACTGAAAAAGTCCTTGATGCCGCTAACAAACTGACCTCTATTGGCTGTTTCTGTATTGGAACCAACCAAGTTGATTTAGATGCAGCACTCGCACGTGGCGTACCTGTATTTAACGCACCGTATTCGAATACCCGCTCAGTCGCTGAACTGGTACTCGGTCAACTAATTCTATTACTGCGCGGCATTCCTGAAAAAAATGCCTTGGTGCATCGCGGCGGCTGGTCAAAATCAGCTGAAGGCTCATACGAAGCCCGTGGCAAGACTTTAGGTTTGGTCGGTTACGGTTCTATTGGTTCTCAATTGTCTGTTCTGGCTGAATCACTGGGTATGAAAGTGATTTACTTTGACGTGGTCACCAAATTGCCCTTGGGTAATGCGCGTCAAGTGGGCAGCATGGATGAGTTGTTATCTACCGCTGATGTGGTTTCACTGCACGTCCCACAATTACCATCGACCAATAACATGATGGCCGCAGAACAATTTGCCAAAATGAAAAAAGGCTCAATTTTCATCAATGCAGCACGCGGTACTTGTGTGGTGATTGATGACTTGGCTGCAGCCATTGAAAGTGGTCATCTGGGCGGCGCTGCGATCGACGTCTTCCCGAAAGAGCCAAAAGCAAACGACGAAGAATTCTTGTCTCCACTGCGTAAGTACGACAACGTGATTTTGACTCCGCATATCGGAGGCTCAACCCTCGAAGCGCAGGCCAACATCGGTCTGGAAGTTGCTGACAAGTTTGTACGCTACTCTGATAGCGGCGCAACCATCACTTCGGTTAACTTCCCAGAAGTTTCGATTCCGAAGCAAGAAGGCACACATCGTCTGCTGCATATCCACAAGAACGTCCCCGGCGTATTGTCTGCGGTCAACACCTTGTTTGCGCAGAACAACATTAATATCTCTGCACAAAGCTTGATGACTAAGGGTGACATCGGGTACCTCGTGATGGATGTAGATGATGATGACTCTGCACGGGCATTTGAAAAACTGCAAAGTGTAGAAGGCACCATGCGCGTACGCGTACTCTACTAATCAAAGAATGATGTCAAAAAAACCTCGCAAACAGCGAGGTTTTTTTATAGCCATAACAAAGCAGTTGCAAAAAAATACGATCCAATAACGAGGTACTCAAAATCTGGATGTAAAACACCACTATGATGGAGCTTATTCTGATCAAAATATGCTGGGTAAGGAAAGAATTCTATGAGAAAACTTGCATTAGTTGTGAGCTTATCTATCCCGCTCTTTATTGCCGCCTGTACAAAAACAACAACAATTGGCCATGCCTACTTTGTCAGTCCTGCAAATAACAGTATCTACGATTATAGTATTCGTCAAAATAATTCGAGTACAGGAAGCAGCAGTACGACGGAGAATACACTCACGTTGCTATCAACCCTTGCACTGCCTACCACGGGCACAGACTTTTCTCTGGCATCAGATATAGCGGGTAAATACCTGCTGGTTGCTAACAATACAACAGGCGCACTCAGCACCTATACCATTGACGATGCAGGAGCATTGTCCACCGCTCCAGTCGCCACACTTAACTCACCAAGTGGTGCAAATCCTATCGGACTCACCATTGATGCCACAGGTCGCTTTGTCTATGTCGCGAATAGCGGTACAAGCAATAACTCAATTACGGAATACACCCTAGATAGCACAGGGACATTGAGCCTCAATAGCACTCTAAGCTTATCCAATACCGCTCCCAATGCCATCGTCAGCAATCCGACCAAACAAGTGGTCTATGTCCTGACCGGAAATACACTGATCTCAACGTATGCAATCAGTAGTACCGATGGCACGCTCTCCCTAGCATCTACTGCCGAGTCGCCTGTATCCACCGTAGGCGCTTATGATTTGGCGATAAGCCCGAATGGACAGTATGCCTATGTCGTCACAACAACAGGCATACATCAATACAGTATTGCTTCGGATGGCGGATTGACAGAAGTGTCGACACCCGTAGCTCTCGCCACTGGCACGGCACCCTATACCATTGCGGTTGATCCTTCCAACCAATCCGTTTATGTCACTAATACAGACTCAGCCAATATTTCGGTCTACACCATCGGAACGAATGGTGCGCTCACTTATCAGTCGGCAATCGCAGGGTCTGCCAGTGATATCAGCTCACAGGCCGTCAATAATCGCACCGAGCCCCAAGCTGCAAGTTGATGCAACGGCTATAAAACCAAGATCAGAACCCTTCAAGAACAATCTTGCCTTTTGCCTGCCCACTTTCGATGAAAGCATGGGCACGGCGTAAATTTTCAGCATTGATCTTGCCAAAATTTTCACCCAAAGTGGTTTTTAGCACGCCTTGATCAATCAGATCAGATACGCGGTTGAGCAAATGATGCTGCTCAATCATATCAGGGGTATGAAATATCGGACGGGTGAACATCAGTTCCCAATGCAGTGAAATCGACTTCCTTTTCAGTTGCATAATATCCAAAGGCTTTGCGGGATCATCAATGAGTGCTAGACGCCCTTGTGGTGCCAAAGCAGCGACAATTTGCTCATAGTGCTGATCGGTTTGCGTCAGGCTTGCGACAAAAGTCACCTCCGGAATGCCTATGCGCTTTAATTCTTCAGACAACGGTTTGCTGTGGTCGATGACATGATGAGCGCCCAGTGCTTTAACCCACTCTGCGGTCTCTGGACGCGAAGCCGTGCCTATCACGGTAAGACCGGTAAGTTGCCTTGCCAATTGCGTCAAGATGGAACCCACACCGCCCGCAGCACCAATAATCAAGAGTGTTTGACCGCGATCGGCCTTGCCCTCCACCACTTGCAGACGCTCAAATAACAACTCCCATGCCGTAATACTGGTCAATGGCAATGCCGCAGCCGCCGCAAAATCAAGACTATGAGGCAAGCGACCAACGATACGCTCATCAACCACATGATGTTCACTATTACTGCCCGCACGAGCAATCGAGCCTGCGTACCACACGCGATCATTCGGTTTAAATAACGTGACTTTAGGACCCACCGCTTTAACGATACCCGTTGCATCCCAGCCCAGCACTTTGTACTCGCCAGAGGGTGGTTGTGCATTTTTGCGCACCTTGGTATCCACGGGATTTACCGATACCGCACGAACCTCAACCAATAAATCATAATCCCCAATGGGTGGTTCAGGCAGCTCGATATCCAATAACGACTCTGGATGATCGATCGGTAAAGACTGACTATATCCAACTGCTTTCATCATCAAACTCCATATTTTCATACCATCCGATACATTAATATAAAATCATTAAAAGACATGTCTTTTTTTGTGAATTAGAACTCGGCTAGCTTCCATCCTTGATCCTCATCACGAGATTCCAAGCAATCAACTTAACCTAATGGAAAATTTAGGTTATTCTCGTACGATATAAGCGTATTAATCCAAAACAATTGTTACTCATTGATATCCATCTTTACTTTTTTTAAAGGATTTTATTTTGCTTCGATCCTATTTATTTCTATTTCTCATCACCGCCTCAATCAACATGATGGCAAATGCTGCTGATCAATACACCTTACATCAAGAAACACCGACAACAGGATCCAATATCCCTGCAGTCACTGCAATAGGTGATATTGACTTCAATAAGCGCTATGCGGATTTAACGCCAAATGAAGTTGCTTCTGTAAAAAATCAGTATGAAAAGCTGGGAGATCAAGATGAGCCGCCTTATCCCATAAATGGCATGAAACCGCTTATGAATGATATTGTCAGAATTCAAAGTGCCGTGCTGGCCAGCGGTGATTTGTTTGCAGCAGTCAGTGTCGATGCAAAGGGTGATGGACAAAGCGTTAAGTTTTATCAAATTCCCGATCCAGAAATGACAAACCCCATCGCATTTGTCCTACTAAAAACAAAATATAAGCCTGCGCTTTGTTCTGGGCAGCCATGTGCGATGGACTTTCCATTCAAAATGAAATTTAAAGTCAAACTATAACCTTGATTGAGATTGATGGAGATTACCGCAGTGGCAGACAGAAACTCTTCGATCAATGCCGAGGGCATTTTTGAGCCGTTTTCTACAGATGAAGCGCCTTGGGAGGAATTTTCTCATGGGCAACGCTTTGCCAGCCGCTTCAAACGACTCGATAAATTTGGCGGTGGGGCGCATGTCGGCGTCTGTCTTGAGGAGCTTGAGCCAGGCAAACAATCGGGTCCTGCGCATTACCATATGCTCGAAGAAGAGCACCTTTATATTCTTGAAGGCAGCCTTACTCTCCGCCTTGGCGACAAAACATTCGAGCTTTCAAAAGAAGACTATGTCTGCTTTCCTGCGGGTCAAAAAGCAGGGCATACACTGATCAATCACAGCGATAAAACCTGCCGCTATCTCATCATTGGAGAGAAAAACCCACATGAAGTGACCCTCTATACCGACAGTGGGCGTATTCAGGTTCGCTTGGTTCAAGAAGGCTATGATCAGTCTCAAACCATGGAATATTGGGAAGGTGAAGATAATTAGAAGACTTACAATCTCATCCTAAAAAAAAACCATCGAGCAACACATCCCTCAAAGTACACGTTTAAAGCCTCTCTAGCATGAGCCCATCGACAATGGATGCTCAAGTTTTGGCATGCATTGCCAAACTCAAATACAGATTACCTCTCAAGATGCCTTCAATAACGGCTAAGAGTGTGTCTGCTAGATCTTTTTTACGCTGGGGGGATGAATGAAATGATCAAGAAAATAACGCTTTTGGCGAGTTTAACCATACCGCTGTTTTTAGCAGCGTGTGGTAGCGGTTCAGACAGTACAACGACTCCAGCCCCGACGGTAGGGCATGCGTATTTAGTCAATCCAACCAATAGTAGTATCTATAACTATAGTATTGGCAACAATGGCGCCTTTACTTTAGCGTCTACACTACTGTTGCCAACATCGGCTTATGGGTTCGCCATTGCAACAGACCCAACGGGTCAATATGCTTTTGTGGCAGACAATACAACGGGAACGATCTTCAGCTATAGCATCGGTAGTAATGGTGCTCTGTCTACAACGCCCTCGGCAACATCCAGCTCTCCAGCAGGTGAATATCCCTCAGCACTCGCCATTGATTCTACAGGTCAATACGCCTATGCCGCTAATGGCGCCAGCGACAATGATTCGATTTCAGAATATGCCATTGGAACCAATGGCGCATTGTCACTCCTGACCACGCTGGATCTATCCGGAGCTCGACCCAACGCCATTGCTGTGAACCCCAAAGGACAATACGTGTATCTGGTGACGGGTAACTCCCTCATCTCTGAATATGCCATTACTACGAACGGCACATTATCACCCGTTGCCACCTCTCCAATGACAGCAACAGGGGCCTATGGCATCACCATCGACCCTGCAGGTCAGTACCTATACGCGGCAACATCTGCGGGCGTCTTTGAATACTCGATTGGTTCGAATGGCGCATTATCCCCAATCTCAACCCCTGTGGCCGTAGTCGGCAATGCGCCTTATTCCATTGCCGTAGACCCGACCGATAAATTTGCTTATGTCACTGATACCGGTAGCAGCAACATCTCAGTTTATTCCATCGGCTCTAACGGCGCCTTGGCACCGATGCCCGCACTCTCTGCTCCTGCGACCTATATTTCCTCTATCGCCATTACCAGTCATTTGTAACCAAAGCTCCGTTGATCAAATGACCGAATAACCTTACAGAATAGAGAACCTCCATCATGTTAAATTTACGATCAATTGCAGCGCTAAGCGTCCTCACGCTCTCTTTAACTGCCTGTGGCGATGGCTCTAACTCGAATAACCTGAGTGTCTTGCAAACCAGTCTAATCAGTGGCACTGCAGCGACTGCAAACGGCCCCATAACCAATGCCATGAATGCCACGGTGACGCTCAAAGACTCTTCTGGCCCCGCCAAAACAGCAAGCACTACGGTAGATAGCCAAGGACATTTTGCATTTACCGTAGATCAAGTCGAGGGGTTTGCGACACCATGGATGATTGAAGTCAGTTATCAAATCGGTGGAACCACTTACTATTTACATTCCGCGGTCACCTTTGCGGATTACGCCAATGGTAATGCTACCGTCAATGTCACACCTCTCACCGATGTCGTTGTAGGGAATATTCTTGGCAATGATCCCCATAGCGTGTTTGCTAATGGCGGTTTTGCTGCGGCCTTGACCTCGACCGCGCTCACCAGTGGCGTTCAATCACTAAATACGCTGCTGCAGCCACTCTTTTCTGGATTAGGCATCACCTCAACCAATCCTGACTTACTCCATCAAGCCTTTACCGTTAATCACACGGGGCTGGATGCATTGATCGATGCAGTTCACGTCAATATTGATCCGCTGAGCAAAACCGAAGTCATCACTAATGCGCTAAATGGTAATTCGATCAGTGGTACGCTCAATGCGCCCCCTACAACCCCCTTGTCTACAGTAGGCAGCGCTAGTCTCAGTGACCAGCAATCTATCGCTTCTTTTTTGAATAGTTTAGCCGCGATATTTGCCAATCAACCCACTCCAACATCCCCATCATTATTGGCGTTTTTTGATCAAAGCAATTTTGTACAAGACGGCGTATCACTCTCCGCATATCTGCAAAAAACCATAAGTAATACTCAAGTCACTGGAGGAGCATTGGCTTTTACTGACATTGTATTAGCCAGCACACCCTCCTTTGCAACACTGCCAGCAGGTGCAAGTAGTCCATATCTGGTGAGCTTCACAGCCATACAAAATAATAAACCGACAGGCCGCTACAACTATATTATTTATAAAACGAGCGCTGGCTCTTGGCGTATTTTAGGCAATCAGCAAAGAGCCAAGATTGATTTGAAGGCATTTGAAGGCGACAACAACAATACTCTCTGCAGCGGTCTACAATTGGACATTACCGATAACGGTGCGTTTAAAGACAGTAGCAATAACCCCTTGCCGATTAGCTATGCAACAGTTACGGGTCTAGGCATCGATTCCAACCTGCTATTCTTCCAAAATGGCAGCTCAACCAGCCTAACGCTTGCCAACGGCGATGTCAGCAGTTATGCCGGTACAAATACCAAGCCTGCAACGAACTGCTATAGCAATGTATATGCCATGGATGATGCTCATATCGGGCAAATTAACCTATCTAACCTGCCCGCAAACTATACGGTGACGCTTTATAATGTAACGGGTACACAAACAACAATATTGGCAACATACCCCGTCCAACTGTTTGCGCCCCCTCTCACCTCGACCGATCTTACAACAACCATTTTCCCAAGCGCGATGAGTGTATCACCCGCACTATCTACTTCTGCAACAAGTGGTACACCACTTACCGTAAGTTGGACTGTGCCCTCTGCCAATACGACACTGATCACCAGTAATAACTTACTTCCGAGCAACTTATACCTGTCAGTCAGTGGAACAGCCGGAGGGGGTCACAGTCTGACGAATATTCCACTCGGATATACGCAAGTAACTGTCACACCACCCGCTACAACGTCAGCCAATGCCGGAAAAATCACAGTCGGCTACATCGACTCCTTCTTCCGGAATATCTGGACAAGCCCAGCATCTGGTTTCTAAACCCGTTCGAAAGCGTCGTACTATAAGACAAAGCCCAGTCATGCTGGGCTTTGTCTCGCTACATACGCAATCATCAACTCAAAATCGATTCTGTTTTCCAAACGCGTATCTTATAGATACCAAGGAGCCACTATCTCAACATCCCCCACCCCATCTTACCAATCAGACCGATCAGCAAGACTAAAAACAACACCCGCACAAAACCTGCCCCATGCTTCAGGGCGAGTCGCGTACCCGTTAGAGAGCCCATGATATTACACACCGCCATGATGAGTGCAATCTGCCACAGCACATGCCCCGTTGGGACAAAATATAAGAGTGCCGCGGCGTTGGTTGCCACATTGACCAACTTGGACGCGGCGGAAGCATGCAGAAAATCAAATGAAAATAGTCGAATGAATAAAAAAATCAGAAAACTGCCTGTCCCCGGACCGAACACCCCGTCATATAAACCAATCGCGCCACCTGACAAAACCCCCAGTAGTTTCTCTCGCCGTCCCACGACTAAATGGGTATGTAATAAACCAAATTCCTTTTTATGAAAAGTATAGATCGCCATGACGATCAGCAAAACAAAAACCACCGGCTGCATAATGGACTTTGGGATCAAAGACACGATCGCCGCACCGGTGAATGACATGACAAATGCAGCCAGCATTGCCGGGATAATCAGAGCCCACGGTAACTTTACACGGCGCACATAAGACCATGCAGCAGAGAGCGTCCCAGAAATTGCGGCGATTTTATTGGTGCCAAAAATCGTGGCAGGCAAGGCGTTCGGTAGCGCATTGAACAGCGCAGGAATTTGAATGAGGCCACCTCCGCCAACCACCGAATCAATCAATCCGGCACAGAAGGCAAAGAAACCGAGGAATAGAAGATCAGGGGGTTGCATAGGCAAAAATACAGCAAGATGAATAACGCTATGATAGCGTTAAATTGACCGAATGGTGCACATACTAACTACCAAAGCTCACCAATGCGCCACTCAGCAGAAAGACTATCGGCTAATGAAAGGTTAGGCGTCGTCACCAAGCGATGAATCATCACCTCATCATCGGGTGTGGCAATCAACTGTTGATCTTGGCGTATAAAAAGATCCCCTTGCCAAAGCTCCCAGCCTAAACGTGCATAAAATTCTGAGTCCTCAGGGTATAAAGCGGCCAATTGATAACGCGAAGTGGTGACCTGTGGTTCAATGAACTGCAGCTCATCATTTTGGATATAGTCGATCAGAAACTTGAGTAATTGCGAGGCCAGACCTTGTCCTTGTCGGGTGGGCTCAGTGGCAACATATTCGACATAAGCCGTTTTAAGAGGTACCCCTTGCCCCACCACTAAAAAGCGGTCAACCCAGAGTGCATGTGACACAATATTTACACCATCCCGTCCAATCACATGATAGGCCGAATTCAGGTAGTCGTAGTCACACCAAACATCCTCTCCGTATGCACGCGTGCATAAATCTCGAATAGCCTGATGATCAGATGATGTTAAATCGCTTGCGAGAATAACCTGAAGCTCAATGAGTGTATGCATCTACTCGGCCAAGATAGTTAAATGGCGCCATAGCAATGGTCAATTGCGAGATGGTAATAGCCTAAACCCTGTTCAGCCGCATGACGGGCTTTTTCTTGTTGTACAGGATCGTGATCACACAGACGCTTCACTAACTCCATCGCTTCGTGCGGATGCTCATCATCATACTGTGCATGCGCACGTAGCCAAGCCAGTGTACGGGTATCAATCGTCATTCCGGCTTTATTTGCATAAGCCTGCATCCCTTTGAAGACTTTGATGGTCCAATCTCCTGTGGCCCATTCAATCGCAAGATTAGTCGCTGCAATACCCTCAGCCAATGTACCGTAGGTATTGATATTCCATAAGAAATGGTTGACTGCATTCATTGCAGGTGGCGGAGTGACGTGATTGAGCGCAGAAATCGGGACACCAAAACCTTCAGCCCAGTCACGATACCAAAACAAATGGCGCTCTTCTGTTTTGATGTTACGGATCAGCCAATTACGTGCTTCAAGCACGCCGGGTTGTTCAAAACGAATCGCTTTGGCCAAGTTCAGCGCCATATAAGAAGGAAAATGCCCGACCAATGGATAAAGATTCAGCAATGCGTATTTAAACCCTTCATGGGTCATTTTGCCATCGGCGATATCTTGAAAAAAAGGATGATTAGCAACTTGATCTTTAAGCGGCGTCAAAGACTGCCAAAACTCCGCAGCCCAACCCGTGTGAGGAGTTAGCTCTAAAATCTTGGAATATGAAGGCTGTACGGCAGATTTATCGTCAGCTTGTGTCACTAGGGTATTCATGATACTGATACTCCCTGCTCAGTAGGGGCTTGCGAACCATTTTTATTAATTTACATATTATTTACAATTCGATAGTAGCCGTACAGAGATTCTTTGGCAATATAAATCTAATATTTGCTTAAATAATAAACAAAATCATCTTCTCTATCAAACCAGAAAAATTGCGCTTGCGTTCAAGCGCTATATTGCCGTTCAAGTTGAGCAATCTTCTGTGAGCTGACTTTAATTCTATGAAGTAAGTTGCCGAGCAAGACAGTACTGTCCGTAATAACCACCATCACCATAGGATGATCGACCGCAGGGATTGAAACAATCAGGGCCTTCCCGTTTTCTGCATCCAGTGTAATCGACTGACAACCGACCAAATTGATCTCAGTTAAAAAAGCCTTTACCAGTGCCAGAATCGAACTACTCACCGCCGCAAACTTACCGGCCTCGAAGTCAGGCTTTTTATGAACTGACGTGAGCTCAAAGCCATCGGTAGACGCGAGTAATACACTATCAATGCCTTGTAGATCATTCAGTAGCGCATTAATTTCAATATGCGCCGCCTGAACCAGAACCTGAGGGGCTTTTCTCCCCAAGGGAACATTTAACCCATTCACGATAACAACTCCCCATCTTTAACATTCATGCGTGCTTCAAAAGAAGCAATAATCACTTCAACTAATAATAAAACATCTTCACGATGTCTGGCATCCACTGTAAACAAAGGATAGTTGAGCTCGTTCTTCTCCAGCCATTCCCGATAGATTGCAACTGGACGCTCAAGCATCTCATCAACATGGGTCACACCGATGACAAGATGATTTATTTTTCCCTCAAAGGCTTGAATATAATGTTGCAGATCATCCAGTGGATTTGCCGCCGTATGGTCAATGAGAATGACTACACTCAAAGCACCTTGCGCGATAATCGGCCAAATGAAGCTAAAACGCTGCTGACCTGGCGTACCGTAGAGCCCGATTTTGGTATGCGAATCTAAAGTGATCTCTCCGTAATCAATGCCAACTGTCGTCAGCATCTTCTGGTGTGCTTCCTGATCGGTATTGGTCACTTCAGTCGTTAGAACGGAAATATCCGATAAGCTGGCAATCGCTTGCGATTTACCAGCGCCCATGGGACCACTAAATACGATTTTGTACTGTTGCATATTTAATTTATCTTCATCAAAAAAAGACTACAATCCTAAACGAAGTCGTAATTTAGAAAAAAATCCGCGTAAACCCAAAGCTTCGCGACCAGACATTCCTCCCCGTGCAACTGATGAATGACTGAACTCGGCAAGAGAATGCTTCGCAAGGTTTGCGGCAATCAATGAAGAAGCAAAATGCTGAACGCGCGGCAAAGAAATCTGACTTTTCTCAGCCACCTCACGCACTTTATACCCATGCTCGAAATATGCAGCCATACGTAAGGTATCTTTTCGATCTGATACCTTTGGATGAGGCCAAAACTTCAAATGAATATAGTCTTCTGGTGAAGCAAGCGTGAGTAAACGATCAGCCTGCCATAAGGTTTGCCAAATCCACTGGCGTAAATCATTAGGAAAATCAATAACTTCACGGCCATCTTTATTGGTCGAATACGTCACTTGCCAAGTATGATCAACTTTATTGGTTTGCGATTCTGTTTTGGTTAACCATATCTGCTCTTTGCGCGTATTGACGATCCCGATCAAACCATCTGCACTGAGGATTTTTGTTGGTCCCGCTTCTTTATCATGTATTTTTTCAAATAGAGAAAAATCAATCTGTTGATTAATCAATTGATCAGTTTTTTGCGAAAGAAAATGACTAACGGGCAATGAAGATAACTTAGGGAGCTTGGTATAGAGCCACTCTTGGAGCGGAGTTAATTCTGCAATCGGTAAATACAACGTTTCATTTCTAAAGACGCCATCTTGCCCGAATTCGGTAGAAATTTTTAGTTTAGGAATCTGACGCCCAGAGAGCATCTTTGACACATTCGCAGACTCTGCAAATGCGCTATGCACAATCAATAAATCAACAGTCGGCTCTGCAAGATTGACCCAGCGCAAGTCGAAATGGCTTGGAATAATCTGACGAAGACAATTTCGAATCGTAACGGTCGTCCCCACACTGAGACCAACGATTGATATATCCACTGAACTTTGCGGCATATTCATCTTGAAGTGTCACTAGAAAAATTTTTAAGGAGAAAGCAGTGAGTAAACGCTCACTGCTTGACTTACATTGAATTAAGAAAAATCGAGTTCTTTTTCAAAAGATTTCAATTCATGGCGCGCCATTGCAAGATTTGATTTGCTACGATCAAGTACCACGTAGATGAACAGCTTGTCATTGCGCTCCAGTGGGCGAATCAGGTGATATTGCTTACCAAGAGTGATCAAAATGTCTTCGATGCTATCATTCAGTTTCAGTGCACTTGCAACTTTACGCTTCGCACGAACAACTTCGGTATTACCAGCGGCAGCCAGTTCTAAATCAACTCCTGAACCAGCAACTGCCAACGCAAGACCACTTTCACTATCAACAACTGCAGCAGCAACAAAACCATCAATACTAGTCAATTCACTTAAGTTAAGTTTGGACATGACGAAACATCAACCTCTGAATAAAGATTTACAAGGAATAAAGAAAAATATGTTTAAAAAACAACAGAAATAGCTCAGTCGACGTCGCCATTTACCACAGATATGTGACACAAATCACACTAATCGAACTATAGCTTATTTTTATACCATTTGGTTGGTATAAATATCGCAAATTATGATCAAATGTCTAAATTTTATACAGATTATTTTTTATAAAAAAAGTGCTGCATCACTAAGCTCATTCCCCGCTTCAGAATCAAGGACAGTATAAAACTCAAGCAAGGTGTGACCGATCAACTCGATACCTAAAACCACGCCATGCTCATGTTTATTATCCCCAAGCTTAGCTGTGATTCGTTCGCAAATCGTCAGCCAACGATCAGGCGCAATTTTGGCATTGATGCCGCGATCGGCCACAATTTCTACGCGATGTTCACAAAGATTGATATACAACAATACACCACTATTGAGTTCGGTATCCCAGACCCCCAGCGATGCAAACAAGTCCCGTGCACGACCTGTTGCTCCTTGGAATAAGGCCGTATTTAAAGGGAGATGCCCCTCAATCACGACCTTAATCTCGCCCGCATGACCTGCCTCTGCAGCTTTGACCGCCTGTTCAATCGCTGATCGTGCAGCAGCATCAAACTGATGGCGTTCTTGCCAACGAAAGTAAAACAGCTGCTTTAACCAACGCACAAAACTGGTCGTCTCTACAGCATGATTCGGATCTAATTTTGTCTGTAAAACATCAGTTACCATGAGCCCGATGCGCCTCCACCGCCAAATGAACCACCGCCTCCACCATAACCGCCTCCACCTGAACCTCCGCCGCCTCGACCGCTCATGCTCAGTAGAATATTCAAAAACGGTAAAATGCCGACAAGGAGTAAAATAAATACCCCACCGCCCAGCAACAAACTGCTCGCTAGCCCCAGACCGGAAAAGAGACCAACGCCGACACCTGCTGCGGCAAGTCCGGTGGAATTAAGCACTCGACCAAAGATCATTTGCGTAAACTGACCGACCACCACCAAAACCAACAAGATTAAAATCAGACTGCCCGAAACGACATTGCCTTGTTGCCCAGAGCGTATTGCTTGCTGTTCCGCTTTTAATTGATCTGCCGCGGCTTTTGCGGTCTCTGGATCTTGTTGCAAAATACCATCAATGCGGTCAATGCCCGCATTCAAACCCGCCGCATAATTGCCCGTTTTAAACTGCGGGGTGATTTGTTCGCGGATGATTCGAGAAGCGATGACATCAGGGATTATGCCCTCTAGACCATAACCAGTTAAAATCTGCATCTTACGATCTTGCACGGCAACAACGATCAGCAAGCCATTATCGCGCGCGGCATCCCCCAGCTTCCAAGCAGAGAACACCCGACCAGCGTAATCAAAAATGGTTTCGCCTTGGGTCGTTTTGACCAGAATCAAACCAACCTGGGCACGACCAGCGCTATGAATTGCACGCAACTTGTCACTAATCTGCTGATTCTCTGCAGCACTCAGTGCACCAGCCTGATCAATCACAGGAGCATTAAGCGTAGGCAGTGTTAAAAAACCACCTCCAGCATCAACTGCCGCAGGTGTACTTGCAGTGGAGGCCACTGGTGCGCTGGCAGCTGTGGTCGCTAATGGCGTCGCAACCAACTCTTTAAGCGGCTTTAATGCCGTTGTTTTAGCGACTTGAGTTGCAATAACGGCATCAGCATCATCTTCAGCAGCCCATGCATTCGACTGCCCGATCATACTCACAAACATGACGAGCAACAGCAAATAAAGCCGCATCAGGGATGAGGTCGCAAAAGCGCGAGCATTCATGCGTTATGATCCGCTAAAACTAACCGTAGGGGCTTGTGAAACCTGCGCTTCATTGGCAACACTGAAGTTGGGTTTGGTGTGCATACCGGTCACTTTTGCGGTCAGGTTGGACGGGAACTGACGTACGGTCACATTGTAGTCCTGCACCGTAGAGATATAACGGTTACGTGCCACAGTAATGCGATTCTCCGTACCTTCTAATTGCGAAGACAAGTCGAGGAAATTCTGGTTGGCTTTGAGGTCCGGATAGTTTTCGGTCACAGCCATCAAACGAGATAATGAACCTTGCAACTGATTCTGTGCATCAATGAACTTCTGGAACGCCACAGGATCATTCACCAACTCAGGGGTTGCTTTAATCCCCGCAACAGAAGCACGTGCAGCGGTCACTTCAGTCAGCACTTTCTCTTCATGCGTCGCATAGCCTTTGACCACATTCACAAGGTTCGGAATGAGATCCGCACGACGTTGATATTGGTTTAATACCTCTGACCAACTGGCGTTGACGGCCTCGTCTTTGGCCTGCAAAGTGTTATAACCACAGCTTGGCAAGGTGGTCAACAATACCGTAGATAATGCAACCGCTGTCAATAAACGACGTGTCATGATCATATTCCTTAAATCGCCCAATTCAAAAATAGGTGTAGCAAAGTCATAACAATAGCGCATGTCTCACTATAAATGACGTAGTGAATTGTTAAGCACATTTATTTCCGACCAAATCCTTTGAATCATTGAATGACAGACGTCATCAGCACAAATTAGCTTGCATCCTTAAGCACATGCTTTCCCACAAAATGAATATAGAAGCTCATAATTTCATGTTATCTTTCTATATGATATTTTTATACGATTCAGATATAGCATGAACCTACACCTACATAGTCCAGCCAGCTCGCCTGCCATCCGTTTCAGTAAAGTCTTTGGTATTGCTTTAATCGGCCTTGCTCTAAGCCATTGCAGCAAGAAAACCGAAGATGCAAATACCAATACCGTGACTATTGGTGTAGTCGGTGCATTGACCGGAGCACTGGCTCACTATGGCAAGGACGAAGAAAATGGGGTACGTCTGGCCATTGATGATTTAAATGCACAGAAAATTGTGATTGCGGGCAAACCCGTGGTCTTTAAAATTCAAAGCGAAGATGATCAGGCTGACCCGCGCAATGCAACCGCAGCTGCACAGCGGCTAGTCGATGCCCATGTGAATGCCGCGATCGGCCATACGACATCAAGTACAACCCTACCTGCATCAGCACTCTATAACGCCGCAGGTATTCCGTTGATTGCCTGCGCGGTGACCAATCCAAAATATACCCAACAGGGCTTTCCTTATGCCTTTCGTTTGATCGCCAACGATGTACAGCAAGGTCAAACTTTGGCAAAAATTGCCGCACAACATTTTGGTGCAAAGCGCATCGCGATCATTGATGACCGGAGTGCCTATGGCGTCGGTATGGCCGATGAGTTTGAAAAGTACCTTAAAACACTCAACGGCAATCTGATTGCTCGTGAATCCGCCAGTGACAAAGAAACAGACTTTAATGCAGTACTCACCCGGATTAAAGGCAAGAACCCCGATCTAATTTTCTTTGCCGGAAATGATGGGCAAGCAGCTGCGATGATTATTCAGGTGCGTAATCTAGGCATTACCGCGCAATTTATTGGTGGCGATGGCATGAACACGCCTGAGTTCATCAAACTGGCAGGGAAATCTGCCGAAGGCGTAGTGATCACCTCTGCAGGCCTGCCCCTTGAAAAGATGCCGCAAGGCGCTTCATTCAAACAACGCTTTGAACAGAAGTATGGCCCAGTACAGCTTTACTCGCCTTATTATTATGATGCGACACAAGTGATTGCCAAAGCCATGCAGGCTGCAAACTCAACCGACCCTAAAGTCTATGCCCCAAAAATCAAAGATACCAATTATGCAGGCGTCACCAATCAAATTCAGTTTGATGACAAAGGCGATTTGAAAACAGGACAGATCACAGCATATCAAGTCAAAGACGGCAAATGGGTAGAGCTAGTCGGAGTGAATTGAGTCTAAGAATATGAGTTCAAGTGGGATCGTTATGCTACGATTCCATCTTGAATAGTTTAATTCAAGGACATCCATCTCGATGAGTTCTTTAAAATATCGCACCCAAGGCTTTAAAAAACTCCCCTTAATAGCGCTCCTTGTAATCTCGGCTGGATGTCAAAAAGATTTCTCGAATCCCTCGTTAAAGACACCTCTAATCAACACCATTCAGGGTGACTCCAATTGCTTGGATACGATGGTAACCCCATCCTATGAAGAACAACGCCTCAAGAATATCTTAGTACCAAATGGCAAACCTTTCGCAACTCAAATCCTTGAAGCATCCGGATTTGACCGTTTCGCACCCCAATTTTCTCGCAACTTATGTGATATCCAGACGATCAAATCGTTTGATGACAGTCAAAGATTGGTCAAACGTGCTGGAATAGAACTTTGGCAAGCGGCTGTTAATCGTGTCCAAGGTCAGGAAATAAAGGGGTCTCTACCGCAAAGTGATGATCGAATGCTGTACTGGGCGCGCTTACAAATGACGTTGATTTTACGGCAGTGGAAGCCTTCATTTACACTCACTCAAGCACAGCGCGAAGAACTACAGTGGACCTTAGAGCGCGCCTCACGTGGACAATACTCTATGCAGTTTCCTTCTGATTCGCATGTGAAACGCATCATCATCAGCGGATTTGATCCTTTTACGCTAGGAACGCCGGGAGCAGACCACCCTTCGACAAAAGTACGTATTGGGAATCCTTCAGGCGCTATCGCACTGGCATTAAATGGCAAGACCTTCAAACTATCGGATGGTTCCACAGCCGTCATCCAAACCTACTTACTGCCTGTGAACTACAGTGATTTCCAGAAAGGCATGCAGGAATATACAGTAGCGCCCTTCTTTAAAGGCAAAGGTCATGTGCTGGCTTCGATTACGATGAGCCAAGGCGGTAAAGGTGCATTTTGGATTGAGAACTGGCATAGTCGTTATCATGCAACGAATTTTGCAGATAATACTGGGCTCGTCATCCCAGCGACATTACCCTCAGTTGAAGAAGCCAGTATTTATCCACCTACTGACATTTTAGGTTATAACCCTCGTCCATGGGTTCAGGATAAGCCCAAGCAATTTACAGTGACGAGCCTACCTATCAACGCCATTTTGGCTGCCCATACGGGGAAATCAATCATTAATCCTGAGACCCATAAACAGGGTGGTTATGACGTCATCTGGCATACACCCTACAGTGTTTTCCCTGATTGTCAGAAGATGGCCACTCAAGATTTTAACAGTGAAGTCCCGCCGCCCAAAATTCCTGTTGCCCCCCTTGCCAATGCTTGCGCACAAAAAGGCAGCGGTGGAAACTATCTCTCTAATGAAAGTGGCTATCGCAATACCCTACTGAGGGATCTCTATAACCCTTCTATCCTTGCAGGTCATCTGCATGTGCCTGTCATGACCAACTTTAAGCCGGGCGATGACGATCAGATCAGCGATGCTTTATTTGAAGCGTATCGAGATAGTATTGTTCAGCAGGCCACGGAGATTGTGGGGGTTATTGTGAAAACATTGTGATTGTTACTCACATCTCTAACCCCTTCACATCATACCCTGCATGATAAAAAACTGACTGCAAGCGATCGACATCTAAACCATCAACCGTCTCATGACCGACAACCGTCACGGGTACACCTGAAATATGATTTTCTTCGGCATAACGCTTACCTTCAACGGAATTTTCAACATCGTGGTCCAAATAGGGTGCACCGCTCGCATCAAGACTCGCCTTTAAATGCTTACAGTAGCCACACCATGTCGCGGTATACAGATGAATCACTTCGCGTCCCTGACGTGCTGCATTATTTGCACGGACTGAATCCATATCTTGTGTAGAATCATTTTGCGCAATTAGGGTCTGTGCATGTTGCTTATTCCACCAATGATAAGCACCAAATGACACCAGTAAAATCAAAACAACAGTAGAAAAAGAAGGTCTATTCATAATGATTTCTTTTATTTTTCGATAGTCATTCTTTAAGTGTAGCTGGATTTTAAGTCTAACAATCACCCTTGATCATAAAAAAAGCTCATCTGATGATGAGCATTTTTATTCATACAATCTAAATTCAATCAACCATTAGATCTTCAGATAATCCAGAATTCCTTCCGCCGCTTGGCGACCTTCCCAAATTGCGGTAACGACCAGATCAGAACCACGCACCATATCACCACCGGCAAAAATCTTTGGATTGCTGGTTTGGAATGGGAATGCTTGATGTTCCGGTGCAGTCACACGACCAGAGCCATCTAACGTTACAGACTGGCTTGCAAGCCATGCCGCTGGACTTGGGCGGAAACCAAAAGCCAAGATCACGGCATCAGCAGGCAGAATTTCTTCTGAGCCTGGGATTGGCTCAGGACTGCGACGACCACGGCTGTCTGCTTCGCCCAATTGTGTGGTCACAACCTTCACACCAATCACGCCATTAGCATCGCCAACAATTTCGATTGGTTGACGGTTAAACAGGAATTCAACACCTTCTTCACGCGCATTCTTCACTTCACGGCGTGAACCGGGCATATTTTCTTCATCACGGCGGTACGCACATGCGACATGCGACGCACCTTGGCGAATTGCGGTACGGTTACAATCCATCGCGGTGTCACCGCCGCCCAAGATCACGACGCGTTTACCTTCCATGCTGATATAGTCAGTCGGTGACTTTTCCCAGCCTTGGCAACGGTTCACATTGGCAATCAAGTAATCCAGCGCATCATAGACGCCATTTAACTCTTCACCGGCAAAACCACCTTTCATGTAGGTGTATGTGCCCATACCCATGAACACGGCATCGTAATCGGCTAATAACTCATCAATGGTTACATCGACACCAACATCGGTGTTCAAACGGAATTCAATGCCCATGCCTTCAAAAATGGTGCGACGACGAATCATCACATCTTTTTCCATTTTGAATTCAGGGATACCGAAAGTGAGCAAACCACCAATTTCTGGGTTTTTATCGAAAACCACAGGTTTAACACCAGCACGCACAAGTACGTCTGCACAGCCCAGACCCGCAGGGCCAGCACCAATGATCGCCACTTTTTTATCAGTCCAAACGACTTTGGACATATCAGGGCGCCAACCCATCGCAAAAGCGGTATCTGTAATATATTTTTCGGTATTTCCGATCGTCACCGCTCCAAAGCCGTCATTTAGCGTACATGCGCCTTCACACAAACGATCTTGAGGGCAAACACGACCACACACTTCAGGCAAAGTATTGGTTTGATGCGATAATTCAGCCGCTTGGAACAACTGTCCTTCGCTAATCAGCTTGAGCCAATTGGGGATATAGTTGTGTACTGGGCATTTCCATTCACAGTATGGATTGCCACAGTCCAAACAACGATGAGATTGATTAGCAACTTCTACTTTTTCAAAAGGTTGATAAATCTCAACAAATGCAGTCGTACGCGTATCAATATCTTTTTTCTCAGGCTCTTGTCTTGCAACATCGAGAAACTGAAAATCATTACTTAGGCGATCAGCCATGTGTCATCCTCACTGGGTCAGCACGATTGCGCGTGCGTGCCTGCTATTGCATTAAATCGTAAATATCGTTCAATACGCTGACAGATTATTCTTGCTTATGCGATTGCTGCGTATTCTATAGCGAATCAACAACCAATTTATGACGATCTCATCAATCACGCGAATAAAATCGTGTGATTGATGAGCCAAGCCTTATTGTGGATCAGCTTTGGTCGTTTTCAACAAACTGGCAAGGCTAGCGGCCTTCGGTTTGACCAGCCAGAACTTACGGCTGAACTCATCAAACTCATCCAGCAACTGTTGGCCCCACGCACTGCCCGTTGCTTCGACATACTCTTCAAGTACTTCAACCAAATGCTGACGATGCTCTTCGGTCGATTCTGAACTGATACGGTTCAAGTCAATCAGCTCATGGTTGCAACGATCAAAGAAGTCACCTTCTAAATCGAGTACGTAAGCAAAACCACCGGTCATCCCCGCACCAAAGTTCAGGCCAGTACGACCTAACACGGTCACAAGACCACCAGTCATGTATTCACAGCAATGATCACCCGCACCTTCGATCACTGCATGACAACCCGAGTTACGCACTGCGAAACGCTCACCTGCTGTTCCTGCTGCAAAAAGCTTGCCGCCCGTTGCGCCGTACAAACAGGTATTTCCAATAATCGCAGTATCTTGCGATTTAAATGGAGAGCCTTTCGGTGGATAAATCGAAATCTGACCGCCAGCCATGCCTTTACCGACGTAGTCGTTGGCATCGCCTTCAAGCTCGATATGCAAACCACCCGCATTCCACACACCCAGTGACTGTCCTGCAGTGCCATGAAGCTTTAGGGTAATCGGTTGATTGCTCATGCCAAGGTCGCCATGTAACTTGGCAATCTCACCAGACAAGCGCGCGCCAATCGAGCGATTGCCGTTCATGATTTTATAGCTGAACGTACCACCAGACTTAGCTGTGATGGCATTTTGCATATCCATGACCATCTGTTCGGCAAGGACACCACGATCAAACGGTTCATTACGTGCTGAGGTACAGTACTGATCATTGCCTTTTGCAGAAGCATGTGTAGTCAATATTGGACGCAAGTCCAAATGGTTCTGCTTATCGGTTTGGCCTTCCAAACAAGTCAGCAAGTCAGTGCGTCCTATCAAGTCTTTCAGACTCTTAACACCAAGCGCCGCCATCCATACACGCGTTTCTTGCGCGATAAAATGGAAGAAATTGATCAGCATTTCAGGTTCGCCGATGTAATGCTCTTTACGCAAGTGATCCTGCTGTGTTGCCACACCTGTCGCACAGTTATTCAAGTGACAAATACGCAGGTATTTACAACCCAAGGCGATCATCGGCGTGGAACCAAAGCCGAAAGACTCTGCACCCAAGATTGCGGCTTTGACCACGTCCAAACCTGTTTTCAAACCACCATCGGTTTGCACACGGACTTTACCACGTAAGTTATTCACACGCAGGGCTTGATGCGCTTCAGATAAACCGAGCTCCCATGGTGATCCTGCATAGTGAATGGATGACAATGGAGATGCGGCTGTACCACCGTCATAACCGGAAATCGTGATCAAATCAGCATAGGCTTTAGCTACACCAGCAGCAATCATTCCCACGCCTGGGCCCGATACTAACTTCACCGAAACCAGCGCTTTTGGATTGACTTGTTTCAAGTCAAAAATCAATTGCGATAAGTCTTCGATAGAGTAAATATCATGATGTGGCGGCGGAGAAATCAAGGTCACGCCTGGTACTGAGTAACGCAAACGCGCAATCAGGGCATTCACTTTTCCACCAGGCAACTGACCACCTTCACCTGGTTTTGCACCCTGCGCCACTTTAATCTGCAGCACTTCTGCTGAAGATAAATATGCAGGGGTTACACCGAAGCGACCTGAAGCCACCTGTTTAATTTTTGAGTTCTTAATCGTGCCGTAACGTGCTGGATCTTCGCCGCCCTCACCAGAGTTCGAACGACCACCAATGGTATTCATCGCAATGGCAATCGACTCATGCGCTTCAGGAGACAACGCACCCAGTGACATGCCCGCAGAGTCAAAACGCGGCAGAATCGCTTCAATTGGTTCGACATCTTCAACTGCAATGCTGTTGCTGGTATCAAGACCCAGTAAATCACGTAAAGTCGCTGTAGGTCGCTTGTTGACCAGATCAGCGTATAACTGATAGTCCTCAAACTTACCTGAACGTACGGCAGTATGTAGGTTGTTAATCACGTCAGGGTTAAAGGCATGGTATTCTTTATTAAAGACAAACTTCAGCAAACCGCCTTGTTCAATCGGCTTACGGGTTTGCCATGCCAAGGCTGCCAGTTTCTTTTGATCGTTTTCCAGATCAACGAAACGCGCACCTTCGATACGGCTTGGTACACCTTTAAAGCAAAGATCAACCACAGGGCGCGACAAACCAATCGCTTCAAATAATTGACCAGCGCGATAAGATGCAACCGTTGAAATCCCCATTTTTGAGAGAATTTTCAGCAAGCCCTTATCAATCCCCTTACGGAAATTGTTTTGTGCATACAGTGGATCACCCAGCAAATCACCTTTGGCAATCAGATCATTGATTACGTCATACGCAAGGTACGGATAAATCGCGCTGGCACCAAACCCGAGTAATACAGCAAAATGATGTGGATCGCGAGCTAAACCGGTTTCAACCAGAATATTACCGTCAGCGCGTACTGCCTGTTCAGACAAATAATGATGCACAGCACCCGTTGCCAAAATCGCATTCGCAGGCAGATAGCCTTCACGAATATTACGGTCAGAAAGGTTGATAAACGTTGCCCCGCCGCGTACCGCATCAGCCGCTTCAACACAAATACGACGTAGAGCCGCTTCCAAACCTTCCGCTTCTGGATAGTTTAGATCAATGGTGTGCATCTGATATTCCGCACGATCAAGCGTACGAAGCTGATGCATTTTGCTCGCGGACAAAATTGGGCTAGAAACAATCACACGCTCAGCATGCTCAGGGGATTGCTCAAACACATTCTGTTCACGACCCAACGAGCTCTCAAGCGACATCACTATCGATTCACGTAACGGATCGATTGGTGGGTTAGTGACTTGGGCAAACTGTTGACGGAAGAAGTCTGCTACGTGACGAACTTGACGTGACAATACTGCCATCGGCGTATCATCCCCCATCGAACCAACCGCTTCTTGACCACTTTCAGCCAATGGGCGAATGATCTGATCACGCTCTTCAAAGCTGATCAAGAACATTTTTTGCGCGGCTTTCAGTGCATCGCCTTTCAGACCAAACTCTTGCAGGCTTTCTTCGAGATCATCGTCAGTCTTGATATGAACAGCGTGGTCACGCAACCACTTCTTGTAGGGATGGGTTGATTTCAAGCGGTTATCGATATCAACGGTGCGCAGTAGCTCACCAGTTTGCGTATCCGCAACTAGAATCTGACCAGGACCCACACGACCTTTAGACACCACATCTTCAGGCTTATAATCCCAAACACCAATTTCAGAAGCGAGGGTGATGTAACCGTTTTTGGTAATCACCCAGCGCGCGGGACGCAGACCATTACGATCGAGCATACAGATTGCATGACGACCATCCTGTATCACCAGACCCGCAGGACCATCCCAAGCTTCCATGTGCTTAGAGTTGAACTCATAAAATGCATGTAAATCTGCATCCATGGTTTCAACGTTCTGCCATGCTGGTGGAACAAGCATACGCAGTGCGCGGAACATATCCATGCCGCCACCGACCAAAATCTCCAGCATATTATCCAAGCTTGAAGAGTCTGAACCCGTGCGATTCACTAACGGTTTAACATCTAGCAAACCAGGTAACAATGGGTTTTCAAATTTTGGTGTACGCGCAACAGACCAGTTACGGTTTGCTGTGATGGTGTTGATCTCACCATTGTGCGCCAAGTAACGGAAAGGTTGAGCTAAAGCCCAACGTGGCGCTGTATTGGTAGAGAAGCGCTGATGGAAAACCACGATATGGGATGTTAAGCGCTCATCACTCAAGTCCAAGTAAAAGGATGCGATATCCTTCGGCATCATCAAGCCTTTATAGCTGATCACCGTACTAGCAAGCGATGTTACATAAAACAAAGGATCGTGCGTCAATTGACTCTCTGCACGACGACGCGCCAAGAACAATTTACGATTGAACTCTGGAGCTTCCATGCCGTCGGGTGCTGCAACGATCAACTGATCAAATGCAGGTAATGAACGCAGCGCAATTTCACCTAAAATGTCCACATTGATCGGAACAGGACGCCACGTCGCAACCGTCAGGCCTTCTTTAGTGACTTCCGCAGCCAGAATCTCGCGGGAATGTTGTGCCAAGGTTGCATCAGTATTGAGAAAAATCGTACCTACAGCAAATAACTCAGGCAAAGTGACGCCAAGTTTCTTTGCTTCTGCGCGGAAAAAGTCTTTTGGCATCGCCAATAGCAAACCGCATCCGTCACCCGTTTTACCATCTGCCGCAATACCGCCACGATGGGTCATACAGCTTAAGCTGTGAATCGCTGTCTGAAGTAAATGATGACTTGCCTGACCCTGCATGTGGGAAATCAGACCAAAGCCACAGTTATCCCGAAAATCTTCAGGTTGATACAGACCCGTCACTGCTGCATCAGAAATCGATTCAGATGAGCAATGGGCTTCCGAAGAAGATGTAGCGAGCGGCGACATATGCATGGCGTACCCTTAAATAGAAAGCAAAAGAAATATCAAAACAACACAATAGATACTGGTTACGACACTAGACGCTTGTCAAACTTGTTATGGCGGTCATGCGAAAACCTGACTCATCCATCCTATACGTTAGTGAATCATTAAGACATGCAACCAGTTTCATCGTCCAAAGTAGCACGACAAAATAAACGATGACAGACAAAACGGCTTAATAGTGTAAAGAAAAACTCACGCGTACTCAAATGCAATGCTTGATTTATTAAATACAACATAAATGCAACACAAGCATATTATCGCATTTATCCAACGCTTTGCACATGCTCCCTCGCCCCTCAAACACCAAAAAATACCTAACATCACGCAAATAAATACAGCTTCATTGATGTATTCTGCACCCATAAAAAAGCGCCATTTCTGACGCTTTTTTATACCAAAAGACATCCACCACAGAATCAATTTAATTAAAGGGATCCTGTACAGCCCCTGTAGAAGAAGCTGCACCTTTTTTCGAGTTATTCGGCGCTGGAGCAACTGGATCTGGCGCAGGCGCATCAGGAAGCCCGCTAAAGCCATCGACATTCGCCGGTAGAGCAGTCTTAGATGTTGGTGTAGGCGACGTAGTCATTGCAGCAGAAGACTCGGCTGCAATCTCAGCGAGCTTATCTTCAATCGCGTCCGTTGGAGGAGGAATAGCAACCGGTCTGAGCTTCACTTGACGCGGGGAGTTTGCAGAAGACTCCACCATATTTTCATCACTATCACTCACAAAAGGTCGATAGGTTGAAAAACGCTCAGGAAAAGCTTTCACGCTGGATGGCAAGCCAAAATCCATGGTTTGCGCAGCGCCTAAAGCCGTCTGTATGGCAGGGAATGCGCCGTAAGTCAAAATAAAACTTTCGTCTTTTCCGCCTTTGTTATAGCGAAAATACTGAAAACGCGAACGGTCTGAACGTTTTGCTAAAAAATCTGTAATCACGCTTTCTTGAGAAACATTCATCACTTGCAGCGTCCAATCACTCTGATGCTCAGTGATAAACGCCAATGCTTTAAATTCAGCAGCATGTGCAGCTTCAGGTCTATTAGAAGTAATTTTGGTCAAATCCAATACAGGTACAATATCGGACAATGTGCCTAAGTTTGCAGGAAACTGATCAGGCGTGATTGTTTTGGACGCCGCTTCAGTTTCCGCAAAGGAACGCTCTTTAGTCACGCGACTGGCGAGTTGTAGCCAAATCCACAATATGGCGCTCGCCGCTAATATGATGATGGCACAAACAAACCACGTCTTCGGATAAAAATTAGGCGGCTTTGGTGCCGATAGATTTGAGCTCATATCACCTCTACGCCTGGAGTTTTATTTCCCAGGGTTTGCATTAATAGCTGTAAATCAAATTCACGAGTAATAACACCTTCACCGATTCTCTTCAGCAACACCAGTCGAAGGCGCCCTTCTAACACCTTCTTATCTTGCCCCATCAGTGTCAAAAAGTCATCTGGTGCAATGTCAGGCACATTCACAGGCAAATTCGCATCACGCAATATATTGCGAACACGCACAACATCATGGGCCTTAATCCAACCCAATCGAGCAGATAAATCAGCCGCCATGAGCATGCCTACTGCAACAGCCTCACCATGCAACCACTGACCATACCCCATGTAGGACTCTATTGCATGACCAAAAGTGTGTCCCAAATTGAGCAGAGCACGCTCACCCATTTCGTGTTCATCGGCCGCTACAATTCGAGCTTTATGTGCACATGAACGATAAACCGCCTCTGCAAGTTTGGCAGGATTACGCGCCACAAGTTCAGTCATATGCGTTTCCAACCAGACGAGAAAATCCTCGTCTCCGATCAGAGCATACTTAATCACTTCAGCAAGACCAGCAGATAATTCGCGATCAGGCAAGGAACCCAAGAGCATCATATCAGCCAAGACGGCTTTGGGCTGTTTGAATGCCCCGATCATGTTTTTACCCAGTGGGTGATTTACTCCCGTTTTACCACCTACACTAGAATCCACTTGAGACAATAATGTGGTAGGCACCTGCACAAAGTGCACCCCGCGTTGGAAACTTGCTGCAGCAAAGCCTGCCATATCCCCAACCACACCACCACCTAAAGCCAAGATGGTACAATCACGATTAAAACGATTCGACATCAATGCATCAAAAATCAGGTTAAGACTTTCCAACGTCTTATAAGACTCACCATCCGGCAATATGCACTCCGCTACAGTTTTTCCCGCCTCATTTAAAACATCCCGATAACGCGCTAAATAAAGAGGTGCGACAACGGTATTGCTCACGATCATGACTTGATGACCAGCGATATGAGGCAACAAATATTCAGCTAAAGACAAATCTCCGCCAATATAGATCGGATAACTACGCTCATTTAAAGCAACATGAAGGGTTTGTACGGTCATCAATGCAGATTCGGCATCGGCTGAAATCAATTGCTGCGTCATAGAAGGAAGAATTCAAAAGTGTAGATAAAAATATACCACGAATGGTAGGACATCATTTATTGTTATTTTATCGCGTTTGGTTGAATGATCTGAATAATCTTTTGAGCAAGCTCCCTTGCTGAACCATCTAATGTCATAACGACATGGTGAGCAATCGAACGATAAAGCGGATCTCTAATCGTCAGCAATTCGCGTAAGCGTGCTTCAGGATTAGTGGTTTGTAATAAAGGACGATTACGATCTCGAGAGGTTCTTGCGACCTGCATGGCAACAGGCGTATATAAATAAATAACCGTACCTCTCTGACGCAGATATAAACGACTTTGTTCTCGGGTCACTGCACCACCACCCGTTGCCAAAACGATGTTATTCATTGCCGTCAATTCAGCAATAACTGCTTCTTCACGCAGCCGAAAGCCCGCCTCGCCTTCCTTTTCAAAAATCCAAGGAATGGTAGCGCCAGTACGTCGTTCAATTTCATGATCTGCATCAATAAAAGTACGACCCAGTAGATCGGCAAGGTGCCGCCCTACTGTAGTTTTACCAGCCCCCATCGGTCCAACTAAGAATAAATTACCCGTAAGTAGATCATTCGTCGTTGAATCGGTGGGGGCCTCTTTTGTTGCATTATGCATCAAAACACCCTGCATCAACTGCTTAGTGACTAAACCTTAAAAGTTTAAGGTTTAGCACTTTGATTCACCTGAGTGGTGCTATTGACCAAACGTGGTGTGACAAAAATCAGCATTTCTTGTTTATTATTAGACTGAAGTGTATGTCTAAATAAACGACCAAGATAAGGCAAATCGCCTAAGAATGGAACTTTAGTCGTACTACTTGAAATCTGATTCTGGAAAATACCACCCAACACAACTGTCTGTCCATCATCAACCAATACATTTGTTTGTAATCGATTGGTGTTGATGGTCAATTGCCCATTTGGAGCGGCATCGCCAGGACTGTCAGCGTTGACCAATAAATCCATTCCGACACGACCATCAGGGGTAATACTTGGTGTGACTTCTAAACTGAGCTCAGCATTAACAAAAGCAACTGAGGTTGCGCCACTGGATGTCGATTGCTGATATGGAATTTGTGTACCCGCAGCAACCCGGGCTTTTTGCTTATCTAAAGTTAAAACTTTAGGTGTCGCGATAACCTCACCTTTACCATCAGCTTGAAGCGCTGATAAGGTTAAATCCAGCATAATATCAGAGATGCTCATCACACCCAGTGCAATACTACTGGCACCAGAACCCGTCGCAGCTAAATCCACACTCAAATTATCGGGTCGGGTAATGGTATAACTCACCCCTGTTTGACCATTCAAAGTCGAACTTTGCGGATTACGTAGGTCAAACAATGTTGTCTCATTACCACCAACCAATAAATTTGGTCGACTTGCCGTACCGTGAGAGAGAATACCCCATTGCACGCCTAATTCCTTACTAAAGGTATCTGAAGCACGTACAATCCGAGCCTCAATCATAACTTGCTTAATAGGAACATCAAGACGCGCAATCATTTCACGGACTTTATCAATCGTTACTGCTGTATCTTGCACAATAAGAGTATTGGTGCGCGCGTCAATCGATACAGTTCCCCGAGGAGAAAGTAAGCTTCCTACGTTTGCATCCCCTCCAGAACCAATTCCATTAGAGCCATTACCTCCTCCACCATTATTACGCCCAGAGGTAATTAACAGAAGTAGATCACTTGCCTTTGCATAACTCAATTGAATATATTGCGTCGTCAACGGTGCCAGTTGTTCAACTTGGCGATTATTTTGAATTTCAATCTTTTCACGTGCCGCTAGTTCATCCGCAGGCGCAATCATAATCACATTACCATTGCGACGTTTATCTAGACCTTTGGTTTTTAACACAATATCTAAAGCCTGATCCCAAGGAACGTTCTGTAAACGGATCGTAATTTTCCCTGCAACGGTATCGCTGGCAACCAAATTAAGGCCAGTAAAATCAGCGATTAATTGTAAAACTGAACGCACTTCAATATCTTGAAAGTTTAATGATAACTTTTGTCCAGTATAAGTTGGGAGTTTGGCTTCAGCCGTCTTTTGCTGAACGACTGGCTTTACACTGATGGTGAGTTTATTATCTGCCTGATAGGCCAGATACTCGAAATCCCCCTGTGGCTGAATCACCAATATGCCATTATTGCCTTCATTATAAGCATCAATAGTTTTAATTGGAGTGCCGAAATCATTCACGTCTAAACGACGACGTAAACGCTCAGGCAACTTCGTACCCAAAAAACGCGCAATGATTTTAGTCCCTTGCTGCTGAACATCGACAGGTGCATTCGGGTTATTCAGCGCAATGAGAACATTACCCTCTCCTGCACCGCCACGACGAAAGTCAACATCTGTTACTTCATAGGCGATGTTTTTGTTTCCAGCAACAGGCATCGCAGTATTTACTGATGTAGGTGTCGCGACAGCTTTAGCAGCTGATACTTTAGTACCGCCAACTTTCAATACCAAAGTATTCCCTTCAACACGTGTTGAATATCCACTGGCTTGACTCAAGTTTACAACTAAACGAGTTCTCTCTGCATTATCGACAACAGCCAAGCTACGTGCATTTCCTGAACCAATATCCTGATAACGACTCGCTAAACTACTTTTTGCATTAGGCAAATCTACGACCAAGCGTGCTGGCTTGTCTAATTGATAAGCTTGCGGATTAGGTGGAGTACCATCAAATGCAAGACGAAGTTCAGTCTCATTATTAGGCAATGCCGTCGTGTTTATTCCAGTGAGCGTCACCGTACTACTTGCATAGGCTGTCATCGTAATCGCACAAGCGCTCACAATAGCCAAATGCATAGGCAATGCTTTTATCACAAAACGACGTGCGACTGAGCGCATCGCCAACTCATGCCCAACTTCCCGGTCGAAAACCTTTTTAAGGTCACGTGCTGACTCTTTAACACCTCTAACTTCCATGTCATTTACCCCTTGACCCAACCAATTCGATAGCATTTGACTTACCATGCTGCTACTGCTCATCATCGTTATCCTCAAAATTTTTTATCCGCCTGCATCAACCATGATTAGGCTACGTGGCCGCTCAACAAAACCATCCTTTCCATCAGGGACAATTTCAACCAAGTTAACTTGGGTAGGTGTAATTCCCACAATACGCCCATAATTTTTCCCTAAATAGTTACCAACTTGAACGCGAAGCACACCACCTTGAGGATCTTCAATCAAACCATAAAGAGGACCTTTTTGATTATGTATCGTTCCACGCATACGTAGATTTTCTAATGGAAATTGCTCTAAAAACTGTAATGGTCGACTCAAATCAGGCATCACATGACGTCCAGCCATAACCTTCATTTCTTCTGCAAGACTCAGTGCAATAAATGGACTCCGAAATCCTTGTGCTGCATACGTGAACGTGGGTACTGGCAAGAACACAGGTGCAGGTGTAATGGGTAAGGTCGGCTCGTTATGGATTTTCTGCATTTCCATTGCAACACCATCAACCCGCGAGCTACAACCGGTTGATAACATACCCACTAACAGCACCCCACCAAAAATCAAAATTTTCGGTGCATTTTTTGATCGAATTTGCCATTGGGAACTTTTATTTTCTGTCATCACTCTACGCTTCATGATGCACTCCCTGTTTTCTTTGCGGCATCCTGCGGGCTTTTGGGTTTATTTTTGGAATCGACTTTATCGTTATAACGATAAGTTTTTGCATTCACGGTCAAACCCAAGACCGGTATTTCAGATTTTGATTTATCATTAATTGGAGAAATATCAAAATCATCAATGGTCACAATCCGTGGTAATGCAGCCAAGGCACTGACAAAAGCACCAAATGAATGATAGTCACCACGACCTTTGATCGTCATTGGCAATTCAATAAAGAAGTCCTTTGTCACTTCTTTTTCTACATTAATTTTATCGAACTGCAAGCCACTGCCTACACCGGTATAATTAATATCTTCAACCAGCCCAGGAATTTCAGTTTCTTTAGGAAGTTGCTGTAACAATTGACCAAAGGTAGACTCCATTTCTTCGACTTGTTTCTGATATTGCAACAAATTTCGAAGTTTTGAATCCTTGTCACGATAATCATTTAATAAACTTCGCTCCTGCGCTTCAGCCGCTGCAATATCCTCGCGTACAGGAGCAATCAATAAAAGATAAGCAAGCACAAATACAAAAACACCGATAAAAATAAATGCAGTAATTTTTACTGGGAGGGGCCAGTTCCCCATATTCTGCGGATCTAGCGATTTAAAACTATTACTAAACTCCTCAAAGGAGAATTTTTTTGAAATCGACTTAGCTGCTAGAGGGTTATTGTCCGCCTTCATGATGCACCTCCTAAATGCTTCGCAGTCGAAGCTCCTTGTCCTTTTACATCAGTTTCAGGAAGTTGCAAATCAACTGAAATCACAAACTGACCATAGCTATCCTCTGCTCTCGGCACAACACCGCCAGACACTGGCGTAGCGGGCTCTACAGCACCTTGAAATGAATTCATAAATGCATTCCGGAACCATGGAGATGCTTCCAAATTACGTAAAAACTCAGATACATCATTTGGACTTTGTGCTCGGCCTTCGATCGTAAACTTGTCATCTTTCCGTGCAAATTTAGTGATATAGACATGACTCGGCGTCAATCTTGGCAATTCATCGAAAATACGAACCACAACTGGACGCTGGCCTTGTAAATCTTGAATCACTTTCATCCGTGAAACAATGTCATCACGTCTGGACTGTAATTGCGCCAAATCTTTCAGCTTCGTATCGAGTGCTGCATTTGCAGTAGTAATCTGTTGATTGGCTTGGAGCTGTTCATCAAGATAATGTTTAAAGACCATCCAGACCAAAACAGACAGAATCAAAGCCAAAACAAAAATAGCGCCACCCGTGAGCATAAATTCTTTTTTGCGCTGCTCACGCTGAGCTTCGCGCCAGGGAAGTAAATTAATTTGTGCCATGATTAATCAAAACTCCTGAGCGCAAGTCCACAGGCGATAATGAGCGCAGGTGCATCATTTCCAATCGCATTGGTATCGATTTGAGGGGCAAAACCCATATGAGTAAATGGATTAGCCACGCTTACTCGATTGCCTAACTTATCTTGAATCAAGCGTGCAAGCCCCGGAATACTGGCACTGCCACCAGCTAGCAAAATATGATCGACATCGTTATATTGACTAGACGAGAAGAAAAACTGCAGAGAACGAGTGACTTGTTGTGCAATGGATTCCATAAACGGAATCAGCACTTCAGGCTCGTAATCGTCAGGAAGATTGCCTTCTTTTTTTGAACGGCTGGCTTCCTCAAAAGACAAACCATAGCGACGTTGAATATCCTCTGTCAGTTGCTTGCCGCCAAAGAGTTGTTCACGGGTATAGATGATCTGATCATGACGTAGCACGTTAAGCGTCGTCATCGTATGACCGATATCAACAATCGCGACAATATCTGGACTATCAGGTAGGGCATCAACCATTAAACCAAAGGTGCGTTCAATTGCGTAAGATTCAACATCAACCACTTTGGCAGTTAAATTACCAATCTCAAGCACATCGACACGCTGTTCAATATTTTCTGAACGCGAAGCCGCAAGCAATACGCTAACCCGTCCAGGCACAACAGCAGACGGACCAAGCACTTCGAAATCCAAGTTGACTTCAGACAACGGGTAAGGAATATATTGATCGGCATCCAAACGAATCTGCATTTCACGCTCATCGTCCGTCATATCCGCTTCCATATCGATCAGTTTAGTGATCACAGCGGACCCTGCTACAGCAACAGCTGCCTGAGAAGATCTTGGGCTAGCACGTCTTACGAGCTGACCAATAGCCTCTCCAACCACTTCAACATCAGCAATATTTTTCTCAACTACTGCATTTGGAGGAAGAGCCTCTGAGCCGTAACTTTCGACATAATAGCGACCATCACGAATACTGAGCTCTAAAAGCTTGACAGACGTCGTGCTGATGTCTAACCCTACTAGGCTAGAATTTTGTTTGCGTCCAAAGGAAAACACATTAAATTCCCTTTTATTGTTCTGTCCAAATTTGAAAAGCCGTAACCAGCAATCCACCTAACTACCTACTCGTCGCTTCAAATACAAGAAGCTACGTAAAAACAGTGCCTAGTCGCCACTCCACATTTACAAAAAACTAGGTTTGTTTTGAATGCGTTTCAGCACTCAAGTTACAAATATTTTTTATGGAATAATTCCGTTTAAAACATCCATAAACCCTAAGCTGGCAACACAATCACACTCAAACAACACAAAGTGCCAACAGAATCACCGAATATCCAATACATCTAGTAACAATTCAGCTATAGGATAGTGATAACACGCCTTTTGCAGCATTACAAGTGCGTTCAAAAAATAAATCGGGGGGAAGACTTAAATAAAAGCAATAAGATGCCATCCTTGTTTGTTGTGGGTATACTACGGCGTCAACCTTGACTTAAGGCATTAAAACTCACTTGTCATGAAAAAGCTATCTTGCGCAGGCCGAATCCACCCACTATTTGCACTATTACTGGTGCTCCTACTGGCTCTTCCCATTGGATTTTATGGGCTCTATCTCTTTATTGCTCCAAGCTTGCCAGACATCGCTCAGCTCAAGTCAGCGCCTGTCGCAATTCCTCTGCAAGTCTATTCAAAAGACAATAAATTGATTGGCGAATTCGGTGAAAAGATATCGCGGCCTGTCACGTATGATGAAATCCCGCCACTCATGGTCAATGCTTTTCTAGCAGCGGAAGATTCCTCTTTTTTCACTCATAACGGTGTCAGTTTTAAGGGACTCGGCCGCGCAGTGACGGAAGCAATGCAAAGCGGTAGTGGGCAATCAGGTGGATCGACCATCACCATGCAGGTTGCCAAGAATTTCTACTTAAGCCCAGAACGGACCCTCAAACGAAAATTAACAGAAATTTTTCTAGCCCGAAAGATTGAACAAAACCTGAATAAACAAGAAATTTTTACACTTTATGTGAATAAAATATTTTTAGGACAACACGCATACGGCATTGCCGCAGCGGCCAAAGTGTATTACCACAAACCTTTAAAGGACCTGACCATTGCAGAAATGGCCATGATTGCAGGACTACCTAAAGCACCGACTAAATACAATCCTGTCAATGACCCAGATCGTGCGATCGAACGACGTAACTGGATTATTGGACGTATGCTGCAACTGGGATTTATTAACCAAGCCCAATATCAAGAAAATATTAATGCGCCCCTTGCGCTGAACTACAGCGCCAATACTAAACGTCTTGATGTTGACATGCCTTATGTAGCCGAAATGGTTCGTAGTGCAATGGTCGAAGAATTTGGTGAAGATGTACTCAACTCGGGCTATCGCGTTTACACCACAATCCCATCGGATCGCCAAAAAATGGCAGAAGATGCTGTTCATAAAGGGCTTGAGGCATATGATCATCGTCACGGCTGGCGTGGTGCAGAATCCAATGCCAAACCCCTCGCGGATCATTATGTGATTAACAACATGTGGCCTGTACAAGTCACTAAAGTATCCAAACAAAGTTTTGATGCTGTGTTTAGTAATGGATTGACCATCACAGTACCGTGGAGCGGAATGTCGTGGGCACGAAAATATTATTCGACAGATCGTGTTGGTGGTGCGCCCAGCAATGCATCTGAAATTGTTCATGTGAACGATATTATTCGTGTGCGTCCATCGGATCTCACCGCCGATCAAATCCAACAATATTTGAATGCACAAAATAAATCATCCGCCAAGACGAATGACCCAGCAGACGCTGCGGACCTTGATGATCCAGCACCTGATGCAACAAAAGCCAAAACAGAAGAGCCCTCCCAACCCAAACTAGACCTGTCTAAAGCAGCATGGTCACGGATCAACTGGACACTCACGCAGATTCCAGCAGCCGAAGCACAGCTCGTCTCCCTAGACCCGAATGACGGTGCCATTCAAGCGGTTGTCGGGGGTTATGACTTCGCAAAAAGCAACTTTAACCGCAGTATGCAGGGCTGGAGACAACCTGGTTCTAACATCAAGCCGTTCATCTACTCCTTGGCCTTAGAGCGTGGTTTCACACCTTATAGCATTATCAATGACGCGCCCCTACAGGTCGGCAATTGGCGCCCACAAAACTCTGATGGCAAGTTTATGGGACCCATTACCTTACGCCGAGCATTGTATCTATCCCGAAATCTGGTTTCTGTTCGCTTATTGCAGGCCGTTGGAATCAATAAAGCCGTTGAGCATTTGACACACTTTGGTTTTATGGAAGACAAACTGCCTAAGAACCTAGCGCTTGCTTTAGGGGCAGCACAAGCCTTACCTATCCAAGTCGCCACGGGTTATGCCGCTTTTGCTAATGGCGGTTATCGTATCCAGCCTTACTTTATTGAACGTGTCGAAAGCTTCAAAGGCGATGTACTTTTCAAGGCAGACCCAGTTCGCGTTTGCCGCAGTTGCGACGCAGCCAATAATCCAGACCAGCAAGACCTATCTGATGCAAGTAGCGTACAGCCTGATGCAAGCAGTGCCGCGCCGACGGTACTGACCAGTAACCCAGATGGCAGCATCAACTCAACAGACAATCCGGCATCTTCACCTGCAACCACTCCACTACCTGCGAATTATCGTCGTGCTGAACGTGTACTGACCGCTAAAACAGCCTATGACATGGCCAGCATTTTGCGTGACGTGATTCAACATGGTACGGGTTATGCGGCGATGAAACTGGGTCGTAATGACATAGGCGGTAAAACAGGAACAACCAATGATGCTAAAGACGCATGGTTCTCTGGTTTCAATCCAACGCTAGTCGCGGTTGCATGGGTCGGTTTTGACCAGCCTCGTACACTGGGTCGTAAAGAATTTGGGGGCGTTGCTGCCCTGCCGATTTGGAGCGAATATATGGCCAAAGCACTCGCCAATACGCCAGAAAGCTGGATTGATAAAGATCCTGGTAACCCGAATAGTAGCAACGCGTCAGGCGCAATTAAGCCTCGTAAAAAGAAAGTGATAGATACTGAATCTGATTCCACGACAGATTCGACTTCCACAACATCGGATAGTATTGCCGATCTTGTAGAATCTAAAACTGCAGAATCAACAGCACCTAAACACACACCTCAGCCCTCCTCGACAAAAGTGAGTCCTAGTACTCCACTTGAATCGCCATTCTAGGCCTGATTGAATGTTGGCTACCGAAGTAGCCAATAAAATTTCAGCGTAATAAAAAGCCACTGAGCGAATGCTTAGTGGCTTTTTTACACTAGTCGATTTTACAAACTGTTATCGACGAATGCTTCGTGCACGACGTAGCTGATGCAAAATTGAAACCAGTAAGTCAATCTCTTCCGTCGTGTTATAAAACGCAAGTGAAGGACGAACTGTGGTCTCAACCCCAAAACGTCTGAGAATCGGTTGAGCACAGTGATGTCCGGTACGAACCGCGATACCTTCTTTATTCAATGCCTTGCCAACTTCTTCATTCTCATAGCCTTCCAGTGTGAAAGACATGACACTGGCTTTCTCACGTGCAGTACCAATCAAGCGTAAGCCCGAAACACTGCTTAGACCATGCTGACCGTATTCAAGCAAATCATGCTCGTAACGGGCAATATTATCTAAGCCGAGGCTTTCGACATATTCAATCGCTGCCCCCAGACCAACCGCATCAGCAATATTCCCCGTGCCTGCTTCAAACTTGTTCGGTGCAGGTTGAAAAATGATTTGCTCAAAGGTTACGTCTTGGATCATATTTCCACCGCCCTGCCAAGGAGGCATTTTTTCCAGCAAGTCCGCCTTGCCGTAAACAACACCAATCCCTGTCGGGCCAAAGATTTTATGGCCAGAAAACACAAAAAAGTCTGCATCCAGCGCCTGTACATCAACACGGAGATGTGCCACAGACTGTGCACCATCGACCAGCACTTTCGCGCCGACCTGATGAGCCAAAGCAATCACTTCTGCGACTGGTGTGACCGTACCCAACGCATTAGAAACTTGGGTAATCGAGACAATTTTGGTTCGATCATTGAGCAACTTACGATACTCATCAAGACGAATTTGACCGCTGTCATCCACAGGGATCACACGCAGCTTGGCACCCACTTGCTTGGCCAATTGAAACCAAGGCACGATATTGGCGTGATGTTCCAGATTAGATACGATGATTTCATCACCAGCACCAATATTCTGTACACCCCACGTTTTCGCAACCAAATTGATTGCTTCTGTGGTACCACGAACGAAAATAATCTCGCTCTCAGACTTCGCACCCAAGAAACGCGCAATCGTTTTACGTGCATGTTCATATGCATCGGTCGCACGTGCTGCCAATTCATGCGCAGCACGGTGGATGTTTGAGTTTTCGTGTTCATAAAAATAGGACACGCGCTCAATCACTGACTTCGGCTTATGCGTGGTCGCGGCATTATCAAACCAGACCAATGGACGACCATTAACACGCTCTTGCAGGATTGGAAAATCCCGACGTACCGATTGCACATCAAAAGGTTGATGCGCACTACTGACTGGCACAATGTTCGTTGGTTTATCTTGCCATGCTGAACCCGCACTCGGTACATCAAGGAAGTAGAAACCTGATGGACTTGGGGTGGGTGCGGCACTTGGTGCGGCGCGATTAGACGTACTGCCTGCAAGCAACGCTTTTAGCGCATCGGCACCAGGTAACCCAAATGATTGCGCAAAGAGTGCTTCATCAGGGATATCCGTTGCAGGTGCAGTTGGAGACGTTGGTACAGGTGCTCCACCTTCATTCACAAAATAAAACGGTGAAGAAGCCGCACTCGTATCAGGTGCACGACCAAAAGCAGAGCTTGGCGCTGCACTTGCAACATTGGCTGGAACGCTTGGCACACTGGGTGTCAATGACGTTACATCTGATGTTGCAACGGGTGCAGGGACTTTAGCTGGTGCAGATGGCAAGCTAGCACCACCGACGACAGGTAAAGACTCCGTTTTTTGCTCAGGCGCATCCAAATCAGTCGGAACGCTGTGCGGTATTGCTGGATTTAAACCCTGCGATGTTGCCACAGCGGGTGCACGACCACCCAACGCAAGTGCAGGATCAACCGGTTGAGGTGCATGACTTGCGCCAGAACCTTGCAAAAAATAAAACGGTGAATCATTACCTGCAACACTTGGAGACGGTGAACCTGCCAATACCGGCAGCGTTGGCGTCAAGGTTGCAATCTCAGGGGTGACTGGTGAATAAGGGACTTGCGGATAATTCGCCCCCCCTACACCAGGCAATGAAGCCGTTTTTTTCTCAGGTGAATCCGGTAGATTCGGCACATTGTGCGGAATTTCAGGATTCAATGCACGACCTGTTGCAAGCGCAGGTGCACGACCGCCTAGAGCCAAAAATGGATCGGCGGGTTGCGGCGGACTTGCAGGCAAATCAAAATTGGGTTTCTCGCCGGGTAACGCCTGAAAAAGCGCACTAGCGATTCGACTCAATGTTGCTTCATCAGGCAAGCCAGCTGTTTCAGGAGAGAGTCCTGTCACGCTATTACTTGTACTTGTCTGAGTAGTCATGATATTTGCCAATCTCCACGTCTTCGAGAACCGCCAACGCATCTTCAGTCAGCACCGCCAGCGAGCAATACAGCGAAATCAAATAGGATGCGATTGCACTTCGGTTAATTCCCATAAAACGCACAGATAAGCCTGGTGCTTGTTCGCCGGCTAAGCCAGGTTGGAACAGACCGACTACACCTTGACGCTTCTCACCCACACGAATCAGCAGAATTTTGGTTTTGCCATCTTCCACAGGGATTTTATCCGATGGAATTAATGGTAGACCGCGCCAAGTAATGAACTGTGAGCCGAACAAGCTAACTGTTGGTGGTGGTACACCGCGACGGGTACATTCACGGCCAAATGCAGTGATTGCAGCAGGATGCGCTAAGAAGAAACCAGGCTCTTTCCATACTTTACCAATCAAATCATCAAGATCATCTGGTGTTGGTGCGCCGGTTAAGGTTGAAATGCGTTGAGAGTCAGCAACACTTGCCAATAGACCGTATTCTGGGTTGTTGATCAACTCGCTTTCTTGACGTTCTTTGATGGTTTCAATCGTCAAGCGCAGTTGTTCACGAATTTGATCATGTGGGCTGCTGTACAAATCGGATACGCGGGTGTGGACATCAAGAACAGTCGAAACACCATTCAAGAAGTATTCACGCGGCGTGGTGTCATAATCCACAAACGTTTGCGGTAATTGTGACTCATCGCGCTGAGTACAGGCAATTTGGATATCATCTGCATTGCTGACACGGTTAACGCGATAGATACCTGCTTCAACAGGTAACCATTGCAGCAAATGCACTAGCCAACGTGGCGTGATCGTGGATAGTTGCGGGGCTGTTTTGGTTGCATTGGCAAGCTGGCGGGCTGCATTATCGCCAAGCGCCTGTGCGTGTGGTAAATCCTGATTCTTCGCCATGACTGGCTCCTGTGATTAAAAACGTTATAACAAACGACGCGTCTCAAACAAACCAAATAGAAAACTAAATTTTTTAGATCGGCTCTAGCCTAACGGAAAAATCCTTCATCACAAAATATGAATAACTTATATAAAAAACAGATAAGCTATTCAAATTCAAGAATACTTATAATGCCTTTGATTTAAAATTAACCAAAAACAAACCATTTCTTCATAAAGGAATATAAACGCTAACCCACTCACTTTGAGCAAAAGTCGTTTCAATAATTCTTGCCTTACATATACTCAAAATGTATGACGCTTTGATCACAGCGCATCAAACTTTTTGATGCGATGCGTCTTGTTGGGTGATATGGCTGTTTGGGGGAACGCTACGTGTCAACCAGACATTCCCGCCAACTGTCGAGCCTTTGCCGATGGTAATCCGTCCAAGAATGGTCGCACCCGCATAAATAATCACATCATCCTCAACAATCGGATGACGTGCATAGTCTTTCTGCAAAGTACCATCTTCGGCCACTTCAAAACGCTTTGCACCTAAAGTGACAGCTTGATATAAACGTACGTGTTGACCTATTACCGCAGTTTCACCAATCACAACACCCGTACCATGATCAATAAAGAAACCCGCTTCAATTTTGGCACCAGGATGAATATCAATACCCGTTGTCGAATGGGCCAGCTCTGAGATAATCCGAGCAAGCAGCGGTACACCCTGCGTATATAATTCATGCGCAAGACGGTAATAAATAATGGCAAGCACGCCGGGATAGCAGAGCAACACCTCATCCACACTCCGCGCTGCAGGGTCACCGTCATAGGCAGCCTGCACATCACTGTCAAGCAAACGACGGACTTTAGGGAGTGCCAAAGAAAAAGCACGTACGATTTCAACGGCATGTTGTTCAATGACCGAAGTTGCTGGCTCTGCATGACTATCCGCCTGTGTCGCGGATGCCCGATAGCGGGCTTCATAATAGAGGGCTAAACGCACTTGTTCATGTAATGCGTTAAGTGCGGAATCCAGCGTATAACCGATATAGTAGTCTTCCCCTTCCTGACGGAGGTCAGCAGGCCCCAGTCGCATCGGGAAAAGCGCACCGCTTAAAGCTTCCACAATCTCACGCAGTGTTTCTCTAGAAGGCAACTCGCGCCCGCCAAACTCGCGTGTACGCTTTTGTGACTCACGCCAGCGTGCACGCTCAGCACGGAGTTCACTGACAATGCGTTCCAATGGCCAATGTGGCGTATCAGCATTTGCCTTGGTAGATGTTGTGCTTGTAGAAAACTGATGGGATTGATTGGCGGCTGGCACGACTGGCTGGCTCATGGTGCGAACTCCTGTTACAACTTCTAAGCCCGACGAGGCAAGCATCTAATTTGAGATATGGTCTACATTAACTGAAAGAATGCGCCATTAGAAATAATATTTATAGGACTGTTGTTGGTCAGCAGTCCTATTTTGTAAGAAGTTATTCTCGATTTGAACGATCTTCAGTAGAAAGATTAATCTTGCACCCAAGGCAAGGCTGCATGACGCCAGCCTCCAAGATCACCGCGTTGTTGCTGTTCATTCAGCTCCCCTTCAAATCCTTCAAGAATATTATAAACTTGAGTGAAGCCCGCTTTCGTGGCTGCTTCAGCAGCTAGTGCTGAACGTTTACCACTGCGGCACAATAGGACAACGACCTGATCCTTATTATTCTTAAGTTTGATTTCCAGTTCTTTCACAAAGCGTGGGTTACGATTCAATGATGTTCCAGTTGCCCAAGCGACATGCTCACCTGCCGGCACATGACCAACAAATTTACGCTCTTCGTTTGAACGCACATCAACCAATACAGCGGCCCCGGCACTCACCAGTGCCCATGCATCTTTAGGCGGCACACCACCAGCAAAGTCTAATTCTTCATCAATCGCATATTGTTTAGCACGATCAAGAATGTCTTGAATTTGCACAGCAGTTAAAGTGGTGTCTGCCTGATGTTCGGAATTTGATGATGTGTGTAATTGTTCTTGTGCTTGTTGAATTTCTTTAGATACGGATGCATTCATGTTCATTTACTCCATCACTTAAAACATGGGATTTAAAGCAGTACACCCTGTTTTAGTCGTTCTTATAAAACAGTAAAAATGCGCTTTAGCCTTGATAATAGATATGCTAATCCTGTTTGCTTATTTAAAGAAACAATAAAAATTAACTTGTTTATATTTTAAATGAATAAAGAAATGTACTCTAACTATTCATCATTAAGCTCCTGCCCGACTCACTTTTCGATCCATAAGCAGAAGTGAAACCATGCTAAATGATATTGACTTTACTGCATAAGCAACACACTCTATGAATGAATACAATGAGCGCAGGTGAGGAAGATGAAACGGCTTTTATCCTCTAAGATCGCAGGCAAAATAATAATTCAAAGGACTCTACGCCCTATCTGCGCTTGGAGACGCCCATCATGACCGTAGACTTTAAAATCCCGCATAAGCCAATCAATATCCTTGCTGCGCTCGAGCAAGTTTCTATCTTTGCTAAACTTTCAGATACCGCATTACAGTCACTCGCGCACTGCGCTGAGCCACTCCAGCTCAATACTGGTGATGCACTTTATCTAAAGGGAGATCCTTCTCTTTATTTTTATGTGGTGTTGCATGGTCGGCTACGCGTTAGTCTCTTGGATGTCATGTTAGGTTATGTGGGGCGACACCAGCCGATTGGGGAAATGGATGTGATCGTCGGTGAAGTACGTAATACATCGGTTCATGCTGTACGGGACAGCTTATTATTGCGTTTTGGAGCGTCTGAGTTCTTGAATTTCATTCAGGTCAATGCTGCCTCACTGCTCGATCTAACCCGCCTCGTCATTAATCGCAGTCGTCATTTTTATAATCAGAACAACAACCCTAAAGCCTCTAAAAAACGAGATTTTGGCGGGACGTTGGCGGTCATTCCCGCATCGTCTGGAGTATCCGCGATTCAACTTGCCGAAGCCTTAGTCGAGCATCTAGATGGCTGGCCTGAAACTCGCCTCATCACCGCAGCTCATGTCGACTCTATCTTTGGTGATGGCGTTGCACAAACACCACTTGATGAAAGTGCCAACGATCTCCACCTTCGAGAGTGGTTAGCATCCTTAGAAGAACGTCATCATTATGTTCTCTATGCGGCAGACAACGATCGCGATCCTTGGTCATTGCGCTGCTTACACCAAGCCGATCGTATCCTGATTCTGGCCGAAGCAACACGACTACCAGAAAATGTCCCTGTGCTTGATGCACTGCATCGCAGTGGGTTGATTGCACCCATTGAATTGGTGCTGCTGAGATCAGAAGGTGATCCCTCCCCGCATACACTCGCATGGCGCGAAGAAACGGGGGCACGCGCACACTACTTTGTTCATCCATGGGCAAATGCCGATATCAGCGCATTAGCGCGGCAAATTTCAGGACAAGGCGTGGGGCTCGTCTTAGGCGGTGGCGGCGCCAGAGGATTTGCTCATATCGGACTCATTCGCGCGCTGGAGCAGCTCCAGATCCCTGTCGATATCGTGGGTGGTACCAGTATGGGTGCATTTGTCTCTGCCTTGGTCGCCTGTGGTTTTGATAGTGTCGAGATGAGTCATATTGCTCATGAAACCTTTGTTGCACGGAATTATCTTAACGACTATACCGTCCCCAAAGTGTCTTTAATTCGAGGGGCACGTTTCCATAAACGCCTGATGTCGGTATTTGGTCATCGCCGTATTGAAGAATTACGCCGTACATTTTATTGTATTTCGACCAACCTCACGACCGGCAACCCGATGATCCATGATCGTGGCACTCTGGCCACATGGGTCGGCACCAGCATGAGTGTACCGGGTGTCGCACCACCTGTCGCATGGCATGGAGATTTGCTGTGTGATGGCGGTGTCGTAAACAACCTGCCCACCGATGTGATGCGCAACTTGGAGCGCGGCATTATTATCGCCAGTAATGTCAGTATGAATGGGGATATCCGTGCACCGGGTGCGGGTGAAGAAGAACCCGATCAAATGGCACTTTTAAACTGGAAAGGCACCAAACGCGCGCCCAGCCTGTCTGAGATTCTGATGCGCACCGCAACACTGGCCAGTGACACCACGATCCAAATGTCATCGATTTCTAATGCGGATATTTATTTACGGATGCCGATAGCTGATATCGGGATGTTTGATTGGCATCGCTTGGATGAGCTTATTGAACGAGGCTATCAGTATGGACTGGAACTCCTGACTCCCATCCGTGACACGTTGCCTCGCTAATCAAGCCTTAGGGACTATGCAAGCTGGCTTACAGGCTGGGTAATGCCATATAGGGCAAGATCAGATCGAATCTGATTGGCGGTCTCAGGATCTAAGGTATCCGTATATTTTGCCAAGACTTGCACACAACGCTCATGCCACTCAACAGGCAAACGGCGCACCACATCCAATGCAGTCCCCCACTGCGCGCGCAGCAAAGCAGCATAAGCCACACGCTCGAGTACAGAGTCATCAACCCGTGTCATCGCATCGGCGACCGCATCACGGCCCGCATCATTCATGTTGGCGGCGAGCGTCAACATATCCGTCCATAGCTCTTCACGATTGGCAGCATCCAGAATATGTTGCATCACCAATGGGGCATGCAATGCCGGTAGATTCACAACACGCTGCTGAACCGGTAATGATAAACACGCAACAACAGGTAATATGTCCTCCCATAAGCCATCCTCATCGGCTGCACGAATAATGGCTTCCAATACATCCTCACCTTGACTGGCGGCAAAATCGCCCAGCTCACGTTTCATACTATCGCTGACATTGGTCACTAGAGCCAAGAGCTTAGGCCAAAGCAAACGCTTCGAAACATCACAGACAATCAAAATCGTCAGCCGAATCCGCTCTGGAGGCAACACATGGACCAAGTGGTCGATGCGCTCACGGGATTCGACATTAAAAACGATTTCCAGTAAATCGCCTTCGTCCTCAATCGAAGCCGCGACTTCACGCACAACTTTATCTGGCAGGAGCCCCACAAACCGACCCATCGTCATAAAGTCACGACGTTTCAGCAAGACTTCAGAAATTTCAACAATCTGGGCAACAGGTAATAAACGAACGAGCTCTCGTGCGACTCGAGGATCAAAGCCCATCGCCACATCGGCCATAAACTCTGCCGAGAGATGCTTGGCGATATCAGCAACGCGCCAAGCAGGCAACTCACTCGCTACCCGTGTGGCAAGGGTTGCCCCTATCCAAAAACGCACTAAGAGAACCGAAAGTAAAACCGGAAACCAGCGTACCCATGCCGCAAACCAGCGGAATAATGGACGTTGCTGATCAAAGACACGATCCGTGAGCGCTGTTCTTAAGTGGCGTAATGCTTCAGGTGGGATGTCTGTCAGAAAGCGAATCTCATCCACCGGAACATCAAGTTTGTCGGCGAGTTTATGGAGTTCGGCTTGGGCTGCAAGAAGACTCATGACGACCTCCGACTTGCTGGACTCTTCACGAATCGTCGCAAAAGGAAGGGACGCAGTAACCAAGGGATTGCCTGATGTAGTGCCTTGTTGAGTTTTTCATCCTCATGTGCACAGACCTTGGCAACTTGCGTACTGAGCCAAGTCAATTGCTCTGTCGATAGATGGGAGAACGCGGACAAACTCTGTGGAGGACGACGTAATTCCGAAGCCAGTTGCTGAAGTGCTTGTTCTTGTAATGTGTTTGATTCACCTTGGCCTGATGGCTGAATAACGTCCTTCATCGCGCCCTCTCACTCGTTGATAATCTCATCAATTATGTCGCGTGTTAATCTTTTTAATCGTGGTATGCTTTGAGTATAGCGATAAAATGAGGAATTAAAAGCAGCATATCCGTGCTTTTGACGGGATGAAATTGGACTTAAGCGGCATAAAAAAGGAGTCCACAGACTCCCTTTTTGTTTCAGTAGCGCGTTACAAGCCCGCAACCTTCAAACGGTTGGCTTGTTGACGATATAAAGTTACAGGACTTCCAGCAAAAATATTGACCAAACCCAAAGTCTGATTCACTTCATCCAGATGGTTCTGCGCATAATTATCACGAATCACTTGCCCAAGGTGGCTAGAACAGCGTGGAACAAGACCATCACTATCCCCTGGGATCAGCGCGCCCGTTAAGACCAGCGCCGCGTCTAATGGATCAAGCACGTTGGTCAGTTTGCTCGTACCGCCCCATGAGTAATAACGCACACCATTGGCGACATAGGCACCTTCGCCACATGAAGAAGTCGGCATCCCAGCTGGGAAATTCGCGGTGAACGCAGCAGAACCCGCTGTGGTCAGGGAATTCAAACCCGCCAAAGAATCCTGATCATAATAATGACCTGATGAAATCCCAACCAATGAGAAGAAGGCATTCACACCTGCCGAGATTACTGGCGCAAGAATGGTTGAACCGACAACGGGAATCTTGCTCAAGTTATAAATCACATCGGCGACAGGTGAACCTTTGTTCGGTCCACCCACTGCGGTCGCGGAAGCCACTTGATTAGGAATCAAACCCGCAACATAACGAATCGAATGACTGCCATGGCTATGGCCGATGAGATTGACCTTGGCGGCACCCGTGATCGCCAGAATCTGCTGTACTTGATTCAGTAATTGTTCACCGCGCACTTCCGATGAATTAAATGACGCTTCTTGAGTGACAAAAACATTCGCACCATTAGCCACCAAATCAGGCGATATACCATACCAGTATTGAAGTGGACCCGCAGATGAAAATCCAGCCATACCATGTGCAAAAACGATCGGATATTTTGTCTTGGCATAGTCTGAAGTCACCGTTGCACTACCACCTGTGCGGCAGCCATCGGTACTACAAAATTGATAAGTTGCGACTGTTGCTGAAGCCCACCCAGAAATGAGTAAACCTCCGGTCAATAGCAATGGCGTTAGAATACGATTTTTCATAGATCATCCTTTTATCACGTTAGTCTTATTTTTTTGCCTGCCAACTTTTCATCTCGAAAATTGACAAGATGAATTGTCACACAAAAAATAAACAAACTAGATAAAATTCCGACCAAAGGTGACAGTCTATTCCGATTTAATAAATCAATTCCACTTAATCCTCGTTCAGATTGGGCATGCATGTAGACGCCTGCTGTGAATGCTAATGGGTCTACTCTATCGCAGGGTTTGCCCTTAACCGCGCAACCGCTAAATCAATAAATGCACGCACGCGCTGCGACGCATGCCGCCCTTCGTGGTGAACCACATGAACTGGTAGTGGTGTTGGCTCTAAATGACTCAAGACTTCTTGCAATTGCCCAGCACGAATATGTTCTTCGACTTGATAGGAAAGTAAGCGCGTTAAGCCAAATCCACTTACAGCGGCTGTTATTGCAGAATCATTGGTTGTCGTTGTTAATCGCGCCCTGATTTTGACTGAAAAAACCTCCCCCTCCTGCATCAACTGCCACTGTCGATCCAGTGCGGACGACACCCCGCTGGATGAAATAATCGTATGCTGCTGGAGATCGTCCGCACTTTTTGGCATGCCGTACTGCTTAAGATAGCTTGGCGCGGCACAAATCACACGACGGACTTGCCCTACACGAATCGCCTGCATGGAAGAGTCAGGAAGCTCACCGATCCGAATCGCGACATCCACACCCTCATCCAACATATTCACGACCCGATCCAGAAAAAAACAAGATGCGCTGACCTCGGGGTAATGACTTAAATATTCAGTGACTATAGATGTCACAAACAGATTACCGAACAAAACAGGTGCCGTAATCGTCAAACGTCCACGCGGTGCGGCGTGCATCCCCGTTACCGAATCATCAGCATCGGCTATCTCAGACAAGATCCGCCGACAATCCACGACATATCTCGCACCGGCATCGGTTAGGCGGACAATGCGAGTCGTTCGAGTCAACAAGGCCAGTCCGAGCTGGCGTTCAAGTTCATTGATAGCACGAGTCACCGCAGGTGGAGAGATATTGAGCTTGCGTGCTGCACCCGCAAAACTGTTGGTATTCACAACACTCACAAACACGGTGATCAGATGAAGTTTATCCATATTATTCCAATTATTGAAATAGTGTTTTATTTCTGATAATCATTCTATATACAAAATAGATCAATTACGATAATTGTAGTCCCTGACTCAAACAGTAAAACTCATCATATTTTCCCACTCAGTTTCATCCATGGAGACTTCAATGAACCCTAGTCTAGAGGCACCTCGCCCGCCATTCCCGCCGTTTACACAAGAAACAGCGGCACAGAAAGTGCGCATGGCGGAAGACGGCTGGAACTCCAAAAATCCAGCACGCGTTGCATTGGCCTATACACCCAACAGCCAATGGCGCAATCGATCGACATTCTTACAAGGTCGAGAAGCGATTGAGGCTTTCCTCACTGACAAATGGAATAGGGAACAGGATTATCGTTTGATCAAAGAACTCTGGGCCTTTCATGAAAATCGTATAGCCGTACGGTTTGCCTATGAATGGCACGATGAGCACGGTCAATGGTTCCGCAGCTATGGCAATGAAAACTGGGAATTTGATGAGCAGGGATTAATGCGTCTACGCATCGCCAGCATTAATGATCTGCCCATTCTGGAGCGTGAACGCAAGTTCTTTTGGACAGCAGGGCGCCGCCCAGATGATCACGCAGGCTTAAGTGATTTAGGGCTTTAATAGAGAGTATTTGAGCTATGGACTTTTCCAGTGATATCGCCTTCACACCAACCATCAAAGCTATACAAACAGCAAAAGGATCACGGCAAAGCTACGCACGCATGGAGCAATCTGGCTCGTGGGAGACTCGCATCACCTCAGACCTGAAAGCATTCATCGAAGCCCAGACCAGCATCTTCATGGCAACGGCTAGCGCTCAAGGACAACCTTATATTCAGCATCGCGGTGGGCCCGCGGGATTCCTCCATGTACTTGATGAAGAGACCATTGGTTTTGCCGATTTTGCCGGAAATCGGCAATTTATTACGATGGGCAATCTGCAAGAAAATCCTCAAGCGCATTTATTTTTAATGGACTATCAACATCGTCAACGGATTAAAATCTGGGGTGAGGCAGTCGTGATCGAAGATGATCCAGAATTGCTAACGAAGCTCATGCCGATCAATTATAAAGCGCGGCCGGAGCAGGTCATTTTATTCAAGGTCAAAGCATGGGATGCCAACTGCCCACAACACATCCCACAACGATTTGAAGCCAAAGATGTACAACGCATTCTCACCGAACGCGATCAACGTATCGAAGCACTAGAAGATGAGGTAAAGCGATTGCAAAAGCTGCTTAAAGATACTTAATCCTTAGCGCTCAGTGTGGCTCAGCATTCAGGTGAGCACCTTTTGGTGAGAAGCACTCAAAATGGATTAAGTCACACCAAACGCCATGAAGAGACATTGCCTGCTGCGAACGACCATATTGCAAAAAATGATTTTTCTGTAATACCCGGATGGAAGCCACATTAGGCTCACGGACCACCGCTTCGACCCGCCATAGATTTAATGTATCAAAAGCCTCGGTTAAAACAAGTTCAATCGCCTTTGATGCCACCCCTTTACCGGTCATAGACTCAGCAACGCGATAGCCTAATACCGCTTTATTATAATAATCCCTTGCAATCTGAGTGAGATTAACGCGAGCGACGATCTCACCACTGACTTTGGCCACATAGTGATAAGCCAAATCAAGGGCACGTAATTGTAGAGACTCATGAATCGAATCTCGAACCGTGTCGATATGATAATAGTCTGGAGATCGGGCGTTAATTAAACGTTCAAAATAGGCACGATTAGAGCGTTCAAAAGCCAGCAAATTATCAGCGTCGCTGGGGTCGAGTAAATGAAGCTCAAGATTCTGCATACTCAAAAAACTCTACTCACTCAATCCACTTTAATCAGAAATCAGACGCTCTTCCAATGTCGGTGCTTTTTGATACCAGCCCTGATAGCCAAGATTGGGTGCGCCTTGAATCTGCGGACTGCAACCAAAACTGCGTTTGCTCACCGTCAAATGACCGGAGACCCCATTAGCATTGGAAGACGCGATTTCCAAATCTTCACCGGCGCTAGCACGAACCCCGATCAAGCATTCATCTAGCGTCTGGAATTTCAAGGTCACCAAATGATGGGGATGATGCGTACACTTATAGAGAACGCCGATGGTAAAGGCGATTAGAAAAATAATCAGAACAATATCTGAAACGCGTGGGAATTTTTTTCTCGTATCCATATCCCGCTCCTATATAGCGAGCATAATCGAACTGCTGGTGAGATTACATGTGAAAAATTGTTTTATATACAAAAAGACGAGTTATACCAAATTGGTTAGATAATGCACATCTAAAAAATTCCTAATGGTTCTATGAGTTCCACGCGTTCCACTCCAAGTTATCCACACCATTACCCGCAAGCATTGGGGGTAACTCAGATTACCGCAAGGTTCATCATGCCCGCAAATAAAAAGCCCATCTCTCACGATCTGGGCTTTTCTAATTCAAATACATCTCATTAAAAATTTATTGCTTCAGGTTATTAAACACGCTGGTAATAATTTCATAGATTTCGTGCTTAGGCAGATTCGGTTTTTCAGATGAGAACGCAAGTTCAGAACAACCCACTGGATGAATACCTAATACGTTCGAATGTGTCGGATGATCAACGATCTCTACGGTAAAACCGATTGCTGGAATTGCAGATTTCAGTTTTTGTTCAAACGCAGCAGGTGAAACTTTATGATCAATACAGGATTTTAGATCAATGGAAATTTGTACGTCTGACATCATGTGCACTCTGTGAGGACTAAACTCAAGATATTGCCATATTCCAAGCACTTGAATCGTAACTTTTGTTTTCTAGAATATGGAGATTTGGTGTAGAGCACGAGGGCAAAGCACTACCACAATCAATTGACTCCGCGCTAAACCAATCCCGCCTAGGATTACCCCAAAAAAGGAGATTGCAGATAAAACATACAGTTATAGAATTATCAGTAACATCAAACGTTCCACGTGTTCCACTCAAACTTATCCACACCCTTACCCGCAGGCATTGGGGGTAACTTTGACAAGGCCACATCCGTGCAGCCTAGGCGATATCAACCATTTAGCTTATCGTGATAAGGTGACTTACACGTCATGATGTCCGATCAGATTTAATCCGACCGGCATAGCGCTGGGCCAATACTGCACAGACCATCAATTGCAGTTGGTGAAACAACATTAACGGCAGAACCAGTAGCCCAATCGGGTGACCTAAAAATAGAACTTTGGCCATCGGAATCCCACTTGCCAAACTTTTCTTAGATCCACAAAAAACGATGGTGATTTCATCCGCTTTATCAAAACCGAGCCAGCGGCTGGCATAGGTCGTCAAGAGCATCATGATCGCCAATAAAATTGCGCATATCACCAGCACACCGAGTAATGCAGGGATGGGTAATTGATGCCATAACCCCTCAATAACCGCTTCACTAAAGGCAGTATAAACCACGAGCAGGATGGAGCCTTGATCAACCACCTTGACCAACTTCGGATGCCGTTGAATCCAAGAAAATATCCAGCGGCGCAACACCTGCCCCGCTAAAAAAGGAATCAAGAGCAAGATCACAATTTGTAAGACCGCATGACCCGCATCATAACCAGCGCTTCCGTCATGTTGCATGATCATCATGCCGACCAAAATAGGTGTAATGAAAATACCGATCAGGCTTGATGCAGATGCGCTGCATACCGCAGCAGGAATATTGCCATGGGCAACCGAGGTAAACGCAATAGAGGATTGCACCGTGGATGGCAACACACAGATGTATAAAACCCCAAGATAAAGCGCGGGCGTCACAAGTAAGCCTAGTACAGGTTTTAAGAGGAGTCCCAAAAGAGGAAAGACCGCAAAAGTAGCTGCTAAAACCATAAGATGAAGCCGCCAATGCGTGAATCCTGCTAACGCTGCTTCGCGAGATAGTTTCGCACCATGCAAAAAAAACAATAGACTGATTGCGATATTGGTCAGTAGATTAAAATCTATCGCAACCTGCCCGCGACAAGGCAACAGACTGGCAAGTGCGACAGAAGCAATCAGCATCAGCGTAAAATTATCGGGCAAGAATCTTGGACGACGCATCATTTCATAAACTCAGGTGATGTAAGCAAACTTGAATCTATTACTCCTCTTTCAAATGAAAAAGGAGTGATCAGACTTAGAAGGGTCAATATTTAAAAGTGGTATTCGACGCGAACCATGGGCGTGCTGGCGGTAGCACCTTTCCCGGCTTGTGACTCTGGATTACCAAATTTGTTATGCCAATATTCGTACTCAGCACCAACACGTAAGGTTTTTTTCGCGATTCCAAGATCAGAGCTGAGGTCGTACATCAATTGCATATCCAGATGAGTCTCGGGTGCCGTTGATTGACCAAACTCATTTTTTCCCTTCGGTGCGATAAAAAGTCCATAGCCCTCAAAAGACAGCGGCAGGGAAAATACAGGAAGTCCCCAAACAACTTCTAATTCTGGATGTGCTTTATATTCATAGCGTTTGGCAATGCCATCGGGATTATTACTTTCAAACAGTGCAAGCACGCTGATATTTAAATAGCCGGGCACATCCATCATCATGGTTGGACCAACCACGAAAAGACGCTTTTTGGAGCTATAACTGTCATTCTTGCTATTAAAATCAAAGCCCCCTTCCATGCCAAAACTTCTTGCTGGCCCTAGGCTGAGATCTTTTTTAAAGACTTTGCTGAAGTCCACTGTATTGCGATAGACCACATAGGCCTCTTGCGCACCGTCCGTCGTTCCCTTGCCGGGATCCTTACTATCTGACAGCAATAAATCCACGTTAAAGAAATTAGTGCCATAGGCATATCCACTGCTATGGGTCAGTGAAATGATATTTTTGCTGATATCCTGACGACTGCCATCGGGCTTGTTATCATAGGGCTCAGCAAACATGGTTCCATAACGCCAGCCCAGTGAGGTATCACTCCATTCTGCTGCCTGTGCGGTACTACTGCATAGCACGGCAGTAGCTACCCCGCCGATCAATGCCCCCAACATGGGTCCCCGTTTCATCAATAACTGTATTGATTGTAATAACATCGTAAATTCCCCCGGAAAAAAATAAATAAATCATCAATAACTACATTTACACTCGACCCGATAACTCGTCTTCATTAATGGACTGGACGATATTCCTCCCTATTCAAACTGTTCATCTAGATTCGGCATAGCCACGATCAGCATGCGATTCAGCATCTCTTGTAGGCTAGCCACCCTGCTTGGGCTAAAGAGATACCGAATTCAAACCCTGATGGCTTCTGAATAGCTCTCTTGCTAAAGCAATTAATTGCCGATCACTGCCCCGCGCCCCCAAAATAGAAAGTGCCAGTGGTCGTTGTGCATCACTTTGGATTGGTATCGTGATTTGAGGTAAGCCGCCAATAGCAGCCAATGCATTGATCGTCAATGCGTGGTAGTAGAAATCGCTTAACAGATCGGCATTAGCGTCTTTAGGTAAAAGCGCATAAGGCGTGGTGGGAAAAACCAAATAACTGGTATCAACGATTTGCTGAATGTATTGACAAAGCGATTCTTTCCGTATGCGCGAATCCGCAAGCTGTGCGGAGTCGACGCTCTCGATACGCGCAAACCGCTCAGCGATTGCTGCTCCAAACAGTGGTTTACTCTCTCGAATCCAATCTCCCAGAGTCGTCTGGATGTCATGATCTTGCAGATGTTGATAGCAGCGCAGCCATGCTTCAGATTGATCATCAAAGACGCTGATGGACTCTATGACTCCAAGCGTATTTGCAATCTGCTGCAAACGGTAAGCATCATCAGGCTCGTGCCTCGCGCGAATCGCAAAGGCTTCCTCAAGTAATCGTAAAGGTAGAGTTGAAGGTGCATGGATCGCTTCTGGTAGCAAGACATCAGCCACCCGCGCCAACACGTCGCCAGATGATGCAAACCAACCGACCGTATCAAAGCAAGGAGCGAAAGGAAGCACTCCTGCTAAAGAAACTGCATTGTGAGTCGGCCTAAATCCCCATATCCCGCAAAATGCCGCGGGAACACGGACAGATCCCCCCGTGTCGGTTCCCAAAGCAAAGTCCACCTCACCACTGGCAACTGCCGATGCAGAACCACTGGATGAGCCACCGGGCAGCGCCCATGGCCATTGAGGATTAAAGGGGGTGCCGTAATGGACATTTTCCCCCTCCAAACTATAGGCCAACTCATCCGTAATGGTCTTGCCGTAAACGGATGCGCCCGCGTCTAGCAACGCTTGAACACATGGCGCGTGCTCTTTTGCAGCATCATGGGTGCTTAACCACGTTGGATTTCCCCCTCCTGTTGTCACACCCTGGATGTCGATCAGGTCTTTGACCGCGAATCTCAGATCAGACAGCGGCCCCGAGGTAGTGGCTCTAACCTCGATCAAAGGCCCTGGCATAAAGGCACTCATATTGCCTCCTCATCGGAAGCAACTTGTGCCAATCCCGCGAGGAGATGCGTTGAATCAGAGACAAAGCCAAAGCATTTTTTGACATTCCAAATCGCGGCATCACGACAAAAATCAGGGGAAGATGTAGCGCAGCAATCCTCAAGCAGGACACAGCCATAACCCAAGAAATTGGCATCCGACAAGGTATGCAAAACGCATTGATCAGTATTCACCCCCGCAAACAAAATGGTGCGTATCGCCAGATTGCGTAAAATGCTGTCCAACTCGGTATCCCAAAAACCACTGATTCGATATTTATCGACGAGGATGTCCTGTGGGTTCACCTCTAGCTCATCAACAATTCCTGCAGCCCACGAGTCCTTCTCAAGAACGTGCGCACCATGCTTTGGCAAAGCCTCGCCTAAACCAATGCCATGCCCAGTCGGCTTATAAAGGTGATGCTGGTTAGCCGGCATATTGGCAAGATCAGGGCGGTTACCCCAATTCAGCCAAATAATCGGAACCTCTTGACGGCGAAGCTCAGGCAAGATGCTCTGCAATGGTGCGATGGGTGTACGATCGATCGCATAATTACCACCGATATGGTCGACCCAGCCGTCTGCACTGCAAAAGTCATTTTGCATATCCACGATGATCAAGGCCGTTTGCTTAAGATCAATCCTGAGCTGTTGTGGTGCACTGTGTAGTTGCATGACTTTAGGCGTATGAATGGGTGCAACCATATCCACGCTATGCGCACTGGCGCGCCAGCTCGTTTTGGTGCAACGCCCCAACTGTCCTACTTCGCTCTGTATTGCTTTATCAGTCATATCAATCCCCCGATTTTCAAAACTTTAAAGATTTACCCTGTCAAATCAATTAAATGACCGGTGATCTTGCTTTTCTTTCAGCATACTGACCATCTCATGATCTGGCATTAATCTTGCTAACTTAAGTAATGAACTACTTACTTACTAATTCTAAGCAAGATAAGTGCCAACATGACATTTGGAGCTCTCAGGAATGAGCCTATATAGCAGTCAACTTGCGACATCAACGAAAGCGATGGTCACCAGTCCACATACATTGGCAAGCGCTGCAGGCCTTGAAGTACTCAAAGCAGGTGGCAATGCGATTGAAGCCGCAATCGCTGTTGCTACAGCACTCAGCGTGACCTATCCCCACTTTAATGGTTTAGGTGGCGATGCGTTTTGGGTCATTAGTGACCAGTCCGGTGCAGTTCAAACCATATCAGGGATTGGACAAGCCGCAGTGCAATTGCCTGATTTCTCTGGGGCGATTCCCCAACGCGGTGCCAGATCAGCTTTAACCACAGCCGCAGCTGTCGATAGCTGGGATCAGGCCTATCAAATCAGCAAGACGCAGTGGCGCGGCCAGCAATCATGGCCGTCACTTTTTAATCGTGCCATTGAGTATGCGTCGGTGGGTTTTCCCGTAACTGAGTCTCAGCATTTCTGGCAGAGACTGCGGGGCAACGTATTACGTGATTTATCCGGTTTTTCAGAAACTTTTGCACCAGGCGGCGGTCTATTAAGCATAGGCGAGCACTTTGCTCAGCCTCAATTAGCGAGAAGTCTTGAGTGCATTGCTCAATATGGAGCCCGGGAATTTTATGAAGGCGACCTTGCAGCGGATATTGCATCGGGACTAGAGCAAGCAGGCTCCCCCATCAGATTGGCTGATCTGGTCCATACCCACGCTCGAGTCGAGTCCCCCTTACGTGTTGCTTATCGTGATGGAGAGCTCGTGAGTTTGCGCCCACCCACGCAAGGGGTCACTACACTACAGATCATGGGCATTTTGGACCGATTCGACATGAGTACCATTGCCGAAGGCAGTGCCGACTACTACCACTTGCTTGTGGAAGCGGTGAAATGTGCGTTTCGTGATCGAGACCGTCTGGTCTGTGACCCTGACTATAAATCAGTGCCGATTGATCACATGCTGTCTTCTGCCGTTCTTGATGCCCATGCACAATCTATTCACTTACAGCATGCACGCGCTTGGCCAGAAGTGTTTAAACATGGCGACACTGCTTTTATTGGGGTCTGCGATCAAGAAGGCCGCTGTGTCAGCTTACTGCAAACCATTTATTTTGACTGGGGGAGCGGCATCGTTGCTGGAGATACAGGAATTCTTTGGCACAATCGCGGCGCATCATTTAGCACCGACCCTCTGCATCATAATGCCCTGCAATCTGGTAAACGACCATTTCATACATTAAATCCGGGCATGTATCTCAAAGAAGGTCGCCCGCATCTGCTGTTTGGGACACAAGGTGCGGATGGCCAGCCACAAACACTAGCTGCAATCCTGACCCGACTCATTGATTATCAGATGGATCCTTATACCGCGCTCGCTCGTCCACGTTTTTTGCTGGGCAAGACCTTCTCTGACACCCGAGATGCACTCAAGCTAGAAGAAGATGCTGGCCGTAGCGTATTTGCTGAGTTGACTGCACGCGGCCATGAAGTCAGTGCGATCCCGGCACAAAGCCAACTCGCAGGCCATCCGGGTGTCATTCGGATTGACGCAGACCATACACTGACAGGTGCACACGACCCACGCAGCAACGGCCTGGCGATTGGCTTATGAGACCGACTTCCTCACTGATGATGCGCACATGCACAGCCGCGGTGCATTCACCTCTCAATCTGGTGCATTTAGCGCTGCAGATTCACGAACAATACGTTTATGCATGCCAAAATCACTCCACTGCTACACGTCATACAGCGGTATCGGCCTTAAGAATAAATCTGAAAACTGAATTTAATCAGCAGTTAAAAACCACGCTGCCACGCTCTCTGTCGACTTGGCATCCAATTTGCTTTTTAAGTAATGAAACACTTACTTACTTAAATGATTATCGGGGAATCAACATGTCACATTTAGAAAAAACAGTTTCAAACATCGTACATCCTGCTGCTCATATCTCATGGCGGTTGGCCACTGCAACACTCTTGGTAATGTCCTCCATGTCTGCAATGGCCGCCCCACAGATGCAAGTCGGCGTCCTGCTGCCCGGCTCTAAAGCAGATGGCGGCTGGATGGAGTCGGGTTACAGCGGTGTGACCACGGCACAGAAAGCCTTTGGTCCGCAGCTTAAAACGCAATTGATCGAAAACATCAACTATGCCGATATGGAGCAGGCTCTCACCAATCTGGCGATTAAGAATCAATTGGTCATCGGCATTGGTGGGCAAACACAAGCGGCTATTCTGAAAGTCGCCAAACGTTTCCCACAGGTGAAATTTTCTATCGTCGGCGGTAATCAGATCCCCAATATGCCCAGTAATGTCGCGGGATATGATGTAAAACAAGCGCAAATAGCATTTGTTGCAGGCGCCGCAGCAGCAATGCTGACCAAAACCGGCAAAATCAGTTATGTCGGTGGTATGGAGATTCCTTCTATCGTCAATGCCGGCAAAGAATTTGCCAATGGTGCGCACTATATCAATCCGAAGATTGAGGAAATGAGTACCTTTACAGGTGATTTTGATAACGTCTCGAAAGCACACGAAGCAACCCTTGCCGCAATCTCACAAGGCGCTGACATTCATTACCATATTCTGAATCTAGGTCTAAAAGGTTTAGAGCAAGCGGCAAAAGAAAAAAACACCCACATTATTGGTAGCTACACAGACCGCTGCGGCACCAATCCACTCTATCTGGCCTACACCATCACTGGTGTCGGCTATCAAGTGCAATATGCGATTGAACAATTGTCTAAAGGCACATGGCAGCCGGGCTATAAGGCATTTGGTTTAGCCATGGGTCCAAAAGCTTCAGGAATGAAAATCTGTAAATCGACGCCTGATATGGATAAAAAGATCACTCAGATCGAACAGGATATCTTGAGCGGTAAGATCAAAGTCTCAGAGGGGTAATGGTGATGCTGTCCTCGGATACAACGTCCTCGCCCCTGCAAGCAGAACCGGTGCTTGCCTTGCGATCGATCAATAAGTTTTTCGGTTCATTCCAAGCGCTGAATGACCTCTCTTTAGAGATTCACGCAGGTGAGATCCATTGCTTGCTGGGTGAGAACGGTGCAGGAAAATCGACCTTATGCAATGTCATCTTTGGTGTGATCTCTGCCGATGGCGGAGACATGACACTGAATGGGGCACCTTACCTCCCGAGTAACCCTAAGGATGCGCTCAATCGTGGTGTGGCGATGGTGCACCAGCACTTTTCCTTGGTCGAAAATACCACCGTACTGGATAACTTGCTGCTGGGACAGGTGCGTGGCTGGCTGGATCGTAAAAAACACGCCCAGCGAATCGCAGACCTGTTAGTCGATCTGGGTTTTGAGCTGGATCTTTTTGCACAAGTGGCCGAACTCTCCGTAGGACAGCGGCAACGCGTAGAAATCGTCAAATGTCTGATCCGTAATCCACAGCTGTTGATTTTGGATGAACCAACCGCTGTACTTCTGCCTGCTGAAATTGAAGCACTGCTTGAAATCTGCAAGCGGGTAGCCGAGCGAGGCTGTGCCGTGATTTTGGTGACGCACAAACTCGCAGAAATTCGTGCCATTGCAGCTCGGGCAACGGTATTACGCGGTGGGCGGATCGTCGCGCGCTCTGAAAACCCCGCGCAAGATTTAAAGCAATTAGTCAGAGCCATGATCCAATCCGATGACGATTCTGCATTGCAAACACCAACGGCATTACTACCCCATGCGATGCCTTTGCCTGTCGCCACACCCAATAGCCGACCACTCAGCGACGAAATACTGCAAGTGAATGGTCTGAGCTACCAAGATGCGCAAGGCATTACACGACTGGATAATTGCACCTTCATTGTCAACACAGGTGAAATCGTCGCGATTGCTGGCGTAGAAGGCAATGGACAAAGTGAGCTGGCCGCCATACTCGCGGGCATGCTGCCCACCAGTTCAGGACGTTTTTATGTCAATGGTCGTGACATGACCACTGCTCAACCCAAAGAGATCACAAAAGCGGGTATCGGTATCGTGCCCGAGGATCGACACGCAACAGGTTGCATAACAGCCATGAGCGTCACTGAAAATATCCTCCTCAACCACTTGGATCAATATAGTCGCTATGGTTTCTTGCAGCGCAATAAGATGCGTCAAGACGCGCTGAAGCTCATGAAACAATTCGATGTTCGCGCATCCAGTCCCGATCTCGCATTTGGCCGACTCTCGGGGGGCAATCAGCAAAAAGCCGTATTAGCCAGAGAGCTGACACTGGATTCGTTGGTCTTTTTGCTGGCGGCCAATCCAACGCGTGGTCTTGATGTCGGTGCAGTAGGTGCAGTCTATAGCCACTTGAAAACAGCACGAAATCAGGGCGTGGGTGTGTTGCTCATTTCATCAGAACTAGAAGAAATTCTGTCTCATGCCGACAGGATCATTGTCTTTTATCGCGGTCGAATCATGGGCTCCTGTGCTACACAGCAGGCGGATCGTCAGCAAATCGGGGCTTGGATGGCAGGACAAACACTATGAATACCGCTTATTACTCGCTATGGCTACAGAGCAGCCAACTCCGCACTGCAATCATCTTGACCAGTGCAGTTCTATTTTCAGTGCTCTGCGCACTGGCACTTATCGCAACCGCAGGAGTTCCGATTACAACTGCGTTGACTGCTTTTGCCGAGGGTGCATGGGGCTCTCCGTATGTGATCGGCGCCTCCATCAATCGCAGTTTGGTCTTTGCACTGGTGGGGATGGGATTTATCTTGGCAGACCGTGCCAACCTGACCAATGTCGGTGCTGAGGGTCAAATTGCGGTCGGCGGGATTGTCGCCACCGCAGTCAGTCTATACAGTGGCTGTGCACACTTACCTGATGGACTGTCATATGGTATTCCCATGCTTGCAGCAACGCTCGCCGGCGCGCTGTGGGGATCAATCGCTGGCGTGCTCAAGGCAAAAGTAGGCACGAACGAAGTCATCAGCACCCTCTTACTGTCGTTCATTGCTGTCTGGGTACTCTATGGATGCGTGCAGTCTGAAGCCTTACTCAAACAACCCATGACAGATGGTGCAGCACTCCCCGAATCCCTACCGATCCCTGACAGTACGCAGATTCCGAATATCTTCATCAGCAGTGGATTCGGTCTGCACTTGGGTCTCATCATCACCATTATTCTGGCGCTGATCCTCCTTGTAACCATGAAATACAGCCGCTTTGGTCTTAGGCTCTCCGCGGTCGGTTTAAACCCGCAAGCGGCAAAACGCGCGGGAATGCAGGTTGCATCCACCATCATCATTGCACTGGCAATCTCCGGGGCCTTTGGTGGATTAGCCGGTGCGCTGATGCTGCAAGGCGATCAGCAATCTCTGAAAGCTGGATTCTCTTCGGGTTATGGCTTTGACGGTATGGTCGTTGGCTTATTGGCACGCGGTTCAATCAGCGGTGTATTCATTGCGGCGCTGCTATTCGGCTTCTTGCGATCTGGTGGTATCAATATGGAAATGGTTGCTCAAGTGCCTTCTGCCATTGTGCTCGTGGTGCAAGGCGTCATCATTCTGACGCTCGCAGGCACCTCAATCTGGCTCAGTGGTTCGGGAGCAAAGAAATGATGACTTATGAACTTGCAGCCATCTTTTTAGGCTCAGCTTTACGCTTGGCGGCACCATTACTGTTAGCGGCTACAGGAGAACTGGTCAGCCAGAAATCAGGCGTCCTCAACACCAGCGTGGAAGGCATGATGCTCACGGGCGCATTTCTCAGTGCCTACGGATCATGGCTCACGGGCAGTCCAACACTGGGCTTACTGATTGCGATGATTGGCATCATTCCTCTATCGCTCTTACAGGCATTTTTAAGCATCACGCTGCGCTCCAACCAACTTGTCACTGGGATTGGTATAAATATCCTCGCATTGGGCGGCACTACCCTTGCCTATCGTGAGATCTTTGGCGCACGCTCCAACATGATCGTTCCCGGTCTAGATAAATGGACCCCGTTTGGTCTGGGTCATGGCACGCTGATTGGCGATACCATATTCAATCAGGTTTGGCTGGTGTATTTAGGTCTGGTCATTCTGATCCTGACAGGAATTATCTTGCGCTATACCACGCTCGGCATTGCAATCAATGCAGTGGGTACTGCGCCACGCGCTGTCGATCAGTCTGGACTATCTGTCGCGAAGATACGTTATGGCGCTGTACTCTTTTCCGGCATCATGTCTGCTGCTGCGGGCAGCCTGATCTCGATTGGCGATATCCATACTTTTACGGAAGGAATGACCAACGGCATCGGCTTTTTGGTGATTGCAGCGATTATCTTTGGTAACTGGAAAATTGGTCGGACCACCCTCGCCTGTTTGCTGTTCGGCGCGGCGAGTTCATTGCAATTTCAGTTACCATTGCTCAATATTCACGTCCCTACAGCACTGTTGATCGTACTGCCTTATTTACTGGCGCTCTTGGCTGTCGCGGGGTTAATTGGACGTCAGACCGCACCTACGGCACTCACGCAACCTTATCAACGCAGCTAAGAGCACGCGCATAGGAAATAGCCTTTAAATATGCCAAAATTAATTTTAGATTTTCATTCAATGATCATAGGTAGCCTGCAATGAACAAACAATATACCTCCGCTGATGTAGCCGAGGTGGATGGTGGCAAACTACCCAATAGAAATGCACAAGTAACCCGTGATCGCATCCTGCAAACCGCTGTGCGCGAGTTTGCTGAAAAAGGATATAGCGGTGTACGGGTCGAAGCGATTGCGCGTATTGCGGATATCAATATTCGTATGATCTATCATTATTTTGTGAGTAAAGAGCAGCTTTATATCGAAGTCTTGGAATATGTCCTGAGTGAGCTGCGCGATGATGAGTTTAAGCTCAATCTAGACGTGCACAATATTGATCCCGTATTAGGCATCCTTAAACTCTATGACTTTACCGAAGCCCATTTTGCACGCAATAAAGACCTGCAAAGTCTCCTGCAATCTGAGAATCTGAACAAGGCGATCTATCTCAAACAGTCCAAGCGGATTCAAGAGATGTCCTTTCCGATCCTCGATATTCTGGGTCAGCTCATCAAACGTGGGGAAGAGAATCATACGATCCGACCCAACATCAATCCGCTGCACTTGTATACAACGCTGGTGAGCTTAAGCGTTTTTCATAAATCCAATGCTTATACCCTATCGTATATGTTTGATACTGACTTACTAGCGCCCGAGTGGCAACAAGCGCATAAGACGCAAGCGCATGAGATGATCAAGGCTTACTTGCAAACCAAGTGAAGGTTTTAGCGCTGATATAAATCTCATCATGCAGACAAAAGAAGACCCGCGCCAAGCGGGTTTTCTTTTGTCGATGTGAACATCCATTTTCTTGAAGTTGACGTTATTTACAGTTCAACAAGTCAGACATCAATAACTGTATACAAAATATACACTTATAGCATCATCAATTATTTCAATAGTTCCACGTGTTCCACTCAATTTTATCCACACCCTTACCCGCAGGCTATGTGGGTAACTTCCACAGATTTTTGGTGGGACTCCCGACTCGTTCTTATTTAAAAGTGCTTCACCCATTTCCCAAAACGTTTGATTGCCTGATTGGACTCTGGAATGAATGGCGCAAACAAAGGCCACGCGTGCCATAGACCCCGCCCCACCTCAAAGGTAACATTCACCCCAGCCTTACGCGCCGTCTCAACAAAGCTTCGACTGTCGTCTTCGAATATTTCGGTGTCGGATACCTGTACATAGGTCGGCGGTAAATCTGTCGGATCACCCAGCAAAGGCGACATGAGAGGATCAGTGCGCGCATGCGTTCCCGCATAGTGTCTGGCAAATCCGTGCTCTGCATAATAGGAACTGACCAAAATGTCCCGCCCGTCATTACGCTTGTAACTCTCTCCCGCCATACGAATATCAAGCCAAGGCGATAGCAAATACAACTGATCAGGTAAGCGTAAACCACGCTCGCGGGCGAGATAACACAGCGCAAGGCTTAATCCACCGCCTGCGGATTCTCCGCCTAGAATGATAGTCTTATCGTTTTGCTTCTTGATAAAGGCTTCCCAGACTTCCGCGACATCATGCAACCCTGCGGGAAAAGGATGCTCTGGTGCCAAGCGATAATCTGGCACCCAGACTTCGCATTGCAGTTCTATTGCGAGCCGCGCAGTAAATGCCCGATGGGTCTCTGGACTACCCGAGAGATAACCGCCACCGTGGATATACATCATCGCCCTTGAGCTTTTGGTCGTTGACCAATCGCGAATAATCTCTACGGGAACCTGACCAATATGGGTTTGAATGACCTTGATCCCTTTGGGCACGGGCATGTGCTTCATCCCTTGGGCAAGGCTTTTTCGGGACGTTAAAGGATGGTGATCACGGGTTTTGCTTTTTTTAAATTTGAGATCAAGGAAATGGCGCGCTAATCGTGCTTGTACACTGAGCATCAGGAGTTCTCTACGGATGAATCGTTTTACTATAATCGACTCACCCTGAGCGATAACATGGCGGAATTGACCATGAGGCTCTCACACTTTGACCACTCAATCACGATCAGGAGGATTGATCGTTAAAATTTAAAAAGAATAACTGCATACAAAATAGTCACTTAATTACAAATCAACGATCTCAATAGTTCCACGCGTTCCACTCATTTTTATCCACACCCTTACCCGCAGGGTTTGGGGGTAACTTTTCTAGAGATGTCCAAAGACTTAAGTACTGAACCGCTCATAGGTTTCTCTTATTTGATGGGAAAAAGAACAAACAAAAGAAAATCCGCACTAGGCGGATTTTCTTTTTTAAATACAAATAAATAGTAGTTCTCAGATTAATTCAAATGATAGTGAAAGTTGCAAGTACCTTTCTAGCTCCATCAATTCTCGCCTTAATCTTGGCTTGAGTTGCTTACCACCTATACTTAGTAGCCGTCCTGCATGACTGACTGCATTGCTAACCTGAATAAACTGTAAGTATTTAAGTTCGAACTGTCGCCTTAGCAAAGCATTCAAATTACTAGCGTGAAAATTAAAGCATTGCTCGCGAGCACGCTTTTTGGACTCCAGCCAATTATCAATTTCAGCGGCATCATAAAATACCCGCGCCTGTCGAGTAGTCCCCATTTTTATTGCTCTGGGAAACGATGGATCGCGAAGTGAAATACTACGTATGCCGTTGGGAGTGGTATCTAGTTTAGTACATAAAGTAGATAGGCTAAGTAAAACAGAAGTGGTCATTTCGACCTCCTTTTTAAAAAGACTTAAGGAGGACGATCAAAAACTGGAACATTACTAACTAGAGCAATTGATAAAGTCATACAGCCTCAAACGATATCAAAAAGCTTTTTCATCGCAATACAAACAAATTGTTACATTTAATTATTCACTAGTGAATAACAAAAGGGAACATGTAGGTATACCTACTAAACCTCTGGTTTAACGAGCTAAATTCTACTAAAGTAAAAAATACCTCATAGGTATAAATCGGTTAAACAACTTTAACTTTAGTTAACACCTACGTTAAAGGGATTTAACTTTTGAACCAGTGGTTCAATCTGTGTATTATCGCAATTGCGATATTAGGTATTCCTAATGACGCAAAAGCCTGTCTTACATCTCTAGTTGGTTTTCCTTACTTTTGATGGTCCTTTGGCGAGGAGCAGGTTTTAGTAAATTCACCCGTTTGAAGTCTCTACACTTCAAACGGGTTATTACTATCTGTAATGCTGAAAACTCATACAGATACGTAACAGCGACTTTTATACCATGATTCATATATGAACGGCAGTAGTAAAAGCATTCATGAAAATTGGCATTCAATAAAAAAATTCTTAGAAATTAAAGCAAAGCTTCATCAGGTCAGTTATATCTTACTCAAACGTTAGATATTAAAGTATTTAATAACAAGTACTTCCAGATAATTATTTTAATTTTATCTCCCTACAGCAATCGCAAATTGCTGACAGATTTTTGACCAATGAGCCCTAGATTTCTTTCACCAATAATTGTATCAAGTTGTTGCGTAGTAGAAAAACAAACAAAATGTGTAAAACACCCCTTGGAATGGCTCTATTTTGCGATATAAGCAAACTTATACTTAAATCTATAGCAAGCGCTAACTTTAATTAGCAGTTGCTAAATTAGGCGAAATTGCTTGAATCTTGAATAATACAATGTAGAATGCCGTCCGCGAAAAATAGCACTTAGATAGAACCTTTTAATGCTATGGAAAAAAACCAAGTAAGGAAAGTTATGCTCAAGCTTCCGCGCAGTTAGCATCTATAGCTAAATTGATATCCGTCTTACAATCACACCAATTGGACTCTCTTCGCACAGTCTCTGTTAAAACCCGCAAACTATAATAGTAGTCAAAAGCACTAGTCTGTAGGATGGAATAGTGGTTTAAGTGTAGAGAAGGGAATAATGAGTTGGAAGATTTCATAGAGACAAAAGAAAACCCGCACTAGGCGGGTTTTCTTTTGATGATACAAATGCATGTGTGAACATGCGGTTTCATTGAATTGGTGGAGATGGCGGGAGTTGAACCCGCGTCCGCCAGCACTACGCTCGTGAGTCTACATGTTTAGTACTTGTCATTTAGTTTAACAATAACCGACCCGACAGACAGGGGTGTTACCGCGATTCCCTAGAGTTGACACACTGATACGGGACATCCCAGTGTGCGGTTCTGTGTGCATGCGCTCGCGGCTATCGACCACAGACATTCAATAGCGGCGATTCTCAGCCCTTAGGCTGCGAGTGCGTAGGTTTCGTCGTTTGCGACTATTAAAATGCAAAATTGATTTACGAGAGATAATGCGCTCTCGACATGCATCGAAGAGTTTCACAACCAGCGTCGAAGCCAGAACATCCCCAATAGCCCGCTACTATAGCAGAAGTTAACGCTTTTTGTTAGGCTGCCATGTAAGCGCTCGTTAAAAACATAAGCCTCAAGGATGACCCGCATGACCTACCTCCTCGCCCTCGATCAGGGAACAACCTCAAGCCGCGCTATCGTTTTTAATGATCAGGGCAATGTCATGGCATCCGCGCAACGTGAGATTACACTCAGCACTCCCCATGCCGGCTGGGTGGAACAAAACGCACTAGAGCTCTGGCAAACCCAGATCGGCGTTGCACAGCAAGCCATCGTCAAGGCAGGGTTACTTGCCCAAGATATCGCCGCCATCGGCCTGACCAATCAGCGCGAAACCACGATCATCTGGAATAAGAAAACCGGACAGCCCATCGCACCCGCCATCGTCTGGCAAGACCGACGCACAGCAGAATGGTGTGAGAGTCTACGCCTCGCGGGACATGAACCACTGGTGCAACAAAAAACAGGATTACGACTTGACCCTTACTTTAGCGCTGGAAAACTGGTCTGGTTGCTTGATCATATTCCCAAAGCCCGCGAACAGGCTCAGCGCGGGGAACTGGCGTTTGGAACCGTGGACTCTTGGCTACTTTGGAACCTGACACGCGGTGCGCGTCATGTGATCGACATGAGTAATGCCTCACGCACCCTGCTCATGAATTTACATACTCGGCAATGGGATGACGAACTGCTAGAACTGTTTAATATCCCCCGCGCTCTGCTCCCCGAGATTGTACCTTCGGGTGGACTGATTGGTGAGACGGCAGATGGATTACTCGGACGACGTATCCCGCTGACAGCCGCACTCGGTGACCAACAAGCGGCGCTGTTTGGTCAAAGCTGCTTTAAGCAAGGCATGGCTAAAAATACCTATGGCACGGGCTGCTTTATGCTGATGAATACCGGTCCTCAAGTCCAGATCAGCCAAAATCAACTCCTCTCCACGCTGGCATGGCAAACCCCAGATCAAACCACCCACTACGCCTTGGAAGGCAGTGTATTTATGGCTGGCGCAATCGTTCAGTGGCTACGTGATGGGCTAAACATCATCCGCGATAGCAGTGATGTGGAGAAACTCGCAAGCCAAGTCCCCGATTGTGATGGCGTGGTTCTGGTGCCGGCATTTACTGGGCTTGGAGCACCCTACTGGGATAGCGAAGCCCGTGGGATGATCACCGGCATGACCCGTGGCACCAATCGTTTTCATATCGCACGCGCAGCCCTTGAAGCGATTGCCTTTCAGGTCGCAGACGTCCTTACCGCCATGCAGCATGACGCGCACGGCCCACTTACCGAGCTGCGTGTGGATGGTGGAGCAAGCGGCAATGACATGCTGATGCAGTTCCAAGCCGACTTATTGGGTGTTCCTGTGCTCCGTCCTGTGGTGCGAGAAACCACCGCTCTCGGCGCAGCTCTGATGGCAGGTCTGGGCGCAGGAATTTTTAAATCTGTCGATGAGTTATCTGGACTTTGGCAGCTTGAACGACGCTTCGAACCATCGATGGATTCAGTCACGCGCGCCAGTCATTTGGAGCGTTGGCATCGTGCTGTAGCTCGCGCAAGAAGCTAGATATTCCGCCTGCGTTATTGCATTTTTCGGCTGCTGTCAAGCAAAGCCGAATGCACAAACCTGCAACAATTCCTTTTAATTTATATTTTTCATCATCCTAGGTGGACTAATTTTTCATTCTCATGTCATAAAACTGTCATGAGATTTGACAAACTTTGAAACACTAAATACCATTTAATTGTAACAAATGATGTATTTCTGGATTGCACAACGACGATCCTCTAGGAGAAATTGATGAAAAAATTATTATTAACGGCGTTTATCGCGACTCTGTCCCTAAACGCAGCGCATGCCTACCAAGTTGAATTAAATGGTGGTGTTGGATACAGCAATATTGATGCTCCTGGCTCAAGTATTGAAACCAGTATCTTTGGTGGTAGCGCAACTTATTATTTTGATCAAGTTCATACCCAAAATGGCCCATTGGCTGAAGCTGCATTTAGCCAACGTGCGAGTAACGTTTCTGCAGGCTATAGCTATAGCAATAGCGACCACGGCTTAGATGTTCAAAACTTCAACATCGCTGGCGAGTATTACATTCCGAACAGCAACTTTTACGCGTCTGCAAATATTGACCGTCCAAAATTTCAAGGTCATGGCTCAAATGATGGGACATATGGCGTTGAAGTCGGTTTATTACCCATCAGCGACTTGCTCATTGCGATCGGTGTAGTCGGAACTTACAACCAGCATGACAATGATACTGACCCAACGATTCGTGCAAAATATCTGACCAAACTTGGTAGCAACGATGTCAATTTGGAAGGAAATGTCCGTATTGGTGATCACTCAGACAGCTACGGCATTTCTGGTGACTACTACCTCGATCGTACATTGAGCGTAGGCGCGTCATATAACCTGCGCACTGAAGATCACTTTGATGACAGCTATTCTGTGGGCATCAATGCACGTAAATTCCTTGCAGAAAACGTGAGTCTGCAAGCCGGTGTGAATGCAGGCCAGACTCTGGGCAATGATGATTACGGCTTCAGCGTCGGCGGAACTTATCGCTTCTAATGGCTTAAATGCTTAAAAAATTAAGAAACCGTCTCACCGTTGAGGCGGTTTTTTTATTTGAGTGACTTAGCCTTGTGCCCAAAGAGTATCTATCAAAAGTCATCCCATCTAAAAATGTCATAAAAATTGCACCCATCCATCTGATCCCCTCTTGTCATGATGAATAATCTCAAAGTACACTCAAGACTCATCACCCCTTATGTATTTTGATTTATATGCCTAATTCACATCACAGCGCGTTCTTATCCTGCTCCGCAAGGGTATTGGGTTCGGCTGTGTATGCAATGGCGCATTCAGGATATACAAGCTTCTCGCTTTTGAGCCATAAGTCTAAGAAACGGTTTCTCGTCTAACGGGGGAACTGTCCCGTCAGATGAGAATCTGTCGGGGCAATGATAACAATGACATCCTTATCCACTACTCCTACAGTTTCAAATCTCACGGCGACTTCTAGATCAAGTTGCGCAGCACATTCGTGTGTGGCAATTGCGACGTGGTGTTTTTAACAACCCTCTATCACTGGAGTAACACATGACGGCACTAATAAATCGATTTCAAGGCATATGGATTCCGCTCGTAACCCCTTTTCACGGGCAAGATAATCGACTTGATCTAGAAGCGGTTAAAAAACTCGTCATCCACCTGATCAATCAAGGCATCGATGGTCTCATCGTAGGTGCAACCACGGGCGAGTCAGCAACACTGACCCATGCTGAACACAACGAACTGCTTAAAGTCGTGCTGGATACGGTTAAAGATCAGGTCCCGGTCATGGTCGGGATTAGCGGAAGTGATACCGTAGAAGTTGCGAAAAATATCAAACACTATAGCAATCATTTTGAGATTTCAGGATTTCTGATGAGCGCACCGGCTTATGTCCGCCCGTCACAACAAGGCATCATTCATCACTTTGAAGCTGCCGCTGCCGCAACTGATCTGCCCATCGCCATCTACAACATTCCCTATCGCACGGGTGTGAATATTGAATTAGCAACCCTACAGCACTTGAGCCGTAACCCACAGTTTGTTGCCGTCAAAGAAAGTGGTAATGGCGATATCAGTCAACTGAATGATCAAATCAGTCATACGTCCTTAAATATCCTAAGCGGTGAAGACAGCATTATTTTTGTCTGTTCCTGCTTGGGAGGACAAGGCGCGATCTCAGCCGCCGCACATATCCGGCCCGATCTATATAAAAAAATGCATGAGTTGATTGGTGAAGGGAATTTGGTCAAAGCACGACAGATTAATGATGCCTTGCAGCCCTTCATTCATTTGCTCTTTTCAGAGCCCAATCCCGCACCTGTTAAAGCGGCACTCAGCATTATGGGGCTGATCCAAGATAATGTACGCTTACCGATGACAGTCGCAAGCCCAGAACTCAAAGCTAAACTTGACGTTGCTCTCGCAAAAATTCTAGCGTTTAACATCGACTGACGTTGAGTGGTTTAACATCACCCCCTTCTTGTGATCAAGACGTGGGGTGATAAAGACCAATGCTTATTGCTGTAAATCAATCTGATAAATCTCAAATCCTAGATCATCGGTGCCCATTGCTTTGACGGGGTATTGGGCATGGTCATGGATAAAGCTTTTTGCTTTGTCACTGGCGGAAGTCTCAAAGCGAATATCAAGCGAATGCTTGCTCTTAATCTTCGCCAAACGCCAATTATTGTCTGTCGTAGGTGTCACTTGCCCATGGGCTTTGGTCTCTGAACCTATATACGCGGCGAGAATGGCACGGCTCTCATCAGGCGATGCAAAGGCGATATGACTCTCCCCTGTCCCCGCAAACTTACCGCCATAAGCACGATAGTTATTAGTTACGACTAAAAATGTGGCTTGGGGATCCACTGCTTTGCCGTGATAAGTGAGCTGGGTGATGCGATGCGCATCGGGGTGGATCAAAGCACACTCACCATCAAAACGTGCAGGCTGGGTCACATCAATCTGATAATGAACACCATCCATCACATCAAAGTTATAACTGCGAAATCCATCCCAATTCATCAAGGATTGGGGTTTATCGCTGTTCACGTCGATTTGATTAAACATGCCTGCTGAGCACTCTAGCCAGTCTTTTACCTCAGCACCAGTGACTTTCAGCACGACCAAAGTATTGGGGTAAAGATAGAGGTCTGAAGCATTACGGAAGGTCAATTGCCCTTTTTCCACTTCGACATAACTGGCCGGATCATTCTTTCGTCCACCTGCTTTAAAAGGCGCCACGACTGAAAGTACAGGAATCTTCGCCAAGTCAGGATCACCTTGGATAAAATGCTCGGTATAAGCCCGCTGAGCATTATTCACGATTTGCACGGTGGGATCGTCTTGAACCAATGCCAGATAGCTATACATATTCCCCGCTGACTTACCAATTGGCTGACTGACAAAATCACGGGTTGCTTGATGATCATCAGCCAGAACTTGAACCAGTTTGGGGTCTTCTGCAGCAAGAGACTTTTTAGTCACCGTGTCATAAATCGGTCGCGCCTCGGCCTTGGACTTTGCAACCTGCCAATGACCGCTGTCATTACTGATCACAAAATCAACGACGCCTAAGTGATCGCCCCACATTCCCGGCATTACGGCAGGAATGCCATTTAAGGTTCCTTGCTGGATGTCTGCACCTTTGATCGACTCAAAATCTTTGCTAGGGAATACTGCATGTGCATGACCAAACAAAATGGCGTCTATGCCTTTCACCTGACTTAAGTAATACGCAGAATTTTCCGCCAGTGCCTGATAAGGCTCACTGGATAATCCTGAGTGTGGGATCGCAATGATGAGATCCGCACCTTTGGCACGCATCTCGGGTACGTACTTTTGCGCCGTCTGCGTAATATCGTTGACGGTGATTTTGCCTGTCAAATTTACTTTGTCCCACGTCATAATCTGGGGAGGCACAAAACCAATATAGCCAATACGCAGGGTTTGTATTTTGCCATCGTGGTCTTTGACTGGTGTATCAATGATTCGATACGGTTGAAACATCGTTTTACCCGTTTTCACATCAATGATATTGGCATTGACGTAAGGAAAATTAGCACCGGCAATGGCTGTCTTTAAATAGTCCAGACCATAGTTAAAATCATGGTTACCGAGATTACCTATCGCGTAATCCAGTGTATTCATCGCTTTATAAACGGGATGAATATCGCCTTGTTTGAGCCCTTTTTTGGCCATATAGTCGCCGAGTGGGCTGCCTTGCAATAGATCACCATTATCGACCAAGACACTGTTGGCAACCTCAGCGCGCGCTGTATGAATCAGACTCGCGGTACGTACCAATCCAAAACGATCCGTGGATTTATCTTTGTAATAATCAAAATCCATCATGTTGGTATGTAAGTCGGTCGTCTCAAGCACACGCAGATCAATGGTCGCGGCTTGCGTCAGATGTCCAAGTGACATCAACAACACCGAAGCAATCAGTTGAGATAGCGGCTTAGCTCGAAAACAGGGACGGATCATAGGGACGTTCCAAAGAGGATGGACTCAAGAGTATTTGAAAAGAGAAGAATCTGAACAATCAGGTGTAAGAACACGGTGCGAAGGGGATGTGATCAGACTCTATTCATTGGTCTGGACGATAGCATTATCAGGATGTTTTGAGTACGAAGGCCGCTTAATAATGGTTATGCGCTGAATCTAATAGTGAACCGCGAATGGCAATGGCATGGGATTTTTCTGAGCGTTTAAGGACGTGTGGCGTTTTCTAGGTGCTCTAAATAATTAAATGCATCGGCATGGACATGACCACACATTTCTAATGAAGGCATCAGGGATGAACAAACAAGCGGACGACTCGCCAAACCAAAAATCTGGCACTGGTTCAAGTGATTCAACTGCACACAACGTACCCCGGCAGGTTTGCCTAGCGGCATACCGGGGATTGGACTACTGATACTTGGTGCGATACAGCATGCACCGCATTCCGCTCGGCAAGCAAAAGCAGAATGGGTGATAAGCTCAATCGCATCAATGCGCAGCAACTCAATAGACATAGGTCGCAATCGCGGTTGAGATCAGCTTGTTCTCATCGTTATGCAAGTTCATCCGCATGGTACAACCCTTACGCCCCATACGCAGCGCTTCTGCAGTCGCAACAAAATACTTGCCGCGTCCCGGCGCCAGATAATCCACGCGCATATCCGATGTGGCAAGGCGTGTCACTTGGCGGATACGATCGACCAGCTCACCTTTGCCACTTAAATAGATCTCCCCCATCGCTACGATTCCACCAATACTGTCTAGGATCGTTGCCGCGACACCACCATGCAAAATTTGAAAAGCGACATTCCCAACCAAATTGGCATCCATGTCCACAAAACCTTTGATCACGCCATCTTCCACACGCATCTTCATGCCGCAATGCTTAAAGAAAGGCGATTTATTAAAAGCCTTGCATAACTGTTTAAACACCACTTCACGCGGAATCTCACCAGAGGCATCCGGCACGAGTTTCATCCCACCGGTCCAATGCTCTGCTGCAACAGAAGTCTCTGTAGTAGATTTGTTGGAGTCAATAACGTCTTTCGGCTGATTAATCAAATCTTTACCAGATAGTTTAGAATCTGTCTTTGCGAGTTTATCAACATCTGCCATCAATCAATCTTCCCGAGCAACACGAATCAGGTTTAAAATAAGCGGCTATATTAATGTGAAAACAGTGTAATAGCATGACTCGTACGTTTAATCGCGCAGCTTTCCCCGCCACTCGCTTACGTCGCTTGCGTAAACATGACCATATTCGCGCTATGGTCTGCGAAACCACATTACTCCCCCAGCATCTTATTGCACCGGTTTTTGTATTACCGGGACACAATCAGCGCCAAGCCATTCACAGTATGCCAGAGGTTGATCGACTCTCAGTTGATCTTCTGCTGCAAAAAGCCGAAACCTTGCTCAGCCTTGGCGTGACCAAACTGGCTTTATTTCCCGTGACTCCACAGGAAGATAAAAGTGCAGGCGCTGAAGCCGCGTGGCGCGAAGATGGGCTCGTCCAAACCACAATTCGTACCTTGAAAAAAGAACTGCCTGAGATGGTCCTGATCAGTGATGGCGCGCTTGATCCGTACACCTTAAGTGGTCAGGATGGCCTCACCGATGCCGATGGCTATGTCTTAAATGACGCCACCGTTGAAGTTCTGGTTAAACAGGCATTAAGCCATGCTGAGGCTGGCGTGGATATTGTCGCCCCGAGTGATATGATGGATGGACGTATCGGTGCAATCCGCAATGCCCTAGAGAGCCATGGCTACATCCATACCTCGATCATGGCTTACTCAGCAAAGTTTGCCTCTAACTACTACGGACCCTTCCGTGATGCAGTCGGAAGCGCAGCAAACCTGAAAGGGGGCAATAAAAAGAACTATCAGATGGACTATGGCAATCGCCTAGAAGCGCTGCATGAAGTTGCCTTAGATTTACAAGAAGGCGCTGACATGGTCATGGTGAAACCGGGCCAACCTTACTTGGACTTGGTTCGTGAAGTGAAGGATCAGTTTGGTGTGCCGACCTTCGCCTACCAAGTCAGTGGTGAATACGCCATGCATATGGCTGCGATCCAAAATGGCTGGTTATCCGAAGCAGTGATCTTGGAATCCCTGATCGGTTTCCGCCGTGCCGGTGCCGATGGTATTTTGACGTACTTTGCTGAGAAAGCGGCAAGGATGATTAAAGGCTAAGGTATAAAAAATGGGAGTGAGCAAGATGCCCACTCCCATCAAAAAATAACAATTAAATGATCAAAGCTTCTCCAGTACCTCGGTCAATTCATCCTGCTTAGTCTCACCCACAACGCGCTTGATCTCTTGCCCATCACGATAAAAAATCAATACAGGTGGACCAAACAAGTTCAGACTCTTAAGTACGGCCTTACTGTTTTCATTGCTTTCGGTCACATCCAGCTTCACACGAGTCCAGTTCGACAGACCTTTGATGTCTTGTCCACTGAATAACTCACGCTCCATAATGCGACAGCTCACACACCAGTCAGCGGTTAAATCAACGAGTAAACGTGGATTCTTTTGCTGCATGACCGCTAGCTCAGATAAGCTATGAATCACTGGCGTACTTTGAGCGGCAACAACCTGAGCGTTTTGCTTTTTCAGTCCGGCGAGAGGATGCCACGGATCACTCTGCCCTGCCGCTACGCCAGCAAGTTGTATCAATCCCCATGCAAAGACGACAACACCAAAAACTTGAGCAATAAAACGTCCTCGCCCAGCCCAGCGCCAGAACCAAACAGCAAATGCCATCGACACCGCTGCCCACAGGAACAGGACATAGGAATTGTCATAGACACGGTTGATCAGCACCAGTGCGACACCGAGCAAGAGCAAACCAAATCCTTGACGCACCCAGTTCAGCCAATCGCCAGCCTTGGGTAAGAAACGCCCTTCGGTTGCACCCAAGATCATCAAGGGCACACCCAGACCTAAACCGAGCATAAACAATGCAGCTGCTCCGAGCACAGGATTGCCTACAGTGGAGACCGACAGCAGCACACCTGCAAGAGGAGCAGAAACACAAGGCGAAACAACCAGTGCAGAGACAAAGCCAGTCAACCAGCTCCCCAATACACTCCCCTGTTTCAACCACTCAAAACGCGAGTGCTCACGCTGCCCAAAGGAGTCCAGTTTAGTACTGATGCTATGGGGAAGACGCAGTGTGAACACATCAAAACTGGCAAGTGCCAACACCACAAAGACAATCGCAAAACCAATAAGAATAACCGGATTTTGTAACCATCCCAGCAAGTTAAACTGCTGACCAAAGGTTGCGATCGCCGCACCGAGTACCGCATAACAACATGCTATACCAACTGCATAAGCGCCGGACAACAGCAGGCCATGTTTCATAGAGCGTCTATGCTGACGTGCCACCAGATTAGCAACAATTGGCAACATAGGGAGAACACAGGGCGTAAAAGCAAGCCCTAAACCTGCGACAAACAAAAGAGCAAGTGCCGTCAGTGGATGCTGACTTAAGCCAAATGGATCTGTTTCTTCTTGCGACACAGGTGTGGGAGCCACTGTTGGCCCTACAGTCGGTGCCACAGCGGATGCAGTTGTTGGCTCAGGCAGGGTCGGCGCGACCACAGAAACAGGCGACGTAACAGGATCTCGGTCAACATTATCCTGCTGCTTAGTTGCTCTTAAGGCCGCTAAAGAGGCAATCGACTGAACACCCGCGTAGGTATCAGATGTCGAGTTCGGTGTCGGCAGCGGGATCAAAATACTTTGCACGCCCGCAGACTTCTCGATATTAGTGCGAATATCGGGACGACCCTCAATCAAAGGCACATCAGGATTTGCTTTGCTCCCTGACCCGCCGTTGACTGCGGGTAAAATTGGTGCACCTAAGGGTAGAGAATTTGAGGAGAATGCAGTTGATGAGGGTGCTGGGATATTGATTGCGGCAGCCGGTAAGGTAAATTCATGATCTTGCGGCGGGTAACACAAACCTGCATCCGCACAGCCTTGCCAGCGTACCACCACCTTTCCACTGCCTGTATAAGGCACGGTGACAGAAACATCATCATGAAAAACGGGGACTTTACCAAACTCAGGATCATCCTTAATCTGCGCAGGATGATTGAAAGATGCCTCTTGAAATTTCACGCTTCCACTTTCAGGTGTGAATGCAAAACGACGCTGATAGAGGTAATAACCTGGGGTCACTTGAAAATCTAAAAACAGCTTGCCATCTTTGGCTTCGCCCAATACTTTAAACGCTTGATCCGCGGGTATAAATTTCTGTGGACTACCAATACTTTTGATGGCGCTGTTACTATCGATTTTGGCATTGTCTAATAATGATTTTTTGCCAAAATCAGTGGCGACAGGGCTAGATGCACTGGTGTTATTGAACGCTACATTGGCCTGCGACTGTTGGCCTAAGAATAAGCTAAATACAAGAAGGGGTAGCAGATAAATCATGCGTTGCATATTCGAAAATACCGAAGGCCTTGCAGAATATAATGTTTGAGAGTGAACAAAGCATTCGAGATACTGATCTCGGTCCATTTGTTGCTTCACACGGAACAGCTCTCCGCTGCTTTTCAATCGCTGCACGCTAAACTGCCTTTGGCATTATTCATTTGATAAGCGAACAAGACTATCACAGGATTATCGTAGACTAAATGCAGAAAGCGTAACCGTTTATATGTGGGATACGCTTGTAATACTGATGTTTTCGACAATATCACTTTATCTACATAACATATATAATAAAGATCAATTGATTATAATCCATAATATATCCATGCTTTTACAGTGCAGAGGCTGAACGACTGCCAAAAAGTGCTGTTCCAACGCGAATCAGGGTTGCGCCTTGCGCAATTGCTTCTGCAAAATCACCAGACATGCCCATGCTGAGAGTATCCCACTGTGCAGGGTTGGCATGATTTGCTCTGACCGCTTCAAATAACACCCGCGTGCGGCTAAACGCATCAACATGACCCGCTTCCGGAATGACCATAACACCGCGCAAAGCCAAGTTTGGAAGTGCGCTAATGGCAGTAACCAGCTCCGGTAACTCCTCGGGTAGGCACCCGCCTTTGGATTCTTCACGATCAATATTGACCTGAATACAGATATTCAATGGTTCCGTCACGTTGTGACTATTGTGCAGATCTGCTTGATGGTCAACTTGCCGATGCTGTGATAAGCGCTGAGCAATGATCAATCGATCCACGCCATGCACCCATGAAAAATAAGCCGCAATATCGCGGGTCTTATTGCGCTGGATCTGACCAATAAAATGCCACTCGATAGGGAGATCCTTCAGCTCATTTTGCTTACTTAAAGCCTCTTGCAGATAGTTTTCGGCAAACTGAATTTGCCCAGTTGCATGCATTGCACGAACAACCTCAGCGGATTGCATTTTAGAAACCGCCAGCAATGTGATGGAGTCCTCAGAACGCTCACAATCTCGACATATATTTTTAATTTTGTTGAGAACTTGTTGCCGATTGGCAGTTAAATCGGTCATCATCAAGGTACTCTATTTTGATCTAGCAAAGTACAGCTCGCAGGAACGCCAGCATACTTGAGTGCCAACGTCTCGTTTGAGTGCGCTAGATTGAATGATATTGAAAACAGATTAAAAAGTCTTGCCAGTATATGGCAAAAATTTTGCAAAGTTTTCATCTTTCGTTCGTATAAGGATATCAATCACTCATACAAACCGATGAAGACTTTGTACACGTAAATAGATGTGGTTATAGGCACAGGGATTCTTTATGGATATTACAGAACTACTCGCATTTTCTGCAAAAAATGGCGCATCGGACTTACATCTTTCAGCAGGCCTCCCCCCCATGATTCGGGTGGATGGTGAAATTCGCCGGATCAACCTGCCCGCCATGGAACACAAAGAAGTCCATCGCCTCGTTTACGACATCATGAATGATAAACAACGTCGTGACTTCGAGGAGTTTCTGGAAACCGACTTTTCTTTTGAAGTTCCTGGTATTGCCCGTTTCCGTGTCAACGCGTTCAATCAGAATCGTGGTGCAGGTGCGGTATTCCGAACCATTCCCTCCAAGGTGCTGACCATGGATGATCTGGGTATGGGCCAAGTATTTAAAGACATCTGTGAATATCCTCGCGGTATCGTATTGGTGACCGGTCCTACGGGCTCGGGGAAATCTACAACGCTTGCGGCGATGATCGACTATATCAATGAACGTCGTTTCGATCATATTCTGACGATTGAAGATCCTATCGAATTCGTGCACCAGTCCAAAAAATGCCTCGTGAACCAGCGTGAAGTCCATCGGGATACCCATGGTTTTAATGAAGCGCTGCGTTCGGCCTTGCGTGAAGACCCGGACATTATTCTGGTTGGGGAAATGCGCGATCTCGAAACCATTCGCTTGGCACTGACAGCCGCAGAAACCGGTCACTTGGTTTTTGGAACCCTACATACCACCTCCGCAGCCAAAACCATCGACCGTGTGATCGACGTGTTCCCTGCCGAAGAAAAAGACATGGTACGCGCCATGCTCTCAGAATCCCTACAAGCCGTGATTTCCCAAACCCTGCTGAAAAAGAATGCAGGCGGACGTATTGCAGCCCATGAAATCATGATTGGTATTCCCGCGATCCGTAACTTGATCCGTGAAAACAAAGTTGCGCAGATGTACTCCGCGATCCAAACCGGTGCAGGCTATGGCATGACCACATTGGATCAAACCTTAAAGGGCTTAGTACTCAAAGGATTAATTTCACCAGCCGTGGCAAAGGCCGCAGCAAAACAACCAGACTCGTTCCTCTAGTCCATAAACTACTGATGAGTTATCTAAAGAAATAGCATGGAGCACCGCAATGGAATTTGATGATCTACTACTGCTCATGGTCGAAAAAGGCGGCTCTGACTTATTCATCACTGCGGGCGTTGCCCCATCGATGAAGGTCAATGGTAAGATTCTCCCCATCACCAAGACCCCGCTTACCCCTGCGATCGTTCAAAGCATCATTCATGGCATCATGACGGACAAGCAGCGTAAAGAGTTCGAAGACACCAAAGAATGTAATTTCGCGATTATCGACAAAAAAGACACGGCCCGTTTCCGCGTTAGTGCTTTTGTACAGCGCGATTTTCCCGGTATGATCTTACGTCGTATCGAAACACATATTCCAAAAGTTGAAGATCTTAAACTGCCTAAAGTCATCGAAGAACTGGCGATGACCAAGCGCGGCATCATTATCTTTGTGGGTGCGACAGGAACAGGTAAGTCAACATCATTGGCGTCCATGATTGGACACCGCAATCGCCACTCCCAAGGTCATATCATCACCATTGAAGATCCAATTGAGTTTATTCATCAGCATGCGGGCTGTATCGTCACGCAGCGTGAAGTCGGGATCGACACAGCATCTTTCGATGTCGCGCTCAAAAACACGCTGCGCCAAGCCCCAGACGTGATTCTGATTGGTGAGATCCGTTCGCGTGAAGTCATGGATTATGCCATTGCCTTTGCGGAAACCGGTCACTTGGTGCTCAGTACCTTACACGCCAACAATGCCAACCAAGCCCTTGATCGGATTATTCACTTCTTTGAAGCGGATCGACACAGTCAGTTGTATATGGACTTATCGCTTAACCTCAAAGGCATCGTCGCCCAGCAGCTCGTGCCGACACGAGATGGCAAGTCACGTCGGGCCTGTATTGAAGTGTTGCTAAACTCCCCTCTGATTCAGGATTACATCCGCAAAGGCGAAATTCACGAAATCAAAGAAGTGATGAAGCGCTCGCGTGAACTTGGTATGCAGACTTTTGACCAAGCCTTGTTTGATCTCTATCAAGCGGGTGAAATCAGCTATGAAAACGCACTGCAATATTCTGATGCGCCAAATGACCTGCGTCTGCAAATCAAGCTCGGTAATAGTGCTGATACCCGTTATCTGGATCATGCTACACGCGATTTGAGTATCGAAGGGCTCGAATAAGCTTTCCTTATCCCGCTAAGGACAGCCTTATTTACGCTGTCCTTGCGCCATTTCAACCACATGTCGAGCTATGTCGGTTAAGCGCTTACCTTGATCCATCGCCATTTGTCTCAGTAATTTATGCGCTTGATCCTCGGTCAGTTTGCGATGTTTCATCAGTAAGACCTTGGCTTTCTCTTGTAATTTCTTCTCTTCCAGTGCCGTACGCGCAGCCGTCAACTCATCATGCATCTGTTGTAAGCTCTGTGCTTGATTTTGTACCAGCTCAAGTACAGATCGACCCAGTTTAGGACCAAAACCCTCTGGATGCGTATAATCCTGTAACGCCGCAGGGTTTTGAGACTGAGTACTGCTCAGCATGACAATAAAGCTTTCTTCAGGATGCGTTTCCAACGTATCAATCAACGCCTGATGCTGTGTTAGTGTTTTCTTAGCATCCAGCACCCGCTGGGAACATAAACGCTGTAAATGCCCTTGTAAGCCCAGTTCAACAATTTTAAGACTATCGATATGCTGTGTAAGCAGTTTAAACCACTGATCCCCAACCCTTGGATCAATCGTCAACGGTGGATCACTGAGCGCAAGTCCTCTGAGCCGATCAATTTCGGCGCGGTAAGGTGACTGTGCATATTGCAGATATAAAGCATATGACGTTGGTTCAGTAAACTCATGAAACAGCTCAAAGCAACGTTCCTGACCATCGATCAGGTACTGGAGGCGTTCACGTTGCTCAGCACTAAACTGACCTGAAGAAAACCCTGCTGATCCTACAGCGCGTTCTTGCCCCGTCAACTCCTTACCTTGCATGAGGTTATATAAAGCCACCAATACTCGGGCAATCGTTGGATCAACCGCAGCATCTGCCGTTTCAAAAACAATCGACAGCAAACCCGCAATAATGCCGCTATAAACCATGACAGCCGCATGGGTTTGGATCTTTTGCTGCTGCACTTGTGCACGAAATTGAGGCAGATTGGCTAACGCATGCAAGGCATAAGCAATCCGGTTGAGGAGTCGACCATTGCCTGCATGCTCGGTGATTTCACTCTGAATCTGCTTGAGGGTTTGGTCGAATTCAAAGATTTGATCATCGGTCTGATGGGTATAGTCAATGAGCACTTCAGCATAGTGCTGCCCTCTGGAGCCCAAGTACAGATTTGATGCACCGCGTTCTTTTTGCAGGGCATGAATCAAATCACTGACCATCACGACCAGTTGCCCCATATTTAAGAAATACTCAAGGCTTTGTATTTCCGACTGCTTTGAGGCAATCAAAAAGTCCGTTGCACTCAAAGGTGGCACGAGCGATTTAGACATATTATCCTCAAAATCAGTATGATGGAGATTACCATTGTAACTTAGATTGATGAATTAATCGTGACCTTGCAATTTTTTGAGCACTAAAAAAAGACATACCCTGCATCATTTCTACTCACAGACCAATGATTGCAGGAAAAAAACGAATAAATAAAGTGCATTTCAATTCGAGCAAAATGAGTGCCATAGGCGAAAAAATATAATTTTCTATTAACAAATCATCACTTTAAATGTACACAAATATTATTGGCATGCTTTATGCATTTTTATCATTAGCATCCAACGGTGGATGAATAACTTTTTATACGATCCCGTGTCTGACGGTGTTTACTCAATCAGACAGGACAATGGCGTCCATACTGCTTTTTTAGCGGTATGGGCGTTTTTTTTTGAAAATTTTCCCAGACAAGATTAGGAGTACGACATGCATAAAACACCAACCCATGATACGCACAATGAGTCTGACGCTGCCGAACCGAGCAACATGGCCCACTCAAGCCGTCGTGACTTCCTTAAAAAATCGCTCTTTGCGGCCAGTGCAGCAGGAGCAGCAAGCTCGCTGATTCTCCCTTCATCGGCAGTTCATGCTGCAGGCTCAGATGCACCCGAAAAACCTGTGGTCAAAATCGGCTTTATTCCACTGACCGATTGCGCCTCTGTGGTCATGGCATCCAAACTGGGTCTCGATAAAAAATACGGCATCACCATTGAGCTCTCTAAAGAAGCCTCTTGGGCTGGCGTACGCGACAAGCTCATCAGCGGTGAACTTGATGCAGCACACGTCTTATACGGCTTGATTTACGCCGTCAACAATGGCGTCGGCGCAACAGCAACACCAATGTCCGTACTCATGGGGATCAATAATAACGGACAAGCCATCACCATGGCAAACAAGTTGATCTCTGCTGGCGTGGTCAATGGTGCGGGATTGAAGAAATATATTGCTAGCGGTAAATCACTGACCTTTGCCCAAACCTATCCAACGGGCACCCACGCCATGTGGTTGAACTACTGGCTCGCAGCCAATGGCGTCAACCCGATGAAAGATGTCAAAAACATCACCGTGCCGCCACCGCAAATGGTCAGCAACATGCAAGTCGGTACCACGGATGGATTCTGTGTGGGTGAACCTTGGGGCGCTCGCGCTATTGAGCTAGGCATCGGCTTCACTACCATCACTACCCAAGAAATCTGGACCAATCATCCTGAAAAAGTCTTGGGCTGTAGTCGGGCATTTGTTGAAAAAAACCCAAACACCGCTCGCGCACTCATCATGGCGGTCTTGGAAGCCTCTAAATATTTGGACGACTATAAAAACCGTGCAGCAGTCGCTACGATCATTTCTCAAAAATCTTATGTGAACTGTCCAGCCGATACCATTACTGGGCGCTTCCTCGGTAATTACGATAATGGTGCGGGTCGTCAATGGAAAGATGCCAACAACATGAAGTTCTACAATGATGGCAAAGTAAACTTCCCTTACCTCTCCGATGGTATGTGGTTCATGACTCAGCACAAACGTTGGGGGCTCATGAAAAACGACGTCGACTATCTCGGCATCGCCAAGCAAATCAACCAAATCGACTTATACAAACAAGCGGCAAGTCAAGTCAAAGTTCCTGTACCAAGCAGCCCAATGCGCAGCAGCAAATTGCTAGATGGCAAAGTCTGGGATGGTTCAAACCCTGCCGCATATGCTGCAAGTTTTGCCATTAAAGCTTAAACCATTGAATGAATAACGCCATTGATGGGTATTCGTTGAATCTCTCACATACCCATCAAGGCTTCACTCCTCCAAATGAGCGATGACATCATGAGTAATGACACGAATGCCACCTCTGTCGATGCCGTAACGTTGGACGTCGCAAAAATAGCGACCTCCACCAATGACGTACATGACACGAAAGACCTCATCACCCCTGTAGAAAAGAAAGAGTCTGAATCCGTGAAAAGAATCAAAGAAGGACTGGTCAGCATCATTAAAGTGATCATCCCCCCATGATTGGTATTGCGTTGTTCCTTTTTGGCTGGACCCTGCTCAGTCAATATCGCCCATCCTTACCGAACCCTTGGGTGACCTTTTTATCTGCGGTGGATTTATTTGCCCATCCCTTTTATGTTGAAAGTGCAAACGATCAGGGCATCGGCTGGAATATCCTCTCGTCTCTGGGACGTGTCGGCACAGGCTTTGGCTTGGCTGCACTCATCGGGATTCCACTCGGCTTTATCATTGGCCGCGTGAAATTCATGCAAGCCATGCTGTCCCCTATCATTTCTATTTTACGCCCTGTTTCACCGCTGGCCTGGTTACCGATCGGCATGGTGGTGTTTCAAGCTGCCAATCCTGCATCGATTTGGGTGATCTTCATCTCCAGTATCTGGCCGATTATTCTGAATACTTCAGCTGGCGTCTCGCAAGTGCCACAAGACTACCTCAATGTAGCTCGTGTTCTGCGCCTATCAGAATGGAAGGTTTTTACCAAAATTTTATTACCTGCGTCATTACCCTACTTATTAACAGGAATTCGTTTATCAGTCGGTGTCGCGTGGTTGGTCATCGTTGCAGCTGAGATGGTCAGTGGCGGAAAAGGCATTGGTTTCTGGGTATGGGATGAGTATCAAAACTCACAATATGCACACATCATCGTTGGGATTTTCGTCGTCGGCGTATTAGGACTGATTATTGAACAGCTCTTAATTCTGATCACTAAACTGATTTCACGTGGGGAGACAACATCATGAGCGATAATACAATCATCAGCGCGAATAAGCCGTTAGGAACTAAAGATTATGTCTCGATTGAACAAGTCGGCATGAGCTTTAAGACCAAGAAAGGTCAATTTGAAGCCCTACGTGATATTAATCTCAAGATCACCAAAGGTGAGTTTATCACCCTGATTGGTCACTCGGGTTGTGGTAAATCAACACTACTGAACCTGATTGCAGGGTTGACGCTCCCTACCAAAGGGGCATTAATCTGTAATGGTCGCGAGATTTCAGGTCCCGGCCCTGAGCGTGCCGTAGTGTTCCAGAACCACTCCCTACTGCCTTGGCTGACCTGTTTTGATAATGTACACTTGGCGGTTGAGCGTGTTTTTGGCGCAACCGAAAGCAAAGCACAACTGAAAGAGCGTACCGAAGCCGCGCTGACTATGGTCGGCCTCACACACGCCATCCACAAGTACCCCAGTGAAATATCAGGAGGCATGAAACAACGTGTTGGTATCGCACGTGCGCTGTCCATGGAACCCCAAGTGCTCTTACTTGATGAACCTTTTGGGGCACTGGATGCGTTAACGCGTGCACATCTACAAGATGAGTTGATTGAAATCGTTCAACAGACTCATGCAACAGTCGTCATGGTCACTCATGATGTCGATGAGGCCGTTTTGCTGTCTGATCGCATTGTTATGATGACCAATGGCCCAGCGGCGACCATCGGTGAGATTTTGACCGTTGATCTCCCCCATCCACGTGATCGCCTGCAATTGGCGAATAACCCGCAATACCACCAATTGCGCTCAAGCGTGCTTGATTTCTTGTACCACAAAATGAAGCATCCCGTTTCAGCGTAATACACAGTAGCGCCGTTTTTTTAATTTTACTCTCCTGCCCTTAAGCTGTATGGGGTTTGTGCAGGAGCTCTTTTTCTACGCCTAAAATTTAATAAGAGTCCTTAAAATGAACGATACCCAAGTCATATCTAAAAGCCTTCTATCTTTCAGCATCCTATTGGCAACACTGGCCAGTAGTCATGTTTTAGCCTCAGACAGTGACCTGATGGACCTCTGGAGCAAAGGTAAATTCACGGTTGATGGCCGCCTCCGCTACGAAGGTGTCAACATCGATAAACAACTGCCTGCGGACACTATTAAAAATGCCAGTGCATGGACAGCGCGCATTCGCCCAGGATTTCAAACAGGGGTTTGGAATGGTTTTTCAGGGGTGGTCGAGGGCGAAGGCACTGCAGAACTCAATGATCACTTCAACAGCACACGCAATGGTGAAACCAACTATGCAACAGTCGCTGACCCTAAAAGTATTGAACTGAATCAGCTTTATTTGAAATATGCCTACAGTCCCCAGTTTGATATCACTGTTGGGCGTCAACGGATTAACCTTGACAATCAACGCTTCATAGGCGGTGCGGCATGGCGTCAAAATGAACAAACCTTTGATGCTGTAAGCCTCAACATCAAGCCAACCAAAGAACTCGGACTGTATTACGCCTATATCGATCACATCAATACATTCTTTGGTTCTGAAGACATCAAGCCTACAGACAATAATGCTCAAAAAGGTCGCTACGATTCCGATAGCCATTTGATTCAGCTCAAATACGCTCCAGATGCCTTATTGAATGCGGTTGCTTATGGATACTTTTTGGATTTAGACAAATACTCGGTCGCCCCTACGGCACTTGCAGGAACCAACTCCAATAAGACAATTGGACTCCGCCTAACAGGCAATAAAGCACCGTTCCGTTATGCACTGGAATATGCGTACCAAACCGATTACGGATCAAATCCACTGCATTACAGTGCGGATTACTATCTCATTGAAGGAACCGTCGCCGCGCCACAATTCAAAGCACTGCCCGATTTAGACTTCACCGCAGGTTATGAAGTTCTAGGTAATGACTCAAGTGTGACCTCATCAGCCAAAGGTGCACCAAAGCGGTTTGCATTCCAAACACCGCTAGGAACCAAACATAAATTTAATGGCTATGATGATGTTTTCCTGAATACACCGGCCTATGGCTTAGCGGATCTGTATATTGGTGCCAGTGCCAAAATACCGACACTGATCGGGAATAACAAAATCAAAGTTGAAACAACCTACCACTGGTATAGCAGTACGGAAGGTTCCAGCGATTATGGTCATGAGTTTGATCTGGTGTTGAGCTCGTCGCTCAATATCCCCAAGTCTATCCCTTTAAAAGGAACGTTCAATCTAGTCGGGAAATATGCGTATTACGGTGCTACCGATAATTCCGCAAAAGATCTACTACCAATCACCAAAAATGGTGGAAATCGTGACACGGAAAAGTTCTGGCTGCAGTTGGACTATAAATACTAAGCCGAGTCTAAAAACAACGAATATTAAAAAAAGTGCGGGATCACATTAAAGTCTTCATGGATGAAGATTCAAGGATTGAAGACGTTTCTTTCATGCTCGCTAACTGATTTCCCCCTCTAGAGATCAGCTAGCGCTCTTTATGGTTGAAAACCTATCCCGAACACATTCAGCTCTGCGCCAGTTTGCGGATGAATCACTGTAGAATCAAAGGTTAATCCCAGCTTCGCCAGTAATTTTTCTGAGCGCTGATTACCCCTATCGGTGATGGCAAGGATACGCTTAAAATGAAGTTGATCTCGCCCATAATGAAGCATTGCTAAAGCCGCTTCAAATGCATATCCCTGATGCCAGTATGCCTCTGAAAAGGCATAGCCAATATCTGGCGCCTGTAAAAAGTCACGCTGAATCAAGCCGCAAACACCCACAGGAATATGGCTTTCTTTTAACGTCACAACTCGAAAACCCATCCCTTCGACTCTGGATGTCAGTCGATTTAAGATATGATTTTTGGCATCTTCCAAGGTCTTCACTGTAGTATTGCCGATGAATTCCAGCCATCCCGGTTCATTCATTAAGGCTAAAATGAAGGCAGCATCATCTGTATTCATTTCCCGTAGAATTAGTCTTTCCGTTTTAATCGCGCCCAACACATCATCTCCTATCAAACATCCGGACAATAAAAGGACAAAACTAAAAGGGACAAAAACTTGTCCCTTTTTAAGTGAATGCACAACCCTATAATTTTAGTGCTGTAAACCCTTAGGAATTGCACTAAGTAATTGCTTGGTATAGGCATGCTGCGGATTGTGATAGAGCTCATCCGAGTTTGCGAGTTCGACCATTTTGCCATGATTCATCACCATTACCTGATCGGCAATGTATTTTACTACCGATAGATCATGGGAAATAAAGATATAGCTCATGCCAAACTCGTCTTGCAAATCTTGCAGCAGATTCAATACTTGCGCCTGTACCGATACATCCAGCGCCGAGACCGACTCATCACAAATCAAAACCTCAGGCTTCAAGGTTAAACAGCGAGCAATCGCGATACGTTGACGCTGACCACCAGAAAACTCATGCGGGTAACGATAAAACGCCGCTGTCGGCAAACCTACTCTTTCCAATAACTGCATAGCCAGTTCGGTCCGACGCTCATCATTACGACCAATATGGTGAATTCGCATCGGCTCCAGCAAAATCTGACCTATCGTAAAGCGTGGATTGAGTGAAGCATAAGGGTTTTGAAAAATGATCTGGATACGGCGTTTGTAATCATTAAATTCTTGATTAGACATCCCAATAATATCGCGACCTTCGAATAAAGCCTGCCCACCCGTCGCTTGATGCAAGCGCATCAACGTCAGGCCCACGGTCGTTTTACCTGAGCCTGACTCGCCCACAACGCCTAAGGTTTTACCACGCGCAAGTTTGAACGAGACATCACTTACCGCTTTGAATTCTTTTTGACCGAAGAATCCCTCACGGGTATAGAAGCTCTTGCTTAGGTTCTGTACATCCAAAATAATGTTTTCATCACCGGTCAACCCCCGCGTGCGCTGCTTATCTGCCAGAGCCAAGTGCGCTGTATTTTCTTCACACGCATCGTTGATGAAGTCGCTGATCACAGGCAGACGCCAAGGACGCGTATCCAAAGTCGGGCGACAACGCAGTAGTGCTTTGGTATAGCCATCCTGCGGAGACTCTAGAATCTGACGTGCACTGCCCTGCTCACGGATCACCCCATGACGCATCACGATCACCTGATCGGCAATCTCACCGACCAAGGCAAGATCATGGGTAATAAACAGCACTGACATTTTATGCTTCACGCGCAAGGCTTCGATCAGATCGACAATTTGCTTTTGAATCGTCACATCCAGTGCAGTTGTTGGCTCATCTGCGATCAAAAGTTTTGGTTCACAGGCGATTGCCATGGCAATCATGACACGCTGCTGCTGCCCACCAGACATCTGACTGGGATAAGCATCAATCTTGGTTGCAGGGGATGGAATACCGACTTCTTCCAGCAAGGCAATGGCACGGGCACGGGCTTGTTTACCCGTCATGCCCATATGCAAACGCAAGACCTCTTCAATCTGAAAACCCACTGTGAAAACGGGATTCAGGGATGTCATCGGTTCTTGGAAAATCATGGCGATGTCTTTGCCACACATTTTGCGTCGTTCAGCAATGGACATTTTTAGCAGGTCTTTGCCTTCAAACTCCAAATGGCTGGTTTCAGCGATTTTGGCATTATCTGGCGGGAGCAACCCCATGACTGCCAGCGAACTAACCGACTTACCACTTCCTGACTCACCCACGAGTGCAACCGTGGTGTTATACGGAATATCAAACGTTACTCCTTTGACCGTTTCGATAAAAGTCTTTTTATCTACACGGAAACTGACCCGAAGATCACGGACTCGGAGTAAAGGCGCTTGTTCTTGCTGTGATTGATCTAAAGGATTCATGATGGTCTCTCTTCAATTTTGGCTAGATTTTTGGCTAGGTTGAATTATTTCAATTTAGGATCAAGCGCATCGCGCAGCGCATCGGTGAAGAGAGAGAATGCTGTCACCAACACCGCCATCGCCACACTTGCTGCAGTCAACTGCCACCACTTACCGAGAATTAATTCGTTCTGCGCCTCATTCAACATGCTGCCCCAGGACACCACACCAACAGGAACGCCAAAACCCAAGAAACTCAAAATGACCTCAGACTTAATAAAACTCACCACCAAGATCGACATCTGAACCAACGCCACATGACTGACATTGGGGAAAATATGACTAAACATTTTACTCAAGTGACTCGCACCAATCGCATCGGCAGCAAGCACGTACTCACGCGTTTTATGCTTCATATATTCAGCACGAATCAAACGATAGGTCCCCGTCCAGCCCGTCAAGGCCAAGATCAGTACAATCGATAAAATCCCTTTTTGTTGCAAAACAGCCGCAACCGCAAGAATCAATAACAGGTAGGGAATCGAGGTAAAGACGTTATAAAACCACTCCAGTGCAGCATCGACACGCCCACCAAAGTAGCCAGAAATCGCGCCAAATAGCGTACCCAATGCAACAGCCAATAAGGCAGCAATCAGACCCACCACAATAGAGGTTTCAGACCCTTTGATGGTCTTATCAACGATATCGTGGCCCCACTTATCCGCACCGAACGGGAGAGTTTCCTTACGTACAATAGCGATCTTTTTACCTTCCGTTGCAAGCTTGGCACGGATTTCATCCATATCAGCTTGTAGAGGATCTTTGATGCCGTAATCATTAAAGACTTCAGGCGTTACCGCAGATGCTGCACTATCCTTACCTCGTAGATCTTTAAGAACGCCAGATAGAGGGTCCACAGGATTTTCAGGGAGTGCTGCAGCAGGTTTGGCTTCACTGGACTCAGTGATATCTTCTTTAGCTGCGCCGATAAAGGTTGGAGGTGCGTAATTCACACCCACTTCCTGATCCCAGTTTTTGGCAATCACGCCTGTTACCGAGAGGATCAACATGATTAAATAGGCAACAACGATGGTCAAAGAGACCATCGCCACGCGATCAGCACGCAATCGCCGCCATGCTAAAGCCCAAAGGCCACGGGATACCGCATGAGTCACTGGAGTCGATGAATTTGATGAGGCCGTGACAACGGGATTTGAATGAGTCATATCCTTCTCCCTTACTTCAGTTGTACACGTGGATCGACGGCTTGATACATCAAGTCGGTCAACAAATTAAAAATCATCGTCGCTGCAGCCACATACACAGTAATCGCTTTAATAACCGGAAAATCACTGCGCTCCACCGCCAAAATCACTTCACGCCCAATGCCGGGAATACCGAAGAAGCGCTCAATCAAAAATGCACCGATAAGCAATGCAGGCAAGTTAGACATGACATCCGTGATGATCGGTATTGCAGCATTACGCAGGACATGAACCCATAGAATACGTCTCTCCCCCATGCCTTTGGCACGTGCGGTGCGTACATAATCCTGATTAATTTCGTCGAGTACGAACGTGCGGTACAAACGCAGGCTTGGCGCAATACTCACCACCAACATGATTAAAATCGGCAGTAATGAATAATGGAATAAATTCTGAGTAAAGTTATCGCCCCAACCTTGCACAGGGAACAAGCTCCACTTATACGCAAACCAATATTGGAACAAAATAATATAAACCAGAATACTGATCGACATACCTACTGTACAAGCAATCATCACCATACGATCGGTTAAGGAACCGCGTACAAATGCAATCGCAAGTGCTAACGCAACAGCAATCAGCGTTTGGAGAATGGTCAACGGAATCAGAATCGTAAGTGACGGTCCTAGACGGGTCAAAATAATATGAGATACCGACTCGCCCGTACTCCAACTCGCACCAAAATTAAAGGTCAGAATTTGCTTAATAAAAATCCACAACTGCACATAGTACGGCTGATCAATTCCTAATTGTTTACGAATGTTGGCAATCATGTCCGGATTGGGCATCTTGCCTGCAAGGATATACGCGGGGTCTCCGCCCACCCAGTTAAACAGAAAGAAGATCAACACGATCACACCAAGCATGGTCGGAATCATTTGCCCCAAGCGGCGTAAAATATAAACGGTCATGTGACGTCCTTGTTATTCATGTGGTGCAAATCCTTGCATGGGTAAGATCTGTGCGCATCTTGCGGATCGTTTGCAAATGCCAACCCGATCGACGCCGTGAGTAACGGTGTCTGGGGTGGCAAGAAAAATGATGATGGTTTCATACATTTCCTATCAATAAATTCATTTCAGTACGATGATGATAAAAGGACAGCCAAGCGCTAGCTCGGCTTACTTGGTTTTATCAATATCCATAAACTCCCATTCGCCATGGACGACGGGGTGTTTTTTATAACCCATAACACGAGGCTGAGAGAGCATATTGCGATAACGGGCATAACCCATTCGATAAGGCATATAGACTTCGAGAATGCGAGCCATTTTATGATAAAGCACATCCCGCTCTGGACCCGCAGGCATCTGCTGGCTTTGCTCATAGAGCTTGTCGTATTCAGGAATGATGGAGCAGCCATTATTGGTCGCATAAGTATTCGGACCGTAAAATAACTGCATAAAATTGTCGCCATCAGGATAATCCGCAAACCAAGGATTAGTACGGCTTTGCAATTTACATTGTTTTTCGGCTTTTAAAATTTCTGGGAAAGGTTTGACATCACCGATCATATGGATATGAATTTTATCATAGGTCTTTTTCCACATTTCAGACTGCTCTTGACTTGCCGAGCCAGCCCGCACGGAATAGTGGATAACCAATGGCTTACCATCGGGGAGTGTTCGCCAGCCATCTGGACCGATTTTATAACCATATTTATCGAGCAACAGATTTGCCGCATCAGGATCGTACTGGATACTACTCTTATAGTTCGGGTCATACCCCACTACACCTGGAGGAATCGGATATTCCAAAGGAACAGCATCCCCATTCCATACGACTTGAATTTCCTGTTTGACGTCATGTGCCATGCCTATTGCACGGCGGAGTGCAATTTTGTCTTTGGTCAGTCCACCAACGATGGGATCTTTCATATTCCAATAATAGTCACTCTGTTCGGGATCGACGATCCTCGACAGTTGCACCCCTTTTTTAACAAGTTCTGGCTTTAACTTGCCATTCTCAAGAGCCTGCGGCACCAGCGGACCTTCTAACTGGAACTGATCCACTTCATCATTTTGAAAAGCCAACCAGCGCGATTGATCTTCGATCATGTCGTAAATTTCGACACGACCAATCTGCGGCATATGCTTACCCTTCATTTGGGCGACAATCTTTTGATCCTCAGGATCAGTACCTGCTTTAAAGTCCCAGATATAGCCACGATATTGCGGATTGGCAACCAGTGTTGTACGTGATCCAGGCACCCACTTCTCAAGTTGATAGGCACCCGTGCCAACGGGATGACTCATCACCCAGCCAGACCCATCCGCATATTTCTCAATCACTTCACGAGCAACTGCACCTGCGGGTTGATGCGCAAGAATCATCCCGAGATTAAAATCGGGTTTGGTAAGATGAATCCGTAGGGTATATCGATCAATCAGCTCAAAGCCTTCGACTTTACGGTCATAATCAAATTTGCCGGTTTTCTTGGCATCAGCAATCAACTGATCCATGCCTTTGATTTTGCCTTCGAACATCCAGCCGTTCGGCGAATGGATTTTAGGATCCAGCAAGCGCTCATAGGAATAGACATAATCAGCCATAGTCAATTCACGCTTCTTGCCACCAAATGCAGGATCAGGCGTGAAATAAATGCCTTTTTTTAGGCGGATGGTATACGTCCGCCCGCCATCAGTGACTTCTGGCAACGCTTCAGCAGTACGAGGAACCAGCTTTGCAGGTCGTGCAAGATAATCGTAGGTAAACAGCCCTTCATTGATTGCATATACCACATGGGAGGAATACAAGTCATTCACCACGGCCGGGTCATATCCCGTTTCAGCCGCAATAAAGACAAAGCGCAGTACTTTTGCCGGATCGGCTGGATTCGTCGGTTTTTCCGCAACAGCACTTTGCACTGACAATCCACACACCAAACCAGCCAACAGCATTTTTTTAAACAAAACTGAATTCAACTGAATCCTACTCCTCAATTAACCTTGCTATACCAGAACCGAACTCGCCGAAACGGGCAAACTCAGCCTTGTACTGAAGCTTCAACGCATGCAGCCTGAATGCTACATTTGTGCCAAAATCATTCACCCCAAGTAGCGTTTTTGTATTCCACTCGGGTTTTCTTAATCTCAATGCGGCGCAATATCCAAATATTGCCAATCCGCACGTAAAATAGGGTGCTTTTTAAAGCCTTTTACCCATGGCCGAATCAGCCAATTGCGTACAGGAGATACGCCGACCGACCACACACTATCCGCCTCTAATTGTCTATTCATTTGGATATACAAAGGCTGGCGCGCGCTTCCTGTCGGTAGCGCAATTGCTTTTTCATACAATGCATCAAATGCTGCAGAGGCGTAACAGGCATGATTGCTCTGATGGGCATTCGGGCCATAGAGTAACTGGACAAAGTTCTCGCCTTCAGGAAAATCTGCACTCCAGCTACTCGGAGAGATCATAAGCTGGCACAACGTTGCGGCTTTCAAATTATCTGCAAAGTTGCTCACCGCAAAACTGGATTGAATACCAATGCTGTCCAGTCCACGCTTCCAAATCTCAGACTGAATCATCTTATCTGTGCCTGAAGCCACCGCAAATTTAAGGACAAGCGGCTTGCCATCTGGCAGCGTTCGATAACCATCCGTGCCACGTTTATAGCCGAAATGATCCAACAGTTTATTCGCAAGTTCTGGATCATAACCCACACTGCTGCGATAGGTCGGGTCAAACCCCTCAACCCCTTGTGGAATAATCATTTCAGATTTAACAGCCTGCCCCATGCGCATTTTTGAAACTTCTTGATCGACGCTATATGACATGATAATTGCACGCCTAAGCGCAATTTTCTCTAGGCTATTGCCACCAATGATGGGATCTTTATAGTTCAAAAACGTGTAAGTTAATGATGGCTCGACTTGTCGATATAAGTGGATATCTTGCTTAATAAACTCAGGTTTTAGTCTGTCACCACTCAGTACGGTAGGCGCAACCGTTTGTGGCAGCTTATCAAAATCAAGTTGTTTACTCTGAAATGCAAGCCATCGAGATTGCTCTTCTTCCAAAATATTGATTTCAACACGCCCAATTTGTGGCATTTTTTTGCCTTTCATGTCTCGGACGATTTGATCATCCTCCAAACTTCCTGACGACTTAAAATCCCAGACATAACCTCTAAAATTGGGGTTTGCGACCAAAATGACTTTGCTATGTGGCATATACTTTTGCAGCATATATGCCCCTGTTCCAACTGGATGACTTTGCGTCTGTCCATCGTAGGTTTCAATCACTTCTCGCGCAACAGCACCGAATGCACTATAGGCCAGAATGGATAGGAAGTTATAATCCGCTTGCTTCAACGTTACCCGCAAGGTGTAGGGATCAGGCGTCTGTAAACCAGCGACTTTAGCATCGTAATTGAAACGCCCCGTAGCATTCGCCTGTGCGACCAACTCATCCATACCGACAATCTTGCCACTCAAAAAATTGGCTGAAGGAGAATGATTTTTAGGGTCTAAAAAACGTTTTAGCGTATAGGCATAATCTTGCGCAGTCAGCTCACGCGGCTTTCCTTTAAACGCCGCATCTGGCGCAAAGTAAATACCCTTTTTAAGATGAAAAACATAGACTCTGCCCTCCTCTAGGATTTCGGGCATTGACTCAATCGTGTTTGGAATCAGCTTCGCGGGACGAGCCAAATAATCATAAGTCATCAAAGGTTCAATAATCCCATTGATCACCCAATTTGAATAAGCATTGGCTGTACGCACCGGATCAAAGCCATCGTCAGCTGCCTCAAATGCAACCCGAACGACTTTGGCAGGATCAGCAGGATTAGTGCCTGCAGAGGTCTTTTCAGAGATGAAAGGGATACTGAACACAATAGTCAGCAGCCACTTGCACAATAACAGGGCACCAGAACAACACCTACTCAGCACGTCATTGTGCATTTACATTCCCCTTCATACTACTTACACAATGCCATGAAATTCCACTGGAAAAACGCGTACAAGTCAAAACAGCAAATACGTACATGAACCATATGGTTCAGCGTACTTCAAAACAAAAATATTGGTTTATTTTAAATAAAATACAACAATATAAATCATTTGCTATTAGATGGTTAAAACAAAACGCATAAAGAAAAGGATGTTGACCTAATGCATATTCGACACTTTTTTAGAATACACCCTTTCACAGCGCTTGAATACACACCGCCCCATTCTGACCACAACCGCACAAAACCGCTCTTTTTTGGTGCCACACCGAGTGAACCAATCCGTCCACATTCCTCTTTCGCACTAAAAATGACTAGCCAGTTTAAACGCAAACACAAACAAGACCAAACAGTCCAACTATGCTATAAAAAACCCTTTCAAGACTCAACATAAACACATGTTTAATATTAATTTTCAACAAAGCTAATTAACAAAAATATAGCTCAATTCCTTTATCTAAATTTCATCTAAAAAGCATTATATAGATGCACCGCTTATCTGTTTATTCAAAAAAATGACTTGGCAGATTATTTAAATTTGGATATAAGCATTATTGGGGATTGTGAATAATTGGTTACAGTGTGTGGCATAGTTATTGCTGACTGTAACGATAACTTAGTAGAGGGGTTACATTGTAATGAAACTAAATATATTGGCTCATTCACTTCGTGTGATATTTACTGGCGGCATGACCGTTGGTATGGGCTTAATGGTTAATACTGCACACGCCGACGACAAAGTCGAACGTGTAGAAGTGACAGGATCGTCGATTAAAGGGATTGCAGCACAGAGTGCATCACCAATTACAGTAATCAAAACTGAAGCCTTAGCACGCGCAGGGATCACAACGGCTTCTGAAGCACTACAAACCATTTCTGCAAACCAAACGCAGTTTACGGCATCCAACAATGTCGGAGCCTCGAAAACTTCTGGCCCATCGGCTGACTTGCGTGGCTTGGGTGCTAACAAAACCTTGGTCTTGCTGAATGGTCGACGTGTTGCCAATAGCGCATTTGATGGCACATCTGTTGATTTGAGTATTATTCCAATTGCTGCTCTTGATCGTATTGAAGTTCTACGTGATGGCGCTTCTGCGATTTATGGAACTGATGCGATTGGCGGTGTTATTAACTTTATCACCAAGCGCTCTGTAACAGGGTTGACCGTAACTGCTGAGGGAAGTACACCTACTCATAGTGGTGGTGGTCAAGAAGGTCGTTTTAACATCACCGGTGGTTTTGGTGATCTAGACAAAGACGGCTTTAATCTTTTTGGTGTTGCGGATTACCACTCACAACAAAGTTTGCTGGCTAAAGACCGCAGCTTTACAGATCAAGGTGGTGTCCGCCCTGATCTAGGCATCAGTTCAACCAGTGGAAATACTTTTCCAGCTAATTTCTACGATCCTACCGCTGACTTAAGTGGCAATCCTTATGCTGCAACTGGGTGTAACCCACCTAATACGTTTGCTAAAGGTGCGATCTGTCGCTACAACACCCAAACTCAGATCGGAATCGTACCTAAAACTTATGAATTTTCTTTCTTAGGTAAAGGAACTCTTAAGCTTGATGACAACAATAAGTTAGGTTTTGAATACTTACATTCTGAAAGTAATATCCGAACAACTGTTGCACAAGACTTACTTGCAGGCGGCGGTTCTGATTATTTTGTTCCGAATACCAGCAAGTACTTTCCAGGAAATGGAATTACTCCTGCCGTTGCAGGCCTAAGTGGCGATCCAATATCAGTTAACTATCGTGGTATATCCACTGGCCCACGCATCAATGATACCGTCAGCAAACAAGATCGGGCATTGTTTACTGTTGACGGTACAGTGTTTGACTGGGATTATAAAGGCGGTGTTTCATATACAGAAAGCAATGCTGCGGACCGTTTACTTGCAGGCTACATCAATAATGATGCCGCACGAATTGCATTAGAGAATGGGACACTAAATCCATTTGGAGCTCAAGCCGCTGCAGATACCGGGGTCCCCAGCTCACTAACCATTGAAGGTCCTTATGAATATGCTCGGACTAAAGCAACGAGCGTAGATTTTACCATTAGCCGAGCAATTGCTGATCTTCCTGCAGGCCCACTAGGCTTTGCGTTGGGAACTTCATATCGCCATGAAGAAGCAAACTATAACGTTGATTATGACATCTCTACTATTGTAAATAGTACAGGCACCTCCGATGCTAAATCTGCAGCTGGTCGCCGAGATGTGAGTGCGATTTTCACTGAGTTCCAAATTCCAATTCTACCCACTTTAGAAGCTCAGCTTGCTGTCCGTTACGACAAGTATAGTGATGTGGGCGGAACTACGAACCCTAAAATCGCATTCCGGTGGGTTCCATTGAAAGAAATTCTATTCCGCGGGTCCTTCTCGACGGGTTTCCGTGCACCAAGTTTGTATGAGTTGAACGATCCGAACTCAAAAACATTTACAGCAAATCCGTATGATGATCCTGTCCTCTGCCCTGGCGGCAATGTAGCTGCAGGTGGTGTTTCTGCTCGTGACTGTGGACAACAGTTCTACAAGTTGCAAGGTGGAAATAAAGATCTACGTCCTGAAACTTCAAAATCATATACCTTTGGTACAGTGATTGAGCCTGTTAAAGACGTAACAGTATCAGCAGATTACTACAATATCACGATCAAAAATCAAATCAGCACCCTCTACGAGGGAGATATTTTTGCTGATCCAGTCAAATATGCCAGCGAATTTGTCCGTAATGCGGATGGTTCACTTGACTATATTTCAAATACCAATCTTAACCTCGGCGGTGTCAAAACTTCTGGTGTTGATCTTGGACTTAACTGGAGGATTCCGACCACTGATTTTGGAACATTTAATCTCAGTCTTGACGGTACTTATGTCAACACTTATAAGTATCAGTCTGAACAAGGTGGCGAATGGTTCCAAAACGCTGGTGTATATGCGAATGGACAACCGTACTTCCGCTGGCGCCATACTGCTGGTATAAACTGGAAACTGGCTGACTGGAGTGCGTTATTCCAACAAAGCTATGAATCTGGCTACAAAGATGACAATACTGCGGCGATCCCTGGATACGATGATCACAAAGTACCATCTTGGACACATTACAACTTGTCAGGTACATACTCTGGTATCAAAAACTTAACGCTGACAGCGGGTGTGAAAAACATCTTTAACACAAACCCACCAGCAACCAATACAACTGCGAACTTCCAAATCGGCTATGACCCACGTTATACCGATCCACTGGGTCGAGTGCTGTTCCTTCGTGCAACCTATAAATTCCTGTAATTTAGGAATTTAAAAGAAACACACTTAAGCTTACCGTGTTTAAAGATCGCCTAGCTTGTCTAGGCGATTTTCAATTTATAACACAAACGACATACAGCTTATATATGATATCAATGATATCAGGCATGCTTATTGCAATTTTAACCATATGGTTACTCTTAATTAGCATATGAGTTTGCCCACTTAATGAATTAACATTCGCATGGAGTTTTATTTACTATGGATATTGCCAGTAACTAACCATGTTGTCTCGGAGGTAAAGAAAGCATGAATTTCACGCAGGATGGAAAAAATCCATCCAAGAACTACGTTGGTATAGGCGTGGTGATTCTGCTGCACATCATCATTGTCTATGCACTCATCAACGGGCTCGCCCGTAAAGTGGTCGATGTGATTCAACCCCCGGTTGAAACACAGATCATCAAGGAAATCGTTCCTCCTCCTCCAGAGAAGAAACCTGAGCCTCCAAAGATGGTCAAAAAGTCGGTAACGCCACCACCACCGAAGGTGACTCCGCCGCCAACTTTTGTACCACCTGTAGAGGTTAAAGTAGCTACGCCTGCACCTGCAGCGATTCAAGTGTCACAGACACCGCCGCCGCCTGCTCCGCCTGCTCCACCACCTGCTGCGCCGAAGATCACTGCACCCTCTGCCAGTTCCATGAGTGGATGTTCTCAACCAGAATACCCTCGTGATTCACTGCAAAATGAAGAAGAGGGAACGACACGCTTGGCATTGGTCATCGGTCCTGATGGCAATGTGAAGAATTCAAAAGTCGATAGAAGTAGTGGTCATAGTCAATTGGATCGCGCTGCGCTTAAAGCGTTGAGTCTTTGCCATTTCAAACCTGGAACCAGCGACGGACAACCTGTCGAATCAACGCTGAAGATGGATTGGGTTTGGAAACTTAACGACTAATCTTTATTTTTATGATGATGTGAATCATCTCGTACTTTTTTTTAAATTCTTGGAGTAATTATGTTGAACAACACCACTAAACGCATGACATCATTGATGGCTGCCCTATTGATTTCCAGCTCCGCATTGGTCAGCCCTTTCGCCTTTGCTGAAGATGCATCGGCACCTGCTGCTGCAACTGCGCCCGCTGCTGCACCGTCTGATATTTCGTCAACCAGTGCACCACTACCACCACCAGAGCCAGCAACTAAAGAAACCGTCAGCAATCCTTACGGTTTGGATGCGTTATGGAAAGGCGGTGACTTTGTAGCACGCGGAACGTTGATCATTTTGGTGATCATGTCGATGGGCAGTTGGTACATCATCATTACCAAGTTGCTTGAACAAGCCAAACTCATGGGTCAATCTAAAGAAGCGAAGAAGTCTTTTTGGGAAGCATCTTCTGTTGAAGAAGGTATTCAAGGTTTAAAGCCTACCAGCGCATATCGCTATATCGCTCAAACAGGCGCCAATTCAACTCAGCATCATGATGGTGCATTGCTTGAACGTATCGACCTGAATACATGGATCTCTATGTCGATCCAACGTTCAGTGGATAAAGTTAAAAGTCGCTTAAGCGGTGGTTTGGCTTTCCTGGCTACTGTTGGTTCAACTGCACCGTTCGTAGGTCTGTTCGGGACTGTATGGGGTATCTACCATGCGTTGACTGCGATTGGTATTGCAGGTCAAGCCTCTATTGATAAAGTTGCCGGTCCAGTCGGTGAAGCTTTGATCATGACTGCAATTGGTCTGGCTGTTGCGGTTCCTGCGGTACTGGGCTACAACTGGTTAGTACGTCGCAATAAGAAAGCACTTGAAGAAATCGTCGAGTTCAGCGATGACTTACATTCCGTATTACTGAGTGGTGTGATGTCTGCCAGTGGTAATACCAGCAAAAAGGCTGACTAATTATGGGCATGAATGTTGGTTCTGAGGGCGATGATGAAGAGGTCATCGGCGTCATCAATACCACCCCACTCGTGGACGTGATGTTGGTGTTGCTGATCATCTTCTTGATCACAATTCCCGTCGTAACACATACGATTCAGGTCAAACTTCCAGAAGAGATTGACCATCCGTATAAGACCAAGCCAGAAAATGTCATTCTGGCCGTGAACAAGACTGGCGATGTCTTTTGGAATGAGCAGTATGTTGACTCTAACGAACTGTTGAAACGTTTAAAAGAAATCGCGGTTAAGACACCACAACCTGAAGTGCATATCCGTGGTGACCAGCAAACCAAGTATGAATCGATTGGTAAGGTTATCGTCACTACGCAACGTGCAGGCATAGCCAAGATTGCCTTCATTACTCAACCCCCTGCCCGCGGTTAGGTCAGGGTCAGTTTAAATTGAGGAGATCATTATGGGTATGAATGTCGGTTCTGGTAGCAGTCAAGAAGATGATGTAATGTTAGAAGTGAACATGACGCCGTTGATCGACGTCATGTTGGTGCTGATCATTATGCTGATCATCACGATTCCCATCCAAAATCATGCGATTAAGATGGACAATCCAATCGGCGATCCACCACCGCCATCAACACCACCGCTGGTCGTCAATGTGGATATTGATGCTGCGGGGACGATTCTTTGGAACGGTGCACAGATCACTAGTCGTGCTGATTTGGAAAGCAAACTACATAGCGTAGCGACCAAACCCGATCAGGATGAAGTACATCTGCGTCCCAACAAAGCAACAGAGTTTAAATCTGTTGCAATGATTATGGCTTCCGCCCAGCGTTTAGGGGTGACCAAAATCGGGATCGTCGGCAATGAACAGTATATGCCGTAAGACTTTCAGTTTACGATAGATCATTGCAAAGCAAGAAACGCCCTAGTGGCGTTTTTTGTTTTTCAAAATCCAACTAGCACGGCCAGAGGAAATATTGCGATGACTCTCGAAAGCTTCCCTGCACAGGGGATACAAACATCAAGACTGACGCTGCGCCATGCGAGTCCAATGCATGCCGCAGATTTGTTGGCGTTTTATCAAAATAATCAAGCTCATCTCAAGCCTTGGGATCCACTACGCAACGATGATTTCTATACCTTACAGAACATGCGTCATACGCTTGAAAAATACGAGCAACAAATCAAAGCAGGGCTATCCCTCAATCTGCTCATCTACACAATTGAAAGCCCAGAATTGATTGGTCACTGTAATTACAGCAATATTGTGCAGGGAGCCTTTCAAGCCTGTCATTTGGGCTATGCCATCAGTGCGGCATTTGAAGGAAAAGGATTGATGTACGAGGCATTAACTGCGGCCAATCACTATATTTTTGAGACTTATGGACTACACCGCATTATGGCGAATTACCGCCCGGAAAATCACCGCAGCGGTACCTTATTAAATCGTTTGGGCTTTGAAAAAGAAGGTCTGGCCAAATCCTATCTGAAGATCAATGGTACATGGGCCGACCATATTTTAACGTCAAAGATTAATCCTGCGCATCTATAACACGAGCATAACCAAAGTCTAAAGCAAAAAAAACCGCCAACAATGACGGTTTCTTTTGAAAGAAAAAGCTATAGTTTACGGTTTTACTTACGCTTCTTACGCGCTTCAACACATTCGGGCTTATCACAGAACACATAGAGATTCAGCGAATGGCCAGTGAGCTCAAATCCAAAACGCTCTGCGACCGCATGCTGTTCTGCTTCAATGATCGGGCTCGTAAACTCAACGACACGTCCACAATTTTGACACACGATATGATCATGATGATCGGCTTGAAGAATCTCAAATACTGAATAATTATTTTCAAACTGATGACGTTCGATAATACCGGCAGTTTCAAACTGGGTCAGCACACGATAGACTGTCGCAAGACCAACATCCTCACCCTGCTCTAACAATGTTTTATAGATATCTTCAGCACTCAAATGGTGTTCAGTTGAGCGCTCAAGCAGTTCGAGAATTTTGACTCGAGGTAAGGTGACTTTAAGTCCAGCTTTGCGTAAATCTTGATTGGTAATCGACATAACAGTTCCATCATGGGCAGCGTGATAAAGGCATGTTAATATGATCCAACTTGCGCAGTTCATACTGATGCTAGGCATTCAATGCCGTGTATTGTTAAGCAAATTTTCTGCTTTTGACTTCAGTCCAAAGCGTAAAACGATATAGAAGTATGTAGCGCATAGTCCGATGTGTTAACTATTTGCTACCAAAAACTTAGTGTTAGTTTAGCTCATAACGGTAAACAACATCTAGAATACTCGTAACAATCTTGGTAACAAACCGTCTCTAGGCGCTCTGCCGTAGACAATACCAGCAATCATATAGCCAAAAGATGGGGCAAGTGTATCAAAATGCAAAAATTCATGCTGACTCGCATCACTGTGGGTATTCTCGCAGTTTCCTTACTCAGCTTATCGCAAAGCGCGTGTTCGATATTCGGCGTCTATAAAATTGACATTCCGCAAGGTTCTCCGCTGACTCAAGCACAAATTGCCCAAGTCAAAGTTGGCATGACCACTCAACAAGTGCGTTACTTGCTCGGAACACCAACCATCACGGATACCTTAAATCCGAATCGCTGGGATTATGTGTATACCTACATCCCGGGCACGCTTGCACGTAATGCAGGACTAAAACCCGCCAGTGGCGAGCATCTGGTTATTATATTTGATGATAGCGGCAAGGTCGTCAGCATTGATGGTGCAAATACTTTCCCGGTAACACAGCCCGGCTTACCTGGCAGTAAAGATCCACTCTTGAATGCGCAGCCGTTATAGCCCTGTCAAAAAAAAGCCCAACAATCGATGTTGGGCTTTTTTTTGACTAAGGTCTCAGTTTAAGTCTTCCTACGGGGTACGCACGAGCACGAGCGCGACGTACCGCCATCGGGCTTAAAATTAAAGGCTGATAGAGCTCCAATCGATCCCCATTTCGCATAACATAATGCTCAGGATCAGTAATTTTATGACTAAAAATACCCATCGCAGGTAAGGTCTTGTTCTCTGGAAAAACATTGCACTGCCGAAATAACGCCGCGGCAGTCGTACCCGCAACCACCTGAAGTGCGCGCACTTCAGGCTTGCCCTCTTGATTCACCCAAGCCAAGGTGACTTGGATCACAGGAGTATCTTCAGATTGCTCCATTAGATGAGTCACACATATTGTCCAATTAAACCTACGATAGCCAATACAACAGCTAAAGGAACAAGAATACGGATCTGTACACGCCAAACATTATAAAGCGCTTCATTATTAAAATTTAAAGCTTTGCGCAGATGGCTACTCTTCATTTTCCAGCCACTGAAAATCGCATAAATCGCGGTAATCAAAATCGTAACCACGATTGCAGCAGTCAATAAATAGTCTTGAATCGGCAAAACCCAAACGGCCAAACTGACCAGAATCAAAATGCTGGTGACCATCGGATTAAAATCACGTGCCATCAATTGCTGACGTGCAAAAGAAAGCAATATTCCTGCACCGATCAATGTCGCTAAAGCATATAGCGTAACTGCAAGACCAACATGAGTTGTAGCAGTATTAGCACCCTGAGTCGTCGTCAGCCCCAATGCGAAGATGAAGCCCGCAATAACTTGAGTCAACCAGATCGGTAAAACGGCGCGACGTGGCGTATCGCCTTGACCCTTCGTCTGCTGGGTTAGTGCAGATGCCCAATAGAGCCCCAAACCCAGCCCTGTTGATGCCAAAGCCAGAACAACAACACTGGACCATTCAACCCAAGTGAATGCAGTCCACTGCCATGCAGAGAGTGACACGCCTTGAGTCAAATCAACACCCACAACTCCAAGTAAGAGTGCGACACCAAAAATAGGTAGTCCTTTAGGAATATAAGACAATACCAAAGCGACAATCAAAATAATAAATGGCAACAGTTTCAAAATATTAGCAGGTAAAAGCTGTTGGTTCGGATAAACAGCGACTGCATTGTTGACCAGAGTCCCCACTTGAGCGGCCAAACTCCCCGCAAGCAAGAGTACGCCAAGAATCGCGAGCCAGCCGACGATACGCCATCTTGGACTCACATCGGCATCACGAGTCAGTGCAGGTAAAGCTTGCAGGGGAAGCGCTTTAGTGCGCTTTGCCAGCGCCGACTCCAGCAAGAGTACAGGCAATGCAAGAACCACCATGCTGACGAGCCACACCAACCAAAAATCAAGCTGGTGGATGCCCGCAAGTGGCTCAAGTCGACCCGCTAGGAGAACCATCATCAAAAAGGCAAGCAGCACGCCCTGCCATCGATTTAGAAAAATCATGTTTCATCTCTTTGTATTGATATTCAATGTAAATGCAGACTCATCACAAGGCATTGCCAGATCATGCTTCTTGATGCAAAAAACTCCCCATGCCAAGGGGAGTTTATTTTATAGGGTCATCAGCCACAAAAACCAATGGGAGATGACTTGCTTTGCAATCGATCAAAGATCATGCGCTTACTTGGCCATGAGCTTAATCAGATTTGCATAATCATCATCAGTACAGGTGTTACATAGTCCACGTGCAGGCATGTTTTTATAGCCTTCTTTGGTATGTTTGACCAAAGCAGGGATGCCTGCTTTCAGACGTGCGGACCAAGCGGCAGTATCTCCCGCCTTAGGGGCACCTAAAACACCCGCTCCATGGCATGTCGCACATGATTGCTTATAGAGTTCATTGGTATCTGCTGCATGAGCACGACTCGTCCAAGCCGACGACACACCAATGACTAAAAAGATAAGTACGGCCAGCGCCATTACTTTTAAATCTATGACTTTTTGAACCACCACTGTTTCAATACTAACGGCATTGTTACGCATAATTGATGCTCCATTCGCCACATCATGACACGAAAATCATCATTATCGCTAGTGAACGTGTAAATTTTACCCTCTCTGATGACGCTGATTTCGCGCAGATTGTGCGTTAAAACCATTATATCGTTATATCTATCGAAACTTAATAGCGGTTTATGCACTGATTCGTTTTATAATGCATCTGAATTCGCCGGACTCAAGTCACCATGCCCACCACACCAGAAAACCAGAAGCCCTCAACAGAAAACAGTGCAACCGTATTGCCTACGGATGACGCAACTGCTGTTGATCCTAAACCACTGATGCAGTGGCTACGTCGTGCTGAGTTTATGACAAGTGCACCCAAGCTGTCTTTATGCCCACCCGATACTGGCTTTGAGATTGCTTTCGCAGGTCGATCAAATGCTGGCAAGTCAAGTGCGATCAATGCCATTACGGCTCAGCGCCAACTGGCTCGCGCATCCAAGACACCGGGTCGTACGCAGATGATCAATTTCTTCACGCTGCAAAATACTGATCAACGTTTAGTCGATTTACCCGGTTATGGTTATGCAGCAGTCCCTGAAGCCATGAAGCTGGTTTGGCAAAAAGAACTCGAGAAATACCTCATTCAACGTAAAAGTCTTGCAGGACTCGTTTTACTGATGGATATTCGTCATCCACTCAAGCATTTTGATCAGATGATGCTGCAATGGGCAAAATCACGTAATCTCTTTGTACACGTTCTTCTGACGAAAGCAGACAAACTGAATCGCGGTCCTGCCAATACCGTCTTGCTGGATGTAAAAAAACAGCTCAATGCCGATGGACTTGATTTTTCAATCCAGCTCTTCTCAGCGATGCGTCGTCAAGGTCTAGAAGATCTGGCTATCGTTATGGCTGATCGTCTGCATTTTGGCAGAATGCCGGAAGTGTCGCCTGAAGACGTGACCGTAGAGACTGTGGCTGACCACAAGCCGAATATGATGAAAGACTATCGCCTTGATGAAATGTAAGTTCACATCACAAAAAAAAGCGTCATCATTTCACGCTTTTTTTATTTTGGATGAGGCTTATAAAGTAGTCCCTTCTCATTGAGAAGCTAGTGAAACAAATTATTGATTTAACTACTTTTGCTCAGTCTCGCGCAACCGCATCAAACCCTCTTGATTTGTACTGACAACTAACTGCCCATTCTGCCACATCCGGCCAAAATTCAATCCACGCGCATTGGAAGTCACCGTCGCTTCCATATCATAAAGCAACCAGTCATCCGCACGCGCAGGGCGATGGAAATGCATCGAGTGATCGATACTGGCGGCTTGTAGACTTGGGGTCATAAAGCTGACGCCATGTGGCATGAGTCCCGCACCCATCAACGAGAAATCGGATGAGAACGCAATGATGGATTGATGCAAACTTGGATCATCAGGGAGTCGTGTCGGCACACGCATCCAATGGGCACGGCTTGGTACTTCAGGTACAGGTGCAAAAGGATTGGTTGGATTAATCGGGCGAAGCTCGACTTGCCGCTCACGCATCAGATTAGCACGGACTTTTTCTGGTAAGAACGGTGCAATGAGCTTTTTCAATTCCTGCTCAGTTTTCAGTGATTCAGGCTCAGGCACGACTGGCATATCGATCTGAAAATTCAGACCCTCTTCAATCGGTGCGAAAGACACCAGCATGGTGAAGATCAGCTTGCCATATTGAATGGCTCGAACCTGACGACTGACGAAACTGCGTCCATCACGCAGTCGATCGACCTGATATACGATCGGGGCAGCAATATCGCCCGCATTCAAGAAATAGGCATGCAACGAATGCGCTGGACGTCCATCAGTCGTCAGACTGGCAGCACGTAGCGCCTGCCCCAGTACCTGTCCACCAAAAACACGGTTACCGACAAAGTTACGGCTCTGCCCTCTAAACAAATCTTCCTCAAGTTTCTCAAGGGTTAAGACATCAATGAGTTCTTGGGTCAGTTCTCGTTTTGAATCTTGCGCTTTTGTTGTCATGGCACTGTCCTACGGATATTCTTAATCAATATGAATCCATCATAAAACAAAAATTCTTGAATACACTGAACTGATTAGTCAATTTTTTGATCCAAACGGCCATATCCATTCAAGATGCAATGCCGTTTATAGCCATTTTACTTTTTTGAGTTTGCGATAAAGTAAGTAAGATGCCAAGACCATAATCGCAACCCAGATATAATACCCATAATACCAATGTAGCTCAGGCATATTGCTAAAGTTCATGCCATAGTAACTGGTCATTAGGGTCGGCACCGCCAAAATACCCGCCCATGAAGCCAGTCGTTTCACAATCTCATTCTGGCCAACACCCACCAACGCCAAATGGGTATCCATTGCCAAGCGAAGCACCTCACTCTGCCCCTCTATCGCATCCAAAGTGCCTAAAACATGATCTTGAATATCGCGGAAGTATGGTATCGCGCTGGAGGGGAAATAGTTTTTTAAGTCTTCATTATCGTGATAGAGGAAGTAGCCACAAATTTCACGCAGAGGAATCACCGCCAGACGTAACTTGATCAGCTCAGACTTCAGGTCGTAGAGATAGCGCAGCGTGCCTTTATTGAATTGTTCAGAAAAAATCTCTCCTTCCAACTCATGGAGTTGCTTACCCAGTTTTTGCGTGATAGGGAGAAAATTATCAACAATGAAATCCAAAATACCGTGCATAACATAGCCCGGACCCATGGCTTTCATTTTTTGAGGATGCTTCTCACAATGCGCCCGAACCGTGGTGTAACTGACGGATGCCCCCTGACGCACAGTAATCAAAAACCGCTCGCCTAAAAATAAGGAAGTCGAACCAAAGACAATCTCACGATCAACCAGTTGTGCGGTACGCACAATCACAAATAAAGAGTCTTCATAGCTTTCAATCTTGGCACGATGATGACCACGTGCGGCATCTTCAACTGCCAGCTCATGCAAGCCAAACTCATGCTGTACCTCATCCAGCACCTCAGCAGGAGGTTCAAACAAGCCAATCCAGACAAAAATATCGGGGTCTGCTGCCATCACCTCACTGACATCACTCAGAGCCAAATAGCCAACGCGTAGTCCCGTTGTTCGGCTATAGGCAAAACAATTCACAACCCCTGGGCTTTGTGGACGTCCTGAACAATGTTGGGTTAAGAGCGCCGATTGCGCCAATGCAACTTCTGAAACCACGTTGTCATTTGTCGCTGTTAATCCACTGGTCTGCATAATGACTAAATCCCAAAACCCTAAATGACTGTAAAAGACTTTAAATAAAAAACTATAGTATTGTGCATGACTCATCCTGCACTCATATTACACAAAATCAGTATGAACGCCTATGTTGACGCTGTTTGCCATTACGTCAGCTCCAACTAACAGATACGATCATCCTGACACGATGATTTGGTGTTTTATGCCCATCAGCACAAAACACCAAGCAGTTTTAAGTCTGTCGCTATAGAAAATCAACGTAAATCCAACTTGAAATCAGGCACAGCTTGGCTGAGTTGTGGCATGATACGGCGATATAATTTCAAGCTTAATACAAAGGGATTTCTGTCCTATGTCGAATAAATTTCAATCCAATATCAGTAATTGGTATCGTCGTTTGTCGGGAAAATTACTCGATACGGTTGCAACACCACATTTACTCGGAGATATTCCAAAAGGGCTGCAATCCCTGCCCGCCAAGCTAGAGCCTCTCGTAATCACTCCGCAAACAGAATCTGGTGAGAGTACGCCTCCGGCGGTCATTGGACATGAGCGGGCAATCTGCTATGTGTTCTTTGAACACTCCATGAGCAATGCGTTACTGGTTGACGGTGAGGCGCGACGTCAGAATTTACCAGCCCCGCTTAATCCAATGGTCAGCCACCGTTTAAACGAAGAAACGGCTATTCTGTATATTAAAAATACCGACGAAGGCAACCCGTTTCGGACACCCACTGATGTTCAGCCACCTCGTTTGCTGCGTTTGATGGATGCTGTTGCACAGTTCCCAGATCTGGATGTAGAGCTGGTGCCAATCACCATTCTATGGGGACGTGCTCCAGACAAAGAAGATTCTTTGTTTAAACTACTGTTTGCAGACTCATGGGCAACACCCAGCCTGCTGAAGCAATCAGCGAATATCATCGTTCATGGTCGTCAGGCTTTTGTTCAGTTTCATGACCCACTGCCCTTGCGCTCGCTGGTTGCAGATATCCGCAAACAAGGTCCTAGTGACGCCAATGAAATTGCCAAACGGATCATGCAACAACTGCGTGACTACTTGACCCGCCAGCGCGAAATTGTACTTGGCCCCGATCTTTCCGATCGCCGCAATATGGTCGATGACCTGATGAGTACTCAAAGTATTCAAGAGGCGATTCAACGTGAAATGACCCGCAGCAATAAGACCTCCATTGAAGTTCATCACGAAGCACATGGCTATCTGGATGAAATCGCTTCCGATTACTCCTACTCTGCTGTTCGTTTTCTTGAACGCAGCCTGACCTGGCTCTGGACACAGTTGTACGACGGGGTTGAAGTCCACCACTTTCAAAGTGTACGCAATATTGCCGATGAATATGAGCTGATCTATACACCATCGCATCGCAGTCATATTGACTATTTACTGCTGTCCTATGTCATTTATAAACGCGGCATGATGATCCCGTACATTGCGGCAGGGGACAATCTCAATATCCCAGGCGTAGGCCCATTGCTACGTCGTGGTGGCGCATTCTTTATTCGTAGAACATTTAAGGGAAATCCTCTTTATGTCTCTGTTTTTAAAGAATACCTTCATAGCATTTTAACCCGCAACAACCCAATTGAATACTTTATCGAAGGCGGACGCTCACGTACAGGACGTTTACTTCCACCGAAGACCGGTATGCTCGCTATGACCATTCATAGTCATATGCGCGGTGCAGGTAAACCCATTGCCTTTATTCCAACTTATATTGGCTATGAGCGCCTTATGGAAGGGGCTACTTATGTGGGTGAAATGTCAGGTAAGCCAAAAGAATCAGAATCCGTCTGGGGCTTGCTGCAAGCAGCCAGAAAAATTGAACGTATTTTTGGTAAAGTACACGTCAGCTTTGGTGAGCCCGTCTTTTTGGATCAAGTGCTAAAAGCCCATAATGCCGATAACATACAATTGCTGAGCAATGATGATCCCATGCCCCGTGAAGCTAAATTGGCAGTGGATACCGTTGCCGAAAACATCATGCAGAACATCAACCGCGCAGCGGTATTGAATCCTGTATCGCTGTTATCGGTAGTGCTACTTGCAACGCCTAAACATGCACTGGATGAAGAAGTCTGTATCAAGCAATTGGACACCTATCGTTCGCTTGCCGAAGCGGTCCCGTATGATGAGCGGATTGAAATCACCACCTTCTCAGGACGCGATATCATTGCCTATGGCCTAAAATTAAAACTCATCAAACGCGTCAAGCATTTGCTGGGCGATATGATTGCCATCGAAGACGGTCAAGGCGTGCTTCTGACCTACTTCCGCAACAACATCTTGCACCTTTTTATCTTACCGTCTCTGATCGCTTCTTTGGTACAGCACAATGGCCGAATCAGCCGAGAAGAAATTGGCAGCGTGATTCAAACCCTGTACCCCTTCCTGCAGGCCGAACTGTTCTTAAAGTGGCGTAAGGAAATGCTGGATGAGGTGATTGATCAACAGCTGGCCGCTCTGATCGCTGCTGAACTGGTGCTCGATGATGGCTCAAATACCGTTTATAGCCCGCCACCCAATAGCGAAGCATACAATCAGCTTGGCGTGCTGGCTGCTCCAGTACAACAAAGCTTAGAGCGCTATTTCATGACCTTAACGCTGCTTAGCCAACAAGGTTCAGGACGTATCACCGCCAAGCAAGTCGAAGACCTCAGCCATTTGTTGGGTCAGCGCCTCTCCGTACTCTATGAATTCAATTCACCAGAGTTTTTTGACAAGGCCTTGTTCCGTAGTTTTGTTGCCGCGCTATCCGAGCTGAAATATGTGACAATTGATGATCAGGGGCTCATTCATTTTGACCATCGTCTCATCAATATGGCCGAAGACTCACGCTTAGTGCTGAATGCCGATACCTTGAATGCCTTACAACATATGACCAATGTCAGTGAAGAAGAAATTCAATCAGCCATTGCAGCGCTTGCTAAGAAGAAAGAACGTAAACCTAAAGCCAAATAGGCTTTGGGCTCGCAGAAAACAGGAGTGACGCATGGCCACCGAATTCACCGATTTTTTGCATGAAGTTTTTGCACAATTTGGGGTGATTCGGATTCGCCGCATGTTCGGTGGCTATGGTGTCTATTACCACGATTTGATGTTTGGATTGGTGGCGGATGAGATTCTTTATCTCAAAGCGGATGCCGCAAGTCGCCAAACGTTTGAAAAGCTTGGACTACCGCCATTTAAATTTGATCGCGAGGGTAAAGCCATTCAAATGTCTTACTACCAAGCACCAGATGAAATTTTTGAAGATTTTGAACAAGCCGCACAGTGGGCAAGACTTGCTTATGCCGCGGCAACCAGAGCGCAAAAGCCCAAAAAGTAGACGAATCACCCTTTAAATTTAGTGGCTGCACGCTCACCCTTAATCGCTATGGGAGTGTACTGTCATGTTAATCCTAGCCATCATTATTGTCATTATTGCGGTTGTACTGCTCTTTGCGGCGACCAAACCGGACACCTTCCAACTGCATCGCTCCATCCGCATCAGCGCCCCACCGGAACGCATCTTCCCACTCATTAATGATTTCCACCAATGGCAGTCTTGGTCGCCTTGGGAAAACATTGATCCAACCATGATCCGTACTTTTGAAGGAACCCCAGAAGGCTTAGGCACGATCTATAGCTGGGCAGGTCAAGGCAAAGTGGGCTCAGGTCGGATGGAAATCACGCTTTCCAACCCTTTTGATCAAATCATTATTCAGCTCGACTTCTTAAAGCCCTTTGAAGCGCATAATATCGCTGAATTCAGTATCGTCAACCTAGGCGACTCAACCGAAGTAACGTGGGAAATGCGCGGACCAAGTCCTTTTATCGCTAAAGTGATGGGACTATTCTTCAACATGGATCGCGTGGTGGGCAAAGACTTTGAAACGGGTCTCGCCAATATCAAAGCCATCGTTGAAAAAACTTCGTAACAATCCCGTACTACGACCTTAATTTGGCTAAGGTTTTTTTAAACCTAAATTTCATGGATTTTAAACGCAGAAAACCTCTAGTCTGACTTTAGACTAGAGGTTTTCAATAAAGCTGCGGAACCTAACGATCAGGATTTATAATTGATCGTAAAGATGACTTTATTATTCGTCAGCACCTTCGCCAACACGACGACGGAATTTCTGACCAGCGCGGAAAGTCACTACACGACGTGCAGAAATTGGAATCTCTTCGCCAGTCTTTGGATTACGACCTGGACGTTGGCGTTTATTACGCAATTCAAAGTTACCAAAACCTGATAACTTAACCACTTCACCTGAAATTAAGGATTTAGAAATTTCAGCAAAAAAGAGTTCAACCAATTGCTTGGCTTCACGTCGATTGATGCCTGTCTTTTCACTTAAATTATCTGCCATTTCGGCTTTAGTTAGTGCAGTCATGATGCCCTCAAAGTTGCGCCATAGGTATGAGACAGCGCCTCAACCACACGCTGCATCCCATCTTTAATTTCCGTATCTTCTAGAGTGCGCTCTGGGTGTTGCCACAATAAAGCAAATGCAAGCGAACGCAATCCAACATCAACACCTTGCCCTGTATATTCATCAAACAACCAGACTTTGGTCATCGAGTCTCCAGCCACAGCAGCAATCGTTGTTTGAATCTGGCTGACCTGAATACTATCACTAATTAAAACAGCAATATCACGCCTAACTGAAGGAAAACGTGATAATTCTGTAAACTTGGACACTTGCGGCGCTGTCAAAGGAGCAATATCTAGCTCCGCAACCCACGTTACGCCTAAATCTAAGCTATCTTCTAACGATGGATGCAAACGTCCAAGATATCCAATAGTTACACCATGCTGGATAATTTCCGCACTTTGCCCTGGGTGGAGCCATGGACGTGTCGATTTGGTGAAATTAACGCCGATTCTTCCAGAAAGCAAGACCTGTGAAACATCTGCTTTAAAATCATAAAAATCCATCTTCGGTTTGGCTTCGGTCCATTGCTCTGGAACCCGCCCACCTGTGGCAATTAGCGCAAGCGTTGGAATCTGCTGCAATTCACTGATCTCTTGTGCCGCATTGGGTACAAAGCGTAAGCCAGTCTCAAAGAAACGGACGCGGTTTTGCTGGCGATTAAGATTGTATTGCACACAAGGGATGAGACTCGACAGTAAAGTCGTACGCATGACACCCAATTCGCTAGACATGGGATTGGCTAGACGCAGTGGATTAACCTCTGGGTTTAAAGTGCGCTCAAGCTTTTCATCGACAAAACTAAAGCTCACCGCCTCTTGATAGCCCAAAGTCACCAAGGTCTGACGCAGGGCTTGCGTGCTTAGGCGATCTTCGGTTGGAATCAAGGTCATCGGCTGGACAGGAAACTTCACTGGGATATTGTCATAACCATAAATCCGCGCTACTTCTTCACTCAGATCTGGGGCAATACTCATGTCAAAACGATGTGATGGCGGAGTTGCGTTCCAGCCGTTCTCATTACCCGTAACATGCAAGCCTAAGCTCAGCAGTGTATGCAGGACAAAATCAGCGGTGACTTCAAAACCGAGTAAACGCTGTACTTGTCCCAAGGTGAAATAAATCGGTGCACGCTTCGGCAATGCCGCTACCTGCTCAACAACAGTCACCGGACCCGCATGGCCACCGGCAAGTTGTAAAATCAGAGTCGTAGCCCGCTCAATCGCAGGCAAGGGCAACTCAAAATCCACGCCGCGCTCATAACGATGTGATGCATCGGTATGCAAACCATAACGACGTGCACGGCCAGCCAAAGCCAACGGCTCAAAGAAAGCGCTTTCAAGGAAAATATCGGTTGTCGCATCAGTCACACTAGAGCGCAGCCCTCCCATGACCCCGGCCATGGCAACGGCACCTGACTCATCACAAATCAGTAAGGTATCGTTATCAAGCGTCACTTCTTGATCATTGAGTAGCGTCAGCTTCTCACCTGCTTCAGACACACGAACAGAAATTCCCCCTTGAAGGGTATTCGCATCAAACGCATGCAGCGGTTGACCCAATTCAAGCAGGACATAATTGGTGATATCGACCAGTACACTATGGGTACGCACACCTGAACGTACTAAGGCATCTGCCATCCACGTCGGTGTTTTGGCTTGTGTGTTGATGCCCGTGATTACGCGACCCGCATAACGAGGACAGCCATGACGCTGTACATCATCCGCGATCTGGATCGAAAGCTTACGATCTGAAGTCACGGGGGCAATGGCGATAACAGGCTCATTCACGGCCAGACTGTTAATGACACCCAGTTCGCGTGCAATGCCTTTCACACTCAAGCAATCGCCACGATTTGGCGTAATGCCAAGTTCCAGAATTCGATCATCGAGTTTGAGGTACTCACGGATGTCCACGCCAATCGGTGCATCACTTGGTAGCAGCATTAAGCCATCAACACCATCATCCAAACCAATTTCAGTTGCACCACACAGCATGCCTTGTGAATCAACACCGCGCAGCTTGCTCGGTTTGATTTTAAAATCTTTTGGCAATACGGCACCGATCAGCGCCACTGCAACTTTCAAACCGACTGCCACATTGGGTGCACCACATACGATCTGCAAGGGTTCACCATTATTGACATTCGCGCCAGCATTGACCGTCGTTACACGCAAACGGTCGGCATCAGGATGCTGCACGACCGTCAACACTTCACCCACGACCACGCCATGGAAAAATGGCGCGACAGGTTCATTGCTGTCAATTTCAAGACCCGCCATCGTCAATTGATGGGCAAGCGCTTCGCTATCTACGGCAGGGTTAACCCAACTGCGCAACCAACTTTCACTGATTTTCATGCTTGCACCTCAACGGACTGGACTGTGGATGGTTCTGGCTCAGTAGAAACAGTTGGTGCTGCAAATTGTCGCAAGAAACGCACATCATTTTGATAAAACATCCGTAAATCATTGACTTGATAACGCAACATGGCAAAACGCTCAATGCCCATGCCAAATGCAAAGCCGGTATATTTCTCAGGATCGATGTTGCAGCTCTTCAGTACATTCGGATGTACCATGCCACAGCCCAACACCTCAAGCCAGCGACCATGCTCATTCATGATGTCCACTTCAGCACTGGGTTCAGTGAAGGGGAAATAAGACGGGCGGAATCTAATCGTCAGTTCACGCTCGAAAAACACATTCAAGAATTGCACGATTAGACCTTTCAACTCGGCAAAGCTGGTGTGCTCTGTCACAACCAGACCTTCGATCTGATGGAACATCGGTGAGTGGGTTTGGTCAGAGTCGCAGCGATAGACACGACCTGGGCAGATAATCCGAATTGGTGGCTGCTGCGCCTCCATCGTACGAATCTGAACCGAACTGGTGTGCGTCCGCAGCAAATGGTGCGCATCAAAATAAAACGTATCGTGCATCGCGCGTGCGGGATGGTGACTCGGGATATTTAGAGCTTCAAAATTATGATAGTCGTCTTCGACTTCAGCACCCGACTCAACAGTAAAGCCTGCTTTGACAAAGAACTGACACATCCGCTCCATGACCTGCGTCACGGGATGAATACTGCCCGGCTGCTGACCACGCCCCTCTTGGGTAATGTCGATGGTTTCACTAGCAAGCTTGGCATCCAAGGCCGCTTTTTGTAGCAAGGCTTGACGCTGATTCAGGGCATCGTTGATGCTCTCACGGATCGTATGCAGTACCGCACCTTGCACTTTACGCGCTTCAGGGTCCAGTTTTCCTAAACCTTTGGACACTTCAGCAAGTTGGCTTTTTTTACCGGTAAACTGAACACGGACTTGTTCTAAACTCGCCAGATCATGGGCGGCTGCTATGGCAGTAAGCGCATTAGCAGTTAAGTCTTCTAATGGCACTGCGATAGGCGAGGCATTAGAAACAGCGGAATCTTGTGACATATCATTTCTCGTCATTACTGCTGATCACAGCATTTTGTAAGCGCATGGTGAACCACTAAAAACGGGCTACGAATTCTAACTTAAAATCATCATTTGCGGAGGTTTATCCCCTCAAGAACCCACAAAAACGACAACAAAAAAGCCACCCTGTTGAGGTGGCTTCTTGTTTTAACGCAACTTAACATGAATTAAGCAGCGAGCGCACCTTTTGCTTTTTCAGCAATGGCGCTAAATGCAGTCGCATCATGCATCGCGATATCAGCCAATACACGGCGGTCGATAATCACTTCTGCTTTTTTCAGGCCATTGATCAAACGGCTGTATGACAGACCATTCAAACGTGCACCTGCGTTGATACGTGCAATCCACAATGCGCGGAAGGTACGTTTCTTTTGACGACGGTCACGATATGCGTATTGACCGGCTTTCATCACAGCCTGTACGGCTACTTTATATACGCGTGAACGCGCACCGTAGTAACCTTTTGCACGGGCTAGAACTTTTTTATGACGGCGATGAGCCGTTACACCACGTTTAACACGAGCCATTTAATATCTCCTTAAAGGTATGGGCACATACGGCGAACAGCTGCAACGTCACTGACGTGAACCATTACACAACCGCGTAGTTGACGAATACGCTTCGGAGACTTTTTGGTCAGAATGTGGCGTTTGTATGCTTGCTTACGCTTGAAACCATTCGCGGTTTTTTTGAAGCGCTTTGCAGCTCCGCGTTTAGTTTTGAGTTTGATTTTACTCATATCAGCCTCTTTTTTGGAACCCGTTTAGTTACAAGACGCCCAACTGCGTCATGACCTGCGGGTAAGGGAGGCAGGATTATACGGGAAGTGTTGGAGGATTGGAAGTCAATTCACTTGATTTGATAAAGCTAGAATGTTAAAAATCACATTTATTCAAGTACGTTGGGGTTAAACCCTTGCCTATTAAATGGTCTGACCTGCACTTCAAACCAAATGATGAAACAATACAACAAATTGTCTCATCTTGGGCTTGGCTTTTACCTGAGTCTTTTACGCCGATTCTGTTTTCTATCATAGGCGACATGTTTTTCCAAAGTGATTCAACCAAAATACTTTGGTTGAATACAGGAACAGGTGAAATTAAACCTGTTGCCAACTCCGTCGATCATTTTAGCGAATTGTTAAACTCTGAAATTGCAGATGAATGGCTAATGCCATACTTGGTAGAGCAATTGCATCAGGCTGGAAAAATTCCAACTGCGGATCAATGTTATACCTACGTCACGTTGCCAGTTTTTGCCGAAGGGAAGTATACCGTTGACAACCTTAATGCCGTGCCTGCCCGCGAACACTTTGCAATCACCGGCCATATACTTCAGCAAATTCAAGAACTAAAAGACGGATCTCAAGTGCAGATTGTTATAACAGACTAAAAAACAAGAATAATTTTGTTATCGATGACTTAAACGCCTAAATAAATTATTTCGTTACTTTCAGCAAATCACTTAAAGAGACTGACTTGGGAACGCAGTAACCGTATTTTGTTAACTTTCCTAAATCTGTCTGCCATGAAAAGCCTAAAGCTAGAAAATACAATCCGCAGATAATAATGAAAAAATTAAAATATCCTTGATACCGACCACCAAAATCTAGCAGCCACTCTATTCGATTTAATTGTAAAACACCGTAGACCTGTAAAAATATTGCCAATCCTATGGTTAATACATCAATTTTATAAAAGCACAAAGAAAGAAAATAGCCAGCGCAGGCTACATCAAGCAAGCACACGAAAAGGAAGCTGTAAACCAATCGCATAGCACCAATACTCTCTTAATTTATACTAACGAAGAAGTCCTACCTTTCGATAAACTCTCCCCCCCCCCTCCCACCGAAGACCACCCTCTTCATAGCATCTTACTATTGTGGGACATCTGCCAGATAGCCATCTTTAAATAGAGAAAGGGGCGCCAAAAACATTGCGATTTCTTCACTACTTCCCTACTCCTTTATACATTCTTTTTTTATACGCATGACCTTTGAAAAGGTAGTAAACCCAGCAAAAACTCTTTACCATATAGTTCAGTTACATTTTGTAACAAATTTGTGACCCAATATACATTTTCAAAGCCCTCCGAACCTCAACGCTTTTCAATCAAGGATAGATTCATGATAAACCGTGCTCTTTTGAGCTTTCTTTTGGTTTGTGCTTCGCCCTGTGTTTTTGCAGAAACAATCACTCCTGAAAGCACGAACCCCCCAGTGGTTTCCAGTACACCTTCAAATAACGATGCATTTAAAAATGCTGGGCTGAGTCTCAAAGCAGGAACCAGCGGCTTGGGATTTGACCTTACTTACTCGTTTGATCCACGCTTCAAGATTCGTACAGGTTTTGGGTACTTGAGTTACGATCGTAATATCAATAAATCCGACATGACTCAACGCGGCAAACTTCAAATGAGTAACTTTGATCTACTGGCAGACTACCATCCATGGTCGGGTGGTTTTCGTATCTCAGGCGGTCTTGAGACATTAAATGTGAAGTTTAAAGGTCATGCTGAAAAAACAGAAAATGGATTCATCACCCTGAACGGTCAACAGTACTCTTCCCTTCAGGTTGGGTCTGCAGATGCAGATGTCCGGTGGAATGGTGCAAAACCTTATCTAGGTCTTGGTTATGATGGATTCAACTCAAGTCAAAACTCTGGTTTTTACTTTTCGTCAGATTTCGGCGTGGTCTTCTCTGGATCACCTGACGTCAATTTAACGACGACCTGCCTTGCAACTATGCCTAAAGTCTGCCAGATGATCGATAGAGATACTCAAGCTCAAGAAACCAAACTTAAAAATGATTTACATTCTATTAAGTGGCTTCCAGTTCTTCAGGTGGGTATTGGATATCGTTTTTGATTGAAACTCATATCTACCGATCATCACACTATTCTATAAACTATGCTTGATGATCGGGAGATGTTTGAATAATAAACAGCATCATGCTTCTTGATGTCTTTTTAAAGATTAAACCCCTTAATCACCGCTTTAATCATCGCCGCCGTCTCCAAAGGACGTTCCAGCGGAAACATATGGCCACCTTCACTTAAGGTATACGGAATCCCTTGCTGCCTCTGCAAACGCTGAGGAAAGCCGCGACCGTAAAATTGACTATCACGACCAGCGATCATATGTGCTGGCACTTTGGGTGCACGGCGCGGAAATAGCCAGAACCATGACGGATTGGTCTGAAAAATCTTCACTTCAACACTCTTCGGAATAGTCAGCGTCACACCACCATCAGGTGCATCCTTGAGGCCATATTGGATATAGGCATCAAAGCAATCCTGATCAAAGGTTGAAAATAGCCCACGACCACGCAACTTTTCAGCGGCTTGCTCACGGCTATCCCAGTGATCACGTCTGCGACTAGACAGTGCTGCTGGCGTCCGTTTATCGTAGGCAGTTGGTGCAAAAGTCTTAGCCAGATGCATGCCCAACGAATACAGACCATTGATCAGTGGCGGGTCCAACATCACCAGACCACTCATCAACTCTGGCACCTTATACGCCGCCATATAACTGAGCAGCCCACCAAGCGAATGACCCAGCGCAATGACGGGACGACGATTCCCTTCAGCATCCACAGATTGACGCTGAATACTGTCAATCAACTGGTCACGAAGATTAGTCCAATGATTGTTGACAGGAAAACGCGGGTCTACACCGATCAATGGCAAAGTCACCACATCAAAACTACCGCCGGCATCATCACGCAGTGCCGCAAAAATCTTTTCATACACTGCGGATGGAATACCATTGGCATGGGCAAAGTGAATCAAAGGCTTCATGGTATTGCTCATTTCAGCGATGCTTGCGCGTTCATGTCACTGACTGATGACTTCAATGATGCACCGATACCTAAGCCCAAGGTAGTCCCTAAACGTCCCATGATTTTTTCAAGAGAGCTGCGGTCTACACTATAGTCAGCAGTATCTTTAAGCTTCAATTCACGTTTCAAGCTATCAACACTACCCGCTTTATCTGCTAAGCCCAAATTAATCGCCTGCTCACCACTCCAAAACAAACCAGAGAAGGTATTGGCATCTTCTTTCAAGCGCTTACCACGGCCCTCTTTCACCGCAGCGATGAAATGCTGATGCACATTATCCAGTACACCTTGCACATGTGCTTTTTCAAAAGGATCAAGCGGTTTGGTCATGCTCAAGATATTCTTGTGCGCGCCAGCGGTCATGGTCCTATCTTCAACACCCAGTTTCTGAGCCAAGCCTGTTACGCCATAGTTCGGCATAATCACACCGATTGAGCCAACGAGGCTTGATGGATTGACATAGATTTCATCCGCTGCAGAAGCGATGTAGTACGCACCAGAGGCGCCCATATCACCAATCACTGCGTAGACTTTCTTGTCTTTATGCAACTCACGCAAGCGACGAATCTCTTGCCAGATTTGATCGGATTCAACAGGTGAACCACCAGGTGAATTGATATTCAAAACGATGGCTTTGCTTTGTGAAGCATCAAACGCAGCATTCAGTGCGGTAATGATGTCATCACTGTTGGCTGGCTTGCCCTCACCGATTTCACCCGTAATATCGACAATACCCAAATGTGGGCTGGTGTTAACAGCAATATTCTCTTCCTTGCCACAGCTCTTCGCCAAAGCAAAAAAGAACAGCAGAAAGAAAAAGAAGGTCGTCAGTTTGAAAAAGATACTCCAGCGTCTAGCACGGCGCTGCTCTTCAATCGATGCCAGAAGCGTCTTTTCCAAAATTCGCCACTCTTGACCCGCAAGCTGCGGATGGGGTGGTTGTGGATCTGGGGTTTGCTGCGGAGTATTCGGATTCGGTGGCCAACTAGACATGAAACAACCTTTTTATGATGCGATGAGCGCGATATCAAACATTAGCCATACCTTGCTATAAATGCAAGGAAATGTCTATGCCGATCCGGTTACTCATGCGGTTAAATAATTGCCTGCGTATATTTTATTGAATGGTTTAAAGGTATGAATACCTTAGATGTGTTAAGTTCTGTTTTTAAGATATTTTTATAATGCGCTAGGCACACAAAGTTGACCCTTAAATCCAGACTCCTTTAAAATGAGTCACGCTGAAATAAATAAACCATTATATAAAAGCCAATGTTATGACTAGCAAAGAACGCCAAACTCCGCTGCTGTTTATTTTAAAGTTTTTCGCATGGCTTTCCATCGGATCATTACAAGCTTTTGCACGTGGCGTTGCAGGTATTGCCATGTGGTTCCCCAATAAAGGTGTAGTCTGGACTGTCCGTCGCAACCTGCTCATCGCCTTCCCAGAGAAATCCGAGCAAGAACGACTTGCGCTCGCGGCTGCATCACTGCGCTCACAAGCCATGAGTATGCTGGAGTTCATTAAGAGCTGGGGCAATCCGCCTGAGTTCAGTGTGAGTCAAATCAGAACTGTACATGGTGAAGAAATCTTTTTAGAGGGATTAAAAAATCCCAAAGGGTTGATTGGGGTTATCCCACACTTTGGGACTTGGGAGATGATGAATCCTTGGGTGAATCAGCATACCGCCCCAACCATCATGTACAAACCTGCGGATGATCCTTCGCTGGATGCTTTTGTATTAGCGGCGCGTAGTCGCTTGCAGGCAACATTGGTTCCGACCGATGAACGTGGCGTACGCGCTCTATTTCGCACCTTAAAACAAGGTGGCTTTAGTGCAATTCTGCCAGATCATGTCCCGGATGAGTCGGGTGGCATTCTCTCAAAATTCTTTGGTCATCTAGTTCTGACGACCACCTTGGTCTCACGTTTAGCCCAAAAGACAGGCTGCGGCGTCGTCATGATGTCTTGTGTCCGCTGCGAGGATGGTGATGGCTTTGATATTTACTTTGAGAACCTACCCGACTCGATCCGCAGTCCCGATTTACAAACCTCAGTAGATACACTGAATCACGCTGTGGAAAGTCTCATCCGACGTGATCCAGTCCAGTATCAGTGGGCGTATAAGCGCTTTAAAGATGCACCGCATTTTGCAGGAATTTACCAAAAAACTGATGCGGAAGTCCGTCAAATCCTGATTGATAAAGCATCTGTTTAAATCCAAATTTTGGAATCAATGCTTTAACCAGGTGTACTGATCTCGATAGCGTGAAAGGTCGAAATGGTCTTGACCGCCTAGGTCAATGGTCAGCGTTCCTCCTGTCACGGTAGATTCCACTGCAACATTTTTTGCTTTGAGTCGGGCGATGGCCAGATCCGAAGGGTACTTTTTACTGAAGGCTCCTGAGGAATACACGGCAAGCTTTGGGGCAACCGCATTGATAAATGCTTCTGAACTGGCTTGATTTGAGCCATGATCACCTAACAATAAGACATCGGCAGCTACAGGAGCATTCTCCGCGATTAATCTGGACTCTACATCAAAGCCAGCATCGCCCATCAAGAGCATTGATGCCCGATGATTTTGCATCGACGGAGTTGTAATCTTTAGCACACAGCTTCGGTCTTTGTCGTCAATCACATTCCAATCCGGCCAGGGTGCCAGAACGTCAAAATCCACCCCATCCCACTGCCAATGCTGACCACTCTGACATAGCTCGGTAGGTACAGTGAGTAAGGCTTTACTACTGATGACATGGTCTACAGGCAACTTCGCAAGAATAGCAGCCAAACCGCCATTGTGCTCATAGTCAGGATGGCTAATCATGATCTGATTAAGGTGAAAAAGTCCCGCAGCAGATAAAGCCGGAAGTACCACACGCTCCCCCATCCCTTCCCGCGCTTCAGCACGTTTGGCACCCGTATCAAATAACATGGCATGGTTCTGAGTTTGAATCAGCACCGCCAAACCCTGCCCCACATCTAGTACTTGCACCCTCACTGGTGCATCATGTTGGAGACCAAAAAGTGGCCGACTCATCCACATCGGCAGCAAACAAATGGCAAGACAAGGCAAAACCAATCCTCGCGGTATACTTCCGCGCGGCATCAATACAATCAGCATCACCACCGCTAGTGCTGCAAGTCCGATCGGCGTGAGTGTCAGAGAAAGAACCTTCACAGGCAGTATCAACAGCACTGCATGCAACTGCTCTAACAGCCACGCCGCCAAAATCCATATCGCATCGGCAAGTCCTGACCATACAGGCAGAATGAACAAGGCCATAAAGGCCAATGGAACAATCAATAAGCCAATCAGCGGAATCGCAATCAAATTCACCAGTATAGAAAGCACCGGAATCTGATGAAAAAATGCGAGCGTCACAGGGATCAGTAAGATAAACATCGCAGTTTGCAACTTCACTAAACCTTTTACATGTTGCAAAGCACGCTGCCAGCGATGACCAACAACAATCGGCTGCTGGACCCAACTGATTAAAATCCCGGTTGCGACAAAGGACAACCATAAGCCACTTTGGTAAATCGCCAATGGGTCAAGCAATAGCGTCAGAGCCAAAGCGATCATTAATATATAAACGGTCGACCAGCGCTTACGAAACAGCGCTAAACCACTTGCAATACAAACCATCAATACGGTTCTTTGGGCAGGGACTCCCCAGCCTGCCAGAAGGGCATAGAGCACAACCACAGTAACCACAACAGGGATAAGCAAGATACTGCGAGGCACTTTTAAGTAAAGTAATGGGCGAATATTCAAAATACTCTGTATCAGCCACGCCATCATCAACGCTGCGAGCACGACATGGGGGCCAGAGATGGCCATCAGATGACTAATCCCCGCCTGCTGATAAAGCTGACGCAAATCAGGATCAATTAAAGCACGATCACCCGTCAACAGTGCGAGTAACACCGCCCGAGCGGGTGAGTCCAGCAGAGATAAATGATCGCGCAAATGCTCTCGCAATCGATCAATTCGATCCAAAGGCAATCGTAAGCCACCTGCTTCGGGGTTGGTGAGCGTTGCTGACTCCAATGACCCCGTTGCACCAACATGCTCAGTGAGTAGCCATTGCTCCTGATCAAATGCTGCAGGAGATGCAATTCCATGAGGTGGAGTAAGCTTGACTCTGACACGCCAAAGCTCACCTGCTTGTAAATTTGCGATGGGGCGTCGTTGTTCACTGGAAATAGCAAACTTAGGGTACAGTAACCAGCGTTTAGGAATATTAGGTAATGGATCAATGACCTCCACCACTTGTCGCCAGTTCTCATCCACACCATCACTGATGCCGATGACACGAACAACCGTTTCAATGGTTTGCGGTGTTTTCAGTCGATCGTCTAATGCAGTTTCTAGGGTAAGCTGGGCATAGCCGAGACCAAAACCAAACGTCGCAGCGATAGAGAGTGTACAGAACAATAATGATCGCTTACGATCATAACGGGTCAAAAATAGGGCGGGGACAGCGAGAAGACCTGACCAAATCCATACAGAACTGGCGGTCGGGTATACGGTTGCTGTCATGACACCCAAGACGAAAGCAACTAAAATAAAAACGAATAGATTCAGTTGAACGACATCAATTGCCTGTTTTTCATCCATAATATCGATCGTTCAACGCATCCTTTAATAAAAAGTCATCATAAAGTGTACTGATATTTGTTATGGTACTTATAGAACAATTGATGACGCCGTTGAAGAGGTCTTGCCTGATAACTTCAGCATAAACCAGATTATCGCAAATCTCCTAGAACCAAGAGTCACATGCCCAAAAAATTTATCCGACGTTATATTCCTACCCCTGAACGAATCGCAGCGCTTCCCGGCATACATCGACTTGGCTCTAGAATTACTGACCCAAATTTATGGCACATTAATCGCCGATCCATTTCAGGGGCGATGTTTTGGGGCATTGTGTGTGCATGGATTCCTCTCCCCTCACAAATGCTGATTGCTGCGGCGTGTGCGATATTATTCCGTGTGAATCTGCCGCTTTCAATTGCGCTGACCTGGATATCTAATCCCTTTACTATGCTGCCGATTCTCTATTCCAGCTATTGTATCGGCTCATTGATTTTTGGTGTGCCCATGCTGGACATCACGCAGATTAAACACATCATCATTCAGTTGACCACCAGCCTCTTCGGGGACTCTGCAAGTGCGGTTCCCACGCAATATCACTTCAATCTCGGCGCACTGCTAGTCGGTTTATTGATTGAAGCCGTCGTATTGGGAGCGATCGGGAATATTCTGGTAAAGCTATTGTGGCGCTGGCATGTGGTTCGAGACTTACGCGAGCGTCAAATTCAGCGTAAACAATATCGCCAAGATCAGGAAAAATCATAAAAAAAGAGCTGCACCTGCAGCTCTTTTTTATATCAAGCATACGTTAGCTTAACCAGCGCCCATCCTGCATATGCATAATACGATCCGCAGCACCTGCCAACGACTCATCATGAGTCACCACCAACAAGGCCATGCCTAAATCTCGGCGTAGATCGCCCAGCAAAGCCAGAATATCCGTTGCAGTTTTACGATCTAGATTCCCAGTGGGCTCATCTGCCAGAACCACCGAAGGACGAGTAACCAGCGCACGTGCCAGAGCCACACGTTGACGCTCACCACCTGAGAGCTCGCCCGGTTTGTGATCCAAACGATGACCAAGACCAACTTTCTTCAATAACTCGATCGCCTGACTACGCGCCTCATCCACATGCACATCTCGCCGAAATAGCAGCGGCATCGCGACATTTTCAACAGCGTCAAACTCACCCAGCAGATGATGAAACTGATAGACAAAGCCCAAAGACTTGTTGCGCACATCACCCCGTTTAGTTTCATTCATGGCGGAGAGGAGCTCACCATGCACACGCACTTCGCCAGAAGTTGGCAAATCTAGACCGCCTAGCAGATGTAGGAGCGTGCTCTTGCCAGAACCACTGGAACCAATGATCGAAACGAACTCCCCCGCCTGAACGGATAAATCTAGACCGTGCAGAACTGTCACACTATTTTTGCCTTCATTGAAGGTCTTGGACAGTTTGGATGCAGCGAGAACGGGTAAACTACTTTGTTGATTCACAGTCAAATCATTCACCTTGGATTCATTATTTTGCTGAGCATTGCCGATTAAACTACTCATAACGCAGCGCCTCAGCAGGTTGGATACGAGCCGCACGCAGTGCTGGATAAATGGTTGCGATGAAACTGAGCACTAAAGAAATGCCGACAATAAGGGCAACATTCGTCCAACGTAACTCTGAAGGCAGATAGTTGACAAAATACGCATCGAGTAGATGCAATCCAAAAAAGTTATTAAGCCAAGTTAAAAATGGACTAATGCCTAGCGCAATACCAATGCCAAGTAGAGTCCCAGAAAAGGTTCCGACAGCACCGATCACAAGGCCTTGAACGACAAAAATTCGTGTTATTGTTTTTGGTGAGGCTCCTAATGTTCGCAGAATAGCAATATCAGCCTTTTTATCATTCACAACCATGACTAAGCTGGAAAAAATATTTAGCGCCGCAACCAAAATAATTAAAGAGAGAATGAGTCCCAGCATTGTCCTTTCCATCTGTATTGCTGAGAACAAATTTCCCTGTGTTTGAGTCCAATCGGAGGCATAAAATCCGCTTGGAAGTTCTCGCGCAAAATCATTAGAGATTTCACGGGCTGAAAAAAGGTCATCTAACTTCAAACGCACGCCTTGCGCACCATCAGGCAAACGCAATAATTTTGCGGCATCATTAAGCGCGATGTAGCCTAGGCTGGAGTCCATTTCTGCACCGACGCTAAATATCCCAACAATCGTAAATCGTTTAAATCGCGGCACAACCCCAGCAGGTGAAGCCGTAGCCTCTGGCAACACTAATGTCACCTTATCCCCTTTCATTAAGCCTAGGTTATCAGCCATAGTCTTGCCGATCACGATGCCAAAACTGCCATCGGTTAAAGCATCTAAAGAACCTTCCGTCATATGGTTTTGAACGATCGATACATTCTTTTCAAGATCAGGCTCAATTCCACTGATCACAACACCCGCAACTTGCCCTTGAGCGGTTAACATGCCCTGAACTTGCGTAAATGGCGCAGCTCCAATCACATGGGGTTGCTGTTTAGCCTTAGCCACAAGTAACTGCCAATCTGGGATAATTTGATTAGAAGAAACTGTAGCCTGCGGGATCATGCCCAGAATACGGTTTTTTAGTTCACGATCAAAACCATTCATAACAGACAATACTGTTATGAGAACAGCAACACCCACCATAAAGCCTATAGTCGAAATAAAAGCAGTAATGGAAATAAATTTATTGCTCCGCCTTGCGCGGGTGTAACGCAGACCAACAAATAACGACACGGGTTTGAACATACGCAAGTTCCAGCAAACAAAATAACAATGAACGCGAAGATAAACGCGGGAAAGAATGATTTATTCTAATACATCGCTAGAATACCTGATAGAAAATGCTAGATATGTATGAATTAATTACATATGATTGATGATAAGTTGATCTTGTTAAATGACGTGATCAATGGGAAACTATAAGGGCAACACCCATCGTACGGTGTGTAGTAAATTTGCTGGTCATAAGAAGACAAGATGTTTGATATTTGTCCGTAAAAACTTGATAATAGTGATGTATTACTCACTTTTGATATGTTAGTTTAAACATTACAAAATTTGTAAATAACAAGGCTGGCGATTAAGCATCGCTTCAGACTGATATTGGTAAGGATACCAAAAAAATTGGCGTTGCATTCGCCAGAGCATAATAGGATGTTATATGGAAACTACGACGACTCATCACATTGGCGACAACTTAAGCCCAGAGCATACTGAGCGCCGTTTGCTATCACGCATTAATGATACGTTGCGCATCAACTATCAATTGATTACGCGCACCAGCGCTATGATCGACCCTTATGATTCTGAGTTCGCAATTCCACGCTACTTTCTATTGCTAGCCGAATTGGATGAACTTGAAACCGTCCAACAAATGACGCTGGATGCACTGGCGGTGCAGCAGCCTGAGGTTGCACGTGTACTTGATCTGATGAATAAGAAAATCGCCCTACTGACGGGTTCACTCTACGACAGTATGGTCGAATCCCTACTGCCCAGCCCTACCCGCGTCAACATTTCTGAAAGTGGTTTGTCATTTTACGCCCGTGAGCGCATCCCACCAGGCTCGCATATTCACCTAACGCTCAGTCACCCCAGCAATGCGTTTCACCTTGCGGCGACTGCACGTACCGTCTATTCAGAAGAAGAAGATCTGGAAGGGTTCCGTACGGGGGCATATTTCATTAGCTTGCATCCCCATGATCGCTCTAAGCTTGCCGAATGTATTCAGCAAAAAACCATCGAAGAAGCCAGTTTACGAGAGTATCAACTACCGGAATCATTCAAAGCAGAAGAGTAATGCCAATAGATGCGCATCGACGTTCTAAAACTAGATGCGCAAATTGCCATTCCTTTAATTGCTCTTCGCCCTCCACCAGTCCGGTGCAAAATAGAGCAACAACCCCGCCAATACAATTGCAGCTCCTGTCAGCATCGACCATGTTAGATTCTCATGGTTGATCCACATCCCGAGCCCCATGGCGAGGATAGGTGTCATGACGGTTGTCAGTGACAACGTTGCAGGCTTGACTCGGCTCACCAAATAGAAATAGCAAAACATGGCCAGCACCGATGCAAACGTTGCACTATAGAGTATCGCGCTGATACATAACCAACTGGGTATTGCCATAGGTCTTTGCTCCCAGTAAAACGGAATCAAGACCAGTAGACCTATGCCTGACAAAAGCAATGATCCAGTTGTTTGAGCCAGAGAGTGTAGACTGACACCGCCCTCTCGGTTATTTTCATAACGCAGCCAAAAAATTGAACCGACATAACAGAGCACGCCAAGCAACACATAGATAATACCAACGACGATATTGCCTTGCATTTTTGCCGCACCAAAAATGCCCGCCAGACCTAAGACCGCAATAAACATCCCCGCCCACTGAATAAAGTTAAGACGCTGCGATTTAAACACCACATGGGCAAAGAAACCCGCCACCAAGGGCGATAGTCCATAGATCAATGAAATTAATCCTGAAGGCAGATATTGCGCGCCCAGATAAGTAAATAGCATGGCCCAAAACAGGCTAAAGCTTCCTACTAGATAGCAGCGCATTGCAGCTCTATCCACAGGTAATGGCTCTTTAAGCAACCACAACACACCGCGAGCAACGGCGAGCGCCAACAGAAATCGAATCGTGAGAGACCATATTGGGTTTAACTCACGTAGGCTTAGTACAACTGATAGCGGCGTCGTCGACCAAATCAGGACGAGGCCAATATAAGCTATCGATGTATTAAAACGCTCTGTGGCATGTCCTGCCTTCAATCCAGCAAGGGTTGTAGTTGTATCAAGTTCAGCATTCACGGCCTTATCCTAAAGTCACCCATCGCCCCAAACGGGCAATTGATTAAACTGATCTCATCATATAGCGCATCGGTATGACAAAATGAGCACAACAAAAAGGCCGCTACATGAGCGACCTTGAGAAATTAGAACCACATATCAATCTCTACAGTCGCTCAGATAAGCCGATACGCGCCTTCACAGCGGTGTGAATGACGGGGACTTGGGCGAGAGAAATCATACGAATGTTCATGCCTTGATCATGAACGCTTGGTTTAAAATCGTCAATGCTTTATTGAAAATATTAAAAAAGCAGCCCTTGAGGCTGCTTTTTTAATCATGTCACATTAGCAGAACTTCAATGTGCCATAGCAGTTGGGTTTTACATTCTGATTACCATCCAAAGGCAAGTTAGACAATGCGATGGTTGCTACACTGCCCGATAAATTGATCGGTGGTACGGTTGCAGTCAGATAACCAGAAACTAACGCTTGCAAGCCCTGTCCTGTATCAATCGGAGGGATCAGATAAGGAGGACCGGCATTCAACTTCGCACTCAAGATGGTTGCAAGCTGAGGAAATGCTGAAGAAATATCCACTTTATTTTGAGGGTTCAGCACCCCCAAATTGATTGGGTTTTGCACAGATAACCACCATCCAGGCTGAGCAATATCGTCTGCAGCTCGACCAGGAGTAGGATAGCGGATCGCTTGACTCTGTAAAGATAGACCTAAGCCATTACCACTGAGCGGTAAATTATGAATAAAACCTAAACCTTCATTGAAATTAATCTTAACCCCTAAATTTTGGATCGTAGAAGTCATTTGAAACTTGGTGTTGCTGAGACAAATCAAGAATGCCACACAAACAGTTTGATTAAGATTTACATATAAACTACCACTACTTGGTGTAATCGGAATATCTGGAACAAGGGCATTTGCCACCACAGGCGCAGAGGTAAGCCTCGTACCCTTAACCGTTGTGGCAACTGTCGTAAAGGGAACATTCATACTCGGTATAGAAAGCCCTGCTGATTTTGACGGGTCGGTTGTGATCCCCTTACCGCTACCACAACCTGTAGTACAAAGTAGAATATTAATATCGACTTTACCCGTTACCGTTTGACCAGCACCAGTACCAAAGATTGCGGCTTGAGTCTGCGCTGTACCAGTAGATGATCCGATTGGTAAATAGCCACTAAGTGTGTTGATCCCGTTAGGTGTGCCATCATTTTGACCAGCGGTCAATAGTCCAGATACACTTTGCGCACCGAGATTAATACCCACCACTTGTCTCGTCGATAATGATGTTGGGTTTTTGATGGCAAGTTGCAAAAAAGGGTTTTGTAATGTCGCATCACAGCTTGCGCGAGAAGCACCACTGGGGCAATTCCCTACCCCAGGGTTACCACTGAGACCCACATTAGTCATATCGATATCACAACCAGGACCATTCACACCACCACAGCCAAGCTGCAAATGCTGAATATTGGCATTAAGATCCACGTTCCCTTGGACACCCAAAGTAAAGAATCCAAAACTCTCAGTATTGCCTGGAGCACCAGATCCTGTTTGAGCAGTATAATTTGTATAAAATGCGGCTTGACCCACGACATTGCTCATCGCATCTTCATCCAAAGGACTCATTGCTTGAGCAGATACAGAGAAAGTAAAGGCAAATAGCCCTAAAACAGGCAAAAGATAAAGTGAACGTTTTTTTAAGACGTCATAAAATCTAGACATTCCAACATCCCTATCGTTGATAACGAATACGTCGCATCCTGCGGCGATTTTTTAATGAACTAAATTATGTTCTGTTTAGATCATAACATAACCAACGAAGTCTAATAGAAAAAAACGACCAACGGGTCGTTTTTTTATCTTTAACAGAACTTCAAACTTCCATAGCAGTTGGGTGGAAAACTTTGTGCTGCTAATTGTAAATCCGTCAAAGGGAACGCAACATGAGCATTGGTCAAAGCTACATTACCGACAGCCAAATCGCTACCACCTACACAACCCGTCAGCAAATTGCCACAATTCGTAGGATTATTCGTCAAATAAGTACTAATCTTAGGAATAACTTGAGCCAAGACCGCATTTGTAATTTGCACTTGCGATGAAGGCGTGACATTACCAATATTGATTGGATCATTAAATGCCATCCACCAACCGGTCTGAGCAACAGCTGGTGCCCCAGGCCACATCACGTCTTGTTTCTGGAGCGACAGTGAAAATGGGTTATTCAGCGGAATACTATGAACGAATCCAAGATTCTCTTGAATGGTTAGATCTGCAATCAAACCAGTGATATTACCCGTAACTTGTTTATTGAGATTCAGAAAACCTGCAACCGTCGCTGTCAGTGGACCCGCGAAATCAATTTGCCCAACGTTGGCGGTTCCTGTTAGTCCAATACTGCTTAGACGTTTACCATTGACTACTGTCGCATTCGTAGTTAGGGGTGCAGTTGCAGAAGACAAATTGAGCGTATAGTTTGTAGATGAATAGCTCACATTGATACAAGGGTCTAAAAACCCTCCACAAGAATTGGTCAACAGTGATCCTTTCACTTGACCATTGATCGCTTGATTACCTGTATCGGCATAGGTCATCGACCTTGCAGCCGTGGTTGCAGTACCCGAAGACGCCGCTACACTCATATAACCACTGAGCGAATTAATTCCATTTGGGGTCGTACTATTTTCGGTACCAGCTGTCAGCAATCCGGTAACATTCTGTGCACCGAGCTGCAACCCTACAACTTCACGGGTTGCCAATGTAGTCGGATTTTTAATCGCTAATCGTAGAAACGGATTCGTTAACGTCGCATCGCAACTTGCACGGGCAGCACCTGAAGCGCACGTACCCGTACCAGGATTACCACTCAAACTTAAATTATTAATATCAATATCACAGCCTGGACCATTGACACCACCGCACCCTAATTGCAGATGTTGAATATTGGTGTTGATATCGACTTTACCCTGAACACCTAAGGTATAGAACCCAAAGTCCGATGAATTCGTTCCTGAACCTGTACCCGATGGCGCACCATAGCTGGTATAAAAAGCAGCTTGACCAGTTTCCTCTCCCAGAGTCTGATCATCTAAAACCTGCATAGCACTGACAGGTGTAGCAAAACCCGCTAAAAATCCCCCCATAAAAACTATACTAAGTTTTAATCTCTTTATATTTTCCATTAAATACTCTATTAAATTCCTAACTCTTTAGCGCAACACTGGGGCAACGGTCAAGTTACTCATAATTTGCCCGCCGGTCATCACGATTTTTCCTAGACTATATACACTACTACCGCTATTTGGATAAAAATTCAATGTTCCCAAAAGCTCCCCGCCGACTACACTTCCAGGATTGATATTCAACACATTGGTGAATGTGCCACTGGTTGCGTTAACACTAATTTGACTACCACTACCCAATTGTATGCGACCCGTGAGGCCATCTAATCCCAAGGCAGAACCTGTCGGCTCAACCAATCGAATAAAACTAGATGCATCACTGTTCAGCGTTAAGTCTGCACTCAAACCAAGTGCTCCGGTACTCGTCGTGCTTAAGCCTACGCTATTGGTCGTGCTATTGCTCGCACCCTTTAATTTGACATTCACACCATATATTTTATCTTTATTATTGGTCTGATCAGAAAATTTCGCAAACCCAGTTGGTTCCGCACCTGGAAGATAACCAGCGGCCAACTCCCCAGACATAGCTAGCAGAAAATTTGGCAGCGTTAATTTAATACAATGCGTCGCGCAGGTTGCATCTGTCGACGTATCATTAACTTGGATGACACCATTTGCCTCTAAAAATAAGTTAATATTTCTAAGACCGATATACTGCGCTTTTGAGGGTGTACTGGTGTCAGCTAAAAACAAACTCGTGGTTTTTACTTCAGTCGCCGAATTATTGCCTATCTCACCCGTTTGACCATTTGTCCCTTGAGTACTGACTGCCAAGGTATAACCTAATGTTGTCGCACTAGCCGCATTTAAAGTCAGATTCGCATTTACATTATTGAGCACGGGCATCAATGCAAAACCAGGTACCGCACCACTGGTGATTCGACCTACACCATTTTGATAAAAATAGGTTTGTAGTGGAACGCCTTGGATATTTAATCCACGAACGCCAATATATACGCTATCAGCAGTAACCGGCTGAGAAAAATCTGCAGCTGTCAAACCAAAGAGATTGACGGGTGTATAAGCTGCTTTTGAAGGAGAACAATCAGATCCCACAGTGAATACACACTGCACAGGCATCGTCAAATTACTTGTACTGATTAAATTCAAGTAAATATTGCCACTATCAAAAGTCGGGTTTGTTCCTGCAGAGACATTAGCAAATGGCACGAAATTGGTCATTTGAATACCGTAACCACTGCTACCTGTACCTACGCCGCCAAACTCAAGTTGGAAGCCTGTCCCTGTTCCATCAGCATTAAGCGCACCAGACTGCACTTGCCCTGTAAGCCTAGCCGCAAGACCTTGATTACCGACAAGAGCTCCGATGGTATCTTCGTTTGCTGTTGTGCCTTTAGTACCACGAACATACAGATTGGTATTAAGTACATTGCCAGAAATACCAAGGCGCACTAAACCACCCGCAGTTGGCGAAACGGTATTTAAACTAGAGCCAGATTGCGCAGTCTGCAGCATTAAAGAGGCTTGAATACCCGCCCGCGATGCAGAGGCTGCTTTTAGAGCAATATCACCACCAAACCGAAGACCATCAGTAGCATCAATCCAGATCCGTCCATTCGTCGAACTAATGTTTGCACGAATATCAGCCCCCACAATCTGGTTGCCATTTGACGTAAAGAAAGTATTGACTCCATCTAGTAAGATAGTTACCGATGCAGTGCCTGCACTATTAAATAGGCCATTGGTAGTTGCTAAGGCAATTTGAGAATTCTGTGTAGTTTGTATACCAAAAGCACCCAGACTATTTGCGGGGCATACGGTCGTGGTACACACTTCAACCCGAGGCGCATAGAAGGTAAAAGGTGCAATGTTTAGGTTCAAACTCAAAGCAGGTGTTGTGCCGCTGGAACCCGCATTAATTTTAGCAGTGATCAATGGATTGGTCGTACTGCCCGGCGTTAATGTCACCTGATTAGCCGCTGAAGCCTGATCCAATTGCAAACGACGAACGGTCCCAGAATTATCGATCTGATCTTCCCAATAAAGGCTACCAAAGGTGAACTTGTCCGCCTGAACCGTAACAGCTACCCCATCAGCACCTGTCACATCACTTAATGCCTGATCCGAAATAGACTCCATGGCATAGACAGACATACAAACTGCATTCAAAACAGTGATGGCTGAAATGGAGAGCGCTAACTTGGTCATTTTTACTGGTATTTTATTTAGCAAAAACATAGAGCGTACCTCCAACATTGAGGTTGCCATTCATGGTAATACCCATGACACCAGTTTCTTTGCCAACGTCGTATGCCGCTGCTGTAGCTGGATAGACAGGCGGTGGTCCTAGCACTCCAGCAGAAGTTAAACTCAGATATGCTTTTTGGTTATCTAAAGCACTTAATGTTCCAAATGTCTGATTACTGTTGACAGCAACCCCTAATGTATAGGCAACATTCCGAAACTGGATCGCTGTATTGTGAGTAGCATCAGGAAAAGCGACATTAATTGCAATGGCCGATTGAAGTTTAGTTGGATCACCGCCCTGAGCAGCGGGCAACTGGGATAAATCCGCACCGTATAATACGACATTAGGGATATTGATATAGCCATTTAGACCTTTAAATAAAAGCCAATTCGGCTGACTATTCAACTGAATACCTAAACGACAAAAAACCACATTGGCACCAGCGCATGCAGGGATCAATGCCCCAGCAGTACCCGCACCTGCATTCACTTGGTTGATTCGTAACTCAAGACCCAACTGCACGCCTGTGGACTGCCCCTCTACGCTCGCTAACTCGTCATTGGTCAGTGTACTCAGTGCGGCATGCGCAGGTAGCACAGCCCAACAAAGGAAGGACAACAATACGCCAAAATAAATGCGATTAATCATGGTCATAAATCTCCTTATAGACCAGTCAATGTCATTTTCATGTGATTAATCATCAGCCCGCTGATTGCAGCAGTGCCTAAATTCACAGCGGCACCATTGGTAGGACTACCAGAAGTACCAGGAGCCTTAAAGGTTATACCATTTACGGCGGATCCTGCCACAGCTCCTGTACTGGTATACAAAGCATTAGCTCCGCCAGGAACAACTAAATCACCATTTGGCATCGTTGCATAACCCGTTGTGCCGTTTATAGTGACCCCTGCCACTGCCGTACCGTTATTGACGTACACATCACCTATGGTCAAATTACCGTGAGTCGCCGTTGATGGACACGATGTCCCCGTGCACATACCCGCAGCAGGAGTAAGTGCGCCACTGGTTCCAAGAGCAGTTGACGTACCATAATCGATATAGAATTGTTTATATGCTGTGTCAACATTAGGGATACGCGCAAGCTCCAAGGAAACCTGCCCTGAAGAATTTGTAGACAAAATCAAGGGCTGATAATTTAAATTACCCAAGGGCAAGTTGATATCCAAATTCTGGATATAAATACCTTCATACGAATCAAACTTACCAATCGAGCTTTCCGCTACAGATAGACGCAGTACACCATTTTTTTGACTATTAAAACGTAACCGTCCAGAAATCCCCAAAGTATTAGCATAATCTGAGTTACCCGTTCCTAACGTGACTCCACCGCCAGAACTACACGTAGCCGATGGACAACCTGGTGTCGAATACAAATTAATTTGCGTACCATTAATGCCAAATCCATCCCAGATTCCCTGAATTTGCAATGCAGGACCCGCAACACCTACTGAATTAGTAGTGGCATTTGATGTCGCGGCATTGGTACTCGTATCGTATTGCAACACATTCATCCAAAGACCCAATCGGATATTATTGGATGAATCAGTAGATACCGTGCTTGAGGGCGCCGAGATTTGTAAATAAGGAACTCCGCCACTTACAGCTTGACCATCTAATCCAACAGCATTTGACGTAAGCACCTGCAAACCGAACGCATCCGCTGCAGTACCCCAGTTAATACCGGTACCACTAAAAAGTTTGTCATGCGCAGTTGCCCCTCCGCTAACCAAACCAGTCGCAGGGACAACAACACTACCATCTGGATTAGCAGTTAAAGGACCGCTCTGAGAAATAGACATCCCATAAATATAAAGATCTGTTTTATTGCCACCCGTCGCAGGACCAATTGGACTCACATAGATATAACTACCATACTGTCCCGGGTCAAACGTACCACATGCGATTTGGCATAGTGACCCAAATTTAGCAGGATCAAGAACACCCGACTGACTTGCGTCACCAGCCACTGATGGCATTTGAAACTTAAAGTCTTGTGCAAAAAAACCCAACCCTTCCCCAGTCGTGTCACTCATCTCTGAGTCACTGGCTTGTTCTAGCGCAAAAGCAGGCGCAACAAAAAAAGCCGAGCATAAAGCCAGCACTAAGGAACATTTATTGTATTTAATCTGCTTAACTAATTGGGTAGTCCCAACAGGCAATTGCACAGTCATCACATACTCCATATCGTAGTGCAGTCAGACCACGAACTTATTTTGCCTGACAAATGATCAGACAAACTGCTGTTATTATTCAGTTGTCCTTTCCTGATTTACACAACTTACACTTATATCCGCATTATGAATTATTTAAAAAAAAATGCAAAAGCCCTAATGTAATAAACCCTATTTAACGGGATTAACTTAGTATATTTTTGTAGTTAAAACAATTATTTAATTAGATATCAGCCTAACAAACCGTTGGTCGGAACATTTAGTCAAAATGAGCATTCCGCCTCAAATATAATAATAATAGTTATTAATGTAAGCTAAAGACTACAACAAACGTAATCCAAAATAGGCATGCATTTATGCCTATTTTTTAGATCATTATTTAAGCCTTAGGTAAAGTGACGCCGCGTTGACCTTGGTACTTTCCACCACGATCTTTATAGGACGTTTCGCAGACTTCATCAGACTCAAAAAAGAGCATCTGGGCAACACCTTCACCAGCATAGATCTTTGCAGGTAGATTGGTGGTATTGGAAAATTCGAGTGTCACATGACCTTCCCACTCTGGCTCCAACGGCGTGACATTCACAATAATCCCGCAGCGTGCATAGGTCGATTTGCCAAGGCAGATCGTCAGTACATTACGCGGAATGCGAAAAAATTCTACCGTTCTAGCCAGCGCAAATGAGTTTGGCGGAATGATACAAACATCTGACTCGATATCCACAAAGCTCTTTTCATCAAAATTCTTAGGATCAATGATCGCTGAATAGACGTTGGTAAAAACTTTAAACTCACGCGCACAGCGCACATCGTAGCCGTAACTAGATACACCATAAGAGATCAATTTTTCATTATTCGCATCATGGCGAACTTGTCCGGCAGCATATGGCTCGATCATGCCATGTTGCTCACTCATCTGGCGAATCCAACGATCTGATTTAATGGACATACACTTCCCTAAAATTGACAAAAATTTAACGTATTCGTATTGGGGCTTAATGTACGCGATTTACGGCGCTTTATAAAGCATCCCAGAAGAGGGACCCATAACTGAGCCTCTTCTTTTCAAGATATGTATCAGCTCAAAACGATCTGATTAATCCCGCTGTGGATTAGCACTTTCGCTTTCGTCACGGGTACTTGGCGCGGGCTCAGCTGTACGCACACCACGATCTGCTGGCAGATCAAGCTCGCGCTCACTTCTACGCAGATCGTAACGGGCACGAACCAAGGAACGTGGATTTTTCTGATCGGCTCTCGCAGGCCAGCCTTCACGCTGTCTGAGACGATCACCATCGGTTTCTTCCGTCTGATCATGAAGCAATACTTGCGACGTCGGATAAGGCAAATCAATACCAGCATCGGTCAACGCATATTTAATGGCAATTAAAACCTGATCCATGGAATCAGTAATGTCCATTTGCGCACTGTCCTCAATCCACCAACGTAATCGTAGTATCAAAGCAAAATCACTAAAACCTGTCGCTACAATAGTTGGATTCGAATTTGCTGTGACGGTGTCGCACTTTTTTAACGCTTCTAAAATCGCAGTCTTCGCAACGCCCACATCATCCCCCATACCAATACCGATATCAATCTGGTTGCGGCGACGACGGAATGCCGTATTCACGGTAACCGGGGTGGTATATAGCTGCGCATTAGGAATCACGATACGGCGACCATCATAGGTTCGAATATAGGTTGCGCGAATCTGGATATCTTCAACCGTTCCTTCAAATGAACCCATGATAATCTGATCTCCGATCCGAAAGGGCTCAGACAACAGAATCAAGATGCCAGACAGCATATTCTGAAAAATATCTTTAAACGCAAAACCGATCGCAACAGATCCAATCCCCAAGGCACTGACCAGTTTAGTGGTAGTAAATCCAGGGATGGCAACGACCATGGCAATCAATACACCAATGAAAATGATCGTCGTTGAGCCGATGCGATTTAAGACTTTGACCAAATTTTGTCGTTTCTGTACCCGATGGGTCAGTGTCCTTTTGATCACTAACTTAAATAGTCGTGCCAACAACCAGAAAAGCACAAGGACAATACAAGACGCGATCAGATAAGGAATTCGATCCATAAATTGATCAATTAACTTATCGACGGGCGCATAAATCCCACTGTAATGCGCTACTGTTTTTTCAACTGCTTGTGAGGTCGCAGCACCAGCTTGATGGAGCGTATTGGTGGTTGCTGCACTTGCTTGCTGAATAATTGTGTTATCTAAAGCCATCGGAAATGCCTACACACCTTGATCTATTTTTCAAAAAATTAACTTAATAAATAATAACGCATATTCTGCCCGTCTCATGACGCTTTGTCAGCGCTGAATGCGTTATATCGACACGATATGCTTTATTCTAAAAAAAACATGCAAACCCCACACCCAATTCCAACTTTTCGCTCTAAATAAAAAGCCCGCAACATGTGCGGGCTTTTCTTTCTGCGACTATTCGCTCGTTTCAAGCGGTGCAGGAGGTCATGCGATTATGCGTGACCTGTTGCTGCTGCAGACTCTTGTTGCAGACGCTCAACATTTTCAGCAAATGCTGCATCAAAATTGATCGGTGCGAGCAAGAATTGTGGGAAGCTACCTTTAGTGATGATGTCACTCAATGCTTCACGCACAAATGGGAACAGAATGTTTGGGCAGTACGCGCCAAGCAACTGTGGCAATTGCTCTTGTGCAACATTTTCGATCAGGAAAATACCCGCTTGTTTGACTTCAGCGATATATGCTGGTGAACCACCATTATTCGCAGTCAACGTTACGCTCAATACCACCTCAAAGTGGCTTGGGTCAAGCTGTTCAGCATTGCTAGACAAATTGATGTTTAGCTCAGGCTGCCATTCACTGGTGAAAACTTTGGCGCTTGGCACTTCGAACGACAAGTCTTTTAAATAAATACGCTCAAGCGCCAACTGTGGTTGGGTTTCTGCGCCTGGGGTTTCTGTTGGTGCTACTTGTGATTCATCGCTCATGGTCAATCGTCCTTAGGTCTTTAGTTTAAATTTGAAGGCATGTCATTTTAGTCAAACCGATCTATACAGACATGCCAAAACATCGATAAAAAACAGCTTTACTTATACAAAAAAGGTTTATTCGGCCAACATCTTATCCAGTTCGCCGCGTTGCTCCAGCGCATACAATTGATCAAAACCACCAATAAAAGTGTCTTTGACAAATATTTGCGGCACGGTGCGTTGTTTAGTCTTTTGCATTAACTCAATACGCGCCTCTTCGGGTTGACGACTCAAATCGATATCGTTATACGCCACACCTTTACGCTGTAAAAGTTGCTTGGCGCGCACGCAATAAGGACATACTGGCGTACTATAAATAGTGACAGGAGCATCAGCACCTTCGGCTTGTTGTACTGCAGTATTCATCAACTATAGTCCTCATTCATTTCAATTCAACGTCGATCGTGCAAACTTCACGAAACCCGCTTATTACTTTTTGCCAGTTGGCTTGACCAGAGGTAAACCTTGACCTTGCCAACCCAAAATACCACCTTCAAGTCGATACAAGTTTTCGCCACCGACCTGCTGCACGGCACTGCCCGAGGTTTGACCCATCTTGCAGACCATCACAATGGGCTGGCTAATTTCACGGAGTTCGTCCAAGTGGTTTTTGAGGCTACTGAGTGGAATATTACGGCTGCCACTGATGTGACCTTCACGAAACTCTTTCGCATCACGCAGATCCACAATCACTGCTTTCTCACGATTAACGAAACCACCCAATGCCTGCGGCGAAATCTTGCGGCCACTGCGCTTGCTTTCTAAAATAAAGAATGCAACCGCCAAGACGCCCAAAATGCCGAATAAAATCGGATGGTGTTGCATGAATTCAATAAAACGTTCCAAAACATTCACCTTAAACTGTTTAAGCCACTTTAGAAGTAAGCAAATTTAGACAAGCCACTTGGCTTGCTATCTTTTGAAAAAACCCGATGCGGATTGTATCAAGTTATCAAGCAATCATGCCTAAATGATGACATGACTGTGCAGGCGACTCTATCGTTTTTCATTGATAATGTCGCCGTCATCAATTTTCAAGATCTATATCAGCAGAATGACGTTTTTTTTATCTTAAGCGTTCTTTTCCGCCTCACGCGCCTCATCTTCCAAGCGATTGAGGCTCGCCAAACGTCTAGGTAGCACCTTCCCTTCTGCCGCCGCAGCGATCAACGCGCAACCCGGCTCATTCTTATGCAAGCAATTACGAAAGCGACACATGCCATAATAGGGATACATTTCAATAAACCCGTTGCGAATCGCATCAACCGTGAGATGCCAGACCCCAAACTCACGAATGCCCGGCGAATCAATCAATGCGCCGCCATTAGGCAATGGTAATAGTGTCGTCGTCGTCGTCGTATGCTGACCGAGTGCCGAGTTCTCTGAGATGATATTCACTTTAAGATTGGCATCGGGAATCAGGGCATTAATCAGGGAACTTTTCCCTACACCCGACTGGCCCACAAAAACCACTGTTTTATCAGCCATTTTGGCAATCAATTCTGACAGATCACCATCGGTTTGTACCGTCAAGGTGTCATAACCCAATGCGTTGTATTCAGCCAGCAAATCGACCAGCCCATCCTCTGGGGTTAAGAGATCAGCCTTACCCAAAACCAATAGCGCTGGAATATCGGCCTGCTGGCAAGCCACCAAATAACGGTCAATCAGTAAGGGTGATGGTACAGGTAAAGCGGCAAAGACCACGACGATTAACGTCACGTTGGCCGCAACAGGTTTGACCTTATGATAGCGATCGGGTCGGGTAAGCAAACTGGCACGAGGATGTAATGCCGTGATCACGCCAAGTTCAGTATTTTCATCCACTTGAAAACGCACCCGATCTCCTGTAACCAGTACAGGTAAATTGGTACGCGCATGACAACGCCAGATTTTTTGGCTGAGTTGATCAGAGCCTTGCTGATCGATTAAAGGAATATCTTGGGGTGAGTGGCCTTGCGACTCTGTAACGACTGGGGAATCGATGTTTTCTTCCAGTTCTTGAACCAAGAGTTGGCGCCCATAGTGGGTAATAATCAGCCCCTCACGCAGTTCGCCATCGCTCTCTTCATCCACACGTCGCGTTTGCTGCGCTTCGATACGACGGGTTTGCTGGTTCGTCAGGCGACGTTTACGAATGAGCGCCATTATCGAATCAATGCTGTATGCGCGGCACGAACTGAATCTGCTGCAACACAAGTGTCTAAAGACTGCACTATACGAATTAAAACGACGCGCATGAAACGATCCAACCCAATCTTGATAAGAATATTGATAGTATAAGCACTTTGATGCGACTTATTGAGATTTTAATGGCAACTGCACCTACAAACACAAGCGGCTCAGCCGCAAATACCAGCCAGCGCCTGATCTGGATCGATTTAGAAATGACGGGGCTCGATACGGATAAAGATCAGATCATTGAAATTGCAACGATTGTAACCGATGAGCATTTAAACATCCTAGCTGAAGGTCCAGTGCTGACTGTACATCAATCCGATGTGATTTTAAATGCAATGGATGAGTGGAATACGCGCCAGCATGGACAATCGGGCCTCATTGAACGCGTACGCCGCAGTACCAAATCGGCACGTGACGTAGAACTTGAGACCTTAGAATTCCTAAAAAAATGGGTTGATCCGAAAAAGTCACCAATGTGTGGGAATTCAATCTGCCAAGACCGTCGATTTATGCATCGTCTCATGCCCGAGCTAGAACAGTTCTTCCACTACCGTAATCTTGACGTTTCATCGATTAAAGAGCTGGCACGTCGCTGGCGTCCAGAAATTATGGATGGCTTAAAGAAGGATTCTAGTCATCTTGCTCTAGATGACGTACGTGATTCGATTCGTGAGCTTCGCTACTATCGCGAGTATTTTTTTAGAGCGAATTAAGTAGTATCCGTAAATAAGAGGCTGATATAACGTCTAGCCTCCTATTTTATTTAACTATCTGCCTTATCGTTTGACGTATTTTTATCAGATTGATTTTCTTTCCCTTTCGATCGAATCACAAGCTTGCGCCCTTTCCGAAAGCGATAAATACCAAAAGTCACCAATCCAATAAACAGCCACAATGGCCATACCTTCATAAACTCAATCAAAAAATCTACAACACCATACCATCCAATCAACAATGAATCAGCGAGGCGTTTAAAGAAGTTTGGCCGACTCTCTGCTACAACTCGATTTAGATCGTTACTTTCAGTTTTACGCACTTTGTTGGGTTGATGAATATCGATCGTGATGGTGGCAAAGGCAACTTGATCTTCAAATTCTTTTTGTTTGATTAAGGCTTCATCTCTGGCTGCCTTGCTTTGCGTACTGGCATCGATCGCATCGGTCTTTTGTGCGATATTGCCTTTTTGCTGTGCAAGTGCGCTTAACTGCGCTTGTGCAAGCTGCTGACGAATCGCCTCAAGTTGCTGACGCAGCATCTCAAACTGAGCATCATGCGCTTCAAAACTACGATTCTCTAAAAATTCTATTTGGGTCACGATGGCACGGAGGAAATCCTGTGTTTTCTGGCTTGGGATACGCACAACCAGTTGACCTTCTATCGCATACTCCACAACATCAACGATCTTCCCTTCCGCACTACTATAGTGGGCACTCTCTTGAGGAGTTGATTTAATATCATTTTTGGTCACAAAACCGCCCTGCGCTGCTGCGGCGTCCTCAATCGCTAATGCCGACTGATAAACATCTTTGACCCCAAAATTCACTGTTGCAGTGCGGATAAATTTGCGCTCAACATCATTGTAGGTCGCAACAGTCGAGGTCAGTTGTTCGACCTTACTGACTTGCGGGGCATCAAAAGAAGCTGACTTGGCATCAGCCTGACTTCCCGCGACCATTTCTCCTGAGGCGGCCTGTGGTGCTGGTGCCATGGCTTCTTGCGCGGAGTCGGATTGCTCGGCTTTCTTTGAGCAAGAAATCAGGAGTATGGTACTGAGTGCAACTGCACTGACTTTAGAAGCATTTGACATAACACTCACTCATCCTTTACATGAAAAGCGCATAGAATTTATAGATATCAAAATGTAAAATCCGCCTGAGACGTCAAACGCTCAGGCGGAAAAAGCCACACCACAAGACCACAAGTTAAGTGCGTTGATTAACTCACGCGATCCCCTGCTTTCGCCCCACTATCCGGCGACAGCAAGAAGATCCCATCATCATTTCCCGCAGCCAGCACCATGCCATTCGACATACCGAAGCGCATCTTACGCGGTGCAAGATTGGCAACCACAATCGTTAGACGATTGATCAGCGCCTCAGGTGCATAAGCCCCACGTATACCGCTAAACACAGTCCGTGGTTCCGCCTCGCCTGCATCCAGAGTCAGTTGCAAGAGCTTGTCTGAACCTTCAACCGTTTCAGCATTCAAAATCTTGGCAACACGCATTTCGACTTTCAGGAAATCATCAATCCCGATCACGCCGCCTTCAGTGGTCGCTGCTGGTTTAGCTTTATCAGATGACGCAGCCTTAGCAGATTTTGCCGCTGCTTTAACGGCCGGTGCTACGGGTGCTGGTGCTAACGTATCTTTTGATGCATCAACCATCGCATCAACTTTGTCCTTCTCTACACGCTGCATCAGTGGTTGGAAGGTCGCGATCTCATGATCCAGCAACACATCAAAACGGCTATTCCAGTCCAGTGAGTTTAGATTCAAGAACGCCTGCACTTGCCCAGCCATCGTCGGTAGGATTGGTGACAGATAGACCATCAACTGACGGAAAAGATTCAGTCCTGTTGAACAAACCGCATGCACTTCGGACTCCATGCCTTCAACTTTCGCCAAAGCCCATGGTTTCTTCTCATCAATGTACTGATTGGCACGGTCAGCCAATGCCATGATATCGCGAATCGCACGGCTAAATTCACGCTGCTCATAGGCCTGACCAATAGCGGCACCGGCATCAATGAAGTCTTGCAGTAACTGTGGCTCACTGGAAATGGGTGCAAGTTTGCCATCGAACTTCTTGGTAATGAATCCCGCACAGCGACTTGCAATATTGACGACTTTACCAACCAAATCACTATTTACTTTCAGCGTAAAGTCTTCAAGATTTAAGTCGATATCTTCAACTGTATCGGACAATTTACTCGCAAAGTAGTACCGCAAATATTCAGGATTCAAATGTTCTAAGTAAGTTTCGGCTTTAATAAAAGTCCCGCGTGACTTACTCATTTTCTCTTTGTTTACGGTCAAGAAACCATTGGCAAAGATGCCCGTTGGCGTGCGATAGCCCGCACCTTCAAGCATGGCTGGCCAAAAGAGTGAGTGGAAATAAACGATGTCTTTACCAATAAAATGATAGAGCTCGGTTTTACTGTCTTTGCCAAAATACTCATCAAACTTGAGATCATGACGCTTACTGCACAAGTGCTCAAAGCTCGCCATGTAACCAATTGGCGCATCAACCCACACATAGAAGTATTTGTTTGGGGCGTCTGGAATTTCAAAACCGAAATACGGCGCATCACGTGAAATATCCCAGTCAGTTAAACCTGACTCAAACCACTCACCGAGTTTATTGCTGATGCTGGCTTGCAAGCGCCCTTCACCGCGCGTCCACTCTTGCAGAAATTCTGCAAAGTGGGGCAGTTGAAAGAAATAATGCTCTGATTCTTTCTCGATAGGTACAGCGCCGCTCAGCGTTGAAAACGGATTTTTTAGTTCGGTGGCGTTATAGGTGCTACCACACACTTCACAGGAATCGCCGTATTGATCTTTAGCGCCGCACTTTGGACACTCGCCTTTGATGAAACGATCGGCAAGGAATAAGCCTTTTTCAGGATCAAAAAGCTGGCGCACTGGACGGACGCTGATATGCCCAGCGTCACGATTGGCGATATAGATTTCACTCGCGCGCTTACGGTTTTCTTCACTGTGCGTGGAATGGTATTGATCAAAGCCGACATAAAAGCCCGCAAAGTCACGCTCGTGTTCGCGCTGCACTTGGGCAATTTGTTGTTCTGGCGTCACGCCATTGGCTTGTGCTTTGAGCATGATCGCCGTGCCGTGTGCGTCATCACCGCACACGTAGATGACCTGATGACCCTGTGCACGCATCGCCCGCACCCAAATATCAGTTTGGATATAACCGACCAAATGTCCTAAATGAATCGGACCATTGGCATAAGGCAATGCACTGGTGACCAAAATTTTACGACCAGAATGGTTGTTCGGAGTTGCATTGCTTTGATGAAAAGCATTCTTAGACACAGACTTTACTCATATTTATTCCTAATATGACTAATATAGCAAAACTACGCCGGAATCGCCTGTGCTATTGTGGCGCGTCGCTCATTAAAATTGATAAAATTAGCATCGAAATGAGTCACGCGTACCTGCGCGTCATGCTACATCTTGAATCATAGTCCGAGGAAGTTCCCATGTTTGACCGAATTAAAAACCTTTTTGCTCAAGCGGATGATAGCAAAGGTGCCGTCAATCATGATGCTGCCGCAGTGGAAATCAATGATGACCTGATCAATGAAATTTTAAATGTGCAAATTCTGTCAGGAACAACACACCGTATTGCCGAACTCGTCACTCAACGAGAACGTGTCGGAAGTACGTTGAATCTGAGCCTCAAGCTGCCTGCTGGATTCACGGGTGATGCACAGGCACTGCATGATGAACTGGCCAATGCGCTTGAGCCACGCGGCATCAACGAACTCAATCTGCATTTGGTTTCGCAGAAAGTTTCTGGCAGCGCCGCAGCACAGAAACCACAACCTGCGCCAGAGAATAAATTGCCCATCGTCACCGATGCCAGTGCACCAGTGCCAACTTCAACACCTACTCGCCCAGTGCCTCCGAAACAAACTGAACTCAAAGCCCACCCTCGCATTCGCCATATCATCGTCGTTGCATCCGGAAAAGGGGGTGTTGGTAAATCAACGACTGCGGTCAATCTTGCCCTCGCCTTACAAAAAACAGGTGCGAAAGTCGGCATGCTGGATGCGGATATTTATGGTCCGAGTATTCCAACCATGCTGGGCATCGCAGGCAGAACACCACTAATTGAGAACGATCAATTTGTGCCTATCGCAGCGCACGGACTTGCAGTCCTATCGATTGGTAATCTTACGGGTGATGACAACACCCCAATCGTATGGCGTGGTCCTAAGGCCACAGGCGCACTCATGCAACTCTTCGGTCAGACCAACTGGCCTGAGCTCGACTATCTGGTGATCGATATGCCGCCGGGTACTGGGGATATCCAATTGACACTGGCGCAGCGCATCCCTGTTTCAGGTGCGGTGATCGTCACGACACCGCAGCACATTGCGCTTTTAGATGCGCAGAAAGGTATTGAGCTGTTTAATAAAGTGAATATCCCTGTATTGGGCGTGATTGAGAATATGGCGCTCCACGTCTGTAGCCAATGTGGGCATATTGACGAGATCTTTGGTGCGGGTGGTGGTGAGAAATTGGGGGCGCAATATCATGTGCCTCTGCTTGGTCGCCTACCGCTGGCGAGTTCAATTCGGATTAATGCGGATACAGGTACGCCGAGTGTGGTCGCCGGTGATGCTGCTGCGCCACTCTATGAGCAGATTGCGCTCAATGTGATTCGTGAAGTTGAGAAGCTGGGGGAAGTGCATGAAAGGGATGGGAAGCGGATTTTCTGAGAGAAAAGCTGGTTTAATCCGTTTAGATTATTTTCTTATCATGGTAGATTATCATTATGACTAAGATTAACTGTGCATATTAAATGTCATTAATATCGTTAATCTCTTCGCTTATCCATTTATGACCATGACAACCTCTATGCGTCTCTCCCTACTCATCAAATCTTCGTTTATTTTCTCGCTTTTAATCACCAGTCTGCATGCCGAAACATGTGATGGACCTGATGCTGCCAAAACATCAGGAGAGACATTCAAAGCAAACTATCAAAGCCTAATGACTTCTAAGTCATGTGCTTGAAGAGGAAATAAAACAAGAAATTGAATCGAAAAAGAAAGCTCTGAACTGGAAACCCGAAAGAGTTTCTGAAATCATGATCACCATCATAAAATCTTCAACTTTTAATGAATTTGAGCAAAGAAAAAAATCGCTCATGCAGAAAATCATCGATGTGACCAAAGCATCAAAAAAAGATGAGTATCCCAAGAAAGCCTGTTTAACGACGCAAAAGTTTATAGACGTATTAGATAAGGTAAAATCCATCAATGCAGAACAGTATAAATTTATGCTGGATGAGGTCAAATCAGCGAAATAAATGGGTAGCTGATCAGGGATCGTGAGTTTCGCTCAGAGAGCGTATAAATATTTCTTTTTTTGGTTATTTTAAAATCAATTGACTTCTGTATAATTCATGTAAAATTTATCCAAATGGAGTGTATTCGGTGCCAGTGTATTATAAAAATATTGCTATTGGAGTGCTTTCTTTAGCTTTAGTTGGATGTGGCGGAGGTGGAAGCTCTGCACCTGTCGTAACTGTCTCGCCGACTCCAGTTCCAACACCGACTCCAGTTCCAACACCGACTCCAGTTCCAACACCGACTCCAGTTCCAACACCGACTCCAGTTCCAACACCGACTCCAGTTCCAGTACCCGCCCCAGCCCCTGCACCACCCGTCGCCCCTGTTGCGACAGGCACACCAATCCCTGTTTTATTAGGACAGTCAGAAACATTTAATGTCACAAATGCCGACAGCAAACTAAACTATTTTTGGGACTTTGGGGATGGGACAGCGAACATAGGATCATCAGTTATACACTATTACAACGTCACTGGTACTTACAACGTTGTTGTAACTGCAAAAGATAATTCAGGCCAATCAACTTCAACAACGATCACCATCAAAGTAGAGCCTGTAGTTTCCTTAATTGCTGGGTCATTGGGAGGTACTGGTTTTGCGAATGGAACAGGTGCAGAAGCAAGATTTAACTCCCCACAAGGTGTCGCTACTGATAAACACGGAAATGTGTATATTGCCGATACACGAAATCTTACCATTCGCAAGATCACTATGGATGGAAAAGTAAGCGTCATTGCCGGAGCCGTCAATGGATACGGCTCTCAAGACGGGCAAGGGCCTAGAGCTTTCTTTACTAGCCCTATATCACTCACAGTAGATCCGAATGATAATATTTATGTCACTGATTTCTATAGCCATACTATCCGTAAAATTAGCCCTGATGGACTAGTGACAACACTTGCAGGTAAAGCGAATACCTCTGGCTCTATCAACGGCATAGGAAGTAACTCGTTATTTAACCATCCCAGCGGTATCGCAGTAGATACAAGAGGGATGATATATGTCGCAGATACTGGAAACAACGTCATTCGTAAGATTACACCTTCAGGTGTAGTTTCGACCTTTGCAGGTAGTGCTGGTATTCAAGGATCAAAAGATGCCAATGGTACTAATGCTTCTTTCAGTAGCCCAACAGCACTCACTGTAGACAAAGACGGTGTTTTATATGTTATTGACGCTGGTAATCATACAATTCGTAAAATTTCATCGTCGGGTGATGTAACTACCTTTGCCGGAACTGCAACTAGTTATTCTGATTATGTGGATGGAACTGCTGCTTCCGCAAGATTTGAAAGCCCTGAAGGAATTGCGGTGAATCAAGATGGTGTTTTATACGTTACAGACATGAATGCTATTCGACAGATAACGCCTAATGCTATTGTTTCTACCTTGACAGGGAATTGGAATGATGGAGGCTCTGTCGATGGGAGTAGTCTTCAAGCAAAATTTTCAAATCCTTACGGCATTACAGTTGATGCAACTGGGACTATCTATGTCACAGATTTAGGCAGCAGCGTGATTCGAAAAGTCTCCCCCTCCGGCACTGTAACCACTATTGCAGGAACACCGCCAGGTTATGGTGCTGTCGATGGTATAGCAACAGATGCACGTTTTGGCTATCGTCCACAAGCAGTCACTGTAGATAGTAATGGTGCATACTATGTTGCGGACTCGGCGAACAATACTATTCGCAAAATTTCTTCAGGAGTCGTTACAACCTTTGCTGGTACTACAAATTTAAGCGGCAATTTGGATGGTACTGGCTCTGCTGCAAGATTCTATTATCCGAATGGAATTGTGACAGACGGCTCAGGAAACATGTATATCACCGCGGGTAATTCAGTACGAAAAATGACGCCTGAAGGAGTAGTTACCACACTGACAGGATTGAACGTTTTCGATGGTAGTCCAAAAGATGGTACAAGCAAAACCGCAACTTTTGCAGGACTTAAAGCGATCACTATCGACAAAAGCGGGATACTTTATGTAATAGATCAATGCAGCGTTCGAAAGATTAGCCCTGAAGGTCAAGTGACAACGATAGCTGGCGTTGCATGGCAGTGTCAGGACTCCATCGACGGTAATGGGACCGTGGCACGATTTAGTTACCCACTTGGTATCGCAGTAGATAACGATGGTATTTTATATATCTCAGACTCATATACCATTCGCAAGGTATCGCCTACAGGAAAAGTAACTACGTTTGCAAAAAACTTGGCATCTCCGCGCGGTATTGTCGTAGATGATAAAGGCATCGTATATGTTGCTGACACTGGTGACTCAGCAATTAAAAAGATCACCCCTTCGGGCGCTGTAAGCTATATCGTTGGATTTATGGGTATAAAAGCTTATAACTTCTCTTCTACTTCGATTCTGATCCATCCACCTTTTGGGTTAACCTTAGCTCCCGGAGGTCTAGTAGCGACAACAGATAATGCTGTACTCAAAATTGCCTTACCCTAAGAAGTATATCGTCAAATAAATCTAGAAAAAAAAATCCCGAACTCTTGAGTTCGGGATTTTTTTAAATAGTTCTCAGCCCATCAACCTTCCAATCAACAACGGCACCGCCGTCTCAGTCCTGAGTATCCTCTGCCCCAAACTCACCGACTGAGAGTCACTTTTTTCTAGAAATAATAAAAGTCTTCTTGTTATGCATTTTTATTGCACACTTTATGTATACTTCATGTAGAATTTTTCCAAATGGAGTGTAATGAGTGTATATAAAACATAAGGCTTTTGTAATAGGTGCATTATCTTTAATGCTTATAGGATGTGGGGGTGGAAGTGATTCGACACCAATAGTGTCTGTAACTCCAACTCCAACTCCAACTCCAACTCCAACTCCAACTCCAACTCCAACTCCAACTCCAACTCCAACTCCAACTCCAACTCCAACTCCAACTCCAACTCCAACTCCAACTCCAACTCCAACTCCAACTCCAACTCCAACTCCAACTCCAACTCCAACTCCAACTCCAACTCCAACTCCAACTCCAACTCCAACTCCAACTCCAACTCCTGCACCTCCCTTAGCACCTATAGCATCTGGCACGCCTGTGCCCGTTGTGCTCGGTCAGTCAGAGACTTTTACTGTCACTAATGCAGATAGTAATTTGACGTACTCATGGGACTTTGGAGATCAATCAATTGGCGCAGGCTCAACCATAGCTCATCTCTACGCTAAGGCCGGAACTTATAGCGCCGTTGTATCTGCGAAAGATACATATGGCCAAACAACGTCGACGACAATCGCGATAGAAGTCAAACCGTTTATTTCTTTAATCGCAGGATCACTCGGTGGTTCAGGTATTGTTGATGCTAATGGTGTTGATGCGCGATTTAGTGATCCTCAGGGCGTTGCCGTTGATAGTCATGGGAATGTCTTTGTTGCAGATACATTTAACAATACGATTCGTAAAATTACACCTTCCGGTGTGGTTTCAACATTTGCAGGATCCGTGATTGAATCCGGCTCAACCGATGCTTCTGGAACAAATGCCAGATTTTCAAGTCCTATTAGCCTTGCAATTGATAGTGACGACAATCTATTTGTTTCTGATTTTTATAATCAAACAATCCGTAAAATTACACCTTCCGGCGCAGTCTCAACATTTGCAGGCAACGCCCGTGTTTTGGGTTCAAAAGATGGTACTGGAACCAATGCATCTTTCTCTTACCCAGCAGCAATCACGACTGGAGTTGATGGTGCCTTATACGTCGCAGATACATTTAACAATGTCATTCGTAAGATCACGCCTATGGGTGTGGTTACAACCTTAGCCGGGGTAGCAGGTGTTCCTGGTTCAAACGATGGAACAGGCACTTCAGCAAGCTTCGATACCCCTCGAGGTATTACTGTTGACAAAAACGGTATTATTTATGTCTCAGATACAGGGAACAATACCATACGCAGGATTACACCTTCAGGTATTGTAACAACGCTCGCAGGAACAGCTCATGAATTTGGAAATAATGATGGTACAGGTCCTGCCGCAAAATTCTCGTCGCTCAGAGGCATAGTCATAGACAACCGTAGTGGTTTAATCTATGTGTCCGATCGCAACGCAATACGTCAAATCACTCCCGCCGGAGTCGTTTCGACTTTTGCAGGCCTAGTCAACAGTGCTGGCTCTACGGACGGTACAGGTAGTTCTGCACGATTCTTCGGCACGCGAGGTATTTCCATAGCAAATGATACGCTTTACGTCGCAGATGGGCTCAATCATACGATTCGGAAAGTGACCTTAACTGGAATCGTATCCACTTTAGCGGGTACAGCTCCTGGTTTTGGTGCCATAGATGGCCTTGGAATTAATGCGCGCTTTAACTCTCCAAGTGGGGTCACCACTGCACCTGACGGCTCCTATTATATTGCAGATACATACAACAGTACTATTCGTAAAATTACAACCTCTGGCATAGTATCAACATTTGCAGGACAGGCTAGTACATCCGGCAATAATGATGGTACAGGTAGTGGAGCAAGATTTTCCCTCCCATCTGGTGTAGTGACTGATAGTCTAGGCAATGTCTATGTCACGTCAGGTCCAGCCTTAAGGAAAATTAGTCCTACTGGAGTAGTCACTACCTTTGCAGGCTCAGAGATATCAGGTGAACATGTTGACGGTCTCGGGCAAGTAGCTGTATTCAGTAACCTTCAAGGGATCGCCATTGACAAAAACAACGTTTTATATGTCATAGATGATTGTACTATTCGCAAAATTAGCCCAGTAGGCCAAGTGACTACATTAGCTGGAAATAGCCTGCATTGCTCTTTAATCGACGGTCTTGGGTCTGCAGCAGGATTTGGTTCTTATGCAAGTGGGATAACGGTTGATCAAAATAATGACATCTATTTTTCTGATCCAGAGAATGGTGCCATTCGCAAAATATCTCAAAATGGCAATGTGACAACGATAGTTAAAAATCTTGTTTATCCACTAGGTATAGTTGTTGACAAAAACGGCGTGATCTATGTAGCAGACGATGCTGCTATTAAGAAAATCATGCCTGATGGCACCATTCAAAATATCGCTGGTTATAAGAGTACCTCAGCTTATGACTTCACGACATTGCCAGGTTTAATTCACAGTCCTGCAGGCCTAGCTTTCACATCAGGAGGCCTCATAGTTACAACGGACAATGCAATCCTTAAAATTGCCTTACCTTAAAAAAAACTAAAACCATAAAGAATCCCGAATTTTAAATTCGGGATTCTTTATGGTTCATTATTAATAACCATGTTCCTCACCCCATTAACCTTCCAATCAACAACGGCACCGCTGTCTCCGTCCGCAATATCCGCTGCCCTAAACTCACCGACTGACAACCGCTCTTCTCTAAAAGATCAATTTCAAAAGGGATAAAGCCCCCTTCTGCACCCACAACAAGCACACAAGATGAGGTCAACCCAATCGGCGCGACTTGCGTCGCATATGGATGCGCCACAATGGCGGTTTTTCCTTCCACCAATGCAGGCAACTCATCCTCCACAAAAGGCCGGAAACGTGGGCGTAACTCAATGATGGGCGCAATCGTATCACCCGCCTGCTCAAGCCCCAAGACGACCAATTGCTGCAACTCATCAAAAACCTGACTTTGCCAGTAGCTCTTCTCCACCGCACGGCTATTCAGCAAAACCAACCGCTCCACACCCATCGTCACCGCATCGGTAATCAATCGACGTAAGACAAGCGGACGCGGTAGTGCGAGAACCAAGGTCAATGGAATCTTTGCAGGGGGTTGGGTATCTAGAACCATGTCGCTGAGTACAACACGTTCAGACGTGATCTCCGCGATCTGAGCACTGCCTTTCCAGCCATCACGAACCCCAATCTTGATGGAATCACCGACTTTAAGCTTCAGCGTCTCATGAATATGCTTTAAACGGCGTAGATCGGTAAGTGTCGCTTGTTGATCACAGATATCAGCAGGTTCAAGTAAAAGTAAATTCATTGTTTTAAAAGACCATCAACGAGATTCAATTGTCGCTGTAATGCACCCCGATTCGCGCTCATCACGTGCGATGCGGCATGTGCGGCATCCAAACGAAGATTCTCATGCAGGAGCCACTCGCGCCAAACAGGCGCTAAATCTTCGGGACGCTCAACCTGTATCAAAGCACCCGCCTGTTTAAACTGATCAACGATCTGCGCAAAATTAAAGGTATGTGGCCCCATAACAACGGGCACGCCCAGACTTGCGGCTTCCAATGGATTATGTCCACCCGTCTCTGAGAATGAACCACCTACAAATGCAATCTGTGCAAGGCTATACCAAGTCCACATCTCACCCATACTGTCAGCGAGAAAGACTGGAGTCTGAGCATCAACCGATTCCCCTCGTGAACGTCTGGCATATTGAAAGCCCTGCTCTGCGATTAGATCCGCCGCGCGATCAAAACGCTCAGGATGACGCGGCGCAATGATCAATAGTGCATTGGGAAACTCAGCATGCAGAGTCTTGAATTGCTCTAAAACCAACTTCTCTTCTGGCTCATGCGTACTTGCGGCAAATATGACTGGACGTCCTTCCAGATGCCATGCGGTCTTAATTTCTTGTGCAAGACCTAACGCTGACTCTGGCGCTGATAAATCAAACTTAAGACTTCCAGTGACAAAAACATGGGTAGGCACTGCCCCCAAATTCACAAATCGCTCAGCAGTATCCTGATCTTGTGCGGCAATCAAAGTTAAGCGTTTGAGCATCGGCGTGACAAGGCTCGGAAAACGCCCATAACCCTTGGCTGAGCGCTCCGATAAGCGGGCATTGATGAGAATAGAAGGGATATGTCGTTGTTCTAAAACCGCTAAAAGATTCGGCCAGATTTCTGTCTCAATCATCAGTAAGGCACGGGGCTGATGAATCTCGACAAAATCACGCATCAATTGTGCAGTATCAACGGGTAAAAAATCCTGTTCGAGTCGCTGTTCTGCTATGAAATTAGCAAATAATGTTCGTACTCGTGCGGCACCCGTACGTGTGGTATTGGTGACCAATACAGGTAAATCTAAACCCAATAAATGCTCAATGATCGGCTGCGCAGCATTGGTCTCGCCGACAGAGACGGCATGAATCCAGACTGGATTTTTAAGTGTGGCAGGTTGCAGAGGACCGAAGCGTTGATGAATTTCGGATTGATAATCCGCTTCATGGCGAGAACGCAAAAAAACACGCAAGCGATAGAGAGGCGTGATGATGGCAAGTAATAGGGTATACCAAAACGGCATTAGGCTTGCTCCATGCGGGAGTCGCAACATTTAAAGCAAACATCCTCCCAATGACCACATCAGGAGGATTTTTTATTCTTAGCTCAACTAAAAGCTATAGAACCAATGCTAAAGATCATAGCCCCATCTTCAAACTGGCTTCGATAAATTTATCCAAGTCGCCATCCAGTACTGCGCCAGTATTCGATGTTTCAACACTGGTGCGCAGATCTTTGATGCGAGAGTCATCCAGTACGTAAGAGCGAATCTGACTGCCCCAACCGATATCAGACTTGGTCGCTTCCAGCGCTTGCTGGGCTTCGCTGCGCTTTTGCAGCTCAAGCTCATACAATTTTGCACGCAGCATTTTCCAAGCACGATCACGGTTGGCATGCTGACTGCGCTCATTCTGACACGCCACGACCGTATTGGTCGGTACGTGAGTCAAACGCACGGCTGAGTCAGTTTTGTTAATATGCTGACCGCCTGCACCAGATGCACGATAGGTATCAGTACGGACATCCGCAGGGTTGATATCAATCTCAATATTATCATCGACTTCCGGTGAGACAAACACCGAAGAGAATGAGGTATGACGACGGTTACCCGAGTCAAAAGGTGACTTACGCACTAAGCGATGTACACCCGTTTCGGTACGTAGCCAGCCAAAGGCATATTCGCCTTCAACACGGATCGTCGCACTCTTGATCCCTGCAACTTCACCGTCAGACTCTTCCATAATCTCAGCTTTAAAGCCATGACGCTCAATCCAGCGCAGATACATGCGCAGCAGCATCGATGCCCAGTCTTGCGCCTCTGTACCGCCTGAACCCGCTTGAATATCTACGAAACAGTTACAGCCATCCGCCTCACCGCCAAACATACGACGGAATTCTAGTTTACCAACTTGCTCTTCAGCAGCATCAAGCTCACTGGTCACATCCGCTAGCAGTTCTTCTTCATCAGCTTCTACCGCCAAATCCAACATGGCTTGCGCATCATCGACTTGCGTCGTGAGATTACGAAGAACGTTGACGACGCCTTCCAGCTCGCCTTTTTCCTTAGCCATGGTTTGTGCACGCGGTGCATCATTCCAGATGGCAGGATCTTCCAGTTCACGCAGAACTTCTTCTAAACGTTCGACTTTTAAATCATAGTCAAAGATACCCCCTAAGCGTGGTGCCACGCTCACGGAGGTCTTTAATACGAAGGATATACGGGTTAATTTCCACGAAATTTCTACTCTTTCAATATGAATCTTTCAATAAGGTGGGGATTTTAATACAAAGTTGAGGCTGGGTGAGTTTTTTTTGATAACCAAGCCATTATTCGATTCGTGATCCCTAGCCTAAGCCATCGCCTCCGCCAACTTCACTTCAAGCAATGCCGCCACTAAATCACTCTGTGTAATGATGCCTTGGATATGCTTCGCCTCATCAACAATCAACACATAATGCAGCCCTTGATCGGAAAAGAACTGCACCAAATCACCAATCGGCTGCGAGCCCTCTACAGTCGGCGCGCTATGCGACATGATATCAATCACGGCATTCGCCCATTGGTCTTCAAGCGGATTAATGATGTGGGTGGAGTCTCGACGCGGCACAAGAAAATCCTGTATCGACAACATTCCAACCAGCCTATCCTGATCATCAATAACCGGAAGCGCCATCATGCTGCGCTCACGTAAAGTCGTCAGCGCCTCGGTTAGCAATGTGGTGGTATACACCGTGATGACATCTTTAGACATGATATCTGCACAGCGCACATCGCCAAACTGGCGCTGAAATGAACTCACTTTGGCCTTATTGATTAACTCGGACAAATCACTTTTATTAATATCGAGAAGCTCACCATAACTGCTCAAAGCACGATCCAAATCCTGACTGGTGAACCCTAACCGTTCGCTGGGTGGAGGATCTTGAGTCTTGGCAGGTTGTATCGCACGATGCGGATAGCGATGGCGCAATGCATTATTAAAGATAAGCGCTAATAACAATAAGAATAGAGAGTTAATCAATACGGGCCAAACCACAAAGTGATAACCCAACGCATGTATCGCAGGCCCCCCCATAACCGCCGTCATTGCCACTGCGCCACTGGGCGGATGCAGACAACGCAAAACAAACATCACACCGATGGCAGCAGCTACAGCAATTGCAGCAGTAAATCCTAAACTCAGTCCTAGCCCATCACTCATGGTCTGCACACAGAGGACACCGACTAGGCTTGCAACGAGATTACCGCCAATGATTGACCAAGGTTGAGCCAAGGGACTGGCCGGAACGGCAAATAACAAGACAGCAGAGGCACCCATCGGGGCAACAAACCAGACATTCACCTCACCCAAGATGTAGCGACTGAGCCACTCCGCAAACATGAGACCAATCAATGCCCCCAAACAGCTATATACAATTTCGCGTTTAGACACCGTCAAAGGCGGTGGGACAAAAGATCGCAACCAATTTGAAAATTCAGTCAAAATCCACCTTACCTTGTGAAATTTTTATGTGATCTTATTGGATTAATATAGGTATTAAGCCTTCGGTTCAAGCCAAGACACTTTCAGCTGTAAACGTCGTTCACCGCGAAACTCATTGATATCGAGCTGATATGCCATTTGCACCCGCGCAGACTCGTTCGGCCAGGCATTGGTATCGATATTAAAAGCAATCGCATCTAACCATCCCCCGCCTTGCGGGTGGCGAAGGGTGAGTTTGAGATGTTTTTCTTTTAAAATGCGTTGCTCCAGAATCTCAAATTCGCCTTCAAACACTGGTGCGGGGAAAGCTTGCCCCCATGGGTCACCTTCCATCAACTGCTGGGCAAGCTGCGTCGAGAAATCCTCAGCACAAAGCTCACCATCCGTCAGTAGCACCGGTTCAAACAAGCTCGGATCATGCTCGGCAATGACGGTATTAAAGGCTTGGCTAAAAGCGGCAAAGTTCTCAGCGGGCAAGGTCAACCCCGCAGCCATAGCATGACCACCAAAGTGGCTAATCAATTCCGGATGTGACTCCGCAACACGTTCAATAGCATCACGGATATGCACACCGACGATTGAACGCGCAGAACCTTTGATCATCTGTTCGGTATCATCACTGGGTGCAAACACAATACTCGGACGATTAAACTGCTCTTTTAGACGACCCGCGACGATCCCGATCACGCCTTGATGCCAACTTGGCTCGTACAACACAATGGCTGGCGGGGCAGCTTGCTGCGCTGACTCATCAAACAAAGGACGCTCAGCCAGCAATGCCAAAGCATCGGACTTCATTCCAGCCTCGACGGTACGTCGGTTCTGATTAAGCTTTTCTAATTGCTCAGCAAGCTCCCTTGCAACCGCAGGGTCTTCGGCAAGTAAGCATTCAATCCCGATACGCATGCTATCCATGCGACCTGCGGCATTAATACGAGGTCCAAGGACAAAACCTAAGTCTTGTGCAGTCAGACTACGCCGCTCACGTTTGGCAATCTCCAGTAAAGCCAGTAAACCTAAGCGACATTGTCCACTCTTAATCCGCGCGAGACCCTGCGATACCAAGATACGATTATTGGCATCTAACGGCGCGACATCTGCAACCGTCCCAAGCGCAACGAGATCCAGCCAATCCGTCAACTTTGCGGTGGGTTTGCCTTGAGATTTTCGTAAGGTGGCTAATGCCGCCAAAACATAAAAAGCGACGCCAACGCCTGCAAGGGCTTTACTTGCAAAATGACAGCCTTGTTGATTTGGATTCACAACCGCTTGCGCTGGTGGTGCAGCTTTACTAGTCAGATGGTGATCAGTAATGATGACCGCAACATTGGCAGCTTGTGCTGCGTCTACGCCTTCATGACTCGATATTCCATTATCCACAGTGATAATCAGATCAGGCGTGTACTCAGCCAGAGCCAGCGCAACGATTTCAGGAGTGAGTCCATAACCATATTTAAAGCGATCAGGCACGAGAAAATCGACAACAGCACCCATTTTGCCCAATGCCAGCATCATCAGAGCCGTACTCGTCGCTCCATCAGCGTCAAAGTCACCAATAATCAAAATGCGCTGCTTGGCATCAATCGCAGCATTGATTTGTGTGATTGCAGAATCCAATCCGAGCAAGTCCTGCGCGGGCAGAAGTCGCGAGAGTTTCAGCTCAAGTTCATCGATATGCTGGACACCACGTGAGGCGTAAAGACGTGCCAAAACCTGCGGCAAGTTGATAAAGCTGCTCGGGATGGGCGGTAAAGGACGTTTTTTTAAAATAAGAGATAGAGTCATGCGGCAAATTATGACAACTTTCACCGCATGACGCACCAACCGAATGCGTTATTTACGAATACAGATTAGATTCGATATAACGTTGCTATTCATTCTTTATGATGCTTTCTGTGGTGTACAGCTTTAGGCTGGGTAGCATGTGTCTTTACATGGTGCTTTGGCTTTACCGTTGCAGCTTTTGCGACGGGTTTATGTGCCACGGCGCGGTGCTTTGCACTTACATGATGTTTCGGTGCAACTTCTTTGACGACTTTTACAGCAGGTTTGTGATGTTTTCCGGTTTTTACTACAGGTGCGGCTTTCTCGACAACAGCATGTTTACCGCTGTGTTTTTTATGATGGCTGGACTTCGCAGGTTGTGCAGATTGCTCAGCTTTTGCTTCTGGATGATTCAACAAATAGCGCTCACGTACGGTGAGTGCATGGCTTTGCGCTGCCACGGACACCATGATGATCGCCAAAAATCCCTGTCGAACCCACTTCAATTGCTCAAACTGCTTCATATGTCCCCCAAATCGTCAAAAAAGTCATCATATCCATGCGCCCCAAACAGGCATTCTTGATTATGACAAAGTCTGACCACAAGACAAACCCATACCAACAAAACTTAGCAACTATCTGCTGCGGATATGTCTGCTCGTTTCATAGGAATGTGACGAATTGGACTATTTTCAGGTTCTGGGTGACTATGAACGAAACCCAACTGCGCATAGATTGCTTCGGCATTAGGCGATGAATTCACAGTAAGTATGGGCTGAGCGAGATCAGCGGTATTAAATAAAGCCCGAGCAATCCCTTGACCTTGAAACTCAGGCAACACAAAAAATAAGAGCAGATGATTTTGTTTAACTTGAATAAAACCGACTAATCGGGACTCATCTTCGACTTTCTTCTCTGCAACGAGGGACAAACACCCCTCTTCAAAGCGCTTTTGAATGGCATCAGCACTGGAGAAGGCACGGAAGATACGTTGTCCATCCTCGTCTTGATCTTGTGCGGAGCGATGGTCAAAGGAGATACGAACAATTTCGGCAGCTTGCTGGAATTCGGATGGGGTGATGGAGCGGATGTTCATAATGGAGAAGATTTTCTTAACTCACGCAATGTAGTATCGTTGATTAAACCAGATAGCTTGTCGATTACAAGCTCATATTGAAAAGTGGGTTTAAATGACCTCCTCATCCAGCCGCCTCGAATACGAAAAACGCATACATCGCGTGCTGGAGCACATCGACCAGAAGCTCGATCAACCACTTGATCTTCAGCAACTCGCTGACATAGCTTACTTCTCTCCTTACCATTTCCATCGTCTCTTTGCCGCATGGATGGGTGAGACTTTAGGCGACTATCTGCGTCGGCGACGCGTTGAAGTGGCTGCCATGCGACTTGCTGCACAACCCCAGATTACTATTCTAAACCTTGCCTTATCTGTCGGTTTTGGTTCTGCCGAAGCCTTTACACGCGCATTTAAAAGTCACATCGGCTGTGCGCCGACCACATGGCGTATACAGCAACACACGACTCTCAACAAATATAGCAATCCTGATCAGATGGATCGCAAGATCAGTCAGACGTTAGCGACGCGATTAACCGATGATGAAGTCTCTAAACACTCAGAGAAGAAACGCATCATGAACGTTAAACTAATCGATCGTAAACCCGTCACCATCGCTTATCTTCGTCATCTCGGCGCTTATGGCGAACCCATATCTCATTTCTGGCAAAATGTGTATGTGCCTTGGGCAATTACCAATGACCTCATGAATCATGCTCGCTATGGAATCAGTCATGATGATCCTAGCATTACTGCCCCTGAGCAATGTCGATATGATGCTTGTGCAGAAGTTGATGTTGATTATATCGTTACAGGAAGTGCCTTTAAAACGGTGCTGGCAGGCGGGAAATATGCTGCTCTACGATACAAAGGGAATGGCGCGAAAATTGAGGCTGCATGGGCATCATTGCTCAGGGACTGGTTGCCTTCCAGCGGGTTACAACTAGATGCTCGCCCCTGCTTTGAATACTATCCTCTTGATGCATCTTATGACCCGACAACAGGGATTTTTGAATGCGATTTATGCATTCCCGTTTGCCCACTATAAAGCTGGATTGGATGAAGGAACTCATAGCCTGAATACGCCAATGTATTTGGGTTATCGGTCTTATGATTTGGTGAAAACTTTGCCTGATATCGCTTCTAAAATTTACAAAAACAACTCAGACGTTTCAGTTTTTTTCACAAATAATCGAGCCACATCATTATCAATGGAATGTCCAAATGACAACCTCAAGTGCCCCTTCTGATCGCGAACTGGTTCTAACTCGAATCCTCAATGCCCCCCGTGAAAATGTCTATCGTGCATGGGTTGAGCCCGAGCTTTTAAAACAATGGTTTTGTCCTGCTCCATGGGTCGTATCACATGTGGAAAATGATGTTCGGGTGGGCGGTGCCAGCTTGGTCATCATGCGTAGTCCTGAAGGAGATGAATTTCCTAATCATGGCGTGTATCTGGAAGTTGTGAAAAATGAGCGCTTAGTCTTTACCGATGCCTACACCAAGGCATGGGAGCCTTCGGAAAAACCTTTTATGACGGCAATCGTTACCTTTGAAGACGCAGGAAATAATCAAACCAAGTACACCGCCCGCGCCGTTCACTGGACAGTGGCGGATCGCGAAGCCCATGAACAAATGGGATTTCATGAAGGCTGGGGAAAATGTGCTGATCAATTAGAGGCTTTGGCTGCCAAGTTGTAATTTTTTAAAACGAATTTTTATTTTTATACTGAAGTAGGCAGAAGAATCGGCCTACTTCATCACTTTTGATCCTTACTGGCTTGTTAAAACGCCCATCTTCCCGCCCATCACTACAGTACTATCCGCAGTCAGCGTCTCAAGCCATTTCACTTGATGTGGTTCAAACAAGACCACAGCAGTAGAACCCAGATAGAAACGACCCAGCTCAACACCTTTTTCTAAACTTAAATCATGCTTCTGATGCTCAATATGACCCGTTGGCTTTGCTTTACCTGTCGCCACGGTCTCAATCCCTGCAACGATCATGGCTCCCACCAATACGACAGCCATACGACCCACAGCCGTATCAAACAGACACACCATTCGCTCATTGCGTGCAAATAATCCTTCCACGTGCTGCGCAGTAGTGCCATTCACCGAGAATAACTCGCCAGGAATATATAGGGTATCCGTCAAACGACCCGCAAATGGCATATGGACACGGTGATAATCACGAGGGGATAAATAAACTGTAGCGAATTCACCCCCTAAAAAAGGCGCAGCCAGTGTTTGATCCCCGATCAACTGCTTAACCGAAAATGACTGTCCTTTGGCCTGAAAAATGTCATCGCCCGAAATTTTGCCCAATTGCGAAATCGCACCATCTGCTGGGGAGACAATGACATCGGGAGCGGCATCAATCACGCGTACGCCGTCTTTTAGCGCTCGGGTAAAGAAATCGTTGAAACTTTCATAAGCAGTCAAGTTCTCTTCCAAAGCAATCGACATATCGATGTCATAACGGTTGGCGAAGGTTTTGATAAAGGTATTCTTGACCAGTCCAATTTTACTCGCCGCTAGACTGCCCACTAAACGGCTTAAACCATGTTGCGGCACAAGGTGTTGAAAAAGAATAAATGGGCTGTGCTTTGACATGGATGGACTGATCCTTATGAGGGCTTTTGGTAAATTTTAGAAAATTGATCCGAGCCGTCAGTATAATTGCAAAATACCTAAAACCATCCATATTCTGGAAAAAATGATGACTTTAGCATCCATAAGTGATGTACAACCCAGCACTGCTACGGCACCCCTATCGCGTTGTGGTTGGTGTGGCGATGATCCGCTCTATCAAGCTTATCATGATACCGAATGGGGTCGCCCTCAATTTGATCCGGTGAAACTCTTTGAGAAGATCTGTTTAGAGGGTCAACAAGCGGGACTCTCTTGGATTACCGTTTTACGTAAACGTGCACACTATCGCAAACGCTTTTTTGACTTTGACCCCGTCAAAGTGGCCGCACTGACCGATGATGATCTGGCAGAATTGGTGACGGATGCAGGTCTGATTCGCCATATCGGTAAACTGTCTGCAATTCGTGATAATGCAAAAGCTTATCTGGCGCTGCAAGCGCAAGGCATAGACTTTTCATCTTGGCTGTGGAGTTTTGTCGAGGGAAAAACCATTGTCAATACGTGGACTAGCTTTCGCGAAGTACCAGCCAAGACCGCACCAAGTTCCGCTATGTCTAAAGCGCTAAAAAAAGCAGGATTTCGCTTTGTGGGCGAGACCACTTGCTACGCCATGATGCAGTCTGTTGGCATGGTCAATGATCACGAACTTTCTTGCCATGTGCGCAATATTTAAGCTCATCAGTAACATATAGAAAATCAGAATGACTCCAGCGTGTAACACCTTAAAGAAGCAAAAAATTCCTTATACAACTCATGAATATGAACATGATCCAGCTTGTACAAACTTTGGTTTAGAGGCCGCTGAAAAATTGGGACTTGCCATGCAGTCCGTCTTTAAAACCTTACTGATTACTGATGAGAAAGAATTCTTCGTGGCGATCATCCCTGTGACCCATACTTTGAGTCTTAAAAAAGCAGCACACGCCTTTGGACTTAAAAAAGTGCGGATGGCTCAGCCTAAAGAAGCTGAGCGCGTAACGGGATATTTGGTTGGCGGGATTAGCCCCATTGGGCAAAAGAAACAACTGAAAACAGCAATCGATGCCAGCGGAAGCGCCCTTGATACGATCTATGTCAGTGGCGGCAAACGTGGGCTTGATCTTGGGCTTAAACCCAATGATTTATTGGTGGCTATACATGGATCTCAATTTGCGGATTTGATAGATGAACACTAGTTCAATCAATCAGCATTTAGATCAAGGATTCCTCTGGAAAACTGCTGGCAAGCGTTAAGGTAAAGCTCACCACCTTACTGACGCCTAAGGTGACAACTTCAGCACCGACTTTGCCACACTCAACGCATAACATATTTTGCCAAGCGTCTTTATCCATATCGCCTAAACGAGCCGTTTTTTCAATCCACGGATTCCAAACGATTGCACTTGAACAATCAGGCGCATCAATCAAAGCACGTTGTTTTGAATGCTCTTGGACAATCTGATATTCGCCTGTTGCGCGCTGATAAATGCGATCTGTTTCCGCATGAAATTCAATAGGAAAACGCTCAAGCTGATGAAAGCCCTTTTCAGGCGCAAGCTGATCAAAAAATGGGGTGTTCTCGAGTCCAACGACCTTGGTCTGAGTAATCTGATCCACCGCAAAATAACTATGAAAAGCAAAGGTAAAGTCGAAAGGCTTTTTATCCACATTCGCTACAGAGAATTTCAACTCCAATGACTGACCTAAACGAATCTCCAGCATAGCATTGAAGGCATGAGGCCAGATGGCACGCGTTTCTTCATTATCACGGAAAGTAAACGTTAGAACATGACCTGAGTCGTCTTCAGTCACATGGTAGAGGGTCCATGGCAAATTGCGGACAAAGCCGTGCGATAGAATACTTGGATCGGTCGGATGCTGACCAAACCATGGAAAACACAGAGGTATACCGCCACGAATTGCGCGTTTAGGAAGGAAATTAGAAGCTTCTGATAGCCAAAGCAGTGGGGCATGCCCACGGCGTTGGAATTCAAGGACTTGTGCCCCTTGATACGCAACCACCGCACGACAATGTTTATTTTCAATGACTAAGACGGGCTGACCTTCGTATTCAGTCGTCTGACCACGCCACTCACAGCTGAGCCCACGGACAACCGTAGTTTTATCCAGCTTTTCGGGTGGTGAAATAGTAACGACCAATGTCGACTCCTCTGATACATCAAAAACGATAAAATAATCTGTTAATTGATGCTATCAGACCAATAGGTTCAATCTATCCCAGATTGCCCTACACAAATCGACATTTACAAATGTATTGTAAACAGATAACCAGTTCTCACTTATATACCTAAAGCAATCCTTAGCTGGATTGCTTTTTTGCGCCAGTGACACGCGGGGGTAATCCTGTATGCTGGGTTAGGATTTGACCTTTTTTCGGCTGCGAAGGTGTGGATGAACGCTTTCGGGAGTCACCAGCCACTGAGGAGTTCTTCTTCCGCGCAGTACTGTATTCACCACTGTCTTTATTCAATGGTTGATTGGTTGGGATCAATTGATGCTTGGCATTCCCAATCAAGTCGGCACGCCCCATACTTTTCAGCGCTTCACGCAATAGCGGCCAGTTATTTGGATCATGGTAGCGTAGGAAAGCTTTATGCAAGCGACGACGCCTCTCCCCTTTCACAATATCAACCGTCTCACTGCCACGACTAACCTTACGTAATGGATTCTTGGCGCTGTGATACATTGCTGTGGCAGTCGCCATCGGTGAAGGATAGAAGGTTTGCACTTGATCCGCACGGAAACCATTTTTCTTGAGCCATAATGCGAGATGCATCATGTCCTGATCGGTCGTGCCTGGATGAGCTGCAATGAAATAAGGAATCAGATACTGCTCTTTACCCGCTTCTTTGCTGAAACGATCAAACAGTTGCTTGAAGCGATCATAAGCCCCAATTCCCGGTTTCATCATCTTCGACAGGGGGCCGCCTTCAGTATGCTCAGGAGCAATTTTTAAGTAACCACCGACGTGATGTGTCACCAGCTCTTTGACGTACTCAGGATTTAATACCGCTAAGTCATAGCGCAGACCGGAACTGATCAGAATCTTCTTCACCCCTTTGATATCACGCGCTTTGCGATAAAGCTGTGTCAGATGACTATGATCGGTATTTAAATTGTCACAAACACCCGGATAAACACAGGAAGGTTTGCGGCAATTCTTTTCAATTTCAGGGTCTTTACATGCTAGACGATACATATTGGCCGTTGGGCCACCCAAATCAGAAATGACACCTGTAAAACCTGGGGTTGTATCGCGAATACTTTCGACTTCACGTAAAATCGACTCTTCAGAACGATTTTGAATAATCCGCCCTTCGTGCTCGGTAATCGAACAGAACGTGCATCCACCGAAACAACCACGCATGATATTGACCGAGAATTTGATCATGTCATAGGCTGGAATACGCGCATCACCATAGGCGGGATGTGGAATACGGGCATATGGCAAATCAAAAACATAGTCCATTTCTTCAGTCGATAGTGGGATCGGTGGGGCGTTCAGCCACACATCGCGATCACCATGACGCTGAACCATCGCACGCGCATTGCCCGGATTGGTCTCTAAATGCAAAATCCGATTGGCATGGGCATACAGCACGGGATCATCCTTGACCTGATCGTAATCAGGTAAACGGATGACGGATACGTCACGAGCTGGCATACGATGTTTAATGGCTTTACTGATCGTACTGCTTGGCCGTAACGATACAATCTGGGTATCTTCATCGACCGTACGCGTATTCACGATCTCAGCATTGACGATCGGGTTAGCAACTACCTCTTTGGTAAAGCCGGCATATGACGCGGGATTGGCTGCCTGATTCTTTGGATTCGACTTCTCGACATCACAGCTTGGCAAATCTTCGGTCATCACATAAGGATTGATAATCGCATCGACACGGCCCGGATTATCGACATCGTTACTTGCGACTTCGAAATAGGCCGCTTTGGCAACTTTACGCGCTTCGTTCAAGATAAAACTGGTGCCACGCAAATCTGTTATTTGATCTACGGTATCGCCTTTTGCCAAACGATGAACCACATCTACGATGGCGCGCTCTGCATTACCATAGAGCAAAATATCAGCTTTCGCATCGGTAATGATTGAGCGGCGAACTTTATCCTGCCAATAATCATAGTGGGCAATACGGCGTAAACTGGCTTCGATCCCACCCAAGATAATCGGGACATCAGGGTATGCCTCACGGCAGCGCTGGGAGTACACGACTGAGGCACGATCAGGACGTTTATCTGGGGCGTTGCCTGGCGAATAGGCATCATCAGAACGAATTTTACGATCCGCCGTATAGCGATTGATCATCGAATCCATATTTCCGGCTGTCACACCGAAACAATAAACAGGCTTACCTAATACTTTAAAAGGTTCGGCTGAATGCCAGTCAGGCTGTGCGATGATTCCCACACGGAAACCTTGCGCTTCAAGCAATCTCCCAATAATCGCCATACCAAATGACGGGTGATCCACATAGGCATCGCCACTGATGATAATGACATCACACGCATCCCAGCCAAGCAAATCCATTTCTGCACGACTCATCGGCAAAAATGGCGCAGGCTCAAAGCACGATGCCCAGTGTTTATCGTAGTCAAATAATGGCTTCGGTGTAGCACCGGAAATAGTATTGGGAGCAGACATGGCAAGCAGGCTTCTGGCTAAATAAGCGAATTGAGTGAAAACCGCTCATTTTAGCATGAATCTGGTTCATGAGGAGAGAATTAAGCACTCACTAACGACATCATGGACAAACATAAAGGAAGCTACTGCTTCCTTAAATCACATTAGGTTCGCCAAATCCTAGGCAACTCTTCATTTAAATCAAACCAACGACGTCGCAGTTTTGCGCGAATCCCCGCAAAGCCATCCATCGCTTGCCGAGCATCCATACCTAAATAACGCGCAACCAACACCCCATCCAGCAGGGTCACTACAAGTGGCATTTGCATCATCATAATCAGATCACGCAGCACTTGAATATCCTGAGCAAGTAATGAGTCATCACGTCTATGAATCGGAGGTACCGCTAACATCATCCCACTCACCGAATGCCCATTCAACCCTAACGGCGAGGTTAGCCAACGATCCCCGCCATTCAATATCAGTCGATCATCGATACACAATCTGCCCTGACGTAGCAGAGACAAATGACTGTGATAATGCCCTTGTAGAAAATTTTCATCTCGCGCTTTGCGGCCAATAACCAAAATATCCCAGCCGATAAAAGCAGCACTCTCGTGCAAAGTGATTGTCGTTTTACTTTGGGCAATTGCCTGATCGAACAACATGATTTCTTGCGGCAGCCACTCCAAAAATCCATCGTGATCGACATCGAGATGGATTGTTTGTTTGGCTAATCGACCATCACTTTTATACCACTTGCCCGCGCCGGGTGTAGTGAGTACTGCATGAGCGTGCTGACCTACGGCAACCTCAACATGAAGCTCATCACCTCCTGCAATGCCTGCTGGAGGATGAATCATAATCACATGACAAACCCCTGTAGGCTCTGGCCAGAGGGCTTTTTGGACACGAAGTGGTCCAATACTTTTACGATGATGCAGCACCGTGCGAGATAGAGTAGACGCATGAGAGTCAACTTGGGTTGAAAATCCGAGTTCTAAGCGAGCTTGCCAAGGCGTATGGGCATGCGGAGAGGGTAAAGCGCTCAAACAAAATCACCTTCGGTTTGCAAAACGGATATTTTGAAGTTTAACGCGTTATTGTGGGTTTAAAATATTGATTTCCAGGTCAGACTCTTAACGCGCGTCTATCATGGATATGGAACAGATATAGATTTTTCCAATAAAAACGCCACAACTTGATCCTTCAAGAATGTGGCGTTTTATTCTTTAAACTAAGCAGTTATGCCAATGCTTAGAATGTTAAGCCCAATGAGCCAACGATTTGGTTGTCTTGTTTTACACCAAAGCGGTTGTCGCCACCAACGATGTATTGCAGACCCCATGTGCCGCCTTTGATCGGAAGTGGGTGTGATAAACCTAATGTTACATGACGGAATGCAAATGTTTTTGCATCTGGATTTCCATCTGGATAGGCAGGATTAAAGCCAGGCTTATCGGCTTTAGTACTGTTGATGTAGTCACCTTTTTTACCGTAGGTGTACAAGCCAACCTGACCTGTGAAGGTGAAGTCTTTAGGCAATGCATGTGTCCATGTGGCCAAGTAGTAGGTATCGCCAGTATTACCAAATGTCACATCATTCAGGAGTGTTTGTGCAGTGACACTGACTTCGCCATAGCTCAAGCCCAATTTGGTTTCATAACCAGTTGAAGCCCAGCCTGGGGTATACACGTATACAGTACCACCAACGGTATAGCCAATGCCTGAGTTACCGAAAGTACCGGTGTAACCACCATAGATGTCACTTTCAGTTGAATTTTGTGAGTGCTTGCCAGTATGGTCTGGATTCAAATCAGCATAGCTGTAACCCAGTGTAGAGAACCAATAACCAACATACAGGCCATTTTTCAATACGTAATCTAAACCACCTTGCAATGCAGGAGAATCCATTTCTGGACCATCAGTTCCTTTTGATCCATCAGCGAGTTTTGGACCATAAGTCTGGGTGATACCACGAAGAATGTACTTAGATACCACGTTGATGTTACCGGTCAGAGTACCTTCGTACGGCGTGCCCGCAAGAACGGTATCAGGATTAGCATCTTCAGCATGAACAAGACTCACGCCCCCAACCAGAATCATCGAAGATACCAAAGCTTTCAAAGCTGCTGACTTCACGTTTGCTACTTTCATATTTCATGCTCCCCAAGAACATCGAATTCATCATTTATGGATATCACCAAACCTTTAGTTAAACTTATTGCTAAGCACCCTAAGAGTCGTGAGACTTTTAATTACAGTCGAAAGTATTAATACAAATGTCATGCCAAGTTCACAAAACACCTATACATTGATACCGTGGTTATCATAAAACAGGCGTTTTTGTCCCGACATAATCTTTATATATAATTTATACATACGACTGTAAAGAGGATGTAAAGACACTTTTGAACAAATAAAGCCAATAAGTGACGCAGATCACCCTATTCCACACTTAACGTTATATTTATATAATTTGTGAACGCTCAAATAACGCACCAATTAAAACCACATTAAGCACTAGTTTGGTGCAGTCTTTGAAAAACGATTTTAAGCTCTCTTTTTACTGTCTTTTTTTGCCTTTTTGCGCTGTCTCAAGCCAAACAACCCTAGAAAAAATATGAATCTCATGTATCATTAAACAACCTAAAACAAGCGTTTTTTTCGACTAAAACGCTTAATAAAAAGTGAATATTTGATCGTTTCGCCCTTAATACAACTTGATTGGGACACTAAAAAGCCAATTGATGGAGATACCCACTTGAATGCCGGCGTTTTGTCCATCTCTACAGCAGATCCATCAAAACCGATTCGTGTCGTCCAGATTTCAGATACCCATTTATTTGAAGATACCTCAGCCAAACTACTCGGGATGAACACCGAAGACAGTTTTCAAGCCGTTATCTCTTTAATCAAGAAAGAACAGTTTCAAAAAGAAATCTCTTCAGACCACCTAAATACTCGTTTCTCTACCGATGTTGAGCTTTTTCTAACCACGGGAGATACCGCACAATCTCCCGCACAAGCAACTTATAAACGCTTCTTGGACGTCATGGGCACGCTCAATCGCCCTTGTGTCTGGTTACAAGGCAATCATGATCTGGGAGAACTGTTAAAAGACAGTACAGACTGCAGCAGCATCAATATCGTAGAGCTGGGAACGCACTGGGTCATCTTGATGCTCAATTCTGCAAAAGATCATGAGATCTCCGGTCAATTTACGACTCAAGAATTAAATTGGCTGAAGACAACTCTGGCTCGCTATCCAGATCGACATGTCATTATTGCCCTGCACCACCATCCTATCAGTGTAAGTTCAACATGGCTGGATGAATCAGGACTCCTAAATGCTCAAGCCTTTTGGGCAATTGTTGATGATGCGCCGCAAGTTTCGTTAGTCATTCATGGACATGTCCATCAGGAATTTGAGGCAAAACGCGGATCGGTTCAAGTATTAGCCTGCCCTTCAACTTGTATCCAGTTTAAACCCCTGAGTGAAGCTTTCACGATCGACAAATTACCACCGGGTTATCGCTGGTTTAATCTTTATGCAAACGGCAAAATTGAGACAGGCGTTTCCAGATTGAAAAAATTACCAGCAGGCGTTGATTTTAACTCGCAAGGCTACTAAGCCCTTAACGCTTTTTTTGTAGAAAGAATGCTGGATTGCATAGAATCGCTTGCCAGCGCACATAAACCATGATAAAAGACGCGCTGAAAATGGATCGTAAAATGCTTTTATCGAGAGTTCTTCGATCAAAACATTACTGCGAACCTTTCTAAGGTTATTCAACTGTTGTTCGCCTGCTTTTGTATAAAGCCGCAACAAGACTGATATTAAGGAGGTTTTGGCTTCCCTTCACGATAAAGTGATGCTATTAGTCGATACAGTGCCATGCTAATTTAACAATTCTGATAGATCATACGAGTTGATATAGTTCATAAGGACTTTAGCGAATGACGATGACCACAAGAAACGCAGAGTGTTTAACGCTCCAAGAAAATGAGGCGAGCATATTATTGTCGCTAAAGGGTCTCGCTTATATCGTCCCAAACCGATCCGCTCGTAATTTATCAAATATCGCACATGATGACGGTGCACATAGTCGTCGTCTTAGAAGCAACACCAGCAACGGTAATCCATGATATGACAGACTCTATTAAATCACCACGTAAAAACGCCGTAAAATCAAAAGCAAAACCTGCTACGACTGCACTTGCGGGCACAGCAGCAAGCTTATATGGCATTGATCCATACGTTCTGACTGACGGTGAAGAATACATGTCGGAAGGTCAGTTGGATCATTTCAAGCGCATTCTGACCGCATGGCGTGCAGAACTGATGCAAGAAGTGGATCGCACGATGAGTCATATGCAAGATGAATCAAGCACCATGGCTGATGTCAACGATCGCGCGACTCAAGAAGAAGAATTCGCTATTGAATTGCGCACCCGTGACCGTGAACGCAAACTGATCCGTAAGATCGAAAAATCGATTAAAAATATTGAAGACGAAGATTACGGTTATTGCGAAACTTGTGGTATTGAGATCGGTTTACGTCGTCTTGAAGCACGTCCAACCGCAACACAATGTATCGATTGTAAAACACTGGCTGAAATTAAAGAAAAGCAAAATAACGGCTAATCCCATCATGCAGCTGTGAGTTAACTCATTGTCTGAAGTTCCTCGTTATACGGGTCGGTTTGCGCCATCGCCAACCGGCCCGTTGCATTTTGGCTCTCTTGTCACGGCTCTAGCCAGTTGGTGCGAAGCACGGGCACATCAAGGACGCTGGCTCGTCAGAATCGAAGATACGGATCTCCCCCGTAACCAACTGGGTGCTGAAGCGGAGATATTAACCCAGCTCGAAACCTATGGTTTAATTGCCGATGAACCGATCCTACGTCAACAAGATCGCATCGACCTCTATAACCATATTCTGGATGATCTAGCCGCCCAAGGCGACCTTTATGGCTGTGCATGCAGTCGTAAGCAACTGACGGGATATACCGCGTATCCCAACACTTGTCGTAATAAAAAACTCTCCTTAACAGGTCATGCAGTTCGCCTGCGGGTGTCTGATGATACCCTCTGCTTCCAAGATCAACTGCAGGGTCAGGTTTGTGAGGATTTGAGCAAGACCACAGGTGATTTTGTGTTAAGACGCCGAGATGGCATTATCAGCTATCAACTCGCCGTTGTCGTGGATGACTATCTGCAAGGAGTTACCCATATCGTCCGTGGCGCGGATCTACTGGATAACACGGTCCGCCAGATCTGGTTACGCCAGTGCCTAAGGGAAACGACATCCAAGCCAATCATTGAGCCCATTTACGCCCATATTCCTTTAGCAATGAATGCACAGGGTCAAAAGCTGTCGAAGCAAAATCTCGCCCTCCCCTTAAATGTCAAAAAGCCTGTAGAAAATCTACAGGCTGCATTTGTGGCATTAGGGCAAAACGCTATCGACGCTAGCAGCCCTGAACATTTTTTACAGCAAGCCATCACCTGCTGGGATATCAACCGTATTCCAAGGCAAACGCAGTTAGACGGTCAGTTTTAGTCGATTACTCATTCAATTAACCCACTAGCCACCCAAATAAGCATCTCTTGCACTGCGCGGTTTTGGTTTTTGCGTCTCTTGATCAATCCGCAATAACACACCCACCATCATCAACGACATAATCAGCGACGTTCCACCATAACTAATGAAAGGCAAAGTCAGACCTTTGGTTGGTAAAAGGCCCATATTCATGCCACCATTAACCAAAATCTGTAGCAGGAAGATCACCGAAATTCCATAAGCCAAATAGCCGGCTGACGCATACTGATTCACCAAAGCCCGATGACCAATGCGCATACAGGAAATCACCATCACAAAAAGTAAGGAGAATAGGCAGGCAATGCCAACAAAACCTAATTCTTCACCAATAATTGCCAGCAAAAAGTCGGTATGGGCTTCAGGTAAATAGGATAGCTTTTGCACACTATGCCCTAGGCCCGTTCCGGTTATTTCACCACGACCAAAGGCAATCAAACTCTGTTTGAGCTGATAATCCGCACCCAGCTCATCATCCCAAGGGTTGGCAAAAGAGGTCAGACGGCGCAATCGATACGGTTCAAAAACAATCGCTGCGACTAAAGCAATTAGAGCCCCTGTTAACAACACGCCAAACTGACGTATCGGTGCGCCCGCCAAGAAGAACACGGCCATCATACTGGCGACCACCACAACACTCGCTCCAAGATCAGGCTCGAGCAGCAACATGAACAGCACTGAGACCATTGGTCCTAATAGCCGGAAAAATCCCGACCAACTAAAACGAATTTCATCTTCACGGCGCACCACGTAATCCGCGGTAAATAACACCATGACAAATTTCGCAAACTCAGAGGGTTGAAACGTAAAGCCCATTAAACGGATCCAGCGCTTAGAGCCATTGACATCGGCGCCAATCCCTGGAAGCAGAACCATGATCAGCAAAATCAGTACAATGAACCACAATAAAAAAGTCTGCGCAAACCATGCCTTAAGCGGAACCTTCATCGTGAGAAAAACTGCGAAAACACCGATAAATAAATAGATCAAATGACGTGTAATAAAGTACAACGGCTGATGATATTTATAGTCCCCATACGGAATTGATGCGGAGCCAATCATTGTTGTTCCAATGCACAGCAATGCCACAATACTGAATATCAGTAAGCGTCTGGCCGTCAGCTCATCCGCAAGTGACGGTAAACTGGTGAGACGTTGCCAAAAAGTATGCAGTTTAGATTTCACACTGTTCGTTGGTTCTAAAGCCATGTCTCTGGTACCTATTGTTGTATAGCAATTGCGCCAAACGGATATGCATGATGCGCAACTGATCGCATCACATTCATCTCGAGTTTGATCAATGTCATTGGATGAGCATTAACCTGCGAGAACAAGTTGTTCAAATTGGCGACCACGATCTTCATAATTCAAAAACATATCAAAACTTGCACAAGCAGGTGATAACAATACGGCATCACCCGCCTGACTCACCTCGCGGCAATGCGCCACCGCTTCAGCCAATGACGTCACATGAATGAGCGGTACTTGGTGATCAAAGAGTACGGTTTGCAGAGCCGCTTCAATGACTGGGGCATCTTCACCAATCACGACGACAGCGCGAGCAAAATGAGCCAAGGGGGTCGCCAACGGCTTAAAATCCTGCCCCTTGCCCACGCCCCCAAGTATTACGGCCAGCTTACGACTCGGTTGATCAGGATGCACTGAGGCGAGAGACGCACCTAAACCTTCAATGGCAGCAAGTGTTGCACCGACATTGGTGCCCTTAGAGTCATTATAGAAACGTACCCCCTGCTGCTCTGCCACAAACTGGCAACGATGCGCCAAGCCCGCAAATGTTTTGAGTGTGGTCAGCATCGATTCCATCGGCAAGCCAACGGCCTCACCCAATGCCAGCGCCGCCAACGCATTAGCCACATTATGGCTGCCCTGAATCTTCATTTCAGAAGCCGCCAGCAAACGATTACGCCCTTTTGCAAGCCACAAGGTGCCATCCAAATCGCGCAGTACGCCAAAATCATTGATATCCGGCGCACTTAGACCAAAACTGCTCATTGGCGTACTATCGGAAATCAACGGACGTGTTAAAGCATCATCCCGATTAATCACATAACGCTCGCATTGCTGGAAAATGCGATGCTTAGCAGTGTGGTAACCCAACATATCGCCATGACGGTCCATATGATCTTCACTTAAGTTCAAGACCACGGCCACTGCGGCTGCAAGATTCGTCGTTGTTTCTAACTGAAAACTGGAAAGCTCTAACACAATCAGTTGCGGATCATTTTCAAGCAGCTCTAAAGAAGGTTTGCCTAAATTACCGCCTACAGCAACGCGTACCCCAGCGTTCGCTGCCATTTCACCGACCAAGGTCGTGACTGTACTTTTAGCATTTGAGCCTGTAATCGCGACAATCGGCGTCTTCGTCGCACGGCGTAATAATTGAATATCACCAATGACCGACACACCAGCGGCAAGTGCAGCTTGTACAGCGGGTTCAGACAATGCAAGACCCGGACTGATGATGATTTCATCTGCACGGCAGAGTAATTCAGCATCCAGCCCGCCTAAATGACAAGCGATATTTGCGGGCAAATCAGCCAATCCCGGTGGATCAATACGGGTATCCGTCACTGCAACTTTATAGCCTTGATCAACTAAGTAGCGCACGACTGATACACCTGTTTTCCCCAAGCCTGCAACAACCTTTAATCCGCCGCGCTGTATTAGCATGCCGCGCTCCTCATCTGAAGTGATATCTGTTTTGATTCTAATATTGCTTTTAACGACGATTTAAAAAACCGCTTTCCTGCAGCAGTGCAAGTGTCACACCTTGTCTAGATTCAGAGTAACTCCCTGTATCGGCTGCACGATCACCAAGCATCAAACGCTCTAAGTAACGGGCCAACACATCTACTTCTAAATTGACAAGACTTCCGACTTTCCAATCATCAATATTGGTATGCTTTGCGGTATGTGGGACAAGATTAAGACTTAAAACGGCACCATTTAAATGGTTAATAGTCAAACTAATCCCATCCACCGTAATCGAGCCTTTTTCAGCCAGATAGCGCGCCAATTCGCGTGGCGCACGCACTTCGTAATACAGGGAGCGCGCATCTTGACGATGAACAATAACTTCCCCTAAGCCATCCACATGGCCGCTGACCAAATGACCGCCAAGTCGTGTCGTTGGTAAGAGCGCTTTTTCTAAATTAACCTGTGTCCCGGTTTTCCACTGCCCAAGTGTCGTACGTCTTAATGTTTCACTAGAGACATCGGCAACGAAATAGTCTGCAGCCATATCAATGACGGTCAAACAAATGCCATTGGTCGCAATCGAATCGCCAAGGTGTACATCACCCATCGATAATCCTGCACTTTTCTGACTATTTGCCGTCTGAATGGTCACACGGACATCACCTCCTTGTGGAGTAATGGCACGAACAAGGCCAACAGACTCAATAATTCCAGTAAACATATTCTTCCTAAGCAATTGATTTCAAAATTTATTACTTGAAATATTGTAAGTTACATACCAAACCCAACATCAGCGACACTGAGGCTTTACATAAAATCCATAATTAAATCGGGATCAAGGCCAATAATCACTACAAGTTCTGTAGCTCATGCGTTTTCCTGCATATATTAACCTAATGACAGCGCTAAATCTCTGATCCATGCTCAAGCCCTTAGGGAAAACATGATCAGTGTATTAAATGAGCAAAGAAATAGAATTATGAGATGCAAGTGCAACTCAACATTCAAGGCGACCAAGTGACATTTTTAACAAAGGAGCTTCTCATGAAGACCACAACGATTAAGAAAAGTATGATCATTACGGCCCTGATTGTGTCGATGTCAGGACTCTCACTTGCTCAGGCTGATGATCAATGGCGCGGACAAGATAATCGCGGCAATAACTCAGGTCATCAAGACCGTGGCGATCGGGGCAATGACCGAGGAAATGGTAATGCGCAATGGCAAGGTAACAACCGAGGTAACGATCATCGCAATGACAACAATCGTGGGAACAATGGCTGGCATGGTCAACGTTTTAATGCCCCAGCTCCCTATGTGCGACCACATGGTTACCAAGTGAGATCTTGGAGAAATGGTGATCGCTTGCCAGATGGTTATCGTGACCGTCGCTACTATGTAGACTATCGTCAATACCAGCTTTCACCACCACCACGCGGCTATCAATGGGTGCGGGTCAATAATGATGTTGTCCTGACTGCCATTGCTACAGGGGTGATCGCATCTGTGATTACAGGACTTTATTATTAAGAATGATGCGATAGCCACACATTCTTAATGTCAACTCATTGTTGCAATGGCACATGTCATTGCAACAATTTTCCGACGTGCACACCACGTCAAAATTCGACAATTTTGTAATCGTCATCCATTGAAGAATTCTAGATGTTTTAAGGAATCAATTTTACACTTTAAAAATCAAAATCTTATCAAAATAAAACTGTTAAAAACTTAATAATATCAATTTATTTATTTTTCCATTCGGACTGGAAAGCCAACAGCCTACACACCTATAATCAATAGACTACTTTTATGTAAGCATTTGCGTACATTATTTTCAATTGAGCAATCAGCCTAACCTGCCTGCTATTCCTTAAACAGCGACTCAAGGAGTCGAGCCTTGTTCAGCCCATACAAGAACTTATTCAATCTATTCAATCTATTCAATAGTATTTTATTGATCATGGGCTTCGCTGCATTTCAGTCCGCATCGGCAGAATTGACCAGCATGAGTGATCAAGAGCTCGCAGCAGCGACTGGTCAATCACTCTACACTTCTAATTACATCGCACCAGGACAAAGCGGCAACAACAACCGTGTTGATGGCAGCAGCACGGCAAACGTTGGCTTTTATCGTCTGGGTCTTCAGGCAACTTTAGATTTGAATCTCAACGCACAATCCATCCAACTAGGATGTGGCGGCGTAAATGGTCCGGGATGTGATATCGATTTATCCAATGTCAGCTTATCTGGACTCAATCAGGTCAACGGAAGCTATGCAGGCTCTGATGCAACCATGAAAAATCCTTTTATTGAGTTTGCAATTAAAAATCCGACGACGCTGTCTACACGCGAGATCGTTGGTTTCCGTCTAGGCGCGGCTGAAGCACTGGGCCTATTATCGGTAGGAACAAATGGTGACTTATCAACACCAAACGATGATACGGGCATACGTTCGCTAAGCGGTGATATCGGCATTCAAGTGACCAATGCAACACTCACCGATGTGCGTGCGTGCACGCTTATTATCTTGTGTCTCCCCTTGACAGGAAAAGGAACGGCTAATGTTGCCAGTTACAATACCGTGCTCACCCCTCAAAGGGCATCAACATTCAATTTAGGGCCAATGACAGCAATCACGAGCCCGAATTTATTGAGTTTGACATTGAGAAACGTCAATGTGAATGACATTCCTTATGCGACGGTACATCAACTGCAGATTTCCAAGCCTGACGGTACACCAACCAATGATTTATCACTGTCCTTGCAACGGGCGCCGATTACTTGGCAAAAACTCAGTACTGGTGATTTCTCTGGCGTAACCGCACAAAAGGGATGGTGGATCTCCGTTCCACAGGCTCAATTTAATAATTTGGTCATCACTCAGCCCGTTACAGTTGATGCAATTGGCGCGGTCTTAGGGGCGATCATCAACACCCCAGTCAACCTCAATCCCATCGACCTCGGACAAATTCCTGCTCATAATTGCTACGGTAATTTAAAGTTCTGCTAAGAGATTCATATCGGGGATAAAGTGATTATCAAACAGAACGCAACACCCACTTCAGATCATCACCAACAGGCGTCACGCTCACCGTCTGCCAACGAATCTGCTCACTCATGTGTAAAAACGGCAAATCAAACATCGGACGGGCTAATGAGCCAAGTAATGTCGGCGCAAGATAAACAATCAACTCATCCACAAGCCCCGCCGCAATAAATGCGCCGGATAATGTTGCCCCAGCTTCAACTAAAACATCATGAATTTGTTTTTTCTGTTTGAGTTCATCCAAAAGCAGCGCTAGTGACTGATATTGCCAGCACTCGGCGGAATCTTTCAACTTCGACTCTTCTGGATTTAAAGTAACCATCAGCACCGAATCGGGATCTTTTAAGATTTGGGCGTTAGACGGCATACGTTGATGTCGATCAATAACAACGCGTAGTGGCTGAGGAATCGTCTCTAGTGGCGTTCCATCCGAAACCTGCCGAACATTCAGCAACGGATCGTCTGCGAGTACAGTCCCAATCCCTGTAATCACTGCACCACTCATGGCGCGGTAGTGCTGTACATCCAAGCGCGCAGCAGAGCCAGTAATCCATTTGGATTCACCCGATGACATTGCGGTACGACCATCCAAACTTGCAGCAACTTTCAAACGTACATATGGACGCTGGCCGGCCATGGTTTGCAAAAAGCCAACATTCAATGCTCGCGCCTCGGCTTCGCAAACTCCTACACGTGTTGCGATGCCTGCGGCTTCAAGCCGAGCAAGCCCTTGACCTGCAACTTGAGGATTGGCATCCAGCGTCGCCATGACCACACGTGAAACCTGTGCAGCAATCAGCGCATTTGCACAAGGCGGCGTCCGTCCAAAATGCGAACACGGCTCTAAGGTGACATAAGCTGTTGCCCCGACTGCCAAATCACCAGCAGCGCGTAACGCAAACACCTCAGCATGGGGCTGCCCTGCTTTAGGGTGAAAGCCCTCACCAATCACCTTACCATCTTTGACTAATACACAGCCCACGGCAGGATTAGGACGCGTTGTATACAAACCCCGTTTAGCAAGGCTAAGGGCACGCTGCATCCAATGCTGATCTTCTTTATCTTGTACTGCGGAGTGCTCTATATGCGATGACTCACTCACTGAGAGCTCCTCATCTGATCAATCGCCTGACGGAAAGCATCCACATCTTGAAAATCCCGATAAACCGATGCAAATCGCACATACGCAACGTGGTCCAAATCGTAGAGGGCTTCCATCACGGCCTCGCCAATTAATCGTGAAGGGACTTCGCGCTCGCCTAAGCTCCTTAGCTTTTGACTGATTTCTGAGAGCGTCGTATCAATCTGATCCAGCCCGACCGGACGTTTTTGTAGTGCATGCTGGAGGGAACGCTTGAGCTTCGCCTCATCAAAGGGTTCATAACGACCATTTGATTTAATCACGCGCGGCATCACCACATCATAGGTTTCAAATGTGGTGAAACGCTCGCTACATGTGGTGCATTCACGTCTCCTACGAATCTGCCGACCTTCCGCCGCTAAACGGGAGTCAATGACTTTACTATCTGGCGCATTACAAAAAGGACAATGCATAACGATCCGCACAACGACTAAAAATATGGCGCTTAGTTTAGCAAAAAACACTGCTAAAAAAACGGACCTCTCTCACTACAAAGACCAAAGTCTTTTTTATATAAGCCAGAGTCCCATAAATAGATGATGCATATTAAAATGAAAGTTCAAAGCAAAAAAAATGAGAGCCGAAGCTCTCATTTTTCTAAATATAACGTCAGTATCAAAGATTATTCGATACGTTCGCCATGTTGTGATACATCCAAGCCTTCGCGTTCGTCTTCCTCGGAAACACGCAGTCCGATGATAACGTCAACGATTTTCAGCAAGATCAGGGTCATTACACCGCTATAGATGAGGGTAGTCAGAACCGCTTCACCTTGGATAAGGAGCTGATCAAGAACTGGTTTAGGATCTGAACCAGTTACCGCTTTGGTCACGAATACTGCGGTGAGCAAGGCACCAACGATACCGCCAACCGCATGCACACCGAAGGCGTCCAATGAGTCATCCGCTTTCAGGATACGTTTGAGACCAGTTGCGCCCCAGAAACAAGCGACACCAGCAACAAGACCAATCACTAATGAACCACCGACGCCCACAAAACCTGATGCTGGCGTAATTGCGACCAAACCTGCAACCGCACCTGAAGCACCACCGAGTACTGAAGCATGGCCACGGACCAAACGTTCAGCCAACAACCAGCCAATTACAGCAGCTGCAGTCGCAACTTGAGTGACAACCATCGCCATGGAGGCACGCGCATCGGCAGCAAGTTCACTACCCGCGTTAAAGCCGAACCAGCCTACCCACAGCAAACTCGCACCGATCACAGTGAGTGACAGGTTGTGAGGTGCCATTGGCTCTTTGCCCAAGCCCAAACGACGACCCAATACATAAGCAGCTACCAGACCTGCGATACCCGCGTTGATGTGAACAACGGTACCACCCGCGAAGTCAAGCGCACCTTTTGCAGCCAACCAACCTTGACCATGCCAAACCCAGTGACAAATCGGTGAGTAAACAACCAAGCTCCACAAGGCAATGAACACCATGAATGCGGAGAACTTCATACGCTCAGCAAACGCACCACTCATCAATGCCGCAGTGATGATCGCAAAGGTCATTTGGAAAACCATGAACAACATTTCAGTAATGGTTGTCGGCGCAGTGGCACCTGAAGCCATCCAAAGCTTATCAATGGCGACACCATTCATCAGCACACGATCCAAACCGCCGATGTACGGAGCCCAAAACGTGCTTGTGGAGGTACCGAAGGCTAGAGAATAACCAACAACAACCCAAACGATGGTCACAACTGCTGTAGCCGCAAAGCTATGCATCATCGTACCCAGAATGTTTTTACGACGAACCATACCACCGTAGAACAATGCCAAACCAGGAATGGTCATCAGCAGAACCAGTGCGGTAGAGGTCAACATCCACGCGCTGTCACCTTTATCTATTGTTGGTGCAGGCGCTGGAGTAGCGGCTGCAGCAGGTGCTGGCGCAGTAGTTGCGGCAGGTGCAGATGCAGCAGATTCTGCTGGAGCAGACGCTACAGCTGTCGCCGCTGGCGCAGATGCCTCATCAGCCATAGAGACTGTCGATGTGAGTAGGGCGCCAGCTAAGCCTAGCGCAAGCAATACTTGTTTCATAAAGGTGTTCCCCTGTGCAATATCAATATAAGTGGCAAAATTTTCTTCAAAGCAATAGCGATCAGTTAAAAATGCAATAACGACATTTACCTATCCATTAAGCTCGGTCTGAACAAGCTTGCTGGACTATTTTTTTGCTTTAAACCGCTTCTGGTCCGGTTTCGCCAGTACGGATACGGATCACTTGTTCAAGATTGCTGACAAAAATTTTGCCGTCGCCAATCTTGCCTGTGCTCGCAACACGAGTAATCGCTTCAACGGCTTGTTCAACCATTTCGTCACGAATCGCGATATCAATTTTTACCTTAGGCAAAAAGTCGACAACATACTCTGCCCCGCGATAGAGTTCTGTATGACCCTTCTGACGACCAAATCCCTTGACCTCAGTCACGGTAATCCCCTGCACACCAATATCAGATAATGCCTCACGGACATCATCTAATTTGAACGGCTTGACAACGGCAGTTACTAATTTCATTGTAAAACTCCTTTGTGCTTAACATATGATGTATATCGAACATGTACTAATGATGTTAAAAGAAAACACATACCTACTTTGCTATTCAAAAACCGTACCAGACTGATATTGCAAAGAGCAAATACCGTAAAAATTCAGACATACGGTGACTTACTCCAGAAAAAAAACTTACAAAAACGACCACCTAACACAAGCAATTGCTCAAAACTCGACTAAAATGACCTCCACTAAAATTGATCTCTTAGCACAACGTAAACCGGTAAATCATATAGCGACCCATAATTGTGCAGTTATACAGGATATACACGTTTTACAATATGATTGAACCACACCTATATGCGTGATCAAAACCTTTTTTTCGAAAAATGATTCTTTATCACCCAAGCTTTTCAATATGCTAATCTCTGCAAGATGAATTGATAGCAATGTTTATTAACGGATTTTAAGCCACACTAACCAAAAATGCGCATTTTTACTCAAACGCATCATATCAGGGCGAAATAGCACCATGTTAGAGCAACTACTCCAAGCCGTTTCAGAACAAATTAGCGCACCCAAAGCCGATTTTGAAAAAAACCTCCGTGCATGGCTGAGTGGGACACTGGATCGATTAGAGATTGTCAGCCATGAAACCTTCATGCGACAAGAACAACAACTGATCGCCGCACAGCAAGCGATTAAAACTTTGGAACAGCAAGTCACCGCTTTAGAACAGCAGATTGCGCAGGGAAAAGGGGTTCAAGAAAACGTAACTGAACCTCAGATGAAATAATCATTCATCCATAAGACCCTAATAGATTCGGTGAGTACGAGTATGTCATTTGCGCAAGTATGGAGTAGAGCGGTTATGGGGCTGAATGCTCCGACCGTCCAAGTGGAAACTCACTTAAGCCAAGGGCTGCCTGCCCTAACGATTGTCGGATTACCTGAAGCAGCAGTCCGTGAAAGCAAGGACCGCGTACGTTCTGCAATTTTAAATTCAGGATTTCAATTCCCCCAGCGGCGTTTGACCATCAACCTTGCACCTGCAGATTTGCCCAAAGAAGGTAGTCGGTTGGATTTACCCATCGCACTCGGGGTACTGGCAGCGACGGGGCAGCTTTCCGTTGATGCTCTCAATAACCGTGAATTCATTGGTGAATTGGCGCTAAATGGTGATTTACGGACGGTTAATGGTGTTCTTGCGGTAGCGCGCGCCACTCATCTTGCACGGCGTGAACTTTTTTTACCCCATGCGAATGCCATCGAAGCAGCGAGAATTGACGGCTTAACCGTTTGGGGCGCGCCCAATTTAGCAGCATTGTGTGCACATTTAGAAGGGACCACCTTGCTTGCCGCCACCCCAAAACCTAAACCCCAAGTCTCAAATGCACCATTATTGGACCTGGCAGATATAAAAGGGCAACACCGAGCACGACGTGCTTTAGAAATCGCTGCGGCTGGGGGGCACTCCATTTTATTCTCAGGGCCTCCAGGAACGGGCAAAACATTACTTGCATCAAGGTTACCGAGTATCTTGCCGCCACTCACCGATGAAGAGAGTTTAGAAGTCGCCAATATTTATTCAATAGCCAGTTCGCAACACCCTTTTGGGCTGCGTCCCTTTAGAGCCGTTCACCACACCACCTCTGCAGTGGCACTTGTTGGAGGTGGATCTCAACCAAGACCCGGTGAGATTACGTTAGCGCATCATGGTGTCCTGTTTCTTGACGAACTCCCTGAATTCGATCGTAAGGTGCTTGAGGTCTTGCGCCAACCGATAGAGTCCAATGAAGTCGTGATTTCACGTGCCGCACGTCAAGTCACCTTTCCTGCCAAATTCCAATTGGTTGCTGCGATGAATCCCTGTCCTTGTGGCTATGCCAGCGATACAACCACGCGTTGTACTTGTACAACGGACATGATTAGCCGTTATCGCGCCAAATTGTCGGGTCCACTCTTGGATCGTATCGACTTGCACATTGAGGTCCCTGCTATACCTGCCAGTGACTTACAACAAACACAAGCCGGAGAAAACTCCGAAACGGTCCGCAAGCGGGTCTTTGCTGCACGGGATCGCCAGCTCAGTCGTCAGCAAGGTACCAATCAATCCCTGACACCCACTCAACTGGATAAATTCGTCCCCTTAGGTGAGCCCGAGCAAAAGCTGATGCAAATGGCTCAAACGCGCCTAGCTTTATCTGCACGGGCCTACCACCGAGTTTTGCGCGTTGCACGCACCATCGCAGACCTTGCTAATAGTGTGGATGTCCGTTCGCCACATCTCACAGAAGCACTCGGTTATCGTGGGTTCGAACAATAGTACTAATGACTGATTGAAGCCATACTTCACGATATAAACTTGAATGTTGTAAACCCTTTACGAAAATTAACACCGAATCAAATGTCAGAAGCATATGATCCTTTTCACCCTTTTCTAGGAGCCCCATCATGCCTGAGAATGACGCAGCACAGACCCATTTTCCGCTACTTCTGCTCCCTGGTTTTATGTTGAATGAACACCTCTGGGATGATATCCAAGACGGTCTTTCAGAACTCAGAACGCTACACTTCGGCAATATCACGCAAGACGATTCGATTGCGGCTATGGCCGAACGCGTTTTGGAGCATGCGCCCGCAGAATTTACGCTGGTTGGATTCTCAATGGGTGGCTATGTTGCCCAACACGTATATCGACTTGCACCTCATCGTGTTAAAGCATTGATCCTCATGAATACGTCTGCTCACCAACAGACGGAACTTGAAGTGGCCCGTACACAATCACAAGTGGAACTCGCCAAATCAGTCCCCTTTAAAGGTCTGACTCGTCGCGCACTGGCTGCCTCTGTCGCACCTGATCGTGCTGGCGATCAAGTGCTCCTCGGTCGATTACAAACCATGGCGCTCACGAATGGTAAAGATGTTTTTATCCGCCAATTGTCGGCGCTACGGGATGATGGCTATGCCCACTTGGATAAAGTCCAATGTCCAACACTGATCATTGCAAGTCGACAGGATCAAATGCGCAGCGTCGCAGAGTCGGAGCAAATGGCTGACCTGATCCCCAACTCAAAGTTGGTCGTCTTTGAAGAGGCAGGGCATATGACGCCTTTAGAAGTTCCAGAACTCGTCTTGCAAACATTGACTGAATGGCTGCAAGACGCTCCATAATGCTGCAATCAATTGCTCAATGGATTGAGCAACTCTCTCATATATAGATACTGATCAATCTTAAGGGATTAGAACTTTAGCCTGTAATTCCGCCAAGCCCTCACGCATTTTGATCTGAAGTTCATCTGTTAAGGTATGGACGTCGTGGTTTCCGATTGGAATTGCTGCAAGGGGTAATATATGCGCCTTAACTTTACTCCGCCCCAAAACATCTTGAATATGCGTTCCAAAGGACATATCGCCGATATAAGGCATCACAGTATCTAACCGTCCATCAGGCCCTTGGTAGCATAGAATCAAAGGCTGTACTGGTGTGCCCGTATCGACCGCAGCGGCTAATAGCTTGCTATGCAAACGACGAATTTCTCGACCATCCGTGGTTGTTCCTTCTGGGAAGAACAACACAGGCATTTTTTGGCGTAAAAAACCCGCCATCTGCACGGCAACCGCGTTGGCATCGCCCGATCCCCGCTGAATGAATAACGTACCGCCCGCTTTTGCCAAACGCCCGATGACAGGCCAACTGGCAACCTCAGCTTTAGATAAGAAGAAAACAGGAGCCGCTGAACCAATCACAGGGATATCGGTCCATGAAATATGATTACTGACCCATAGCGCATGATCTGTTGGCATTTCCCCATGAATTTGCACGTCAATGGCCAAAGCACTGCACAGTTTTTTGCATACGTCACGAATAACACGCGGATGATGCGGTTGGTTTGGTTTGGTTAATGCCCCACTCACCCCTGCGGCATAGAAGCCTTGACTAACTGCGACCAGCAAGCCGCTTGAGCGTAGGATTCTTCGAATTTGACGAACAACTTGTGTCGGTAAGGTACTTGCAGAAAAGATACGATCATCAGTAGGCTTGGACATAAACACTCTCAAAAAAAACCTGTGCAACCAAACCATTCATATTCAACATCATATTTATGTTTGTATTTGGCTTTAAAAAATATTCAAAACATTAAAACAGCATAAAATCTTGCGCAACATTAGCCGATCTACATCCAACATGCAAAAATATAAATGACTTGCTCTCTACAAAACTGCCGAGCAATAAAAGACCTCACTGGCAAGCAGGCTTGCTCATGAGGTCTTTTATCCTAAAATCAAAAGTCTCAAATGACTTCGGAGGGTTAAGCTGCTGTGAGTCGCTCGCGATATTTTGAGGTCATTTGCGACACAGATAACCAGATCAGGATATCCGCGCAGTGAAAAACAGGATCAAAACAAGCCTGTGTCCCCAACTGTGCATTCATACGCAAATACGTTTTCAATAAGGTCGGCAACTCTGGGGGCTGAGCAGTGATCGGTGTCGGCAAGGCGCGCCGCGCTCTGACATGAAACGCTAGACGTTGTTCCTCAGGTAAGCTATTTAACCACCCCTGACAATCCCCCATACCCAAAGGTACAGATGCGCAACCGATGACGGTTTGGGTATTCCAAAGCATTGCAATCTCATAAACCCCTTGCCACAAGGTCTGGATAGCACGCATGGACGAATAATCCGGTGCCACACAAGTACGCCCGATCTCAAGCACATTGCCCTCTGTTGCATTTAAGGCATCATGCAGATCAAACTCCTGCTCACTGTAGAATCCACCCGCGAGGCAGGCACGTTCACGATCTAATAACCGCGTCGTCGCGACCAATTGTTCGCCATCAAAAACCATCAAATGCGCACAAAAGCCATCAAAACGGTCCTGATCCAAACCACTCTCAAAGGTCATGCCAAAAGCAGGACCAAAAGCATTCGCACGCAAGCGCTGAACGCATTGGACATCTTCAGTGCTTTCCGCCAATCGCACAGTAAGCGACTGTACTGGTTTAGCTTTTTTCATATTATTAACAGTCATATTGTTAGAACTAGGACTGACTAAAATGTTTGGCATGAACGTAGCTCACTACAACAGGCTAACATTTTATTATAGTCAGTATATCTTGCAATTTGATGAAATCTTGATTGCAAAACTGTTGTGATCAATTCGTATTATATACCAAGAATGTCCATATGCAGCAGTTCACCGCGTACGCGCCTTATGATCCGTATGGAAAAGATAATATCGCCATTCGATCACTTTATGCAGCGGTTAAATTCAAGTCAAGCTAGACATGGTATACTGGCAGCGTATGAACAACATTGTTTAATACCCCAATTTATAGCGCTAAACCAATCCATGTGTTTAATCTACACATAACAGAGCTGCTGTCTTTAGCAGACCCTTAATGTAAAAGAAAGCCTTTTGCTTTTAGAATTCTATGGAAACGTATGGAACTGTTTGACCGACCGAGTGGTGGCGAACGCGCACTGCTGGTTCACCTCAATATCTATCATATCGACAGTCAAGACATTGAGGAATTTCGCCTGCTTGCACAGTCAGCAGGCGCCGAGATTATCGACTTGATCACAGGCTCACGGCAAAAACCCGATGCTAGGCTGTTTGTTGGGAAAGGGAAAGCGGAAGAAATTCATCAATATGTTGTTGAACACGACATTGATCTCGTGATCTTTGATCATACATTGACACCCGCCCAAGAACGCAATTTAGAAAAAATCTTCCAATGCCGTGTGGTGGATCGCACTGGTTTAATTCTGGATATTTTTGCGCAACGTGCCCGAACTTTTGAAGGGAAACTGCAAGTTGAATTGGCTCAGCTCGATCACCTTTCCACACGCCTTGTGCGTGGTTGGACCCACCTTGAGCGTCAAAAAGGCGGGATTGGACTGCGCGGTCCTGGGGAAACTCAGCTCGAAACCGACCGCCGTTTGCTGCGTGTTCGTGTAGGTCAGCTTAAAGAAAAGCTGGATCGTGTTCGTCAAACGCGTAAACAGGGTCGTGCTGCACGTCAGAAAGCTGATATTCCCACCCTCTCACTGGTAGGTTATACCAATGCAGGCAAATCCACTCTGTTTAATCGGCTGGCAGATAGCGACGTCTATGCGGCAGACCAACTCTTCGCCACACTGGACCCCACCTTGCGCCGCTTGGATTGGCAAGGTTTAGGTTCGTTGGTATTGGCTGATACCGTTGGTTTTGTCAGACACCTCCCCCATGCGCTCGTCGAATCATTCCGCGCAACGCTGGAAGAAACCTTAGAAGCGGACTTACTCCTGCATGTGATTGATCAAAGTAGCCCTGACCGCGACGAACAAATCGATGCGGTGGAAGCTGTACTCCGTGAAATTGGTGCCGAAGTGCCAATTCTGCGGGTTTATAACAAAATTGATGTGAGTGGCGATGCCCCTTCTTTACATGAAGGCGAACCCAATGTGCCTGATCGCGTCTATGTCTCCGCTCATAGTGGTGCGGGTTTGGACTTGCTTAAACAAGCAGTCCATCAGCGTTTGGCCGTCGGTAAAGTCTCAACCTTTCACTTAACGCTGCCCGTCTCAGCAGGACGTCTACGCAGTCAGCTCTATCGCCTAGGGGTCATCCAAACCGAAAATACTTTAGATGACGGTGCCGCAGAGCTGACCATCAACTTGTCTACCCCCGCACTCGCGCGCTTACTGGCCGAGTCTCATATCGATCCAGACCTCATCTTGCCCGAAGAAGAAGCTGTACTGTTCAGACGTACACTTGAACACTTTGAGCAAGAAAAAGTCAGACAGGATCAAGCAAAACGCTCTGACTTGCTCAACAATGGCATGGTCAATCCAGATGACGAGGATGAGTTCAATCACGCTGTAGCCTCACTCAATCACGAGATCTCTGATGTCCGACATTGATTCAGCCCCTCCTAACGATTTAGATCATCAAGATCTGAACCAGACGCATAAAGACACCCATATCATTGATGATGATGAGCCATCCCCTGCACCTGCAACCATAGACTTGCCGATGCTGACTTTCGTGGTCCTGATCATCATCGTCACCCGCGAATGTTGTGTTTGGGTAATGGGTCTATTGGGCTACAAAAATTTAGGGAATCTGGTTGGACTGTTTTTACTGCTCGGCGCGGCCCTATGTTATCGCCACGTTAAAGGTCAGATCCCGCATCGCTTTGTTGTCGCAAACTCTCGAATCTTAAAAGAAAGTCTCTTTGCTTTTTTACCTATTTGTGCCGGTGTCGGTATACTGCTGTTAAACCTCGGTAATGAAGGCATCAAAATCGTCATGATTATGCTCATCAGTACGTTGATCCCGATGTGGCTGTATGCGTATTTAGCAAAGCGGTGGTTATGATGACATTGACAACAACTCATTTTTCTACGACGACTTTACTGTGGATCGGTTTTGCACTCACCCTGATTGGTTATATCGCAGCCAAATTGCTCAATCAGCGCTTCCCTAAGCTGCCTCTGGTCGTGATCGCCATTGTGTTTGTTTCAGGCTTACTGGCACTTTGCCACTGGCAGTATCAATCCTATGCCGATGCTGTCGCACCACTATTTAATCGTCTCTTAGGCTATGCCACCGTGGCTCTGGCTATTCCTTTAGCAACAATTCGCTTTGATGAGCTTCCGATCAAACGACTTTCGATTCTTCTAGGCATTGCAACGCTAATGGGCGGTTTATTGCCTATGTCGATTGCTTATGGATTACATCTGTCTGAACCCACCATCCTCGCCTTTGCAACACGCGCAGTAACCACCCCTATTGCACTCAATGTCGCCACCCTAATTCATGCACCACTGACACTCGCCAGTTTTATTGTGATTTTTTCAGGACTGGTCGGTGCAGCACTATCGCCTCTGATTTTACGTAATCTAGATGACGAACGCGCCGCTGGGTTTGCACTCGGTCTGGCAGCGCATGCTATTGGTACTGCTCAAGCTTGGCAAAGAAGTCCTGTGGCGGGGGAATATGCGGCTTTTGGCATGGCGGTTAATGGTGTCCTGACCGCCATTTGGGTCATTTGCGTTTTCTCTTAGCGTGTTTTGGCTTCTTTTTCATAAATTTTTAAAGCAAATCAATTTATCACGTCATCTTTATGTGTGATTTTAATGAATGTTTTGTGGTATTTATTGAAACTCAGCTATGATTACGATGAGCTCTCACGTTACCATCTGGTTGTGCGTTTAGAAGCATGATCTTAAACTATATTCCCTCCCCATGAGCTCAAGGATGAACACATGAACACAGCCTTCCGCACCGCTTCCAACAGTTTTTTTCTGGGTGCGTTGCTATGCTTATCTCAAATCAGTCATGCAGAGAGTTCCGACATTTCAGGAACTTGGCGCAGCATTGATGATAAAACGGGTTATGCAAAATCACTGATTAAAATCGAAAAAAATACCAATGGGCTGTATAGCGGTAAAATTATTAAAGTCCTGTCTCATGCTGGCTATAAGCCTGAAGAGTTTTGTATTGATTGCCCCGCCCCATTTACTGGCAAACCCATTGAAGGTCTTAATGTCCTGACTGGACTCAAAGCAAACCCCAGCGAAGAAGGTTTATATGATGGCGGTAAAATTCTCGATCCGCTCAGCGGTCACATTTACAGCGCTAAAATTAAACTGAATAGCGATGGTAAAAAACTGGTTATTCGCGGTTTTATCGGTTTCTCACTGCTAGGTCGCAGCCAAACGTGGTATCGCGAAGATAAAGCAGCTGAATAACTGGATGCACTAAATATAAAAAATATTGAAGATGGACAACAAAGCGTCATGCTGTTGTTCATTCTTTTATGTTAATTTGTATGCACGCCGATAGATAACTAAATATTAAACATGCGTTCGCCACAATTTTTACTGCAATATTTACAACGTACACTCATCTGGCAGATTTTCAAAAATCACAAGCGCTTGGTGAGTGGTATTGCTTTGGGCTTAATGACTCTGTCGTTTTTAACTGCCTATTTCATCTCGCCTTACTGGGCTGTCTGCAAATTAGAACAAGATCTTTATAGCCAAGATACCCATAAACTCCAAGAGAAAATCCCTAAGCCACTGCTGGCGCATCTTGCGATCAATACCCATCCCGATCATCAATGGCAGGGTGCGGGCAAAAATTACCTAAAGCACATTTTGCCCAAACTCTATGGTGACATTGATCCTTATGCATGGTTATCTGTTCAAGCGCAGGTCTTGAACAAAGAACGACATCATCAATATTATCAGCACTATTTTAATCACTACGCATTAGAACTAGGGGAAAACCGCGATCAGTTACGCTTTGAACTGGTCCGTGATCACATCGTCAATTGGCGTGTTGAGCGGATTTGTTACCCGAGTCCACAGCCCGATCGCGTTTCAAACCGTTGCCCATCTTCTAATCGATAAGCAATAAGACTACCACCCCACACACAGCCGCCATCCAAAGCGACCATTCGGCTCAATGGTGCAGCACCTTCCAATGCCGCCCAATGCCCAAAAAGCACTTTTTCTGTACGAGGAACGACTGTCGGCCACGTGAACCAAGGCGAGAATCCTTTGGGCATAGGTGCATCTAGCCCTTCTTTAAAATCAAGTTCTAAGCGGCCATCACCATCAATCAAGCGCATGCGTGTGAAATAATTGGTAATTACACGTAGCCGCTCAACACCAGTGAGCTCATCCGACCATTGATCGGGCTGATTACCAAACATATGAGCCAAATAACGATCAAGCTCAAGAAAAGTGCCTCGGAGTACCAAAGCCACTTCAAATGCCAGATGCTCCGCTTGTTCAGTCGTCCATGTCGGCGGCAAACCGGCATGAGTCAGCACATAATCCGGATTTGGTCTTAGCAACAAAGGCTGTTTACGCAGCCAGTTCAAGAGTACGACTGCATCAGGTGCATCGAAAATCGGGGCTGTCCGGTCATTTTTTTTCAGTTTGTTAAACCCGCGCCAAACTGCAAGCAGATTAAGGTCATGATTACCCAAAACCGTATGAGCAACTCCAGACTCACATAACTGCTTGACCAGACGTAACGTCGCCAGTGAATCCTCACCGCGTGCAACAAGATCCCCTGCAAACCACAGGTGATCCTGCTTTTCATCAAAATTGATTTCTTTAAGTAGCGCTTGAGTCGCAGCAAAACACCCTTGCAAATCACCAATCACATAATTATAGCGCACGGGCATTATTGATCATTCCCTTCCGAATCGATGTCATCGTTCAGAATCGTCTGAGCGCTTGAGGTACCATGCTCATCGACATAATCAGCCAAAGCTACAAAATCAAAAATACTCAAGGTTTCAGGGCGTGCCATTGGGCTAATGCCTAATTGGGCAAAACCGGCCTCATCCACTTGGCCCTTCAAGGTATTGCGCAAGGTTTTACGCCGTTGATTAAAGACTTGTGACACCAACGCTGCCAGTATCTTTTCATTGCGGGCTTGAATGGGCTTAACGGCATAAGGCTCTAGACGAAATACCGCACTGGTGACCTTAGGCGGTGGATTAAATGCGCCCGGCGGCACTTCAAATAAAAAGGTCGGCTTGCAATAATACTGAATCATTACCGATAAACGCCCAAAATCCTTACTGGTTGGTTCTGCCACAATACGATCAACCACTTCTTTTTGCAGCATAAAATGCATGTCTTTTACCAATGCGCCATAGCGAATCAGATGAAAAAGTAGAGGCGTCGAGATGTTATAAGGTAGATTACCAACCACACGTAGTGGCTGATCCAGCTTAATGATATTGGCAAAATCGAAGCGTAGCGCATCCCCTTCGACAATAGTCAAATGCTGTGGATGACCCATCCGAGCGGGCAGTGTTGCCGCAAGGTCGCGGTCAAGCTCAAGGACAGTTAGGTGCTCAGAGGCGGCCAATAGCGGAGCAGTCAATGCGCCCATACCCGGTCCAATCTCAATCAGATTATCCCCCAAGCGCGGCGCAACGGCCTGCACAATGCGTCCAATCACCCGTTGGTCGTGCAAAAAATTCTGCCCAAAACGCTTCCGTGCTTTATGACCTTTTAACTCAGGTTCAGCGAAGAGCAAGGCATCGCTATCAAAAGCATCAGTTTCGGACATAGGATTTCTCAAGACTTATAAATTTAACCAAGTGCGTATTCTATAGAACTAGGAAAGAAAATGGGGGGCTATTCGGTTAAACAAGTTTTGACTGTTTATAACTACTTTCTAGAGGTGAGCATTCGCCAGCTCATTCGCCAACTGCACCGCTACAACCAAACTCCCCGCCTCGGCTCGACCCGTACCAGCCAGATCAAGCGCAGTGCCATGATCAACTGAGGTTCGGATAAACGGTAGACCGAGCGTAATATTGACCGCCTCACCAAAACCAAGTGCCTTAAGTACGGGTAAACCTTGGTCGTGATACATCGCCAATACGGCATCTGCATCCTTTAATAAGCGTGGGGTAAATAAGGTGTCCGCAGGCAACGCATGCCCGACATCAATACCTTGCGCGCGGAATTCGGCAAGCACAGGCTCAATCACCTCAATTTCTTCGCGACCTAAATAGCCGCCTTCACCCGCATGAGGATTGAGTCCGCACACCAGTATCTTCGGCTGAGCAATCGCAAATTTTGTACGCAAGTCATGAATCAAAATCGTCAAAATCTGAGTGAGTAGTGCAGGTGTAATGGCATCCGGCACCGCCCGAAGGGGCAAATGCGTCGTTGCGAGTGCGACCCGCAATGTCCGCGTCGCCAGCATCATAACCACTTTCGCGACACCCGCTCTTTCCTGAAAATATTCAGTATGACCACTAAACGCGATACCTGCTTCATTGATGACTGACTTCTGTACGGGGGCCGTCACGACACCTGCGGCTCGCCCATGCAGACAGGCATCGGCAGCAACCGAAAGCTGCTCTAACACGTAAGGCGCATTTAAAGGATTTAGCTGACCATCCACGACTGATACGCGTAACGGTACGGGGCGGATATACAGACTGCCTATCGGTGCAGGGATCTCCTGCCCCATATAATCAATCAAGTTCACGTCTAAACCTAACTTCCGTGCTCGACGCAGCATCAGAGCGGGATCAGCAAGTACGACGAGTGGGCGATCAATGCGCTGCCCGAAGGGAAGTGCTGCGAGCGCCAAGGTGATGTCAATCCCAATCCCTGCTGGCTCGCCTGTGGTGAGGTAAAGCGGTAAAATCGGCGAACTCATTTTGCACCCATCACAATAAACATTGAATATTGGCATTATAACGCCTGTTGCCACACAATAAATCGAAGCAAAGGCCACTTTCCTACAAAAGAAATCGCCAATTCATCATAAAATTGGTTGTCAAGTCGCCAATAGTTCCCTATAATTCGCGGTCTGTTTTGAGAGCCCCGTAAACTCTCACACACACCTTATAAAGGCATTCATGCAATGAAAACTATCAGCGCAAAGCCAGAAAACGTCACACGCGACTGGTTTGTCGTCGACGCAAACGGCAAAACCCTCGGTCGCATCGCGACTGAAATCGCGAGTCGTCTGCGCGGCAAGCACAAACCTAGCTACACACCGCACGTCGATACAGGTGATTACATCATCGTTATCAATGCGGACAAAGTACAAGTTACTGGCAAAAAAGCTCAGGACAAAATGTACTATCGCCACAGTGAATTCCCAGGCGGCTTGAAAGAAACCAACTTCACCAAGTTGATCGCTCATAAGCCTACTGATGTTCTTCATCGTGCTATCAAAGGCATGCTTCCAAAAGGTCCTCTTGGCTTTGCCATGATCACCAAACTGAAGCTATATGCAGGTGCAACACATCCGCATGAAGCACAACAACCACAAGTTCTGGAACTGTAAGCCATGACTACACAACGTAATTACGGCACTGGTCGCCGCAAGACCGCTACCGCTCGTGTGTTCCTGTCTCCAGGTTCAGGCGCGTTGACCATCAACAACAAAACGCTCGATCAATATTTTGCACGTGAAACTTCACGTATGATCGTTCGTCAACCACTTGAGTTGGTTGATGGCATCGCAAAATACGACATTTTCGTCACCGTAAAAGGCGGCGGCATGAGCGGTCAAGCGGGTGCAATTCGTCACGGGATCACTCGTGCACTGTATGCATCTGACGAAACGCTGAAAACTGCACTGCGTCAAGCTGGTTTTGTTACCCGTGATGCGCGTGAAGTTGAACGTAAGAAAATCGGTCTACGCAAAGCGCGTAAACGTCCTCAATACTCAAAACGTTAATTCTTTCTCGACAAGAGTTCGATTATCGTTTTGGTTATACAAACCCCGACATTGTTCGGGGTTTGTTGTTTTTAAAGGCGGATATAATCAAACATACCCTCCCTCAGATCACACCACGACAAGCATAGCTTTCCTGATCATTTATACTTAACATTGAGATTCATATATATGCATGAAATCTGCCCGATTTTTGCATAATCTATTTTGCTGCAATTCTTCTGCAGTAAAGGTTAAGCAATAATGTCCTGTAGGAGTGTTTTATGAGTCGCGATTCTGAAGCCGAGATCGTCAATGTCAGTCGGCGTCGCATGCTCATTGGAACCACTGCTGCCATGGGCGCGGTCGGTGTCGTTGCGGCGTTAACCCCTTTTGTTGAATCATGGAACCCCAGTGCTCGAGCCCGCGCAGATAGTGCACCCGTCTCGCAAGATATCAGCGCTCTTGAAGCAGGGCAGATGATCGTGATCGAGTGGCAAAAGAAACCCATTTATGTCGTCCGCCGCACGGATGATATGCTGTATAACCTCTCCATCAATGACCCAATATTACGTGATCCAGAATCTACTGAATCCAAGCAACCAGATTATGCTAAAAACGAGTATCGTTCTCGTGACCCACATATCCTGGTCATGGTTGCCGTCTGTACCCACTTAGGCTGCGCCCCAAACTACCGACCTGAAATTGGCGTCCCAGAGCTAAGTACCGACTGGGTTGGTGGTTTTTTCTGTGCCTGCCATGGCTCTAAATATGATTTAGCGGGTCGTGTTTTTCAGGATGTACCTGCTCCTCGCAATATGGAAATTCCCAAACATAAATTGGTAGGCAATATCCTGACCATTGGCGAGGATGCATGATGACTGCCTTGACTGAAATCAGTAAAAAAATCTTGTCATGGATTGATGCCCGCTTCCCGCTCACATCAACCTATAAAAAACACATGTCACAGTACTATGTGCCAAAGAATCTCAATATTTGGTATATCTTCGGCGTGCTCTCAATGATGATGCTGGTGAATCAGCTCGTCACTGGCATTTGGTTGACCATGATGTACAACCCAAGCAGCGGCGGCGCATTTGATTCCATTGAATACATCATGCGCGATGTTGATGCCGGTTGGTTGATTCGCTATATGCACTCAACTGGGGCATCCATGCTGTTTATCGCGGTCTATCTGCATATGTTTCGCGGATTGCTGTATGGTTCTTATCAAAAACCACGTGAACTGGTTTGGTTCATTGGCATGGGCTTATTTGTCTGCTTGATGGCAGAAGGTTTCTTTGGCTATCTGCTGCCTTGGGGCAATATGTCCTATTGGGGCGCGCAAGTCATTCTGAATCTGCCCGCGGCTGTGCCGGGGGTCGGTGACTCACTATCGACTTGGGTACGCGGTGATTTCACCATTTCAGGCATTACCCTCAATCGTTTTTTTGCATTGCATGTCGTTGCTCTTCCCCTTTTGTTATTGATTTTATTAGTGATGCACATCATCGCGCTGCATCATGTCGGTTCGAACAATCCTGACGGCATCGACATCAAAAAGCTCAAAGATAAAAAAGGCATCCCACTAGACGGTATCCCTTTTCACCCCTACTACACCGTGCACGATCTGGTCGGCGTCGTGGTCTTCTTAATCCTCTTCTTCGGCATCGTGTTCTTCTTCCCCACAGGTGGAGGCTACTTCTTAGAGTCCGCAAACTTTGAACCGGCTAACCCATTAAAAACGCCGGTTCATATTGCCCCGGTCTGGTATTTCACCCCTTTCTACGCCATTTTGAGGGCAATCCCCGATCAACTGGGCGGCGTCATTGCTTTGGCTGGTGCAGTCGCCATTCCGTTCTTGTTGCCCATTCTGGACCGATCACCCGTGAAGTCGATGCGCTACAAAGGGCGACTGTCACGGATTGCACTGGGTATCTTTGTTGTTAGCTTTCTCGTTCTAGGCATTCTGGGTATGACACCCGCTGATCATCCGATTATTCCCTTTATCAATAATCAGTTACTTGCCCAGCTCTTTACTCTTTTGTATTTTCTATACTTTCTACTTATGCCTTTTTATACCGGAGCGGAAACCTACCGATTGCCTCCAGATCGCGTTACAGGAGGTCGAAAATGAAGATCAGCATCACTAAGTATCTATTTCTTCCTGCTCTTACGCTTTGCAGTGTACTCCTTATGACAGGCCGTGCCGCATATGCCGAAAATTGTGGCACATTCACAACACCTGATCCTGCACATCCCGGGCAGTTGATCCATCATGACTATGCATGTCAGGCGGCACCCATTGATATCACGAATCAAGCCTCACTCAAACGCGGTGCAGAGCTATTTATGACCACATGTGTAAGCTGCCATTCTTTGAAATATCTACGCTATGAACGCATGGCGGCGGATCTGGCACTCTCCCCAGAGCAGATCAAAACATATATGGCACTGACCAATTCTAAGATTTACGACGGAATCGATGCGAAGACCGATGCAGAAATGCAAAAAAAAGCCTTTGGTGTCGCTCCACCGGATTTAAGCTTGGAAGCACGTTCGCATGGCCCAGACTGGATCTACACCTATTTACTCAGTTTCTATCCCGATAATAAGCGGCCATTGGGCTTTAATAATAAAGTGATCAAAGATGTCGCGATGCCCAATGTACTGGCAGGTCTGCATCAGCAGCTCGGGGATAAAGCATTCGCAGCTCAAGTGGGCGATCTGGTGAATTTCTTAAACTATGCCTCAGAACCCAAACAACACATACGCAAGATTTATGGCTTGTTTGTCATCGGATTCTTACTGCTGTTTTTAATTCCTGTGTATCTACTGAATAAAGAATATTGGAAGGATGTAAAATAACTTTTTTGCAAAAAAGAGCTGTACGCATATACAGCTCTTACCAATCAGCAACGCGCGAATCCCCTTTAATCCGAACGCTTAATTTTTCCCGCAACAACGGCCTTCATAAACACGGCGTAGTCCGCTTCATTACGATCAGCATAGGCTACGGCATAGCGTTGCATGGTTTGAATGAAGCGATCACTCTTTCCTAAATAGCCCGTGATCACGGCAGGATTGCCGGCTTTGCCATGGGCATGTGCAAGCGCCATACCACAGCTTTTGGCATATTCCATGAGATAAGTACCATCCATCTCTTCGATATCAATCGACATCTTCATATCACGCAATTGACGCACATAATAATTGGTTTTGACCCGCCCACTAGTTGCCCAGCCCAAGAAAATGTCACTGGCCGCTTGCATCATATGTTGTCCATGCACCACCCTGGCACCTTGATTGGCATAATGCACAGGCACAAAATCTGCCAACACCGATCGACGCGCCTCTTTCATTTGTAGAATTAATGGCTCAGTGCCATTTTTTTCAGAATCCGCACTTTCAAACATAGCAACGGCACAGCGCGTTCCCACACTCCCTACCCCGACTACTTTAATAGCGATATCGGTTAGGCGATAACGATCAAATAACGTTTGTCGATCTTCAGGCAAGCTCTCTCGATAGCGTTCAAAAAAAGGACGCACACCTGCTGCAAAGGGATCTCCCTCTTTGGGATGAAAAATTAGGGGCGGTTCGTCAATGAATTTTCTCTTACCTTCCCCATTCAGTTCAGTCCATTTGGGTACAACGGCTTTACTGGTATTGTGGCGTGCTTCAGTCATTTTGGTCGCACGAATCTTACGCGTTTTTCGACTTTCCGTCGCTGCGAGTACATCTTTAGCATCGACGCTTTGATACCAGACTTCAAGTGGGGAGAAATTGGTCATCTGTTGTAGATAGTCGCGATAAGACTCCATGACGATACGCACGGCCTGCTGTGCCTCGTCTGCTGACAAAGATATCTCGCGCGCCGCTATCACAAAACTGGTGGCAAGACGTTTGAGGTCCCACTCAAAAGGACCCACAATAGTTTCATCAAAGTCATTAATCCCAAACAGTAAATGTCGTTCAGGACTCGCAAAACCACCGAAATTAAGCAGGTGACAATCACCACATATCTGTAAAAACAAACCACTATGGGGCTCTCGTCCCAGATCCATCGCCATCGCCAGCGGTAAGCCACGAAAAAACGTGAATGGCGAAATTGACATGCGTCTGGCACGTACTGGCAACAGTGCGGGTAATCGCCCTACATTTGAAGCGCGATACACGGACAATAAATTAAAATTTCGGGGGCGTTGGGAAATCTCGGTTAAAACCTGCCGTGATACTTGTTTCCGCTGAGCACGACCCAGCGCAAGATTCGCTTCCCGGTCCAATAGTTTTCCCAAAGGACTATGTGCGGTCAGATCCAAAATATGCGGAAAATCTTTTTCAACAGCATTGAAATCAATTGCGCTTTCCTGCTGCAGTTTATGCTGACTCACACGGGTTGGTGTCACCATAAAACTCTCCAGATTCAGTTGATTGGCATATTAGCTGTAAACTAACTGATAATAGGGTCTTGGCAATATAGAAATTTGTATGTAAAACATTAATTCAGCAATCTATTGCCTTGTCCCCCATCTGAGATTTCTTTCGCTATGCCTCAAAACAAGTTACCAGCCACAGATTCTGGAATCTTTCTGTGGATGACGTACCATGCAATGAAGCAAGCTGGGCTAGACTGCGCGGCAATCTTTGCCAGTGTAGGTATGCCGGATTCGCCACCAGACCCCAACGTGCGTCAAATCAACTCACCTCAAGGGCAATTTTGGGCAGCTGCTGAAAAAGTCAGCGGAGATCCCGATATCGGACTGCATATCGGTGGAGCGATGCCCGCTTTTCGGGGTCAAGTCATCGAATATCTTTTCTTGAGCAGCCCTACCTTTGGTGAGGGGCTGGAGCGCACGCTTCGTTACCATCGTCTTCTCACGGATGCACTGCATATTAAGTTTAGAATTGAAGGAGATAGCGCGATTCTCTATGGCTTTGAGCATCCAGTCAGACACTACTTAGAATGCGCAGTTGCGGCATTGATCACGTTTCTATGGCACGTTACTGACTCGAAATTTCAGGCTCAAGAAATCTGCTTCATCTACGAAAAAGGCGCATCTGCTATAGACTATGAACGTATCTACCGCTGCCCAGTGCATCTTGGGGCGGATGAGGGCATCATTCGCTTTGATGCAAAGTTTCTAGAACGCCCCTCACCAGCAGCTGAACCGCAACTCTTGACTGTACATGAAAACCTGGCACTGCAACGTATATCCGATTTGGATCGTCGTGAATTGGTTCATAAAATTGAAGGTGAGTTAGCTGGTTTACTGGAACTTGGAGAGGTCACGCTGGAAAGTGTTGCAACCCTACTGAATAAAAATCCACGCACTTTGCGTGCAGATCTAGCCCATATCGGAACCCACTTTAATGACGTTGTAGCGAATTACCGTAAACGTTTAGCACAGCAGCTATTGGCCCAGACTCAAGCCCCTTTAGATCAAATCGTTTATCAAACAGGATTTTCAGAACCTTCTGCATTTATCCGGGCATTTAAACGTTGGACGGGTGAAACCCCGATGAGCTACCGCGCACGTAAGCAACCTGAAGGTAAGCATTGACTGACGTAATGTGAGCATTGACTACGGAGCCATGTGTAATTTGTCGCTACGATCAATTATTTTTGAGAAACACTGCTCTATACTGATCATTAATTGTTAATCCGATGCTTCTTTATCCAAGAACTCCATCAAATCTCTGCGCCTAAACCTCGGTTGTTTTGAGCCAGCCAGACTAAAACTCATCGCCTTTGTCAAAGATAAATTATGGATAGCCTTGATCACTTTGGATACTAAGTTCGACATCGTTAATCTGTTTTCAGAATTAACTATATGAAAGGTATTCCCGACTGATCGGCTCACTATGTTGAGGTTCATGAAATGAATGCAGCCGTTCACCCAAATCATCATCCATTAAAAGCACGTCGTGTCGAATTTGATCTATCCAATTCACCACTGCATTGGATTCCAAACGATGCCTTCGCGTCGCATGCGATCAATGGGGTTAATTTACTGCTGCCTGCTGGTGAGTTCTGGTTCTGCCGCATTTTTAATAAAGCCCTACCCTATGTAACCGACCCCATTCTACGTTCTGATGTGCAGGGTTTTATCCGCCAAGAGGCCATTCATGCGCGTGCTCACGCAAGTGCCCAAGACTTTCTTCATGCGCATGGCATGAATACAGATGAAGTACTAGGCCGTGTCAACTGGCTCTTCGAGGAGCTATTAGGAGATGCCCCTTTAGGAATATCGGCGCTGAAACTCAAATCCCTTGAAAAACCCTGGCTCATCTTACGTGTAGGTATCATTGCAACCATTGAACACTTCACTGGCGTTCTGGGTCAGTGGTCATTGGATAATACCTCATGGGATCTTGCTGATCCTGTCGTTGCTGATCTATTTCGCTGGCATCTCGCAGAAGAAGTCGAGCATCGTACCGTTGCATTTGATTTATACGAGCATCTCTGCCAAAACCAACTCGGGTTTTATGTGAGTCGACAAGCGCTAATGGCGGCCGTATTCCCGCTATTCCTCTACTTCTTGGCATCGACTGGGCGCAATCTTGCACGTCAAGATACTGATGCAGAAAGTCTCAAACTCGGTAAACAATCTCTATTACGCCTAGTGCTTAAACTGGAAACCGTTGGGCGTAAAACAGAGAATGTGCCTAAGTTAAGCTTCCTGACGCTTGCAACAATTCGTTGGATTTCTCCAAAATTTAATCCGATTGATGAAGGGAATACCCAGCAAGCGCTCGATTACTTTGCAAAATCTCCAGCAGTGCAAGCCATCAAGACGTATTAAATGATCAGGCCCCAATGCATACCAAAACAATTTGCATTGGGGCTTTACTATAAATCGATACCCTCATAAAACTCTAAAAAATGATTCTTTTCTTTATTTTATGATTTTCTGATCCTTGAAAAGAACTTTACAAAAACTGCTCGCATCATCCCCAAACTGCTTTATACTTTTAGATCAACTAATAACACGATGTATTCATGTCTACAGCTTCGTCTGGCAACACCACGTCTTTATCAACACAAGCAAATCTTCCTCTACAAAATGGCTTGTTCTTATATGCGCATCCTGACGCGCATCATAGCCATCGTGTTAGATTGGCATTGGCTGAAAAAGACATCGAATACACCCTGATCCTCGTCGATCCCGATGATCGTCCTGAAGACCTCGCTGCGCTAAACCCCTATAACACACTGCCCACTTTGGTTGAACGCGAATTACGCCTGTTTGAAAGTCGTATCATCTTAGAATACTTAGATGATCGCTATCGCCAGACTCGCTTACATCCCGACTCTCCGAGCGCACGGGCATTGGTGAAACAATATGCGTGGCGGATTGAGCGCGATTGGCTCGTCGCAGCAGATATTTTGCTGACAGACCCCTCATCGCTAGATGTCAAGAAAGCAGCAGCAGCCAGAAAAGCCCTGACTGATTCGTTGATTAGCTTATCACCACTATTTGGACATCAGCCGTATTTCTTAAGTGATACCTTCGGCCTATGTGATTGCTTGCTGGCTCCAGTACTATGGCGTTTGCCACAAATGGGGATACAGTTGACACCTAATTTGGCCAAACCGCTGCTCACCTATTGCCAACGTCTATTTGATCGCCCCGCATTTGTTCGCTCGCTTACCGCGCAAGAACGCGCCAGAAACCGAGATTAGTAACAATCTAACAAGTTGGTCAAATATTGCTGTAAAATTCAGCCTATCTGCAATGCCTTAACGTCGAGTTGAACCTATAAACTGCGAGAGTTCATCATGAACACACCCATAACTGTCACCCCAACACGCCCCTACCTTGTGCGTGCGATCTATGAATGGATCAATGACAATGCGCTAACGCCTTATCTATTAATCAATGCGGAAGAACATGGTGTATTTGTCCCACAGCAATATATCAAAGACGGTCAAATTGTACTGAATATCGCACCACATGCGGTTCAACAATTACTAATGGACAATGATTCCGTCGGATTTAGCGCACGATTTGGCGGGGTTTCCCAACAAGTTTATGTCCCGATTCGCGCCATCATGGGACTCTATGCCCGTGAGAATGGTCAAGGCTTATTCTTTGATGCCAGCGAATATCCAGCCGAACATGAAGATGATACTGCGCTATCCAGTGACCAAGAGCGCTCTGCGGATGAAGTAGAAGCACCGAAAAAGCCAAGCTTGCGTGTTCTGGACTGATCACACCTCTTCAGCACGTTTTAATGATGTAAATTTTTCTGAATTTCATCTATGTAATAGATGATTTCAGTGATGAATTTGTCATTCAGCCATGCTACCTTTGATGCCTTACTCATTCATGGATTCAAGTTTGTCTTTTATGCTTGTAATGGAGTACATCAAAAAAACGAGCGACTCACGAACTCAATGAAAAGTTGGTATTTATGCCACTTGGCGATGAGAGAAACTGATCAAGCTTATCAAACCATTATTCATCAAAGATGATCTACAACAAGACGTTTACCATCATGGTTTGTCATAACTTTGCATAAATAAAGAGAGAGGAATTTGAAAATGACGTTATCTTTGCTACAGCACTTACGCGAAACTCAGGGTGCAGGACTTGTTAGCGAAACAACACAGCATTTTGGTCTTGGAATGGATAAGGCGACAGGATTTATTAACGCCGCGCTTGCTCTTGTGGTTGGACGTTTGGTCAATCTGAATCAAACTCAAGGAACGAGCAAAGTTCTCGAAATTTTAGACAAACAAGATACTGCAGCACTTTGGCAAGACACCGATTTTTCAGAAGCCCACAAAGAACTGACGTCCTTAGGCGGTCTTGATGATGCGACAAGTCTACAGGCACTCAACCTCGTCGCAGATCGCAGCTTAAAAGCCATTCATAGCTTGGAGCAAACCGCCAGCCTCGGTAAAGAAGGCATGAGCGAACTACTGGATGGTCAAGCAGAGCACCTACAAGGTCATTTCCCTGATTGGATCTATGCTGCTGCAGGTTTACCGGCATTGATTGGTGCTGCGGCATACAATACAGTCAAAGAAAGTGTAGCCAGCCTCGGCAGCATCTTGCGTCAAGCGGGTGATGCAATTGCCGATACGGCATCTGAAGTGGCTCAAAAAGCCTCTGAGGTCACCTCGACTGCTGTGGATACTGCTTCTGAAGCGGCATCCAGCGTTGCGGATAAAGCCAGCGAAGTCACCACAAGTGTCGTTGAAGGCGCTTCAAATATTGCTGCGAAAACCTCGGAGGCCACTGTCGCAGCTGTGGCTGCAACGGGCGCTGCCGCAGCATCTGCTGCTCATCTTGCGGGCGATGCGGTTCATAAAACTGCAGCGGCAGCGGGTGATACTGTTGCCAAGGTTGGTACAGCAGCCTCTCAAGCGGTGAAAGAACCAGCTTCTTTCTTCCTACGCGCACTCCCGTGGGTTGCTGTGATTATCCTGATCATTTTGGGTCTACTCTTCTGGAAAGGATGCCAACAACAAACCGTACCTGTGGCGGCATCTACGACCCCAGCCGCTAGCACGACTCCAACAACATTAGCTCCAGCTACACTTTCCTTGCATACCGGTGCACATGGTGAGCTTCTGAACTGCCAAGGTACTGTTGGCAACGCAGATCTGCAAAAGAATTTTATTGAAGCCGTTCAAGCTCAATTTGGACCAGCTGCAAAATGCGATCTGAAAATTGACAGCACTTATGCAACGTCATTTGCAGGCCTAGCCGGTTTAAGCGAAGCATTGGGTGCAATCAAAGCATCGCCGAATACCAGCTTAGAATTGAGCGGTGACAACGTCGTCGTCAATGGTCCAGACCAAACTGAAATTGCAAAACTGATTGACCGTCTAAAAGCCCTATTTGGTACGGGTGTGACCGTAACTGCCGCTGCACCACTGGATGCAGCGACTGCAGTCAGCAATAGCGTTAAAGCAGCGACTGATGCACTATCATCAATCAAAGCCACTGATGCAAAAGCAGAAGATGTGATTCATGCGTTAAATCTGCAAGTGATCAACTTCCCTACGGGTGGTGCAACTCTGCCTGCAGAAAACAAAGCGGTGCTCGATCAAGCCGCAACGCTGATCAAAGCGATTCCAAGCCTCAAACTTGAAATCACAGGTCATACCGACTCTACAGGCGACGAAAAAGCAAACGTTGCGCTCTCTGAGCAACGTGCTAAGTCTGTTGCGGCTTATCTCGTCAGCAAAGGTGTTAATGGCTCTGCGTTAACTGCTAAAGGTTTAGGCTCAAGCAAACCAATCGCAGACAATGCAACCGAACAAGGTAAATTTCAAAACCGTCGCATTAGCTTTGCGCTGGTCGGTGCTGGATCGTAATTGATCAGAATCTGCATAAAAAAGGACTGCTTATGCAGTCCTTTTTTATGCATACAATCACTCGAACCACTTCAACTTATCCCGTAGCTTCACCACTTCACCGATGATCGTCAGCGTTGGTGCAGGAACATGCTGCCCTTCGATCAAATCTGCAATCGTTGCGATCGTGCCCACAATTACTTGCTGATCGGGGGTTGTTCCTTTGCTGATTAAAGCTACAGGCATATCCTCACGTAAACCATGTGCGATTAGCTGTTTACAGATATTCCGTAATCCAACCAGCCCCATATAGAGTACCAAGGTCTGATTCTCATATACCAACTCATCCCATGGTAACTCGGGTGAACCTTCTTTAAGATGACCCGTCAGGAAGCGCACGCTCTGTGCATAATCACGATGAGTGAGTGGAATCCCCGCATAAGCACTACAGCCAGACGCGGCAGTAATTCCGGGAACGACTTGGAATGCAACGTTAGAAGCAACCAGCTCTTCAATCTCTTCGCCACCACGTCCAAAGATAAAGGGATCACCACCTTTCAAGCGACAAACCCGCTTGCCTTCTTTAGCCAAGCGCACCAGCAGTTGATTGATATCTTCTTGCGGCACGGCATGATCAGCACGAGCCTTGCCAACATAAATACGATCGGCATCCCGGCGAACTAGCGCTAAGATCGGTGCTGACACCAAACGATCATAGACCACCACATCGGCCTGCTGCATCAGTCTTAAGGCTTTAAAGGTCAATAGATCAGGATCACCGGGTCCCGCACCAACCAGATAGACTTCGCCTTGTTGCTGTGCATTCGCTTGCCAATCGGCAAGAACCTTAGGCATCGCGGCATCTGCTGCTGCGCGTAAGCCATTCAGCACCTGCTCACCAATCGTGCTGGCATAGAGGTTTTCCCAAAATATGCGTCGCTGATTTGGGTTTACGATTGCGGCTTTGACCTGCGGTCGCCAATCACCAGAAAACTTTGCAAGCTCGCCAAATTTCTCAGGAATCAGAGACTCAATCTTGCTACGCAATTGACGTGCAAGCACAGGAGATGCCCCACCGCTGGATACGGAAAGCACTAACGGCGAACGATCAATAATGGCAGGAATCATAAAACGACAATGCGGTGGATCATCAACCGAATTCACCAAAATATTCAGCGCTTCACTCTCTTCAAAAACTTGGCTGTTCACTGCAGGGTCATCCGTAGCAGCGATCACCAAGCGATAAGGTTTCAAATCATGATCTGAAGAATAGCTTGCCAAAGTCACCAATCCACCACTGGTCTGCGCGAGTTGCACAAGCTCAGGCAATACGTCCGGCGCAATGACATGGAGTATGGCACCCGCTTGAACCAGCAGATCCGCTTTGCGGCGTGCAATAGCTCCCCCGCCAACCACCAAACACAGTTGACCAGTCAGCTTGAGAGCTATGGGTAATACATCCATACAAATTCATCCGGCTAATGAGGCATCGCCCTTTGGCTATTTGTCCCGCCTTTATCCGGCGGGCTTTCTTATCAAAAATAGTATGGCTTTTAAAACTATTTAATGAACTCAAGTCCGCCGACATATGGACGCAAAGCAACAGGAACATTGATCGAGCCATCGGCTTGCTGATGGTTTTCCATGAGCGCCAATAATGTACGACCGACTGCCAAACCTGAGCCATTGAGGGTATGCACAAACTCAGTTTTCTTATCCGCTTTATAACGTGCCTTCATACGGCGCGCTTGGAAGTCGCCAAACATAGAGCAGCTTGAAATTTCACGGTACGTGTCTTGGCTCGGTAACCAGACTTCAAGATCATAGGTTTTTGCTGCTGAGAAACCCATATCGCCACCACAGAGCAGCACTTTGCGATAAGGCAGCTCAAGCGCTTGTAAAATGGCTTCCGCTTGACCAGTCAGTGTCTCAAGCGTCTGTAGTGAATCTTCAGGTTTTACAATCTGCACCAGTTCCACTTTCTCAAACTGATGCTGACGAATCAGACCACGTGTATCACGACCATATGATCCCGCTTCACTGCGGAAACACGGTGTATGCGCGACAAACTTTAAAGGGAGGGTCTTTTCATCAATGATCTCATCACGCACTAAATTGGTGACAGGCACTTCTGCGGTAGGGATCAGATAATAAGGTTTTTCACCAGACAACTTAAATAAATCTTCTTCAAATTTAGGGAGTTGACCTGTACCTTTTAAACTGTCGGCATTCACGAGTAAAGGGACATAAACTTCGGTATAGCCATGTTTTTCAGTATGGAAGTCCACCATAAACTGAGCCAACGCACGTTGCAGGCGCGCCAATGGCCCTTTGAGTACACTAAAACGTGAACCAGTAATTTCTGTGGCTTTGGCAAAATCCAAACCACCCATTTGTTCGCCCAAATCGCTATGATCCTTGATTGGGAAATCAAATTGACGCGGTGTACCCCACTTGCTAATTTCAACATTGTCTTTTTCATCAGTACCCACAGGCACAGAGTCATCCGGCATATTCGGGATGCTCAAAGCATGGGTTTCAATTTCCAGTTGCAGCGCATCAAACTCTGCTTCAACAGCCTTTACTTCCTCACCAACCGCTTGCATACGCGCCATGAGTTCTGAGGCATCACCACCCGCCTTTTTGATCTGACCAACTTGTTTCGCCCCATTGTTACGCTCGGCTTGTAACGTCTCAGTGCGTCCCTGCAAATCTTTACGGCGTGACTCAAGCGATGCCCAGAGTGCTGCATCAAGTTGCAAGCCACCCCGTTTGTTTAAAGCCGCGTTGATGACATCCAGTTGATTGCGCAGTAATTTAGGGTCTAACATCGTAAAGTCCGTAATATCGTCAAAGCCAAAGGCCAAAAAGGGAATAAGTAAAATCTATACACGATAGTGTAAGGGGTTTAATCCGTGATGGGTAGATGGTCGACATACAATCACTTTTATCCCAACCATCCCACGCCATCACGAATCAGCCATCAACCGCAATCCTACAATCAGTGCCCTGAAGCTGGTGATTTACGACGCGGTGGACGGCTGCTTGGCGCATTGCCATTTGGTTTGCCGCCTTGTGGCTTCTGTTGATTGCTATAAGGATTTTGACCGCCACCACCTGCAGGTTTTGCACCACCGTTTAAATTACTACGCGGATTTCCTTTTGGGCCATTTTTATGGTCACGTGGGGGGCGTTGTACTTGCGGTTTACGCAGCGGTTCCGCTTTGATTTTTGGGTCGACCTCAAAGCCTTTGATTACACGCTGTTCAAGCTTGCGCTTCATCAGTTTTTCAATATTGGCCAGTAGGCCAAGCTCATCAATACACACCAGCGAACAGGCCTCACCTTCACTGCCTGCACGCCCTGTACGACCGATACGATGCACATAATCCTCAGGGGTATTGGGAAGCTCATAGTTTACGACGTGTGGAAGTTGATCAATGTCGATTCCACGCGCTGCAATATCGGTTGCGACCAACACTTGCAAACGGCCCGCTTTGAACTCGCTGAGCGCACGCTCACGCGCGGCCTGACTCTTATTGCCATGGATCGCCATGGCGGAGATACCGCTTTTATCAAGCTGCTCAGCTAAGCGATTGGAACCATGTTTGGTCCGAGCAAAGACTAATACTTGTTCCCAACGATTGGTAGTGATCAGATGCTCAAGCAAGGCACGTTTACGCTCACGGTCAACGGGATGAACGACTTGGCTGACCAGTTCCGCAGGCGCATTTTGCTTTGCGACTTCAATATAGACTGGATCATTCAAAATCCCTGCGGCTAAGGTTTTAATCTCTGCGGAGAACGTTGCCGAGAATAAAAGGTTCTGACGGACTTTAGGCAATAACGGCAGAATTCGACGAATATCACGAATAAAGCCCATATCCAGCATACGGTCCGCCTCATCAAGCACCAGCGTATCAACACCAGACAAATCAATGGTTTTCTGTCCAATATGATCAAGTAGACGCCCAGGCGTCGCCACCAGAATATCGACACGGCGATTCAAACGTTCTTTCTGTGGATTGATATTCACACCACCAAAAATCACTGTCGATTTGACATCAATATGTTGCCCATAAACACGAACGCTTTCTTCCACTTGCGAAGCCAGTTCACGTGTCGGGGTAAGAATCAACGTGCGAATCTTGGCTTTATGCGGTACACGTGAAAAATCAATACGGGAGAGCAATTCAAGAATAGGGAGCGTAAAACCCGCCGTCTTTCCTGTACCCGTTTGCGCAGCCGCCAAGAGATCACGGCCCGCAATCACTGCAGGAATGGCTTCTATCTGGATCGGGGTTGGCGAGGTATAACCCTGCGCTTCAAGCGCACGAACGATTGCTGGGGACAAACCAAGTTGTGCAAATGTTTTCTGCGCAGGTTGCGCCGGATCAATGGGCTGTGTTGCAGATGTTGCTAAAGAATCATTTACCACTAAAGACATAAAATACCGCTCATCATTCAAGGCGTGGTTGCAATTGAGCTGTCGTGTTGTGATGTATTCCACGATGTCAATACGCAACATAAACGTCATTATAACAGCTTCGGCTTAGGCATTGTTCGTAGTATAGTCAAGCCTGTCGAATGACATGGCGAATGTTGTTTTTTGTCACTGACACAATCCAATTTTTACTTTATCTTCATCCTGTTGTAAATTTAAGCTGTAATTCATCACAACTTAAATTTTATAAGCTACGCATTCAATTTGTAGCCATTAAAAAGGGTATCAACGTGAGCTTGCTCAATAATTTTTTGGTCATCGGCATCCTTGTGATTTTTGGTGCCTTCTTATCCATGTCCGAAATCTCCATCGCTGCAGCACGCAAAATCAAACTGAAAATGCTGCATGCTGAAGGTCAGCTTGATGCGCAAAAAGTACTGACCCTGCAAGATCAAGCAGGGAACTTCTTTGCCGCTGTGCAAATCGGCCTGAATGCCATCGCCATCTTGGCGGGGATCATCGGTGAAGCCGCATTTACCCCGTATATTGAATACTTTATTGGCCAGTTTTATCGCGGTGAAGCGCTCCCAACGATCAGCTTTATTCTCTCATTCCTGTTTGTGACATCAATGTTTGTGCTGTTCGCAGATTTGATGCCTAAACGTATTGCCATGACTTCGCCCGAGCAAGTGGCGATTCGCTTGGTTAATCCGTTATTGCTCTTTATCAAAGCCTGTACTCCTTTAATATGGTGCATCAATGGCTTAGCCAATGGTTTATTTAAACTATTCAATATCTCTACTGTGCGCAATGATGAAATCACCTACGACGATATCGCGGCCATGGTGGATGCAGGGGCACAAGCTGGGGCCATTCAAAAACAAGAACTGCACTTGATTGAAAATGTTTTTGAGCTGGAATCACGCACCGTCCCCTCATCCATGACCTCGCGCGAAAGTATTGTTTACTTCACCTTGAAAGAAAATGGTGAAAGTTTAAGACAAAAAATTGCCGCACATCCTCATTCAAAATTTCTGGTCTGTGATCAAACCATCGATAGCGTGGTTGGCTATGTGGATACCAAAGATATCCTGCTCCGGATTATCAACAACCAACCTCTTGCTCAGATCAATGAAGCAACCATTCGTAATGCGCTCATGATTCCTGACTCTCTGACCTTATCGGAGCTATTAGAACGTTTCAAAATCACCCGCGAAGACTTTGCCGTAGTGATTAATGAGTATGCGCTGGTTGTCGGCGTAATCACGCTCAATGATGTCATGAGCACGGTCATGGGCGATTTGGTCAGTCAGCATCAAGAAGAACAGGTGGTACAACGCGATGAAAACTCCTGGTTAGTCGATGGTGTAACGCCGATTGAAGATGTCAAACATGCGTTAGGCATTGCTGAATTTCCTGATGAAGAGAACTACGAAACCATTGCTGGTTTTATCATGTATATGCTGCGCAAGATCCCGAAACGCACTGATTTTGTTGAATTCGGTGAATTCAAGTTTGAAGTTGTCGATATTGACAACTATAAGATCGATCAGTTGCTCGTGACTCGCCTGACGAACGTACCCAAGAAAACGTCATAAATATTAATTTTCACTCAACATCACGCTACAAGGACGTTCCTTTTATGAAAAAAGCGGTTTTTATTACGGGCGCAGGCGCAGGGATTGGTCAAGCCACTGCACGTGCTTTTGCAGAACTCGGATGGTTTGTTGGCCTCTACGACCGTGATGAAGCTGCGGTGAAGAAACTCGCACTAGAATTTGGCAGTGAAAATGCCTTGGCAGGAAAACTCGATGTCACTGATGCGAAAGGCTGGGAGAAATCTTTAGCGATATTTTTTGGGCGAACCAATCGCTTGGATGCATTGATCAATAATGCAGGGGTTTTATATTCCGGCCCTTTTGAAAACATTAGTATTCAACAGCACAAACAAATTTTTGACGTAAATGTCCAAGGCGTCGTCAACGGCTGCCACAGTGCATTGCAATACTTAAAGCAAACCCCTCACTCTCGGGTGGTCAATGTCTCTTCAGCCTCTGCAATTTATGGACAGCCCAGTCTTGCAACTTACTCTGCCAGCAAATTTGCGATACGGGGTTTAACCGAAGGATTGGATAATGAGTGGCGCACTTACGGCATTCGTGTAGTCGATGTGATGCCACTGTTTGTGCAAACAGCCATGGTCACTGATATGGATGCCGCAAGTATCCGTAAATTGGGTGTCCACCTCACCCCACAAGATGTAGCGGCTGCAATTGTCCGCGTGGCTACCGCCCGTTCATTACTTACACCGACCCATACACCAGTCGGCTTATCAACGCGAGTACTCTATGCCATCTCAGGCCTCGCACCAGACCGCTTGAATCATTGGCTCAATGGTTTTGTTGGCAAGTAAGAACGATTAAAGCCCTTCTCATTGCGAGAAGGGCTCTTGCAAGTCAGCATTACTGATCAATGACATCGACGCCTTTAGGGGGTACGAACTGGAATTGACTGTTCGCAATGACTGGATTCAACTTCGCATCGCTAAATACCACTGTGGTCTGCTGCCCCAAAGAGTCAGCAAGCACCATCTGGGTGGGGATATTGCCTTCAAAGCGAATGGCTAGACTTTCAAAGACCCCATCCTTCGCACGTGGGTAGAGCACAAAATATGGAATTGCATTATTCGGCTGCGTCACTTTATAGGACTTCATAATCTGTGCGGCATTGCCTGACAGTAACAATGCCGGTGTATTGCTCATTTGCTCATCTAAAGTCTGACGCGTGGCCTGTTGTAAGTCAGGATCATAGATCCATACGGTTTTACCACTGGTTACGATCAATTGCTTCATCGGGCTTGTAGTCTCCCAGCGAAACAATCCCTGACGCTTCACCTGCATCACCCCACTAAACGTTTGCCCCAGATGACTCGACTTGAGCCCAGCTTTAGACGAAGCCACCTGCTTAGAAGGTGCGGTTGCCTTTGTGGTTTGACTAAAATTGGCTTGTAAACTGCCTAACTTATTTAACAAAGCATTCAATGATGTCGTTGCTTGCGCTTCAGTGGCGGCCACTTGAGTCGTCATTTGTCCTGCTGCAGGCGCAGCACTGGCAATAACGGGCCAGACCGCAGCGGTATTAAAAGCCAGAAGAATCGCCAATGAACGTTGCAAGTGACGCATATTTTTCCCCAATTTAAATGTGTAAATTCAATCGCCTCTATCTATGGGGCTATTTTGCAGATTGTTGCGGTGGCTTTCTAGGGCTGTTTTGTGTGGAGTGATATCAGAAAGGTTGGATTTGGTAAACATTAAGGATGAATCTTGCACGATCACCTATATAGCTATCCTTAAAAACAACATCGTAAAACAGGTCACGAGAATGATACATAGACCTCAAAAACGTTTATCATGACGAGCCAGTAATTGAAATCTGCGCAATTAAAAAAGAAGTGATATCGTCAAGGATGATCGATAGTAATGCAGACTTTATATACACATCGGCCAAACGATATGTTGGAAAACAGAATGCCGTACCAGATTCACCAAATTTTAAAAAAAATTTGTCTATTCATATTGTTGTGCTGCTTTTCCGAAGTCTATGCGGCGCCTACGGACATGGGCAACGGTACAACATCGAATAAAGATGAAGAAGTCAAACGCACAGTGCTTGGGATTATGAGCTATACCCGCTGGGTTCCGCCACCTACACCGATTAATCTGTGCATCGTGACGCCCACAAAACATTCAAGCTTACTTGAGAAACTCGACGCATCAGAAACTATGAATAAAATCGTCGTCTCTAAACAAAACTATGATGCCAATACGCTCGCTAGCCAGTGTGACGCGATTTATTTTGGAGATATTTCTCCTAACGACCAGCAAAAAGTCATCGCAGCACGACAGAGTAAGCCCATTCTCATCATCAGTGAAAATAATCCAAACTGCGAGGTAGGCAGTAGCTTTTGTTTGAATTTAGAGACCTCACCCATTACTTTTACAGTCAATCTTGACTCACTGACACGCAGCGGCGTACGCGTCGACCCAAACGTTTTGCTGCTGGGGCGCAAGAAAAAGGCGGCGCAATGAAAAGAACATTTTTTAGCACCATCATTGGCTCTCAGACCCAACCCACGTTAAAGCACATCTTTAAGCGTACGCACTTTGTCGTCCTTTTGATTGCATTGCTTATCTGCGGCTTTTCTCTATCTGTATTGTCCTTGTTTGCACTCGATAATTATGCCAAGAAAAATTTGCAATTGATCGCCAGCACTGTCAGTTACCGAGTTGAAGCTGGAGTCGTGTTTAATGATCGCCCCGCTATTCAAGAAACGATTGACCAACTGGCCTATCGCGATGACTTCTCTACCATTCGAATCGAGGACATCCATGGCCAGGTTTTAGCCGAGCTCAAAAACACCAAAAAAGGCTCTTTTGATACGCTGGATCAGCTCTTTAATCACTTTATGTTTTTGAATCCAACATCGGAAGCGATTAAACATGACGATGAGACCGTAGGGACCGTCTGGGTTTCAGGCAACTCTAAAGTCATTACCAAATTTTTAAGTCAGGTCCTGTTGGGACTCGTGCTTTGTCTGGTGATTACACTCATCTCTGTCAGCTATTTTTCATATCGCACGCACGGCTATATTGTTCAATCTTTTGAAAAAATGACGACAGTAGCGAATCTAGTCCGAGAACAACGTGCCTTTAATCTCAGACTCCCTAAGGCAAAAATTCAAGAACTCGACGAACTCAGCCAAGACTTCAATAGTTTATTAGACGAAATTGAACTCTGGCATCAAAACTTGAAACAAGAAAACGATACGCTGACCTATAAAGCGCAGCATGACAGTCTGACTGGGCTACCCAATCGGGGCTACTTTGAAACGCGCTTAGAGTCATTGTTTCATCAAGCCAAAGACAGCTCACAGCTTGCCTTGCTATTCTTTGACAATGATCGTTTTAAAGAAATTAATGATACTTATGGTCATGCTGCAGGTGATTTTGTTTTAACCCAAACCAGCGTTCGCCTACAATCTCGCTTACGCCAAAAAGATTTTTTGGCGCGCTTAGGTGGGGATGAATTCGCAGCAATCTTGCCGCAAATCGTTGATGAAAAAAATGCCATCATTGTGGCTGAGGCGATTCTTGAGACCCTGAACGACCCCATTTACTTACCCAATGGACAGCGTTTGTTTATTCATCTCAGTATTGGGATTGCGCTATCAAAAGATTGTCAAACGCCGGAACAGTTACTGGCAAAAGCCGACGCGGCCATGTATCACGCCAAACGATCGCCAAGTAATAGCTGGTATCTATCCGATTAAAATACCCTAAACCCACTTGCTCTCTTTCAAGCAATCACGATCCAAGGAGTTTATTTTGAAACGTTATATGAGTTTTCTAAAAATCGGCAGTTGTATTGCACTCGTACTTTCGATCACCGCGTGTCAAAACCTCAATGGTCTTTCAAGAAAGCAAGTTGCCGTCCTCAAAAGCCAGGGCTTTGTTCTACAACAAGAAGGCTGGACTCTAGGCTTGCCTGAAAAACTTCTCTTCAACAGCAATGAATCAGATATCAAACCTGAAACCGCTCAAACCATTACTGGTGTCGGTCAGCAACTGACTAAAGTCGATGTCACCCATTTACTGGTCAATGGCTACACGGACAATACTGGCGCAGCAGCCTATAACCAAGAATTATCTCTCAAACGGGCGCAAGCCGTTGCCGAACCATTAATTAAAGGCGGTATCCCTGCCAAAGATATCCAGGTCGTTGGACGTGGTGAAGCAAATCCTATTGCGGATAATGCAACGCCAGAAGGACGCAGTGAGAATCGCCGCGTTGCCATTATTGTGAAAACTCAATAAACGACATATAAAAAAATCCGCCTTTCGGCGGATTTTTTATTTCAATACAAACAAATATTTAAATATTATGCTTGAACTGGATCGACGATCACGTAGCGACGACCGAATGCACCTTTAACCGCAAAACGGAGGATGCCATCAGCAGTTGCAAACAGAGTGTGATCGCGACCCATACCGACGTTTGCGCCAGCATGGAATTCAGTACCGCGTTGACGCACAATGATGTTGCCAGCGACGATTTTTTGGCCGCCGTACATTTTCACACCAAGCATCTTAGGATTGGAATCGCGACCGTTACGGGTTGATCCACCAGCTTTTTTATGTGCCATGAGTTTTAGCTCCTCAAGCGAAAAATAAGTTTAAAAACAAAATCAACAATTAAACCAGAAACAAATTTACGAATTACAGAGTAATTGCAGTAATTTTGATTTCGGTGAACCACTGACGATGACCTTGTTCTTTGTGGTAATGCTTACGACGGCGATGCTTAACGATACGGATCTTATCATGGCGACCATGGCTCAGGATTTCGTAAGTTACGCTTGCACCAGCAACAGTCGGCGCACCGATTTGGATGTTATCACCATCCACAACCATCAATACTTCACTATCAGTGATGCTTGCACCAGTTTCTGCTTTCAGCAGTTCAACTTTCAAGTATTCACCAACGGTTACACGGTGCTGTTTACCACCGCTTTGAATCACTGCATATGCACTCATATTACACACTCAACTATTACCCGTGTTCGCGGTGCCGATACGAAAGATGTTTCGGGCTTCAAACCTGCGTCACTGGGTTGATTCATACAAATCATTAGACCGCGCATTGTAGAGATTTTACTTAGCTACGACAAGCAATATTTTGCACATTTTATCACCAGATTACGCAAAATATTTGTTCAATACGCGATGGGCTGGATGAATAAGCATAAAAAATGCATTCTTGAGACTAGAAGTTGCAACAAGACGCGGTTAGCATGGAGTGACATGATGTTTATAAACGTGATTCTGTTTGGAAATTTCCAAATCTATGCATCTATTTAAGGTGCCCCCTTTTGATCTATGGGCTTTTCGCTTTTAGTTAAAATTAAATTCGTTAAAGCGTGCTTTTAAATGAGCAGCTATGAGCAGCGTTAAATATGACCGACTTCAATAGTATTTTACAGCCTGTCGCCGATGATTTCGCCGCAATGGATCATTTTATCAAAACAGGAATCAACTCCAAAGTTCCATTGGTGCTGCAAGTCAGTAGTTATGTCGTGGAAGCAGGCGGTAAACGCATGCGTCCTCTCATGTCATTACTGGCCGCCCGTGCTTGTGGTTTTGACGAAAGCCAACAAGATGAGAAACACAGCAATCATAATTTGAAATTGGCTGCCATTATCGAAATGCTACATACCGCGACGCTCGTGCATGACGATGTCGTTGATGAGTCTGGATTGCGCCGTGGTCGTCCAACAGCCAATGCCACATGGACCAATGCAACAGCCGTTTTAGTGGGCGACTACTTGATTGCTCGTGCGTTTGATTTGTTGGTGAGCTTAAAGGATTTAGAACTGCTGCATATTATGTCGAGTGGCACTTGTGAAATTGCCGAAGGAGAAGTCCTGCAATTACAGCATCAGCACAATCCCGACTCGACTGAGGCAGACTACTTACAGATCATTTATGGCAAAACCTCGCGACTGTTCATGATTGCAACCGAAGGCGCAGCCCTACTTGCCCATACCGAACATCTGCGAGCACCGTTAAAAGCCTATGGTGAACATTTCGGCAATGCGTTCCAGATCATCGATGATATTTTGGATTACACCTCGGATGCTGCAACACTGGGTAAAAATATCGGTGACGACCTAGCTGAAGGTAAACCCACACTGCCATTGATTGCTACCATGCAGCGGGTGCACAACAGCGATAACGAGATGATTCGCCGCAGTATTCAAACTGGTGGCCTGAGCGATTTAGATAAAATTGTGCACTTGGTGAAAACCAGCGGCGGGCTAGAATATTGCCAGTTCCGTGCAAAGGAAGAAACCGAGCTGGCTATTGCGGCTTTGGCGCCACTCCCCGATTCAATCTATAAAGAATCTCTGATCAACTTGGCAAAATTGGCGTTGTCACGCCTGAATTAAGTCCCTAACGGCATGCATCGTCAAAAAAACAGCATGCATGCCGTATTCAAAAAATGTAACAAAATAACAAGAGCTTATTCAACAAACAACAAAATTTAAATATATTCAAATACTTGATTTAATTCCAAACTATTCATCCCCTTAAAACAACCACTCATCGTCAATAAACAACCACGGTTTGATACAGACAGTTTCATAAACTTGCTCTACAGTGGTTTGTACAAATGCATTATGAATAAGCAATTTTTTGAATGCTTTCAAAAGTTTTGTTTTCAAAAGCCTAAAAAAACCTCTTGCTACATTTGAATCGGTACACATCAGCTTATGCCAGAAGAATCAATTATTATCATGCATGCCAGTATGCCTAAAGCATCCTTGGAGAATCTTGAACCAGCGCTTAAATTGCTGATCGGTGAGATGCAGTCGCAGGTCGCTACTGATGCTCCTTCGATACAACCCTTGTTTGATCTGATTGAGCAAATACGACCCGCTTCCAGCCATAACCCGATTGAAATTGAAGATCGGCTTGAAATACTGATTGACTTATTGGAAGAGAAAACCGAGCTAGGCAGTATTTTTGCCGACTATATGCTGTCTTTGCTACGACTCTACTCACCCGCTCGTCTGTATAGTGATATCGGGATATTGGCCAATGATGGTTTCTTTACCGCACTGACCCAACGCTTAATCTGGCATGTCATTCCGCCGATGCAGTTGGACAATCAAGTCGATACCTTGTTCAATACTGTTTTTTACAAAGAAAGCGATGAACGTTGGCTCAATCACATCAAACCTCAGCAGTGGTATCGCCTGATTCATTGCTTGGCGACCTCCGAACCGGATGATGAATTGCTGCATTCTGCGCAGCACCAATTGCTTAATGCACTGATGGTCATCTCTTATCGCATCACGGCGATGGGCTTGGAACCCGAACTCATTCGCATCGACCCCACTATTGATGAGTTTGAGTCGCCATTCATGGCACAAAATCGAGAAGTGATTGATTTTGTTGAAAGCTATCAACCGCTTTATTTACGTGAAATCAATAATACCAATACAGTCATACCCGATGAAAACCCATCGGACGAAGCCTTATCGCAAATTCCTGATGAACGCCCAACCGCGGTGATGATTGAACAATGCCGCGACATTCTTTTTCGCCTGCGTAAAAATACCAAGCGTTACGGGGTAAGCATTCGTCTCACCAATCTGATGATTCGGATTGAGCAAAGTTTGACGCGAATGGAACTACTGTTTGAACTATTGTTAAGTTTTCAGCGTATTCCCTATGTCGAACAGACCAACAATAAACTCTCATCTGAGATCAGTACAGAGAAAAATCCTGCTGACAAAGCGATCCTGAAAAACATTCAGGTGATCTACTCCGAAAACCCTTTGCTCACCACACTGCAACTATTACTTCATGAACAAAAAAGTCATGCCAGTATCCGTGACTTGATCTCCACCAACACCGAGTTAATGGCACTCCAAGTCACTGAGAATGCCAGTAAAACAGGTGGCCACTATGTCACGGATGATCGTAAGGGCTATTTTGGCATGTTGCGCTCTGCAATGGGCGCAGGAGCAATCATTGCCTGCATGGCAACAATCAAGGTTCTGCTTGGCCGAGTAGCGCTCGCGCCTTTCATCAAAGCGCTTACCCAAAGCATGAACTACTCGTTTGGGTTTATGCTGATCCATGTGCTGCACTTCACAGTAGCCACCAAGCAACCCGCAATGACAGCCGCAGCTATAGCGGCAACGGTGCACCAAGGCGGTAAAACCAAACAGACACAATTAACCCAGCTTGCGGATCTGGCACGTTTGACGGTCAATATCATGCGGACTCAGTTTATTGCCATCATTGGCAATATCTCGGTTGCGATGCCAATCGGCCTCCTGATTGCCTATTTATGGCAGACACTGCTAGGCCAGCAACTCCTCACCCCTCAAAAAGCCCATGTGCTCTTACATGACATCAACCCCTTTGAATCACTGGCAATCCCTCATGCCGCGATTGCAGGAGTTTGCTTATTTTTATCGGGACTCATCGCAGGCTATTACGATAACTTAGCGGTTTATCACTCTGTCGGGACACGCCTGCGTCAGCATCGACGTTTAAAGAACATGATGTCACCAAAACGTCTAGATAAAGTCTCGACTTATATTGAAAATAATTTAGGAGCTTTGGCCGGTAATTTCTGGTTTGGGATCATGCTCGGCAGCATGGGAACTGTAGGCTACATTCTAGGCTTACCGCTTGATATCAGGCATATCGCCTTTGCTTCGGTTAACTTTGCCCAATCGGTGTTTACCTTGCGTGCGGACATCGACCTGTCGACCGTATTGATCTCCTTTCTCGGTGTCCTGTTAATTGGGATGACCAACTTGCTCGTCAGTTTCTCACTTGCACTGTTTGTCGCACTCAAAGCACGCCGAGTATCCTTTAACCAATGGATTCCTCTGGGTCAGTTGATTCTGAGTCACTTTTTTACCAGACCTTCTGACTTCTTCTTACCCCCAGCCACCCAGAGTCAAACCGATAACTATACGACTGCGGATAATCCTTCTGAGAGTTCTGCAGTACTGGCTCCAAAAGCAAAACAATCCGAACCCCAAGCCCATTAGCGAGATATATTTGATGGACTAAGATTCGGTTTTCGGGAGATGTGTTTATGGAAAGTCTACTCTTGCAGGGAACCGTTGTTGAGGCCCTCTATGCGGGGAAATTACAAACCTTGATGCCCGAAGGCCAGCAGACGGGGATATTCAAAGACCCGATCTCATCGGCAGAGATTAACGAGCTCGGTATAGTGGGTGATATCCAAGCCGACAAACGGGTGCATGGTGGGATAGATAAAGCATTGCATCAATATGCGCTCAGCAGCTATCAATCCATTACACAGCACTATCCAGATCTCAGCGGCATCGCCGTTGCTGGTTCAATTGGTGAGAACATTTCCAGCCAAAGCCTGGATGACACGAATGTTCATATTGGGGATATTTATGAAATGGGATCCGTCATTGTTCAGGTGTCCCAGCCCCGTAGCCCATGTTGGAAGATCAATCACCGCTTCGACACTCACCTTTTGTCTCAATTTATTGCAGAGCATTACATCACGGGATGGTATTACCGGGTTTTGCGCTCAGGGAAAATTCATGTCGGCGATCCCATCAAACGATTAGAACGATTTGATCAGAGTTTAAGCATTGCCGAGTTCAACCGGATTGTGACCAGTCACCGGCCATTGCCCGAAGTTCTGGCGCAAGCCGCACAGTGTTCAGGTTTAGCCATAGATTGGAAAAACCGTCTGGATCATCGCATTGAATATTTGAATAAGAATTTATAACCGCGAGACTAGCTTTTCGGTCACAGTTCGGACATAATCTGTATTGATCGATACAAATTATGTGATCTTTCCTTTTGGAACCTGTTGAATGAAATGTTAAGTTTTGAAATTTAATCGTGAATGGCTCTTGCTTCATTCTGTACTAAGCAGTACTCTTTGCGATCTATACCATTCGGTACGTTTTTTGAAACAGTGCGATGTATCCTTGCTGAATTATGTTGCAACATCGTCTATATTGTTAGTTCTAATGATTTACCCAACAATTTTTCGAAAAAAACACTGTTTCACAGCACCGTCTTAACTGTCTTACACAATCAACATGTTAATGCTTCTGTTAATTATTGCGATTAGATCGCAACATCAATTCAGCAGTGCCTATGATCACAAGGGGTTGTTATGAAATCGCGCCATACTACATCAAATCAAATGTCCTATAAGAGCACGACAACTTGGTCCTCAGTATTAGTTCTCTCCACGCTCGCTGCAAGCATCGCTCTGACCAGTTGCGGTAAAAAAGACGCTGCTGCTGGAGGCGCAGGAGCCGGTGGTGCGGCTCCTTTGCCTGAAGTGACGGTCGTTGTCGCTCAGCGCCAGCCCGTCACCCAATATGTTGAGCTTGCTGGTCGCACTGCAGCTTATCAACTTTCCCCAGTGATTCCACAAGTAGGCGGCATCATCCAGAAGCGCTTATTCACTGAAGGTAGCATCGTGAAAGCTGGCGAGCCTTTGTATCAGATTGATCCAGCGATCCTGCGTGCAAACTTTGAAGCAGCACAAGCATTGGTTCAAAAGAACAAAACCAATCTAGCGACGCTGCAAATTACCAGCAAACGTTATAAGGATCTGATCGCCAGCAACGCGGTGAGTAAACTGGACTATGACAATGCCGTACAAGCTGCAGCATCCGCAGAAGCCGACCTCGCACAGAGCCAAGCCTCTCTACGCAGTGCTCAAATTAATCTCGAATACACCACTGTACGCTCACCCATTACTGGGCAAAGTGGCGTTTCTAATGTGACTGCAGGGGCTCTCGTCACTGCAAACCAGAGCACTCCACTGGTCACGGTTCAGCAGATGGATCCGATGTATGTGGATATCAGTCAGTCTAGTGCCGATATGCTCAAATTGCGTCAACAAATTCAGTCTGGATCACTGCGTAAACCAGATAGCGCAACGATTAGCTTAACACTGGAAGATGGTAGCCCTTATCCGATCAAAGGCCGCCTTGAGTTTTCAAACGCCAGCGTAGATCAGGCGAGTGGCTCCGTTATCCTGCGCGCTTTGGTGCCAAATCCAAATGGATTACTTCTGCCAGGCATGTATGTTAAAGCTAAGCTGAATCAAGGTGTTGCTAATGATGCTTTCTTGATTCCACAACCTGCCGTTTCGCATACGCCTAAGGGTGAGGCATCCGTCATTGTGGTTGCGCCAGACGGTACGGTTAGCCCACGTATCGTGCAAACATCAGTCACTCAAGGTGATAAATGGATCGTCACGGGTGGCTTACAAGATGGTGACCGCCTTGTAGTCGAAGGCTCACAAAAAATCAGACCGGGTGTGACTAAAGTCAAAGCAACTGTTGCAGCCCCAGAAGGTGCAGACGCTAATGCGAGTAATGCGCCTGTGAACGGTTCTGCAAAACCTGCAACCGCTCAGCCAGCCAAACCAACAGCTTCGGCTCATTCTTAAGGAGCGGTTGCTATGTCTCGTTTTTTTATTGATAGACCCATATTTGCATGGGTGCTTGCCGCACTGGTCATGCTCGGTGGTCTGCTGTCTATTTTTAGTATGTCAGTCTCGCAATACCCGAATATTGCGCCGCCAACCATTACAGTCAGCGCTTTCTATCCAGGTGCTTCTGCAAAAACTGCTGAAGACTCAGTCACACAGATCATTGAACAGCAGATGAAAGGTTTGGATGGACTGTACTACATGTCCTCTACCAGTGCATCAAACGGTTCGGTGTCCGTGTCTTTGAACTTTAAGGCGGGTACAAACCCTGATATTGCGCAGGTCCAAGTACAGAATAAACTGCAAGCTGGTATTAATTTGCTTCCTCAATCTGTTCAGCAGCAAGGGGTTACTGTTAGCAAGTCAGGCCGCACCTTTATGGTGGTGCTTGGTTTTGTATCCTCTGATGGCAGTATGGATGGTGCAGCGATTTCCGACTATGTCGTGAGTCATGTGATTGATCCGCTGAGCCGTGTTCAAGGGGTGGGTGACCTGCAAGTCTTCGGTACCCAGTACGCAATGCGTGTTTGGCTGAATCCTGCAAAGCTCAATAGCTATCAACTCACCACATCTGATGTGATAAGCGCGATTCAAGCACAAAATGCTCAAGTGTCTGCAGGACAATTGGGCGGAACACCTGCTGTCGCAGGACAAGCGTTGAATGCGACAGTCACCGCGCAAAGTTTATTGAAAAGCCCTGAAGAATTCCGTCAGATCTTCCTGAAAACCACCAGCAATGGTGCGCAAGTTCGTCTAGGGGATGTTGCACGGGTTGAATTAGGCGGTGAGAACTTTGACACCATCGCACGATATAACCGTCAACCGGCTGTTGGGGTCGCGGTCAAACTGGCTGCGGGTCAAAATGCGCTGAAAACTGCCGCTGCGGTTGAAGCCAAAATGGCAGAATTGAAACCAAACTTCCCTGCTGGCTTAAACGTTATTGTGCCTTACGACACAACGCCTGTTGTGAAGATTTCGATTAAGAATGTGATCGAAACACTCGTTGAAGCGATTGTGCTGGTTTTCTTGGTCATGTATTTGTTCCTACAAAACTTCCGTGCAACCTTGATTCCAACGATTGCGGTGCCTGTTGTTTTGCTGGGTACCTTTGGAATTTTGAACTTCTTCGGTTTCTCCATCAACACGTTGACGCTGTTTGGTTTGGTACTCGCCATCGGTCTACTTGTTGACGATGCGATCGTGGTGGTTGAAAACGTTGAACGCGTAATGCATGAAGACAAGTTGGGTCCTGTGGAGGCAACACGGAAATCCATGGATCAAATCACAGGCGCCTTGATCGGTATCGGTGTGGTCTTGTCGGCGGTATTCGTTCCCATGATCTTCTTTGGTGGTTCGACCGGTGTGATCTACCGTCAATTTGCGGTGACATTGATCTCTGCAATGGGACTTTCGGTCATCACGGCGTTGATTCTGACACCTGCACTTTGTGCGACGCTATTGAAAGCGCCTGATCCTAACCACCATGAGAAAAAAGGGTTCTTTGGCTGGTTCAATCGTGTATTTGATCGCAGCAGTGCGCGTTATCAGACTTTAGTTGGCATCATGCTGGCAAAAAGTGCACGCTATATCATTGTGTATGCAGCCGTGATTGCACTAATGGCATTCTTGTTCTTCCGTTTACCATCAGCATTCTTGCCTGATGAAGACCAAGGCATTCTGTTTAGCCAGATCCAATTACCCGCAGGCGCGACTCAAGAACGTACCCTGAAAACCATTAAAAAGGTTGAAGATCACTTCTTGAACAACGAAAAGAATGATATCGAAGGTGTCTTTTCGGTTGCCGGCTTTAGCTTTAGTGGTACCGGTCAGAACATGGGGATTGCGTTCGTTCGCTTAAAAGACTGGGAAAAACGTCCTTCGCCAAGCCAAAGTGTGGGTGCAATGGCTGGTCGTGCGATGGGTGCATTCTCACAGCTTAAAGATGCCATGGTCTTCGCCTTCCCACCACCAGCGGTTATTGAGTTGGGTGTAGCCAACGGTTTTGACATGTATCTGCAAGACCGTGCAGGTGTGGGACATGAAAAGTTGATGGAAGCACGTAATCAATTGCTCGGCATGGCCGCAATGGATCCGAAATACAACAAAACGGTTGTTGGGGTTCGTCCAAACGGGCAAGAAGATTCACCGCAATACAATCTGGATATCAATCAAGCCCAAGCGGGTGCGACGGGTGTTTCGATTGCGGATATCAACAGCACCATCTCCACCGCGTGGGGTAGTACTTATGTCAATCAGTTCTTGGATAAAGGCCGTATCAAGAAGGTCTATGTGCAAGGTGAGGCTGATTCACGGATGTCACCAGAAGACGTGGGTAAATGGTATGTGCGCGGTAGCTCAGGCGCTATGGTCCCATTGACTGCATTTACGCAAGGTCGCTGGACTTATGGTGCTCCGCAACTACAGCGTTATAACGGCTTCCCAGCATTTGAGATTCAAGGGAACTCCATGCCCGGTAAGAGCTCTGGGGATGCACTCAAAACCATGGAAGAAATTGTTTCTAAACTTCCACCGGGTATCGGTTTTGAATGGACGGGTATGTCACAAGAAGAAAAAACTTCTGGTGCACAGGCTCCTGCCCTCTATGCGCTTTCCATGCTGATCGTCTTCTTGTGTTTGGCCGCACTCTATGAGAGCTGGTCCGTACCTTTTGCAATCATGCTCGTGGTTCCACTGGGTGTGATGGGTGCTCTACTTGCAACATGGACACGCGGTTTATCCGACGATATCTATCTGCAAGTGGGTCTGCTGACCGTGATCGGGATTTCGACCAAAAACGCGATTTTGATTGTGGAGTTTGCGGTCGCCCTACAAGAACAAGGTGAAGATCTCATTCACTCCATCTTGCATGCGGTTCGCATTCGTTTACGTCCGATCATCATGACCTCGTTCGCATTTATTCTCGGCGTACTCCCACTTGCCATCAGTAATGGTGCAGGTTCAGGTAGCCAACATGCGATTGGTACAGGGGTTATCGGCGGGATGCTCAGTGCAACGATCCTCGGTGTGTTTTTGATTCCCGTGTTTTATCTCTGGATCCGTAGTATTTTCAAAGGAAAATCAACTCCTAGCGCAACAGCTACAGCGACACCAACATCTGCCACCCCTTCTACAGGGCACTCTTTGGATACTGAAAAATGAAAGCAAATCAATTAAGTGTCAAATCCATGTCCAAATCGGTGAAAGTTGCTTTCACCCTGCTGGCATTGCCTTTGGCACTGTCTGCCTGTTCCAGCCTTTTGCGTCAGCCTGATCCAGCAGCAGCAAGCAACTTGACCTCCACAGCGTTCCCAACGCTGCTGGGTCAAAATGCAAACGACCCTGCTGGCTCATCCATTGCCTCTCAGGGTTGGTCTGACTTCTTTACCGATCCTCAATTGAAACAACTGATTCAATTGGGACTCGAGAACAACCGTGACCTGCGTGCAGCAGCGCTGAATATCGATAAAGCGCGTGCGCAATATCAAATCAGTCGTGCGGCTCAGTTCCCTAGCTTAGGTGTAACTGCTGGCTCAACGACTACAGGTAACAAATCGGATAACACGACCAAGTACAATGCTGGCTTGGCTCTAACCGGCTATGAACTCGATTTTTGGGGACGTGTTGCGAATCTCAAAGATTCTGCTTTGCAAAGCTTCTTTGCGACCCAAAGTGCACGTTCAACCGCACAGATCAGCTTGGTGAGTTCCATCGCTCAGTACTATCTGCAACTAGCGTTTGACCAAGAGCAGCTCAAGTTGGCGAAGCAAACGCTGAAATCGCAACAAGAGTCTTATGATCTGAATCAAAAGCAGTTTAAAGCAGGGATTATTTCATTAGTACCTGTGAAACAAGCCCAAATCAATGTGGAAACAGCGATTCTTGCTGCCAAAAACGCTGAAACTCAGATCGCTCAGGACCGCAATGCCTTGACCTTAGTCGTGGGCCAAACCGTACCTGACAATCTGCTTCCAACTGGCGCGATCAACCAGATCACCGCAAGTCAGAACCTGCCAGCTGGTCTGCCAAGTGAATTGCTACAGCATCGTCCTGACATCGCGCAGCAAGAGTTCTTGCTCAAAGCACAAGGCGGTAATGTTGCAGCGGCACGTGCGGCTTACTTCCCTTCGATTACCCTCACTGGTAATGTCGGCTATGGCAGTTCGCAATTGTCCGATCTGTTTAAATCGGGCTCTTTTGCATGGAGCGTAGGACCTTCAATTAACCTGCCGATCTTTGATTGGGGCTCACGTCGAGCAACTCTTGAGTCAGCACGTGTTGACCAGAAGTTGGCTCTGAACTCCTATGAAAAATCCATTCAAACTGCGTTCCGTGATGTTTCTGATGTACTGGCAACACGCGCTACACTGGATGAACGTCTTGCATCCCAAAACCGTCTGGTTGAGGCATCACAGTCTAACTATGATCTCTCACAGTCTCGCTTTAAAGCAGGTGTGGATAGCTATCTGAGTGTATTGACTGCACAAAATGCCTTATTTAGCAGTCAACAAGCCCAGATCACCTTGAAACAGCAGGCACTGTTGAGTCAAGTGAATTTGTATACGGCTTTGGGCGGCGGCGCGACCAATAGTGTTGGTCTAGATGCTCAGCCTGTGACTAATGGCAATACGACTGCTGCACAAGTTGCTAAGCCTTAATCTCTAAATCTAGTCATTTTTCTACGTAGAAAAATGCCAGATTAAAAAAATCCCCACTGTAATCAGAGGGGATTTTTTATTGCACCGCTTTTCTAAAAATTTATGTGACTTTCGTGCGACGAATGACCTTATACAACAGCGTGGGCGAGACTCGCGATAAGAGCGCAGCAACTTTTTCCTTCGCACCGCCCACCACGATATATTCTCGGTTCGCCAATAAAGCCTTAACCGTTTTCTCGGCAAAATCGGTGGCACTCATGGCCGTATGTTGCGCATCATCCATAGTCCCTTGCTCTGAACCATCGCCCACTAGCGCTGCAACCGAAACGTTGGTTTTTACAAAACCGGGGAAGACCACGCTAACGCCTATCCCCTGCCCGCCCACTTCAGCACGCAAGCTATTGGCCCATAAATGAACGGCCGCTTTAGCCGCAGCATAGCTGGCCCGATATTGCGTGCCCACCAGACCTGCAACACTGGAAATAAAAATGACTTTACCAGATCGACGCTTCAACATATCCGGCAGGACTTTGCGCGTCAGATTCACTACCGAAAAGTAATCCACTTCCATAATCTTACGGTCAACTGCTGTGAGTGTATCGCTGATGAGTGAACGCTGACTGATGCCAGCATTGTTAATCAGCCAATCGACCTTGCCCATTTGTTTGGAAATATCAAAATAAGCCTGATCACAAGCGATATCATCAGTCACATCCAAGGCCACCGCTAAAAACTGCCCAAGCCCCACTTCCTCACAAGCCGCCTTGACCCGTTCAAGCTCATCTAAGCGGCGTGCACTCAAAACCACATTGGCCCCACGTGCCGCACAGGCAATCGCCAATGCCTCACCGATGCCACTGGATGCACCGGTGATCCACACGGTTTGATTCGATAGCTTCCCTTGCTGTGTTCTAGATGACGTCATTTTATAATCGCTCGATAGTCTGTAAACGTGACATGACAACATGTCTAAATCTTATGCTGTGAGAGTATCACATCAGCAAGCCGATATTGAACATGACCCAAGCGCGATCATTTCTTAAAAAATCGACAACGTACAATCCCCTCAAAACCACCCTCAAAATCCGATCAAAATCCGCTACAATAGGCCATTACCCTTTAGTCATCAGTTTGCAGCGCATTTTGCTGCTGAACTTTTTTAAAAAATGCTTGGAATACCATGACCGCACCTGATACTGACTTGTCCCAAACCACCAATTCTGACAATAACATTGCCACGACTTTTGATCCTGCTGCGATTGAAAGCCGTTGGTATGCCGAATGGGAAAAGAATGGCTACTTTAAGCCATCAGGTTCAGGCGTGCCTTATTCCATCATGATCCCGCCACCCAATGTGACTGGTAGCCTACACATGGGTCATGGCTTTAATAATGCCATCATGGACGCTCTGACCCGCTTTCACCGTATGAAAGGCAACAACACCTTGTGGCAAGTCGGCACTGATCATGCTGGGATTGCGACACAGATGGTGGTCGAGCGTCAACTGGCGGCACAAGGGGTCAGCCGTCATGATTTAGGCCGTGAAAAATTCTTGGAAAAAATCTGGGAATGGAAAGCCGAGTCAGGCAATACCATCACGAAGCAGATTCGTCGTTTGGGTTCATCGGTTGATTGGTCACGTGAACGTTTCACCATGGATGATGGCTTATCCAATGCGGTCAAAGAAGTGTTCGTACGCCTGCATGAAGAAGGCTTGATCTACCGTGGTAAGCGTCTGGTGAACTGGGATCCAAAGCTCCACACTGCACTGTCAGATCTTGAAGTTGAGAGTGTCGAAACTGCGGGCTCACTCTGGCACTTTAAATATTTCTTCGCGGATGAAAATCTGAAGACCGAAGACGGTAACAACTATCTGGTTGTGGCAACCACACGTCCAGAAACCCTGCTAGGCGACACAGCGGTTGCCGTTAACCCTACTGATGAACGCTACCAGCATTTGATCGGCAAACAAGTTCGCCTGCCACTATCTGGACGCTTGATCCCGATTATTGCCGATGAATATGTCGAAAAAGAATTTGGAACTGGCTGCGTCAAAATCACCCCAGCGCATGACTTCAATGACTTTGAAATGGGTAAGCGTCATAGCCTACCGATGATCAATATTTTCAATCTCAATGCCGAAGTTTTGGGCGAGTTTGATTACTTTGAAAAAGCGGGTGCGCCGATTACCAGTACCATCACCGCCCCTGCTGAATACGCGGGTCTGGAGCGTTTTGCTGCCCGTAAGAAGCTTGTGCTGGAAGCCACTGAAAATGGCTGGCTGGACAAGATCGAACCCTATACCTTAAAAGCGCCCAAAGGGGACCGCTCTGGCGTGATCGTTGAGCCATTATTGACCGACCAATGGTACGTCAGCATGGCAGAACTCGCCAAGCCTGCGGTCGAAGCGGTACAGAATGGCTCGATCAAGTTCGTGCCTGAGCAATACACCAACATGTATATGGCGTGGATGAATAACCTGCAAGACTGGTGTATCTCGCGTCAACTGTGGTGGGGACATCGTATCCCTGCATGGTATGACGACGCGGGTAATATCTATGTTGGGCGTGATGAAGCCGAAGTGCGCAGCAAGCACAACTTGGCGAGTGATTTACCGCTACGTCAAGACGAGGACGTGCTCGACACATGGTTCTCTTCAGCACTCTGGACCTTCTCTACACTGGGCTGGCCAGAAAATACTCCAGAGCTGAAAACCTTTCATCCAACCGATGTATTGGTCACAGGTTTTGACATCATTTTCTTCTGGGTTGCCCGGATGATCATGATGACCCTGCACTTCGTCAAAAACGAAGACGGCACGCCGCAAGTGCCGTTTAAGACCGTCTATGTACACGGTCTAGTACGTGATGGCGAAGGACAAAAGATGTCCAAGTCCAAAGGTAACGTGCTTGACCCGATTGACCTGATTGATGGCATTGATTTGGAAAGCCTCGTTGCTAAACGCACCACGGGTTTGATGAATCCTAAGGATGCACCTAAGATCGAAAAAGCCACCCGTAAAGAATTTGCCGATGGTCTGCCCGCTTTTGGTACGGATGCCCTGCGCTTTACTTTCTGTGCACTCGCCAATACCGGTCGTGATATCAAGTTCGATCTTAAACGGGTTGAAGGCTATCGAAACTTCTGCAACAAGATCTGGAACGCAACGCGCTTCGTGATGATGAACTGCGAAGGCCATGAGATCGCACAAGAAGCCCGCCCAGACTTGTGGGAGCTGCCTGAGCGCTGGATCATGAGCCGTCTGCAACGTGCAGAAGCTGCGGTTCATCAGCACTTTGGCGACTATCGCTTGGATCTGGTCGCCCAGACCATCTATGACTTTGTCTGGAATGAATACTGCGACTGGTACGTTGAACTGACCAAACCTGTACTCAACGGCGATACCAGCCCCGAACGTAAGGCCGAAGTCCGTCGTGTACTGCTTGCAGTACTAGAAACCAGTTTACGTTTGCTGCATCCACTCATGCCATTCCTTAGTGAAGAAATCTGGCAAACACTGGCACCGATGATTGGTCGTAAAAATACACCGTCCATCATGCTGGCAGCTTACCCACAACCCGACCTCAGCAAGATCAGTGATCAAGCCGAGTCAGACATGCAGTGGTTGCAAAATCTGATTAGCGCAGTGCGTAATATTCGCGGTGAAATGAACTTGGGTAATGCACGCCTGTTGCCTGTTTTGCTGAAGAACCTTTCAGCGACTGAACGTGAGCAATTGGAACGTATTGCACCACTGTTTAAAGCACTGGCGAAGGTCGAGTCACTTGAGATTCTGGATGCCGATGTCGAGCCGCCTCTGTCTTGCAGCAGCGTGATTGCGCAGGTCAGTTTGTTTGTCCCGATGAAAGGTTTGGTTGATCCCAAAGCTGAGCAAGCGCGCCTGCAATCATCCATTGATAAACTGCAAAAAGCGGTCGATATCTTATCGAACAAGCTGTCGAACGAAGGCTTTGTTGCCAAAGCACCGCCTGCCGTGGTTGAAGTTGAACGCGCCAAACTTGCTGAGCAACAAGAGCAGTTGGGACGTTTGCAAGTGCAAATGACTCAATTAGCGGCTCTGTAAAATAACCGTTAAGCATAAAAAAAAGCGCGATGCCTTAAACGGATCGCGCTTTTTTTTTATGAATCACTTTTGGATTACGTTTCCCAAATCACCCGAACCCCTTGTTTCTGCCATCCTTCCGCAAATGGCAAATAGCGCTCTTCAATCACATTGCGCTTGATCTTCATGGTTGGCGTCAAGAAGCCATTTTCCATCGTCCACTGATCTTTCACGATGACCGCAAAAGCCAGCTTTTCATGGTCTTCTAGAGTTGCATTCACTTGGCTAATTAATTTATCGAATTCACCCGTAAGCGTTTCACGGTTCAATGTACCTTTGTCCAACGCTTGCCGCGCTTCTAATGAGAGCATGAGCAAAATAAACGGTTGAGGCAAATCTGGCCCCGTGACACAACTCACTTCAAGCTGTGGATGATTAAATTTGTTCTCTATTGGCGCAGGCGCGATATATTTACCTTTGCTGGTTTTAAACAGCTCCTTAACCCGTCCGGTAATCCGCAAGCGACCTTCTGCATCAAATTCACCACGATCTCCTGTTCGCAAGAAACCATCAGGTGTCATCTCTTCTGCGGTCTTTTCCGGCAGCTTGTAATACCCCAGCATCAGGCTTGGGCTTTTAACCTCAAGTTCGCCATTGGCAGCAATACGACTCAGCGTACCCGGCGTAGGACTGCCGACATAGCCAATCCGCACCTTGCCCGGACGGCTTAAATGCGAGTTTCCGAAGTCTTCACTCATGCCATAGACTTCAAGCAGCTCTAAGCCGAGCTTGCGATACCACAAAATAATATCTGGTGGTAACGGTGCAGCGCCAGTGAGCGCAAAGCGGATCTGATCAAAGCCAAGCTCGGTTAAAATCTTTTTCTTAATGAATCCCGACAGGATCGGAATAGCAAACAAAATGCGCTGCTTCGCGGGTGACATTTTATGATTCACGGCTAAGTAAAACTTCATCCACAACCGAGGGACTGAGAAGAATATGGTAGGACGCGCACGTTTAATATCGGCCTGAAAGGTTTCCAGCTTCTCGGCAAAATACAGTCGAAATCCTGAGTACAGGGAGTTGGTCTCGACTGCCGCACGCTCGGCCACATGGGCCAGTGGAAGATAAGACAGCATGCGGTCGTTCTCCGTCACACCCATCTCATCTTGTAGTCCTTGCATCCCCGCAGTCATGGAGCGGAAACAGTGCATGACGCCTTTGGGCTTACCCGTACTGCCCGAGGTATACACGATGGTCGCCAGCGCATCATCATCACGCTGGATGACGTCTTGCAGCGGTGGATACTGCTTGATGATGTCTAGCCACTGTGGGACATCATTGCGAGGTGACATCGGTAGGCTGATGATGGGTAGACCTGCTGGCAGATGATCTTTAACGTCATTCCACGTATCAGTTGTGCCATCCATCTTGCCCAAGATCAGCAGTTTGGCTTCACTATCTTGCAAAATATATTGTGCGGTTTCCGCATTTAACGTGGAGTACAGCGGGACACTGACGTGGCCTGCCATCCAGATGGCGATATCCGCCATGATCCAATGGGCACTGTTTTTGCCCAAAATCGCGATATTACTGCCTTTGGGGTAGTTTAAAGACAGGAGATATGCAGCAAAACGACGGGCTTGATCAGTCACTTCACGCCATGTGTAATCAACAATGTTACCATCGCCATAAGGCTGGGTCAGGTAGATGGCATCTGGTTTTTGCTGTTCCCAATGCAGGACACAATCGATCAGGTTTTTGCGGTTGGTTGGTGCGCCATTCGTCATCATCTCTTTCCTTGTGATGTTTCATTATTTTCAGGGGTATGTTGTTCAAAACAGGTTTAACGTATGGATGATGGGGTGTCAATGATGGAAATGGTCAGAATGAAGTCTTAAAATATAACGAAACAATCAAAAAGTATGAATGGAACTACATTTCAACTCTAACTTAGGTTTATACATCTTGATTTTTATCAAAAAAATCAAGATGTATCTTGCGAATACTTACAGCATAGATTCTCTGAGTACTTTCAATCTGTGAAACTTAATGTTAACCGAAAATTAATCGAGCGTGTTTAGTTTCACAAAACCAATATAAATATTAAAAATGAAATTTTGAGCAATTTTTATTTATTCAGAATAACATCATATCTGATAGAATAAATCCTAGAAAGTATTAGCAATAGGATCGCTAAACAATGTCAACAAATATAACTTTTAGAACTCAATTAATTGGCGGCGTCTCAGAATTTTGCCAGAATAGTAAAATAGAATTATTAGCCGATAACTTACACTTGGTTGAATTAGTTGTATTATTATCCAGATACCAAGAAGAAGGGATTAGTCTATGTCCTAAAGTCTATCTAACAAACAATATGAACAATATTATAAGCATGCTTCCCGAAGCTGAACGTATAAAAATAGGGAGTTCAAGTGCTAATATTTCTGGAATAAAACAAGCTCTAAAAAAATGTGCACCGCTTGCAACAAGTGGATGGCTAGTTTATATACAAGGAAGTTCTAACGGTATTGAATACGGGGTATTCAGAGGGTCTAGTCATCCTATATCTGTATTAATTGATGTAGTATTGATGGATAAAAATCCTGTTTTCCCAATTGTGAAAGCCTACCAAATTGCCGATGATTGCGTTGAAATCCGTTGCAATAATGGAGGACATCATTATATTTTTTTAAACCATAGAAAAGATAATAGCCCCCCTCCACTTCAATTTTTGGATGCATTGGTTGGAGCCATTACCGAGAAAACTGAGGATATTGAACGAGAGCCTACTATCAGTTTTGTATCAAGAATGCTCTTCGAAGCTCTTCGTCAATCGCATGGCTGTATTATTGCCGTCACAAATCGAACGAAAGCGCCTGCATTCCTATCTAATGATGGTGTAATACTTGAAAAACCAATTAGTTTCCCAGATCTGGTTAAATCTCTTAAAAAGGATCAAATACCCCCATCTGAATTAGAAAGTAAAGGGTATCTACTAAATGGGATGTTAAATTCTGATGGAATTATTTTATTCAATGACTCTGGACAACTTCTAGGCTATAACTGTTTTGTGAAGCTAAGACAAGAACATGGCATAGTTGGTGGCGCGCGAAGAAGAGCATTTGAAGCTCTGGGGATGAAAATCGGTAAAGGTTTGACTGCTGTTTTTATGCAATCCCAAGACGGTTGGTCAGAATTTAAAGGAAATGAAAATGTATAACATCGCGTTATGGCAACAAAAAAATAGTGACCTAATTCCTTCTAGTGCTAAAACTCCTGCTGAGATATCACAATATGCAGAACAGCTTAGTATTAAGGATAGAAATCAAATTGTTTCTGCATTTGATGCAGGGCATTTTGAAATGGCCATAAATTATCTCTGGGGAAAAACAATAACCGCTTTGAAAAAAGAACTTTCCACTGTAGGCGTTGGCTTATTAGGGGAAATGCTTGGAAAACCCGATGTAAATGAAGATGATGATGTTGATGATATCTTAACAACTAAGGATGCGGTACGACTGGCTGAAGAACTGGGTATTATATCATCCACCGAAGGAATGCGGCTCCGGCATACATATGAACTCATTACACACTTCTCCAAGATGGAAACTGTAGAAAGTGACGCTGAAGAAATAGATGAAGCTGAAGCCATTGGCTCACTGAAAGCATGCATAAAAGGGGTTCTTGGTCGGCCTAAGGTTGAAGTTGCTAAGAAGTTTGTTGATTTTAGAGATGCGCTTGAAGATGAAACATTCAATGATAAAGATCAACGTGTTGAAATGCTTAAAAGCTCGCCATATTTTTATTACAAGCTTACTATTAGTGTATTAATGAATGCCGCGAAAAAAAATAATGGGGCTAACTTAGAACATACCCTTGCTAATATTAATGTACTTTTACCAGCGCTTTGGTTAAATCTACGCGATACAGAAAAGTGGCAAATAGGGCACACCTATGCCGAGGCTTATGCTGATGGAAAAGCAACTGTTGTAAGTGGGTTAAAAAGTGCACTGCTTAAAGTAGGTGGATTCGACTATGTACCAGAGAACCTTCGCAGTGACACCTTTGTAAAAGCAGCCGAAGCTATTATTCGAGCTCATGAAGGTTTAAATAACTTCTACAATGAAGCCACGCCTGTTAAGAACCTCTCTAAACTCGGATCGACAATTCCAACCCCCGCACTTCCTGCATGCATAAGTGCTCTTTTATGCATTGTACTAGGAAATTCTTATGGAGTTGCTTGGAGTGCTGAAAGTGAAGCATCACAAATCCTTGATCGAATAACTGTAGATAGATGGGCCTATTATTTAAATAATGTACTACCTAGCGATACTAGAATTTTACATAAATTAACGTCCGATAAACCTCAATTAAACTGGATTAAGCTTGTTGAAAAACATAAACTTAATGAAATTGACATTAAAAACAATAGAAGTATTTCTTTATTATTAAAAATATCGAATAAAATAGATGCATCCAAAATTAATAAAACCATAGAAAAACTCCTTGTAGAATACTATGGAAAAGCATCTTAATCCAATGTCCTGCTTTAACGGGTTCAATAAAGCAGGCATCTCTAGCATGCACCGTCTTCCACAGATTCAGCCCCGCAACATCCAACTCCACCTCAAACGTGAAGACCTCCTGCCCCCCACGATTTCAGGCAACAAATTCCGCAAGCTCAAATACAACCTGATTGAAGCTCGGAAACAGGGACACACTACCCTCCTTACCTTTGGCGGCGCCTACTCCAACCACATCGCTGCTGTTGCCGCAGCAGGTCAAGAGCATGGCTTTCAAACCATCGGCATCATTCGTGGCGAAGAGCTAACAGATAAAATCGCCGACAATCCCACGCTTGCCCAAGCGCTAGCCAACGGCATGCAACTGCACTTCGTCAGTCGCACAGATTATCGCCGAAAAACCGATACCGATTTCCTCGAAAATCTTCGAGCAAAATTGGGTGAGTTCTACCTGATTCCAGAAGGCGGAACCAATCAACTGGCAGTACAAGGCTGCGAAGAGATATTGACCGTGCAGGATCGTGCAAACTTCGATGTGATCTGCTGTGCCGTAGGCACTGGTGGCACCATAGCGGGGATCATTAACTCAAGTGCTGAACGACAAAAAGTCTTGGGCTTCCCTGCACTCAAAGGTGGTTTTCTTTTTGATGAAATCAGGCAATGGGCAACCCGCACCAATTGGGATCTGTGCTTGGACTATCACTTTGGTGGCTACGCCAAGACTACACCTGAGCTACTCGATTTTATCCATGATTTTCAAAAGCAAACTCAAATTGAGCTCGAACCGATCTATACAGGAAAAATGCTGTTTGGGATTTTTGACTTAATTGAACGCGGTTACTTCCCTGCGCACAGCAAAATTCTGGCGATTCATACCGGTGGCTTGCAAGGCAACTTAAGCGGTATCAATCAGCAGACCTAGCCTGCAAAGCTGGGAGTAAAATCGCGTATAATGCCGCCTTTTCCGCCTAACCCCAAGAAATACGTTTCCCATGAATAGTTACGACGTCATCATCATTGGTGCAGGTGCATCAGGTCTTATGTGTGCAATACACGCAGGCAAACGTGGGCGTCGTGTACTCGTGCTCGATAGCAGTAATAAAGTGGGTAAAAAAATCCTCATGTCTGGTGGCGGGCGCTGTAACTTCACCAATCTATTTGTTGAACCAGAAAACTTTATCTCCAATAACCCGCACTTCTGTATCTCAGCGCTGAATCGCTATACCCAATGGGATTTCATTGCACTCGTCGAAAAATACAAGATCCCCTACCACGAGCGCAAACACGGTCAACTCTTCTGTAACGACTCCGCCAAAGACATCCTCAATATGCTCTTGTCTGAGTGTGAGAAAGTCAATGTGGTGATCAAAACGCTATGCGAGATTCAGCAGATTGAGACTGTTGAAAACAGTAAAGTTCATCCCTCGGCCCGCTTTAAGCTCACCACCAATCTCGGCATATTCAGTGCGGAATCCTTGGTGGTTTCCAGTGGCGGATTATCGATCCCAACGTTAGGTTCCAGTGGTTTTGGCTATGACGTGGCGAAGCAGTTTGGCCACCATGTACTCCCCACTCGCGCAGGTCTGGTGCCATTTACCTTCACAGACGGGTTTAAGGCCGTCTCTGAGCGCCTATCAGGACTTGCTGTCGATGGTACGATGAGTACCGATGCGGCATCGTTTAATGAAGCCATCCTGTTTACCCATCGCGGTATCAGTGGTCCTGCGGCGCTGCAAGTATCGAATTACTGGCAAGTGGGTGAAGCCATCACCATGGATATCTTCCCGACCGAAGCAGAAGTAGAACTGGCTGAGAGCTTTAAACGCCTCAAGCAGCAACATCCCAAGACCTTACTGCGCACCCATCTCTATGAACGCTTTGCCAAGAGCTTGGTGCTAGAACTTCAGACTCTGCTCTGGCCAACTCATGCTGAAACAGCACTGGGACAACTCTCTGACAGTACGCTTGAAGACATTGCACATGCCTTAAAGCATTGGTCACAAAAGCCCTCGGGCACCGAAGGCTATCGGACTGCTGAAGTCACTTTGGGTGGGGTGGATACGACTGAACTATCTTCCAAAACGATGGAAAGCAAGAAACAAGCGGGCTTGTATTTCATTGGCGAAGTGGTCGATGTGTCAGGCCACTTGGGCGGGTTTAATTTTCAGTGGGCTTGGGCGTCTGGACATGCTGCAGGGCAATTTGTCTAACCTGATAGGGATTTTAAGTGCTTCGCTAACGCGAACTTAGCGTAGATAGCTCGCCCCGATTCGATCCAGAATATAACGCGTGGCCAGCCCCATCGGTTGCTCTTTGGACCACACCATATCCACTGCAAGCACCATGGTATTTTTAAGGTTCTCTAGCGGAATCTCTACCAGTGATCCAGAGTTAATATAAGACCGTACCATCGAACGCGGCAGCATCCCCCACCCCAATCCAGCTTGGATCAAGCCGACCGCTGAGGTGTAATTGTCGGTTCGCCAGATTTGACTGCTCATTGCGAAACGTTCATCGACCTCATCCGCATTCCAACTTGCAACAACGATCTGCCGCGAGGCCATCAAATCATCAAAGTTGATGCTTTCTTGAGTCACAAAGATGGAATGCTTGGGTGACATCACGGCAACAAATGTCTCGCTATGAATCTCAAAGAATCCTTCACGATTATCCATTTGTGGTCGTTCAAGTAAGAGTCCCAATTGCGCACGCCCTTCATGAAGCAGTTGCATCGCGTCAGAGGCTTGTGCAGCCAACACTTCAACCGCAAGATCAGGGTGAGCTGTCGCTAAATCGCCCAGAACACTTATCCAATCCCCAACCAGCAATGCAGGATCAACAACGAGGGTGAGCGTACTTTCTAATCCTTGCGACAATGACAAGGCATGCGTCTCAAGTTGCTGCAATTGCTGGATGGCATAGCGCGCATTGGGTAGAAGAGCTCGTGCAGCAGCCGTGGGGATCGGTTCCCGTCGGCTGCGATCAAATAACTCCAGATTCAAGTCGGCTTCAAGATTGGCAATCATCATGCTGATCGCTGAAGGGACTTTGTGAAGTTGTCGTGCTGCCGCCGAAAAAGAGCCGTGCTCAACCACCAATAAAAAAACGCGCCAACTTTCAACAGAGACGTTGCCGACTACAAAGCCATTCACACCATGTTCGAGCATCGAAACACCTATTAATCAAAGCCTTGTGGATCATTAAGATTATTATCTAAAACTCGAGACCACCAATCTATCAAAAAAACTGAAAGGTACTAACTTTTAAGTATCATGTATTTCGATATAAAGTCAACTTATCGCGGCTAACTAAGCATTTGAAACATCAATTTCAAATCAGACCGCTTTAAAAAGTTGAGAAAGATCATGCAAGGCCTAAAACGTAGAATTATCCATACTGCACTCTTTGAATCCATTGCAGTTGTACTCTTTATCATGATTGCTGCCCTATTTTTTCATGAGGACAAGGCGCACCTTGGGGCGCTCGCAATCCTATTGTCCCTGATTGCCATGGGCTGGAATCTGTTGTTTAACAAACTCTTTGAACGCTGGGAAGCGCGCCAAAAGAGCCAAATCCGTACGCTCAAACGGCGTATTCTCCATGCCTTTGGTTTTGAGGCCGGTTTAATGACCGTTTCTCTGCCGCTGCTGGCTTGGACTTTAAATATTGGCTTGTGGGAAGCGCTGATCACGGATATTGCATTTATGCTGTTTTATCTGGTGTATGGTCTCGTCTTTAACTGGGGCTTTGACCGTATCTTTGGTTTGCCCAAGTTGAAAATCGTCAAACGGACCAAGACGCGAACCGCATAGTCATCACAAAAGACCGTTAAGTGATCAATGATCTTAACGGTCTTATCTATACCCACATACCTACCAATCACGCTTCGGTTTTGACCCCACCTTGTAATCCGCGTACAATTTCGTTCCAGAGCCAAATCGCTGAAAATACTCACCATGCCCCACCGTATAGAACCCGTCACTCTCGAAGTCGAAACGCCAGTCCGTTACAAGACCTGGCTACACACCACCCGTGACTATCATCTGATCGGTGTCATTGCTTTTAGCGCACCTGAAACACGCCTCACCGCAGAATGGGATGATCTCGAATACATTCGCCGACGTGCCGATGAATTCTCGATTATTGGCTTTCCTGAGTTCCTTGCAGGCATGGTCATTGATCTGCGTGATTTGCCTTTCTTGCTTGATGCCGAAGCACCGATCTTCCCATGGCGGATGATGGAAGAAGACTGTCCGATTCGAGTATTGGTCAGCAGTGATCATCGCGCGCATTACTCTTCAGTGTTTGAGCCTGCATGGCTTGGATGGGATTTGGATGCGTGTATATCAGATATTCGCACGCTACTGGATAGCAAAATTCAGTAAGTCGCTGACTTCATCGAAACTCCTCACCCCTTTCATATTCACTTCATAAGTAACCCATATCAAGCTTCCACACTGCACACTCTTATTTATATGTGGGAGTGTGCAACATGGCTCGATTCTTAACCTCGAAGTTCGTGGTCATCGGGTTTCTGGTTTTACTCTTTATGATCGGACTGACGATGCTCTCCAGTCTGGTCAGAGAGCGTCAGCAGTACAATGAAGACGTCATCCAAGGCATTGGTAAGGATTACGTCAATCCACAAACCATCCTAGCACCCTATATCGTGGTTCCAACGACCCTACAGGTTGTCTGTAAAGAAGACATCGCAAAAAAATGTCTGGTTGATTACAACATTCTCCTGACCCCGCAAGACTCCGCATGGAGTCACCAACTACAAGTCAGTAATACCAATTTCAAACGTGGCATTTATAAAGCAATTACCTATGTCGACAATCTCTCTGTCAAAGGCAAGTTTTCACTGCCGGAGCAATTAATTACTCCTGAACAAAATCAAACCATTCATTGGGATAAAGCCAAACTCCGTTTGAGTATTTCAGATCTACGCGGCCTCACCAATCAACCCATCCTGACCCTCGGTGGACAAAAATTCACTTTTGACTTCCCTACTGGCGATAGCAGTAATCCCTTGGGCATGACCTATACTGAGGTACCTATTGTCCTTAGTGCACAAAACCCACATTTTGATTTTAGTCTGGATTTCAGCCTAAATGGCATGAGCAGCTTGGCAGTCATTCCGGTCGGCAAAGACATGTCCATGTCCATGGATGCAAACTGGGCCCACCCCAGCTTCTACGGCGCGTCACTGCCACAAAAGAAAATTCAATCCAACCAATTTAGCGCATCTTGGCAAAATACCTATATCAGCAATCAGAATGCCGAGCATCTAAATGCCTGCCTGAATGCAAATGAGGCCCCGGCCTGTGATGCATTGAAAAATGCAGAAAGTAGCGCATTCTCGGTCAAATTGATCGAAGCCGTGGACAATTACACGCTTTCTGATCGTTCGATTAAATACGCGATGCTGTTCCTACTGATCACTTTCGGAACCTTCTTCTTGTTCGAAGTCCTGAAAAAACTGCCGATCCATCCGATGCAATACACACTGGTTGCTGCTGCACTTGGCGTGTTTTATCTGTTACTGCTGTCTTTTAGCGAGCATGTCGGTTTTGCACTGGCTTATTTGGGGTCCAGTATCGCCTGTGTATTTTTGATTAGTTACTACGTCTATTACGTCCTCAAGGGAATCGGACGCACCCTACTCCTCACAGGCATCCTGTCCCTGATGTACAGCTCAATGTATCTCATCCTCCAAACGGAAGAAATGACCATGATCTTAGGTGCTTTATTGGTATTTGGCCTGATCGCTGCCACGATGTTCCTGACCCGTCATATCGATTGGTACGACATCAATGCATCAAACAGTGCCTCAAAAATCAAACCGCCATCATCGGCAAGTCTCGAAAACTAAACGTGTGATGACAATGTGGGCGGAGGCACTTCTACACACGCAGAGATGCCTCAGTCTGATCCATCGCAATTTTTACACAACAGATCATCACCGTGAGGATCACCTGATGAACACAACTCTTTTTTCCACGACGAACCATTTACCTCAACCAGATTCCATATGTGGTCAGTTTGACTCAGTTCCTGATCCGATCAAGAAAACCGATATCCTGCAGTATTATCGTGAGACCAAACAGGGCTTTTTAAATTTGGGCAGTATGTTGATCGGTCAACATGATCGAAAGCTCTATATCTTCTCAACATCAGGGGCATTAAATGATATCGTTATTTTAGAAGCCTAATTCTTTAAGCATCATCATAAAAAAACCACCCCATATGGAGTGGTTTTTACGATTTGAAGACACTGCCAGAATTACTTAGCTTGTTTAGCCTTCACTTGATCCAGCAGAATATTTGCGGACTCAGTGATGAAGGCTTCCTCTTCAGGAAGTGGTGGGCGCTTGCCTTCTGAAATCTTGGCACGCGCTTCAGCTTGCGCATCTAGCGAGATTTGATAGGTCTGCCAATTAGGATAAGGAACTAAACCGGTCTTACTCCGGCGCTCGTTCTCAGCCGCAAGCGTCTGCACCTCAATGGCATCCACTTCTTTACGACGGGCATCCAGATCTAAAGACAATACTTTTTGATCTTTATGCGCTTTACTGATCTCTTTGATTTTAGACAAATAGACGTATTGCGGATCAGCCTCTTGACGCGCCTTAGAGGCAACCGTCAACTGTGGAACCAGCGGCTTCAAGTTGTCCTCTGGAATAAACGGTGCGGTCGGAATCGTATCCCACTTGAGTGGATTCTTGGCTTTACGCTCACCCAAATCTTCATCGTAGATACTGACAAAAGGAATGTCAGGGACTACACCTTTATTCTGCGTACTGCCACCAGATACTCGATAGAACTTGCGCTGGGTTAAGGTTGCTAAACCGTACGCCAAGTTATCGAGTTGAACCTGTGCGGTTCCTTTACCCGTTGTGGTACTACCCACAACCAGACCTCGGTCATAATCTTGAATCGCCGCAGCAAAAATCTCACTGGCCGATGCAGAAGCAAGGTTGACCAATACAATCATCGGGCCTTTATACAGCTCAGCACCGCCATCATCATCACGGTAGGCGGTAATGGCGCCATTACGATCACGTATCTGTACTACAGGACCTTGCTTAATAAATAGCCCGATCATATTAGCAACTTCTTCTAAGGAGCCGCCTGGATCACCGCGCAGATCAACCACAAGGCCATCGACTTTCTTACTGTTTAAGTCGATCAGGGCTTTTTGTGTATCTTCACTGACGCTACGATAGTTTTTGCCATCACGGCGTGCTTTATAGTTCAAATAGAACGAAGGAATGTCGAGCACGCCCATTTTATAGGTCTTGCCATCACGCTGGACATTCACGACACGATCTTGCACACCAGAGTCTTCTTCTTGAATCACATCACGGGTTAAGGTGATGGTGCGCGCGGCAGCATCTTTCGCCTGTAGTTTTAGCAAGACTTTGGTACCGCGCTTACCGCGAATCAGCCCTACAATTTCACTGCTCGGCCAGCCGACCACATCCACCATCGGTTGTCCATCTTGTGCGACACCCACAATACGATCACCCGGTTTAACCAAACCAGACTTACTGGCGGGACCACCATCCACCAAGGTTTCTACACGGGTATAGTCATCATTGCCGCGCTCTGGACGAATCGACACACCGATCCCTTCGAGTTGCAGGGTTGTCTGGCGATTCATTTCCATCGCTTCAACAGGGGCAAAATAAAGGCTATGCGGATCGTAGGTTGCTAAAGCAGCATTGAGCAATCCCTCAAGCACGCGGTCACTTTTAATACGATCAATTTGCTGCAGTTTACGTTTAAAGCGCTTCTTTAACGTATCAACAGGATTGAGCTCACTTGGCGGGCTCAAGTCTTGACCTGCGGCCAATTTAGGATCGGCTTTCAACGCGGCTTGCTTGGCGGTTTCTTCTTCTTGCGAAATCGTCAGCGAGATTAGCTCAGACACCAGCTGTTGCTGCCAGTAAGCGCGCTGTTCTTTAGTGCTGTTGAAGTACGGTGCTTTCTCACGATCAATATTCAGACTATCAGTGCGCTTTAAGTTTTGCGGCTGATCCAATTGATCTAGCGAATACTGATAATAATCCTTCAAACGCTCCGTGAAGCGCTTCTGAATGGCAAAGGCGGGGGTTAAATCCCCCTTCTTCATGGATGCACCTAGGGTTGTCGCATATTTTTTGCGAAACTCATCAATGTCCGATGCAAGAAATAAGGCATGGTCGCCATCAAGATTATCCAGATACATTTCCAGCACACGCTGAGAAACACTGGCATCTAAAGGCATATTGAGATAATGCTGGGTATCCATATACATCGCCATCTGGCGTGTAACGATACTTTGTTCACGTGTCGGTGCCAGCGGTGCACCTGTAGTCGCCGTAACCGAACTTTTATCAACTGCGGAGGCTGTTGCCTCGCCATACACTTGAGAAAAGAATAATCCAGCGCTCGCTACAGCAATTGCACCGACTATAGTCTGCAATTTGGTGGTAAATCGTGCCTTAACCTGTGCCCCAGAACCTTGTGTTACTTGTGCTTGTGCTTTTGACGCTACGTCTTGCTCTGTTTTCTTTGGTTTCATATCTATCTACAAAGTCCTTGATCGTTAAAACAAACGGCTTTTGACTGGGTTCATATTCGAACGGCTCATCAATTACCACATCAATCATTAAAAATGCAATTCTGCCACGAACTTATCCCTGTTGAATGTAGCAGACCTGTAGGAAAATCGGGTATTGTCGTATCTCTTTCCCTATAATAATTGTTTTAATCGTTATGTATATGGTTTTTGGAGATACAACGCCATGATCGGCTCACTGATGTTAGATATTGCGGGGCTGACGCTCACACAGGATGATCAACAATTACTCAAGGAACCGCAAGTCGGTGGTCTGATCTTATTTGGTCGCAACGTGGCAAGCCCACAGCAAGTTCGCGACTTAACCGATAGCATCCGTGCCGTCCGCCCCGATATCCTGATCGCCGTCGATCAAGAAGGCGGCCGAGTACAACGTTTGCGTGATGGTTTCACCCGTTTGCCGGCTATGGGCATGCTGGGTCAACTCTATGACATTGATCCCGATGAAGCACTCAGCGCTGCGGCAACTGCGGGTTGGCTGATGGCAAGTGAAGTACTGGCGGTCGGGATTGATTTTAGTTTTGCGCCCGTGCTGGATGTGAATGGCATCAGTCACGTTATTGGTGATCGCGGTTTTCATGCGCATAAAGATATCGTCATTCAACTATCGCGCGCGTTTATGCAAGGCATGCACCGTGCAGGCATGGCCACGACAGGGAAACACTTCCCCGGTCATGGCTCAGTCGAAGCCGACTCGCATGTGGCCGCTCCTGTCGATCACCGCACACTGGATGAAATTCGCGCACAAGACATGACCGTGTTTTTTGAGGTCGCCGATCAACTGGATGCCCTCATGCCCGCACATGTGATCTACCCGCAAGTCGATCCCAATCCTGCAGGTTTCTCTAAGCATTGGCTGCAAGATATTGTCCGTGGTGAAATGGGTTTTGATGGCGTGCTGTTTTCTGACGATCTGACTATGCAAGCGGCTTGTGTGGCGGGCGGTGCAGGCGCGCGTATCCTTGCCGCACTCCATGCAGGCTGTGACATGGGACTGGTGTGTAATGACCGCGCAGCTGCTCTGGATGCGCTGCATGCGGTGGTAGATGCGCCCATGCCAAACCAAGCAAGACTCGCCAAAATGCGAGGTAAACTCGGTACATTAAACCTGATCGATGGATCAATTGCCTTGGGCGATGAATGGGAAATCGCAAACATGCAAGCACGCGCCATTCGCGAGCGTTTTGCAACCTAAAAAACCTTTATACTCACTCACCCATGATTTGTATGTTTGTGCAGTGCACAAAATGAAGACTTAAGCCAAGGACGGTAAAAAAAACGTGTCAAAACAATCCATACCTCAGAAGCCTCCTGTGGCAGAATCCCCACATCGTCATATTTCTTTTACAGCGCACTACACGGGTTATATCTGGTTTCAAGAGGGTATCTCACACCCCGTACTGGCCAGCAGTAAAGGTCGCTTCCTCGCCAAGATGGTCAGCCCACTGGAATCATGGGCAGAGCTCATCATCGGTGACAGCATGCGCTCGACCCTGCGCCAACGACATCAGTTGATTGATCGTCAACTGGATCGATTTCTGGCAGCGCACCCAGATGCACAGGTACTAGAAATTGCGACCGGACTTTCACCACGCGGTTGGCGCTATCGCCAGAAACATCCCAATCTGGTCTATGTCGAAGCCGATTTACCGGATATGGCCGCAGCCAAACGCAGCGCTTTAATGCAGATAGAGAACCCACAGCCCCGCATAGAAGCCGTCGATTTATTTGGTGAGGGATTTCAGCAGCTTCTGAGCACATTTGATGAGAGCAAGCCCTTGGTCATTATTAGCGAAGGGCTGGTCAATTATTTTACCAAAGACATGCTACACGATTTATGGACACAACTCTCAACAGGACTGCGTCGCTTTAAAGTCGGCATTTATCTGACCGATATCTATCCCGAACCAATTACCCGCCGCTTAGGAAGACTGATTTGGCAAAGCAGTAAACTGCTAAGGATCATGTCAAGGAGTGCATTTGCCTTTCACTTCATCTCGCCTGTAGAAATCATCGATGCGATGAAGCAGGCTGGATTTTCTGACATCAAAGTTTTTCAACCTGCCTTTGAAAATAGCAACTCTGTAGGAAACTCGGATGCTGAAAACCAAAAAACCAAGCACCTTGGGGACTTGGTTTGGGTGATTGAAGCAAAAGCGTAAATAACTGATGAGAAAATAGCTTAGTCGCGTATGACCGCGCGACTGGTTAACATCGCTGACAAACGATCTGAGGTTTCAAAGTTACCATGCTTAAGTAACGCGCGCACTTGCGTACCTACTTGCTCAAAGATCAGACATTCGATAGAAAGCCTTTCAGTGGAGACATTGCCTTCGCTATCCACAGACGGCAAATGGATCGATAAGTCACGTGGCTCAGCGAGTATCGCAGCGGCATTCGCTTCACTGCCCGCTTCAAGCAATAAACCAAAATACGTAAGATCCACGACGTTGACTGTCATATTAAAATCAACTTTGGTTCGGTGTGTCATCTGACATGTCGAATCAACCAGTTTAACCCGCTCTTCACCGCGACGATCCATTTGTTGGAGCTCTTCACGACTCATCGGCATGATGCCGTCGAGCTGATCAATGGGTTCTCCACGTAAGAATGTGGTAAAGAGTTCCAGAGTTTCACGTCTTTTTTGCAATTGCGGCACATGATCGGCATTTTTGATCAGGGCAAATTGCATATGTGGGCAGCTTAATGCGAACTTGGCATTTTCGTGCGGTAAGGTAAAGCTATCATATTGACCCGTGGCCACCAAGGTTTGACAGCTTGGACTCGGTACATGTTTGATACGAAGCAAGCGATTAGCATTAATCTCGTAGCGCAGCCGTTCATTCAGGCCAAAGTTAGACATTTGCTGAAAAAACAGCTTCCGTGCAGTCGGAGACATGCGGGTTTCTTTCATTCGGGCATGATTGACCAAAAACAAAACCATGGCTTGACCAAACTCTACCATGCGATTTTCATGTAATAAATCACATGCTTCCTGAATCAGCATCCGCCAGCTTTTGCGGGTTTGCTGCATCACGCCCATCAGCACCAAACGCGACATTTTGTCTGGATGTGCAGCAGCAAAGTTTGCCGCAATGACCGAACCTAGCGACATGCCCATCATGGAGACTTTATTTAAATGAACGGAATTGGTCCAATCTCCTAAAATTTGAGCAAGATCACCAATGTCTAAATCCAATGAGCGCTCACCCGTGACCAAATTATGAACCTGATCATTACTGCCGAGAGAGGGTAAATCCACAAGAATGACAGAACCTGTCTCAAGTAATGGCTCGACACAGTATTTATAAGAATTAAAATTTTGAAATGCGCCACCTAAAATCACGACAGGCGGTAAATGACGGGTAGCTTCATTTGCAAATGCAAGAAATTCAACCTTCCAGCCATTGATCCAATGTACACGGGGACTTTCTTTGAGAGCGCCTCGATTGTATTCTGTATAAAATGGAAAAGTATCAATGTGTTGCACAACTTTATCCATAAAACTTTGCTTTCCAGCTAAATTATTTGGCCTATCCTTCAAACGAACACTGGTCATAGCATTCATCATTATGCTCTCCATTATTTTCCATTAAAGGACAATCCATTTGTCCTAGGATCCTTTATCTCGAAAACAATAGCATATTTATAACGGATTGAATATGCCGACTAAGGACACTTCGTCGTCTCAAACGCCAACTCAATCTGCTCGCTGAACCATGTGATCTTAAGGAAACTTCTGATTTAACGGATATTTCAATATACAAAGTAAAACAAACGTTTTTTTACCCGAAAATTGTTATAATTAAAAGTCAATTTTTCCAAATTTGTCTCGGGTGTTTGTCATGAATCAGGCCGTTCACCAAGCCACTACCCAAAGCATCGAACAGATGATGACGACGCTTGGCCAGCAAGCCCGCGCGGCATCACGCATTCTTGCTGGCGCAACAACGCAAAGCAAAAATGCTGCGCTGCAAGCCATCTCTCAAGAATTACAAAATCAACAAGCCGATATCCTCGCAGCCAATGCGATTGATATGCAAAATGGTCGTGCAAATAACCTTGATGCGGCTTTGCTTGATCGTCTGGAACTGACTCCCGCACGCTTTAAAGGCATGCTCGATGGTCTGCACGATGTCATTGCCTTGGTTGACCCGATTGGTGCGATCACGGATCTGACCTATCGCCCTTCTGGTATTCAACTAGGAAAAATGCGCGTTCCACTGGGTGTGGTTGGCATGATCTATGAGTCACGCCCTAATGTGACCTTAGAAGCAGCATCGCTGGCGCTAAAATCAGGCAATGCCATCATCCTGCGCGGTGGTTCAGAGGCTTTTAATTCAAATCAAGCGATTGCCAAGAGCATTCAGGCCGGACTCAAGATTGCAAACTTGCCGGAGTCTAGCGTGCAGGTGATCAATACCGCTGACCGTGCCGCTGTCGGTTTACTGATCACCATGAGTGATTATGTCGATGTGATCATTCCACGTGGTGGCAAGGGCTTGATCGAACGTGTCAGCCGTGAAGCACGCGTGCCAGTGATCAAGCATTTAGATGGCAACTGCCATGTGTTTGTTGAGCGCCAAGCGGACTTGGTCAAAGCCTTACCGATTTGTCTGAACTCCAAAACCCACCGCTATGGCGTATGTAATGCGATGGAAACCTTATTGGTTGACGCACCTGTTGCGGCTGAATTCTTGCCACAAATTGCGGCACTGTATCGTGAAAAAGGTGTGGAATTGCGCGGTGATGAAACTACGCGTAGCATCTTGAGTGATGCACTTCCAGCGACTGAGCAAGATTGGTATGAAGAATATCTTGCACCGATTCTTGCCATTAAAGTGGTTGATGGCTTAGATGAAGCCATTGCTCATATTAATAAGTATGGTTCACACCATACCGATGTCATCCTGACTGAGAACTATGGCAAAGCCCGTCGTTTCTTGAATGAAGTTGACTCAAGCTCGGTGATGATCAATGCATCCAGCCGTTTTGCTGATGGCTTTGAGTATGGTTTGGGTGCCGAGATTGGTATTTCAACCGATAAGATCCATGCCCGCGGACCTGTAGGTCTTGAAGGTCTGACGTCGCAGAAATGGATTGTACTTGGGGATGGTCAGATTCGGGTGTAAAACTTTATATCAGCCTCAAAATAAAAGGATGCCTCTAGGAGAACGCATCCTTTTTTTTGCATAAAACCGTGCCCTGCGAAGACATTATTGTATTAAATAAAGCAATATGAAATTATCTAAAAGATATCTCTTGTGGAAAAAATAGAATAATGTAGTTTGAAGGACATCGTTGCACCCAGGGATAATAATGAAAAACTATAATTTGACTCAATTGCTCTGTAGCAGCGGGCTGTGTTTCTTGATCGGTGCGGGTATCAGTTGGTTCATCGTCTCCGCCCCTCCTCCCACGCCAGAAACTGCCATTGAAACCACAGCGATGGACTCCCCAAAACAACAAACTCCAGAAAACAAGTTTCATAAATCTGAGCAAGTCACGATCACCCATGATGGAGCCCCAACACCCACCCCAGCAAAAATAATAGATCCCACAGCCCAACAAGATGTATTTTTGCGCTTTGAGCGTGCGAATTCAAAAGAAGAACGCGAACAAATCAAGATCCTGCTCCTCAGTCATCCCTCACCCGAAGTACAAGCCTTTGCATTACGCCTGACCAAGAGCAGCAGTCCAGAGCAGCGTGCAGATGGCTATGCGTTATTACAATCCTACGGATTCAGTGACCCAGATGTCCGCACGCAACTTCAACAAGCCCTAAACATGGAGCGTGATCCGCAGGTTTTACGCGCAGTGATCCAAACACTACATTACGACCCAGCCCTGACCAATGAGAGCCAAGGCATCGTATCTCGATTGGGTCAGTTAATCCAAAATCCTGACCCTGCGATAAGGAGTAGTAGCCTCGTGCAGCTCAGCCAATGGCAAAAAGGCGCGGAACTAGAAACAGCTGTATATCCCGCATTAAATGATGCCAGTGTCGACGTGCGACAAGCCGCGATCTCGACGCTGTTAAGCAGTGACATCCGCTCAGATCGCATTAAAAACAGCCTAATGCAAATCGTTAATAATAACCATGAGACTCCGACAACTCGAGATATTGCACTCAATGCACTCGGGGACTACACACTGAGTCCACAAGAGATCAATACTGTAATGCAAGCAAAAACCGCTATCGGGCATCCTCATGAAAGCAGACGAACGGTAGACTAAGACAGGTTGACTCTGGATAAAAAACACACGCATACTTGACCTGCTGGTCAAACAGCATTAGAAAAATGAAATATTAGAAATACTTTCTTTAAAAATAATTTTAAAACAAGGCGATAGTTATGATTTTCTCGTACACCAAGCTATTTAATCTCAGTGTCATCATTCCTATTTTATCCCTAGTATCTAATGTCTCTGCGGCAGACAATTTACCAAACCGTCCAGATTTTCGCTTGCCTTTTGCCTGCGGAAGTGTGATTGAAATCAAAACCTATGTGGGTCATAACCCTGATGACAAAAAGATGGATATGTATCGTCAGGGCATGCCCACTGGCAGCCCGATTCTTGCAGCGGCTGATGGCTATGTTCATCAAGAGTTCTATCCAGGCGGCATTGAAATCCGCCATGGCAACGGCTGGTTTACTACCTATATGCACATGAGCTCTCACGTTCCTGTAGGCACAACCGTGAAACGCGGTCAGCAGATTGGAATTATGGGCAATGTGGGCTCGCCCAATTACCACTTACATCATGAGCAACTCTACGCCCCCGGTTTAACAGATGCCGATAATCAACATATTGTGAACCCGCTGATCCAAGGTGAAGGACCGATCTATCTCAATCCGAATAACCCCTTGACAAGAACCAGTACCAATTGCAGTGGCGGAACCACACCTCCAACGACCAACAAATACTGGGTAGATACCTTTGCGAATGCTTCGGGCTACAACACGCCCGGGGGTAGCGTCACAGGTACATTGAATGCGGGAACCAATTATGTCTATTGCAAAGTGTGGGGACCACAAGTCGGCTCAGGCACAAGCTTTAATCACTGGTGGTTAAAGACAGATCTGGATGTAGGACCTGCCAATCAATGGGTCTCAGCATATTATCTCGCGCGCTGGGGCAATGATGAAGCCAAAGATAATAATGGGGTGGTGATTCCGAACTGTCCATAATCCACCTATATTGTCCTTCACATTCTGATTCTCAAAAAGAATCAGAATGTTGTGATATATGAATCATCGTCATAAACACCCTCAACTTCGCAAGTCAATATACCAGTCAACGTTAATCTCACTAAAACAGATCACCAAGCCTGCATAACAATTATTGAATCGCACTGATGCAGCATGATACTCCCCCGTGAAAATCCTTCCAAAATTCACTATACTACCCACCAATTTTGAAACTTTGCATGGATTGCCATGAGCACCGCCACGAACACCACCAAAAGCCAAGCCATTTCTAATCTCACTTTTCAAGAACTTATTCTTGCCCTGCAGAATTATTGGGCAAATCAGGGCTGTGTGGTCCTCCAGCCTTATGATTTAGAAATGGGTGCTGGTACTTTCCACACCGCAACCTTCTTGCGCGCGCTTGGTCCCGAAACGTGGAATGCGGCTTACGTACAACCCTCACGTCGTCCAAAAGATGGCCGCTATGGCGAAAACCCAAATCGCCTGCAACATTACTATCAGTTCCAAGTTGTGTTGAAACCCAATCCAGCCAACATTCAACAGCTCTATCTCGACTCGTTGAAAGCGATTGGTATCGATACGCTGACTCATGATATCCGCTTCGTTGAAGACAACTGGGAATCGCCTACACTGGGTGCTTGGGGTCTGGGTTGGGAAGTCTGGCTGAACGGTATGGAAGTCACACAGTTCACTTACTTCCAGCAAGTCGGGGGTTTGGAGTGCTACCCAGTTACGGGGGAAATCACTTACGGTCTTGAGCGTCTTGCCATGTATCTGCAAGGCGTAGACTCGGTCTACGATCTCGTCTGGACACGTGGTCAATTCGGTACTGTGACCTATGGCGACGTCTTTCATCAAAACGAAGTTGAGCAATCAACCTATAACTTTGAACACGCCAATGTCGAAAAACTCTTTGAACTCTTTGATTTTTATGAGAGTGAATCGAATCGTTTGATGGCTGTTGAATTACCACTACCCGCTTATGAGATGGTCATCAAAGCATCGCATACCTTTAACTTGCTTGATGCGCGTGGTGCAATCTCTGTGACAGAACGTCAGCGCTATATCCTGCGTGTACGTGGTCTTGCCCGTGCGATCGCACAAAGCTATGTCAACTCGCGCGCAAAGCTTGGCTTCCCAATGGCAGAGCCAGCACTACGCGATGAAGTCTTGGCAAAACTCGCAGCGGAAAAAGCCTCCGAGCAAGCACAAATTGATAAAGCAGCAGCAAAAGCGGAGAAGTCGAAATGAGTCTGCACACTGTACTCTTTGAATTAGGCTGTGAAGAACTCCCGCCAAAAAGCTTAAAAACACTGCGTGATGCCTTACTGAGTGAAGTCACAACACGACTGCAAAGTGCAGGTTTACCGTATGCCAAGATCAATGCCTACGCCGCGCCACGTCGCCTTGCGATTTTGATTGAAGGCATCGAAGGTCATCAACCCGATCGTGTTGAAGAGCGTCGCGGTCCATCGGTTGCTGGTGCGTTTAAGCCTGATGGCACGCCTACCCCTGCGGCTATTGGCTTTGCTAAGGGTGCTGGGATCGAAGTATCAGATCTCATTCGTATCCCTACCGATAAAGGCGAATGGCTGGTTCATCGCAAAACCGTAACAGGTCAATCACTTGACGATTTATTGCCTGCACTCTTGCAGGAGTCACTGAATGCATTGCCGATTGCCAAACGCATGCGCTCTGCGGCAAGTCGTACCGAATTCGTTCGCCCCGTACAGTGGGTCGTCCTGATGAAAGATGCGACGATCATTCCTGCCACCATCCAGGACTTTGCAAGTAGCAATCAAACTTATGGTCACCGCTTCCATGCACCTGCGGCAATCACGTTGTCATCTGCTGGAGACTATTTGGCAGCGCTGCGCAATGCCTATGTCGTTGCGGACTTTGATGAGCGTCAACAACTGATTGACACTCAAGTTAAAAAACTGGCCGATGAAGTCAATGCCGAGGCGCTCGTGCCTGCGGATTTGCGTGATGAAGTCACAGGTCTGGTCGAATGGCCTGTCGCCTTGCGTGCCACGTTTGAATCCCGCTTCCTGCATGTGCCACAAGAAGCCTTGATTTCTACCATGCAGGATAATCAGAAGTACTTCTGTCTGGTCGATAGCAACGGCAAGCTACAGCCTTACTTCATTACGGTATCAAACATTGAAAGTAAAGACCCAACGCAAATCACGCTGGGAAATGAAAAAGTGGTTCGCCCACGCCTGACCGATGCAGAGTTTTTCTTTAAACAAGACCAGAAGCAACCGCTTGCCGCCCGCCAAGAGAAGCTTGCAAATCGCATCTTCCAGGCACAGCTGGGCACGCTCTGGGATAAAACCGAACGCATTGCAACGCTGGCTGCGTATATCGCAGGTCAAATCGGTGGCAATGTTGAACACACGATCCAAGCGGCGAAGTTGTCGAAGTGCGACCTTGCCTCTGAAATGGTAGGTGAATTTCCTGAACTCCAAGGGATTGCAGGCAGCTACTATGCAGCACTCGAAGGCGCGCCTTCAGATGTATCGACGGCCATTCGTGAGCAATATTTACCGAAGTTTGCAGGCGACGTTTTACCGCAAACATTGACTGGCGTCAGCATTGCATTGGCTGATCGCTTGGATACCTTAGCAGGTATTTTTGGCATCAACCAACCGCCGACAGGCAACAAAGACCCGTTTGGTCTGCGCCGTGTCGCGATTGGGATCTTACGTATTCTGATTGAAAAGCGCCTGACCTTAAGCTTGACCGACCTTGTCGAACAAGCCGTCACAAACTATGCGACCCGAATCGAAAATCCATCCAAGACCATTCAAGATGCCAAAGCCTTCTTGGAAAGTCGCTATCGCTCGATGTATGAAGATCAAGGCATTGAAGTAGACGTGATTCAGGCGGTACAAGCCTTGAACCCCGTCTCACCACTCGATTTTGATCAGCGTATTCGTGCGGTACAGAATTTCCGCGCCTTGCCTGAAGCAACCGCATTGGCTGCAGCCAATAAGCGTGTAGCAAATATCTTGGCTAAAGAAACGGTAAGTTTGGGCGCAATTGATACAGCACTACTGGTTGAACCTGCTGAGAAGACGCTGTACGAGACCTTAGAGGCACTTGAACCTAAAGTGCACCCATTACTCGCCCAATCGGACTATACCCCTGCACTGTCACAATTGGCGGCTCTACGCACGCCGATTGATGCGTTCTTTGAAAGCGTGATGGTGAATGCCGATGATGCCGCACTGCGCCTAAATCGTTTGCGCTTACTAACGCGTTTAAGAGCATTGTTCTTGAGTGTGGCAGATGTCAGTTTATTGCAAGGTTGACGTACGTTATATCAAGCGGACAGATGCTTTCTGTCCGCTTTTTTTATGCCTGATTTTTTTGAATTAAAAAAAGGATTAATAATATTATTAAATAAGGAATATCTCATGTACTCAAAAAGAACCTATCTCGAAGAACCACTCATCATCACCTTTGATCAAGTGTTCAACTCAACAGAGTGTGAGCAGTTTATTGAAAGAAGTCATCAATTTGCTTATGAAGCAGCTCTGATTAATACTGGATACAAACAATCAGAACTTCGTCTAGATGTTCGCAATAATCAACGTGTGATTTACGATAGTTTTGAACTTGCCGATGAATTGTTTGAACGGCTAAGACCGCTTTTGCCAGCCTCATTAAATGGCTGGGATTTAGCAGGATTAAACGAACGATTTCGTTTTTATCTCTATGAAAATGGGCAAACCTTTAAACCTCATTACGACGCGTCATTTGAAAAAAATGATTGGTTGAGTAGTCAGCTATCGCTCTTAATATATCTCAATGATGAATTTGAGGGTGGCGAAACCATTTTCTATCGCGAGAGCGGCATGCTACGCCCCTGCAAAGAGACGCAGCTTGCTTTAATTAAACCAACTCAAGGACAAGTATTGATCTTTGAACATCAACAGCTCCACGAAGGTGCGCCAGTTCTAAGTGGGCGTAAATATGTGCTGAGGACTGATGTCATGTACAGCTATAAATGTGCTTAATCAGCCCTTTTAAGAGCTGGTAGAGAGTGAAACGGGTGATGTTGCAACCGGATGAGTTTCTACCTTATGCGGTTTCTCCTTTGAGGGATTCACTAAAAAATTAATCCCGAGCAAGAGCAAGGTTATGCCAAGGATTGGTCGGATTATGCGTTCAGGTAGACTGGAACTGAGCAAGGTTCCGGCAATAATAGCGGGGATCGCACCGATCAATAAGAAAGTCAAAATATGAAAATCAACATTGCCCGAGAACAAATGTCCCAGTCCTGCAACCAATGTCAGCAATACAGCATGCGCCACATCTGAACCAATGATCCGTATCATGGGTAAATTGGGAAATAGCAGCAGGAGCGCCATCACACCAAACGCCCCCGCTCCGACTGAGGACAAAGTAACGAGGACACCCAGAACCACACCCATGATCAAGACAGGGATATTGTTTTTGACGTCATAGGGATCACTAAAGTCATCACGTGCGATGCTTGCCTCTTGATTTCTCTTTAAGCGGATGCGCTGAAAAAAGTCCTCAATCTTGCTGCGAAAGACGATCGAAATACCTGTCAGCGTCAACATGAAGCCGAGCACTAAAGTCAGAATTTTCTTGTACTCATTGGCACTGCTAAAAAAATGATTGAGCGCCCATGTGGTCGCAAATGAGGCGGGAATACTACCCAGTGCCAACCAAAATACCACCGACCAAACGATATTCAGTTTTTTAGCATGAACTGCGGAACCACAGAATTTAGAAATGGATGCGTATAGAAGATCTGTCCCAATCGCAATTTGTGCAGGAACGCCGAGCACGCTAATCAAAATCGGCGTCATCAGAGATCCCCCACCAACCCCCGTTACCCCAACAGCAAACCCCACGACTATACCGGCTAAAATAAAATAAAGATCACTCATTGCCATCACTACGATTCAATAAAGAGTAATAACAGGTTAGCGTTTTTACATCATTTGAGAATGATCAAATTAAGCTTTATATATTGATAAATCATCTTAAATATTTTGTGACTTGCATTCTTAAAAATAAAAAAGTTGGCATGATCCCAATCATGCCAACTTAGTAAACATCGGTTCAGTTTTAGCTGAACGTTAACCTAAGCGTTTAACAAACACTTTGGAGTTACGCTGATAGTTATACATCGCTTGGCGTGCTTCAGGCATGTCATCGACTTCAGTCGGTTCAAAACCTTGTTCAATAAACCAAAGCGCTGTACGCGTGGTCAGCACATACAGATTTTTGATGCCTTTATTAAGCGCTTTTGCTTCCAGATAATCTAACAGCTCGGCACCACGACTCGATTTACGATAACTGGGGTGAATCGCCACACAGGCGATTTCAGCCGCAGGCGGCTCATTGGGCTGTGCTGGAATAGGATACAGTGCTGCGCAGCCCACGATCATGCCGTCACGCTCAATGACTGCAAACTGTGCAATCTCAGTCTCCAAACGCTCTCGTGAACGGCGGACCAAAATCCCTTCTTCTTCAAGCGGGCGCAACAACTCAATCAGACCCACGACATCATCAATATCAGCGGTACGAATTTCTTCATAAGGATCATTACTGACTAGAGTGCCAGAACCATCTCGCGTAAAGAGCTCTTGGAGCAGCGCGCCATCACGAGCATAGGAGATAATATGAACACGGCGCACGCCGCCACGGCAAGCCTCAGCCGAGCCATGCATATGACGCAGTATTTCACTATCCAGCTTCTTGCCACGCAGGAACTGATCCACCTCATTAGGGATCAACTCACGAAGCAAGCGATTGTCTTTACCTGAGATACCTTCATGTTCACCCAGAAAAATCAACTTATCGGCTTTAATGGTAATTGCAGTTTCTACGGCGACTTCTTCAGCCAATAGATTAAAAACCTCACCTGTGGTCGAATACCCTGTTGGGCCTAAAACGATGATATTGCGATTGGCCAAGCTTTTTTGCAGCGCTTCGGTATCCACTGAACGCACTTCGCCAGTCAATTGGAAATCCACACCGTCACGCACGCCATACGGTCTTGCCGTCACGAAGTTACCAGACACGGCATCAATACGCGCCCCATACATTGGGGAGTTCGCCAAGCCCATGGACAGCAATGCTTCGATCTCAAGACGAATAGAGCCCACCGCATCCAATACGCAGCGCAGTGCTTCTCGCGTGGTCACACGTAGATCATTGTGAAATGGGGTCTCTAGACCATATTCAATAAGGTTTTCATCAATCTGGGGACGTGCACCATGCACCAGAATCAACTGAATCCCAAGTGAGTGCAGCAGAGCAATGTCATGAATAATATTGCGGAAATTATCATGATTTACCGCCTCGCCACCAAACATCAGAACGAAGGTTTTCCCTCGGTGCGCGTTGATATACGGCGCAGAGTTACGGAACCAATGGACATAGTTGTCGGTCATGGTATCTGGGGAAAGAAAATCATCGGCCATGGGGAATCCTGCTGCAAAACACACGAATTAAATTGTGTTCGATTATATGAGAAAAGCGACGCGAAAAGGGGTGAATGTTAAGTTCGATTTTAAAGACGAACTGTTAAAATATGATGTTAGCAGGAAAAAGATCGCTTGCGCAGCATCTGACTTGCATTCTTTAAATAGAACCCTGCGCTTACCGCATTAAACACGCTATATTAGTCAATCCAATATTCAACCGCCCACACCCGATGCCTGTAAGCGATTCAACTGTTATTCATATTGAGATTCGTCATTTTTCCCAAGTGAATATGGAGGAAGAGTCACGTTTATTATCTTTGCTAACCACTCAAGACCAGATCGGTGTTGCGCGTCATGCAGATCGTCGGCAACGGCAATTGCTAGCACGGGTATGGCGTAGAGAAATACTGGCGCAGGCGCTCGGCATTCATCCTGAACAGCTTACCTTCGATCAAACCGTGAATGGCAAGCCTTATCTGAATGATCATGCGATCAGCTTTAATATTTCACATAGCCACGATGCCTTTGTGCTGGTGTGGTGCCGAGGTCATTTATCAGTTGGCGTTGATATTGAAGATAAAAATAGAGATTTTCCAGCTGAATCGCTCGCTAAGCGTTATTTTCATCCGACTGAATATGACGCTTGGAAAAACCCTGATTCATCACCTCCGAGCTCCCATAACCAATGGCTCACGACATGGACACGTAAAGAAGCGATTCTAAAAGCACACGGCATGGGGATTCGAATCGATCTCAATAGTTTTAATACGCAAAATGCAGATGAATTGATTGAGCATGCTTTATTAGGCGCATGGCAATATCGAAGTTTTAATTTGGATAAGCAGGTGGTGAGTGTGGCTTGGCAAGGCTTAGCTCAACTCGCCTCACCCAACACACAATAATATTTAATCAATTGAGTTAGATACCCGACCATCGGTTCAATATTAGCAATCGGGATATATTCATCAGGCTGATGCGCTTGTTCAATGCGACCCGGTCCAAGAATCACCGTATCCATACCTAATTGACGGAAATAAGGCGCTTCTGTACCAAAGGCCAAGGCTCCTGCTGTTTGCCCTGTCAAACCCTCGATATATTGTACAAAGGGAGAGTCCGCTGGTGTTTCGGCGGAAGGTGCGCCAGAGCTTGCTGGCTCGTACAGCAGTTCCACGCCAAACGTAGGCGCCACGTCAGCAATCAATTGCCGAATCTCCTCTCGGATCGTCTGCATCTTCATACCAGGTAAAGTACGAACATCAAACTGTAATTCACATAAACCACAAATGCGATTCGGATTGTCCCCGCCATGAATACAACCGAGATTCAACGTGGGGTGTGGCACGGCAAAGATGGGTTGTTGAAGCACTTTAAGGCCATCGCGATAACGCATCAAACGGGTCATGACTTCATGCATGGCATCCAATGCATTCCGCCCCAGACTAGGATCACTCGAATGCCCCGCCTGACCGGTAATTAAAATGCGTTCTAGCATGACGCCTTTATGCAACCGACCCGGTTTAAGATCAGTCGGCTCGCCAATCAAGGCAAAACGGCCTTGGCGACCTTCTTTTTTCTGCGCAGCTTGTACCAATGCCTTAGCACCTGCCATCGATGTTTCTTCATCACAGGTGGCTATGACGATCAAGGGCGCTTTAAACTTGGCATTCGGTAAGGCACGTAAGGCTTGTAGGATGAGGGCAAAAAATCCTTTCATATCGGCTGTACCTAGCCCATACAGGTTGCCATCACGCTCGGTCAGTGTAAACGGATCACTCTTCCATAATTCACCATCAAAGGGGACGGTATCCGTATGCCCAGCAAGCACAAGCCCCCCTGTCAGATCAGTTGCGCCATTGGCAAGTACTGCTATCAGATTCGCTTTGCCATCGGCAACCGGCATGATCTCACACTGAAAGCCATAATCAGTAAACCAAGTCGCAAGCAGCTCAATGACCGGAAGATTGGATTGATCCTGTTTGGCATTGGTACACGTCACGCTGGGGATCGCAACTAACTCTGCAATCATTTGACGCGTTTGACCATCCATTTTTAAATCCGCCATGTTATACCTGCCATTGTGATCGTCTTTGCATTTGAATCTTTACCATTCATCTATCTGATGAGCCTTTGTTTAACTGAACAAACTCATTGCAGACTTTCATTGAGCTTAACCTAGCACTCCGTGCCTTGAAAGACTAAAATAGTGCACGCTGCGAAATAACTTGCCGCATCTGAGTCTGTCAGTCCAAGAAGTCACTAGGAAGCAACGCCCATGCGCACCGTATTCTGTCGTAAATATCAACAAGAGCTAGAAGGCTTAGAGTTTGCACCCTTTCCTGGCGCTAAAGGCCAAGATATTTTTGACCATGTGTCTAAAAAAGCGTGGCAGGAGTGGATGGGGCATCAAACCCTATTGATCAACGAAAACCGCTTGAACGTGATGTTACCTGAATCTAAAGTGTTTTTAGATGAACAGCGTACGAAATTTCTCACCAATCAGGATTATGAACGTCCTGTTGGCTGGAAACCAGCATAGCCTCTCATTTTACGTATCAAAACGTACAGCCTTATTTCTCGATGATATAAAAAAAGCCACTCCAGTAAAACAGAGTGACTTTTTCATGATCAGTGATCTCCTCTAAGCAATGAGATCGCCTTCTCGGGATGATTTATTTACTGAAAACTTGCTTCTCAACTTCATCAAAGCTGACATGGCGAATATCCGCGCCCTTCACCATATAGATCACTTGTTCAGCCAAATTACGCGCATGGTCACCAATACGCTCTAGCGAACGCAGAACCCATAGTACGTTGATCATGCGGCTGATATGACGTGGATCTTCCATCATATAAGTCATCAGCGCGCGGGTAGCGGTTTGATATTCACGATCCACTTCGGCATCGGCTTGCAAAACTTGAAATGCCTTTTCAACATCCAAGCGTGCAAAAGCATCCAACGCTTCGCGGATCATCAGGCGGACTTGATTCCCAATATGACGTGTTTCGGTATAGCCACGTGGTGACTCACCCTCCTCACTCGCAGTCTTCGCCAAACGTGCAATCTTCGTCGCTTCATCGCCAATCCGCTCAAGATCGGTATTGGCTTTACTGATAGCAATCACCATACGTAGGTCACTTGCCGCAGGTTGACGCAATGCCAAGATTTGCAATAAATCAGAGTCAATACGGGTTTCCATCGCATTTACTTGTGCATCATTCTCTTGAACACTGGTTGCCAGTGCAGCATCAGTATCCAGTAGTGCATGGATTGCATTCGCAACTTGCGACTCGACCAGTCCACCCATTGCTAAAAACTGAGCATGAACTTTGCCCAAGTCTTCATTGAACTGTTGGGAAATATGATGTCCAAAATCTTCCTTAGTCGCGACCATGACACGGTTCTCCTCATGATATTCGGTATTATTTTAAGTTTAAAAATCGCACCGAAGTTCAGTATTATCATCTTGTACTTCAGGCGATTTTTCCCATTATCACATCAAACTTAGCCGTAACGACCTGTAATATAGTCTTCGGTTTGTTTTTGATGCGGGTTGGTGAACAAGGTGTTGGTATCGGTATGTTCAATCACCTTACCCAAATACATAAACGCGGTGTAATCAGAGACACGCGCCGCTTGCTGCATATTATGGGTCACGATGATGATCGTGAATTTCTCTTTCAGCTCATGAATCAGCTCTTCAACTTTGAGTGTTGAAATTGGATCCAGTGCAGAACATGGCTCATCCAGCAGCAAAACTTCAGGCTCAATGGCAATCGAACGTGCAATCACCAGACGCTGCTGCTGACCACCGGATAGACCTAAGGCTGAATCATGCAAACGATCTTTGACTTCATCCCAAAGCGCTGCACCCTTCAAAGAAGTTTCAACGACTTCATCCAGAATGCTTTTCTTATTCACACCTTGCAGACGTAAACCGTAGCACACGTTTTCATAGATCGATTTTGGAAATGGATTAGCCTTTTGGAAAACCATGCCCACACGACGACGTAAGCTCGTAATATCAACACTGCTATCAAAAATATCTTGGTTATCCAGCAGAATTTGACCATCAATACGGCAACCTTCAATCAGGTCATTCATGCGGTTAAACGTACGCAACAATGTGGACTTCCCGCAGCCTGATGGACCAATAAACGCAGTTACACGTTTGCTCGGAATGACCATGTTGACGTCATAAAGTGCTTGCTTCTTACCATAGAACAAATTGAGATTTTTAGTCACGACTTCAATTTCTTCTGGCGCATAAGTACTCAATGCACGATTTTTCTCGTTACCACTGACATTGGTACGAATCGTTGTTGGGGTGCTTTCCGCTCCAGATTCAGGAGGCTGTATATTCGTTGTCATCTGAGACTGCCTATTCGTTGTGATCTCGTTCATCATAATACTACCTATTAAGTTGTCGATAGGATATAGGCTAAGGCCGCACCTTCGAATTTCTGCATGTTCCTGATATGACATGGTGAGCTCCCCACCCACAATCATGCATATCAAGATGTAGACTTAATTACCTATTTATTTACCTGTGGTGTTTCTTGCAAAAACCAGTCGCGCAACCAGATTAATAATCACGACATACAGTGAAATTAATGCGGCTCCAGCCCATGCCAAACTGATCCAACCATCGTCCGCACTCATCGCGAATTGAAAGATGGTATTTGGCAAGTTCGCAATCGGTTGACTAAGATCGGTTGAGTAGTAAGGGCTGTTCAACGCTGTGAATAACAATGGCGCTGTTTCACCACTGATCCGAGCAAGCGCAAGTAAGATACCTGTGATGATGCCGTTCTTCGCTGCAGGCAAACAAATCCGCAAGATCGCTTGGCGTTTTGATGAACCGAGTGCCAAGGAACCTTCACGCATCACATCCGGTACAAGAAGCAGCATGTTTTCCGTGGTACGGACCATGACCGGCACCGCAATAATCGCTAGAGCCACCACACCGGCATAACCCGAAAAGTGATGCATGGGAACAACCATGATGATGTAAACAAACAAACCAATCACGATTGATGGCGCAGATAAGAGCACATCATTCACAAAACGGATTAGCGATGCGAGCTTACTTTCACGACCGTATTCAGCAAGATATACCCCTGTAAATATGCCGATCGGTGCCGCGATCACCATGGCCAAACCGACCATCAAAAAGCTACCCACAATCGCATTCAGCAAACCACCTTCAGCCATAGGCGGTGGAGTGATTTGAGTAATCAAGGCCCAGTTGAATGAACCAAAACCACGTTGAATTACCGTGAATAAAATCCAGAATGGTAAAGCCATCCCCAAAATTGAAATCACAGTTGCAAGTGTTAAGACCGCCTTATTGACGAACTTTCTTTTGAAGTTAAAAAACGGAGTCATTGTATAAGTGGCCATTAGCTTTTCTTCACTTTATGAATGAGAGCGCGTGCAACAGCAAGCACAAGGAAGGCAATGAAAAACAAAATGAGACCAAGGGCAAGCAATGCTGACATGTGCAAATCATGTGCCTCAGCAAACTCATTCGCAATCACAGATGCAATACTGTTGCCTGAATCGAATAAACCGATACTGATAGTATTCACGTTACCGATCATGAACGTAACCGCCATGGTTTCACCCAGTGCACGTCCCAGTCCGAGCATCACACCACCAGTCAGCGCGACCTTGGTATGTGGAAGAACGATATCACGCGTTACTTCCCAACGATTCGCCCCCAGACCATAACCACCTTCTTTCAAAGTCTTTGGCACGACATCAAAAACTTCACGCATCACCGCAGTAATAAATGGGATGATCATGATCGCTAGAATCAGAGCCGCAGGCAGAAAACCAATCCCGATCGGTGGACCTGCAAAAATGTCTTTCAGAAGCCATACATGCTGGAACCATTTTGTCAGTAATGGTTGGATATGATCAGCAAGGATCGGTGCAAGAACAAACAGTCCCCACATGCCATAAATAATGCTGGGAATCCCGGCTAGCAATTCAATGATTGCATTCAAGGTAGCCCGGAAGCGATAAGGGCAAAGCTCTGTCAGAAAGAATGCGATAAAGAAACTGATCGGTACTGCAATAATCAGTGCAATAAACGACGTCACTAGGGTCCCGTAGACCGCAGGTAAAATCCCGAAGTGACCGGCGACTGGATCCCACTCTTTACTGGTAAAGAAACTGAGGCCCAACTGTTTAAACACAGGCATTGAGCCATCAACCAGCGTGAAAATAATTGCGCCGAGTACAATCAGTACCAGCAGAGCAATCCCCAGGACAATCACGCGGAATCTGGCATTACGGCCATTCTCGACTTTGATCAGTCGAGCAGCAGATGTTATCTCTGAAGTAATCATAATTACCTATCTAATCCAAGTTGCAAATCTTTGGGTGCTTTATAAATACAGCAATATCGTCGAAGACACTTTAGGTCATGCTTTTGAATTGGACGTGAACCTTACTGCAATCTCTTTAGCAGTAACCCGTTCCGTCTCCCCTATCTCTTGATGAACAAATCCTAATGGCGTCCATCTGTATAAAATATAAATCAAAAAACACAGTTCATATAAAGTCAAAAACAGAGCTACATGCGTTGATGTAGCTCTGAATTATTTATTTCATAAATCAGTCTAGTTATTCACTACTTACCAAACTGCTTTACCAGTTGCTGCATCTTTCACTTCAGTTTTCCAAGACGCTTGGATTAACTTAACAACGTTTGCTGGCATTGGAACATAGTCCAATTGTGCTGCAAGTGCGCCGCCATTTTTGAAAGACCAGTCGAAGTATTTGAACACTTCTTTAGATTGAGCGGGTTTGTCTGCTTTCTTTTGTAGTAATACAAAAGTAGCACCAGTGATTGGCCAGCTGTTCTTGCCTGGTTCGTTAGTCAACACTTCACCAAATGCAGGTGCTTTTGCCCAGTCAGCGTAGGCTGCTGCTGCTTGGAAAGTGGTGTCATCTGGCAATACATATGCGCCATCACGATTTTGTAGTTGGGTATAAGACAATTTGTTTTGTTTTGCATAGGCATATTCAACATAACCAATTGAACCATTGATACGTTGTACGTATGACGCTACACCTGCGTTACCCTTACCTGCAACGCCTTCTGGCCATGCAACAGTAGTATCGCTACCTACTTTGGTTTTCCAGTCAGCGCTGACTTTAGACAAGTAGTTTGTGAAGATGAATGTCGTACCTGAACCGTCTGCACGGCGTACTACAGTGATGTTTTCATCGATGTCTTTCAGGCTTGGGTTCAATGCAACCAGCGCTGGATCGTTCCATTGCTTGATTTTGCCCAAATAGATGTTTGCAAGTACATCACCAGTCAATTTAATTTGACCAGCTGCGATACCTTTGATGTTCAATACAGGAACAACACCACCCATGATTGCTGGGAACTGTGTCAAACCTTTTGCTTCCAAATCTTGTGGTGACAATGGCTTGTCTGATGCACCAAAATCTACAGTTTTTTCTGAAATTTGCTTGATACCAGCACCTGAACCGATAGACTGGTAGTTTAAACCAACGCCAGATTTAGCTTTGTACGCATCAGCCCACTTTGCAAAAACAGGAGCAGCAAAAGAAGAACCCGCACCAGTAACGTCAGCTGCATGAACAACGCCTACAGTTGCAGCAGAGACTAGAATAGATAACATCAAAGAAGTAATACGCATTATTTAGACCTCAAAATAGAGCCAACAATATCAATAAAAAACAGAATTCGTGAACGGTGCTATTAGACATGAGAATTGTGATACTTTTATGACAGTCTTCTTACAAACGACATCTTAGGCTTTTTTAATCACGAAGACGATACTTTTTTATCGACATTATCGTCATGACAAAACTCAATCACTCATGGGATCAAAATCACTTTAGTTTGCCAGAATCATCACCCAAATAGGCTGGACGTTGAGTCATCCTGTTCTGTTCACTGAATCACATTTAGTCGCTTTTATCACTAGATAAAACCAATCTTTAATGTAAGCGGCATATTTTTTTCCAAACGATAGCGATATCATAGTTCTACACCATCACAGCATTAAATGGAATTTACTCTATGATGCCTACCCGATTTAAACACAGTTGTTCCGCTATTCTGACATTAAGCCTACTCACCGCTTGTGCATCGTCTCCACCTAAAAACGCAACTGCGCGTATCGACTCACAATCAAAATTCTATCAACAGCTCGCCAGCACCCCCTTGCCATCTCATCTCCCTATTCCTGTCAAAGGCATATCTGCAGATCAACTGACAGATACTTGGGGTAATGCGCGCAGCCATGGACGCAGCCACGAAGGCATCGATATTCTGAGTAAGCGTGGTACTCCCGTTTATAGTACGACAGATGGGATTGTCAGTCGGATCAGCAGCTATGGCGCAGGGGGGAATGCTATTACGGTTGTTGGATATGCCTTGAGTCAACATTACTATGCCCACTTAGAAGGCTTCGGCAAATACCGCATCGGTGACACTGTAAAAGTCGGAGATACGCTGGGTTACGTCGGTAGTACGGGTAATGCAACAACCACACATCTGCACTATGGTATTTATTTATCGCCAAATCGAACTGCTGTAAATCCTTACCCATATTTGCGCTAAAATAAGACTTTGCATCATTTGAGTAAAGTCATGGACCTAGCGGAGCAACTTGCAGTATTTGCGGAAAAAGGGAACCAGCAGCGCATCCATCTTACTGATGGACGAACGTTGCAAGGATGGATCATGGAGATCAGAGAAGACGATCTGCTGATGAGTACGGGTTTTTCTGAAAAACAGGGCAAAGACGACTGGATTCCTTTCACATCAATCCATCTTGATCAGTTGCAATATTGGGATACCCAGCAGTCCCTCTGGGCGCCATTCACGATTGATCCACAATAAAGAAGACCGTACACAAAATATCCGTTCTGTTTTATCTTAAAATCGGGGAAAATATAGATGCTCCTCGATCCGCAACAAGGAAAACTCAATTGAGCCACTTATCCCTAACACCACAAGTTAGACGCAAACAGTCGATACAAGCGTGGATTCTCTTTTCTCTTATTATCGCGTTGAATTCCTGTAATCCTAATGAAGCGACCGATGATCAGCCCACTTCTCAGCTTCAAAATATAATAACGACATCCAGTGATGCTATAGACAGCAGTATCAATTCTGAACAATAAAAAAAGCCCTAAAGTTGATTAAACTTAAGGGCTCCAAATATTTTAGATCGCACTAACACGAAGACTTTAAAATCCTTCTATATTCCATAGCTTGAATAAATACAAATAAAAAGCCCGAGGCGATTACCTTGGGCTTTAATGTTTTATATTTCGAGTTTTATTATTTTCAGAAATTAAATGGTGTAGAAAGACAAAACCCCCATCTCGTAGGAGAAGGGGTTAAGTGTGTAGCTTTGAGCTACGAATAATGAGCTGACGATGCCCTACTCTCACATGGCGAATGCCACACTACCATCGGCGCAAAGAGGTTTCACTTCTGAGTTCGGGATGGGATCAGGTGGTTCACTCTTGCTATAGTCGTCAGCACAACTGTTAGGCTTGGTGATGCACGTTTGAAGTAGTCTTCGCACTGCTGTTTCACTTTGCCAATCTTACAGATTGGGCTGATTGAGTTGTCGCTAATTTTACTAAATCCGAATCAAGCGTGCAATGTTGATTGCGCTTTTGATCTATAACCTTTAAAGCCAACAACAACCGCTTGGGTGTTGTATAGTCAAGCCTCACGAGCAATTAGTATTCGTTAGCTTCATACATCGCTGTACTTCCACACCGAACCTATCAACGTCGTAGTCTTCAACGGCTCTTTAGGGGGTAAACCCCTGGGAGATCTAATCTTGAGGTGGGCTTCGCGCTTAGATGCTTTCAGCGCTTATCCCTTCCGAACATAGCTACCCGGCTGTGCCATTGGCATGACAACCGGAACACCAGAGGTTCGTCCACTCTGGTCCTCTCGTACTAGGAGCAGATCCTCTCAAATCTCCAACGCCCACGGTAGATAGGGACCGAACTGTCTCACGACGTTCTAAACCCAGCTCGCGTACCTCTTTAAATGGCGAACAGCCATACCCTTGGGACCTGCTTCAGCCCCAGGATGAGATGAGCCGACATCGAGGTGCCAAACACCGCCGTCGATATGAACTCTTGGGCGGTATCAGCCTGTTATCCCCAGAGTACCTTTTATCCGTTGAGCGATGGCCCTTCCATACAGAACCACCGGATCACTAAGACCTACTTTCGTACCTGCTCGACTTGTGGGTCTCGCAGTTAAGCGCGCTTTTGCCTTTATACTCTACGCGTGATTTCCGACCACGCTGAGCGCACCTTCGTACTCCTCCGTTACTCTTTAGGAGGAGACCGCCCCAGTCAAACTACCCACCATACATTGTCCCCGCCCCCGATCAGGGGGCTGGGTTAGAACCTCGACGTTACCAGGGTGGTATTTCAAGGATGGCTCCAATCGAACTGGCGTCCGATCTTCATAGCCTCCCACCTATCCTACACAAGTAAAGTCAAAGTTCAATGTAAAGCTGCAGTAAAGGTTCACGGGGTCTTTCCGTCTAGCCGCGGGTACACGGCATCTTCACCGCGATTTCGATTTCACTGAGTCTCTGCTGGAGACAGCGCCGCCATCATTATGCCATTCGTGCAGGTCGGAACTTACCCGACAAGGAATTTCGCTACCTTAGGACCGTTATAGTTACGGCCGCCGTTTACCGGGGCTTCGATCAAGAGCTTCGCTTTCGCTAACCCCATCAATTAACCTTCCGGCACCGGGCAGGCATCACACCCTATACGTCCACTTTCGTGTTTGCAGAGTGCTGTGTTTTTAATAAACAGTTGCAGCGGCCTGGTTTCTGAGGCTGCCAACAGCTCAAGGAGCAAGTCCTATCACCATCAGCAGCGTACCTTCTCCCGAAGTTACGGTACCATTTTGCCTAGTTCCTTCAGCAGAGTTCTCTCAAGCGCCTTGGTCTACTCGACCTGACCACCTGTGTCGGTTTCGGGTACGATTCCTGCATAACTGAAGCTTAGAGGCTTTTCCTGGAAGCTTGGTATCAATCACTTCGCTGTACAAGTACAGCTTGCTATCGGCTCTCAGCATAAAGAGTCCCGGATTTGCCTAAGACTCATGCCTACCACCTTCCACCTGGACAACCAACGCCAGGCTGATTTAACCTTCTCCGTCCCCTCATCGCATTATGCAGAAGTATCGGAATATTAACCGATTTCCCATCGACTACGCATTTCTGCCTCGCCTTAGGGGTCGACTAACCCAGCCCCGATTAACGTTGGACTGGAACCCTTGGTCTTTCGGCGTGCGAGTTTTTCACTCGCATTATCGTTACTCACGTCAGCATTCGCACTTCTGATATCTCCAGCATGCTTCTCAACACACCTTCACAGACTTACAGAACGCTCCCCTACCACTTGAAACAAGTTCAAATCCGCAGCTTCGGCTTCTAGTTTGAGCCCCGTTACATCTTCCGCGCAGGCCGACTCGACTAGTGAGCTATTACGCTTTCTTTAAAGGATGGCTGCTTCTAAGCCAACCTCCTAGCTGTCTATGCCTTCCCACATCGTTTCCCACTTAACTAGAAATTTGGGGCCTTAGCTGGCGGTCTGGGTTGTTTCCCTCTTGACTACGGACGTTAGCACCCGCAGTCTGTCTCCCGGATAGTACTCACTGGTATTCGGAGTTTGCATCGGTTTGGTAAGTCGGGATGACCCCCTAGCCGAAACAGTGCTCTACCCCCAGTGGTATTCGTCCGAGGCGCTACCTAAATAGCTTTCGGGGAGAACCAGCTATCACCGAGTTTGATTAGCCTTTCACCCCTATCCACAAGTCATCCCCCGGCTTTTCAACGACGGTGGGTTCGGACCTCCAGTGCCTGTTACGGCACCTTCATCCTGCTCATGGATAGATCACTCGGTTTCGGGTCTATACCCTGCAACTATACGCCCTATTCAGACTCGGTTTCCCTACGGCTCCCCTATACGGTTAACCTTGCTACAGAATATAAGTCGCTGACCCATTATACAAAAGGTACGCAGTCACGGAACAAGTCCGCTCCTACTGCTTGTATGCACACGGTTTCAGGATCTATTTCACTCCCCTCACAGGGGTTCTTTTCGCCTTTCCCTCACGGTACTGGTTCACTATCGGTCAGTCAGGAGTATTTAGCCTTGGAGGATGGTCCCCCCATGTTCAGACAAGGTTTCTCGTGCCTCGCCCTACTCGATTCATTTAGAGTGCCCTTTCGTATACAGGGCTATCACCTACTATGGCCGACATTTCCAGGTCGTTCTACTAAAACACTCTAAACTTAATGGGCTAATCCCTGTTCGCTCGCCGCTACTAAGGGAATCTCAATTGATTTCTGTTCCTACGGGTACTGAGATGTTTCACTTCCCCGCGTTCGCTTTGCAACACTATGTATTCATGTTGCAATACCTATCTTACGATAAGTGGGTTCCCCCATTCAGACATCTCCGGATCATAGGATTGTTGCCGCCTCCCCGAAGCTTTTCGCAGGCTCACACGTCTTTCATCGCCTCTGACTGCCAAGGCATCCACCATGTGCACTTCATTACTTGACTATACAACCCCAAACGGTCGTCTTAAATCCCAACTTCTGATCTAAGGCTTCTATTCAAAGTCTTGTTGATTGAACAACGTACAGCTTCAATGGTTATTTGACCAAAACGCTTGATTCAGTTTTAGGTGACTTATTCTCTGTACGATGAATAAGTCACAATTAACTACAACTCAATTTCCAATCTATTAAAGAGTACGATCTTGCGATCTATCTACACCTTCGTCAGGTCGCAGATCATTCAGGTAATCCAACATCACTAAGTGATGCCAAATCAACAGAGGTTAATAGTCAATCCGAAGATCTTTATTAAACTATGTTGACTTTACTTCCGTTCAACTTTCAAAACCTCACCAACTTAATGGTGGGTCTGGGCAGACTTGAACTGCCGACCCCACGCTTATCAAGCGTGTGCTCTAACCAACTGAGCTACAGACCCGTTCGCGGGGTACAACGCTAAACACTGCTAATTAAAGCATATGGTGGAGTCTAACGGAGTCGAACCGTTGACATCCTGCTTGCAAAGCAGGCGCTCTACCAACTGAGCTAAGACCCCATTCTTTTACAAGAACTCGGGAATGCTGACTCAATATTCAAGACTTAACTCAACCCCTAAGGCTGACTTATGCTTTGCATACTGTGTCTTTGTGAAGAACAACTTGTTGTGGATTCTTGCTGGCCCGATGGATTCGTTAAGGAGGTGATCCAGCCGCAGGTTCCCCTACGGCTACCTTGTTACGACTTCACCCCAGTCATCGGCCACACCGTGGTAAGCGCCCTCCTTACGGTTAGGCTACCTACTTCTGGTGCAACAAACTCCCATGGTGTGACGGGCGGTGTGTACAAGGCCCGGGAACGTATTCACCGCGACATTCTGATCCGCGATTACTAGCGATTCCGACTTCATGGAGTCGAGTTGCAGACTCCAATCTGGACTACGATCGGCTTTTTGAGATTAGCATGCCCTCGCGGGTTAGCAACCCTTTGTACCGACCATTGTAGCACGTGTGTAGCCCTAGCCGTAAGGGCCATGATGACTTGACGTCGTCCCCGCCTTCCTCCAGTTTGTCACTGGCAGTATCCTTAGAGTTCCCACCCGAAGTGCTGGCAAATAAGGAAAAGGGTTGCGCTCGTTGCGGGACTTAACCCAACATCTCACGACACGAGCTGACGACAGCCATGCAGCACCTGTGTTCTGATTCCCGAAGGCACTCTCGTATCTCTACAAGATTCCAGACATGTCAAGGCTAGGTAAGGTTCTTCGCGTTGCATCGAATTAAACCACATGCTCCACCGCTTGTGCGGGCCCCCGTCAATTCATTTGAGTTTTAGTCTTGCGACCGTACTCCCCAGGCGGTCAACTTATCGCGTTAGCTGCGCCACTAAGGCCTCAAGGGCCCCAACGGCTAGTTGACATCGTTTACGGCATGGACTACCAGGGTATCTAATCCTGTTTGCTCCCCATGCTTTCGCACCTCAGCGTCAGTATTAGGCCAGAAGGCTGCCTTCGCCATCGGTATTCCTCCAGATCTCTACGCATTTCACCGCTACACCTGGAATTCTACCTTCCTCTCCCATACTCTAGCTTGCCAGTATCGAATGCAATGCCCAAGTTAAGCTCGGGGATTTCACATTTGACTTAACAAGCCGCCTACGCGCGCTTTACGCCCAGTAATTCCGATTAACGCTCGCACCCTCTGTATTACCGCGGCTGCTGGCACAGAGTTAGCCGGTGCTTATTCTGCGGGTAACGTCCGACATTCACGGGTATTAACCGTGGTGCCCTCCTCCCCGCTTAAAGTGCTTTACAACCAAAAGGCCTTCTTCACACACGCGGCATGGCTGGATCAGGCTTTCGCCCATTGTCCAATATTCCCCACTGCTGCCTCCCGTAGGAGTCTGGACCGTGTCTCAGTTCCAGTGTGGCGGATCATCCTCTCAGACCCGCTACAGATCGTCGCCTTGGTGAGCCTTTACCTCACCAACTAGCTAATCTGACCTAGGCTCATCTGTTAGCGAGAGCAATAAAGCCCCCTTTCTCCCGTAGGACGTATGCGGTATTAGCGTTCGTTTCCGAACGTTATCCCCCACTATCAGGCAGATTCCTAGGCATTACTCACCCGTTCGCCGCTAAGTACCGAAGTACTCCGCTCGACTTGCATGTGTTAAGCCTGCCGCCAGCGTTCAATCTGAGCCATGATCAAACTCTTCAGTTTAATGTTTCATAGTGACTTGAGGTCACCAATCTTTGGCTCATCTTTCACTAGCTATATGTCACTTAAGACATCATTACTTCAATCATTACCTAAAATGAATTGCGAGTAATTTCTACCAATTACTAAATGATAATTTATCTCATCGTAACCAGCAAAAATCCACACAAGTTGTTCTTCACAAGTTCTTAAAGAGTCTTTCGTAAAATCAAAACCTAGAGCCCATTGACTCATCAATCCCAATCTCACCCGCTACGTCCATCGTCTGGTTCGCTGCGGTAGGAGGCGTATTCTACAGAAGTTTTTCTCATTGTCAACGTTAATCTTTATCTATTTTTAATTCGTGCAACACACGTTCTAAAAATCTACAAACACAACCGCCAAAACTACTCAAACATCCGCCAAAACACTTAAGCTACTGTTTTTCTTACTTATTTCTAAGACAGTCAACGTCGCTGTGGGGTGCATTCTATACATTTCCTCAACCCTGTCAAACCCTTTCTTCAATTATCAAACTAGATGGTCAGTTTGTAGGCAATATTCATGTTTTTGGGCGTTTTTAAGACAAACTCATAGTGCCTTTTTTGATGAAATAGAAGAAGCCGTAAAGAGTACTGCTATCGCACAATTGGCCGGGCAATATCCGCGAGTTAGAAAACGTCATTCATTATGCCCTCCTCGTTTGCCAAGACTCGGTGATCAAGCCCGAGGATCTACAAATCGGCAGTTCGGAACTCCGCAACCAGCACTCCCCAACATCGTCAACCCATAAGCTTTTAAGCCCAAAAACTCAGTACGATGACCCCATTGAACAGTTGGAAGCTGCGCTGATTGATCTCTTTGAAACAAACCCCGATGCGCTTTTCGACAAAATAGAAGAGGCTGTGATGAGTAGTGCATTTAGATATTGTCATCGCAACCAGGTACAGACTGCTAAGCTACTCGGTATCAGCCGTAATATCGTTCGCGCACGCTTGCTTAAGATTGGAGAGATCAAGGCTGAATCTGAGAGTATTGCCTAGTATGTATACGTTATTCGGTTAATAAACAGACTTAATAAAAAGCCCAAGGTAAAAACCTTGGGCTTTAATGTTTTATATTTCGGGTTTTATTATTTTCAGATCTTAAATGGTGTAGAAAGACAAAACCCCCATCTCGTAGGAGAAGGGGGTTTTGTGTGTAGCTTTGGGCTACGAATAATGAGCTGACGATGCCCTACTCTCACATGGCGAATGCCACACTACCATCGGCGCAAAGAGGTTTCACTTCTGAGTTCGGGATGGGATCAGGTGGTTCACTCTTGCTATAGTCGTCAGCACAACTGTTAGGCTTGGTGATGCACGTTTGAAGTAGTCTTCGCACTGCTGTTTCACTTTGCCAATCTTACAGATTGGGCTGATTGAGTTGTCGCTAATTTTACTAAATCCGAATCAAGCGTGCAATGTTGATTGCGCTTTTGATCTATAACCTTTAAAGCCAACAACAACCGCTTGGGTGTTGTATAGTCAAGCCTCACGAGCAATTAGTATTCGTTAGCTTCATACATCGCTGTACTTCCACACCGAACCTATCAACGTCGTAGTCTTCAACGGCTCTTTAGGGGGTAAACCCCTGGGAGATCTAATCTTGAGGTGGGCTTCGCGCTTAGATGCTTTCAGCGCTTATCCCTTCCGAACATAGCTACCCGGCTGTGCCATTGGCATGACAACCGGAACACCAGAGGTTCGTCCACTCTGGTCCTCTCGTACTAGGAGCAGATCCTCTCAAATCTCCAACGCCCACGGTAGATAGGGACCGAACTGTCTCACGACGTTCTAAACCCAGCTCGCGTACCTCTTTAAATGGCGAACAGCCATACCCTTGGGACCTGCTTCAGCCCCAGGATGAGATGAGCCGACATCGAGGTGCCAAACACCGCCGTCGATATGAACTCTTGGGCGGTATCAGCCTGTTATCCCCAGAGTACCTTTTATCCGTTGAGCGATGGCCCTTCCATACAGAACCACCGGATCACTAAGACCTACTTTCGTACCTGCTCGACTTGTGGGTCTCGCAGTTAAGCGCGCTTTTGCCTTTATACTCTACGCGTGATTTCCGACCACGCTGAGCGCACCTTCGTACTCCTCCGTTACTCTTTAGGAGGAGACCGCCCCAGTCAAACTACCCACCATACATTGTCCCCGCCCCCGATCAGGGGGCTGGGTTAGAACCTCGACGTTACCAGGGTGGTATTTCAAGGATGGCTCCAATCGAACTGGCGTCCGATCTTCATAGCCTCCCACCTATCCTACACAAGTAAAGTCAAAGTTCAATGTAAAGCTGCAGTAAAGGTTCACGGGGTCTTTCCGTCTAGCCGCGGGTACACGGCATCTTCACCGCGATTTCGATTTCACTGAGTCTCTGCTGGAGACAGCGCCGCCATCATTATGCCATTCGTGCAGGTCGGAACTTACCCGACAAGGAATTTCGCTACCTTAGGACCGTTATAGTTACGGCCGCCGTTTACCGGGGCTTCGATCAAGAGCTTCGCTTTCGCTAACCCCATCAATTAACCTTCCGGCACCGGGCAGGCATCACACCCTATACGTCCACTTTCGTGTTTGCAGAGTGCTGTGTTTTTAATAAACAGTTGCAGCGGCCTGGTTTCTGAGGCTGCCAACAGCTCAAGGAGCAAGTCCTATCACCATCAGCAGCGTACCTTCTCCCGAAGTTACGGTACCATTTTGCCTAGTTCCTTCAGCAGAGTTCTCTCAAGCGCCTTGGTCTACTCGACCTGACCACCTGTGTCGGTTTCGGGTACGATTCCTGCATAACTGAAGCTTAGAGGCTTTTCCTGGAAGCTTGGTATCAATCACTTCGCTGTACAAGTACAGCTTGCTATCGGCTCTCAGCATAAAGAGTCCCGGATTTGCCTAAGACTCATGCCTACCACCTTCCACCTGGACAACCAACGCCAGGCTGATTTAACCTTCTCCGTCCCCTCATCGCATTATGCAGAAGTATCGGAATATTAACCGATTTCCCATCGACTACGCATTTCTGCCTCGCCTTAGGGGTCGACTAACCCAGCCCCGATTAACGTTGGACTGGAACCCTTGGTCTTTCGGCGTGCGAGTTTTTCACTCGCATTATCGTTACTCACGTCAGCATTCGCACTTCTGATATCTCCAGCATGCTTCTCAACACACCTTCACAGACTTACAGAACGCTCCCCTACCACTTGAAACAAGTTCAAATCCGCAGCTTCGGCTTCTAGTTTGAGCCCCGTTACATCTTCCGCGCAGGCCGACTCGACTAGTGAGCTATTACGCTTTCTTTAAAGGATGGCTGCTTCTAAGCCAACCTCCTAGCTGTCTATGCCTTCCCACATCGTTTCCCACTTAACTAGAAATTTGGGGCCTTAGCTGGCGGTCTGGGTTGTTTCCCTCTTGACTACGGACGTTAGCACCCGCAGTCTGTCTCCCGGATAGTACTCACTGGTATTCGGAGTTTGCATCGGTTTGGTAAGTCGGGATGACCCCCTAGCCGAAACAGTGCTCTACCCCCAGTGGTATTCGTCCGAGGCGCTACCTAAATAGCTTTCGGGGAGAACCAGCTATCACCGAGTTTGATTAGCCTTTCACCCCTATCCACAAGTCATCCCCCGGCTTTTCAACGACGGTGGGTTCGGACCTCCAGTGCCTGTTACGGCACCTTCATCCTGCTCATGGATAGATCACTCGGTTTCGGGTCTATACCCTGCAACTATACGCCCTATTCAGACTCGGTTTCCCTACGGCTCCCCTATACGGTTAACCTTGCTACAGAATATAAGTCGCTGACCCATTATACAAAAGGTACGCAGTCACGGAACAAGTCCGCTCCTACTGCTTGTATGCACACGGTTTCAGGATCTATTTCACTCCCCTCACAGGGGTTCTTTTCGCCTTTCCCTCACGGTACTGGTTCACTATCGGTCAGTCAGGAGTATTTAGCCTTGGAGGATGGTCCCCCCATGTTCAGACAAGGTTTCTCGTGCCTCGCCCTACTCGATTCATTTAGAGTGCCCTTTCGTATACAGGGCTATCACCTACTATGGCCGACATTTCCAGGTCGTTCTACTAAAACACTCTAAACTTAATGGGCTAATCCCTGTTCGCTCGCCGCTACTAAGGGAATCTCAATTGATTTCTGTTCCTACGGGTACTGAGATGTTTCACTTCCCCGCGTTCGCTTTGCAACACTATGTATTCATGTTGCAATACCTATCTTACGATAAGTGGGTTCCCCCATTCAGACATCTCCGGATCATAGGATTGTTGCCGCCTCCCCGAAGCTTTTCGCAGGCTCACACGTCTTTCATCGCCTCTGACTGCCAAGGCATCCACCATGTGCACTTCATTACTTGACTATACAACCCCAAACGGTCGTCTTAAATCCCAACTTCTGATCTAAGGCTTCTATTCAAAGTCTTGTTGATTGAACAACGTACAGCTTCAATGGTTATTTGACCAAAACGCTTGATTCAGTTTTAGGTGACTTATTCTCTGTACGATGAATAAGTCACAATTAACTACAACTCAATTTTTCCAATCTATTAAAGAGTTTCTCAGCCTTCGTCAGGTCAGAGATATTCAGCAATTTCTCAACACTACAGTGTCGATCAATCAACAGAGGTTAGTATTAGCTACTAAGCTATGTTGACTCTTAATCTTTCATTCCGACTTTCAATTTCCTAATCGCTTAGAAAATGGTGGAGTCTAACGGAGTCGAACCGTTGACATCCTGCTTGCAAAGCAGGCGCTCTACCAACTGAGCTAAGACCCCGTATTCAGTTCATTTAACCCAAACCATTACGATTCGCACTAAATTTCACCTATTCAGCTGGCTAGTGGTGGGTCTGGGCAGACTTGAACTGCCGACCCCACGCTTATCAAGCGTGTGCTCTAACCAACTGAGCTACAGACCCGCAGGCCAGCTTCGCTCGTCATTTAACTGTTTTACTTGTTTAGATCACTGTCTTTTACAGACAACGATGCAAACAATACAGTCTAGCGACTTGCTTGCTTTTGTGAAGAACAACTTGTTGTGGATTCTTGCTGGCCCGATGGATTCGTTAAGGAGGTGATCCAGCCGCAGGTTCCCCTACGGCTACCTTGTTACGACTTCACCCCAGTCATCGGCCACACCGTGGTAAGCGCCCTCCTTACGGTTAGGCTACCTACTTCTGGTGCAACAAACTCCCATGGTGTGACGGGCGGTGTGTACAAGGCCCGGGAACGTATTCACCGCGACATTCTGATCCGCGATTACTAGCGATTCCGACTTCATGGAGTCGAGTTGCAGACTCCAATCTGGACTACGATCGGCTTTTTGAGATTAGCATGCCCTCGCGGGTTAGCAACCCTTTGTACCGACCATTGTAGCACGTGTGTAGCCCTAGCCGTAAGGGCCATGATGACTTGACGTCGTCCCCGCCTTCCTCCAGTTTGTCACTGGCAGTATCCTTAGAGTTCCCACCCGAAGTGCTGGCAAATAAGGAAAAGGGTTGCGCTCGTTGCGGGACTTAACCCAACATCTCACGACACGAGCTGACGACAGCCATGCAGCACCTGTGTTCTGATTCCCGAAGGCACTCTCGTATCTCTACAAGATTCCAGACATGTCAAGGCTAGGTAAGGTTCTTCGCGTTGCATCGAATTAAACCACATGCTCCACCGCTTGTGCGGGCCCCCGTCAATTCATTTGAGTTTTAGTCTTGCGACCGTACTCCCCAGGCGGTCAACTTATCGCGTTAGCTGCGCCACTAAGGCCTCAAGGGCCCCAACGGCTAGTTGACATCGTTTACGGCATGGACTACCAGGGTATCTAATCCTGTTTGCTCCCCATGCTTTCGCACCTCAGCGTCAGTATTAGGCCAGAAGGCTGCCTTCGCCATCGGTATTCCTCCAGATCTCTACGCATTTCACCGCTACACCTGGAATTCTACCTTCCTCTCCCATACTCTAGCTTGCCAGTATCGAATGCAATGCCCAAGTTAAGCTCGGGGATTTCACATTTGACTTAACAAGCCGCCTACGCGCGCTTTACGCCCAGTAATTCCGATTAACGCTCGCACCCTCTGTATTACCGCGGCTGCTGGCACAGAGTTAGCCGGTGCTTATTCTGCGGGTAACGTCCGACATTCACGGGTATTAACCGTGGTGCCCTCCTCCCCGCTTAAAGTGCTTTACAACCAAAAGGCCTTCTTCACACACGCGGCATGGCTGGATCAGGCTTTCGCCCATTGTCCAATATTCCCCACTGCTGCCTCCCGTAGGAGTCTGGACCGTGTCTCAGTTCCAGTGTGGCGGATCATCCTCTCAGACCCGCTACAGATCGTCGCCTTGGTGAGCCTTTACCTCACCAACTAGCTAATCTGACCTAGGCTCATCTGTTAGCGAGAGCAATAAAGCCCCCTTTCTCCCGTAGGACGTATGCGGTATTAGCGTTCGTTTCCGAACGTTATCCCCCACTATCAGGCAGATTCCTAGGCATTACTCACCCGTTCGCCGCTAAGTACCGAAGTACTCCGCTCGACTTGCATGTGTTAAGCCTGCCGCCAGCGTTCAATCTGAGCCATGATCAAACTCTTCAGTTTAATGTTTCATAGTGACTTGAGGTCACCAATCTTTGGCTCATCTTTCACTAGCTATATGTCACTTAAGACATCATTACTTCAATCATTACCTAAAATGAATTGCGAGTAATTTCTACCAATTACTAAATGATAATTTATCTCATCGTAACCAGCAAAAATCCACACAAGTTGTTCTTCACAAGTTCTTAAAGAGTCTTTCGTAAAATCAAAACCTAGAGCCCATTGACTCATCAATCCCAATCTCACCCGCTACGTCCATCGTCTGGTTCGCTGCGGTAGGAGGCGTATTCTACAGAAGTTTTTCTCATTGTCAACGTTAATCTTTATCTATTTTTAATTCGTGCAACACACGTTCTAAAAATCTACAAACACAACCGCCAAAACTACTCAAACATCCGCCAAAACACTTAAGCTACTGTTTTTCTTACTTATTTCTAAGACAGTCAACGTCGCTGTGGGGTGCATTCTATACATTTCCTCAACCCTGTCAAACCCTTTCTTCAATTATCCTTCCGGATGATCAGTTTGTAGGCGAAATGCGAAGTTTGTATGGTTTTAAGACGTTTTAAAGCTTTTTAGAGTAGTGTGTTTTATTGCTCGTCATAAATTGCAAATTTTCGGGCCAGTAAGCTACATGCCACAATCGTAAAAGACTGTACGGTGCTATAGCTAAATAAAGGAATCGAAACCACCAAATTGCCATATTTGTTTAAATTAAAGAACGAGCTCATGGCAGGGCTATGGCTGATAAAAAAGATGTATGGAACAACAAGTAAAAATATAGTGGCGAGAAGCACAGGTTTTTTGGCGAACTTATTCCTTTTAATAGCAAGATTCGCTTGATGAATTCTTTCTTTATTCAAGCCCATCAACACACATATAAAATAAATCAGAACCAGTGGAATATAAGCATCGACCAAGAATCGACAGGCTCCGATCCCACCACTGTTGATGGATGAGGGTAAATAACCTGTATATCCATTTAATTCAGTCTTATACACTAATGCAATAACAGACAGCACGAATCCTCCGATAAAGAAAAAATATCGGAATGGCTCGAAAAGCTTCACCGCATCGTAAATGAAGATTTCATTGATGGTGCTTTTCCAGACTTTGGCTCTCTCGCGAATACTAATGACCCGATCTCCTATTTTCGCTGGCTCAAATAACTACCTGACTTGATACCATCTATTGTTATGCGTTGTCTGCCATCCGCTGCTGTAAAAAAGCTGTCAACGCTTCTACACGACCATGATTCGATAAAATACGAGGCAGCCCGAGAATGATTTCCACCTCGCCATCTATCGTACATAAAACAACGAAGGGTGTACCTGGCTGTGGAAGCGCCACCATATCATCCACGGTGAAACCCGGTGCACTCATGCCTTCTACATCCAACCGCCCCAAATTAGAGATCAAAAATGTCTCTAAAGGCTTCCTTGTCAAATAATTCTTCTCCGTACGTCCCAGCAATTGATCAAACCAACGTAGTGGTAACCAACGGGTCAGATTTAAAATCGGTGCAAAAGCGGCATCACGCTTGGCATCGAGTAAAGCCTGTAGCCGCTCTTTAAAGACACCGATTCCATCGCCCTTTTCCAATCGCACCAACACCATGCTGCTAAAATTGGTTGTCGAGATTAAACCTGGTGCATGACGACGTAGATCAACAGGGATCGCCACCATCACTGGCAAGTCGCTACGCTGATGTGCAAACTCGGCCAGTGTCACGGCCAAATGAGCTAACAGTTGCTTGCGCACAGGACCCAACTTAATCCGCCACCAATCGTCGCCCTGCGTATCGCCTTCAGGCTCTCCTGTAAGCCAACATGTCGGCCGATGCATGGACTCACTCTTCGGGGCTTGTACGGCGAGCATCAAATCGACATCACTAAAGGAAGCATTACTGCCGAGCAATGGCTCTCCGCGCAAAGCACGGAACAACTCATAGAGCACATGAAAGCTACCCATACCATCTACGATAGCATGGAGCGTACGTAAAATAACCAATAAACGACCATGGCCTTGATTAGCGATAATGAATTCGACAGTTGGGCCCTCACGCAGAGATAAAGGCGTCTCGGTAATGAACTCCGCACCCGCACTTGAGTTTAAATCCCAAGTGCATTCATCAATCATCCGCAATCGGGGTGGTAAACCATCGCTGGTCCAACGTGAGAATCCCAGACTGCCATTCCAGCGCAATCGCAGTCCAGGATTCACCGCAGTGATCTGATCAATGGCGCGTTGCCAATCTTCTGCTTGCAGTGAACCATCAGTAACGCCGGCTAACGCAAAGATGACCTTGCGAGGGCCTTCAAGCGTCTTTGGGCTTGCGCCCACGCTGGCATGATAGTACTCCGGCGTTGAAACACGCCGATTGATTTCTACCACGGGCTTTAAGGAGGGCAAACGTGATAACGCATCAACCTGTTCTAAGGGCATCGACGATCTCCAGACGTGAAGCCCGTATCGCAGGCAAAACGCCACCTAATACACCCATGAATAAAGAGAACAACATGACTTGCAATACAATAGCAGGCGTCAAAATCAGTTTGAAGACCACCTCAGAAAAAGTCTGAATATTGGTCGTTGAGATTTCAACGAACTGCATAAATGACGCACCGATTAATCCAAAAACACCCGCAATAAAACCCAGTAACATCGCTTCTTGTAAAAATGCCGAGACAATATTGCTTCTTTGAAATCCTAAAGCCCTCAGAGTACCGATTTCTCGAGTGCGATTTGCCACACTGGAATACATGGTAATCATCGCCCCAATCACCGCCCCCACCGAAAAAATAACCGTGATGGTATTACCCAGAATATCGATAAAATTGGTCATCTTCTCAGACTGATCGGCGTAAAACAGAGACTCACGGCGGATATCCACATTCAAACGAGGCTGTTGTTTCACGGCTTCGGCAAAGACATCGTAACTGACGCGATCCCGGAGATTCACGACCACCGAAGAGTAACTCTGACGACGGAAAGCTTGCATCATTTGCTCACCATCTCCCCACACCTCAGAGTCAAAGCCACTTGCTCCTGCATCGAAGACCCCGACGATCCGCCACTCACGTAAACCAAAGCTCATCGTATCGCCTAAACGTAACCCTAACTTTCCACGGGTTAAGCCTTTACCAATAATGACCTCTGAAGAGCCCGGTCTAAACTGTCTTCCAGATTGAATATGAATTTGGGGCCGCATATGCAAGCCATTTTCACTCGTGCCCCGCACCACAATATTCGCCAAGCCCCCGCCATCTTTACGTGGCATGTTCACCAGTACCAACACTTCAGGTGACAAAATAGGATTCCCCACGCCGTCACTGGATAAACCCGGTAATGACGAGAGAATATTGGCCTGCTCACGACTGATCGTACTCTGTACTTCAGTTTGAGAGCCCTGTCGTATAATCATGACATTGTCATAGGAACCCGTTCCAGAGAGGGTTTGACGCAAACCTGCAGAGGTCATCAATACTGCTGCAAATACAAAGACCACCAGCGCCATACCACTCGCGGTCAAAATAGTAGTGAGTTTACGTACCACGAGATTACGGGCTACATATGAAAAAGATAATCCACGTTTCATATGTCCCCCCTTAAGTCACAGCACGCAGGCCATCCACAATTCTCACCCGAGAACTGTTGATGGCTGGAGCCAGTGAAGCCATGACGCCAATGAGTAAGGAGGCGATCACTTGCAAGATAATCGTCATCGGCATGACCTCAAAAACCAAAAACAAATCACGCGTGGCTGAGAAAAATGCCTTCGATAAAGGAAAAGTCAGTGCAATCCCAAGACCACCACCGAGGAGTGCCATCGTGACCGACTCACCAATAATCAGACTGTAGACAAAGGCGTGACTAAAGCCCAAGGCTTTTAGAGTCGCATATTCTCGAGTACGCTCACGTGCGGCCATCGCCATGGTGTTTGCCATCACAGCCATGATGATCAGGACAACCACATAAGCGACAGTTTGAATCGCAAGTAATATGGTATCGACCATCGAAATAAATCCCAGTTGAAAAGCTTTTTGCGTTTCGGTGCGAGTTTCTGATAAAGAATTACGAAATAAGCTATCAATGCTTGCTGATGTAATCGCGGCATTGGCAGGATTGCTACTATCAATCACAAAGATGCCGACACGATCGGCAAGTGAAGGGACCAATGCCTTGATGTTTTCATTGACATACGCCCAATGCATAAGGAACTGACTGGTATCCACCTTATCATCACGCCCGTGATAGATGCCACGAATGGTGAAACTCCATGTCCCTGGATAAATCGTACCTCGAAGAGGTACTTGATCCCCCACTTTCCAGCCATATTTATTGGCCGTTTTACTACCGACTACCACACCCCGGCGATCATGCTGAAATGCCGCAAGTTCAGTGGGGTCAATCACATATTCAGGATAGACCTTAAAATAACTTTCAGGATCAACGGCAAACTGAGGAAAGAAATGTTTTTCGTCAATATATATCCCGCCAAACCAGTTCGCCCACGTAACGGCATTGATACCTTGAAGACGACGAATTCGTTCGCCATAACTGAGTGGCAGTGGAAAAGCCAGAGAAGCCGCGTTGCGCGTGATCAGACGACCCGAAGCGCCTAGCTCAGCGCCCGCATACCAAGAGTCCACCACAGTACGTAGCAAACCAAAAGAAATGATTGCAACCGCAATTCCGGCAATAGTCAGTACCGAGCGCAGACGACTCCGCCACATATTCCTACTGGCGAGACGAAAAATATAGGCGGCCTTCATCTCAGTGATCTTCTGTTGCTGAGATTAAAACACCTTTTTCAAGGTGAATGAGGCGTTTGGCTCGTGCAGCTGATTTCGGATCATGCGTCACCATGACAATGGTTTTCCCTAACTCAGAATTTAAGCGATCCAAAAGACTCAGAACATCATCCGCCGACTGTCGATCCAGATCGCCTGTCGGTTCATCCGCAACAATGAGCGTAGGGTCTGTGATCAATGCACGCGCAATCGCCACCCGTTGCTGCTGCCCTCCAGAAAGCTCATTGGGATAATGGTCCATCCGATCACTCAACCCCACCATGGACAATGCGGTCTCTACATGCTCACGGCGCTGAGACTTATTCAGTCCCGTCAACAAGAGTGGTAACTCAACATTTTCAAATGCATTCAAGACTGGCATTAAGTTATAAAACTGAAAAATAAAACCGACATTGCCTGCACGCCAGGTCGCAAGTTCACTTTCTGGTAAAGCGGCAATATCCACATTGCCGATCAGTAGCGAGCCGCTGGTTGGTTTATCAATACCCGCGATCAAATTCAGCAGCGTGCTTTTGCCTGATCCTGATGGCCCCATCAGCGAGACATAATCTCCCTCAGCAATTTCAAGATTAATATTCAATAGCACAGGAACCAGCTGATTAGCCCGTTGATACGTCTTGACCAGATTACTAATGCTAATCAGCGTAGGCATCAATGTGTCTCCGGCAGTTTTAATAACGTGCCATCAACGATTTTCTTGGCTGGCTCTAAAACAAGGACCTCTCCCACCTTAAGATTGCCTTGAATAGCGCGCACACCACTCAACTGTGCGCCCACCGTCACAGGAATCTCCTGAGCCGTGTTCTTGGCCGACAGGGTATAAACCACATCATGATCATGACGCTTGACGATTGCCTGCGGGCTCACGGCAAGCACGGGCTTGTTTTGATCTACGGGGACTTGCTTGGACAAGAAACTCACGCGAGCACTCATGTCTGGCAGTATTTTGGAATCGATATCAATAATCCGCACCTTGGTAGTCACCGTGGCACTAGCACGATTGACCGCAGGAACCACTGCGCTCACCTCACCGCGGAAACGGCGATCAGGGAATGCATCTAAAGCGATTTCACAGGGCTGCCCGACACTGATACTCCCCAGTGAGGATTCAGACACATCGGCATTCACTTCTAAAGTGCTCATATCCGCCATCACTGCAACAGCACCCTTTGCATCAGCAGCGGATGAGAGTGGTGTGACAATGTCCCCGACATTGGCAGAGCGCGCAATAACGACACCATCAAAAGGTGCGCGGATTTCGGTATAGTCCAGCGCGCTCTGCGCATTGTCCTGATTCGCTCTTGCCGCAGCCAAAGTGGCTTGCGCACCTGCAACCGATTGTTTTGCGCGTGTCACGCGTGAGAGTGCCTCATGCATCGTAATCTGCGCGACCAAGCCTTTGTTATAAAGAAAAGAGACGCGGTGTAAATTGTCATTGGCATCGCTGAGTACCGTTTGTGCGGAGAGCACCCCTGCGGCTGCGCCATCACTGTTTGCGACTGCCGCTTTATAGGCTGATGCAACATCATGGTTTTCAAGACGAGCAATCACCGTGCCCTGTTTGACATGCTGACCTTCGCTCACACCAAGCCATTCCACACGTCCGGTTCCCTTCGAAGCCACAGCCGCCTTGCGTCGTGCAACCACATAGCCCGTAGAATCAAGTAGGACATACTGCTGAGATGGCCAAGCACTGACCACCTGCGTGGTCTGTACCAGCACTGCCGAAGGAAAGAAATGAAAATAAGCCAAAGCTGCAACGAAGAGTAGCACAAGGATATGCCACACTTTGACACGGCGTTTCTTCGTCACGGTTGGGGATGAAGTCTGCTGACGGTCCACCCTTAACTTATTGATATCAATGTCACTCAAGGTGTAATTCCTGTATTCGAAAAATGCTGTTGAAAGGCCGTAATGAGTTCATCAAGCTGACCATGATCGTTATAGGTTGCTGGCGCAGCTATACTGACTACGGTGTAATTCGGGTAATTGATAAAAACAACATTGAGCTTACCGACTGCCCCCGGAATACCGTAGAGCATGTGCGCATCGAAGCCCTCAAAAGAATAATCTTGCGGCACAAAATTGCCCATGGACACAATGCCACCACTGGGCAATGCTGGCGTGACCGTATGTAAAATGGCATCTACCTTCGGCATCAGTTGCCTTAGCATGAGCCAAACGGGCATCCAGAGCAGTTTACGAATCCCAGGAAACTGTCGACAATCTGCTTTTGCACGGATCTTGCCAATGAGCTGCTGCATCAATTGACGTGACGTTGCATTGGGTGGCACGGTCAGCCGCACATAGCCGGTCAAATTGCCGATACTCATTTCATTCGTACGGAGGCCGCGATAATCGATTGGAATAGTAAAACCGACATCTCCCTCTTCACGTTTACGGGCCCACTCTGCCAAAAAAACCGCTGTCCGTGTCAGCATTTGCGAGACATTATTATCAATCACTGTACGACGCCAAATATATGCAAGGGGCTGTTGTGTATGATCAACAGCAGGCGGTATAACAGGAATACAATTGGAGGGAGGCTGAGGAGGCTCAGGCTCTATTTGGTTTTCATACTGCGCTTGTATATCCAGATCAGTCAGGGATGAATCTGAGCCATGCAGCGCATCGCCACGCATCGCACGACAGATCTCATTAACCCAATGCAGACAACCACGACCGTCAAAAGCAGCATGCAGTGCTCGAAAAACAATCCGCGTATACCCATCACGACACGGCACAACCAACACGTCAACTACAGCCCCACCGCGCATCACATCAAAACGCTCTTTAAGAAACGCCGCTCCCCGCTCACTATTCCCGTCCCAGTCCGATAAAGGCATCTCACGCACCTGCGGTGAAATACCACTATCAACCCATTTGGTATAAGCGAGAAAGCCACGCAAGCGAACGCGAATCGCGGGATTGGCGGCTGCGGCTTGATCTACTGCACGTTGTAACTGAGCAGTGTCCACATGACCCCGACCTTCAAGGATAGCATCGACATGGTAGCGATAGACCCTATCCAGCACTAAAGAGTAACGTTCCAATGCAGATAGACGGCGGACATAGCGAGGTTGACTCATATTGGCTCCTCAGTCGCTATTTGCGCCATTGAACTTGCACTGCAACGATAGATAATCGTCCGGCTTGGCACATTCGCCTGTGGCAAATTCCAGAGACTTGCAACCTCCCCCGTAATAAACGACTCAACCTGACCAAAACCACTGGCACGCAAATCTTGAGCAACATCTTCGCGATTACGTTGATCGTAAGCAAAATCACCCTTACCAAACAGTTTCACTCGAAAAAAATGCAGAATAGCGCCTAACCAGCTCCGAGCGGGTTCCTCACTTAAGGGAATATAGTCAAAGAGATAGACCCCATCTGTCGTATTGACTAATCGTGCAATCGACTGCCATATCGGCAGTTGCTGCTCACGGGTAAAATACATCATCAGGCCTTCGGTAATTACCGCCGTACGTCGATCAGCAAAATTTGCGACAAAGTCCAGCGTCAGAATATTATCTGGACGCAGTTTGAAGTTATCACGGGCCAAAACTTGTCGGCCTTCAGCACTTTTCTGGAGTTGCCTTTCTTTGAAAGTGATCATATCGGGCAAATCGATTTCAATATATTCCTGTGCGGGGTCTGCACTCACACTGGCCCCGCGCGGTGAAAAGCCGCAAGCAACCTCCACTGTACGAGTACAGCCCGACTGCTCACGCAAGTAATCTATCGCTGTGTGACGATGCAAAAGCTGATGACGTAGAGAAAACGTTTTGGGATTTAAAAAGGTATAAAACACCATATAGCGATTTACAAAACTAAAAACGCGTTCAGAGTCCGCGGGTGTCACCGCATCAGAACCCGGCAAGCCTGCCCATTGCCATGTGCCTGCCGTATAAAGTGCCGATACCGCGACATTGTCCTTATTCGTGTCCATTATTCGGATTCCGTGATGCGTTGCGTTTTTTTATTTAAATACTGTTCAAGGATTTGCCGTAGTGTATCGGGTGCCTCCACAGGCACATAATGACCGCAGTCCAACAAGCGCAATTCGGCATTGGGTAGAGTCTCATGCAAATGATGCCCTGCCGCAAGACACGGTGATGCACGGCCATAAATAAGAAGAACGGGTTGGGTATAGTCCCGAAGGTCCTCATCACGTTCAACATCCATCGCCAAGACATCGGCAACGATACTCGTTCCAAACAACAGCGACTCTAGGCGTTTATGGATCCGTTCCCGTCTTCGACCACGCACGTCGTTGACCAAGTAAGGCTGTTCATTAATCCACTGTGCCAACACAGAACTTGATTCTGCAGCCACCAAACTAGGTGCAACCCATTGCTTCGCTGGCATAGGTGCGTCGACCAGCACCAACCGACGAACGAGGTGTGGGAAACGTAGTGCAAAGCGCAGTGCGATCAGAGCTCCCATACTATGACCAACAAGATCAACAGGTTGACGTCCAGCCAAACAATGATTCAATACAGCAAGCAAATCCTGAACCTGACTATCCAGATCAAAACCTTGCGGTGGCAGACTACTGTTGCCATGTCCACGTAAATCATAAAGCACCACACGACTTGAAGTCGCAAGTGGAATAGCGATGGAGGTATACCACGTCGCCATATTGCCCGAAACCAAGCCATGCAGCAGGACGACGGGCTCACCATCCTCTGGCCCTAAGCTTAAAGTAGACAGCTCAACATCATGATGAATAACTGTCCGCATCCCTTAGCCACCTACTTGTAATTGCTGAGGCTGCAGTAAACTTTCCACAATCTCTGCGGCACCTTCTACACCTGGTGCAGCTCTTAAAGCGGCTCCTAAACGAGCAGACTCGACACCAAGCTGCGAATTGGCAAACAGCTCAAGGATGGTGTTACGTGCCGTATTGGCAGTCACCTTGCCATGCCGCATAAAAATTCCAGCACCGGCATCAATCACTTGCCGAGCGATAACGGGTTGATCGTCACGGATTGGAGCCACAATGAGTGGCAGGTCATGAGACAACGTTTCACACACCGTGTTATGACCGGCATGAGAAATCACTGCATCCACCTTTTGTAGCAGTTCCCATTGCGGTACAAAATCAGAAATCAAGACATTAGGTGGCGCTTTGTCTTTCAGAACGGCAGGCGCCACCATAACGGCTTGGATATGATCCAGACCCGTCAATGCCTCCATGATCACCTCGAAAAAACGCGTGTCCCGATCTCGACTGACCGTCCCTAGACTCACATATAATTTCTTTGTATCGTCTTTGAACCAATCCCAAGGGAAATCAACATGCCGACGTCCGCCACCCAGTGTTGGGCCCACAAAGGCATAAGGAGCTTCAACCCGAGCGTGCTCCTGACCGAGCAGTGCTTCGATCGAAAACACAATGACGCGGTAAGGTGAGAAATCTGGTCGTTCTGTGATTAGCTGAGGTGGCAAATAGCGTTTTTGTAACCCCATATATTGTTCAGCGACCCACGCATCAAGCATGGGTGAGAGCTTGAGGATGGATGCGGTTGTGGTCACGAGAGACACCCACGGCAACTGAAATTTGCGTGCGACTAACGCCCCTGCAGGCATCTGATGGTCAACCACCATCACATCGGGTTTGAAGCTGCGGACCGCATCTTCAAGCAATGGTAAGCTTTGCTCGGCGAGCGGAATCGAATAATCCTCAAAGAATAAACGCACGCTTTCTATGCCACGGACCGCAGGAACTTCAATGCCATTAACCGCATCACCCGCATCCAGCGAAAAGACCCGTGCACCCTCAGGCAGTCGAGAACCCACTCGCTCTGCATGTACTGCCCAAGCAATCTCATGTCCATGCCGTTCAAGGACCGCCGCAAGGGCAAGAGCTGGATTAAGATGCCCAACCAGTGGTGGCGCCGTAAATAGAATTCGTGCCATACGTTTTATCCCTTCGCTAATGCCGCGCTCACATAATCAGTCAGTTCACCCACACTTAATCCAATCAATTCATGAATACTTTTTCCCGCTAGCCAATCGGCAATATTCAGATGCGTACCGTAATGTTGCTGGATGGCATTGGCAATTTTGACAAATTCAATGCTTTCAATTTCAAGATCATCATTAAAACGCGTCGTGGCATCAATCTCATAGTCCATGATCCAGTCTTCGTTAATGGATGTACGAATCTTCTCAATCACAACGGCTAAAACTGTTTGGTTATCACTCATAGTCACCTCTTAGACTTCCCTATTATTAATAATGTTATTAAAGAAATTCGTGTGTGGTTGATTCAGACTCTTCTTGAGAAAAAGACAATTGACTATCTAAACTCCAACCCAAGACATGATCATGCAGGTGATGCGTGACAACCCAGCGATCATTAATGAGCAGACAGTCTCCATCACGTGCCGTGACGATATAGTCGCGTAAATGGCCGCCGAGTCCAGTCCCAGCGGCCTTAGCCACGACCTCTTTGGCCACCCAACCACGGGTATAGGAGACTTCCGGTAATTCCGATGCCTGCATTAAGAGTGCTTGCTCTTCTCGACTAAAAACCATAGCAATAAAATCTGCATCCCGTAGTTCTACGCGTTCAATATCTATGCCAACCGGTTCAATACCGACAATCGCTGCCGCGAGATGATCTTTGTGCGAAATCGAAATATATAAATGATCATTCCCATGATCATGCACGCTCTTCGTGACATTTGCATGGACATGTGGCGCCCCCTGCTCATCATTCACAATCACGATTTCTTGCGGATAGACTAAGCTTGCGCCTCGTTCACGAACCCACGTCAGTACAGCATCCTTGGCTGCAACTCGACCACTGAGCCACTGCCGACGCTTGCGGGGTGCCAAGTTCTCATAGAGGTGGCGTTCTTTTTCAGTCAGATAACGCCGACTTATGTATTCACGCAATATGGCGGTGTCATAACGATCATCAAAGAGCATTACGTTCGGCGGCACGCGCTTTGAGACGGTATATTTCGACAATAATCGCGATGCTTCCCAGAATACTTTATCCATCTGATAACGGCGTGTGCGCCAGCCGTCGATACTGATACACACCTGATCCTGTGCGTTACGCAGTAGAAGGTCACTGACACAATTAAGGGTATCGACTTCGCGAACACGCACCTCTGCCATGGTCAGATCACCGGGTATGGGATCAGTGGCGTGAAAACGAATGCAATCCACACCGATCGGCATCGCCAAGCAATTATCCGGCTGTTCCATCACCCAATAACCCGCTAGCTGCCCCATATTATCCAGTAAGGACCCACTGCCATTGGGCACACGTAGCACACCATCAATACCATTGATCCCAATCTGTTTAAACTGCTCCACCCCTTGATAAGTTGGACCATGGAACATCCAACCTTGACTATAGAGCTCTTGTGCACTCACCGCCGTCTTACGAGGCTGTTGCAATGGTGCCAATTTTTGAACTTGCGCAACCGGCCACTCTGCCGCCACAACAACTTGCGCTTTAAAATAACCGACGATTTCCACAGCGATCGTGTCTTCGGCTACGGACTGCAGGGTGATTTCAACCGTCACAGGTTTTGTGACTACCAACCAGTTATAGGCTTGAATGCTGCGTACTTCGATCACCTTCCAAGCAGGACGCAGATTTGCAATCGCCTGTTCGACAGCCTCCCGCACCAGCATCACCTCCATGGTCAATGGCACGACTGGATGACAATCGGCCATGATGGGCCAGTTGGGTCGCTGCGGATAAAGCGCATGATCCTTCACCCAAGGAATGGTGGTTTCTAAATCCAAAAGACGGGTAACTCGAGTATCGAGATCTAAAGCCGTTGGTGTGGTCGATAAGCACGCTGGTAACGATGCAGGTGGGACATGACCCGCCCGGTGTTGCTGCCAAAGCGCCAGTACGTCACGTCCAGCCTGCTCGATATCCGCCAAGGTATCACGCATCAAACGACCGACAGGATCATTGGGCAATACGATCGAATCAGATAAGCGAGGTGCTGCAAACGATCGCCCAACATCTGAACGAGATTGACGAGGGAGAGGATCATGAACACGCAGCAATGGAACGCCCAGCGTTAAACGTCGGGATGTTGCACTCAGTGGCGAATCCATTGCCACTTGCGGCGGCTGTGTTTGTGTCGATTGCAACAGACTTAAATCCAGTTCGGCACCCTCAACCCATAGCGCAGCACTCAGCATCTGCAACTGTGCTAGGCCACTACGCGCTTCGTGATTAGCATGTAGTGCATGGTGTGGACGACCCGTCAACGTATCATCAATAAAACCGGGGAGTGAACCAGTACCCACTTGCACAAAAACGCGAAAGCCATCGTCATAGAGCGCTTCTGTTAATTCGCGAAAACGCACAGGTTCGAGTAAATGATCCAACGCCAACTGACGCTTCGCATCCATATCCTTGGGAAAAGGCTTGGTACTGGTCGCAGACCACACTGGAAGTGCGGGTTCGCGCAACTCTGCAGCCCCAAAGAAATCCCGATACCAATCCATATGATCGGCAAATAATGGAGAATGAAACCCTGAAACAATGGGTAAGATTTGGACAAAGATACTCTGACTGCGTAACCGCTCGGCCGTCACCGCAATTGCACTGCGCTGTCCGCAGGCAATGACCTGATGTGGACAGTTATCATGAGAGATTGCGATGTCAGATAGATCGATCAGAGCTGCGCTTAAAGTCGCTTGATCACAGGCAGCGGCAAGGAACTGGACATCGGGAAACCGCATGGCATCAAAATCAAGACCGGCATTGGTCCGATCTGATAAAGCCTGATCCATCATCCCTGAGGTCAGCATGGCACTCCATTCTCCCACGCTATGCCCAGCGAAGCCCTGTGGTTGAATGCCCAATTCCGTCAAGATTTCAAATAAAAAGCGATTAAATCCGAGAAGGCCAAGGACGACTTTCAGCAGGTCTTGGCTCGGGTCAAGCGTCTGACACCATGCCGGTAATGGTCGATTAAAGAAACCAGCGAGATCGGTTGCCTGAGGGGAGAATGCACTATCCACTCCCGGAAAGACAAAAGCCAACTTACCGCCCGCCGTGAGTAACCCGCGCGGGGTAAACCAAATCTGTTGTCGTCCGGAATGTGGCTTGCCTGTCGCCACGACTTTTCGTGCAGTCACTAAACGCTTGGCATCAGGAGCAATCACCACTAAGCGACAATCCCCAGAACCTTCAGGCACACTATGACCTGCGATCAGGGCATCCAAATGAGCAAGCAACATTTCAGGATTTTCTGCGGCGAGCATCAATACATCAGGTAAGGCCGCCACCGAATTACTTGCAGGGTCACTAGGCAGCCCACGCAGCACCAGATGGGCATTGATACCGCCAAACCCAAACGCATTCAGTGCAGCAATCCGCTGTTCACGCGGTTGCAACCACGGTTCACTTTTTGCCGTAACACGAAATCGCGTTGTAGCGAGTCGAGGATGAGGTTCCGCACAGTGCAAAGTCGGTGGTAGTACACCATGATGAATCGATAGCGCCGTCTTGATTAAACCCGCCATCCCTGAAGCGGGCATGGTGTGGCCGATCATCGACTTTACAGAGCCAATGACGGGACGCTCTCCACTGCCGACATGCGGACCAAAGAAGTCCGCCATGGTTTCAAGCTCGATCTCATCCCCTGTCGGAGTTCCGGTTCCATGCGCTTCAACCAAGCCAATATCATCTCGTGTAAAAGGCAAATTCTGCCAAGCACGCTCTAGCGCAATGCCCTGACCTTTGGCCGAAGGTGCAACCAGACTGCTACTACGGCCATCACTGGAGGAACCTACCCCTTCGATCACTGCATAGATCCGATCCCCATCCGTCACTGCATCCTCTAAACGTTTCAGCACAGCCATGCCCACGCCTTCGCCAGCCAGAATGCCATCGGCCTCTGCCGATAGTGGACTGATAATGCCACGCCGAGACAATGCCCCCAACTGACAAAATGTCGCCCAGAAGGTCAAATCATGCGTCAGATGAGCGCCGCCAACCAACATCATGTCGACATCACCCCGTGATAGCATGGCACAAGCCTGCTCAACAGCCAGTAAGGAACTGGCGCACGCGGCATCAACCGTATAAGCAGGACCGTGCAAATCCAGACGATTGGCCAGACGCGAGGCTATCAAATTCGGAATCAGGCCCGAGGCCATATCAGGGCCATAATAGGACAGCTCCGCTTGCAAGCGCGTACGTGCCTCCGCCAACGCCTCTTCGGTCATATCCGGAAATAAGTCACGCAGTGTCTGGATAATCTGCGGCAACATCCTCACATGCTGCTCTAACCGCAGTACCCCAGCACTGACATAATTACCACGCCCGACAATAACACCCGTCCTCGCACGGGCAAAATCACGATCACTGTAGCCTGCATCTTGCAAAGCCTGATAGCCAACTTTGAGGGTAAGCAGTTGATCCGGTTCAACAACCTCGGCAATATTAGGCATAATGCCAAATTGCAACGGATCAAAATCCGCATAGTCATCCACAAAACCACCACGGCGACAGTAGAAACGATCAACCGCCTTCGAGTTCGGATCGAAATAGCTGGCATCCCAACGTGCGTTTGGCACATCACTGATCGCATCCACGCCATTGCAGATATTTTCCCAGAATTGGCGCATATTGGATGCACCGGGAAACAAGCAAGCCATCCCTACAATTGCGATTCTAGCCATACACTAGATCTCAACCAATTTGGCTTTACGCGTCTCACCTGCAAAGCTTTCTGGTCGACCAGACATCAGTACAATCTGCGTTTCAATGGACTGGCTACCCAGCTCTGCAAGGAGTGCGGCCACACCTTGCTGTTGAGGAATTAAGCCGATGCCTTTACGTGCATATTCGTTTTTGAGCGACTCAGAGACCATGCCGGTATCCGCCCAAGGCCCCCAATTCACCGACAATACCCGACCATCAATTTGCGACTGCCAATGATGCGCCAATTTGTCGAGTACATCATTCGCAGTTGCATAGTCCACTTGCCCACGGTTGCCAAAGGCACTGGCGACGCTTGAGAAAAACACCACAAACCCGACATCTTTACGAATATGCTGGCTTAAAATCACTGCGCCTTTTACTTTGGTATCAAAAACACGGGAAAAACTTTCATCGCTCTTGTCACGAACCAGTTTATCCTCAACCACGCCGGCCCCATGAATCACACCGTCAATACGGCCACGCTGATGGTAAATACTGGTAATAAAATCACTAAAAATCTGATCATCACGGACATCCAGTGCCGTGTAATTCACTGTACTGCCCGCAGCACGAACGGCTGCAAGCGTAGCCCGAAAATCACGATCTGCCAAAAGGCGACGCGCCAGTCTTTCGACCTCGGCAGGCTTACGGGTCTTGTCTTCGGCCAACAAAGCCTGGCGCAGTAAACGCTGATCGCTGATCCCGCGCGTTGCCTCGGACTCCACATCCTGAGGTGGTGCAGAACGCCCTACCAACTCGACATGACACTGATAACGCCGAGCCAGTTCAACCGCCACCAGTGCAGTAATACCTCGTGCCCCACCCGTCAGCAGTACAACGCTCTCTCGATTCAGTGGCAAATTCGCGATACTGGCAGGGTCTAGTTCAGAATGTAGAATATTCAACTGCCGACGATGTCCCTGACGCCAAGCCACTTCAGGTAATGCATCGGCTGAATGAAGTTCAGACTCAATATAACCCGCCAAGATATCAGGCGCTTCATGGGTGTCCACATCTACCCAATGGGCACGGAGTTCAGTGAACTCCCGAGACAAGGACTTGATCATCCCTGCCATGCCACCACCACGTACATAGTCTGGGCTGGTCGCACTAAAATCACCACCCAGACCCGTCAACACCAACAGATGACGCATCTTATGCAAGAGTGCGGTGCGGGTTGCGGTAAAGAAACGTTTGATATCATCAATCTGACTCTGTGGATTGATGCTCCACAGATGGATCAATCCATCAATCTCAGTCAGTTCCGGGATCAACTCCACGCCATTCGTAAAATCGACCAGTTGAACACGTGCTCCCAACTGCTCAAGGCGCGGTACCAGTAATGTCGCAATCCCCAACCCATCGTTGGTCATCAAAAAACGTAAACCTGACAAGTTTAAGGTTGCAGACTTCTGAGGTTCGATAGTTTGACTACGCAAGATATAGCGTTCAAAGGGAATCGCATCCGCAGCATTTTCCTTAACTAAGGCATTTGTCGTCGGTTGATTGGTCGACTGGTGAGAGTCTTGTAACCAGTCCAACATTGCTTTGAGCGTTTTGCAGGCCGCCAAATGATCCAACATGGCGTCCCGATCAGCGCCACCTGCTGCATTCAGTTGATTAAGCAACTGACCCACAATCTCCAGACGTTTGATCGAATCAATCGACAAGTCCGCTTCAAGATCAAGGTCCAGATCCAATGCTTCAACCGGATAACCCGTACAGTCGCTTACGATCGCCAATAATATCTCGGCAACAGGTTGTGGGGTTTTCACGGCAGGTGCCGCAGTTGTCTCTGTCGCTCTATCAGTAGGCACTTGAGCATCTGGTAAATGCTGTTTGAGCCAGTCGAGGACTGCGCGTAATGTTTTTTGTGTTGCGAGTTGCTCAAGCAGTGCATCCGCACCTGTACCTAACGCACTCCTCAGCGACAACTTCTGAGACAACTCACCAATAATTTCCAGACGCTTGATGGAGTCGATCGACAGGTCCGCCTCAAGATCCAAATCCAGATCCAGCATTTCGCTGGGATATCCGGTGCGATCACTGACTAAAGCCAGCAAAATACTGCGATGATCTTGGCTAGACGGCATGGCTGAGGAAGGTGCAACAACTTCTATTGGAGCAGTCACTGTAGGTAACACAGGCACAGCTAATGTAGGACTCGGTGCTGGGGCTCTAACCGTAGTCGGCGCACCAAAGAAACCCAATAACACATCGCGCTGCGCATGGACCATGTCACGCATATTGTTGAGATAGCTAACGATCGCTTGTTCATCTGCATTGGGTGTGCTGCTGACTTGTGCAACGGCATGCTGCACTACAGAACCCGCTGCAACTTGAATCACAGGATTCAGTGTCACTACGCCAGCATGTGCAGGCGCTTTGCCTTTGAGCGGCCATGCACGTCCACCGTTGACCATCCACGTCGAAGCAGACAAAACCTGCGGCTGATCCAAGTCAATAACCGTCGCACGCCCCTTGTAAAGTGCACTGGCATCAAAATCAGGCAATAGCGTTGCCAGTTGCGCAAGTGACTCAAACAGTCCTTTTAGTCCTTTATGGTCATGATCAATAGCTATAGTCGTATGGGGTTTATCTTTCAAAATACGACCCACCAGACGCGTCAATACCGTTCTTGGACCAATTTCAAGAAAAACCCGAGCGCCATCAGCATACATGCGCTCAATTTCAGCGACAAAACGAACCGGATGACTAATATGCGCACTTAACGTGGTGCGGATATTGACGGCGGCAGAGTCATAAGGCGCCGCAGTCAGGTTGGAATAAACCGGCCATTGCAGCTCCCCAATTTCATAGTTTTCGAGTACATCCGCATAACGTTGGCTAGCACCAATCATCTGCGGTGAATGAAACGCACAGGCCGTTTCGATCTGCCTACAAGCTACACCGTGTGCCTTCAGATGCGCCATCGCAGACAAAACATCTGGACTTGGGCCAGAGATAACCGTCTGAGTCGGGCTATTTTGATTGGCCAAGACCACTGTGGAAAAATCTGTCAAAAGGTGTTCAAGTGCCGTGGCATCCAAACTAACAGCCGCCATCTTACCGGGATCGTTACACTCGACGGATACCATGGCATTTGCACGAGCCTGCGATAGCTTGATCAGCGTCTCTACATCAAATGCACCAGCAGTTGCTAGCGCAGCCAGCTCCCCATAGCTATGCCCTGCAGCCATATCAGGTTTCAAACCGAAGTTTGACAACCAGCGGAAAGCCGCATACTCAACCAGACCCAATGCGGGCTGTGCTTGACGGGTATCCGTCAGCTTTCGCTGCTGCTCGGCATGCGTCGCATCATCATAAGCTGTATTTGGATAGAGGATCGGCACATGCTCAGCACCTACTGCCAAAATATCCTGTAACTCAGGAAAATAGACAAACAGTTCACGCAGCATGCCCGGATATTGACTGCCTTGCCCTGAAAACAAGTAGGCCAATTTGCCATTGGCAGCATTTGCATCGCGATAGCTAATCCCTTGATCACGGCTTTGTGTCAATGCACCGCTGATCTTGCTCTGCAGTTGCTCTAAGCTTCCCGCAACAAAAGCCAATTGCACAGGACCTGAACCCGCCTCCCAAAGTGTCACGGCTAGGTCACGCAAGTAAAGCGCTGAACTTGAGGCCGTGATCAACGTACTGAGACGACCCAGCGTGTTTGTCGCATCCGCCAGACTATGACCGCGTACTGCAAATAACTCAGCAGGAAATCTCAGCGCCCCATAGACACTCTGATGGGCAGGCCATGCAGACAACACTGCATGAAAATTCGCACCGCCAAAACCAAATGCGCTTACTGCAGCACGTGCAGCCGTGTGACTAGGTGCAAGCCAAGGACGAGCCTGCGAATTTAAATTAAATGGACTGCTGCTCGGTTGATACCAGTCATTCGGACTCGTAATAGATTGGGTCCCAGGCAATACACGGTGATGTAGTGCTTTGGCAATCTTAATCAAGCCCGCCACACCCGCAGCACACTTGGTATGGCCGATCTGGCTTTTCACCGAACCAAGACCCGCCTGACCTGCAAGTGCCCCGCCCGCAGAGTAAACTTCAGTCAAGGTCTGAAGCTCGGTGCGATCCCCAACGACTGTGCCCGTACCATGCGCTTCGACCAAGCCTATATCAGCTGGCAAGATACCTGCCTGCCAGTAAGCTCGCTCAAGGGATCGTTTCTGACCTTCTTTGCGTGGTGCTGTCAGACCTAAGCCCTTGCCATCACTAGATCCGGCAATTCCATCAATCACAGCATAGATCCGGTCGCCATCACGTTTGGCATCGGCCAAACGCTTTAGTACCACCACACCAACACCCTCGCCTAAAGCAATACCATCGGCTTCATTATCAAAAGAACGACAACGGCCTTTGGCGGATAGTGCTCCTACGGAAGAGAACATCAAATAATCATTGATACCATTATGAAAATCAGCACCACCAGCAAGCACCATCTCACTGGTATGTGCACGTAGCTCCTTAACCGCAAGTTCAATTGCCGTAAGAGAACTGGCACATGCCGATGTCACCGCATAGTTGACACCGCCCAATCCCAAACGATTGGCTATACGCCCTGAAATGACATTAACCAACATGCCAGGGAAAGAATCTTCGGTTAGCTTAGGCAGTGTATTGGCAAGCTCTGGCGGGATATCACCGCCGTATTGCTGCCATAAATTACGAAACGTGTATTGGCTACTGAGGTCCATCCCGGCCTCAGCCCCAAAAATTACTGACGTTTTTTCACGGTCGAACCAGCGCTGTTCATACCCTGCATCCCGTAGCGCTTGACCAGCAACTTCCAATGACAGCAGTTGCACAGGCTCAATCGCCGCTAAAGACGCAGGCGGAATGCCAAATTTAAGGGGATCAAAAGGGGTATCGGGAATGAAGCCCCCCCACTTGCTCACACTCTTATCGGCAGGTGCATTGGCACCGCGATAATACTGAGAGACCGACCAGCGTTCTTCTGGAACTTCAGTAACCAGATCACGCTCAGAAAGAATATTCTCCCAGTAACTTTCCAAATCTGGAGAGCCCGGATATAGACAAGCCATGCCGACAATCGCAATCGGTTCAGCCTGATGCGCAGGAATCAGTTCAGGTGGGGTCAACGCATTTAAATATGCGACAGCACCTGTCGTCACTTCTTGATGGAGTTCGGCAATCGTGGTCACTGCACTTTTCATGGCAATGACTTGGCCGATCATATACATGCCTTCATCGGACTGAATTTGGCTGGATACTGCAACAAGCTGGCCATTAACCCGATCAACGCCTTTGGTCGCAATACGCAAACGACCTACGGTCAAATCTTCAAGCTGTTTCCAAGCCTGTTTCTGATCCACCCCTTGTTGTTGTAAACGAGACTTTTCGTTGGCAAACAAAGTCATGAAACCCGAAGGGATACAGCGAATCGCATGCCCCGGAGCAGTCTCAACCAAAGCAGTCGTCGAACCCGCCAGCGCTCGACTTTGAAAATCAGCCAATACCGCACCAGCACTCACCGCCTCAGCTGTTGCGATATACGCAGTACCCATCAATATGCCGACCTTTGCACCGCGTGCAGCCAGTGGCGCCGCAATAGCAGCCACCATGGCACTGGATCTGGCATCATGAATTCCGCCCGCAAACAAAATATGCAAGCGTTCTGGATGTTCATATTCAGTCAAGTAATGAAGCACTTGCTCCCACAGCACAAAGCTATAGCGTGGCCCAACATGACCACCACACTCGCGGCCTTCAAAAACAAAGTGTGTCGCCCCTTCTTTCAAAAAGAGGTCAAGTAATCCTGGTGAAGGGACATGGAGATAAGTCGCGATACCCATCTCTATAAACGGACGGGCTTGTGATGGACGACCACCAGCCAACAGTAAAACACTGGGCTTAAATTCACGGATCAATGCGAGCTGCGGATCAAGAATCGCTCGATCTGCAAAACCCAACACCCCCACACCCCACGGCTGATCACCAACTTGCTGACGTGTCGCTTCCAGCAAGTCGCGAGATGAAGCTTCGTTCATCAAGGAAAGTGCAGTAAAGGGCAAACCTCCAGCATCCGCTACAGCCGCTGAAAAAGCAGCCGTATCACTGACTCGGGTCATCGGGCCTTGTGCAATGGGATAACGTGTGCCATGAGACGTTGCCCAAGCATTGCCTTCTGCAAACACACTTAAACTTTGTGCCTGATGCAACTGACCAGCAATCCGTGTTCGCAAGGTATTAATCAGAACTTCAATGGAAGAACACTTCGCAGATACCGCTCGGGCAAGCGCCGCATCCTGACCAATTGCCAGCAGTTGATCCTCTCCTGTTTCCAGCAATCCTGCACGAACATCTTCAACAGTCAGATGATCAAGCACCGAAGACTGTAGGTGTTTTTTGGTCAACACTTGATAACCTGACAGGCAGCGCACCTCACTACCATCCAGATCAAGAATGCGCTTCTTGAGTTCAGGGCCCAGAGAACTCTCCGCAAAAGGGGCAAGCACAGCATCAAGTACGATGCCTGTCGCGCCCCCAGCAAATGCGGCGGCTGCGGTATGAAGTCCTATACCGCCTTGACACCAAACCGGAATCTCACGGTTTCCGACCCACTCCACCAAACGTTGCAATAAGACAAAGCTACTTTCAGCGCCACTTAAACCACCGCTTTCTTGACCTTTTGCAATCAAGCCAAGTGCGCCGTTCTCCACCGCATCTTGAGCCGCCTCAACGGAACAAACTTGCGCCAATCGGGGCACAGCCAGCCATGAGGAAGGCAAATCCACCTGCTCAGCGACAATTAAGAACTGCACCGACTTAGGCAACTCCAGACCATCTACAACCACACCATCGGGTATCCGTAAGCCTAGGCCGGCTAAATGTTCCTGTGTAACCTTATGCAATAAATCAGGCCATAGGGTGGCATCGCGGCCAATATCAATTGCGGATGCAACATCATGCTTACACAGAATACGTGCCAAAGGAAGATCAGGAATTTCAAAAGGTGTAATCGCCAACAGACGCGCAGCCGAAGGCACAAATTCAGGAAGTGGGAGCCGTTCTTTAGACAAATCTTTAGACATCCGCTGCATACGATCCTACCCTTAAAAACTCAATTCGACCTAACGTGAGAAACTGGTCACAAATCCATTTATCATGGCTAAAATTCAAAGATATAATTTCTTAAAAAGATGTACTTCTTATTAAATACTATACTATCGACAACACTATACTAAAAAAATACTCGACTGAACTTAGTGTAAAAATGTCGAACCATGACAAAACTTTATGTGTGTTTATGTAAAAAATCATTAAACGGTGAAGCAGGTCGCATAATCCGAAACATTCTCTTTGCATACTGGATTAATCTGACCGCATACTTGGCTTAAAACGTTTGTAACTAATCTTTACGGGTATCCTCAATCATGCTTTTGAACCTGCGTTTACTCCCCTTGACGACTGTGATGGTGCTGACCACGTCAGTACATGCTATGGATCTTTTAGAAACGTTGCATCTTGCTAACCAAAATGATCCCAACTTTGCTGCAGTCCAAGCCTCTCGTGGCTTGGCAGAACAAACCACGGCAATTGCACGCTCATCCTTGTTGCCGCAAGTCGTTGTCAATGGCGGAATCAGTCGCAATAGCTGGAATCAGGATCCCGTCACGATCTCATCTGCTTTTCCGACCGTTGGTGGAAAAACGTCTTATAACTCCACTGTTTGGGGAGCGCGGGTCACACAACCGCTGTTCAACTGGTCGGCTTACCACCAGTTTAAGGCCGCTAAATCTCAGCGCTCGCGCGATGAAGCCAAGGCTGATGAACAAAGCCAAAATCTCATGCTCCGCGTCGCTGAATCCTACTTCAACGTGCTGCGAGCCCAAGAAACGCTCATCCTTGCACAAACCCGTGAAGCATCACTCAATAAAAATCTGGAAGAAACACGGGCACGACTGCATGTCGGACTCATTCCAAAGGTTGACGTGCTTGAAAGCGAAGCACAAAGAGACAGCGCCACCAGCGAACGCTTAACCGCTGAAAATCAACTCAATAGCGCTAGAGAAACGTTAAATGCCTCAACAGGCGTGAGAGTCGACTCACTTGCACAGCTGGGTGATAACCTCCCGATCGTCGCCCCCATACCCAATGACGTAGATGCATGGGGAAAACTGGCCATCGCCAAGAACCCCCAACTCATCGCGCTCAATTATGATACTGAGGCCAATGAGTCTAATCGAACTTCATTACGTTCTGGGTATCTTCCCGCAGTTAATCTCTATGCCAGTTATAATGACCAAAATAACTCAGGGAATAGTAGCGTTGCGACAGCATTGAGCTCGGGTAAATCAGCAGCAGTCGGTGTTGAAGCGCGCTGGGAGCTGTATGCTGGAGGCCGAACGCTGGCAAGTGAACGACAAGCCGCCTATCAAACCGATTTATCACGTCTCAATCTACAATCATCACAGCGCAGCATTGAAAATCAAACGCGTACATTATTTATGACCGTCAACACTGACGCTTCCCGTGTACAAGCCAGTCGCCGCAATGTGGCTTCTGCCGAGATGGCTTACAATGTGGTCGAGTCTGGATATAGTGTTGGTAATCAAAGCATGGTAGATCTGCTGGCGTCCGAAGCGCGACTCTATGCTGCACGTCGGGATCTCGCTGATAGCCGCTATGACTATGTCATTCATAGCTTGCGCCTGCACGCCTCCGCTGGAGTACTAGATGAAAGCGTCATTACTCAGGTCAACAATTGGCTGGTTGGACAGTCCAAATCAAGCCCCAATAAACGCTAAAGAAGTTTAATCAAAAAATATCATGAATTTTCATTGAGGTAGCGTAGCCCAAAGTGGATATTGGCTTCCAAAAAGCCCGTACGGCTACCACAATCAAAGCGCTTACCTGACAGAGGTACACCGATCATTTTTTCAGTCTCCAGTAAAACAGCGATCGCATCGGTCAATTGAATTTCACCCCCTTTACCTCGCGCAATATGTGGCAAAGACCCCATGATATTACCGTGCAAGATATAGCGCCCCACTACAGACCAATTACTCGGTGCGGCTGCTGGTGTCGGTTTCTCGACAATACCCTTGATGACTATCGGAGTTGTTTTATCACTTTCCGGCTTAATCACGCCATATTTTTCTACCTCTGACCAAGCCACCTGCTCCAGTGCAAGTACACTACAGCGCTCTCTATGGTGTACAGCCATCAACTGTTCCAGCGCCCCAACCGGATAACCATCAATTAAATCATCCGGCAGAAGCACTGCAAAATACTCATTCGGACTAATCAGGGGATTCGCACAATTCACCGCATGCCCAAGCCCTAACGCCTCAGACTGGCGGACATAAATGCATTGCACATGCGAGGGAATGATATTGCGCACGATCTCAAGCGCTTCTTCTTTTTGTTTTGCCGCAAGCTCATTTTCAAGTTCAGGATTCCGATCAAAATAATCCGCAATGGCATTCTTGGTTCGACCCGTCACAAAAATCAGTGTTTCGCAGCCCGCCTCTATCGCCTCACGGACCGCATAGTCAATGATCGGACGATCAACCACTGTGAGCATTTCTTTTGGAATGGCCTTGGTTGCAGGCAAAAATCGCGTTCCCAATCCCGCAACAGGAAAAATCGCCTTCTGAACTGACATATCACGGTATCCTTAAAATGTTTGATGATTAAGAGATCGATAACAATGACAGGCAAAGCAAAAAAGTGAGGTCTAATGGATTTGATGAATAAAAAAACGAAAACTATTCTATTTCGCCGCCTTCTTATAGTGCAGCTCATGTTCATATCTTGACTATACGGTAAACGAGGAGAAAGTCACTACTTCATTGCGTGATAATTTCGGTTTAAAATAACCGCTTATTTAAATACTTCATGACGTAGTCATCTCTGCCCACCTAGGGTTCGTATATCGCAACTAACTAAGGTAGGTGTCGAAGTTCTAATCCGAGTCTTAGCCAATGAACTTCGCGGACGTAACATCAGCGTTAATAGTGTCGCACCCGGTCGTGTAGAGACCGAACTTTTCTTCACAGGCAAGAGTGATGAACTGATTCAAAAGCCCTGTCTTGCCGCACCCCTGGAGCGTTTAGACAAACCACAAGACATCGCTCATGTCATTTCATTTCTTGCAGGGCCCAAAGGGGCATGGATTAACGCAAAAATTATTCGCGCTAATTGGAGATTTGTATAAACAACAGCTTTATAGGACCACTTTTAATCAATTACTAAATGACATAAAAAAATCCCAACATCTAGGATGTTGGGATTTTTTTTACGATGATGAATTATCGCTTGAATATGGTGGCGTGGCCCAGGATCGAACTGGGGACACATGGATTTTCAATCCATTGCTCTACCGACTGAGCTACCGCGCCGAAGGTGTGCATTAAATCGAAATCGCCATTTCAAGTCAAGGGGCATATGCACGAATATGTACTATATGGCGGATTCTTGTTCGTATTCGTTGAAATAAAGACGATTTCGTTCAAATAGCGATCTACAGCGGTGTATGAATGAGGCCCAAATGCGCCAAGGTCCGATGAATTGCTCCGCAGCCCGGTTGAAAGCTCGTCACGCCGAGCGCTTGTTCATGTTCCGTCACAGCACGAATTAACTGCTCCGCAACTCCCCGCCCCCGATTAGCAAAATGTACAACGATATATTGCAGCATCCGTTCAGCACCACGGCCAGTCACCCAGATTGCGGCGATGACTTTATCGTTAAACTCTGCGGTATACAGCTTGGCATGAAAGTCCGTCGTATAGGACTGTGCACTCAACGCCAACGCTTTCTCTAAACGTTCAACCGCATCCATCCCATCGGCAAACTCAGGACTGATGTCGTATAAGTTCTCTAGCTGATCTTTTAAATTATCATCGAGCGTTTCATAAGCATGAATCGTAATCGGCATGTTTATCCTCATTGAATCAAATGATTCAGGTAGCAAGTCCCCAATTATACAACAGTTGCGCTATAATTCAGTGCTATCCCTATTTTTACTCTGAGTTCTTACACTGAGAAGCATGATGACTGAACAGAGCACCTATCCAAGCAGCGATCGTATCGCTGAAGTCGTGCGCAATACCAATGAAACCAAAATTCGTGCACGCGTCAACCTCGATGGGACTGGCGCAGGGGCATTGAATACAGGCGTTCCTTTTCTTGATCATATGATTGATCAAATCAAACGTCATGGTTTATTTGATATTGATATCGAATGCGATGGCGACTTGGATATTGATGATCATCATACCGTCGAGGATTGTGGCATCACGCTCGGTCAAGCTTTCGCACAGGCACTCGGCGATAAAAAAGGCATTCGTCGTTATGGGCATTTCTATGCGCCACTCGATGAAGCCTTATCACGCGTGGTGGTCGATATCTCTGGTCGCCCTGGCTTGTTTATGGATATTCCCTATACCCGTGCCCGCGTCGGAACGTTTGATGTCGATTTATTCTCAGAGTTCTTTCAAGGTTTCGTCAACCATGCCTTGATGACCTTGCATATTGATAATCTCAAAGGCAAAAATAGCCATCATCAGATTGAAAGCGTATTCAAGGCATTTGCGCGTGCGCTGCGGATGGCCTGCGAAGCGGACCCCCGCGCAGCAGGAACAATCGCTTCAACCAAAGGTAGTCTGTAAATGACCCGTATCGCGTTACTTGATTATGGGATGGGCAATTTACACTCCGCAGCAAAAGCGCTGGAACACGTTGGGGCGACAGTAGATGTTACCAATGATCCATTGCTCATTGCCAAAGCAGACAAAATCGTTTTCCCCGGTGTGGGAGCCATGCGAGACTGTATGGCGGGCATGCGTGATGCAGGTGTTGATGTCGCGGTCAAAAATGCCGTGTTTAATAAGCCTGTATTAGCCATCTGTGTCGGTATGCAAGCGCTGATGCAGCATTCGGTTGAAAATGGCGGTGTCGACTGCCTAGGTATCTTTAAAGGAACGGTTGAACGCTTCCCCGATATTGCAGGCTTAAAAGTGCCGCATATGGGCTGGAATCAAGTCCAACAGCAAGACCCAAGCCATCCCCTGTGGCAAGGTATCGCACAGAACAGTCGCTTTTACTTTGTACATAGTTTCTATGTGATGCCACAAGACCCCGCTCTTGCCGCAGCGACTTGTGAATACGGCAATCGCTTTGTCTGCAGCCTGTCCAAAGAAAATCTCTTTGCTGTGCAGTTCCATCCTGAAAAAAGCCATACCGCGGGCTTACAACTTCTTAAAAACTTTGTGGAATGGCGAATCTAATTTCGCCGTTTCAACCTGCATTATTAAACCATCATGTTTGTATATCTATTTTAATTCATTTAATTTTTATAATTTAATTTGACTTATATACCCAAGGCATTTATATCTCATTGGGTTGTTACGCAATTTAAATTCACTCATTAAAGAATAAAGGATTTCAATCATGACCGAACAAACATATACCCCACCCCCACTACTGCCAAATGAATTAACCGATGATAAACCTTGGTCAGCCAAAGGTCGTTTTGGACGACTTTCTTATCTGGCTTGGACACTTGTAAGCACTATTGCTTTTTATATTATTTTGTTCCCAGTTGCATTTGTCTTTGGTGGTTTTAGCGCACTTGCTGGAGGCAGTGAATCAAGCTTTGCAGGACTGGGAATCGGTTTAATACTGGCGTTTGCCGTACTTTATATTGCATTTATTTACATCACGATTGTTTATGGTATACGACGGGCGCATGACATCAATATCAGCGGTTGGTGGTTATTATTATTTCTAATTCCTATTGTGAACATCATTTTTGGGCTTTACCTGCTCTTTGCAAGAGGAACCGATGGTCAAAATCGATTTGGCCCGCCACGTAAAACGTCTGAATGGGAAAAAATATTAGGTTGGATATATATCGCCTTAATCCCGATATCCATCATATTTTTCGCGGTTTTTGCCATCCCTGCTTACCAAGGCTATGTTACTAAATTACAAGAAACACAGCACAGCCAGACTATTGGCAATCAGACCTACACAGAAACATCGACCACTGAAACAACCACCGCGTACCCAGCAACGCCTGCCAGCTAAACTGAGTCCCCGATGAAGTTGCTTCACTGGAAACTTGCATTTCAGTGAAGCATTTTTTACCTACACCCACCACTAAGCCGCCTTAAATGTCAGCCATTAAATCTTTTTCGACATGCACATGAATATGGCATAATGCGCGCCTTGATTTCTACCTTAGACAATTCGCACTTATGTTATTAATTCCTGCAATCGATCTTAAAGATGGTCAATGTGTACGCCTAAAGCAAGGCCGTATGGAAGACGATACTGTATTCTCTGATGATCCTGTCGCCACCGCGACCCATTGGGTCAACGAAGGTGCACGCCGTCTCCATTTGGTTGACTTAAACGGCGCCTTTGCAGGAACACCCATTCATAAGAGTGTTGTTGAAGCGATTGCCAAAGTGCACCCCACCTTACCCATTCAGATTGGCGGCGGCATCCGTTCATTAGAAACCATTCAGCATTATCTGGATGCGGGTGTTTCTTATGTGATTATCGGAACAAAAGCCGTGCGTGAGCCTGAATTTGTGGAAGAAGCCTGCCGTCAGTTTGCAGGTCACATCATTGTCGGGATCGATGCCAAAGATGGCTGGGTTGCAACTGATGGTTGGGCGAATGTCACCGATGTGAAAGCCACAGACCTTGCCAAACGTTTCGCCGACGCCGGTGTCTCATCTATTGTCTACACCGATATCGCACGTGATGGCATGATGCAAGGTGTCAACGTCAGTCAAACTGTTAATCTAGCCACTGCATGTGGACTACCTGTGATTGCATCAGGTGGTGTGACCAATCTCGATGACATTCATGCCTTAAAAGGCCAACCGGGTATTCTCGGTGCAATTACCGGTCGCGCCATCTATGAAGGCACATTGAACTTGCGTGAAGCCCAAGCGATCTGGGATAACTGAATTCTCTGTAAAAGAACAGTATAAAAAAGGCACTCAAAAGTGCCTTTTTTTAATCCAGATTTTAAGCGACTTGTCGATTCTGCTCGACTGCCTTCAAGCGATTCACACAAGCCACAATGGCTTGAACTGATGCCGTAGTGATGTTGTCATGAATCCCGACACCAAATGTGGATACATTTCGCGCTTTATCCACAAGTTCAATCACTGCAATTGCTTTGGCACTGGCGCCTTGCCCTAAAGCTCGCTCTTCATAACTCACGACTTCTATCTGTGGCAATGATGCATGATTAAAGGCATTCAGCACAGCTGAAATAGGACCATTGCCCTGCCCCACCCAGTGTTGCGTGATGCCATCCTGCTCAACCACCAGTGTGACTTTTTCAGTATTTTCATCGATATGTTCAGGCTTGTAGCTCACATACTGATAAGGTTGTTGCACTTGAACATACTGCTGATTAAACAGCTGCCAGATGTCCTGTGCCCGCACTTCAGAGCCACTTTCATCAGTCAACACTTGCACCACTTGACTAAGCTCGATCTGCAAACGACGTGGTAACACCACCCCATAGTTAGACTCGAGCAAATAAGCGATACCACCTTTACCCGACTGGCTATTCACGCGGATCACCGCATCATAGTTACGTCCTAAATCTTTGGGATCAAGCGGCAAATACGGCATTTCCCAAAACTCGCCTTCTTGACGCATTGAGAAGCCTTTTTTGATTGCATCCTGATGCGATCCAGAGAATGCGGTAAAGACCAAATCCCCAGCGTAGGGATGACGTGGATGTACAGGTAAACGAGTGCACTCTTCGACAGTACGAATTACGTCATTGATATCAGAAAAGTCTAAATTAGGGCTAATGCCTTGGCTATATAAATTCAAAGCCAACGTCACCAAATCAACATTCCCTGTACGCTCACCATGACCAAATAAACAGCCTTCCACGCGATCAGCACCGGCCATTACACCCAACTCTGCTGCAGCCACCGCACAGCCTCGATCATTATGAGGATGCAAACTCAAAATCACGCCTTCACGGCGGGCAAGGTTACGATGCATCCATTCAATCTGGTCGGCATAGACATTGGGGGAAGCCACTTCAACCGTTGCAGGCAAATTCAAAATCACTTTGTTGGTACTGCTTGCCTCCCAGACTTCTGTAATCGCATCACAGACCTCTTTGGCAAAGGGTAGTTCTGTCGCAGTAAACGTCTCTGGGCTATATTGGAAAGTCCACTGTGTCTCAGGGTGCCGCGCTGCAATCTCTTTGATCTTTTTTGCGGCATGGATCGCAAGCGCCTTGGTTTCAGCTTGATCTAAGTTAAATACTGTTTGGCGAAAAACGGGGGACGTCGCATTGTAGACATGGACGATGACTTTCTTGGCACCGCGTACCGACTCCATCGTCCGCTCGATCAAATGATCACGCGCTTGGGTCAAGACCTCAATCGTCACATCATCTGGAATCAAATTATTTTCAATCAAACCGCGGACAAAATCAAAATCGGTTTGTGAGGCTGAGGGAAACGCCACTTCGATTTCCTTAAAACCGATTGCGACAAGTGCTTTAAACATTCGTAACTTCTGTTCAGCATTCATCGGCTCAAATAGTGCCTGATTGCCATCCCGTAAATCGGTACTCATCCAAATTGGCGCTTTACTGATGGTATTGTTTGGCCAAGTACGGTCTGGCAAATCCACACGCTGATAGGCTGGGCGATATTTTTTGCTGGGATCAGTTAACATCATGGTCATTACTCCACTCATAATTTAATTTTAATTAATATTTTCAATAGATTAGATAATTTTTTAAAACGAAAACGAATCCTGTTCAGACCAGATCAATTCAATAAGTTGATTGAATGAACGATAAGAAGATCGACATGGATCGAATCGGGTGTGCTATAAAAATAGCTCGGGGGCGAGGTGTTAGATTATATGCGCGCGACGCGCAGCAGCAGGTTCAGGCTAAGAGAGCCTGTTAAAAGAAGGGCGAAAACCGCAGTTGTAGATTTCATTATGGATCGAAATTAAAGGATTTTAGGGAATCGGTCAAGCGCTATTTTAATCAGTGCTCAATCAAATCCTCCCAGGCAGCAACAGTGACGCTTCGCGGCAAATGCATTCCCTCCAAAAAATGATGATAAAAATCAAAATCATCCCCTCCCTTTGGCAAAATAATGATGGCAATATCCTCAATAGAGAATTTAAACGTACTCGTCGATCGCCACTCACGTTCGCAATAAATCGTATCGAACTCGTTTTCATTAAACGTTTTGATGTACGCCAGAAAATCAGCATAACTTTTCCCAATTTGATCCCTACCATCTCCCAAATTCTCAAGTGCAGCGGATACGCTGAAAGAATCCGCTTTTTCATCAATCTCATTCGTGATCAGAATATCTTCAACCTCACTCTCAAAACTATCCAGCTCACTTTGGGCCTCGAAAGGATCAATCTCATCGATCGCAGAATAGCCTTGGTAAATAGAGTTCAGCAGTGCAGTATCTTCAAGGGTATACATGACGGGGTTAAAACCAGCTCGAACAATGGCTTCGCGATGAAAACCAATAGCTATCTTGCCATATCGATTGGCATGATAAGCCAGATGCTGAAGCGGGATATCAGCCACACAGCAAACAGGACTGGACTCCACCACCACAGGAAAATTCACGAGATGCTCTACCTCTTTTGAGCTCGTGTTAAATCTTCTTTTTTGCGGAATAATGACCTTAACAACCTCTCGATAATTGCCAACGCGGAGCTCACCACTACTCACGATAGACTTGAGTGCTTCATACGCAGATGCTGCGGGTTTTAATTGCGCTAATTGCTTATTAATCTGGATATCCCACTGTGGACCACCTGTAAAATGCCACAATATCTTTGAAACAGTTCCTGGTCTAAAGCTCATGTTCTTCTGCACGATAGAGTGATGTTCAGCAAATTTATAACGTATCTTTAGGCGGATGCTCAGCGAACCATGCTGCAATGCCCGCCATATGGCTTTCAAAATTACCAGGTATAGAGAAGTTTAAAATGCCTGCACGACTTATACTTCTATTCTCAAAATCATGCGTCATGCCACCAGGCGCTAAGATAAAAGACCCTCTTGGGGCATCGACCCAACGATCTCCCAGCAAAAAACTCATAGTGCCTTCTACCACATAAAAAACATCATCCTCATCATGGGCATGTTCACCCGGGCCTTGCGTCTTGGGTTCAAGCCACCATTCAGAAATCGAGTATTGATTCTGCGTTTCGGCCTCATCAGCTTTAAAGGTCGCACTAATGCGCCCCATGGGATAATGCCGCCCGTCACTAGGCGCTAAAAAAATACCTGCACGTATGGTTTTCTCTTGTTGGATACTCATCGAAATCCCTCTTTATTATTTTATGATCCGACTCATTCCCAGAGTCTTAAGGCCGTATAAAACGCTGTGGGAGTAAATGGCTTTTTCTAACCATTTGTTCAAAAAACACTCTGTCTGAAATTATCTTGAAAGGCATTGACTGTCAATCTCTAAAACTGAATTCATCACCGACCGATCATTCATTTTCTTTTTACTGCACTGCCAATCTCAATCGATCTACCACCATACGGCGCATTTCCTCAGGATCTTTTTCCATCACATCCTCACTAACTCGCCCCTCTGCGTGATTAACACTGGCCACATCTAAACGCAAGAACCAGAAGCGACATGCTGCAATCGCCAAATAAATGGGTAATGCAGCTAGCTCATCACTCGTCATCGGACGAATATGCTGATAAGCCGCCAGGAAAATACTGACTTTTTCGGCATTAAGTGCTACAGGATGCTGTACATCATCCCATGTACTGCAAAAATCATTCAGTGTGATGGCGATATCCAACAACCAGTCATCTACCATAACTTCAGAGAAATCCAGCAGTCCACTGAGCTGTGATCCGACATAGAGGGTGTTATCACGGAACAAGTCCGCATGAATTAATCCCTTCGGACGATCAGGATGCTGCTGTTTGATCAAATCAAACTTTGCAAAAACCTCATCAACCAGTTGCTGGTGCGCGAGTGGCATATGGACACGAAGTTCATCTTTGATCCGCGCCCACCACAGATGACCCCGTGTCGTTTGCCGAGTCGTATTATGCTGTAGTGGATCATCTTGCAACGCCAGATGAAATTGAGCCAGCGCAATGCCAACCGCCTCAACCTGAGGAATCGTCGGCACTGCTTGTTGCGGGAGGTGGGGAGATGAGCCTGCTAAGCGCGGTGCAAACTGAGCGGGCTTATCCGCAAGGATATGAATACGTTGACCCGCACCATCTGCCAAGGGCACGGCAACAGGTAGACCATGGGTCGATAAACGATACATGAGTTCAGCCAATATGGCTGCATTCTCAAAAGGAATAATCTCAAATATCGTCAACACAAACTCACGTCCATCAGAGGTCGTGACAAAATAATTGGTGTTTTCAATGCCCCCTTTAATCGGATTCAACGCGACCACATGTAGGTTGAAGCGCTGTGCAAAATCTTGCACCGCATCTAAAGAGACGACCGTATACACTGACATAGAAAAACCGTTTTACTTGACTGATGACATGGCCTTGCACCTTATAAATCGAGATTTTATAAGCCAAGGTTTGTTAATATAGCGCGATTGAATCGCCTTGTACGATTTGACTTCTGCAATCTGAACCACTTGGACAAAAATTATGCTGGCTAAACGTATTATCCCCTGCCTTGATGTTGATAATGGCCGCGTAGTCAAAGGTGTGCAATTCCTCGATATCCGCGATGCAGGGGACCCTGTCGAAGTTGCCCGTCGCTATAACGACCAAGGGGCAGACGAGATCACCTTCCTTGATATTACCGCAACTGCCCATGGACGTGATACCACCTATCGCACGGTCGAACGCATGGCGGAAAGCGTTTTCGTTCCACTGACCGTAGGTGGTGGAGTTCGCAAAGTCGATGATATTCGTCAATTGCTGAATGCTGGCGCGGATAAGGTCTCCATTAATTCTGCCGCAGTATTCACGCCAGAGTTTGTCGAAGAGGCGTCATCACGTTTTGGCGCTCAGTGTATTGTCGTGGCAATTGACGCCAAAAAAGTTGCTGATGGCAGATGGGAAATTTTTACCCATGGTGGTCGGAAACCGACGGGTATCGATGCCGTCGAATGGGCCATCAAAATGGCAAAACTGGGTGCTGGTGAATTGCTGGTGACCAGTATGGATGCCGATGGCACCAAAGCAGGTTATGACCTCGGTCTCATGAGCTCAATCACCTCTCAAGTTAATATTCCCGTCATCGCCTCTGGCGGTGTGGGCAATCTACAGCATCTGGCGGACGGTGTTCTAAAAGGAGGCGTCGATGCGGTGCTAGCGGCCAGTATTTTCCACTTTGGGCAATACACCATCCCGGAAGCCAAGCAATATATGGCGGATTTGGGGATTGAGATGCGTCTATAAAGTAAATTTTGTGACGCTATTCACATGAATTATTACAAAACATTACTTGGCATAGCATTTGCATTATAGTGTGCGATGGTGCTGGCGGGGTGGTAAGTTCCGGTTTGACGATAGGATATCACCCATTACTCAGAATCTTGCACCCCCTGCCACCATCACCTTATTTTTGTTGAATATAATTTTAATAATGCACTCAATAAATACACGTTTGACGTAAACTCGCATAAGAAAAGTGCCTTCATCACCCTCGATAAATGGATGATCTCTTGCTCAATCCCAACGCTGCAATTCCTCTCCTTGAACAAACACCGTTGTTAGTCTTTATTCATTTGACTGCGGCGATATTGGCCTTTGTTTTCGGCCTCATCATGCTGATCAGAAAAAAAGGAACACCCGCGCATAAACGCTTGGGAAGAGTCTGGGTTGCGCTTATGACTTTTACGGCACTCAGTTCTTTTTTTATTCAAACTCAAGGTCACTTCAGTGTGATCCACGTATTAAGTGTCCTGACCTTGATTGCATTATTTCGTGGGGTTTATGCCATTCGTCATGGCGATCAACGGACTCATCGACGCAATATGCTTCTTGCATATGGAGGCCTTGTGATTGCTGGGCTATTCACATTAGACCCCCATCGTCTGCTTGGTCATTTACTATTGGGTTAGTCTCTTTTACCTAAACGGGGCACAATTTGCTCAATATTTTCTTTGAGTAACTCTCGCCCTTCTTTCAAGGTTTCACGCCCCTCTTTAATACCTTCTTTGAAGGTTTCGCGGCCTTCTTTGATCCCTTCTTTGATATTTTCACGTAGATTTTGACGTAATGATCGTGCGGCATGCGTCAGACCTGCCGTTAGGCCACTCCGTTCTTCATGCTCATTTTGATGCAATAGATCATTACCCACCGTGAGCTCAAGCGCAAAGATCCGTTGCCGTAATTCAGCAGGCAACGCTGCTTTCTCTAAGGTTTTTGCATCAACCATGACCGCAATAGCCTCGCCCGTCGCAACCAACTCTTGTTGTGCCGTACTAAAAAGCGTATAGGCCATACGAAAACCTGAATTACGCACCTCGACCACTTGTACGCCGATTTCAAGCACATCCGGAAAAAATACGGGGCGTAAATAACGACAACTGCTGGATGCAATCACTGCCGACAACCCTTGACCAAAGGCATCAAGTTTATTGAGATACTCAACGCGCGCACTTTCGATATAGCGGTAATACATGACATTATTCACATGTCCAACCGCATCCATGTCGCCCCAAGCAACATTCTGAAGATAAATCACAGCAAATTCTTTGAGTGAACTCATGGTGGAAATTCCAAAGAAAAATTCAAATATCGATAAATAAGAACTGTCTATAAAGTCCCGTTTTCAAAACAAAAAACGATCCTACACGCTGGCTTAAATGCATTATACGGCAGGATCTATGACGAAATTTTAAAAATCAATTTAATGCACGATATTATCGCAGATGAATTGTTGCTCATCATTGGCCTGTAGCCGTTTGAGTAGGGTGCTGCGTGTCACATCATCTAAAGGCTTGTTTTCTTCAATAAGCCAAATGAGTTGATAATGTTGAATAAGCGCATACGATTGATAAGGCTCTAAACGCGCTTGTATAGCCAATAGACTGACCTCATCCAAACCTTGTTTCTGAGCTTGATGTCGCGCAAAGCGGGCTTGGGCCAGAACCACATCAGGCTGTGCAGGATAGCGCTGCTCTAGACTGGTCAGTAGCGTGTTAATGGCGTCTGTCGCCTGATCTTCCGGGAGCGTCAACGCAAGACTCATCCACTGATCCAGCAGGTCAATCTCCAGTCGATCCGCCAATGTGCGCTGTGCGAGCTCAAACGCAGCTTGATTAGCCCCGACTCGATGCAGCAAACCAAACAACAAGCACACCTGCTGATCTTGATCGGCTTGTGGCATCAATTGCAGCAAACGACCCACGCGCTCAAGCACATCATCAGGTTGCTGTGCCAGTGTCAGACTCTTCAGCCATCCAGACCAGTCTATCGACTGCGTATGTGGAAACAGACTATTGGACAACATCTGCCATGGCTGTAGCACTGCCAACTGACTCCAAACCAATCCAACATGTTGATCAAATGCAGGCTGAAGGGATTCCCGCACCGGTTCAATAAACCCTCGGTCAGGATAACTGAGCAGGAAATCGAGGAACCCCTGCGCTTGCAACAACTCACCCGCATCTAGCGCAATCTTAGCGCGTAGCAGAGTAGCAAGCTCATGGTCATCACTGTCGATATGATTCAAATGCTCCAATGCCGAAGGATAAAAGCCTGCTAAGCGCGCCACATCGGCCTGTAGTAAATGCAGTGCTGACCCCTTCTTTTTATTAAATGGCCTCAGGTTCAAGCTATTTTTAGTCAACGACTCTTCCATCGACATAAAGGAAGCTGGGATATTGCCGACTAAACGATGTCGAATCGACTCATCCAAACTCATCAAGGTTTTACGCCGTGTCAGTGCTTTACGCTTCTGATAATAATAAGAAGAGCCAAACAAAATAGCGCGGATAATAAAAAACAGAAGCAAGAAGACAACCGCAAGCAGGAGAATCATAAGCAGTGAAAAACCGACACTGCTCTGCACTTGCCAATGTTGCCAAACCAGCAACACATAGCCTGGATCATCCGATAACGCGTTTGCAAGCAGCGCCAGCGCGAAGAGTAGGATTAAGCTAAATAGTGTCAGCAGAATGCCACTGGTCATGATGTAGCACCCTGTGGTGGTGTCACAGCGACTTGTGGCTGTGGTGCTTTTAACTGAGGCTCAGGTGGTAACCATTGAAACGCCGTCAAATGTAACTTCACATGCTGTGCCACATTGAGTGAAGCCAACGTAGACTGAACCTGGCGAGCATCAGCATCGACAAGCCCAGATAATTGCGCGTTACTATCCGCCAAGAGTTGCATCACACGTTCCGACTGGCCTTGCGCCAAGGCTTGTCTAGCCAAGCCAAGAGTCAATGCCGCTTCACGACACAATAAACTCCGCTGAAGCATATTGGCACGCACATCAGTCGCAGGCTCTTCAATTACGACAAGTTGACTGATGCGCTGTAAAAAGGAACGTTCGGAGGGTGCTGCCTGAGTGCTACTTTGATTGTTTTTTTGAGTATTCTGATTCGCAGCTCTGGTCACATGTAAACTCGGACCTTGCCTTGCCATATGATCGAGCTGTTGTTGGAGCTGTGCAATACTGCGGTCAAGAATTTGGTTGGCTTGAATCTGCTTTTGCCCATTCTCATCAATCATCACAAGATCGGCATCTATCGCCCTACTGAGTGCAGAAGCTGTTAGCTCAGAAATGGCCTTACCATCAACTAAGGAAGGTAGCGATTGTTTAACCTGATTCAGGGAGTCTTTTGCTGCACTGTACGAATTGGGATTAGCGGCGTTTAATTGTTGTGGGCTGGTGAGTACGGCAGCTTGATCCAATTGTGATTGTGCCAGTTGTACGCTTTGCCTAAGCCAATGCTGTGGCAATTGTTGTGCATAAATTGAAATTGCAGTGTCTTGATCACTCTTGACATCGCTTGGCGCGGACGTCGGTTTAGTGCCGCGAGTCACTGCAATGAGACGATCGTTCAGATCCGAAACCTGAAGTGCGAGCTGAGCCTGACGTGCTTCGATATCTTGATAATGTTGATTGCCTGTTTGATAGAGCTGATCGCCCACAAAACCAATCCCCGCAATCACGGCTAAAGAGACCGCCATACTCGTCCAGCGCTTCATCTCACCCACCTAGCTGCAAAAATCGCAAAAAAATCTGTCGCCATATTTGAATCCTGTCGTCTCATTCTAATCACGATGCACCACCCAGTTCAGCCAAAACACTGACTATATGCGCAGGCTGTAAGTCTATCAGTTGCTGAACACGCGATGTATATTGGCTCACGTCCACCATCAGCCGCTGCCCTAAGACCAATAACCAAGGCTCCAGCGCACGCGCACCCGCTAATCTTTGCCAATACCGCCAAGACTCACCGCTACTTAATAACACAACACTGGGAAAATCACTGTCACTTTTTTTTTCTAAAGATATCCATTGCTGCAGGCTAGACTCTGGTAACTGTCGACAATACAGATTAATAATCTGTAAGGAAACCCCGCGTGCAAGGAGGCGCTCTTGCACTAGCTCGCGCCCACCCTCGCCGCGCCAGACCATAACAGCAGCACCCGCTGGCAACGATGCCAGCAAATCTGAAGCAATCAACCCCTCACTGGTCTCAATCATGGGAATATCAGGATAGAGATTGTGAGCTTGCAAAACTTGAGCTGTACCTTGCCCAACGGCAAGCCAGCGGATTGCCAGTGCATCAGGCGCAATACCAAGCCTAGCCAGCGCCTGTAAACCCATGTTTGCCGCAGTCGGACTCACCACAACGATCACACTGACTGGATCGGATGTCAGCAATTGCAGACAATCGAGCTCGGACTCACTCAGTGGCAGAGCGACCAACTCAAGTAGAGGCAATTCCGTTACGCGCCAGCCCGCTTGTAGCACCGCAGTGGTCAATGCTGCGGCGCGCGTACTGGGGCGAGTATTCAGAAAATGTCCGATCGACATAGGCCTGCTCGACCTGCTAGTGATGTTGATCTGAGGAAGGAATTAGCTGAGCATCCTGATCGGGGAAAATATTCACTTGAGCCAGCAAACGATCCGCACCGGCAGCCAATAAGCGATCCGCCAATGTTTTGCCGAGCAATTCAGCCTGAGCAGGGTCACCGACAATCTCATCTTTGAGTAGTTCTTGACCATCAATACTGCCCACGCGGCCCTGAAGAGTCATTTCCCCTTGTTTGAGCGTGGCGAACCCTGCAATCGGCACCTGACAACCGCCCATCAGACGGTGATTAAAGGCCCGTTCCGCACGCACACAACTGTTGGTTTTGGCATCAGCTAGCGGAGCAATCAAATCCGATACTCGAGTATCCCCAATTCGGCACTCTAACCCCAAGGCGCCTTGACCCACTGCGGGTAGGGATAATGTCGGATCTAATCGTTCACGAATTCGATCACCTAGCCCTAACCGCAATAAACCCGCGCTTGCCAATATAATTGCATCGTACTCTCCAGCATCCAGTTTGGATAATCGTGTGCCCACGTTACCCCGTAAATCCACAATACGAAGATCAGGGCGATAATGCTGCAATTGGCTACACCGGCGCAAACTGGATGTCCCTAACCGCGCACCAATCGGTAGATCGGCAAGTTTTTTATATTGGTTTGAGACAAACGCATCGGTTGGATCTTCCCGCTCACAAATCACGGCAAGCTCTAAGCCTTCAGGTAAATCCATCGGCACATCTTTCATCGAATGTACGGCTAAATCTGCTCGTCCATCTAACAGCGCCTGTTCAAGCTCTTTGACAAACAATCCCTTACCTCCAATTTTAGAGAGAGAAGTGTCCAAAATCTTGTCGCCCTGCGTCACAAAAGTGACGAGATTTACTTGTAAATCAGGATAAAGCGCCAGCAAACGGGCTTTGATATGCTCCGCTTGCCATAAAGCCAAAGGGCTTTTGCGGGTCGCAATATTGAGAATTTGTGGTGTATTTGGACTTGAAACTGGCGTAGACAACGCATTGGGAGGATTCATATGATCAGTTCCAAAAACAACTTTTGCAAAAGCGCTCTATTAATAAACTAAAACCGAGCATGTGATGCTCGGCTGACTGCATGTGGACGATTGAGCTGAGGAAAACTGACGCTCAATAGCTATATCATTAAACGACCAAAGGTCGCTTATAACATATGCATTTTATCCTTTAATTGAGGCAAATGGCGACGGCTGACCGCCAATCGTTCATCAATTCCACGGAATCGCACCTGATATTGCCCTGTAGCCACCATTTCGATGCCCTCAAGGAAAGGAATAGCGAGGAGTGCGTTACGGTGTACACGGATAAATCGATCACCAAACTCTGCTTCAAGCTCTTTTAACGTTTCATCAATCAACACTTCACCACCCGCGTGACGAACCGTGACATATTTTTGATCAGCCAAGAAGTAATAAATACTATCCAAGGGAATCAACTCCATGCCACGGTGGGTACGCGCCGTAATATGCTGCCGAGTTGGGCTATCCCCATGATTTGCAGCGCGCAATTGATTGACTTGGGCAGCATTTAAACGACTGGCACGGTTTAACGCCGCAGAAAGGTCATCTCGATTGACTGGTTTTAATAAATAACCAATCGCTTGTTTTTGAAAAGCTTCTATCGCATGTTGATCCGAGGCCGTCACAAAAATCACAGCAGGAGGGTTTTGCAATCCAGTGAGGGCTTCAGCGCATTGTATACCGTCCATTTCTGGCATACGTACATCTAGCAGCAACACATCCGGATGAAACTCACTGACTTTAGCCAACGCATCCAGACCATTGGGAGCCTGCGCAACAACATGATGACCCGCCTCTACCACCAAGCGACTCAAACGCTCCCGACCCAGAGGCTCATCATCACATATTAGAATATTCATTTAAACCTCCCTCTTTCCTCGTCCTTGTTTTCGTGCACATGACCTGTTGGCAATATTATTCATCGGCACGTTTAGGCTACGTTAGTTTGGATAACTAATTTTAATAATCATTCTGTCCCAGATTACATTTCCGTATATATTCAACACTGAATACTAACCTACATCATACACCCTATATAATGCGCTGAATAAAATCAATAACCCTAAACATTTCTTGTAAATGGATAGCAAAGATACGCGGTAAAAAACTCACGCGCACGATGCGTCGTTAGGCGAGCGGTTGTTCCATATTGCGCCTGCAATCGTTCATGGATATTACTCAAAGCCATTTGATTGCCTGATCGTCCACTGTGGTTTGCATTGCCCATGTGGATCGGATTGGTGACGACAATTTTTATTTCATCGGCAGCCCACTCAATCAATACCGTAATCAAACTCTTATTCGCACTGACCTCCACCCCATGCACAACCGCATTTTCTAGAAGGGGCTGTAGTGTTAATGAGGGAATTTTTAGAACTTTCAATATGCTTTCGTCCGGAATATGCCACTCAACCTGCAGACGCTCTCCTAAACGCAGCGATTCAATGGCTAAATAGCGCCGACACAACATGACTTCATCGGCAAGGGTGACTTCTCCTGATGACTGTAAGCTTGCGCGAAACAATGCCGATAAATCCTCAACCACCGCTCCCGCTTGATGGCTATCCGTTTCGATCAACGAGAGTAACGTATTCATGGAATTGAATAAAAAATGAGGATGGATTCTGGCTTGCAAAGTATCTAAACGTGCAAACAGCTCAGCACGCTCACGGATCAGCAATTGCTCACGCATGTATAAGTAATGCAAAACCACACCACTGATAATCATGGCAAGAACTAAATGATGAATGACCTGCTCTTGTAACGCGAGTGAATCCCAAGGTTTTAAATGCGTCAGAACCTCGATCGTGTTGACCAATATGGTGTACACCACCACGATCACTGCGATGATCGTATAACACACAAATACGGCACGGATCCGTGACCAGCGCATCAGGCGCTGTCTTAAAAACTCCGCCACAATGGCAAAGCTCACCGCAACCCAATTCATAAAAAACGTAAAAACGAATAAACGCTCCCACGTCAGCATTTCAAAGCTTGAGGACGTGGACAATGCAAAAAATAACGCCAATAGGCTGGCAAGCACAATCAAACGGACTAGCGCACGCCCTTCAGAAAAGCGTGGGATAAAGAATGCATGATCTATTTCGACAGATGCGTTCGGTACCACAGGTTTATTGGTCTGTTTCTTCGGTGAATTTGCTATACTCGCATTTATTTTGTGTTTGCGTACCGATGATGACCACACCTGACAATTCTCCTGTTTTAAATAACACCACAACTTCTGACACATCCGCTGTAAAAACTGAATCGTCAGGCATGTGGGGTGGTCGCTTCAGTGAAGCGACGGATGCCTTTGTTGCTCAATTTACAGCATCTGTGCAATTTGACCAACGTCTATATCGTCAAGACATCCAAGGGTCGATCGCCCATGCCACAATGCTGGCTTCAGTCGGCGTACTGACCGATGCTGAACGTGATGACATTATCAAAGGCCTCAGCAGCATTCAGGCTGATATTGAATCCGGTCGTTTTGAATGGCGTATCGATCTTGAAGATGTACACATGAACATCGAACATCGCCTGACCAACCTGATCGGAATTACGGGTAAGAAGCTTCATACAGGTCGCAGTCGTAATGATCAAGTCGCAACCGACATTCGCCTCTATTTACGTGATGAAATCGACCAGCTGATGCAGCTTCTGGCCAAACTTGAGCGTGGCATTCTGACACTGGCAAGTCAGCATACCGACACGATTATGCCCGGATTTACCCATCTACAAACCGCACAACCCGTGACCTTCGGTCATCATCTGATGGCGTGGTTTGAAATGCTGCTGCGCGATGGTGAGCGCCTGATCGACTTACGCCGCCGCGTCAATCGTTTGCCTTTAGGTTCTGCCGCACTTGCAGGCACCACCTACCCCATCAATCGTGAATACACCGCAAAGCTCTTGGGATTTGAAGCCGTCTGTGAAAACTCACTGGATGCAGTCTCTGACCGTGACTTTGCAATTGAGTTCACCAGTGCAGCAGCCTTGATCATGATGCATTTATCGCGCATTAGCGAGGAACTCGTGCTGTGGACCTCTGCGCAGTTCCGCTTTGTGCAAATCCCAGATCGTTTCTGCACGGGTTCATCCATCATGCCGCAGAAGAAAAATCCTGATGTACCAGAACTGATTCGCGGCAAGAGTGGTCGGGTATATGGCGACTTGATGAGCCTACTCACCCTCATGAAAGGCCAACCGCTGGCCTACAACAAAGACAATCAAGAAGACAAAGAACCGCTGTTTGATGCGATTGATACCGTTCGCGGCAGCTTGCTCGCCTTTGCCGACATGATCCCAGCACTAGTGCCGAATATCGAAGTGATGAAAGAAGCCGCGCTGCGTGGATTCTCAACCGCGACTGATCTGGCTGATTATTTGGTGAAGAAAAATATCCCCTTCCGCGATGCGCATGAAATTGTCGGTAAAGCAGTAGCACTCGGTGTGCGCGAGAACCGCGATTTGTCAGAACTAACGCTTGCTGAACTGCAACAGTTCTCCAGCCTCATTGAACAGGATGTCTTTGCGGTATTGACCTTAAGTGGTTCAGTGGCAGCACGTGATCATTTGGGTGGCACTGCGCCACGCCAAGTCAAAGCAGCGATTGAACGTGCGGCGGGAAGATTGGAAGCGTTGTTGGGGTAATGTGAATCTCATATGAATGGGGTCATGCCCCCATTCATGCCGACTGATGAATCCATGTCATTATGTTGGATTGCCTGTAAAAGCTAAAGAAATATGAGAAAAAAAATCGCATTCATCGTAATCTTCATATTAGCCTCGCTATTAGCCATCATTTTTATAAACGTTGATCATTTCAGCCCCCAAATGATTGAAGCAATGAGCATGCTGAGTTGTTCAGAAGTTTTAAAATCAAACCCTTTTGAAACTCTTGATGATAAGTGCCGAATAGCAATATCTGAAATACGATTTTCAAAAGGTGGTCAGATAATTCTATACAATAAAAAATATGATTTATCGCTCACCTACATACCCACTCACAGGGATGATCAAAATGAATGGGTATGTGTAGGAGAACCTAAAAAATTCTTTCCACTACAATGTCGTCATTAATATCAATCACTTCGAATAAATCTGATCAAAGATGCCGCCATTCGCAAAGTGAACTTTCTGCGCATTGCGCCAGCCGCCAAACACTTTATCGATGGTAAACAGTTTGATCGGCGCAAATTGACTCGCGTACTTCGCTGCGATCTTTGGATCACGAGGACGATAGAAGTTCTTCGCCACAATTTCCTGACCCACAGGGGTATACAAGTAATTCAAATACGCCTCAGCAACTTTACGTGTGCCATGCTTATCAACTGCCTTATCAACGACTGCAACAGAAGGCTCCGCCAGAATTGAAATCGATGGCGTCACGATATCGAATTGATCAGGACCAAGTTCTTTAGTGGCCAGCAACGCTTCATTTTCCCAAGTTAAGAGCACATCACCAATACCGCGTTGGGCAAAAGTCGTCAGTGAACCGCGAGCACCTGAGTCTAGAACCGCGACGTTTTTGTAGAGCTTACCCACAAAGTCCTGAGCCTGTGCAGCATCACCGCCTTTATCTAGGACATAGCCCCATGCAGACAGGTAAACCCAGCGCGGTGCACCTCCGGTTTTTGGGTTGGGCGTGACAATGCTCACACCGGGTTTAACCAGATCATTCCAGTCTTTGATATGTTTTGGATTGCCTTTACGCACCAGAAAAACGATGGTCGAGGTATAAGGAGCAGAGTTATATGGCAGACGTTTCTGCCAATCTTTGGCAATCTGACCAGAATCACTGATCGCATCGATATCATTTGCCAAGGCCAAGGTGACCACATCGGCTTCGAGTCCTTCAATGACGGCACGGGCTTGTTTACCAGACCCGCCATGGGATTGCTTGACCTTAACGTCTTCACCGGTTTTACCTTTCCAATATTTGGCAAAAGACTCATTAAAGTCGGTATAGAGCTCGCGCGTAGGATCATAGGAAACGTTTAATAATTCCGTTTCAGCCCATGCAGATAAAGGAAGAGAGAGTGACAATGCCGCGCTGACGACAAATATCGTTTTTCTAATAGTGGATTGAGACACGTGATACCCCGTTATTACGCCTAATGTGGGACTTCAGGGTATCAACTCCGTGTTTTCTAAAAAAATAATTAAATCAGGTTTACTTATTAACAAAAAAGCTAAGCAGATTTATCGCTCGATTCGATTGGCGTATGCTTTAAACGATTGGCATAACGCTGCGCCAGCACAGCACACACCATGAGTTGCAGTTGATGAAACAACATTAGCGGTAGAACCAACATCCCAATAGGGTGTCCGACGAACAAGACTTTTGCCATTGGTACACCGCTCGCTAGACTTTTCTTTGAACCGCAAAACACAATCGTGATTTCATCTTCTTTATTAAAACCGAGCAAACGACTGCCATAGGTGGTTAATAGCATCATCAGAGCTAATAAAATAGCACTGACAATAGCCACACCGATCAATGCCGGTAATGGTAGCTGATGCCATAAGCCTTCAACCACCGCCTGACTAAACGCTGTATATACCACGAGTAAAATGGATCCCTGATCCACCACTTTGACCAAAATCGGATGACGTTGAATCCAAGCATAAATCCAGCGCCGCGCAATCTGCCCTAAAATGAAAGGGACCAACAGCAGCATAATGATTTGCAACACCGCCGAACTGGAGTCATAGCCGCCAGTTCCTGAGTGCGGCATGATCAAAAGTCCAACCATAATTGGCGTGATAAAAATCCCGATGATGCTGGATGCCGATGCGCTACAGACCGCTGCGGGGATGTTGCCATGCGCCACCGAAGTGAATGCGATGGATGACTGAACTGTAGACGGGAGCACGCAGATATAGAGGATGCCTAAATAAAGTGCTGGGGTGACCAACGGCTCAAGGAGCGGGCGCAGAGCCAACCCGAAAATTGGAAACATCACAAAGGTACAGGCCAAAACCGTCAAATGTAAACGCCAATGCGTCAAACCCGCCAAAGCCGCCTCGCGCGACAGTTTTGCACCATGCAAGAAAAACAGTAAGCCTATGGCGATATTGGTCAGATGATCAAAACCAACAGCAACCACGCCCTGACAAGGCAGCACACTCGCCAGAATCACCGCAGTGATCAACATTAAGGTAAAGTTATCCGGTAAAAAGCGCGGTCGTCTCATTCATCTCATCCAATTCAAAAGCGATCTGCCCGTCTCTTCAATGGAAGGACAGGCAGTCAAAAAATAATACGGATCTTACGCTTAGTCTTTTGACCACTCAGCGCGAGGCACATCTAAGGATTGACCAGTAACCCCTTTACTATCTGGGCCGATCAGGTACAAATATGATGCCATAATATCTTCAGGCTTAGGCAGCGTGTTCGGATTTTCACTGGGGTAAGCTGACGCACGCATCTGTGTCCGTGTGGCGCCAGGATTCAGACAGTTAAAACGAATATTCGAGGTATTGGCAAGCTCATCGGCAAATAAATGACTTAAACCTTCAATCCCTTGTTTAGAGATCGCATACGCGCCCCAAAACGCCTTCACAGTCCGACCCACACTGCTCGATGTGAAAATCACCGAGGCATCGTCGGACTTTCGCAAAGTCGGCAGCAGCGCTTGTGTCAATTGGAAAGGCGCGCGTAGATTGGTATTCATCACGTCATCCCAGATGGTGGGGTCATACATCTGCAAGGGTGTTAGAGGTCCCAGTATCGCAGCGTTATGTAAGATGCCATCCAAACGACCAATCTCTTCATCAATCGTGCGCTGAATCGACAAATAATCATCGAGTTTCGCAGTAGCGAGATTGAGGGGCAAAAGCGCGGGCTGTGCCCCACCCTGCTTCTCGATCTCATCGTAAACTGCTTCGAGCTTACTCAGTGTTCGCCCCAAGAGCAGTACGGTTGCACCATGTTTAGCAAAGGCCAATGCCGCCGCTCGGCCAATCCCATCACCTGCACCTGTCACCAAAATGACTCGATTTTTCAGTAAATCTGGTTCTGCATGATACGTCGATAAATCTATAGGGAGATACATAAGACGTTCCTTTCTAATGGGTTGAATCGGTGTTGATCAAGTATTAAAAAATGCGTTACTCATCTGAATTCAAGATATTCATTTAAAACGGTATACAGGATTCTCATGACAGTGATGTTGACAATCACTCACAACCTCTCATCACAACACGTCATCACATCAAGCCGCCCATAATGCCTGTAACTCTTTGGCATGATGGACGATAAAATCTGCCTGCCAACTGGCTAAATCATCGGCTCGCTCAGGCGGCAAATAGCCATAAGCCGCTAAAATCGTCTGCATACCAGCCGCACGTCCGGCATCGATATCGCGCGGATGATCACCGACATACACGATGTCCTCAGGCGAAATACCCAAAATCTTCGCCGCCAAATACATCGGCTCTGGATCCGGCTTGGTATGTCGAACATCATCCGGGCAGACCAACACTGCACAGCGCTCACTTAAATGCATAGCTTCAAGCAATAACGCCGATAATCCCCGTGGCTTATTGGTGACGATACCCCACGGAATACCCTTTGCTTCCAAAGCCCGTAATACCTCATCCATACCGTCAAACAACGTGGTATGCACCGCAATGTTTTCAGCATAGCGACGCAGAAACTCGTTGCGATAACCGATTAATTCAGGACTATCGTCGCTGAGTTCTGGATGTAACGCGCGAACCATCGCTTTAGAGCCTTCGGAGACTTGAACGCGGATCACCTCATCAGCAGGAGGAGTGACCGAAGCCTCGGCACAGAGCTCCTTGATGATCCGAATAAAATCAGGCGCGGTATCAATCAACGTACCGTCCAAATCAAACAGTACCGCTTTAATATTCAGGAACTGACTCATGGGGCAACCTTACGGGTTGCCAACATGTAGTTCACATCCACATTCGGCGCTAACCAGTAGTTCTGGGTCAACGGATTAAAGTGCAGTCCGATCATGTCTTGGAGCGTAAGCCCAGCATCACGAATAAAACCTGCAAGCTCAGAAGGGCGGATAAACTTCTGATATTCATGGGTTCCGCGCGGCAGCATCCGCAAAACATATTCCGCCCCAATAATGGCAAATAAATATGACTTTGGATTGCGGTTGATGGTCGAAAAGAACACATAACCACCCGGTTTTACCAATCTCATACAGGCTTCCACAATAGATGCCGGATCTGGCACATGCTCCAGCATCTCCATACAAGTCACGACATCAAACTGTTCTGGCATCTCTGCTGCAAGCTCTTCAACCGGAATCTGACGATACTCGATCCCTTGTACATTTTCTTGCTCGGCATGTAGGCGCCCTACCGCCAGAGGAGCGAGCCCCATATCAATACCCAATACATCTGCGCCACGTCTTGCCATCGACTCAGCCAAAATCCCTCCGCCACAGCCCACATCCAGTACCCGCTTACCCGCTAAGCCAATACTTGCATCAACATGATCACTGATCCAGTTGAGACGTAAAGGATTGATCTGATGCAGTGGACGAAATTCAGAGTTTGCATCCCACCACTTCGATGCCAATGCCTCAAATTTTGCAATCTCTTGTGCATCGACATTGTGTACCGTACGCGGCTTCGCTTCAGCAGTATCGGCGGAATTTAATTGGGAATCTGGTGCGGCATCTAATGTAGTCATGATATGGAGACAATTCCTAATTCGAGCAAGATAAAAAGACTGCGTTGTGTGAATGCTTTATATAAGAAAGAGTTCAACGACCTCGTGGTCTAGCCTAAGTGTAAAACAAAATCAGGGCAAACAAACTGATTCCTATAAAACTTCACACTGTGGACATGAAATTCACAGACAAACTACTGAATTATTCAGATTATTATCCTATGTTACACATGTAAATTCAGTGACAATAGGATCACCAGCACACAAACTGATCTCCCAGACTTTTTAACGTGCGTGCTGTCCTTTTTTAGAATCGCGTCCGCAATGACGATGCTACAATGATACCGCTGCGATCACAGCGTGACGACTCCTCTGATCGAAACCACAGTATTCCAGCCAAGGATGTAAAGGATATTTCATGACCACTCAGACGTTAAACCCTATGAACATGCTCTCTATGACTACACCACGCAGTTTTATCAAAAAATCCCTCTTTGCAGCAGTCGTCACTCTCACCTTCGCAAGCCTAACAGGCGCAGCCAATGCTGCCACTGAAGCGTTCACAGCAGGTAAAGATTACAAAGTCCTATCTAATCCGGGGCCAGTCGACAAGCCTGGTCAAATCGAAGTTCGCGAGTTCTTCTGGTATGGCTGCCCACACTGCTTCCGCCTTGATCCCTTCGTTCAGCAATGGCTTAAAACCAAGCCTTCTGATGTGAACTTTGTACGGACACCGGCTGCGCTAAACCCACTATGGGAACAAAATGCACGCGGTTTCTACGCAGTAGACATGCTGGGACAAACCGAAAAAGTTCACAGCGCGCTGTTTAACGCGATCCAAGTGAAGGAGCAGCGTTTGTTTGATCAACCTTCACTGGCATCATTCTATGCAAGTCAAGGCATCGATGCGAACAAATTCAATGGCCTGTATAATTCATTTGCAGTCACCGGTAAGGTCGCTCAATCTAGAAAATTAGCGATTCAGTATCAACTTGAAGGCGTACCTGCCGTTGTCGTAAATGGCAAATACGTTGTACAGGGTGAAGACGGTAAAGTTCTGGAAGTCGTAAACTTCCTCGTGAATAAAGAACGCACAGCGAAGAAATAATGGACACAAATGCGCATATGCTCATTTAAGGGACTTCTCGTTAAAAAAACCGCTGCTTACTTGATGTAAGCGGCGGTTTTTTTTCACTCATTCATTCTAATGCACCATGGCACTTAGACCTTGACCGCAACTTCGCTCAAAATCAGCAATGATGTGTGATTGGAAGGCAACGAGTGAAAACGAATGTAGCCCATGTTTTTTTCAGCCTGATTTACACCTTTGCAGTGATCAGCTCAGGATTACTTTGCCAATTTGAAACACCGCGATTAAGAAGCTGAGCTTGACGCGTAGCGCGCTGCATCAATTGTTCTTGCTGCTCTTCAAGAGAAAGCTCTTCATCCGATGAGGGTAAGGTGATCCAGGTCATCGCCCATGTAAAGGCAAGGTTAACCAGCACCTCAGAGATAATTGTCAGATCTTCTCGCTCAAGCAAGGAGAATGCTGGCAGCTTATGCAGATCCTCTGCCATATCCACCGTAAAAAAACGCACTTCTTTATCAATCGCACGGCGCACCACAACCGATGCTCCCCAGCGCTCACGAACCAGAAAGGCCCAATAGTTCGGCTGTTTGGCAATTGCTTGAAAGAAACGTTCGATGCTATCTCGCGTTGTGGAAGTCTTGATCGGTTTGCTGGATGACAGGGCAAAACCATCTCGCAGGCTCATGCGTAAACGATGGAGGGTGCCTGAGACATAGTCGACTAAATCGGCTCCGAGCTCGTCCATATCCTGAAAATGTCGATAAAACGCTGTAGGAACAAGCCCCGCCTCGCGTGCAACCTCACGCAGACTAATCGTACCAAAAGACCGTCCGCCTTCACTACTCAAGCTAAGCGCGGCATCAAGCAAGGCTTGTCTACTTTGCTGTTTGCGCTCGTCGCGTAAAGACATAGGCGAATCATCCAACTACTAATATGAAACAGATTAAAGAAAATATCTTAAAAAAACGACTATTCGATCAAAACAAATAGCCCCAAAAAACCAAGGGTTCGAGTCTAACAAATTCGGCGCAACATCAAAAAACAAATTTAATAAAAATTTTCAGTGTACAAGTGTTGACTAAAATAAAATTTCACGTATATTAGTGTACAAGTGTTCACAAAGATTACATGCGTTCACTTAAGAACGTATTGTACATAATTTAATTAAGCACAACCAAATGAAAGCGCCAGCCGCAGCAAACTGCACATGGCAAGCCAAGGGGAATGATATGCAAGCCACTCTTACCAGCAGCACAAACTATCAACCAGCCGCTTATAAGCCGCACTGGGTCCGTGAAGATTTTGTCGATTTTGTTTTAGCAAAGATCAATCCACTGTGGACCGTCACACGTACGATGGCTCGTGTTGAGAACATCGAATACATCGAAGACGACATGGTGAAAGTGACGTTATCAACCAATCATTTGTTGAATCGTCGCTTCAAGACTTTTAAAGCAGGTCAATTCATCATGTTGACCGTAACCATCGCAGGTGTCCGTCATCAGCGTGCTTATAGCTTGGTCAATACACCAGAAAACTACGCCAAGACAGGTCGTTTGGTCATTGGAGTTAAACGCCAAGGCCGTGTTTCAAATTATCTGGCAAAACAAGCCAAGATTGGTGATGTCCTTGAGATTGCACCTGCTTCAGGTGAGTTCATGCTGACTGAGGAAGCCACGCCTGCTCTGTTCATCTCTGCAGGTAGCGGTATTACCCCGATCGTCCCGATGATTCAGCAAGCGCTGGAACGTTCAAAGCTTCCTGTGACGCTAATTTACTACTCACGTGATCCTGCTTTCCGCATGGAACTTGAGACATTGGCAGCCGCTTACCCACAATTCGACTTGAATATCATCGTTGACTCTGCTGAAAAACCAGCCTTCTTCGATGTCGAAACCTTAGAGCGGATCTGCCCTGACGCTGCAACTCGCGAAACTTATGTTTGTGCAGCCCCAGGCCTCATGACAGCAACCCGTAAAATTTGGGAATCCTTTGGCTGGTCAGACAAGATGCGTCAAGAAAGCTTCTTGCCAATCAAAGTCGATGAAAATGCCGAAGCACAATTGGTGAACTTCCGCCGTAGCCAACGTGAATTCGAAGCCAAAGGTAACCTGCTCGCTTCTGCCGAAGCCGCCGGACTGACCCCGACTTATGGTTGCCGCATGGGTGTATGTAATGCCTGTGTCTGTACCAAGGTTTCAGGCTCTGTACGTAATCAGGTTACTGGTGAAATTAACGATCAAAATAATGTCCAAATCAAGCTTTGCGTCAATGCAGCGATCAGTGAAGTGGTCATTGATCTGTAAGCCTTAGCGATCTACAAACACAAAACCATATTAGACCTAATTAACTGAATTAAAAGAGATAATAATCATGAGTACATTGTATCCTGAAGCTCGTTTTAACCGTAAAAGCCGTGTGTTGTCCCCAGAAGAAGTCGCAGAGTTTGGTCGTCGTATCGACGCCCTGCGTGATGCAACCCGCGCCAAGATCGGGGAACAAGACGCCAAATACATCTACCGTGTGCGTAACTTCGTGCGTTACACAGAAATCGCGAGTCGCAGTGCATTGATGTTTGGCGGTTGGATTCCGCCTGTCTGGTTATTGGCATCAGTAACCCTTGGCGTGTCCAAAATTGTAGAAAACATGGAACTCGGTCATAACGTCATGCACGGTCAATTTGACTGGATGAACGATCCGAGCATGAATGGCGCGAACTACGACTGGGACACTGTATGTTCAGGCGAAGACTGGAAACACACCCATAATTTTATGCATCACACATATACCAATGTGTTGGGTGTAGACCACGATATCGGCTATGGCGTACTGCGCATGACTGATAGCCAAGAATGGAAACCGCGTAATCTGGCCAATTTGCCAATGGCATTTACCTTGATGGTCGGCTTTGAATGGTTATTGGCTTTGCAAAACTTGCATCTAGAAGATTTCTTAGATGGCAAAGCACCCTTAACGAAGGTGCTCTCAAAAGGCGGCAGCTTTGCCAAGAAAGCGACCCGTCAATTTACCAAGGACTATGTGGTATTCCCAGTGCTTGCAGGTCCAATGTTCTTGCCAGTACTTGCAGGTAACGTGACAGCCAACCTGATTCGTAATGTCTGGGCTTTCTCGATTATTTTCTGTGGTCATTTCACCGAAGACGTCGAAATGTTTGAAAACAATCTGGATAAAGAAACCAAGGCCGAATGGTATCTGCGTCAGTTGAAAGGCTCAAGCAATATGATCGGCGGCAAGGTTTTCAACTTCTTAACCGGTAATTTGAGCTTCCAGATCGAACATCATATGTTCCCTGATATGCCAGCTAACCGCTATGTGGAAATGGCGCCTGAAGTGCAAAAAATCTGTGCTGAGTTTGGTCAACACTACAATACTGGTAGCTTTGCTAAACAAATGACGGGTGTGGTGAAGCGTATCGCGATTCACTCTCTGCCGAACGAAACTGTAAAAAGCATTCGTACGACATTGAACCTGCAAGCTGAGAAAAAAGGCATTACCGGTAAAGTATTCAAACGCTTAGCGAAAGCAGCAGAATACGCACCGCTGTAATAACAATAAAAATGAAACAATAACAACATATTATTTCATTTTGAGCCACGATTTCATTAACTTGAGATCGTGGTTTTTTATTTTCTCGATAGCCGCTTAGTTTAGTTGCACCTGATTCAAGTTCAACTGCCGATAAGGGATCTGTGGGATAGTCAGCGGACACATCATCGAAACCCGTACACCCTTTAAAAATGCCCGGCGCGTGATACCTGCGGCAATCGTGGATGCTATCTTCTTGGAATAACGCTCAGCTCCAGTCAGCTTCCGCACCCAACTTCTAAAGGGCACAACCCCTTCTGTCGTTCTACGTAGAGCCCCTACAGCTCTAGACCCAGCCTCATCCATACCTTGATCAATCCAGTCATGCTCGCTCGACTTGGGCACATCATAGTCTGATCCGAGAACTCGATTTAGCGCATGAATATCGGTATCCAAAGTAGCGCAACTCAGGTCATTAGGGATTTTATAGGGTTGTTTTGACGCTTCCATCAATATGTCAGGAATTTCTGTACGGACAATATTCAAGTCACTGAGCGGTACCACGGCAGCATCAACATAGCTTGGCTGCTTAGTCATGGTACAAGAGATGAACAAAAAGACAGATAACAATGGCGTTATCTTAAGAAAAACCACAGCTAACATTTTCCTTTGATTTTTCTGCATTTTCTTCCACAGTGACGATTCGTCACCCCTCTTGGATTGCAGTTTTATAGTCTCTTTTTATTATATTGAGGCGAGTATTGAATATACCAGAGCAAAAAATACTCTGCTTAAGCCGAATATCATCGATAAAATCGATAAGAATTTTTCTTCTTATAAAGAGCATCTTATAGCGCAAGCAATACTGCCCACGATGGATTGTCACTTTATCCAGTAGTTTTACAGAGCGGATTGGGTTATTATTTTTTTTGATCGACTTATCGTGCAAACTTATATAACAACTTGGGAGAATAAGCCCATGAAAAAGCTAGAATTTCCAATGCAATGGTATCAAGAACATATCAATTGGATGCTTAGGGTTGTGGCTGGCATCTTTGCATTAGGATCGTGTTTTGCGCTCTCCGACGACATCTTAAGTCTCTTGGATGAGTATTCGCTTGAGCTCAGCATCTCTGTCGTACTCAATGCCTATTTTATTTTGGTGATGAGCAATGTCTTTTTTTATGGACATACGCCAAAACACTGGAAAAATATGGACGAAGCCAAGAAGCAACTGTCCAAAAGACATTGATCAGTCCTGTCACGTCACACGATCATCAGACCTATCCAGCATTTTGATGCTTTACAGATGATCTGTGTCATACCTTATTATAAGAACAAAAATATTTCATCTTGATGAAACCTACTAATCGAGAACTTCTCCCTCAGAGGAAGAAGCCTGGTCTTTGAATCATTTTAGAAGATTTAAAACAATCATTCTGACCACTCATCCTTTGGATGTTCATCCTTGAATCGTTGCTCGGCTTTTACCAAATGACTAATCAGGATATGCGAAATCATATTAATGCCGATTCCAGCAAACAAAGCCGGCAATATATACAGCGCTATAGAGATCTCTGAGACAAATACAGCATCATCCATTAACGATACCGTATGCTTAGCAAGGGCTGCAAGGCTACGCAGCAAATAAACATCGATCCCTGCAATGACCACTAACACAAAACCTAATATCAGCACTGCATGGCGTGAAATGGCTCTCTTGACAAGCAATATCCCGTAGATTCCAAATGGGATAACCAGTGAGAAAATAATGAGTAGCCAGAATCTGAGTTCGGTGAAGATGGTGGTGGTCATAATTTAAGACTGCACATTTATGAAGAAGCAGCAGCCCGCTCAATGAACAGGCTCTTTACAGAGAGGAAAAATCTTTAAATACTGGGATCATCCCAACTTCACGCCACTCACACCGGCCGGAGTCACTTTCGCAATCTCCACTTCAAACACCACATTACGCCCTGCCAGCGGGTGATTGAAATCCACTTCAACTTTGTCGTCATTGACTGCCTTAACCACGCCTGCAAGCGTACCGCCGCCTTTATCCTGAAATTCCATCATCGTGCCAATCTCAGGCGTTGTATCGCCGGCTTTAACGAACTGAACCGTATCAAACGACTGAACGTTTTCTGGATTCCATGGACCAAAAGCATCTTCAGGTGGCAAATGCACCGTACGGCGATCACCCGCACGCAGTCCGAGCAATGCCTTCTCAAACCCTTCTAGCAAATTACCATCACCGATTACCAAGCTGACTGGCTCTGGATAGCTGCGGGTGTTGTCAATTTCAATACCGTTTTCAAGCGATACAGAAAAATGCAATGCCACTTGCGAACCTTGCGCAATCCGAGTGTCTTCGTTGGGATTGGTAAAGGTGGTGATGTTATTTTGAGTCATTGCTTGTCTGATCCTTTTTGCTCTGACGAATCTTGTCCAAGAACAACATATCAATAATTAAAAAAATGGTTCCCAGCGTAATCGCGCTATCCGCAAGATTGAAGGAAGGGAAATAATGACCATTATAGTAAACACTAATAAAATCTACCACATAGCCCAATGACATGCGATCAATTAGATTGCCAATCGCACCACCAAGCACCAAGGCTATGCCTGTCGCCAATATTTTGGTATCACGTGGCAAGCGCAACAGCCAGCCGATGAAAAGGACTGAAACAATGATTGCAAGGCCCGTAAACAAATAACGCTGCCAACCACCGGCATCGGATAAGAAGCTAAACGCTGCGCCATGGTTATGCAGTAAGGTCCAATCTAGACTGGGGAATACTGGCTGTGCCTCACCATAGGTCAGGTGCGTTGAAGCGATATGCTTGGTCCATTGATCCAGCAAAATCGCCAGTACGCTGAGTCCAAGCCAGACGAGGTTCTCACGACGGAAGGATTGAATAAGCTTAAGCATAGTGACGTACCTCACCGCTACCATCGACGTTTTCGACACAGCGCACACACAGATCTGGATGTTTAGGACTGCTACCCACATCGGTGCGGACATGCCAGCAGCGTGCGCATTTCACGCCTTCTGCCGCAGTCACATAGGCATGTAAGCCACTGAGTTCTGTCGCTTCGCCTTCCCCAACACCATTATGATTTAGCTCGACATCACTGACGATCAGCACGAAGCGTAACTCGTCTTTCAGCTTAGCAAGCACTTGGTAGATGTGCGGCTCTGCCCAGATCTGTACTTTAGCAGAGAGATTCGCACCCACAGTTTTGGCATTACGTGCATTTTCAATCAGTTTATTGATTGCAGACTTCACATCCAAAATCGTGAGCCACTCCGCATCACTTATAGTCTCTGCATTTACTTGCTTCTCGGCAACAGGAATGTCATACCACGTTGTAGTAAAGACATATTTGTCCGCTGGTTGATTCGCATTTTGCGGGATCAATGGCCATGCTTCTTGGGCAGTGAAGGTCAGGATTGGGCTCATCCAGCGTACAAAGGCATTGACCAAGTGATACAGCGCCGTTTGCGCTGAACGGCGCGCCAGTGAATCCGACTTGGTGGTGTATTGACGATCTTTGATGATATCAAGGTAAAAACCACCCAGATCACTGGTACAGAACGCGACCATCTGACTACATACCACATGGAAGCTCATTTCATCATAAGCCGCTTGGATGCTATTTTGCACTGCTGCTGCACGGGTCAAAATAAACTGATCCAACGCAATCATGTTTTCCACAGGCACCAAATCCGTTGCTGGATTAAAGCCATTCAAGTTAGCCAGTAAGAAGCGCAAGGTATTGCGGATACGACGATAGCCATCGGTAGTCCGATTAAAAATTTCTTTACCTGCAGTCATCTCGTAGCGATAGTCACTGGATGCGATCCAGAAACGCACACCATCTGCGCCAATGTCTTTGATCACATCTTGAGGGGCAATGATATTACCCAGTGACTTCGACATTTTGCGGCCGTTTACATCAACCACAAAACCATGGGTCAGTACTTTCTTAAACGGTGCAGTATTGTCGATCGCCAGACCCGTCAACAGCGATGTCTGGAACCAGCCGCGATGTTGATCTGAACCTTCGAGGTATAGATCAGCCGGGAATGACAATTCAGGACGCTGTTTGAGGACGCAATAGTGCGTCACACCCGAGTCAAACCAGACATCGAGGGTGTCGGTTGCTTTGTTGTAGTGTGCAGCATCCGCACCAATCAAATCCGCAGCGTCTGCTTTAAACCATGCGTCCACACCGCCCTGCTCGATCAGGTCAGCAACTTTGTCGATCAGTTGTTCAGTATCTGGATGTAATGCGCCCGTGTCCTTATGGATAAAGAACGGGATTGGCACGCCCCATGTGCGCTGACGCGAGATGCACCAGTCTGGACGACCATCAATCATCGCCTCAATCCGGTTTTGACCCCAATCGGGAATCCAAGTGACCTGTTTGATCGCATCCATAGCTTCAGCGCGCAGATTTTGTTTCTCCATGCTGATAAACCACTGTGGTGTGGCACGGAAGATAATCGGTGTTTTATGGCGCCAGCAGTGTGGGTAACTATGGGTAATCGCAACATGCGCCCAGAGCTTACGATCCGACTTTAGTTGTTCGATGATTTGTGGATTGGCTTTATAGATATGCTGACCAGCAAACACAGCGGCCTCAGGCAAATAGACACCGCTACCACTTACCGGATTTTCAACTTTTAGGTTGTATTGCAGACCGACCTTATAGTCGTCCACACCATGGCCCGGTGCAGTATGCACAGCACCCGTACCACTGGAATCCATGACATGCTCACCCAAAATCACAGGTACCTGACGCTCAACGATCAATGGATGCTGCAGCGTTAAATGTTCCAGCACGGCACCTTTGAAGGTTGCCAGAACTTTAGGATCTTTGAGTCCATAACGCTCAGTCGCTTCACCGGACAGTTTCGCAGCCAGAATCAAAGCGATAGTGCTCGCTTCGGACTCAACTTCAACCAATTGATAATCCAGATCGGCATTCAGCGCCACGGCTTGGTTGGCAGGCAGTGTCCATGGTGTCGTGGTCCAGATCACCACTTCAACAGGAGTTTTGACCTCAACATGGATACGTTTCGACAAATCAGCGAGATCAACCACACCGAAGCCGACGTCAATGGCATCAGATTTTTTGTCTTGATATTCAACTTCTGCTTCAGCCAAGGATGAACCACAATCTAAACACCAGTTCACTGGCTTGAGACCGGGTTGCACATGGCCCGCTTCAACAATTTTACCGAGTGCACGAACGGTGTTGGCTTCTTGCTTAAAGTTCATAGTGAGGTAAGGGTTATTCCAGTCCCCCAACACACCCAGACGTTCAAAGTCTTTCTTTTGTAGCTCAACTTGGCTTGCGGCGTATTCACGGCACAACTCGCGGAACTTAGTCGCATCGACTTTGACACCGACTTTGCCGACTTTTTCTTCCACTTTTTGCTCGATCGGCAAGCCGTGACAGTCCCAGCCGGGAACATACGGCGCATCAAAGCCCGACAAGGTTTTACTTTTGATAATGATATCTTTTAGAACTTTATTGACCGCATGACCCAAGTGAATCTGGCCATTTGCATAAGGTGGGCCATCATGCAGCATATACTTTGGCTTGCCCGCACGTGCAGCACGGACTTGCTCATATAGGCCATCAGCTTGCCAATCCGCAAGCCACTGCACTTCACGGGTCGCAAGTTTAGCTTGCATCGCAAATGGCGTATCTGGCAGGTTCAGCGTATCTTTATAGTCAGTTTTAGAATCAACTTTGTCGTCTTTACGATCACTCATCAGGTTCTACGATCCAATTAAAAATTAGCAGTTAATTTGCAGTTCAATGTTTTAAATCACTCAATCTCTTGTTCCCTATATGAGGGATGTATTACTTCAAAACCATCTTTTCAATATTAATTTTTTCAATATCCGCATCATCGACTACCACGTGCAAATCCGTTATCTCAATCGGAAATACGCGATTTGACTGCCGATAATCCATCAATTGCTTCACATCACTCTGAATACCCGTTTGCAGTGCTTCCAGTGAAGGATAGTTCAACTCACCGTGCAAGAAGTGCAAAAATGTCACGCTCACCCGTAAACCATACAAATCTACAGACAACTTCTCTGGATGTGCGGTATGCGGTAAAAACACTTCTAGACGCCAAGTCTTTTTGCTCTGGTCTTTGATCGCAGGACGGGTTCCCACATGCCCTGCCCCAAACACACTTCCGGCTGCATAAGCAGGAATAGCTTGTCCACCAGTCAGATCAAAGAGACTGGTGCCATCAGCCAACTCCATTTGCACGGCATAAATACCATGCAAGCACGGTGTCAAACGATTCAAAGCGACATTAGCCGTTGGGAAATCAATGGTTCGACCAATCTGATCCCCGTATTGCACCCGCCCAGTAATGCGATACGGACGCCCCAATAAACGAGCAGCAGCCACAAAATCACCGCTGGCCAGTAACTCTCGAATACGCGTCGAACTAACCCTTGCACCATCCACCAAGATCGTCGGTAAAACCGCAACGGGAAAGCCATAATCCTTCAAAAACGCCACATCGCCAGCCCGATCACAGCCAAAACGGAAGTCATCACCAATCACGAGTTCACGTGCATTGAGACGGTTTTTGAGCAAATCGGCAAAGGCTTGTGCCGTCAATGAGCGAAACGACTGATCAAATCGCACCAGAAGCACGTAATCCACATCAAGCGACTTCAGGATTTCAACTTTCTCACGCCATGACGTAATCCGCGCAGGCGCTTCTTCACCGCGAAAAAACTCTTGGGGTTGAGGCTCGAACAACATGACGAGCGTCTTGAGACCCAATTCCTTTGCTGTATCTTTCAACGTTTGGATCATCGCTTGATGACCTAAATGTACGCCATCAAAATTACCAATCGTGACCGCAAGCGGCGGCAACACACAATCATGGGGCAAGCTGTGTAAACGAAGCAGTTTCATGCGCGATAAATAATCAGCAATAAAGAATATGTATAGTGTGCCAGATTTGTGCGCTGTCGTCTGCTACCCAACCTTGCACGCCTAAGTACACACTGCCTAAAACACATGAATCAATTCATCTTTAATCAATGGTGCCGAATCTGACTCGGTCTAAATCCAGTCAGTAACAAACCGACGCCGTAAGCGGTTGCGCCCAACAAACATAATGACGCCAATTCGGCAATGCGCTGTAACTGCGGGGCATCATGCTGATAGAACTGCAAGCCACCAACCAAAACAACCGCCATCAAGACATTCCCGCAGAGATAACGGAAACCAATCACTTTCCAATGCGACTCAATACGATAGACGCCATCTCGTGCCAATGCACGATAGAGCAACCCTGCGTTTAAGAAAGCCGATGCTGTGCTCGCGAGGGACAGCGCCGCATGCAACGGCCATTGCAACAAATGGAAAATGCCGACCAAAATGAGGTTAAACACCATATTGGCAACCACCGCAATCAAACCAATCTTGACTGGCGTCTTGGTATCTTGGCGGGCATAAAAGCCCGGTGCAAAAATTTTGATCAGCATAAACGCCAAAATACCACCAGACAGACCCCGCAGTGCCCAGACGGTCATATCGACATCAGCCTGTCCAAAGCGACCATGCTGAAATAAGGCTTGAATCATAGGTTCTGCGAGTAGAATCATGGCAAGACTGGCAGGTATCCCGACCAGTGCAATGACTTGAGTGGCCCAATCCAGCATACGTTTGAAGCGATCATGATCTTTTTCGGCATGAATCGCAGAAAGTGAGGGCAAAATAACAGTCGCAATCGCAATACCAATCAAACCCAATGGCAATTCTGTCATCCGCTCTGCGGTATAGAGCCACGACACGGAGCCTTCTTTCATAAAAGATGCCAACACCGTGTCTAGCAATAAATTGATCTGCACCACAGACACACCAAAGAGGGCCGGTAGCATCAGCTTCAAAATCCGCACGACGCCTTCGTGTTTAAAGTCAACTTTGGGTGGAATCAGCAGTTTTTTCTTCCAGAGTTCCGGAATCTGGATTGCAAGCTGGATAAAGCCTGCAGCCATCACCCCCCAACCCAATGCCATGACAGGCACGCTCATCAGCGGTGCAAGCCACCACGCGGCAGCAATCATCGTCACATTCAGCAAGACGGGGGCAAACGAAGCCGTAGCAAAAGAGCCATAGCTGTTCAAAACACTCCCCGCGAAAGCGGTCATGGAAATGAGTAACAAATATGGAAATGTCAGGCGCAGTAGCTCAACAGCTAACTGAAATTTGACTTCCTGACCATGAAAGCCTGGGGCAAAAATAAAAATCACTAAGGGAGACGCGACAACAGCAAAGGTGGTTAGCACACCCAAGATGAGCATGAGCGAACCCGATGCCCGACTGATCAGAATTTGGACTTCTTCATGTGTTCTGGTGGTTTTATATTCAGATAAAACGGGCACAAACGCTTGGGAAAACGCCCCTTCTGCAAAAAGTCTGCGCAGGAAATTGGGAATTTTGAACGCCACCAAAAAGGCATCCATCACACCGCCTGCACCAAAGACATTGAGCAAAACCATATCGCGGACTAAACCCAAGATACGCGACAGCATTGTCATTGCACTGACAATAAAGGTGGAACGCCACAACGATCGCGCCATGCTATGCCTCAACACTTCTAGCAAAAAAGAGCGCTATTGTAGAGGATTTAGACAAATGGATTGCACTAATCCACACAAAGATTTTATAAAAAATAGACTTTCGTGACATAACCGCAACGATTTAAACCTATAGATCAGGCATTAATCGTTGATGCATAGCTTTGCAACATGTAGCCCATTATGATGATGACCTCCTTAGAGTCTCTCCAATTATGACCACGACAAAAATACATTCTCAGAAACCCAAAGCCCTGATGTGCTGGAGTGGCGGCAAAGATTCCGCCATGGCGTTGCACCGCGCTAGGCAAGATTTTGAAGTCGTCGCTTTACTGACAACACTCAATGCTGAGTTTAAGCGTATCTCTATGCACGGTGTACGGGAGGAATTACTGGATGCTCAAGCGGATGCCATAGGTTTGCCCCTGATTAAAGTCTGGGTCAGCATAGGCAGCAACCAAGAATACGAAGAGCAAATGACAAGCGCACTAAATCATGCCAAAGCAATTGGCGTGACCCATGTTATTTTTGGTGATATTTTCCTGCAAGACCTGCGTGAATATCGTGAACGCCAACTCGCCAAAGTCGGTTTAATTGCCGAGTTTCCACTCTGGCAATCCAATACAACACAGCTTATCCAAGAGTTTGTGACTCAAGGCTTCCAGACCGTCACCTGTTGTATCAATGATGGGTACCTTAACGAGTCTTGGGCAGGACGTGAGATCGACACGCAATTTATTCAAGATTTGCCTCCACATGTTGATCCTTGCGGGGAGAATGGCGAATACCATACTTTTTGTTTTGCTGGGCCTATCTTCAAACAATCGATCGGATTCGTACGTGGTGAAGTGATCTATCGACCTCTGCCAACACCTATGCCGATTAGCAGTCAAAATAATGATCTAGACAATTCAAGTTCTGACCAATACGAATGCATCTCCCCCGTTGAAACCAAAGGGTTTTGGTTTTGTGACTTAGAAACATTACCAACTTAAGCTACAATATACCTGACTATTTGGTTTGATCATGCGCTACTCGCTTTAGATTTTTACTGTATCCCTTTTCTTTGAGCAGTTCCTGATGAATAAAACCTGCCAGCGATGCCAAGCCAGCTTCGGTTGTTCAGCACTGAATAATGAGCCGTGCTGGTGTATGGATTATCCTAAAATACTGCGCTATCCAGACCCAGAGACGGAAGTGAGCGACTGCCTGTGCCCGACTTGCCTCACAGCTATCATCAAAACACGGATCGAACAGACCATTGATGATCGCAAGGTTCATCTATTTGCCCCTGCTGCAGCAACGGCTCTAAAAGATCAACCACTGATCGAAGGTTTGGACTACACCATTGAAAATGGTAACTGGGTACTCTCACGCTGGTATCTGCTCAAGCGTGGAGATTGCTGTGGTAATTCGTGCCGTAATTGTCCATATGGGCATGCCAACGTCAAAGCATCTTAAAAAGGCACTTCGTCTTGCCCCACTGTCTTTTTTAAGACAATATCGATTTAGATACCGCTTGCAGTACCTCTTCTGACAGGGCTTCATCATCCACTGCACGGGCGATGACCATCGCACCAACCAAACTGGCAACAATGGCCAGAGATTTTTCGCGTTTAACCGCTTCTGATTCATGACTAACCAAACCTGCGAAAAGATCAACCAGCGACCGGAACCCTTGCGTCAATTTATGACGGATTGTCGTGCCTTGGCGCGAGGCGTCGATACCGAGTGTCGCCATGACACATCCCGCACCCGGTTCTGCACAATGTTTTTTTGACAGATAAGCCCGCGTTATCACCTTCAGTGCACTCCCTGCCTCACGTTGCTCCGCAAACGCTGCGATCTTATGCCAGTTGCCAATGGTCTCTTGAAACGCACGATCGCTGGCCTCGGCCATTAGCTCTTCTTTGGAGTCAAACTGACCATAGAACCCGCCATGGGTCAAACCCGCATTTTTCATCAGTTCGGCAACACCAATACCATCAAAACCACGCTCACGGAATAATTTTGCTGCAACGTCCAGTACGCGCTCACGATTTTGTTCTGCTTGAACTTTACTGACTTTCATCCTGTTCACCATTATTTTTGAGTATGCTTGACATTATACATGACAAGCGTAATATATAAAAATAAATGATGATCGTAATTTAAAAGTGTAACTTAAAGCAATTTCATTTATACAATATCTATTCTGGTCACAGGAGAAATCCATGAAAACCCTACAGCGCGTTGCAATTCTTGGTGGTTCCCGCATTCCTTTTGCCCGGCAAAATACCAACTATGTCAACACCAGCAATACAGAAATGCTGACCGCTGCACTCAAAGGTGTGGTCAATAAATTTAAGCTTGAAGGTGAACGCCTTGGTGAAGTTGCTGCTGGTGCCGTACTCAAACACTCCCGAGATGCAAACATCAGCCGGGAAGCAGCATTGGATAGTGGTCTATCCCCAAGTACCCCCGCTTATGATGTGCAACAGGCCTGTGCCACATCGCTACAAACAACGATCAGCGTGGGCAATAAAATTGCGCTGGGTCAAATTGAAGTCGGTATTGCAGGGGGTGTTGACTCATCCTCAGATGCCCCTGTCGCATTGAATGAGAAATTGCGTCAGTTACTACTGAAATTTAATCGCAGTAAGACACGATCAGAACGCTTTGGTGTGATCACCGAAATTCGCCCCGATATGTTTGCACCGTCTATTCCCAACATTAACGAACGCCGCACAGGGCTTTCCATGGGTGAGCATTGCGAACTGATGGTCAAACGCTGGAAGATCACGCGTGAGGCACAAGATGAACTCGCACTGGCCAGCCATCTGAATGGCGCAAAAGCTTACCAAGAAGGCTTCTACGATGACTTGATCATGCCGTTTCAAGGACTCAATCGCGATAACAATCTCCGTGCAGATACCTCCGCCGAAAAACTGGCGAAACTGAAACCTGCTTTTGATAAGACCTCAGGTCAAGGTACATTAACGGCAGGCAACTCGACTCCCCTTACTGATGGTGCAGCAGCAGTATTGCTCTCTTCTGAAAGCTGGGCCAAAGCTCATGGCTTTGAGCCCCAAGCCTGGTTGATCGATGCGGAAAGTGCTGCAGTAGACTTCTTTGGTCCCCATCCTGAAGGTCTGCTCATGGCACCCGCACATGCAGTACCCCGTTTACTGGCGCGTAATGGTTTAACCTTACAGGATTTTGATTTTTATGAGATCCATGAGGCCTTCGCAGGCCAAGTCCTGTGTACTCTAGCCGCATGGGAGAGCAGTGAATACTGCAAAAATACACTGGGCTTAAAAGCCGCGTTAGGCGCGATTGATCGAAGCAAACTGAATGTAAAAGGTGGATCCGTCGGATTGGGGCATCCTTTCGCCGCAACAGGTGCGCGTATCCTTGCTACGGCCGCAAAGAATCTTGCTGAACACCGTGCCAAAACGGGTCAATCAGGACGCACATTGATCTCCATGTGCACCGCCGGCGGCCTTGGCGTCACCGCAATTATAGAAGGCTAGTTTGACTCTGACGTAAGATGTGCTACAAAACTCAAATGAAATAAGGGCTTGATATCAAGCCCTTATTTCATCAATTAAACAGCTCTACACTATCAATAAGTGTATTTCAGCTCGCCAAAGAACGTGCGCTCTGTAAATGGATGGAATAAAAAGTAACGCTCATTATTCAGGTTGTCTACCCCAACAGCCGCACTCCAATGCTTGGCAAAATTGTAATTCACCCGCGCATCCATCACAAAGAAGCTCTGAAAACCTTGATAGGTTTCAGGATTAGTATCGGTATTATCCACCGTTGCATATTGCTTGCCGCTATAGCGTCCCGCAAGAGTAAACGCCCAGAGGGGGTTGGGTCGATACGTCGCAACCAACGTTGCCCGCCAGTCAGGCACATAAGGCGTATGCTTGCCCACGGACGTTGCGCCAGCAATCGTCGGCACGTAGCTATCATTAGCCAGTATCTTGGCATTGACATAGGTCACGTTACCAGACAACTCCAATCCTTGAACCAAAACATTGTCGTGTTGCGCAAATAGCTCGATACCACGCTGACGGGTTTTATCAACATTCTGAGTAAAGGAGACGGGGTTTGTCACACCGGCAATCATTGATGTTTGAGAAATGAGCGCATCGGATACACGTTCTTCAAACAAAGAGATACGCAGCTTGCTCTCTGTGGTTTTACGCTCAAAAGCCAGCTCATCCGATAGAACGCTCTCAGGCTTTAGATAAGGGTTTGGCTGTGAGAACGTCGCCCCCGTCTGTACACTCTGATAAAGCTCGCCGACTGTTGGAAAACGCAGAGCCTTGCCGATCGAACCGGTTACAGTCCATAAATCATTTGCAGTCCATGCGAATGAGGCTTTGGGCGAGAATCCTGATTTTTCGACCTTGGGCTGATTGATCGGAAAACCTTTGCCATTACTAGTGACCGCATAGTTAAAGCCATCATTCGCCTGCCATTGTTCATAGCGCCCACCCAATGTCGCCTTCAAGACGGGCGTCAACTGCCAGACATCCTGCAACCACAGCGCACGCGTTTGTGTTTTACCGCGTGCATCGCTATAGAGACTGGTTGGGTTACCCGCTGACCAATTATTGGTGGTAAAAGTAGGGCTAGATAATTGATACCAATCCCCATGCACCCCAAAACTAAAATCATGGGCAACCAATGCCTCAGTGGGCGCTTGCAAGCGTCCCTTCAGATCCAAGGTCGTCCAACCTGTGCCTTTGGCATCGGCAATACGCCCTGCACCGCCATACTGTGCAGCAGGATAAATCCCCGTTGAGGTGCGCGTAAGGTCTTCAAGATATCTAAAATTACTGGCCACCAGTTCCCAATTGAAAGGTCCAGAATTATGGCTCTTCACACTCAAGCTCTGCATTAAACGCTGCTGTTCCACTGAATTACTGGCAAATTGGCCTGCAATTCCGCTGGCACTGTAGGCATATCCACCCATATTGACTTGCCCCGTAGATGCGCCGTAATAAGGATTTCCTGCACTGTCAGTCAGATATGAACGCGCTGTTGCATTGGCATCATTTTGCCAATAGCCAATCATATAGTTCGCGCTCAATGTCGGGCTAAAATCATAGCCCAGCTTGAGCTTGAAGTTATCCTGCACGGTATGATTGATATTGCCCGCACCCAGATACTGTATTGCACCGCCCGTACGGTTTTGATCAGCAATCGCGCCACTAATCACTGGAAGGTTAGCACCAGCCTTAGTCGTTGACTGTGCAATGCTGCCAAAGGTGATTGGCTGACTATCACTTTCTAGATGATTGGCGCTAAATACCCAAGAAAAATCTCCAACGCGGTCGCCTAAGAAGACACTGTACTGCTGCGCGGGATATTCATCTTTGGTTCCATACTGGGCGTAACGCTGCGACGTGCCACGAATTGTTGCACTGGCTTCGAAGTGATCAGGCATGCGCGTGGTGATTTCAGCGACCGCGCCATAAGAGTTACCCGCGTAGGCGGCAGAATATGGACCATACATCAGGTCAATCCGACTAATCTCTTCAGGCGCAACCATAAACCACTGCGGTGAGCCATTGCCGTTATTGTTATTCACCAATGTAGACAGCAACACGCCATCGGCAAAAATCAAACTGCGCGCACTGCCATTCACCCCGGTTGTACGCGTTGCGAGCGGTGCATTAGTGTCACCGATATAGCGTTTACGCACCAAGACATCAGGCAAATATTTAAGTGCATCTTCCGTATTAACCACATTGATCGTTGCGGCGGCTTGTTTCGCCGTGATACTGGCGGTCGTGGCAGGGAACTGGTTGGTTTTGTCAGCCACAGGGGACTTGCCCTTGACGACGATAGTGGCCATTTCTGCCTCTGGGGTGGCTTCGGCATGCACGGCCAATGACGTTGCAGCACAAGCAAAGGCCAAAGCGGTTCGTTTAAAACGAACCTGTTGAGTCAAATGACGCATAGATTCTATTCCTGATAAAAACTAGATGAATAAAAAGCTGAATGCGTAGAACGCTTGCACTGACAATCATCAATGCAAAGCGTGACGCGGCACATTCAAGCTTTTTGGGATCGTTTTGATGGATCAGGAATAAACAGGTGGTGCGTGAGGCTGAGGTCTAAAGAAGACAACAGATTTTGAATGAAAAGTACGATAAACACTTTGAACAACCGACTTCGGTGAAGTCAGGAACAGCATGAGCAACACCAGCACAATCGCCAGTGTTGGTAATAATCCGCCATCCAGTCCATGCGAACACAATGGACAGCTTTTCATAATTTTTGCCGCAAGCTCCATGACTTCATGTACGCGGGCATCATGATGATGCAGCATGCTGCTATCCATCATCGGCGCTGGCTTAACAATCGACTCAGGCATTGCTGTCATCGACATCCCAGACATATCCATGCCGGACATGTCGTGCATGTCGTGCATGTCGTGCATGTCGTGCATGTCGTGCATGTCGTGCATGTCGTGCATCATTGCGGAAGGCGTAGTGGGTGTCGAGGAGATTTGGATAGACAGTGGTCGGCAATGCTCAGAGAGCCCGTAGATGGCAGGCATCAAACCAAAGTTGATAAAGGTTGGCAACATCAAATGCCACAGCAAGCAAAGCAGCGCCACTGAACCAATGCTGGTTCGCGTCGCTTTAGATCGCATGTGTCGAATGATCAAATGTCTGCCAAGTCGCTTATTTATCGCGGCGGATTGTAGCAAGATGTAACTCAAAAGTGGAGGAATCAGGGGGAAATAATGATTCAGCCCTCATTACATGGACATCTTATACGCTATAACTCATCCCAAGTCGGCTGCTGTGCAAACCACTCCACCAGAAAATCAAGCATGGTTCGAAGCGTTGCTGGCATGTGCTTACGTGAGGTATAAACACCATAGATACCAAGCTCAAGCGCATGATAATCAGGCAAAATCACCGCAAGCTCACCGGTCCGAACCAACGGTGCAACTAAGGAGGTCGGCAGTAGCGCGATACCCGCCCCGGCAATTGCAGCTTGCATCAAAATCGATGCTTCATTCGCGCAGATCCTGCTATGAATGGGAAAATGCTTCAGTTTGCCCTCATGCTCGAATTGCCATTCGTTTTTGCCATGATAGGCATGCGTTAAACAATGATGACCTGCCAAATCTTCCCCACATAAAGGCGTGCCGTATTCACTAAGATATGCGGGAGACGCACAGACCACTGAGCTGCAAACGGATAATTGACGAGCAATGAGATTCGGGTCGAGATGGTTCGTTATACGAATCGCCAAGTCAATCCGCTCATCCACCAAATCGACCGTATGATCAAATAACAATAACTCAACACTCACCTCTGGATATTGCTTCACATAATCCGTGATCGCTTGCATGATCTGGACTTGAGCAAAAGATGAACTGGTTGTGATCCGTAGTAAACCATGTGGCTGACTTTCTGTTGGAGATAGCACCGCCTGCATATCATGCGTCATTTCCAATATCTGCCGGCAGCGCGTCAGCATTTCGCTCCCCGCCGCAGTGAGACTGAGTTTGCGCGTGGTGCGATGCAGTAAACGACTCCCCGACCAATGCTCAAGTTCCGCCAAATAGCGCGAAACGACGGGGCGAGACAAATTGAGTTTTTCAGCGGCGGCCGACTGACTACCCGACTCGACAACAGTCACAAAGACCTCCATCGCTGACAACTTATCCATCGTTTTGCCTCATGATTTGACCGATTTACGCAACAAACTATATCGAATAGTACGCTTTTTCACAGGAATAAAAACGCCTATCGTACAGATACAGCAAAAAATGACACCCCTGATACACCTCATAAATCATTTGGAGTAAATCATGTCTCAATTACGTTCAATCGCAATCCTCTCAAGCACACTACTCACCATCGCGGCAACTTCATCTGCAATAGCAGCACCACTCAAACTGGATATCTACAATCCGGGCAAAGACGCAATTTTCCCCGTCTCGTCGGTACTCGTTACGGGTAAAACGGATGCAATTCTGGTTGATGCCCAGTTTGGCAAGTCTCAGGCTGAAAAAGTGATTGAAAAGATCAAAGCCAGCGGTAAAAAACTCACCACCATCTATATCAGTCATGGTGATCCTGACTATTATTTTGGACTAGATACCATCAAAGCGGCTTACCCAGATGCCAAAGTCTTCGCAACCCCGCAAACCGTTGCCCATATCAAAGAAACCGTTGCAGGCAAGCTGGCGTTCTGGGGGCCTAAACTGGGTGCAGATGCGCCTAAACAAACCATTATTCCAGATGTACTCCAAGGCGACAGCCTGACCCTTGATGGTAAGAAGCTCAACATCATTGATCTCAAAGGCAACCAACCAGAACGTAGCGTGGTGTGGATCCCTTCAATTAAAGCAATTGTCGGTGGTGTGGTAGTCGACGGACCCAATATCCATGTCTGGATGGCTGACACCCAAACCCCAAAATCACATACAGATTGGCTGACGACTTTACAAACGATCAAAAATCTAAAGCCTAAAACAGTGGTCCCTGGACACTACTTACCCGGTGCGCCACTAAATCTTCAATCCGTGGACTACACCGCCAGCTACATCAAAGCTTTTGATGAAGAAACCCCTAAAGCAAAAGACTCTGCCGCACTGATTGATGCGATGAAGAAACGCTATCCACAAGTAGACGATGTGTCATCACTTGAACTCAGCGCGAAAGTGGCCAAAGGCGAAATGAAATGGTGATCGATGTCACCTGTTTCCCAAATCATCTGATTATTTAATATTAAATTTATTTTAGGAGTTACCTCATGAGCCATATTGCCATCATTGGCGCCACAGGTCGCGCTGGAAGCCAACTGCTTGAAGAAGCTCTGCGTCGTGGTCATACCGTCACTGCAATTGCTCGCAAAGCATCAAGTTTGGCAGGGCGCGAAGGCGTCACCCCCAAAGATGTAGATATCCTAGATGCGGCTGCACTTACGGATGCCGTAAAAGGGACTGATGCCGTATTCAGCGCAGCACATTTCTCCACAATTCCTGCGCATGCCATCATTGATCCGATCAAAAAAGCAGGCGTGCCTCGTTTACTGGTTGTCGGCGGTGCAGGTAGCTTGTTTGTCGCGCCGAATGTCAGAGTCATCGATACCCCGAACTTTCCTGAAGAATATAAAGCGGAAGCCACTGCAGGTGGGGTCTATCTGGATACCCTGCAATCAGAAAGTGAACTCGACTGGACGTTCCTCTCCCCTTCAGCGTTGTTCATCGAAGGTGAGCGCACAGGTAAGTTTCGCATTGGACAAGATGACTTACTGGTGGATGCCACAGGCAAAAGCTGGATCACCTTTGCTGACTACGCGATTGCTTATATCGATGAGTTAGAAAAACCAGCTCACTCACGTCAGCGTTTCACCGTGGGTTATTAATCGTATCGTTTACAGATAAAAAATCCGCGTAGATACGCGGATTTTTTTATGAATGACCTTCAAAACGTGCGATGCGTTCCGATGTGGGGGGATGTGTTGAGATATAGTTTTTAAGACCATTTTTCAGCGAATCATTGCCATCATTTTCACCACCGCCCACCGTTTCCAGACGGAGCAAGATATCGGAGAAATAATGTAGTGGAAGCTCCTTTTGCACCATCAGCTCATAGGCATAATCATCCGCTTCGCGCTCGAATTCGCGGGAATAAGTCAGCCCAACCAACTGTGCAGGCGTTTCGTTCAGCAGACTCGTGGTATTGCCCGTTACAGCGATAATCAGGGCTTTTAAAGAATCATTGGTAATGGATTGCCGCAGTGCATGACGCCGCTCGATATGTCCCGTCTCATGAGCAAGCACCGCCAGCAACTCATAATCATTGGCCACCAGATTGACCAATTCATCCGTCACCACAATACGACCATCAGGCAGTGCAAATGCATTAGGACCCAACTCCCCCCCTTGGCGAAAGATAATTTCCCGCTCGGGATTTGCAGAAATCCAATGCTTATACTCCTCACGAATCTCGATCCGCCGCGCGATCGGCAGTTCACTGTGCTTAAGCGTGTCATGATCAAGTGTTGCCAGTGTACTGACGCCAAGATCATCTAAAGTATGCTCAGGCAGTGCATAAGCCGTCTGCTTAGCAATCAGCGGTATCCCATACTGTAAGACCAGAACTGCAAAAATAATGGTGACGACAACACTGACTAATATCCAGCGCGGACTACTCTCCCAGCGCCAAATCCGGCCCAGCCACATCCGCTTCAACCACGCAAGACGCGACTCCGTCCAGTCCGTTGGCGTCAACCAATCCGGCAAATCCATTTGCAGTAGCTCTATACATACATCATGCGCGAACTCAATCATCGGCGGGGTCTGACCAATGGCAGCGCGTATCAAACCATCTTTTAATCGAAACGACAGCGCATCACTATCCCCCTCTAAATCGACCCAAACCATCCCACTATCATCACTGGGATACATGCGCCCCTGACGCTCACGCGAAGTCTGCCCATCAAAGAAACGGATCGCAATAGCTTGCTTCAGATGACGATGTTGCTTTGAATCCATAGATGGGAATACCTTGAGATTGATAAAAGTCTGACTTCAAGCTTATAAGGAGAGATCGATTCCGATCAGATCATTAAGCTCCTCACCAAACGCTTTTAGGTCGGCTTGCATCACGGCAAGAATCTCTTGTGGATCATCCTGCCACTCAATACTGACTGAATTAATCCGATAACGCTGAACTCGAATAATGGCCCAAGGGATCATCATACCGAGAGTCATGACACAGATCCAAAAATTACTATAGGCAATCCATAAATACTTAAAGACGCTAAGATCACTGGTAAAATCACTCCGCCCCAGTGACACCCGCGACCAACACAACCGAAAAACCAGTGCAGAGGTGATCCAATACATCGATGCAAGTACCATCAAAAATACAAAAATCAGCGGGCTTAAGCGCCATAAAATATTCTTAGCATCCTTCCAATCTTCAATATGGATATCCATGTTGGATAGATAGATCGCCAGCGCAGTCAAGCCAACATACAGGCCGACCAATAACAGCATCGGAAACCACATGGCGACATAAAAGTGTCGCACCTTCGCGTGAAATTGAAACTTTAACCGACCAAGCTGTAAGTTACTGAACTGATATCGCTTGTGTCGATAAATATAATACGGCAATAGCAAACCTAAACTGATAATAACGAGCAGCCCAAAGCCCCAATAGGTCATAAACGCCTGTCGCCATGTTCCGGTAAACTTAAATCGCACATGACGATAGACCGTATTTCTGGCCTTAAAACGGTAGGTTGCCCGAAACAAATAAGGAATGATGGCATAGATGGCAAAGAGCAGCACACCGGCAACCCACTGTAACCACGAGCCCTTTAATGCGCCTTCTGAATGCGCCCCGAAATACACAGCTAAAGCCGCAATCCGCCCAATAAAGATGGCACGCGCTTGACCCGTGAAGTCAAAACGAGCCCCTTCAAGTTCGGTATGCGTATAGAAATAACGTAGGCGCCTAACCTTCGCCCAAGGGGAATACAAGCTTAAGGTCATAATTGTCAGCAGCCAATTAACCAACCAAATGCCGAAATACTCACTGGCTTTGCCATAAAAACGAAAACGGCTCTTTTGCCCAAACAACTCCGGTAATGCAATTTCAGATTTAGGCTCGCTTGAAACCATAGGCAGAGTTGGGTCGTTCGACTGAAATGGCAAAGTCGTCATGGCTGCATCATCGATAAATCATTTGAAAGGAGAGTTTTCATTTTTTCCTTCTTTATAGGGTTACTTTTCAAAATCCTATTTTTTGAAACGCAAAATTCGTTCCGCTGTTGGGGGATGGGTGGATAGGTAGTCTTTGAAACCACTTTTGGCCAGATCCCCTTTCTTTGCTTCATGTTGTTGTTCTAATCGAACCAAAATATCCGAAAAATAATGCAAAGGAATACCCCGTGCAGTCATTAACTGATAAGCATAATCATCCGCTTCACGCTCAAACCCTCTTGAATAGGTCATTCCAATCAGTGCGGTAGGAATACTACTCATCAAGTCTGATGAATCCCCCGTTATTGCGATCATCAATACACCAAGAGATGCGCCCGTGATGGCCTGTCTGAGTGCATGCCTACGGGCCAAGTGTCCAGTTTCATGCGCAAGTACTGCAAGAATCTCAAAGTCTTGCTTGGATAAACCCACCAACTCATCGGTCACAACAATGGTGCCATCTGGTAATGCAAACGCATTGGCTCCGAGCAATCCCCCTTCACGAAAGATGATGTTTTGACTCGGCGTCCCTTTAATCCAATGATCATAATCCTGACGCAATTGATTTTGGCGCTGAACCGACAAATGACTCGGCTTCAAAAAGCTTTCATCAAACTGCGCCAATGCCTGTTTGCCTAAATTATCTAGGGTATGTTCTGGCAAGGCATAAGCGGTTTGAGTCGCGAAGGCAGGAATACCATAACGTACAACGACAAAACCAAACAGAACGGTGAAAATAATACTAGCCACTATCCATGTCGGACTCCGTTCCCACTGCCAGACCTTATGTAGCCAGAGCTGTTTAATCCAATTGAGCTTACTATCACGCTGACCAACATCATTAAGCCAACTCGGCAAATTCATATTTAAGAGTTCAATACGAACTTCGTTTGGAAACTCTATGGCAGGGGGTGTTTGACCTATCGCACCGCGTAAGCGGCCATCTTGAAGTGCAAATTGATGTATTGCTGCATCCGTTTGAATCGTTAGCACATCTGTACCCTGTACATGACTCATCAATGCATCATAGGGACGCGAAGTTCGCCCATCGTAGAAACGTACGGGGGTTGTCATCACGGCATTTGATTGCGTAGGTTCATTCATAACAGGCTCAAAGATCGCTGTGCCATATCCCCTGACTCATGATCAATGTAATCAGGGGATGCTGAGCACAAGATTCAATTATAAAGAGAGGTCTATACCGATGATATCTGAGAGCTCTTCACCAAAGGCACTGAAATCAGCCTGAGCAGAAGTCAGCAACTCATTGGGATCGTCATGCCAAGTAATACTCAGTGACTCAATTTTATATTGATACATGCGAATTACAGCCCAAGGCGTGAGCAAACCGAAACTAAAGACCTTTGCCAAGAAGTTGGTAAATGCGATCCATATATAGCGCCCAACGCGTAAATCCGTTGTAAATACGCTATTCCCTAGACGAAGCTTAGACCATGTCAACTGGTAGATACGAGCAGAGGTATACCAAGCGACCACCCCAAACAGAAAGAACATCGAAAAGTATGCCACGACAAATGCAGTCATCCCTTGCGAAGGATCTTTACTCTTTAAAAATAACATCGCAGCGAAAATACCCAAAAAAACAAAAAATGCGATAATTAGCAGAATAATCGGCCATAGCGCTTTATAAAAATCACCCGCTTTGGCATCGTACTGAAATTTAACTTGGCCGATTTGTAGGTTGTTAAACTGATAACGTTTATGACGGTAGATATAATAAGGAATCAGTAAACCAAAAGTGAATACTGTCAGAAAACCAATCCCTAAATAGACCAAAAAGGCTTGTCCCAACGATCCAGTAAAGTAAAAACGCGAATTTCGATAAATACTATTGCGCGACATAAAACGGTATGTGGCGCGCAATAAATAAGGAATAGCTAGATAGAGCACAATAACAGCGAGCCCACTCAACCACTGTAAATGCGCCCCCTCAAACAGCCTCCCAGACTGCATTGCGAAATAAAGTACCAGGGCAATCAGACGACCAAAGAAAATTGCTCGAGCCTCTCCCGTAAAGTCAAAACGTGCATCTGCAACTTCCGTGTGCGAATAGAAATAACGCAGGCGTCTAACCTTCGCCCATGGCGAATATAAGGTCAACGTCACGATTGTCAGTAATAAATTGACGAACCAAATACCAAAATACTCGCTTGCGGTTCCGAAGAAGCGGAAGCGACTGACTTGTCCCGCCATAAATGGCAATGCAGGTGGCGTAGAAACAATTGGATTTTGATCTTGTGGTTCAGTTTCTTGTTCTGGTTGCGGCTCTAACTCAAATGGAGAAGTCGTCATAAGGGATCATCAAAGAGATTGTTCGCTCGATAATACCTCAATATTATGAGCACTTAGCACAATACAAGATGATTTCTAAATAATAATTGTAAATAAACTTAGAGCCCCGAAACTGACCAATTAGACAAAGGCTTCGACATGGAAAATGACATGATCAGTCATCACACTTTGAATAAAATAATAGCCATGATCATAGTGCGCATGACGGCGTAATTGCAGCGGCTGTCCAACATGAGTACAGGCCGCCTCAAAGAGATCAGGATTAAGTTGATTTAGGAATTTATCCTCCAAGCCTTGATCAATCAGGATGTTATTAAACAGCTTGCCTTTAGCCTGCACCAAACGCGTTGCATCGTGTTCAATCCAAGTCGATTGATCTGCGCCCAGATAGGTTGAAAATGCTTTAATCCCCCATGGACAATCGATCGGGGCAGCTATCGGTGCAATGGCGGAGACCGAGCGGAATAAGTCTGGGTGGCGGAGTGCCAGTGTCAACGCGCCATGGCCGCCCATTGAATGCCCCATCAGCCCAATGCGTTGTACGGCGAAACTATTCTGAATCAGCGAATACAATTCACTGGTGATGTAAGACTCCATTCGATAATGCGGCGCCCAAGGCTGCTCTGTTGCATCTAAGTAAAAGCCTGCCCCTTGCCCAATATCCCAATAATCTCCAACTGCAACACTTTCCCCGCGTGGACTGGTATCAGGAGAGATCAAAATCACCCCCAAATCTGAGGCTATTTGCTGCGCATGGGCTTTTATCGGGAAGGTCTCCTCATTACAGGTCAGTCCTGCAAGATAGATCAATACCAAACACCGCTCACCTGCCAAAGCCTTGGGCGGTAAATAGATACCAAATTTCATCGGCAAGCCGATCACTTTTGAATCATGCTGATAGAAACGTTGTTCACCGCTAAAACAGTGGGTGTTACTTAATAATTGCATAAACTTTCTCTTATAAACGCTTATAAATCAGCCCAATTTTACGTACCTTGACGCATCATCATTGCAGTGATAGCTTTGGGCAATATTAAAATTATTGAATTCTACGCACCGCATGCATAGACCATCTGGACCAAAACGGAATTTTTAGAATCCCACTCCCCATAAAATACCTCATCTTTTAGGACAAGCATCCATGAAGTCGATGTTTATTTTCTTGATCTTCTTTGCAGTATGCTCTGTCCGCGCCAATGCAGCAGATTGCCCCGACACTTCCGCCTACAACAAAACTAAGGCGGTGGTACAAGATCTAGAACACATAGTCGCACCTAGTGGTATACAAGAATCCTATAAGACAAAAATTGGAGGAATTGATCAATGGTTGAATGTACGGGGACAAGATAAAGATGCCCCGATCATTTTATTTATTCATGGCGGGCCCGCATCTCCACTGACGCCCACCATTTGGCAATTTCAGCGCCCAATCGAAGAATACTTCACAGTCGTCAATTGGGACCAAAGGGGCGCAGGAAAAACTTACAATGAAGCCGATCTGGATTCAATCAGCGATAGTATCCATATCCCGCGTTATGTCGATGATGCTATTGAAGTGGCTGAATATATAAAGCAACGCTACCACAAGAAAAAAATTATTCTGATGGCTCATAGCTGGGGCACTGTCATTGGTTTAAGCGCTGCAATAAAACGACCAGATTTGTTCTATGCCTATGTCGGTATTGGGCAGGTGATTAATACCCGAAACAATGAACGCATTAGCTTTGACTATGGACTCAAGCAGGCCAAAGCGCATGGCAATAGTGCTGCAGTGAAAGAGCTTGAAACCATCATGCCCTACCCCGGTGATCAGCCCATTACCCGTGAGCGAATCATCATTGCAAGAAAGTGGGCACAATTTTATGGTGGCATGAGTGCCTATCGAGACAGCTCAAACTATTATTTCAACGCCCCACTACTCTCGCCGGAATATACCGATCGCGACATCTGTGCCATAGACCAAGGCAACTTGTTTACATTGGGCCGAATTTTGCCGGAATTCCTTAACGTCGACTTTAAATCCATTCAGTCATTCCCAATCCCCGTTATCATGTTTATGGGACGCCATGACTACACAACCCCATCCATACCGACTGCTGAATGGTTAGACAAGGTCAAAGCACCCTATAAACAAGGGGTTTGGTTTGAACATTCGGCCCATATGATTCCATGGGAAGAACCGGGTAAGACATTAGTCAGTCTTTTGCAATATGTACGTCCGCTGACTATAGATCATGAAGAAAAAAAATGAAATAAAGTTTATAAATGATCCTTACCCGATGAATGAACACGAATTGAATATCGTAAAACCCATACTGACTAGCTAGAACAAAACCATTTTTAAGTTAGGCAAAACCTTATGTCCTCAGACTCAAAAAATACGCATAAGCCGTTAACCAAGGAACAGCATTATTTCAAAAATGACAAGGAGTGGCGCAACTGGTTGCATGAAAATCACCACTCATCGAAAGGGATTCTTTTGATCTTTTATCGTGTGGAGAGTGAAACTGAAAGCATGCGTTGGGAAGAAGCAGTACAAGTTGCTATTTGCTATGGATGGATTGATTCTACGGTCAAAAAGTTAGACGATGAACGACGTATTCAATTGTTTGCACCCAGAAAAGACAAAAGTGTCTGGAGTAAACTCAATAAAACTTATATCGAAAAGCTCACTCAACAAAACTTAATGCACGAAAGCGGCTTGCGGAAAATTGAACTTGCAAAGCAAAATGGCTCTTGGGAATCACTCGATAATGTTGAGAATTTGGTTATCCCTGAAGATTTGGAATTAGCTTTCACGTCTCATCCACTGGCATTTGAGAATTATCAGCGTTTCAGCCCGTCCTATCGAAAAAGCTATTTGTATTGGCTAAATCAAGCCAAACGAGTAGAAACACGTGACATACGAATTACTGAAATTGTGCGGCTTTGCGAGGCAAATATAAAATCGAGGCAATAACGTCATAGTAAAAGGTGACCACCCAAAGAAAATTGCATTTATCTCAAACAAGGTTAATGACAATGGGCATAATCAACTCACGCAAGACTTCCGATCCAACCCACTGCGGATGCTGAAAATTCTGATGGAACGGTAAAGAAAACATGATTCAAACTCAAAGACTCATCATTCGCCCATTTCAGGAAGGGGATAGAAATGCTCTGGTCAAATTGCTCATGGATGCAGAATTTATGGCATTTTCAAACTTAGGGGCATTCGACAGCGAAGGGGCGCACCAACGTTTTAATCAAATCATATCGTTCACGTCAAAAGGCTTTGGAAAACAAGCCATCATTTTGGCGGAATCGAGTGAGCTCGTCGGATATTGTGGGATTGAGCCATTTGAATTAAATGGTTCCCAAGAAATGGAGCTGGGTTATAGAATAGTTTCACACCAAAGAGGTCAGGGAATCGCCACTGAAGCGGCCCTTGCAGTTTTAGCTCACTCATCTATACATCGATTATTTGCTTATGTTGAAGAATTAAATAGCAAATCGATTAGAGTTTTGCTTCGCCTTGGCTTTAAAAAACAAGGCGAATGCATCGTGAATGGAAAGTCCTATCAATTATTCGAATATGACTGTGACTCGATCAATACACAATCACCGACCGAATTGACTCCCCTCGCTTCATCAAATCAAAACCTTCATTGATCTGATCTAGACGCAGATGATGGGTGATCAAGTCATCGATATTCAGCTTACCATCCATATACCAGTCAACAATCTTCGGTACATCGGTACGGCCACGCGCACCACCAAATGCAGACCCTTCCCACTTACGACCCGTCACCAGTTGGAATGGACGTGTACTAATTTCAGCACCCGCTTCAGCCACACCAATGATGATACTGCGTCCCCAGCCTTTGTGCGAAGATTCGAGAGACTGGCGCATGGTGGTGGTATTGCCAATACATTCAAACGAATAATCTGAGCCACCATCAGTCAATTGAATGATGGCATCGACAACGTTTTCGACATTTTTGGGATTGATAAAGTGCGTCATGCCAAACTTACGCGCCATGGCTTCACGCGCAGGATTGGTATCGATGCCGATAATCTTGCCCGCACCCACCATCTTGGCACCTTGGATAACGTTCAAGCCAATGCCACCCAACCCAAACACCACAACGTTAGCGCCTGCTTCTACTTTGGCCGTAAACAAGACTGCACCCACCCCTGTGGTGACACCGCAGCCGATATAGCAGACTTTATCAAATGGCGCATCTTCGCGGATCTTGGCCAAAGCAATCTCTGGCACGACGATATGATTAGCAAAGGTCGATGTGCCCATGTAATGCAGAATTGGCTGACCATCAAGCGAGAAACGCGAAGTGCCATCGGGCATCAACCCTTGACCTTGGGTCGAGCGGATGGCTTGGCAGAGGTTGGTTTTTTGCGATAAGCAGAATTTGCATTGACGGCATTCTGGCGTATAGAGCGGGATCACGTGATCACCGGGTTTGAGTGAGGTCACTCCAGCACCCACTTCAAGAACAACACCCGCCCCCTCATGACCGAGAATCGCTGGGAAGCGGCCTTCAGGATCTGCGCCGGATAAGGTGTAATAATCGGTATGACAGATCCCTGTCGCTTTGATTTCAACCAAGACTTCACCCGCACGCGGCGGTGCAAGATCCACTTCGTGAATGGTGAGTGGTTGACCTGCTGACCATGCAATCGCGGCACGTGTTTTCATCATAAGACTCCGCTAGATGAATTTGAAAATGAACTAATGTTTCGGGAAAGGCGATACCACATGTTTATCCGAAATCACCTTGTTCCGATGCGGCGTTTGTATCGGAACACCGCTGATCGAAGAATCAATCGCAGGGGCAATCGACAACGTAGAAGGCAAGTTCACTGCTGAATCACTCGGAAATAAGCGGCTCTCTAATTGCGGTAAAACAGCCGCAATATTACTGCCAATCCGCATTTGTGGGTTAGACGCTGGAAAGTCATCCTGCTTCTCACGCGCACGAATACTAGCTTGAGCAACCTTAAAGGCATCCGTCAAAGAGTTTTGCGTACGCATCGCCTCTGCAAAGAAGGCGCGGCCAAAGTAGGTGTAGTCCGCTTCAGCCTGACAACCAAACGACGCGCGATCAGCCGCAGATGCAGTAATAACGATCGTATCGGGCGATTCTAAAGCGGGAATAAAGCTTCCTGAATAACACGCAGAGATGACCAATACACGCCAACGAATTTTGGCATGATCCAGCGCACCGCGCAGCCACTGCGGATCAATTGAATTCATCCCTATTGGATCATTGGCCAATTCAAAAATATTTTGATTGCCATGCGAAGTCATAAATAAAAACAGCACATCACTGTCAGGATTCATGTCCTGACCAATACGATCCAGCGTTTGCGCAATGCTGGTCCGGCTGGCGATGGGCAATGTCCCTTGCGTATTCGCATTATTGATCAAGCCCACTGAGCGTCCAAGCGTGCCAAAACGGGTATCGAACTGACGTTGTGTTGTCTCCACTTCAGTTTTAAACACATCCTGATAACCCGCACCTGCCACACCCACAAAATACCAGTGGGTCTCCCCAAATATGCCTTTTTGTAGCTGATTGAGGACATTATCTAGTAAGCGCGGCTGAGCATAGAGCGCGTCTTCGGACAGCATGACGGGTTGAATCTGCTCTTCGACTTTCCAAATCGGCTGACTGCTGACAGTTTGCTGCCAGATGGCCAATGTCACAATGGTTCCGGCGAGAATTAGAATTTGTTCCCACCAGGGCCATTTTTGTTGTCTTGCGAATATCCAGAGGAGTGAGACGGTCTGCCAAATAAACAACACCAGAAACAAGGAATTCATCCACGGTAAGATGAAATCGGGCAGGCGATCAATCAACCCTAAATATTGTAATAAGCTCTGGATAAGCGCGACATAGATATCCGCAGCCAACCATAAAATGACAGGGACCAGCATCAAACGCCCAAGCCCGCTGCGCTGAGCCAAGAAAATCCCTGCGATTAGCGCAATGAATGGCCAGAGCAGATAACTAACCAGTCCCTGACCATTAAAATGACCCGCACCGTTTGCGGTAAGCCAACTAAACAGTGTATTGGCAAGGATCGCCAACACCCCCAAAAACACCAGTTGTACTGCACTCGGAGTGACATAGCGAAATGCACGACGCGAACCCAGCAACATCCATAGTGCAGCTTTCTGATTTGCAAACAAATCCGCAAAAAAACTTCGAGAAGGTGGCAATTCAATCATGGGATTTTCAGCTGGTTACTCTCAAAACGCTTTACGTTATACATGAATAACATCACAAAAATGGATGATATCAGCTCAACAACAAAAATGTTAAATAGTTCTCTTTTTTTGAATATTTTCCCAAAAACATTACAAAAGCTAGAGTGACAAATTAAGACCGAAAATGACATAAATTGATACAAAATATTTGTAAATATGCCCATTTTTTGCACAATCAATTTGACCACTTAATCAAACTTTATCCTACCGCAATTTCCTCTCCCGGCAGGCGAATCAAATCTGCCAATGCTTCGATATCAAGGGTCTCTTGGAAAGGCAAAATTCCCAAACACGGTGCACGCAATCGTTCTGCTAGGGACTGGATTTGAGCGCTCACATAATCAGCGTCTTGATCAGTGTCTAAAATGGTCACCACCCAGCCTGCCAAGGACAAACCATCATGCTGGATCGCCTCCGCAGTCAATAATGCATGATTCAGACAGCCCAAGCGAATGCGAATCACCAAAATGACTGGCTTTTGTAATTGCTTGGCAATGTCAGCCAAAGTCTCTCTCGCATTGATCGGGACCCGCCAGCCGCCTGCTCCCTCTACGATGACCAAATCCGCACGTGTCGATAGTGCTGCACGGACCTGTCCAACAACGCGATCTGCACGTAATACTTGACCTGCGGCAGCCGCAGCCAGATGAGGAGAAATAGGATCAGGTAAACGGATGGGTGCACGGAGCATTGGATCAATGTCTACGCTGGAATAGCGATGCATGTTTTCCGCATCTTCGCTGACGAGCTTGCCCGCGGTATCCGTTGCACACCCTGCTGTAATGGGCTTAACCCCAAAAGCACTCCACCCCAATCGCTTTGCCCGCGCCAAGAGTACACAGGAAACCACGGTCTTACCGACTTCAGTATCCGTTCCCGTGATAAAGAAAACTTGCCTGAGTTTCAGAGGCGCGGGATGATTTGATGAAGAGCTAGATGAGGGGTTGGGCACAACGGAATCAGTCACACATATTCTCGCTTTATCACAGGGTGAACAAAAAACAGATTTTTACTAATGGAATGAAGGCAGATCTATCGCTTTCTAAGCTGCACATAGAGTACTTGATATTCTAATGCGATGGGTTTGTGATCTCGTAACCATGCCCGAAACTGCGCTGGAGGTACAGGTTCTCGCACCCGACCCAAGCGATGCCCCCCCATGAGTTTGAGCGTATGAAGCAGCTCTTGCAAATTTGCAAACGGTTGCGACCACATTTTTTGAGTCATTGAAACCAACTCAACATCCAGAGACTGTACTTGTTGCAACCAGTCTTCAGCTGCTAAAAAGTCAAAAATTGGCAATTGCGGATAACGCGCGCTTACGGTTGCAAAAGACCCCAAAACAGGCAGTGCCAGCCATAACATGCCATGACTTTTCACGATCCGACTCAGCTCAAGCAATACACTTGGTTCAAGCCAGTGCAAGGCAAAATGACTCACGACATGATCCATGCTACCATCAAGAAGTGGTAAATCACGCATATCGGCCTGTATCGTTTGAATCCCTACAAGAGATTGCAACTGAGCCAGCATGGCAGGGGATTGATCAATGGCAAAAACCTGTTGTTGTTGCTCAATCAGTCGCTTCGCCAGTGCACCTGTACCGGTGCCGATATCAGCCCACTGAAAGACAGACCCGAACTTAAAAGCATCGCCAGCGATCATCCATTGAAATAAAAAGTCCGCGGATTGACGTTGCAAAACACTCACACGATCGTAACTGGGTGCGGCATGATCAAAAGCCTGCCAGACCGCTTCATCTACTGTGGATTTAATGAGACTCATGACTGGAGATCGTCCAGATCCGTCAAGGCAGGCTCTATAGGTGAGATGTGTGGTTGAAAATAGCCATCAAATCGACAAGCATCCCCCACCCAGCGATGATCTGGTTCAATACCTGACAATGGCTCGGCCAATTTCGGTCGCTTGACGATCACTCGTTTAGCCACTTCCCGTGCGAGCGGTAACAGGCCATCTCCCCAATCCACAGCCACATTGTTATCAGAGGAATGCAAGAGAAATTGCAGTATCTGCATTTCCTTTTTGACGAGAGGCTGTTTTTTTTCAGATGCATTTTTGGGGAACATCGGATCCAAATAGATCACATCAAATAAGGCAGGGGAATCTTTGGGATGCTGGAGAAATTCAGTCAATAATTCTTCAGACTTGGCATGAACAAGCGTTATGCGGGATAAAGCTTGCTGCAATCGTTTATCAGCATGCATCATCGCCTGTTCTTTTGCAGATGTGAGCAATAACGCAAGAATGGGGTGACGTTCTACCAGCGTCACGGTCGCCCCGCACCATGCGAGGAGTAAGCCATCGTGACCGAGTCCTGCAGTGGCATCCATAATTTTTGGGGACTCTGTGGCAAGGCATGCGCGCGCCAACACTTCACTTCGCACACCAGCACGTTGTAAGCGCGGTAGTTCCCCAATCCAGTCAGGCTGCATCTTCATGCCATTGACCGCCAACCATAATCCGGCATGATCGCAAATCAGAACCAGTTCTGGATGCAAACGCAATTCACGCGCAGTCGGCGTGGCCTCTTGTTCATGCAAGGTCAGCGTGAAATGATAATCACCCAGATGAGTCGCGGCATGATTAACTGCATATTCATCGAGCCACTGCTTTGCTGCAGTGGCCTGCCTTGCGGTATCAGGCAAATGGATCAGACGTAAGTTCATCAAATGATGATGAACCGAAGCGCACAAGCATGCAAGTTACGCATTCCAGTTGACCCAACCGAACCAAGAGGTGAGTAGGATCAATATCCCAAAACCGATGCGATACCAAGCAAAGACTGTAAAATCATGCTTTGACACATAACGCACCAGTGCTTTAACCACCAATAACGCCACGATAAAAGCCATGACAAACCCAACTGCGATCACGGGAAAGTCGGCCAGCAAAAACTCATGGCGATGCTTGGCAACAGATAATACGGTTGCGCCCAACATGGTTGGAATCGCTAAGAAGAATGAAAACTCCGCCGCAGTCTTCCGCGACAAACCAAAAAACAAGCCACCAATAATCGTTGCTCCAGAACGAGAAGTGCCGGGAATCATGGCAAAACACTGAGCAAAACCGACTTTTAATGCTTGCAGCCAGCTCATGTCATCGACTTCTTCAGCGGATACTTGGTGTGTTCTACGCTCGGCCCACAAGATCACAAAGCCGCCGAAAATCAGCATAAATGCGACGACCAGTGGATTAAACAAATAGTTCTGGATCGTATCGTGCGCAATAAAACCTATAATTGCGGCTGGCAAAAATGCCACTAACACATTACGCGTAAAACGAATGGAGCTGGCATCGCGGCTGATCAATCCGGCGGTGACATGAATCAATTTGGCTCGGTATTCAAAGCAAATGGCCAGAATCGCACCCAACTGAATCGCAATCTCAAACACCACGCGTTTTTCAGCAGTCCAAAAGTTCAGTAGCTCACCGACTACGATCAAATGCCCCGTACTGGATACAGGCAAAAACTCGGTCAAACCTTCAACGATTCCCATGATGAAAGCTTGAAACAACAATAATAAATCCATGCGTTTAACTCTAAAAAACTGATGAATAAGCCTCTGAGCATCTAGAGGCACCGCCTAAGTTCAATACTACATCTTGCGCTGCTGATCTAATTTTTTCCACGCATCGTCGCGTAGATAGACAGGAAGAGCCTGTTCTGCAGGCAGAGTCGCACCCTGTTTGAGTAATTGCCAACCCAGCACCGCAATATCCTCTGCGGTTGCGATGCAATCAACATGACGTGGCAAACTCGATACCGCATCACTATGGACCAAAAGACTACCGCTGCCCACCAATGCCTGAACACCATCGGTAATGGTCACTGCATGATAAGCTGCCAATTGCTCCTCACCGATCAGTTGCATCATCCCCTGCTGATCCACTTGATAGGAAGCGGCATAGACTTCATTCATTCGCGCATCAATTACCGCCAACACTTTGGTCAGACCTAATTTTAAATAAGCGTGCTGTGCCAAGGCCTGTAATGTCGAAACCGGGATCACGGGTAAATCATGTGCCCACGCTAAAGCCTGAGTCACAGCGGCATTGATCCGCACACCGCTAAAAGACCCTGGTCCACGACTAAAGGCGACTGCTGATAAGCTTTTAAAACTTAGCCCTTTTTCAGTCAATATCTCATCAATCATGGGTAAAATCAGACGGGTCTGCTCACGTGCACGGAGATCCAAACGCTCAGCTTGTATACCATCCGCATCATATAAAACAACAGAGCATTGATCGGTGGCGGTTTCTAACGCAAGTAACATGGTCATCCTTCAAAACAGCAGGAAATCAGTGCAGCGGGTCATTGAGACAATTGCTATTAGAGCAAGTCAGGATTAGCATATCATTAGCTCAATACTGCACGATAATAAATGAACATCAGAAACGCAGAAATGGCGAGATCAACCATTTCTATCCATCACTGATAAAAATTAAAGACAGGATTCTAAGCCAATTATGTCCACTCTGCTCACCTCTCCGCATAAATCTGCTGACAAATTTCAGGAGCAAATGCTACCTCCGCTATCCGCAATTATCCTCGCAGGTGGTGAAGGACGACGCATGGGGGGTGCAGACAAAGGGCTGGTTGAATATCAAGGCAAACCCCTCGTGCAATGGGTCAAGGAAGCACTCCCCGACCATGTCGATCAGGTCGTGATCAGTTGTAATCGTAACGAAGCCATTTATGCAGCCTACGGTCAGACTGTCCATGACTTACCAAGTCGTGAGACTTACGCAGGCGCACTCGCAGGGATATTGGCCGCCCTTGAAGCTTGCACCCATGATTGGGTCATCATTACGCCCTGTGATTTGATTTATTACCCGACCCACTTTGCAAAATACGCATGGGCAGCACTGACTGCTCATCAAAAAATCGATCCGAACACCAGTCGAATCGTGGTGGCCCATGATGGTGAACGACGCCAAAATCTCTGCCTACTCGTCCATAAAGATGAGCGCGCTAGCATTCAAGAAGCACTCAAAACGAGCCATGCCGTACATCACTGGTTAGAGTCAAGGAAAGCATTTGTCATTCAATGGCATGATAAACAGGCGTTTGTGAATGTAAATGATCCAGCGCAACTCAGTGCGCTGGATACCAAGTAAACGTGATGTTCTGAGACGATGACTCCCGCCAAATGTAGGGATTAGATTGCAACCATGGCGCGGATATTTTTTTCCTGCATCTCTGCACCAGGTCCACTGGCAACCACCTCACCACGTGCCATCACGATATAAGCATCCGCAAGCTCCTCAGCAAAGTCGTAGAACTGCTCGACCAAAATAATCGCCATATCCCCACGATCCGCAAGCTTACGAATCACACGTCCAATGTCTTTAATGATGGAAGGCTGAATCCCTTCCGTTGGTTCATCCAGAATGAGTACTTTGGGCTCAGCCGCAAGCGCACGGGCAATCGCCAATTGCTGCTGCTGCCCACCTGACAAATCCCCACCGCGGCGATGCTTCATTTCCAATAAAACAGGAAATAGCTCATACAAATACTCAGGAACTTTCGATGATTTTTTGGCGGAAAACCGCGCCATCCCGATTAGAATATTTTCTTCGACCGTCAGCATCGAGAAAATCTCACGCCCCTGCGGCACATAGGCCAATCCTTCGCGGACGCGATTCTCTGGGGTTAGTGTTTGAATCTCATTTTGATTCAAACTGATCGTGCCGCTCTTTATCGGGAGTTGACCCATGAGGCATTTCAACAGGGTCGATTTCCCCACACCATTGCGGCCCAACACTACCGTACACTTGCCGATCTCAGCCGTGATCGACACATCGCGCAGAATATGACTACCACCATAAAATTGATTTAAGCCTTTTATTTCTAACATATAATTGAGACCTCTATCTATTTTCTAAACACGGGTTAGCGACCCAAATATTTTTCAATCACATCACTATTGGCCTGAACACTGGCAAGCGTTCCTTCCGCCAAAACTTGCCCTGCGGCAAGCACCGTAACTTTCTCACTGATACGATCAATGAAGCTCATGTCATGCTCAACCACGATCAACGTGTGGTTTTTCTTCAGTTCCAGACATAGTTCAGCCGTGAGCTCAGTTTCATAATCTGTCATGCCTGCCACGGGCTCATCCAAAAGAATCAGATGCGGCTTTTGCATCAGCAGCATACCGATCTCAAGCCATTGCTTCTGCCCATGCGACAATAGACCCGCTTGTTTATTGCGGAACTCTCCAAGACGCGTCATCTCAAGCGAGGCTTCAATATTGGCTTGTGTTTCGCCTGATAATTTACCGAACAGACTTTTGCGTACCGTTTTATCTTTGGGCGCAGCCAGCAGTAAATTTTCCAACACTGAAAAGGCCTCAAATACCGTTGGTTTCTGAAATTTACGCCCGATCCCGGCCTCTGCAATTTCTTCAGTACTCATTTTGGAGAGATCATGGTGCTGTCCGAAGAAAGCAGTGCCCGATGTTGGACGAGTTTTTCCAGTGATCACATCCATTAACGTGGTTTTCCCCGCGCCATTGGGACCTATGATGCAGCGAAGCTCCCCTTCATCGATATATAACGACAAATCGGTTAATGCACGGAAACCATCAAAATCGACATTTACTTTCTCTAAGTAAAGCGCCACGCCGTGGCGCATATCTACGCCATTGGTTTTAAAGTTTATTCCCGTTTCATCACCAATCAGCAGGTCTTGCTCCGCGTATATAGCATTGGCATTGGAAGGTTTGCTTGTCTGTTGCAGTGCATGTTGTGCAGTCATCATCTTTATTTACCCTCACGCTTTGCAAAAAACTTGCTGTGTTGCAGTTGTTTAAACAAGCCAACGATGCCGTATGGCAGAAACAAGGTCACCACAATGAATAATCCACCCAGCAGCAATAACCAGACTTCTGGATAAGCCACGGTAAAATAGCTCTTTGCCGCATTCACAATCCCAGCACCCAGCAACGGTCCAATCAATGTGCCACGCCCACCCATAGCGACCCAAACTGCCATCTCGATTGAATTGGATGCCCCCATCTCACTGGGATTGATGATCCCGACTTGTGGCACATAGAGCGCACCCGCAATCCCAGCGATCACGGCAGATAATGTCCAAGCCGTGAGCTTGTACCACTGGGTGCGATATCCCAAAAAGCGCAGACGATTCTCACTATCGCGAACAGCACCGAGCACACGCCCAAAAGGAAGCGACATCAGATAGCGCAATCCGACAAAACACAGCATCAAGGACACGGCAGTCAACATACAAAGCACGACACGCGTGGTTGGTGAAGTAATCGAATACCCCATGATCGTGGTGAAACCGGTAAAGCCATTGTTTCCGCCAAATCCTGTCTCATTACGAAAGAACAGTAAGGTCGCCGCAAACGTCATGGCTTGGGTGATGATGGAGAAATAAACGCCTTTGATTTTTGAACGAAATGCAAAGTAGCCAAAAATGAATGCAACTAAACCCGGAACGAGAATCACCAATAAACTTGCCCACCACAAGTGCTGAGAACCTGTCCAATACCAAGGTAAGGCTTTCCAGTCGAGGAACACCATAAACGGTGGTAATGCATCTGGAGATGCTTCACGCATCAGATACATCCCGAAGCAATACCCCCCAAGTGCAAAATATAAACCATGTCCCAGACTCAAAATACCCGCATAACCCCAGACCAAATCCAAGGCCAAAGCGACCAATGCAAAACACATAATCTTGCCCAGCAAGGTGATCCAGTAAGCGGACAGATAAAACGCTGAATCACTGGGCAACAGATGCAAAAGGGGTAAGAGCAGCAAAATCAAAAAGCTGACAGCAATACTTACAGCACCCCACTTATTGCCCGCAAATAGCTTCAAAACATTCGAGATGATCATCATTATTACTCCACGAATCGACCTTTCACCGCAAACAAACCTTGCGGACGACGTTGAATAAACAGAATAATCAAGCCTAATAACAATATTTTGGCGAGCACTGCACCCATCATCACTTCCAAGAACTTGCCGGATACACCAAGTCCAAATGCAGCCAGCATTGCCCCAAGCAACTGGCCCACTCCCCCCACCACCACAACTAAGAAGGCATCAACAATATAGTTCTGCCCAAGATCAGGGCCCACATTACCGATTTGCGATAACGCACAGCCCGCAAGACCCGCAAGGCCAGAACCCAGACCGAACGCGAGCATGTCGATACGACTTGAACGCACACCGATTGCACGTGCCATTTGACGGTTCTGTGTCACGGCACGGACAAACAATCCAAAACGTGTCCCTGAAATCAGCCACTTCACAGCAAGCAATACTGCAAGCGTAAAACCAATAATCGCAATGCGGCTATAAGGTAAGGTGAGTGAGGGGGATATGATGACCCCGCCACTCATCCAAGACGCATTGGCGACTTCAACGTTTTGCGCACCAAAAATCATGCGTACCAATTGCATTAGGATCAAACTCACCCCGAATGTCGCAAGCAAGGTCTCTAATTGACGGCCGTAGAGAGGGCGAATCACGATCCGCTCAATGATCATGCCAATGACCGCACTGACCAGAAATGCAGCAGGAATGGCAGCAAACAAATAACCATCGGCAATGCTCGGCAAATAATGATTGAATAATCCCTGCATCACGTAGGTGGTATAGGCGCCAATCATGATCAGCTCACCGTGCGCCATATTGATGACACCCAGCAAGCCATACGTAATCGCAAGTCCCAGTGCTGCAAGCAATAAAATACTTGCCATGCTTAAGCCTGAAAACAAATAACCGCCCCACTCACTGCCTTTGATCTTGAGCGCAATTTTGTGCTCGGCACTGGTTAGCGCCGCCTTGAGCGTTGGTGAAATGCTCGGATCAGCCAGTTTTTCTTGCACAAGATTAAGAATCTCTGGATCATTGCTGCTCGCCAAAGACTCCGCACCCGCAAGCTCGCGTTTGGCATCCCCTGAAGCCATATCTTTTTGGGCTTGAATGCGCGTCAGGATCGCAAGCACACTTGGCGCTTTTTCGACTTTAAGTCGCTCGGTCAAAATCGCATCATCGACGCTGAGCGGATCAGCCGCTAATGTTGTCGCCGCAGCTTGTCTGGTCGCCACATCTGCCGCCATAAGCCCTGCTTTGGCACGATGTTCATCTATCGCCGTCCGCATCGCATTATTCAAGCTGATCGCCGTTAATGCGTCTGCAGAAACATTAGCTTTTTGATCAGTCACATAGTCGGTAAACGTGCCATCACTTTGCATCAAATAGGCATGGCCTTTGGCATCGGCATAGAGCTGATCATTTTCAAGGGCGGTGAATAAATTCTCCAATGACGCCGGAGAATCAGGCCAATGTTCAATCAGTGCCATCTGCCCATCAAAATCAGCCAACACAAACTTCGACACCGGAGAGATTGCAACCGCGTCTACTGCTGTGCTTACAGGGGCAACGGGCGTGACGACGTCATCGGCAAAGACAGGCGACAAACAGCTGATAGATAACAAAAGGGTGAGCATGGGACGCAACATAATCTGCTCCAGACAATCAGGATATAAAATTCAAACGCAAAGATTTTTCACGCATCAATCAGTCGAGCATTCAAAAATCTTTCAAAAAAAAACCAGAGAGGTCAGTGCGTCAATCTCTCTGGTTTGCACAGGCAAAAACGCATAACTCAAAAAAAATCGTTAACTTCTACTCAAAATTAACTTATTTAGGAACGTAAGGACTCCATGGCTCAGCTCTAATCGTCGTTGGTGTCTTGTAGACCACGTTAAACTGACCATCGGCACGGACTTCACCAATCATGACGGGCTTATGCAGATGATGGTTAGTCTCATCCATGGTTAAGGTATAGCCAGATGGTGCTGCGAAAGACTGTCCAGCCATGGCATCACGTACTTTATCTACATTGGTTGTACCGGCTTTTTTCACCGCTTGGGCCCACATGTTGATCCCCACATAGGTCGCTTCCATCGGATCATTAGTCACGACTTTATCCGCATTAGGCACATTGTTTTTAGCAGCCCAAGCACGATATTTGGCAATAAACGCAGTGTTAACTGGATTCTTCACCGACATGAAGTAGTTCCATGCAGCAAGGTTACCCACCAAAGGCTTAGTATCGATACCACGCAACTCTTCTTCACCGACAGAGAATGCAACGACAGGAACCTGTGTTGATTTCAGACCTTGGTTACCCAATTCTTTGTAGAACGGTACGTTTGAGTCACCATTCACTGTTGAAATAACGGCAGTTTTCTTACCAACCGAAAATTTCTTGATATTGCCCACGATGGTTTGATAATCGCTGAAACCAAATGGGGTGTACACTTCCATAATGTCTGAATCAGCAACGCCTTTTGATTTCAGGAAGGCACGGAGAATCTTGTTGGTAGTCCGTGGATAGACGTAGTCTGTACCCAGTAGAAAGAAGCGTTTTGCACTGCCGCCTTTCGGACTCATCAAGTACTCAACCGCTGGAATCGCTTGCTGGTTTGGCGCAGCGCCAGTGTAGAAAATGTTTTTAGATAGTTCTTGGCCTTCATATTGCACAGGGTAGAACAGCAGGCCATTTAGCTCCTCAACGACAGGCAATACTGATTTACGGGATACAGAAGTCCAGCAACCAAAAATGACATCGACTTTATCTTTGGTGAGCAGTTGGCGGGTTTTCTCCGCGAACAGTGGCCAGTTAGAGGCAGGATCAACCACAACAGGTTCTAATTTTTTACCAAGCAAACCGCCTTTGGCATTAATTTCTTCAATTGCCATGAGCGCGGTATTTTTCAGAGAGGTTTCTGAAATCGCCATCGTGCCAGATAATGAATGTAACACCCCGACTTTAATAGTATCTGCAGCCTGAACCAGGCTTGTGCTTAATGCCAATGCGGTGGTGACTGCGGTCAGCATAAAATTACGACGACTTATCATGTTGTGATCACTCCGAATACTTGCTTTGATTGAATACGTACTTTGATTAAGTGTTACCCGAGCATATTGTTGCTGCTTGGTATAACCTTATGCGTAATTATGCTATCGAGCTATACGTCACTTACCGTATAGCCATGCGTAGAGGGAGTCGGCAATCTGTGCTTTTATCGTGCGTCGACCATGTAAAAGTAGCAACCCTGACCATGAGATGACTTAAAAAGAGTCCGTCAGACGATGCAAAATGTAATATTTATAAACCCTTAAACACTGATGGTTGTCCATGACTGTGAATGACGCACTAAATCATCAAGCTACAGAGAAGAAGCCCATCGCGCCGCAGCGAATTATCAAAATCAGGCGCGATTATAATATTTGGGTTGCTGATGAGACTCTAGAGGACTATGCGCTCCGCTTTACACCGCGTAGCATGCGTAAGTGGTCCATTGCCCGTGTTGCCAATACCGCTTATGGCGCGGTGGCCTTCTTAGCGCTTGAAGCGATTGGTGGCACAATTGCGTTGAACTACGGGTTTACCAATGCGGTATGCGCCATCTTGGTGGTATCGCTGATTATTTTCTTAAGCAGTTTGCCGATTAGCTATTACTGTTCGCGCTATGCCGTGGATATGGATTTGCTGACACGTGGTGCGGGTTTTGGTTATCTGGGTTCCACATTAACCTCACTGATCTACGCCTCCTTTACCTTTATTTTATTTGCCATCGAAGCATCGATCATGGCCATGGCGCTCAAGCTGTATTTTGATATGCCCTTGCCCATCGCCTATCTGGTCAGCGCCTTGGTCGTTGTGCCCATCGCGATGCGCGGCATCACCATGATTAGCCGCTTGCACGTATGGACATTACCGTTGTGGCTGATTTTAATGATCACGCCCTTTATATTTGTGTTGATTCAACATCCGACATTGATCAGTGAGGTCACCTCTTTTACGGGGTTCAACAGTGACCATACACCACGTGGAAACAATGCTTTCAACCTCCTATCCTTTGGCGCTGCATCGACGCTGATCTTTGCACTGATTGCGCAAGTGGGCGAGCAAGCCGACTATTTACGTTTTTTGCCTGAAAAGACCAAACAGAATAAATGGCGCTGGAACTTTGCCATGATGTTTGCAGGACCCGGCTGGATCTTCTTGGGTGTGCTGAAGATGCTAGGCGGAGTGCTGCTCATGTATCTGGCGCTGCAATATCACACGCCGATTGAACATGCCGCTGAACCTGCGCAAATGTATTGGATTGCCTATACCTTTATTTTTAGCAATCCCCAAGTTGCTCTTGCTGTGACCGTCTTACTGGTGGTGATTTCTCAGATCAAAATTAACGTGACCAATGCTTATGCAGGCTCCCTTGCATGGTCAAACTTCTTTTCTCGCCTCACCCATAGTCATCCGGGACGCGTGGTATGGCTCGTGTTTAACGTGCTGATCGCCATTTTGCTCATGGAAATGGGAGTATTTCGCGCGATTGAACAAGTGCTTGGCCTCTATGCCAATTTACCTATTGCCTGGATCGGTACTCTGGTCGCAGATCTAGTGATCAATAAACCGCTTGGTTTAAGCCCCAAAGGTATCGAATTTCGCCGGGCGTATCTCTTTGATGTCAACCCTGTGGGCGTGATTTCAATGGTGTTCGCCTCGATTTTATCGATTACGGCATTTTGCGGTGTTTTTGGTGAAACGGCTAAGGCCCTCGCCTCCTTTATCGCCTTGGGTAGCGCTATGCTCTGCACACCGCTGATTGCATGGCTCACGAAAGGTCGTTACTACATTGCGCGAAAGCGCCCTAGCCACCTGGCTGCTAATAGCAGTTGCTGTATTTGTGAAAAAACCTACGAATCTGAGGATATGGCACATTGTCCAGCCTATAGCGGTCCGATTTGCTCACTGTGCTGCTCACTGGATGTGCGCTGCCATGATCTGTGCAAACCCGACGCGCGGCTAGCGGTTCAATTCTCGGATGCAATGCGTAGATTCTTACCGCGTTCAGTTGCCAGTAAAGTCAATACACGGCTCGGTATTTATATTCTGGTTGTGGTGACACTATCACTGATCATGGGTGCGATGCTGGGTTTACTCTATATTCAAGAGATCCAGTCCACAGGCGTATCCACATCCATCGTGCTTCAAGAGCAATTGCGCTTCTTATTTATCAAAATTTTTGCACTGCTGTTTGTCTTGATCTGTGTCGGTTCATGGTGGTTAACACTCACCCAAGAGAGTCGCAGCGTCGCCCAATCCGAATCCAATCGCCAAACCAGTCTGTTGATGGAAGAAATCAGTGCTCACCAAGAAACAGACACTCAGCTCCAAGCTGCTACCAAAAATGCCGACAGCGCCAACCGGGCAAAAAGTCGCTATATCACGGGCATAAGCCACGAGATTCGCACACCGCTGAACAGTATCTTGGGTTATGCCCAACTGTTGATGCAAGACAGCACCTTGTCTCATGAGAACAAGAAATCACTCGATATCATTAAACGTAGTGGCTCGCACCTCGTCTCGTTGGTTGATGGCCTTCTGGATCTCGCCAGCATTGAAAGTGGTAAATTGAAACTCGAAACAATCGAGATCAATTTGCCGATTTTCATCCAGCAGATTATCAGCATGTTTCAACCGCAGGCTGCTGATAAGGGCATCAGATTCATCAGCCATATCTCGGAGCAACTGCCGATCTTTGTCAGGGTGGACCAAAAACGACTCGAACAAATCCTGATTAATATCTTAGGCAACGCCATTAAATTTACCCAACAAGGCGAAGTCGTCCTCCGCGTTTACTATCGCTCGGTAACGGCAATCTTTGAAATTCAGGATTCCGGATGCGGCATTCCTGAACATGATTTACAGCGTATCTTTAGTCCGTTTGAACGTGGTGGGGGCATTTCAGCAAACTCTCCATCCGTAAGTGGTACGGGTCTGGGACTCACGATCTCTAAACTACTGACGGATTTACTCGGTGGGGAGCTCACGGTATCAAGCACCTTAGACGTGGGCAGTACGTTTCAGTTGCGTTTGTTCTTACCCGCAGTGCGTTTGCCTCAGCATATCCCGCTCGAAGATGTGACCGATATTTCAGGCTATCGCGGTGAACGCTTACGCATCTTGGTTGTAGATAACGAGCCTAATGATCGTGAGTTACTCTCTAAACTGCTCAGCAAACTGGGCTTTATCGTCCAAGAAGCCGTTTCAGGGATCGAATGCTTACGTCTTGTTGCCGAATTTCAGCCCGCTTTGATTATTATGGACATCAACATGCCGATGATGGATGGCTGGCAAACCAGTGAATTACTACGGCGTAACCATCTCAGCTTTGCACCGATATTAATCGTGTCTGCCAATGCCTTTGAACGCGGCAAAGAAAACTCCGCCGGAATTGCGGAAAGCGACTTCTTGGCAAAACCCATAGATTTCACTAAATTACTTGATAAAATTCATCGGGTTTTGGATCTCGAATGGATATCCCCTTCAAGCGCTACAGAAGACGCTCATCAAATCATCCATGACGCTGACTCTATTCAAGAAGAAGGTATTATCCCCTCTGAGGATCATATCCATCAGCGCGATACCCCCTCAGCGAGCCCTATAGATATCGATGTGGAGATTAAACATATTTTGAACCATGTTCTCTCTCAGGATGACCACCAATCACTTGTGGATCTGGCGCATATGGGTTATGTCCGCGGGCTACTCAATACCTTGGATCACATTGAAGCGCTGCAGCCGGAGGTACTTCCCCTGACCCGTCTACTGCGTGAATATGCCATTCATTTTCGATTTCCGGCATTGATTCGACTCTTAAAAACGGGGGAGCGTGAATGATAAGCTCCCTACCTAATCCTCATAATGCTGTGGTATTGATTGTGGATGATGCCCCCGAAAACCTCTCACTCTTGCATACGATGCTTGAGCAGGCGGGTTATACCGTATTGGTGGCAACCGATGGTCAAACGGCGCTTGAGCGTGTTGCCAAGTTCACCCCTGATGCGATCCTGCTGGATGCGTTGATGCCGGGTTTAAACGGGTTTGAAACCTGTCGTTTGCTAAAGACCAACCCTCTAACCCAATATATTCCAGTCATTTTTATGACAGGTCTGACGGAAAGTGAATATGTGGTTAATGGTTTTGAGGCAGGTGGTGTCGATTATGTCACTAAGCCTATCAGGCCCAGTGAAGTTTTGGCCAGGCTCGCAACTCATATCAAAAATTCACGCCTCGCCAGTCAAAACAGACAAGCCATCGATGCTGCAAAAGTTGCAATCCTAGCCGTATCACAAACCGGGAAATTACGTTGGCAAACCGATGCCGCCATGCATTTGCTTGCGCATTATGATTGGGCGGCGAGTTGGCAAAACAATGAGCCACCGCTAGAGATTTTTAATTGGCTTCAACAGCCCGAGCTCGAATCTCTAACCCTCAACTGGCAAGACCAACGCTTAATCTTGAGTAAACTCGGCGGGACAAACGACGGGACACAACTGATCTTACTCAAAGAAATCGATGCGCCTAAAGATATGACTCCCACGCCAGAACTCATCATGCAGATCTGTGGGCTCACCCACCGTGAAGCTGAAGTCATTCACTGGGTCACCTTAGGCAAAACCAACCGCGATATCGGAGAAATTCTCGAACTCAGCCCTCGTACTGTAAACAAGCACCTTGAGCATATTTTTACCAAATTGGGTGTAGAAACCCGAACGGCAGCAGCATCCATGATCGCCTCAAAGATTCGACAACGCGTGGACGCCATTTAAACGATGTCGTTGTCTACACGTTCTTTATTCAAAGGTATGGATGCGTAGCCCGGTTTTAAAACGCTTACAATGCTCTGCATAATGCAATGCGCTCATACGAATCATCGCTTCTACTGCTTCGCTCGCGGGTTTCACAATCTTACCCGGCGAGCCCATCACTATAGAGTTGTCAGGAATTACCATCCGCTCTGGAATCAGGGCATTCGCGCCAATGATGCAGTTTTTGCCGATGACTGCATGATTAAGGATTACCGCATTGATTCCGATCAAACTATTGTCGCCAATTTGGCAACCATGTAATGTCACTTGATGACCCACCGTTACGTATTGTCCAATGCTCAAGGTAATTCCAGCATCAGTATGCAGCACGGAATTTTCTTGAATATTACTAAAGTCGCCAATCTCAATCAGCGCGTTGTCGCCACGAATCACTGCACCAAACCAGACACTGACCGACTGACCTAATCGCACCTGCCCAATCACCGCTGCGCTGTCCGCAACCCACCCTTCCCATGCTGTTTCTGCAGAATCAACCGTAGTCGTGGGGCAATACTCTTCAAAACAATACAACATACACGCAACTCCATTTGAATCCGATAAACAGTAGTACTACCACGAGCGCACGATCAGACTAGACTCATCAGCGATGTCCGAAATAGCAGTCATTTCACATAAAAGATAGGCCAATCAATTTTTTTGCCTAGACCATACCGAACCAGATCGACCAAGATCCGTCCTGTTAAACCCCAAACCACTTCATTCTCCACCTGAAAACTGGGAACAACAAATGCGCCAGCTTTCATTTGTACACGGTATTGAGTGGGTTTTTCATTCAATAAAAAAGACAGACGCACGAAGAATAGTTTCTCAATTTCATCAGGCTGAGCCACCAATACTGCATCGCGCGGAATAACCCCAACAATCGGCTTCACACGCAAACCACTGCGTGCCTTTTGTGTCGGGAGCTCACCCAATAAACGCACTGAAAATGGGTCTAATGCCGTCTCTTCCCACGCCTCCCGCAGCGCCACAGCAATATTGCTGGTATCACTCGGATCGCGCTTGCCACCCGGAAAGGAAACCTCTCCCGCATGCTGATTCAAATGCACGGCTCGCTTAGACAACAAAATCTGTGGATCATCTTCATCCGTCATTGCCAATAACACTGCGGCATCGGCCATGGTACGATGCTTGGCAAAGCGCAGCTGTGACTCTAGGCGAGCCAATAACGATGATGCCGCTGCAGGCTCGGAATGCATGGTTCGATGACTTCTAAATTTAGGTAAAGTTAAGTATTTTTTCATATTTAAATCTTAAATTTATCCTTGAGTGCAAACTAGCAGTTTTTCGTTATTCTGACTTGATTTCATCTGCATTATCGCAGTTTATCGACTGGGTTTGCAGACAATAGTTCTGGGATTTTGAATGGTTGTTTGATATCGTTGACGGTCATCCAGAGTGACCAGATGCAGTGATGCAGGGTTGATTAGAAATGCCCGTTTTTAGGGCTAGGTTTAGGAACAGGCTTTATGTCTTTTTGTTTGAAATGTGGTCATGCAACCGAGAAAGCCATTCCCGCAGGTGACTCACACTACCGTGAGGTCTGTCCCAATTGTGGCTTCATTCACTACGAAAACCCCAAAATCATTTGCGGTGCGCTTGCCCTGTGGAAAGACAAAGTTCTGCTCTGCCGCCGTGCCATAGAGCCTCGTTACGGACTCTGGACACTGCCTGCTGGTTTTATGGAGCTACAAGAAACCATGGAACAGGGCGCTGCACGTGAAACTTGGGAGGAAGCCGAGGGCAAGGTTGCCATCGATCAGCTCTATTGCAGCTACAACATTCCCAGAATTGGGCAAGTCTATATGCTGTTCAAAGGACAGCTTGAAGAAGGGGCTTTTGGTGCTGGTGAAGAGAGCCTAGAGTGTGCATTATTTGATGAAGCCGATATCCCGTGGGACAGTCTGGCATTCCCCAGCATCTACCGCACGCTCAAGCATTACTACCATGACCGTAAGACCTATGACTTTGCTAAGGATCAAGTGCCATTTCATCTAGAAACGATTTCAGGTGACGATACCGTCATAGAGTAATCTATCCTACTCAACGCCACTCATAAAAAAAGAGACCGCTAAGGTCTCTTTTTTTAGGCCTATATTACTTACCTATAGGCTGTGCATAACACTGAGTCAACGCCATGGTTACAGTTCCTTTACTCCGCGCAGTAATCGCCGTATCAGTTGCAGCTTGAGTAGATTTCAACGAATTCCACGAATCATAAAAATTCGTGTATGCCGCTGGAAGTACACTTTGCTCACCAGTACTGACCACGGTGACAACACCTGTTTGTGAGTCTGTTGTTGTGACGTTGGTATTATCACTGATATTGATATTACGGCTTGAAATCCCTGCCACATTCACTTTGACAGAATTCACTTGGGAAATGATCGTGCTTAATGTACCGACTTGAATTCCATCTAAAGTGCCTGTAACCACACCGTTACTATCAAGTTGATCAAACTCATGACCACTCAGCATGATTAATGGACTGATATATAAGTTGTTGATGTTTGATACACCTTGGAAGGCCGCACCGATTAGACCAATACGCTTTTGCTGAGTAGGTTTGGTCGGATCAGCTGATGGGCTTAACAGTGTCGTTGGATCTGCAGGGCTGCAATCCTGTTTCATATCGGTAATGATATTACCATTCGCCAGAATCACAATGCCTTGGGTTCCAAGTACACAGCCCGCCGTACAATTGGTGGTATTGGTATAGTGAAACGTCAATGTGGCATACAATGGGAAAATCGCTTTATTTCCCGGACCGACATTCGATGCGGTTTTGAAGACTACAGGGTCTAAAAAACTGTCTACGCTTCGCGATTTGGTTAACGTCATGGTGCCGTTATAGTAACTGGGGTTGGAATTATTTCCTTGCTTCCAAGTCGCGATCTCGTTAACAGGCGCTGTGGCTGCCGGTGATGGCTGAGTCACGTTTTGCCATAACGTATTGTTTCCAACAATATACGTCCCACCGATCAAACGACCATTGGTAAATGTCGCTGTACCTAATAGGGTATTTGTCTGCGGTTGCCAAAACCCATTGGCATTCAGCGTGACTGCCTCGGGTTGCCAGACATAGTTGCTGTTCACAAAATTATTGACTGGATTTAAGAATGAAGGAGCGTTCACCGAACTATTACTTAAAGAGAGTCGCGTGAATCCTGATCCATTGGTCAATAAATTATAGGGGGTAGCTGTTCCTGTACTGTCTTTAGGCGAGGTATCACCATTCCACTCTGCACCCTGACCAATCAAGAATCCACTGCGATCAATCACGTTATACAGGCCTAATAATGCCTTATCATTGGTCGCGATCCCTGTAGCCTGCGTTGCGACATCCGCCCCACCCAGCAGACCACTCAAAATAAGCGCTGGCGAGGTGTAATACGAACCCGCTTGTAAGGCTTGTAAACCTTGATTTAGTCGCGCAGTTGCGTCGTCCTTCGAAATCAGTGTACGACCCAATTGCGTCAGGATCGGCTGAAAGGTATCGATAAACGTGCCGTTTGACATATCGGTTGCGGCGATATCTTTAGTGAGCGCGTTCATCGCATCTTTAACCGTGCTATCAAGCACTAAACGACTCGTTGGCTCGCTGGGATTATAGGAATAATTCGGACTTCTGAGCGTCTCAAGCAATTGGGTAATATTAACTGCACCCGCAGTAATGGTACCTATCGCAAGTGTTGAAGGTGGAACGAGATCATTAGGGGTAATACGAATCAGCGTCGCAACACCTCTTTTTAAGTTGTAGGTACCCAAGGTCACCTTATGTTTTGCATCGGTGGATTGTAAAAAGAAGGTGATATTTGAATTATTTTCGCAAGAGACGGTGCCTGTGGCATCTGTGATATTGTTGTATGTTCCGCAGGTATAATTAAGTCCTGCAACAGGAGAGTCGACAATAAACTGTGTCGTAATACATTTAGTCGTATCGGTACAAGCAACGATGCCTGTACTTGGTGAAACGGTAGGGTCCGCTAAGTTATTACTGCCTCCCCCACAAGCACTTAAAGCACCGGCCAAAGCCATGATCGACAATGCTGGTAATGCAACACGTCCAATCAATTGAGACTTCCCTTCATTCATCGGTTTATTTAAGTCCATTTTCATTAACCTCATCTCATCAATCATATAAATTACGAATTAAAACGGCATACACCGATTCATTATCGCAGGGGCAATAACCGCACTTGTCCGACGGGGGATAATGTAGTCCCCGGTAAATCAATCGCCTCAACAAGCGGTGTCAGCATCAGATAACGCGTATGATCCGGCACATGTAAAGTTCCGATTAAAATCGAAGGTTGCAGCAATGTTGCAGGGAGTTTCTTTTGGTAAAAGCCATTAACCCCTTCCAATACACAGCCTCGCTCATCTAAAAAAATAGGCAAAGGCCAATAATAAGCAGATTGCTGGCTCAGAGGTGCAAAAGATTGTAGCGATATGTCTTTTATGGCTGATCGAAACTCAACCAACTCATAATTCAAACTCGCCTTATGATTTACCGCAGGCTTATCAGAACGTGGCCACAAAATAAGCAATTGATCACGAAGTAATTTTGATTGCTGAAGCTCTGCAACAGGCAGACAGGTCTTATTAATAAGTGGGGTAATTTCTGAAGCAGGGACACGCTGATATTTTGGAGACAACGTCACCAAGACTGGGGCTTTACTGGCTTGAATGGTCGGCTGTGCAACTTGAGGCTTTTGAATTGCACCAGGCACACGTTCAATGACCTCAGTTCCGCCCAGACCATCAGGGATAGGATAAAATCTGGATTTACCCTCCAGATTAAATTCACGTTTCTCTAAATAATCACTATCAACGTACTTTTCACCATTCAATGTCAACGTTGGGGATTCTGGTGTCGTCGCTTTACTCGGCGCAGGCTTAGCAGATATCGGCGCTTGATCCGTATCGCGTTGAATAGTGCGCATATGACCATCAGAATCAATCACGGTATAAAACTTGGACTCTGCGTCATCTGCATGAGCCTGACTCATGAAAGCCACATCAAGTGCCGCATACTGCAATACGATCCCAGATACACATAGGAAGAGACGATTACAGTACCGCAATAAACTCATCACATCACCAACGTGTACGATAGGCAATCCCGAGGATCGCAATTTTGGTATTGGTTTTCACATCCAATCCTGCATAAGGATTCAAAATCAAGTTATCGATAGCAGTACTGTTAGACAGATTACTGGTGTTAGCAGGAATACTATCTCTACTGCGAATAAACGCTGCGGTTAGATCAATATCGGTATCTTTATCAAATCGATAACCTAGACCTAAACCAAACAGCTGCGCACCATTCACGGGAACCAGCGTACTGCGTTGATTGTCTGGAATCGCACTGGTGCGAGGCTCATATCCCGCCCGTAATTTCAAACGGTCGGTCATACTATACTCAATACCTATTCCGTAATTCCATGGACTTTGGTAATTCAGTGGTACAGTCAATGAGTCCGCTGTTACGCCTGGTGCCAGCAGTTTTGCAAATTGGAGAACTGCAAGGGGACGGTCGAATACAATCGGCAAACCCTGCCAGGCAGCATAATCGGTCCAGCCTATGTCAAAGTTAACTTGTAAGTCTGGGAAAACTTTATATTTGATACCCGCTTGAAAGTGCGCTGGGTACTCTTGCGTCATTGACGCAATCCCCTCCGATGTAGTGGGAATGGCACCCGGAAAACCCAGAAGTGCAGATAGAACCTGACCCGTTACGGAGGAGTTCAATGCCGCAATCAGTTCTGGTGCGCCCGGATCAATGGTCACTTTATAATGACCTTTGAGTTTTTCAGTCGCGCCGCTTTGGTAGACCATACCGAACGCAAAATCATTGCTCGGTTCCCAAAGCAATCCTAAGTTATAGCTGGGTGATAGCGTCTGCTGCATGGCAACTTCCATCGTTGCCACTTTTTTAAAGGGCCCCAGTGTATCTTTCGCATTACACAGCCCGAACAGCAAGAGGTCAGTAACAATACTACCGTTTTGTTTAAAAGGCGCGCAGATGTTCTCATCGACTAAGCGCAGCACACCAAATAGTTCATTGGGAAAGCGTAAATCTGTTTTTAAAGCCACGGCAGCATAGTTAAAACCAACGGAGGCACCCACCGATAGATTGTCGCTGATTTGATAGGATGCAGATGGGGAGAGATAGGTAATCCGCTCCAATGCAACCTGCTGACCCATAAAGTTACCGGGATCGCCATCTTTTTGATTGAAACCCACCGCAAGTGGTGCGTAAAACGCATCCGCATAAGTAATTTTTGAGCCCGGTGCACGATACGCAATCGCTGCAAAAGGAATGGTCACGGGCAGGCCCGCGGGCCAATTCACAAACTTATCTAGGATGGGCACATACAGCGAAACACCGTTTACTTTGCTCGAACTGGTCTTAAAGTTTGGACACAATCCATTGCTGTTTACCTGTGTTTTAGGTACGTCACAGACGACAGGGTCGTCTGAATAACCAAATACGTTAAACCCTGGCGGCGCACTGAATTCACGTTTAATATCAAGGTTCAGCATCAAACCTTGGACATCAGTTTGTAAACCTTGGATATGAGACAAACCTGCAGGGTTAAAGTGAATCGCACTAATACCTGGTGGATCTGCGGTTACCGCGTTACCCAAAGAGAGAGAGCGGATATCAACCGATAAATTTTGAGCAAGCTCAGCATGTGCAAACTGATTGACGACTAGCAACAGCAATGCCGGTACCGCTTTAAGACTCATTGCTTTACTGCTAGAAAAACCCATGTTAAAGCTCATTTTTTTTGTTTGCTCAGTCCTTTTCTTCAGACCAAAACGACTATTCTCAATTGAGTCCATTCTCGTAGAGCCAACACCATCAGGATCACGCTTTATCAGTGACTGCAGATTCATGCTTGCCTCCTTACTTCACTTGACGACCAATGCCTAAGAAATCAAGTGGGAGCGATAGGCCAAGCAAAACATTGGGTGAATCTGGGGTTAAACCAAAACCTAAAGAGACGTTTACGATCGTTTTAGGTGACACACGAATACCCAGTGAGGAGTTTAACGTTGCCGCGCTGGCTACAGAGGATCTGGATACATCACCGTTCGTAAACTTGTATTCACTACCAAAAGTGAAACTTTGTTGATAGGAAATGGTCAGAGAAACGTCGTAGTTCAATGAATACGCAAAACCAAAACCAATCCCAGTGGTATAGCCTGGTGTAAAGGATTTTAAAATTCGGTTACCAATCGCTTGATTTAAGCCACTGACATTTAACCCATAGTTTCCAGATAAGGTTCCGAATAACACAATCGGATCAATAAATTTACTGGTACTGACACCACCACCAAATGAATAATAGCCACTGCCTGTAGACAAATCGGTCTGAGGATTAATCTTGTATGGACTATCCCCGGTAGGTGCTGTCACTGTTCCAAACAGTGTAATCGGCAAAGGGGTTGTACCTGATGGAAATGGCTGCCAACGCGCACCCACGTTCACATCACCCAGTCCAACGGTACTGGTGTCATTGGGCGGATTCACTTTGGCCACAAAAGGCAGGCCTGCAGTCAAGGTCACGTTATTCAGTAAACCATACTGAAAAGTGAACGTATTGGTAATCGCATGCTGTGCGTTGTTCTCAACACGGAGTCGGTTAATAGTGGAGCTACTTGAATCCAAAGCCAGATCAAGCGCGGTATTGGCATAATAACTATAGCCAAAGTCATAAATCAGGGAATAAGAACCTTCCTTAGACAAGGAATATTGACGTTCTGACGCTTTAAAGGTCTGATCTAAGTTTTTTTCGACCGTGGTATCGGTCGCTTTTTGTTTGAGTGCGCTACTGGCGGTACTCGCAGAAGCTTCAGTCGGAACCATAGATGGTGTGGGCTGCTGTACAGGAGCAGGAGTTGCGGCGCCTGCGGCTGGCGCAGCTACTGTACTCGCCGTCGGTACGGCTGCATCAGGAGTAGGTACACCTGGTGCGGGAGCAGCTGCCGCTGGTGCGTCAGAATTCGCTGGTGCAGTCGGTGCGGGTGCGCTGGCTGGTGCAGCAGGGGCTTTGGATGGATCAGCGTCTGCAGCATATGCTCCCATACCACTCATCACCGCGATTACACTCGCAGCGATCGTGGTGCGACTTACATTCTTAGCCCATACGTTCTTTTGCATATTTTCATCCATAACAGCCATCACCCTTAATTATTTATTCATCAACAAAAATCACGACTTTTGTCAAAATTCCCTGAATACCCTATTTTTCATGCGACACAATCAGATCAATGTTCTCTATCGACCACTGTAATAAAGCCTGAGTGAAGTATTAATCGCTTTATTATATGTTGGAGAGTTAGGATCACTATCGATCACGCGTTGCATGGTTGCGGCAGCATCACGCTGTTGCTCACGACCCAATTCAGGATACTTCACATCAACCAATGCAAACTGATTGATCAACGCGTCATCAATAACGCGCATATCCCCATCTTGTAACGCCAATAGATTATTCGTTGGCTGACCAACATCTGGCGTAATGATAAACATAATACTGTTATCCCACACTTCCTGAAAATGTGCGGCAGTAAAACTGATATTACCCAGAGCAGGATCAGCCACAAAGACGTGCCCGTCTTTGAATGCTTTATATACCACAAAATGCTTAAAACCCGCATAGGCGATCGGAACAATGGCCGGTTTATCCAGACTAACGAGATCCTGGAACGTACCGCGGAATCCGTTACTGTTAAAACCAATCGCATTCACATAGCGCTTCATGTCCAGCAGTGAGAAGCTACGGCGCTGAATGATACGATCATACTCACCATACTTCAGTAAGCCATCCATGACTTCGCGTTCGTTCTTGGTTTGCGCCATATAGCCATTAAGCAGTGTTGTGAGTGCTGCCGATCCACAGCTATAGTCATAAGCCTGCTTCACAATACCGCGAAACTGTGTCGACGACAGTGGCTTCACAACCACAGGACGTTGATGCATGAGCGCGCTGCTATTATTGGTTAAGCGCGAATCCGTTAATTCGGTGTAATAAACAGAACCGCCAGGGATATCTGCGGTGTCAAATGTGTCGGCCGCGAAGTTATACATCAGCGCCGAACCAAGCGTGAGAAGTAGCAGCATAATGAACTATTTTCTTTTATTCGCCAGCGTAACTGCTGAACCGTCCTGATTAAATCAGACCCACAATAAGCGCTTCACCAGCGAGAAATGTGAATCCGCGTCCGTATAATTGAAGAAGATACCGTTTTTCTGTTATGAGTTCACTCTTTTTTTGCATCTGGCCAAGAGTTTTATGTAATGTTACATACCACTCACACCAATTTTCAGGTTGGTCGCCCCCATACCCACAACACCAAACGACCCCATAGGCGCATTGCCCATGCCAGCCGCAAAGGCAGTACCCGCAGGTAATGACGTATTGGTTGAAACATTGCCGGGTGTTCCAGCAGTAATACTAGAGAAGACCATACCTGCACCGCTCAGAGCACTTTCTTGAAGCAAAAGCCCACCCGTAGTCGCGGTTGAGAATACGCTTTGCATTTGACTTGTTGTGAGCAGATCTACCGTTGCACCCGTTAGGTTCAACCCCGTAATAGACGGCGTGACACTCAAGCGCGAGGAACACACATTGGTCGTACAGTTTGTGCTGCCTGCATTCGGGCTTTCCAGATTCAATGCCTGACCATTGAAATCAATGGATGCAATATTTAGATTATTAAAGGCAATCATGGGCCCAGATCCAAATGCACCCAACTTCAGACCAATACTGACATCACTGGCGAAATTGATATTCATCCGTTGTGGGGAGGCCGAAACTGTAGAAATAGGCGTTGCCGCAGTACCCGAATACGCATAAGTGCCTACGGACAGAATCGGGGTGATCGTCGGATCATTAACAGATAGCGCCCCAGCAAGATTTGCACCCTTAGGCACAAGACCCAGCAAATTACCTGCGCTATTGGCATTGGTATTAAAGAAAACACCGATCGTCCTGACCCGAGCCAGACTGAGATTTGCAGACAAAGTTGGATTCGCGCCGATCCCAGCACCCGCCGCACCACCGCCTGATACATCCATAGTCAACCCCATGGAATAGGTGTTCAGAGCGCCAGTATTAATTGTATTGCCCACGCCATCCACAACTGAGCTTGCTGAACCAAAAAACTGTACTTTGGTTAAGTCGGTACGCAAGGATGCAGCACTGCCATAGCCCGCCAGACTACTCGCAGGAATGCCGTTAGAGTCCCCTAACGTGACGCTATCAATTGGAATCGTAGGGATATTTGAAACAGAATTCGGGATAATTAAAACTGAAAGACCACTTTGTCCAGTTGTGGCATCCATCTGGCCATCAGTCAATGCATCCATCGACCATACAGATACAGGGAGCAACACCGAACCCAGTAACAGGCTTGGCGCAATAAAAGTACTACATAGACCTCTCATACCCATACTCCCTAGTACACAATTAAATCCATTTACATCTTGAATTTTACATAAAATTATTATTTAAATTACCAAACGCTAGATAGAACTAAGGCAGCTCATCGCCGCCTTAGTAATCACATCTTTAGGTCAAAGGACTAAAATTAGTGTCCTTGGATAACAACTTTAGCACCGGTCAAATCTAAACCAGTAATACGCATATCACCCAAAGTTGATGCTGCATCACCCAAAGTTACACCTTGTAGGTAAGCATTGTATTTTGCAGATCCCGCTGTTGCATTACCCAGACCGATGACCATGCCACCTGCTGTAACTGCACTGCCATCTGGATTTTTGATTAACTGCGTAGTTAGATTGGCAGCCGTACCAAAATCAATATTCGCTGTCAGTTTCAGATCGCTTGCACTTGCAGCACCACCACCTGTTAAGACCAAGTTACCTACACCTAAAGTACCAGTATAGTTTGTGCTACCGTCAATTAGACCGATATTAGCAATGCTCAAACCGTTAGTAATTGTTGCATTAGCCGCGATCATCGCACCTTGAGCTGCCGTTGGTGTACCCAATTGGATATTTAGACTAGCACCGCCCAAACCAATAGTCATGCTGTTCAGAATCTTCACAACACCCTTACCAGTTGTGGTGTTCGCATCCACTTTATAAGCACCAGCGACACCTGAAGCACCCGCTACACCAATATCACCAGTCGTAACATCAAACTGTGAAGGTAATTTAACAGCAATATTCAAAATTGGAGCAGCACCTGTAGTCGCACCAGAAGCACCACCACCACTAGAATCGATCACCAGACCAATAGAATTATTGGTTTGGATACTAAAGCCCGTACCTAAAGTCGGAGCAGTACCTGCCGCAATCCCTGCACCATTGGCATTTTTACCCAATACAATGGCACCAGACTCCAGCGCACCTGTAGTACCATCGCCATCAAAAACAGCAATTTGGTCAATTTTCAGATTATTACTTGGCAGGGAAATAAGAATAGTAATCCCGTCTTGACCAGTCGCGTTACTCAGCGCCGCGTCATCCATGCTTTGCATCGCAAATGCACTACTTGTTGATGCAATCGCAGTAACCAGTGCGAGTTGAGTAAATAATTTCATCTATGTTCTCCCAGAACATTAATAATTAATAATTTTTTAAAACCACCCCAATAATCCAACATCATTATATCGGACTACTTACAACCCCTTTGATACTATATTTCCATACCACAACTTTCTTTAGCAAAGATACAACGAAGCAGGGGATCATCGCAAGTTTTTCTTATACTTTTTGTAATCCGCCCGACAAGTGGTACTTTTATTATTACCAATGTATTCAACATACTAACAACTGAATCATCTACATCCACACCATACGTCACACTTTCTTTACAATTCTTTAAACACCATTCCAAAATATAGTCACTTATTTCAAACTTAGACATTCAACATCTAATATCTTTTTTGATTTTTTATTACGCACCCAACATTAATATAATAAAAAAACTAAGGCGACATAAAGCCGCCTTAGTTTTTCTTGCTTTCAAAGCACTAAATTAAATTAGTGACCTTGGATCGCAATGTGAGTACCAGCAGATTGAACATTGATCAACTGCAGGTCGCCCAAAGTTGAGTTCGCTGAACCCAAAGTAACGTTTTGCAGCATGATGTCGCTTGCATTACCCGCAGTAGTGATTACCAAACCACCTGCTGATGCTGCGCCGCCCCACAATGTGCCTACATCTTTAGTTACAGTGATGCCAGCATTCAGAGTCAGGTTAGCAGAGCCAGTATCAGTTACTGTCAAACGGCTTACACCCAAATCACCACCCAATGATACGCCATCGTAGGTTGCATCATGTACAGACAGGTTCGCGATTGACAAACCACCAGTGATGGTACCCGCTGCATTGATGAATGCACCTTGTGGGGTGTGACCCAACTGGATGTTCATTGTTGCGCCGCCCAAAGCGATATCCATGCTGTTCAATACTTTAACCGCATTACCAGTAGTACCACCAACAGCAGCGTTAGCAGCAGTAGCGCCTGCAGCACCAACAGCAATCGCACCACGGTTAGAACCGTCTACAGAAATGTCACCAGTACGGATCAACAGGTCAGCTGGCAAGCCCAGTTTAACGTTCAACACTGGTGAACTACCTGACACAGTACCAGCTGCGCCGCCGCCAGAAGCATCAATTGCAACGCTAATTGGTGTGCTACCGAAGATGCCCAGTTGAGTACCAGCTGTGTTTGCTGAGTTCGCTTGTTTTGCATCACCGATGATGATCGCACCACCAGAAGTACCGGCTGTGTTGGTTGCGTCAACAATACCGTCTTTATCATGCAACACAGCTGCACCGATCAAAATACCATTGGTTTGAGTCACGCCCAATGATGTTTGCTGTGCGCCTGTCAGTTTTGGCGGAGCAATCAGAATCGTGATACCGTCTTGACCAGTGGTTGCACTGAGATCAGAATCATTCATCGTTTGCATAGCGAATGCACTGCCGCTAGTAGCGATTGCAGTAACGAGTGCGAGTTGTGTAAATAATTTCATTGCTTACTCTCCCAGAGCATTTATTGATAGTTGACTTTTGCCTGTATCGCATAGACTCAACTTTAGTTATCAAACTAAACTTCGCGTCCTTGCATTGCGTTTTTAATAGCATGTCTAACAGGGATCAAAGTACAATGAAGTGTGTATTTGTCGCAAGTGTTTTTTGTGCTTTTTGTAATCCTCCCGACAGGCGGCTAAGTTTCAGAATAAACGGTTTTCAGGTTTTTTTATTATATTTTTCAATAGATTAAATTTATGAATTTACGCCTCGCGATTTTCCAAAAGACACAAAAATGACAGTTTCTTCATCTCATGTAATCCAAAGACTACAGCTGTCGTCAGTCAAAACTTCGGCGATTTTAAAGCTACTTTCTGAACCGTTTTTTTTTGACGAAACGCTGACTGATTGGTCCACTGGACTTGTCTATTTTCACCGATTTGCAGTGAACAAATTTGACGACTCAATTCCTCTATCATTTGAGCAAGAAATCATCGCTTTTTGCCCAAAATGGCTGCTGACTGCGCACGCCAATTCGGCTACACCCAAAACCACGTTGTTCAAGCGCACCTCTTTAGGCGAATTACATCCAGATCACGAATCCTCGACGTCTGACTTTTTTTCACAATTACGCGCTCTGCACTCGGATCAAAAGCAAACTTTCAGTACCGAACATCTAGAAGTCATTAATCAAAATACGTTTCAAGGTGGCCTAGCAGGCTTTATCGGGTATGACTTGGCTGGGAACCCGTACAACCCACGGGCTGTAGATTCAATCACGTCACCACAACTCATCGCAGCGATGGGTGATTATGATATTTTCCTCAAAAAAGTAGAAAACGACTGGGTAGTATATGGTCCTGACGATCAGGCACTGTCTGAGTTATATCAACGTATTCATTTCAGGCTAACAAACATTCCCAATAACACTGAACACGGTGGCTCTGATCAAACCGGCTCAGTCACAACATCACGCTTCAATGTGTCTAAACCGTTTCAAGCGATATGGTCTAAATCTCAGTACTGCGATGCATTTGATCAGATTCAGTCTTATTTGCATGCTGGGGATTGTTACCAAGTCAATCTCACGCAGCCTTTTATAGCAGAAGTCTCTGGAAGCCTGCTCGACGCCTTAGATAATCTACTTGAACTCACGCAAGCCCCTTATGCAGGTTATATGCGAGTTGGCGCGCATGAATTATTAAGCTGCTCACCAGAACTGTTTTTAGCCTTTACAGGGCAGACGTCAAGCCAAGAAGGCAATAACGTAATCACCCGCCCCATTAAAGGCACTTTGCCGCGTTCTGCGGACCCACTCACGGACAGGGCACTTAAGAATAAGCTCTTAGATTCAGAGAAGGACCAAAGTGAGAACCTGATGATCGTTGATTTGCTGCGGAATGATTTAAGCCGTCATGCCATCGTAGGGTCAGTCAAGGTTCCTGTACTCTTTGAGATCGAAAGTTTCGCGCAGGTTCATCATTTAGTGAGTGAAGTACGGGCGCAATTAGAGCCGGGCATATCACCATTAGATGTTCTTATAGATGCGCTCCCCGGTGGATCCATTACGGGTGCACCCAAAAAACGTGCCATGGAGATTATTGCTGAGCTTGAAGCAAGACCCCGAGGAGCGTACTGTGGGTCGTTTGGCTATCTAAATCATGACGGCTCAGGCCAGTTCAACATTCTTATACGCACACTACAAAAGAATCATGATGAACTGGTCGCTTGGGCAGGCGGAGGAATCACTGTCGCATCCCAAATGGATGCCGAATACCAAGAATGCCTCGATAAAATCGGCGCCATATTGAGTTGCATCAACCAATATCACCGTCATTGATAGACTGATGATGATCACTGAGATCATAGACTTCTCACATAAAAAATACGCTCAGACATAAATAGCGTTTGACAGAATTCCGTCAAAGGTTGAAACTAGGAATAATTCTCATTTATACCTAGGTTATCTGTTGCTGTGCGCCTTTCCGACTTATCCAAAAATACGACTGCCACAATCACCTCTGTCGAAGAGAACCAAGCTGTCACGAATGAAGTAATAAAGGCAACAACAGTCACAAATGCACCGATGGACATGATTGCACATCGCCTTAAAGAGCTCGGATTTGTGCCGGGCGAACGTGTTCGGTTGATTACGACCGCCCCCTTTGGTGGAGATCCCTTGTTGGTTCAGATTGGTTTTACGCGTTTTGCACTGAGGCGGAGCGAAGCTGCCCGTGTCCTCGTCGAGGAGATCACTGAATGACCGCTGCAGCGATGAATGCTGATCAGATGATCAATACCATTCAACATATTGCATTGGTGGGCAACCCCAATTGTGGTAAGACATCCCTGTTTAACCAGCTTACTGGCGCACGCCAAAAAGTCGCCAATTACGCTGGCGTGACTGTTGAGCGTAAAGAAGGCTTTCTGACTTTAGCTTCCGGTCGTCATGTGCGCATCTTGGATCTACCCGGTGCGTATAGTCTGGATGCTACGAGCCCTGATGAAGCCGTGACCCGTGCAGTTTGCTTAGGCGAGCTTGCTGGTGAAGCACTCCCCGATTTGCTGGTCTGCGTGATTGATGCAACCAACTTAAGGCTGCACCTACGCTTTGCTTTGGAAATCCGTCGCCTCGGCCGCCCAATGGTAATTGCATTGAATATGATGGATGACGCTAGGCGTCGTGGCATTCAAATTGACGTCGCGAAACTGTCTCACGCACTCGGTGTTCCAGTCATTGAAACCGTTGCCGTGAAACGTCATGGCGCGGCGGATCTGCTGAAGGCTTTTGAAAATCAGATACCTCGCGCTCCCCTTATTGCAGAAGATGCAGAACAAAACGACATTCATGCCCAAGTGCGCGCACTGTTGGCTGAGACCGTCGTCATGCCTCGGACCACTGACCAGCGTGATGATGCGTTAGATGCAGTCTTGCTGCACCCCGTATTTGGTCTTGCGATCCTTGCAACATTAATGTTCTTTGTTTTTCAGGCCGTGTTTACCTGGGCCGCTCCTTTTATGGATGGCATCGGCTACACCGTTGCAGCGGTCAGTGATTGGACGACCTCATTCCTTGCTGACGGGATGCTGAAAAGCTTACTCAAAGACGGTATTTTTGCCGGACTTGGGACGGTTTTAACCTTCTTGCCGCAAATTTTGATTTTGTTCTTCTTTATCTTGATGCTTGAAGAGTCAGGCTATCTACCCCGCGCTGCATTTTTGCTGGATCGATTAATGTTTGGAGCAGGACTAACTGGTCGTGCCTTTATTCCGTTGCTCTCCAGTTTTGCCTGTGCGATACCGGGCATCATGGCGACACGCAGTATCAGTGACCCTCGTGATCGGCTAACCACTATCATGGTTGCACCGCTGATGACTTGTTCAGCACGGCTGCCAGTTTACGCCCTGTTGATCAGTGCTTTTATTCCGGTCAAGACGGTATGGGGACTGTTTAACCTGCAAGGTTTAGTGCTGTTTGCATTGTATTTTGGTGGCATCATCAGCGCGCTATTGGTCGCCCTCGTCATGAAGCGCTTTCGCCGTGACCAAAGTGATCACGCCCTGCTCATGGAGCTACCCAGCTATCGTTTGCCCAGTTGGCGCAGTGTCGGGATTGGCCTTTATGAACGCGCAACAATTTTTATCAAGCGTGTCGGCGGCATCATCTTATCGCTGATCGTGATTTTGTGGTTTTTGGCTTACTTCCCACAGCCCCCTGCTGGCGCAACCTTACCCCCCATCGACTACAGCTTTGCCGGTCAGATTGGTCATGTGATTGCACCCATCTTTGCGCCGATTGGTTTTACTTGGGAAATCTGTATTGCACTGATTCCAGGGTTGGCCGCACGTGAAGTTGTGGTTGCCGCGCTCGGTACGGTTTATGCGTTATCAGGCAATGAAGACGCTGTCAGTCACCAATTGGGTAGTCTGATCGCAGGTCAGTGGTCATTGCCTACTGCACTGTCATTGCTGGCTTGGTTTATCTTTGCCCCGCAGTGCCTTGCGACTATGGCAACCGTACGCCGCGAAACAGGCTCTTGGAAATACGTTGGGATTATGGCGCTGTATTTGTTTAGCTTGGCCTATGGCGCATCCCTCATCACCTACCATGTTGCGGAGGCATTACTATGAATTCGATCATGAGTGAACTTGTACAGACCGCCATTATTGCGGCCTTGCTGGGTTGGAGTGTGTTTTTTATGCTGCGGCGGATACTACCCAATGTAGTGCATCGTCAGCAACAACGTTTAGCGCAAATGGCTCAAATGCATGGATATCCTAAACTCAGCAAATGGCTTGCACCCGCTTTAAACAGTGGTGGCGGCTGTGGGAGCGGTTGTAGCAACTGTAGCTCTTGTGCATCGAATCCTGCTGCACCACAAGAACAAGCAGTCCAATGGAAAACCACACCCTCCAAAAGCTCAGGTTGCCATTAATCGCAAATAACAGCACATTGAAGCCGATTCAAGGCAGACAGAGCTTTGAATCAAGTTCTGTAATCATTGCGCTGACTTTCGTGTTATACAATACACCTCATCACTGCCCATCAAAACAGATTTTGCTGACATGACCTCGCGCCCAGCCCGTAAACCGCGCCTACCGACTCCGGTGACGATTCCTGATGACGCACCGTACTTACAAGTCTTTCGTGACAATCTGGTGGCTCAGGCTGTCAGTCCTCATACCCGTAATGCCTATTTAAGCGATCTAAAACAAGCCCAGCTGTTTGATGACACCCCGCTGCCAACATGGTCTGCACAACACGTAAATGATTATCTGCTGACCCTCACTCGCGCCGAACGAAGTCCGCGCTCCATCGCCCGCAGCCTGTCTGCCTTTAAGCAGTTTTTTAAACTGCAACTGGCACTCGGCACGCGTGATGACAATCCCACTGCCAACCAAAAGACACCCACCTTAGGCCGCCCACTGCCCAAAGATCTCTCAGAACAACATGTGGAAGCCTTACTTGAAGCCCCTAATATAAACACCGCGATTGGCCTGCGTGACAAAGCCATGCTTGAAGTGCTGTATGCCTGTGGCCTGCGCGTCTCTGAACTTACAGGACTCACCTTAAATGGCATTAACTTAAAATCGGGCATCATCCGCGTTAAAGGCAAAGGCAGCAAAGAACGACTCGTGCCTCTTGGTGAAATTGCGGTGGACTGGCTGTCCCGTTATCTGCAGACCGCACGTCCAGAACTGGCACACGGTTTAGTCACCGATGCGCTTTTCATCACCGTCCGCGGCGGCTTTATGACTCGGCAGAATTTTTGGTATTCGATTAAAAATTACGCCAAAATTGCCGATATTCAAAGTGAACTCTCGCCGCATACCTTGCGTCATGCTTTTGCAACGCATTTACTGAATCATGGCGCAGACTTGCGTGTGGTACAAATGCTCTTGGGCCACAGTGATTTATCCACCACGCAGATCTACACTCATGTCGCACGTGCACGTCTACAAGAGCTGCATGGCACCTTTCATCCGCGCGGATAGTACGATGATCGAAAACATCACTCTTAATCACGTTCTCACAAGCGCACTACAGTGAATCTGTGTTTGGGTTTGCTATGATATTGCCTAGTCAAAATTGAATACCTCAAGACCGTTTAAAACTAAGGATTTTTTCGTATGAAAATGCTACTCCCTATTGCGACCACACTTCTCTTGGCGATCAGCGGTTGTAGCAAAGCTGCACCGGAAGCGGCAGATAAAAAAGCACCTGCTCCTGTCGCTGCTGCCACACAGCAAAGCGATGAAATTACAGGGAACGCGCCTGAATCTGTGCGCAAGGCGATTGTTGAACACCTCAAAACCGCGGAAATTCCTGCGCATATCAATGCCATCACCAGTACCGAACTACCCAATATCTATTGGGTCACGTTTGATGATGTTCCACCAGTCTTTATCAGCGGCGATGGACAGTTCTTATTGCAGGGCAATGTGGTAAAACTAGGCAAAGGTACTGTGACCAATGTCTCCGACGCGCTCAATGCAACAGAAGCCAAACGTTTGCTTGCAACCGTTGCCGATAAAGACATGATCATCTTCTCTCCAAAAGGTAAACCCAAAGCCGTGGTTTATGCCTTTACCGATGTCGATTGCGGTTATTGCCGTAAATTGCATGCAGAAATGGATCAAATCAACGCCAAAGGCATTGAAGTCCGCTATCTGGCTTGGCCAAGGTCACCCGCTGATGTCGCAGTTAATAAAGCTGTGTGGTGTAGTGAGGACCGTAAATCGGCAATCACGACCGCCAAGCATGGTCTCCCCGTACAAGCCCCAGCCTGTGCGGATCCCGTCATGGCTCAACGTCAAATCGGTATGAAGATCGGTGTCAATGGGACTCCTGCACTCTATACCGTTGATGGTGATTATCTGGGAGGTTACATCCCTGCTGATGATCTGGCCAAAGCACTGAAAATCGCTAAATAAGCGCATTTCGTAAAAAACACCCCTCACTTGGCTTTCCCCGCTTTCTTGAAAACTTTGACAAAGCGGCGGGAAAGCGTGGGATTAGACTAGAGAAAATAGTCACTTTTGGCTATGATAAGCGCCTTTAAAATCTGTACGCGAGGCATCTGCTTGTGAAACCAGTCAAACTGGCAATTTTGGGTCTAGGAACCGTAGGTGGTGGCGCAGTGCGCTTACTACAGGACAATGCAGCAGAAATTGCGCGTCGTACAGGTCATGAGATTCAAATTACTCACGTTGGTAGCCGCCGCGCACGTCCAGATTTAAGCTTAGAAGGCATCAAACTCAGTGATGATCTGCTGGATATCGCCAAGCAAGACGATGTCGATATCGTTGTCGAAGTGATCGGTGGTACTACACTCGCTCATGATGTGGTGATGACCGCCATCCAGCACGGCAAGCATGTCGTCACCGCCAACAAAGCGTTATTAGCCGAATACGGCAATGAGATTTTCCAAGCTGCCGAGGCTGCGGGTGTCTATGTGGCCTTTGAAGCCGCAGTTGCAGGTGGAATCCCCATCATTAAAGTCCTGCGCGAAGGACTGTCTGCCAACCGCATTGAATGGCTGGCAGGGATCATCAATGGCACAGGCAACTTCATTCTGACCGAAATGCGTGAAAAAGGCCGTGCCTTTGAAGACGTTTTGGCAGAAGCACAAGCGCTCGGTTATGCTGAGGCTGACCCCACTTTTGATGTTGAAGGCATTGATGCTGCACACAAGCTGACCCTATTAGCCTCACTGGCATTCGGTATCCCACTGCAATTCGAAAAAGTCTATACCGAAGGCATTACCAAGCTCACTGCAGAAGATGTGACGTATGCTGAAGAACTGGGCTATCGCATCAAGCATCTGGGAATCGCCAAGCGTACCGATGCGGGCATTGAATTGCGCGTACATCCAACCCTGATTCCTGAAAACCGCTTGATCGCCAATGTTAACGGTGTAAAAAATGCGGTTCTCGTACAGTCTAACGCCGTCGGCTCAACCCTGTACTATGGTTCAGGCGCTGGCGCAGGACCGACTGCATCAGCCATTGTTGCGGATGTCGTCGACTTGGTGCGTAATTTTGGCAATGAAGGTACAGGCCGTGTTCCTCACTTGGCATTCCAACCTGATGCCTTGCATAACACCCCAATCCTGAACGCCGATCAGATGACCACCGCCTACTACCTGCGCCTTACTGCACAGGATCATCCGGGTGTGCTGGCAGATGTCACAGGCATTTTGAGTCGTGCTGGCATTAACATTGATGCGATTCTACAGAAATCGATTCAAGCCAAAGGCAATGTACCCGTGATTATTCTGACCCAGCCTGTACTTGAGGCTACCATGAATACGGCGATTCGTGATATCGAAGCATTAAGCGCAATCGAAGCCCCTGTCGTGCGTATCCGTCTTGAAAATTTAGATGGTTAAGGGACGCTCTGCATAAAGAGCAGAAAACACTCCTCATCAAAAAAAGCCTTCAATGATTGAAGGCTTTTTTATTTTACATATTCATTCCAGTGGCTCATATCAGCAAACACGAACCTCAGGCATTAAAAAAGCCCAGCGCTCATAAATGAGATGGGCTATCAAAGCATCCTTTTTGTAGAGGTACATCCCTTCGGAGCTCACTATAACCCTCTAATATTTCAATAATATTAAAACGGCGATGAGAATGACTGTCGAGTATTTGCAATTATGTGATCTAGTTGGCATTATATGCGCTGTATATTTGCTTTATTTTTTAGGTTTTAACAATGCAATCGATCTTGATTAACTATGAAATTGAATCAGGCGAGAACATGGATTTTCTTTTGGACCGCTTCGAAAAAGTCACCGGAACCTTCTGGCACAAATTCTCGGAGTCGGCGTGGGTCATCAATACGCGTCATCAACCAGATCACATCCTTGAGCTGATCAAACCCTTTCTCTACCCAGACGACAAAGTCTTTATTGTTGAACTGGGCAGCAAGGCCATATGGCAAGGCTATTCCTATCGCGAGCTGGACTGGCTCAACCACTCCTTCGCCCTTAAAAGACACGTCTTACTCTCATAAAGATGTGCTTAAAAACGTCCTTTTAAAATACTCGCCTTAAAGACAACGCATAAAAAAAGCTTAATTCCTTAGAATTAAGCTTTTTTTATATTAAGCACATCAAACTTTCTAAACAAAAAACAGCCCATCCCTTTGGAAAAATGGACTAAAACGATCAAAATTGTTCGTTACAACATCACTCGGCAATGATTAAAAAACTATCATGTCTAGTGTGTTGAGTCAAGCCATCAACCATCCGTAGCATGCACAGAAAATAAACCAAGAAAGAGCTTCATCCCTACTAATGCACAAGCGCTTGAGTCATATACTGCGTCAACTGTTTGATCCGCTCATCATTCAAGCGGATAAGACAATCATTTTCAGTTGCTTCAGCATGAGCAAAATCCGCATCAAGATACTGACAAGACTTGTCGCGGTAAAGTCGCCAAGCATCCTGCGCCTGATACAGTGCTTTAATCTGATCTAATTTAAACTGCTTACCGAGCACTTCGACCAGATGCATATAAGCATCATTGACCTCTGTATCACTTTGCGCAAGGGTGCAGCTTTGTGTGCTTGAGCGGCTCATAGACTCACAGCCGTCTGCCCATGCCTGAGGGTTCCCTATCAGCAGTATCATGAGACTCAGCAATATGCCCTTCATGATCCATCTCTTTTTTTAAGGTATTGAATGATTCATGCATTAAATTTTAAGCATATGGATGTAAGAACGGTATAAAAAAACGTCGTTTTCAGATAAAGAGACTGTAAGAACTTTGCCATCTCTCTTAGATAACCATTTAAAAATAACCACTTAAAAATAAAAAACCGCCATCCAAGGCGGTTTTATGTGTTCTTGTGTCTTCTTATCATGAATTGGGGATGACCGACTATAGACATAGTCGCGAATCATCGAAGAGGATGATAAGAGAAATCACCGCCACAACAAACCAAGATAACTTCATCATCATATGAAGTATTTAACTATAGACAAACATCTTCCTCTGCTATTTTAGGATAAGGTGTTAAGAACCATTTGGTGCGTTTTGTCATAAACCTTTTGCTATAATCGCACCGCTTTATTTCAATCTCTTTTATAGACTCCGCAGGTGATAAAAATGGGTAAAGATAAAAGTAAGTCAGATGATCAAATCAAAGATAAAGATGATGCTAAGAAGAAAAAAAGCCGTAAACACTGGAATGAGCTACAACTCGATCAATTGATCGAAGACAAAAAAAAGAAGAAGAAAAAGAAGTAATATATCCCTCCCATCTCATAGGATGGGTAAGTATGTTCATAGAAAACATATATGTCATAGATCCATAGCGTTATAAAAAAAGGATAGTCTGACTATCCTTTTTTTCGAGCGGGCACTTTCAAAGTGAGTCTAACGTTAGACCCGCTCAGGCTGCACGCCGCTTTCCTCTTCGCCTTCATCCAGCAAGAAGCCGCCACTTTGGTGTTCCCAAAGCCGCGCATACAGGCCATTTTGAGCCAAGAGCTCTTGATGGGTGCCCTGCTCTACCACCTTGCCTTGATCCATCACGATCAGTCGATCCATCGCCATGATGGTGGACAGCCGATGCGCAATCGCAATCACGGTTTTACCGCGCATCAGTTGATAGAGGCTATGCTGAATCGCCGCTTCCACTTCGGAGTCCAGCGCACTGGTGGCTTCATCCAATAGCAGGATCGGCGCATCTTTGAGCATCACGCGGGCAATGGCTATGCGCTGACGCTGACCACCAGAGAGCTTGACGCCACGCTCACCGACATGCGCATCGTAACCCGTACGTCCACGGGGATCGGTCAAATCAGCAATGAACTCATCAGCCTCGGCCTGCTCTGCCGCAGCCACCATATCCGCTTCTGTCGCATCAGGACGACCATAGAGGATATTGTCTCGCACCGAACGATGTAGAAGCGACGTGTCTTGCGTAACCATACCAATCTGGGCACGAAGACTTTCTTGCGTCACCAAGCGGATGTCTTGCCCGTCAATCAGAATACGTCCCGCCTGCGGCTGATAAAAATGCAGCAGCAGATTGATCAGCGTTGATTTCCCTGCGCCCGAACGACCAACCAGCCCCACCTTCTCACCCGCATGAATCGTCAGGGATAGATTATCCAGAATCTGCTGCTCGGCATGGTAACCAAAGGTCACATGATCAAATTGAATCTGACTATGCTCTACCTTGAGCGGTTTGGCGTCTGGCACATCCTGAATCAGATGCGGTTTGGTCAGGGTGGTAATGCCATCCTGCACCGTTCCGATGTTTTCAAACAGCGATGACATCTCCCACATGATCCAGTGCGCCATGCCGTTTAACCGCAGTGCCATCGCCGTTGCTGCTGCGACTGCGCCAATGCCCAGCAAGCTTTGTGTCCAGAGCCACAGCGCAACGCCAGCCGTGGAGACAATCAACAGCATATTCAGACCATGATTGATAATCTCAAATCCGGTCGCAAGACGCATTTGCCCATGTACCGTGGTCAGAAACTGCTGCATCGCATTTTTGGCAAAACCAGCCTCACGACCCGCATGGGAAAATAACTTGACGGTCTGGATATTGGTATAGGCATCGGTCACTCGCCCCACCATGATCGAGCGTGCATCGGCTTGCTGCTTGGCGATGCGACCTAAACGCGGAATGAAATAAAACAGACTGGCGATATATGCCGCAAGCCAAATTAAAAATGGTGCCAGCATCCATAGATCAAACGAGCCCATCACCACCGTCAGCGTGACAAAGTAGACGATGATAAAAGCAAAAATATCCGCCATCACCATCCAGAAATCACGCACCGCCAGCGAGGTTTGCATGACTTTGGTCGCGATCCGTCCAGCAAAGTCATCGCTAAAGAAACTGATACTTTGACTCAGCATCAAGCGGTGGAAATTCCAGCGCAAGCGCATCGGGAAGTTACCCAGCAGGGCCTGCTGCTTGATCATGGATTGCAGCGCAATCAAAAAAACACTGCCCAGAATAATCGCCGCCAAGATCAGCAGATGATGGGTTTCTTTTGCCCACAGCTGTGCAGGCTCGACGTGGCTTAGCCAGTCGACCATTTTACCCATCATGGCAAAGAGCAATGCTTCAAAGACGCCAATGATTGATGTGAGTATAGCCATACTAAACATCAGCGTTCGCAAACCTTCGGTACTCTGCCAGACAAAGGCAAAAAAGGTCTTGGGTAACGCTTTAAGAGGTTGTTCAGGATAGGGATCAACGCGGCTTTCGAACCAACGCAGCATGACTGTTCAACCTGTATCTTCAAAATAGCTTAGAAGCTTAGTACAAAAATGAATGTCTAGCATCCATTTGGACAAATTTTTCGGTCGATCGGGGCATTCTTTGGCAGAGACTTAGCCAATCACGATACGTGCCTTCAATCCCGGGTGATTATCCTCAAGGATTAACCGGCCGCCATGCAGCCTCGCCACGGCATCCACCAGCGTTAGCCCCAGCCCCACACCCGGCATGTCATTGCTCGCGCGTCCACGAAAGAAGCGCTCGGTGACTTTAGGCTTTTCGGCATCGGGGATACCCGGACCATTATCCGCGATACTGATTTGCACCGTCTCCCCGCTTAGGCTCGACACTTCGACGGTAATCTTGCCATGACTACCCACGTATTTCAGGGCATTGTCCATCAGATTGCTCACCGCTTGCGCCAGCAACACAGGGTCGCCAAGCACTGGCGCACCGCCGTTGTGCTGAAAGATCAGTTCGATATCATTCAACTCGGTCACGGGTAAATAAAAATCCACCGCATCGGTGACGATCTTGACCGCATCAACCAAGACAAAACCCGAGCGACGCAGCCCGGCATCAATCTCAGCAAGGCGCAGCAGCGCATTAAAAATACGAATAACCCGATCCACATCACTCACCGCCGCATCGATTTCAGCGAAAGTTTCATCTGGGCTTGGCTGAGTCAATGCCAGCACTTCCAGCCGTGAACGCAGCTCGGCCAGAGGCGTACGCAGGTCATGGGCGATGGTGTTGGAGACATTACGAATACCATGAATGAGCTGCTCAATCTGATCGAGCAATTGATTGATGGTAATGCTCAAGGTATCCAGCTCATCACCGCTGGATTTGGTCATAAGCCTGTGTCCGAGATCGCCTTGCACAATCGCAGAGACGGTCTGATCGATGCCTTGAATACGAAACATCAACGCGCGACGAATCAATAGTCCGCCCAACACCCCGTCAATGATCAGGATCAGAATCGCACCAGACAACCCATACCAGAATCGCGTTTCGAGCGGTGCAAAACGCGATAAATCACGCCCGACCAGCAAGTTATAACCATTGGGCAAATAAGAGCGCACCACCACAACTTGTGCGGGACTCCCGCCCAGATCCATCGAAATGGTATAAATGCCAGGCTTATCAGAGACATTTTTCGGCCATGTGGGCATATTGCCGGCAAGCAGGTGCTTGTCGCTATCCGCCAGAATCAAAATACGCTCACCGGGAATCTGCATACCGACCCGTGCATTGATAAAGTTGATCAACTGCATCGCGCCATCGCGCTGAAACACGGCATTAAAGCGCTGGGTATCGGCTTGCAAGAGCTCCGCACGACCATCATTGATGGTCACTCGCCATGCATACCACAGCGGCGTGGCAAACATCCCCAACGCAATAATGCCCAAAAAGACATAGCCGACGGCCAGAAAGAACGCGGAAGAACGGATGAGTTTCATAGCGTGATTATCATAACATTGTGCGCCTATTCATCATGGGCCGTCAGCATATAGCCCGCATTGCGTACCGTACGCAGCAACGGTCGCTCAAAGTCACTGTCAATCCGCTGACGCAGTTTACTGATATGAACATCGATCACATTGGTCTGCGGGTCAAAGTGATATTCCCAGACATTTTCAATCATCATGGTACGCGTCACCACTTGTCCCGCATGACGCATGAGATATTCCAACAGTTTGAATTCCCGCGGCTGGAGCAAGATATTGCGCTGCCCGCGCGTGACCTTGCGCGATAGTAAATCCATATGCAGATCACCGACATCGAGCGACGTGGCCTTCGGGTTACTCTGGGTACGACGCGCCAAGGCATCCAGACGCGCCAGTAACTCACCAAAGGCAAAGGGCTTAGTCAGGTAGTCATCACCGCCACTCTGCAAACCTTTGATCCGCTCATCCACATCAGACAAAGCACTCAAGATCAGGATCGGCGTACGCACACCCGCACTGCGCAAGGTTCCAATGATCGCCAGTCCATCTACATTATCCGGCAGCATGCGATCCATGATGATCACATCAAACGCGCTACTGGCGGCGAGAAAGATACCATCACGACCATTATCGGCATGATCCACGGTATGCCCTGCTTCCTGCAGACCTTTCACGATAAACTTGGCAACACGCTCATTGTCCTCGACCAGCAATACTTTCATGATCACCCTTTCCCCAAAATAAAGTCATGCCAGACCACGGACAGCCTAGGGGCTGCAACGACTATTGTCAAAACCCTATGACTTATGTACAAGCGCCGCCTGCTCCCGACGTGCCTTACGCGCCTCACGGCGACGCGCCAAGCGTAGACTAAAACGATCCAAGTACAAATACACGACTGGTGTGGTAAACAAGGTCAATGCTTGACTAAGCAGCAAACCACCCACCATGGTATAACCCAGCGGTTGGCGCAGCTCCGAGCCCGTACCATGCCCGAGCATCAGCGGCAATGCCGCCAGCAGCGCCGCCATGGTGGTCATCATGATCGGACGGAAGCGCAATAAACACGCCTGACGGATTGACGCCTCAGGCGACAGGTGCTGCTCTCGCTCGGCCTGAATCGCAAAATCCACCATCATAATGCCGTTCTTTTTAACAATCCCGATCAGCAAAATGATCCCGATCAAGGCAATCACCGACAGCTCAAAGTGAAACAACATCAGCATCAACAGTGCCCCCGCACCCGCCGAAGGCAAGGTGGAGAGAATGGTCAGCGGATGAATATAGCTCTCATACAGCACACCCAAAATCAGATAGACCACAACCAGCGCCGCCAGAATCAAATATGGCTGACTCTTGAGCGATGACTGAAACGCTTGGGCAGTACCCTGAAAGGTGCCAGACACGGAACTCGGCATACCGATCTTGCTGGCAGTGTTGTTAATCGCATCCACCGCCTGACTCAGCGCGATGTTTGGCGCAAGGTTAAACGACAGCGTCACCGCAGGGAATTGTCCTTGGTGATTGACTGAGAGGAACGCGACATGCTGCGTATCAAAATGCGCAAAGGTTGACAGTGGCACTTGCTCACCGGTCAGGGGCGAAGTGATATACAGTTTGTTTAAGGTATTGGGATCAGCTTGCAGGGTTGGCGTGACTTCCAGAATCACGTGATAGCTGTTGAGCTGGGTAAAGTACTGACCCACTTGGCGCTGACCGAAGGCATCATATAAGGTCTGGTCAATCAGCGATGGCTGAATGCCAAAGCGTGCCGCCTGATCACGGTCAATGACCAGTGACAGCATGGTACTGTTGGTCTGTTGGTCAGACGCGACATCACGCAGTTGTGGCAAGGCCTTCAATGCCGTAAGCAGCTTAGGCGCCCACTCATCCAGCTCTTCCAGATCCGCATCCTGAATGGTGTACTGATACTGCGTGCGCGACAGCCGCCCACCGACATTCAAGTCCTGCGATGCTTGCAAGTACAGCGTCGCACCCGGAACTTTTGCCAGCTCTTTGCGTAGTCGGGTAATGATCTCATCGGCAGACGCCGTGCGCTCATCACGGGGTTTTAACCCAATATTGATCTGACCATTATTCAGTGGTCGCGTACCCCCGACCGAAGCCGCCCACCCGGCAATATCCGGGTCTTTGGCAATCACATCGGTCAGGCGATGCTGGACACGCACCATTTCATCAAAGGAGATATCCTGAGCTGCATCCGACAACCCCGCAATGATGCCCGTGTCCTGCTGGGGAAAAAATCCTTTAGGAATGGCAACGTATAAGAATCCAGTACTGACGATGGTCAGGACAAAGACAATCATGGTCAGGCCTTGATGACGCAGAACCTTATCCAAAGCACGGCTATACCCCGCAAGCAGCTTGTCAAATAATCCTTCGATAAACATATAGACTTTGCCATGCTGGGCATGCCGCTCATCACGCAAAAACAGCGCACACATCATCGGTGATAGCGTCAGCGACACCAGCGCTGATACCGCAATGGTCATGGTCACGGTAATGGCAAACTCACGGAACAGCCGCCCAATGATCCCGCTCATCAGCAGCAGTGGAATAAACACTGCAATCAGCGAAATACTGATGGTCAAAATGGTAAAGCCAATCTCTTGCGAGCCTTTCAGCGCGGCTTCCTTGGGGGTCATGCCCTCTTCGATATGGCGATAGATGTTTTCCAGCATCACGATGGCATCATCCACCACAAAACCCACCGCGATGGTCAAGCCCATGAGCGATAGGTTATCCAAGCTATAGCCCACCGCATACATCAGCGCTGCCGTACCCATCAATGCCAAAGGCACGGTAATGCCGGGGATGATGGTCGCCCAGAAGGTGCGCAAAAACAGAAAAATCACCATCACCACAAGGAAAATCGTCAGGATCAGGGTGAACTGCACATCATCCACCGACGCCTTGATGGTCGTGGTACGGTCTATGATCTTGTCCAGCTTGAGCGATGCAGGCGCTGCCGCCATCACGTCTGGCAGGACTTTTTCAATATTGGCAACGGTATCAAGAATGTTAAAACCGGGCTGTTTAAACACTTGCAGGATGATACCGGGCTTGCCGTTTTGCCATGCGGCAAGTTGTGTATTTTCCGCGCCATCCACCGCGATACCGATATCACGTACCCGTATCGGTGCGCCATTTTTATAGGCGATGATCACGTCATTCCACGGTGCGGCTTTCTGCAACTGGTCGTTGTTATAGATGGCAAAGCTATGTTTGGTGCCGCTGATCGATCCCTTGGGCGCGTTGACACTTGCCGTGGTGATGATATTGGCAACATCCTCAAGCTGTAGACCTGTCGCGGCGAGCTTGGCCGGATCAACCTGAACGCGGATCGCGGGCTTCTGCTGACCACCCAGCGATACCTGCGCAACCCCCGCGATTTGGGATAAACGCTGTGCCACCACGGTTTCGGCATAGTCATCGACTTCGGTGAGGGGCAAGACATCGGAGTGCGCGCTATAGGTCAGGATCGGCGCATCGGCAGGATTGACCTTGCGGTAAGACGGTGGCGAAGGCAGGTTTTTTGGCAATTGACCGCCCGCAGCGGTGATCGCTGACTGGACGTCCTGTGCTGCGGCGTCGATATTGCGATTGAGATCAAATTGTAGCGTGATCTGAGTCGAGCCCAACACACTGGTCGAGGTCATCTGACTGACCCCGGGAATCTGGGCAAACTGGGTCTCGAGTGGCTGTGCCACCGAAGACGCCATGGTCTCAGGACTGGCACCCGATAGCTTGGTCGACACCAAGATGGTCGGAAAATCCACCTGCGGCAACGGCGCAACGGGCAGCATGGGATACGCCACCAGACCAATCAAAAAGATGCCTGCCATAAGGAGTGACGTGGCAATCGGACGGTGAATAAACGGTGCGGAAATATTCATGATGCCGCACCTGCCTTATCTGCTGACGCGTCATCTTTGGCGTGTGGCGCTTTATCTTTTTTGGCATCTTTAACCTTGACGCTACTACCGGGTTGCAGGCGATATTGGTTATTGGTCACGACTTGCTCACCCTCGGTAAGTCCGCTCTCCACCACCATCACCTTACCGGTATCAATACCGACTTTGATCGGTCTTGCTTCGACCGTCGAGTCCGGCTTCAACACATAGGTAAACATGCCATTCGGACCACGCTGTGCGGCGCTATCGGGAATGGTCAAGGCTTGCTGGTGAACTTGCAGCAGCAAACGGGCATTGATGAACTGTCCCGGCCAGAGCTGGAGATGGCTATTGCCAAAAGTTGCTTTGAGTTTGATGGTGCCCGAGGTCTGGTTGATCTGGTTATCCACTAGGGCCAGCGTGCCTTGATCCAGTATCTTACTGCCATCCCGCGCCAGTGCAGCGACAGGCACTTTGCCCTTCTCCAGTGCCTGATTGACTTGGCTCAGTGCTTCTTCGGGCAGGGTAAAGATCAGCGAGATCGGCTGCATCTGCGTCACGACCACGATACCCGTGGTATCGGTGCTATGCACCATATTGCCGACATCCACCAAGCGAATCCCAGTGCGACCCGTAATCGGTGAGGTAATGGTGGTGTAGTCGAGTTGGGTTTTGGCATTGTCCACCGCGGCCTGATCCGCTTGCACCTGTGCCGCAAGCTGGGCAACCGTGGCCCGCTGGGCGTCTAGTGTTTGTTTACTGGTGAGCTGCTGCGGTTCAAGCAGTTGGTAGCGCGCCAGATCGCGTTTGGCATTGGCAAGCTGGGCTTCATCTTTGGCTTTGTTGGCCTGTGCCAGTAGCAGCGCCGCCTGATTTGGCCTGGGATCAATCTGTGCCAAGACATCGCCGCGATTCACGGTTTGTCCTTCGGTAAAGCCGATCTTTTGCAATTGCCCATCCACCCGCGTATTTACGGTGACGGTGTTAAACGCTTGTACGGTCCCCAGCCCTTCGAGATATTGCGGCATGTCCATGCGAGTGACGCGAGTGGTTTCAACCGTCACGGCTTTGGGCTTACCGGTATCAGCTTTGGCGGCTTTGTCATGTGAACCGCTGCCATACCAGACCAGTCCACCGATTACCACCACGGTTGCCCCGATCATGATCACACGGGTCTTTTTACGCTCAGGCTGAGCGGGAGTTTGCGGTGTTGCAGTTGGCGCGGGCGTCGGGTTGGGCGTGGGATTAGTCATGGGTATTTCCTAAACGGGCTTGCGCGATCGCAGATGAGGTGCTGGTTGGTGAATGTTGTGATTCTTCTTGCTGCCAGCCGCCGCCTAGGGCGTTATACAGTGACAGCAGGGCTTGCAGGTGAGCGAGTTTGACTTGGGTCAGTTGGTCATCGCTACTGAATACGGCTTGCTGGGTACTTAGCACGGTGAGGATATTGACGGTGCCCGCATGCAGTTGGGCATTGGCAAGGCTATAGGCATGTTGTGCCTTATCAAAAGCGGCCTGCTGGCGGCTTTGCTGCTCTGCGGTTTGCTGTACGGCGACCAGTGCGTCTTCGACATTGGCATAGGCGCTGATCACGGTCTTGTGGTAGTCCGCCAGTAATTCGGCATAGCGCGCCTTGCTATAGTCGTATTGCCCGCTGATCGCCCCGCCCGCAAAGATCGGCTGCGTCAGACCTGCCGCAAGGCTAAAGACCCGATTGGCAGGACTCAGTGCGGTGGACAGCGTATTGCTGACAAAGCCGCCATTTGCGGTCAGGCTGATACTGGGGAAATACGCGGCACGTGCCACTTTGATATTGGCATTGGCTGCGATCAATTGCGCCTCGGCCTCGGCGACATCGGGTCGACGTGCGAGTAACTCAGAGGGCAAGCCCGCTTCGATCACGGGTGTGGTCAGTCCTGCCAGACTGCCGCTGGGGATATCGACTGCTTCAGGCAACTGCCCGGTCAGGATCGCCAGTGCATCACACAGTTGGCGTAGTTGTTGTTTCAGCGGGGGAATCGAGGCATAGAGGGTTGCCACAGCAGTTTCTTGCTGTGCGGTGTCTAGGGCGGTGATGATGCCGACGCTTTGCTGGGTTTGCAGGCCTTTTAGGGTGGTTTGGGCATTCTTAAGGTTGTTTTCCGCGATGCTGATGCGGTCACGCAGTGCTAAGGCTTGAAAGTAGTCGCTGACCACGCTGGTCATGACGGCAAGCTCTACAGTGGCTCGGTCATAGCGACTGGTTTTGGCAGCGGCGATGGCGGCTTCGCGTGCAGCACGGTTCTTGCCCCAGAAGTCGATCTCGTAGCTGGCAGAGAGCAGCGGGCTATATTGAGAGTGGGTTTGCATGCCGCCACTTGAAGCTTCTGAGCGGGCATGGGTCGCTGTGGCTCCAAGGTCTACTTGGGGCCGTAGGCTTGCACCCGCAATCCGTGCAGTCGCATCCGCCTGCTCGACTCGTGCCACGGCGGCGGCGAGGTCGTCATTATTGTGTGTGGCCTTTTCAATCAGACTATTTAATTCTGGCGAGCCAAAACGCTGCCACCACTGCCGATGGGTGTCCTGTGTAACTCCACTGCCCTGCTCGGTTAACCATGCGCTGGGTTGCGGCGTGGTTGGGCGAACATAGGTCGGACCCACGCTACAGGCAGTCAGCGTAACGCTTGCGCAGATGAGCAATCCACAGGTGTGTATCAAGGGAAAATGATTGAAGGCTAAGGGTTTATCTTTCTGACGGGACATAGCAGCGCATCACAGGGTGTAGTGAGTAATGATACGCGTGCGCGGATGAAGGGAGAGCTGGGTGAATTATTAAATTCTGTTCATGTGGGGAAGATGAAACTTATTTCAAAAGGAACTCCACTGATAATAGTTATCCAAAATACCTCTTACTTTTTCAACATATCTTTAAGAACATTTGTGACAACCCCCCACACTAAAAAATCATCACCATCCATTGGAAAGATAGATGCAAAATCTGGATTTTCAGCTCGAAGCCAGATTATTTTTTTATCCCCAATGCCTTCAATCATTAAGGTCTTTACAGTAAATTCTGTATTAATAACTGCCAATACTACGTGCCCTTGTTTTGGTTCAATTGAACGATCAACAACAAGTTTATCTCCAATATCAATACCAATATTCAGCATAGATAACGAATTAACCGTGACAACAAAAGTTGAAGCTCTATTCCTTATCAACTCTTTATTGAAGTCAATTCCACGATCAATGGCCTCAGCTACTGGTGCTGGAAATCCAGCAGCTACATAATCTAACATCAAAGGTATTTCCAATGCCTTTGGATTTATTGTAATAGTTTGAATTTTAATATTATTGGATGAGTCATTTCTCAAATCAGGTGATTGGCTATGCAACCATGCTTTTAAGTACTCAACTCGTGATTGTGGTATCCGCATCGTTACGGTTGGTTCATTGTACTTAAACTTTGGACCCGCACCGTCTCGCCGGCCACCGCGTTTTTTTGATTGTTCACTCATTTTGATTGCGTTACATAATCATTTAACAAAAGAATAGCGCAATATGATAAAGTAACACAATCAAAATACACTTAAATTTTGTAGCCTAATTGACTAATACGAGTCTCCAATTAAAGGCAGTGTGAATTATTAGTAGTAGAGAAACGGTACCGACCGTACTCCTTCTGAGATTAACATTTAGTTTTTGATTGCTTACTGGTAGAATCCTCCAGTAACAATCCATCGCTACTGGACGGAATCACCAGCACATGAGTAACATTCGCTTTCCATCAGATATAAAACCGATGTTTTCGGGTCATGAAACTTTCCCTCTCCGACAACTATGGCTACGTAAAGCTTACTCTCAAATAGTTCAATTCACTGATAAACAAAATCATTGCGCGCCAAAAACAGTTTTTTCTGCAGAAGATGCAATTGAACGATTTGGTGTTGGAAAGAATATGGTTTCCTCGATAAAACATTGGGCTCTGGCTTGTGACGTGATTAAAGAAAGTACTGAACAAAATGGTTTCGAAATAGGTGAAATTGGGACATTACTCTTTGATGAAGATAGCGGTGTAGATCAATTTCTTGAACATGAAGCTAGTATATGGTTAGTACATTGGCTGCTTGCAGGGCGCTCAAAACGCTCAGCTACTTTGCACATTATTTTTAATCTTATCCAAAACCAAACCTTTAAAAACGAAGATATTATTTCTATTATTTCTGATTTTACACAGTCAAATAAGGCCGTCAGATCTGATTCAACAGTATCTAGAGATGTTGAGACCTGCCTGAAATGTTATGTTTCTGCTCACGACACAGAAGATAACATTGAACCTTTGTTGGCCAGTCTAGGTCTAATTTCAATGGTAGGTAAGGGACAATATCACTTTAATAGAGGTGCTCAACACTCTTTATCAGATGCAGTATTTGGTTTTGCATTACTAGATTTCTGGAGTCGATGTGAAAGAGCATCAAACTCATCACAAACCACATTAGCGTTTAATTTGATTGCTCATGACTATAGCTCACCCGGTAGAGTTTTCAAGTTAGATGAGGATGCTGTTAGCGATCGTTTATCTAGAATTTCTGAAATAACAGACAATTATCTACAGTGGACCGATAGTTCGGGTATTCGTCAGGTTAGCAGAATTGGCAATGAAAATATGGATCAAGCAAAGCTAAGAATCCTGAGAGGCGCATATGTATAAAAATCTATCAGATGTCGTTTCGGTTCAACGCCATTTTTTGCGTTCAGTTCGAATTGATATGGATTTTGGGAGAGTTGATGCTATTGAAGGCTACATTCTACAGGCTTCAGCAAAACACTTACTCGAGATTACTGGCAATCACTTAAGTCTAACTCAACAAAGAGCTTTTACTTGGACTGGTCCGTACGGTGGTGGCAAGTCTTTGTTAGCTCTAACCTTAGCCTCTCTAGCAGGTGGATCAAAAGAAACCAGAAAAATAGCAAGCAAAACTTTAGGAGACATCAATCAAGGAATTAAACAATTTTTTGATTCAGATAAACCTTGGATAGTTATACCAATTGTAGGGAAAAGAGCGCCAATTGAAGTCCAAATTGCATCATCCTTGGATCATGTTTGTAATGAGTCAAAAATATTTCAAGATTCAGAACAGCCCGTTATAGCCCGCCTCTTGGACTTAGCAGAAAATACTTCTGAAAATGCAGGTGTATTACTAATTATTGACGAGCTCGGAAAGTCTTTGGAGCATGCTGCATATACTGGTGAAGATATTGGCTTCTATCAAACGCTTGCGGAAGCTGCTGCTCGGTGCAAAGGGAACCTAGTTGTTATAGGGGTATTGCATCAATCTTTTGAACAATATGCATCCCGTCTAGGATTTGCAGCCCAACAAGACTGGGCAAAAGTGCAGGGGCGCTATGTCGACATACCACTTGTTGCTGGAACCGATGAAACAGTATCGTTAATCGGTCAAGCCATTAATACTAATCTAGATCATCCGAATAGCTCACAAACTGCCGATCAAATTGCAAAAGTTATTCTTAAAAGAAGACCAAGCGCAGCACCTAATATAGCCCAACTTCTGGACTCTTGCTGGCCTTTACATCCCGTCACGGCCGCAATGCTTGGCCCCGCGTCAAAGAAGAAATTTGGACAGAATGAGCGAAGTGTTTTTAGCTTTCTAGCTTCAGCGGAACCCCTAGGCTTTTCAGAAGTCATCAAAGGTATCAACTCAAAAGACTCAACCTATTATTGGCCACACCAATTTTGGGACTATCTTCAAGTTAATTTCGAACCCGCAATTCTCGCATCAGTTGATGGTCACCGATGGTCGCTAAGTGTTGATGCGATAGAAAGAGCTGAGGCCATATTTTCAACGCTACATGTTAATTTAGTTAAAACAGTTGCACTTATAGAGATTCTGAGAAATGGATCAGGATTAGCCGCTGAAAATCAACTACTTACTTACTGCATTCATACGCTAACTGAGGATCAGACCAAAGAAGCTCTTTCAGAGCTTGCTCTAGCCTCCATTCTAATTTTTAGAAAGCATACGGATTCATGGGCTGTATATGCAGGCAGTGACTTTGATATTGAGGCTGCAGTTCATGAAGCCCTCCTAACAATAGGGGTACCCGATTTATCCAAAATTAGGAATTTTCTAGAACTTAGCCCTATCACTGCTCGTAAGCACTATTGGGAAACGGGAGCTATGCGTTGGCTTTCCCGCTCAATCTTCCTTGAACCAGATGCTGTAAAGAACATAGAACGTTTTAATGCCTCAGGAAGTTCGTGCGGTGAATTCATGCTAGTGATTCCCAATGTAATTGAAAACAAAAATAATCAGTTCGTACTAGAAGAAAAGGTTGCTAAAACTGCAACTAAAAAAGGCATTCTTATTGGAGTACCAAAAAACGGGGAAATAATTTTTAGGCTACTAGAAGAACTCACAGCTCTTCACTTCGTTCGAGACAATAGTCTAAAACTTCACTCTGATAGTGTTGCTATGAGAGAAGTAACCGCACGAATCCAAGCTGTTAAAATTGCTTTAGCTGACGAACTGCGACAAGCATTTAACGATGCCCAATGGAGCTGGAATGATGTTGTGAATTCAGGTGGCTTATCTCGTATTGCTTCAGAGATCGCCGATCATACTTATAAACACTCACCAAAAGTCATCAGTGAGTTAGTTAATCGAAATGCATTATCCACTAGCGCAGTTAAGGCACAAAAAGATCTTTTAAGAGCCATGCTACTTAATAGTCATCTTGAAAACCTTGGCTTCGATACAATGTCAGCAGCAGCAGGCTTATATCGCACAACGATTAAAGCACTAGGCATACATCGAGAGATTGATGGTATTTGGAATATCTTTGAGCCGAAAGAATCCCCAAACTCATCGTCAGCCATTCAGCTCTGGAACAGCACGAAGAAACTAGTTCAACGTTCAAAAAATCTCATTAAGCTATCAGATCTTTATGACGTGTGGTCCAAACCGCCATATGGAGTTAAAAATGGTCTACTACCTATATTCGCATTATCATTTTATCTAGCTAATAAACAGCATTTAGCAGTATATACAGATGGTATGTTTAGCCCTGATCTAACTGAAGCTTCTTTAGATGAATGGTTACAAGATCCAAGGCGAATCAGTTGGCGTTATGTCGAACTGCAATCAAGCGAAAAACAAATATTGACGCAATTGGCTCGATCACTCACAGAGCAATTAAAACGGCCTATAGATACAGACCCTCTTGATTCAGCACGCGCTCTAGTTTCTATAGTTTACGGAATTCCCGCATGGACACGCAGAACAGATAAGCTGACTAAAGAAACTAAGACTATTAGAAACTTATTACTGCATGCTTCTGATCCACATAAAGTATTATTTGTTGATATTCCCACAGCGCTAAACTCAACTGACGCACACTTTATCACTTCAAAGATATCAATGATTACAGCTGAATTGGTCAATGCTTTCGAATTAAGACTAAGGGATATAGAGCGAAATCTTTTTATCGCTCTCGATCAAGACTTAGACCTAGAAAGTCTTAACCATAGAGGCTCAATTGTTTCGGGTGTAGGTGCAGACTTCAAACTAGAAGCATTCGCTACACGACTTAGCACTTATACAGGCAAAATTGAAGAAATAGAAAGTCTACTTATGCTAGCAACAAGTAAGTCTAGTAAGGACTGGACAGACCATGATCTAGATGCAGGAGAAGTTCAGTTACTTTCATGGTCTAGCGCATTTAGAAGACTTGAAGTACTTGCAAACCTAAGAGAGCGAGCCCCTACAAGGCGCGCTATTGGTGTTGTATTTGGTAATAAAAAAACTATCACGGGTTCCTTCGATGTATCTGAAAAAGATACGCTAAAAATTCAACTTCTATCTGAACAATTGCTAAAATCTCTGGATAATGGTGACTATAAAAGAGAGATATTTTTAGCGGCTTTAGTGGAGGCAGGAACAAAAGTTATTCAAGAGTTAAAGCAAGTAGATGAGGTAACCTCATGAGCGAACATCATGTCCTAGGTCTCTCTGGCGGCAAAGATAGTGCAGCACTTGCAATCTATATGCGACAACATCATCCAGAATTAAAAATCCATTATTTTTTTACAGATACAGGGAAGGAATTGCCTGAAGTTTATGACTTTTTAGCAAAACTTGAGGGTTTTCTAGGGCAAAAAATTGAATATATCAATGGTGACCGTGACTTCGATTTTTGGCTGAGGCAGTATAATGATTTTCTACCCAGTGCCCAGACGCGCTGGTGCACTCGCCAGCTCAAGCTATTACCATTTAAAAACTGGATTCGCCCATGGCTAGAGAAAGGTGATAAGGTTTATAGTTACGTTGCCATTCGAGCTGATGAGGAGCACCGAGTAGGGTTGATATCACAGCATAAAAACCTAGAGGTTACTTTCCCTTTTCGCCAACATGGGATAGATAAAGCCGGTGTATACGAGTTACTAGAAGCATCGGGTGTTGGTTTACCGAAATATTACGAATGGCGTTCTCGTAGTGGATGTACGTTTTGTTTTTTTCAACAAAAAATTGAATGGGTACGACTTAAAGAAAGACACCCCTCTGCATTTGAAGAAGCAAAAGCCTATGAAAAGACAGCTTTAAATGCGGGATCACCATTTACTTGGTCCAGAGGCGAGTCTCTCGAAGAATTAGAAAAACCTCCTCGGATTAAACAAATTCAAGCTGATTTCGAATTACGTAAACAGAAGGCGATTCAACGCAAGCCAATCAACCCATTACGGCCCCAACAAATTGAAACCCTAGATATAGATGATCTTTATTTAGAGGATGAGGGGAATGGATCGTGCCTGACCTGCCACAAATAGTTTGGATTGCAACGCTCCCATAATTTGAGTTGGAATATTTAAGGAGCTTTTTCAATAAATATGAATAGGTTTAATTCTTTTGACCCGCTCATGCTCCTGAGTTTTTGGAGTGCATTGGCTAAATTATCTATTTCATAAAACTGTATTTCGATATTCTGGAAAATCGTTTTTTTTGCAGTCAGTGATAAGGGCTTGCTTAATACCTCGCTTATTGTCTCGATATTAAAACTAACATCATCAAGTAGCTTAAACAGCCATAAGGACATATCTAAACTTTCCCGGCCAGGTATTGTAATTTTGTTTTTCTCTGACTCCACTACATTTAGTATTTCCCCCTGCTTAAACTTTAAAGGTTCACTCTCACCACGCTTTTTAAGAAGTACTACAACCTTTCTTAATCCTATCCTTTTGAATCGAGATTGACTTGGCCGAATTAGATTTATTGCAACTTGTTGCTGTAGATTGATAGCAATTTCTGGCCTTATACGTCCAACTCTTGAGAGCTTCTGTAATTTAATGAAGCTCAAAAGATCAGTTAAACCCAAACTTATTACTTGACTGCTTTGAGGATCGACATCATACGCTTGAAGAATATTTCCATAATTATCAATAAGCTCAAAAATAGAAATATTTCGTTCACTGTTGAATGGAATGAAATTTGCGTTAGTTTTGGGTGTGATTTTTGCTCTAATGAGCATAATTGAATTAGGTGAGTTCTCTGACTTAATTACACTTCTTGGAAAGTTAGCTAAATTACAAGGTTGAGTTATATTAATATAAATGAATGAATTACCTGTTGCAGTATCACTCTTCAAAACAGAACCAAATGGCAATACTGTAAGAAGATTTTTGTTTAAATCTTTTAAAGCTGTTCGTTGATGCCTTCCATTCCCGTATACCCTCCATAACTCTACGACTTGCTCTCCACCAATGTAGAAATGATGGGAAAGCATAGATCGATGTGCAGCAACATCAACCTCATACGTTAATAAATTTATGTTATCTGCTTGAGAAAAACCTTCAGAGAGTTGCGCCATAGCAACTTTAAGGTTTGAGCATTTCTCCATGTGCCATAATAATTCTTTGCTTAAAAAAGAGTTGAGCAAGTCATCAAAAGATTGAGTATCTTCGATTGCATCATTATAAAGTTGTTGCATTATTGAGGCATCCAATTTCCAGAGAGTTTCTGAAAAAGATTCCACAGTATCGGTAAGTGTCTGTTTCCAAGTTTGAATTAATGCCCGCGTCTTGTTTGATATGGCTCTTTGATTTGACATTTTTTGAAACATGAGCTGTAAACCCATAGATCCAAAATCATTTGATAATAACTTCTCTTTTGATAAAGTGGAAAGTCCAGTAGCGCTTAAGTTAGTCTTTCTAAAATATGCAGAAGTATTTACTATATCTAAGTTATTGAAATGAGAAGATATGATAATTATTGGCGGTAAGTTTGGAAAATTTGAAATATGGTTCAAATAAGAGGTAGATGTGGGATCATCTTGCTGCGGCAGTAAATATAAATCCACAATTATAAGATCAAAGTCTTCCAAATAACTTTCATCATAAGCATTTTGTGGTAACTTATCCAGAAGGCTTACTTCATAGCTGTTACTCGGAAAGGCCTCCTCTATTACTTCCCGAATTTTCAAGACATTATCATTCTCATCATATAAGGACTGCAACTCTGTCAATATTTCTTCTGGAGCATTCTCTTTGAAAATTTTTTTAGAAATAGCCTGACTATAAAGATCTGTTGGGCCTATATTATTAATTCCTAATGTTAAATCAATATCAAATTGATCAGAATTACTTACCAAGAAATTAACTAAACTAATTGTGAGTGGTTGATGAATATCCCTTAATTCTTCAAAAAAATCTTTTGCAACGGTATATATTCTGTCGGCTCTAATACCATAAATTTCATCATCTATAACAAGAATTTTCTTCAATGGCCTTACCGCTACATTTATCATTTTTGAGACTCTTTAGGCAACTGAATTACAAATGTCCTTAATCTACCATCCTCTTCTGCTGCACTATCGAGATAAAGACTTGCATCATGATATTTTGCTATTTCTGATGCAATATATAACCCCAATCCTTTACCACCTTTCCTATTAGTGAAATACGGCTTAAAGACATCAAGACTATACTTTTGATCAATACCTGGCCCATTATCTCGAACAAAAATTGCTTGAGATACACTATCTATGTCTACTTCAATAAATCTCTCATGTTCTCCAGATTTTAGACCTTGTTGTAACCAATATACTGAGTTTGTTAATAAATTTTCCATTATTTGAGCTACAAGACCTCTAACCATTGTCACTTTAACGCTAGAAAGCTCCTGCTTGCCATCAACAAAAAGTATGGACTTGACTGAATGCCTCGCAAATTTAGGAGCATACCCTTCAAGTATTGTTTTAAATTGAGCAGTAATATCGTACGTCTCTTTTCTTTGCCTTGTTGCTGGACTTAATACATCTATACTTCGAATTCTTTTTTCGGTTGCAATAACTTGTTTACGCAATTCCGTCATAATTTTTTCTGTTTCTTTCTGATTATCCTGATTATTTTTTAAACGATCTAGTAGCATTGAAGTATTTTGCGTAATACGCGCAAGCTCATGTGAAATAATATCAACCATTTGGCCTAAATTGGCTAGCTCAAGGATATCTGTATTTTTTTCCATTACTTGAAAAATTCTGGAATGAAGATCTTCAATAATTTCACTTTGATTCTTCATTACCGACTGAATTCCATCTAGAACAGTCTTATCTTCTTTAGGCAATTTTTTCGCGATTCTACCAATAGCTTCGATTGCATTTATATGTGACTCCTCAGTTGACTCTATTGTTTTTGACAATGAATCTAAAGCAATAACTTCTTGTAATTTTTTATATGCTTCTATACGACTTTTTAGATCTCGAATTATTATTTTGCTAAATAGTGCCTTTAAAATAATAAAATCCGAATTTTCAATCAAAGACTGTCTGTTTGCACTATCACGTAAATGAGGATTAATAATTTTTGATATAGCTACCTCCCCGACTGTTTGATATCTATTTAGAGTATAGCCCTGACTAGTCAGGGTCTTCCTGTCCATACTCAGCCAATCATCGCTAAGCCCTCCAGTAAAACCTATTCGAAATCCATCCCGATAAATCCCAAAACCTCCAACCCAGTAATTAAGCTCTTTTTTAATATCCCCAAGTTTTCTTTCCAACGTGGGGGTAAGATCATTCCTATTAAACCAAAGTGCCTTAATGCTTAAAGCACCCATTCCTTTAAAATCCTCAACAGGTACTTCTAACAATCTGATTAAATCAGCCAAACTCCAGCTTCGAGCTTCTGAAGACTTTGAGTCTTTCCATATTATTTCACCTTGAAGTGCGATATGGTCGAGTTGCTTTACTTCAGGGTTAAAACTATAAGTCGCGTTAAAGTTTGCTTGCTCAATCAACCAGCTAGGCATAGGCTTGATTGGAATTCTTCTTTTATTCTGAAAAATGCCAATCGGAAAATCAGATTCATGCTCTTCACTAAACGGACTACGGAGGCGCTGAACATATTCATTAACAAACTTTTCTGTCTTTGAATAAGTCCAATCATTTGTTAAATCAGAAATTAATATCTGAGTGCCTTTCACAAATCCTTCTTCAGGGATTACCTCTTCAGACTCAATTGAAATTTGTTCAAGAAAAAGATTTGGATCATCAAACTTCCTCCACTCAAAATTTATTCTATTGAGATTATTTTCATCTATTGTTTTTGTAGATACTGTAGAAACATCCCCAAGCCGCATCATGGATAAACGGCCTATACCCTTTTCGCCCAGCAATACACGATCTCCAACAGATTGAATATTTAATTTAGAAGATGTTCCAATTGTCAGAAAAACAGACTCAAGCTCAGCTTTAGTCATACCCGACCCAGTGTCGCTTACCTTAATGAAGTAAGCCTCCCTCTTAATATCAGCGAGAGCTTGATCAATGCTGTCGACTGTTACCTTTTCTAATATTTGTTCAAATTGTTTTAAAAAATCTATACAAGGATTACGTTCATGGCAATACTCTTTGGTATTTTCTTTAATTTTATCTATTGTCTCGGCTTTATTTAACCCCCCCCCAACAAACATCTTTAGCGACTCTTCGACTACTTTAATACTGGCTGGATAGCTAATATTTATTTCAACTTTAGGAGAACCTGCATCAAACGCATTTTTCATTAACTCATTTAGAGCCATTTCTTCTGATGTAATTAACTCAGCACCTAAATGTCTTAAGGCTCGTGCCGCCATCTTAAATGTCAAGCCCATCTCACCAATCCTTTATCGGTAGAACTTTTGAAATTAAATAGCATATGAATATATAACATTCATATTCAAAAAAATACAGCCAAATAACATCTTAGAGCAGCTATTCTAGCTTAAAATATGAAAAATTGATTAACTCGTAACCCTGTTATTGTCTTTGATAAAGCATATTGATTAATTCCGAATACAAGACAAAAGCTATCTATTTTCTTAGAGAAGCTTCTCTGGGCACATTCATGTAGCCCTACAACTCTAGGCTCTTAAGATCAACAAGTGCATGCATTAACGCCTCACTAAATAGAGGTTTTATTAGCTGAACCTCGTATAAACTGGATTATACAAAAAAGTATATTAAGCAAAGTATTGATCCAACCATAGTGTAGAAATAAGCGAATGTAATCCAGAGTGTGCTAGATAAATTTAGAGTATTAGCTACCACTAGAATGAAGGACCGCGAAGGTAGCATAGTACTCACCCAAACAAGATATTTATTGACGCGATACATGCATGCTACCTGTTTTATATCCCCACTCTGTAGTGGCGCAATGGACAACAAAAAACCCCAAAGCCTTATGAGCATTGGGGTTAATGGTCTGTATTGGACTACAGTGTACAGCTATTTGGCGGTGAGAGAGGGATTCGAACCCTCGATACGGTATTAGCGCATACACACTTTCCAGGCGTGCTCCTTCAGCCACTCGGACACCTCACCAAGGGGCGGTAGTCTAACGAAAAACCGATTGAAAGCCAATCATATTTTTTGAAACCCTGCACTGCGACTGTCATTCATTCAATGTTACCATGTGCGCTACAGTACAGATTGGATTTAGACCTATGCAGGCTATGCAACAGCGCCCAGCAATGTCCGCGTTGACTCTCGCAGCATTGGGTATCGTGTTTGGCGATATCGGAACCAGCCCTCTTTATGCATTAAAAGAATGCTTCCACGTGTCTCACGGTATCGCGCTCAACCATGCCAATGTTTTGGGCGTGCTGTCCCTGATCTTCTGGTCACTGATGATCGTGGTGTCCATCAAATATGTCATGGTCATCATGCATGCGGATAACAACGGCGAAGGCGGGATCATGGCGCTACTGGCGCTAAGCCTCAGAAGCAAACGCATCGGTGCCAAGACCCGCTCGGGATTGATCGCCATTGGTCTCTTTGGTGCGGCGTTGTTCTTTGGGGATGGCATCATCACCCCTGCGGTATCCGTACTCTCGGCGGTTGAAGGGCTGTCGATCATGACACCGGTCTTCACCCCCTTCGTGATCCCGATTACCATCGCGGTGTTGATCGGCTTGTTTATGATTCAGCGCAAGGGCACAGGCTCGGTCGGTCGTTTCTTTGGTCCGATTACCCTGCTATGGTTTGTCTCCTTGGGGGTGCTCGGGATCATGAGCATCATTCAAAATCCTTCGATTCTACAGATGGCGAGCCCGCACTGGGCAGTGATCTTTGTGGTCAATCATCCAGTCGCTTCCTTTATTACCATGAGTGCGGTCGTGCTGACCATCACGGGTGGTGAAGCGCTCTATGCTGATATGGGTCACTTTGGGCGTAAGCCGATCCAGATGGCGTGGTTTGCCGTAGTACTACCCTGTTTGCTACTGAACTATGCAGGTCAAGGCGCACTCCTGCTGCGTGATCCTGCGGCGATTGCCAATCCGTTTTATAAGCTGATCCCTGAGATGGCGCTGCTGCCGATGATTATCCTTGCGACGATTGCAACGGTGATTGCGTCTCAAGCGGTGATCTCTGGCGTCTTCTCGATTGCGCGTCAGGCGATGCAACTGGGCTATCTACCCCGCTTTACGGTCATGCACACCTCAGAGTCTGAGATTGGTCAGATCTATATTCCGTTTTTAAACTGGCTACTGCTGGGCGCGATTCTCGTGCTGGTGGTGATGTTTAAATCCAGCTCGAATCTGGCCTCGGCTTATGGTCTGGCAGTAACCATGACCATGCTCTGCGATACCTTGCTGGTCGGCTTTGTGATGTACAACCTGTGGCGCTGGAAAGCTCCAAAAGTCCTGCTCATCGTGCTGCCCTTCCTGACCCTAGACTTGGTGTTCTTTGGCGCAACGTCAATGAAGATCATCGCGGGTGGCTGGTTCCCACTGCTGATTGGTTCGATTGCCTTTACCATCATGATGACGTGGAAACGCGGTCGTCAGTTGCTGTTTGCCAAGCTGCAAAAAGATACCCTGCCACTGGATCTGTTTATCAATAGCGTCAGCACCACGGCGCATACCGTGACGGGTACAGCTGTCTTTATGACCGCGAGCCAAGCCATCGTGCCGCATGCGCTATTGCACAACTTGAAGCACAACAAGATCCTGCATGAAACCAATATCCTGATGACAGTGCAGACCGAAGATGTGCCTTATATTGATGAAGCAACGCGGGTCACGGTTGAGCGGATCAATGAGCGTTTCTCGCGGATCATTGCGCGCTATGGGTTTAAAGAACAACCGAATGTACCTGATGCGGTGGAGCTGGGTTTAAAAGAGCTGGGCTTGCCGTTTGATATGATGATGATCAGCTTCTTTGTCTCTCGCGAGCGTATTCTGCATACCGTGGGCGATGGCATGGCGCCATGGCGTGAGAAGCTGTTTATTTCAATGTCGCGCAATACCAGCGCGGTCAGTGACTTCTTCCAGATCCCGACCAATCGCGTGGTCGAGATGGGTAGTCAGATCGAGATTTAGGATTGCGATGTGGCAGGATATTCCGCTGAATGTCCTGCCTCTAAACGAAGACAAAGTTGAATCCTCGGCTTTGTCTTTATTTTTGAGCTTTGATTTAAGCCTTTGCTTTTATACCTAGTTTCTTAATGTTTAACCGATTAACACGAGTGTCCATGTTCACTGTTTACCGATCCCTCCCTGCTTTACTGTTGATCCTCGCCATACCGTGCAGCACGCTCCATGCAGAAATCGCCACTGCTTATGCACCGGGCTATGGCAAAACTGACGCCACAACCAGCTCCGCATCGCAAGCGACAGCCACGGCAACGGCTGAACCTACGGGGGATGAAGAAGCTACCGAAGCCGATGATCCGTTATGCAGTCAGAATTATTACAAAGGTGAGGCACCAGACTTTAACAATCCCAACCTGTCGCAAAGCACGCAGGAATTGTGTTTTGATGGCTTTACCGTGATGTATTCAGGGATTACCCGTACGCCGCTGTGGTCCGCTGAATACCTAACACGCGACCGCATCGAACGTGCCCAAGCACTCAGCCGCATGAATAATTTCCACGAAGAGACCCGCATTGATTACACAGAGCGCTCAACACTCTCTGACTATAAAGGCAGTGGCTTTGATCGCGGACATATGTCGCCCAATGGCGACATGGGCACGCGGGCGCAGCAGTTTAATAGCTTCTCGCTGGCGAATATCGTGCCGCAAAACAGCTATAACAACCAGAATCCATGGCGTCTGCTTGAGGAGGCCACACGCGAGTTGGTCAAACAAGAAGACGAAGCTTATGTCATCACAGGGGCGGCGTTCTTGGGTAATAGCTTGCAAAAGATTGGCAATGTGATCGTGCCGTCGGATATCTATAAAGCGGTGTACTTTCCGAAACGCCAAGCGGTCGGGGTGTATTTCTCACCCAATGACTCATCGGGGCAGGTGCAAGTGCTGACACTTGCGGAGTTGAATGCCAAGATCGGTTTGGATCTTTTTCCACAGCTCTCCACTGAGATCAAACAAAAACGCGTCAATATGCCGCTCTCAACCATGATGGCAACGCGGCGCGGGGATTTTGCTGGGCGGGATACGCGTAGTGCGCGTGGTGATAACTACCGCAATTACGGCGTCTCATCAGAATCACAACTCCAGCCCTCACCGCGCGGATTGCTGGAAAGACTGTGGCGTGCGCTGTGGAAGCTGAATTAAGTCAGTCGTTACTTCGCGCATTTATTCAGGGCGATAGGCGCGCAAGAAACGTTTGACGATTTCGCGGGCATATTCTTCATCTTCATTGGGGTTAGTGAGGGAGTCCATCCCGAAGCTGCGACGCAGTTGGCTACACCCACCACTAAATGCCGATAAAAAATGCTCCGATGCAAACGTGGTATTCGAGATATTCAGCTTGCCTTGGTCATGGGCTTGCTGCAATAAGCGCTTCATTTCATCTTGGGTATGCTGCGGGCCCGCATTATAAAAAAGCTGGGTCAACTTTGGATTTTGCTTAGCCTGCGCCACCATCAACCGATTGAGCTCAATCGCCTCTTGCGTCTGTAACATCGCTTGAAAACGACGCGCGATTTCATACAACGCTCGAGAGACGGGTAACTCTTCCGGCAGATCAAATAAAACCGAAGGCAACTGATGCTCACAATGTGCTTCGATTGCCGCCGCAAACAACGATTCTTTATCATTAAAGTGACTATAGACCGTCAGCTTGGACACGCCTGCCTCTGCCGCAATGGCATCCATACTACTGCCGTCAAACCCTAAACTTAAAAACAGATCCTTCGCGGCCTGCAAAATAGCAGCGCGCTTGACCATGTCCTTTGGGCGGCCGGGGCTGGCGGGGGTTGGCGATTTAAGAGGAAGTTGTGCACTCATAGTATGTTCAAACCATCTTCGATCCTCGGCTTTTATAGGGATCAAAAAAGTACTGAACTTTTTTCACCAAATATTGAACCAGAGGGTTTACTAATATTAATATACTGCATAGTATAGCAATAATCTACCACGCTGACGACTTTTTGAGCATGGCATTCATATCAATATGATCGATGACATTAATAGCAATAAAGTCATGATCAAAGATGAAACAACAAACACAAGATCTTCAGTCTTAAAGGATACATCCCATGATTTCTCAGCAAATCAACCGCCCCATCCTCTTGCTCTCTATCGCAATGCTCAGTGCCTGTGGCAAACAGGAACCTGCCAAACCACAGCCACGTCCTGCCATGGTTACTCAGCCGATCTCCGCAGGTCTACTGCTCAATAGCTATGCAGGGGATGTGACCGCCCGCGTACAACCTCAGCTTTCTTTCCGTGTGGGCGGCAAGGTGATTAAACGCTGGGTGGATGTCGGCAATACCGTAAAAGCGGGACAAATCCTTGCAGAATTGGATCCACAAGACGCACAATTACAACGCACCGCCGCTGCCGCACAGCTTGCCAGTGCAGAATCCGCAGAACGCGTCGCCAAGTCAGAGCTGGATCGCTATAAGCAGCTCCTTGCACCGAACGCGATCAGCCGCTCGCAGTACGATCAGGTTGAAAACCAATATAAGTCAGCCGCATCTGCACTACAACAAGCCAAATCACAGTACGATGTCGCGTCCAATCAAGCCAACTACAATACCTTGCGCGCACCTGAAAACGGCGTGATCGTCCAGCGCCAAGTCGAAGCCGGACAGGTGGTGACCGCAGGCCAACCCATCTATACCTTAGCCGCACAGGGCGACCGCGAAGTGGTGATCGGGCTGCCTGAGCAGGACTTGCCGCGCTTTCATATCGGACAGCACGTGACCGTCACCGTCTGGTCACAGCCAGATGCACGCTTCCCTGCCCACGTGCGCGAACTGTCACCCGCAGCGGATCAATCCCATACCTTCGCGGCACGTATCGCCTTTGACCAGCCCAATCCATCCGTCGATATCGGACAGAGCGCACGCGTGTATGCGGCAGATCCCAAGACCGCAACCGCCCTCTCAATTCCGCTATCAGCCGTGACTGCTGAGCAAGGCGCGGCCTACGTCTGGGTTTTGAACCCTTCCACCTCCGTCATCAAACGCACCTTTATCAAAACAGGCGCTTATGATCGCGACATCGTGCCAGTGCTGTCTGGATTAAATCCCAGCGACTGGGTGGTGGTTGCTGGCGTTCAACTCCTGCATGATGGACAGAAGATTCAACCCGTAGATCGGCAAAACCGCCCTGTAACCGCGACAACCGGAACACAAAGTACACCAGTGGTCGCCACGGCCCCAAACAGCAAACAGGGTTAATGCCATGAACTTTAATCTTTCTGCTTGGGCACTCAAAAACCGCCAGCTCGTGCTGTATTTCATGGTCCTGCTAGGCATCATCGGCGCGATCTCCTATACCAAACTCGGTCAGAGTGAAGACCCACCATTTACCTTTAAAGTCATGGTGGTTCAGACCTACTGGCCCGGTGCCAACGCCGAGGAAGTCTCCAAACTGGTCACCGATCCCATCGAAAAGAAACTGATGGAGACCGGTAACTACGAAAAGATCGTCTCCTACTCCCGTCCTGGGGAGTCGATGGTGACCTTTGTTGCACGGGATTCGATGCACTCCTCCGAGATTCCCAACCTCTGGTATCAGGTCCGTAAGAAAATTGGTGATATCCAACAGACTTTACCTGTGGGCATCCAAGGGCCTTATTTTAATGATGAATTTGGTGATACCTACGGCAACATCTATGCCTTAACCGGTAAAGGCTACGATTATGCGGTGCTGAAAGACTATGCCGATCGTATTCAGTTGCAATTGGAGAATGTCCCTGACGTTGCCAAAGTTGATCTGGTCGGTCTGCAGAATGAAAAAATCTGGATTGAGGTGTCAAACACCAAGATCGCAAGCCTAGGCTTGCCACTACAAGCAGTACAAGAAGCCCTACAAGCGCAAAATGCCGTTGCCCCCGCGGGCTTCTTTGAAACGCCGACTGATCGTATTCAACTGCGGGTCAGTGGGCGCTTTAAATCGGTCGATGAAATTCGCAACTTCCCGATCATCATTGCAGGCAAGACGTTTACGCTGGGCACGGTTGCCGATGTCCATCGCGGCTTTAGCGATCCTGCACAGCCGCGCATGCGCTTTATGGGTGAGGATGCACTGGGTATCGAAGTCTCGATGAAACCGGGTGGCGATATCTTAGCTTTGGGCAAGAATTTGCAAACTACCTTTGCCTCCTTACAACAAACGCTACCCGTCGGCATGCAACTCAGCAAGGTCTCTGACCAGCCTGCCGCCGTAAAATCCGGTGTCAGTGAGTTTGTGCATGCCTTGGCCGAAGCGGTGATTATCGTGCTTTTGGTCAGCTTCTTCTCTCTGGGCTTTCGCACCGGAGCGGTGGTTGCGCTCACCATCCCACTGGTCTTGGCGATGACCTTTGCGGCGATGCATTTCTTTGATATTGGTTTACATAAGATTTCTTTAGGCGCGCTGGTCTTGGCGCTTGGACTGCTCGTTGATGACGCGATCATCGCCGTGGAAATGATGTCGATCAAGATGGAGCAAGGCTTTAGTCGTCTAAAAGCCGCCAGCTTTGCGTGGACCTCAACCGCATTTCCGATGCTGACCGGGACATTGATTACAGCAGCAGGCTTTCTGCCGATCGCAACCGCTCAATCCAGCACAGGGGAATACACGCGCTCGATCTTTGAGGTGGTGACCATTGCCCTGCTGGTCTCGTGGCTTGCTGCGGTGATCTTCGTGCCTTATTTGGGTGATATCCTGCTGCCCGACTACAAGAAGAATCAAGCCAAAAAAAATCAGCAAAAAAGCTCATCCAAAATCGGCAGTTTAAAAGAGAAATACTTTGGCAAAGATCCTGAGCCTGTTGCTGCGCCACCTATAGAGAGTACAGCAAATCCAAATCTGGACCACGAGGCGCATGATCCTTATGCCAGTAAGTTCTACCAGCGCTTCCGCGCACTGGTACAGTGGTGCTTGAACTTCCGCAAAACCGTCATTGCGATTACGATTGCGGCATTTGTAGGCTCTATCGTTCTGTTTGGCTTCGTTCCACAGCAGTTCTTCCCTGACTCCAGTCGCCTTGAACTGATGGTCGATATGAAGCTGACGGAAGGCGCCTCGTTGACCGCCACAGAAGCCAAAGCCAAGCAATTGGAAGCCTTGCTTAAAACCCGTAAAGGCATAGATAACTTTGTCAGCTATGTGGGTACGGGTTCGCCGCGCTTCTATCTGCCCTTAGATCAACAATTGCCACAGGCAAGCTTTGCCCAATTTGTGATTCTGGCGAAGACCTTGAAAGATCGTGAAGAACTGCGTGCATGGTTGATCCAGACCCTCGATAAGGACTTCCCCGATGTTCGCACCCGTGTTTCACGTCTTGAAAACGGCCCACCCGTGGGTTATCCCGTTCAATTCCGTGTTTCCGGTGAAGATATCCAGAACGTACGCGCTCTCGCCCGCCAAGTCGCCGCCAAGGTGCAGGAAAATCCACATGTGGTAAATGTCCATCTGGATTGGGAAGAGCCGAGTAAATCAACCTACTTAACCGTTGATCAGGCCCGTGCGCGTCAGTTGGGAGTAAACAGTCAAGAACTGGCTAACTTCCTGCAAAGCGCACTCACCGGCGCAACCGTTAGCCAATATCGCGAAAATAAATCGTTGATCGATATCCAGTTGCGCGGTGCAGCGCTAGATCGTCGTGAAGTCGGCATGCTATCCAGTCTGGCTGTGCCTTCTGACAACGGCGGCACCGTGCCGCTCTCGCAAATCTCGACCATTGAATACGGTTTTGAAGAAGGGATTATCTGGCGCCGCAACCGTCTACCCACGGTCACGGTGCGTGCAGACATTTATGATAATACCCAGCCCGTCAGCCTCGTGAATCAAATCTCCCCGACGCTGGATAGTATCCGCGCCAAGCTCCCGAGTGGCTATCAGTTAAGCATCGGGGGTACAGTGGAGGATTCTGCACGTGGACAGAATTCGGTCAATGCCGGTATGCCGCTGTTCTTGGTGGTAGTGATCACCTTGCTGATGTTGCAGTTACGCAGTGTCTCACGCAGTATCATCGTCTTCCTGACCGCGCCATTGGGTTTGATAGGCGTGACGCTCTTCCTACTGCTTTTCCAAAAACCCTTTGGTTTTGTGGCGATGCTGGGAACGATTGCCCTATCGGGCATGATCATGCGTAACTCATTGATTTTGATTGATCAGATTGAGCAGGATATCCGTGCAGGTCACAAACCGTGGGATGCGATTATTGAAGCCACGGTACGACGCCTGCGTCCAATTGTGCTCACCGCACTTGCGGCGGTACTGGCGATGATCCCGCTTTCACGTAGCGTGTTCTTTGGACCGATGGCAGTTGCGATTATGGGTGGTTTGATCGTCGCAACCGCATTGACGCTACTCTTCTTACCGGCACTCTACGCTGCATGGTTTAGAGTCAAGAAGGAGCCTCCACCTACGGCTTCCTAAAAGAAATAATAGAAAGCTCATCACGCTGATCCCCCGAAAATTAGATTTTCGGGGGATTTTTTATCTCTAAACCGAAACGACAGACACAAAAAAGCCTGCATAATGCAGGCTTTTTGCGATTCAATATGGTGCGCTGGGAGGGAGTCGAACCCCCGACCCTCAAGTTCGTAGCCTGATGCTCTATCCAGCTGAGCTACCAGCGCAATATGTAGACGATTGAAGTCGTTCACATTTTTTCAACGTTTCTGCATTTTTATCTGCAGCGCGTCGAGGTGGCGTATTCTATTGAAATACTAACGCTACGTCAACACTATTTGCATCTTTTTTGATTTTTTATTTCAACACCTTATCGATACTGAACATTTTTAAAATCAAAAATACCACTGACACAAATATAATGGCGGTGAGGGAGGGATTCGAACCCTCGGTAGGGGTTAACCTACTCTCCCTTAGCAGGGGAGTACCTTAAGCCACTCGGCCACCTCACCACGAGGCGGGTATATTACAAAAACAAAAGCATAATCACAAGACTAATTATCATTAATCTTGATGACAGGTCAGGAAACCACCAATTTTATCAGTGGGACTTGTCAGCTTGTTGTGTTTGTTGGTATTTTCTTCCGGAGGCTTCATTATCCTTTAGCGCAATGATTCGCGCTTTTTCAGCATTGGCTTTCACATCGCCTATATTCGCATTGACATCGTCAATAATGCTGTCTTCAACGACAACGCGTTCTTTATTATCGACTTTATAGTAGTCAGCAGAGTGCTTATCCTCTTCTTGTTGCTTGATAAATTTTTCTGCGGCACTTAAAGAAGCGGTTTGTGTTTCAGGTGTCTCCATGGCTGGATCAGGTTTTTTCTTACTACAGCCCCCCACACTTATTAAAATCACTGCAATCAAAAAACAGGTCGGCCATTGGTGCGATATACGATGCATCATATTATTGTTCTCCATTTTTTAAAATCTGGACTCATTCTTTAAGTCCCAATATCGTCCCTATCACTAAGAACTTTTTTCATTTATTACCCATGAATCAGTCTTTTATTCATCGGTGGCGTAATATAGCACCACTTTCTTGCATTTTTCCAACAGAATAAAATAGCTAGCGATTGCCCCGACAGAAATCACCTCGTACACTGGACACAACTCCAAGTTACGGCATCTAAAAACTATGTCTCGCCCAGCTCTGATTTCTACGCTTTCCATTCAGCGTATGCTGTTACCCATCCTGCTCGGAATTTTGGTGTTCTTTAGTTTCGAGATTGTGCGGATTTTTATCTCGCCCATCGCTTGGGCTGCCATCTTGGTCTATATCACATGGCCCTTGTATCAATGGACTCTCCATAAATTTTCAGGGCGTGAAAGTCATGCGGCGGGTATCGTCACTGCGGGGCTTATGACGCTGGTCGGCGTGCCCATCGGTATCGCTTTTCTGGTCACCGAGCATCAAGCCGTGACCTGGTACCACCAGTTGCATGATCAACTGAATGCCGGTCAACTTGTGCTCCCGACCGCACTCGCCAATCTGCCTTGGGTCGGTAGCGACTTGCAGGACATGGTCGATCAATTAAATGATGATCCCAGCCAGTTCATCACCCAACTGCGTAGCATGCTGCAAGATCAGGTCGGCAAAGGTGCACGCTTAGTCGGCAATGTAGCCGAGCATATTGCTTCTGTCGGTTTCTGCTTAATCACCATGTTCTTCTTTTATAAAGATGGTCTGCGCATCATGGTGCAGATCCGTGCGGCACTAGAGCGTATTGTAGGTGTGCGCGGTGATCACTACCTGTCTGCCATCGCTGTGACAACACGTGCAGTGGTTTATGGCATCGTCCTCACCGCAGCGGCTCAAGGTCTGCTTGCTGGAATCGGCTATGCGGTTGCGGGCATGCCCGGCGCATTACTCTTGGCCGTCATTACCGCCATTGTCGCGATGATTCCCTTTGCATCCCCATTGGCTTGGGGGCTGGCGATTGCTTGGCTGGCGATTACGGGGCACCCGATTGCCGCGGTGGCATTAGCCGTTTGGGCTGGTGCAGTGATCTTTATCATCGATAATATTTTGCGCCCGATGGTTATTTCCAGCGCCACGGCAATCCCGTTCTTGGTCGTGCTGTTTGGTGTGCTTGGGGGTCTTGCGACTTTCGGAATGATCGGACTCTTTATCGGTCCCGTGATTCTCGCCATGTTGCTTGCGGTTTGGCGGGAGTGGCTCACCCATGAGCATGAGCAGCAGCAGGTTATTGCGAGTCAAAATACCGTAGTGGTAGAACCACCCATTGAAGAAAATAAACCGTCATAACATCATGACGGTTTATTGCAGTCAAACATAGGCGTTAACACATAAATGCCGTTAACGCTTCTATTCTCTTAGTTATAAACGATCGTGTAATTGGTTCGGCTGCTAACCTTGCCTTCGGTGGCAGGGCCACCCACTGCTGTATATTGCACATAGTAGTTCATGGTGGCCGCACCCGTATTTAAAGCTGCCGGATAGCACAAAATACGATCAAGACCATGATTAAAACAATAAAAAAAGCCCTATAACATCAGCTATAGGGCTTTTTTAGATCTGCCATAAACGACAGCAAACTTCAATTTGGTGCGGATGAGAGGACTTGAACCTCCACGATTTTACTCGCCAATACCTGAAACTGGTGCGTCTACCAATTCCGCCACATCCGCGTAGGTCGGCAATGCTATAGATTTCGATAAAAACCGTCAAGCCTTATCTAAGCCACCAGCCTATTAATTTTCACAAATTTGCAAAATTTCTGCCCTTTGACCTAAAAACATCCAGAAAATGTGGAGTGACCTCCAAATTCATGCAACGTTTTGAACCAAAATCTTACGCAAAATCATCCATAGCCCTGCTTGCATTTTCCGTATTGTCATAAAAGCTGTGTTAAACTCATCGCCATGAAAAATACAAAAGACCCCGCTATGACTTGGAATGACCCTGATGCGCTCAGTGAAGCTGAACGTTATGAATCACCCATCCCAAGCCGCACTCTCATTCTCAACATCTTAGGGCAAAATCCACAGCCTTTAAGCCACGCAGAATTCGTTACCCTCTTTAACTTGCACGAACCCGATGCGATCGAAGCCGTCAGTAGACGCTTATCCGCCATGGTGCGTGACAGTCAATTGACCACAGTGGGACATAACCCACAGCGCTATCGCCTGATCAGTGAAGACGATCTGTTTATCGGTAAAGTTCAATCGCATACCAACGGTTTTGGTTTCGTGGTGCTCGCCGACCACCCTGATTTATTCCTCACTGAACGCGAAATGCGTTTGGTGTTCAATGGCGATACCGTCAGCGCTCGCGCGACCGGCACAGATCGCCGTGGTCGCCCACTGGGCCGCATTGTTGAAGTCAAAACACGTCAGCAAACCCAAGTTATCGGTCATCTGCAGATGGTTGAAGGCCAATACTATATTCAACCCTCACACCCCAATGCACACCAACCGATTGCGCTTGAGCCGGATCAAGTACAAGCCGCGCAACTCAGCGTGGGCGATGCGGCACAAATCGAAATCGATGATTGGCCAACCCGTGAAGAATACGCCAATGGTCATGTGGTCGAAGCCTTCTCCAATAAGGTCGATACCCAACTCATCATACCGACCACGCTGATCGATTTTGATCTGCCGCATGTGTTTAACAAGGCGGTTTTAGCGGAAACCAACAAATATAAAGAACCGTCTGCCAAAGATCGTGCAGGCCGCAAAGATTTACGTGAACTGCCGTTGGTCACCATTGATGGTGAAGATGCCCGAGACTTTGACGATGCCGTTTATGCAGAGAAGCGCACAGGTGGCGGTTTCCGCCTGATCGTCGCGATCGCGGATGTCAGTCACTACGTCAAACTGGGTATGGCACTGGATGACGAAGCCCAATCTCGCGGTACCTCGGTTTACTTCCCGAACTACGTAGTGCCGATGTTGCCCGAAGCCTTATCCAATGGCTTATGCTCACTGAAGCCTGAAGTTGATCGTCTGTGTATGGTCTGCGATATTAATTTATCGCGTGCAGGCAAAGTGATGAGCTACGAATTCTATGAATCCGTCATGCACTCTCAGGCCCGTTTGACCTACAACCAAGTGGCAGATCATTTGGCGGGTAAAGCCGATGCCATTCCCAACATCCCTGCCGTGCATAAATCAATTGAAACCTTAAATCAATTGTTCCACGTCATGCTGGATGTACGCGCTAAACGCGGTGCAATGGAATTTGAAACCACTGAAACCTACATGACCTTTGATGACAAAGGTGGGATTGCGTCAATCAAGCCACGTACGCGTAATGATGCGCATCGCTTGATTGAAGAGTGCATGTTGCTCGCCAATACCTGTGCTGCGGCTTTCGCGCTCAAAAACCTGATTCCGGTGCTCTATCGTAATCACGAGCCACCTGAAACCAGTCGCGTGCAAAAGGTCCGTGATTACGTCAAATTGCTGGGCTTAAGTTTCCCAGAGAAGCCGATCCAATCGGACTATCAAAAGATTATCGAAGCAACCAAAGATCGTATTGATGCGGCAAGTATCCATACCGTGCTCCTGCGCTCGATGATGCAAGCAGTCTATGCCCCTGAAAATTTAGGTCATTTTGGCTTAGCCTATGAAGCGTATACCCACTTCACCTCGCCAATTCGTCGCTATCCAGACCTGCTATTGCATCGTGCGATTAAAAACCACCTGCAAGGTAAGCCGCCTGTCTTGGAAGGCAATCAACTGATTGCGGCGGGCGAGCAATTCTCACGAACCGAACGCCGAGCAGATGATGCTGCGCGCAGTGTCATGAGCTGGCTTAAAACCCAGTATATGCAGCAGCATATCGGTGATCGCTTCACGGGCGTCATTACCGCTGTCACTGAATTTGGTTTCTTCGTGACGCTGAGTGACCTCTATGTGGAAGGTCTCGTGCATGTACGCAATCTGGGTAATGACTTCTATGAGTACAATGTCGCAAGCCAAAGTATGAATGGCAAAACCCACGGTCAGAAGTTTGCACTGGGTGATAAAGTCGAAATTCAAGTGGCGGGTGCCAATCTTGAAGAACGCAAAATCGACTTCCAGCTCGTGAAACAACTCTCAAGTGGTGGCAAAGCCGTTCGCGAAAAAGCGCCACGCGCTAATACCGCCAATACACCTGCAGCTAAGGCACCAGCGGCCAAAGCGCCCGTGAAACGTGCGCCAGCAAATCAGCCTGCAACCAGTCAGCCAAACGCACCTGTTGCTGCGAAAACCGCTGCAGAGGGTGCATCGACCAATGCCCCTCGTACTGGACGTAACTCACGTAGAAAACCAGCTACTCAAGTGGCACCGCCAGCGGTGACGCCAGCAACGCCTGTACAAGCAGTACCGACTGCGGCCCCAAAACCGACCACACCACGTCCAAGCCGCCGTAAGACGCCTGGGCAAAATGCAAATCAGGGCAGTCAAACTGTCGGATCAAAAGCAGCCGATGTGAATCTGGTTACTACTCCTCAAGCAGAGGTGATTAAAACCACACCTGTGGTGGAGACTGAAACTCAAGTTAGCATTACAGCGCCTGTGGTTGATAGCGTCCAAACGACAAAAGCACCTGCGAATGATCAGCACGATGCAACCGTCGGTAAAGCCAAAGCAGCGAAGTCGAAAAAAGCTGAAAAGGGTGAAGATAAATCAGCCGCTAAAGCCAAATCGAAAAAAGACGCTGCTAAGGACACATCCAAAAAATCTGCTGATAAATCCGACAAGGGTGGCAAAGCAGATAAAAAAGCGGGCAAGAAATCTTCAGGTAAAAAAGAAGATGCACCTAAAGCTAAAAAGAAGAAATCTTCTTAATCTTTAGAGTCTGTCCATAACAGCGGGATGCATTATTGTATCCCGCTGTTATTGTTTTACTTTGCAATACGCACCCGAACAAAAATATCTCATCGCTGTAGAAAATCACCGACGCCTATACAAAAACGCCTTGAAACATCTCTTCCCAAGCCGTATTAATAAACCTGAATCCGACATTATTAAAGTACATCACATCATCATGAACGCGACCATCCAAACCCCACTCCTTCCAGCACGTCTTCCACTCCCTGATTTCCCTGCACTCACCAATGCAGGCATGAAATCGGATATTGAAGCCTTATTAGTTGAAGCTTTTGGCCTACTGAATCAAGCGAATCATATTCCAAGTGGCGGTGAGCTCGACTTTATTCACCAATTAGAAGCGTTTGAAAATCGTCTGCACCAAGTTTGGAGCGTACTCTCCAATCTGAATGCGACCTGTAATACACCAGAATTACGCGAAACCTATAACGCATTGCTGCCTGAACTATCACGCTATTACACCGAACAGGGCCAGAATAAAGCCCTCTATCAAGCGTATCTCACGATTCAGCAGCAAGCCGATTTTGCGACACTTGCGCCAGCAAGACAGGAAGCAATTCGTCTGGCCTTGCGAGATTTTAAACTGTCAGGCGTTGCACTCGAAGGCGAAGCCAAGACCCGCTATGCGGCGATAACTGAGCGCTTGTCTCAGCTTTCCTCACAATTTTCAGATCATTTACTCGATGCGACTCAAGCCTACCAGCGCCCGCTGTCCAAAGCAGAGCTTGCAGGCTTGCCCGAGTCCGCAGTCGCTTTAGTACAGCAGATGGCAAAGCAAAAAGCGACAGATGATCCCTCCATCGAAGCTTTGGCCACATTAGATGCGCCTGTTTTTATCGCCATATCCACTTATGCTGATGATCGCGCTTTACGCGCGGAGCTCTATCGCGCATACACCACGCGCGCCTCTGAACTTGCAGAGGTGGCAGATGCCAAAGCACAGGATAACAGTGCGATTATTGAAGAAATCTTGGCATTGCGCTTAGAAATGGCACAACTGCTTGGTTTCACCAGCTATGCCGAGCTTTCGCTGGCCAGCAAGATGGCACCCGATGTTGCCACGGTACGTGAATTCTTGGTGGACATCGCCACTAAAGCACAAGCGGCTGCCCACGATGATCTGGCGGAGCTCCGCGCTGAAGGCGCACGCATTGGTCTCACCGATATCCAGCCTTGGGATACCGCATACTTGGCTGAAAAAGTTAAACAACGTAAATACAATCTCTCGCAGGAAACACTCAAGCCTTATTTCCCGGCTCATGTCGCCATCAGCGGTTTATTCCAAGTCGCTAAACGTCTCTATGGCATTGAGATTGAACAGCGCAGCGCACCCGTTTGGGCAAACGGCGTGCAATATTATGAAATTTCTGAACAGGGTCAGGTGATTGCGGGGTTCTATTTTGACCTCTATGCCCGTACGGGTAAGCGTGGTGGCGCATGGATGAGTGGTTTCCGTCCCCGCATGCAAACCAGCCAGGGCTTACAGTTGCCTGTAGCCTTTATGGTTGGCAACTTCACGCCACCTGTTGATGGCAAACCCGCATTACTCAGCCACGATGAGTTGGTCACGCTATTCCATGAATTTGGGCATGGTCTGCACCATATGCTCACCGAAGTGGATGTAATCTCCGTTTCAGGCATTAACGGCGTAGCGTGGGATGCCGTTGAGCTCCCCAGTCAATTCCTGGAATTCTGGACATGGGAACCCGATGCATTAGCGCTCGTTAGCCAACATCACGAAACCAGCGAAAGCCTCCCAACTGAACTGTTAGATGCCATGCTGGCTGCACGCCATTTCCAAAGTGGTATGCAGGCCCTGCGTCAAATCGAGTTTTCACTGTTTGATTTGGACATTCATCATCAGAGCCCCGCACCAGATATTCATCAGGTTCAAGCCATATTAGATAATTTGCGTCAGCAATTTTCGGTATTGCCCCCTCCTGCATATAATCGTTTTCAGCACGGCTTTAGCCATATCTTCGCGGGTGGTTATGCAGCGGGATATTACTCCTACAAATGGGCAGAAGTACTCGCCTCTGATGCCTTTGATCGTTTTGAACAAGAAGGCATCTTTAATGTCGAAACTGGGCATGCTTTCCGCCAACATGTGCTAGCGGCAGGGGGTAGTAAAACCGCTTTAGAGACCTTCAGAAACTTCCGCGGTCGTGATGCATCCATCGATGCACTGCTACGTCACAACGGTTGGTCGATCACCACAACCCCTGCAGTTGAGCAAACAACATGAGCACAGACGGACGAATCAAGAAACGCTTCATCGCAGGAGCACGCTGTAGCGCCTGCCAAGCCCAAGATAAAGTCATGATCTTTATTGCGCCTGATGATGAATGGATTGAGTGTGTAGAGTGCGGACATACTGAACGACGACCAAAAACTGTGGTTTCTAAAGGATTCTTTGATGCAGTTCACAAAGATAATTCAGAATCAGAACAAGTGAATGTGGTACAGCTGCGTTCGATACGCTAGAATCAAGGTGACCGCAATTGTCACTTATTACTTAGTATGGATACACGAATATGTCACTTGTAGAACGCGTACTTGCTCGACCAACACTGATGATTGCATTGGTTGTGGCTGTTATCGCGTTGATACTGGGGGCATGGCTACTCTTAGGGTCAAATAAATCTTCGGTAGTAGCGGCAAAATCAAGCCCCCCAGCAAAGGTTCAGCCCGTGTCTACACAAGATACCACGGTCGCCTCTGCCGCTAGTGCGGTAATTGCCAGCACGCCAGTTCAAGAAGTGAATGCTGCCAGCGCGCCTCTGCCGACGGATAAAGCAACTGCTGCAGAAGAATTGGATCGTCTCCACGACGAAAATAGTCGTCTCACGGAACGTAAGGCTCAACTTGCCAAACAGCTTGAAACCTCCAATAAAATACTTGCACTGAAAGAACAACAAATCAAAGAACTTGAAAAAAACGCGCTTTGATCGACTCTAGAACGCATTCTAATAAGTGCGTTCTGCCCTCTACCCTGTCATCAATGACAAAAATACCTCCCTCCTTCCAAGCTCTGTTAGACTAGCGCCCTATTTTGCTGCCATACCCCCATTGCTTTGAAATCCAAGTCTTCTACTAATACCTCTCATATTGGCCGTGGCCTCACCTTATTGACACTTTCGGCTGCACTCTTTGCACTGATGGGCGTGTTAATCCGACTCGCTTCGCACTCTGTCGATAATGCCACGATTGTCTTCTTTCGTAACTTCACTGGGCTTTTGCTGTTATTGCCTTTTGTACTGATGAAAGGTCCGACTTTTCTGAAAACAGAAAAGTTGTGGATGCATAGCTGGCGTGCTTTTGTGGGCTTGATCGCGATGTATGGCTTTTTCTATGCCATTGCCCACCTCAAACTCAGCAATGCCATGGTATTCACCTATTCATCGCCGATCTTTATTCCGCTGGTCGCATGGCTATTTCTCAAAGAACGCATGACATCTCTCATGTGGCTTGCCGCATTAGTTGGATTGGCTGGTGTGATCTTGGTGGCTAAACCCGAGCAAGGTTTTTTCAACGTTTTATCCGTCATTGGTATTGTATCGAGCTTTCTGGCAGCGATGGCCTTTGTGACCGTCCGCGCCCTGACAGCAACAGAACCCGTCACCCGAATCGTATTTTACTTCTGCTTAATTGGGACATTGTTCTCTAGCCTGCCGATGTTTTGGCACTGGCGTGCTTATACCCCGCAAGAACTGGCACTGCTGATGGGTGCAGGTTTGCTGGCCACGACCAGCCAGCTATGCTTGTCCAAAGCCTATAGCTATGCACCCGCAGGCAAGATTGGTCCAGCCAATTATCTGGCAATCATCTTTGCTGGGATCTTTGCTGCGCTGATCTGGCATGAATATCCAGACCAGATGAGTATATTCGGCATGATCCTGATTCTGGTCGCTCTGGTACTGTGTATGCCAAGATCCCCCAAAATTAGCGCTTAAGATAAGGCTTAAAAAAGACATCAAGTCCAAGCCAGCGTTTATCACAACATGGTAATGCTTGAGCCTGATATTAATGACGCTTAGTACCAAGGGTCGATCACTATTCTGATCGATATGCCTACCCACTTGATTGCCTCTGCTACAGCCTACCGACTCATAAACTCATCGCATAAAAAAAGCACCGCAAATTGCGGTGCTTTTTTTGACATTTGATCTACGCTGTTATTTACCGTAGAGAATCAACGGTACATAAGCAACAATGATCAAGCTGATTGAAATGACCATCACCGGGAGCAGCCAGCGCTCGTAGCGATAGTAGAAGCTCTTATGTCGAACTTCAGCATCGGCTGCATTCATGACTTCCTCACCGACCACCTGACGCGTCAACAACTGGTTGAGCGCCACAGGAGGCAATAAGTAACCCAATTCAAGTGCAGTCAACACCATCATCCAGAAGTGCACAGGATCAATGCCATTCGCATACGCAATCGGTGCCAAGGTCGTTGAAACCAAAAGCATCGCACCCATAGGCTCCATCACCATACCGATAAACACTTTAACCAGAACCAAGAAGGTCATAGCAACCCAGATGTTCGGGAAGTGATGTGGCAGCATATGCATCAGACCCGTACGCTCTACAACCCCTGCCAAGCTCATTGACAAAGACATGAGGAGTAGCAACGCGCCGATATGACTAATCGTTTCATTGGTTGCGGTGCGAATCGCTTGTTCAAAACCAACACGACGATCTTTACCACTGCGACGGTTGCCCCATTCCGCTTCTGATTCCGCACTACGGCGTTCTACAGGCGCTGGTGGAATTTGTCCACCTGGTGTTGGTGCGGGGACTGGGTGTGCAGGTGCTGGCTCGCGACGGATTTTGTCGAAGAACACAATAGCAAGCATCACATACGGCAGAATCATCGCTGCAGTATATTCATCCAGTTTGGTATCCAGTACATAGCGGTAGAACATGACAACCAGCATCATGATCACAACATAAGGAGCTACTGGAACCAATGCACGTGCTGACGCAGGGAATGCAACTTTTGCAGGGACCAAACGGTATTTCGGACCACCTTTCTCACGGACCAGCAGAGAAACCACCAAAAAGATGGTTGAGGTCATTGCAAACACCCAAAGACCGTGACCATAGAGCTGATCAGAGGTCACTTCTTTATTCATGGCGGTGATCAAAATGATCAACAGACACGGACGCAAAACCACACCGAGTGAACCCGACATCGCGGTTGCAGCAAGTGCATATTGCTTACGCGCACCCGCATTGGCAACTTCGTAATAAATAATCGAACCTGCCGCCAGAATGAAAATACCCGATGCACCGGTATATGCAGTACCAAGGGCAGCAAAGAGCATGATGATCCAGGTCAAAACCTCTGGTGACAATCCCCATGGACGGAAAATGTCGAGCAACATGTCAATCAGACGAGTCTGTCTAAGCAACATCCCGATCCAGATAAACAGCGTCAAACTCAGGAACAGCGCTGAGTAATCAGACAATTGGCCCATATAGATGAGCAAACCGCTGTAATACTGCTGCAAGAAGAATACGAGACCGGCGACTACTGCCATCACCGCATAGAGCGGAATAGACAGATAGGCCATAAAGAAACTGCCGCCTGGGGTCGCATTCTTAGGAATATTAAAAGCCTGAACAATACTGATGATGGTCAAACCCGTAAACAGAATCAGCCATGTAATACTGATCACCATGTTCACCGGATCCATCGCAATTCCTGAGGCACGCTGACCGATCAGGAAGAAGATGGACGAGGCCATACCAATCGCATTACCAATAATAGTCGCGGCAAAATAAACGCGATAATCGATCACGCTTTGTGGTGGACGCAACGTCAGGTGATGACGATTCAGGGTGGTAGACAATGCAGCAAAGGCGATCATCAAAATCAGAATCAATGAGCGATATTGTGTACCGAAGTGGAAAATATAAAAGAATGCTTCTTCAAAAGTACGATAGGCGCGTACTGGTGTAGTCACATGCTGATTTACGTTTTCGTAAAAAGTGTATTTTTCTTTACACAGTGATTGAGCAGCGAGCAAAGATTGCTTAATTTGCTCTGGATTCTTGGCATCATTGAACAATCCACCCAAGCCATCATCCGTTGCAGGTGCTGCCATTTCTTTTTGCACGAGGGCATCAATATTGGCATCTTTATCACAATCCGGCTTTGAAGGATCTGCACGAAGGTAGGAATATTGGATCCCCGCAGCTGGATCTCCAAACATACGTTCGCCCATGCGCAGCAGCTGCCCATGGATCATTTCCCCGGTACCGATTAGTAGTGTCAATATAAGTAAACAGAAAACTGGAAGGGTCGTTAACCACTCCATCCATGTCCGATTTAACGGACCCATTCGCCCATCAGCGTTTGTATGTTCCATAGTACCCTACTTGTCTTTTTTTGATTTTTGACTTTAATAACGTCAAAACGCGTCCTAGCATTTTTCCATAGCCGACCAATAGATCGCCACACATCCTCATTACTGGCAGTGCTATTCAAAAAACAAAGAATATGCGTTTAGTCCGTTACGCCTCCATGAAGCTTTAATACTCAAGGCAAATCATTTAAAGATCATGAAATGCTTTAGACATCATTCGTCCATGTTGCATATAATGCCTGATCTAAAATTTAATTTATATGGCTTTTAATCCATATTTTCATTCTAAAAAGCCAATAAAATCACAAAACCATTCGACTTTAGTCTAATTTTACTTTATTTTTATGAGAACCACTTATCAAAACAAATTCTGTATCCCTCATCACTAAACAGGGCCTAAAGTGAACTATGGCGCATTCTCTTCCATACTAGGATAAATAACCAGAGTATAAATCCTAGCCCCGCACCATACTGATGTGCCTGAAGGATCACGGGTGCGCCGATGAGTTTTGCGGTTTGGCTATTGCCGGAGTAAAACTCCCAACCGACTTTTAAGCATAAGCCAAGCACCACGATCCACCCCATGAGCCGCTCGTTGGCATTTTTAGAAGTGATTGCATTCAGCGCCATAACCAAATAAAGACCATGCAAAACACCTGAAAGCCCTGCATACAGAGACAAGGTGGGCATGAAGAAAAAAAATAACAGGCTGATTAAAACAGGTAATGCGAACCAGAGAAAAAGGAAAATTTTTGAGGATGCCTGAAAGAAAATCTCAGGAAGTAAAACAAGGGCGATAGCGTTTAGCCCCCAATGCCATGCCCCCAGATGCACCCAGTGCCCCGTCCATAATCGCCAAGGTTCTGCATGCAACAGAGAGGGAATATAAACCAATTGCGTAAAAAAGAACTGACAGCACGTCATGAGAAGTGCTGCGCCATAGACCACGATTCGCAGTCTATAACGCGGATTCTCCCCTACGGGCTTTAGCCTATTCAGCACCTTCACTACACTCTGCCAGCGACGGCTCTTTCTGACAACGAATTTTTTTCAGCAAATTCATCATGCGTTTATCGTAGATCCCATCTTTGATCAAATCAATGCGTGACGTACGGGCCATATCTTGATAACGCTTACGACTGTCCGCGGTAATGCGAACCCAATAAGAGGGGTCCACTTCACTCTCATAACCTTGGACGGTCTTAAAGTAAGCATCGTATTGCGAGGCCAAATAGGTCCGTGATGCCTGTCCGAAACCTTCAGGGAAACGGTCTGGATGAATCATCAACTGCAAGCTGACTTGCGCCAAAACATAATCAACAATACCACCCGTTTTCCCTAAACCACGATAGAGTTCAAGTGGACGATACGCTGTTGCTGGGGAAATCACGATATCGACTTTGCCGTTATTAAATTTACCCGCAAAATTTGTGACATCGGAAGGATCGGATTGTGCACCGAGATTGCGTACCAACTTTGCTTCCGCTTTATCGTAATCAAAAATCGCAATCTTTTTACCTGGTAAGCGCTCTGGACTATCGATTTTGCGATCATTCACAAATCCATAGGCCGCACCAAAAGGCATAATCCCAGCAATTTCATAAGTTTGACCATCCATCGTGGTCGTCATATATTGTGCGGCTGCAGGATTACTGAGGACTGAAACCAAAGTCCGCATGTGATCATAACTCGGGATTGCACCCACTGCTTCAATAGAACCGGTGAATGAATTGAAAGGGCGTACTCGAAGTCCCGTCACCACTGCCGCATCACAATAACGCACACGGAAGTCTTCACTGGCGACACGCTCATCAACATAACCTTTCAAATCAAAGTCTACACCCAATGTCGCTGCTTTGACTTGATAGTCTTTGAGCTTGGCATAGATTTCACCGTTTTGACCCATGATATCCCAAACACATAGACGTCTTTTGACCAGCTCCGAAGAACTACGCACGATTGGTTGTGCTTTGGAAGATGCTGAGGGCGCAATGGTGATAAGGCTTTTGCTTGTATCATGCGATGGTAGCGCAGCGATCACGCTACTAGTAGTGCCTCCCATGAACAACATTAAACCGAGCAGAGAAACCACGCCTTGTGATTTTGCATACTTCTGCGCCTGAGCAATCATTCCCTGTTTGCTGACATCTAGATAACCACGCAACCTCATCACACACTCCATTTTCATCAAAACTACGCTAAAAAACCAAGTTCTTCGCAGCGAACTGACTGCTCAATACCTACCGCTTATCAAATCTAGGCAAACCATAGATCACTTTTCTTAAAAATGCTATGACCTTAAAGCTTTGTATTGGAATCAAATAGTACAAAACCGCCACGGACGGCGGTTTTGCTTTGTTACAGGCTTAAGACCTCGTGAATCAACATCACGTCAAACTTAGTTCAACAGGTCATCAACTTTAACGCTGGTATCCACAGAGCTTTCATCCCAAAACTTGGTCATGCCGTCTTCAGGAGCACGCTTACCAGTCTTGTCGGTCCAGTAACGATCCGCAATGCCTTGAACCAAATGTCCGCCCATCGCATCGAACAATTTATATTTCGGATTAACCGGCATGTTTTGGTCAACAGAATGACCGTAAGTACGCAATGCATCACGAATTAGATCATCTTTACCTGTTGCTTGAGCCGCCAACGCATAAACTGCATGCGATAGACGCACCCCTTTACGCTCACCCAAACGTGTTGAGTCTTTCATGGTTTGGAAAGGATCAGGTTTCCCTTCGCCAGCACCCGGTAACAAGACCCAGATCGCAGCACGAACAGCCATCGGCGTTCCCCAGAACTGTTCATTATCTAAACACTTCATACCGCGCTCAACAACAGCCGCAATGTCTTTAGGCACGTTAACAGCACCTTGTGAACTGATATCGTTCACGACCGCCTGTAAACCAGAGACCATACCCAGTAGATAAATGGTTTTATCCAGATCAGTACGCATCGTTGGGCACTGTTCACCCAGCTTGATATGGTAGTCGCGTTCCCATTTCTCTTGGAACATTTGATAAGCGGCATACTGACGACGGGAAGCAATCGCTGACCAGCGTTTCTGCGCAATACGTGCGTCTTCCGCTTCTTCAACTTTCCCTGCACGTGATGCACGCAGATAAGCGAGTTCATGCTCTAATGCAGTATCTTCAGCACATAGTGCAGAACCTGCATATAACAATACCGCAAGCTTAGTGGCATCAGCACCCATAGCGGCTGTTGCTAAAATCGCAGGCTGGAGTGATGTGCCAGAGACACAAACCATGTTGGTATCATCAAGCGCGATAATTGGAGGAACAATGTTATTTTCCGCAAAATGCAACGCGACGTTTGCACCTGTTTTATAAACTTGAGAACAACCAGTCAGCGTCATTGCTGCAGTCATGGCAACAACCATACTTTTTGCAATAAGGCCTTTCATTGAACGTGATTGAACAGATTGATGAAGCACTTGATTGGTATTGTGATTGGATGTATTTGTATTTGACTTGCTATTGAACATTTTTTTCATTCCTTTTCTGGCTGTATCCCTACACCGTGCGACGATAGCACGAAGCCTGCGCAGTTAAAAGCCACAATCAGCGAAAAAGCGGCCACATTTCACAAATCAACGACTTTGACTCGACCATTACTGCATTTTTATAAAATATTACGGACAAATTCTTTAAGCATAAAAAAACCACTCGATGGCGAGTGGTTTTTTATTCACAGCAGCTGGGTGACGACGATATCAATCATATCCATGAGATTGATCTCAATCGAGCATCACACTCGATCTTTAAAGTGAAGTCTTTAAAGATCAAACAACTGCAGCAAGATCTTTCATCGACAGCTTGATACGACCGCGTTGATCAACGTCCTGCACTTGAACACGGATCTTTTGACCTTCTTGCAAAACATCAGCAACGTTTGCAATACGCTCGTTTGAAATTTGTGAAATATGCAGCAGGCCATCTGTGCCTGGCAGCAAGTTCACAAATGCACCAAACTCAACGATACGCACAACAGTGCCTTCGTAAATGGTACCAGGTTCGATTTCAGCAGTAATCGCTTGGATCTTCGCAATGGCCGCTTGAGTTGCCGCTTTGCTTTCGCCAAATACACGAACCGTACCATTGTCTTCGATATCAATCGTGGCTTTGGTTTCTTCGGTCAAGGCACGGATCGTTGCGCCGCCTTTACCAATAATGTCACGAATCTTGTCCGGGTTAACTTGAATCACGGCATAGGTAGGCGCATGCATGTTGATTTCAGTACGGCTACGTGCCAGCACTTGGTTCATGCCATTGAGGATATGAATACGACCTTGGTACGCTTGGCTGAGTGCCAACTCCATGATTTCTTCGGTAATCCCTTCGATCTTGATGTCCATTTGCAGTGCGGTGATGCCATTTGCAGAACCCGCCACTTTAAAGTCCATATCACCCAAGTGATCTTCATCACCCAGGATGTCAGAGAGAACCGCGAAACGATCACCTTCTTTTACCAAGCCCATCGCGATACCCGCAACCGGTGCTTTTAGCGGCACACCCGCATCCATCAACGCCAAGCTAGCACCACAAACTGAAGCCATTGATGAAGAACCGTTGGATTCAGTAATATCCGATACCACACGAATCACGTACGGGAAACGGTCTGCTGCTGGTAATACAGGGTATACACCACGACGTGCCAAACGGCCATGACCAATTTCACGACGTTTTGGACCTGATTCACGGCCAGTTTCACCTACAGAGTATGCAGGGAAATTGTAGTGCAGCATGAATGGATCGTTGCGTGTACCTGCCAAAGAGTCAACCATCAGCGCATCACGGGTATTACCCAATGTTGCTGTGACCAGAGCCTGTGTTTCACCACGGGTAAACAGGGATGAACCATGCGCACGAGGAAGCACGCCAACTTGTATATCCAGCGCACGTACAGTCTTGGTATCACGACCATCAATACGAGGCTTGCCGGACAAGATATTGTCACGAACGGTGCGATATTTCAGATCTTCAAAGTAATTTTGCAATTCTGCTGGATCAACATCGCTGCCTTCCGGTGCAAACTCAGCCAAAGCCGCTTGTTTAATTGCATCTAATTTTTCATAACGCAGCGCTTTTTCAGTTTCAGTATACGCAACGCTGATTTCTTCAGCAAAGCGGGTCGCTAAACGTGCTTTTAATTCGTCGTTTTGAACTGCTGGTGTCCACGTGCTTACAGGATTCCCCACCTCAGCAGCGAATTGTTTGATCGCTTCAATCACGACTTGCATTTCGTCATGACCAAACAAGACTGCACCGAGCATTTGATCTTCTGATAACTCTTTCGCTTCTGATTCAACCATCAGTACCGCTTTGTCCGTTCCAGCAACAACCAGATCCAAATCACTGCGGCTAAGTTCTTCAGTCGATGGATTCAAGATGTAATCACCATCGATGAATGCGACACGAGCACCCGCGATTGGGCCATTGAACGGCACGCCTGCAATAGACATCGCAGCACTGGTACCAATCATGGCAGCAATATCAGCTTCCATGGTTTTATCAGAAGAGACGACGGTGGCAGTCACTTGTACTTCGTTGAAGTAACCTTCAGGGAACAACGGGCGAATTGGACGATCGATCAAACGGCTGATCAGCGTTTCACTTTCACTGGCACGGCCTTCACGCTTGCCATAACCACCCGGAATACGACCCGCTGCATATTGTTTTTCTTGATAATTCACAGTCAGTGCAAAGAAGTCTTGACCTGGTTTTGCTTTTTTCGCCGCTACAACCGCAACAAGAACCGTAACACCACCCAGAGTGACCAATACAGAGTGCGCTTGACGAGCAATACGACCGGTTTCAAGCACTAACTGATGACGTCCAAATTGAACTTCTTTGCGGACGATATTAAACATCGACATGATTATTCCTTTTTTAAAACATTAAATTTCATAAATACCAATGCATATGGAAGCCCCTAACGGCGATTGTTTTCATTTTTATGATTCTATAAAAAGTCGATGAAAAGTCCATTCTTACGGATAAACCTTCTGGTCTAAAACCCTCTTAAGATCAACACCAAACAATCGCAGTTAGAAGCCTCTCCACATGTAAACCAATTTTTTAGCAAACGTTTTGAATGACATTTGCTCTAAATCCTGTGCATGACTTTATTTATACATAAAAAGTATGCCGCAAGATCAAACCACACTTAACCGCATGAACTCAACAACTATTCCACGGCATCTTCGTTACCGATGAATTTCAAACAACAGTTGAACGAAGAGATTATTTTTTTGTATCTTTTACAAAGCTCAAACAGCAAAAAAGGGAGCATACGCTCCCTTCTCTTTTATCGATCTATAAAGTCTGCCACTTTTTGGCTAAACAATCGCAATCTTAGCGACGCAGACCCAAAGTACCGATAAGCGCTTGATAACGCTCGCCATCTTTACCTTTGAGGTAATCAAGCAGTTTACGACGTTGGTTAACCATACGAATCAAACCACGACGGCTATGATGGTCATGCTTGTGTGCTTTGAAGTGACCTTGTAAGTCATTGATCGTTGCTGACAACAACGCAACTTGTACTTCTGGCGAACCTGTGTCATTTTCTGCACGAGCAAATTTTGCAATGATATCAGCGCGATCAGCATTAGTTAATGCCATGATTAATCTCCGAGATGCATAAATAATATGAGTGTCTGCCGTGCATCACTACAGCAGGTGGCGGATTATAGCGAAAACCGTAGGTAATTGCTAGAGGCTGACAGCCGCTTGGTTTTACATTGTTGCAATGAGCACATAGACTCGCAAAAGGGTACGATTAGAAAACGTATTAGACAGGATAAGATCAAGCAAAACCATCATGACGATAGAACAAAGCCCCATACCAATAACCCGCGCGTTAATCGGCTTGCGTTGGATCGCTAACCTTCATGTAATTGGTGGTTTGTGCCTAGCAATCGTGTTATGGATTCCTGCTCTGCATCCACTGCTGCTCAAGATATTATATGGCAGTACACCAGTCACCGATTCCGCACAGACGCTCTTTTGGATTTGCATCCTCGGCCCTACAGTTGCCAGCTGGGGCGTACTATGTCGCATTTGCGTTGATTATTTTGCGGAACAACCTTGCATGCGTACCTATCGGCGACTCATCCTATCGTTATGGGTATGGGCACCCATTGATGCAACCATGTGCATCACGCATGGCGTTTATATCGCAGCGATTTTGAATACCAGCGTTGTTATCCTTTTTTGGTATCTCTGCCACCAGATATGGCGGGATCACCAGAATAAGCAACGTGAACGTCCATAAAATCTTAAAGATAAAAAGAACACGATATGACCCTAGACGCTCTCCAAACCGCCATACCAGTCGATGACCTGTTAAAACCAGAATTCTGGCAGGCATTGGCACCCGCGCTTCATATCGCAGGCGCCAGCGCGTACGTCGTTCCAGCGCCATTTATTCCTGAAGAACAGGCAAACTATCTTCGGCAGTTGGTCCATGATGAAGGGTATCTACACGGTAATTTTGGCCAATGGCATACTCCACTTTCGCCAATCATCGAAGTGATTCAGCAACTGAAAAATAGGGGGCTACTGCCTGTCTTTGCATTCGTTTACGATGAAATATGGCAATTGGCAGGGCAACTCTCATCCACGATTTCCTGCTTACTGGGTGAGGACTATTGGATACTTCCTGATTTTTGGGCTTGGCATATCGATCCTCAGCATGCAGAAGCTGGCTGGTCTCCCCATCGCGACAAAGGTTATCGCTCCCTGCTGAGTAATGGTGACCCCAGCAGCCTGACAGCATGGATTCCCTTGACGCCAGCTACACCTTTGAACGGTTGTATGTACATACTCCCTGCTGATCGTGACCCTGTATATGGCACGATAAATGACAAGAATTGGCAGTTGCTCTACCCAGACATACGCGCACTGCCTGCCAATCCAGGTGAATTCATCATTTGGAACCAAGCCGTGCTACATTGGGGATCTCACTCGTCCCCGCGGGCAGCGGGGCAACCACGGATCAGTTGTGCTTTTGAGTTTCAGCGTGCCGATATCCCCGCTTGGAATCAGCCACTGCTTGCGCCAAACAAAGCCCTAGATTTTAAACAGCGAGTGAGACTGATTGGAAAACAAATCCAGCAATATCAGCATATGTATCCATTACCAGCTCATCTCTTACAATATGCAGAAAGTATGGTCAACTTCCGTTAGACAGCGCAGTGATCAACGATGCCAATCTACTATAAATTTTTAAGAAATAAGGGAAAATGGGATGTCCAGCACGATCAATGAACGCTTATCCAATAGCTATAATGAAACGCCTTATCACTCCCATCCTTTCCCACAATCTACCCCTGCGCATCTTTCCGCGATTGCTGCGCTTTTTAATGTCAAATCCGTCCCTGTCGAGCAGGCCCGAATTTTAGAGTTAGGTTGTGCTTCTGGTGGAAATATTATTCCCCTCGCCCTGCGCTTTCCTCAGGCAACGATTATCGGCGTCGACCTCTCAGAAGCCCATATCGCTGAAGGGAAAGCAACCATTCAGCACCTCGGCCTTAAAAACATTACGCTCATGCTCATGGACTTAACCGAGATTCAAAAAAATTTCGGAACATTTGATTATATTATCGCCCATGGCGTCTACAGCTGGGTTCCACAGGAAGCGCAGGTAGCGATGCTGCGCATTTGTGGAGAATGCTTGTCAGCAGAAGGCCTAGCGTATATTAGCTACAATACCTACCCTGGCTGGAAATACCGCGAAGTCATTCGTGATGCGATGATGTTTCGCGGTGCAAGCAGAGAAACGTCACCAGAAAAACTGGCGTATGCACGGGGCATGGTCGATTTTCTGCACGAAAGATCTGACCCGAATAGCCTGACACGCAAAAATATCGATGATGTATTACCCACACTGCGCAGCGCCCAAGATTACTATTTGATCCACGAGTTCCTTGAACATTGTAACTATCCTTGTTACTTTCATGAATTTATTGATCGTGCACGACAAAATGGACTGGCTTATCTGGCAGAGAGCCAACCAGCCAGCATGTTTCTCAGTAACTATTCCACTGAAATTATCGAACCGCTCCTCAAAGAGTGCCACGGGAATCAAGTCGCTATAGAGCAACATTTAGACTTTTTGACCGCAAGAACCTTTCGCCAAACGATTCTTATGTCCGCAAAACGCGCCGATTTAGTCAATTATCAACTTGACCCAGTCCGCTTACAACAGTTGCACTATGCTGGCGTTTTTATCCCGCTTAAAAACACCATGAATGCTACGAATGAAAGTCAGTTTGAAGGTTTACAAAGTCAATCAGTCAGCCTTATTCATCCTTTGGCTATTATCGCAGCACAGATTCTCAATGAGCGTTATCCAGCTACCATACAACTTCACTCCCTCGCAGTCGAAGTCAGTCTCAGGACACAGCAGCAGCCTCATCCAAAAGATGTGGTCGAGTGCATGACGGTTGTGCAAAGTTTCATTGAAAACATGATCACCAGAGGACTGATTCGATTCCGAAACCAACCCATCACTCTGGCTACACACGTATCTGATCGTCCTTTACGTGATCCCAAAGCCTGTATCACTGCACAAGAAAATCATTTAGTGACAACAATATGGCACGAAAATGCACATCTAGGCATTATTGAAGAAAGTATTCTTCCACTGCTGGATGGCAAGCATACACATGCTGAACTGATCGATCACTTACAAGGAGAAGTCGCAGAAAATCGGATTACCTTGAATAAGCAAGGCATTCTGATTACGGACACTCAGGAAATCGAAAATGCATTGCATGAGCATTTGAATCTAGCGCTCTATGCACTACAACGTAAAGGTTTGCTCATCAGCTAAAAATCCAATCAACACAAAAAATAACCAGCGCAGATGAACAGTCGTTGTATGCGCTTTTTTAAAAAAATTGCTCTCTCAAAACCGATCTATGGTCCTTTATTAATAATCAATTTAGGTACGCCATCTGAAAAAAAGCGTCCTCTACGACTAAAGCATGATTTCATCAGCGCCGCATGAAGCCCACAATAAAGACAGAACATCAAAAACTGATCGCCAATATGACGCTTTTCGCGATAAGTACGGTCATTCACATGGAAGGAATATATGATGCTGAACACACCATCCTCTGCTGCGATTTCGCATACTGAACACACAAATTCGCCTACGACGACAACACCGACGTCTACCACCGAGCTTCTTTACCCTGTTCCAGCCGCATTTGCGGCTAAAGCACGTACATCAAGTGCTGAATACCAAAGTCGATATCAACAATCGATTGAAAATAATGATCAATTTTGGCGTGATGAAGCGGGCTGTGTGGACTGGATTAAACCGTTTAGTATCGTCAAAGATATCTCTTATGATCCCAATCATTTCAAGATCGAGTGGTTTGCCGATGGGCAACTGAATGTTTCAGCCAATTGCCTCGATCGCCATCTCATCACACACCCCGATAAACCCGCCATTATCTGGGAAGGCGACCATCCGGCAGAGCATAAGATTATTTCATATCGCGAACTCCATGCCGAAGTCTGCCGCTTTGCCAATGTTTTGAAGAATCAGGGAGTCAAGGTTGGTGATCGTGTCACGCTCTACATGCCAATGATTCCAGAAACCGCGATCGCTATGCTGGCCTGTACGCGCATAGGTGCAGTGCATTCGGTAGTGTTTGGTGGCTTCTCTCCTGAAGCACTTGCAGGCCGCCTTGATGACTGTCGCCCTAAAATTGTGATCACCGCAGATGAGGGTATGCGAGGCGGTAAAGCGGTGCCATTAAAAGCTAATGTTGATGCCGCGCTGATGATTGAAGGCACAAGCAGTGTGGAGCATGTGATCGTGGTGCGCCGCACTGGGGGTGACATCCTCTGGAACCCACGCGACTTGTGGTATCACGAACTCATCGCTGATGTTGACGACATCTGTGAACCCTTCGCCATGAATGCCGAAGCCCCCTTATTTATCCTATATACCTCTGGCTCAACGGGAAAACCCAAAGGTGTGCTGCATACTACAGGCGGCTATCTGGTCTACGCCACCAGTACATTCCGCGAAGTCTTTGATCTGCGTCCTGACGATGTGTACTGGTGTACCGCAGATTTAGGCTGGATCACCGGACATAGTTATTTACTTTATGGTGCCCTATCGAATGGCACCACAACCCTGATGTTTGAAGGTGTTCCACAGCATCCGACATGGGCACGAGTCGGTCAGATCGTAGATAAGCACAATGTCACGATACTCTATACGGCACCGACAGCAATACGCGCGATGATGCGGGAAGGTGATGATTTTGTCCGCCAAAGCGACCGCAGTAGCCTACGCTTGCTGGGCTCAGTCGGTGAGCCCATCAACCCTGAAGCGTGGGGCTGGTATTACAAAGTGGTGGGTGAATCGCGCTGCCCAATTGTCGATACCTGGTGGCAAACGGAGACAGGAGGGATTTTGATCTCCCCCATTGCAGGCGCAACAGCACTCAAGCCCGGATCGGCCAGTAAACCTCTGTACGGAATACAACCCGCCATCGTAGATGCAGAAGGTCATATCCTCGAAGGAGCCTGTGAGGGTAATCTCGTGATTCAAGGCGGTTGGCCCGGACAGATGCGTACCATTTACGGGGATCATCAGCGCTTTATCGAGACTTATTTTTCAGTCTATCCTAATAGTTACTTCACGGGTGACGGCGCCAAACGCGATGCGGATGGCTACTACTGGATTACCGGACGTGTGGATGATGTGTTGAACGTTTCAGGTCATCGCTTAGGCACGGCAGAGATTGAAAGTGCATTGGTTGCGCACAGCAGCGTCGCCGAATCCGCCGTTGTTGGCATGCCGCATGAGATTAAAGGACAAGGTATTTGTGCTTTTGTGACCTTGCAAGCGGATGTCGCCTATAGCGACACCCTACGCCGTGAACTCCGTGATTGGGTACGACGTGAAATTGGTCCCATTGCCACACCTGATGCCATTTATTGGGCACCGGCACTGCCAAAAACACGCTCAGGCAAAATCATGCGCCGCATTTTGCGTAAGCTTGCTGCTGGAGAGCTCGACTCTCTGGGAGATATTTCGACCTTGGCCGACCCATCAGTCGTGGACAATTTAATTGCGGCAGTCTACTCTCATGCAGATGAACATACTCATCGTTGATGACCATCCGCTTTTTCGCAGTGCACTGACCCAAGCGGTCAGACAAGCACTGCCTGAAGCGCAATTGCACGAAACAGCATCGGTTGCAGGGCTGCATGAAATCTTGGATCAACAGCCTGAGCCAGACTTGGTGCTGCTTGATCTCAACCTGCCGGATGCCTCAGGATTCTCGGCATTGGTGCACTTACGCGCAGCCTATCCCGCTTTGCCCGTCATTGTGGTTTCTGCTCATGAAGAGAGCTCCATTATGCAGCGGGCGCTGGCACATGGTGCGCTGGCTTATATTCCTAAATCAGCCCCACCGCAGCACATCAATGATGCGATACAGGCGGTATTGGCGGGTGAAACATGGCTGCCAGATCCACAACTCAATCAGCATATTTCAAATCATCCCGACCCACGTGCCAGTCATGAAGCTGATCTAGCCGCCCGACTGCAATCCCTCACCCCTCAGCAATTTCGTGTGCTTATGATGCTGGCAGAAGGTTTACTCAATAAACAAATTGCCTATACCTTAAATGTTTCAGAAGCGACCATTAAGGCACATGTGACTGCAATTTTTCGAAAAATGGACGTCCAAAATCGCACACAAGCAGTACTGGCCTTGGGCGCCCTCAACCTTGAGCCTGCAAAACTTTAGTGGGTTTAGTATTAGGTTACTTTTATAGACATGAGAAATGCCCTTAATGCGGCAGGTTTAAGGGGCTTCTTCAATAAAACAGCGCCTTGAGCGTGGGTGCGCTCTGGCAAATCAGGATCACTATCCGCAGTGATGAGTGCAGACTTACTGTCTTGCGCATACATGCGAATTAAGTCCAGCCCCTCACAATACGCATCCAGATGCTGATCTACCAGCCAGACTTGAATTGGTTTCGCCTGTTGTTGAGCCTGCTTGGCAAGCTCAATAGCTTGATTCGGCTGAGTTGCGGTCCAGACCTCACATCCCCAACGCGTTAACAGCGTCTGCATCGCATCCAAAATCGCTACATCATTATCGACACAAAGCACGCGAAGACCTTGCAACACACCGGAACCCACAAATGTCGGCGCGGATCGCTGCTGCACAGGCTGGGCGATCGGTAAAGTCAGCATAAAGCATGACCCCTTACCTAAAGTAGAATAAAGATGAAGCGGATGCCCTAAGCGCTTTGCCATTCGCTCCACAATCGCAAGTCCTAACCCCAACCCCTGCTCACCCCACGGCGACACACTTTTACCGCGCTGAAACTCATGAAAGATTTGTTTTTGTTGCGCGATATCAATACCCGGTCCAGTATCCCAAACGCCAAGGCGTAGAAAACCACTCTGGGAATGGCCTAAAACGCCAACAACCACTCGACCCGAGGCGCTATAACGCAGCGCATTACTAACCAGATTTTGGATCATGCGACGCAACCACTGTGGATCACTGCTGACCCAGAGTCGTGTCGGATGGACATGCAGTTTTAAGCCGCGCTGCATAGCGATGGGTGCAAACTGCCCCTCCAGATCAGTCAGCAATGCTGAGAGATCAATCGCTGTAATATTGGGCTGCAACATGTCACTATCTAGCCTTGCGATCTCCAGTAAAGCGGATAAAATGCTTTCAGCGCCGTGTAGCGCACGATCAAGTTGCTGTAAGGTCTGCCGATCCAACTCATTGAGATCACTTTGCTCAAGCACCCCTGAAAACAAACGTGCAGCATGCATCGGCTGCAATAAATCATGACTGGCCGCAGCGACAAATCGACTTTTAGAGATATTGGCTTTATCCGCTTGGATTCGCGCAATTTTTTGCTCGTAGAGCGCCAACTCAAGCTGCTCAGTTCGCTCTAGAACGCGCCCCTCCAACACGGCCTCGGTCTGACGAAACTGCGTGATATCAGCAAAAGTCGTCACAAAGCCACCGCCTGTGATCGGCTGCCCCCGCATTTCAATCACTTGGCCATTGGCTCGTACCCGCTCAAATACATGTGCATTGCCCGCACGTAGCCAATTCAAACGTTTTTGAATATGTGATTCGACGGACCCTTCGCCACATTCGCCGCGCTCGGCGTTATAACGAATAAGATCTGCCACGGGACAGCCGACATAGACCAAACCACTGGGATAGTTAAAGAGCTCAAGATAGCGGCGATTCCATGCCACCAAACACATCTGACTATCGACCACACTGACGCCATGCGTCAAATGATCCATCATGGTCAGGAGAAGTTGCTGATTAAAGCGCTGCCACTGTGAGGCCTGATCCAGCAACCCTGCAACCTGAGCCAAACCCAGTCCATTATCGCGTAAGGCTGTCGTCAGCAATGTACGCGCCGATGCTGCGCCTATTGCCCCCGCCAACAACTGCTCCGTGAACTGCCACCAACGGCTATCAGCCCGCATTTGTAAATTTAATGGCTCTCGTAAACTCGAGGCGAATTTGGCAAAGGCTTTTTGAGTCACAGAAGCACCGCTGATCCGTTCAGCTAACGCAGCCAGATCCCCGACGGTAAAGGTCTGACGCGCAACAGCCCCAGAAATAACATCCTCCGATAGTGGGATTTCATCTGAAAACTGACTGTCAGATAAATCCAGTTCATCGGGCTGTAAAAAAGGCGCGGCTTGCATTTGCTCACTGACGGTTGGACGAAATCGACGTGAAACCCAAATGAATGACCCGATATTGGCTCCTAAAGACCAAATCACACCATGGGTCAGCGAATCATTGACCTGTAGCCCCAATAGGGCTTGAGGCCGCAATAAATTTAAACCGAATAAACCATGATGCTGCCAATTGAGCAGTGCGGTTTGAACACCCATCGACAAGTGACCATGTAATGTCGATACCAGCGCAGGAAACAACAATGTATAAGCCCAGAGCATAAAACCCGCACACAAACCTGCAATCACCCCAGCTTTACTACCACCTCGCCAGTACAAACCACCAATCAGTGCAGGAGAAAACTGGGCGACTCCGGCAAAAGCCAGTAAACCAATGGCCGAAAGTTGAGTAGACTCTGCAAATAATCGATACGCCATAAAACCCAGTAACATCACACTCAACATGCATAAGCGCCGCACGATTCGCATCACTTTTTCAAACTGCGCACCGTCATGCTGAACCAGTCTAAACCGCCAGAGCAACGGTAAAATCAACTCATTACTCAGCATAATCGACAAGGTCACTGTCGCAACAAGCAGCATGCCGGTTGCCGCAGAAAATCCACCCAAAAAAGCCAATAGGGCGAGTCCCGATTCGCCTTTGAGCAAGGGCAGCATTAACACCGCAGTATCGGGGTTAGGTAGCACGCTGATCGGCATGTTTAATGCCCAAAGTGCAATCGGAACTATGGCAAGTACGGTTAGAAAGAGATAGATTGCAAACCAGCGGCGTGCTCCCCGCACATAGGTGACATCGCGACACTCCACCACACCCACGTGAAACTGTCGCGGCAGACAAATCATCGCCAGACTAGCGAGCAAGGTTTGGGTCCAAAATCCAGCAGGTAAACCATCGGCATGTAAGCGGCTAAAACGTTGGCTTAACTCCTCAGAGATGGGGTGTGGCGATTCGATATGCATGACCGCAAAGATCGCCACCGCCAAGAGTGCGATCAATTTCACCATCGACTCCAGCGCTACTGCTAACATCAACCCATTATGTTGTTCGCTGCTGGTCAAATGCCGTGTGCCAAAGAGCATGGCCAGCCCCGCCAGCAATCCAGTGAGCACCAAAACACCATTTGACGTCACCCCACTACTGGCTTGATCGGACATCAACACATCCACACTGAGTGCAACAGCACGCAATTGCAATGCGATATAAGGCAGTATCCAGATGACAGCACAGATCGTCACCAGGGCAGCTAGTTTCGGTGACTTGCCATACCGTGCCGCAATAAAGTCAGCAATGGAGGTAATCGATTGGCGATTGCGAATCTGAACCAGACGCTGCCAGATATCCCGCCATAGCCCGAGGAAGAGCAAAGGTCCTAAATAGATGGGTAAAAAGCTCATGCCATCACGTACAGCAGCACCCACTGCGCCATAGTAGGTCCATGACGTGCAATACACACCCAAGGTCAGGCTAAAGAGCCACATTCGCCCGCGCGGACTCAGCCAGCTGTTTTTTCGTTCGCCCAGAAACGCACAGGCAAACAACAGCACGACATATAGCACCAATACGCCAAAGACCAACCAACCATTCATGATGCCCTTATCCTTGCCTCTTTTTTAGCTTTTCTGAATGCTTTCCTGCATCCACATCGTGTTCGATTTCTTCGCCGAAACACTATATCGCAACTTCGCAGCCAATGGCGTATGAACGATGTCTTACTCGACTAAAGTCGAAGTTCAATTTAATCCAATGCCTGCTAATGTGATGGTGTACAAAATCCTGCGCAATCGAACTTGGAAGGGATTGCGCGTATAAAACAATGAATGCTCAAAGATTTGATTGATGGTCACACATCATCATTTTTTGAAATTAAAAATCGCATCAAGGAGTAACGCATCATGGAAACCGATCGCGTCAAAAACATTATCCAAAACCCGAAATTCCAGCAGCTAGTCCAAAAAAAATCTCGCTTAAGCTGGTCTCTCTCCATCATCATGCTGTTTATCTATTTTGGCTACATCTACTTGGTGTCCTATCACCCTGCATTCGTCCATCAATCTTTAGACGGTGGTGCAACAACGATCGGGATTCCACTAGGGATCGCTGTCATTGTGAGTGCTTTTGTCTTGTGCGGTATCTATGTCTGGCGCGCCAATGGTGAATTTGATCGTCTGACGCAGGAAGTGCTGGAGGAGATCAAAAAATGAAATCAACTCAATTGGCTCTCGCAACAACGCTGGCCTATTCTGGCTTAGCGGTTGCCTCTCCTGATCTGGGTCAAACGGTTCAGCAGGCGACCAACTGGACCGCGATTATCATGTTCGTGATTTTCGTCGCGTTAACCCTAGGGATCACCAAATGGGCAGCGACCAAAAATCGGACGGCATCCGACTTCTATACCGCCGGTGGTGGCATTACTGGTTTTAAAAACGGCCTTGCGATTGCTGGAGACTACATGTCTGCGGCATCATTTTTGGGTATTTCAGCGATGGTCTTTACCAAAGGCTACGATGGTCTGATGTACTCCATTGGGTTTTTAGTGGGTTGGCCATTACTCTTATTTTTAATTGCAGAGCGCTTACGCAATCTGGGCAGATATACCTTCGCAGATGTGGCCTCATTCCGCTTGAAGCGTTCGCCAATCCGCACCATGGCCGCGATTAATACACTCGTGGTTGTCGCTTTCTATCTGATTGCTCAGATGGTCGGTGCAGGCCAGCTCATTAAATTGCTGTTTGGGCTGGACTACTCGATCGCGGTCATCGTGGTCGGGATATTGATGATGATCTATGTCCTGTTTGGCGGCATGCTGGCCACCACGTGGGTACAGATAATCAAAGCGGCAATGCTGTTGGGTGGTGCGACGTTCATGGCATTCATGGTGCTCTACCACTTTAACTTTAGCTTAGATCGCATGTTTGCAGAGGCCATAACCGTCTTCGGTACGGTCAATCATACCGACGGCAACAAAATCATGGGACCCGGCACGCTGTTTAGTAGTCCTATTGATGCAATATCTCTCGGCATGGCGCTGATGTTTGGTACCGCTGGTTTGCCCCACATCCTGATGCGTTTTTTCACGGTCAACAGTGCAAAAGAAGCCCGAAAATCCGTTTTTGTTGCGACAGGATTTATTGGTTACTTTTATATTTTGACCTTTATCATCGGCTTTGGTGCGATCCTGTTTATTGCCCAAAATCCAGCCTATCTTGATCTGGCTAAAATGGCTGTAACCGGTAAGTTAGAGCTGCTTGGTGGTGGAAATATGGCCGCAGTTCACTTGGCACATGCATTGGGCGGCAATCTGTTCCTTGGCTTTATCTCTGCTGTTGCATTCGCCACGATTCTTGCTGTGGTTGCAGGACTGACGCTTTCAGGTGCCTCCGCGGTATCCCATGATCTCTATGCCAATGTGATTGCTCATGGCCGCTCTACTGAAAAAGATGAGATGCGCGTTTCTAAATACGCAACCGTAGCACTAGCCGTCTTTGCCATGATCTTGGGGATTGTGTTTGAGAAACAAAATGTCGCCTTCATGGTCGGTCTTGCCTTTGCTGTTGCAGCATCTGCCAACTTCCCCGTGCTACTGCTGTCCATGTTCTGGCGTGGACTTACGACACGCGGTGCAATTGCAGGCGGTGTCATCGGCATGTTGTCTTCGGTCTTCTTGATCTGCTTGACCAAAGCCGTCTATGTCGAAACATTCCACTTCGGTACCACAGCACCGATTCCTTACCAGAATCCTGCTCTATTCTCGATTGTGTTGTCCTTCTTCTGTTGCTGGTTCTTTTCCATCACGGACAAGAGTGCACAAGCCAAACTTGAGCAAGCAGCATTTGATGCCCAGTTCGTGCGCTCCATTACCGGTGTAGGTGCAGAGCAAGGTAAAGCGCATTAAGTCATCTTAAGTTCTTGGTCTTAAAAAAAACCGCTCTCAATCCGGAGCGGTTTTTTATGCTTGAAAGATCAAACGTTTAATGCTGATGATGTGGCTCGGGTTTTGACTCTTGATGCGAAAAATCATAGACCGAAATTTCATGCTCCTGATAATGCTCCGTTTCTGGTCGACTCATCGCACACGGATGCTCTTCACATTGAATCGCGACATGGAAAATGGAGAAGCGCTTGGCCAGCAAATCCATCGCATCCTCAAGGACCTCTTGAGTCGGGCGCTCAGGGCAAACCAGATGAATAGTCAAAGAAACCTTATCCGCCGTCAGCGACCAGACATGCAGATCGTGTACACTCTCGACACCATCAATCGCCGTCAAAGCATCCCGAATCGCTTTCACATCCAGATGTTCAGGCACACTTTCAAGCAAGATCTGCACACTTTGCTTCATCAGCACCCATGTCCTAGGCAGTACCCATAATCCAATCGCAATCGCCACCACAGAATCCACCCACGCCCATTGGGTGAAATAAATAATCACGGCGCCAACGATAACACCCGCCGACCCCACCATATCAGCCAAGACCTCTAGGTATGCTGCCTTCATATTGAGGCTACCATCGTTACCTGCTGTCAAAATCTTCATACAGACCAGATTGGCGACCAGACCACCCAGCGCAATAAACATCATCCCCGTGGAATGCAACTCCGGTGGATTCGACAAGCGTAAATACGCTTCATATAAAATATAAACGGCAACTGCAAAAAGGAGCAGTGCATTCAAAACTACCCCGAGAATCTCAAAACGATAATAGCCATAGGTCCGCTGATCATCAGCAGGGCGGCGCCCGACCCGAATTGCAGCGATGGCAATCGCAATTGCGGCAGCATCGGTTGAAACATGAGCGGCATCGGATAACAGCGCCAAGCTGTGGGTCCAGATCCCCCCGATCACTTCCGCAATGAGAAAGATGCAGGTAATCGATAGCACCCACCACAAACGACCTTCGTTTTGGGTATTAAATTCATGATGATGGTCGTGCGTGCCACTCATAGAGATTGCTCATAGGGATCAAAAAAAGGAATATTTTGAAGCGGTAAAACCATAACACAACTGTTTTTTGGCTGTGCTGAACCTACCTTCACAGTATACTGAAAAGTTTACCGTGGGATGACTAAGTCATCCCTAAGGGGTGAAGTATAAACGGTTTGAGCAGAATGCTGGATTAGCGATGTCATGAGAATATTACTGGTTGAAGACGATGCCATGATTGCAGATGCGCTGCTCGTTGCACTGCGCGACGCCAGCTATGCCGTCGATCATGTGATGGACGGTCAGTTAGCTCATGCCGCACTGCGCAGTGAAACCTATCAGATGATTCTGCTTGACTTAGGTCTGCCCCTGCAAGATGGTCTGACGCTGCTGAAGAATTGGCGTGCGAATAGTGGTGAAACACCTGTCATTATAATGACCGCACGCGATGATGTGCAATCGCGCATTCAGGGTCTGGACTTGGGTGCGGATGATTATGTCGTCAAACCTTTTGAAGTCCCAGAGCTGTTGGCACGGATTCGGGCGGTGACCCGACGTCAAAGCGGGTCGGCACAACCCCTGCTCAGTAATGGCAAACTGACCTTAAATCCTGCCAATCACGAAGCATCTTATCGAGACGCGACTGACCCGCCTCAGACGGCTAGGCTTTCGGGGCGAGAATACGCTCTATTGCATGCGCTGCTATCCCGCAAAGGAACTATTCTTTCTCGCAGTGATCTGGAGACCTCGGTCTACGGCTGGGGAGAAGAAGTAGAAAGTAATGCCATAGAATTTGTGATTCACAATGTCCGCAAAAAACTGGGACCCAAATCCATCACCAATGTGCGCGGTGTCGGCTGGATGGTGGAGAAACACGCATGACGACCTCGGCACCCCGCTTAGCGCCAGAACAGGATTTGAGAAAATATCGCTCATTACGCGATTATCTGGTCTGGTGGTTCTTTAGCCTGATTTTGATTATTGGTTTATTAGCCGCTTTCGGGGAGTACCATGCCACCCGCAAAGAAGCGCTCAATATGCAAGATCATAATTTAGAATTGATCGCACAACTTGTAGCAGATCAACAAGCCCTCACTTTCCCGAGCATGATCGCCCATGGACAACTCCCGTCCCCACCCCCTCCCATGGATGAGCCGCCTCAAACCGACCTCTCTTTAAAAAGAAAGAAACATAAAGAATCAGAACTTCAAGAAGCAAAAATCATTATTCAACCTTTAGTTGCGGATGGGCAGCCCATCCAAGCGCATTGGATACAGGTTCCCAAGCACTTAGCAGATGGCCTATCCACCCTCCAAAGTCAGGGAGAAGACTGGCGTGTTTTTGTCCGAACGTTACCCACTGGACAGCAATTCCTCGTCGGGCAACGGACGGCATTACGCGATGAACTGGCACGCTATACCAGCCTGCGCATGATGATCCCACTGGTCGTTTTGTTTCCCGTACTGCTGCTGGTCATTACACTGGTTATTCGCCAAGCGTTTAAACCCATTACGGCATTGGCGCTACATACCGATCAACAGAAAGATGGTGTGCCTTTGCCACTAAACAATCAAAAAATTCCACGAGAAATTTTACCTTTTGTATTTTCAATTAATAATTTATTACGCAGGCTTTCTCACAGTCTCAATCACCAGCGCCGCTTTATTGCAGACGCAGCGCATGAGTTACGGACACCAATTACCGCGCTCACGCTACAAACTGAAAACCTTGAACACACAGCGCTCACCCCTGAAGGCATCGAACGCGTCCGCCAACTGAGACAAGGTCTGAATCGCTCCCAGCACCTGCTTGAGCAACTATTAAGCCTCGCCAAACAGCATAGTGGTTATACGGGCAACATTGAGTATGTCTCGCTGACTGCCTGTTTACATGAGGTGCTTGGTGACCTCATGCCACTCGCACTGCAAAAAAATATCGATCTTGGCGTGGTACAGCAAGATGACGTTGCGGTCCATGCCGCATTACAAGACGTGCAAACCATCCTCCGAAATGCCATCAGCAATGCGATCCGTTATACCCCCGAAGGGGGACAAGTCGATATCCGTATCTATGGCGAAGAAGCATTAGCCGTGATTGAGGTTACGGATAGCGGCTTAGGCATTCCTGAATCTGACCTACTCCGGGTCTTTGATCCTTTTTATCGTGCGCTGGGGCAAAATGACGCCGGAAGTGGTTTGGGACTGACCATCATTCAGGAAATAGCCCAGCGCTATGGCGGACAAGTAACCTTGCATAATCGGCCAGATCAAGGTGGGCTACGCTTTGAATTCCGCATGGTGAGAGCATAACTGGATCCCCCAATAGCCACATCACTACCACCATATGTCTAAGCTAAGTCTCACATGCTAATGTGAAGCCAAAATTGAGTCTTCATGCTTTAAATCACTCAAATCAGGTTTTAATTTTTCGATGAAGACGAAAAGGCTGTGAAATGATTATGTTAATCTTCACAATGTGCTGAATTAACCAGTAGTGGCTGACTTATGGCGAACGTTATCTTTTGTGCAGATGATTATGCGTTAAATACGCCGATTAGTCAGGCGATAGTCGATCTCATTGCACATAACCGCCTTCAAGCCACCTCCTGCATGACCCAAGCATCAGATTGGCCTATCCACGGCACCACACTCCGCGAACTCCAACTCAGCAAACCACTCGCCCAGATCGGTTTACATTTTAACCTTACGCATGATTTTGGCGATGGAATGTTGTTCCTGCCGCTGGGACAAGTGATGCAAAAAGCGTGGCTTCGAACCCTATCCAAATCCCAAATTGAACAGACGCTGATCTATCAGTGGCAACGCTTTATCGACGTCATGGGACGTGCTCCGGACTTTGTGGACGGGCATCAACATATCCATCAGTTCCCCGTGATTCGTGATGTATTGATAAATTTTCTCGTTGCACAGAATTTTACAGGCTGGATCAGAAGCCTGAGTGACACCGTGATCACCCCACGTTTTTGGTTTAAAAGTAAGATGCTGCAGTTCTTAGGCGCGCAAGCATTAACCCGACTGAGTGAAACCGTCAGCATCCAGCAGAATCAGAAATTTGCGGGCATCTATGATTTTTCAGAAACCACACCCTATCCTACGCTTACGCAATTTTGGTTAGATCATGCCAACAGCATCAGGCAAACTCAGATACCGACACGAAAATCTCGGATTGATCACAGTTTACTGATCATGTGCCACCCAGCAGTCGATGTATCCGACCTCAGCGATACCATCGCCGCAGCACGCGTACGCGAATACCAGTACCTGAGTTCAGATCAATTTCTCAAAGACTGCTCTGATCGTCATATTACACTTGCACCAACGCCCTCAGGAGCGCTATAAATGTCACGCGAACATCCTTTTATCTCTTGTGTGATTCCTGCGTACAACGAAGCGGAAAATATTCCACTGTTCATCCCAGCCTTGGCCAAAAATTTAAGTGAACTCGGTGTTTCTTATGAAATGATCGTCATCGACGATGGCAGTAAAGATAATACCATCGCCTCGTTGCAACCCTTGCTTGCTCATTACCCGCTTAAGGTCTTAGCACTGTCCCGTAATTTCGGCAAAGAGGCTGCAATCACTGCCGGCTTAGATCATGTGAATGGTGATATTGCCCTCTTGATTGATGCTGACTTCCAGCATCCGATCAGCGCAATCAAAACCATGCTGGATTTATGGCGAAGCGGCTATGACATGGTCTACGGCATTCGTGACCGCAATACAGAAAGCAATCTCAAGCAATGGCTCACACGAAACTTCTACTGGCTACTCAATAAAAGTTCATCCATTGATATCCCTGCCGATGCCGGTGACTTTCGCTTGATGGATAAGCAAGTCGTTCTTGCTCTGCGCAACCTGCCTGAACGGACCCGCTATATGAAAGGGCTTTACGCTTGGGTCGGCTTTCACAGTATCGGGGTGCACTTTACCGAGGCGCCACGTCTCAAAGGTGAATCCAACTTTAACTGGCAGCGTCTCACTAGCCTTGCCCTGACAGGATTAACCGCATTCTCGGATTTACCGCTACGGATCTGTGTCTTCCTCGGCGCAGCAATTGCACTATTAGCGCTTGCTTACGGCATCTATATCACTGGTGAAACCTTGGTGGATGGTGTGCAACAACCGGGATGGGCTACCCTTGCCGCAGGCATGATGTTGCTGGGGGGAATTCAACTGCTGTTTATTGGCGTATTGGGTGAATATATCGCGCGTATCTATAACGAAACCAAAGGTCGCCCCAAATACATCGTCGCGCGCCAATATGACAAAGAGCACAACATCGCCCCACGCAACTTAGAAATTCCAAAATCAGATATTTCCACACATGGCTCTGGTCATGATTAATCGCCAAACCTTCTGGCAACTGGCACGCTTTGGCGTCATTGGTGTTTTGGCCGCGCTGACGCATTATGCGATTGCCATTCTATTAACCAATCATGGTATTGCTGCGGGTTGGGCTAATCTAGTTGCTTTTGTGACTGCCTTTTGGGTTAGTTATTTTGGTCATCGTTACTTTAGCTTTGACGCTGGGGATCTCTCTCACCAACAGACGTTGCCCCGTTTTATTTTGGTCGCGGTGATTGGCTTTATATTTAATGAAACTTTGCTACTGCTGATGCTACGTTTTACGACCATTTCGATCGACATTGGTTTACCGTTTATTATTATTTTAACTGCCGCAATGACCTTTATTTTAAGTCGGCAGTTTGCATTTGACACAACAGACTCTGATAAAAGAGCCCCGAGATAAGCTATGTTTACGATTCGCTCCAATAAAGTCTTTCTAGTCCTTATTGCACTTTGGCTAGGGATCGCCGCCAGTATTCGGCAATTGAGCGTCCCAGATGAAGGGCGCTATGCCGATATTACCCGCTGGATGATTGAATCCGGGGATTGGCTCACCCCTCGCATTGATGGAGTACCCTTCTTCCATAAACCACCGCTACTGCATTGGCTGGGTGGGGGCTTGATGGAAATTTTTGGCGTCCATGTCTGGGTCATGCGCCTCGTGCCTGTTTTTGCTGCAATGGTGATGTTGACAGGCGTTTTCTGGTTTATCTCACGCCATGCAGAGGTCAAAAATCGTCAAACACTGGCCAGAACCAGTGTGCTTGTACTGGCCAGCAGTGTGTTGGTCTACGGCAGTAGTCAGTATATTAACCATGACCTTTTGGTCGCGGCTTGGATCTCGTTGACAGTGTTTGCCTTCGCCGATTTCACATTGACACGTGAGCGTAAAAGTTTATATCTGGGTTATGTAGCAGCGGCTTTAGCACTACTCTCCAAAGGCTTAATTGGCGTACTCATTCCGGGCATGATTTTACTGCCTTGGCTCATCGTGACAGGAAATTGGCGTCGTATCCCCGCGCTGCTTCATCCGCTGGGCATATTGCTATTTCTCGCGATCATTTCACCTTGGCTGTATTTCGCTCAGCAGAAATATCCAAATTTTCTGCATTATTTCTTTATTGAACAACAATTTGATCGCTTCTCATCCGGCCAGTTTAATAATAAACAGCCGTGGCCCTTCTATCTTGTATGTTTGATCATCAGCTTCCTGCCTTGGCTGCTGTTGATTGGTAAGCGCTATACATGGAAACCTGCCGCAGCACTGTTGAATAAGCCCATATTTTTATTACTCATCTGGTGGGCAGTTTCGGTCATCGTCTTCTTCTCGATTCCACCGTCAAAATTGGCGGGTTATATCTTGCCGGCAACACCGCCACTGGCCATTTACCTAGCTTGCGTCTTGCATAAAGCATTTAGTCTGGATGGGACTTATCGTAAAGTTTGGAGTGATTGGGCCAATTTAGCCTTCCTCACAATTCTGACTGCGGCGTTATTTGCACTGCCTTATATCCCCAAAACAGCCAGTCAATTGACCCCGAGCGAGTCTACTGGACTACTGACTCTGGCCATCGTTTTGACTATTTCCATTGTATTGACAGGTTATCTCTTTCACCGCAATCAAATTAAAGCCTTTCAGGTTGGCCTAATTTCAGCCCTGCTGCTCTGTACCAGCGTCACATTCCTCGTGAAATGGTTAGACCATAAATCAAGTGCCGATCAGATCGCCTTTCAAGCTGATTTGAAACCCAATATGCCGCTGGTGTTCTATCACAATTACTACTATGACATCCCCTTTGTATTGAACCAAAAACGTCAAATCCAATGGGTTGAAGATTGGCCTTCAGTCAAAGGCGATAATGGCGCAGCACAAATCAAAGATGGTCTACGCTTTGAACCCCAGCAAAGCCACCTGCTCTGGAATGAAAGTGATTTGGATGCCCGAATCAAAAACAACGAGCAAATGATGATTCTAGTGCCTAAAAACGAAAAAATAGAGGCTTTAGGCACATTGAAACCGCTCTATCAGGAGCGTAATTTTGATGTATTTATGACGGGTACGCCTGTAGAGACGTCTAAGTAGATATGATCAATACAATCCTTTCATACGCGTGATGTGTATGAAAGGATTTTTCGTTTTAGTCTAAATATTTTTTCGGTGTTTTGCCTGTCCAGCGCTTGAACGCACGGATAAAATTCGTCGTATCCGTATAGCCTAACTTTTCAGCAATCAACTCTAAACTAAACTCGCGTTTCTTGACCATAGCCGTTGCCTTACGCTGGCGAAGTTCATCAATCAAGGTGCTAAAACTTTGATTCTCTTGTGCAAGTTGGCGCTGTAGGGTTCGTGTCGAAAGATGAAGCTTATCTGCAACCTCTTCAATCGTACAAAAGCCGAGCGCCTCATCATAAACCAGTTCACTCACCAGACGACTAAAGCTGGTGTCTTTCATTAAAGAATTCAGTTCACGTTTGCACTGCTCACGCGCTAAACGCGCGGTCAGTGGATCAGCCATAATGAGAGGAAGTTCAAGGTATGATGCTGGAAATACAATTCGCGTATAAGGCTGACCAAAACGAACCGTCCCTGGCAGCAATTGCTGGAAGCGATCAAAATAATCAGGACATTCAAACATGACATCCGCTGAACCTTCCAGATGCTGACCAGTAATGGCTTCACCCATCATCACAAAACCTAGCAAAATTGCCATAGTTCCGACTTCACCGAGTGAACAATCAGGATAAACTTCACTGACATAATAATAAGCAAGATCCCCTTCGACTTCGAGACGAAAGTTGAATGCGGAGGATTGCAGGTGTATAAATTGTTGTGCAATCTCAAGTGCCTCTCGCACATCTTTTGCGATCATGGCTGCAAATCCAATCAGCCCATGACACGATACTTTCATCTGTTTGCCGATGTGAAAACCGAGTCCGGGTTCATTGGTGAGGATCACTGCGCGCTTAAAAATCGCAGAAAACGTCCTAAAATCGACATACCAGAAGGCATCATGGAGTTGCTCAGTTCTGATGCCACTCCCGTCCAGCAGCTCTTCGGCGGAGATATCCCAACGTGCAACCACATCGACCAGCAGCCCGAGGTAAACCCCGAGTACGGTAGGTGATGCCGTTGGTAAAGGTGTCGATATATTCATAGAAAAGTTACTTGTCGTGAACTGACAGAAAAATGTCGTATGAAGAACTATAACATGTGCGATGGCCGTCACATAATGTGGGTGTACGATTGTTCACTAAAGGAAGAACTCCCATGAGCGCGATTACCTCGATAGAACCAACTAAAGCAAAACCGGCGGCAGGTGTGCAGGCAAAAATCCCACCAAGAAGAATCGATTTTGACTTCTCTGCAGACAGAGTACCGCGCTATTACGTTGATGGCAATCCGTTTAAAACCACATTCGTGACCGCATTATCCTCGTTATTTCCGGAAGGCGAGTTCTTCTTTGTCGAAGCGGTACGCCACTATCGCAATCGAATTACCGATCCCGTCCTCAAAGCACAGATTTCTGGATTCATCGGTCAAGAGGCATTGCACTCTTTGGCGCATAAGGCTTTCAATGACGCTGCAACTGTTCAGGGCTTTCAAGTCGACAAGCTGGATCGCGATGTGGGCTTTCTTTTACGCCAAGTCAAACGCTTCACGCCACCGATTGTCCATCTAGCGGCAACCGCCTGTTTAGAGCACTACACCGCCGTATTTACCGAGATGCTGCTCAAAGATGAAGAGGTGATCAATACCTTCTCACCTGAGATCCGTAACCTTTACCTATGGCATTCGGTCGAAGAGAACGAGCATAAAACCGTGGCCTTTGATGTCTATGAAGCGGTCGGCGGCGGATACCTGTTACGAGCCAGTTTTATGATCCCGACGACCATCGTTTTCTTCGCGGTTATTTTCTGGTTCCAAGCCCGTTTATTGGCTAAAGATGGGCAGTTATTCAAAGTGCGTCAAAATCTAAAAGGCTTCAATTATATTTTTGGTCGTAAAGGCGTACTCTCTAGCCTGATCCCCCAATATTTGGACTGGTTTAAACCCAACTTCCACCCAAGCCATCACGATACCGATGCGCTGCTTGCAACATGGCAGGAAAAACTCTTTGGAGAAGATGGCTTACTGACCGCGAAGATCATGACACCCAGCAAGAAACTCCCGCACTAAGCAGGTCTTGCATCGTTAAACAGGATGGCTACGGCGGATAGATTCTAAATCAATCTCTCGTAGCGGTCCTGTTTTTACACCCGATATCGTTGCTGCCATTTGCTTGCGTAGCCATGGCAAACGATACATCCATGTAAAAGCCACATCACGCATCACGCCATACGATGTTGAATGAGACTGATAAAAAGGTGTCAATAAGCGACTCATCGACTGATAAAAGCGAATCGATGGTTGACGCAGTTGATGATACTGCGACCAAACTTCAGCATAATTCGTTGATTTTGCAAACGCCTGCCCTATGGCCCAAGCATCGAGTAGCGCCATATTTGCGCCTTGTCCAAGCTGCGGACTCATGGCATGCGCTGCATCGCCGATCACACCTAAGCGATTCTGCCCAAAACACGTCATCACCACATCGCGATAGCGTGCGGGCATAAACTGCCGGCTACTTTGGATGCTGTCTTTAATCCAAGCCCCCGCAGCAGGCCAAATTTGACTGACTTCATCCTGCCATTTTTGAAACTCATCTTGTGGTGCATTGATCCACTGATCGATTTGCTCGCTCGGCAAGCTCCAAAAAATACTGGTTAAACGCTGCCCGCTTTCTGGTACCGATCCCGTCGGTAAAAGTCCCATCATGCGCGAGGCACCGTGATAGAACTGATGCAAAATTCGATAATCCAACATGGTCGTCTCCGGCACGATCGCCCATACGGCACCCCATGGATAAGGCTGATTCAGCCGTGTCCAGACTTCTGGGCGTAACTGACTGCGTGCACCATTGGCAACCAAGACCATATCAAACTTTAAAGAAGCGCTGACGCCTTGCGTCAGTGTATCGACCTGCATCTGATCCTGATGGTCAATCACCGCGGTGACTTCTGTGGCCATACTGATCGGGATATCCAGCGTTTTAAGCTGTTGCATCAGGACTGCGCAAAGTGCGGCACGATGCATGCCGAGACCCGTCCACTCAGATGCAGCCTCGGCATAATAACTATTGACCAGTAGCCGTGTCTTCGACCAGCCTTGCAGCGCATCCACAGGTGCGCCTAAATCCAAAGCATGCTCTAAAGCTCCCAAATGCTGAAAAACGGCCATGCCTGAAGGCTGAAGTAATAGCCCAGCTCCAACGTTCTCCATGACAATGGCTTGTTCAAAGATCGTGACATCATGCCCTTGTTTCGCCAGCACAATTGCTGTCGCCAGACCCGCTGTCCCTGCGCCGATGATGGCGACTGACTGTCTTTTCATGCATGCACTCAGACTATTTTTAAACTGATATCGACTCAACCGAGCATCACAACATACATTGCGAAAAGGGTTTAATTCACTACCCTTTTTGGATGCAGGGTTCTGAATTTATCCACAATTCCAAGCCCCAGAAAGCGTCCATTTTCAAAAGCGAGCGTTTCACCTTGTGGCACATTTCCGGCATTGATCGCCTGCCCACGACTAAAGAAAATCGCCTCATCCAGACTGAGATCAATACGCGGCAGATATTCAACTGCGGCATAAGTGGGGAGCAACAAGGCATCTCGCGCTGGTTCATCCAACGACTCTAAATATTCAATGGTATTGTGCTCATCCAGTACAAAGGATGCCGTCTGTATGCGATGCAACTTGGCTACATGTCCACCACAGCCCAACGCTGCGCCAATATCTTCTGCCAGAGTGCGAATATACGTGCCTTTGCTACATTTCACCGTCAGGGTCAGTGTCGTTGCATCAAAGGCGTTCAGCTCAAGATTAAAGATAGTGACAGGACGTGCAGGGCGATCAATTTCAATGCCTTGACGTGCCAGTTCATACAGCGGGCGACCATCTTTTTTTAATGCCGAATACATCGGAGGCACCTGCATAATCGGACCACGAAATTGTGCCAGCACACTTTCAATCAGCGCTTCATTTAAAGGTGGAATCACAAACTCTTGGACGATCTCACCTTCCTCATCACCTGTAGTCGTTGTCGCGCCGAGTTTGACGATGGTCTGATAGGTTTTATCCGAATCCAGTAAATAGTGAGAAAACTTGGTCGCCTCGCCTAAACAAATCGGCAATAAGCCGGTTGCCAAGGGGTCAAGTGCGCCCGTATGCCCTGCCTTTTGCGCACGGTATAACCAACGCACCTTTTGCAGGATGCCGTTTGAGCTATAGCCTTGAGGTTTATTCAGTAAGAAAACACCGCTGACTGCACGGCGAGGAATTTTTGGACGAGGATCAGACATTAGACAAAATCAGTAGAAAGCATTGCGCGGATTTTAACAGGTTTCGTGTAGAACAGCTTTTGATCTTAGATCGATCATCTCGCAAAATAAAAAGATGCCTTAAACGATTCGTTTAAATAAAAAACCTCAAGTCATGCAGCAATCTGGCAGACAGTTTGCTAATCTAATGACGCTTAAGTCATCATGCTTTGATTCAAAAATTTGAGTCTCAGCAACTCACCCCCATGTCTTTAACACGGCTCATCTATGTACGACGATGAAATACAAATTGCCAAACGCATCAATGCGGGTGACCAGAAAGCGCTACGTGAGCTAATGAAGCTACATGGCGGCGCAATGATTGCTGCGGCACGGGCCATTTGTTCACATGCGGTCGATGACATCGTGCAGGAGGCGTGGATTTCTGCACTTTCGGCACTACCGAATTTTGAACATCGTTCGAGTTTGAAAACATGGCTGGTGCGGATTACCGTCAATAAAGCCTATACCTACATCCGCCAGACACGTCGAGAAGTCTCTTTAGAGGGATTAAGCGACATACAAGATCCGTTGCAACATGCCTTTGATGCGAGCGATCACTGGGTGACGCCATGGGAAACATGGACAGATGATTCGCCTGATAAACTCCTTGAGGCGCATGTGCTCAAAGAATGCTTAGAGCGCCACATGGAGAATTTGCCCAGTGGGCAGCGCATGGTGATGACGCTAACGGATTTGATGGGCCTCACCAGTGATGAAGTCTGTAACAATCTGGAGATTTCTGCGTCTAATCATCGTGTACTACTACACCGTGCACGCGTGACCATCCATGCGATGGTGTCACATTACGAAGCGACGGGCGATTGTTAAACCCGTGATTGAGGAGAAATATGTTTAAGTGTAAAGACATCGGTTACCGAGCAAGCGATTATCTGGCTGGAGAGATGAATCTCTCGGAGCGCGTACGCTTTCGTCTGCACTTAAGTATTTGCCGTAATTGTCAGCGCTTTATGCAGCAAATGCATTTACTGCACGACACGCTTCCTCAGCATCAATTTCCTGAGCCTGATGATACGCAGATTGAGAAGTGGGTGAAGGGGTTGGAATAATATTAAAAATCAGAATGTAATTTAATTTTTTGTATGTAAAATTTAGGTCATAACAAATACAACTTATTATTTATTAGCTCAGTAACAGTACTACTACTTCATATTTTGTTCTATCATTCTCCAAAATAAAGCGATTAGATTCTATGCGCCAACTCTTCTTGTTTTTTCTTCTGCTCAAATCGTCAATAGCAATAGCCGCTGATATGCCTGCACAGAAATTAGTAACTCTGTCTATTGATCAAGATCTGATTACATTTCTTAAAGCCTGTCTCTGGGGTGGAGGTATTTTTCTTGCGATTTTTTCATTTATTGGACTCGCTTTTTTTGGATGGGATGTAAGTAAAGCTAAGGGTTCATTACTAGATGCCCAAAAAGAGATTCGAGAGCTTCTGAATGAATCAAAAGCTAATTTTTCTTCAATGAAAGAGTTAAGAGAAAAGCTAGAACAACTTGGTGCCCAACTTGAAGAAAATGATATTACATTTGCCAAAGAGCCTGTGCTGAAAAATAATGAAACTAGATCGCCAATAGATCTTATTAGAGAAGTAATTAACTCAAGTAACTTTGAATGGACAACTATTGAGAGGGTAATAAAGCGTACGGGCCTATCAAGAGATGCTATCCTGAATGAAGTTCGCAAAGCACCAGACATTAAGATAAGTAGTGGGCGTAAAACTCAAGATTTCATTTTCAAAATTAAGACTGATAAGTAAGCGATTTCCTCACCCATTTTAAAAAATAGTGAGGTTCCCATAATTCTTGATTTTATACTATCTCACCCAACGCTTAACTACCCTTCTCACCCAATAATCCACGCTCACAAAGCGCCCACCGCCCATCTTGATCAATGCCAGCAGCATCACCAAATAAGTCACTGCAAACTCAACGCCATTATTAATAATCGCAAAATTACCACTTGAAGTCAGCCAGTCGTAATCACCGTGCTCTTTGAGAATTTCTCTAGCGGCCTGAATCTTATCCCCCGCTTCCATCACTCGCATATTGGCAAACGGTGCGGTCTGATCGGCTATCGCCTGCCAGCCATTCGGTAAATGCACAGTGAAGATGGCAACAAGCATCGTTACAATCAGCGGAATGCTAATCCAGCGTGTAAATAGACCCAGTGCCAGCAATACCGCACCTGATAGCTCTGTACCCGTCGCCAAGCTTGCCATGATCGTTGGAAACGGTAACCCTAAGCCATCCGCACCAAACCACGCAATGGTATCGGAGAAAGCTGCCAGCTTATTCATGCCCGCCGTCCAGAATACCGGAACGAGATAAAGTCGCAACGCTAACGCGGGTAGACCATCCACAGGCTGGATGATCTGCCCTAAGCGATCTAATAAAGCATCAAGGGTCGAAACGGAATTTTTAATGAAGGTACTCATGGTGATCACTCAACGCATCAATGGAAAGTAATCCATAGACACACCAGACTCAGTTTCATTACAGAAAAACTGAAAAATAAATTTATTTATATTTTTTTTTGAAATCGATGTAACAAAACCAGATGAGCTTCGTCTATTCTCTGAACGCACACTACGGCAGTGCGCGTCACTCTCCAATCAAGGATTTTTCGAGGATTATGCTCATGTCAAACAAACTACAAACTCTGACCCCAATCGCAGCAATGCTCGCTATGTCATTAACTGGTGTTGCTCATGCTGCTGAAATGCCTGCGGCCTCTGCACCTGCCATGTCTATGGCAAAAGACGCAAACTGCGGTGCAAACAAGAAAGCCCAAGAAGGTAAATGTGGGATTCATAAAGCCGCAATGGGCGGGATGAAAGAAGGTAAATGTGGTGAAGCAAAATGCGGTGCTGACAAAGGTAAAAAAATGAAAGATGGTATGGTCGTTGAGTCTTACGTCCATAAAGCCGAACATGGTGGCTCTAAAGAAGGCAAATGTGGCGAAGCAAAATGCGGTGCGGATAAAGGCAAAAAAATGGCACACGGCATGGTTGTTGAAAAATAATCATACCGCTATCAATCAGGACAACTTAACGTGACCATACGCCCCCCTTCCCATCCTGCCATCACTGGTGCAGGACTAGGCTTACGCCGCGACTTTATGTCTGAGCTGTACGCAGAGCTTCTCTCCAACAAAGGTTTAAACAAACCTGACTTCTATGAGATTGCACCGGAGAACTGGATCGGTATGGGGGGGCGCTACGCGCGTGATTTACGTGCATTCACAGAGCGTTATTCTTTTGCTTGTCATGGACTGTCGCTGTCGATTGGCGGCATCAGTCCTTTAAATATTGAATTCTTAAAGCAAGTGCGAGATTTTTTGGATACGCATCAGATAGATGTTTACTCTGAGCATTTAAGCTATACCAATGATGGTTCTTACCTTTACGATCTGATGCCCATACCCATGACCTTGGATGCAGCCAAATACGTTGCGGATCGGGTGATTCAAGCGCAAGAGATTCTGGGTCGCCGTTTAATTCTGGAAAATGTATCGACCTATGCAATGCCTAACGCTGAAATGTCAGAAGCTGAGTTCGTATCGGAGGTCATCAGGCGTTCGGATTGTGAGCTGTTGCTTGATGTGAACAATGTCTATGTGAATAGTATCAATCATGGCTCAAACGCCCATGCTTTTATCCAAGCCATGCCCGCGGAACGTGTGCGCTATTTGCATATTGCAGGGCACGATGGAGAAGATCCAACACTATTGATAGATACGCATGGTGATGATGTTATTGCGCCGGTCTGGCAGTTGCTGCAATTTACTTATGAGACGATTGGCATTCGCCCAACGCTACTGGAGCGGGATTTTAATGTGCCTGCACTGGATACTTTACTGGCTGAAGTCGATCACATCCGGCAGATTCAAACAAAACAAAAAATCGGATTCGTGAATACATCGGATGAGCAAAACTATGCCAGCGCATGATCATCAAATCACAGATTTTCAGCAGCATCAACGCGCATTCACCCAGTGGATTCGTCATCCAAACACGGCGCCCATTCCTGATCAGATTGAATCACGTCGCATGCAGACCTATCGTGATCTGATTTTCAATAATGTTAGTAGCTTCATCGAACATACCTATCCCATCACACAAGCCATGCTCCCCAGTGAAACTTGGGCCATGCTCATCGACAACTTCTTTAAATATGGTCAGTGCGACTCACCATATTATTATGATATTTCACTGCATTTTAGAGAGTTTCTCAATCAAGAGCCGCAAGAGGAATTTAAAAACAAGGGCGTTGAAGATACTGAATACAAAAAAACTAGTAACCTCATTCAGCAAACTCACCACTGCTACCCTTGGTTAAAAGAACTATTGCAGTATGAATGGATGGCGCTCTATGTGGATATGACGGAGACCTTATGGCTGGACGATACGTTCGGGTCAAAGCCCGTACCCGAGCCCACTCTTTTAAAATTTAAGATGTTGAACAAAGACATTCCGATCACTCTAAAAACAACTTGCTGGGTATTGGCCTACCAGTATCCTGTACATACGTGGTCACAGGACAACGCTCCAGCCAGACCCGAAATCGCACCGACCTGCTTACTGATCTTTCGCAATCAAGACTTTCAAATGCGTGTTTTTAGTCTGCACCCCCTCTGGGCGTATTTAATTGAGCTGATCCAGACCAAAACCGCTTGCACCATCCACCATTTGATCCAACAGCTCAGCATAGCGACTCAGTATACTGAGAAAGCATCAAGAACAGAGGTTAAGGCATTAATCAAATGGTTGTTGAGTATCAACTTATTTCACATTCAGGCTGATTCTTTAATCTGATAATCAGTTGATGCAATCTTGTATATTGTTCCGCACAAAGCCCTTTCACATTCATTAATTTATGCTATAAATTGATATGAGCCTTTGATCCCTTTTCTTGTGGTCACAGCGACTCGGCACATAGTCAGGAAGTACTTCAAATAAAGCCAAATTAGTCCATCACTTAATGGAAATAGCTATGAAAACCGTTGCCCATATTCTCAATGACAAACCCAATCAAGCCATCTATACCATTACCCCGAAAGCTACGGTGCTTGAAGCCATTACCTTAATGGCCGAGAAAGGGATTGGTGCTTTGATCGTTGCTGAAGGCGACAAGGTTGTTGGTATTGTGAGTGAGCGCGATTACGCGCGAAAAGTGGCACTGATGGAGCGTTCTTCATACGCCACCACCGTCTCTGAAATTATGAGTGCGGATGTGATCACGGTTACCCCTAAACACACCAATGAGCAATGCATGATTTTGATGACCGAAAATCGCTTACGTCATCTGCCCGTATTGGAAAATGACAAACTTTTGGGTCTAATTTCGATTGGTGACTTGGTCAAAGGTGTGATTGAAGATCAAAAAAATCTGATTGAGCAATTACAGCGCTATATCCGCGGCGAATAAAACCTCGCTTCATTTCGATTTCTACATACGTGTGCTGGGATACTTAACGATCCCAGCATCGATCTATGCTTTATTTCCATTTCCTATCACTCATCAGGAGAACCGCTGTGTACCAATTGTATATCGCCAATAAGAACTACTCTTCTTGGTCGCTACGACCTTGGGCACTGATGACCGAACTCGGTATTCCTTTTGAAGAACGCAATGAATTGTTTACTGATGATAACTGGGAAATTTTTCGTAAATTCTCACCTAGCGGTAAAGTGCCCTGTTTAGTCGTCGATAACGACTTCGCGGTATGGGATTCCCTGGCGATTGTAGAATACTTAGCAGAGCACTACCCGAAGGTATGGCCCACAGGTGCCAAAGCGCGTGCATGGGCACGTTCGGCATCGGCTGAAATGCATTCAGGGTTTAGTCCATTACGCGACATTTGCTCAATGAATTGCAGTGTACGTATCCAGCTCAAGGATATTCCTGCGCCTTTGGCCAAAGACATTGCGCGAATTGATGAACTTTGGAATGAAGGCTTAAGCCGTTTTGGCGGACCATTTTTGGCGGGTAATGAATTTACAGCAGTGGATGCATTCTTTACGCCCGTGGCGTTCCGCATCTCAACCTATGGTTTAGAACTAAGCCCGGCAGCGATGGCATATAGTCGGCGCCTACTGGAGCTTCCTTCTCTTAAAGTTTGGGCTGACGCTGCGATCCTTGAGCCGCGTCATGAAGAACATGAAGAATGGTGCTTACAAAATGGCAGCATCATCTCGGATGTACGTCTAACCAAAGCATAAAACACGGTTCAATTTAACGCACCCAGCGAATAACATACTCTTCGATATCTTCGGGATCAATTAAGGTCTCGGAGATACAACGTCCCGCAGCCGATTTCCTCGCTTGACGCACACTATTGGCATTGCCTGTGATCAGAGGATGCCACTTCGGGAGCGCTTTGCCTTCATCCAGCCTACGATAAGCACAGCTCGGCGGTAGCCAATTGAGCTGTGGGACACGTTCCGGAGTCAGTTGTAGACAATCGGGAACTTTGCTTTGGCGGTTGGGGTAATCCGTACAGCGTGCGGTCTTAGTATCTAGGAGTTGGCAAGCTGCCTTAGTATAGACAACTTCACCGGTATCTTCATCTTCAAGCTTAACAAGACAGCACAGGCCACAACCATCGCATAGTGCCTCCCACTCATCGGCTGTGAGCTCAGTAAGGGTGTAATGCTGCCAAAAGCGCTCACGCAGTACTGGAGGCGTTATAGACGGTTTTGGCGATGGCTCTAACCGAGGTTCTGACATAATTTTTCAACTTTTTAAAAATCGCATGCAAAGACTGCACTGAACAACACACCCTAACTTGAATGACGATCACGCATTCGACACGACTATGATATAGGCTTCATGAAAAAAGAGCCATTTGAGGATTCAAATGGCTCTTTTTATCAGCTAATTGAGTACGTTTAATCGCAATCCATTACTCTTCGCGACGAGGTGCCAATGCTAAATATGTTGCGGGATTCTGACGCTTGCCATCGAGCAATACTTCGTAGTGCAGATGTGGGCCTGTGCAACGACCAGTACAGCCTACAAGAGCAATTTCTTGGTCTTTCTTGATTTGATCACCGACCGATACCAAGAGACGCGATGAATGACCATAACGGGTCACATAGCCATTCCCATGATCGATTTCAATGAAGTTGCCATAACCGTTTTTCCAGCCAGAATACACAACTACACCCGTACCCGTTGCATAGATTGGGGTCCCATAAGGAACAGCAAGATCCACGCCAGGATGGAACTCACGGCCACCCATGGTGCGATAACCGTAAGGAGAGGTCACTCGTGCATTAGCAACAGGCTCTACAGCCAAAATGTCACGCAATTGAACCTTGGATTCAGGTGAAGTCATCATCGACTGATTCAGGCTTTGTAGACCTGACTCACGACGTTGAACCTGTTCGACCACTTGATTGATCGTATCGGAGATACGGTCAGAGCGAGAAGGTGTCACATAATCGGGATCGTAATCACCGCCAATACCGTCTTGGTTGGTGTGATGATCATGATCTTCATCATGGTCACGGGCGATCAAACCCGATGATTCTAATGATGCAGTCAATGCAGACTGTTGTTGCCACAGTTGCGCAATCGGCGCATCTGCTGCAGAAGCAGCACTTGTAGCAGAAAAGGAAACCACAGGATTCATCGTTAAAGATGCATCTTGCGTTGCAGCGAAGCTCAAAGAATTAAAACTAACACTACCTAAAACTACCGTAGATATCGCAAACAAAGCTCGCTGCACGCGAAACATCTTTAATTGCATAACAACCTCATTTTTAAGTCTTGCGTATCGGTCATGTTTGGGTTGTAAAGGACATTTTTTGTCACTCTTTACAACCAATACTGCAAAAGTGTTGCTGAAAAAGCACTGGTTCGTTAAGGTAGCAAGATCAATGCCACTTCACTGCGATTGAAACAGGATGCAACACGCGTTGCATGCTTAGTGTCCAATCAACCCGTGTACAACAACTCAAAAGAGTAGTGATCCACATGAAACTTCCCGCTCAGCCCTTCCAAAAAAAATCATACAGGACTGCCGAAAATTCCTATTCACAAAGCAATTTAAAAAACCTTCAGACTCATATTGAGTACCTAAAGACATTAACTCAATTGATTTTGCCAATACTTTCCGAAGTGCTTCCTCAGCAAGAGGGCGCACCACGTGTGAGCTGGCAAGTTGCAGCGCTGGATGGCGATGTTTTGTGCATTGCAACAGAACATCATACCGCGGGCAGTCAATTGAAGTATTTACAGCATCAAGTCATCAAATCATTACAGCAGCATCCGGAATTTGCCGCCGTTCGTCATTTGAAAATTGTGATTGAAGTCCAGCCTAAGCCCAAGACGATTAGTCATGGACGCTTGCCTGCCCTCAGTCCTGAGGTCAAACAAATACTGGATGATGCTGCTTCAGCGTTTCAAGACACGGATATTAGCGATACCTTGAGACGTTTAGCAAGAGAACGGCGATGAGTGGGTACGTAAACGTTACATTGTAACATCGCCTGCTTTTTACTCAAAAAATATAACTAGTGTTGTTTTTAAACACTTTTATGAATTAATCGGCCGCAATATAATGAATTGGGCAGTCATTCTTGTCACTAAATGTCACAATTTCATAGCTTGTAGGCTGTGCAAGTAAGGCTCTGAGCAACTGATTATTGAGCGCATGGCCTGATTTATAACCATCAAACTGACCGATGATGCTATAGCCCAGTAAATACAAATCACCGATCGCATCCAACATTTTGTGCCGCACAAACTCATCTGCAAAGCGCAGCCCGTCTTCATTGACGATACCATGGTCATCAACCACGATAGCATTATCCAAGCTGCCACCCAACGCCAGATTATTGGCTTGTAGATACTCGATGTCCCGCAAGAAGCCAAAAGTACGCGCATGACTGAGCTCTTCAACATACGATGTTGTTGAGAAATCCAGTTCAGCAGATTGATGCTCTTCATCAAAGGCAGGATGATCGAAATCGATAGTAAAGCACATGCGAAAGCCGTGATACGGAATAAACGCTGCGCGTTTATCTTCGACGAGGACTTCAACAGGTTTAATAATTTTTACGAATTTTTTCAGCGCATCTTGTTCAACAATACCAGCCGTTTGAATCAAGAAGACAAAAGGCCCTGCACTACCATCCATGATCGGCACTTCAGCCGCAGATACATCGATCATGAGATTATCAATGCCAAGACCCGCCAAAGCACTCATCAAATGTTCAACTGTACCTATGCGGGCGCCATCATGCTCTAAATTAGAGGACATGGTCGTTTCGTTGACCAATAATGCCTGCGCGGGAATCTCAATCGGAGGGTTTAAGTCCACACGACGAAAAACAATGCCGCCGTCAGCAACATGAGGATGTAAAGTGAGATAAACTTTTTTACCGCTATGCAGCCCAATACCAGTCGCACGAATGGTTTGCTTAAGCGTACGTTGCCTGAGGCCTTGCGGGCTAGGAGAGTTCAGCATTTTATTTCAAAATATTACAGTATTGCGCCATGCTAACATTGATTGACTCACGTGCCAACACAAGAGCCATTCTCATTTGACAAAAAAGAAAATCTTACTCAACATAATGCCAAACAAATCACACTTATTAGATAAATATCTCTATTTATTATCTCTCACATTAAAAAATTTTAATAAAAAAAACCATCTCGAAAGATGGTTTTTGATGGATTGTCAATTGTACAAAACGTCAAATCATAGCAAATAACCAGACGCTATTAACGTTTTTGCTGGTTTTTCAAGAAATCCTGAATACGAATTGGTGAAGCAGCAGTTGGTGCAGCTTCAGTCGCAGCCGAAAGCGGTTCAGATAATCCCGCATGACGACGATCAATCGCAGGTGCATCTGCATCATCCAGAGGTAAAGACACTTGGTCTTTACGTGTAGGAACTGGACGGCGCGGTGCGGTGCGGTCATCACGGCTCAAACCCGTTGCGATCACGGTGATACGCAGCTCTTCACCCGCATCTGGATCCACAACCATACCGACAAAAATATTAGCATCTTCGTCCGCAATTTGAGCAATCACTTCACCTACGGTTTGGAACTCGTCGAGCTTCACATCCGCTGCAGTGATATTGACCAATAGGCCTTGTGCGCCTTCAAGCAATACGTTATCCAACAATGGACTACGAATTGCCATTTCAGTCGCAATGCGTGCACGGTCATCACCTTTTGCAGTACCGATACCCATCATGGCATGACCACGTGCGGTCATCGCTGCACGAATATCCGCGAAGTCGATATTGATCATACCCGGATTGATAATCAAATCAGAAATACCACGTACCGCATTCAACACCACATCATCAGCACGTTTGAATGCATCGACGACTGAAAGATTGCGGTATACGCTCATCAATTTGTCATTCGGAATGGTAATCAACGAGTCCACATATTGGGAGAGATCTTCAATACCTTGTTGAGCAGATGCCAAACGACGTTTGCCTTCAAATTGAAACGGTGTGGTGACCACAGCGACGGTCAAGATGCCCATTTCTTTGGCAATCTCAGCAACGACAGGTGCCGCACCGGTACCAGTACCCCCGCCCATACCAGCAGTGATAAAGACCATGTCCGAACCTTGTAAGGTTTCACGGATACGCTCATGTTCTTCTTGTGCCGCCAGACGACCCACTTGAGGATCAGCACCAGCCCCTAAACCACGGCTGGTTTGTAGACCCAGTTGGATGCGGTTTGGTGCAGACATGCGGTCTAAGGCTTGGCGATCCGTATTCGCACATGCAAATGCAACACCTTTAATGCCTGAACGAACCATATGTTCGATTGAATTGCCACCGCCACCGCCAATACCGATCGCTGTAAATCGCGCCAGTCCGTTATTGTCAGATGTTTCATCTTGCACCAATGTATAAGCTGACATGGCGTTATGTCTCCAAAATAAATAGTACGGCAATGACTTATGTTGATTTTGATCTATTCTAAATCATTCTAAGTCAAGTCATTGCCTCATGCTGTGTGATAATACGTTTAAGTTCTGTGTTTTCGTGCACACGCTGTCTGACAAGTCATCTCAAAGACAGCACAACCATCAACTCCAGAACAACCCAAATGACTCATAAAACTTTAAATCGTTGAAAACTTCTCGGGTAAGTGCAAAATGCCCTATCCTAAAACGACATCAAAAAATTGAACGTAACCAATCCACTGTACGTTTCCACGGCGTCACCATCAAGCGGTTCACAATCTGACCATCTCGACCCGCATCTCGATCAGTTTCTTCACTCCAGCGCTGGTTTTCGCTTTGGCTATACAATAACAAACCACTTGCCGTTGCAAAAATAGGTCTGTGTAGCAATGGCTTACGATCATCGCGAATTTCGACACTAGCAGGATGATTGCCCAAATGAACGGGGACACCCAATGATTGCCGCGCTAGACTGACGATCCCTTCGATCTGACAAGCCGCACCTGACAATACAACCCCATGGCGTAGTACGCCAAAAGCACCTGTATCAACCAGTAAGCGCCTGATTTCTTCAAAAATCTCTTCGTAGCGCGCAATAATAATATCCGCCAAATCCATACGGCTCAGGGTAATGCCTGGATTGCTACCGACACCAGCAACCTGAATCATTTGATCAGGACGGATCAGATCACGATTAACTCCACCATATCGGACTTTCAACGTCTCTGCTTGTTCAGTCGAGGTCTGGAGTACCGAGGCAATATCACGCGTCACATTTTCGCCACCACGTTGAATGGTATGACTTAAAATCAGGCGATTTTCAAGATAAACCGATACTGCGGTAATACTCGCACCAATATCAATCAAACACACCCCATAATCTTTTTCATCACGCAGCAATGTCGATTCTGCTGTGGCAAGATTAGAGATAATCATACGCTCAACACCAATATTGGCCGACTTTAGCGCTTTATCCAAATTTTGCATGGTGTTGTTTGGCAGCATCATCAAATGATAATGGCCTGTGATCGCGTTTGCAGCCATATTGATCGGATACTCAGCCCATTCATCACTATCATCAATCGATACACCAAGCGGTACCGAATTAATCAGATAGTGTGTTGGCATCAAGTGGCTACTTTTCGCCATCTCCAGCGTGCGAACAATTTCTGCTGTGGTAATCGTGCCATTGGCAACAGGCGTACGACCGGACGCATTAAAACTTTGCAATTCTGGACTGGGTATCGCAACCCAAGCGCTGTGGACACGGCAATCCGCCATATCTTCAGCCAGTGCTACCGCTTCTTTGATCGAAGCCACAACCTTATCCATATTGCTAATCATGCCCTTATTCATGCCGCGATTACTGGCATGACCAAGCCCAATAATTTCAATATGATCAGCAGCATGAACCCGGCCAATGAGTACCGCAACTTTATGCGTGCCGACATCAATAGCCACTATCGTCGGGATGGTTTCAGTTTCACTCATTATCACAGCCTACTTGTTCACAAAAACATCGTCAAAATTCATATTTTAAGTAGCGCATAGGCCACTCTCTCAATTCATCAGTGATTCGTAGAGGCATTAGCCACCTAAGGTTGAACCACGGTATTCAGTGCACCAAACGTCGGTGCTGATGGCGTGGTAAGTGTGGTAGCAGCATTTGCCGTACTCATCACTGGACGTTGATTCATAGCAACGTCCTTCCACTGAATCGCCATCCCATTACGATAACGCAAATCAACGGCAGCAATCCGCGACCAAAGTCCACGCAACTTTTCATCGCCTTGACCTAAATCACTTAAGCGCTGTAATTTTAGATTAGTCTGTTCTTGATCAACAATAACACGCAGCCCCGAATCAAAAGACATAAACCATGTCATACGATCCGTCAGGTACAACTCTTTTAAGCGCAGCCCCAAAGGGGTAAACCATTGATCAATTTGTTGATACTGCTGCATCATCGCCACAGATTGGCTGATCGGACCATGAAGCAGAGGTAAATCATTATGATCCTGACGCACTGCCTCTGTAAAAACCGTGCCACGACCACTCAGCAAACGACCACTGCCCCAGCGTGCAATCGGCTGCCTCGGAATCACGCGCACCAGTAAACCATCGGGCCAATGCCGCGTCACAGTGACGCTTTCAACCCAAGATTGATCCAGCACCGCATCGCGAATCTTGGTTAAATCTGCTGTAAAATAGTTTTCGTGAATAAGGGGCTGTATACCGCGTTGCAAAATACTCTGCTCAGCACTACTGATGTCCCCAGTCACCATCACCTCGGCTACAGGGGCATGCAGCAAACGATGTGCCAGTCCCCAAACGCCCATACCACACAGAATCAATGCTGCCACAACCAACAACCAACTTCCGAGACCTGACAGCTTACCAGCCATCGTCTGATTGCCAGCTTTGACTTGAGGTTCTGAGCGGAGTGAGGCAGGTAACTGAGCCATATCGTATTTTATCTCAACCCGCATGTGCAGCAGTAGGCTTGGAAGCTGGCGTAGCATCTGCAACGTGTCCATCCTGATTCAACGTCTGACGCAAAATCTCTACACACAGATCAGCAAAGGAATACCCTATTGCTTTTGCGGCCATTGGCACCAGAGAGTGATCGGTCATACCCGGCACTGTATTGACTTCCAGTAGCCAAAAACGACCTTGCTCATCTTGCATGGCATCGACACGACCCCAGCCAGTCGCACCCACGGCATTAAAAGCCCGTAACGCCAGTGATTGCAGTTCTTTTTCTTCTGCATCGCTTAAACCGGAGGGAATTCCGTATTGCGTGTCATTACGGATGTATTTGGCTTGATAATCATAAAAAGCAACATCTGCAGGTGGTTGCAAACGAATCACTGGCAGTGCTTTGCCATTCAGCATCGCAACGGTAAATTCACGGCCCGTAATCCACGCTTCCGCCATTACCACCGCATCATGACCGCTTGCCGCCTGATAGGCGGGCTCCAGTTGCTCCAGTGTCTCCACTTTGCTCATGCCCACGCTTGAGCCTTCATGAACCGGTTTAACAATCAGCGGTAGGCCGAGCTCGGCAACCACCGCATTAAAATCAGTATTTTCATCCAACAAACGGTATGGCGCAGTCGGAAGATCAATCCCTTTCCACAGCTGTTTGGTACGAACTTTGTCCATACCCAATGCAGAGGCCAGCACACCCGAACCCGTATACGGGATATTCATCCACTCCAGCAACCCTTGGATCTGACCGTCTTCACCGCCACGACCATGCAATACGATAAAAGCACGGGAATAATCCGTGAGGTCGCTGAGTGCCCGATGTGATGGATCAAATGCTTCAGCCTGCACACCTTTCGTCAATAATGCATCGAGAACGGCTTGACCACTTTTCAAAGAGACTTCACGTTCTCCAGAATTTCCACCAAACAACACCGCAACTTTGCCAAACTGTTCCATGCTTTTTAAACCCATGCTAAATCTATATGCCCAAACCGTCGATCAAACGACCTGATTGCTCTTCTGCGCGCAATACCCATAACACCACAATGACACTGATCAAATTTTCTACCGCACTCTTGAGAAAATCAACATTCAATCAAAAGTGTGTCTAACCGCGCAATTTATCATGCTAAACATCTGATCATGACGTTTTTCATGTATGTTTTTTATAGAATGCATCATTTTGGTGATTCTACCTGTAGATACAAACCATGCTGTGCCAAATCGTTAGACACAGCGCCGACATTTCCTGCGCCTTGGGTTAACAACAAATCGCCTGCACGTAGTAATCCTTGTAAGACTTGCGGTAATTGCTCGTCCACGGGGTCCACCAAAATCGGCTCAACTTGACCACGAGCGCGAATACTGCGAGCCAAACTACGACTGTCTGCACCTACAATCGGCTTCTCGCCAGCCGGATATACTTCCATCAATAGCAGCACATCGACATGCGATAACACCTCAACAAAATCCTCAAAGCAATCCCGTGTTCGCGTAAAACGATGCGGTTGAAAGAGCATCACCAAACGCTGATTCGGATGACTTTGACGTGCGGCCTTAATCGTGACTTCTACTTCTTTAGGGTGATGTCCGTAATCATCAACCAAAATCACATGACCATCTTGATGTGCAAACTCGCCTTGAATTTGGAAACGACGACCCACGCCAGCAAAACTCGCCAGTGCACGACCAATTGCAGCATCACTCACGCCTTCATCAGTGGCAATACCAATCGCTGCCAATGCATTTAAGACATTATGCAAACCTGGTTGATTGGTGGTCAGTGTCAGTGGCTCACGATCGCGTCGCAGTACCGTGAACTGTGTTTTCATCCCAAGCTGAACAACATCCACAGCACGGATATCATTGCCTTCATTAAAACCATAGGTAATAAACGGACGGCCGACACGCGGCAATAACTCACGAATATTCTGATCATCACCACATAGAACTGCCAACCCATAAAACGGTAGATTGTGCAGGAACTGAATAAAAGTATCTTTCAGTTTTTCAAAACTGCCACCATAGGTTTCCATATGGTCCGCGTCGATATTGGTAATAATTGCCGCCATCGGTTGCAAATACAAAAAGGATGCATCGCTTTCATCTGCTTCCGCAACCAGATAACGACTTGCACCCAACTGTGCGTTTTTGCCTAAACTATTCAGCATACCGCCAATCACAAAGGTTGGGTCCAAACCTTCTTCGGCAAGCATCATAGTGAGTAGGCTTGTGGTCGTGGTTTTACCATGAGTTCCAGCCACGGCAATGCCATGCCGATAGCGCATGAGTTCACCCAGCATTTCTGCACGACGCACCAAGGGAATATGCTTCTCGATCGCGGCTTGAATTTCAGGGTTTTCATGATCAATTGCGGTTGAAACAACCAGTACGTTTGCGCCTTCGACATGCGCCGCATCGTGACCGTAAAACACTTTAACGCCCATGTCCTCTAAGCGCTGAGTCGTTTCACCAATTTTTAGATCTGAGCCAGAGACGTCATACCCTTGATTTTTGAGTACTTCGGCAATACCACACATCCCGGCACCGCCGATACCCACAAAGTGGATGCGTCCGATACGACGCATTTCTGGGATCTCGATCAAACGACTCGCTTTAGCCTGAGCTTGGGATGCAAGGGGTGAAGCACTTACGGATGACTGTTGTGACGCTGGCATACCCAACTCCATGTTTTATATTCTTTAAATAAATGAACGAAGATGATTAAAAATACTCATCCAAATTAAATTTCAACCACCGCATCAACGACAGCCGAGGTCGCACACGGCTGCGCTTGTAATCGTGACTTCTCAGCCATGGTGAGCAGTGTTGCGCGATTCAGCAACGGGCGCAATTGTTCTGCCAGATGTTCAGGTGTCAATGTCGCCTGAGGACAAAGTAATGCCGCCCCAGAATCACTTAAATAGCGCGCATTGGCCGTCTGATGATCATCGACTGCTTGTGGCAACGGAACAAACACTGCAGGTAAACCTGCCGCCGCAACCTCAGATACAGTTAATGCACCCGCACGGCAAATAATCAAATCCGATTGCGCATAAGCGTACGCCATATTATCAATAAATGGCACCACTTCGAATGTCAGATAAGGCTTTGATGCAAGGCTGTCATAGCGTGCAGTGGTTTCATCGACTTGTTTTTGACCGCATTGATGGCGTACATGGATCGGCTGATCTGGCGACACCAATAACGCTAAAGCTTTCGGTACACGTTCATTCAGTGCTTGCGCCCCTAGAGAGCCACCGATCACTAAAATCTCGATTGGACCACTACGATCTAAAAAACGTTGTGCAGGTTCTGCGACATGCAATATATCGGTTCGCACAGGATTACCTGTCGTACGTACTTTGGCAGCAGGGGAAAATGCTTTGGGGAAGGCTTGTAAAACCGTGGTCGCAATCCTCGCCAATTGACGATTGGTCATACCCGCAATCGCATTCTGTTCATGGATCACCAGCTTGATGCCCAGTAATCGTGCGGCCAAACCACCCGGACCTGCGACATAGCCACCAAAGCCGACAACGACATCAATATTCAGAGCCTTCATCAGACGCATGGCCGCAATGGTCGCCTTTAATATCTTCAATGGTGCGGCGATCAAACGCTTCAGGCCATTTCCACGTAACCCCTGAATATCGATCGGATACAAAGGAATTCCAGAAGGCGCTACCAACCGATGCTCCATACCCGATGGTGTTGCCAGCCAATGTACTGCCACGCCTTGCGCACGCAATCGCTCAGCCACAGCCAGTGCTGGAAATATATGTCCGCCAGTGCCTGCCGCCATGATCATGACATTAGCGATTCTTTTTTGGACTTTTTGAGGTTTTGCTGAATTTGAGGACACAAAATTTGCCTAAAGTGGATGCATTGAATGATTCAATAAAGATGAAAATTGATCACGCCTATACGGATAATGTAGAACGAATCTCTTCTCATTCGCCCACGACCGCGCATGATACTCGCAACCATGGTCATGTTTGAAGCGTTTGTGTCGTAATCGGCGTTATCTGACGATAAAGCAACGTCACGGTACTGTAAAACAACTCTGCGTTTAATGTGTGTTGATCTGTTTCTAGTGCTCAGAAATTAAACAGCTTCTTAGATACATCACCCTTCATGCTTAAACAGGATGATTGGACAAACTCTGCAAGGGAAATCTAGGGTGATCACAAGATACGTTAATACAGAAAACACCTAAAAACCCTGCATTGATAATGCTAAATTGCTGCGGCAAGTTTATCTCTTAATTACAATGAAAATGGAAGCTCTATCATGTCATTTACCATTTATAGTGCATTGATTCCAATGGCAAAGCACTTGCTTAATAATCAATCTAAAATCCTGAGTAAAGCCGCAAGCTATGCCGCAGAAAATAGTATCGATCCTAACTCATTATTGAATGCTCGTTTCGCACCCGATATGTTTCCCCTGACCCGTCAAGTTCAAATGGCAACCGATACCGTCAAGAAAGGCGCAGCGCGTTTAGCCGCCATTGATGCACCCGTATTTGAAGATGTTGAAACCACCATTCCCGAACTTCAGGAACGCATTGTCAAAACCATTGCATTTTTAGAGAGCATCCCAGAAAGTGCTTTTGAAGGTGCAGAAACCCGCGCGTTAAAAATCCCTCTCGGCCCAGGCCTCCTCGTTGATTTTACAGGTCAAAACTATTTGACGCAGTGGGTACTGCCTAATTTTATTTTTCACACCACAACTGCTTATGACTTACTCCGCCATCAAGGTGTGACCTTGGGAAAACGTGACTTTTTAGGTTAATTAACCACCACATCTCGGCGATTAACTCCCCGCAATAATGGAAGCCATCATGAATTATCAAGACATCCTTTCGTTTTGGTTTACAGAGTCCACACCCGAACAGTGGTTTACGAAGGATCTTGCCTTTGATGAGACTATTCGTCGTCGATTTGTAGATGTTCACAGGCAAGCCATTGCCTGTGAGCTGTCTGCTTGGCGTAAAGTCGGCGCGCAAGGACGGCTGGCTGAAATTATTGTGATTGATCAGTTCTCGAGAAATCTGTTTCGTGATGATCCGCGTCAATTTGCTGCTGACCCTATGGCATTGGTCCTTGCGCAAGAGGCGATTGCTCTTGGGCTTGATCAACAGCTTCCTCCTGAACAGCGGGTCTTTTTATACCTACCGTTTATGCATAGCGAATCTCGCACCATTCACATTGAGGCTGTGCGACTTTATACCGCTCTCGGTATCGCAGGGAACCTAGCGTTTGAATATAAGCATAAAGCGATCATTGACCGTTTTGGACGCTATCCTCATCGCAATGCCGTGCTAGGACGCGTTTCCACCCCTGAAGAAATTGAATTTTTAACAGAGCCCAACAGTCATTTTTAGCTTATTCTTGAGATATCACCATTTACTGATAATGGAATTTCTCTCTTGATCGAACTTAAAGCCATATTTCTCTTCGCCATCACCGCTGTGGTCGAAATCATTGGCTGCTATTTGCCTTATTTGTGGTTGACGCAAGGCAAAAGCCCTTGGTTATTGATTCCGGCTGCATTTGCATTAGCCGCCTTTGCATGGCTACTGACGTTGCATCCTGCTGCTGCAGGTCGTGTCTATGCTGCCTACGGAGGCATTTATATTGGTGTCGCCATCTTATGGCTTTGGGCAGTGGATGGGGTACGCCCCACAGTTTGGGATATAACGGGTTGTGTAGTTACGATACTAGGGGCGTGTATTATTATTTTCGCACCAAAGAGTTAGGTTCAATTATCAGCTAAGAGATTTTATAGACCCAACAATCGCTTCCACAGTAGCGTAAACACGAGTGTTGGGAGATTTATTTCACAAGTCGAAAACCGTCTTACGAACGCCCCGCTTCCAACACCTTAAACAAATCATCCGCAATCAATGTGCCATAAGCGGCATCAATCTCACGGACACAGGTCGGACTCGTGACATTGATCTCGGTAACATACTCACCGATCACATCCAAACCAACAAAAATCAACCCTTTCTCACGCAGTACAGGACCGACTTTCGCTGCGATCGCACGATCTTTTTCAGTCAGTGGTCGCGCCTCTCCACGCCCACCAGCCGCCAAATTACCACGCACTTCGCCATTTTGTGGAATCCGGGCAAGGCAATACGGCACAGGCTCGCCATTAATCAGTAGAATGCGTTTATCCCCATCGACAATTTCAGGAATATATTTCTGCGCCATGATGGGAAACTGACCTAGATTAGTCAGCATTTCCAAGGTCGAACCGACATTCGGTACACCAGTTTGCAAACGAAAGATCCCCGAGCCACCCATGCCATCCAAAGGCTTCACGATAATATCGCCATGCTCCGCCAAAAATTCGCGAATCAGCGACTGCTGAGACGTCACCAGCGTAGGCACCATCAAGTCAGGAAACTGCGTTGCAAACAGCTTTTCATTGCAGTCACGCAAACTTTGCGGACGATTCACCACCCACACCCCTTCACGCTCGGCTTGCTCTAGAATATAAGTGGTATAGACAAAATTCATGTCAAAAGGTGGGTCTTTGCGCATCAAAATCACGTCATAACTGGCAAGAGACTCTTTTACGGTTTCACCCAACGTAAAGAAATCTTTCGTGTCCTCAAAGACATCCAAGGGTTTCACCAAACCAAAAGCTTTACCGTTATTGATAAATAAGTCACTTTGCAACACATAGCCCAACGTATGTCCACGGCGCTTGGCCGCCCACAGCATCGCTAAAGTGGTATCTTTTTTGATGTTAATTTTTTCAATGGGATCCATCACAACAAGAACGCGCATAGTGGTGCAGCCTTTGATCGACATAGTTTTATAGAAGTAGACCTCCCTCTTTAATTAAAAAGGGAGGAAGAAAGAGACTCATGGGCACGAGAACATTAACTTAGAACGCTGCCTCATCAAACAAGCCGCGTTGCAAAGAATCAACCGACTTGCTCTGGATGCCAAACTCAGCACGATAATTCTGCATGCGTGCAAGATCGTCCAAACGATTTTCTTTCTTCAAATAGTTCATGAGATCGGTCATGGTCAGTAGCGCTTGAACAGGAATATTATATTGCTGTTCAATTTCTTGAATGGCTGATAGCTCACCTTGCCCACGCTCTTGACGATCCAATGCAACCAAAACGCCAGTCACTTTTGCACCCGCTTTCGTTAATACATTCATTACTTCGCGTATAGCCGTACCTGCGGTAATCACGTCATCCACAATCCACACGCGTTGACCCGCAACAGGCGCACCAACCAACAAGCCGCCTTCCCCGTGATCTTTGACTTCTTTACGATTAAAGCCCCAAGGTACATTCACCCCATGCTCATGCCACAGCGCGCTGGCTGTTGCCGCAACAAGAGGGATGCCTTTATAGGCGGGGCCAAACAAGACGCCCACATCTTCGCTTGCCATCATTTTTTGCGCATAACCACTGGCTAGCAAGGACAGCGCTTCGCCATCATTGAGTAAGCCTGCATTAAAAAAGTATGGGCTCACGCGACCTGACTTTAGGGTAAACTCTCCAAATTTAAGTACGCCACGCGAAAGAGCAAGCTCAATCAGTCCATGTACGCTAAATTTTTGCGGTGAAGGTTGCTGTGACATGATGATCTTCTCCCAAAGAGTCTACATATTCGGCATATAAGGTTTAGGCAAATCGTTTTAATTGAGCCGTGTCATTAAAAGTTTGAGGATAGCGCAATGATAGCAAAGGAAACAGGTTTAATCCGCATCGTTTCACTGAATGCCAACGGTTTACGTGCCGCGGCAAGCAAAGGTCTCATCGAATGGCTTGATGCATCCGATATCGACATCATTTGTCTGCAAGAAAGTCGTCTACATGCCCATCAATGGGTAGAGAGTCACAAACCTGCACTTTGGCACACACATCTCTTCCCTGCTGAAAAAGCGGGCTATGCAGGGACAGCAATCTACAGTCGCTTGCCCATTACCAAGATCACAGATGGTTTAGGGTTTGAACTCTGCGATAGTGAAGGCCGCTGTACGATTGCCACATTTGAGGTCAATGGTAAAACATTTGATGTGGCTTCGGTGTACATTCCGTCAGGTTCTAGCTCTGAAATTGCACAAGCACGCAAAGACGAATTTATTGCAAAAATGCTGCCGATTTTCGAGGCATGGCGTCAAGAAAATCGCTCGATTATTGTCTGTAGCGATGTCAACATCACTCACAAAGACATTGATCTAAAAAACTGGAGAGGCAACATCGGTAATTCAGGATGTTTGCCCCATGAACGCGCGTGGATGGATGATGTGTTTGCACTGGGTTATATCGACACCTTCCGTGAACTCAACAAAAATGCCGAAGAGTATTCATGGTGGTCAAACCGAGGACAAGCTTGGGCTAAGAATGTTGGGTGGCGGATTGACTATCAAATTGCTTCCGCAGATTGGCGCGATAAAATCAAAAACGTCTTTATCTATCGTGACACCCGTTTTAGCGACCACTCCCCTGTGGTGATTGACTACCTTGTAGACTAAAGCACACTCCCTTAAGCCTGGTATAAAAGTGCGTCGACGTACGCAAATGCTTACAAAAACTGACGTGCTTTGCGGCTATCGAAGCCTGCTCAAAAATTGGATTATGATCAGGCATCACAAGGAAGTCGGCAAGGATCGCCAAGGGGGAGAACCTCGCCGCAAAACAGAAAAAAAAGGTTCGGGATGAATACCGTGCGTTGTGCGAGATGCATGACAAACGTGCAAAACAGGGCGTAAGAACAAATAAGCCGCGCATCAGGATGAGAGTCAGCGCGGCTTTTTTGTGCCTGTAAAATAATGCATCCGACGCGAATAACCACAAATCGTTTATCATAGCGCCCGAACTCACCCATTCTCGGAAAAAATCCTCATGAATCGCCAAGAACTCGATAGCTTGCACACGCGCTGGCGCCAAGATTTACATTTTGAAGAGTCAGTGCTGGGTAAACCGATGAAATTCACCTCAACGTGGGGGCTCTTTTCACCTGAAAAACTGGACGAAGGCTCGCTCATGCTGCTGGATCATATTGAGTTTCGCCCTGCTGACTCCTCTATAGATTTGGGTTGTGGTTACGGGGTTTTAGGCATGACCGCTGCGCGTGAATGCCCAGAAGGACAGCATCTGCTCATTGATAAAGATTTTGTCGCAATTGAATATGCCAAGAAAAATTGTGCGGATAATAAACTGAGCAATACCGAAGTCCAACTCTCCAATGGCTTTCGTCATGTTGATCCCAAACGTCGCTTTGATCTCGTCATGTCAAACCTGCCAGCCAAAGCCAGCAAAGAGCAGCACTATCTCTACTTACTGGATGCCTATAACGCAATGAATAGCGGCGGTCGTTTCTATGTGGTCACGATCAATGGTTTACGTGAATTTATGCAGCGTACGTTCAAGGAAGTCTTTGGTAATTCGGATAAACTCAAACAAGGGAAAACCTACACCATCACGATGGCTCAGAAAGACTGACGTTTATAACGTCAGCTTTCATCGATCTCATGAAAAATGAAGTGAAGGCGAGCTTAGCGTGCTCGCTTTAGAAAATAACCGCCCAAGGCAAAGACTGCCAATATCGGCATCAACACATACAAAATCGTCCAACCGCCAGCAACCAAGCCCACATAGCCAATAAAATCTTGCAGATAACGGAAGCCTAATCCAACCAGCAGCGCAATCACGATTCGAAAGCCCATTGATCGATTCCGTAAAGACCCGAAAACAAATGCACAAGCGAGAACCACGAGTGACATCAAGCCTAAAGGTGCCAATATCTTCTGCCAAAATGATAATTTGTATTCACTGGGCACTGGCGTTTTATCTGAAGACAGTAGGCGACCATATTTAAATAACTGGCTTGGAGACAACTCATCGGGATCAGCTGTTGCTGCCGACAGCAACTTGGGTTTCAGATTCACCGACCAAATTTGGCTCGCTGCATGGATGGGGAAACTTTGACCCGTGGGCTGAATTTTGGCATTGGACACATCGTTGAGTATCCAAATCTGATTCCCTTGAAACTGGCCTGATGGTGCCTGCCAGCTATCCAGTAAGCGTTGGTCATCATTAAAATGAAATGCCTTAACAACACCTAATGCCCCTTTTTCATTCGCATAAGAAATGAAAGCGTATTCTTGACCTTCTTTATGCCAGTAGCCATGTACACCCGAGTCTTTAGCGACACCACTACGAATCAATTCTGCTTTCTGAGTCGCTGGCGGAATGATCCATTGACTTGCTGCAAATGCGACTAAACCCAGAATCAGAGCTGGACGGAGCACCCAACCCACGATGCGCCAGACACTCACACCGGATGCGCGCATTACGATCAATTCACTACTGGATGCCAGCGAACCCAAGCCAACAACAGCACCAATCAAGGCGCCTATCGGCAGCACGCTATAAAAATTACCCGGCGTTTGCAAAAGTACATAGCGCAGTGCAGATCCGATGCGATAGGTATCTTTAAGATCACTCATCTGACCCAAAAAGACGAACAACATCTGCACAATCAACAGAATCAGCACAACACCGATCATTGCTGAAAAAGTTACTCGAATGACATGACGACGCATAATCATGATAACTCTCCCACATGCGGCATATTCGTTGGACCATTCCCTCCATGCGGATGGTGCGGTGTTTTACCACTCAAGCGCGCCGTTAAACGCTGTTTACGCGCCAATATCATGGCAAAGGACAGGTAGAAAAAGACCAGTCCGGCATACCACCAGACAGATAAGGTCCCCTTCCCAATTCTCAATTTGAGCGCAAGCACGCCAATGACCAATGCTACAAAAACCAATAATGCAGGGAATAAGCGTAAATATCGCCCTTGACGCGGATTCACTTGAGATAGAGGCAAAGACAAAATAACCGCTAGAATAATCATCACAGGCATCGTCAGGCGCCAACCCAGCTCACTTTGTGCCTTTGCATCGTTAGGACGCGCCAAGAGATCCTCTGTCGACATCGACTCATTGGACATCGCAACCGCTTCAGCTGCTTGTGGATCATTCAAATGTAAACGGTACGTGGCAAACTGTGCTTCAGAGTACTTAAGCTGACCTGCTTTAAGCTCATAGCGTCGACCATTATGTAGCTCTACGATCGTATTTAATCGCGTAGGATCAATCAGGCGTACAGCTTCTTTCGCCACAATGATCACATCCGAACCATTAGCAGCATCCTGATGCACAAAGACATTCAATAAAGTAGTGCGATCTTTAGACTGCCCATCCGCATAAAACGTATACGTCCCTGAGTTAATAAAGCGTCCGGGACTCACAAGATCAAAGCCTTTCTTAGCCGACTGTTCGGCGAGTACTTTTTCAGATCGCTGAAATCCCCACGGCGCCGCATAAAGGGTTAAGCCTGCTTCAACCACAATCAGCAGAACAGCCAAAGGCCATAGCCTGAGAGCCAGACTATCCCGGCTCACCCCACTAGCATTCAATACCGCCATTTCGTGGTCCACATAGAGGCGACCAAAGACCAGCATCAGCCCTGTAAAAAAGCCAAGAGGTAAGATCAACGTCAAGAAATCAGGCATGCGGTAAGCAACCAGCCAGAGCAAAGCACTGACATCGAGTCGACCTTGAGCGGCAATACCAAAGTATTTAATAAGCCGTCCGCCGATCATGATGAACGCTAAAAAACTGGTGACCACCAGTGTCGTTGTCGCCACTTGGCGCAGCAAATAACGGCTAATAATCACAATGTATGATCCGTAAGAAAGCGCATATTGGAGTCCAAAAACAGCCTAAAAAGGCGTTTAGTCGGTCATTAGAATATCGTTGAAATACAGTGTACCTGATTGCGGACAATCCTTCACAGAGAAACTACATTCTCGTTGCCCAAAACATGGCACTTGACACTGCTGTAGAAGAGCAGAGATTGAACCATTCAGTTGTGCGCAAATACAACAATATCATGCTTAAATCACAATCTAACTACTGTTCATCAAGGAGTGACAATGTTTTAATGAGGGATAAGTTGCAAAGCATTTTGCAGCACCAAACTCTCAATATCGTTAAGCCTGTTAAACTCATTGGACACCACGACTCATGCCATCCGCTACTCACACTCAAGACTCTCCGCTTTTAAGTTCTGCACTCTCCCTACTGACAACCGCTCAGGTTACCGCCTCATCTGAAGATGTCTTGGTTATTTTACTCGATAGTGACGCGCTTTCAGGCTTGCCAACCACCCTATCGGCCAGCGCACAACAAGCCATTCAGGCCAGTGCAAGTCGTGCAGGTTTCTCTGCAAAACTGGGTGAAACTCTGCCATTGTATCAAGCAGAGCAAGATGGATTTGAACAAATACTGATTGTTGGTGCTGGCACCATCAATGAATTAAACGCAGGTCAAGCGCAGAAGCTAGCCGCAAGTATCATTAAAGCGCTCGCAGAACGTACGCCCCATGCTGTTATTGCCATTGATAGCCTACCGGATGCTGCGATTGAGCCTTTCGCTCTTGCACTCGCCAACAAAGCCTATCAATTCGATGTTTATAAAAGTAAAAAATCAACCAATAAACTGAAAAGCATTACGCTGCAATCGGCTCAAGCCGATGCTCTGCAAGCGCGGATCAACTTAGTCAATGCAGTTCATATCGGGCAAAGCTTTACCCGCAATTTGGCTAACCAACCTGGCAATATCTGCTTCCCAGAATACCTTGCAGATCAAGCGATTGCATTAGCTGCTGAATTTCCAGACGTGCTCAAGACCTCGGTTCTAGATGAAGCACAGATGGCTGAGTTAGGCATGCACTCGTTTCTAGCAGTGTCCAAAGGTTCTGAGCGTCCGGGTCGACTCGTTACTCTTGAATATAATGGTAAAAAAGATGACAGTAAGCCTGTTGTTTTAGTTGGAAAAGGCGTAACTTTTGATACAGGCGGTATTTCGCTAAAACCCGGTCCCGGCATGGAAGATATGAAGTTTGATATGAGCGGCGCAGCATCCGTACTGGGGATCATTCGCGCAGTTTGTGTCGCTAAACTTCCGATTAATGTCGTTGGTGCATTGGCCTGTGCGGAGAATATGCCATCTGGTCGTGCAACCCGTCCTGGTGACATCGTGACCTCCATGAGCGGCCAAACAATTGAAATTTTGAATACCGACGCTGAAGGCCGTTTAGTACTGTGCGATACCCTGACCTACATTGAGCGCTTCAATCCAGAAATCGTTATCGATATGGCAACTCTGACTGGCGCTTGTGTCGTTGCACTGGGTGAGATCGTCTCGGGCTTGTTCAGTGCCGATGAAGAGTTAGTTGCTGAAATACTACAAGCGGGTCTGGAAGTTCATGACCGAGCATGGCGCTTGCCATTGCTTGAGGATTATCAAGAATTACTTGACTCCCCTGTAGCAGACATGGCCAATATCGGTGGACGCACTGCAGGCGCAACTACCGCAGCATGTTTCTTGTGGCGTTATACCAAGCAATACCGCTGGGCGCATTTGGATATCGCGGGAACTGCGAACACTAGCGGTGCAAATAAAGGATCAACTGGCCGTCCAGTCCCACTCCTAATGCAGTTTTTAAGAAAGCGGGCTGGCGTATAAAATAAAAGGAAGCGCTTGTGAGTGCTGTCAACTTTTATGTATTGAATGATGTACAGGCGAGTCATGAGTTATTCGCCTGTCGTCTTTGCCAACGCGCCCTGCAAGAAGGGTTACCTCTATTTGTATGGTGCGAATCGGCAGAAGCCTTGGAGCGCTTCGATCAATTGTTGTGGGACTTTCAAGCGTCCAGTTTTATTCCGCATGACATTGATGATGCACGAGCACCCATTTGTCTGGGTTTAAATATTCCTGACGATTTTTTGCAGGCGACACCGCAAAAAGTGGGCTGCCTTAATCTCAGCGGACATGCAGTAACATCCGCTGAAGCACTCAGCCGCTTTGATCGTGTGATTGAAATCATTGCGGCCAATGAAGCTGCTAAGGCAGCGGGACGTGAACGGTTTAAAGCATATAAACAGCAAGGAATTACCCCGATCACCCATCAGATCAAATAATCAAAAAAAAATCATTTTACGAAATTCGAGAGTATGTTTTATGTCCTTACAACTTGGTGCTGACTTCCCCAGTCGATGGCTCGCAACCCCGTACGCTGAGCGTCGGCAATGCCTACGTGACTTAAGTAGCGTCTGCTTGTTGTTAGACCCCAATACCGACTTTGATGAATGGGAAAAATCCCTGCAAAACGACACTGATGATGTCGAACCCATCACGTCGCCCACTCAAGCTCCGATTCAAAAAAATAAAACCGAGAGTCCTTCCAAAAATCTTGCCGCACCCATTACAGAGATCACCACTCAACCTGAGTTTGAAAAACGTCTCCATCAGCAAATTGACACAATCATTGAGCGCTCGCTTGACCCGATTCGTCTTGAATTACGCAAGTGGCTCGAAAGTCAGATTCAGCAAGAATTAAATATACTCAAAAAATAGGACAGATCTCTTATTTCTTATGACGAATAGCAACTTTTAAACCCGCCGGCTTAGAAGCCACCCAAGCTGAGAATTTAGCAATTTCAGGGTGACCTGCCAGAGCTTCAACTGTATTGTAATGCTGCATCAATGTGGCATTGTCCAAAACCGCATGCACTTGTGAATGACAAGGATGACACAGCAGCGCAATCCGCTGCTGCATATCTTGCTTATCGAAGAAACGCTGCGTGCGGGTTTTATTATGACGAGACTGAGGAATCAGATGATGGCGGGTCAAAGGCAACTGCGCACGCCCACAAAGTTCGCATGCGCTATCACTGGCACCAACCTCTTGTTCTAACATGGTGATGACTTATGCACTGGTATTCACAATAGGACTAACACTTTTTTCCCCGCACAGCACGATCAAAAGATTGCTCACCAGTGCCGCTTTACGGTCGGTATCCAGCGTTACCGTCCCTTTATCTTCAAGGCGCAGGAGTGCCATTTCGACCATACCCACAGCACCATCGACAATCTGACGACGCGCGGCGATCATCGCTGCTGCTTGCTGACGTTGAAGCATCGCTTGTGCAATTTCAGGTGCATAGGCCAAATGACTGATTCGTGCTTCGATTACAACCACACCCGCACGTGCCAAACGCTCATTTAATTCACGCTCTAAGTACTCATTGATCAATCCGGTACTATCCCGCAGGGTGATATCGGCATGGTCATCTTCGCTATGATCATATGCATAGGAACTTGCAAGCTTACGCACCGCAGCTTCGGACTGAATATGTACAAATACTGAATAGTCATCGACATCAAACGTCGCACGTGCAGTATCGTCCACCTGCCACACCACAACGGCTGCAATTTCGATAGGATTACCACTTTTATCATTCACTTTCAGCGCTTGACCATTGAGATTCCGGGCACGGAGGCTGATTTTCTGCTTACTATAAAAGGGATTGACCCAACGCAGCCCACTCTTTTTCATGGTACCCATATAGGTGCCAAGAAAGGTTGTAATGACTGCCTCATTCGGCGCAATCACCGACATGCCTTTAAAAATAAGCAGACTCAAAACAAATAGCGTGACCGATAAGATCGTTGGTTCGTGCGCCTGCAAAAATGAAATCCCTGCAAAAGCCAATAGAACTAATGCAACCACTAGTAGTGCATAACCACTAATCGACACCAATAAGGGCTTTTCAGTGACTGATGTTTTAGAAATGGGGTGAGATGTACTTGCCATAATGATTCTTCCTCTTCATGATCTTTTTAATTATCCTAATCCGAAGAGATTACAGGGCCAATACAAAGACTTCCATAGCGGCGATGTAATTGATGGGCAAACCATCATGAGCGTCAACTGACTAAGACGACTCTGGCCATTCAAAACGATAACCCACACCATAGATGGACTGAATCCACTCATATTGATCGGTACGTTTGGCTGCCTCACTTAGCTTGCGACGCAGATTTTTGATATGACTATCAATCACTCGGTCCGCCACATCGATGCTATCAGGGCTCAAATGATCTAATAATTGCGCCCGAGAGTAGACCCGCCCTGCATTTTTGATAAATAAACTCAATAAGTTGTATTCGTATGGCGTCAACAATAAAGGTTTGCCGTCAAACAGAACCCGCCGCCCTAACTCATCAACCTTAAAGCCCAAATCGGTTGAATTTTCTTGTGCTAATGCCAGACCATACTGATAGCGGCGCAAAACGGCCTGAACCCGCGCCACCAACTCTCGAGGACTAAATGGTTTACACAAATAATCATCCGCGCCTATTCGCAAGCCCAATAACCGATCAATCTCTTCACTGCGGGCCGTCACCATAATAATCGGCACTTCTGAGAACTGGCGAATCGCATGACACATCGTAATGCCATCCATACGCGGTAGCATGATATCGAGCACAATCAAGTCAGGTACTTTCTGATGGATGACATCAAAAGCGCGCTGACCATCATGATAGACACCGACGTCAAAACCGGCATGGCGCAAATAATCCTCGATTAAACTCGCGAGCTCTTTTTCATCCTCAACCACCATCACATATGCCACATCACACCTCTACCATTAATTTTCATGAATGATTTGCCTGACAGGCAAGCGTAAAATCGCTCGGAGCCCACCCAATGGAGAATGCTCAAACAATAAATCACCCCCATGCATTTCCGCGATCTGGCGAGATAACGCAAGACCTAATCCTGCGCCACCCGTTGCTCTGGTCCGCGAAGAATCTGCACGAAAAAAACGCTCACCTAAATGAGAAAGGACGTTATTCGAGACACTCGGCAAGCTATCGTCGATCAACAAGGTCCAAAATCGTTCCTTTTGGATAAGTTGTAATTCGGTACTGACCCGTACTACACCACCGGGATCGGTGTAGCGTCGGCTATTTTCGAGTAAATTGGCCACCACTTGACGGATCCGATCCGCATCAATTTCGAGCTGTATAGAAAAATTGGGCGGAATAACTTGCAACTCCAACCCTTGTGATTGCATCGGCTCACTAAATCCTTCGCACTCCGCATGAACAACTGTCCAAGGCTCAGTGATGCGTAGATGACAAGAGAGCTGCCCCACATCGGCCCGCGCCAGTTCATAGACATCATTTAATAAGCGTGACAGAGCACTCACTTGCCCATGCATTGCCTGTAAATGTTGAACACTAGGCTCACGTACACCATCCTGCATCGCTTCAATTTGCGCTTGTAATACACTGACCGGAGTACGCAGTTCGTGAGAAGTGTCGGCAACCCATTGCCGACGTGAGGACTCATGTTGACTCAAGATTTCTGACAGTTGGTTCATGGTTTTACCCAAATCACCCAGTTCATCCGAACGATTGATGTGATTTTTGAACGTGTACTGCCCATGAATCAGATGATTTGCAGAATCCATAAGCGTTTGGATGGGGCGCCGGAAATGACGAGCCAACAGCCCCGCCACTACTGCGCTCATGACAATACAACCGATGCCAATCCAAAACAGTTGCTCTTTTTGCTGAGTAAAAAATGCTTTGGACAGTGCATCATCAGGATCGATACGCGGCTCAAGAGTCAGATAGCCAACAGTCTTTTCATGAACTCGGATCACTAATCTGGGCGCACGATTTGTGGCATAAGCACCCGCGACCAATATGCCTTGCGAATCAATGAGACCCAAGCGACTGCCTATGTCCAGCCGATCAGGAAATCCTCCAAATAACGGCGGCGGCATTTTTAAACGTTTCATCTCGAAAAGGGCTTGGGGCCCAGAGTCACTCAGCGTCGGCGGATAAGGCCGATGATTATCAACTCCGTTCGGAGGTGGTTCTGAAGTTGATGGCTGGTAATTTGGCAGCATGAGTCTGCGCGCTTCTTTTTTTTCACTGAACTTGCTAAACATATGATGATGAAACTGTGCCCGCAACCACTGATGCTTTTCATCCTCTGATAACTCGGGCCAATGCCCTGATCGCTCATAATCTTGTTGCAGTTGCGTAACCAAACCCTGGAGTTTATTGATCTCAATCTGTGCAACATAGACCGCAAAGCCATCGCGCATCGCCAAATGGAACATCCACAGACCCAAAAGCGTAATCGTCACCGCGGTCAAAAGGATGGCCATAAAGAGGCGAATCGCAATGGGCAAACGGATTGAGACGAGTTTTAAAAATGAGCGCACGCAGCAAATTTCTCATGGAGGGAATCTGATTAACATGCCGCGGCGACGCGGCATTTGCAAGCAGATTCTGCTTCATGGTTGCTCCATAATTTTGTTGCACCGTTTTATGCATGACTAATACGGACAGGACGTCGTAGCGACCATCATGCCAACCCTGATCATGCGCAAATTACAACAATACCTTGCACAAGCGATCTTAACGACGATGCTCATTCCTTTGAGTCAATCAGCATGGTCAAAAATGACCGTCATGCCAGATGCAGAGATGTCAGAAGCCACTGGACAGTCACTACTCAACCTGACATATGTCGCCCCTGGAGCAAGCGGCAATAACAATATGGTCGATGGCAGCACCACTGCCAATGTTGGCTTCTACCGGGTGGGTTTACAAGCAACGACCTCGATTAATACCAATATCCAATCCCTGCAATTAGGCTGCGGTGGGGTTAATGGCCCGGGGTGCGACATCAATCTATCCAATGTCAGCTTAACTGGGCTCAATCCAGGATCAGACGGCAGTTATGCCAGTTCTGACGCAACCATCACCAACCCGTATCTTGAATTTGCGATTAAGAATCCAACCAGTTTATCGACCCGAGAAGTAGAGGGATTTCGAATCGGTGCAGCGAGTATCTTAGGTAGACTCTCGATCGGAACGAATGATGACACCACAACGACAGCCGATGACACGGGTATTTCAAGCCTGAGTGGTAATCTCACAGTCAACATCATTAATGGCAAACTCAATAATATTAAAATTGGTGGCGGACTCTTGACCACGACGGCAACCATCGCCAACTATTCCTCCACCCAGTCGCTCACTCGTGCCTCAACGATCACCTTAAATGGTATTAGCGCAACAACGGGATCTCTCAAACTGGGGGGAATCTTGCCGACAATCTCTAATCTCACACTGAGCAATATTACCTTGGACAGTGAGCCCCTATCCTCCGTCCATAATCTAGCGCTCACGAATGCCGACGGTACGGCAACCTCTGACGTCTATTTATCCCTACAGAAAACCGCGTTGAAATGGCAAACGATCAGTACGGGTGCATTTGATGCTCCAGCTGCGCAAACAGGCTGGTGGTTGTCCCTGCCATCGATCACGATCAATAACCTGAACAGCAATAATGAAATTGATATTCCTCTGCTCACTGCGCTGACGGGTGTATTTGGAACGCAGGTTATTCTCCCCGCGTTTGACCTTGCCCAAACACCCATTCAAAACTGTTACGGGACTCTAAAATTTTGCTAAAGCCCTTACTGCCTAGCTCGACTTTGTCAAATCCACATCTTTAGCTTCATATCCAAACCAGGCCACAATGGCCAAAATAACTGCAGCAACCCCGATGGTCCATGACAGCGCCAGCGCAAAATTATTGCTATGGGATTCCGCGATACTCGCTTGAAAGGGCGCCATCTTCGATGTAGCCAAATTACCGAGTTGATATGCAAAACCGGGCAGAATGGCGCGGACAGCAGGGGGGGATAATTCATTCAAATGGGCAGGAACAACCCCCCAAGCCCCTTGAACCATGAGTTGCATGCAGAAAGCACCAAGAGCAAACATAACAGGGGTCGCCGCATAAGCCCAAAGGGGGATCATTGGTAGGACCAGAAGCGCGGCTAAGGCGATGGTCTTTCGTCGCCCTAAGCGAGAAGACAAAGAACCAAATAAAACACCGCCACACAGCGCACCAAGATTTAAAACAATCGCGATATTTGCCGTGATATCGGTGCCATAGCCATGTTGAACCTGTAAGAACGTGGGGTATAGATCTTGAGAACCGTGACTTAAAGCCGTGAAACACACCATGATCACCACCATAAACAACATCAGCGGAATATGCCCACGCACGGCACCCCACATCTCCCCGATGGTTTGTCGTTTCTGTTTTGCCCCTGCCAGCCACGCGGGAGACTCTTGCACTGAACGTCGAATAAAAAACACGAGCAGAGCAGGCAACGCACCGATGATAAACATCCCACGCCAGCCAACATGATCAAATGCAAATTTAAAAACCAATGCCGCCATTAAATAGCCAAGTACATAGCCTTCTTGCAGGAGACCAGAGAAAAAACCACGATTCGTTGCAGGCAGTGTTTCAAGAGCAAGCGCTGCGCCAATCCCCCACTCTCCGCCCATGGCGAGCCCAAACAAGGCACGGAAAGCGAGTAAAACAGCAAGACTCGGTGCAAATGCGGACGCCAATTCACAAATGGCAAAGCTCACCACATTAATCATCAGTATCGGTCGTCGGCCATAACGCTCGGCCAACCAACCAAATAATAATGCGCCCACTGGGCGCATGGCTAAAGTCAAAAAGATGCCTTCGGATACTGCTTTGACATCGGTATGAAAATCACCTGCGATCGACTTAATCGCAAAGACAAAAAGGAAAAAATCAAAAGCATCAAGCGACCAACCTGACAACGCAGCGATAAAGGCATGGAGTTGTGGTCCGGTCAACTCGGCAAACGGATTAGAGATTTTCATAGAAACGTCCCTGATGACTCACGGCAATTTTCTGATCAAACAACGAAGGGGGTAGATCACAGCAATTAAGCAAACTGTTAAAACAAACATCGACCTTGTTGATCGACATTTAAAATCTTGACCTATTGGAAAATATCACATCACTTTGCACAGAATCTAAGTTGATTACAAAACACGCGCTAAATTTATTGAGCAATCTAAAGTCGATTCTCGCACCATCTTTCGACAGGATTCATATGATTGAATCCCCACATTTTGCCCAACATCTTCTACAATAGATTCCCTATATTGCTATTTTTAAAAAACGAGCGAGCTGCATGAACCGCACATCCCAAGCATCTTGGCTAGATGACGTCAAATTTGATGCACACGGCCTGATCCCTGCCATAGCCCAAGACCGCGATACTGGTCAGATCTTGATGGTGGCATGGATGAATAAAGAATCTTTGCAACTAACTGCTGAGCGTAGACAAGGCGTGTATTTCTCACGCTCACGCCAAGCACTTTGGCATAAAGGGGAAAGCTCGGGTCATACGCAAGATGTGCATGAAATTCGTTTGGATTGTGATGGCGATGTGATTGTGCTTCAGATCACCCAGCAGGGCGGCATTGCATGCCACACTGGGCGCGAATCTTGCTTCTATCGTGTGCTGACCCCAGACGGCTGGCAAATTGTCGATGCGGTTAAGAAAGATCCGAAGGCGATTTATGGTGATGCCAATAGCCATGATCATAAACACGATCACGGTGCGACACCCACTATTGATGACGTTCCCAACTCGGAAACCATCGATGTGCTTGCGCAGCTCGGGCAAATTGTTCAAGCGCGTAAAGGCGCCGACCCGAACTCATCTTATGTTGCCAGCCTCTATCATAAAGGCTTGAATAAGATTTTAGAAAAAGTGGGTGAAGAAGCCTTTGAGACCGTTCTTGCCGCAAAAGATGCCAGCGAAACAGACACACAAGACCTTATTTATGAAACCGCGGACCTCTGGTTTCATGCTATCGTCATGCTGGGGCAGTTTAATGTCCCTCCTCAAGCCGTATTGGATGAGTTGGCAAGACGTTTCAATCTTTCTGGGCTGGCTGAAAAAGCCTCTCGCACAGAAGGCTAAACGGATGAGTACGGATTACCCATCTATTTTTGATTGATTATTTTATTGTTGACCCCTCTTTTTTTAGAGGGCTCAACCCTGTTAAAAAACATATAGAGGACATCGTCATGTTTGGTTTATCTCCCGCGCATTTGATTTTGATTTTGGTCGTTGTCATTCTGGTTTTCGGTACATCTAAACTGAAAAATATAGGTAAAGATCTGGGCGGCGCAGTCAAAGGCTTCAAAGAATCGATGAAAGATGAAGATGCGGCTAAATTGAATCAAGACCGTACCCTAGATGGCACTGCACAGCGCACCGAACAGCACGATAAAGACAAAGTCTAAACGGTGTCATTTCTTTAAGCAGCGCGGCACTGATACTGCACAACTTTAACGAGTTTTAAGAGAATCCTGACGTGTTAGATATAGGCTTTACTGAAATTTTACTGCTGGGCGCCGTCGCATTAATTGTGCTCGGACCTGAAAAACTCCCTCACGCTGCACGCATGGCTGGGGCATGGTATGGTCGTATTCGTCGCAGTATTGCGACGATTCAGGCGGAGATTGAGCAAGAGGTCAATCTGGCTGAAATGCGTAAACGCATGAACGACGAACTTGAGAAAATCCGCCAAGCCGAACAGTCGATTGGCAGTGAGATGAACAGTATTCATCAAAACATCCAAGGTGAAATGAGCAGCTTAGAACAATCCATCAAAGGAAATGCCGAAGCGACACCAACCCATTCCTTTGTGCAACGTGATTTTGTCGTCATTTCTCAATCCGAACGCGACGCATTGATTCCAGCAGCACCTTATCAGCACCGCAAAGCAATTCGTCCTCTACATGAGACGACACTCACCGAAGAATACAAAAACACCCATGACTGAAGCCTTACCCCCACCTGAATCAAACGATGATCACGCAGAGATGCCGATCACCGCACACCTGATTGAACTGCGTAAGCATCTCATTCGAATTTTCAGCTGTGTCGGATTGATTTTCTTCTCATTGGCGTATTTTGCACGTGACTTGTACGAAATGCTGTCGGTGCCATTGCGCGCACAGCTTCCACATAATGCGACCATGATTGCGACTGATATTACCTCGACCTTCATGGCACCGTTTAAGCTGACGTTCTTTGTCGCGATTATGATTGGTATGCCCTATATCCTGCATCAGATTTGGCAGTTTATTGCGCCAGCCCTGTATAAGCACGAGCGTAAGATCGCGATCCCCATGCTGACTTCCAGTATTCTTCTGTTTTATGTCGGTGTGGCATTTGCTTACTTTATTACGTTGCCCTCAATCCTGACATTCTTTATTCATATTGCACCGCATAGCGTGGTGCCAATGACGGATATCAATCTCTATTTAAACTTTTGTTTAAAGTTATTCCTAGTCTTTGGTTTAACCTTCGAGATTCCGATTGCGACCCTCTTACTGGTTCTGGCTGGAATTGTGACTGTGGATTCATTGGTCGCAAAACGACGCTATATCATCGTGGGTTGCTTTGCGATTGCCATGTTTGTGACTCCACCGGATGCGATCAGTATGGCGATGCTGGCGATCCCGATGTGGTTATTATTTGAATTAGGATTGGTCTTTGCGCGTATACTTGAAAGACGTCGTGCGAGTACCTGATCTGAAGTGAACAACTCTGTAAACCCGAACACCATCCATACCACACAAAAAACTGGTCAAAAGGCAGCGCTTGCGACGCCTGAGCAATCCACAGCGATTGAGCAGGCCAAGAGCGGACAGTCTTTTAAAATTATTGCTTATGCCGGCAGTGGTAAAACCACGACTTTGCAACTGATCAGCCAAGCGATTCCACAAAAAAAGGGGATCTACTTAGCCTTTAATAAAGCCATTGCCGATCACGCCAAAACGCGTTTTCACGCCAACGTGGATTGCCGCACCTTCCACTCCATGGCATTTCGTCACGTCAATCGTGCCATCACGGATAAGCTACGGCTGCCGAGGTTAAGTCCATCCCGTTTAGCAGAAGAATATCGACTAGAGCCGATGAAAATTCGGCGCATGCTGGGTAATCGTTTTGAATACTTTACGCTGACTCCCAGTCGTCTCGGCAGTTTTATCAGCAATGCAGTCAGCCGCTTCTGCGCAACCAATGCCCAGCATCCTGCTCCACGTCATATTGAACTGCCCGAATGGCTTCACCCCGATGATGTCGAAAGTCTGCGTTTGTATCTATTTCCCCATGTTGAAAAACGCTGGCGAGATTCGATCGATCCTCGCCATCAAGCTGGAATCGGACATGACATTTATCTCAAATGCTGGGCACTGTCTGATCCGATCATCCCTGTGGATTATATTCTGTTTGATGAAGCACAGGATTCTGACCCCTTAATGCTGGGTGTGCTGATGAAACAAAAGCGCGCGCAGGTGATTTATGTTGGCGATGCGCATCAGCAAATTTACGCTTGGCGCGGTGCGGTCAATGCCATGCAGCAGTTGCCTCTGACTGCGACTCGACTCACCCGCTCATTTCGCTTTGGTGATGCTGTTGCCGATGTCGCTAATGTTTTTTTACGTGAGCTCAAAGAGCAAGTCCCGCTGGAAGGCGAGCCCTCCAAGCAATCCAAGATTGATTTATCTCCGCGCATGAGCGTCAAAAATGCCATCTTGTGCCGTACCAATGCCCGAGCCATGTCGTTATTGCTTTCAGGCCTCGTCAATGGGGATAAAGTTGCGCTGCAAGCAGACAGTGAACGCTTATTGAAATTTGTCGATGCCGCCGCGTCACTTAAGGCGGGGCGACGTGTCTTTGACGCACCTGAACTCGCATGGTTTTCAAGCTGGCAGGACGTACATGAATACTGTGAAACCAATGATGGCAGTGACATCAAATCCTTGGTGAAACTGGTTGATGATCATGGCACCGACCCCCTGAAAAAAGCCTTACTCAAAATCACCCCGATCGCCACGGCAGACTACGTGATTTCTACTGCGCATAAAGCGAAGGGATTGGAGTGGCACAACGTCCAGCTTGAAGATGACTACAGCTATAAAATCAATAAAAACGAAGCCCAGATTGCCGATGAAGAGCTACGCTTGCTTTATGTGGCGGCTACGCGTGCGCAGACCAATTTAAATGTGCATCATGTTTTGCCATTGATTGGCGCGCTTAGGATTAAGCAGAATAAAGAAGGCACTGCACCCAAGATGCAGGCAGGGATGACACCCTCTTATCGCGCAAATGAAGATTAAAAGAGTGCTCTAGATTTAAAAATCCGTTCAAAATGTGACCAAGTCATCATTTAAGAATAATATTATTTATTATTTCAGACAAAATAACATTTAAAACAGACAAATATTTAAATGTAAATTGATAATATGATTTTTAATATATATTTACAAAACCCCATAACCAGACCCATATGTTGACAAAAAAGTTAAATTAACTTTTGATATCACAAACACTGAATTCGTTATCCAAGATTGATAACACATAATACGAAAATAAAATTTAATTATTAAAAATCAAATAAATATAAAATAACAACTTTAAAATTAGCTCAATATCGTTTTTAAATATAATTATTTAACTTATGAATTCATACGATAATTAAAAAATAAATCCTTCTATTTATAATGAACAATAATACTTTATTTTTGGATAAATAATCCTATACTCAAATTGTCTTCATTACCAACAAACAGACCAATCAGTAAAAAGACAAATCGCATCATACCTTCATTATCCGGAGTTTTATATGCAACAATCTATCGCTAAGCGCTTTACCCAAGCGCGTCGTTTGACTGTATTATCCGCCGCTATCTCTGTAGCGCTTGCCACATCGTTGACCGCACAAGGTGCCGAAGCTTGGGTGTCTACCAAAACTAAAGCCTTTAATCCCGCTGCAGTGAAAGCAACTACCTCTGGATTAAGTGCGCCATCAGCGTCAGTACTGGCCAATGCAACTGAGCTCTCCAGTAACGAGCCTGTCGAAATCACTGTCGGACTCAAGCTCCGCAACGAAGCACAGCTCGATAAACAGCTTCAATTTTTCCTATCGGGTGCTACGCGTCAATATTTAACTCCCGCTCAATTTACAGAGCAATACGGTCCAACTCAAAAACAAGTTGATACCGTTGTTAAACATTTGACTCAAGCTGGCTATAGCAACATTAATGTTGCTCCAAACCGCTTATTCATTACAGCGACAGGAACCACTGCGACTGCTAAAAAAGCATTTAATACCACGCTGAAACAATTCCAAAAGGACGGTAGTACTGTCTTTGCCAACACAACCGATGCTCAGGTTCCTCAATCATTGAGTGGCATCGTAGATACGGTTCTCGGTCTACAAACAGCGGCAGTTGCACGCACCTATCACCATGAGGTTCCATTAAGTACTGGAAAAACAGCTTCTGACGCTCGTACTTCCGCTACACCTGCAAAAGTGGGTCATAACCCTCTCGACTTCTCAAGATTATACGGTGCAGGAACCACACCAACAGCATCCAATACGGCTGTAGGTATCGTAACTTGGGGTAGTCAAACCCTCACAGTCAAAGATCTTAATACTTATACGACAGCAAACAATCTGAGCCCTGTATCAACATCCATTATCAATATTGGCTCGGGATCTCACTCCAAATCAAATGCGGAATGGCAACTGGATAGCCAGTCAATCGTAGGTGCCGCAGGAGGCGCAGTAAAACAAATTATTTTCTATAATGCCCCAGATCGGAACACCAATGCTTCCATCGTGAACGCTTTTAATCGTGCGGTGACTGACAACGTTGTCAAAGTGATCAATGCATCTTTTGGTCAATATGAAGGCACCGATGACAGCATCGATGCAACCAATACCGTGTTTAAACAAGCTATTGCGCAAGGGCAAACCGTTTCGGTTTCCAGCGGCGATGAAGGCGTATATGAAAAAACAGGTGGCGTACCTAATGGTGCAAACTACACTGTATCAACACCAGCCAGTTCGCCGTACGCGATTGCCGTAGGCGGAACGGGACTCTATACCGATGGCACCGCTTATAGCAGCGAAACCGTCTGGAATGAAGGTCTGTCTGGAACACGAATCTGGGCAACAGGGGGTGGCTATAGTACCTTGCAAGCGGCACCCACATGGCAAACCACAGCGATCACAGGATCAACAAAACGTGCACTACCTGACATTGCCTTCGATGCCGACGGAAACAGCGGTGCTCAAATCTATTACAACGGTAAACTTGTTCAATATGGTGGCACAAGCTTAGCCTCACCTATTTTTGTCGGGATCTGGGCACGCTTGCAGTCAGCCAATAACAATACACTTGGTTTCCCAGCGGCCAGTATCTACAAATACTTCTCAACCAATACCGATACAACATTGGTTCACGACATCACCTCGGGCAATAACGGATACGGCAGTAACCCAGGCTATGTCGCTAAGGCAGGATGGGATGCTTCCACAGGCTTTGGTAGCTTTGACATTTCCAAGCTAAACGCCTTTATCAAAGCCAACCCTGACTTCTCTAAATAAGTCGGTTCACCATGTCAAAAAATCACCGCATATCTGCGGTGATTTTTTTGACATCAAATCTCTCGTTTTAGTTCCAATAATCTTTTCTATATAGATAACCTCACTGCTATAGACCACTTTTCCAATCAGGCTCAAGGTTTTGTTTACCTATTACTCAAAATCCGCTATAAAGACCTCCCGAATCGCACCTGACCACATTTTCCCCGCATGAAACTCATCCTCGCCCCCATGGAAGGTCTCACTGACCCACCCATGCGTCGTCTACTCACCGAAGTCGGTTCTTACGACTGGTGCGTAACTGAGTTTATTCGCGTGACCGATCAGCTTCTGCCAGCCCATGTGATTCACAGCTACTGCCCAGAATTGCACAATGCCTGCAAAACTGACAGCGGCACGCCCGTGCATATCCAGTTTTTAGGTAATGATCCGATCGCTTTGGCCGACAACGCTGCGTTTGCAGCGGAACTTGGTGCGCCTGCGATTGATCTGAATTTTGGGTGTCCTGCAAAAACCGTCAATCGCCATCGTGGCGGTGCCGTGCTTCTAGATGAGCCAGAGGTGATTTACCAGATTATCAGTGCTGTTCGCCAAGCCGTACCTGCTCATATCCCGGTCTCCGCAAAAATGCGCCTTGGCTATCTTGACGATAGCCGGACACTGGATAATGCCCGCGCGATAGAGGCAGCGGGAGCCGCGTGGCTGACTATTCACGCCCGTACCAAAACAGATGGCTATAAGCCGCCAGCCTACTGGGAAAAGCTACCTGCGGTACGCGAAGCCGTCAAAATGTCCCTGATCGCCAATGGTGAAATCTGGACTGTAGATGACGCCGTACGATGTCAACAGGTATCAGGATGTGTAGATCTGATGCTGGGCCGCGGCGCAGTCACCCGTCCAGATCTGGTGAATCGCATTCGTGGTCAAGCTGAGATTGACTGGGCGACATTGCTGCAGTTGCAACTCGATTTCTTGGACAGTCCAACCAAAACCGATGCCGGACTGGTCGGACGCTATAAGCAATGGCTAGGAATGCTCACACAAGGTTATAGTGAAGCCGAACTGTTGTGGGCTAAACTTAAAAAAGCAAAGCAACTCAGTGAACTACGGGCAGAAATTCAAACTGCTTTAGCTTAAATCACACCGCTATTTTCCGCCTCTAAAAATCCGTGGTACAGAACTTGCTGGATGAAGACTCCTTCCACCGTGTGAGTTTTTTTTATGAAATTACAATTGTACAAAACCTTCTGGGGTTTTCACGGGCCGTTATCCGAAGCCTTTAGCGCGGTCCGTGAAGCACAGTTCGATGGCATTGAAGCCCCGATTCCGCATGACCCAGCCAAACGTGAACGCTTTGCAATTGAAGTGACCGAGTCAGGTTTAGGGCTGATCGCCGAGATCTGTACAGCAGGCAGTTATGTGCCTGAGCGCAGCGCAACAATTGCCGATCACCTTGCTGATCTTGAAGCAAAAATCATTAATGGCAAAGACCTGAAACCGCGCTTTTTTAATGTGATGGCAGGTTGTGACGCATGGTCATTGGATCAGCAAATTGATTTCTTTTCGCGTGCCGTTGATATCGCAGATCAACATGATGTGATCTGCAGTTTTGAGACACATCGCGGACGTTCATTTTTCAATCCATGGGTGACGCGTGATGTCGTACGTAAAGTTCCGGCTCTGAAATTAACTTGTGATTTTAGTCATTGGGTCGTGGTCTCGGAAAGACTCATGGACAGTGAGTGGGATACGATCGCTGAGCTCGCACCCCATGGTCATCATGTTCATGGTCGGATCGGTTATCCGCAAGGTCCACAAGTGCCTCATCCGGCAGATCCCGCTTATGCCGATTGTCTAGCATCGCACCAGCGCTGCTGGGAAGCGGTATGGGATGCACAGCGCGCGCAAGGCTATCAAATCAGTACCATGACCCCAGAATGTGGCCCAGATGGCTATACCCATCAAATCCCTTTCACTGGTGAGCAAGTGGCTGACATTTGGCAGATGAATCGCTGGATTGGAGACACCGAAAGAGTGCATTTCTCGCACCATGACAGTGCTTTTTTACAGCGTGCTGAATCTAGCATTGCTTAAATTTTGTCACAGCATTGATTCGCATTCATTTTTAAAAAATGGCATGTCCTTTGCTTTTATGAACATTAATGATTTGTTTTTAGCGCGGATGACGCGTTATTGATAACCCACCGTTTGGGACGACCCAAACATCATGGTGCTTACTTTTTCTGGACGACCAGATTCAGTCTGAGTGTTTACGCCATGTACCATGCACCAGCAACACATTCGCAAACGACCTTAACAACCGCGCCACCGACATCGCATCATTTCGATCAACTACCGATTATTGATATTTCAGGGTTATACAGTCCTGATCTTCCCATTCGCCTCCACACCGCAGAAGCTCTCGGTAAAGCCGCACGTGAAGTGGGTTTCTTCTATATCACTGGCCATGCCGTATCCAGATTAATGCGTAGCCACTTGATTGAGCAAACCCGAGATTTCTTTGATTTACCCTTAACTGAAAAAATGCGCTACTACATCGGCAATTCAGGGAACCTAGCGCATCGGGGTTATGTGCCGGAAGGGGAAGAAGTGTTTGCCACCGGCAAGCATGATCGTAAAGAAGCTTTTGATTTGGGCTTTGAACATTCAGTGGATGATCCTGATGTGATTGCAGGGACGCCGATGCATGGACTCAATGTCTGGCCAGAACAGACAGGATTTGAGGCAGCAATTCGCACCTATTACCAAGCCGTCTTTGCACTGGGTCAAACCCTTTTACACGGTTTTGCCCTCGCGCTCGGATTAGCCGAAGATGCGTTTGATGGTTTTATCCAGAACCCCACCTCCCAACTACGACTGATTCACTATCCTTTTGATGCAAGCGCCAGTGATAGCCCGGGCATCGGTGCGCATACAGACTATGAGTGCTTCACTATTTTGCTGCCCACGGCACCCGGACTAGAAGTCGTCAATGGCGAAGGCAAATGGATTGATGCACCCCCCATGGAAGATGCCTTTATTGTCAATATCGGTGATCTCATGGAAATCTGGAGTGGTGGCACGTTTGTCGCCACAGCTCATCGCGTGCGTAAGGTCAGCACGGAACGCTATTCATTTCCGCTCTTTTTTGGTTGTGACTATCACACCCGCGTGGAACCATTACCAGCCTTTGCCACAGCAGAAACGATTCAAAAATATCCTGCATTGAATGCTGGTGAGCATCTGTTTGCCCAGACCGCGCAAAGTTTTGGCTACCTCAAGGTCCGACTCAACAACGGTTCACTCAAACTCGGTCATCACGCACGACCACTAAACTCCTTTGGCCCATCTGAGCACAAGCTATAGGACAATTTTTTTTGATTCAGCAACAAAGCACGTAACACCACTGTAAACAACGATTCACTTTTTTAACTTTATATCCGCGGGGAAACATCATGACGACATCTAAGACTCAACGCTTCATCAAACGGACTGCACTTGCAACGCTCATCCTAAGCACAGCAGGGCTCATCACTTCGGTTGCCCAAGCGGCACCGCTTAAAATTGGCTATAGCGATTGGCCAGGCTTTGTTGCATGGCAGATCGCGATTGATAAAGGCTGGTTAAAAGAAGCCGGTGTTGATGCAAGCTTCCAATGGTTTGACTACTCTGCTTCACTGGATGCCTTTGCCGCAGGCAAACTCGATGCAGTCGGTGCAACCAATGGCGATATGCTGGTCACAGGAGCTGGCGGTACTAAAGGTGTCATGGTGCTGCTTACCGACTACTCCAGCGGCAATGATATGGTCATCGGCACACCCGCGATTAAATCCATCAAAGACTTAGCCGGCAAATCTGTCGGTGTCGAACGTGGACTCGTCGATCACCTACTGCTGGTCAATGCGCTCAAAAAAAATGGCGTAGCGGAATCCTCAGTCAAACTGGTCAATGGTAAAACCAATGAATTGCCGCAGGTCTTGGCCTCTGGCAGTGTCGCCGCAGTCGCTGTGTGGCAGCCCGTTGCGAACCAAACGCTTAAAGCGGTAGCCGGCTCACATCCGCTCTACACCTCAGCCGATGCACCGGGGTTGATCTATGACGGAATCACCGTAAACCCTGCCAGCCTTGCCGCCAAACGCGCGGACTGGATCAAAATGGGCAAAGTCTGGGATCGTGTCGTGAAGTACATCAATGACCCGAAAACACAACCGGATGCTGTGCGTATTATGTCTGGTCGTGTCGGCGTTGCACCTGCGACGTATCAACACTTCTTGAATGGCACACATTTACTGGATCTCACTGCCAATCAAAAAGCTATGCTCAAAGGCAAAGGCTTTGATTCAATCTATGGTTCAACCTATTTCGTCAATCAATTTAACGTCACAACAGGTGCCTATAAACAATTGCTCAATGCAGACAGTTTCATTGATCCGAATGTCGTGCATGGCAAATAAGACTGACCTAGACTGAAAAGCGCTATCAGCCAACAAAATAACCACAGAATCCTCAAGCGGTGACCTACCGCTTGAGGATTTATTTTTTATAGACAAATTAAAATTTTAGATCAAAATAATTTTCAACTGGAATGGCTAAAAACCACCATTATAAAAAATTATAAAAATTGCCCATCTTTTTTTGAATCCAAACGCATCTCAACTGCGTATATCTCTAGGTAACACCCACAATCAATATCTGACTTGATTGCACCTTACCTAATAATTTTGAGAAAGGATGAACCCCATGAATAAGTTATCTCTTGCCCTCGCTCTAACAGCATCTATGGCTCTGAGCAGTGTTGCTCTGGCTGATAGCACTGTACTGGTCGGCGGGCAAAGCATGCTGCCCAGCAAAGACATCGTGGACAACGCAGTCAACTCTGCGGATCACACAACTCTTGTTGCTGCGGTTCAAGCGGCAGGTCTGGTCGATACGCTGAAAAGTAAAGGGCCATTCACTGTATTTGCACCGACCAACGCGGCTTTTGCCAAACTACCTGCGGGCACGGTAGATACACTCTTGAAGCCTGAAAACAAAGCCACACTCACCAAAGTACTCACCTATCATGTCGTGCCTGGTAAATATGACTTTGCCGCATTGTCTAAACTGATTGCCAAAGAACAGGGCAAAGCGAAGCTCAAAACCGCTAGCGGCGGCACCTTGACCTTCAGCATGAACGGTGCACACAACATCCTCGTGTGGGATGAAAAAGGCGGTTATGCCAACATCACCACGTATGACGTCTATCAATCCAATGGTGTGATTGATGTGATCGATACTGTTTTGATGCCCCAGTAATATTTTTTGAGCAGATGATCCGATCAGGCTTCTCTTGTAGAGGCCTGTTTTTGGAGAAATCAGAAAAGATAGAGATCAAAGCCTTCAATGCATTACGTTATTCTTCGTATTGCACATAAACACCCGCATCCCAATAATAAGCACAAGATATTGTTTTATATATTAATTTAAAATAATGCTACATGCGGAAGATAAATTAGGGAAGAATTCATGATGTCACGATTCATCATCCAATCCAGACTCCGAAGCTGGCAAGCATTCCTGCCCTTTTGCTGTGCATTCCATGTGCATGCGGGTGGGCTCCCCCTAGATAGCAACCAAGTCGAAGAAACCTCTCTACCGACGATTACAGTGACTGCACCACTGACCTTCAATTTGCTGGGCGTTGCAAATACCGCATCTCAGGGCACTGTCACCCAAGCTCAACTCAAAAATCGCCCCTTGCTGAGACCCGCAGAGATTCTTGAAACCGTACCGGGCTTAATCGTGACTCAGCATAGTGGTGATGGGAAAGCGAATCAGTATTTTCTGCGTGGCTTTAATTTAGATCATGGTACTGATTTGGCGAGCTTTGTTGATGGTGTGTCTGTCAATATGCCGAGTCATGCCCACGGACAAGGCTATAGTGACCTTAACTTCCTCATTCCTGAACTGGTTAATTTTATTCAATACCGTAAAGGACCATACAATGCTGCCGATGGTGATTTTGCATCCGCAGGCAGTGTACGAATTGAGCAAATGCGCCAACTTAAAGAGAATTTCGTTGAACTTACGGGTGGATCTTTCGGCTATGAGCGGCTTCTAGCCGCGGGAACTACAGAATATCTGGGCGGGCAATTGCTCGGTGCTGTGGATGTCTCACATTCAAACGGTCCATGGGATGTCGCCGAAAATTCAGAAAAACAAAATGTCCAACTTCGTTATAGCCGCGGTACTTTGAATGATGGCTGGTCACTGGCATTCAGTCATTATCAATCCGACTGGGGGTCTACAGACCAAGTTGCACAGCGGGCGATTGATGATGGGCTCATAGGACGATATGGTTCGTTAAACCCCAGTGATGGCGGAGAAACCAAACGTACTGCGCTCACTTTTAATTGGGCAGATACCACGTTAACAGAGCAGCGAAAACTGGATCTCTTTGCATTGCACTACAAGCTTAATTTATTTTCAGATTTTACTTATTATCTAAACGATCCGATTCACGGTGATCAATTCGAACAACTCGATGAGCGCAACGTTTTTGGCGGGCGCTATGAACAAAGTTTCTTTAGCAACCTCCTCACTTACCCTATGCAAAACAAGTTTGGCATCTCTGCACGCCATGACGCCATCAGCAGTGACGGATTATTCCTCACAGAAAATCGCGTCCGCTATGCGACGATCAGCGATGATAAAGTCAATGAAACCACTGTCGCACTTTATGCAGAAAACACGCTGAACTGGACGCCTTATTTTCGCAGTACTTTCGGATTACGTACGGATTTTTATCATTTTGATGTTGATGCAAATATTGCGCAAAACAGCGGAAATCTCAATGCACATAAGACCAGCCCCAAAATTGGTTTTGTCTTTGGTCCTTTTGGAAAAACAGAATATTATCTGAACTATGGCTATGGATTTCACAGTAACGATGCACGGGGGACCACACTACGAATCAATCCCGATCCACGTGATGCGGGCTATCTATCCCCTGTCAATACAGTCTCCCCTCTTGTTCGCACTAAGGGCGGGGAACTGGGGCTACGGACGGAAATCCTGCCTCACCTTCACAGTACCATCGCCCTATGGCAATTGGATTCTGACTCAGAATTGGTCTTTGTCGGCGATGCGGGCACCACGGAAGCCAGTCGACCCAGCCGTCGTCGCGGGATCGAATGGACAAACTACTACCAACCCTCTAAAGCATGGCAAATCGATTTTGATGCGGCGTTCTCACAAGCCAAATTTACAGACGATGACCTTGTTGGAAATCATATCCCAGATGCCATTGGTACAACCTCCTCCATGGGTATCGCCTATACGCCAAATAGCCCTTGGTCAGTAGGCTTACGTCTACGCTATTTTGGACCTAGACCGCTTATCGAAGATAATAGCGTGCGCTCTACCGCATCGACACTGGTCAATGCACAAGCAGGGTATCAATTTTCCAAACATTTATCAGGCAAACTAGAGATTCTGAATCTGTTCAATCGTCAGGTGAATGATATCGAGTATCTCTACAACTCCTGCTTGCGAAGTGACTCTGCGACAGCCGAATGTAGTGCAAGCTCGACTAACCGTGAGGGCTTTTTAGATCGGCATATCCATCCCGCAGAATCACGCGCTGTGCGCGCAAGTTTAAGAGTGAGTTTCTAAGAGATTTTAGAAGCTAAAGCAGGTGCAGAAAAACCGTACACAGGATTCATTTTGCACGACTATGCATCCTCAAATCGGTTTTTCAGCGACCGGAAATGCGCGATTCCACCAGACGATCGCTAGTAATCCAATGGCGATGGCGACCGCTGAAAAACCCATAAGATGATAAAACAACGCACCGCTGATCGCGCCCAACGCAAACGCCAGCACTGCAGGCAGCATCTTTTTGATGCGCTTTTCCTCTGCACTATTATCGCCACGATGACGCACGAAATTAATAGTGTCGATCACCACTTGAGTCACGTTACCGGTCATGACGGTGGATGGCGCAAGATCATTAAAGACCAATCGGCCACTGGCATTCTGTATGCCCATCGCAATCACCCCCATCATTCCAGTGAGAATGCTCAGTAAGCTATCAGGATGGGATCGATCTGGCAGCATCAAGCCCATCACCATGAGTAACAGTAGAAAAAATGCTTGGGTCATCAAAAGGGGAGAAATTGCTGACCGCTGACGTCTCTCGCAGAAGTGTACGATCAGCATAGTGAGACCAATAGCCGCAATAAACGTTGGCAGCGCCAAAAACTTGGCGATCAAACCTCCGTGCTGACTCACGATCGACGCGCCGATCAGAACAAAGTTGCCGGTGACATGTGCCATAAACAAACCGGCAAAAGCAACAAAACCAATGGTATCGATATAACCTGCGATAAAACTCAGTAACACTGAAACCCTAAAACTAGGATTAATTATCACTTCTGAAGATGCCATACCAGCCTCAACACACCCAAGGGAGCGTCACCAAATTCAGATGAGAATATCTCAGTTTGATGACGTGCCATATGCCTTGTTTACATCATCTGCAAAATATAATGTCTTAACCGCGGATAATTTTACCCGTATAGAGCACAGCACCTGTCGGTTGCCCTGTAGGCGACCCATTCTTTGGCTCTAGACTGATTGCAAGTGTACTGTCCTTGACGACCAGATCTGCAGCAACCCTTGAGATGGTCGCTTGACCATTTTTGATATGCAGTACGCCCAGAGAACGCGGAGCGGTATTGCCTTGAATACTCCAGAGCTCTAGATCACGATCTGATGGAACGGTCTCTGTATTTAGAGCACTCAAGACGAGGGCCTGTCCTTGCTGGCGTACGACCCAAGCTGGGGTTTGTTTATCTGTACTGAGGACCGCTACATCACGGCTGACCTGCTGTGCCTGCGCTATTATTTCAGGGTTCTTCGGCATTATCCCTTCAGGACGAACCAGAATAAAGACCGCTAGGCCAGCCGCTATCGCTGAGCTCGCCCATGCCCAAGGTTTCCAATAGCCGTCATTCGCGGCTTCTCGCACTGGAGATTGCGTTGTGTCGGGCACGCTTACTGGTGCCGTCGCATTCAGACGCGATTCTATTTTTTTCCAAACTTCTGGGGAAACCTCTTGGGGTAGCAGAAGATCCGTTAGAGGATTCAAACGCCTCTCCCATGCGTGGGTTAAGGCTCGAAGTTCGGGTTCTTGCTGCAAACGGGCCTGAAAACGTAATCGCGCAGAGGCCGATAAGGTACCCAATACATATTGAGCGGCGATCAGGTTTAGAGGCGATTCTTCGCCATTTGGAACGTCATCATGTAGAGTCATAATTATACGGCTCCCATACATTTTTTTAAAAAATCTAAGCCACGACGAATCCATGTCTTCGCAGACCCTAGCGGAACAGTGAGATGAGTCGCAACTTCTTGATGCGTCATGCCATCAAAAAAAGCCAGAGATACGCAATGGCGTTGCTGTTCATCCAACTCGCCTAAGCAAACTGACAAGAGCGCATGGTGATCTTGATCCAATACATGGGTCAAGGGATCATCTTTTTCTGAAGCCAAAGCATCATCATCCAACAACGGTAGAGTCTCCACAGGCGCACGGCGGATTCGATCAATACATCGATTTCGAGTAATCGTCGATAGCCAAGTTCGTACCGATCCCCGTTCGGTATCGTACTGATCTGCTGCATGCCATAGTGTCAAAAAAACCTCCTGAAGCACTTCTTCAGCAATATCACGCTTACGAAGAAGCCGTAATGCCACTGCAAATAAGTGGGGCGATGTTTGATCATAAAGCTGACGAAATGCTTGACGATCACCTTGTCCGATTTGCAACAATAAAGTCCGTTCATCTGCGAGCTGTGCAAACATCATCCTGGTATCCAATTCAAGTCAAATATACGTTGTGTCATCCACAGGATCGCTAAAAAACAAGCAACCACAGATCCCCCTTTGAACATGATTTGACGATAGAACAGACTACGCCTTAAAGCCAGCGCAATCGGTAGGAATATCAAAATACAGGTAATCTGCCCAAGCTCTATACCCAGATTAAAAGAAAATAATGCTAAGACACGACTACCGGTTCCAATCGGTAAGTCAGATAGTGCACTGGCAAAACCAAAACCATGGATTAAACCAAAAATGAAGGCCAGACGAATATGACGGGTTCCAAACATGGGGAATAAATTATTCAATGCGGCCAACGCAATCGAAAAAGCAATCGTTGACTCGACTAGCCTTGAGGGCAGCGAAATCACGTTAAGGGCAGCCAAACTTAAAGTGATGGAGTGTGCCAGTGTAAATGCTGTGGCGATATATAAGGTGTGACGTACGGCGCTCATGGGTGCCGTCACGGGAACCCATTGATCATCCGTGTGTAAAGCTCGCCCAGTCAGTTGTGTGGACTGAATGCGCATATAAACTGCAGGTAGCAATAAGCACAGCAAAAACAACAAATGATCATAGCCTGTCAAAATATGATGGATACCTTCTTTGACATACGTTTGAAATGTCTCTTTCAAACTGCCATCTGGAGCAAGTAAAGAAACCTTACTGGGTGCAACCAACCAACTGCGACTCTTATCCACGTGCTGCGTATCGTTCATACTGATAATCAAACGATGTCCACTATCAATGTGTTCAAGGATTCGATAATTTAGTTGCGTTGGGGGCTTTGAGCCGCAATCCACACCCAAATACATCACCACATAAGCCATTCCGGCTATATGGTCCAATGCAATAGGCTCTCGCTGACTGGTCATCCGGCATGGTGTTTGATCAGCCTGCCACTGCATTTTTTGCGCGAGAAGTTGATCAATCGCCGCATTTTGAGCTTTTAGCGCACCCCAAGTAATCGATCGATTCTGCTCTTCTTTGATCGGAACAAGCAGTGCCAAATCACGCACAGCGAGGCGATATTCTGCGTCAACGCGAGCACTCTTTGCCGAATTGCTCATCGTTAAATACGCGGTACTGGACTGATGTGCATAGGTCGTCTCAGGCACTGTAAAGACAAAAAAAACCATGATGAGCAACAGACAATGGCGGCTTGATAAGAATAACTTTTTCATGATCAATGGCCCGCCTGCAATGCTTGTGCGACCACTTGGGTCAGTCTGGGGTACTCAAAACCCGTCTTTTTGATCCAGTCCTGAATGACTTGTAAATCAGCTCGGCTATGCGCGTATAACGCAGCATTCGCATACACACCGACATCGGCTGTCTCACGTTGCTTTTGCCAATTTGTACGCGCCAGTGCCAAGGATTTTTCAGGGGGACGTAACATCAGTGCGTACATCGCCTCTTCGCGTTGATGGGCGGTTTCGCCACGCTCATTCCAAACGCGAATGCGTTCACTGAGCAATTTGAAATGTGCGCTCGCCTGAGGATCTTTGAGCCGTACCTCACTCATCACTAAACGTAAAAGTAAGCTGTCATTCTCAGTATGAGAGGCAAGCAACCGCTGTGTTTTTTCCCATTCATGGTGCGCGATTAGCCAATCTGCACGGGCCATCAACGAGGGTGCAGTTTCAATGTCCAATTGTTCAAAGACAGATTTCGCAAGCACTGCATCATTCAAACGCAAAGCAATATCAGCCAACATCAGATTGATCCAGCGCTGTTGCTCTGTCGTGAGTCCATTATTCATTTGCTTTAATTTCAATAAAGTATCTCTGCTCTCTTGCAGTTTTCCGGTCATTGCATCGATTTGCGCAAAGCAGGCAAAACGTAAAACTAACAGCCCCATATCACGCAAATGATCACAGCTCCCTCGTGCCTCATCAAAATGCCCTTGAACCAGATCAATAGACGATAACATCAGCAAGGCATCAGGCTGGTTTGGGATGCTCTTCAAAATCGCCTGTAGCTCTGCCTTAGCATCATCAAAGCGGTGACTGGCTTGTAAAATGTTGGCCCGAAGGATGCGCACGCTAGGAGATGTCTCTTTGTTATACGGCTCTATGAGCGACTCTGCTTGGCCTAGCGCTCGTGGATCACCTTGTGCATACGACTGGGCTAAAAGCGTACGAATTTCAGGCTCAACACGCGTAAAAGGCTGTTGCACGCTAGAGATCAGGCGAGTCCGAGATTGAAAAGTGGGACTTCCCGCAGGCAAAGTATCAATAACCTCAGAATCCTGAGCAGGACGATAAACCTCAGCCCAGGTCTGCGTCATTGCAAAGGCAAGAAGGCTGATACTTAAAAACTTGGCCCAATCTAATCGTTGCCTCATATGCTGCCCTTTTTTAAATCAAAATCGAAATGAAAACACCATCGGCTACAGGTAGCCAATGGCATCAATTCACAGACCGTTTAAAAACTAACTGTCTGTGGTTCGCTATCTTCTGGTGTGGTTGCAACAACTCTGACGATGTCTATCGGCTCAGATTCGTCAGACATGGCACTGGGTGTATCGGTCTGCTGACGTACTAAGGTAATGAAAGGATCATCGGCGGATGGCGTCGGGATAAAATTAAACGACGTATCGTCATGACTTCCACCGCAGCTGGCCAAAAATAGCGGGAGGGAAAGCAATAATCCCAGTGGAATAATCAATTTAAAACGCATGATATTTCTCCTTGATGAGATCTGATTGCGCTTATTTATTCGCAGGGTTTGGAGAACCCGCAATCGGTGTATTCAAATAAGGGAAAGTTTCACCAAACTGTGTTGGGCTTTGCCATGCTCCGTCCGTGAAATGCAACCCGCCTACAGGGGCATCACTCGGTTTACAACCCACAGCGGTATTCACGCCATCAATCGTACACAGCTTACCCATCACCACTCGTAAAGCGACATCAACGACATCATCTCCGGGGCGGCGACCGTTCGGGAATCCAGCCACATCTCCACCGATAACACCTAGACGGTTCTGACTTGCTTTTGGCGCTGCTGGAATCGCGGTGTTTAAACGCAACTCTTCAGATGCAACAACATTGGCGGGCTTGTTAAGTGTAGGAACCCCGGTCAGGAAAGCTGCAACCAAGTCAGTACGCGGAAAGTTTGTTGGTGCTTTGACGCCCGCACTTTTGAATAGAATCTCAAGCAGCGCAGGTAACGTTGGATTAGTCACATAGGTTGCAAACTGACTATCATTGACGGGTTTACTGGCATTAAATTTATCTTTATCTTTCAGTCCAATAACCACTTCATTTACCAGCGGCATTCCTAGGCGTGAGACCTGTGTCCATGCGCCGCCTTCCTTGCTCGCGGAGCTAATATCACTGCCGGGCACGGGATTTAACAAGCGACCTTGACGTAAACTCGCCGTAGTCCAGCCACCAATTACAGTCTCGCTTCCTGCCGTGAGACAGGCCACAGGAACTTCCAGTGCAATCGTAGTCACGTTTTTATCTTCAAGCGTATTAAGACCTTTATTTTCAGCTTGAGGATCAAACTCCGTCGCTGGTGCTTTGATATTGACCAGATCAAAGGTCTCGCCAAGATTCACGGCAAAGGAGTCTTTACGCTGCCCTACAAACACTTTTCCTGAGCCGCAACCGGGAAACGTAATAGGTTGAATAAAACTATTGGCATAGGCAGCATAATTCGGGATCGATTTATTGCCCACGTTATCAAATGGCTTTTTAAACCCTGTACCTAAAGTGGTTTTCGTACCCGTACGACGATCTCCTTTCACCATGGTCACACTATACGTTTCTGATGTATTTTGAGCTGAGCTAGCATCATTGGTAATGGCACCGATATTCGATAGTGGTACAGAGACCATTTGTCCATTCACAGGAACTTGAAGATCTTTTAAGATTTGTTGGAAGCGGAATTGAAAGGTTATATCCTCTTTAGCATCGCCATTATTATCAATATGAATTTCATATAATGCATTGGGATCTAAAGAGAAATAATTGGGTCCACCATAGCCATCCTGTAAGGGCAGATAGTTGGCAATCAGCGTGACATATCCTGCACGACCTGACTCATAACTTTTAAACATATAAAAATCTGTACCATCCACCTTGGGGCTTTTGGTAATTGATGGTGCTTCACGATGACTTGAAGCACTGGCGCTAAAGCTCCCTGTCGCCATCATGAGAGCAATCGCAAGCGTAGTTAGCTGACGTTTCATATTCTATTTCCTTAAAATGATTGAACGAGCATTGTTTTTTTAAATCTAGAATCGATCCCCATGCCACGTGCGTGATGTTTTTTACCATCACATAGATAATTACGAGATAAAGCTGCTTTTGGATTCAAAAAAAGGAAAAGAAATTTTTTATGGTCGCGAATGCGATCGTGATGAACGAAAATGCTTTTTGTAGATTGGTCAGCGTGTTTGACGACTTTCTAAAAAATAGGAGTGTTCCAGTACTCAAAAGGTGCAATCAAAATAAAAAGGCCTGACATGTGTCAGACCTTTTTATGAACGTATCGATGAATTAAATCGTTAATGGGTTTATTCGCGAGTCAACGGCCCAAAACACTGATCATCAGACTCTCCAAAACACATTTTCACCTGCTTGCCATCAGGACTAAAACGTGCAAATAAGGTGGAATGCATCCCTGATTGTCCCGGTTGTCCCCGGCAATCATTCGAGCCATTATCTGAAGCTACAGTATTCTCAATTCGGTAATAACCTTTCGGGCTGGGCTCAGCAGAAACGGTATACAGACTCTCCCCCACTTCTGCGCCGCTTGCAAAGCCTAAACGATTATTGGCTTTAAAGTTATACAGCTCTGAGCACCCTGCATTTGGGGTCGTCCACTTCCATACGCCCAAAATCGGATGATTGGATGCAATCAAAGCAGGATCAGCCGCATAGCTCAGAGAGCTAAACAACAGCGCAGCGGCAAGGTAAATCTTACGCAAAGTCATTCTCCATATTTAACAAAACTTGGACCCACATAAAGCGACTGACATGATTTTAAAATGGATTCAATCCATGCATATCGTAAGACGAAAGTAAATCCTCGACATCCAGTCACATGTGAAGCCAAAAACCTATTGACTCTGTAAATGCATCTTCATACTATCAATCGCATAATAGCCAATCTTAGAAGTAGATCACAATAATTTCAAAAAATGCACAAAAAAAGGACCAGACATCGAAAATCATGGACAAAAATACCTGTGAGACCTCAGAACGCCACTAAAACCAATAGTAATCATCCACAGTAAGCAAATCAGACACTATGACTTGCGGTTATCATGATGAACTGCATATATTTTTTACCCGCTCAAGCATTGATGTGACTGAAAGTGAGCAACGCCATGAATAACGACGTATCAAAAATTTACGAAGTCAGCATCTTCGAAGCTGCGCCCACACCTGAACCGCGTTTGTCACGCTTTCTCAAGAATTTACCTGGACGTGACTTTGCATTAAATCAGCTTAAATACGCAGAGCAACGATTACTGCATGAGATCAAACATCGACTGGATTTAATGGAACCGACTGAAGCCGAACATACCTTAGTCGATCATTCTACCTCTGGACAGCTCAGTGCACGACTCTCCGAACTGCTGGAAAACTCACAAATCCAGACCCGAGAGCAGGCCGAATACAACTATTTTTACACCATTCTAGAATCCTTAGTGCCCGATCAGGCCCGTATTCTGTCAGCGCTTTCTGAAGGAACTGGCTATCCACTCATCCATGTCGAAGCTGGTACTCGCTTTGTATGGACACACTATGCGGTCGAGTGCGTCTCAAGTGTCGGCAAAAACTGTGGCGTGCAATGCTCGGATCTCACCCATATTTATGTCCAACATCTACGCAATATGGGACTCGTCAGAATTGAACCCGTTGAGCACAGTCAAACCATGAAGTATGAAATATTAGAAACAGAGCCAGTGGTGCGTAAAGTCCTTGAGCAATTGAAGAAAAATGGGCAGCGCAGCAGGATTATTCGGCATACACTACGCATATCCGACTTCGGGGAACGCCTCTGGGCAGCATGTCAGCGTTAAATACGTTGAATAACAACGGCCCATAAACTGATGAAAAATAAGCACCACGCCATTAATGGATAGGAATAACAAGAAATGCAAACATGGTCAGAAATAGTCGTCGATGTGCAGCAAAACTGGTGGCTCTATGCCTCTATGCCTTTTGTTGCCGCGATCATTGGCTACGGTACCAAAATCGTCGCAATCAATATGATGTTCAGGCCACTTGAGTTTTTTGGGATCAAGCCCTACCTCGGTTGGCAAGGGATCGTGCCGCGTAAAGCTGCCGTCATGGCAGGCATCGCTTGCGATACCATGACCACCAAACTGATCAGCCCTGAAGATATTTTTAATAAGCTGGATCCTGATCGGATTGCTAAAGAAATTGAAAAGCCGCTACTCGAAGCCATTGAAGACATTACCCGTGAAGTTGCAATGCACTACTCACCGGGTCTTTGGGAAGTTGCACCGCTATCCGTTAAAAATAAGATTATCCGTCGAATCCAAGATGATGCTCCCAATATCGTCAACAACATCATGAATGATGTTAAAACCAATATCGGCTCTGTATTCGACCTCAAAGATATGGTCGTCACCAGTCTTTTACGCGATAAAGAACTCCTGAATCGGATCTTTCTAGAAGCAGGAAGCGGAGAGTTTCGCTTTATTCGCAACTCAGGCGCTCTCTTTGGTTTTATCATTGGAATCGTGCAAGCTGTGACATGGGCAGTGACACACTCCCCGTGGGTGATGCCAATTTTCGGTCTATTCACCGGCTGGTTTACGGACTGGCTCGCCCTAAAAATGGTTTTCAACCCTAAAGAACCGACCAAGTATCTCGGCGGACTCATTCAATGGCAAGGTCTATTTTTGAAGCGTCGCCATGAAGTGTCTGCAGAATATGGACGTCTGATCGCCAAAGAGGTCGTCACCCCACGCAATATCATCGATTCGATTCTCCGTGGCCCCTTGTCAGATCGCTTGTTTGGCATGGTGCAAAAGCATGTGCAATTGGTAGTGGATGAACAATCTGGTATTGCCAAGCCTTTTGTCGTATTTGCCGTAGGCAGTGGTCGTTATCAGGAAATGAAGCTCTTGGTTGCTCAGGAGATCATCAAACGTCTGCCAGAGACGCTGAAAAATATCGAACAATATGCTGAAGATGCCATGGATCTTGAACGAACTCTGGCCTCAAAAATGACCGAACTCACGCTGGAGGAATTTGAAGAACTCCTGCACCCAGCCTTTGAGCAAGATGAATGGATACTGATTGCAGTGGGTGCAACGCTCGGTTTTCTCGTCGGAGAAATGCAAGTCCTACTCATGGAACACTTTGCGAGATAAACGCTGATGTGTAGGATATGGAGGGGGTTCTCGCCCTCCTTTTATACAAACATCAAATCAATAATAATTTTACATAATCAATCAGTCGTTTAAAGACACTCCCTTCTTGCACATGATTCAATGCGATCAAAGGAGCCGTGCCGAGAACGTGACCATCCAAGATCGCCGTCATCGTCCCAACCTGTTGATTTTGAATGATGGGTGCTTTGAGGGGAGTGATTAGGGTCGTTTGAATACGCACATTCTGACGCTGACTACGTGGAATTGTGATGGCAAAGGAATCTCTAGTCCCGATATCCAGCGTGTTGTTTTGGCCCAACCACAGCGGCACGGTTTTCAAAACTTGGTTCTTGGTGCTTAGATTCAACGTCTCAAATTGATTAAAGCCCCAAGCTAATAGTGCTTTGGATTGAATGCCGGACTCCGCGCGGGTTTTCGTACCCAGAACAGCACTAATCAAACGCATATTGCCGATCTTCTGGGTGACGACGAGGCAATATCCCGCCTCATTGGTATGCCCAGTCTTCATGCCATCAACCGTTGGATCGACCAGCAAGGGATTATGACTTTCAAGCAAAATAGCAGGGCTATAACGATATTGGCGCTGCCCATAAATGGGGAAGTACTGGGGCTGCTCATGAATGATTGCCCGTGCCAAAGTTGTCAAATCATAAGCACTGGCAAAATGTCCAGACATCGGCATACCTGAGACGTTCATGAACTGCGTATGATGCATACCGAGTTTCTTGGCTTCAACATTCATACGTTCAGTAAAGGCTTGTTGACTCCCTCCCACATACTCCGCAGCGGCGCGGGCTGAATCATTGCCGGATTGGATGACGATACCGCGCAGCATATCCAGCAACGGTGCCGAACCATTCAACGGAATGCGCATACAAGACTCACCCAGTTGACTCTGACAGAGGGCTGTGGCGTTCATACGAACGATATCCTGCTCTTTAAACCGTCCGCTACTCAAATCCTGCCCAATAATATAACTGGTCATCATCTTGGTCAGTGACGCAGGCGGCAACTCGGCATCGGGATTTGCTGAAGCCAGTACTTGTCCAGTGGAATAATCTACTAAGGCATACGCTTTGTTATCCAGTTGAGGAAGCGCTACGGTTGGCGGAAGAACTGCATATACGGGTGCGGATAGAATGATCGCCATCGTGATTCCAACATGGCGAGAGGATAAAGATAACGTCATAAAAAACTAATCATTGTGCAAAAAAAATCAAAAAAATCGTGCCAATCAGTCACGGTGACGGTAGAAGCCACGCTTTGTTTAAGGTGAAATCTAAAAAACAGCATCGCAATGAATGACCAAGTGTCATTCATTGCAATTACAGGCATGGACTGGTTGCAGATTTAAACCCAACTCTTTAAAAAACCATCACGATGGATATCATGTACAGCCAAAAAATCACGCGTGTGTTGGACCCACTCATCGTGATCTGCGATATCCAACTGTCCACGCAAGAGCTGCCAGCGTAAATAGACCAGCCACGTATTGAGCACATCGCCTTCACAATACTCTTTAAGCTCTTTCCACTGACCAGCCTGCACTTGACTACTGACATCCGCACCGCTTACGCCTTGCTTACCGGGCAGACCAAACAGCTGAGCAATATCATCCAAGCGCTGGAAGTTACGATTGTTAAAGAGTGCCATGGCATCCATCAAATCAGTGTGACGGGTTTGATAGCGGTTCTGATAGTTATCATAACGGCGACTGGTATCATGCTCGCCCTGATCTAGGAAACGCGGCGCGGAGAGCTTGTGATACATGGCCCGATAGAGCAAAACAGGGACATCAAAGCCGGCACCGTTCCAGCTCACCAGCGTTGGAAAGTGCTTATCAAACACACTGAAAAAACGCGCGATAATATCTCGTTCAGACAAGTCTTGCTGGCTAAACGAAAACAGTTTCATTTCGCCTGATCCAACCCAAAGTCCTGAGATACACACCACTTCGTGAAAGGGCAAGCGTGGAAAATCGGTACTCCCATCATAACGTCCGAGCGCTTCACTACGACGCAACAGCGATAAAGCCTGCAGGGCCTCGGGAGTCGGCAAATCTAGGCCGTGCATTCGCTGGCCAGCTTTGACATCAGGGATTGTCTCAATATCAAAGACCAAAATCGGCTGATTCATCATATGACTTATCCTCGTCTTTATTGTTCAGCACGTCCGGCGTTTCAAACTACTCATCAATGACGGAATATAACCCTGTTGATAAATAACGATCACCGCGATCACAGATAATGCAGGCGATGACCGCCCCTGGGTTTTCTTCAGCGATCTTGATTGCGGCCCATGCGGCTCCCCCAGAAGAAACACCCGCAAAGATCCCTTCTACCCGCGCCAGTTTGCGCATGGTTTTCTCTGCCTCAATCTGGGGAATGTCCATGGTGTGATCCACCAGCTCAGGCTTAAAGATCGTCGGTAAGTACTCTTTAGGCCAGCGGCGTATACCTGCAATCTGGGCACCATCCGCCGGTTGTAAACCAATGATTTGAATATCGGGATTTTGCTCTTTCAAATAGCGAGCAACCCCCATAATCGTTCCGGTTGTCCCCATAGAACTGACAAAATGGGTAATTTTTCCTTGCGTTTGTTGCCAGAGTTCAGGACCGGTGGTTTTGTAGTGGGCATCCGAATTATCAGGATTGCCGAACTGATTGAGTACACGACCTTTTCCTTCCGCCTGCATTTGTAAGGCCAGATCTCGCGCAGCTTCCATCCCGCCACCTTGCGCAGGGACTTCAATCAAAGTCGCGCCGTAAGCCAACATCGCATCTTTGCGTTCCTGAGTGGAGTTATCCGGCATAATCAGAATCATACGGTAGCCCCGCATAGCAGCAACCATGGCCAGAGCAATCCCCGTATTGCCACTGGTAGCTTCAATGAGGGTATCACCCACTTTGATATCGCCGCGCAACTCAGCTTGCATAATCATGTTGTACGCAGGACGATCCTTCACCGAACCTGCAGGATTATTACCTTCAAGTTTTGCAAGGACTATCGCTTGGGTATGCTCTGCTAAACGCTGTAAACGAACCAGCGGGGTATTGCCAATGGTCGAATCGATCACCACCGAAGTCAGAGACGGTACTGAAGTTGACTCGGTTTGCGTGAAGTCACTGGAAGGTGTAGCGGATTGCAGCATGGCAATATACTCAAGCAAAATAAGAAAACGTTGAACAGATGAGATTGTAGAGAAAAAACGACCCTTTTGCACCGCATCAGGTGTAATCAACGCGAATGGACTAAATAGTTTGAGATTTCAATCCTGACTGGATAACTGTCCTCAAACCGATTTAGAATGCTAAGTTCAATATGACAAAATAATAATCTTAAGTTTAGTCTCGTCAGAGTAACGATGCAGCGCGAGAACTGATAAGGAATTGCAGTATGGCCTCGGCTCAAACAAGTTGGTTTCATCGTCTGAGCATTCAAAATGCTTATGGGCAATTGGTCGCGCTGATTTTTGTGCCGATTACGATCCTGACTTTGATTGGTGCCTCACTGGTCATTTCCGAAACCGCACGGGCCACCAAAGCCGAACAACGCAGTCGTGCCGAAGCGGTATTAGCGCGCTACCAACTGGCCAGCAAAACCCTGATTCCTCTGCTCGAACAACCCGACGGCGCAGGCAAAGCGCGAAATATTCTGCAAAATATCCTTGGCGAAGAAAATGTCAAACGCGCAGCGCTGATCGATATCCATGGCATTCCCCGTTTAAGCATGGGCTATAACGCTGATGCAGACTGGGCCAAATTCTCAATCAATCGCCAAACCTTTGGTCCATTGCCCAGTAGTGTGGGTAACAATTATGGCCTCCGTGTTGGCTTTGCTACAGATAGTCCGATTTGGCTTGTCATTGATATGGATAACCAACCCTTAGAACTCGCACGCTATCGAGTCTGGGGTGTACTGGTGATTACGGGCTTGATTACGTTGTTATTGCTACTGCTCTGCCTGAGCTTCTATTCTACGCGCTGGATCAGCCCGATTTACGAATTACGCATGTTGCTGCAGCGCCTTTCGATTACCACGCTCAATCAGCCCATCGAAAGTAATAGTTATGGCGAAATGCGCTTACTGCAAAAAGACTTCGGTTATTTTTTAAGACGCCTGCATAGCAGTGTGGTCGAGTTACAAGCCTACAGTGATCAAACTGAAGATGACTTACGCCAAACACTTGATACGATTGAGATGCAAAACATCACCTATCGCCAAGCTCGCGACTCTGCATTACAAGCCAGCACCACCAAGTCAGTTTTCCTCGCCAACATCAGTCATGAGCTGCGTACACCGCTCAACAGTATTGATGGTTTCATTAATCTGTTGTCGCGGCGCGGCGAGCTATCCGATGAACAAACGCTCTATGTACAAACTATTCGTAAGTCCAGCGCCCACTTACTTGCGCTGATCAACGATGTATTGGATTTTTCAAAAATTGAGGCCGGCAAACTCGTACTCGATAAAGCGCCCTTTAATTTAGAAGAAACCGTGTTTGATGTCATCGACATGCTGACGCCGCTGGCCAGCGAGAAGAATCTCAATATTGCGGTCTATTTTTATGATGACGTTCCACGTCAAGCCCATGGCGATGCCCTACGTCTCAAGCAAATTCTGACCAATCTCGTCAGTAACGCGATTAAATTTACCCAGCAAGGTGAAGTGATTATCCGTGTGCGTCTCGATGACCCCGCACAGCAACCGCAGCGCATCCACCAGAACCTGATTCACTTTTCGGTACAGGACAGTGGCATTGGGCTCGGTAGTATGGAAAAAGATCATCTCTTTCAATCCTTTCATCAAGGTGATCCTTCAGTGAATCGCCAGTATGGCGGCACAGGACTAGGCCTTGCTATTGTGCGCCAGCTTGCGCAGCTCATGGGCGGTGAAGTGGGCTTTGAGGACAACGCCGAGCAGGGGGCGACCTTCTGGTTTACCGCACTCTTAGGTGTAACCCAAGAGAACTTTGTCGATTGGCCTCAGTTCAATGGCCGTCGAGTGCTGGCCCATATTGAGCATCGGGCTAGTCTCAACGTACTCCGTGCCTATCTGGGGCATATGGCGGTTGAACTTGAGCAAGCCAGCTCACTCCCAGATCTATTTGGTCGTTTGACCGCATTTGAAGAGGAAACCCAAGGTCGAGGCTGGGTCATTACCGATGCCGATGCCAACGATACACCCGCGCTCCTGCGCGAAATACGTACCCGCTATAGCGGCGCTCTCGTGATTTATGGCTATCAAATGGCGATTGATCCTGTGGTACTTACAGAATACCAAGTTCAGGCGCTCTATCAACCGGTCAGTCGCGTTGGATTACTCAGCGTCCTCGAACCCAAGAACAAGAATGAACTCGCCGCCGCGCCACGTTTTGAAGGACGTAATTTGCATGTTTTGGCGGTCGATGATCATGCGCCGAACCTCTTGGTTCTGGATGCGCTGCTGGGTGATCTGGGTATTCAAACCACCAAAGCCAGCAGTGGTCTTGAGGCCATCGAATATATCGAATCGCGCTTGCATCCTGAATCCCCTGAAGCGCCCTTTGATTTGATCTTTATGGATATTCAAATGCCCCGTATGTCAGGGCTTGAAACCACGCAGCGTATACGTTTGCTAGAGACCGAATATGCCGAAACCTATCACGAGCAACAGCATACGCCAATTATTGCGCTGACTGCCCATGCCTTAAGTGATGAACGTGAGCGTCTCCTTGCGGCTGGGATGGATGATTATTTTAGTAAACCGATTCAACAAGCCCAACTGGTCGATATCCTTGAACGTTGGACAGGTCAGTTTGCAACCAACAGCCCCAATGCCTACTTTGACAACAGTGCGATTGAACCCGTCTCTCATCCCATTGTCGATTGGCAGCTCAGTCTAAAACTGGCTGCGGGTAAAGTTGATCTGGCACGCGATTTGTTACGCATGTTGATCGAAGCTTTGCCTACGGACAAAATGGAGTTGATCGCCAGTTGGGAAAGTCGAAACTTCGAATCACTCATGTCGGAAGTCCATCGCCTGCATGGTGGCAGTCGCTACACCGGCACACCCACTTTACGTAAAACAACAGGGGTCATGGAACGAGCATTAACCGCAGCTCAGAAAAATGGCACGCTGATTAATTTTGAATCCGAAACAGCGTTAAAAACTGAACTTTTGGTAAATTTTTCTGCAATGATGGATGCCATTGACGCCGTTTTAGCCTATCCTTTTGAGCAAGTCGGATTAAGTGTCGATCCACCCTAGAATCTGTTAACTACTTCTCTTATCAGGCTTATTTAGAAGAGATGCTCACCAACAAGGACTTTATACGTGATGATGATTTGGTTTACGGTTTTACTCTACCCCGCCATATTACTCATGCTGGCGACATTACTGCGTCGACGTGTCAGTTTCCTCATCATGCTCTGGACACAGCTCTTAGTCTTGCTCATCCCCTTCATCCGATTCTTGCTTGGACTAGAGCCTTTTGCTGGCTTTTCCAATAGCATACTGATGCTGGTATTCTGGTTATTTGCGGGTTTACTGACGGGGTGGCCTTTGGCTGAACGCTTGCGTCGCTATATTGATCAGCGCCGCGAAACAATTACCAGTACAATCATCCTGCCTCAAGCTTTCCGCAGTGCATTACTGGCGACCATCATCACGACGCTGCAGAGTTTATGCTGGCAGAAACTCACGCTGGTTTGGCCACTTTATCAAAAGCCTATCGGAGATTGGCTCGGTGTACTGCCGACCTTAATCATTTTAGGTCTTTGCCTATTAGTTGGCTTGATTGGCTTGCCGCGTTATATCAATTCGGTTTTTTATCGGCGCTAAAGATGACTCAAGCGCTAAATAGCGCTATTGACGCCTTAATCATGGTAATGCTCGACATTTGCCATACCCTACTGGATGCTGACCTATGTCTCTTGTTTTCCTACAAAAAAAAGGCGCTATCGCCACCGTTCAATTGAATCGCCCTGAAAAACGCAATGCCATGAGCTTCGCCCTGCTACGTGAGCTGGTACAAACCGCACGTCTGATCAAAAAAGATAAGTCCATTCGTGTGGTGATTCTAACTGGAGTGGGTGAATCCTTTAGTTCAGGCATTGATTTAACCGATCTCAATGACAAAAAAAATGCCATTTTTGCGGTATGGGAACTGATTAAACCGGGCCAAAGTCTCTTCCAAAAAGCATTCTTGGTCTGGCAAGACCTTCCTGTACCTGTCATTGCAGCATTGCATGGACATTGCTTAGGTGCAGGCATGCAATTGGCATTGGCTGCCGATATTCGAATTGCAACGCCGACCTGTAAGCTGTCAATTATGGAAAGTCGCTGGGGCTTAGTACCCGATATGGGACTCACTCAAACCCTCAAAGGCATCGTGCCGCTTGATGTGGCGAAAGAACTGACCCTGACCGGACGGGTATTATCTGGTAAAGAAGCAGAGAAACTGCATCTGGTCACGCATCTTGCCACGGACCCTCTGGCTGCTGCAGAAACGCTTGCGCAAGAGTTTCTCACACGTTCTCCTGATGCCTTGCTTGCAGGCAAACGCGTATTAGATGCGATGCAGCATCATCCGAAGCGTGCACTGCGTCTGGAAAAAATCTGGCAGCTTAAATTGCTCATGGGCAAGAATCGTCAAATCGCCATGCGTAAAGACAAAAAACCAGAGCTGGAATACCAACCCCGTCAATACCACTAAAACGGGTCTGTAACGATGAGCAATGCCACAAAAATCGCTTTTGTTGGGATGGGACTGATGGGCAGTCGCATGAGCTTGCGCCTGCTGCAAGCCGGTTTCGATGTCAGCGTTTGGAATCGTACAGCCAGCGCAGCAGATCGCCTCATTGCACAGGGTGCGACAAAACTCACAGACTTAAACCAACTTCAGGACTTTTCAATCCTCGCACTTTGTCTGGCTGACGATGCTGCTGTGGAGGCCATAGGGCTTAGGCTTTTGGAACAAATTCAGCCACAACAGATCATCGTGGATTTTTCCAGTAGTTCGGTCGCACTGACTCAGCGCCTTGCCAAGCTAACACGTGAAAAAGATGCGCATTGGATTGATGCGCCGGTTTCTGGGGGCGTTATCGGTGCCGAACAAGGCACGCTCGTGATCTTTGCAGGTGGTGATGCTCATGTTATTGAAGACCTTGCTCCGTTCTTTGCCCCTCTTTCGCAGCGGGTTACCACCATGGGCGATAGCGGCAGTGGTCAGGCCACCAAGATTTGTAACCAACTGATCGTGGCAGCGACCAGTACCTTGATTGCTGAAGCCATAGCACTGGCAGAAAAATCGGGTGTGGATGCCACACTGCTCGCCCCCGCACTGGCCGGTGGTTTCGCCGACTCTAAGCCCTTCCAAATCCTTGCACCCCGTATGGCGACTCGTCAATTTGAACCGGTGCAGTGGAAAGTGCAAACCTTAGAAAAAGATCTCAACAATGCCATGACACTTGCAGCAAATCATGGACTCAGCCTACCCGTGGCCCAGCGTGCGCTAGGTCAACTTCGCCAGCATGCGGCGCAAGGCTATGCAAGCGATGATTTATCGAGTTTAATTCAAGGAATTGAATTCAAAAGCTAAAACGTCGAGTACACCTTTTTTATGCCTCATTTCTCTGCCAATCTATCCATGCTGTACACTGAAGTGCCGTTGAAAGAACGCTTTGCACTGGCTCGTCAGTCAGGTTTTGATGCTGTTGAAATTCAATTTCCCTATGAACTGACCACGGATGAGATACAAGCAGAACTAACGCAGCATCAACTCAAACTGGTACTGATCAATGTTCCAGCGGGTGATCTGATGCAAGGCGGAGATGGGCTTGCAGGTATTCCTGGGCGCGAGCAAACCTTTAGGCAAGCGGTGTTTGAAGCATCACATTATGCGCGGACACTACATGTGCCTCGGGTCAACATCCTAGCAGGTCGCCAACCGCTTGATAGCGACCTGTTACCTTGTCTGCATGTCCTCGCCGCCAATACCCGTTTTGCCATGGATGTGTTTGCAGGATCAGGAATCAGTACGGTGATGGAAGCGATTAATGGGGTAGATATGCCGCACTTCCTGATTCAAAACATCGTGCAGATGCAAGAGATGCTGGAGGCGATTAATACGCCCAGCGTGGTCATCCCATTAAAAATGCAGTTCGACTGCTATCATATGGCGATGATGGGGGAAAATTTAGACAGCGGCCTAACCGACAATATCCAGCAGATTGGCCATATTCAATTCGCCGACTGTCCGCACCGCCATGAACCCAGTACAGGCAATATTGATTATGCGCATTTATTTAAATTGATTGATTCATTGGGTTATCAAGGTTACTGCGGCGCGGAGTATCGCCCGTCGAAACAAACTTCGGAAACCTTGGACTGGATGCATTGGACTTAAAGACAATTAAAAAAGCCAACAATGTAAAACATTGTTGGCTTTTTTGTTGCCCATTTTACGACAAACTCTTACTGGATCATAAAATCTCTTGCAAACGAGACACCAGCGCTTGATTCTGCTCAGCTGTCCCAATCGTGATCCGCAAGAATTGATCAATACGGGGCTTGGCAAAGTGACGCACGATAATGCCGCTCTCACGTAAGCCTTTCGCAAGGGTCACCGCTTCATGCTGAGGGTGACGCGCAAAGATAAAATTGGCGTGGGAGGGCAATACATCAAAGCCTAATCCTTGTAACTTGCTGACCAAGTCTTCTCGCAGATCAATTAATGCCTGACACGTGGATTGGAAGTAGGCATCATCTTCATAAGAAGCAACGCCGCCCGCAATCGCAAGACGATCTAAGGGATAGGAGTTAAAGCTGTTTTTAACGCGTTCCAGCGCTTCAATCAGATGCGCCTGCCCAAACACCATGCCGATCCGTAAACCCGCCAATGCGCGTGATTTTGACACGGTATGGCAAACCACCAGATTGTCGAACTCATTGATCAATGCAATGGCCGATTGACCACCAAAATCGATATAAGCCTCATCAATCACGACTACCGACTCTGGGTTATTGCTCAGCAATTGTCGAATCTGATCCAGCGAGAGCAGCACGCCTGTTGGCGCATTGGGATTGGCAAGGATAACCCCACCGTTAGGGACCTTATAATCATTCACATCAATGCGAAAATCCGCATCGAGTGGAATTTGTACTGTTTCGACCGCATACAACTGGCTATAAACAGGATAAAAACTATAGCTAATATCCGGCGATAAGATCGGTAAGGACTGCTTAAAGAATGCGGTATAGATATGCGCCAAAACTTCATCGGAGCCATTGCCTAAAAACACTTGATTAGTCGCAAGGCCATGATAAGTCGCAATCACTTGCTTCAGGCTACTTGCATCAGGATCTGGATAGAGACGTAAGACATCCCCATCCAGCCCTAAAGCACTGATCACCGCTTCACGCACCTTCGGTGATGGTGGAAATGGACTCTCATTGGTATTGAGCTTGATCAAATTATTGATTTTTGGCTGTTCACCCGGCACATATGGCACGAGGTCTCGAACCAATGGACTCCATAGACGTTGCTTCATCGGGATATCAACTGAGCTCATGATTGCCCCCCAACGCGATAGCGTGCCGAACGGGCATGTGCATCCAGTCCTTCTTGTTGAGCAAGAATATCCGCAGCTTGTGCCAATGATTGGCTACCCGTGGGCGAACAATGAATGATGCTGCTGCGTTTTTGGAAATCGTATACACCCAGCGGTGAAGAAAACCGCGCAGTGCCTGAAGTCGGCAACACATGATTCGGACCTGCACAATAGTCACCGATTGCCTCTGGAGTATGGCGACCCATGAAGATCGCACCGGCATGACGAATTTCTGGCAACAAGCTGTCTGGATCATCCACACACAGCTCTAAATGCTCCGGCGCTACTCGGTTAATCAATGCCAGTGCTTCTGTACGATCTTTGACTAAAATCAGAGCGCCACGATCATTGGTAGACGTGCGTGCAATTTCTACACGTGGTAAGGTCGGCAATAACTTCTCTACGGATGCCGCAACTTGTTCAAGCAAGCTCGCATCCGTCGTGACAAAAATCGACTGGGCGATTTCGTCATGTTCGGCTTGCGACAGTAGATCCATGGCCAGCCAGTCTGGATTGTTCTGCCCTTCCGCATAAACCAGAATTTCAGAAGGTCCAGCGATCATATCGATCCCGACTTGCCCAAATACAGCACGTTTAGCTACCGCGACATAGCGATTGCCTGGTCCAGTGATCTTATCTACTTTGGGGATCGTTTCTGTGCCATAGGCCAATGCCGCAACCGCTTGTGCACCACCGATAGTCAATACGCGATGAACGCCTGACAGATACGCCGCTGCCAATACTAATTCATTGAGGTCGCCCTTTGGCGCCGGCACCACCATGATGATCTCAGTCACACCCGCCACTTGGGCAGGGATCGCATTCATGAGTACCGATGAGGGATACGAAGCCTTACCACCCGGCACATAAATGCCAACGCGATCTAGGGGCGTAACTTTCTGACCCAGCACATTGCCCAGTTCATCGGTATATTGCCAGCCGTCCTGCTTTTGCGCGGTATGAAAACTACGAATCCGCGCCGCTGCTAACTCCAGCGCAGTGCGTACCGTTGGATCAAGTCCCTCAAAAGCCGCTTTGAGCGCAGCTTGGGTCAGTTCAAGTTCAGCAAACGTTTGGGCAGGATGCTGGTCAAACTGTTGGGTGAGTTTCAGCACATGCGCATTACCATGAGTACGGACATCATGAATGATCTGATCCACCGTATGAATCAGCGCTGCATCATTCACGGTTTCAAAAGCGAGCAAACTATTCAGTTGCTCATCAAAATTCACATCCACACTCGACAGGCGACGCATCATTGACCGCATCCACTTTTTACAAAATTGAGGATGCGATTTTAACTTGTTTTTGACGGGAATGTGGGAGGAGTTATGCGTTAATTACACGACAAGATGTGTGACCTATTTATCATAAAATAAACACTATTCAACCAGAATATCTTATTGCTTTAGTTTAAGAGCTGTAACCATTTCGTCATATCAATAGATTTTAGAAGCAATTATCTCTACGCTTTGTTGGCTTCATGTGGTTTATCCACACCTTATATATTTCATCAAGAGAGATGCCAATGACATTCCCTATTAAAAAACTAACAGCAGTGATACTCGGCCTCAGTCTCAGTGTTGTGTCCTATGCCGCAGAAGATGCAATTAAAGTCAGCAAAGACAAAGACTATAATCTTGATGCCGACTTGAGCTATTTATTGAACAATACCACCAATACCGATGGCACCTCTTCCAACAAATCCAGTATCGCAGGCCATGTGACATTTAAACGTATGCAAGGCGATTGGGGACAAGAGTTAAAAGCCGAAGCGATTGGTAGTAGCGATAGCAACTCTTCTGATAACGTTGAACGCTATCTGGCCTCTGGTAAGATGATGCATAGTGAGGGAAGTTTCTACGAATTTGGTAAACTACAATGGGAAAAAGACCGCAGCAGCGCTTTTGACTATCAGACCTCCCTCACCGGTGGAATCGGTAGCGAACTTTATCGCGATGACGTACAGTTTTTAAATGGTGAGATCGGTGCGGGGGTACGCTATAGCGTTGAAGACCTCCCTCCGCAGAAAGACAAGACTGAAGCCATCGGTACACTGGCGGCACACTATGAACGCATACTCACCAAAACCGTCAGTTTTACCCAAGATCTGGGCTATGACTACGGTTCTTCTTCCAATACCTTCCGATCACGTAGTGCGCTGTCAATGATGATGACCGATAAATTGTCAGGACTATTTAGCTTTGACTACAAAAAGATCAAATCTGATCTCGGTGACTCAGACAGTTCATTGACTGCTTTTGGCTTGAAATATAGCTACTAAATTGTTCTGATGCGATGACCCACATCGCTCACTTTAAAAAATCGCAGTCATCCTACTGCGATTTTTTATGGTCAGGCGCTTGATAGAGTCCATGCTATTTTCTGCTAATATCGAGTTACTGGGTCAACACTCAGATCACCCATCCCTCACATGACAGCAAGGACCGTTCCCATGGCTTATGACACGAATAATATTTTTGCCAAAATACTCCGTGGAGAAATCCCGTGTACCAAAGTCTACGAAGATGAACATACGCTGGCATTCATGGACATCATGCCTCAAGCGGATGGGCATACTTTGGTGATTACCAAAGAACCTGCGGAAACCCTCCTAGACTTATCCCCAGAGGCTGCTGCTGCATGGATTAAAACCGTTCAGAAAGTCTCTAAAGCAGTGAAGACTGCAATGGGCGTTGAAGGTTTTGTGCTGATGCAATTGAATGGTGCTGCAGCAGGGCAAACCGTACCGCATGTCCACTTCCACATCCTACCAAGTTCGCTGGGTGCACTGATGACGCGTGCGCATGGTGCAAAGATGGGGGACATGGCTCAGATTCAAGGATTTGCAGAGAAAATTAGAGCGGCACTAGAAGCTTAAAATAAGATAGGTAGTCAGCACCCTGTTTTTTTGATTCAAAACGGGGTGAGCATCAGACCCAATTAACCGATTGCGGCTTCAATCCCTGCCAGAATTGGACTTAAGACCGCTTGTTTACGTTTATAGCTGGCTTTGTTGACGATCAGACGTGATGAAATCTGAGCGATCACATCAAAAGGCGCTAGGCCATTTGCACGTAGTGTGTTGCCGGTGTCTACAACGTCTACGATCAAATCCCCTAAGCCAACCAGTGGTGCTAGCTCCATGGAGCCATACAGCTTGATGACATCCACTTGCTCACCCCGACTCGCATAGTATTGGCGTGTCAGATTGACATACTTGGTCGCAATCTTTAACCGCCCCGTTGGTTTCTGCCAGTGACCTTCTGCATCCACACGACCTGCGGTCATGAGGCGGCAATTGGCAATTTTAAGGTCGATCAGCTCATAAACATTTTGCGCACCATATTCCATCAGTACGTCTTTGCCCGCCACACCAACATCCGCAGCACCATTCTCTACATAGGCTGGCACATCACTGGCACGCAGAATCAGGATACGAACCAAAGGATGAGTGGTCGGAAAAATCAATTTACGACTTTTATCGGGATCTTCAAGTAATTCAATACCTGCATTTTTTAAGAGCGGCAATGTTTCTTTGAGAATACGACCTTTGCTGAGTGCCAGCGTCAAACCATGATCAAAATGACCCATCACAGACTCATCAGTGCCCGTTGATGTTTGAGGAATAGCTTGGGAATCACTCATTTATTTTACTCGCTCGATCACCGCGCCAAGGCCGCGTAATTTTTCTTCAACATTCTCATAACCACGATCAATATGGTAAATACGATCAATGATGGTCTCGCCTTCCGCAGTTAATGCGGCAAGCACCAATGACATGGACGCCCTCAAATCGGTTGCCATCACGGGTGCTGCCTGCAGCTTTTCCACACCGGTAATGATTGCAGTATGACCATCTACTTGGATCTTAGCGCCCATGCGAGACAATTCTGGGACGTGCATATAACGATTTTCAAAAATCGTCTCAATTACGGTTGCAGTGCCTTCGGCAACGGTATTCACCGTCATGATTTGCGCTTGCATATCGGTTGGGAATGCGGGGTGAGGCAAGGTACGGAAGCTGACCGCTTTCGGGCGCTTACCTCGCATATCAAGTTCAATCCAATCATCTCCAGTCGTCACCGTTGCACCCATTTCTTCAAACTTGAGTAATACCGCTTCAAGCAACCGTGCATCGGTATTCGTAGTTCGCACACAGCCGCCTGTCATGGCTGCCGCGGCAAGATAAGAGCCCGTTTCGATGCGATCCGCGACCACGCGATACTCAACACCGTTCAAAGACTCAACACCATGAATGATCAACTGATCGGTACCAATCCCTTCAATCTGAGCGCCCATTGCAACTAACAAATGCGCCAAGTCCGTCACTTCAGGTTCACGTGCACAGTTATCTAGGATCGTCGTGCCGCTGGCAAGCGTTGCCGCAATCAGAATATTTTCGGTACCGCCAACTGTCACCATATCAAACGAGAAGCGGGTGCCTTTTAGACGACCATCGACTTTGGCATGGACATAGCCATTTTCAACCGTAATCTCAGCACCCATCGCCTCCAGTGCTTTGAGGTGCTGTTCGACAGGACGTGAGCCAATAGCACAACCACCGGGTAAAGAAACGGTCGCTTCACCATAACGCGCCAGCAAAGGTCCTAAGACCAGAATGGATGCACGCATGGTTTTAACCAGCTCGTAGGGTGCAAATTTGCTGTTTAACGTCGCGGTATCAACGTGAACGACGCCCGTACCTTTTTCACGCTGGACAGTGATTCCTAAACTTTCTAATACCTTGATCAGCGTAGAAACATCTTTAAGATCAGGAACATTAGTCAAGGTGATGGGCGTACTGGCCAGTATCGTTGCCGCAAGCAGTGGCAGTGCTGCATTTTTTGCGCCGGAAATCTGTACCGTTCCGCTTAAACATGCGCCACCTTGAATCCGAAATTTATCCATAGCTCAAACCACTACCTGCGTCTATGACCTTCTGACTTTATCGCTGCATCATGGCGACTTACAAATTAAGTGGCAGATACAACAATCAAATCGGTCTATTAATAAGATTTTTTTAACAGTTAATGTCAGTCAAAATGACAAGATTTGAAACACGAATCGCGTCTTGGACATCAAGGTGTCCATCGATCTGTATTAACGATCATTAACCAAACAAGCTGGCTTTACGCCACTCTTCTGGGGTCAAGGCTTTGATGCTGACCGCGTGCACTTCACCACTGGCAATATAGCTGCCTAGCGGTGCATAGACAGACTGTTGACGTGCAACGGGACGTTTGCCTTCAAACTGAATGTCCACAACCCGTACATCAAACTTACCGGCCTGTCCTGATGTAGCGATTTCCGCGCTTGGAAATGCGGCTTGTAATATCTCGTGTAAGATTTCAGGGGTCATGCTGCTGCTCAATTGGATAAAGAGATAGAATAACTGCGAAGGTTAGCCTGTGTCTGGGTTATAGTCCAGTCAAACACGCGGTTTGTCTGGTTCAGCACTGGACTTGATGCTTCCAATAACAAACTTAAAAACGCATCGAAGATGTTTAAAAATATGGTAACGACTGAATGAAAACCACAGAAGAATTATTATACCAAATTCGGGGGCTTGCGCGCATCGTCGTTGCGTTCAGCTTTTTTTACCAAGGACTTGTCCCGAAGTGGCTGACGCATGACCCTGCTGAACAGGCCATGCTCATGGCGCACGGCGTATGGACGGCTTACCCCAGTTGGATTTCACATATTGGCGGGCTGTTTGAAATGGCACTGGCCTGTTGGCTGGTCGCTACGTTTACGGATAAAAAACCGCTGTGGGTTGCAGGGGGTGCTTTGGTCTTTTTCTTGCTCGATACGATGATCTTCTCACCTTCGTACTTAGGCACAACCTTTAATGTGGTGACAACCAACCTCGCCCTACTTGCACTGGTTTTAATTGATCAGCATATTCTAAAATTTCAGGCCGATGAGATTAATCAGCGCCGGTTCGGACAATACTTTCGCTTTACGCGGGATCGTATGCTTTATGAATTCGTCAAACGTCTGGAGCTCAAAGACCTCCCTCATCTGATGCATACCCTGACCCAATCACGAATCAAACGCCGGCGTAAGGTTCGCCAAAAACTCAAAGAATCATTACAACCCGCAGAGAATCCGCTTAAAGACCGTAGTCAGATTGATCGGCGCAGTAGCAGTGATCGGCGTAGAATCTTCCCTCTACCGCAAAGTAAAAGAACTACGAATCAGCCGCCCGACGATAGCGAAAACCCAGCACCCTAGCACACAAAAGGATGGGACGTTAATGACCCGCTTTAATTGACGTGTTGCTTTCCGCACCGATGAAATCATCCACTTGCTCAAACTCTGCAGACTGGCCGACAATATGATCGCGAACCAAAGGTTTAAGATAGGTCATCTGCACATCACCATACATGGTAGAGAAGGCGACATCTTTCGCATCGGTGCCGGTACCAATACGCACGATCTTATCCAGAGGTGCCATCTTAGTTGCATCAAACAAAATCCACTCTCCGCCTAAAAAGGCCTCAAATACAGCATGAAAATCGGGTGGTGGATCAGGAAACTCGGTATGCCCAAAAACAAAACGCGCGGGGATATTGAGGGCCCGACAAAATGCAATGCCCAGATGTGCAAAATCACGACACACCCCAGCTCGATTCACCAGCACTTCACGCGCAGTAGTGGAGGCATAACTTGAACCAATCTCATACACCACGTTGTTCTTAATCCAATTACAGATCGCTTCGACCCTGCTAAACCCACGTGGCAAATTGCCAAAAGTCCGCTGAGCCATCGCGCTGATCAGATCCGACTCACAATAACGACTGGGCAATAGATAGTGCAAAACATCGGTCGGTAAATCTGCAACATCCATTTCTTCTGCGCGGTAATTACGCGGTGGCATATTCACCTCAACCGTTGCACGATAGCGCATCTCGATTGGGCCTGGATGACCACTGAAACGGAACATACGATTCTGACCGGTGATATCCACGAAGGACTCAGGTGTAATCCCAGCCAAATCGAGAGACTCCGAAATCACACGCTGCCAAGGATGATTTGCGGCTTGAATCTGAATAATAAATTCAGATTTCTGATTCACCAAATAGCCCAAACTACAATCTACATCTACGGTTTTCATGCCAATCCAACCTGCCCTTAGAACCAACGAATAGAAATACCCCATGATGCTCGACCACACATCATCCATTAAAACGATGACAAACAGACGAAGCATAAAAAAAGCTCGGACGAATCCGAGCTCTCATAATAACAACGATTTTAAACAGTTTACTGAACATCAATATTCTTAAACCTTAAGTCATCTCTGTTCAGCAAATCTTGGAGTCAATCTCGATACGCTTTCTCAAAGCATACCTAAGATCAATCAACATTACTCCAGCGCAAATTGCTGATGATGAGTTTGGTTACTATGATTCTTGAGGCGTTCTTTATGGCGCACGATTTGGCGGTCCAGTTTATCCACCAACAGATCGAGAGTCGTTTGAACATTATCAGCAGTCGCTTGTGCAAATAATTCAGAGCCAGGAACGCGCAGAATCACTTCAGCTTTGTGATTTGCCAAGCCCTTACGGCCGTCATAGCTAGAATCTGAATGGTGATTTTCTTTAGAAAAGATCACTTGCATGCTGTTGATGTGATCAAAATGTCGTTCGACTTTTGCGAGTTTATCGTGAACGCTAGATTCCATTTCTGGGGAAACACTCACATGATGTCCACTAATCTTAATTTGCATAAAACCATCCTCGTAATGTGTCGAAGATATGATTCAATGAGTCGAGCGGCCATTCAAATAGAGCTGACTGGTCGGCGACAAGCGAATCATACCATCGCTTTTAGCCTGATAGTCGGCCCGTGCAGTTGTGATTTACAGACTTCAAATTACATTAGAAAACTTCAATATAAAAAAGCAATCAACATAAATTAATTCATATAAAACAACATCTGACGCGAGTCGGACGGGTTCATGTTACCCTTGCGGCAACACCTCTAAGAGAACACATCGAAAATATTAAAGCAAGCATTACGAAATTTATTTTTACATTTCTACTATACTACAGCCCACGTGTGACATCCGTATTACAGGAGTCGTTTACGTTCACTGGATGACGCAATATTGAGTGATTCGCGATATTTAGCAACTGTGCGTCTAGCAACATCGATCCCTGCCTCATGCAGCTTCTCAGTCAATGCATTATCGGATAACGGCTTCTTGACGTTTTCTTCCTGAACCATTTTTTTGATCATGGCGCGAATCGCAGTCGATGAACACTCGCCGCCTGTACTGGTCGCGACATGACTTGAGAAGAAATACTTCAGTTCAAACAACCCACGCGGCGTGAGTAAGAATTTTTGCGTGGTCACACGAGATACCGTCGACTCATGTAGCTCTGTTTCCAAAGCAATATCCCGGAGAATCAATGGCTTCATAGCCTCAGGTCCATGCTCAAGAAAAGCACGTTGGTGCTGAACGATACAAGTCGACACCTTCAGTAATGTCTTATGTCGCTCATCAACACTCTTGATAAAATTACGCGCTTCTTGCATGTGGGTGCGTAAATATTGATTTTCTTCGCTTTGGTCAGCACGCTTAATCATGCTCGCGTAATAAGAATTGACGCGTAGTTTTGGCAAAATATCGGTATTGAGCTGCACTTCCCAATGATCATTTTTTTTACGGACAATCACATCCGGTACTTGATGCTCACGTTCATTATTCTGAAATTTCAAACCGGGATAAGGATCGAGAGATTTCACCAATGCCAATGCGGAGCGGAGCGCGTCTTGATCTAAATTGGTTTGACGCATCAGCTTAGGAATATCATTGATCAACAAAAGCTCATGATGCGCCATCATATTCAAGGCATCACGGCGTGATGGCGTATGTTCAGGCAGCGCACGGAGCTGTAAGCAAAGACACTCACTCAAGTCACGAGCACCCACACCTGGCGGATCAAAATTTTGTATACGCTTTAAAACCACTTCAAGCTCAGAGAGCTCAACTTCTTCGATATCCAAATCCAGTGCATCGAGTTGATTTTGCGTCGCTTCTAACAACTCTTCTAAGCTTGCTTCAAGATAGCCTCGCTCATCAATACCATCAATAATGCACTCCGCCATAATCCGATCCACCGGACTAAACGGTGTCAGATTCAACTGCCAGCGCAGCTCAGACCAGATGGAATCACTCACGGTACGCGTATCTTCGCGCTCATCAAATTCTGGAGAGGCCAGTGCAGTCGATTGATGGCTAAACACGTCATCCCATTGGGTATCGACCGGTAGATCTTCACCCAATCGGGTCAAGCCCATCTGCTCGTCCAGCGCAATTGAAGAGGCGCCATCAGAGACCGCACTATCTTGAAAATCGCTTAAGGAATCGTAATCTGAGGTTTGTTGTTCATTCGACTGATAATCGACATTGTTATCTAAAGAATCAGAGGCCTGCCCTTCAGGTGAAGAATCTATCGCCTCGAGAAGCGGGTTACTGTCGAGCTGATTTTGGATTTCTTGTTCAAGCTCAAGCGACGATAATTGAAGGAGGCGGATGGCCTGCTGCAACTGTGGTGTAAGCGATAACGAGCTTGAGACTCTCAGTCCGACTGATAACTTCATCTATCCCTCATGAATAATAGCTTGCAACATTTGAATTTATCATGGTTAATAGTTCATCTCGGCGTAGATGGAATGGATAACACCCGTTTTTAGTATACAACCGAAGCTCGCGCGCGTATGCAATTTTTATGCCTTTAATGCATTTTTTTTAACCATCAAATTTCATTGCAATCACAGCGCGTTATCATTCTAGCGCTACATTGCAGGCGATACTACTGCGTAATTAAAATAATTACTTACAAAAATAAAGCAACAAAACTTCGCTAAAACTGCTCAAATCATCCTTTAGACCTAGAAAATTAACATGAAGTAACATAAGCTGTTTTTTCGAGATAAGGTTTGAGTTTTTTTATGTCTAACACACGCCTCATGACAGCGCTTGGCCTTTGCATTAGCCTATCATCGACGATTGCCGCCGCAGAAACAGTAACCGCAGACTCATCAAGCGCAACCACAGATGCCGCCTCTGTGTCTGCGGTCGCCGAAACCAGTTCAGTCGCGGCGACTCCAGTAGCAGCAGCGAGTGCTCCAAGCAGCACGGTAGTCGCTGTCCAAAATATTGACAGTGCATCTGATCTCAGCACAGCCTCGTCAGTCACAAGTACTGACGGTCAAGCCGACACGGGTTCAGCACCAACCGCTAATAAAAATGTCATCACGCGATCTATAGATAAAACCATCGATAAGATTGGTGAGTTGGGTACAAAAATCGCAGTTGATGCCACGGCAGCTCAACCCGATCCCGTAAAAGATCCTTTTGAAGGCTTCAACCGCAGCATCTTCAAATTTAACTCAAAATTAGACAAGTATATTTTACTTCCTGTCGCTGGGGCTTATAGTCGTAATGTCCCTCAGCCTGTACAAACAGCAATCTCACAATTTTTCAGTAACCTCGGCACCCCATGGACAGCAGTCAATAATTTACTGCAAGGCCATCCTGGAACCTCTATCGAATCGTTAAGCCGTTTTATAATCAATACCTCAACAACACTGGGTTTCTATGATGTTGCAGGGTATCTCGGTGTAGAAAAATCGAGCGGTGACTTTGGTCAGACACTGGGAAAATGGGGAATCGGCTCTGGTCCCTTCCTGATGCTACCCTTTTTAGGACCAAGCACCGTGCGTGATACGTTTGGCACAGCTGTCGATCAGTTCGGTTCACCCATTTACTATGTGAATGATGGCTGGACCTCAGCAGGACTAACCGCAGTAAAAACTGTCGACATGCGTGCTAAACTCATTGGTTTAGAGCACTTTGTAGAAGGCGATCAATACTCACTGCTCCGCGATGTCTATCTGCAAAACCGTCAATTTAAAATCAACGGTAAAGCCGATTCATCTGCGACCAACAGCAGTTTTAGTGATGACGGATTCGGGGATGACAGTAATAGCCCATCCACCACAAGTCCCGATGCTCCCAATAAACCCGCTAAACGCAGTACCCACCCGCACAGTAGTCCAGAATCCGCGCCCCCTCAAGGTAACCCGGATAGCAACACTGTGCCGCCGACCTCATCTGCCTCATTTAAAGAGGTGAATGATGCACAAGGGTCCTTCAATGTGCTTCAAGCATTTATGGTGACCAAGCCATTCAACACTATGGCTTCCCAGCCAGCGTCTCTTTGATTAACTGTCTTGTCGGTTTATCTCATTGATTCGCCCGTAGATGACAGCCATGTGCGTCTACGGGCAGATGTGCCTGACATCATCAGCATCTCGGTGGACGATCTGCTCAGTATTCCTGCCGAGCACCTCGTCATTGCCGATGTCAGTATTTATCTGGCGCACCGCTGGCCTCAGCCCACCATCGTTCTGGCGCACAATCATCAAGGTTATGAACTCGTCAATGCATGGCAACGCGGTGCTTGGGCGGGCTGGATCCGCGATCAACTCCCTGATTCGCTTGCGCCCATTATCCAACAGCTTAAGATGCAGCATCAGCATCAAAGCGATAGTCGCGATCTACCTGCCGCCGCTCGACTGCAAAAACGATTGATTCCCCGACCACTCGATATTCCAAACTATCAAATTGAACACATCTACCAGCCCGCCAGTGCACTATCGGGTGATTGGCTGGACTATTGGATGACTCCAGACAATCGATTATTGTTTTATCTGGCCGATGTGGCAGGTCATGGCGCAGCAAGTAGCTTATTAACCGGTTGGCTCGCTGCATTTCATGGTTCAGAACACTCACCTCAAGCCTTGCTCAGCCGTATGAATCGCCTACTGGTGACTCAGAATGCAGGCAAACACATTACCGTATTATGCGGTTTACTCAATCCCGTGACGCATCATTTGGAGTGGTGCAGCGCTGGGCACTACCCGCCACCGATCTTGATCCATCCCGATCGCACGACCGAAATACTCAATAGTAGTAGCTTCCCTTTAGGTCTCGTCACCGATTTGACGCTCACAACGCAAACCACCTCGCTTGAGCCGAAATCTCAGTTGTTATTTTGCTCCGATGGCGCCATAGAAATTTTTACAGGTGGGACCAGTGAACAGCTCACCCAACTGATTGAGACACTTTCAAGCCGCCGTTTTGACCCACCTGATCATCTAACGGATGATCTCACCATCCTGTCTCTTAGCCGCATTTAGCTAACGGGTTCACAATTTCCGTGACATAGCTTTCATTTTAAACATCTTTCATTAAAAACTGCTCTCTAAGCTTTAGAGATCAAGCCCACAGACAACATGTCTAGTAACAAACTAGCCTCCACAATCAAGATGTTTTTTTCTCTGAAACTTGTTGTTTGGCATTTTTTTGTGCGATAATTGTGACTCCGAATGTGAGTGTTTGCATTTATATGTCAACTGGTCGTATTGAGTATGCAGTCCTACAAGGAACGCATGTGTTCAAACTGGTCGGCGAGATCCGCGCAATGACCTGCAGCAGTCTAGATCACTTATTAGACAAAATCACACAAGATCCAGCACTCACTGGTGCACTTGTGGATCTGACTGACACAACTTTTGTCGATAGCACTACGCTGGGCGTCCTCGCCAAGCTAGGTCTGCACTTGCGTACGCAACGTGATATCCAACCCATTATGTTATCGACCAATCCAGACATCACTACCCTGACCAATAGTATGGGTCTAGGTCAAGTTTTTGTGATGATGAATTGCAAAACGGCATCGCAGTGTACGTATACACTGCCTGAAGAAAAGCCCGAAGCACATGCCATGCTGGAAACCGTGCTTGAAGCACACCAAGCCCTGATGAATCTTAACGATAATAATAAAGCCATGTTTCAACCGCTAGTCAACCAGCTAGAAAATGAACACCGCCAGCAACAGCAAGCCTCGCAAAACTTCTCCTGCTCCCAGCAACATCACTGATCATTCATCTCAAATAAAAAACCATCATAATTCAACTTGACGCTTGTCCCAGCTTGCTCCTATATTGAAATAACGAGACGATACATTACCAAATGTGTAGTGTATCTCCTGACTCGTTTTTCTCTGATGATCTCATAACATAGCCAAAGAGTCCGTCCATGACGTCTACTCGCTTTACCGCCATCCAAATGAACTCGCAAGATCAGATTGAGGAAAATTTGACGCAAGCGTATGAGCTTTTGAAACAGGCTGCGCATCAGGGCAGTGTGCTGGCGGTTTTGCCGGAGAATTTTGCTTGTTTTGCACCTGGTCAACAACGCATCACAGCCGAACGCTTTGATGAAATTGCGACATCCCTGAAACGCTGGGCTGAGCAACTCAATCTTTGGATTGTTGCAGGATCGATCCCCTGCGCTTATCGCCCCGATGGCCAAGTCATTCAAGATGGACGAGTGCGTTCGACCTGCCTCCTGATTGATCCAAGCGGTCAAGTGGTTGCTCGTTATGACAAAATCCATTTATTTGACGTTAAAGTTGCCGATGGCATCGGCCTATATCAAGAATCTGCGACTTTTGAGCCGGGCAATCAAATCATTTCCGCCAGTACGCCATTCGGCAGACTGGGTCTGATGATTTGCTACGACTTACGCTTTCCAGAATTATCCATCGCATTACGTCAAGAAGGTGCAGAAATTCTGACTGCACCCTCCGCCTTTACACATCTGACGGGTCAAGCGCACTGGGAGCTGCTCTTACGGGCACGTGCCATAGACAGTCAATGTCATATCATTGGTGCGGGACAAGGTGGCTGGCATGGTTCTCGGCAAACGTGGGGACACAGCACGATCGTAAATAGTTGGGGAGAAGTTTTAGCCTCAAGCGCGGATGAGATCCCCACCACCATCAGTGCCGATTATGATGCAGAGGTGCAAGCCTCCAGACGCACCGCGATGCCTCTGATGGAACATCGCTAAGAAAATCTGGAGTCACAATCCAAAGTAACGTGATGGAGTTAGCATCTAAAACCGCTCAAGCTATTGATCGAGATGGCATCGAACCTTACACTTGCTGGCTAGATATAAGCTGGAAAGTATAACGTGGTCTCCTCAACTGATCTAAGCCAAACTGATCCTCAACAAGCTGCTCACGCACCTTCTGAAACCCTGCATCGCGGTAGCGAACAGAGCCCTGCGATGGCTGCGGATTCTGTGGGAATCGTCGCACCGCGTTTGGAATCCTTTGAAGATCCTTTGATCTTGGAGACGGGTCGTATCCTGCCACGATTCGACTTGATGATCGAAACGTATGGCACGCTCAATGCCGATGCATCTAATGCTATTTTGATCTGTCATGCCCTCTCTGGTCATCATCATGCGGCTGGATACTATGCAGGTGAGACGAAAGCCGGCTGGTGGGACAGCTGTATCGGCCCCAATAAAGCTATTGATACCAATCTATTCTTTGTGGTTGCCCTCAATAATATTGGCGGCTGCAATGGCTCGACGGGCCCAACATCCCCTAATCCTGAAAATGATAACAAGCCCTATGGGCCTGACTTCCCATTGGTCACCGTGCGCGATTGGGTTAATGTCCAAGCCCGTCTAGCTGATCGTTTGGGTATTGGTATCTGGCATGCCGTAGTGGGTGGCTCACTGGGTGGCATGCAAGCATTACAATGGGCCGTAGACTATCCACAGCGCCTGAAAAACTGTGCGATTATCGCCAGTACGCCAAAACTTTCCGCGCAGAATATCGCTTTTAACGAAGTTGCTCGCCAGTCGATTCTGTCTGATCCTGATTTTCATGCGGGACGCTATCTCGAACAACAGACGTTCCCGAAACGTGGGCTAATTCTGGCGCGGATGGTGGGTCATATCACCTATTTGTCCGAAGAAGCCATGAAAGAAAAATTTGGCCGTGACCTGAAATCTGGCAACTTTCTCTATGGCTATGATGTTGAGTTTCAGGTCGAAAGCTATTTGCGCTATCAAGGTGAGCAGTTCAGCCGTAACTTCGACGCGAATACCTACTTGATCATGACCAAGGCTTTGGATTATTTTGACCCGGCCCGTGATCATGACAGCAAGCTGAATCAGGCATTAGCACCGGCAACTTGTCGCTTTTTAATCGTCTCCTTTACGACTGATTGGCGCTTTGCGCCAAGTCGCTCGCAAGAAATCGTCGATGCCTTGATTACCAACCGTCAACCCGTCAGTTATATTGATGTGGATGCCCCACAGGGTCACGACTCCTTTTTGTTCCCAATCCCGCGCTACGTCAACACACTGCGCGGCTTTCTCGGTCAACCTTCAGGTCATAATTTAGGGCAGAATGTGACTAAAAATGCACCAGAATTAGGCACAATTGACCAAAATCAAACAGCGACTGTTGCAGGAGCCGCACGATGAGACTCGATCAACAACTCGCTGAACGATGGATTAAACCGGGATCACGCGTCCTCGACCTCGGTTGTGGCGATGGTGAGCTGCTGGCTCATATGGCAAAACGTCTCGATATAGACTGTTATGGTCTTGAAATTGATGAAGATAAAATCACCTCAGCCATCGGTAGAGGACTGAATATCATTGAGCAGGATTTAAATGACGGCTTAGGGCGTTTTGCCGATCAAAGCTTTGATGCTGTTGTTATGGCACAAGCTTTGCAAGCAGTTAAAGCACCAGATCAAATTTTACTGGATATGGTGCGAGTCGGTCGGGAAGCCATCATCACCTTTCCTAACTTCGCTCACTGGAAGACGCGTAGTTATCTTGGATTTCGAGGAAAAATGCCGGTTTCAGAGGCTTTACCTTACATGTGGTACAATACCCCGAACATCCATTTGTGTACATTTCGTGATTTTGAAGCCCTTTGCCAAGCAAATGGCATTAAAATCATCAATCGACTTGCTGTCGACGGCGATCAGCAAGGTAATTTTTTCATGAAGCACTTTCCCAACTTTTTTGGTGAAATTGCGATATATAGAGTGAGCCGATCATGAAGCACACACTGACCGCCCTAGCACTGTCCTTAGGTTTGACTGCAAGCATTCCTGCTTGGGCCGACTTGACGTCATTAACACCCGAAGTACCAAAGCCTAGCTTTGCCACCATGTCACTGACTGATCTTCAAGCGGCTGCACAAGCTGGCGATGTGCGCGCGCAGTTTTTCCTCGCGACCCGTTATAAGTTAGGTCAAGGCGTTCCACAAGATATGCAACAAGCGTTTGCATGGTACAAGAAGGCCGCAGATCAAGGTGCAGCTCCTGCACAATTGAATATCGGTCAAATGTATGCGCAAGGCAAAGGCGTAGCGCAAAACATCGATCAAGCCAAAGTCTGGTTTGGTAAAGCTGCCAAACAAGGCGATAACCGCGCCAGCTATAACTTGGCTTTGATTGAAGAACGTGACCAGAATCTGGCTGATGCTTACCAATGGTACGATTTGTCCGCACGCGATGGCATGCTTGATGCGCGTATCAAAGACAAAGCACAAGGCAAAATCCGGACATTGGCGGCAAACTTGTCACCACAAGATATTCAAGACGCCAAAAACCGTGCTGATCGCTGGATTCAAACCGACGATGCCAATAGCACTGGAAACAGCAGCAATAAATAATTGTTGATTACACTGTTTTATAAGCCCGATTCCATCGGGCTTTTTTTATGGTGCCATGCGCTGTGCTTCAAGCTCTCCCGTCTATTTTGCTATCATGATGGTTATAACCACTTTAGAAGCACGTCATATGCTGCATTTACCCCAAAACACACTGGTCCTTGCCAGCAATAATTCTGGAAAAATCAAAGAATTCAATACGCTGTTTGACTCTGCCGCACTCCCAATACAGGTTATTGCCCAAGGTGAGCTCGGGATTGCGGATGCTATCGAAGATGGCTTGAGTTTTATTGAAAATGCATTGATCAAAGCGCGTCATGCCGCCAAACAATCTGGCTTTGCATCACTTGCCGATGATTCTGGCCTGTGTGTACCTCTCTTGGGCGGTGCCCCTGGCATTTATTCAGCACGATTTGGCGGTGAACATGGCAATGACGCACTCAACAATCAGACCTTACTTGAAAAGCTAAGACCGCTGCGTAACGGACTGCCTATCTCCGCGATGTTTGTCTGTGTTTTGGCACTGGTACGCCACGCTGAAGACCCTTTACCGCTGATTTGTCAGGGAGTCTGGCAAGGGGAAATTTTAGATGAGGTTCGCGGTGCGGGGGGATTTGGCTATGATCCCTTGTTCTGGTTGCCTGAACTCGGCAAGACCAGTGCAGAGCTTGAACGTGCGGAGAAAAACAAAATTAGCCATCGCGGACTCGCCATGGCGCAATTTAAACAGGTAATGCTAGCGAGTATGTGAAGGTTCAGACCTGATCCCATGCACCGTGCAAACGTACAACGTTGCCTTCAATGGGTCTGAGTGTCTTCTCTACAAACGTATAGCCGCCACTTTTCAGGATCAGCACGCTGGAAACTCGAGTCCCATAAATCGGGCTTTCGATACGGATCGGTGAGAGGACTTTCTCCATCATCGGCCCGACTCCAGTCTGGGGTAGCTGCTCATCAGGTGCGGGGGTCTGATCATTGAGTAAAGTAAGGCCCTGACTCACCAGTAGATCATCATCACTGCTCAAATCCAGAGATTTAAAGCCCTCCAGTAAACGCGCGGTTTTCGGCCATACCGTATCTAAGAGCGCATTACTCAGCCCATGGATACCCGGTGTTAAAGGTTGCGGCGGCGTACCCCGATTCCCTAATACCGCCGCTTCTGTCAACGTTCCTACAATCAGATTAAAGCCCGCATAAGCGGCCTGATCCACCGATGCCAAGAACGCAAGGGGGGGCTGATCAGATTTCAAATACTCGGTGATTAAACTACCTCGGGAGACGACATGTTCTGGGAGGCTGTTTTTTTCACGATAATTGGTGATCACCGCCCAACGACCTGCGGGTGATATGCCAAGCCAGGTTCCACCAGACTGTAGATCCTGTCCGGCAATTATGGCGTGATCCGACCATCGATTTAAAGGTGAGGCGTCTCTGGCATAGAATTCATCCCGATTTCCAATCAAGACCAACGGCTTATTTGGCAAAACCTGCCACGCTAACGCAACAATACACATAGAGACTCACAAGAAAATCGTCACAACAATGGGGTAGAATGCCGTAACTTTGAAACAGATACAATGAGACGTTCATAATGCTGACTTACCCGCAAATTGATCCAATTGCTTTAGCCATCGGTCCGTTGAAGATTCATTGGTACGGGATCATGTATTTACTGGCCTTTGCTGGTGCCTATGGTCTGGCACTGTGGCGTGCGCGTGAAGCAGAGCGGGGTTGGACAGCCGAACATGTCTCCGATCTCGTTTTCTATGGTGCCCTTGGGGTCATTCTGGGTGGCCGTATAGGCTATATGCTGTTTTATCAAGCAGACACCTTGTTTAGCAATCCATTGTCCCTATTTAGAGTGTGGGAAGGCGGCATGAGCTTTCATGGCGGCTTCATTGGTGTGATGCTCGCCATGGTTTTATTTGCACGTAAATACGGCAAAACAGCCTTTCAAACGCTTGATTTTATTGCCCCTTGTGTACCCACAGGCTTAATGTTTGGCCGTCTTGGCAATTTCATCAATGGTGAGCTTTGGGGACGCCCAGTGGTCGACCAGACCTATGCGCTGGCCATGAAATTCCCAACTGGGGGTGATGTGTTGCGCCATCCATCTCAGCTATATGAAGCGACATTTGAAGGCTTAGTACTGTTCCTCGTCTTATGGTGGTTCTCGTCGAAACCTCGTCCACGTATGGCGGTTTCCGCCTTATTCTTGCTGGGTTATGGCATTGCCCGTTTTGGCATTGAATTCTTCCGTCAGCCTGATTTTGATCAGCACTTATGGTTTGGCTGGATGAGCAAAGGACAGCTACTCACCGTGCCAATGATCGTGATTGGTGTGTGGCTATTCTGGTATGCTTATCGCCGTAATGTGTATGATTGGGGCCCGCGTGCAACCCAACAAAAAAGTCAGTAATAGCCCGTAACAAGAGGAACCGTGCATGAAAAATTATCTTGATCTGATGCGCCATGTGCTTGAGCATGGTGTGGATAAAACCGACCGTACTGGCACGGGTACGCGCTCTGTTTTTGGCTATCAAATGCGTTTTGACCTGCAAAAAGGCTTTCCAATCCTGACCACCAAACGCGTGCACTTTAAGTCCGTGGCTGTTGAACTGCTCTGGTTCTTGAAAGGCGACACTAATGTCCAGTACCTCAAGGACAATGGCGTAACCATCTGGAACGAATGGGCGACCGCTGAGCAATGTGCGCGTTTTGGTCGAGATGAAGATGATTTAGGACCAGTTTATGGTCATCAATGGCGTAACTTCGGCGCAACAAAAAATCCCGATGGCAGCTATGCCAAAGATGGTTTTGATCAGATCGCTTGGCTAGTCAATGAAATCAAAACCAATCCTGATTCGCGTCGCCTGATTATCTCTGGATGGAATCCCGCTGAAGCGGGACAAGTGGCCTTGCCTCCTTGCCATACCATGTTCCAGTTCTATGTGGCCAATGGCAAACTCTCCTGCCAGCTGTATCAACGCAGTGCCGATATTTTCTTAGGTGTGCCCTTCAACATTGCCAGTTATGCATTGCTCACCCATTTAATTGCGCAGGTCACGGATCTTGATGTCGGTGAGTTTGTCTGGACCGGTGGCGATAGCCATTTGTACAGCAATCATTTTGAACAGACTAAACTGCAGCTAAGCCGTGAGCCTATGGCGCTGCCCACCCTAAAAATCAATCCGGAGATCAAAGATCTCTTTGCATTTGAATATGCAGATTTAGAGTTAGTCAATTACGAACACCACCCTGCAATTAAAGCGGCAGTTGCTGTTTAATACACTGATCTCCTAGGGTCGCGATACGCATGTTTGCGCACCCTACTACATCAGAGAAATAAGGATCGTTCATGAGTTGGAATATCGCTGGAAACCCGATTGAAATTGTCCATGTTGTTGCGATGGATAATCAGCACTGTATCGGCGTAGACAATCAATTACCCTGGCATATTCCTGCCGATTTACAACATTTTAAACAGATTACTCAAGGTGGGGTCATCGTCATGGGTCGCAAGACCTTTGACTCGCTTGGACGCTTGCTGCCCAATCGCAGCCATTGGGTCCTCACCCGTCAAACCGACTGGCAACACGATGGGGTGCACGTTAGGCAAAATGTCGAAGATCTGCTGACGGATGCCGCACAAGATGCGATAGCCCGCGGACAATCTTCCGTATATGTGATTGGAGGCGGCGAGTTATTTCATTTAACTTTACCGTTTGCTGACCGTTTAGAGATTACCCATGTCGATCTGGATGTGCGAGGCGAAGCCCATTACCCAGAAATTCCCAATGATTGGACGCTCGATCCAGACCCATTCTTTGATCGCAGCACTTTGATTGATGAGAAAAGCGGCATCTCGTTTCGTTTTGAAACTTACCGTAAAACAATTGGTTGATGAATAAATACCCGTTTTAACATTGCCCCAACGCAATAGATGCCCAGCATTATCCGCAATGTGCTAACGTCAAAGCATAGAGATAACCCGATATAGACCCCCCCAAATTAGGAGCATGATCATGACACTTGCAAATCCATCCGATGCACTTTCACGTGCGATCGTGGGTGGCGGCTGTTTCTGGTGTAGTGAATCCGTCTTTCGCGCCGTACGCGGCGTACATGCTGTGGTCAGTGGCTATGCAGGCGGTGCACGTCCTAATCCCAGCTATGAGCAAGTCTGCACGGGCGCGACAGGACATGCGGAAGTCATTGCTATTGATTTTGACCCAACCCAGATCTCCTATGAACGCATCCTTGATATTTTCTTTGCCACCCATGATCCAACCAGCTTAAACCGTCAGGGCAATGACATCGGTACGCAATATCGTTCCGTAATTTTCTATGAGAACGACGCTCAGAAAGACATTGCTGCTGCGAAAATCGCTGAACTGAAAGCCAATGGGGTGAATGTCGTCACCGAACTGTCGCCGGCCCCAACTTTTTATCGCGCTGAAGAGTACCATCAGAATTTCTATGAGAAGAATCCTGAACAAGGGTATTGCACCTTTGCGATTCCACCTAAGCTGGCTAAACTCAAGCAATACTTCTCTGAAGAAACGATCTAATGACATCCTATTGCTTGCAAAAGATATTACTAGCGCCAAGCCTTCATTGAATCGAGGTCAGTTATGAAGCTAAAAAATATTTGCGTGTACTGCGGTTCAAACAGTGGAAAAAACCCCGCCTACGTCGAGAGCGCCAAGCAACTTGCAGACGTGCTTGTTGAGCGCAATATCGGACTGGTTTATGGTGGCGCACAGATCGGCGTCATGGGTGCAGTGGCCAATCGTATGCTTGAGCAAGGTGGACGGGTAATCGGGGTCATCCCAGAAGGGTTATTGCTCAAGGAAGTCGCACATCAGGGGCTCACCGAACTGCACGTCACCAAGTCGATGCATGAACGTAAAGCACTGATGGCTGAGCATTCAGAAGGTTTTATCGCTTTGCCCGGTGGCATCGGCACCTTTGAAGAGTTATTTGAAGTTTGGACATGGGCCCAGTTGGGTTTTCACCATAAACCCTGCGGTTTGCTCAATATCGCAGGCTACTATGATCAACTGATTGCATTCTTGGACCATGCAGCCGATGAAGGCTTCGTTAAGCCACCGCATCGTGAGCTCCTGATGGTGGAACAAGATCCTGCAAAAATTCTGGATCGCATGGCACTGTATACCCCACCGACAACCTCTCCCCTCGCAGTCAAATTGGATCTTGCAGCGACCTAAAGACGTTGCGCGCACTTTGGATAAGGATATCTCATGGATACCGCAACTTTATTATGGGGTGTGTTATTCGGTGCGATTGGGTTAGGGTTCTTTGTCTATGGTCGTAAGCAAAGTGCCGTTATTCCACTGATTTGCGGCATCTTATTGATGGTCTTTCCGTATTTTATTTCTAATAGCTATCTGATCGTTGGGATTGGCACCGTATTGGTGGCAATCCCTTATTTTATTCGGCGCTGATGCCGCTTTGGCACTAACGCTCTTAATGCGTTGCTTCACTCACAAAGGCCAAATCGGTTAAACCAGCCTGATTGGCCCGTGCCAGCACTTGTGCCAGCGTATCGTACTTGGCCTCACGATCTGTCCGTAAATGCAAAGACGGCTTGGTCGGTGACTGTGCCGCGGCATTCATTCGCTTCGCGACCTCATCCAAGCTCACCACATCCTGATTCCAATGAATCACGCCTGCCGCATCAATGCTCAAGGTCACGACTTCCGGTTGATCAGGCACAACCGCAGCGTCTGCTTTAGGCAGATTGAGCTTCACCGCAGGATTCACGATCGTCGCTGTCACCAAAAAAATGATCATCAGCACGAGCATAATATCAATCAGTGGAATGAGGTTGATCTCACTCATTCCTTGATCGGTGTCATCACCCAAATGGAAACCCATCAGACCTGACCTCCAAGCTGAGGCTTAACTTGCGCTGGGCTGAGGGTCAATAATTCTTCAACCAGCAAGCTATGCGCTTGATCATGAAGCTTATTCAGCAGCACACGATTCAGACGCACACACAAGTTGTAGGCCAGTACTGCGGGTATCGCAACAGCCAACCCCATACCCGTCATAATCAAAGCCTCACCCACAGGACCCGCCACTTGCGCAAGGCCAGCCTGTCCAGATTGTCCAATCGCAGCAAGGGCGTGAAAAATACCCCAAACCGTTCCAAACAAACCGACGAACGGAGAGACCGATGCGATCGTTCCTAAAATCGAAACTCCTCGCTCGACATCATTCCGTGTGCGTGCTAATTGCTGGAGCAAGACTTGCTCAGCCACATCCCGTCGATTTTCAGTCGATAAATTAGCACTGCGGATCGCAAGTTCTGCAATCGATTGGTTGAGCTCCTTTGCCGAGCTTGCCGTCGCTTGACGCGTGGCCAGCACACGAAGAATCACGATGGTCCATGTTGCAATCGACATGATGAGCAAAACAAAAGACAGTGATTTACTCAAGAAATCTGCATGTGTCCAAAAATCGATAAAACTCATAACCACAACCCTTATTGGTATTCTTGCGTAAAATAGATCATGACTTTAAATATGTCATTCTAATCTTGGCCTAGATTGAACTCTATCGGTATTAATGTATAGACCGCTTGTGCTACACCATTTTCACGATACGGTTTAAAGCGTGCTTTTTTAACAGCTTGCATTGCCGCACGATCTAAAAGTGCGCTGCCAGATGTTTTCTTCACAGAGACATCATCAACCAAGCCGTTGACGTTGATCAACGCCCGCACAATCGTTTTACCCGTGTCCCCAGAAGCACGCGCTGCATCAGGATAAATCGGCTCGGGTTGTTTGAGATAAGCCACCCCTTCAACCATTTTAGGCGGTGCTGGCTCCTCTTTTTGCGGTGGCGCAGCAGGCACTGGCGGCGCGGCCACAACAGGAGGAGGGTTATCCATAGGCTTTTCAATCGCTTTTTCTACCGGAGGCACCGATACAGGACTCTTCGCGGTTTTCGGGGCAACCAAGATCGGTAAGGGCTTTGGTTTTGGCAAGGCCTTAACGATGGGGACTTCTTTAGGTTTCACTACAGGTTTTGGTGGCACCGGTTTAGGCTGCTCAGGCACAATCGCTACCATACGTACGGCAATGGTTTGTGCAGGAACCACGTTGATGGTAGATCGGACGAGTGCCAATCCGAGTAAAATCAAACCATGTGCCACCACAACCAGTGCGACAATCACCATAGTACGTTTACTAGACTGCGGATGTATCGCCTGTATCTGCTGCGATTCTACTGGATGAATCTCTGCACTGAATATGGCGGAAGACATAATTTTACCTCAAGACCGTTATCCACCAACAATCCGCACACTCAAGTACTGATCGCGGGTGGTGATCATATTGAAAATCTTTTTAGGCTTAAAAACATGCTCATCACCCGATGATCAGTCATAAAGCTTGCGTTATAATAAATGATAACCAATCTCAATAGCAATCTTAATATTGATACAGCCCCTAAGTTAAGATTTAAAATTTATATTTTTCTCCTTAAAAAATTCATGCTCTCTGCACTTTTCATCCTTATGCTAGGGTCAAATCAATTCTATATTTTATTATTTAATGCTGTTTTTTGAGACATTTACCATGACTAGGCTGCACCGCTTATTGTTTATTGGACTCTTTCCTGCCAGCTTGGGCAGTACGGTCTATGCAGACAGCAATCCTGCATTATCTCCAGCGACAGATACAACCGTACAATCCAATAGCAACCAAACAGGAGCGAATTCGCCCCGCAACTCAACTGATGCAAACACATCAGACACCCCCAATAAAACGGCTGCAAATGATCAAGTTCTAGCAACCATCGTCGTTACGGGAAAATTAGAAACTGAGGACCCGACAGAAATCAGTGCCATCCGCAAAACCGTCATCACCCAAGCAGAAATGATCAATTATGGCGATATCTCTGTGACGGATGCCTTACGCCGTGCAGCAGGGATTCAAATGGGCAGTGGTGGTGTGGGTCGTTCATCATTTCGCGGTCTGTCTGTACCGCCTGTGATCCAAATCAACGGTGAGGCAATACAAGGCGGCAAACGTGTCGGCACCTCACTGGTCGATACCATCAGTGTTGATATGATTGATCGCATTGAAGTCACCAAACAAGCCAGCGTCACTCAGGCTTCTGGTGCTTCTGGCGGTGTCATCAATATCATTTTAAAAGACGGGCAAAGTGCCAGCGCGCCCATCACGGGTGTGGTAAAAGCAGGTTATGGCACCTATGGCGATGACACGCTAGGCAACAATAAACGCCAGCTCAACTTACAACTGGATGGTAAAGAAGGCAATTTCAGTTATAGCACCTCTGCGATTTACAATCGTAACAGCGGCGACAGTCAAACCTTATTGACCAATGTTACGCCCACTGGACTCAATACCACTACGCAAAACAGTTCCAGTGCCAATGATTTTGAAATGTTCTCAACCCGTATGACCTACAAGTGGGACGAGATCACCAAAGTCTTCTCTGACCTGATGTACAGCCAACAAGCCAATACCAGCTCCACCAATACGGATCAATCCCAAGTCAACGGCGACAACACTCGGGTAGCTCTGCGTCTTGAACGCACGCCGGGTGTGAATAAACAAACCTTTAGGCTATCAGGACAGTGGCAAAATGAAGATGAAACTGACTTTCGCCCCAACGGCATTCGCCAAGTCAGTGATGGTCGTCAAACCTACTCTGCTGGTTTTGATGGCATTATTAAAGATTTGACCAATCAAGAAATCAAGTATGGATTCCAGAACTCTTGGGCAACCATAGACAGTAGCCAAACCGCCAGTATCCAAGAGAATAAGTACGCAGTGTATGGTGAAGAAAATTGGAAAATCACTGAACATCAAATTCTGACCGCCGGTCTGCGTCAGGAATGGTTACAACGCAGTGGACTGGTTGATTATGACCAGCAAGCACTCAATCCGGCTATTTTTTATAAATATCAATTCGACAAAGAATGGTCACTGCAAGCAGGCTACAACCAAAGTAGTCAGACTCCGCAGCCACAACAATTGTCCCCAGTCGTGACGCAGGCTACAGGGGCAGACGCAGGCTCGCTGAATAACCCAGATAGCAGCGGTAACCCCCATCTCAAGCCTCAAGAAATTCATTCGTTCGAAAGTACCTTGACCTATAACTCACCAGATGGTGGATTTAATCTGACGGGCTTTTATCGCGATATCAATAACTATATCGGCAACGTCATTACCCTTGCCAATGGTCGCTATATCCAAAGCCCACAGAATCAGGGCGATGCCGTAGCAACGGGTATGGAGCTGGATGGTCGCTGGAACATCCCCGTAGGTAAAGCCCATAAACTCTTGATCAGCGGACAAGTCTCGACCATCCGCGCAATCCTGCAAAATGATGGCCAAGCGGATCAACATGCCAGCGGCGTTGCCCCTTATACCGCCAGTGTCGGAGTTTCTTATCAATACAAACCATGGCGTTGGCTCAGCAATATCAATCTCGGCTATACCCCCGCTTATGAAAGTCCTGTACAAGGACAGTCTTATGTCAGCCGCTTAAATGCGCGCACCAGCCTCGACATCAGCACCACCAAGCGCTTTGATGATGGCTGGGCGGTCACATTTGCAGCGCGTAATTTGCTCAGTACCGATCAATACTCTGAACTAGATAATCTCGATGGGGCCTTCTATCAAAGCCGTAAAGCCGAAACCGTACCCAATGTACTTTTAACGGTTGAAAAGCGTTTTTAATAAAAAACCGCGTTCTTCTGATGAAAAACGCGTTTTTTTTTCGTTTAAACGCGATTATAGCCGAGGCTTATTAGCAGGCTGACGAGCTGCAGCCGAAGCCTTAAATTGGGTCAGCACGCGATCAATCGCACTGAGCTGCGCCTGTGCTGCACGCTCCCCTTCCAAAATACTTTGCTGACGAGTAGTCAAATCAAGCACGCCGACATTGCCGACGTTCGGTTTAATAATCACATTAGCCTGTGCCAACTCCTTATCAATCCCCTGCTGTCCCATGATATTCAGCGTTTGGTCAAGCACACCCAGCACATTAGAAGACTGCCCTGGCTTTGGACGTGCTGAGATATCCACCGCAATCACGATGTCGGCTCCCATATCCCGTGCAGCCGCCACAGGAATCGGGCTCACCAATCCCCCATCGACATACTTCTTACCTGCAATCGTGGCGGGAATAAAGACATTGGGGATACTGCATGATGCGCGTACCGCTTGCCCAGTATTACCACGGGTAAAAACGGTGCGTGCGCCTGTATCCAGTTGTGTTGCCACCGCAGCAAAGCGAATCGGAAATTGCTCCATCGGTTTCTGATTCACTTTAAGATTGACATAATCTTGCAGTTTTTGACCAATGATAAAACCTTGACTGCTCAGCGTCATATCACGAATATCGGACTCTTTCAGTGCCAGCGCCGTTTCTTGTAATTGGTACGGGCTCATGCCGCTGGCATATAAACTGCCGACAAAACTACCGGCACTAGTGCCCGTTACGATTTGCGGGTGGATGCCATGCGACTCCAATACCTTGATAATACCAATATGCGCAAACCCTTTTGCCCCACCACCACCCAGTGCCAAAGCAATAATTGGTTGACGGGGCTGTACAACGGGTGCTGGTGGAGGTGTCGTCGTACACCCATTGATTACCGCAATACTTAAACCAATCCCTGCCCACAATCCTAATGACTTCATTTGTTGATGAAAACGCATTACTTCACTCTCGTTCAATTCTTAGGGGTTCGGGATGTTTGATGAAACAAACTCGCCTGCGCGTACTCTAGAGCATGCGCAGCGGCTTGGAAAGGCGTTCTGGGTTGGCAGGTGAAGTGTTTTTGTAGAATGCGAGAATTTTTGGTAAATCAGCATCAAAATTACCGCTCGCTTCAAAGCACCCTAAGAATTTCACATTTTTATTTTTAAAATCGAATCCCACCATCACAATCGGGACTTTCGCAGCATAAGCAATTCGATAAAAACCACTTTTCCAGGTTTCAGATGAATCTCGAGTGCCTTCAGGTGCAAGTCCCAACCAGAACTTATCATGTGAATCAAACGCATGGCACATTTGCTCGACCAGACCATGGGATGAAGTACGATCAATCGGCATCATCTTCAACCAATCCATTGCGGCACGAAAAGGCGGTCTGTAGAGGCTGTTTTTAGCCATCAGATGTATTTCTAAGCCCATGGCCAAAACCATCTGTAATCCAATAACACCATCTTGATTCGAGGTATGAGGCGCACCAATCATCACTGCTTTTGGGATATTAGGCACTTCGCCAAGCACTTTCCATCCTTGCAGTCGAACCAGATTTGTCCAAAACTGGCGACTCCATACCGTACCTCTTTGCGGAATATTTTCACCGAGCACGGGGACGATTTGTGTCATTCTGATCTCCTTCATTTTTATATGCTTGATCCAAGCTTATTTCATGATTATAGACCAAAATGGCACTTTAAAATGCCAAGCTATCGATGCTTAGAGTGAGTTAAAGATCCTAACGCATCTCACTAAGGCGCTACTTCAATCGTTAATCCAAAATTAACCGTTTGTGCGGGAGGTTGGACGCTACGATCGGACATTAGCGCGGGATATGTCGTTGAAATCAAGTAAACACCGGGCAGATCAAAAGTGACTTTGCCATGCCCTTGCTGATCCGTCACCACATCAGGGCGCTCACGCTTGCCCTCCTTGTCGTATTGACTCACACCGCGAGCCACACTAAACGTTAATCCTGCAGCCGGTTTGCCATCAAAGCGCGCTTCAAACTCAAAACCATCCGTCACATACGCTTCACTCGGATGCGTGACAGGTCGGACTTCAAAACCTTTATTGGTGAATGCGGCAAGCGGCGCAGGGATACCTTTGGTCACATAGGTCACTGCTTTGTTCAGCGCATTACTGGTAAAGAGCTGCGCGCCTGCAGGCAGTTTATCTTCGCCAATTGAGGTTGCTTTGGCCGGGGTTGCCTTAGCAATGTCTCCTTTGTCAGCCCCGGGTTTATCCCCACCTTCTTTTTTAGGCATGTCTTTCATACCTGCCATCGGCGGTCTAGTTGGGACCACACGGAGCCATTGTCCATCGGATAAAACATAACGAGTAGGAATGACTAGCGTATTGACGGTTTGAATCAGATAGGTGCCACTCTGGCTCACATCAGTCTCAATCAGACTAAATTTTTTAAGCTCGACGTTGGCAGGCACGATTTTGCTTTGTCCATCAGGCGTAGTGATGCTAAATTCTGTTTTAAAGTTACGATTCGGAACAAAAAAACTATCGCCCGTAAGTCCACTTTGCACCGTAATGCTGGTTGTTCTGGCATCCACATCAAACTGCTCTGGCAACAAAAAGGGCGCCGCAAAAGCGCTATTCGTCATCGAAATCAACGCTAAGATCATCATCTGCTGACGAATTTTTTCGGGATAGGGTGTAAACGATTGCAGCATGGACGGTTCCTTAATAAGCTATTCATCATCTATTTTTGAATGACATTCAGCGTATAGAAACTACCCTTGATAATCAATAGTTGATAATCGATCTCAATTGCAATATTATTCTCAGATAGGCAACTGCCGATCACTTTTCACTTCTTTTATCATCATTCAGTGACTTGTTCTCACGATGATTGATCTCGCTTTGCATTTTGGAGAACGCCTTCATGTCGTCAACCACTCGTCAATTCGTACTCCGTCCCCTTGTGCTTCAATTATTGACCGTGGCAGGATTTGGTTTATCAATCTGCATGCCGACTCTCGTGTCTGCACAAGCCATCCTGAAAGATGACACCACGACCTCCGTTCAATCCAGTAGCAACGTCAAGCCAAAGCATCAAGCGCGTTTTCATCAAGATCATATTCTGGGGACCTCACTGGATGTCCTCGCCATCAGTGCGACCGCTGAACAAACCCAACGTGCCTTTGCGGCAGCAACAGCTGAAATTCAGCGCCTTGATCAAATTCTCAGTACCTACCGCAGCGACAGCGAAATCAGTGCCCTCAATCAAGCCATACAGAATGGCCAATCTGTCGCCGTATCTGATGATTTATTTGCAGTGCTCCAAGCTTGTGAAAACTGGCGCAATCAAACTTGCGGTGCCTTTAGCGCACGCATGGGTGGTGTGATTCAAGCCAAAGCTCAGGGTGCTGATAATGTCTCTGACCTTGTTGAACAAGCCCATCAAGCCGAAGTGCTTCTCAATCCTCAAAGCCAGCGCGTTACCCGTCCCCAAGGCGTGCAATTTGCTACGGATGCACTGGCCAAGGGCTATATTATTGACCGGGCGATCAGTGCTGCACGCCAAGCCGTACCCGAGTTGTCTGGGTTGATGGTCGATATTGGCGGGGATGTCAAAGTCTGGGGACAAGCTCCGCGCGCTTCAGGTTGGCAGATTGGTTTAAGAGATGCAGGTCAACGTGCAGATAACCTAGTACCAGCTCAAGCACTACAGCTCACAAAATCAGCGGCCGTTGCTTTCAGTGGTCAAGGAGCCCGTGATCAGGTTGGTCGCAACAATATACTTGACTCTCATTTGATCTCGCCAGTCTCTGGCGCTGCACTCAATCATGTCGAGCAAAGCATTGTCGTTGCCCCGCATGCCGCGGATGCAGATGCTTTGGCGACGGCGCTTGCCGCGATGACGCCGCAAGACGCAATGGCTCTGATTGAACAGCTTCAACACGTTGAAGCGCAACTGACGCTCACCAATGGGGAAACCTTTAATTCAAGCGGCTGGCATGAGCTGGTTGCCACAGAGCAGCACTATGGCACCTTGCAACGTGTTGCGAATACAACCACCGCTGCGACAAGCAGCACATGGCCAGCAGGCTATAGTGCTGTGCTCGACTACGATATTCCCAAGATCGAATCCTCTAACTACAAAGCACCATACGTGGTGATTTGGGTCACCAATGCGGATCGTAAATTGATCCGTACGCTCCATGTTTGGGGCTCTAAAGAGAAGTGGATTGATTCCAACTATATTTGGTGGAAGCGTTATGGTCGCACCACACCGAATCTCGATACCATTGCCAAGCCTTCCCGTGCGCCTGGACACTACACCGCCATCTGGGATGGTAAAGATGATGCTGGGCAACTGGTGCCACAAGGCAAATACACCGTACATATTGAAGCTGCACGTGAACATGGTGCCCATAGCTATCAGACCTTCGATCTTGATGCCGGGCCGAAAGCCAGCAGTAAATCACTACCCGCCAAAGATGAATTGGGTGATCTGAAACTTCGTTTTGATCGAGCAATTTAATGACGCGAAAACGCAGTGAACACTCGATCCATGCTGAGGAAAATCGACTAAAAAAAGCCTCGACACAGACGATCTTGCATCGTTTATCGGGTCGTTTGAGTTATCGTAAATCTGACTTCTATCGCCATGCACGACATGTTCATGCATGGCTATCTGCCTTTGCTTTTTTATCGTTAATTTTCTTTTCGGCCACCGGACTACTTCTCAATCATCCTGATTGGTTTGCCAGTGAATCTAAAGAAGTCACGCTAACGACTACCCTACCAACAGCGGTAATCACCCAAGCAAAAACTCTAGAAAACCCTGCTGCCTTGTTGCTGGATAGCATTCGTAAACAACCACTGACTCAGCCCTTATTAGGTGCCTTTAAAAGCAGTGACGTGGTCGATGGTGAACTTGATATGCGTCTGGAAGGTGTTAAGGGCCATAGCGATATTGCCGTAATGCTGGATACGGGGCACACCGAAATCAAAATTACCCCTGCAACAACCATCGATACGCTCAATAATCTACATCGCGGCAAGAATGCAGGAGTCTTGTGGCAATGGGTTATTGATATCAGTGCGGTAGTGATTCTGATTTTATCACTTGCGGGTTATATCTTGTTTTTCAGCTTGCGCAAGCGTAAAGCCATGAGTCTTTGGCTCACCGCAACGTGTTTAGTGACGATGCTTAGTATCTTTATCTGGGGAGTGCCTTAAAACAAGGCGCTTTTGAGTTAAGTACTGGTCAGGTTTATTTACGCCGTTCGCTTTAACAAGAAATCTGCTAACGCTCGCAAGCCATCAGCACGTTGATCAAAGCCTGCCAATGCTTGAATGGCTTCATGATGCAGATCAATGGCACGTTGCTGTGCAGCAGTAAGTCCAAGCAATGAGGGATAGGTCGACTTTTGCAGCTTCTCATCAGAACCCGCAGGTTTGCCTAAAGTTTCGGTCGTGGAGGTCACATCCAATACGTCATCCTGCACTTGAAATGCTAAGCCTAAGGCATAGGCAAAACGATCCAGATCATTGAGTACTGCCGGAGTCATCATCCCAGCGGCATAGGCACCCATCCGTACCGCAGAACGGATCAGCGCACCCGTTTTATTCACATGAATCGTTTCCAGCTCTTGCTCCCCCACCTGCTTGGTTTCCGCAGCAAGATCCAATAACTGCCCCTTTACCATCTGACTGGCCGCTTGCGACAAGCTCTGCATCTGAGCCAGTTGAACGGATGCAGAAAGCGTTTGATCAGAAAACCAAGAGCCGGATAACACCTCAAAAGCTAAAGACTGTAAAACATCACCTGCCAGCAGTGCGTTGGCTTCGCCATACACGACATGCACGGTCGGTTGACCTCGGCGCAGTTCATCATCATCCATACAGGGTAAATCATCATGCACCAACGAATAGCAATGGATCAGCTCTATCGCAACCGCAGCCCGTCTTGCAGCAGCCGGATATAAAACATCATCCAATGCACATGCCGCACAAGCCATATAAACCAACGCAGGTCGGACACGCTTGCCACCTTGCAAGGCCGCATGGCGAACGGCCTTGTGCAAAATTTCCGGCCAGTCCTGCTGATCAATCACATGCAGTAAATCCGCCTTGACCTGAGTCTGCGCATCAATCAACAGCTGAGGCAACGCTACAGAGTGACCTACAGCGATCGCTTCTGCTTGTGATAAACCAGGAATGAACGTCATCAACACACCTTATGATTGATCGACCAACCCATTGGTTGGCCTCCAGTAATTCTACCAAGAGAATGAAGACAGGTGCCTTAAATTACGTGCCGTCTTTGCAATTTCTTCAGTCAAATCTTGTCACAGCTCAAAACACAGGCATAAAAAAACGCACAAAAATGTGCGTTTTTTGCCATCATCTGCAGCTTATTTAGCGGCAGGAGCAGCTTTTGCAACAACTTTACGTTGTGGCAATTTTTCGCGGATACGTGCAGCTTTACCAGCCAAGTCACGGAGGTAGTACAACTTAGCACGACGAACCGCACCACGGCGTTTCACTTCGATACCAGCGATGATTGGTGAGTGAGTTTGGAACACACGCTCAACACCAACACCGTTAGAAATTTTACGTACGGTGAACGCAGAGTTGATACCGCGGTTTTTGATCGCAATCACAATGCCTTCATAAGCCTGTGTACGTTCACGATCACCTTCTTTTACTTTAACTTGAACAACAACAGTATCACCTGGTGCAAACGCAGGGATATTTTGTTTAAGCTGAGCTGTTTCAACGATTTGTACTAAAGGGTGCTTGCCACTCATTGTGGATACTCCATAAATGTCACTGATTCAATCAATAATGAATCAAGCAACTGAGGAAAGAGGCTATCGTTTGCGTGTTATCACTCACCATGAGTCACAACCCATCAAACTGGCGCATATCACTCGTTAAATTAACTACTTTTTAAGTAGGTACAACATTTGATAAAACCTAATGGCTTAAAAACAACCATCATGGACTAAAATTTGACTTTTTAAATCGATTCCAAAGAATCATGCTTTAAAAACATCATCCCTTTTAGTCTGGGGATTTCGTTTGAATCTGTTGCGCAGGTATACGCGCTTTCTTTTCTGCCTCATTCAGCCATTTTTGTTGCTGCTTCGACAGTGTGACATCCTTGAATAGTTCAGGACGCCGAGCTTTGGTTCGCGTCACGCTTTGCAAAAAGCGCCACTTTTCAATCTCAAGATGGTGGCCGCTTTTCAGCACATCCGGCACATCCAACCCTTGAAAGGTATCTGGACGCGTGTAGTGCGGACAATCCAGTAAACCATCGACAAAAGAGTCTTGTTCAGCTGACGCATTATCCCCCATCACATCAGGGATACGACGGATCATACTATCCATCAGCACCATGGCAGGCAATTCACCGCCTGTAAGCACATAGTCACCGATAGACCATTCTTGGTCCACATAGAGCTGGATCAAACGCTCATCAATCCCTTCATAGCGACCACACAGCAAAATCATACCATCGTAATGCTGTAAGGCTTTTACGCCTGTTTCATCCAGTTTGCGACCTTGCGGTGACAAATACACCACCGGCACATTCATAAGGCCTTGCTCGGCAGCCAGTGCTTTTGCATGGTTAATGGCATCTGCCAGAGGCTCTGCCAACATCACCATACCGGGACCACCGCCAAAGGGACGCTCATCAACACGGCGATACGCATCGTGTGTGTAATCCCGTGGATTAAGACAAGTCACACTGACTTGACCCCGTGCAATCGCCCGTCCTGTAATCCCAAAGTCGCGCACAGCAGCAAACATGTCGGGAAATAGGGTAATGATCGCAAACCACATAAACCCACCTTGCTTCAAGTCAACGATCTACACTGGATATCAATCAGACCGTTAACCTTAATTGCTTAGTAGTCAACGCCCCAGTTCACATCCATACGCTTTGCAGTCATATCAATGTTGCGGATGATATCTTTGTGCCATGGAATCAGTCGTTCAACTTGGTCCACACTGCCAGCCACAGGACGAACAACGATGACATCATTCGCTCCCGTTTCAAACAACTCATGAATCGCACCGAGGAAGACTGGAGCCGGCTCAACTGCTGAATCTTGAATATCATAGGCATACACGTGTAGCCCCACCAAATCTGACCAGTAATATTCATTGGCTGGTGCTGCAGGCAATGCTGCACGGTTCACCCAAATGGTAGCGCCCATCAGCAAATCTGCTGCGGTACGATCTAAGACACCCACCAGCGAAACCACCAGACCCTTGCCTTGTGTTCGCCAACGTTTGACTTCCATTTGCTTCCAGCCCGTGCGTGTTTCCACCCACCATGGCTGATAGCCAAAGATATTACTGATTGGATCCGTATCGGAATACAACCATAACCAACCTTGCAAGCCATATGCTGCACGTAACTCACCCACTTTGATTCGATCAGTGGGGAGCACGTCTAAAGGCACAGCGTCTAAATGCATCGTTTCACCTATGCAGCCTTTGGCGCATTTGCACTATTGGATGTTGCCGCAACGCATGTGCAGCGACAACAAGTGTCCATCTTCAAAAGATGCGATTAAGCAGCAGTTACCGCAGCAGCTTCTTTTTTAGCAGTTGATGCTAAAGATGCAACGCGATCAGAAGGTTGTGCACCGTTTGAAATCCAGTATGCATAACGTTCTGCATTCAGACGCAGCTTTTCAGCTTGGCCTTTAGCGGTTGGGTTGAAAAAACCAATGCGTTCGATGAAACGGCCATCGCGTGGATTACGGCTATCAGTCACAATAACTTGATAGAACGGACGCTTTTTGGCACCACCACGGGCAAGACGAATAACGACCATGTACGACACTCACTTAAACTGAAAATAACAATAGAACTGATATCAAAATCTAATAACAACCGCTCATGTTAATGAGCACCGCCCATACCAAAACCTTATAAAGAGGTCAAACACTAGGCACAGACGCAGTTCTTCCAAAAAGGGGGCTATTCTACGTTATTTTTTCTGAAATGTGAAGGAAATTTTAAGTCGTAGAGCCAATATCCCATCCTGAAGTGGCGCTCAGCGTACAAGGCGTTGCTGTTTTGGTCCAACAGCGCTGCCCCTGATCATTTAATAGAATCGCACCGTCACCCGATTGCCGCGTGCCTGCCACGGGAGTTGCCGTTAACGTCCATCCACCTACGACCGTCGTCGTATCCAGTGTGAAAGTATAATAAGGTCGGCTTGTCGCTGGATATCCACTAAAGCCATAGATCGCACTATTTGACAAGGTGGTATTATAGTCGTTATTAACCAGCTTATAGGCCGCCAAACGTTGTGCAATCTGAATCATTGCCGCTTGAGTTTCGGTACGATTCTCACGAATGACATATTGTTGATACATAGGCAGAGCTATAGCCGCAAGCACACCAATGACGGCAACAACAAGCATAAGCTCGATTAAGGTAAAACCATTCTTTTTTTTACTCATCGCCAAAGTCCATTTCGAGCTGAAATTTAAGAGGGCATCACCACGGTTTCGATGTTCCCGCACACAATGCAGAGTCACTAGTATTGGTCGTATCCTTGATATTACTTTTCATAGTCGCATCCGTCAGCGCGGAGTCTGTCATACAGCGTACACCCTGACTGCTCAGCACCAGTCTTGAAGCCAAGCTGAGTGTTGAATTAGCCGTGTTCGGTTGTGCGACCAGAATCCAGCGCTGTCCTGCTGTGAGCCCAGAAGACGTTAACGACGATGTTCTTGTACTCCCATCAAGCAGCGCGAGTTGATACTTATAGTTTGCACTCGTACTGCCTTTTGGTAAATAAATCGTCGCATTGGTGGTCGTAGAATCCACAATACTCCCAGGCGTGGATGCAAAGGCAATCTCAGGCGTAAAATTCGCATAGCTTAAATTTTTCGCCCGCCAACGCTCAAGATCACCTGCAATCTTAACCATTTGACTTTGCGCATCGGCACGTGCTGATGAGCGGATATAGCGGTTATACGATGGTAAAGCCATGATGGTCAGCACCACCACTATTACCAAAGCAATCATCAACTCGATCAGCGTAAACCCTTTGCTACGCATTGCAGTGTCCATATTACTGCACCTTACTTATATTAGGTTTTTTCTCATACCACATGGTCGGAACCAGTTTACGTGCACAGTTCCAAGTCCCTGCTCCAGCGGTATTACCGATCAAAGTGATATTCCGGCATGTTGCATTCGGATCCGTAGATGCGCCACCATCTCCCAATACAAAGCCCCTGATCCCAGCACCCAATACATTACCATTCACGAGGGTCGCATCCGTAGAGCTCTTTGCAACCAATTGAAAACCGGTACTCGACTGTTTAGTCGTATCTATGGCACCTGTACTGGTCAAACACACACCATAAGGTAAACAGTACGTTTGTGCATCCGTTTCACCGACCACACGCGGATCACAGGGGTTTCCTGCAGGGACACCTGTTCCTTGTGGATCATAAACGGGGATTTTTAGTAGGCCCGTAATCGCGATGGGTTCATCTTCAAATGCCTTAATACCGCCCGGATACCTAAATGAACCATCCGCTTTTTCTGTCCCATTTGAAGTACTTGACAATGAACGGTACCAGCCATCTTTTGCAGTAGTCGATGAATTTGCTGGGAAGAAGGTACTAGGGATATCGCCCGTCAAGCTTTGCGGATTCTGCTGCAAATTACTGAGCGTTTTATCTACAGTCGCTGAAGAGAAAGTCGTCCCATTGGTATTGATATATTTCGAACCGTCTGAGCTTAATTTGATCAGATCTCTGCGTGCAAGATCACGGTCTATAATACCGTACACATTATTCACAGGAAGACTACGCAAACCTCTCCCGCCTAAGCTGACATCAATCACATCAAGCGGCGAACTGCGATTACCCGATGCCAGACCAATCAAAGCAAAGGTATTGACGCCTTGATCATGAATCGTCACTGTGACAGGAGCATAGAAGCGTGGATTGGTGCCATTCGTCTTTTGAGTACTGGTTGCTAAATCAGCCAACCGCGTTACTCGGACGCCAAACTTGCTTGTACTGGTCCCATAGGTATTATTAAAATCGGCACGGAAGAGCTGACCACCCAAATCCGCAAAATAGATGCTGTCAACCAATCCATCTGCATCACGGTCTATAGCACTGACGCGACCAACAATGCTGTGAATTAAATTACTATTGGTATTAGTCGCGTCCACAGCAGACCAAATCAAAGCACCTGTCTTCGCATTAACCATATAGACCGTATTCCCTTGAGCAGGGGCGGATGCAGTCGGGACATAAGATGGCGACTCATACTGAGGGTCGTAACCCCCACCGACTATCATGACTCGAGTGATAGCGTTGTTGTAACGTATATTAGCCAACACTGGTTTAGACCAAGTCTGCCCCATTCTGCCAAATCCGCTGCTATTTTTATCTATTCTGAATAAAAGCCTAGGCGTCGGCGTAAACGTCGTAGAAGCGGCTTTAGCAAAGTCTTTCAAATTCAAACCGTAATAGCTATTACCGCCCATCCGTAGGCCACCATACACATTCATTTGTGATGCTGTGAGTGATGATGACCCAATCGTGCTGCCTTTACTGGTTGTATATGCCGGATCAGCGACCCAAGGGCCATCGACACCTTGCGCAGGGGTATTTGGCGTTGCCGATTGATCGGTTGCCCCGACACTGAGCGCAGTCAACTGTGGCGAATTAGCTAATATTTCCATAGGCACAAAAGCCATTTGTTCGGCGCCAGTTCCTGCATCAACAAGATGAAGAGCACCTTCCATCGAGCCATAGAGCACGGATTCTGTCCGGGCACTGAGCGACCCGTCAGCATTCAACGTACTGGCGTAGGTCAATTGAATGGGTTGAGCATGAATAGACCCACCCATAGCTAATGATGCCGACGTACCCGGTGTTGGTAATGACGCGGGAATTGCTGTGCTATCTAGAGGAAGGTTATATCCCAGATAGTTGATGAGTACTTTTTGTTGCAAAGTTGATAGATCCTTCAGCGGCGAAGCTGCTCCACTACCAATAAATTTTGAAGGTATATCTGTTAATGCGGTTGGAGTCACGCCAGGAACAGGTGTAAGGGCGACCCCAACATCTGATCCATTGCCTACAATTCCGGTTAAGACTCCCGATGCCGCACTAGCTACATCGGTAAACAATGCTCGGATCTTATTTGGCGTACCTGACAGCGGCATCGGTACTTTTGCATAGGCACCACCCGTATTGATAATACCGCCATCGGCTGTGGACGTTGAATTCCAAAGATCTTTCGTGCCACTGACCGACGTTCCAGAAGCTGTGAGTACAGTCGTACCACTTGCGTCAGTCAATGTTCCACCCGAAACATTATATTTTTTCACATTCCCGCGCCAAAGCACCAGAGAGGTTTTAGCGGGATTTGGTTCTAATAACCGTAAATAACCATAAGGCTGAAATCCATTGGGATTCAAACTATCAATAGGTACCGTTGGAGCACCCGTCACCAACGGATTGATGGCATCGGTTCCAAGGTTATCAATAAAATTCAGCACGCTTCCGGTGACATTGTCTGGCGTCGTGGCTAAGTAAAAACCACCATTACCATAGCCACTGGCTGGATTCGCATTGGGATTAGTCGCTGCTGTCGCAACTTGAGGCGAACAGGCATCTCCTTTGAGATTAGAGCCCAAATGACACGCATTGAGAACATCAGAAGGAGGACTCGCAGTCGCAATACTACCAAAATCAGTACCAAAGCCTACAAACGCTGTTTTAATCGACACGCCTGAAGGATTTTTTGTGGGGTCATAGAGTCGTTTGGAAAACTCACCAATACAATTCCAAGTTGAGTCACTAGAGGTCAAGGGTAAGCCACCCGTTGATGGACACAGATTAGCTGTTGAATCACTATATGTCGAAGTCAATGCAGGGTTCATCACTGCAGCAGCCTCATCGCTGCTTGAATTATTGGGCACACCATCTGAAAGAATATAGATTCCCTGACCATCACATGATGCACGTGCCGTGGAAGCTGGTAGCGGTGAAATATAGTTATTGCCGCTTTTGGCGCTTGATACCGAGTAAGGTACGCCACTGTCAGGATTTGGCGTTGCGCGAGTTTGAGTTCCATTGACAATATAAATATATGGACTAGAAGAAGTCCCGCTACCACTTCTGCCATCGTTAGTTGGAATTGTCGGAGAATTTGCCCATGTCGGACTTGAATTCGAGGTCTCGCTACTGGTCCCAGTCGTATTGGTTGGATTACCCCAGTCACTACAGGACTGTGTGTTATTACTAAAGTTCGTCGGGGCGGGTGTCGCGCAGGTATAAAAACTGTAGCTATAAGTATAGGGATATCTTCTATTACCAAAACTACCAGTTGCTGAGCCGACTGTATAACTTCTGACAAGCTTATACCTCTGTACCGCGATTGTCGGATAACTCAAGGTTTCTGAATAGGTTGTGGTACCCATCAAGTATGCGGCTGCTTCTGCATAGGCATGTGCAGTTGGGGTATAACTATTTGCCACCAAACCCGCGATTGCACTTTTTAACGCCGTCCTTTGGGCAGACCCGACCGGACCCAGCGTATCGGACTTAACCAAGATTTTTCCGTAATTCGTGTTGTAGTTATCAGAAAAATTACCAACCCCCATTACAACGTTATTCAGTTTGGGGTCTGTACTATTTAAAACCGCATACATACCATCTTGTAACCGCGTGATGCGCTGATAATATTTTGTCCCAGTCCCATTTGACCCTGTAGAACAATAATAGCGCGGATAGTCTCCTGTTGAGTCAGTATAGCCAATCTCATTGTTATAACGATCAACGGCACAAGCAGTGCCATCATCATAACTCGACATACTGCCTGAGGTATCCAGCATCATAATCAGGGTTTTTTTCCCTGCGGTGGGTTTCTGATAGATCTCAAGATCACTCGCCGAGGCGGCTGTTGAGATCAGTGTCGCCAACAGATAACTGATTAGCGCAGCACATACTTTCAAATATTTTTCGCGAGAAATGACACGTTTGACTTGATTAGACATAATCCTTTACCCCTTATGATGCTGGCTGAGTCAGTGCAGTGCGTAAGCTGTACTCTTGAATTTGAGTATTGGCAGGCACGCCTTTTCTTGCCAAACAATCCGTAACTGTCTCGACACTCGCAAGACTTTGATCCGTGTTATCGCTGATTCGACCCCGCAGGCAATCACTTTGAACAGAACCGTCACCCGTTAACGGGCTCGTAGAAAACGCTGGTAAAAGCGCCGTCGCCGTCACTCGGACACGCTGTTGGGTCACAAAATTCTGTGGCAGCGCCGAACCCTGACTCACATTGGTCCCATCATGAGACAAGTTCGACAAGGGCGGCAAAGGACTGGCATCTGTTGGAACAGTAACCGCAACCTGTGTAACCACAGCCTTGCGGCCGCTACCAAAGTCCGTGGTTGTATTAGACAAATCACAAAATCCACCACCACCAGTATCGACGTTTTTCACCGTCCCATCGGTATTACCTTGGATAATATTGGCATTAATCGATAGCCCAAATGGATCGCTACTGGTCGGACGATAACAAAATACATATTCTTGATTTGGATTTGGTGTTGAATTGTTCAGCGCCGCACCAATCACACCCGCAATGCTGGTAATTTGCTTTACGTCAGCTCTCGCAAAATTATTCAAAACCGTATCTGAAGACGACGCGAGTACGGTTTGAATTTGTGAGTTGGTGGCAATATTTAAACTCGTCAGACCCTGACGCATCGCAATTAATCCCACAACCGTAATCACGATCAGCAATAAAAGCACCGTAATGAGTGTTGCACCGCGCTGTGTTTTTACCAAAGAACCGGAAGGAACATTGCTCATGATACACTCCCAAAACCATTTCGCAGGGCCATGGTCGTACTGTAAACGCGGCGCACATAGCGATTTGCAGTTGTATTCGTTGCAGCCACATTAACAGTCTGGTCCAACATTTTAAAGGATTGAGTTGGATCAACAATTGCACTCGCCGTGTTATCCGTAGATCGCACCAAAACAGCAAATTGAATAGACTTAATCTGAGGTTTCACCGCCAACGCTTTATAATCATGAATGTTGTAATACATCAACGTTCCATCTGCTTTCTGCGTACCCAGCAAAATATGAAGATGCTCAACACGATTAATCAACACTTGTCCTGCATCACCAAAGTTACTAACAATCGGTGGGACATAGGCAATTGCAGGAATCGCCGCTTGTCCAGGAGCCGCGGCAACGGCATCCACCGCATCGACTTTTGCTGAAATCGTTCCAGCATCACAAGCCAATACCAATGCTGTCGCATCGGTTGTATCCGCACGCAAAAAATAACGCTCAATCACTCGCGTACCTTGAGTTATGGCATTCCCTTCACAATCATTCATTGCCATAGGTGCAAGAAACTGGATGGTCAACTGATCACTTTTTACACCTGCAGGACTCGTTATTTTGGTCACGCCGGTCCAAGCATTTCCAGTACCCACCGTATCGCCATTGCCTAATGTCACTAAAGCTGCAGATACATAATCTGAATCTAAGTTACTGGTCCGAACTCCCGTCAAATTTGACGTTGTTATTGCTGCCGAATCCGCAGTCAATACAATACCGCCATCTTTCGTGGTATCGGTCATGACTAAATTCTGTATGTTGCCGTAATTGGCCAATCGAATGTCTTTTGCAATGTAGTCCAACCCAAATAATCCATTATCTTGGGTATCCGCTGCACTTTGCTGCAACCGCATACTGATGCCGCCTCCGATAAAAAGCTGCGCCGCAGCCGCAACGATCAACAACCCCAGAGTGATCGAAATCATCAATTCAATAAGTGTAAAACCAGCCTCACGAGGAAATGGGGTAAGGCGATGATTGGATGGGCGCTTCATTTAATACACCTCCAATATGCTGCAGCGTGCGACCGTTTGATAACTTCCCGTCTGGGTCATACAGTCTGTTGCCGTGTTTGTACCACTGGTCGGTGTCGTTACCCCCCAAGCAGCAACCAAACACTGACGACCTGCGTCTGTTGCAGCCACCGCTGAAGCACTAGGACTTGCAGGTATCGCGGGGGTCAGAGGACAGGCAAACATATCTATATGCATCCCAAACTTAAGCGCAGTGCTCGCCGCCTGAAAAGCATCGTAGTCCGCAAGCTGGGTTGCAGTACATGTTGTTGTCGACGACGCTGGCGCAACACAACTTGTGGGTGCCGATGATGAGGACGTTAACGATGCATAAGCGTGGACCTTTGCTGGGTATTGACCTTGAGCGGCACTATTGGCCCGAATATTCTCTGCCAACCCGCGCAAAATTGTCATCGCCTGCGATCGATTTAAAGCCTCGCTCGTCGCCTCCACAGCACGAACCTGCAATGCCGCATAACCGAGCACGCCTATAGCCAAAAGAAGCATCGCAACCAGTACTTCGACCATCCCGACACCACGTTGAGCTTTTCCAAACGGGTTCTTATTTAGATTTATTAGATTAGTATTCATGGGTTTTTCTGCACTTTTGTTGCGCCAAAACGATTGAGCGTGACGGTATAACCGCTATTGGTCGAACCCGTATACGTCACCACAAACGTTTGATCGGTTGCCACTGCGGCGGGTGCGGTTGTAACTGCCGTTGAGATCAGTGCCCCAGGGTCAGATGTAAAGCGCACAATGACCGGAGTGCCATTGATCTTCACATTGGAATTCAGACTTGAAATTTTACTGACGCGATTATCAACTGCACCAACACTACTGACCGTAGCCGTACCATCTGCTTTCGCAGAGCCACTTTCCAAAACATAAAAACTTGAATTTGCGATTTTCGCCTGATCAGCGGCAGTGACATCTGCCGCAGAAAGGTTGGCCGCTACGACTGTACCATTCCAATTATTTCCAGTCGTCGGGTAGCTTGCACGCAGATCAACTGAACGCCGGCTCAGAACAGCTTGACTTCTAGCATATTGCAAGGTTTGCGCAAGCTCGTATGCGGCACTTTTAATCCGTTGGTTGGCAATAATCTGTGTAAACGAAGGTGCAGCGATCGCTGCCAAAATTGCCACAATTGCAATCGTCACGATCAGCTCAACCAACGTAAAGCCGCGCGAAGATCGCCGATCCGAGCTGAAAGAAAACATAACTAACCCTTTTGTGTGAGCAAACGCTCTATCCTGAGCTGCACGAACTACTAACCTAAAATATACCTAATTACAGTACTTAACCAATACAGTTACGACAAAAACCCCTAAACAACAGACAAGCAACATTATGACTTTCAATAACGTGCTACACGTCTCATTATCGCATCTGCAATTAGATACACTGCCTGATGCTCGCCAAGCATAACCTAGACTAAGCCTCTAAAATTCAGTCAATTTCTATATTTTTATGAAATGAAGAAAAGCTGTACATTTTTCAACAAAATTTAACGTTCCAATACACTTCTTCGCACAAGCCTCTCGATCTCGCCCTATTTTCAGTCGTCGCCGTTTGTAATTTATTAAAATCAAATGAACGACTGGATATTGCCCAGTCGTATGCTAGTGCGGCGTTATAGCACGTCGTAGTCACGCACGCCAAGTAAATACAAAATGCCATCAAGTCCGACACTTGAGATGGCCTGATCTGCATTTTGTCTCACCAATGGCTTGGCGCGAAACGCAACGCCAAGCCCCGCTATAGACAACATGGGTAGGTCATTTGCGCCGTCACCCACCGCAATGACCTGCTCAAGACGAATTCCCTCACGCGCGGCAAGCTCGGTCAAAAGCTCGGCTTTGCGCGCACCATCGACAATGCGTCCGGTAACCTGCCCAGTAACTTTACCATCCTTAATATCCAACTGATTGGCGTGAACTTCATCAATGCCCAGTTTCTGCTGTAAATATTCCGCAAAATAAGTAAAGCCGCCCGATAGAATCGCTGTGCGATAACCGAGTGATTTGAGCGTTGAGATCAAACGGGCTGCACCTTCCGTGACGCGCAGGTTACTGGCTATCCCTGCCAATACCGCGCTATCCAGACCTTCCAACAATGCCACACGCGCTTTAAAGCTTTGTGCGAAATCAAGTTCGCCTTGCATAGCCCGCTCGGTTATCTCTGCCACTTGTGCACCCACACCGGCTGCAATCGCCAACTCATCGATCACTTCCTGCTCAATCAGCGTGGAATCCATGTCAAAACAGACCAAACGTCGATTGCGGCGATAAACGTTGTCTTCTTGCACGGCAATATCAATCGATAAATTTGCCGACAGCTTGAGGCAGTCCGCACGTAAACTCTGAGCATCCGTCAGACGTCCACGCACACTGATTTCGACACAAGCACGCCCTTGGAACTCAGCCTCTGGGAGCTTTTCAAGCGCGATTCGTCCCGACAAGCGTTGCAGGCGATCAATATTAAAACCGTGGCGGGCAATGACAGCGGCTACAGCCGCAAGATGCTCAGGTGTCAAGTGGCGTGCTAAGACCGTGACGATGTGGCGCGTCCGCCCACCTTCTTTAACCCAGTTCTCATACTCGGTACCCGTGATTGGTTTGAAGCGCACAGCCAACCCAAGCTCATGAGAAACCAATAAAATTTCTTTCATCGCTAACGCTGTTTCCGTCACGTCTCGACTGGCAACCACCAACGCCAGTGACAATTGATCATGAATGACGGCTTGACCAATATCGAGAATATCCAGATCATACTTTGCCAAAACCGCCATAAGTCTGGCAAACTGGTTGGGCTGATCCGGTCCTAAAAAAGACATTAAAATGATTTCGTGCATTGCAAAGCGCCGTACTTGAGTGACAATATACCGTGAATCATAATACATTTATCTCGCTAACGCCTCGGAGCTCGTGTGAACGCACCTCGTCAAGGGCTATATGCCACTTTATTAGCCATTAGTTATGCTTTGCATACCACATTGATCGTTGAGGGGACTGCTCACCAATTAGCAACAACTCGCGATGCTCAAGGACAATTGTTAATTCGGCAGTTGGCCGAAGATGCAACGCTCGGAGTTGCAAGGCAAGATACCGTATCACTCGCCTTGCTCGCCAATCGCTATAGCCAGCGTGCCGGGGTAGTTTCAATGCGTATTCTGGCTGCGGATGGCCATGTGCTTGCAACGGGCGGAAATGCACCTTCACGCGACGGGCAACTCTTTCAGCAAATTCTCTTACAAGATCGCACCCAGAATGGTCAAGTTGAGCTCACCCTCGCTGAAGCGAGCCTAGGTGAGGTGGTTCGTTTGCAGTGGCTTCCGCTGTTATTATCCTTGCTGATTCATATCTTCCTCTGGCTGCTCTATCGCGTGGTTGCACGACCTAAACGCAGCGCGCAAGAGGAAATAAGCAATGAGACGTTGAGTGATGCAAGCCCTACTCAAGCAGCAGCACTAAACATCCCTACTAAAAACGCGCCAGAGCCCATTTTACAAATCAAAACTGCGGATGCTGAAACGCAAACCGCTTATCCCGTCGTACTGCGAATTGCGTATAGTGATCCTCGCGGGCTACTCGACACCCTGACTCCCAGCACATCTGAAAAATATTTCTCTCTCTGCCAAAAAATTCTGGAAGAAGCCATTCGGGTGCTGGGCAACAACATGCCCAATGAAGGCACACCGACCAAAATCAGTATAGTGGAGTCATTTGGTGCTAATGGTGCATTAGTGGGGATTAATCAAAACTCAGCACCGGCATTGGGTCACTTATTGTTATTAGCCCAATTGCTCAATCTGCTCAGTGATGCGGTCTACCGCCGCAATCGGGTCGAAAAACGCTTTGCACTACATACCTGTGCCGCGATTACGGAAGTTGATACGGCAGATGAATCTACACCAAACTCAACACAACAAAGTGCTGAACTGATTCAACATGCCAATGCCAGCGATGTACTGATACACGTGTCTGATACGAACTTGTCCAGACTGATGATCCAATTTAGCTTAAGTGCTTTAGAAAAACCGGTTGAATCTCTCGGAGAAGTCATGCGCTTGAGTGGACTGCGCAGCGATCAAGCACAACTGATCGAACGCGCACGCGAGCAAATTTTAGGTCGCTCAACTGCATAACGACTAAAAAACCCCTACAACATCCTGTCGAATGCACAAAAAACCCCGACTATAAAGCGGGGTTTTTCTTTAACTCATTTATTGATTAGCAGCCTGATCCATTTGCTTGCTCGTCGCATCATTCGCATCCAGTGCCTTGTCTAACTTATGCCGGATTTCCTTGCCGTTATAACCGATGCTATCCGCCGCTTCTATGCTCCGTGTCTCAGGTCGACCATTATCAACAACTGCAGGTTTAGGCGGTGAAGGTTCTTTGCTACACGATGCCTGTATGAGAATTAAACCCGCAGCAAGTGACCCCATCAATAACGTCTTAGATGCCCTGTTCATTAAACAACTCCTTTGTTTTCAAATTTTTTCGCATTTTTATTACTTGCCCCAAACAAAAGGGACTATCTATTGCAAAGAATCGATAGTCTCTCCGATTTTTGAGCCCCTAGAATGCCACATAAGGGGTTGGGGTACTACTGGGGGTTGTTTTGCCTTCAATCGCGGTAAACACGGTTTTACCAAGAAAAAAGGGCAGCCCAAAGACAAAACTACTGGTCTCTAAACTGGTGCTCTTTGAACTCGCCGTTGCGATATTATTAAAGACTGCAAATGATGGATTTTGCGCAAATAATGATGATGCATTCCCAACGCTAAACGGTACCACTTTAGAGAGATTATTTTGGCCAAATATCGTCGCACTCCGATCCAGAGACGTGGTCGGGCAAAAAAGATTCTTGGCTTTCTTATCAGAGTCGCTGCATGTGGGAATCGTATTATTAACATTTGGGATAACATACAAATTCGTGCCACTGTCCATATAACTATCCACATAAGTGGCATTATTATAATCCGCTCTAAACGTGAAATCGCCTGGATTTACTTGTAATACAGTGGCATTGCCTAAGCCATTATTATTCTGTGTACCGATACCAAAAATGAGAGAACCAGTCACTGAGACAGCGCCTTGAACAGGTACAGCAGGCAATGTAATTGCAGAACCATTATTATCGTTCGCAAAGAGTGTAATCGGATTTTTTAATTGATTAGCGACGGGCATCGTGATTGAAGTACATGACTGAGTATTTGTACAGACATAGTAGACCGGATTGGCAACCTGCCCACTGCAGTCTACACCACAATCCGATACCGCACTGGATATCCCAAGAATACCATTCACCCCATCACTCAAAAAATTTCCTGACGATGCGCTACTATTCGAGCAAGCAGCAGGTTGGCTGGCAAAAGATGAATCATCAACCACTTGTAGATCAAGTTTCTGGGCAACCTCCCCCCCCATATAGAGATCTGCCGTTTTAAGTCCACCCCAAGTATTGCCCCCGACAAATTGAAAGCACTGTGCATAACGCTGATTATTAGCATCAACTTTATTCGGTAGCTCAAAACTAGCAGGCAGTGCAGACGCAGCAATACGCAGACCCGTTGAACCCGTATCTAAAAGTACGCGATCAATCGATGTACAATTTTGTGTGCCTGGGGCACAGATCTTAACCGAGACATAGAGACTATTAATATAACGCGGTGAGGCACCTGCGCCGATTGAAATCGGAACCACATTGTTAGCAGCCGCTGGAGGTGTTGGCGCAGATGTGGGAGCTGGTGCTGCAGAGCCACCTCCTCCGCCACCGCACCCCGCCAAGCTCATCATACTCAAACCGAGAAATACGGCTAAAATCATCTGATTCAACATAATCACAACCCTATTCTCGATTATTGAATATCACGCAATGCAATATCGGATGGCAACAGCGCGGGAACATACGCTTTTCCGTGGAAATTTCGCAAACGCCCCTCCGAGACCACCACGACTTTTGCCGGCGTGCTTGATGTTTGGGTCGTGTCATTAGCGGCCACATAATCACTAAAATAATCACCCAAAAGCTGACGTAAATCAGGTTTAAAAGGCCCACGCCACGTGACTGCAAAAACGACCCCTTGGGCATTGGTATATTCTTTAATCTGCCCGCCGATATTATCTTGCAAATCATGTACGCTATAGCTCTTGGCAATTGACGTTGCGCGCTGGGTCACAATCAGGGGATTCAAGGTATTTTGTTGGAGCGGATCAACAGGCCCGCCCAGCCCAGCCCAAGCCAAGACCGGTAAAGTTATCATGCTCAAAAGCACTACCCTCATTTTATTCACAGCACTCTCCAAACATGAATAAATAACATCGCAAGCGATACCACAGCATTGATGTCAATCTAAGCTAAATATATCTCAATCCGATGAAAATTCTTTGTCTTTAACATTAAAAACAGGCCATTGAGATACGATAACGCTGATCCATTCACGACCCGACCCATGCAGGGATACCACCTTACTCACCATACCCTTGCACAAAACAAGCCAACCACATGGTAAAAATAATCATTACACAACCGCGCACGAAGCACTCTTACAATGAATGACTCACAAAATCAATCCAAGCCTTGCAAAATCGGCTAGAATAGCGGTCCTTAAATGCCCTCTCTCGTTGTAAGGTCTTTTTCATGACATCTAATGCCTCAAACCCAGCTCAAAGTAGCACGATCAAGCTCAATACCGTAGAAGAGCTGATTGCGGATATCCGTGCCGGTCGCATGGTCATCTTGATGGATGACGAAGATCGTGAAAACGAAGGTGATTTGGTCATGGCGGCAACGCATGTACGTCCTGAAGATATCAACTTCATGATTACTCATGCGCGTGGATTGGTGTGTTTAACCCTGTCCCGTGAGCGCTGTGCCCAACTGAATTTACCGCTCATGGTTGAAAGGAATGGCGCAGCCCATGGCACCAATTTCACCCTATCCATTGAAGCGGCTAATGGCGTTACCACTGGCATTTCTGCGGCAGAACGTGCTCGTACCGTTCAAGCTGCTGTTGCACCGATGGCAAAACCTGCGGATATCGTGCAGCCAGGCCACATTTTCCCTTTGATGGCGCAGCCGGGCGGCGTACTCCACCGGGCAGGTCACACAGAAGCCGGTTGCGACTTATCGCGTTTAGCCGGCCTTGAACCAGCATCGGTCATCTGTGAAATCATCAATGAAGATGGCGAGATGGCACGCCGTCCCGATTTAGAAATTTTTGCGGCGAAACATGGCATCAAGATGGGCACGATTGCCGACCTGATTCAATATCGCATGCTCAATGAGCAAACTGTTGAACGCGTCGAAACACAAAAAATCCACACTGCTTATGGTGAATTCACCCTGCATCGCTACAAAGAACAGGGCAGCCCAGATACCCATGTCGCCTTAGTGCGGGGTGTGCCCACCGAAGGCGTTACCACCGTGCGTGTGCATGCGCTCAATCCACTGCGTGATTTGTTTCAAGTGCATTGCCAAGGTAAACCGAACTGGACACTGGATGCCGCGCTCAAAACCATCTCAGCCAGCGAACGTGGTGTCTTGGTCTGGATCAGCCAAGGCGAGCAAGTCGACTTTGGCGCAGCACTCGATGCTCTCCAGCAGCCTACGCCTGCCAGTTCATCTGCGCATTACCGTTCGATTGGCGTTGGTGCTCAAATTCTCCGTGATCTCGGTGTACAGCAAATGCGTTTGCTCAGCTCTCCACTGCGCTTTAACGGCTTGTCGGGTTTTGGGCTTGAAATCGTTGATTATGTGGCATCCAATCCCGTAAACGTTTAATATTTTTTAAAGACCCCATTTTTTATTGATTTATTATTCTCATTAGATTTAAGGAATTACACCATGACCATCCAAGTCATTGAAGGCCAACTGCACCAAGGTAATGAAGGCAAATATGCGGTACTCGTCGGCCGCTTTAACAGCTTTATCGTTGAATCCTTGCTTGATGGCGCACTTGATACCCTGAAGCGTCATGGTGTCGATGACAAAAACGTCACCATCATTCGTGCACCTGGTGCATGGGAATTACCGTTAGTCGCAAAAAAACTGGCAGCAAGCGGCAAGTACGATGCCATCATCGTGCTCGGTGCAGTCATTCGTGGCGGTACACCGCACTTTGAGTTTGTTGCGGGTGAATGTGCAAAAGGTTTGGGCGTGATTGGTCTGGAATATAATTTACCAGTGATCTTCGGTGTATTAACCACCGACAGCATTGAACAATCCATTGAACGTGCCGGCACCAAGGCAGGCAACAAAGGTTCGGATGCTGCATTGACTGCCATCGAGATGGTTAACCTGCTTAAGGCGATTTGATCTCATGACGATTAACCGCGAAAGCCTCATCAAAGGCTATCCCACCACCTTTGCTGCCAAGCGTAAAGCGCGTCGCTTTGCGATGCAAGGACTCTATGAGTGGCTCCTGACCAATAATCCGGCACATGAGATTGAGGCACGCACGCGCTCCGAAAATCACATGAACAAGACGGATATTTTTTATTATCACGAACTACTCAGCCAAACGATTCAGCAAAATGAATCTCTGGACGAAATTCTTGATCCAGCGATTGACCGCGAATTGGATGCATTGAATGTCGTTGAGCGTGCGATTCTGCTGCTTGGCGTGTATGAAATGCGCGAGCGTCTTGAGATTCCCTACGCTGTCGTGATCGATGAAGGGGTAGAGCTCGCCAAACATTTCGGCGCCACCGACAGTCATAAATATATCAATGGCGTCCTCGACAAACTGGCACGCCAGCTTCGTCCTGAAGAGTTTGCTGCGGGGCGCGCAGCGCGCAAAGCTGCGACACAACCGCGAACTGATAGTGACACCACCGATCTTGACTCCCTCTGATCACTGATCATGGATGAGTTCTCGCTCATACACCGATATTTTCAACGACCTGAAAACAGTCCTGCCTCATCGGGCATTCGACTGGGTATCGGTGATGACGCGGCAATACTGACGCCTCCTGCACACCATGAGCTGGTCATCAGCACCGATACTCTAATCTCAGGACGTCACTTTCCGATTGATACCGATCCCTATTCGATCGGCTGGAAAGCCGCTGCGGTCAACTTATCCGATCTCGCTGCAATGGGCGCGAAACCGCACAGTATTCTCCTTGCGTTGACCCTGCCGGAAGCCAATCCTGACTTTCTAGAGCCCCTAGCCGATGGCTTATTTGCCCTTTGTGATGCCGCTCAGGTCAAACTGATTGGTGGTGATACCACGCGTGGACAGACTTTGAGCCTCACTGTGACCGCTTTAGGTTGGGTGCCAACGGGTCAGGCCATCTTACGCAGTGGCGCACAAATTGGAGACCTCATTGTGGTTTCCGGCACGCTGGGTGATGCCGCCTATGCCTTACAGCATCTGAACAACCCCGCTCTTGATCCTGAGCTAAAATCCCGCCTTGATCGCCCAACCCCACGCCTTGCTTTAGGCCTCGCTTTACGTGGATATGCTTCGGCAATGCTCGACATTTCCGATGGTTTGGCACAAGACTTAGGTCACATACTGAAGGAAAGCGGGGTTTGGGGTCAGATTCATCTGGAAGACCTGCCACTGTCCCCCACCTTGGCGGCATTAAATCCTGAACAACGTGCGGCACTTGCCTTAAGCGGGGGCGATGATTACGAGCTCTGCTTCACCATTTCTCCATCAAAGTTTGCTATCCTGCAAAGCGTATGGGGTGACAGTAGCCCACCGCTCAACGTCATCGGTCAGATCAACGCCCGTGATCACAATAAAAATGAACATCCACACAATAACCTGACCGTTTTGTATCAGCAAAAGCCATTTATTCTGACTCAACAGGGATTTAGACATTTTGAATAGTGATCACTCACCCAGCCAGCAACCGAATAAAAAAAATATCAGCACGGGTTCTGCAGCCGTCTTATTTAAAAACATGAGTGTATTAGAAAAGCTGACTTATTTTTTAGGAGTCGGTCTAGGCTCAGGTTTATCTCCCAAAGCACCTGGCACCGCAGGCTCAATTGCAGTCCTGATTTTCGTCCCGCTATGGGTCTTATTAGGCACCTATTGGTCCATCGTAGTGATCACCCTTGCCGCAATTATCGGCATCCCTATTTGTGGAAAAACCGCACAACTGATGGGCGTGCATGATGATGGGCGCATTGTTTGGGATGAATTTGTCGGTCAATCGATGGCCATTATCCCACTCATTTTCTTTGCCCAAGTCACATTACTCAATGTGGCCCTCGCTTTTGTTTTCTTTAGGCTGTTTGATATCTGGAAACCTTGGCCGATTCGTTACTTTGATCGCAACGTGCATGGCGGGTTTGGTATCATGTTTGATGATATCTTGGCAGGGTTAATGGCAATGTTTGCCGTTTGGGCCTGGCTGGCTTTACATATAGCCTAACGTTGGCCTATAGAGCATCAATAAATAACTGAGTAAAAATAGTACGATACAAAATGGAGATCGGCGACATGACATTAAGTGTAATCATTCTGGCAGCAGGCAAAGGAACGCGGATGAACTCGCGTCTGCCTAAAGTATTACAACCACTCGCCGGGAAACCTTTGCTTGCACACGTCCTCGCTCAGGCCACACGGATCGAAGCGGACCGAATCATTACAGTTTATGGTCATGGCGGCGAAACTGTCAAAGCCGCATTTAAAAATGAATCCGCTGAACAAGCCATTGAATGGGTTGAACAAGCCGAGCAAAAAGGGACTGGACATGCCGTTCAAGTGACCTTACCCGTCCTGCCAGAAACGGGAAAAAGCCTGATTCTCTATGGCGACGTCCCCTTGGTTCGTGCCGAAACACTGCACCGCCTGCTTGAGGCAGCTGCAGGTGGAATCGCGATGATCACGCTGAATTTAGACAACCCAACCGGCTACGGTCGTATCGTCCGCGATCGCAAAAATCTGATCACCCGCATCGTGGAACAAAAAGATGCGAACGAGAAAGAAAAGGCCATTACCGAAGTCAACACAGGCATTTATGCCGTCGATAATGCTCTGCTGCATCGTTGGTTGCCGCAATTATCAAATGACAATGCACAAGGGGAATACTATCTCACTGACATCGTTGCACTAGCCTCCAAAGATGGTATAGAGATCGGCAGTATTCAACCGGAATATGCCTTTGAAGTCGAAGGCATCAATGACCGCCTACAACTGGCAGGTCTTGAACGTCAGTGGCAACTTCATCAGGCCCAACAATTGATGAAGTCAGGCGTGACTTTGCTTGATCCCGCTCGCTTCGACCTGCGTGGTCATCTGTCTATCGGGCAAGATGTGCAGATTGATATCAATGTCATTATTGAAGGCGACTGCTACCTCGGTGATGGCGTACAAGTTGGCGCAGGGTCTCATCTTAAAAACGCCAAAGTCGGTGCGGGCACCAAAATTTTGCCCTATAGCGTACTTGACGACGTCACCGTTGGTGCCAATGCTGCGATTGGGCCCTTCTCGCGATTACGTCCGGGCACCGAACTGGCTGATGACACGCATATTGGTAACTTTGTGGAAGTCAAAAATAGCCGCGTTGGTCGGGGCAGTAAAGCCAATCATCTGGCTTATATCGGTGATGCACTCATCGGCTCAGGCAGCAACATCGGTGCGGGCACCATCACCTGTAATTACGACGGTGCCAACAAGCATCAGACCGTTATCGGTTCACAGGCATTCATTGGCTCCAACAGCTCGCTGGTCGCACCCGTCAATATCGGAGACAACGCCACGGTCGGCGCAGGTTCAGTCGTCACTAAGGATGTTCCTGCAGGTGCACTGGCTGTTGCACGCGGTTTACAACGTGTGATCGAAGGTTATGAACGACCCAAGAAGAAGATGTAACAAAATATTGCAAATATGAATTGATTGCAAATTGCTTATGATTTAACCTTATCAGCTAATAACTGTTGAATTCATTTTATGAATAATCGCGTGCTCGGATCATCTCCCGCCGCGATTGTTTTTGTAGGAAAACATCTATGTGTGGAATCGTCGGCGGAATCGCGGAACGTAACGTGGCCCCTATTTTGGTTGAAGGGCTAAAACGACTCGAATATCGCGGTTACGACTCCGCTGGTGTAGCTTTGATTGATCACGGCGACATCATCCGTGAACGCCAGGTGGGTAAAGTTGCCGTACTTGAGAATGCTGTTATTGGCAAACAATTACACGGTGCACTGGGTATCGCACATACCCGCTGGGCCACACATGGCGAGCCGTCTGTCATCAATGCCCATCCGCATACATCAGGCACGATTGCTGTTGTGCATAACGGCATTATTGAAAATTACGCCGTTTTGAAAGCTGAGCTCCAAGCTGAAGGTTTCGTCTTTACCTCGCAGACCGACACGGAAGTGGTTGCTCACTTGATTCATCGTGCGATGCATACGCATTCAACACTGCTTGCCGCTGTCCAATCCGTAATCCCTCTATTGCATGGTGCTTATGCACTGGGTGTGGTCAGCAGTCAAAATGCCAATGAATTGATTGCAGTGCGTGCCGGTTCGCCACTGGTTGTGGGTCTCGGTATTGGCGAGAACTTTGTCGCCTCAGACCAAATGGCACTCTTGCCGGTCACCAATCGTTTTATCTATCTTGAAGAAAAAGATGTGGTGCGCCTGACCCGCGACAGCATTGAGATTTATCAGAATGGTGTCCTGACCAACCGGACTTCGCATGAAATCGATGCCAGCGACAGCGCCAGTGATAAAGGCGGCTATAAGCATTACATGCTCAAAGAAATCCATGAGCAAACCGATGCTCTCACCCGTACTTTAGCAGCAGGCATTACTGGCGACAGCTTACATAAGGACTTTTTGGGTGAACAAGCGCATCGCTTGGCACATGTCAAACAGATTCAGATTATTGCGTGTGGCACCAGTTTCCATGCAGGAATGGTCGCGCGCTATTGGTTTGAGAAGCTCCTAAAGCTGCCTTGCCAAGTAGAAATCGCCAGCGAGTTCCGCTATCGCGAGCCTGTCGTCCTGCCTAATACGCTATTGGTGTGTATTTCACAATCGGGTGAGACCGCTGATACCCTCGCGGCACTACGTGATGTAAAAGCACAGTCCACGCTTGATGATAATCTGTTATATCTCGCACTGTGTAATGTCAAAACCTCATCACTGATTCGTGAAACCGATCTGCATTTGCTCACGCAAGCGGGTGTCGAGATTGGTGTGGCATCCACTAAAGCATTTACAACTCAGCTTGCAGCCCTGATGCTACTCGTACTAAAAGTGGGGCAAGAACAAAATCGTCTCACCCCAGCTGAGTCAGCAAGCATCATTGAACAACTGTGGCATGTCCCGAACGCGGTCAATGAGGCCTTGGCTCTTGATCCATTGATTGAGAAAATGTCCCATGCCTTTGTAGAACGTCGCCATGCGCTGTTCTTGGGTCGCGGTATTGAGTATCCGATCGCTTTGGAAGGCGCACTGAAGCTAAAAGAAATCTCCTATATTCACGCTGAAGGCTATGCCGCAGGCGAACTCAAACATGGTCCACTCGCGCTGGTCGATAAAGACATGCCTGTCGTGGTGCTCGCCGCGCAAGACGACCTCTTGGACAAACTTAAATCCAACATGCAGGAAGTGCAGGCACGTGGTGGCGAGTTGTTTGTCTTTGCAGATGTCGATAGCGAAATCAAAGCCGAAGAGCGTGTACATGTGCTCTATGTACCGAAGATTTCAGGCTTAGTGGCACCGATTGTTTATAGCATTCCGATGCAACTGCTGTCTTATCACGTTGCCGTGCTACGCGGTACCGATGTGGATCAGCCACGCAATTTGGCGAAGAGTGTGACTGTGGAGTAATGAATACTGAACACACCCACATTATGTGGGTGTGATTTCAACCCGGAAAATATCTCTATCCCGTCACACTCGGCGCATTTAACTCAATATGTCCTGCAAAGCGCCTTAAAAACAAGCTATCAATATCTATGGTCGCGGTAAAATCATACCAATTATGGGTATACCATTCCGTATTCCAAAAGTCTGATACTGTGCCACCAGGCGCAACGGTATAAGTCCAGGGGCCATCAAATCGATAGGCATTCGATTTAACCGTTACGACAATGGGGACTGTGCCGTTGTTGACCATCGTCAAAATCAATTGCGCCTGACCCAAGAGCGAGAAGTTATAAGAGGACGTTATTTCGAAAATCGCACCCGCAGCATTAATATCCCCAACAAAACGACGTAAAAAACCATTTGGGGCATAAGTAGACAAGTCATATTTACCTGCCCCATATGATTGCACACTGAAATAATCTTTGACCGGAACATTTGGTGATACATCATAGTGATAAGGCGCATCTGTTCGGTAGTTATTTGGGGCGATTGCATAATGTACGGCTTGTGACCCCGTATTACTCATTTCTATCCAAAACCGGCCCGTACTTTTTTCAATATAAGATGTTGCATTGGGCTGATAAGGTAATGCTCTTGCCGGTTTACTCCCACTTTCAGGTATAGGCATGGCTTGGACAGTCGGGGCTGAGGGATAGGGTAAGCTACTTGAGCACTGACTATTTGCTGCAACTAGAGCCGCTGCCGTATTAGGCATCGCAGGGACGGTTAAAGATGTGGACGTAAAATCTAACGTCGATGTTAAGTCTCCACATATTTTTCTACGCCATGCAGAGATATTGGGTTCTTGTACACCAGTCCAGACCTCTAAGAAGCGTAACACCGACGTATGATCAAAAACCTGCGAACAGACATTCCCTCCCGTACTCCATGGTGATGCAACAATCATCGGGACGCGAGCACCAAGTCCAATGGGCGTACCATTCACAAACTCATCAGGTGTTCCAGCGGGAGGTGAAGGTGGTAATGCATGATCAAAATAGCCATCATTTTCATCGTAATTAATTATAAATACTGTAGAAGCCCAAACATTGGGATCTGCAGTCAAAGCGCTGAGTAATTTACTCATCATATCCGCACCTGCAGCAGGTGCATGATCTGGATGTTCAGAGGCAATTTCCGGTGCTAAAACCCAAGAGACTTGCGGGAGAGATCCATTCAAAACATCCGTTTTTACTGCAGCAATAACATCGTCAACCGTATTGTTCGTGATCGTTGGCACTGATTTCATTGCACGATCATATAGGGGTGTTCCTGGAGTTGCATTTTTAAACGAGGTAAACCATGCAAGTGCATTATCATCATAGTTATCACTGGTCTTTTGATAAATTTTCCAACTAACCCCCGCTGCTTGTAAACGCTCTGGATATGTTGTCCACTTAAACCCTGCCGCTGGCTCTGTATTATCGATGATCGGTCCACCACCAAGCCCTTGAGGATCAATGGTCCCTGTTATTGCATATAATCGGTTAGGATTGGTCGCACCCATCACTGAACAAAAATATTGATCACAAACCGTAAATGCATCTGCAAGAGCATAATGGAAAGGGATTTCGCTACGAGTAAAATAGCCCATCGTATTTTTCCCCTTTGCGGCAACCCAATTATTGTATTTGCCACCATTCCATGCCGAATGTCCCCCAGCCCAAGAATGGTCTAAGCCATAGCTGCACTGCGCTTTGGTTGCACCCGTATCCAAGCGAAAAGGGAGTGTTCCTGCTTGGTTAAATACGGGTTGTCCGTTAACTTGTACAAATGGGGCCTTGTCGCCATAACCCCGAACGCCTTTCATATTTCCAAAATAATGATCAAAAGATCTATTCTCTTGCATGAAAATCACGACATGTTTTACAGCAGACAACGAAGAACCTGAAGGGCTGATCGCCAATGCATTTTTAATAGACAACGGCAATGAAGCGACTGCAGCAACAGAAGCAGCCCCTGATAGAAATTTACGACGATTAAAATCCATAGTTCTGACCTACCTAAATGAGTGCAAATTGCAGTTCTGGACAGGCTCTATAATTGAGCAAGGCCGCCGTCAAAATTGATTCCTTAAATACCATACAAATCTAATGAATCTTATTGCTCTTTAATTGCATTAAATTACGCATTATCAAAGGTTTAAAATCCATCGTAGTTAGAACGCAAAAAAACATCCATGAAACAATAACTGGTTCGAACCAGCTTTGTTAAAAATGCAAATTAAATGCCAATTGCGGTCAAGAAAATTAATTTTATGAAAAATATTCACATGGAAATGAAAAACAAAGAATTGAGTCAATTATTTAAAATAGAATTTATTTATAATGAGCGTGTTACAACGATTGAAAGCCTAAAAGTAAAATAAAAATCAGCAATCCATACTCCAATACTTATTTTTCTTTCAAAAGAACAATACCCTTAATCACGCCGTTTGGAATGCTTAACTGATGAAATGCGACCGCATAGCGACATGATGGACAAAATATGGTTATATAAGATGAGAGCATATGTACCCGTCATGACTAACCCTGCTGATATCGCAATAGGGATCTGCTGTACAAAAGTCGTTTTAAGTATTGGACACACAAAACCTGTTCCCTGATCAGATCATTGCATTTTTTAAGACAGTGATAAATAGGATATATAAATGGCATCAGGGTAAAATAATGAAAATTGCACGCCCCTTCACACAAAGAGGCATGCCATGACAACACCAGTCTATTTTTAAAAATTATATTGCAGGCGCATCGCTGCAGATTTACCACTGTCGTCACGATTTTCTGCAGCGACATTCGATGTGGTAATATTCTGTAAGTTAAACATGAGCTTCACGTTTTTATTGGCATACCAGTTTAAACCGAGAAGATACACATCCGCATCTTTAGTACTACCTTGATCTGCTTTTACATGCTGATACCGCCCCACAAGTTCCCACGCACCAGTTTTACTGGTCGGATTAATATTGGCAAACTTACCTGCACTGGCTTTATAAACACGCGACTCTCCAGTGAGCGTATAGGTCCCCATGATGTAATAAGATGACACTTTTGCATCGACGGTTTTAGCATCTGCACTTTTCAAATCACGATAAAGATATTCAGCTTGTACAGAGAATGGACCCTTCATATAGGCTGCTTCTAGTAGACCTGTGCGATCCGAGTCAAAGTTGCCCGTGGCAAAAACAATTCCATCAGATTTTTTCGCACCAAGTGTACTTTTTGCAGAGTACTTACCTTGATCGATATTGGCATCATCTAAAGAAATACCCAAATGTAGTGCTTCATTTTTTTCAGCAATCGGGGCATAGGTAAAACGTCCATCATAGCCATAACGGGTATTTTTTGATGTGGTCGTGTCACCATTATCATACAGGGAAACACCCCAGCTCATGTTTTTATACCCTTTCCCCAATGCGAACTGTTGGCTTGTTTCGGTATCACCAGCTCGGGTTAGCTCATAAAGTGCTGCACGTTCAATCGTAGAGATGGCACCGGAACTGGTGGATTGCTCTAAACCGAATGGACGAACATCTCGCCCTAGGGTGATGTTGGCAGCATCCCAGCCGGTATACTTCACAAATAAAGTATTCCATTCAAAGTTAGAAGTACCGCCTTGATCAGCAGTACCATTCATGATCGCTTCAAAGTACCAATCTTTATAAGCCGTTCCTGTCACACCAAAATAACCACGACGTACGTATGTATCCGTCCGCGATTTATCATTGGTTGCATTATTGAGTACACCACTCGAGTAAGACGTATCTAAATTCATACGCCCCTCGACATTAAAGCTAAATTGATTATCCGCAGTTTTTACCCCGAATCCCCCATCTGTTCTTACGATGAGATCAGGTCCTTCAGTGGAAACAATCCCGGCTTGAGCACTAGATGCAGCCATGCTCAAAAGCACCACTGCAGCTACCCCGTTTAAATTAAAAATATTTCTCATCACTTTTCCCCTTTTAAAAACAATATAAATAGATGAATCAACTCATTTCAGTCCAAAAACAAACGAAGCAACACACTACAAACTTACAATCGCACACCAACGATTTACGTCAGTGTTTGAGACCAAACACTTTCTTTAAGGCGTAAAAAACGACTTCTTCCGATAAATCGAAAAAACTAAATCAATTACAGGGTGGAACTTTGTTACAACAGGAGACGTGCTAGGCCACTATCCATCCATTTGTCGCCAGCTTTGTGTTTTCCGTAACAGCGTTCTTGTCAGTAGCCAGTGCACCACTTTTACAGTCGTCGAAGTTGCCAAGATCAATACGCCCATTGCCGCGGCCGCGGCCGTATCACCCGCATCATCCATGTTCAAAATGGCTACTGAAGCAAGAGAAGTGTCAGGGGTATAGAGGAAAATCGCTGCAGATACGGTCGTCATCGCAGTGACAAACAAATAAACGGAAATATCCAAAATTGCGGGTAAACACACTGGAATATAGACACGCCATAATGTCTTTGGTACGGAGATTCCTAAACTTCTCGCCGCATTATCCAGTTGGGCGGGAATCTGTTTGATGGCAGCTACGGCAGTTAAATGCGGTACCGTGTAATAATGCACGATCGTAGAGATCACCAAGATATACATGGTGCCATACAAGAAATGTAATGGGTTATGTGGGTTGTTGAAGAAGAAAATATAAGACAAACCTAAAACTAGCCCAGGAATCGCCATAGGTAATAAGGCAAATCCCTGTATCAATCCTTTGATGAACTCAAATCCTTTTAATCTCTGACTCGTAAAGGCTGCAATAAAAATAAAGACAGTTCCAATAATCGCAACTGAACCCGCCATGATCAGTGAATTTAAGTAAGAGTGCCAACCGCCATCCACCATCTCAAAACTATAGTGAGATAATCCTAAAGTCAGATTATATGGCCAGTATTGAACGAAAGAAGCCAGTACTGCTGTTGCGGTAACAGCGATCAGAAATGCCGCTATAGCAAAGCAGAATATAAATAGCAAAGCCGTCGGTAACGTTTTCTTCTTGCCCTGATAGGGGCGTATTTCTTGGTTTTGTAGTCGTGCTTGTGATTTACGCTGAAGACGATCAACCGTAAAGGATAATAAAGCAGGAATCAGCAATACCAAAGAAACGACTGCACCCATACTAAAATTCTGCTGCCCGATGATCTGCTTGTACACATCGAGTGCCATCATATTAAAGGAACCACCAATAACCTTCGGAATACCAAAATCTGTCATCACGCTGGTAAACGCAACCAGCACGGTACTGATCAAACCAACCCGTAAGGCTGGGATCATCACATGAAAATAGGTTCTGAAAGTCCCCGCACCGAGACTACGACTTGCCTCAAATAATCGTGCGTCCAAGCCACGAAATGCAGAAGTCATAATCATGAGCGCGGCAGGAAACAGCCAAAAACAATAGCCCATTAAGATGCCTATCGGACCATAAATCTCATGACTGCCTAAAACTGCTTTGAAAATCCCTTGATGACCAAACAAATAAACAAGGGCAATGGCTGGCAATAAAGATGGGGCTAAAATTGGCAATAAAGCGATGACTTTAAACAACCGCTTAAAAGGCATATGACTACATGTGATGGCATATGCATACACACTCGCAAGAATCAAAGTCATGGATGTTGCAGTCAATGCAATGGCCAACGAGTTAAAAATCGAACCCGTCAATACAGGATTCGAAAAAAAGGACACGTAATTTGCAAGGCCAACAAATTGATCATTTGAATCAAAAAATGATTTATAAACCATCAAGAAAACAGGGCAAATGATCAAAAACAGTAAGACAATGCCTTGGAAAATTAAAACCAGCCCACCAGATGATAAGCCGAAGTGACGTTTTAATTGCAAAGGAGAGGCTGGATGAGCAACACTGTTATTTAGCATATTGCTCTCCCATCTTGATCGAACACGTGCAGTTGTTTTTCATCAATATCAATAATGACTTGGCTATCAATACTCAAAAAATCTGTCGCAGCATGGTCCACATCAATTTGGATAGTTCGTTCAGCCAAATCTGTAATTGCAGCATGCGATGGATCCAGTGAAAGATGCAGACGAGTCTTTGCACCTAAAAACTCACGCGCAATCAGATAGGTCGATAGGCGAATCCCTTGAGTAACAAGTGAATCATCACTCACGATTCTTGCAGACTCTGGCCGAAAACCCACAAGTACGCCCGTATTGGGAATAAACTGATGCTTTAACTTAAGACGGACATCGACTTTATCTGCTACGTACAGCCAATCTTCTGCTTGAATCTTGGCTGGTAATAAATTCATTTGACCAACAAAAGTTGCAACGAACTGGCTTGCAGGTTTGTTATAGATCACTTCAGGCGTATCCACTTGCTCAATGACACCGTGGTTCATTACAACGATGCGATCAGCCAATGTCAGCGCTTCCTCTTGATCATGGGTGACCAAAATCGTTGGCATATTCAAACGTTTTTGCAGCGCTCGGATTTCTTGACGAAGATGCAAACGAACCCGTGCATCCAAAGCCGAGAGTGGTTCATCCAACAACAGAATATCCGGCTCAGGGGCAATGGCCCGTGCCAAAGCAACACGTTGCTGCTGTCCACCGGATAACTGCAGTGGATATTTGAGTTCTGAACCTTGAAGTCCAATGAGTGACAGTAACTCACTTACCCGTTCTTGACGCAAAGGTTTGGTCCACTTTTTCCCTTGCAGACCATAAGCAATATTGTCGGAAATAGATAAATTTGGAAATAATGCATAGTTTTGAAAAACAATCCCACAACGTCGTTTTTCAGTTTTCAACCTACTAATATCTTGACCGTTTTTAATGATCTGACCTTCATCCACCTCATCCAGACCAGCGACCAACCTTAATAGTGTTGTTTTGCCACAACCCGAAGGGCCGAGAAAGCACAAAAGCTCCCCCTCATAGAGATGTAAATCAATATGCTGAAGTGCAACAAAGTCCTTGAACCTTTTCTGTACTCCTCTGATTTCTAAAGCAGTCTTTTTTGAAGAAATACGACTGATGTCTGCGGCGATTTGACGATCACTTTCAACAAAGTTTTTTGAGACTGATGAATTCATAATCATTCCTCTGAGAAGAGGATTGCTTTGGCTAAATAAACCAAACAATCATTATCTCTATTTAATAAATTTAATCTGATTCATGATTGGGCATAGCGCATCTGTCTATGCCCAAGCGAATACACATGACGTAGAGTTTGATTAATTGGGCGCACTCTTACCGGAATAACGTTTGTTCCATTCACTAAGGATTCGTTCACGATTCTTAGATGCCCAATCAAAATTATTAGGAATCATGAGCGTATTGATATTTGCGGGTCGGAACTTCACGGGCTTGGCAACGCCAGGATAAGCGACCACGGCAAATTGTTGAGAATATTGCTCATTTGCTTCTTTACTTGCGACCCAGTCCATAAACTTCTGAGCATCCGTTAAGTTCTTTGTCCCTTTCACGATTGCTGAGGACTCTAGATCCCACCCCAAGCCTTCTTTAGGAAAAACGATGTCGATCGGTGCACCTTGCTGTTTCAACAGTGCAGCACGATATCCAAATGAAATACCGATAACAGCTTCACCTTGTGCAACCATCTTGCAGGGCTTTGATCCTGAATGAATATACTGAGCCATGTTCTTATCCAAGGCATCCATATATGCCCAGCCTTTTTGCTCACCCATCATTTGCAACCATGCAGAAACGTCGAGGTAACCTGTACCACTTGACGATGGATCTGGCATCACGATAGTTCCTTTATAAATCGGTTTAGTCAGATCTGCCCATGATGTAGGTATCGGTAAACTACGCTTCTTCAACTCAATCGTATTTACACATACTGCTGACTCCCATGCATCCATTCCAACCCAAGTGGGTACTTTCTTTGGACTTACATATTTTTTGGTCAACTTATCGACGCCCAAAGGCGCATAGGGCTGTAACATATCCTGTTGATCCATCAGCATTAAACTAGTAAGAGCCACACCAGCAATGACATCCGCCTTAGGATTACTTTTTTCTGCGAGTAATCTTGCAGTGATTACCCCTGTTGAATCACGTACCCACTTAATATTGACCTCGGGGTGAGCTTTTTTAAAACTTGCCTCATAAGGTGGTAGTTGATCAGCTTCAAGTGAGCTATAAACCGTTATTTCCCCCGCTCGAGCAAGATGTGTAGAGAAAATGGCACTCATGCTTGCCATGATACAAAGATGTTTGAATTTCATACTCAACCCCTCAATTTTGACCCAGTCATTTATCTTTTGTTCAAGTTCGACTCAATTTGAATCTGGTTCGAACCAGTTATCTTGATTAAGCAATCCCCGTGCCAAATTTCTTATTTTTGGAATTAATTATTTATTCATATTATTTAAATGGTTATCTTTTTTAATTAGTCAGCATTTAGTGATGCTCTTTTATTTTATGAAACATACAGTTTTTCATTGCACAATTATTGCAATGCTGTTTTGGTGCATTCCGCACCAATTTTGGACATAAAAGGAAAAATGGAGCCTTTCTTATGTGTTGTACTCAATAAAAAAACCAGCTATTTTTGATAGCTGGTTTTTTTATAAAAAATTAAGCGGTTGATCATTCGTTAGTCTTAAAAATTGAACTCATCAAAGCACTCTCATCTTTGTGGGCTTCCAATGAAATCTCTAATGCATCATGAACCCAATACTCTTGATCAACGTTAGTCACGCGCCCGAATTGATCATAGCTGTTGCGACCAATATATAAACCGAGTGTTCCTGGCGTGACCAACAAATGACGTGCTTGAAATGCCCCTAATGAAGCGGGATACAGATTAATATTGACTCGGACTAATTCCACACCATAGTGCTTGTACATAATTTCAGTCAATGAGTCTGTGAGTGGCTTATCTAAGAAGTCAGGAAATAGCGCTGCATTAACCCGTACATGCTCGATAAACACCATTCGCCCATCCACAAAGCGTTTCCGCCAAATCGAATAGACAGGACCGCCAACTGCAATATTCAATCGCTCAGCCGCCCACTCTGAAGCCTCAATTAATTCTGCAGAAATCAACTCGCTTTTGGGTACGCGTCCTTGTGCAGTCACATACTGCATAAAACTTTCCGTACTCCGAGGGTTGTAGATGATACGCTTTGGCGTCACAAACCAGCCGCGACGGTCAAGGCGATAGATCAGTCCCTCCGTTTGAAGCGCCAGCAAAGCATCACGAATCGTCACCCGCGCGACGTCAAATGATTCTTGCAGTTCGCGCTCCGACGGCAACTTATCACCGGACTTGAACTCTCCTTTTTCGATTCGTGTTGCTAAATAATCACGCACGACCAAATACTTTGGTGTGTGGTTTGCCGCTACTTCAGACATGCTTATCGCTCACTAAAACCGCACTATGCTATATTCATTATTTAGAGAAATGATTATTCTTTAATCACTAAAGCAGACGATACCGCTTTCAGTCTTATTTAAATCCGAGAAGATAAGAGGAAAACTCAAACTGCAAATCACAGATCAGGATTTGAATCACTGCATGATGACATATATCAGGACTCCCCATTTGATCATGCACTGCTGTCGAAAGTCACCCATCATAATAGATTGTATTCTTGAGTTCATGATCATCTCGACCAAACGTAACGATACACTTTAGCTTTTTAGAAAAAAATAACGGCTTAGAGGGTGGTCAATATTGATACAAAATCCTGATACTTTTGCTGTGTTTTCTTTAAAGCTAAAAAATAAGTTTGGCAAAAGCTCAAAGCAAAAAATATACCATTCTGTATCTAACAATTGAATGACACTATGCAAAAACGATTTGTTTCATATGCTTTTTATAGTCTGCAAAATTAATTTCTTGCTCTGCTTTGCTATTTGTAATCAGACTTGTTATTTCGTGGCTTTTAGCATATTGAACTCGACTCACCACGTTCAACTTACTATGATCCGCTAAAATCATGAGTTGCTTACTCTGCTGAACCATCATCTGCGCGATATATGCTTCTTCACTATAAAAACTGGTAGCGCCCTGTAGAGGGTCAATCCCAACTGGGGAGAGTAATGCGGCATCAGCACGATATCGCGATATCTCCTGAATGACCAAATCACCTTGTGTATGAGGTCGCTGTTGCACACGTCCGCCCAATAAAATGACCTCATGATTGAGAGGCTCAGACTCCCTAGCGACCGTTAGATTGAGTACAGCCTGTAAACTATTAGTAATAATGGTCAAACCTGATAATGAGCGTAACTCTTCTGCCAAAATAGATGTCGTGCTGCCTGCATCTATGAATATTGTTTGCCCAGCATGTAGATACTGAATTGCAGCACGAGCAATAAGCCGCTTTTCTTTTGCCATCAGTGTATTGCGAATATGTAAAGGCGCTTCAATCACATTACTATCTACGGCAACGATCCCGCCATGTACGCGCCGTGCAGCGCCTAATATTTCTAACTCAATAATATCCCGCCGAGCTGTTTCACGTGAAATATCCAGTTCGTTGACAATACGATCAGTTGTAACACTCTGAAACTGTTTAAGTAAGGCTTGAATCCGATGCAAACGCTCTTGCTGAAGCATGTGAGTGCTCTTCATACCATAAAGATTCGATAGTAATCCTGAAATCCCGAAAAGTGAATCAAAATGTGTATAAAAATGTATTTGTGTATTTTATTGCATTTTATAAAAGAACTATTTATTATGCGTCCCATACAGCATTACGCCTTCATCCTGATTCAAATTCATTAGGGGCTCCCCATGGTTACTCGTTCCACAATTATGGATACAAACAGTTTTCGTTCAGAACATGCTGAAGCACTTGATACGGATACACGAAAACTTACTGATAAACGCAATAAAATCTTAGGTGAATCTTACCGTTTGTTTTATCGCAACCCTGTGCACTTGGTACGGGGTGAAGGGCAGTATTTATGGGATGCTTTTGGCACTAAGTACCTAGATGTTTATAATAATGTGGCTAGCATTGGGCACTGCCATCCTGCGGTAATCGACGCTGTCAATGCACAAATGAAAATGCTTAATACGCATACGCGTTATTTGCACGAAGGAATTTTGGACTACACGGAACAACTACTTACAACGTTTCCTCAAGAAATTAATCGTGCAATGTATATGTGTACAGGCTCTGAAGCCAATGATTTGGCGATTCGTATCGCACGCCAATATAGCGGAGGTACAGGGATTATTGTGTCTCAAGAAGCGTACCACGGCACCAGCGACTTAACTTCAGGATGCTCGCCTGCGTTGGGCACTGGCCAAACATTAGCGAATACAACGCGTTTAGTTCCTGCACCAGATGCTTATCGCGTGAATACTCCTGATCTTGGTGAATGGTTTGCCCAACAAATTCAGACTCAAATTGATGATATGAAAGTTCATGGCATTAAATTTGCTGGTTTCTTAGCTGATTCTATTTTTTCCTCAGATGGCGTTATGCCAAACCCCATTGGTTTCTTAAAAAAAGCCGTGGATGTCGTCCATGCCAATGGCGGTATTTTTATTGCTGATGAAGTACAACCAGGTTTTGGACGTACTGGAGATGCCTTTTGGGGATTTGCACGCCATGGCGTAGTTCCCGATGTGGTGACGACCGGCAAACCCATGGGTAACGGAATTCCTGTGTCAGGCTTATTTGCAAAAAGTGATGTCCTTTCAGCATTTAGTGACCAAACACCTTATTTTAATACTTTTGGCGGTAACCCCGTAGCAATGGCAGCAGCTCAAGCAGTATTTAAAGTAATCCAAGAAGAGCAACTACAAGCACACAGCAAGAAAGTCGGTACCTTGCTACAAGCGGAACTGACAAAGCTCATGAACAAATATGAGTGTGTGGGGGATGTACGTGGTGCAGGTTTATTCATCGGTTTCGAGATCGTCAAAGATCGCATCTCTAAAGAGCCTAACAAGGCATTCGCTTTGGATTTAATTGAAGAGCTACGTAATACGCATCATGTATTAACATCCGTGGCAGGTCCCTACGGCAACGTATTGAAGTTACGTCCACCTTTTGCATTTCAAGAGTATGATATTGATTGGCTAGTTGGCGCTTTAGATAAATCAATTGCAAAACTTCAAGGCTAATTTGTTTCCTTCATATTGAATGAATGCCTTCTTGATGATCAACAAGGCATTCAAAAAAATTTTAATTATCGATAATTAATAATAGCTTTAGCCTTTACAAGCTGACAAAGCTTTTGTCAGGATCATAATGCTTACCAATTGCGCTCTAAATTGGTGCAAAACGCTCAAATAAACATGACCGGTGCGATACTTTGAGGGCGCTTCTATTTGAATCAACAAATTATCAGATCACAAACTCCCAAAAAAAACTATGTATATCATTTATTTATATAAATATTTTATATTTTCGCACATTGGCACAATAAATGCTTATATTGGTTTTCTGGTTCGAACCAGAATAGCCGAATTTAAGTACATCATTGCTGTCGAAAAATGAGTGCCATCTTTCTACACATCTTGAAGATGTAGATCGCTCTCACATGAGTAAAGCAATCGTTGAATCAAACTCGTACTACTGATTAACAAATTCCGCACTGATAAATAACCGTAACAAGTAGGAAAGAAACCGTTGAGTTATTACTTGACGTCAAATGTTTTTTATTCAAGGGGATACTGCATGTCCACACTACATCTTAAACAAGTCTTAGGCCCTGTACAGCTCTGGGGCATCGCCGTCGGTTTGGTTATTTCCGGAGAGTACTTCGGCTGGAGCTATGGTTGGGCTTCAGCGGGAACGCTGGGCTTTCTACTCGCAACCTTGTTGGTGGCTGCGATGTATACCACCTTTATTTTTAGTTTTACCGAGCTGACCACCGCGATTCCCAATGCAGGGGGGCCCTTTGCCTATGCACACCGTGCTTTTGGCGAGAAAGGGGGCTTTCTTGCAGGTTTTGCAACCTTGGTTGAGTTTGTCTTTGCACCCCCTGCTATTGCTCTGGCGATTGGTTCGTATATCAATGTGCAATTTCCTGAAGTCAATTTTAAAGCGGTCGCAGTAGGCGCTTATCTCTTGTTCACGTTTTTGAACTGGATTGGTATGCGTATCGCGGCGATGTTTGAGTTGGTGGTGACGTTACTGGCGATCGGTGAGTTGCTGATGTTTATGGGCGTGGTGTCTCCAGGTTGGTCCATGACTAATTTCGTGGCTCATGGCTGGGCCGGTGAAGACCATTTTTCAAGTCTGGCTTTGGCGGGTATCTTTGCTTCTATCCCTTTTGCGATTTGGTTTTTCCTCGCGATTGAAGGTGCAGCTATGGCGGCTGAAGAGGCGAAGGAGCCTTCTAAAACCATCCCTAAAGCGTATATCGCTGGGATTCTAACCTTACTCTTTCTGGCCTTTGGTGTCATGGTTATGGCGGGTGGCGTAGGCGATTGGCGTCAGTTTGCTAGTGTGAATGATCCATTGCCACGGGCGATGAAGCTGGTCGTGGGTGATAACAGTGGCTGGCTGCATTTATTGGTCTGGATTGGCTTGTTTGGGTTAGTGGCGTCTTTCCACGGGATCATTATGGGTTATTCTCGGCAGATCTTCGCATTGTCACGCGCAGGTTATCTCCCTTCAGTTTTTGCTTCATTGCATCCTAAGTTCAAGACGCCATCATGGGCATTGCTTGCAGGCGGTGTGATTGGGATTTTGGCGATCTTTAGTGATAGTGCGATTCAGTTCGCGGGACAAACCCTGACGGCGAATATCGTGACTTTATCGGTGTTTGGTGCCATTGTGATGTATATGGTGTCAATGGCGTCTCTCTTAAAGCTACGTCAATCAGAACCCGATCTGATCCGTCCATATCGTGCGCCGTTTTATCCGGTTTTTCCGATCATTGCATTGGTGCTTGGCGCGGTGTGTTTGATTGCGATGGTCTATTTTAACTTCAAGCTGTTTGTGTTATTCATGATCTTGATGGCCATTGCTTATGCCTATTTTTGGGCGACCAAAGCGAAGCGGATAAACGTGGCTTGGGATAGTCGGGTGGTTGAGTAAGGAATCCACGATGACAAGCTATCAAACTACACTGGCCGGTCAGGTTTATCATTTTGCCGATTTACGCGATGTGATGGCTAAAGCCAGTCCACCCCGTTCAGGCGATGTATTGGCAGGTCTTGCTGCGCGATCCTCGATGGAGCGGATGGCGGCGAAGTTTGTACTGGCTGATTTACCGCTTAAAACCTTTCTCAATGTTGCTTTGATTCCTTATGAGTCTGATGAGGTGACGCGTCTGATTATGGATAGTCATGACGCGCTGGCTTTTGCACCTGTTGCGCATTTGACGGTGGGGGGCTTTCGCGATTGGTTACTAAGCCATCAAGCCAATACCCAAGCCTTGACTGCCTTAGCGGATGGGTTAACGCCAGAAATGGTTGCGGCGGTCAGTAAGATCATGCGCAATCAAGATCTGATTGCTGTTGCGGCGAAGTGTCAAGTCATTACTCGGTTTCGTAATACCTTAGGTTTACCCAATACCCTCGCGGTGCGTTTGCAACCCAATCATCCGACCGATGATTTACGGGGGATTGCGGCATCTACCTTGGATGGTTTGTTGTATGGCGCTGGTGATGCGGTGATTGGGATTAATCCCGCTTCAGATAGCATGCCGATTTTGGGACAGCTCTCGTATTTATTGGATGCTTTGATCACTGAGCATGAGATCCCGACCCAGTCGTGTATTTTGACTCATGTGACCAATACCATTCAGTTGATTGAACAGGGCGTTCCTGTGGATTTGGTCTTTCAATCGGTCGGTGGTTCTGAGACGGTGAATCGTTCTTTTGGGGTGTCGCTGTCGATTTTGGATGAAGCACACGATGCGGCACAGTCCTTGAAGCGCGGTGCGTTGTTGAGTGATGCGCATGGATTAAGCCATGGTCAGAATGTGATGTATTTTGAGACGGGTCAGGGCAGTGCGTTGTCAGCCAATGGCCATCATGGTGTAGATCAACAAACCTGTGAAGCACGTGCCTACGCCGTTGCAAGGCGCTATAAACCGCTGCTGGTGAATACGGTGGTGGGTTTTATCGGGCCGGAGTATCTGTATGACGGCAAACAGATTGTTCGAGCAGGATTGGAAGATCATTTCTGCGGCAAGTTACTCGGGCTGCCGATGGGTTGTGATATTTGTTATACCAATCATGCTGAAGCCGATCAGGATGATATGGATAACTTGATTGTGCTCCTTGCTACGGCAGGTCTAACCTTTATGATCGGGGTGCCTGGCGCGGATGACATCATGCTGAATTACCAAAGTACCTCTTTCCATGATCAGCTCTTTGTGCGTGAGACTTTAGGCAAGAAACGGGCTCCAGAGTTTGAAACGTGGCTGCAAAAGATGGGGATGACGGATCGCACAGGTCATCTGATCCCACCGACACAGAGTAGTCGTTTATTACGCGGCTTTGATCGTATGGAGGGGCTCAGTCATGTCAGCTAAGCGTATCCTCAATGCTGTTGATTCCCCTGTTGATCCCACGCAGCACGATAGTTGGGGCGACTGGCGGCAGTATACGCAAGCGCGTATCGCTTTGGGTCGCTCAGGGGAGTCTTTGCCGAGTGAGGAGGTGCTTAAGTTTGGATTAGCGCATGCGCAAGCACGGGATGCGATTCATACGCCGCTGGATACCGAGCGATTAACGACGGAATTAAAGCAGGAGGGCTGGGATACGCGGATTGTGCGTAGTCAGGCGACGGATCGGACTCAATACTTAGTGCGTCCTGATTTGGGGCGACGATTAGCGGTGGATTCGGCATTACTGCCAACATCGACAGGTTATGATGTGGGTTTTGTGGTAGGTGATGGGTTGTCGTCACTGGCTGTGCAGCGTCAAGTGGTTCCCTTTTTACAGGCGTTAAAGCCGATGCTGGCACCTCATCTGACGTTGGCGCCGGTGGTTGTCGCGACACAAGCGCGTGTGGCACTTGCGGATGAGGTGGGGGAGCAGTTAGGACTTCGTCTCGTGGTGATGTTGATTGGTGAGCGTCCTGGCTTAAGTTCTCCAGACAGTTTGGGGGTGTATTTGACCTATGGTCCCAAAGTTGGCAAACATGATGCGGAGCGTAATTGTATTTCGAATGTGCGACCTGAGGGGTTAGATTATCCTGCAGCTGCATTTAAGTTGAACTGGTTGATTGAGCAGGCGCTTAGTCGGCAGCTTACAGGGGTTAACCTTAAGGATGAGAGTGATTTAATGCTGCGGTCACATCAAGCTCACTTAAGTTTAAACGAAGTAAAGATGCAATAAATTGGTGTACTAATTTCAGTATGACCCTTTATTACTCCCCTACATATCCATGTCGGGGAAGTTCTTTTGTTTCTTTCTCAATGCAATTCAATGCCGCTCTCGGAATACTTCTTCTCTTCATCAATGCTATCAATACGTCTTTCTTTTCTGCCTTAATGCTCAGACGACTCGACATGATGCCCACGCAACTCACTGGGTGCCTTGCCCTTCACTCGCTTAAAGGCACGAGAAAAAACCGACGTTTCGCTATACCCTAACTTCTGGGCAATCTTGCTGAGGGGTAAATTGCTACTGATCAAGAGCAACTCTGCCAGCTCTATCCGAGCCTCTTTAATCAGTGCATTTAAATTACTGCCTTCAGCATTCAAACGGCGACTTAAAGTTCGTGTGGACATGGTGACGAGCCTTGCAATTTCTACGGCATCCGGCAGCTTGCCTTGCGATAGCAATTCGCTGATCAGACGACGGACCTGTAGTGTCACGGATTGCTGCTGTAAGGCATATTTCAGTCGCTGGGCCAGCATCGCATCAAGCGTCAGATGACTCGTACGATTCCGCGTTAATAACGGCTGATCAAGGATTCCACGGGTGATAATCAGTTGATTTTCGGCACAGCCGAACTGAGCAGAAATGCCCAGTACCGAACGAAAAGTTTCGATATCTTCAGTACTGCTATGTGCAAAATGCACCTCCATGCCAGTCCTGCCTATACCGGATTCTGATAACCAAGAGCCTCGGGTAAAGAATGCAATCTTGCTATAACTGCCCGCGATTAATTCCGTCAGTATTTCATTATGAGGGCTACCAAAGTCATGATAGCGACGGATTTGGATATGGGTTTTATCCCCGATGTTTTCACGGTGTAATTCAAAACCAGACAAAATCAACGGAAAATAGCGTAAGCCCACATCCACTGCCTCGCCAAGCGTATCCGCAGTCATCGCTGCCATGCCCATGACATGAACCGTCACTGGTACATGACGTAAAATCTGGATAACACGCGGCTCGCCTACACTCAGATGCTCCTGAATGATTTGGATGAGTTCAGAAAATTGATTCAGATTCAGCAATGCGTCTGCGTGCTGTAATATCTCTGGACTGACATGACAACGGCTGTAGATCTGCGCAATATCCCCTTGCTTAGCACGCACCAGTGATTCCGTTAACTCTAACCATTGAATGGGAAAAGTATAATCACGAGACATAGAACTCGACATCACCATTCTCCTCGCATCCATACCACTTCATTTTTATTATTTACCTTTCATATGCAACAACATCATAACGATGATTTTCATCATAGCGTTCTTTATTAGCGAAGAACGCAGTCATCGCACGCATTGACCTGATCTTTAGTCGCCAATGCATGACATATGTCGCCAATTCACTCTGTATACAGAGCCCCTTGCTAGAACTCAAATTAGAAATCGTATATATATGCTCATCGATTGACCAAAGATGGTCAATCGATGTTCTTCCAAGATGCGTCGTGATGACTCAATAAAACTGTAATAAACAAAAATTTGAAAAAGCAAAAGGATACTCAATCAACAGATGTTCGCACATATTGACGCTGCGCTATCCATAGACCAGAACTAACACTTCCCCAAGCTGACTGTGATTAATCTTATCTGATTGCAGGTACGCTATAGATTTTCTGTTGAAGCCCGTCACTCTACGAACATGTTTTGTTTGAACATCTGATCTTTGTGAATATCAAAAGATCAGATCATTTTCCTGCTGCTTGAGGAAGCAAATTGAACGTCAAAAGAATAATGATTGTGAGTGCAGGACTACTACTGATAGTCGCCATATTCAGTGGAGTCTATGCAGGCTGGTGGGTACTTCATAATGCAGACGCAAGGCTCACCCTAACCGATCAAGCCGCCCAAGTGATGATCCCGAACGCTGTGCCTGTGAAGGCCGATATTCTTACAGACTTGGACGTGATGCTAAATGGTAGCATCACAACCACAGTTCCCATTGATCAGACCGTACAGGTTCCGATACGCGATACGTTGCATGTGATTGCAACGCTAGACAATGATGTCCCCATCAAAATGAATGTGCCGATTCACGATGTCGTCCCTGTAGATCAGATTGTCCATGTCGACTCTAAAGTGGATGTGATGGTACTTGGACGTACGCTAAAGCTGCCCATCCGCGGGGATGTGCCGATCAAAGCGCAAGTGCCGATTAATCTGGATGTTCCGGTCGATCAAATGGTGCATTTAAAATTCACCGCACCAGCCGATGTCAAACTCTTGCAAGCCCTGTCAGTACCGCTCAAGACTGATATTAAAACAACGATCCCACTGCATAGTGCGATGAAGATTCCAGTGAGATCCTCCCTGCTTGCCAATGTGTCGATCACGGATCCTCTGGATGCCATCGTGACGCATGCTGATCTGCGTCTGCCATTGAACACACTGAAGCTCAATTTTGGTAACGCCCCCCATCACAGCGCTCAAAATATAGACGCATCGGCTCAGCCTCAAGGACAAGCACAATGATGGGTCGTATCGTACTCATCGGTTGGGCTGCTTTAGCCATTATCGTCATAGGATTATTCTTGGGCTTTCAGCTGTATACGCATATCCTTGCGGGTCTGACGTTATCGGACCAACCCGGTTTTTTACAACTACCGAAAAGTATCACCGGAACAGCCTCTGCGACCAATGACATTGCGATCAAACTCAGAGGCAGAATTGACGCCGAGGTTCCTGTTAAACAAGACCTACAATTGCCATTGCATGGGATATATCAGGCCAATATCGCCTTAGATACTCATGTGCCTTTACGCTTTACCATTAATTATAAAGGGGATGTCGATGTTCATGCTTATGCGGATATTGTCGGAACAACGGAATTGGTCACCCAGCGACATTGGTATCTACCCACTTTTCCTTTAAAGGCTAGAGTCCCTTTAGATTTTAAACTCCCGATTTCACTTGTAGTTCCTGTCGACACCCAAATTCGCTTTGTTTATAACGGCCCGCTCACACTTAAGCTCAACCAGACCTTGACTAGTCCAATTGACACGGTGCTGCGCACCTATTTGATGGTCGACCGTGATGTCAGCACCCCCATTCTCGCCAGTTTCGGCATGCGTTTTTATCCACCGCAAACGCCTCTCCCTGTACTGGTGAAGTATGCTGACCTCAAGCTCCCTTTAAGCAGTCTAAGAATACAGCGCACCGGGCAACATGATCGGTAAGAAAAAAGAACGACGTCATCTTAGATAACCATCACAAAACAATTTAGAAATATAAGGAAATCATAACAATGCAAACATGGTCAGAAATCGTTGTTGATGTTCAACAAAATTGGTGGCTCTACGCCTCAATGCCCTTTGTTGCTGCCATCATTGGTTATGGCACCAAGATTGTGGCGATTAACATGATGTTTAAGCCCATTGAGTTCTTAGGCATCAAACCCTATCTCGGATGGCAAGGCATAGTGCCTCGCAAGGCTGCGATCATGGCGGGTATCGCCTGCGATACCATGACGACCAAGCTGCTTCGCCCTGAAGATATTTTTAATAAACTCGACCCTGACCGTATCGCCAAAGAGATTGAAAAGCCTTTACTGGCGGCGATTGAAGACATTACGCGTGAAGTGGCAGCACACTACTCGCCCGGTCTATGGGAAATTGCCCCAGAGTCGGTTAAAAATAAAATCATTCATCGCATTCAAGATGAGGCACCCTCCATCGTCAGTAACATCATGAATGATATCAAATCTAATCTCGGCACCGTATTTGATTTGAAGGACATGGTCGTCACCAGCCTGCTACGCGATAAACAGCTCTTGAACCGAATCTTTCTCGAAGCAGGCAGTGGAGAATTTCGTTTTATTCGCAATTCTGGGGCATTTTTTGGTTTTGGCATCGGGATTGTACAAGCCGTGACTTGGGCACTGACGCACTCCCCTTGGGTGATGCCGATCTTCGGTCTGTTCACAGGTTGGTTTACAGACTGGTTGGCGCTGAAAATGGTCTTTAATCCCAAGAACCCAACCAAATATCTAGGTGGACTTATTCAATGGCAAGGCTTATTTCTCAAACGTCGTCATGAGGTCTCGACCGAATATGGACGCCTCATCGCCAAAGAGGTGGTTACACCGCATAATATTATTGATTCAATTCTGCGCGGCCCCCTCTCTGATCGACTCTTTAGCATGGTGCAAAAACACGTCCAGCTTGTTGTCGATGAGCAATCTGGTATAGCCAAACCGTTTGTCGTTTTTGCCGTTGGCAGTGGTCGCTATCAGGAAATGAAGCTACTGGTTGCGCAAGAAATTATTCAGCGCTTGCCTGAAACACTGAAAAATATTGAGCAATATGCTGAAGATGCCATGGATCTGGAACGAACACTCGCCAGCAAAATGACTGAACTGAGTCTAGAAGAGTTTGAAAACTTACTGCATCCTGCGTTTCAGCAAGACGAATGGATACTGATCACCGTCGGTGCAACACTCGGTTTTCTGGTCGGGGAATTACAGGTCTTTGTGATGGAACATCTGGCTCATCATGCACCAACAGCTGCGGCTGTTATTCATTCCGTATCCTAACCAGCAGGTATCCCAGATGGGGATAAGATGGTATCTGAGCCTATACCCCTTTTGAAAGTACGTATTCAAAAGGGGCTGTTGTCATTATTTCTTATCTGCAATCGCTGTCCCGGCACCACCACCAATTGCTGCGCCAATCGCCGCACCTGAGCTGCCACCCAGAATGTTTTCACCGACTATCGCACCTAAGCCACTGCCGACAGCACCACCAACCGCAGTACGGTTATTGGCACCAGCTGCCTTGCTGCCGAGACCTGCACCAATAGCACTTCCAAATGCAGAACCTGTCGTACCACCCATATTATTACCAATAGTCGCACCAGCCGCGCCGCCTAACGCTGCTGCACCCATACGTTGTTGTGAGGGATCTGCTGCACAGGCTGTTAAAAGCGCCGCTGCAGAAAACGCCAAACTGATCGCAAAAATTTGTTTAGATTTCATTTGAGTATCCATCATTTATATCAAAAAAAGAAAAATTTATAACCCAATTAATATAACTGTTTATACGATGTACAAAGAATTATTGTTTTGTCATTGCTTGGGATGATTTTGTTAAGCAACCGCTCACTACTCCCCAAATAGCATGATATGGCCTAAGATCCGAGTTCCAATCGATCAAGCAAGCGCGGATCAATTCCTGTGTGCGGATTCATCGTAATCACCGTCCGCAGGGTCGCAGCCAGCATCACAATAATCATGGTTGCGAACTGCTCACGTGGAAAAGCTTTTTGTTCAAGCCAGGCCAGCATCGATTCATTGAGAAATCCAACCCAACCATACATCGCGCTATAGAGCTCAGGGCCAATGGGATGATTAACATTTAAAGCCATCATCACCCGCTCTGCGCCTTCCCAGCGCAATTTCATGACAATCTGCCTAACTTCCTCATCCGCCCCAATCCCGCCCCGCATCAAGACCCGAAAGCCAACTGCATGTTCTTCAAGATAGGCAATATGGCGACGGATACCAACCTGTAAGGCAATCGCCATATCATCTTGCTCAGGAGGCCTATCTCGCACAGCACGGAGTTGATCCGCCATCGCTTGCATCGAGGCGACATAAATCCCCCGTTTTGATCCGAAATAATGAGCAACCAGACCAAATGCAACACCAGCACGTTGCGTGATATCGGCGATGGAAACCGCATCAAACGGGCGCTCTGCAAATAAAGCTTGAGCAGCATCTAAGAGTAATTCACGGCGGTCAGGCGCAATCGCAGGCATAAAAAGTCCAGAGTCAAAAAAAGCATTTTGCTGAAATAAAAATCAATGTTGATTTTTAATCAATAGCGTATTACAGTAAAGTTGATTCAAAATCAATATAGCATAATTTGAATCGGGAGGCGTCATGCAGCGGACTAAAACCCATGATTTGAAAGATAAACGTATCCTACTCACGGGCGCATCCAGTGGGATTGATATCGGTTCAGAACAGGTGATTAATCCTGATATTGCCAAGCGTATACTGTTGGATAAGCGCATTCAGGACTCATCACAAATTTAATAGAAAAATACTGCATTAAACTCAACATCACCTGAGGTTTATCATGTCTACAGCTCTTCAAACAACGCTCGGCACACCCGACATCCCCGTACGGCGGATGGGTTTTGAATTTGACGATGCGATTCCAAAATTCTGGTTCGAACAAAATTCTTATCTTTCCATGCTGATGACTGCCCTGTCTTGCACCTTCCCAGAAGGTGAACGGATGTTTATCCGTGCAGTACGGCGTTTTCAAGACGGCATTCGTGACCCGCAATTACAGCAAGACGTGCGTGCTTTTATCGGTCAGGAAGCCAATCATGGCAAGGAACATGAAGCTTTTAATGCATTTATGGCGCGCAAAGGATTGCCGATCGATGATGTCATGGCCTTCGTGAAGAAAGGCATCGCGTTTCAAGAGAAAAGACTGTCTCCCGAGCGTATGCTGGCAAAGACCTGCGCGCTGGAGCATTTCACCGCACTCTTCGCAGAAAAGATTTTAAGTTCGCCAGAGCTGCTGGAAAAGATGGATGAGGGTCTGCGTCCATTGTGGTTATGGCATGCCATTGAAGAAAGTGAGCACAAATCAGTCGCGTTCGATGTCTATCAGGAGCAAGTGAATAACTACTGGCTACGGGTGAGCGAAATGGCGACCGTCTCAGTCTTATTTACCTTCTTCACGGGACTACATACGGTTGAATTACTCCTTGCGACCCATGAGCTTAAAAATACGACAGCCATGCGCAAAGCATTCACTACCCTCCTCGGTAAGAATGGGTTCTTTAGAGGGATGCTGCCACATTATTTGGCGTACTATCGCCGTGATTACCATCCTGCACAAGTCGATAGCAGCGCACTACGCAATCAAGGATTGGCATTGCTCAAACAACTGACCAATAATGCAGTTCCTCAAGCATTGTTTCATTGATCAGATGACTGATGGATGGTGTATGAAGTCATCCATCAGCCATCCTCACGCATTATGGTTAAAAAAAGTGAGCGACTCCACTAGGCCAACACTTCTTCACGACGGCTAGAAACCTCCATAGATTCAACACGATTTCGGCCATTACTCTTCGCCGCGTAGAGTGCTTGATCCGCCGTTTTGATCAGGACATGCGGCTCGATCTGTAGTCCACTCACACACACAAAGCCAAAACTTGCGGTGACGCGAATGGAATGATTGGATTCTGTCAGTATTTCGGCCCGTGCAAGCTCAATACGGCAACGTTCAATAATGTTCAGCGCCTCCCCATGATCTGCGCCGGGCAAGACGATGATAAACTCTTCCCCCCCATAGCGACCTAGTGCATCAATATCCCGAATATTCTGTTGGAGAACCTCAGCGGTTCTTTGCAAAACTAGATCACCGACAGGGTGACCCCAATCATCATTCACCCTTTTAAAATGGTCCAAATCTAAAATCACCACGGACAAGGGAGTGTTCATGCGCACAGTTCGAGCCACTTCATGATTCAGAAAATCTAAGATACTAAGACGATTGTGAACGCCTGTAAGTGCATCGGTACGGCTTAACTCACGGATATTGTCTTCACGTGCATGCCACCACGCCAGCATTTGATCCGCCATCACGAGGATCAAAATAAAGAACAGCGCGTTAAAGTACACCGTTGAATTCATCCAGAACACACGCCCCGCCTGATCCGTCGGTGGAATCATCAACGATGCATGTGGAAACACATTGTAGGCGGCAGCATATCCCAAACCCAGCAGAGCAGTGACCGCAATCCCTGTAGCCCACCAGACGGGCTTGCGATCCAGCAAAATCAGTCCCCAGACGGGCGCTCCGAGCAAAAACAACCCCGCACTAAACGATAACGGACCAACGTAGTAGAACATGGCAATCATGGAGAGTGAAAAGAATTGCAAAACAAGATATTGGAAAAAGACCGCGTCTGGCTTTCGGCGGCGCATCACCAGTCCGAACCCTAAAATACCGCATCCAATAACGACCAAAATAGTCTGTATCCATAAATAGCTGTTAAGCACGGAAATATTAACAATGCCATGCAACTCTGAATGATTCACAACATAGCCAGACCACAAGAAATACTGCAGGAAATAAGGCGTCAGCATCACCAGAATAAAAATGCCTTTATCAACACGACTCCACTCCAGTATCGAAACCAAGCGCTTACGCAGAAAACTATGTCGTTTTTTAATATGGTGAAATGTCTGTTGAATCGCTATGCCATTACGGCAGACTTCTGGACCTTGTGCTTCAGTTTCGGAATAACTGCTGGGTGGTGTGAAATATTTCATGATTCAAAGCCCCTAAATGTCACCTGCTCTTTTCATTAATTGTGCGCTTTCAAAAACAATGACCGACCTAAATCGAGACTGAATGGCTGATCGGTATAGGCAGGGCAACATCCGTGCTGGACTGCTGGGTGGGTAAGCATCAATATCTGCATGGATCGCATCACGGTGAAGTATTTATTCTGGTAAGACGATATTGATTTTCAATCAACATAGCGCATATCTGATCATTAATCAATCATTCATTCGCGACATTTAGTGAGCGATCGTTGCTTTAGGAAAGGAGGCTATCCGTTAGATAGAGGCCCTTTTTTTCTGATGAATGCTTGCCGATCAGATCGATATTAGATTTTCCCATCGTGGCAAGTACCCGTAGGAAAGTAGAATCCGTTTATAGCCAATCACGTAGTCTGGAAAAAGTTTTGCACATAGTCAAGCATCCTGCACATGTTCAAACAGCAATTGCTCAAATCTGCCATACGACCAGTCAGCACGCAAAATAATATAAGCAGGTGAATACTGAAAAAGGTTGAACTGCTTCATTTGATCGATAATAGTAGGTACATGCTGAATCGCTGAATATAACGTCTCACCTCCCCAGTTCAACTTTTAGAATAAAATTAACGTTAAAAATTTGGTTAAAAAACAAATTATGACTAAATGGTAATAATTCTTAAACAAATTTTATTTAGCATGTAAAAAATGTGCAGATTATTTGATATTTTTGTTATATTAATGTTCTGACTAGCTGTGTTTTGACTCGCATTTTATGATCTTTATTTTAAAGATTTTTAACATTAACTCGCTGATATTTGCCGTGTGATTGCAATTTAGCAGTTGCTTACTTGTACCCTCTATGGGGAGTGCAAGTTATTTTAAATTACCACCGATACAGGAATTTCTTATTTCATGAAAAAATTATTATTTATTACTTTATTCACATTTTGTTCTTTTGCAAATGCGGCAGTAGTCAGTCTCAGTGCAGTTCCCACTGGCTGGCGCCTGCAAAACTATACTGCAGGTAATGTCGTTGTCTGGTACACAGCAGCAGCAACTCCATGTGTTAATGGACAATTGATGATGCCTGCCAACAGTGAGTCCGAACGGAATCGGTTCTGGGCACTCATTCTTGCCGCTAAGGTCGCTAATCGATCAGTCTATGTCGAATATGATGATACAACCTGTAAAATCATCAGCTTTGCGATGAAAGAAGGGTAAGCGCATGAATTCAAGACACATCGTGAATATCCATCGATGGAAATGGATAACAACACCATTTGTCTTCCTATCATTCGGCTTTTCCTCATGGGTATTTGCAGGTGAAGGCGGCGGTCGAGTGACTGTCGTTTATGCCCATGAATCAAATATAGCCATATTCGCCACAGAGACACACACCAATATGCCGGCGTGCAGTCAATCGGGTAATGAGTGGGCTTTATCATTAGCAACAACCGCAGGTCGGGCCCAATATGCTTTATTGCTCAGTGCTGCTGCGCAAGGAAAACAAGTGACCGTCTCCGGTCGAAACGATTGCACCGCTTGGGGAGATCGAGAAACGCCATCTTATATTCTAGTAAAATACTAAACGGTTTCATGACTACCCATCCACGCTTTTGGACACATAATCATGTTGCGTAAATTTTGGACAGCACTTTCCTGTCTCAAGACAGGCTACGCAGCGCAAAAAAAACTCTATATTTATTGTGGTTCGGATGATATTGCCATACTCATGATTGCAAATATGCAGGTCATCAATGCGCTTGAACTTGAAATTGGATTAAACCAACAAAATTGGGAAGAACAACTGATTGACTATCTCCGCGTCAATCATTTATCGACATTACCCATCTCGCTCACTTTTGCCAGCAGTAGTACACGATTCGCACTTTTAGCACCCCAGCAACAATGGCCGGATGAAAATATTCAACAATTCCTATTTGCACAATTATTCAAGCAAAAGTACCCTGGTTTTGACATACAGCAATTTGATTTTATCTCTGATCAAATAATCTTTGATCAACCATGCATCATTATTGCCTTGCCTAAAGCACTTCATCAATCACTTGAAAAGTGTAAATCAACTCTACATGTTGTCGATGTGTTGCCTTCAGTATTGTGTGTCTGGGAATATTTAAAAGTATTGTTGCCTACCGAGCCTATTTTATTTTATGAAGATGAGCGATGTTTCCGAATTAATCATGATCAAGGCTATCCAACGGGTATCTTTGCATTACCCAAGGGCTTTGATAGCACAGCACAAAATTTTTTAAGTTTTGATGTCGGACAACCATCTTTAACCATGTATCGAAGTTTTGGCTTAAATCAATCATCAGAATGGCATCAATATGATCCAAGGCACTCATTGAACTTTATGCGTAAAGAGTCAGAACGATTATGAGAAAAATTCGACTCGTCGCGCTCCAAAGCCCTCCGAAAACGACCACCTTTAAGATCTTGTTTCTACTAGTAATAGGCTGTTGTATTTCAACTTTATTATTCTACATTTGGACGCAATATAAAACTCAACAATTGAGAGCACAACTGATTGCGGAACAAAGCAATATCCAAATTACTCTAGATAAACTCAAAGTAATTCCCTCGCCCAGTACTCAACAGAAAGACAGTGTGGTGCAATTGAACTTACTTGATAATCTACTGAGAGCTCGCACTCCAGAAGTTTTATTCAACCACATCCAGCTTGATCAAAAAAACCTTTTACAAGTTGAAGGGATAGCGCCATCCGCATTGGCTATTGGTATTTTCATTAATAATGCCCAGCAACAAGGCTTAATGTTGCACATACAACAAGTTTCTGTCGATGAGCAAGGGCAGGTCCGCTTTACCATTCAGCAGGGTGCGGCATGAACTGGCTGACAATACGGCTTAATCGAATCAAACTCGATCGCAAAATGCTTCAGTATATTTCATGGCAAACGAATAGTGTTCTATCTAGAATGACGCTATGGCATATTATTCTGACTACATCACTTATCTGGATACTTGGAATCTGGCTATGGGTTATTCCTCAATATCATCTTGAGCAAATGGATATCGAACATGAGATCAACCGATTAGAGCACTTTAAAGTGCATTATGATCTCGTAAAGCCAAAGACATTTCTTCCATCGAGTCAGCTAAATAATCTTCCCCCATTGTCTTATGAAGCATTATTAGCACTCGCCGCACAGCGTAATCTCCATCTTGTCGAATATCAACAAACTAACCATGATCAAGGTGCGATTCGTCATCGATGCGTTTTTCGTGGCGAGTGGCTTGCTACTCGAGAGTTTCTGGATGACCTACAACCGACTATTCCACATGATTTCCGACCAGTTCGCATCTATGAAATTGCGATTCAAAGAAATAGCCAGACCAATATGATCGATGTCACATTTGTCATGGAGACTGGCACATGATTGATTTTACATGGTTCAAAAAAAAGTCGAAATTAGAGCAAAACCGACTTCTCTTATTGGTGGGCATCGTCATCGTTTTTGGAACTTGGTCACTTATGCAATCAACACCCCAAATCTTTGAACCGATGGATATCCCACAATTATCGATGTCACAGCAAGATAATAAGAATGACCTACAATCACCTATCAGTAACTTCGATCTAAATAGTTGGAATTTACCAGCCATCTCTCCAAAAAATGATGTGGCGCCCTTAAAAAAGCCACCCGTCATAAAAAGGCATCCGATCAAGCTCATTACTACACCGCTCCCCCCCTATACTCCGCCACCGAGTCCACCACCTCGCACTTCACCGCCAGCACGAATTACATATTTGGGGCAAATTACGGAAAAGGGGCAAACCCAAGTCTTCTTAAAGATCGACGACGATCCCATCGCCATGCTACCAGGGCGTATCTATGACGGGTCTTGGCAATTAATAAGCATGGATGCCCAGCAAGTCCGCATACAGTATGTTCCAACTCACCAAATTATCTCGATACCTAAAGATCATGAGTAAGCTATTAATGCGTTTTTTTATATTAAACTCCCGCGGTCTAATCTTACTCAGTATGTTGAGCCTAAGTGCGTGTAACACAGCACCTATCACCACCGAACAAAAAATGCAGCAATTAGAAAAACTGCAAAACGCAAAGAGTTTGGAAGATCGTACGTCTTATATCTATCAAAAAGAACGTTTCACTAATGAGCGAATTACGGCTGCAAATCAGGCAAAACAACAAGGTGACATCGTCAGCGCTAAAGATGCTTTTCAACAAGCATTACGAACGGATCATATGAATTCTGCTGCGGCAGAAGGACTAAAAAAAATTGAAGAAATGGATCAAATTTCTTCACTGACAGAACTTGCTAAATCAGAGCTGAAACAAGGCCATAAAGATCAAGCGCTACATATTCTTAAAGAAGTATTGAGAACAGCGCCCAATGATTCTGTCGCTAGAAAATTGCGTTTTGATATTGAGCGAGATCAAAATAGGCAATCGACATATGACCCTTCCGTGACTCCAAAACTGAATAAAAGAGTATCTCTTGAGTTTAGATCAGCAAGCGTACAAGCAGTTCTGGAGTTACTAGCGCAATCTTCGGGCATCAATTTTATAATGGACAAAGATGTCCGTACAGATGACATTAAAACAACCATTCATGCTAAAGATACGACAGTACAAGAAGCTTTGCGATTCATCATGAAAACTTCCGGTCTTAGTTATAAGATATTAAATGCAAATACATTTTTAATTTATAGCGACTCTTCTGAAAAACATAAAAACTATGATGAACTCCTAACCCGATCCTTCTATCTTGCTTCTGCTGATGTACAAAAAACTCAAGACATGATCAAAATTCTATATGCGCCTAAGGCTATGTTTTTTGATGAACGTTTAAGAATGTTGATTGTTCGGGATACGCAAGATGTATTAGATAGCATCGATTTGCTTTTACAGGCTTATGACCTGCCAGTGCCGGAAGTCATTCTAGATGTTGAAATTCTAGAAGTTAATCGAGATAAGCTGCTAGGGTTAGGTATTGATTTCCCTAATCAAATTGGTGTCCGAGCACTCACTGGGGCTGGACAGGTAGGACAATACACGATTAATCAAATTAAGAGTATGACTCGGGATAATTTAAGCTTAGTTGTTGCAGATCCCTTGGCAACATTGAACTTTAAGCAGACCAGTGCCGAAACTAATTTACTGGCTAACCCCCGCATCCGTGTTAAAAGTAAAGAAAAAGCCAATATTCTGATTGGTGATAAAGTACCTGTTATCACGACAACATCTAACCTAACCTCCGGCTCAGTTTCTGAATCGATTAATTACCTAGACGTAGGTTTAAAACTGGATGTCGAACCCGAGGTAAACAAAGATCGGCAAGTGACTATTGGTATTAAACTTGAGGTCAGTAATATCGCCAAAGAAATCAGATCCAGTACTGGACTCGTGGCCTATCAGATCGGAACACGAAATGCCGCGACGACTCTGCAACTGCAAGATGGTGAAACACAAATGTTGGCCGGATTAATCAGGGATGATAGTCAAACAAATGCAACTCATTTGCCTGGACTTGGAAAAATTCCGTTTTTAGGACGATTATTTTCAAACACAACGGATAGTAGTACCAAAAGTGAAATTGTTCTGTTGATCACACCACATATCGTGAGACCCTTTGCCCTACCAGCGGCACATGTCCAAGAGTTCTCATCAGGAACTGGTGTACAAGTATCCACACATCCATTGCGACTGAGTGAATCATCGGATTATCGAGCTAAGCCAGATAACACAACCAACATTGCTACGGCCACGGAAGCAGCCCCACAGAGTGCCGATACCACACCATCCGATCATGATACAGATGTAACACCGACTGCTATCCCTGCCGAAACAACATCTCCAGCCATGGGTATGGCCGATATTAGTCTTAATCAAGGGGGTTCTGGCAGCCCTCAGATGCAGATTCAGCTTAATGGTCCAACACATGTTACGCCGGGTCAGGATTTTACGGTAGCGTTACTACAAACAGGACCAGCATATGAATCTATGAGCTTCGACCTTCTACACGATAAATCATTAGAATTAGTCCGCGCTGTCTTGATTGCACCGTCCAATAAATTTGACCAGCAGGCTATAGAAAAAGGGATTCGTTTCACTTTTGGGAAAACAGCAGTACATCAGGGAACTGCGGCATTGATCACCTTTAAAGTAGCTAAAGATGCCCCTTCCTCCGAACTCATATTAAGTCGAGGTAGCATTCAATTACGCGATGGTCAGCAACCTCAAGGATTTAGCTTAGATGAACATAAGCCCATCACCGTGGTCCGCTAAACGCGGGTTTACTTTTGTAGAACTGCTCGTCACGCTATCATTACTGGCTTTATTGGCATCAGTCGTTTTACCCATTTCTGATTTGCTATCCCGTCAGCAAAAAGAGCAAGAGTTGCGCCATGCACTCCTTGAGATCAGACAAGCTCTCGATCAATTTAAAGAAGAAAGCGCAAAAGGAAAAATCCCCCCTTCTCTTCAATCTGTTGATGGCTATCCACTACAATTAACCACCTTATTGGCTGTCACAGAGCCAAATAGTAAAGCTCCACCTATACACTTTTTAAGACGCATTCCTCGAGATCCTTTTTTTCCTGATAACACTGTTAAGCCTGAAGATACTTGGGGAAAACGATCATATAATGCGAACTTAATAATTGATCCCTCCCAACCAGCAGGTGATATTTACGACATTTACTCATTATCAAATCAGATCGGTACGAATGGTATCGCATATAAGGAATGGTAATATTGAGAACTAAATCAGGTTTTACAATCGTAGAGCTTCTCGTTGTTCTATCAGTGATTGCTTTGTTATTATCCATTGTGACCCCTCGCTACCTTGAGCAAGTTGAAGTAGGCAAGGAAACGGTATTGCGCCAAAATTTGGCAACTATTCGTCGTGTGATCGATCAATACCATGCCGACAAAGGGACATATCCAGCCACACTGGATCTCTTGATCGAGGCACATTACTTAAGATCCATCCCCCTAGATCCAATGATACCGTCACCGTCAGCAACCCAAACAAATGCAGCGGTCAAACCCATCAAACCAGCAGTACCGCTTAATCATGCAAATTGGCAAATCATCATGCAAGATGAAGAAGGTAAGCCCGGGATTTATGATGTCAAATCTACATCTCAAGGGGTTGGTCGCAATGGCATACCTTATGCACAATGGTGATTTCAAGCGACCTCAATTTGTAGTAACCAAGCTTGGGAAGCAGCAGGGATTTGCCTATATATGGCTCCTGTTAGCGATCACATTATTGGCACTAGGCTTGGGGCGTTGGGCTGAAGATTATGCAATGGTTGCAAAGAGGACAAAAGAAGCGGAGCTACTACGTATTGGACATACCTACCAAATTGCTCTCGGTCAGTATTATCAAAACTCCCAAGGTAATCTAAAAATTTATCCTAATGAATTAAAAGACTTATTAAATGACCCACGATCATTACGCTTTCATCGCTATATCCGCAAACTGGATTTAGACCCTGTGACAGGAGAACCTTTTCAAGTCCTTCGTGATGCAGATGGGAGAATTGTAGGCGTATTCAGCGCTTCCAATCAGAAACCCGTCAAACAAAAACATTTCGCTGCAGAAATGAAAGACTTTGAACAAGCCGCCCATTACAGTGATTGGAAATTTATGGCTCTCATCGATACCCAAAATCCGCTTCAAACCGATACCCTTTCATCGCCGCTGAAGCAGTAGATCAATCATCATTGCGTTCATAAAAAAGATTTTTTTAACACTTTCAATCTCCTAATATAAATTAAAAAATTACTGCTGAACAAATGTGACTCTATTAATTTCTTGTAGTGTAGAACGTCCCTCTGCTACAACAGCCAAAGCCTGCTGGCGTAGGAAAAACATACCGCTTTGAAGTAAGTATTCTCGAATACGACTAATAGGCTCCTGTAAAATCAGCATTTCACGCACCGCATCATTAATCACCAATACCTCAGCGATCGCCTGACGCCCCCGATACCCTGTGCCCTGACACTCATCACAGCCCTTCCCTTCTTGAAAATGGAATCCTTCAGCCTGCTCCAAGGTTATCCCTGAAAAATGTATGAGATCACGATCAGGCTGGGTAGGTTCGCTACAATGCGTGCAATTCAAGCGGATCAAACGTTGAGCCACGATGCCATTTAAACTACTGACAAAACCAAAAAGATCAATTTCCATATGCCTGAAACGACCGATCACATCCAAAGAATGGTTAGCATGGACCGAGGTATAGACCAAATGGCCAGTTAATGCTGCTTGTACCGCGATATCGGCAGTTTCTCGATCTCGAATCTCACCGACCAAAATTGTATCGGGGTCATGACGTAAAATAGAGCGTAAACCTCGTGCAAACGTTAACCCCTTACGCTCATTCACAGGGATTTGTAATGTGCCTTTTAGTTGATATTCAACAGGATCCTCAATCGTAATGATCTTTTGCTGCCCCGTGTGATGTTCATTGAGTAGTGCATACAGCGTGGTCGTCTTTCCTGAACCCGTCGGCCCTGTCACCAGCAACATACCGTAAGGCTGTCTGGCAAGTTTACGAATCGCAACCATTGTCGCCACATCAAAACCAAGGAGCTCAAGAGATAGCGGCTCATCCCCTTGCGTTAAGGATTGTTTATCCAATATCCGCAGGACAGCATCCTCACCATGTAGCCCAGGCATGATCGAAATACGCAAATCTATGTCACGGCCTTGGATCTGAATACTCAATCGACCATCCTGAGGGATTCTGCGCTCGGCAATATCTAGCTCTGCCAATACCTTCAGTCTTGAAATCACGTGCTCTGCAGAAGTACGTTCGTACAGTTTCCCAGTCTCCACAAGGACACCGTCAATACGACATTTGATCACCAATCCTTCAGGATTGTTTTCAAAATGAATATCGCTGGCACCTTTATGGTAGGCATCAAAAATGGCGGTATTGACCACCCGAATAATCTGGCTATCTTCTTCAACCAAGGACTGTTCGGAAATATGGTTCTGCGAATGCCCGGTCTTTTGATTGGGGAGATTATTTTGTTGACCATTCAGCAGAGCCATAAAACTCAGCATTGCCTCAGGCTGGACCTGACCAACTTGAAAAGGCTGATCCGTCAGATAGCTGATCCAGCTCAAATCATGCTCTGTGGGTATCCGACCAAAAATAACCCAATCCTGCTCATCAAAACGTACAGCGACGCATAATTGATGGATAGCGGTTTGACGGTCAATGAACGTGAAATTGCTCACGACTGCCAATAAATCGGCTGTGCTAAACCAACGTGTTGAGTAGCTCATTGCAATCCACTCGCGAGTTGAAAAATCGGTAAATACAGTAAAACGACAATCAACCCAATAAATAAACCGATCGCCATCATGAGGACGGGTTCCAACAGACGCGAGAACTGTTCAATAAACCGTGTCAGGTCTAAGTCATGGAAGTCAGCTGATTGCCTCAACATATTGACCGCCTCACCATTTTGATCCCCTGCGGCCAATAATCGTGCGGAGACCGCGGTGGTAAGCCCTGCGCGATGCAATGCCTCACTTAAACCTTGTCCTTGTAATATCCGGCTTTTAGCTTCTTGTAATTGTAGACGTCCATTGCTATCCAGCATACTGCCTGCCATATCCAAGGCTTGCATCACCGAAGCACCAGCTTCCAGTAGTAAACCTAATGCCCGATAAAAACGAGACAGAAAAACAATATGTAATCGACGTCGTAATGGTCCAAATCGTGAAAGCACCAACATCAGACTCTCTTCTGGTCCATGGCGCATGATGAAGCGCACAATCCATACCATGCCAACAGCAATCGCAGCCAAGACCAGCCAACGATAGTGGCCAAGCCAAGACCCGAGATCCAGCATGATGCGCGATGCCCATGGCAACTTCATGTCAACCCCATCATAAATCGCACCAAATCTGGGGACGAGATACATGAGCAAAAATAACATGACCAACATCGCAATCCCAACCAGCAAGATGGGATATAAAGATGCGTTATAAATCTTACTGCGCAGCGCAGAAATTCGCTCGTCATACGCAATATAACTCACGAGCGCAGCAACCAAGGTACCATTGCGCTCACTGGCAGCAATACTCGCGACCAGAAGTGCAGGGAAATGCTGCGGATATAACATCATGGTTTGTGACAGTGACAGACCTTCATTCAAATGCTGTCGGATGCGGGTTAGAGTGTCAAACTCAATGGATTGACGACGGTGATCCAGCAGAACATCAAAACTTTCAGTTAAAGATAATCCCGACTCCAGCAGTGTTTTCAGCTCATGTACAAAAACGACGGTGTCAAAACGTTGGCGGGGCTGAAACTGATTTAAGGGCTCGGCATTCTTAATCGAGATCACCAATACGCCCTCAGCGACCAATTGCTGCTGAATCGTGTCTCTACTATCCGCTTCTAATGTACGGGTTTCACGTAATCCGGTTGGCGTGACGATTTGAGCATGAAATTTAGGCATGATGATCAGCTCAATATCGTCTTGAATAAGGTCCGAAACCTACCAATTGCCAATATCTGCCCCATCATCGCTTCCACCCGCCGCTTTATCTTTGCCCCATGAGTAGACATCGTATTCCGTTGTATTGTGCGTTCCCGGATACTGGTATTGGTAAGGACTGCCCCAGGGGTCTAACGGGACTTTTTTAAGATAAGGGCCATTCCAGTTTTGGGCGCCTGCGGGTGCAGTAGACAGGGCTTTTAAGCCTGTGCTTTTGTCTGGGTAACTGCCTGTGTCGAGTCGATATTGGTCTATGGCTTTGGTGAAGGCGTCTATCTGGGCGCGTGCGGTGGTTTTTTCTGATTTCTCAAGATTCTTGAATAGATTGGGACCAATAATCCCGGCAAGCAAGCCGATGATGACCAGTACGATCATCAGCTCCAATAGCGTAAAACCACGTTGAACTTGCTTGAGATTAACCATCTATTCAAAGTACCTATAGTGTTCAGTAACGGGTAGATCAGCCTTCAAGTAGGCCAAAGCTGCTGATCACGCAGGTGCTGTCGTCGTATTCAACGAGGACTTTACGTGAGGCTGTTTTGGCAGCCAGTACCAGTGCCCAGAATCGGTTACGCTGTGATTCGTTGCCTGCGGGTAGTGTCAGTTTTCCGGTGGCACAGGTGCTTGCTGTGGTATACCAGACCACGAGAGCGCCACCTGTATAGTTCTGCAAACGCCAGCCACTCGGGATGGTCAGGATTGAGGCGGGTGCGGCGACTGCCCATGAGCTCATGGCGAGGGCACAGATGAGGATTAGGGTTTTCATTGATAAAGTTTTCCTAAAAAATAATATTATTCAATATCTATCCAAATTCTATTACTAAAACGCCATCATCAATTCGAAATGCAATGCCTTCTAACTCTAATTTATCAATAATTGCCAAAGAATGATCTATATTCTTATTTGGTAAAAGTCTACCCATTTCCTTGGTCTCATTAGGATTAATCTCTATGGAAAGAACATCGACTAAGCGGAAGGGTCCAAATTTTGCAATTTCAGCATAACTATTACTAGGCAGTGTCAACCAACTACTCCAGTTAGTAACGGTGTCATCAATCAGTATAATACGTACCTGTATTGAGTATAGATGCATGATCTGCGACAGAGTCTGCCAGACATTACTATTATTAATCATAAGAAATATGTTCTCCTTTTGGTCCATGATAATGAGGTTGTTCGTAAGTACCATTATCGCTAAATTGATGTCCCCATTTATGATGATCAACTTGAACAGGCTTACCATTCAAATCTTTAAACTCTAGAAACTCTGCACGCTCGTTATTCGGTCCTCTAATATTTTTATTTTTACCTCTATCAGTAGTATTTTCAACCCTTTGATAACTATTTGGAGCCGAAACTTGTCCACCATTCTGACGAATTGCTTCACGTCGAGCAGCCCTTTCGGTCGGAAAGGTAACATCCCCTTCCTTTTGCTCACGCCTTACAGCTAATGGCTGATTCTGAGACCCATTCTGGGAAACAATATGCACCAGACCACTTAAGTTAGGCACAAACCTCTGCACCGTTAAAGCCCCCAGATCTTGAATTAAGATATCCCGTCTCTTATCAAAGAAATCGATATCAAAATTTCCAGTCACTACGGCAGCTGTCCCCGCTCCAATTACCTCACCTGTATTGACTAAAATACTGGAAATCGGGTTATTCGTGATAGCATTCGTTGCCGAGCTTTTAATCGTATCAGCAAGCGAGCCACCACCTGTCGTTGGTGTCGGTATTGTCGGTGTAGGTGTTACACCAGGTACCGTCTGCGTCGTGTTATTACTGAGATTACCTCCAGTATTGGTTCCTTTACCGGTGCCACCACCGCCATCATTAACACCACGCGGCCTATCATTTGGGCGACCAGTCCACCCACCTGAATTACCTCCAGGAGCCCCACCCAAATTCGCAATAGGTAAATTTGATGAATCATGTGGTGGTCGGCCCGCTGTTACCGTCACCCGTTCAGGAAGACCATTATCGACATTGAAATCAATAGTCATCGTAGTACATCCGATGTCGCACATGCGATGAATGTGACCTTCTTCAAGCATGAACCCATCTGGATCCCAATAGCTCAGAGGATTATTATGCACATAGCTATAGCGGTTATAACCCTGTAGATCATCAACCCCATCCACTGTCGGATCCGCGCTCATGAATCGACCTATCTCAGGATCATAAATCCGGCCATTCATGTTCACTAAATTCACGTCATCCAACATTTCATGACCCGTGAAGCCATGGCGTGTTGCCGCTGTGCCATCCATGGAGACACGTTGACCCCACACGTCGAACGTGGTTCGTTCTTTCACGGCTCCTGATTCATCAGTGACGATTTTGATCGAGCCCAGATGGTCGGTCAGGAAGTAGTCCAGATGGTTGTCGGTGACGCTATCTTGAGCATTTCTCACTGTGACGAACTGACCTATGGGTCGTCCATCGGCATACAGGTGCGCACGTTCTTCGATCTTGTTGACGGTGACGCCATCGGTCTTGTAGTCGTAGCTGCGCTCGAAGGTGCCACCCAGGTCTAGACGCGGGTTGATGTAGACGATTTCGGAAGTCTTCACGCCATATTTGTATTGGGTCTTGCGCACGCGGTCGTGGTCGGTGTCGTAGAGGAAGTTTTCTTCTACGCCATCGGTGGTTTTGATTTTGCTGACTTTGTCAAAGCTGTTCCACACGACGCTGCTTTTGCCATTGCCATTTAGCATGTTGCCATTGGCGTCGTAGGTGAAGGTGTTGTCGGCTATGCCGTTGCCACCTGTGGTTTGACAGACTTGGTGGATCCCGGTACAGCCGGCTTTGCCTGGGCTTCCATAGGTGTAGTCACCGACGCCTGTTTTGTGCAGGAGGTTACCCGCACTGTTGTAGGTGTATTGGTTGCTCTGGATGATCTGGTTGAGATTGACGTTTTTCTGGGTCAGATAGCGAATCCGGTTTAAGGAGTCGTATTCGGCATCTTCGCTATAACCAGTCATTTGGTCGGTACGGTTGAACAGGTTGCCGTAGTCGTCAAATTGATAGGTGTCGTTCTGGATCAGGCTGGTGTTGGCACCTACTTGTAATGTGGTGTTGATGCTGTTCAGTGTGCTACGCGAGAAGTCGTAGCTACGGGTGGTGACAAGACCGTTACCTAGCCGCTCTTTGACAACCCGGTTCCAACGATCACGCGACAGGGCTTGCCAGAGGGTTTTGTTGTCGAGTGTCCGTAGACGAACGAGGTTGCCATAGAAGTCATAGACATTGACGTAGCTTTGTCCGTTCGGATAGGTGATCGTTTCTGGACGACTGAGCCAGTCGTAACTGACGCTGCTGTCGAAGGTTTGAGTCGCTGTTCCTTTCGGGTCGATCAGTTTGCTGGTGTGGGTGACGGTTTTACGTCCAAGGCTATCGTAGTCATAGCTTTCGCTGTAGTCTTTGCTGGTACCCACCTTCGTATAGGTACTGGTTAGTTTACCGCTACGGGCACTGCCGTTGCTGTTGTCATAGTCCCAGTAGCTGTCTTTATCTGGTTCGACTCGATGGATCAGACGATTCAGGACGTCGTATTCATAGCTGGTGAGGTTGCCTTTGGCATTGGTCTGGGTTCTTAAACGTCCAAAGCCGTCGTAGGTGTAGCTCCAGTAGCCCATGTCGGGATCATGCATGCCAATTTTGTTGCCTGCAAGATCGTAGTCCATGGTGATGTTGTAGTTCAGCGAGTCGATGGTTCGGCGCAGGCGACCCGCTGCGTCATAGGTTTTACGCAGACGTGAGCCTTTGCTGTCGATCACCATGACTTGTTGATTCAAGGCATTGACCACTTCGGCCTTACTGCTGTCGGGAGCACAGGCGTCACAGGCAGCAAGGGATGAGAAGGTGGTGAATGGGTTGATGTATTTAACCGCGGTGACTTTCCTGGTGTTGTTGTCTATGGTCTTAAATGGACGGTCAAAGGCGTCGTAATATACGATGCTCATGCTCTTGTTGTAATCCGCATCAGGCTCTGCAGCAAAGAACGGTGTATGATTTATTTTTACACGTCCATAGGCGTCGTATTCAACATAGCTGGTGACTTGAGCGCGTGCTGTCTGTGCATTGGGATCGGTATAGATATAGCGTAAAGTATGCGTATTGCGACCCAGCAGATCGTAGTAGCTCATTTGAGGCGAGAGAATCTCATTACTATTTGAGCTCTCAGGGACATGCTTGGTGGTTTTTGTATAGTACTTTTCCGCATTCGTACAATCATATGGACCATAAACACAGTTTTTATACTCAGTCCAGATCGACGTTCCATCAAAGCTGTTGGTTCGGGTTAGACGACCCACATCATCGTACACATAACTTTCGGTCGTACCATCTATAAAGGTCTTCGTCTTCAATAAACCACGGGCCAGATCATAATCGTAGCGTTCTACTTGCCCGAATTGATTGGTTTTGCTGGCAAGATAACGACCATCTGTGGTGTAAGTCATCTCGTCATGGCTACTCACTGCCGCTGCAGTTGCTGTAGCAGGGGCCGCTTTATCTACGCTAGACAAATTTCCCCAGCTATCGTAAGAGTAATTGGTGGTAATGAGATTATCGGTTGGCGCGGTACAGCTCTGAACGTTGTTTGGATCTGTTGGTGCAAGTTCACCACTTTTATTTGATTGTAATATCTCGGCATAGGTGCCGACATATACGAAGGTGGTAGAGTGATTGTCGACGACATCAGTTAAACCACCACCGACATTGCTGAGCTCTGAGGTGGGGTTGACGATTTGTTTGAGGGTTTGCGTACACTTCAGTTGGCCGAGCATCCAGCTTTTGGGGTCTTTGTAGTCGTAACTGTTTACAGTGAGATTGCGATATTTACGCTGTGTGGTTGCGCCATCTGCGTTTTCTTCATTGGCGGTGATGATGACGTCCTGACGCAGAACATTGCCTTCATCATCGTACTGATAGCTGGTATCACTACTCTGCACAATGCCTGCATGGACTGCGCTGACATTAAGCCCAGCCGTTACGAGACATAGTATCGTCAGCTGTTTTAAGCCGCCTATCACGCCAGTGGTCAATCGCATTTCTTACCCCAAATCTTTAATTCTGTTTAATCAATAAAGGACGTTTTCTAAATGATGCTGTTCTTGCTCTTTATAACGTCGTAATCGTTTGTGCGGTTTCTCGATCATTCATTACGCTGCAGTCATTGCTGCCTTGTATGACAACCGCTTTATGTCCGGTGTAGGCACTGAGCAGTTGTTTCATCAGGGCTTGACCTTCAGGGGTGCTGAGATCAAGAGCCCAGCCTCCATCCGCGTTGGAACACGCGGGTTTGCTTTTATGCGGACCGGCACTAAAGATCATGACTTGCTTATGGCTGTCGGGTTGAACCGTCACACGCAGGGTGCTTACGAAGTAGCCTGGCTGGTTGTCGCCCGCTTGTGCTGACTGATTCGTGATGAGGGCATAGCACAGGAGCATGCCGATTGTCGTCAATGTCTTCATCGCGATACTCCTTGGTCGATCTGTCTTTAAAATATTATTCATCGCGCGACTTACTCATCTAGCAATACACTTAAGATCGCAGGCAGGCTTAAGACGGCGTTGCTGATCGGGACGATTTCTGGATGAGCAGAAGGGGCACTTTCTGTTTTACCAACCATGGCTACCGCACCACCCTGATACATTTGATCGAGACGATACGTTTGGGTGTGGCTGTCGTTGACATAGGGGAAGTAGCTGGTGCGGGCACCAACGGCACTATTCAAGGTGAACGGTTTGTATTGCCAGTTGTTCTGCGTCGTAGTCAGGTCATAACATGTGGCTGTTGCGGTGGTGTGGTTACAGGTAAATGTTTTGGAGTTGGCAACCAAACCGACAAAGGGGAACTGCTGGGAATATTCGGTATAGAGTTCTTTACTCCAGCGCTGTCCACCACCGGTTTCATCTCGAGCGGCATCATTGACGACGGTACTGGTGATCCAGCGGAATCCTAATGAGCCTCGGTCACGATCAACTTTTAAACCGCCGTAGAAATACAGCATTGGTTCGGAGTAGCCACCGATTCCATTGGAGGTTTGTACGGATTTGACTACTTGACGCGCGTCTTGGATGTCATTCTGCTGGGGTACGGCAGCATTGGTGTCTTTGATATAGATGGATTTATCAGTCAGTCGGCTAAACTGGACTTTAATCGTTCCGGAGAAGGTATCGATCTGGTTGAGTTCACCATTGGTGCCGTTGTTGCTCCAGATGGTGGCTTGGGAGCCATTGAGTCCGAGGACATCGGTACGACCATCGCCATTGTAGTCATCTGGGAATACGCGGTCATAACTTGATGCAACGTAGTCAATACCGCCTTGGTCATAAGGCACAAAGATTTTGCCCTCTGCGCCTCTTGAGCCTAAGAAGACATGAAAGACTTGAGCGTCTTTATCCCAGTTAACGATATCAGCGCGACCATCACCATTCCAATCAGCAACCCATGTATATAGGCTACTGAGTTTTGTGTTTGGATTCGTAATATTAAATTTAATGGACTCGAAATAGCCGTTGCCTTTCGAAAAATGGACTAACAGTTGACGTGAACTTGCATAGTATGAGGCGATGTCTAAAAGACCGTCTCCATTAAAGTCACCTGTTAACGTGAAATCGCCGTTATTAATATTTGGAGGAGGAGCTACAGAGCTGTAATCATAGACGACTTCATGATCATATCCTATGTTTTTGAGGAAAGCCGTTTTTATATTTGATAAGAAACTATTTAAAACAATAACATCACTTATACCATCGCCATTTACATCAGCAAAAAAATGTTCTTCTTGAGGTAAAGAAAAATTACTTCCTAGCTGAATACTACTAGGAGCATAGCCCATATTTGTAATGTAGTCTGAAGCCGTACTTCCCCCTAATACATAAACAAAACTATTGCCTAAAAATTGAACTAAGTCAGGAATCCCATCATCATTAATTTGTGCGGCTTGAAAATTAGATAAGGTATCAAAAAATATACCATAACCCGTAGTAGGGGTTCTTACCTCATCAGGATTAAAACTGCCATTAACATCGCTGTTCAGAACAAATGAAGCTGCGGAAAACATTAATGTAATAATAGAGTTTTGAGATGAATAAGGCGCTGTGGAAAGCGCAGCATAACCTAATGAGGTTTTTGCGTTAGGAATAGGAATAAAGTTACTTAAATTCTCATATGCATTACAAGGAAATGCTTTTGGATCGTTCACTCCATAATGAATGTAATAAGTACCATTTACCAATTCAGAACGACAATTATATACGTTTGGGTATGTAGATCTCTGCTTAATAGTTTTATTAAAATTATATCCGTCAGAGAAAAAAAGATTTAGAGGGGCAGTCTGAGGAAAATCTGTAAGAGCGGATATTTGTCGATCCGGTAGCACCGGTGTAATAACTAAATCAGCCAGTCCATCGCCATTAAAATCCCCATGAATAACCCGATCAGCATCCGCAACTCCAGACAACTGAACCACACGCTTATCCACCTGCAGATTCACAGCGTTATAGTTAAAGGTTACAGGCTTTAAACACTGATCATTAATCCCACAAGCGGTCACTGAGGTTAATTTTGGCAAGCGTGCCATCGCGTTGTCTTGATTCGTATCCTGATATCCAAATTTGTATTTGGATATCAATTTACCTTGTTCGGCTCCACTACTCGTTTCTCCACAAGGGGCATTGCCACTGGATTCACAAACCGAGATCCCTTTAAGCAGGTAATTGTTTTGCAGATGGAGACCACCTGGAGCATATTGCTTACTGTATAAATTAACTGGCATGTAATTCATGACAGCCTTAACCGTGGCATCGTTACTGCCATAAACATAACGAATGGCATCCAACATCTTCTTTGAAATCATGTTGCCATCGTTAATCCCAAAGTCACTGGGATTGACGATTCTGTAGGCATATGTAATGCCAACACCCGGATATTCACGCTTATAGGCCGTATCGATATACCAGGCGATGATCAGATTGGGATCAAAGGAGGAGTCGCCAGCACGTTCACGTGAGTCGTCTCGACTTCCGTAGCGGGAAACCTGTCCATCTTTGGCGATCACTTGATAGTATTTATTACCTTGGTCAACGACCGCTTGAACACGGGCAAAATTCTTGATTTCGGTGCTGTAGATCGCGTTGTCTGCCCAGTATGAGTCCCCGCTCACCAGCAGCAGTTGCTGGCCATCCAGACAAAGTCGATCATTGGCATCCCCGGCGATTGGGCGGTTGGTTCCATCAATGATTTTGACTTGACCACAGCGCTGAAGTACGGAAAGACCTGAAAGCGAGGCTCCCTGACCTAATAGCCCATAGCCACCTTGGCTGTTATATGTCACGCTTAGACTGGGTTGCACCCCGTTAATACCTGCGGGGAGTGCAAGCGGAATATCATAAACTGCGCCTCCTGAAGGACTTACCGAAAATTTACCAGTTAATCCACCAGCTTCCACTTCTGCGGCATGGCTTGCATGCATGACAGCCAAAATACTTAGAGTTAAGAGTAGTTTATTTTTCAATTTCATCTGCCAGAAAGGGTATGACGTTAAAGCGAAGAACAAGGGCGCGTTTCACACATGAATATAACAAAAAACACATATATTCTACATATTCTATGAGAAATAAATAAACTTTATTTAATATTTATTACCGTTTGGTTGTATTTTCTTAACCGAAAGGGATTTTGAAATAATCAAAATGCAGAATTTTCACTAAATAGAGGGGAGAGTTTTCTTATTTTTCATCTAAAGATAGTTAAGAAATGATCTTTAAAATCTACCGGAACTCTTAGACACATCATTTGAGCGCCTAATCAATCTACCAATTACCAATATCTGCCCCATCATCGCTTCCACCCGCCGCTTTATCTTTACCCCATGAGTAGACATCGTATTCCGTTGTGTTGTGCGTTCCCGGATACTGGTATTGGTAAGGACTGCCCCAGGGGTCTAACGGGACTTTTTTAAGATAAGGGCCATTCCAGTTTTGGGCGCCTGCGGGTGCAGTAGACAGGGCTTTTAAGCCTGTGCTTTTGTCTGGGTAGCTGCCGGTGTCGAGTCGATATTGGTCTATGGCTTTGGTGAAGGCGTCTATCTGGGCGCGTGCGGTGGTTTTTTCTGATTTCTCAAGATTCTTGAATAGATTGGGACCAATAATCCCGGCAAGCAAGCCGATGATGACCAGTACGATCATCAGCTCCAATAGCGTAAAACCACGTTGAACTTGCTTGAGATTAACCATCTATTCAAAGTACCTATAGTGTTCAGTAACGGGTAGATCAGCCTTCAAGTAGGCCAAAGCTGCTGATCACGCAGGTGCTGTCGTCGTATTCAACGAGGACTTTACGTGAGGCTGTTTTGGCAGCCAGTACCAGTGCCCAGAATCGGTTACGCTGTGATTCGTTGCCTGCAGGTAGTGTCAGCTTTCCGGTGGTACAGGTGCTTGCTGTGGTATACCAGACCACGAGAGCACCACCTGTATAGTTCTGCAAACGCCAGCCACTCGGGACGGTCAGAATCGAGGCGGGTGCTGCGACTGCCCATGAGCTCATGGCGAGGGCACAGATGAGGATTAATTTTTTCATCGTAGAAGTACCTCTATAATTGTTAATCATTAAAATCAAACTTTGTCATAAATATCAATTAAAAACATTCGACTCTTAAGTAAATTGGGCATAGCCGATGCCCCCACAGAAAATACCGAATAGTGCTTTCTTGATATAACATGCCACTGTCGCTGTCGGCCTATTCTTTCCAGAAATCATCTAAATCATTTTCAGAAACAAAACCTTCAGTCCACTCTTTTAGTTCATCGAGAACGTAGCTATTTATTATAAAATCTTCTGGATAATCCCTAAAACCAGACAATTTGGCAAAATACTCTCTGGCTTCATCTGCCTTCTCTTTTGAACTAAAAACAGCAAGGATCTTATAAGTTTCAAGATCATCTTCATCATACCAATGCTGTAATAGATAAACTTTCTTTTGTGACATGCTATATATCCAATTTAAAATTAATTAGGGTCTTTAAAACCACGATCACCGTATTTTCTAATCTTATTAAACTCCCCGACCCCTTTCTCCCACTCGCCTTTACCATACTTGTCATTCATTAATCGAGTAGCAAATTTATTCCCATTTTCTCCAACTTTAGGAACTTCTCCCCGCGCCCAAGAGGGCACATCTTTGGCTGCTTCTTTTCCTGACTGACCCGCAATGCGAACCTTATTTGGCCTATTATCAAAATCATCATCAGGGTCTGGTATTGGAGAACCCGTACTTGAGCCCTGACCTGACATATTCAAACTATTGCTCTGTCCACCGCTTGTACTTAATATTGCATGGACAGCGTCATACCAGCCCCCAAGTATCGACCCTATAGAACCACCGACAACTGTACCACCTGCGACGATTGCTGGATTACCCGGTGTACATAACATACTTGTCATGCCATCACAGGCAACAGCGACACCAGCTCCTGCAACGGCACCAACTCCAGCTCCAATAGCTGCACCTGTGGTTCGTCCACTATGCATTTCCCAATTAGTTTGGAAACTAATCGCTGCTAATGTCGCTCCTTCAAAGAAGTCACCACCTGTTGCTGCGCTTGTCGCCCCACCAATAAAAGCTGCACCATAAACATTACTGGTAATGCCGATATTAGATGCATAGGCTCCTGCAAATCCACTGATAAAGCCCGCACCCGCATCACCACCTGTAACCTTGCTGATTACCGCATTCGCTACACCATGTGCAACCGCATTTAAAAACGGCGATGTAGCTTGATCGATATTGTCGCCAATGCCACCTGAGATTCCACCTGAGATTGCACCGATGATCCCGCCACGAACTCCAGCATTGAGTACATCGCTAAGACTACCTCCGGAAAGTGCGGAATTCGTTGCCGCAGAGACCGCACCCACGCACGCCGGCGCACCGGGTCCACAGACGACAATACTAACTACAACAGCTGCCGCAGGTCGTGCAATTTTCTCAATAAACCCGCCCAACTTCTTACCTAGGAACTTCCAGCGATAACCATCTAAATCAACATAGCTCAGAGGATTGTTACTCGTATAACTATAGCGGTTATAACCCTGTAGATCATCAACCCCATCTACTGTCGGATCCGCGCTCATGAATCGACCTATCTCAGGATCATAAATCCGGCCATTCATGTTCACTAAATTCACGTCATCCAACATTTCATGACCCGTGAAGCCATGGCGTGTTGCCGCTGTGCCATCCATGGAGACACGTTGACCCCACACGTCGAACGTGGTTCGTTCTTTCACGGCTCCTGATTCATCAGTGACGATTTTGATCGAGCCCAGATGGTCGGTCAGGAAGTAGTCCAGATGGTTGTCGGTGACGCTATCTTGAGCATTTCTCACTGTGACGAACTGACCTATGGGTCGTCCATCGGCATACAGGTGCGCACGTTCTTCGATCTTGTTGACGGTGACGCCATCGGTCTTGTAGTCGTAGCTGCGCTCGAAGGTGCCACCCAGGTCTAGACGCGGGTTGATGTAGACGATTTCGGAAGTCTTCACGCCATATTTGTATTGGGTCTTGCGCACGCGGTCGTGGTCGGTGTCGTAGAGGAAGTTTTCTTCTACGCCATCGGTGGTTTTGATTTTGCTGACTTTGTCAAAGCTGTTCCACACGACGCTGCTTTTGCCATTGCCATTTAGCATGTTGCCATTGGCGTCGTAGGTGAAGGTGTTGTCGGCTATGCCGTTGCCACCTGTGGTTTGACAGACTTGGTGGATCCCGGTACAGCCGGCTTTGCCTGGGCTTCCATAGGTGTAGTCACCGACGCCTGTTTTGTGCAGGAGGTTACCCGCACTGTTGTAGGTGTATTGGTTGCTCTGGATGATCTGGTTGAGATTGACGTTTTTCTGGGTCAGATAGCGAATCCGGTTTAAGGAGTCGTATTCGGCATCTTCGCTATAACCAGTCATTTGGTCGGTACGGTTGAACAGGTTGCCGTAGTCGTCAAATTGATAGGTGTCGTTCTGGATCAGGCTGGTGTTGGCACCCACTTGTAATGTGGTGTTGATGCTGTTCAGTGTGCTACGCGAGAAGTTGTAGCTACGGGTGGTGACGAGACCGTTACCTAGCCGTTCTTTGACAACTCGGTTCCAGCGATCACGCGACAGGGCTTGCCAGAGGGTTTTGTTGTCGAGTGTCCGTAGACGAACGAGGTTGCCATAGAAGTCATAGACATTGACGTAGCTTTGTCCGTTCGGATAGGTGATCGTTTCTGGACGACTGAGCCAGTCGTAACTGACGCTGCTGTCGAAGGTTTGAGTCGCTGTTCCTTTCGGGTCGATCAGTTTGCTGGTGTGGGTGACGGTTTTACGTCCCAAACCATCATAGTCGTAACTTTCGCTATAGTCTTTAGCGCCATTTGCCAGTGTATAGGTGCTGACTAGTTTACCGCTACGACCACTACCGTTGCTGTTGTCATACTCCCAGTAGCTGTCTTTATCTGGTTCGACTCGATGGATCAGACGATTCAGGACGTCGTATTCATAGCTGGTGAGGTTGCCTTTGGCATTGGTCTGGGTTCTTAAACGTCCAAAGCCGTCGTAGGTGTAGCTCCAGTAGCCCATGTCGGGATCATGCATGCCAATTTTGTTGCCCGCAAGATCGTAGTCCATGGTGATGTTGTAGTTCAGCGAGTCGATGGTTCGGCGCAGGTGACCTGCTGCGTCATAGGTTTTACGCAGACGTGAGCCTTTGCTGTCGATCACCATGACTTGTTGATTCAAGGCATTGACCACTTCGGCCTTACTGCTGTCGGGGGCACAGGCGTCACAGGCAGCAAGGGATGAGAAGGTGGTGAATGGGTTGATGTATTTAACCGCGGTGACTTTCTTGGTGTTGTTGTCTATGGTCTTAAATGGACGGTCAAAGGCGTCGTAAGAGGTCTTCGTCCAGCTCTTATCGTAGTCAGCAAGGGATTCATCACCGAAGTAAGGAGTATGTGTGTATCTCACACGCCCATAGGGATCATACTCTACAAGACTCGTCACTTGGACACGTGAGGTCTGGGCATTAGGGTCCGTGTAGATATAACGCATTGAATGCGTATTACGACCCAACTGATCATAATACTTAATGTCAGGCGAGAGTATCTGATTAGCGCCAGAACTTTCGGGCACATGTTTGGTGGTCTTGATTAGGTACTTTTCAAGATTAGTGCATTGCTCGGGTCCTGTAGCACCGCAGTTTTTATACTCAGTCCAGATCGACGTTCCATCAAAGCTGTTGGTTCGGGTTAGACGACCCACATCATCGTACACATAACTTTCGGTCGTACCATCTATAAAGGTCTTCGTCTTCAATAAACCACGGGCCAGATCATAATCGTAGCGTTCTACTTGCCCGAATTGATTGGTTTTGCTGGCAAGATAACGACCATCTGTGGTGTAAGTCATCTCGTCATGGCTACTCACTGCCGCTGCAGTTGCTGTAGCAGGGGCCGCTTTATCTACGCTAGACAAATTTCCCCAGCTATCGTAAGAGTAATTGGTGGTAATGAGATTATCGGTTGGCGCGGTACAGCTCTGAACGTTGTTTGGATCTGTTGGTGCAAGTTCACCACTTTTATTTGATTGTAATATCTCGGCATAGGTGCCGACATATACGAAGGTGGTAGAGTGATTGTCGACGACATCAGTTAAACCACCACCGACATTGCTGAGCTCTGAGGTGGGGTTGACGATTTGTTTGAGGGTTTGCGTACACTTCAGTTGGCCGAGCATCCAGCTTTTGGGGTCTTTGTAGTCGTAACTGTTTACAGTGAGATTGCGATATTTACGCTGTGTGGTTGCGCCATCTGCGTTTTCTTCATTGGCGGTGATGATGACGTCCTGACGCAGAACATTGCCTTCATCATCGTACTGATAGCTGGTATCACTACTCTGCACAATGCCTGCATGGACTGCGCTGACATTAAGCCCAGCCGTTACGAGACATAGTATCGTCAGCTGTTTTAAGCCGCCTATCACGCCAGTGGTCAATCGCATTTCTTACCCCAAATCTTTAATTCTGTTTAATCAATAAAGGACGTTTTCTAAATGATGCTGTTCTTGCTCTTTATAACGTCGTAATCGTTTGTGCGGTTTCTCGATCATTCATTACGCTGCAGTCATTGCTGCCTTGTATGACAACCGCTTTATGTCCGGTGTAGGCACTGAGCAGTTGTTTCATCAGGGCTTGACCTTCAGGGGTGCTGAGATCAAGAGCCCAGCCTCCATCCGCGTTGGAACACGCGGGTTTGCTTTTATGCGGACCGGCACTAAAGATCATGACTTGCTTATGGCTGTCGGGTTGAACCGTCACACGCAGGGTGCTTACGAAGTAGCCTGGCTGGTTGTCGCCCGCTTGTGCTGACTGATTCGTGATGAGGGCATAGCACAGGAGCATGCCGATTGTCGTCAATGTCTTCATCGCGATACTCCTTGGTCGATCTGTCTTTAAAATATTATTCATCGCGCGACTTACTCATCTAGCAATACACTTAAGATCGCAGGCAGGCTTAAGACGGCGTTGCTGATCGGGACGATTTCTGGATGAGCAGAAGGGGCACTTTCTGTTTTACCAACCATGGCTACCGCACCACCCTGATACATTTGATCGAGACGATACGTTTGGGTGTGGCTGTCGTTGACATAGGGGAAGTAGCTGGTGCGGGCACCAACGGCACTATTCAAGGTGAACGGTTTGTATTGCCAGTTGTTCTGCGTCGTAGTCAGGTCATAACATGTGGCTGTTGCGGTGGTGTGGTTACAGGTAAATGTTTTGGAGTTGGCAACCAAACCGACAAAGGGGAACTGCTGGGAATATTCGGTATAGAGTTCTTTACTCCAGCGCTGTCCACCACCGGTTTCATCTCGAGCGGCATCATTGACGACGGTACTGGTGATCCAGCGGAATCCTAATGAGCCTCGGTCACGATCAACTTTTAAACCGCCGTAGAAATACAGCATTGGTTCGGAGTAGCCACCGATTCCATTGGAGGTTTGTACGGATTTGACTACTTGACGCGCGTCTTGGATGTCATTCTGCTGGGGTACGGCAGCATTGGTGTCTTTGATATAGATGGATTTATCAGTCAGTCGGCTAAACTGGACTTTAATCGTTCCGGAGAAGGTATCGATCTGGTTGAGTTCACCATTGGTGCCGTTGTTGCTCCAGATGGTGGCTTGGGAGCCATTGAGTCCGAGGACATCGGTACGACCATCGCCATTGTAGTCATCTGGGAATACGCGGTCATAACTTGATGCAACGTAGTCAATACCGCCTTGGTCGAAAAGGGTAAATATCTTATTCGAGCCACCCAAAAGAACATGGAATTTATTCGCAGACTTGTCCCAATTAACGATATCAGCGATCCCATCTCCGTTCCAATCAGCAACCCATGTGGACGTTTTTAAATCTAAGCCTGCCAAGGCAGAAGAGACCTCAACCGATTCAAACTTCCCATTGCCCTTAGAAAAGAACATCAAACCACTTCCACTATAACCAAGAAAAATATCCATTAAGCCATCACCATTAAAATCCCCTGAAAATATGGCATATGGCGTTGGATTATCTGGATCAGGAGTAAAGTAACTCGGTATGTCGAATGGATAGTTCACTACATGATCCACTTGCCCGTTTCTTAAAAAAAGAGTGGTAATAGCATGCTGAGATTGATATATCCCCAAACCACTTACAACTACAACATCTGAGAAACCATCACCATTCACATCGGTAACAAATTTAGTCCAACCGATATCACCGCTGATTGGAGATATTGGAGATCCGGGATAAGAAGCATTAAAAGGGATTGATCCAACGCGCTGACTCTCGGAAATATTATCTCCACCTAAAAAGTAGGTTAAACGAGTATCAGAAACTCGAATCCAATCGGCAATTCCATCACCATTGATATCTCCTGAATAGTTCTGACCACTTATCCCAGTTTCGTTTGAACTTGTATTTTTATAAGAAATCCACTTGCTTGAATCATAAGAGCCTGTTGCAGGAAAATCTTTGCTCTCAACAGTAAAACCATTAGCATTAGCATTAGTATTACTAAGAGTATGAAAAACACCTCCTACTTCAGTAATTGTGCCTAACCGATTCACCCCATGAAAATCATAGCCAACAAAATCATATAAGTCCTCATACTTCTCATTCCCAGTATTTATAGGATAAGTTGGTCTACTTGAACTTATGTTTGTAAAGTCCGCACCATTAGAGAAATTAATATTAATTGGAGCAGTTTGTGGATAAGGATCAAAAACCTCCTGTACTCCGGTAAGGGAGGTTGTTAAGAAGTCAGCCAGCCCATCGCCATTAAAATCCCCATGAATAACCCGATCAGCATCCGCAACTCCAGACAACTGAACCACACGCTTATCCACCTGCAGATTCACAGCGTTATAGTTAAAGGTTACAGGCTTTAAACACTGATCATTAATCCCACAAGCGGTCACTGAGGTTAATTTTGGCAAGCGTGCCATCGCGTTGTCTTGATTCGTATCCTGATATCCAAATTTGTATTTGGATATCAATTTACCTTGTTCGGCTCCACTACTCGTTTCTCCACAAGGGGCATTGCCACTGGATTCACAAACCGAGATCCCTTTAAGCAGGTAATTGTTTTGCAGATGGAGACCACCTGGAGCATATTGCTTACTGTATAAATTAACTGGCATGTAATTCATGACAGCCTTAACCGTGGCATCGTTACTGCCATAAACATAACGAATGGCATCCAACATCTTCTTTGAAATCATGTTGCCATCGTTAATCCCAAAGTCACTGGGATTGACGATTCTGTAGGCATATGTAATGCCAACACCCGGATATTCACGCTTATAGGCCGTATCGATATACCAGGCGATGATCAGATTGGGATCAAAGGAGGAGTCGCCAGCACGTTCACGTGAGTCGTCTCGACTTCCGTAGCGGGAAACCTGTCCATCTTTGGCGATCACTTGATAGTATTTATTACCTTGGTCAACGACCGCTTGAACACGGGCAAAATTCTTGATTTCGGTGCTGTAGATCGCGTTGTCTGCCCAGTATGAGTCCCCGCTCACCAGCAGCAGTTGCTGGCCATCCAGACAAAGTCGATCATTGGCATCCCCGGCGATTGGGCGGTTGGTTCCATCAATGATTTTGACTTGACCACAGCGCTGAAGTACGGAAAGACCTGAAAGCGAGGCTCCCTGACCTAATAGCCCATAGCCACCTTGGCTGTTATATGTCACGCTTAGACTGGGTTGCACCCCGTTAATACCTGCGGGGAGTGCAAGCGGAATATCATAAACTGCGCCTCCTGAAGGACTTACCGAAAATTTACCAGTTAATCCACCAGCTTCCACTTCTGCGGCATGGCTTGCATGCATGACAGCCAAAATACTTAGAGTTAAGAGTAGTTTATTTTTCAATTTCATCTGCCAGAAAGGGTATGACGTTAAAGCGAAGAACAAGGGCGCGTTTCACACATGAACATAACAAAAAACACATATATTCTACATATTCTATGCATATTAAATGAAATCTACCCAACAATTATTACCGTTTAGTTAAACTTTAGAGTAGTAGCGTTTTTTTAATAAAAAGGAGAATGTTTTATCAAGTGGATATAAATGTAAGTCTATTTTTTATGATCGTTAAATTGACATTGAGTCCATATGTAATGACCGTTAAAGCCAAATAAATTTTAAATAATTTTATAAGATGAATAGTATTTTTCTGTTCACATCGACACTTATTTCATCAAAAGTTGTGCCCAACAGCCCCTTAAGATTCAGTCAAAATATCTTACATACTATTTTTTAAATACTGGAATCACATTCATACTGCTCATCTAACGATAAGTCAGGCCCTCTATTTGCATAAGGGTCTGACATATCGGACTGTAAAGAACTCTAAAAATGAATACTTTTTAGATTAAGGGGTATCCGCCTGTACCGCAGCCAGATCCAGCGATGGCAAGGCAACGTGCTCTTCGGACTGCGCCTTCACGCAGGCTCTCGCGAAATCGGCAAGACGATGCAGTGCCAGCTTCGCTGAACTCAAGTAGAAGGATTGCAACTGAAACACATGCCAGCGCCCCGCGTAGATTTCAAGTTTGCAATCCACGCCGCATTGGGTCGCATGTTCGGCTAAACGGGTCGAATCAGAACGGAGGACCTCCTGATCGCCCACTTGGATCAGCATCGGTGGCAGACCGCGCAGGTTCTGCTCTAACGGCTGATGCACGGATGCATCTCGACTCGCATACCAGCCCAATCCTTGCTGTAACCAGCCCAAACGAATCATCGGGTCTTTACGCTGATGGGTTTTTAGCGTAGTACCGCTCAGGGTGCTGTCGGTAACCGGTGAAAGCAAGAGTAAACCTGCTGGCGTCAAAGCCCCTTGATCTCGTAAACGGAGTGCCAACGCAATCGCAAGCGACCCACCAGCAGAGTCCCCAGCAATCACGATTTGATCTGCGCTATAGCCTTGTTTCAGCAGCGCATGATAGCTCGACTCAGCATCATCCAGTGCCGCAGGATAAGGATGCTCGGGTGCAAGGCGATAATCCGGTACCCAAACAGACATGCCCGCATTGACCGCGAGATGCGTCGTAATACTGCGATGGGTCGCAGGCGCACCCAGACAAAATGCACCGCCATGCAAATACAAAATCACACCACTGTCTGATGTTGCTTGTTCAGGAGTGATCACCTCGATCGATAAGCCGTCTACAGTGACTTGCGACTTGAGCGTGCCGCTTCTACCTGGCATCAGATGAGAGAGTGCACTGACAACGCAACGCTGGCTGGCCACCCCAAACGGAGGGCCAATCAGGGTGCGAAAACCTGAGCGTAGAAAACCGCGCAATAATCCCGATTTGAGTTGTTCAGCACTGTCCTGAGGTTCGGCAATCGCAACGACATCAACGTCGCCAAACGCTGAGGATTGCTCAGCTTTACTGAATGTATAAGCCTGCAGGCTGGCGTGATTGGTCAACCAGCGATAGGTCAGGGTAAAACCGGGCCAATTAGTGCTGTTATGCCCTGTCGCATCGACATACCAGCTCTTACAGCCATTCCATACCGTGTTTACCAAACGCTGCTGGATATGACCGTTATATTGCTGATATCGCGTTGCATCGACTTCAACCGTATTGGTTTGTGTCGTCTGCATGGTTTTCCAGCAGCGCATGACATGCTCAATCTGGCTTTCCAGCATATATACAATCGAGTTATGTCCAAGATTGGTATTCGGGCCATACAGCATAAAGAAGTTTGGAAAATCAGGCACGGTTAGTCCGCGATATGCCGCAGCGCCACCTTGCCAAGCGTCATTGAGATTGAGGCCTTTGCGACCTTGGATACGCATCGGTGATAAAAACTCAGTCGCCGCAAAGCCAGTACCATAGATGATCGCATCAACAGGATGATGCTTGCCATCAACGGTCTCAACGCCATCAACGGTAATCTGCTTGATGCCATCGGTGATCAGATCAACATTGGGCTTAGCCATCGTGGCTAAATACTCGCTAGACAGCAAAATGCGTTTACAACCGATCGGATAGTCTGGCAATAGTTTTGCACGTAGCGTTGCATCTGGCACTTGCTTCGCCAGTAATCGCTTGGCTGGAATCCCGACCGCAACTTTCATCAATCCTTTGAACTTGGTAAATGCGATGGCTCGAGATTCATACTGCAAATAGATCCCGGTACGATATGCCTTCATGACTTGCGGCACATGCTCAAACAACGTGTGTTCAAATTTGCTATACGCACGGTCAGGACGCGGAATAATATGCGCAGGTGAGCGCTGAAAAACCTTAAGTTGTTTGACTTGATCTGCAATCGCTGGCACAAACTGAATCGCTGACGCCCCCGTCCCGATCACCGCAATCCGTTTGCCGCTCAAGGCGTACTGGCTGTCCCAATGCGCGGAATGGAAGGTGTGACCTTTAAACGTTTCAATTCCCGGTAGACGAGGATATGCAGGGAGGCTCAATTGCCCAGTCGCAGTAATGAGCATCGCACTCTCAAGCGTCGTCCCATCAACCAAGGTCACACGCCATATCGAACGCACTTCATCAAACGCGGCCCCTGCTACCTCGGCACCGAACTGGATATGACGCAAAAGGTCGTATTTATGTGCGCAGTGCTGAAGGTAGCTGTAGATTTCTTTTTGCGGGGCAAACACATGTGACCAATTGGGATTGGGCTCAAAAGAAAAAGAATAGAGATGTGACGGTACATCACACGCGGCGCCCGGATAGCTGTTATCGCGCCAGACACCACCCACGTCCTGCGCCCGCTCCAAAATACGGAAGTTTTCAATGCCCTGCTTGCGCAGAGCCACGGCCATACCGATTCCCCCGAATCCAGTCCCAATAATGATGGCCGAAAGAGGGGCTGAATGGTTTGCGTGTTTAAGATCAGACATATGCATAATCAAATTCTTTAATGAGTGGTTTATCGTTTTGGCATGCAGGTCATCCTATGTGAATGGATTCATCACATCGGGACTGCCGACATCATGGAGTGAAGCCTATGTGAATCTGCACCAGAGTTGAATAAGAGAATGGGACAGATACTTTATATTTTAGGCCAATATTTTGGACCACTGCCATTGCATGAACAAACAACTGTCTTTATGCTTTAGGCCAATATCTGCGTGATCAAGGCAGCTTGCAATGCACTTTTGGGACTTTATGCGTGGTAGCGCAAGTACTCGCTTATTGCTTGATTTTGGACTAGAGCACGGAATTTCCGCATCCACGCTATTAAAGGGCACGACGCTCAAGCTCGACAGCCTCGATCATCCCGATGCCGAAATTTCTGCCGCTCAAGAGCTGCGGGTCATCGAAAACTTATTGAAATTACTCCCCAAAATCGACCGCCTCGGTCTACAAGTCGGCCTACGCTATCATTTTTCAACCTACGGTATCTGGGGCTATGGACTGATTAGCAGTGCTACAACCCGAGACGCATTGACACTCGCCTTACGTTTTATCCCACTCACCTATGCCTTTACCCTGATCACCTACCACGAGGAAGGAGATTTAGGCATCTTAAGCTTTGGCGAACCTGATCTTGAACCGCATGTTAAACAATTTCTCGTTGAACGCGACATGGCCGCAGCAGCCGTCCTACTGCATGAGCTCTCAAGTACCGACTTTGGTCTCCGTCGCTTAACCTTCCACGCCAAAGCCCAGCAAGGCCCGCAGAATTATGACGACGTGCAGCGCATTTTTGGGATAGCGCCTCACTATAGCTCGACACTCAATAGTCTGGCCTTTGATCGGGCGGCACTGGATCAGCCGCTACCGCAAGCCAATGCCATTACAGCATCGATGTGCGAACAACTTTGTCGTGAACTGCTCGAACGCCGCCAAATCCGCTCTGGGACAGCCAGCATCGTACGCCAATACCTAACCGTACAAGGCAATACATGGCCTGATTTAACCATGATGGCAAAACTGATCCACACCAGCGAACGGACGTTAAAACGACACCTCAAAGAAGAGGGCACGTCTTTTCGAAACCTCTTGGAAGAAGTGCGCCGGAATCTGGCCGAGACACTACTATCTGATGCTCAAATATCGATGACGGAAATTGCTGAGCGGCTCGGCTTTAGCGACGCATCCAGTTTTTCACAGACCTTTAAACGGTGGTACGGAATCGCTCCCAATGCCTATCGCAAAGCATTATTGGTGATTAAGAATCATCGTTAGAAACAAATGGATCAAACATCATCTAACATAGCTCAAATTTAATAAATTGTTTTATATGAGTATTTATAAAATAAAAGCATCGTGACTATATAGTTCCTTTTTAGAATTGACTTCCTTATTTGATTGGCTTACCGTCGTGGTTAGCCAATAATCACTTCGTTAAAACTAGAAAACCCTTTATATAAGGATGTCGCCATGATTATGGATAAAACCGCCTGCATCCTCTGCTCACGTAATTGTGGCCTAGAGGTCGAAATCGAAAATGGTAAGTTCACCAAGATTCGTGGTGACAAAGATCATCCACTCACCAAAGGCTATATCTGCCAAAAAGCCGCACGTCTAGAACACTATCAAAATCATGGCGATCGGCTCCAGTTTCCACTCAAACGGGAAGCGGATGGCACATTTACTCGAGTCAGTTGGGATGAAGCACTCGGCGACATCGCCCAAAGATTGCTTAGCATACGCACGCAACATGGCGGTGATGCTTTTGCTTTCGTCGGTGGTGGTGGTCAAGGCAATCACATCGGCGGTGCCTATAGTCGCCAAATCCTCGCCGCGATGAAAAGCCGCTACGCCTACAATGCACTCGGACAAGAAAAAACGGGGGACTTTTGGGTCAATGGCCGTCTCTTTGGTCGGCAAACTTGTCATACCACTGAAGATGTCGAGCATGCGGATTATGTCCTGTTTATCGGCACCAATCCTTTTCAGGCTCACGGTATCCCGAATGCCCGCGACACCTTAAAAGAAATCAAAAAAGACCCGAATCGCACGATGGTGGTCATAGACCCTCGTCGCTCCGAAACTGCAAAACAAGCCGATATACATCTGCAGCTTAAACCCGGCACCGATGCGTACCTGATGTCCGCGATGTTGGCGATCATCGTGCGTGAAAAACTGCATGACCGTGACTTCATCGCTAAGCACTGCACAGGCTTTGAAGAACTAGAGCAGGAACTTATCGCAATCTCTGTTGAAGACTATGCCCAGCGTGCGGATATCCCACTGGCAGAAATCGAACGCGTGGCACGCGGTTTTGCTACAGCGAAGACCGCATGTGTGCGTATTGATCTGGGTATACAACAGACTCTACACACCACATTGAACGGTTATCTGGAAAAACTGCTGTATTTGATTACCGGTAACTTCGGCAAAAAAGGCGGCAATAATCTCCATTCGTTCCTGCTGCCGATCCTCGGTCATACTGACGAACGTCAGAAAAAGAACGGCAAATCCTTAAAATTGACGGCCCACCACCAGATGCACCCGATCGCGGGGATCTATCCACCCAATATTTTGCCCGATGAGATTGAGCATGCTGGGGAGAATCGTATCCGCGCGGTGTTTGTCGACAGTGCTAACCCGCTCATGACCTATGCAGATACCCAAGCCTATGAACGTGCGTTCAAACAACTTGAACTACTGGTGGTGATTGATGTGGCGATGACAGAGACTGCTCGTCTGGCACATTATGTCCTCCCCGCAGCCTCACAATTTGAAAAGTGGGAAGCGACTGGCTTTAATCTGGAATTTCCAGAAAATGCTTTCCATCTGCGTCATGCCCTTTTTCCGAAACTCGGCGAGTCACTGGGTGAACCCGAAATCTATACCCGACTGCTTGAAAAGATGGGCATCTTGCCAGAGCGCTTTCCACTACTGGAGCGTATCGCAAAGCATGAACCTAAAGCCTCCAATCACCTCGGCTATATGGGCGCCATTGGTGCTACGCTTGCACGTAACAAAGCATTGATTCCTTTTGCGGCATCCATCGTCTATCGCACCTTGGGTAAAACACTGCCCAATGATGCCGCAGCTGCAGCGCCACTCCTACCACTCGCCATTCAATATGCCCAAACCCATTACAAAGCGGTACGCCGCGCAGGGTATCAGGGTAATCGCTTGACTCTCGGTACAGTGTTGTTCAATGCCATTCTCAATAACCGAGCAGGCACCTTACTCAGCAAGCACGAATTCAAAGATACGTGGTCGTTAATTAAAACCCCTGATAAACGCGTGCATCTGGCAATTCCTGAAATGTTCAGCGAGCTTCGTGCATTGAAATCCGAAGTGATGCCGGGTGCAGATTACCCATTTATCCTTATGGCAGGCGAACGTCGCAGTTATAACGCCAATCAGATTTACCGTGATCCCGCTTGGCGTAAAGTCGATCCGCATGGTGCGATGCGTATGCATCCCGATGATGCGAAACGCTTAGAGCTGGAAAACGGCTCTCACGCCACCTGTGAATCCGAAACAGGCATGATCAATGTGGTGATTGAAATTGATGATGCTGTTCGCCGTGGCATGGTCACCCTTCCGCATGGCTATGGCATGCGCTATCAAGGCAGTGAGCCGATTGGACCCGAGCTCAATCGCCTCACCGCAGGCAGCCATTGTGATCCCCTCTCTAAAACCCCGTTTCACAAACACGTGCCCGTGAATATTCGCAAAATCGAAAAAATTAATCTGGAGCAAGCCGTATGACCTTTGTCGTGATGGAAGAGTGTATTCAATGCAAACATACTGACTGTGTATCGGTCTGCCCAGTCGATTGCTTCTATGAAGGACCCAATTTTCTGGTCATTGATCCCGATGAATGTATCGACTGCGCCCTGTGCGAACCCGAGTGCCCTGTGGATGCCATCCGCTCGGAAGACGAAGTTCCCTCAGATCAAATTGAGTTCGTCAACTTAAATGCCGTCTTGGCCAAGCATCCCAACTGGACGCAAATTACCCAGCAGAAACCTGCTCTAGCCGATCATGAAAAGTGGACCAAAGTCGCAGGTAAACTGGCTCAGTTAGATCGCAACGGTGCCTGACATGGGATCCAGCCATCCGATAACCGAGAAGCAAGCAACAACGCCGGCATTGATTGACCGCTTTGGTCGTCAAATCAATTACTTGCGCTTGTCGGTTACAGATCGCTGTGATTTCCGCTGTGTGTATTGCATGGCAGAAGACATGACTTTCTTCCCCAAAGCGCAAATCTTGAGTTTAGAAGAGCTCTATCAGGTATCTGCAGCATTTGTAGCGCTGGGCGTCAGCAAAATTCGTTTAACAGGCGGAGAGCCTCTTGTGCGAGCCAATCTGCCTGCTCTAGTTGAACGCTTGGCACAACTGGATGGATTAACGGAGCTCACGCTGACCACCAATGGTGCCCGCCTTCAGCAATTTGCGCTTCCTCTTAAAACCGCTGGCCTTGATCGGATTAATATCAGCCTTGATAGTCTAAGTCCCATACGCTTTCATGAACTCACGCGCACAGGTCATCTGCATGATGTTTTGGATGGCATACACGCTGCACAAGATGCAGGTTTTGAACGGATCAAATTGAATAGTGTGATCTTGCGTGGACGCAATGATGATGAAATCCTAGATCTGGTGCATTTCGCCAGACGCAAGCAACTGGATCTCACATTCATCGAAGAAATGCCGCTTGGAATCATTGATGAACATGATCGCGCACATGCCCATATCTCAAGTAGCGAGATCCTCAGCATTATCAAACAACAGTTTGATTTAGTGCCAACACAGGAGACAACCGGAGGTCCAGCACGGTATCATCGGATGAGAGACAGTGACGTACGTATCGGGGTGATTTCACCCCACAGCCATAATTTTTGTGGGGACTGCAATCGGGTCCGCCTTACCGCTGAGGGGCGTTTGTTACTCTGTCTCGGGAATGAAGATGCCGTTGACCTACGACAGGTCTTGCGCAATCATCCCCATGACCCAGAATTTTTGCAAAGGGCGATTCGGGATGCGATACCCAAGAAACCCGAAAGCCATTATTTTAACCTCGACGAGCCACCCCAGATTGTTCGCTTTATGAACATGACTGGTGGCTAGACTTTGATGAGAAACTTCCATGTCTAATATGGCCCATGAAACCGTACTCAGTGTTCATCATTGGAACGATACTTTATTCAGCTTCACCACAACTCGCGACCCGAGCCTGCGTTTTAAAACTGGGCAATTTGTGATGATTGGTCTTGAGGTCAATGGCAAACCACTGATGCGCGCCTACAGCGTGGTCAGTGCTCATTATTCAGACCATCTTGAGTTCTATAGCATCAAAGTTCAGGAAGGTCCGCTCACTTCCCGCTTACAGCATCTCAAAGTAGGAGACACCCTTTTGGTCTCCCGTAAGCCCACGGGCTCACTCATCATCGACAATCTCAAACCCGGCAAAAATTTATACCTGCTCTCCACAGGTACGGGACTTGCGCCATTCATGAGCGTGGTGCGCGATCCAGAGTTTTATGATGCCTTTGAAAAAATTATCCTCACCCACGGCGTACGCTGGAAAAATGAATTGGGTTATTTTGAACACATCACAGAAGACCTGCCAGCTCATGAGCACTTTGGGGATCTAATCCGCAATCAATTGATCTATTACCCGACGGTCACCCGTGAAGACTTTGAAAAACAAGGACGTTTAACCGATCTGATTGAATCGGGCAAACTCTTTGAAGACATCGGATTGCCACCGTTTAACCCAGAGACAGACCGCATCATGATCTGCGGCAGCCCGAGTATGCTCAAGGATCTGGTCGAGATCTTAGAGGCACGTGGTTTTGTCGAAGGCACCAGTCATGCACCAGGCGACTATGTCATCGAACGGGCATTTGTTGAGAAATAAATCCGCATAAACAAAGTGGTCAGTCATCAGTTTAATGCAGATGACTGACCATTTGTTTACCCATCCGATCAAGCCTGAGCGTGTAGTTCTCAAGATCAAGTACCGAGATCGAGGCAGAATCCAACATAGCGCAGGCAACTCGATCATTACTAGTCGCCTCTGCGATCAATGAGTTGATCACAAAGAAATGGCTATAAATCACGGTATCTTGCCGGCAGCTCAGCACCACATCGTAGATCCGCTGACGCCAAGTATGGAGTAGGTCGGCATATCCCACCGCCAATTGCTCTCCATCTGCCGCCATCTCCAACCACGACCGATCTAACATCCGCATGAGCCAAGCGGAACGACTAACAGGCTCTTGCATGGGCGAAGGCACTTCACTGACATAAGGCTCGATAATGGGACTAATCGACCACTTATATGCTAGCGGTGCGGCCGTTTGTCGACAACGACGCAGCGGACTGACCCAGATCGGACACGGTGCTAAGCCTTCTAAATCGCGTACGATGTCCATCGCCTGCTGATGTCCTAAAGAGTCCAATGCAGGATTGTTATCATCGCGACTGTTCGCTTGGGCGCGCCCATGGCGAATTAAATAAATCTTTGGCATCCATATAACTCACGCATTTTCAACAGGCTGTTGGGTTAATAAACGCTGGCTGCGACTGCGTGCATAAGGCTTCAGACTCAAACCTGCAAAAATCGCCGCAACAAGCATCATCATTGGTACCGCCCAAGCCAAGGCATCGCGCAGTTTCAATGGATCAGCAAAAACATAATCCGTGAGTAACGCCACGATGGTCGGTCCCAGCCCAAGACCAATCAGATTTACCGTAAGTACTGCCATAGCATTCACCGTCCCCCGCATGCGATTCGGCAATAACTCTTGCAGCGCCGTCGGTCCTGTACCAATGGCAAGTGTGATCAAGAACGTGATCACACCCAACATCAGCAAGGCAGCATGCGGATTAGCCATCAATGGTGCAGAGGCCGCGAAGGGAATCGCACAGATCATAGCAGCGCCCATGAGGCTCATTCGCCCACCCACAAATCCCTTTGCCACCAAATGATCCCCTAGGAAGCCACCCGACACTACACCCAGCATGCCGCTGACCACGATGGTTATCCCATAAGCATGTCCAGTCTGTGCAGCACTCCAGCCATAACTGCGGATAAAGAAACTGGGTGCCCATGCATTCAAGGTATAAGAGGACATCGCAGCGAAGGACTGACATAAAATTAGACTGGTGAATGCGAAACGATGTTCACGCAGATAATGAAAGACTTGGCTTAACGGTATTTTCACCGCGAAAGACTCATCATGACGTCGCATCGGCTCACGAACCGTCATCATGAGCAAGGCAACCACTAGCCCCGGTAAACCTACTGCAACAAAGACGACTTGCCACGGACGCATCTCGCCCAATAGCGGTAAAATCATTGTATCGACAGGCAGTCTTGCAATCACTGCGCCGCCAATAATCAAGGCTAGCCCTGCGCCGATATAAACGCCCATCGAATAAACCCCGATGGCGAGCCCAAGTCGTCGCGGCGAGACACTATCACTGATCACCGAATACGCGGCAGGGGTCAGCGTTGACTCCCCAAGCCCAACCCCCATACGGCAGAGCAGCAATCCCGTATAGCCTTTCACTAGGCCACAGGCCGCTGTCATCACACTCCAAAAAGCGACACCAGCCGTGATGATGCTCATGCGCCGACTACGATCGATCAACCTTCCAATCGGCAAACCGCCAATCCCCATAAAAACTGCAAAAGCCAAGCCTTGCAGCACGCTGATCTCGGTATCGCTTAAACTCAGATCATGCTTAATCGGCTCAACCAGCAGACTTAATATCTGCCGATCAATAAAAGACAGGGTATAGGCAAGAGTCAGTAAAGCGACCAAATAGGCCGCACGTAAACGAGACTTCGTCAGATTATGATGGAGATTCATAATTCACCAGCCTTGCCTAATTTGGCTTTCATGCCAATCAGTTCGGGATAAACCTCTATTTGATCCAATAAATTATGGCGCAGCAGTCCCGAAACCTCATGCGTCTCAAAGTCATGCTGATTATCCGTTAAAGTCAGCGTCATCACTCCGACGATCTTCTGACCGATGGGCTCTTGTACGGCATCAGGGATACAGAACGAGGTCGATGGTGCCCAGACATGCTGAACTCCTTCAATATGAATGCTGCGCGACTGATGGGTATGACCACTCAGCACAAAACGTACGTCAAAATCTTCTAGCATATTCAAAAGCTTTGTTCTAACCTCTAGCAGTAAGTAGCGGCCACTGCTGTCTTCAAGACGCGCATGCTGACGAAATAATGGCTTATGCAGTAATACGCCAATCGGGTTGGGTTGCTCATGCGTTCGATCATTTAAGGCACTGAGCGCATGGCTCAGCCACTCAAATTGCTGTTGCTCGGCATCCCCGCCACGCCCAAATAGCTGCGCATTCAGCCCAATGAGCCGCCAATGACCCGCCGAGATCAGCCAATGATCTGCTCCAAAGACCGCACGAAAATTGGCTAGCCGCGTAGCATTGATCCATTGCCCTTCTTGCTGACTATATTGATTGGGGTTGTCTCCCACATCGTGATTGCCCGGCACGACATGTATCGGGAGATTTAACGCCTGTAACTGAGTATGTGCAAAAACAAGCTGCTCGGGATCATCACTGCCTGCCGCCGTTACATCGCCCAGATGTATCACCTGATCGACCTTCGCCTGTTTAATCCAAGTCTCAACCTTTGACCAATTTTGATTAAAGGCAGTCGCCGCAGATGCGAGATGAGTATCGGTAATAATCGCAATCCTCATGGCAGATCCACATTGAGACTTAAGAAGAATGTACGTCCGGAAATCCCAAAAGGCGACTCTTCACCATATGCAAAACTGCCACCAAACGTTTTAAAGGCTGTGTCTTGCTGAGCAAGCTTATCAGGATAGCTATTGGCCAAATTCAAGATCCCACCCGTCAGCTTCACCGTTTGACTTAAGCGTGCTGACAGGGCTAAGTCCAAAACCACCTCCGCACCAAATTTCTGGGCATCTGCAATAGGAGCATCGGTATACTCTCCATAGCGCGTGACATCCAATACCGCCTCATAGGTGCCATCCGACACCCTAAACTGGGAGGTCAATTTATCGCGTGGCTGTGCCTCGGTGAGCAACAACAACGAATGCTGACTTAGCAAAGGCAATGTCGGGAGCTTTGGATTCGCCGCGATGGATTGAATCCGGGTCGGCATGTGGGCATAGTTCATCGACAGGCCATAATTGACCGTTTCGCTAAAATTACCCAAATACTTGACGGCGACTTCATAACCTTGGGTCCGCGTATCCACGGCGTTGGTAAAAAATGCGACTTGCTGAACGTCGCTGGCACCGGCATTCTTTAATGCACTCAGCACAGCAGGACCTGCCAACGCATCACTCAGCGCAATACGATGATCGATATCGGTTCTGAAGTAATCTGCAGTGATCGACAGTCTATGTAAGGGGGTCAATACAATCCCAATATTGGCACTTTTCGACTTTTCGGCTCGCAGTGCAGTTGCACCCAGTGCTTGTGCAATTGGATCTCCGACTTGATAGGTGCCAACATTGACAATGGCTTTATTGGGACCATTGGCTAAACTTGTCGTCGAACTATAGAACTGCTGCTGGAGTGACGGCGCTCTAAAGCCTGTGCCCACAGAACCTCGTAGTGACAACCATGAATTAGCTTTGGCACGTGCTGTAAATTTACCCGTGGTTGCATTACCAAAATCACTGTAATGGTCATAACGCCCAGCGGCACCCAAGGTCAGCCAAGAAAAAGGCTTAAGATCAAGATCGATAAACGCCCCTGCCGCATCGCGATTATTATCAACCGGAATACGAGGGTTAAAACCAGGAAAACCTGCTGAACCAGTGCCCGTGTAGGATGCAAACTCACCTGATTTTATTTCATATTTTTCATAGCGATACTCGGCACCTAACGACAAATTTCCGCCTTCTAGGATTTCAGGCAGCGGGCGACTGATGCTCGCATTCAGTGTATTTTGCAAGTAATTGACAGAACCGGCATCGAAGGAGGTTGGACTTTTGCTACCCAGTGTACTATTGGCAGTGTGATCGATGGTGAAATCGGCATTGGAGGAGCCAAACGTATTGCTTAAATCGTATTTGATTTTTTCGGTTAAAATACCGCGCAGCCCCACAGTTAAACCGCTATCCAGCAAAATTGGATTGACCTGTGGCCCAAAGCCATTGGGGAATAACGGCGATGCTCCCGGCGCCCGAAAGCCCGCGACATTAGTACTGTCTTTACGTGAAACAAGCCCAGTGGCATAAAGTTCACTGTCATTCAGTATGGGAAATGCCGCATTGGCCGCTAAATTGAGATTCAGCGCATCAGGATCGCCGATCTGATAAGTCACACGACCATAACGTTGATCAATCGCAGCACGATTGGTACTTTGTTGCTTAAGCACTTCACCCGTTACATTGACATAGCCACCCGCAAGCGCAAAACCTTTATTGACAGCAAGATCACCATACCCCCCGTCCCCCCGATCTGTGATTCCTGTGCTGGTCTGCAACGATCCACCGGATGAGTCTTTGCGTAAAATAATATTAACAACGCCAGCAATTGCATCAGAACCATACTGCGCAGCCGCACCATCGCGTAATATCTCGACATGATCCACCGCTGCTAATGGAATGGTACTTAAATCATAGGGCGCTGATCCACGTCCAACGGCAAAGTTGGTATTGATCACGACACTGGGATGCCAGCGTTTGCCATTGATCAAGACCAAGACTTCGTCAGGCGATAATCCTTTCAATGTAATCGCACGTGTATTAGCTGCAGATGGTGTGGTATGGGCCCGCGGAAAGTTTAGAGAAGGTGCCGTGAACTCAAGAGCTCGGGCAAGATCACTAAAGCCTGTAGCTTGCAAACGCTGACTAGTGATGACATCTACAGGAACTGAAGATGCCAGTGCGGTACGTCCTGCTGAACGTGTGCCAGTGACTACAACAGTATCTAATTGTGGATTTTGTTCGTCCCCCCAAACCGTCTCCGTTGCTAATAGCGTCGCGATCACAGTTGGCAGACCAATCATGGTCGATAAAATTTTAAGGCGCATGCGATTTCTCTTTCTCGTCAGATAGAACAGCGAAAGCCATCTAAAATGGGCAGATGCATCGTCGTTTATCCGCACGCACTGATCAATCAATGATCAAGCAATCGCAATTGCGCAAAACACAACTCATGAAAACGATCCATAACTTCTCAAAATACTTGAAATAAAAATGGGTGTTTCGTATTTAAGAAGCCAGATTTTTCAGTTCTGAAAAGACGATACAAGAAGGATCGTTAATTAACCAATGCCACAGGATTTGAACCGCAGGATGACGCCGAACTTCAGGTAGCGCCGCAAGATGATAAGCACCTGATAAAGGCTGGCTTGACTCAAAGGCAATCTGTAGGCGACCACTCTGCAGAAATGAATCCACCAACGGAAAGACGCCAAGCGCAACACCTAGACCTTGGCTCGCCGCCTCATACATGACTTGCGCACTGTCAAAATAGCGTGGTTCACGTAAGGGGGCGGTATAGCCCGCTTGTGATAACCACTCGGACCATTGGTTACGGGGATGAATAAGCTCTAAGAGCGGCACATCTTGCAGATCTTCTATCGATTTTGGTGCAGGTGTGCCATCCAGCAGTACTGGCGGTGAAACGACGAAGGCCTCAAGATCAAATAGTTTTTGCGACGTAAAATTGGGCCAATCGCCGTGACCATATAAAATTCGCAGATCGGCAGCGCCACCGGCCAGTTCAACGTTATCCGCGCAGGTCTGGATCACCAGCTCGATGCCTTGGCATTTCTTATAAAAATCTGGCAGACGTGGCACTAACCAGCTCACGGCAAAGGATTGTGACATACCGAGCCTTAGCGCGCGCCGCTCGGCATCAGGTGCCATCCACTCGGTTGCAGCACGCATGGCTTCATAGCTTGGCTCTAAGCGCTGTAGATAGCGCACGCCCGCTGCGGTCAATGTCGGCGTTTGCCCAACTCGATTGAATAGTTTAACGCCGACATGCTCTTCCAGCATCTGAATACGGCGTGAAAATGCGGCTGGGCTCAATGCCAGTTGGGATGCTGCATCTTTAAAGCTCGTAGCACGGCGACTTGCGACAATAAACGCCTCGATAGCACCCCACGGCGGAGAACGACGCTTTTGCATGATATAACCTGAAATGGACGGTCATTAACTGTACGATATTTAGATTGCAGCTTGATGTCGTACTTGAATAGGAAGGAGTGTATAGAGGATGCTTTTAAGGAAGTTATTAAGAAAGGGGACCATAAAGAATAAAAACATCCCCTATAAAAGCAAAACCCCCAACCAAGTTATTGGTTGGGGGTTAAGTTTGTAGCTTTGTACTACGAATAATGAGCTGACGATGCCCTACTCTCACATGGCGAATGCCACACTACCATCGGCGCAAAGAGGTTTCACTTCTGAGTTCGGGATGGGATCAGGTGGTTCACTCTTGCTATAGTCGTCAGCACAACTGTTAGGCTTGGTGATGCACGTTTGAAGTAGTCTTCGCACTGCTGTTTCACTTTGCCAATCTTACAGATTGGGCTGATTGAGTTGTCGCTAATTTTACTAAATCCGAATCAAGCGTGCAATGTTGATTGCGCTTTTGATCTATAACCTTTAAAGCCAACAACAACCGCTTGGGTGTTGTATAGTCAAGCCTCACGAGCAATTAGTATTCGTTAGCTTCATACATCGCTGTACTTCCACACCGAACCTATCAACGTCGTAGTCTTCAACGGCTCTTTAGGGGGTAAACCCCTGGGAGATCTAATCTTGAGGTGGGCTTCGCGCTTAGATGCTTTCAGCGCTTATCCCTTCCGAACATAGCTACCCGGCTGTGCCATTGGCATGACAACCGGAACACCAGAGGTTCGTCCACTCTGGTCCTCTCGTACTAGGAGCAGATCCTCTCAAATCTCCAACGCCCACGGTAGATAGGGACCGAACTGTCTCACGACGTTCTAAACCCAGCTCGCGTACCTCTTTAAATGGCGAACAGCCATACCCTTGGGACCTGCTTCAGCCCCAGGATGAGATGAGCCGACATCGAGGTGCCAAACACCGCCGTCGATATGAACTCTTGGGCGGTATCAGCCTGTTATCCCCAGAGTACCTTTTATCCGTTGAGCGATGGCCCTTCCATACAGAACCACCGGATCACTAAGACCTACTTTCGTACCTGCTCGACTTGTGGGTCTCGCAGTTAAGCGCGCTTTTGCCTTTATACTCTACGCGTGATTTCCGACCACGCTGAGCGCACCTTCGTACTCCTCCGTTACTCTTTAGGAGGAGACCGCCCCAGTCAAACTACCCACCATACATTGTCCCCGCCCCCGATCAGGGGGCTGGGTTAGAACCTCGACGTTACCAGGGTGGTATTTCAAGGATGGCTCCAATCGAACTGGCGTCCGATCTTCATAGCCTCCCACCTATCCTACACAAGTAAAGTCAAAGTTCAATGTAAAGCTGCAGTAAAGGTTCACGGGGTCTTTCCGTCTAGCCGCGGGTACACGGCATCTTCACCGCGATTTCGATTTCACTGAGTCTCTGCTGGAGACAGCGCCGCCATCATTATGCCATTCGTGCAGGTCGGAACTTACCCGACAAGGAATTTCGCTACCTTAGGACCGTTATAGTTACGGCCGCCGTTTACCGGGGCTTCGATCAAGAGCTTCGCTTTCGCTAACCCCATCAATTAACCTTCCGGCACCGGGCAGGCATCACACCCTATACGTCCACTTTCGTGTTTGCAGAGTGCTGTGTTTTTAATAAACAGTTGCAGCGGCCTGGTTTCTGAGGCTGCCAACAGCTCAAGGAGCAAGTCCTATCACCATCAGCAGCGTACCTTCTCCCGAAGTTACGGTACCATTTTGCCTAGTTCCTTCAGCAGAGTTCTCTCAAGCGCCTTGGTCTACTCGACCTGACCACCTGTGTCGGTTTCGGGTACGATTCCTGCATAACTGAAGCTTAGAGGCTTTTCCTGGAAGCTTGGTATCAATCACTTCGCTGTACAAGTACAGCTTGCTATCGGCTCTCAGCATAAAGAGTCCCGGATTTGCCTAAGACTCATGCCTACCACCTTCCACCTGGACAACCAACGCCAGGCTGATTTAACCTTCTCCGTCCCCTCATCGCATTATGCAGAAGTATCGGAATATTAACCGATTTCCCATCGACTACGCATTTCTGCCTCGCCTTAGGGGTCGACTAACCCAGCCCCGATTAACGTTGGACTGGAACCCTTGGTCTTTCGGCGTGCGAGTTTTTCACTCGCATTATCGTTACTCACGTCAGCATTCGCACTTCTGATATCTCCAGCATGCTTCTCAACACACCTTCACAGACTTACAGAACGCTCCCCTACCACTTGAAACAAGTTCAAATCCGCAGCTTCGGCTTCTAGTTTGAGCCCCGTTACATCTTCCGCGCAGGCCGACTCGACTAGTGAGCTATTACGCTTTCTTTAAAGGATGGCTGCTTCTAAGCCAACCTCCTAGCTGTCTATGCCTTCCCACATCGTTTCCCACTTAACTAGAAATTTGGGGCCTTAGCTGGCGGTCTGGGTTGTTTCCCTCTTGACTACGGACGTTAGCACCCGCAGTCTGTCTCCCGGATAGTACTCACTGGTATTCGGAGTTTGCATCGGTTTGGTAAGTCGGGATGACCCCCTAGCCGAAACAGTGCTCTACCCCCAGTGGTATTCGTCCGAGGCGCTACCTAAATAGCTTTCGGGGAGAACCAGCTATCACCGAGTTTGATTAGCCTTTCACCCCTATCCACAAGTCATCCCCCGGCTTTTCAACGACGGTGGGTTCGGACCTCCAGTGCCTGTTACGGCACCTTCATCCTGCTCATGGATAGATCACTCGGTTTCGGGTCTATACCCTGCAACTATACGCCCTATTCAGACTCGGTTTCCCTACGGCTCCCCTATACGGTTAACCTTGCTACAGAATATAAGTCGCTGACCCATTATACAAAAGGTACGCAGTCACGGAACAAGTCCGCTCCTACTGCTTGTATGCACACGGTTTCAGGATCTATTTCACTCCCCTCACAGGGGTTCTTTTCGCCTTTCCCTCACGGTACTGGTTCACTATCGGTCAGTCAGGAGTATTTAGCCTTGGAGGATGGTCCCCCCATGTTCAGACAAGGTTTCTCGTGCCTCGCCCTACTCGATTCATTTAGAGTGCCCTTTCGTATACAGGGCTATCACCTACTATGGCCGACATTTCCAGGTCGTTCTACTAAAACACTCTAAACTTAATGGGCTAATCCCTGTTCGCTCGCCGCTACTAAGGGAATCTCAATTGATTTCTGTTCCTACGGGTACTGAGATGTTTCACTTCCCCGCGTTCGCTTTGCAACACTATGTATTCATGTTGCAATACCTATCTTACGATAAGTGGGTTCCCCCATTCAGACATCTCCGGATCATAGGATTGTTGCCGCCTCCCCGAAGCTTTTCGCAGGCTCACACGTCTTTCATCGCCTCTGACTGCCAAGGCATCCACCATGTGCACTTCATTACTTGACTATACAACCCCAAACGGTCGTCTTAAATCCCAACTTCTGATCTAAGGCTTCTATTCAAAGTCTTGTTGATTGAACAACGTACAGCTTCAATGGTTATTTGACCAAAACGCTTGATTCAGTTTTAGGTGACTTATTCTCTGTACGATGAATAAGTCACAATTAACTACAACTCAATTTTTCCAATCTATTAAAGAGTTTCTCAGCCTTCGTCAGGTCAGAGATATTCAGCAATTTCTCAACACTACAGTGTCGATCAATCAACAGAGGTTAGTATTAGCTACTAAGCTATGTTGACTCTTAATCTTTCATTCCGACTTTCAATTTCCTAATCGCTTAGAAAATGGTGGAGTCTAACGGAGTCGAACCGTTGACATCCTGCTTGCAAAGCAGGCGCTCTACCAACTGAGCTAAGACCCCGTATTCAGTTCATTTAACCCAAACCATTACGATTCGCACTAAATTTCACCTATTCAGCTGGCTAGTGGTGGGTCTGGGCAGACTTGAACTGCCGACCCCACGCTTATCAAGCGTGTGCTCTAACCAACTGAGCTACAGACCCGCAGGCCAGCTTCGCTCGTCATTTAACTGTTTTACTTGTTTAGATCACTGTCTTTTACAGACAACGATGCAAACAATACAGTCTAGCGACTTGCTTGCTTTTGTGAAGAACAACTTGTTGTGGATTCTTGCTGGCCCGATGGATTCGTTAAGGAGGTGATCCAGCCGCAGGTTCCCCTACGGCTACCTTGTTACGACTTCACCCCAGTCATCGGCCACACCGTGGTAAGCGCCCTCCTTACGGTTAGGCTACCTACTTCTGGTGCAACAAACTCCCATGGTGTGACGGGCGGTGTGTACAAGGCCCGGGAACGTATTCACCGCGACATTCTGATCCGCGATTACTAGCGATTCCGACTTCATGGAGTCGAGTTGCAGACTCCAATCTGGACTACGATCGGCTTTTTGAGATTAGCATGCCCTCGCGGGTTAGCAACCCTTTGTACCGACCATTGTAGCACGTGTGTAGCCCTAGCCGTAAGGGCCATGATGACTTGACGTCGTCCCCGCCTTCCTCCAGTTTGTCACTGGCAGTATCCTTAGAGTTCCCACCCGAAGTGCTGGCAAATAAGGAAAAGGGTTGCGCTCGTTGCGGGACTTAACCCAACATCTCACGACACGAGCTGACGACAGCCATGCAGCACCTGTGTTCTGATTCCCGAAGGCACTCTCGTATCTCTACAAGATTCCAGACATGTCAAGGCTAGGTAAGGTTCTTCGCGTTGCATCGAATTAAACCACATGCTCCACCGCTTGTGCGGGCCCCCGTCAATTCATTTGAGTTTTAGTCTTGCGACCGTACTCCCCAGGCGGTCAACTTATCGCGTTAGCTGCGCCACTAAGGCCTCAAGGGCCCCAACGGCTAGTTGACATCGTTTACGGCATGGACTACCAGGGTATCTAATCCTGTTTGCTCCCCATGCTTTCGCACCTCAGCGTCAGTATTAGGCCAGAAGGCTGCCTTCGCCATCGGTATTCCTCCAGATCTCTACGCATTTCACCGCTACACCTGGAATTCTACCTTCCTCTCCCATACTCTAGCTTGCCAGTATCGAATGCAATGCCCAAGTTAAGCTCGGGGATTTCACATTTGACTTAACAAGCCGCCTACGCGCGCTTTACGCCCAGTAATTCCGATTAACGCTCGCACCCTCTGTATTACCGCGGCTGCTGGCACAGAGTTAGCCGGTGCTTATTCTGCGGGTAACGTCCGACATTCACGGGTATTAACCGTGGTGCCCTCCTCCCCGCTTAAAGTGCTTTACAACCAAAAGGCCTTCTTCACACACGCGGCATGGCTGGATCAGGCTTTCGCCCATTGTCCAATATTCCCCACTGCTGCCTCCCGTAGGAGTCTGGACCGTGTCTCAGTTCCAGTGTGGCGGATCATCCTCTCAGACCCGCTACAGATCGTCGCCTTGGTGAGCCTTTACCTCACCAACTAGCTAATCTGACCTAGGCTCATCTGTTAGCGAGAGCAATAAAGCCCCCTTTCTCCCGTAGGACGTATGCGGTATTAGCGTTCGTTTCCGAACGTTATCCCCCACTATCAGGCAGATTCCTAGGCATTACTCACCCGTTCGCCGCTAAGTACCGAAGTACTCCGCTCGACTTGCATGTGTTAAGCCTGCCGCCAGCGTTCAATCTGAGCCATGATCAAACTCTTCAGTTTAATGTTTCATAGTGACTTGAGGTCACCAATCTTTGGCTCATCTTTCACTAGCTATATGTCACTTAAGACATCATTACTTCAATCATTACCTAAAATGAATTGCGAGTAATTTCTACCAATTACTAAATGATAATTTATCTCATCGTAACCAGCAAAAATCCACACAAGTTGTTCTTCACAAGTTCTTAAAGAGTCTTTCGTAAAATCAAAACCTAGAGCCCATTGACTCATCAATCCCAATCTCACCCGCTACGTCCATCGTCTGGTTCGCTGCGGTAGGAGGCGTATTCTACAGAAGTTTTTCTCATTGTCAACGTTAATCTTTATCTATTTTTAATTCGTGCAACACACGTTCTAAAAATCTACAAACACAACCGCCAAAACTACTCAAACATCCGCCAAAACACTTAAGCTACTGTTTTTCTTACTTATTTCTAAGACAGTCAACGTCGCTGTGGGGTGCATTCTATACATTTCCTCAACCCTGTCAAACCCTTTCTTCAATTATCCTTCCGGATGATCAGTTTGTAGGCGAAAACGTACGCTTTTGGGCGTTTTCGCTTAATTTGCATTCGTTTTGGAGGTCTACTCTAATCCTGAGACGAGATTGAGTGAAATAAGAATAACGGCGTTCGTTATGAAGAAATTCTGATTTGAGCGGTTTCTGCTTTTGTATCAGCCAAAAATTCACCCAGCACTCGCGTAAATTTGACAGGTTCAGTAATCAGCGGCGCATGGCCAGAACGCTCAAACGGAATCACTTTGACATGTTTGGCATATTTAGCAATTTGCATTTGGCCACGTGGATCATAAAGCTGAGACTGCATGCCAACGATCTGGGTAATAGGCGTTGTGCAGTCTTTCAAACTTTCGCGATAATCATAACCCTCGCCAGCATAGGCCGCAAAATAAGCTTGAATATCTTCGATCTTGGTTAATGGCAGCTTATTGCTAAACGGCAATAGCCCAAGTAATGCCAATTTATACCAAGGTTTTTTAGCGGTCTGACCACTGAGCGCCAGAATGATGTTTTCTATTTTATCGACGATATCACCTTGAAACTTCGCTGGAATATCACCGATATAGGTCGCTAAAGGGTAATGAGACAATAATTCAGCCGCTTCACGCATGTTTTGGAAAAGCTCTGATTGCCGCTCGCCCACAAGTCCATACGACCAATTGTCTTGATTACGGATACACGGTGATTGGTCGATATGCAGATAACGTTTAACCAGCTCAAACTGACCAGCGCGCTGTAGATGCATTGAGGTCGTTGCACCCAATGAATACCCTACCAGCAAGATATCTTTTAATCGGTAGTGGGCGATTAGATCCTGGATATCTTCCATATGATTCTGAAAAACATCGGCTTGATTAAACGGTACATGCGACGAAAGACCTGCCCCACGCAAATCCGGCATATAAAAACGATATTGATGGGCATAGCGTGCAACAAAGGGGAGCCAATAACTGGCACTCATACCAAGCCCGGGCAACATCAATACCGACTGTCCCATCGTTGTACCGAGCACCCGTACCTTGAGATAATGACCATCACGCAACGGAACTGATGCGGTATGGTTAAGTTCATTCAAGATCGAACGGAGGACGGTCAACGGCATGATGTATATCCATATAACTGGTGCGAGCGTTTATATGACACTCAACAAAAAAATAAGACAGCGTGAAAGTTTATTGCTTTAACTGTGTTTTGTTAGAAAATACTTCTTTTAAATTTCAGCCCGAATACTATAAGGAATATTTATCGGGCGCTGTGTTTATAAAGCGTAAAATTGAGTACCCGTCAATCACGTTCCGCTTGCTGTTGTCGCCACATGGCGGCGTACAAACCGTCGAGGCGTAATAACTCTGCATGTGCACCTCGCTCCATAATTTGTCCATCAGCCATCACCAAAATTTCATTGGCATCAACAATGGTCGATAAGCGATGTGCAATCACCAGCGTGGTTCTACCACGACTCACCTCACGCAGATTCGCCTGAATTTCACGTTCAGTATGCGTATCCAGTGCGCTTGTTGCTTCATCAAATAACAAAATGGCCGGATCTTTCAAAATCGTTCGGGCAATAGCGACCCGCTGCTTTTCACCGCCAGACAGTTTCAAGCCGCGCTCACCCACTACCGTATTGTAACCATCGGGCATCGCCAAAATGAACTCATGGATATGTGCAAGCTTAGCCGTATGCTCAATCTCTGCGGTCGTTGCGCTCGGGTCGCCATAAGCGATGTTATAGCGAATCGTGTCGTTAAACAGCACTGTATCTTGCGGGACAATCCCTAAAGCAGCTCTTAAGGTTTCCTGTGTCACTTGGCGGATATCTTGCCCATCCACTAGGATCGCACCGCCGTTCACATCATAAAAACGAAATAGCAAACGACTCAAAGTCGACTTGCCCGCACCCGAGGCCCCAACAACCGCAACGGTCTGCCCTGCTGGAATACTAAAGCTGACGCCCTTGAGAATCTCTCGTCGAGGATCATAGCCAAATTGGACGTCCCTGAATTCAACACGTCCACCACTGACCTGTAATGCAGGCGCATTGGCCACATCCGCAATTTCGCGATTGACGCCAAGCAGTTCAAACATTTTTTCCATGTCAGTAAATGCGCGCTTGATGGCACGATAAACAAAGCCCAAGCCGTTTAATGGGGCATAGAGCTGGAGCAGGTAGCTGTTCACCAAGACAAAGTCTCCGATGCTCATCGTGCCCGCCTGAATGCCTTGAGCCGCCATCCACATCATGATCGTCAGACCAATCGAGATGATAAAGCCTTGCCCGACGTTGAGGATCGATAGACTGGATTGACTTTTAACGGAGGAATCTTCGAGTTTCTTGAGTAAATCATTGTATTTTTTGGCTTCCAGTGCCTCATTCCCAAAGTATTTCACCGTCTCAAAGTTCAGTAATGAATCGATAGCCTGGGTATTAGCACGGCTCTCGTCTTCATTCATCTCCCGATAAAACTTGGTACGCCATTCCGTGATGGTAAACGTAAACACAAGATATGCTGCGACCGTCAGCAAAGTGACCAGTGCAAACCAGCCATTGAATAGCTTCCATAGAATGATCGTGACCAGACCAATTTCAAACAGAGTCGGTACTAAACTAAATAACAAGTAAGACAGGAGCGTATCAATCGCACGTGTGCCGCGTTCAATAGAGCGATTCACCCCGCCTGTCTGGCGTGATAGATGAAAGCGCAGCGACAAATGATGTAGATGATCAAAGACCTTCACCCCAACCACACGAATAATATGCTGCTGGACGCGGGCAAAAACCGTATCGCGCAGCTCAGCAAACATCAGCGCCATCACTCGCGTCAAACCATAGGCGACAATCAGCGCCACAGGCACGATTAAGATCGCGGGATTTTTTAAACTAAGCGCATCAACCGCGTGCTTATAAAGAATCGGTAAATAGCTGGTTGTCAGCTTGGCTGCAAATAATAAAACCAGCGCCGTCACCACACGAGCACGCAGTCCCCATTCGCCTTTTGGCCAGAGGTAAGGCAATAAACTTTTAATAACCGCAAAACCACTCATACCTTGATAGGGTGTCGGTGACTTAGTGTCCGTTTTCTGCGGGCTGGGCTGTTGGGCGCTGTTCAAAATAATCTACACATCATAAAGTGCTGAGCTTCTGTTAATAAGGGCAGTTTTCGATAAATCGAGCCTTGAAATAAGATTTTTCTCATCCGATCATCTGTCTGCTATGATGACGACTTAGGCATCCGTTCAGATATTGGTTTTAATGACATCACTTGCTTCTGTAGAAATGGATTTTTTATAAACTAAAAGCCCTGCTGTCAGCATTTGAAAAAAGCGCGAGGAACATCCGTGACCGGTAAAATACTAAATATTCCAAATATCCTCACGCTATCGCGTGTTGCGCTGATCCCCGTTTTTCTCCTGATTGCTTATTGGCCACCCGCCATTGGCATTGCGGGTCACACTGGTAGTCTCACTCGCCACATCGTCTTGGCAGGTTTATTTGCACTTGCCGCAATCACCGACTGGCTAGACGGTTATCTGGCTCGCGTCATGGATCAAAGCTCAGCCTTTGGTCGCTTCCTTGATCCTGTGGCCGACAAACTGATGGTTGCAGCCGCGCTCGTTGTTCTCGTCCAATGGCAGCCTAATATTTATATGGCCTTTGCCGCGATTGTGATCATCTCACGGGAAATCACTGTATCTGCCCTACGAGAGTGGATGGCGGAATTGGGCAATCGCGCAAGCGTCGCCGTTTCATGGGTCGGTAAACTCAAAACGACCTTTCAGTTGATTTCCATTACAGTGTTTTTATTAAATTTAGATGCCTTGTCGATCGTTTCTTACGTTCTGCTCTATATCGCAGTCATTCTGACACTGTGGTCCATGATGATTTATTTACGTGCCGCGTGGCCGTATCTCAAAGAAAAATAACATCGATGAAACGTTAAAGCCCCCTATCAAGAGCTTTAACGTCTTGTGTTAGTCATCAACATCCGCCGCCATGGCGGATGAGCGAAATGCAGCTTCACGAACATCAATCCCGGTAGGTTTTTGGTAATGACGGAGACCAAACTCCGGCAAGATCGCATACAAGTGATCAAAAATATCTCCCTGTATGCGTTCATAGCGTACCCAAGCCGTAGTCGAAGTAAAGCAATAGACCTCGATGGGAATCCCTGCACCCTCACTGGCAAGCTGCCTTACCATACACGGCATGCTGCGATGAATATCCTTATGGGTATCAATATAGGCCTGCGCATAGGTTCTAAAACTACCCAAATTGGTTAAACGTCGTTGATTAACTGGACTCGCCTTGCCAAGAGCTTCATTCCACTCCATTAATTCTTGTTTCTTGGCGCGTATATACCGATCCAGCAAGCGAAACTCAGCAAATTTTTGAGTCTCCTCCGCAGAAATAAAATGCACACTGGTCGCATCGATAAGTATTGAACGCTTAATCCTGCGCCCTCCTGCATCAAACATTCCCCGCCAATTTTTATAGGACTCACTGATCATGCGCCAAGTCGGAATCGTAGTGATCGTCTGATCGAAGTTACGGACCTTGACGGTATGCAGGCTGATATCAATCACATCGCCATCCGCACCAGCGGAAGGCATTTCAATCCAATCCCCGATACGCAGCATATCATTTGAGCTGAGCTGCACACTGGCCACAAAACCTAATATCGTGTCTTTAAACACCAAGAGTAATACGGCGGATAACGCTCCCAGTCCTGATAAAAGTGGCCATGCTTCGCGTTGGGTCAACGTCGCAATAATCACGACAACACCGATCATATAAACCAATATATTGATCAGTTGCAGATAGCCTTTAATCGGTCGGTCGGTCTTATGATGTTGCAGACGCTCTGCGGCGATCAGCACTGCACTGATGGCCCGCATCAAGAACAGAATGATGATGGCCATGGCAAAGGAACTGAGTCGTTCTTCCGCACGTTCAGAAAGATTGGGGACGTACTCAAGACCATTGTAAAAAATCAGTGGCGGAATGATACGGGCAAAGCGTTTAAAGACCCCTGCTTCAAATAACACATCATCCCAGAGCCATGGTGTCCGTTTTACAATCAGGCGAATGACGGGTAAAACGAGGCGACGGAAAAAGATACCAACCAGCCACGCAACGACTAATAGTGCAAATATGCAGAGCCATCTTTTTGCAACCGGTTGCTGCCAAATTGATAAAACAAATTCCATTAAACGAGACCTATGGTTTTATCGGTGTAAGGAAAATATAACGCAAAGCTTCTTTTTTCATTAAATTGGTCGCCACATCCAACGATATAGCACAGTTACCCATGCAATACCCAGCACCCAACCAGCCACGACATCCGTTGGATAATGAACACCCAGATAAATGCGCGACACCCCCATAAGGGCAAGCCATACCACACCAACTATAACGCTCGGCCAGCGCCAGACAGTTTTCCAGCAAACCAATATCAGTACAGTCGCCAAGGTCGCCGCATATAAACTATGACCGCTGGGGAATGACGCGCCATAGTCTTGTACGAGCCTTGGCCAAAGTTCGGGTCTGGGACGATTCATAAGCACTTTTAAGGACCAGCCCAGCACTACCGATCCAATCATTGAACCCCAGAGAAAATAGAGCTCACTCCACCATGACAATTTGATAAAAACACTATAACTGGTCAATAAGACCAATAGAATGGCGCAGGCAGGTAAGCCCCCTAAATAGGATAGCCCTATGGCAACTCGATCCAAAAGGGGCTGAGAGAACTGATGAACAGACCACATGATGGACTGATCAACCTTAAAGACGTTTTGTGTCAATACACCGCAACTGATCAGAATCATGGCCAACCATGGGAGAGTCCATAGACAAAAGGTCAGCGCCTCATGGGTTTTTTTCACGTGATTTAAATCACGTGAATCCATTAAGGGAGCACTCCCACAGGCTCACGAAACCAGCTTTCGATGAGGAGTACTGCAGCCATCGAGTCGGCCGCTGGAGCTTTGCCCTTACGTTGATTGGTCACCCGACGCACATCTTCCCGTGCCTCACGTGTGGTGAGGCGCTCATCAACCATCCACACCGGCTTATTCAAGCGATGTTTGACACGGCGTGCAAATTTTCGCGCGCGTAAACACAACTCTGACTCACTGTCATCCATGTTCAATGGCAATCCAACCAAGCAGATATCGGGCTGCCATTCTGCCAACATCTTATCCAGCAGCATCCAATCTGGGATGCCATCTTTCATCGGAATCAAAGACAACGGTGTCCCCGTTCCTGTCATGGATTGACCAAATGCAACACCGGTTTTCTGTGTCCCAAAATCAAAAGCCACAATTCGCTGAATCTGAATCGGAGCTTCTTGCTCAAGTTTCCCCTGATCCTGCAAATCAGGCATGACCCACTTCGCTAGATAGCCAAGGTGAGTTCACACCAAATTTTGCAGCGGCGGCTGACCAGCGCTCGTCATAGGGTAGGTTAAACAGCAGCTCCATATCCGGTTCACAGACCAGCCAATCCCCACGCTTCAACTCAGCTTCCAACTGACCGGCGCCCCAACTGGCAAAACCCAGCATGATCTGATAATTCCCGACACCCTCATTATGAGCAATCGCCTCAAGAATATCTTTACTCGTCGTGATACAGACATTTTCACTGACCGCAATCGAAGAGTGCCAGACCGGTTGACCAGTATGCAGGACAAAACCCACTTCAGGACGCATCGGACCACCTTGCAAAACAGCATGCGGATTAACCAAATCAGAGACAATCTGTAAATCGGACAACAGTTCACTGATCCCGACCGTACTTGGACGATTGAGTAAAAGTCCCATTGCCCCCTCCTCATCATGGCGTGCGATATAGATGAGCGAGTCAGCAAAGAAATCATCATTTGCAATCGCATCAGAGTCACGAGGTGCGATCAAACAACGATGGGTTAGATTCTGATGCAAGAATGTTTTGGGCATAGAAAGTATCCATAAAAAATGAAGATGAATGCAGCTTATTAATCAATAAATGGTGCAACATTTCAGCTTTTACAAGTTTAAGAACGCCTAAAAACGGAAAAACATCAACAAAACACAATAAAACTGATGCATATTTTGCGCCATCCATGGTGCATTTGGTCGTAAATAATGCGCTGATCAAAAAAGCGATCTCATCTTACTTTAAGAGCAAAATGAGATAAAAACCAGACCAATTAACAATTTAGTCTGGATTCAACTGTTAAATTCTTACACGGCTGGATCAAACCGATTGCAGTAAGCTACGCGCGTGTGACAAAGTCGCTTCATTAATCTCGACACCACCTGACATACGGGCCAATTCACTGATGCGCTGATCCTGAGTCAGTTCACGAAGGCTACTTGCCGCCTGCTCCCCCTGCTGTTTTTCGACCAATACATGCTGATGCCCCTGAGCAGCAACCTGCGGTTGATGCGTGATACACAAGACTTGCACTTGCTCACCCAGATTGCGTAATAAACGCCCGACGACCTCAGCGGTGCCTCCACTAATCCCGACATCCACCTCATCAAAAACCAGCACTGGCGCTTCAGCATAAGCGGCGATCATGACTTGCATCACTAGTGCAATTCGTGACAACTCGCCACCCGAAGCAACTTTAGCCAGCGGTTGCAGTGGAATACCACGATTGGCACTGAAAAGTAATCGGATTTGACTTAAACCATTTGCACTGGCAACAACGGGGGCAAACTCAAACTCAAAACGCGCCTCAGGAAGTGCCAGAGGTTTAATTTGTGTCGTGAGTTGCTCAATCAGCGGAATAACTGCCTTTTTACGCGCCTGATCAAGCGCCAATGCAGAAGCTTGATAAGTTTGCTCCGCTTGCGTCACTTTCAACTGTAGCGAGTCGCTATCCGCTAAACCATCCAAAGTTTCTAGCTCGCGACTCCAGCTCTCAAAATCTTGTTTCAGGGATTCGGGAGTGGTGCGATATTTCCGTGCTAAACGATGAAACTCGCCCAAACACTCGTCCACTTGCGCAAATCGTTCGGGATCTAATACTTGCTCATCTGCAAACTGCCGTAAGGTGGAAACAGCTTCTTGTAGCTCCGTTTGCGCGGACTCAAGGCCTGTCGCCACTGCCGCCAAGGATTCAGCACGACCAGACTGGGCCTGTGCTCGACGCAGCAACGAACCCAGTTTAGACAGTAAATTATCTTCACCCTCATCTAAGCCCTCAAGCAACGCTGCAGAATCCTGCATCATGCCTTCAAAATGGCTAAGTCGATCGTGCTCCTGTTCAAGCTCTGCATAGTCATACTGCAGGAGCGGTTGTACATCTTCAATCTGGGCATTTAGCACGTCTTGACGCGCCAGTAATGCTTCACGCTCAAGCAATGCACGTTGTTGCTGTTTGACGAGGGTTTGCCACTCTTTATAGTCCGTACGTACCGCATCCGCTTGCGACTGAAGCTGTGCTGCTGTATCCAGCCAATGCATGGGATACTCAGCTTTTAGAAGTTGCTGTTGACTATGCTGTCCATGCAGTTGAACCAGTAAATCGCCAAGTTCGCGCAGTTCCGCCAAACTGGTTGGCGTGCCATTAATCCATGCTTTACTGCGTCCTTCAGCCAAAATCACTCGCCGCAATCGAACCTCAAACTCATCATCGATATCCAGTAGCTCGCGCTCACTTAACCATGCTCTGGCAGCCGTACTTTTATGCAGATCAAACTGGGCGGTGATATCGGCTTTATCCGCACCAAAACGCACGCTTTGCGCATCCATCCGCTCTCCCAAACACGCAGACAGCCCATCCAGCAGAATTGACTTCCCCGCACCGGTTTCGCCGGTCAACACCGTGAAGCCCGCATGTAGATCCAAGGCGACATCACGCGCTAATGTAAAATTCTGCAAATTTAATCGGGTCAGCATGGATCAACCAGCCTCTAAAAATGAAAGCGAAATACTTAAATAAACCATGTAAAGCTTAAAACTGGCACTCAAACAAACTCTTTAAACTCAAACACATTAAATCCATATGAACAACATTAAATTACTACGTGCTTTGCAAAAGAGACTCTCTGCATGTTACACCAGCCGCATCGAAAATAAAGCGAATCAAATGGAGCATCACCAAACTTGAACAGGATGATCTTATCCAATTTCATGGCATACACGAAATCCCATAAAATACCTTGCAGATAATATTTCAACCAGAGGAAATTGGCAGTTAACAAGAGTGTGATCGGCTTATCATATCGATCAGATATTCTGATTATCAAACCTCGTAGATGACTAGTTCTCATGCGCCGAGATTGCTAGAATACGCCCATCAATATGGAGAGTGTTATGGGCCCCGCGCAATTCGATCAAGTTAGTGTGATCAAAAAATCTAACGTCTACTTTGACGGCAAGTGTGTCAGTCACACCGTTTTATTTGCTGATGGCAGCAAAAAAACAATTGGGGTTATTCTACCTTCAACACTCACTTTTAATACGGGTGCTCCAGAGCGCATGGAAATCATTTCCGGCGAATGCCAAGTCACACGCCCAGGCAAAGCCACTGAGCAGTTCCGTAGCGGCCAATCCTTCTTTGTTGATGGCAATAGCAGTTTTGAAATTCAAGCCTTGAGTGTTGTTGATTACGTTTGCCATTTTGAAGGTTAATAGGCTGACTTAACTGATCAGCCCTTTATTGAGCCGTATTTTAAAAAGGATCATGTTGTTGTTTAAAATACGGCAAGATAGTAACTAAGCCGCTTCCCCTGATAAAAAATAAAACGCGGCATAGCCTACGCATCTATTCCACATCCCTCACGTCATCCCTGTGACATCAGCATACGCTAGGCTTCACACTTCGATAGATCCGCGAGAATAGTCGAGCACATGACGACCGCTCACGCAATTACTATATATTTATCAGTATCTATTTGGGATAATAAAAAAGTATGTGCGTCATTTATAAAAACAGTTTAAATAGAATCATTTAGCGTTTATTTTTTCTTTTTCCATTATGAATCATTAGCGAGAACAAGTGTTATGGATTTTTTTAGTTGGATGAGCAATCCAGAAGCATGGGTCACGTTAGCGACACTGACCGTGCTTGAAATTGTGTTAGGTATCGACAATATCATCTTCCTCACGATTTTAGTCGCCAAAGTACCCAAACACTTGCAAAACCGGACCCGTGTGTTTGGCTTGGCATTAGCCATGATCACCCGTATTTTATTACTGCTTTCCATTTCATGGGTCATGCGTTTAACCGAACCCTTATTTGCGATTCTGGATCACAATATCAGTGGCCGCGATCTGATTTTGATTTTGGGCGGACTGTTTCTCATCTATAAGAGCATTGTTGAAATCTATGAAGAGACCGATGGTGAAGAAGAGCACAACGAACTCACCACCAGTGATGCCGTACAAAAAGGTGTCTTCGCGATCGTCATTCAAATTGCCATCATCGACATTGTCTTTTCTCTCGATTCGGTGATTACCGCGGTTGGTCTATCGAATGACATCCCCGTCATGGTCCTTGCCGTAGTGGCATCGGTTCTGGTGATGATGTTTGCCGCTAAACCCATTGGTGATTTTGTCGAACGTCATCCATCGATCAAAATGTTAGCTCTCACCTTCTTGGTCTTGGTCGGTGGCTTTCTGGTCATCGAAGGTTTGGGATTGCATCTTGAAAAAGGTTATCTCTACGGCGCGATGGGTTTCTCCTTATTGGTCGAACTCCTGAACATTCGCCGCCGTGGTAAGACCGCACGTCATCATCGCAAACAGGCTTTGGGCAAATAACCCCCATTTCTCCTGACCCAAAAAAGCCGACTATATTTTGAGTCGGCTTTTTTATTCAAACGGTCCATTCTTTAAATATTACTTTTCATCATAATATGTTCAGGAAAGATGCGCTAAATTCGCTAGAATAGGGCACCTAATTAGCGCTTCTTATTGAGCGAGCGTTTTTCTTACCGCACGAACCCAGAGTAAACCATGGCAAAAGCAGCAAAAACCGTAGAACACCACTTTGGCCTACACGCGGTTGAATCACTTCTGAACACCATGCCAGAACAAGTCTTAGGACTCTTTGTCCTGCAAGGGCGGGATGATGAACGTCTACAAGCCTTGATCAAACAAGCCGAACCCCATGGTATCTCTGTGCAAAAAGCCAGTCGCGATACCTTAAGCAAAATGTCCGAAGGTGCGCAGCATCAAGGTATTGTCGCAGCCGTGCGTCCGGCACCTGTCTCAGATGAAGGGGATCTAGAGCGTCTGGTTCGCTCAACTAGCAATGTCTTCTTACTCGCACTTGATCAAGTGACTGATCCACATAATCTTGGTGCTTGTATGCGTACCGCAGCAGCAATGGGTGTACATGGTGTGATTGCACCACGTGATCGCGCAGCAGGACTGACACCCATTGCACGTAAGGTTGCTGCTGGTGCAGCGGAAGTCATTCCCTTTTTCCAAGTCACGAATCTATCTCGTACCTTGGTCGCTCTGCAAGAAATGGGCGTGCAGACGGTAGGTACCATGCTGGATGAAGGTGCAAAGCCTTTACATCAAATCGATTTAACCGGTGCACTAACCATCGTCATGGGTGCTGAAGACACCGGCCTACGTCGCCTCACTCAAGAGAACTGTGATCAACTGGCTTATATCCCCATGGCAGGGACGTTACAGAGCTTAAATGTCAGCGTGGCCACAGGCATGGCGATTTATGAAGCCTGCCGCCAAAGACAACCCGCTTAAGAACATCCCCCCTTGCATCTACATCACTCGGAGTTTTTGAGTGCAAACTATTGAATTTGATGCGGCTCATATCAAACGTACACGATTGATCGGTTATTTATTACTGGCTGCGACCATGTTGATTTGGGGTAGCTTTACCCTGCTCTCACGTCTTGGTGCAACCCAATCCATGACGTCATGGGACATAGGCGCATTGCGTTTCGTCACCGCCGCGCTGGTTTTAATTCCGATCCAGATTTATCGCCGTGAATGGCGCTTTTTGCTGGATTGGCGAGCATGGGTACTCGCGATGCTTGGTGGTGTGGCTTATGCCTCCCTTGCCTACTTAGGCTTTGGCTATGCTCCAGCTGCGCATGCTGCGATTTGGATGACAGGTATGCTGCCTTTTTGGACAGCGATTGCCGCATTGATCGTGTTACGTGAGGCCATGACCCTGAACAACTGGATTAGTCTTGCCGTTATTGCTACAGGACTTACGGGGATGAGTTTGCTTATGCTTGAGCAGCATACTTTTATTCTGGGCATTGGCGATCTTTTCTTTTTTATGGCATCAATGGCATGGGGATTCTATACCGCGTTCTTAAAGCGCTGGATGTTGCCGCCTTGGCAAGCGATGGCAGGAGTTGCGATTTTATCTGCTGTGGTTTATTTACCGATTTACATGCTCTTTCTGCCCAGTAAACTGGCGGAAGCAACACTTCCACAAATTCTGACACAGGCGATCTTTCAAGGCATCTTTGTGGTCATTGTCGCCATGCTGACGTTTATCGGCGCAGTTGAGCGACTGGGTGCCTTCAAGGTCGGTAGCGTACTTGCTCTTGCACCACTGCTTGCCGCACTTGCAGCAGTGCCACTCTTACATGAGCCTTTGTCTTTAGCACTGGTTGTCGGTTTGATTGCCGTTAGCATCGGTGCATTACAACCTTGGCGACTCTTTCAAAAAGAGAACGTCTAAGATTGATGTTCGTTAATAATTAAAAAGCCCTGATTCACCAGGGCTTTTTAATTTAATCATCATGTAATGGCACCCATTCATAGCTGACGATTTATCGTGTTTTGAGCCATTCATCAATCACTTCTTGAGCCGCTCGAAATCCCTCTTGAGCCGCAGGTGCACCACAATAGACGCTACTGTGTAAAAGAACCTCCTGAATCTCACTGACCGTGCAGCCATTGTTCAATGCACCGCGGATGTGACCCTGTAACTCTTTAGGTGCCTTCAGAGCAACCAGCATCGCAATCGTAACCAGTGAGCGCGTGCTACGCGGCAAGCCATCCCGCTGCCACGTTGATCCCCAGCCATGCTCATTGATCCACGCCTGCATCGGTTGGGGTAAAGCGCAAGTAAATTATTTACATTCATACATTTAAATTTAAGCCATTATTTTTTATTATTTTTCCTTTCGTTTTCATACTGCGTATTCATGTTGCTATCTTGCGGGTTTTTGCGTCCTAATGGTACATTGTTGCTACAGATTTACTAAAACGTAAAATTCAGCCGAGTATGTAGCAAATGGGATCAGTAATACCCCGAAAAAATGCAAAGGGTGAAACACGTTACACCGCCCAGATACGCATTAAAAGAGAAGGTTTGCAGCCTTACTCAGAATCACGCACGTTTTCCAAAAAATCGCTTGCTACGACTTGGCTATCCAAGCGCGAAGCAGAGATAGAACTCGACCCATCTATTCTTAATCCTGATCTAGCAATTAAAAATAACATGACTCTGGGTCAGGCGTTTGAAAAGTATCTTGATGAAGTAACCGGGTTTGGGAGGTCCAAGCGAAACGGCATTCTTTTGCTCACAAAATTTCCCTTTGCAAAACTTAAAATGTCGAAGGCCACACGCTCCGACTTTGCCGATCATGTCAATATGAGACGCAAAGGCACAGCCGAGTACAAAGCGATTATGCCGAGTACGGCACTGCAAGACCTGCAATATACCAAGGTCGTTATGGAACACGCTGAACTTGTCTGGGGTGAAGTCGTCAACGTGCGCGAGCTCGAACACGCTATGAAGGGCCTGCGCAAGTCTAGGACCATAGGAAAGGGCAGGCACCGAGATAGACTGCCCACAACAGAAGAATTGATAACCTTAACAAACCATTTCCGCGATACATGGGAACGCGGCCGCACAAACTACCCCATGCACTTAATCATGTGGTACGCGATTTATTCTTGTCGTCGTCAAAATGAAATATGCAATTTACTACTGAGTGACTATAACGAGGAACAAGGGCACTGGTTGGTGCGCAATCTTAAAAACCCCAACGGATCAGACGGCAACAATAAAGCTGCTCTCATTGCAGAACACACGAAAAGCATAATTGATTTACTACGTGATCCAGAGACACGAAAAAGAATGGGCGCTGCGCCCGGTGAAGATAGAATGTTACCGTTAGATAATACTGCTATTCGTACTTATTTCAGTGACGCCTGCAGAATGGTAGGGATTAAGAACTTACGCTTTCATGATTTGCGTCATGAAGGGGCGACAAGGCTTGCAGAACAAGGCAAGACCATACCGCAGATTCAGCAAGTCACATTGCATCTAAGTTGGTCCAGTCTTGAGCGATATGTGAATATTTCACATCGAGGGAAGGTTTTAGAGTATGAGGAAACATTATGAGCATTACTCATCTGATTTTAAATCTCATGATTTAAATTCACTTTAAATAGACATTACGATTTCGTAAGATTTATCTAACGATATTGTAGTGAGATTTAACCATGCGCCCCGTCATAAATTTAACCAGAGCTGTAATAAACAAAAAACTCGATGAACTGCATATCAATAAGCAGATACAGATATATGAAGATGAGTTTAAAGCGGCTTACCCTCTAACCAAAGATTTGCAGGATCATTGCGCGGTTTTCTTGGCCTCAAGGGATGACCCTTGGTTAGATTGGGCGGTGCTACATGCACAGGGGTTTTTCTTGGTGCGGAAAATTGACAGAAAAACTAAACGCATTCCTAAAGAAGAGCCGGTTAATCTTGATTTGAATTGGCATGATTGATCATGGTACCGCAATCAATTACGGTACCACGGTGTAAGGTGACTCACATATACGCTATGCGGCCTTCTTAACAGGTGTTAAGCATTGCTTGTTCTCTTTGGCCCGCCTGCTCACCAAACCCGGCAACACTTTGCCTCCGGCTTTGTTGTACAGCAAGATACGATTACAAGCCTCTTTATGATTGCCTTGGTTCAAGTACGTCACAATACTGCTTTTACAAAACGCGCCCGTTCCAATGTTATAGGCTAAATCAGTATAAGCCTCATACTCGTTTTGATTAATCGGCTCATTGACGCAACTCAATACGCCTTGGCCGGCAATCAACACACGGGATTGAATCAAAGCATCACACTCTGCGCGGGTGTACGCTTTGCCAGCAATAACGCCTTTTCCCGTGATACCTTCGCAGACTGTCAACACCCCCACAGAATCATAATATGGCTTGTAGCGGGTGCCCTCATGACTGCTAATCGTCGCCAAAAGAGAAGCTGCAAGCAATACAAGCCCTGCAACCCAATTTTTCTTAATGATCGGCTGTTTAGGTGTATTCACTGGCCCACCCCGCTTCTCTTCCTTACCCATGCTTCAATCACACTAGCGCCTGCAATACCTAACGCACTGCCAACACCGACAAGGGCAAGGGGTGATATATCCGGGATTTGCATAACAATCGCACCAGCAACAAGAGAAGAGCCGGAACCCAATAAAGTCCGGCCAATCAATAGACGAAGGGTCAACACTTCATTACTCGCTAATACCTTGCCTAAGCCGATCAAAGCGCCTATGACAATGAGCATCAGGCCGTTTTTTTCATAATCTTGCATGGGTTTTTCCTTCTTGGTTTGCATGACAACCTCCTAAGAGGGCGCGGCCATCAGTCCTTTGTGTCTGCGTTCTTTGATTTGCCGTAGTTTGTAGCTACAACATTGATGATTGTGACCGCCCAGCCCGGCAACCATTTAGGCGTGCCCTTTGCTGCGATAAGGTGACTAAAGCAATAGGCTGTAAAACCGATACCTTCCGCTATGTGCGTGACTTCTTGAGGGGTAATTTGCATGGTGTACTCCTGAAATTTAGGCGTAAAAAAAACCGCTAAATGCGGGGGGGGATTGCTTTAAATTGCTTACGTTTCTACGACTGGCAGGGCATCTTGAAGCGCCCTATTCTGATTCGACAAACTGTCAACTTGGGTTTGTAGAGTCTCAATTTGCGCCTTTAGGTCCGCGTTTTGACCTAACGCCGCTGTGGTCGCGGCACCTAAAGCACTGGTTAAATCAACTTGCGAAAGGCTAACCGGGTCTAGGATATTTTCAGCAATCACGATGCCGTCTTTTGATAAAACGTAAATCTGTTGATGGTGAGCGGTCACCGTTCCGTCTGCATGGTGACGGATTAGCGTTTCATATGGCCGAGTTAGTTCTGTAATGCTCATGGATTCCCCCTTATGAGACGGTCGTTGTTGTATTGAGGATTACCCAATTTGTACCATTGGATCGACATGTTTTAGCGCCGCCTGTTGCGTCGGTCACGTCGATCAAATATCCATTGGTTGCCGCAGCACTAGGCAATGTTGACAAGGTGTATTTAGGCAAATTCAAAGGTCCTAGAAGTGAAGTTGTTCCATTGACACGCAACTTATCAGTACCGGATGAAGATGTCAGGCCGACAAGAAGCTGACCACCTGCCGGAAGGAGTTGCATATTGTCAATTGCTGATCCGCTGCCTCTTGATACCCGCAAGGCTTCTACTGTGGACGACCAATTATCCCCTGTAGAACGTATGATGAACGCGCCGGACGGTGCGAGTAAAACATCCATCATTTTCGCGTCTGTACCAGCTCCCTTTTTTATAAATGTTAACTGAGCCTGTCCGGTTGTTTGATTGGACACATATAGCGCCCCGTTTGCCGTTCCATCCAACTCAGTGGCAACCATCGAAGTCACACCACCAGTGAAATAGCCACGGCCGCTTACTCCGAACTTATCAGCACTTACTGCAGTAGATGTTCCGACCGTTACTTGTCCTGATTGAGGAACAACCGTTAAGTTGCTCCACGCTATACCTGTGCCGCGTTCTGCCCTTATTACGCTATTAGCCGCAGAACCAGCATCATTAAGACTACGGATATCAAACGCGCCCGTGGCTAGATGACGAATTTGAATATTAGCTGTATCAGTAACAGCACCTATTCTTTTCAGGTTAAAGTTCACTTCCGAAGCATCATCGGTTTTAAAAACTACTACGGATGCCGGCGCATTAATTGTTACGCCACCCGCTCCCCCACTTGTCGTGGTTAGTGTGGTAAATCTACCTGCAGCGGCAGTTGTTACCCCAACAGATGTGTTGTTTATAGTGCCGCCACTTACCGCAACGGAATTCGCATTTTGAACAGCCATCGTTCCGAGTCCGCTAGATACTGCAGAAATTGAACTGGTCGTGTTGCTTAGTGCGCTTGAAATTGCCGATACCGAGCTATTCGTGTTATTGAATGAGGTTGTGACGGATGCTGTCGCATTGCTCAAACCCGATGAAACATCAGATAAACCGCTACTGACTGCCGAAATGGAACTAATTGCCGTACTAAGGCCACTTGAGACAGAAGATACCGAACTACGCGCAGTGCTTAAGCCGCTTGATACACTCGATACAGAAATAATCGTATTACTTAAACCTGTTGAAACACTGCTTAAGCCAGACGACACAGACGACACGCTAGAAGTGATCACACTCAAGCCGCTAGATACCGATGAAACAGAACCTCTTACACTGCTCAAACTGCTTGAGATTGCAGAGGTTGAACTATTAGCGTTACTAAGCCCTGTAGACACAGCACTAAGGCCAGAAGATACGCTTGATATTGCACTTGTAAGTGTATTTAAGCCGCTTGATATCGCTGATACCGCAGAATTGGCGTTAACAAGTCCTGTAGATATTGCAGAGGTAGAGACTATGGCATTACTTAAACTGCTAGAAATAGCTGATACGGATAAAGTAGTCGTGCTTAAACTGCTTGATATTGCAGATACAGAAATGCTTGTATTGGATAAACCGGTACTAATAGACGATAGCGTGCTTATATAGCTGGGTCCAAAAATCGCACCCGGATCAATAACAATCACGCCACCTGCAACTAAATCGATCACCGTTCCCGATTCAGTCTTGAGCTCAATCAGCGTTTCGCTTACCTGCAATGAGAGTGACATGGTGCCTCCTTCACATAAAATGCTGCGCGAGCTGGGGCGGTCGCAACGCCCAATACAGAAATTTCTATAGTCAAGAATGATTGGTCATGCCAATGCTTCGTATCATTTGAACTGATCGTAAACACACCAACATTGTTAACTTGATCGGGATTTATAATGAGGTTAAGGGGCGTTTTACCATGCTTGCTACACACCGAAGCGCTCAAAATCACATCACTAGTGATCTGAGTCGCAATTCCCTGCGGCTTATAGGTGCCAGTATAGATAAATGGATCACCACGATAGATAGGGGGTAATTGTTGCATTGCTTCGACTCCTTAGGCTGTCCGCTTCCAGACATTGACCACATATGAGGGCTGAACGTTATTGTGCGAACCGCCGCTGCCCGATGAACCTGTTTTAGTGCCTGAAGCGCCGCCGCCAGTACCAGAGTTAATATGAATGCCGGAAGAGTTTGTGCCTGCATACTCTTGTACATCATGGTTATGATTTGGAATCTCTGCCAGAGTTAGCGTATGGTCATACTCACCAAATGTTCCGGCAACGGTTTTAGTCCATGCAGGATCAGTAGGCACTGTAGAAAGACCAACAACGGCTTTACCTTCTGCCACACGACTCCATGTACCATATCCAAGTTCTGATGCAGGGTTTGCGCTGCTTTCTGTGAAATATAAGCCGCCAACTTTGATCTGTAGCCCTGCGAGTTTGTTATTCGTATCAACGCGCAAAGCATCCACGGCGGCAAGCATGGCGCTGTTTTGTGTGCTAATAGCATTAGCAATTGCTGTGGTAAGGTTGGTATTCAGAGTGACTAAGGCTGCATCATTGGTCGTTTTGTAATTGTTGAATGAGTCATTCAGTGAGTTGTACTGTGTTTGTAGATCATCCACTTGTGACTCAAGATCACTTACACGACTTTCTAGATTACTTGTTCCACCACTTCCAGCCGCCACAACTGCAACCGCTACACTTTGCGCATCCGCAATCCCGTCGCCTTCTTCGATCAATTGACCATTGGCATCTAGCACACGAATGTAATAGTCACCACTGATATAAATTGAGGCTGAACCCACATCATCCAGAACAACCGGCCATGTGTTTTTGGCAATCATCATTGGATCAGCATAGGTGTCTTTAGTAACGGTTGTGCCTCCACCTTGGTATGCTTCAACACGTCCACCAATAAGAGGCTTTCCAAGTTTATCGAATGCGCGATAACGTACAGGCTGCAAGGCCCCTGCTACTGTGGTCATTTTGGTTTTCCTTTTGTTTGGACAATAAAAAAGGCCACTCGATAAGTGACCTTGTTTTGTTTCGCGGTTACTGGCATATTCACACTAAATTAAAGGACGTATATAAAATGAACGCTTACTTTAGTAGTGCTTTCGGTTTGGCAATTCTCGCAGCACTTGTATTGCTTGTTTTTAGCTTCCCAATACAGACAGTGATCGGGATTATTTTGCTATTGGTTATTGCCGGGATAGCTAAATGGATCAAAGAGGCATCCCCCGAAAAACGAGAAACAATCATAGTTTCTATTCTCACAATTATCGGCATATGCTGTTATTTTATATTCCGTAAATCCTGATTATTGCTGAGAATCAATAGCACCCTGTGATAAAGCCAGCCGTATGATGTTGCCTGATTTATCGACTACCTCCCCAAAACGCTGTAAAGCCTCTTTTTGCGCGCCAGATAAGCGCAAATATGCAGGGCTACCCAACTTCACCTCACTTGTAATACTTCCCTTCAAGGCATTTTGACCTAAGCGCATGTTCTTATATTTAAGAGCGCCATTTTCGGTAATCTTTGCCAATACGGGCCCAGCTTTCGGGATCATTGATAACAAAGCCTTGAGAGAACCGACTACAACTTGTGCAGACATGAGATTAGACGTATGAGAGCGGTTCACGGTTGCCCCCTCTGGCTCTAATTTCAATATTTTGGCGACCTTAATGATTTTATTAAGCTCTTTAAGCTGTGCAGGCTCAAAAATCAGATTTAGCCGCTCTTGTCCAATGTCATCGACCTTGTTCAAAAGTCTGCTGATAGTTATCGCACCGTTATGACTGGTGCCGACATCTAAAAAGTAATCCACTACTTGACGACGGACATCGTTTAACGCTTGTGGGTTTTCAGCTTTAAGCGTTTTGATCGTCTCGATCAGGCGCTTAGGATCACCGTTCAAAATATGTTTTTGAAAAAACACCCGACCATCAATATCATTCATGGCAACTTTAGTTGCATCATTAGTTGCCAATCCCTTAATAGACTGCTCCCATGATTTAGTTGACTGCAGCATCTTGTGTGCAAGTTCTGCACCATCACGCCCGAATATTGCCTCCATGCGTGCATCACCGATATTGCCTAATGCTGACTCAAGCTGACTCGCACTAGATGCAGAATTTTGAATATGGCGCATTGCAGTGCCTTGTATCTGCTGGACTAATGAAGGATCAATGGTATTAAGTTTATTGATGGTCGCCTTAATTTGTGGAATTTTCCCATTAAGGATATGTTTTTCAAAAATCGTATCAGCCGGCTCCCCATTGCTCATATCTTTCAAAGCCGGGATTTGATCAAACTCATCAAACAGTTTTTTTGCGGATGCCCGGGCGCTTTCAAACGCATACTTTGCCTGTGCAACTTCTGGTGGTGGCAATCGTGGTTGTAAGCCTCCTATTGGCTTGGTCGCTGCATCTTCAATCGCTTTATCGACATGGCCGCGCACTCGATCAAGCGCATTTTTCACATTACCGTTTGCAGAGTCCGAAAATTCAGCATTAAGGCGCGCTATAAGGTTATTAGCATCACCGATATTCATCCCGCTGCTGTAATTTTCAATACTGGTTTTGATTTTGGATGGTAGGTCGTTATAGGTATGACCTAAATCACTCTTGATATTATTGACAAGTACAGTCGAATCTATCGGATATTTTGCACCGGGCAAAGCATGTGCCTCGCTGTAACTCTGTGCAATCTGTGCCTGCCGTTGGGCTAAATGATCATCCAAAGTCTGACCAATAGTTTGTGATACATCATTAGGGCCCATCGTGCCGCGTGCTGCAAAGCTATCAACTGCCGCCTGCGCGTTATTCAAAGGGTCCAGATAATTGCGCTCGTGGACATTTCTTAATGTGGCCTGCGCTGTATCCCCTGCGCTTGATGGTGTTGCAGCGTTGCCGCCTATATCTGTTTTAAGCTTCTCAAGGTTTCCCGTGATTGCCCGTGAGTCATTTGTGAACTTATCAGCAAGCGCGGCACCACCAGGTTGATGAGCTGCATTCTGCTCGATGGAATAGGCGGCGGGGTTTACTGTAGACTGTATTTGACCTGTGGTACCTTGAATATTGCTTTCAAGCAAAGCCGCTTTTCTTGCTGCGGCCTCCGGGATAATGTCATTTCCACTCTTTAATGCTTGAACCGTATCATTAACAAGTACACTTTGAACATTTTCGGGAAGTTCCGAAAGTTTTACACCCTGAGAATCCAAAGCATTAGTAAGGTGGTTTGTTGCTGCAGCAATTGTATTGTCTGTGCTACCAAGCACCTTATTTGCAACATATGACGCTGACTTTGTGGCAATAGGCACAATCACTTTATCCGCAACTATACCTCCTAATGCGCCGCCCAATGCACCCGCTGCAGTATTGTTTAACCTTTCATCTGCATTGCCTGCAAACTGAGTACCCCCCATTGCCGCACCAACTGCAGCGTTTTGAGCGGCAACACGTCCACCGGCTTGAGATATGATTCTAGCGCCTTGATACCCGCGAGAAAGTGCAGCAATGGGTGCGGTACCCACGATTTCACCGCCCATTCTAGCCGCATCAAAACCAGAGCGACCGTTACGATAACGTGCCGCATCATAATCATTTATGACCTGTTGGCGTGACTTGGTAAAGTCATCATATTCATTGTCTTTTAAGTGTGTTCCCGCAACACTATTGATACCCTTAGCAATTAGATCGCCAACTTTATAGGCACTTTGAATAATTCCTGAACCAAGGCCAGTTGCACCAATAATCGCTCCCTCGCCTATACTCCCTTTCATATCAGACTGAGGGCTAAAAACCCCTGCAGTTGACTTACCTTGCTTCCGTAACTCCGTAGCCTTAACCATCTCATCCACACGCGGATCATTGATGTCATAACCTAATTTTTGAGCGATTTGGGCCCGACTCATATTGAAAGAAGGCGGCGTAACCGACGATGTGTTGCCGCTTAATATTTCTTCAAGCGGGTCATAATCATTTGATTTATTCGTCGATGGCGCGGGTTGTCCTACTTTTGCATTCGTTGGTTTTGCTTGCGGCTTACCGCTCGACAAAATTTCCTCTAATGGATCATATGAGCTACCTAGTTGCTTACTGACAGAATCCCAACCCTTCTTAGGTTGTTGGTAATTACTGCTTGGTAGGCTCGCCCAGATTTTCCCTGATTTGTTGATCGCGCTTGTAAAATTTCCGTTCAAGACATCAGGCAAAGCCCCTGCTTGGCTCAACAGCGCAACTGCTCCTAAATCTTGGTTGCGCGGGCTAAAGTCACTAAACCCGTATTGTTTTGCCAAGCCATCCCATGTCCTAGTCAAAAATTGATAGCGTCCTGCTGCGCTGGTTGCACTTTTTGTGCCGTCGGTTTGAGTGAACGGGGTCGTTGTGCGGGGGTGATCATCCAAAGACGGCAATAATTTACCGCCAAACCCGGTTAGATATCCATTTGTAGAGGTGCCCTCTGTTGATGAAATAAGATCCAGCATTTTTCTAACATTTGGATTATCTACAAGCTTTGTAATGTCCATGATTCACCTATTTATTGAACAGCATTGCTTATCTGGTTGATTTTCTCTATTGCTTGATCGCGTGTCATATTGTGCTTACCTGCGTAAGCATCTATTTCAGCGCCAGAATATCGCCGGCCATTGATGACCATCCCTTGACCTGTTTGTTGTACGTTGTACATGTTTTGGGTTGGCTGAGGTTTGAATGGATTAACAATCCCAAAATTTGCGTTGTTATCCGCATACTTGCTGTTTAGATCACGAATGGTCTGTAGTGCAGCTTGGCGACGCGCTATAGGCAGCGAAGGGTTTGCAAGATCACCGGCCATTTGTTGATATAGCGCCACGTCTTTATCGGATTGTGGACCCTGCATACGCGGCATCATCGAGGTGATTTGCCCGGCAATGGTTTGTAATTGACCTGTTGCAATATCGCCATCCGTAGACTTACCAACAAGGCGACCCAGATAATCAACACCTTGACCAAAGCCACTATGTGTAGCATTCGGTAAAATATCTTCGGCGGATTTAAGTAGATTATCCAATTGACTCAAGCGGCTATTTTCTGTTTTCACCCACTGAGGCGACCCAATTTGATCGCTTTTGCCTAAAGCGTTCTCAAGAGAGTTCGCGGCGGTTTGCGCGGTCATATCTTGCCCGCGCTGTGTGGTTGCACTGCTTAAAATCGTGTCCGGGCTTGGAGTATTGTTCACTTGCCCTGTTACCGTGGTTTTTCCAGTAAGTGGATTTGTGGCCGTAAATAAACTTGAGCCGCCAGTATTTGTTATATTGGTTTTTGGTGATGTCAAAGTCATCGCCTCTTTAGCCCCTGCACCCTGCAAACCTTGGCTATTGATATAAGCAGATAGATTGCCTTTGTTAGCAAGAGCACCATTCATATATCCATCAAAGGTATCTTTATCAATGGTTTTATCGAGTAACAATGGGGTTAAGGCATTTAATACATGGTCCGGTGTCACTTGATCGCCGTAGGCTTTTAGTCCGGTTAAAGCATCGGTAACAATCGCGTTTTTCTTAGCTGAGTTGCCAATTTTTAAGCCTTCGCCCGTATAGCCTAGGTTTTGGATATTAGCCACGCTTTGATTATGCTCATCAGCCGCCTTTTGTGCCTCAAACTGTCCTTTTTGAAGAGCCGCATTATTCTGAGCAAGTAAAGGCAAAAGAGTGCCCGCATACCCGGTTTGCTGTGCAAGTGGTACCGCAGCTTTCATGTCAATACGACCCGTGGTCGGGTCATAGACCGCCGGGTTACTCATTAGCATATTTAAGGCGCTCTTTTGGTTTGCTGCGGTGACTTGGTTTCCTAACTCCATGCCCTGAGCAATAGACTTGCCAAAGTCATAATTTGGCGTTTGCAATCCTAAAATGATGCCTGCGTTTGTAGTAGCCATTTGATCAGGTCCTTAAGTTGCTAAGTTTGGCGTTGCAATGTTTAGCGAACCGGGTGTAACGGCATTCTGTCCGTTGTTCCCGCCCCAAAGGTTTGAGAAATAACTACTCAAAGAGCTTTTGTTGCCACCCGAAGGCATGGCAAGAGAAGTGCCACCACTCGCATAAGCCCCCGCCGCTTGTCCTGCCAGATTCGCCAGATTTGCGAATGCTTGAGAGCGGTTATTAGCCCCGGCAATCGTTCCCGCTGAAATGGCATTGCCTGCACCTAATATCCCATCAGCTTGTGCGCCTGCTGCACCAAGTATGCCTTGAGCGTTATACCCTGCTGCTCCGGTGATTCCGTTTGCATTGGCTTGAGCTGCGCCCAAAGTTCCAGCATTTTGAGCATTGCCGATGCCGATCTGATTGTTTGCGATATTGCTAGCGTTCTGATAAGCCATATTGCCCATGTTCTGCGCCAGACCTTGACCACTTTGTGCAACACCAAACAGGCGATTAAAGCGGTTTTGTTGGTCGTTGCTATAGCGGTTATATGCGTTGCCGTACTCTTGGCTTGCAAGGTTGCTATTGTTGTTTTGAAGCGCTTTTAGTGTCGCACCAGACATCAACCCACCGCCTGCAGCCGCACTTTGTTGAATGCCGTTCATGCCTTGGTCTAAGCGGAATTGATAACCCGGATCAGCTGTAAAATCGCCTGCACCGAATGATCGAGTAAGACTGCCATCAGTTAAACCTTGGTTAAGTTGACCTGTTGCTGTTGTTCCGGCTGCGGCATAAGGTTGCAAAAACCCAAGTGCAGACTGATAACCACTGTTTAGCGTGTCATTGGCATTGTTATAACCCCCAACAAGTGACTTTGTACCTGAACCATAGGCATCTTGAAGCGCCTGCGCTGCTTGTGTGGCTGCATTGGCTTGCAAAGGTGCCGCTTTGCCGTAAGCATCGACTTGAACTTGCGCCGCCTGTTGGTTTGCTGCGGCTTGAGCTTTTGCCGCTTGAGCTGCTGCATTGGCTGCGTTTGCGCCTGTCAATGACCCTAAAAATCCACCCATGACGTGCTCCCTATGGACTGATTAAATATGTGAATGAGAAAATGCCAGATATGTTGTTTATCGCGCTGTTTACATGAATGTTTACGGTGCCATCTGTTGTACAAGACGCATAAGCGGTTACTGTCTCAGTGGCAAATGTTGCGAATGGCTTTGATGCAACCATCATCAGCTTTGATGCCGTGGTGACATCCGCATCAGTGAACGATGCAGTAAAGTTTTTTGCAGGCGTGGACCCTAAATTGACATCCACGGTTTTCATGACTGGCGCAAGGTTTCGCCCCTCTAAAGAAGTCAGACGCATACCGGCTGCAGTATCAAAAGTTTCAATTGCAGTTATGCGTGATTCATGATCGTCATCATGCGTTTCTAAAGTATCTATACGCTCTTCATGATCATTTGCTGTAACGCGTAGTTGATTGATCAAAACTGTGTCTTGAGATAACTCTGTTTTAATGTCAGCTATGTCTGTAGAAGCATCACCGATACCATTAACCTTTGCTGTCAGTGCCGTAAGTTGAGATTGTGTTGTGACGTTTGCTGTCTCAAGCGTATTTATGCGGTTATTGCTATTGTTTAAGGCCGTTTGATCAGCTTTACCTGTTTGCAAGCCACTTACATTGCTTTCCAGCGTGCTAATTTTGCTGTTCTGAGCATTGTTGGTTGTGTTGGCTTGGTTTGCCGCGCTTTCGGCTTGTGTAGCCGTAGAAAGGGCTTGATTTGCCTTTGCTAAAGCTGCCGCGCTTCCATTGGCTGAGCTATTTGATAAACCATCTAAATACAAAATCCATTGCCGCGTACATAATCCATTAGGCATTGAAATTGGATCATTGGCCGGGATTCCGCTACTCATGACAAACGCGCCTCGACAATGACGATATTCACCGGATCAGTACAGCGCACGCGGTACACTCGATCACGGCCCGACCCCATGCGGCGAGTCTCTACCCGCTTGCGATATTCACCAACTTTACCGAGTGGCAATAAACGATTGTTTGACCATGTGTTGCCGTGGTCATCGGACCATGTGACCATCAATTTTGCTTCGTCATCGGTCAGCATATCGATCTCCATTAAAAAACCCACTTAAATAGTGGGCTTAGATAATTTCTCAATTTCAATTTGTAGACGGTATTTTTGATTCATTCCTACACGTCTTAATACATTGCCATCAACCACACCCAATGGATATTCAATGCCGAATCGGTCACGCTGTTGACGGTAATACAAATGGTTATCACTTTTGAGATAGAAAAGCAGTACGTCGCTTGAACTTGAACTTAATGAACGCTTGTCATCCAAGCATGTGCGAGGGTTGATAGCATCAGGAATCATCATCGTGGCGTTCGCATGAGCTGCCGAGTCATACCACAATAAACCCGCATTACCATTTTGCACAAAACTGATATGCGGGTTCATGTTCTGATCAAATGATAAACCGACTTCCGTGTATCGCAGACCTGAAAGTATTTTGACTTCTGGGGTGTTGGGCGCACTGATATAAATACCGTCTAATTTAACCTGTGCTGTCCAGACTTGAACATCAAGACCTTGCGAAGGGTCTTGCAGGTGTATGCCGCCTTTCTCGTAATCCGTTGTATAACTAAACGGTTGGTTATCAGGTGCTATAAATGATCCCGTGATAGGCGTAGTCGATAGCACCCCATTTGGCAACATGTTAGCGACTCCAACTAATCGTTAAGGTCAATGCCAATGTCTTTGTATTATCTTTTGGCAATCCCGGACTAAAACTTGTCTGCCACGAAGTACCCCCTAACACGTTGATAAGCGCCGCAGTAATAGGTGCGTTCCCAGGCAAATTGTCTGTTAGTGTGCCGTTGCAAGTGATTGAGCGTGAGAAGGAACCGGGTGTATAACTCCCAACCGTAAAACCACCATTTAGCACTAAGGTACTGCTTGATGGGATGGAATCATAATTTCCTAACGTTCCCGCACCAACTATACATCTTGAAGAACTGATGTCGTGAAATATGCTGTACCCTCCATACAGGACACCCCATGCCCCTTGACCAGTCGTATAAGTGCTTACCGCTGAAGGTCTTGTTGTGCATGTGGTATTCACACCATTTACAGAAATAACGGTTACGTTATCTGCTGTCGGAGGTGTTACGGTTAGCGTGTATGTAACAGTCAAGAACTCGTTAGCGAGTACAGTGATTGAGGTCGGGTTATTACTGCCATCTAAAATCAACGCGCGAGAAAACAAGTTGCCTGTTGATGATGTCCAACCTACCCCTACTTCACTTAAATTACCTGCCGCAACACCTTGATCAAACTGCCAAGAGTACACAACAGTGCCGACCCAAGGTGCAGATGACGGCGGGTTTGTGCTAAAGGAAAAGTTGCGGCTCGTGCCGACTAAGTATGCACTTAAAGCAGTTTGCGTAACCGCAGGCGCAGTGTTGCCCGTACCGACTTGCACACAAGCAATAACAGGGGCACTAGGCGCAGTGTCCGCTACTTTGTCTAAGCCTTGGTTCAAGATTAAGTTATCAAATTCCGCTAAAAATCTTTCCTCGCCATGCTCGTTTACCGCTGTCAATTTGAATCGCCCCGAAAGACGGATATTAGTTTCTATGTTCATGCTAAGGTGACTCCAGTAAGACTAGCACCGATGTTGAAAGGTTCTGCAGGAATGCTATATGTTAAGTAGGAAGCGACAATCGGCAGAGATATCGCAGACATGGATGCTGATGGTTTAAAGGCTTCTGCAGGAATGTTGTATGTTCCGTAACTCACCAAGATAGGCATATCTATTGCGGTCATAGATGCAGAAGGCTTGAACGCCTCAGGCGGAATGTTGTACGTGCCGTAAGTGACTGCAACAGGCAGGTTAATTGCTGTTAGAGATGCCCCCATACGAAAGATTTCTGCAGGGATGGTGTAAAAGTTAGGTCTAAGTGAAATGCCTGTTAAACTGCCGCCAACCTTAAAAACATCATTAAACATATAAGGGTAAGGCTGACTTGTGTATGAATGGATTTCTAAATCGGGGGGAATCCCCCTCTTCTTTAAATCACCCGTCTCGCAAACAATCTCAAGCCGCGTAAACCGCATCATTTGACCGTCTGTAAGCGTTGCAGGACAAGTGCGCTCACGGGTAATGATGTTGCCATCATCGGTATAGGTTCCACGGTCTAATTCGTAAATCTTGCCGTTACTGTAGTCACCCACATAATGGGTACCGTTGAAATAGGCGTGAATATGAGCGCGGTGACGGTCATGTTGCCCTTGTGTATTGGTCCATGATCGTTGGTGCCAAAGCTGCGTTGTCATATCAAAAACAAATGTGGTATTCCCAGAGGGGAAACTAATCACATAAAAAGAATGACCTTCTTGTTGGTAGGCAAATGCCACCGCATCATTATTTGTTGGATAAGAGTCAATTTCACCCTCAATAGCATGATTACTGAGACGGACAGGCTGACCGCCGGAACTCATCACAATCTGATTGCCGCCAAATTCTGATACAGCAAGCCAAATTATCCCTGTACCAAATGCACATACACTATTAGGGGCTAAACACCCCATTTCAAACACGCCGCCGGGCATACGTGCAAAGGGTTGATCTTTGTCATTGTTGGAGTAATAGCGTTCTGTGGTCTGAGTGCCAAACATCCACAGTTCGCGCTGAAACTCGACCAAGGCAACCATAGGGTCAGGACTTGCCTCTGCAGTAGCATATGACAGTGCGTCAATATTGGTTGAGTACAAGTCAGACCATACAAAGCGGTCGGACTTCTCTTTATTCATCACAAAGCGGCCATCAAGAAAAACCACAAAAGAAGATCGCGGAATATTCGAGCCGGTGAGTGTAGTCAGTACCAAGGTTTTCAGGTCTAAGACTTGATTTGTATTGCCGTTGACGATCATAGCCACGGTGCCATTATCAGCAATCGAGACAATATCTAGCCCCATAATCACGCCAGTGACTTGAGTCAGATTAAAAGTATTGGCCGGGCTGTGATAAAGCTTCTTCCCAATCACCGCTAAAAGCTGACCAGTAGACAAAACTTTTAGACAACGAACTGCCGCACTATCACCCGTGAATCGGCGGATTAATCCGGGTGTTGGTATTAGTGCAGATACACGTTGTGCACCATTAGGTAGCTCAATGGCTTGAGGGTACCAATTAATCGTATTCTGACAATCAATGATCAGCGAAGGGTTTTTATAAGCCGCGCCGACTATGGGTAACTTAGCCATAGAAATTTCGTCCTAGACCATGACGGCGGCTCATACGGCTTAGTGTGGTATCACCTTTAGATTTTAATGGCGCGGTACCATCACGGCGCACTGCAGACAAGGTATTAAGCGCCATTTGCTGAACTTCGGGATCAATCTGTAATTCATTATCAACACTGATCTGCACCGCCAAGTTATACATGATTGCTGATGCGTAACCATCAGGTAAATATAAGGTATCAGTCACCTTAACACTCTGTGGCAAAGAACCATTGCGAAGAGTGAGCGCCCACCCGTCCAATAACGTGTTAAGCGCCTCTAATGACTCCTGCTCTTGGTCTGCATTGAGATTTTCACCGGACGCGATTAGATTCGCTTTGCGTGCGGCCTCCCGCAGCAAACTAAGAACAGGTTTCATTATTTGCTATCCTTTTTATCAGTTTTTGATACATCTGCATTTGATTTTGCTATTTGCTCTTGCAAGCCATTAACGGTGACTTGAAAAGAAGAGACTTCGTTGTTTAAACGCTCAATCTCTGCAATACCTTTCTCTGCATGCCCTTCCATTTCAGCAATGGTTTGCACATGCTCTGCAATAGTTGCATTAGCTTTTTCTAGGTCAGAGACTAGCTCTTTGTTACGAATATCGATTGCAGTTAGGTCTGATTCTGCGCGTGTTAAAAGCCCTTCAAGGTTTTCAACTCGCGCTTGCAGAAAAGCAACATCACCCGATGCCTCTGTTTGGGCATTAGTTTCAGACTCAGTAGTTTTATGGTCTGAGTGATCAAGCTCCGAAAAATCCCCGTAACCTAGTTCACGTAAACGGGCCTCATGCTCTTCGTCTTTAGCGATTGCATGATCAGCATGATCACGATAAAGAGCCTTTGGGTATTCAATAGGTTCTGACATTTTTTAAATCCTCAAAAACGACAAAGCCACCCGAAGGCGGCTTTTGTCGTTTATTGGTTTGTGTTTAAGGTTAAATGACTATTACAAGCCTACGCCTGTGCGCACAGCCCAATTATTGCGAACGCCCGTAAAGCCGTACAACACATCAAGGCGTGTACCTTCAAAGTTATTCACACCATCACCAAAGGTCATGCAGCGAATTGAGAAGGTACCCGCATCAAAAGTGCTACCAACACATCCTGCAAGTAGCTTCTGAGGTACAAAAGCCGCCGCGTAAGCATCGCCCTGATAGGCTAACCCTTGCTCGATGGTCTGGTTTGCAGCACCAACGAAAGTTAAACCTGCGCCACCTGCTGGTGAAGCCGTCACATTGGCATTCGCAGTTCCTGCTGGTGTGATCTTAGGATAGATCGTTAACGCACCAGTAGTACCGCCCATCGTCGCATCAGCAAGTACGACAAACTGCATGAGATTGCCAGTATCTTGCTTGGTCAGAGGATGCAACATGTTCACACCTGTCATGGTGAAGATCATGCCAGCCTTAAAGATCGTGCCATTGGTCACGCCGCCAATCGTCAATGTTCCGCCCGTTTGCGAAGCACCCGATACGGTGACACCCGCAACCTGCGTACCATTGGTCGAGCGATACAGCGATTGATGCTCATGAAAATCAAAGCCAGCATAGCGACCAATCCAGCCTTCGGTATATTGCTTGGCAAGGTCTTTTTGCGAATTAAATAACTGGCGTGATGCCGAAACAAGCCCAACGTTCATATTACTGGTGATTAAGGATTGACGGTTATCCTCAGGGCAAAGATTGCGTTGCAGCGCAGCTCGGGCATTGTCATATGGCGACAGCGTGGTCAGCGGGCCAGTATTCGCCACAAAGTTATTTGTGAGAATAATTGCACGTTGCAACATGTCCGCTTCAACGACAGAAACAAGCGCCTTAACAGCAGGCTTCAAGATACGCTCTTTAAAACCGCCTTTTGCGTTGTACTCACCAAACTTCAAAGCCTGTTCAATTGAACCGAATTTGAGCCCTACGTGTTTAGGCGTATCGACTTTCAGCAAAATGGTTTCTTCAACCGCATTTTTTGCGGCATCAGTTGGTGACCACACGTCGCCATCGGTGACAACGGGTGTAGGAGGGATTTTAATACGGACAGACTCACCAGCTGTATAACCGCCTCGGTCTTTTCCGAACTCTTGCTCTCGATCACGGTTGATCGATTTAACAAAAGTTGATTCCTCAAGAAACATCACCGCCGCATCTTTGGCGATGATGTCATGAGTAATAATCGTGTTGTTAGAGACTGGATTGGCATTTTCTATATCCTTTTATCTCAGACCTTTCGCCGCTAAGAAGTCCTTATCGCTCATCGCGTAAGGATCAGTCTTAAAGTGGTTCGGCCTGATACTGTTGAAATGGGTTTTGGTAGGTTTGCTGCTGCAGGTGTACGCGGCGCTGCTGCACCGTTGTTTTTTAAACTTGCGCGGACGGCTCCCAATTCCATGAGTTGCTCAGTGGGCGACTTACCAAGAAATCAGCAAAACCCGCTAATCTTTACCCAACTCATAAAGCATAGCCGGCGATCATCAGCAGTAAATTGCGTCTTTTAAATGCACTGGCAATCCTTCTGGCCGATAAAAGGAACCATTGAGGTTAAAACATTCTCATAATCGGGATTAGATTTAGCGTATTCTGCTTCGGCTTGGACAATTTCTGCCAATAATTGCTCATCTTGGGCTTGTTTTTTCTGCTCAAACTCTTTTTGCACCGACATTTAGCTTGCTCTTGCCAGTAATCCTGCACAGCTTTCTCATAAGCAGGGATTGATTCAAATTGATCAATCGTAGGCACTTGATTGTGGCGGTAGCATTTTGCGGTTCGTATCGTGCGCGTAACTCATTAGCAACCCGCCTGCCTCAGCCGACGACGATCAGCATCATGTTTTTGTCGGGTAACTTCCCTGCGGCGGTCAAATGCTGACTGCTTAGCTTTGGTTTGTTTTTCCTTTT